>OZ252103.1:0-3724616 GCA_965248395.1 bacterium
CACTTACCACTATTACCGTTATTCAAGCGCGTAGATTGTTTGCTAAAACCCGACTTCCTTGAACACGGACAGGGGTATCTCTCCGTCCAGAACCTTGAAATACTGGTAGTTGGTATCCACCACCCGGTAGCCCATGTTGGTGTACAACAGGATCGGACGAGGGCTGCCGGTGTTCGCCTGGGTGGTCGCGTGGCGGTATCCCAGGTTGTGCATTTCCTTCAGCAGTATCTCCATCATGTACCGCCCGAATCCCTTTCCCTGCTCACCTTCGCTGACCCGCCCGCCTACGGGACTGCCTTCAATGTAGAACCAGGGGATGTAGAAAGTGTCCTGCGCCTTGGACGATCGGCAGAAGTCCCCGTGAGACTGGGCAAAACCATGTCCTATGCGCTGATCTCCCCTGAAAAGCTGAAATTCCATATTGGGCCGTTCGCCCCGTCCGGGCTGGACGTCGAATCGTGTAGTCACCTCCGGATCGGGCAATTCCGGGTCCGGTACTTTGAAGTCAGGGAGTTCAAGGAGGATGATGCCGCGGGTAATGCGATAGTCATTCATGCAGAACAGGGCGCCCACATGCCCCATCCTGTCGGATTGAAACCCGTGGCAGAAACGATAAAACCGGTATCCGAAATAGCTGAATGCCCGGATCTGGCTGATACCGAATCCCCGCAGGTGCCTTTCCGCCGCTTCCACGAGCGCCTGTCCCGCCGGCCTTGCTCCCGCCCGGTGGTGTAGAAACCGGATCAGGCCGATTCGGTCCTGCAGCAACTCCTCGATCGGATGCTGTCCGATTCGATGGTCTTCCTCGCCCTTATGACAGATCGCCACGTGCACGAAGCCGAGTACGGTGCCATCGTCGTCTTCGGCCACCAGGATCGACTCGTCCGATAGATCGTCGTAAGGTTCGTCGTCTTGTTCCTCGCTACACCATAGACCGGTATCGAATTCCTTCTGCGTAACCGGGTAGCAATAAGGCATATCTGAAAACTGTTCGTTGTAGAAGTCCCGCAGCATGGACGCCTGGTCGATAGACAGGATATTGATAGTCATGGTACACCCCAGTGAGGTTACGGCTTACTCCGGGCTACCCAAACCTGCTCATTGCCATGTTCGAAGGGACCGCGCGTGAAACCCCCGTACAGCGCTTCGACCTCGAAGCCGCAAAGTTCGAGGAGGTGCTGCATCTCTAATCGATAGACGTAGCGCAGAATGAGCGGGGTGACGGTCTTCGAAACCACCTTGCCCTCGTTGTCCAATTCTTCAAAAAACCGGTATTCCACGAGGGTCTGCTCAGCGGGATCGTAACTGCGCGTATCCGAGACCATGACCTGGCGACCCGAATCCGGGTGCCTGAACGTGCCGATGTGGCTGATCACACCCCGGGGCGGCTTCATGTAGGCGGCGATGATCTCGAGGCTGGGGTCGAACACGTTGAACACCAGGCGGCCGCCATCATTGAGATTATCGCGTATACGCGTGAGGGCTTTCCGTTGATCTTCCACGGTCATCATGTGCAGAAACGCGCGGTAGGGTATGATCGCAAGATCGAACTGCCGATCAAGGTCAAAGGTCCGCATATCATCCTCGACGATCTGTATGCGGCGCCGCGTTTCGTCGGGCAAACCGGCTATTTTGCCCCGGGCGATGTCCAGCATCGCGGGCGCTGAATCGAGACCGACGATATTCACCCCGGACTCGGCGATCGGAATCATGATCCGGCCAGTGCCGCAGCCGATCTCCAGTACGGGGCCGCTGGCTTTCCTCGCCTCCTCCACGTAAAACGCCTCGTCGCCGTCGAGCCCTGCCGAAAGGCTGTCATAGAATCCAGCGTCCGTCCTGTCATATTCCGCCATGTCATACCCTCCCAGGGAAACAACTGGCCAGTCACGGCCTGTCACGCGTATCGCAGACTCGACCACACACCGGGATGGATGCAGGATCGTGGCGGTCCATGTTCGGCGGCCCCTGGCAAATTCCATTATTATATGGGTTGATTTCCCAGTTGTCCCCATTTTACTTCAGTCGGTACCAGGATCCAGTCGCAGCCTGGCGGCCGTTTCGGTTCCACGCAACACGGCTGTGCCATCACACCTACCACATCTATACAGGGTAACATCTATGACAGACCGCCTGCGCATCGTCATTCCCGGGGACGATCCCCCGCAGATGCAGGGTTCGCCCCACCTTGAACGACTCGAGGAATACGGGGAAGTCATTCTCTACACCGATCGGCCCGAAACGGCGGAAGAGAAAATCGAACGGGTCCGCGGCGCCGGAGTGATGATCAACTCCCGGGGCCTGGTCAAATGGCCCGGTGACGTCCTGCGGGCGCTGCCCGATCTTCGCATGATCGCGACCTGTTCCATCGGTGTCGACAACTTCGACCTCGCCGTGGCCAGGGAAAGCGGGATCGTCATCTGCAACCAACCAGGCCGGACCGCGTCGGTTGTCGCGGAGCACGCCTTCGGACTCATGTTCGCCCTCGCGAAAAGAGCGACATACTTCACGGAGGCCATGAAAGCCGGGCAGTGGCCCCGGCTGGACAGCTATTACCTCCGGGGCAAGACGATGGGTGTCATCGGAACCGGTCCCATTGGATCGGAAATGGCGAGGATGGCGGGGAACGCGGGCATGGACGTGATCGCCTGGACGTACAACCCCTCCGATGAAAGGGCCAGGGAAATCGGGGTAACCTACGTGGAACTGGATGAATTAATGCGGAGGTCGGACGTCATATCGCTGCATGTCATGCTGACGGTCGATAGCCGTCACATGATCAACAGAAAATCGCTGGCGTGTATGAAACCCGGGGCTTTGCTGATCAACTGCGGCCGGGGCGGCCTGGTGGATACGGACGCGCTGGTCGGGGCGCTCCGTTCCGGGCACCTGGGCGGTGCGGCGCTGGACGTCTTTGAAACGGAACCCATTCCGGCGGATCATCCCCTGCTCGACATGGAGCATGTCGTGCTGACACCCCACTGCGCGGACATGACCCCCGAAGGCGTCGACCTGCTCAACGAAGGCGCGGTAGACAACGTCATCGCCTTTCTCGAAGGCCGTCCGCAGAACGTGGTGGGCTAAGGACTGAATCTGTCTACGCCCGGTGCCGCGCCTCCCGTATTACTGCTCCGCCCGGTGACGCAACTCGCGGCCCTTGTCCGGCGTCGGGTCCTCGACCAATCCGTACATCTGCCTTCCCTCGTGGTCTTCCGGCAGGTATTCCGTGATCGGCTGTCCCTCGGGGGTCACGAACAGCAGGCAGTGGCAGTACTTCCAGATCTTCATTTCGTCACAGGCGCACACCCACTCGCGGCTGCGTTCCAGCTCGGCTTTTTTGTCGGGGTAGAAATTGCACGGGCACAGGGGCCGGCCCAGTTCGTCCACGTGGGCGGCAAGACCCTTGACCACGGAATCTGTTACTTCCGCGTTCGGATGGGGCGAGGTGCCCGTCTTCTCCCAGTACTTCTCGCAGTATCGTTCCATCCGTTTCATGCTTTTTTCAGTAGGCTGTTGATCGCTCACGGTTCCACTCCTTGAATGGGTGCTGCTTTCCTGGCATTCCTGCTATTTGCCCTCCATCTCGTCCTCGTATCAATGTACCCGTTCCGGACTGCCATGTCAATCGTTCACCGGTTCAATCCGACGGCAGCCATTGGTTAAAACAATTAACTTGAAATGCGATACCGACAGCCCATGCGATGCCGCGGACGGTGATGTACGTGCCTGAATCCAACCGTTCAGACTGCCTTCCGTTAAAATCAATCCAGCATGCGGAATTATATTGACTTTATTTGCGGCGCGATATATCCTGAATGACTGTTGTTCAGAATCTGGATATTCGTTGAGGAACGCATCAGAAATAGACAGAACGAGTCACTATGCCGCAGATTTTTTCCCCCGCCGCCAACACATGGCTAAAGGCGAGCATCGTCGGTGGGGCCCTCCTTCTGACAACCGTTTTTGGCGTGATTTTCTACCTCGGTTCAACTTCTTACGTTACCCGGCAGCACCAGGTTAGACCCCAACCCGTTCCTTTCAGTCATCGACATCACGTTAATCAACTCGGCATCGACTGCCGGTATTGCCACTCGACGGTCGAAACGAGCGCTTTTGCCGGCATGCCGCCGACGAAAACGTGCATGAGCTGCCACTCGCAGGTCTGGACCGACGCGCCGATGCTGGAGCCGGTGCGCGATAGCTACGCGACCGGAGTGTCTCTGGAATGGACCCGGGTGCATGACCTGCCGGACTACGTGTATTTCAATCATAGTATTCATATTAACAAGGGAATTGGCTGCGAATCCTGTCACGGCGCTGTCAACGAGATGGCCCTGATGTGGCAGGAGGAATCGCTGCAGATGATGTGGTGCCTCGAATGTCACCGCGGCCCGGAACACTTCATCCGGGAACGGACGGATGTGTACAAGTTCGAATCCCAGCCCGATTACTCGCCCCCGATGGACCAGATGGCCCTCGGCGCGCAGTTGATTCGGGGCTACCGGGTAAACAAGGTTCAGTTGCAAGACTGTTCCATCTGCCATCGATAGCAGCGACAGCCACGGTATCGAACCATGAAACAGACTTCGGAACGGCATATCACGGAAGCGGGAGCATTGAACGTGGGCAGGAACGGCGGTCCTGAATACTGGCGCAGCCTGGATCAACTAGCCGAGACGGAAGAGTTCCAGGCGTTCATGGAAAAAGAATTCCCGCAGCACGTGGAAGAGGTCAAGGCCAATCCCGTCAGCCGGAGAAAGTTCCTTAAGCTGATGGGCGCTTCGGTCGCCTTGGCCGGCGCTGCCTGTACGCGCCAGCCGAGTGAGAAAATCATACCCTACGTGCTGCCCCCGGAAGAAGTAGTCCCCGGAAAAGCCCTGTATTACGCGTCGGCCTACATCCATGACGGCGTGGCAAACGGCGTTCTGGTGGAAAGCCACATGGGTCGGCCCACGAAGGTTGAAGGCAACCCGGAACACCCTGCCAGCCTGGGGTCGACTAACGTCTTTGCCCAGGCTTCCATCCTGACGATGTACGACCCGGACCGTTCGCAGTCTGTGATCAGACGGGGCCGGATCACCACCTACGACGCATACCTGAACGAACTAAACGAAGCCCTGTCCAACCAGGCTGAGAAAAAAGGTGGCGGTCTGCGCATTTTGACCGGCACCGTTACCTCGCCGACCCTGCATGGCCAGTTGGAGGCCCTGCTTGCCCAGTATCCCGGGGCCCGGTGGCACCAGTACGACCCGATCACCCTAGACAACGCCAGGGAGGGTTCGCGCCTGGCCTTCGGCGAAGTACTGTCGAGCCGATACCAGGTAGAAAAAGCTGACGTGATACTGTCCCTGGACGGTGACTTCTTGTCGAACGGACCCGGCGCCGTGCGGTATGCCCGTGACTTCGCATCCCGCCGTGACGGCAACGATATCGATAACATGAACAGGCTGTACGTCATCGAAAGCTCGCCTTCGCTGACCGGCGCCCAGGCGGATCATCTGCTCGGACGGCGCGCGGGAGAGATCGAAGGGCTCGCACGGATGATCGCCTCGGGTCTGGGCATCTCCGTATCAGCCGGTACGGATAGTGACGAGGAAACGAATCGCTGGGTTTCCGCCGTGGTGGATGATCTCCGGTCGCACGCCGGCGCCAGCCTCGTCGTCACCGGCGACCAACAGCCTCCCGCCGTACACGCCCTCGTCCACGCGATGAACGAAATGCTGGGCAATGCGGGAAACACCATTACCTACACCGAATCCATCGAGGCGGCGCCCGTCAACCAGGCCGAATCGCTCGCTTCGCTGGTAAACGACATGAAGAGCGGAGCGGTCGACCTGTTGGTCGTGATCGGAAGCAACCCCGTCTACGCGACGCCGGGTGACCTCGAATTCGAAACGGCGATGGAAAACGTGGCGATGCGCATACACGCCGGCCTGTACCACGACGAAACGGCCGAGTTGTGCCACTGGCATATTCCGATGACGCATCCCCTGGAGGCCTGGAGCGACGCGCGGTCCTACGATGGAACAATCACGGTCGTTCAGCCCCTTATCGCACCTCTGTACCGGGGCAAAAGCGAACACGATATCGTGGCGGCGCTGACTGGCAACGCCATGAAAAAGGGGTATGATACCGTCCGCGAACACTGGCAGAACATGGCGTATAATGGTTCGCAGGACTTCGAAGTCTTCTGGCAGACCACGATCCATAACGGATTCATCGACGGATCCGCCCTGCCTCCCAGGCAGACAATGGTTGGCGGTATCTCCGCTGCCTTGGGCGAGGGTTCAACGCCTGACGCGGGCATGGAAATCATATTCGCGGCGGACCCGACCGTGTGGGACGGGTGTTACGCCAACAACGGCTGGTTGCAGGAACTGCCCAAACCGCTCACGAAGCTGACCTGGGACAACGCCGCCGTGATGGGTCCCTCCGCCGCGAAGCGCCTGGGTGTCGAAAACAACGACGTGGTCGAACTCGCGTACCGGGATCGCAAAGTGAACGCCCCCGTATGGATTCTGCCCGGCCATCCGGACAACGCCGTAACGGTGCACCTGGGATACGGCCGCACACGGGCGGGGAAACTGGGCACTAATACCGGATTCGATGCAAATACCTTGCGTCCTTCCGACGGTTCGTTTTTCGGCGGTGGTTTACAGGTGACCCGAACCGGGGAAACCTTCGACATCTACAGCACGCAGGATCACCACGCCATGGATCTCGAGGGATTGGGAAGCATGTCCCGCGACCGGAACCTGATCCGGGTCAGCGACGTGGAGACTTTCAAGGAAGATTCCCACGTGATTCAGGAGATGTGGGAGGAACCCGACCCGGAACGAAATCTCTATCCCGACGATCACGCCTATGACGGACCCAACGCCTGGGGCATGGTCATCGACCTGAACAAGTGCAACGGCTGCAATACGTGCACCATAGCCTGCCAGTCGGAGAACAACATCTCGGTCGTCGGAAAGGAAGAAGTGGGCAACGGCCGGGAAATGCACTGGATCCGGATCGACCGCTACTACCGGGGAGATCTCGATGCGCCGGAGACCTTTCACCAGCCCGTCCCGTGCATGCAGTGCGAGAACGCGCCCTGCGAACTGGTCTGCCCCGTCGGTGCGACCGTCCACAGCAAGGAAGGCCTGAACGACATGGTCTATAACCGCTGCGTCGGGACGCGCTACTGTTCCAACAACTGTCCCTACAAGGTCCGGCGGTTCAATTTCTACCTGTACGCCGACTTCGAAACGCCGAGCCTGCAACTGGGGCGCAACCCGGACGTGACGGTACGCAGCCGCGGGGTCATGGAAAAATGCACCTATTGCGTCCAACGCATCAACGTCGCCCGGATCGATTCGAAGAAGGAAGACCGCGACATCGCCGACGGCGAAATCCTAACGGCCTGCCAGCAGGCTTGCCCGTCCCAGGCGATCGCCTTCGGCAACATTAAGGACGAGAACAGCGAGGTGTCCAGGCTGAAAGCCAGCCCCTTGAATTACGGGATGCTGACGGACCTGCTGACGAAACCGCGAACGACGTACCTGGGGCGGATTCGCAATCCGAACCCGGTCCTCGAAGCGTGAGACTGAATTAAGGGTAACTGGAAGTCACGGCAGTCGAAACCCGCCGTGAAAGAGGGAGTGGTTCCTTGTCGCAAAAGGCCGCAGATTTAGAACGGTCAGGGCGGACCGAGCAGTCCGGTGCTTACACGGGCGATGGTTTTGTCGCGCCCGAGTACGATAATACCACCGTTACCGCAAAGATCGCCGACATCGTCCTCCGGTCGAGTACGCCGCTGGGATGGTACCTGGCCGTGGCGATCCTGCTGCCCGTCGTCGGACTGCTGGGCATCTCCATCACCTACCTGGTACTGATAGGCACCGGCATCTGGGGCCTGAACGTGCCGGTCGGCTGGGGTTTCGCCATCATCAACTTCGTCTGGTGGATCGGTATCGGACACGCCGGCACACTCATCTCCGCCATCCTCCACCTGATGCGGCAGGACTGGCGGAACTCGATCAACCGTTTCGCGGAAGCGATGACGATTTTCGCCGTGATGTGCGCCGGCATGTTTCCGCTGCTTCACGTGGGCCGGCCCTGGCTGGCGTACTGGCTGCTTCCGCTGCCCAATACCATGTCTCTGTGGCCCCAGTGGCGTTCGCCGCTGGTCTGGGATGTGTTCGCCGTGTCGACCTATTTCATTGTTTCCCTGATCTTCTGGTACATGGGCATGATCCCGGATCTCGGCACCCTCCGTGATCGGGCAAAACATCCCATCATCCAGCGCATATTCGGAGTCCTATCCCTGGGCTGGCGCGGCGCTTCGTCGCACTGGGCCCGGTATGAAAAAGCCTATCTCATCCTGGCCGGGCTGTCCACGCCCCTGGTCCTGTCCGTGCATTCCATCGTTTCGCTGGACTTCGCCGTTTCGCTGATTCCAGGCTGGCATACGACCGTGTTCCCGCCCTACTTCGTGGCCGGCGCCATATACGCCGGTTTCGCCATGGTGATGACGCTGACAATACCAGTGCGCAAGTGGTTCGGACTGCAGGGTCTCATTACGATCCGGCACCTGGAGAACATGGGCAAGGTCACGCTGGCGACGGGATTCATAGTCATCTACGGATACGCCATGGAAATGTTCATCTCGTGGTACAGCGCGAGTCCCTACGAAGGGTTCATGATGTGGAATCGCATGTCCGGTCAATACGGGCACGTATACTGGGCGCTGATCTTCTGCAACGCCTGCAGTATCCAGATTCTATGGTGGAAACGGGCCCGGCGCAGTCCCGTGGTGCTGTTCATCGTATCCCTGATTGTCGGCGTGGGCATGTGGCTGGAACGTTTTGTCATCGTGGTGACCAGCCTGGCCAACGATTACATGCCTTCGTCGTGGGACTACTACTCGGGCACGATCTGGGACTGGAGCCTCTACATCGGCACGATCGGTTTCTTCCTTTTCATGATGTGCCTGTTCATCCGGTTCTTGCCGATGATTCCCATGTCCGAAATGAAGATGGTCATTCCGAAGCACCGGAAGAAGGACGCTTGATATGAATCACGGACCCGGGCAGGACGAACTGCGCGGCCTCGTAGCCGAGTTCGAAAACGAGGAATCCATCGTGGAAGCCACGCGGAAGACCGTGGAGGCCGGATATCATCATGTCGAAACCTACACGCCCTACCCGCTCGAAGCACTGCTGGACATTCAGCATCTTCACAAGAACAAGGTGGCGCTGGTGATCCTCATCGGCGGTCTGACCGGATGCGCCGTCGGCTTCTTCATGCAGTACTTCGCCTCGGTGATTCACTACCCGATCAACGTGGGCGGCCGACCCTTTAACAGCTGGCCGGCCTTCATACCCGTCATGTTCGAGTGTACGGTCCTTTTCGCTTCCTTTGCCGCCCTGGTCGGGATGTTGGTAATGAACAATCTGCCTCGCCCCAACCATCCGCTATTCGATATCGAACGGTTCCGGTACGCCACACAGGATCGTTTCTTTCTGTGTATCGAGGCGGAGGACCCGTATTTCGACCGGGAGGCTACCCGGCAGTTTCTCGAGGAACTGAATCCGCACGAGGTGACCGAAGTTGAAGCGTAATTCCATGGCCATCATTCACGCCGGTTTCCTGTGCGTCCTGTGCCTGTTCGCCACGGTGTCCTGCCGCCAGGACATGCACGATCAGCCACGGGCCGAGCCCTTCGAGGAAAGCGATTTCTTCGGTGACCGGCGCTCGGTGCGTCCCGCGGTGGAAGGGACCATACCCCGGGGCCATCTTCGGCTGGACGAGCATTTCTACACGGGTAAAATCAACGGTGAGCTGGCCACGACTTTTCCCTTTCCGGTGACGATCAACGTACTGAAGCGAGGGCAGGAGAGATACGACATCTATTGTGCGCCCTGCCACAGCAAGACCGGCGATGGGCTCGGCATGATCGTGCAGCGCGGCATGATACAGCCCGAGTCGTTCCACAGCCAGCGTCTCCTCGCAGTTGAGGCCGGGCATTTCTACGACGTCATGACCGTCGGATTCGGCAACATGTACAGTTACGAGGAACGCATCAGCCCGAGAGACCGGTGGGCCATTGCCGCCTATGTGCGGGCACTGCAGTTGAGCCAGGGCGCCAACCTGGCCGAACTGCCGGAACCGGATCAACAACGCATTCAACAGATCGTAGAAGTGGAAGAATGACAACTATCCCGCGTCCGCTGTTCGAACAACTTACAAATTTGCAGTCCCGGGCGTTGACCGTCGGTGTCATCCTGATCCTGGGTGGACTGCTCTACGCATTATCCATGGGTGAAATGGCCGGATTCTACCAGGCCTACCTGGTTGGCTACATGATCTGCGCGGGCATCACCCTGGTGTGCATGGCCTTTACCATGCTGCACCACCTTATCGGCGGTCGGTGGGGATTCATCATCCAGCGACTCCTCGAAGCCGCCATGAGTACTTTGCCCGTGTTGCTCGTCCTCTTCATACCCATCGCGCTGGGCATGCACGACCTGTATCACTGGACGCACGAAGAGGTGGTGGCCGCCGATCCGATTCTGCAGCACAAGGAATCCTATCTCAACGTGCCCTTCTTCCTCATAAGGACCGTGGTCTATTTCGCCATCTGGATCATCGCGTCGTTCCTGCTGATCAGGTGGTCTGTCGCCCAGGATTCTTCGGGTGACCCCAGGCTGACGGACAAAATCCGATCCATCAGCGGGCCCGGGGTGGTGGTGTTCGCCCTGACGATGACCTTCGCGTCCTTCGACTGGATCATGTCCACCGATCCGCACTGGTTCTCAACACTCTACGGGGTCATGATGATCGTGAGCAGCGGGGGCGCCGCCCTTTCGTTCATCATCATCATGATGTCCTATCTCAGGAAACACGCTCCGATCTCCGAACTCGCCGACTCCGACCGGTTTCACGACTGGGGCAAGTTGCTGCTGGCCTTTACGCTGCTCTGGTTCTACATGATGCTGTGCCAGTTCCTGATCATCTGGGCGGCGAACCTGCCGGAAGAAAACCCCTGGTACGTACATCGAGTTAACGGCGGATGGGAAGTAGTGTCGATCGTCCTGGTACTCTGCCGGTTCGTGATCGCCTTCTTCCTGCTCCTTTCCATACCGAGGAAAAGGGATCCGCGGCGCCTGGTGCGCGTCGCCTGGTTCATCCTGGTCATGCACCTGGTCGATATCTTCTGGCACGTGGCACCCAACTTCCGTCCGGACGGATTCGGTTTCAGCGTGATGGATGTCATCATCCCGCTCGGACTGGGAGGCATCTGGTTTTACTTTGTGATCAATCGATTGAAGAAGAATCCGCTGATTCCGCAGAAAGATCCTCGGTTCGAGGAACTCGTGGAATCGGTCTCGAAGGCATAGGGACGAGAAATTCATGAATCTCGGGAAAAACCATCATATCGTTGACGAGGCCGCGGTTGAACGGGGACACGAAGTCTACGAAACCAACGTGCCCCTGGTCATCAAGTTCGGTATCGGCCTGACGGCCCTGGCCATCATTTCTATGGTGCTGATGTGGGGGATGTTTGTGGTGATCGAAGATTACAACGCGCTGTCGTTTGATGCCCCGTCGCCCATGCTGGAAGAAAACACGCTTCCGCCCGAGCCCCGGCTGCAGGTCATACCCGAAGAGGACCTGGTCGTCCTCCGGGAGGCGGAAAATAAAAAACTGAACAGTTACGGGTGGGTGATCCGCACGGCGGAGATCGTTCAGATACCCATCGAGCGGGCCATGCACCTCATCGCGACCGATAACCGGTTCGAACTGCCCTCGGCAGAAGGAACCGGGGAAGGACGGTAGAACTATGGGCACCAACCATTCCAAATACGCCGCGGTCATCGCCGCGATCCTGCTTGGGCTACCTGGCGGGGTCTACGGACAGGAAGGCGGGAGTCGCCCGACGATATCGAAGGACGTCGGCGTCGGTCCCGGCCTGGAGTCGAGCGCCACGCCTGAAATCCTCAAGCACGTCGGCATCGAGCAGAAAATCGGTTCTTCGCTGCCCCTGGACCTTGAATTCTACGATGAAACGGGAACACCGGTGAAGCTGGGCAGTTACTTCGGAGACAAGCCGGTCATCCTTTCGCTGGTCTACTACGATTGTCCCATGTTGTGCACGGAAGTCCTCAACGGACTCAACAGGAGTCTCGCCCCGTTGAATTTCACCATAGGCGACGAATTCGAGGTGCTCTCCGTCAGTTTCGACCCGAGGGAGACCCACCAGCTTGCAGTACAGAAAAAAGCGGTCTACACGCAGCGGTACAACCGTCCCGGTGCGAAAGAAGGCTGGCATTTCCTTACGGGCGAAGCGCCTGCGATCGACGCGCTGACTGGAACCGTCGGTTTTAACTACGTCTACGATGAATCGGAAGGGCAGTTCGTGCACGGCAGCGCCATCATGATCGTCAGCCCGAAGGGAACGGTCTCGCACTACTTCTTCGGGATCGAGTATCCGTCAGAAGATATCCGGCTGGCCCTGATCGAATCTTCGGAGGAAAAGCTGGGCAACGTGTTCGACCAGATCATGTTGTACTGTTTTAACTACGATCCCGAACAGGGCAGATACGGGGTCGTCATCATGAACACGATGCGTGTGGCAGGACTGGTCACGCTGCTGGCCATGGGTTCCTTCATGGTCATCATGTTCAAGCGGGACCGTCGAAACCGGCGGGCGAGGAATAGACGGGGAGACGATGCGTAAACGGCCGGATGGACCAGGCCAGACCAGGCCAGACAAGACCAGCGCAACCGGTATGCGGTGCGCCGTGGCAGAAAAGATCCGATTTAAACGTAAAGTGAGCGTATGAACAACCAATTTCAACTGCATCCCGAGATCGCATCAACCTTTGCCTTCGACGTCGATCTGCTGTATTTTTTCGTAGTAGCCATCAGCGTGTTCTTCATGGCGCTGATCTGCGTGCTGATTTTCGTCTTCGCCATGAAGTACCGGCGCCGCTCCGAGGACCAGCAGGCGGAATCCCAGACTCACGGCCACCTGCTCCTTGAAATCATCTGGTCGGCTATACCGCTTGTCCTCATGCTGATCATGTTCGTCTGGGGCGTCTGGCTTTTCTTCAGGGTATACCAGATCCCGGACGGCGCCATGGAGTACTACGTGGTCGGCAAGCAGTGGATGTGGCACGTTCAGCACCCCACGGGACAGCGGGAAATCAACGAAATGCACGTGCCGATCAATACGCCGGTTAAGCTGACCATGGCGTCCGAGGATGTCATACACAGCTTCTTCATCCCGGCGTTCCGGGTAAAGAACGACGTGATTCCCGGGCGGTACACGTCCCTGTCGTTCGAGGCGACGAAGGCCGGCAAGTACCACCTGTTCTGCGCGGAGTACTGCGGTACCGAACACTCCCGCATGGTCGGAAGCGTATACGCCATGGAACCGGAGGACTACCAGAACTGGCTGGGCGGAGGCGTGAGCGATGAAACCCCGGAAGAGGCCGGGGCCAGGCTATTCTCGCAGTTGAACTGCATTACCTGCCACAGCGACCAGGCCGGGTCAAGGGGACCGTCTCTGAACGGTAAATTCGGCACGGAGGAAGTCCTTGCCAGCGGCGAACGCATATTGATCGACGAAGCCTATATCCGGGAATCTATCGTCAATCCCCGCATCCGGCTCGTTTCCGGATACCCGTCGATCATGCCGACCTACCAGGGTCAGATTACGGAGACCAACATCTTCAATCTGATTTCCTACATTAAATCTCTACCAAGTACGGAGGGCGCCCAATGAGTACGATAGCACAACAGGGGGCTGCCGAACACAAGATGCCCCGTGATCACTTTCTGAACGCGGCCTACTCGATCAAGTCCTGGTTGCTGACGATGGATCACAAACGCGTGGGGCTGCTGTACCTGTTCTCGATCACATTCTTCTTCCTGATCGGGGGCACCTTCGCCAGCCTGATCCGCCTGGAACTGGCTACGCCCGAGGCGGACCTCATGGAGGCGGACCAGTACAACGTGGCCTTTTCCATGCACGGCATCGTCATGATCTTCTTCTTCCTGATCCCGTCGATTCCCGCCGTGTTCGGAAATTTCATCATGCCACTCATGATTGGGGCCAAGGACGTGGCCTTCCCGAAGCTGAACCTGATGAGCTGGTACCTGTTCATCATCGGCGGCACCTTCGGCGTATTGACAACCTTGCTGGGCGGGGTGGATACCGGCTGGACCTTCTACACTCCCTTCAGCAGCACCTATTCCAACAGCAACGTGATCCTGGCTGGGATGGCGGCTTTCATTGCCGGATTCTCCTCCATCCTGACCGGGCTGAATTTCATGGTGACCATCCACAAGATGCGGGCGCCGGGCATTTCCTGGTTCAAGATGCCCCTCTTCGTCTGGGGCATGTACGCCACCAGCCTGATCATGGTCCTCGGCACCCCGGTCATCGCGATCACGCTGGCCCTCATGATGGTCGAGCGGGGGCTGCACATCGGCATATTCGATCCCGCCCTGGGCGGCGATCCGGTCCTGTTCCAGCACCTGTTCTGGTTCTATTCCCATCCAGCTGTTTATATCATGATCCTGCCCGGCATGGGCGTCATCTCCGAAGTCATCGCCGCCTTCAGCCGCAAGCGGATCTTCGGATACGAATTCATCGCCATGTCCAGCGTTTCGATCGCGGTCCTGGGATTCTTCGTCTGGGGCCACCATCTCTTCGTGAGCGGTCAGTCGATCTACGCCGGCATGGTCTTTTCGTTCATCACCATGCTGGTCGCGGTGCCGTCGGCGATAAAAGTCTTCAACTGGATGGCGACCATCTACAAGGGTTCGGTGTCCTATGACGCGCCCATGCTCTACGCCCTGGGATTCATCGGACTCTTTTCGGTGGGCGGTCTCACCGGCGTGTTCCTGGCCATCATGGGGCTGGATATCCACATGCACGACACATACTTCGTGGTGGCCCATTTCCACTACGTCATGGTGGGCGGCGCGGTAACGGCCTTTATGGCGGCGGTGCACTTCTGGTGGCCCAAGATTTCCGGCCGCATGTACCCGGAGGGATGGTCGCGCTTTGCCGCCTTCCTGATCTTCGCCGGGTTCAACCTGACGTTCTTCCCGCAGTTCATCGTGGGCTACCTCGGGATGCCGCGGCGCTACCACGTTTATCCGGAAGAGTGGCAACTGCTGAACATCATGTCTTCAGCCGGCGCCACCATCCTGGCGGCGGCTTTCATCGTCCCGGCGATATACATGCTCTGGTCGCTGAAAAACGGCAAGATCGCCGGTCCCAATCCCTGGAGGGCAACCGGTCTCGAATGGACCCTTTCGTCACCGCCGCCGGAACACAACTTCCCGATCACGCCCGTCGTGGAAGAGGAGCCGTACAACTACGGCAAGGTGATCGAGAACCCGGTGCACGAGGAAGAAGAAGAGCTCGAACACGCTTAATCAACACGCGAAGTCTTCTGTGAAGGAGTAAGATCGTGTCAGTCAGTACGGAAGTAACCGCCCACGGCCACGATGATCACGCCGGGCATCCGCATTACATGCGTCATCAGTTCGATGACATGGATCAGCAGAACGATGCCGCGAGCCTGGGGATGTGGCTTTTCCTGCTGACGGAAGTCATGTTCTTCGGCGGGTTCTTCCTGGGGTATTCGATCTATCGAAGCGAGTACTACGATTCCTTCGTCAACGGCAGCCACCACCTGGATATCTTCCTGGGCGGTTTGAACACGGTCGCCCTGATTACCAGCAGCGTCACCATGGCCTTCGCCGTCCGGGCTGCCCAGCTCGGCAAGAAGAACCACATTATCGTCTTCCTGGTGCTGACCCTGCTACTCGGCGCCGTGTTCATGGTCAACAAGTACATCGAATATTCGCATAAATGGCATGACGGACTGATACCGGGAATGGATTTCATCTGGACGGATCCCGGTGACCCCAGAACGATCCAATTGTTCTATGGATTTTACTTCTGCATGACCGGAACCCACGGGCTGCACGTGCTCATCGGCCTCGTCCTCATCGTCTGGCTGCTGATCCGTGTCTGTCAGAACAAGTTCACCCCCGAGTACTACGCGCCGATCGAGAACTTCGGATTATACTGGCACTTTGTCGACCTAGTCTGGATCTTCCTGTTCCCGCTGCTGTACCTGATCGGCGGGTTACACTGATAGCGTATAGAGGCTAGTACTATGTCTGAACATGCAGAGCACTCCGCCCATGGCGGACATACTCCCCACATCGCGTCGGTATCCAACTACCTGACCGTATTCGCTTTACTCCTGGTTCTGACCGCCGCCACGGTATGGGTGGCCTTCGTCGACCTGGGCATTTTCAACACCATCGTCGCCATGGCCATCGCCTGTGTCAAGGCCATGGCAGTCATACTGTACTTCATGCACCTGAAGTTCAACCCCGGCCAGACCAAGCTTGCCGCCGCCGCAGCCATATTCTGGCTGATGATCCTCCTCGTCATCACGTTCTTCGACTACATAGGCCGCACCTGGCAGGACAATCCTCCTGGGTGGTAGATGATAATGCTTTTGATGGCGTATCTCCCTGCGGAACATAAGTTTAACCTCTACCACCCAAACGACGGTGTGCTTAGAACGGACTAGTCCGCGTTCACCACTGCACTGTTCAAGAATCTCAGTCGACTCTGACCGAATGCGCTTGCCCGGCTCCAGAGCCGGATCCGTTCTGATTCCGGTTGCCAACGGGGTTTTCGATTGAAAACGGGCGGCGCGGTGGCAGGTTGAATGCCGTTCTCTGGTTGACGGCTGCCGGGGAGGACTTAGCGCGCTACGCGCGTTTTCAATCTACGAATGGCGAGGAAGCCGTGGCTAGATTTTTAAACAGTACGATGGATTTCAGAATAACCAGACTATACTTATATGAGGTTAATACGGCACATTTAAGGTATGTCACGTCTTTTCGCGTTGCATACAGGTCACGGCGGGTCGACATCGAATAGAATTGTAAGGTAGGTGATATGGGCGAAATCATCGCTGACGTAGAGCTGGAGAACGCGGGAGATCACGAGTTGGTCAAGGCAGGGCATCTTCCGGAGTGCGATGTCCGGCGGGCTGCCGTCAAGGCCATCGCGGATACGGGCGCCATGATGCTGACGCTCCCTAAGAACGTGGTGGACCAACTCGGTATCGACGTGGTGCGCAGGGCGTCCTTCGCCCTGGCCAACGGTGAGCGGATCGAGATGCCGATAGCCGGCCCCCTCTCGGTGCGCATCGGGGACCGCTGGATGTTCACCAGTTGCGTCGTCGCGCCGGCGGGCGCCGACGCGCTGATCGGACATATCATCATGGAGGAATTAGACCTCATCCCCGACCCCGCGCACCAGACCATTGGACCAAGACCGGAGTCTCCGGACCTGCCGGGGTTGAAATTATGATCGTAATTTAACCGGGGTCGCCTTCGTATGACGTAGCGCTATTTCAGCGGGTTAAATATACCTGACCCAACCTTTGGGTCGGGCGGCTTTGAAGCGTCGGAACCACAAGCACAGCGGATAGAGCAGGATCAATACGCCCAGCGCGGCCAGGTAGGCGGCGCCGAGTCCGTGTTTCATAAACATGCCCAGGCCCAGTCCGCTGAATATCAGAATGTGCATGTGGATCAAGTAGAAGAAAAACGCGGTCTGACCGAATACAAGCAGGGGATTCCAGGTTCGGACCGGACCTTTCATAGTCCGCTGGTACCGAAAGAAACCCCCCAGGATCAGGGCCATCAAGCCCAACTCCAGCAATGCGAATGTAAGGCTTGGCGGGTACTTGTTGACATACAGCCATTGCACCAGCGAAAAGTCCTCACGTAGCAGAAGCATATTCCCATAGCCATTCCAGGCGCGAAACAGCACGAACAGTCCCAACGCCAGCATACCCGAGATGACCAGCAGGCGTTCGACGGACATGGACGGCCGGGCAGCGTCGACAGGTACTGCGGCAGTTAGACGCTGCAGCAGGAATCGACCGAAGAGCCAGCCCAATATCATCATCCCCAGCCACGGCACAAAAGGATACTGCACCCATAAGGGAACGGGGCCGATCTTAACCAGCAATCCCGGATGAAAAAACGGAGTGAAAACGGTCATCCAGCCCAGGTTGCGAACCTGGTTGCCCACCTCGCTTAAAGCCTCCTGATCAAATTCCCCATTCGGAACCGGCAGATTCGTCACCTCGCGAATCATGTCAGTCGTAATACCCCCCAGATGCATGATACCCCAGAACAGGGCTTCGTATAAAAACAGGATCGCCAGCGCGGTGATCAGCAGGGTTCGGGAGGACAGGCGCCGCAAGGGGATCATGCAGATCAGCCCCATGCCGATAGCGAACAGTACCTGGAGACTGAACGGAGACCACCACAGCAATTCAAAGGCCAGGATGACAAGTGCCCGCTTGAACAGGTGCCAGTCCAGGTCGCGATCGCGGGCACCCACAAGACGGCGTCGCTCAAAGCTGAGAGCCAGCGCGGTACCGGCCAGAATGACGAACGTCGGTGCGCACAGGTGGGTAATCCAACGGGTAAAGAACTGGGCGACGGGCAGTTCGGACCCCGCCTGGTGCATGTACCACGAATCTTCGCCGAGCCGCCCGGCGTTAAAAGCAAGGCTTGCGTGATCGATGGCCATGAGGACCATGACGAGACCGCGCATCCAGTCGATGGCTGCCAGGCGATTCGCGTCTGTGGTCAGCGGTGTTTTGGAATCACTGGTATGTTCGACGCCAGTAGCCATGGGAATTGTTCTCAATTATGGAGTTGGATAGGCTAACGTCGGACCGGAGTTTTCCATCCGATGCTCCTACAGCAGAGACAGGTAGGTATTCAGTTCGTAGTCGGTTACCTGTGCACGGTAGCGTTCCCACTCTTCCCGCTTGTTTTCGATCAGCTTGTCCAGGACCTCCTCGCCGAGACACCCTACCAGCAGATCGCTTCCTTCCGCCAGTTTGATGGCCTCGTTCAGGTCCCTGGGCAAGGACTGCACACCCAGCTTGCGGCGCTCATCATGGGACATGCCGTACAGGTCGTGTTTCTCGGGCGGCCCGAGTTCATAGCCGTTCTCGATACCCGCCAGGCCCGCCGAGAGGATGACGGCAAAGGCCAGGTAGGGATTGCAGGAAGGATCGGGGGCTCGGTACTCCACGCGCATGGCTTCGTGCTTGGCGGGGTTGTAGGTAGGCAGGCGGATCATGTCAGCACGGTTGCGTAACGCCCACGAAACGAACAGGGGCGCCTCGTAGCCTGCGACTAAGCGCTTGTAGGAGTTTACCCACTGATTGGAGACCAGCATGGTCTCTGGTGCGTGGCGCATCAGGCCGGCGATAAAGGCCCGGCCCGTGTCCGACAGGTGGTAGTCCCGCCCGTCATCGAAAAACGCGTTCGTGTCGCCGCGAAAAAGCGACAGGTGCATGTGCATCCCGCTCCCGTTGTGGTTGGCGTGGGGCTTGGGCATGAAGGTGGCGTATACGTTGTGCCTGAGGGCCACTTCCTTCACCACGAGACGGTAGGTCATCGTGTAGTCCGCCATGGTCATGGCGTCGGTATATCGCAGGGAGATTTCGCTCTGGCTGGGGCCGCCCTCGTGGTGGCTGAACTCGACGCCGATGCCGATTTCTTCCAGGGCCATCACGGTGTCGCGTCTCAGGTCCGTCGCCCAGTCCAGGGGGGTGAGGTCGAAGTAACCGCCCCGGTCGAGCGGCTCGGGCGGTCCATCGCTGGATTTCAGGTAGTAGTATTCCAGTTCGGGCTGCACATAGAAGGTAAACCCGTGCTCGGCCGCGCGCTGAAGGCTTCTTCTCAGGATCTGGCGCGGATCCCCCTCGTAGGGCTGGGCGCCATCGGGGTCCAGTATATCGCAGAACATGCTGCCCACGGCGCTCTTCCTGGCGTCCGGACGCCACGGGAGTATCTGAAACGTGCTGGGATCCGGCATGGCGATCATATCCTGCTCGCTGTGTCGGATGAATCCCTCTATGGACGAACCGTCGAAGACCTCGCCATCCTTCAGGGCGTCTTCCAGTTCCTCCACCGTGATGGAGAAACTCTTCAGAAAACCCAGTATGTCCGTAAACCACAACTGGATGATCTTGACGTTGTGTTCATGGGCCGTATGGAGGACGTAATCCTTCGCCGCATCCGATTTGTCGTTCATGCCTCTCCTGTCATTTACACAAGACCGGCTACTTGGCCGACTTGACTTTTCTCTTCCTCTTCATCTCTCGGATTGTGGCCTTGCGTCTCTGCTCCTTGCGAAACCGCTGTCTCCGAAGTTCCTTCTGACGTTCGCGCATACTCACTCCTTGGTGAAAGTCCCGGCTGGTGTGCCCAGGACGGCCCAGGGACTCCCGACGATCCTGATATCAGTCTTCGACGGCGAGTCTATTCGGTACGAATTCGAACAAATTGTCATTGATTGCAACTGCAAGGACGATTATACAATCTAATCCAAGCCACCTGCTGGAGCAATTGGTTTCTCGCTGTTCAACCGGTCATTAAAACGTCTTGTAAACGGAGTAGTACGTGAATCGAACACGCCTCCTGTCCAGGTCCGATATGGCTTCCGTCCTTACCATGCCCGATGTGATCGAGGCCGTGGAAGAAGGGTTTCGTTCCACCGAAGAAAAGGACCACGTTCCTGTCCGCCTGCCCGTCCAGGTCGCTCACCGGTCCGCCGTGGCCCTCTTCATGCCGGCCTACCTCTCCGGTACACGGACGCTCGGCGCCAAGGTCGTTTCCTTCTTCCCTGAAAACCCGTCTCTCGGCCATCCTGTAATCACGGGTTACTACGTGCTGAGCGATGCAGAGACCGGTCGGCTCATCGCCCTCATGGACGCCACTTTCCTCACCGGGATACGGACAGCGGCGGCATCCGCCGTGGCCACAAAATACCTGGCCCGCGAAGACTCCAGGGTACTGGGCGTGATAGGCGCGGGGGTCCAGGGGCGTTTTCATGTGGACGCGATACGTGCCGTCCGGCCCATTGAAAGGGTCGTCGTTTACAACAGAACCCCCGAGCGGGGCAGCGCTTTGGTCGATGAATTGAACTCTTCGACGATGCCATGCCGGCTGGTGGACACCGCTTCCGAATGCGCGGCCGAAGCGGACGTACTGGCGGTCTGCACGTCCAGCGGATCGCCCCTCTTCGACGGCAGCCAGGTTCGTCCCGGAACGCACGTCAACGCCGTGGGCGCCTTCACCGCCGATAGGAGGGAGTTGGACACCACGTTGATTCAAAGAGCCCGAGTTTACGTGGATACCTACGACGGCGCTTTCGTGGAGGCGGGCGACATCCTCATCCCCCTGCTGGCGGGCCACATCACGAGGGATCACGTCCGGGCGGAACTGGCCGAACTGGTTACCGGCAGGAAAGGTGGACGGGCGAACCGGGATGAAATCACGGTGTTCAAATCCGTGGGTTACGCCATGGAAGACGCGGTCACCGCCAGGCTGGCCTATGAGCGGGCGGAGGCGTCCGGGACCGGCGCCGTCTTCGACCTGGAAGCATGAAGCGCGTTCTCGTCATCCGGTCGGGCGCGGTCGGCGACCTGATCCTTACCCTGCCGGTTCTTTCCGCGTTGCAGAAGCGTTACGACGGCCTATCGGTCGACATGATGGGCAACCCTGACAGCCTGGCCCTGCTGAAGCAATGTGGGTGCGTGGACAACGTGCTGTCGATAGACAGCCGGGACATGACTCCGTTGTTTTTGGAAAATGCACCGCTTGCCGGTCTCGCACTGCGGAATCTCCAATCGTACGACGCGATTATCTCCTACCTCCCGGACTCCAACGGGGTGTTTGAAGCGAACCTTCGCCGGATAGCGACCGGTCCCGTCCTCTCAGGTCAAGCACACCCTGGCAAGGACTATCCGGACCATACCGGCCATGCTGACCGCAGGATTCACATGACCCACGTGCTGATGAAGTCGCTCGTTCCCCTGGGCGTGGATCCCGTGGCCGAGGCACCGACATTGCCGCTGCCGGGTTGCACTGGATCGGAGCAGGTGGACATTACGGCTTTGGAAAGGCCGCTGATCGCCGTTCATCCGGGCAGCGGCGGACTGGAGAAATGCTGGCCGGCGGAACGATTCGCGGCATTGATCGACGCACTGGAGTGTTCGGGATATCAACCGGTCGTTACCTTCGGACCCGCGGATGACGTGGTACGCAGTCGGATTGTACCTCGGATCAGGGCACGCAACGTGCGGATCGTTGACAATCTTGCCCTGGCAGATCTGGCCTTGGTGCTCTCCCACTGCCAGGGCATGGTTGGAAATGATGCCGGGATCACCCATCTGGCCGCGGCCCTGGGCACACCGGTAATCGCCCTGTTCGGACCAACCGACCCGGCCGTCTGGGGTCCAAGAGGAAAACGGGTTAGCATACTGTGGGGAGCAGAATCCATCGAGGGGGACGTCGGAGAGACTACATGGACGGATACGTTTTTCGCCAGAAGACTGGCCGATGCAAACTTGGGATCGATTATGGACGAGTTGACAGACCTGGAAACAACGGCCTAAAGAGAGATTGGTTACCTGACGTCAACGGGGGCGGTCTTACGGCCGAAAAGACCAGGTGGCCTTGCCCGTCTTGTGTACGGTGAGGCGGCAGGCGGGGCCGAAGGTGTGGGTGGTTGTCACGGAGACCGGTTGCGTTTCCATGGTAAAGGCACTGATGCCGCAGACTCCGCCGATGGATCCGGAGTCCCTGGACCTGGTGCGATCGTCGTCCCCTGATGCCCGTTCCACCACGATATCGAAGTCCGGACCCTGGTATTTCACCCGCTTTCCAATTGCGGCAGGTTCGGTACCGGCCGGATTTGCCGCCGTCCCGGCACTGGCCGAATCTGCTTCCTTCCCCGCTTCCAGATCCGAAGAACCGTCCGTTTCAGTCGTAATATAACCGTAAATCCTCAGTTCATCTTCGAGCAAGTCGGCCTCATCGGGCGGAAGGGTTACGGTCACCGAGGTGATGTCCCGGAACAGCCGTTTGGGCAGGTCGTCGCCGATGGCGGACCGGTACCTCGTCAGGAACGCGCTGCGTGTGATGCCCGCCGGCTCCGTACCTACTGATTCCCTAGCTGCCGGCTCCGAAGCTGCCGTCCCTGGGGGCAGTTCAGGCGCCCAGTTGTCAAGGAACGCGGGATCGTATTCCATCACCCAGGAGATCAGCCGGGCGTCGTCCTCTCGAGGGATTTCCACCGTCCAGAACCAGGGGATGTCCCGCGCCTGGTACCGTCTATTGCGCTTGAAGAGCCTGACTTTAAGATCCAGTTCCTGTTCCAGGCGGCGCGCAAGTGCTTCCGATCCACCCTCCGCTTCAATGCTGAAAGCCAGGGCGTCACGAGGCGCCCATGAAGTCTTGTCGGGGTTCATGAATTCGAAATAGGTCCGGCGGCCGTAGTAGTAGCGGCCGGTCCACGACATGCCCGTAGCCTGGTCATAGGTCGTCCGCTCTTCGGAACAGGCGAAGTGTTCGTTCAAGAACCCGGACGCGGCGATGGTCCCATAGGTTTCCCGGTCGACGAATACTAGGAGATGATTCAGGTAGACATCAGGCATGATCAGGCGGGGCGTGTCGGGTTCTTTGACGGCGAAAGATCGCCGGGGTCGTTCACCACGGCACCGTCATCCGGCGCCACGAAACCCTGGTCGATCAATGGATCGCCCGTGGACACCATCCATTGGTCCAGCCGGGCGCGCATGTTTCGCAAGGTGCCGGCCATTTCCGGCCGGCCGGCCAGGTTGTTGGTCTCCGATGGATCGAACAGCGTGTCGTACAGCCGTTCCCCTAAGACCTCCTGGTCCCGCCATCCCATCTCCATCATGACCGCTTTCGTGATCGAATCGTCGCAATTGGACACGATCGGCCGGTCGCTGTCGACGAATCGGCGGATGTACTTCCACCGGCCGGTCCGTACGGCACGTTGCGGGTCGTAGGTCGCGTGGTAGTTAAGCTCCGCGAAGACTTCTTCCCGGACCTGCTCCGCTTCGCCGCGTACGAGCGGACCGACCGACACGCCCTGCAGCCAGTCCGGCGGATCGGTGCCGATTACCTCGCAGACGGTGGGGAACAGATCGACCTGGCTCACGAGACCGTCGACCACCTTGCCACTGCTGTAACCTGCGGGCCCGCGCATGATGAGCATGACGCCGATGCCGTGATCCGTGAGATTGCACTTCATCCCCGGGAAGGCAATCCCGTGGTCGGTGGTGCAGATCACCAGGGTATTGTCCCTCAGCCTGTTCCGGTCGATGGCATCCAATACGCGTTCGATCTTCCGGTCCAGGGTCCGCGCCGCATCGATGAAGAGACCCATGTCTCGTCGAAGATCGGGGGTGTCCGGGAATGGCGCGGCCGGGCGCACGAATCGGGGGTCGGTCGAGGCTTCACCCTCCGGATGCGGCGCAAAGCCTTCCCCCTTGCGATGGGTTTCGCTGAACCCCACGTCAAGATAGAAGGGACGGTCGTGGGATTCCGACAGGAAGGACTCCGCGAGCTCCTCCGCGGGCGGCCTTTCGGCAGGCGTTTCCCCCGGCGGGACCCGCGACCATCCTGCGTCGTCCAGGTTCTTCACGACGTGCTGAAAGCCCGCCAGCACCGTCTCGTACCCTTCTCTCCGCAGCGTGTGCATGATGAGCCGTTCGGGATGATGAATCGACCATCCCCGATTGACCAGGCCGAACATGCCGCAACTGTGGGCCCATTGCCCGGTGAGCAGGGCGGCCCGGCTCGGAGAACAGGTCGGATTCGCGCAGAAGGCCGACCTGAACAACACCCCCTCTTCCGCCAATCCCTGCAGGGCAGGCGTCGGGATGGCGTGTCCGTAGGGTTGAATGTACCGGCCGGTATCATGGGAATGTATGTAAACGATGTTCATGGGATACCGAATTGGGACGACTGCCGATTTACATGCGCCTGGGCACCTCGATGCCGAGCAGGTCCAGTACCCGTTCCAGTACCCGCAGCGTGACCCCCGAAACAGCGAGCCACGAAGCGCGGCGTTCGACGTCTTCTTCGTTCAGGATATGATGGGTGTGGTAAAACCGGTTGTAGGCCGTAGCCAGTTGGAACGCATATTCGCACAGGTGGTTCGGCGCGCGGGTTTCAAAGGCCAGGTCGATTACCGCCGGCAATTCGGACAGCTTGAGATCCAGGTTGCGTTCGGATTCGCTCCGGGGGGCCATGATCCCGCCTGGCTGCAGACCGCGCTCCCCGGCCCGCCGCATTACCGACTTGATACGCACGGCGGCATAGAGTATGTAGGGACCCGTACGCCCCTCGAATGACGAAAAGCGGTCCAGGTCGAAGACGTAATCCTTGGTGCGGTGATTCATCAGGTCGGCGTACTTCAGGGCGGCCACCCCCACGATACGGGCTATGGTCTCCTTCTCGTCCTCGGCGTATTCCCGCACCGATTCAATGGTTTCTATCCGCGCCCTGGCGTGGTCGGTCACCAGCTGGATCAGGTCCTTCAGCTTCATGATCCCGCCCTCGCGGGTCTTGAACGGCTTCCCGTCTTTCCCGTTCATGGTCCCGAAGCCGTCGTGTTCGAGCCGCGTCGATTCCGGCGCCACGCCTGTCTTGTAGGAAGCCTTGAAAACCTGCCGGAAATGCTGTGCCTGCCGGTTGTCGACCACGTAAAGAATGTAGGCCGGGCGGTACTGCTCCACGCGCTGATCGATGGTCGCCAGGTCGGTCGTGCCGTAAAGCACGGCTCCATCCGACTTTTCAAGCATCAAGGGGGGGATCGATTCCCGTTCGTCGGGATCGTCGACTTCGACGACCAGAGCTCCGCGGCTTTTCTGTGCGTGGCCCTCCGCCTTCAGCCTCTCGATCAACCCGGCAATCCGGTCCTGTGTGTCGCTCTCGCCAAGCCACAGGTCGAACTGGATATTCAACATTTTGTAGTCTTCTTTAAGGGCGGCGACTGAAACTTCCCGGATATGGCGCCAAAGGGCGAGGTATCCCGGTCGCCCGGACTGGAGTTCCACCGTGACCTGTCGCGCGGCCTCGGCGAATTCCGGATCGTTCTTTTCTCTTTCGCTGGCCTTTGGATACATCTCTTCCAGATCGGAGATGTTCACCGGAGGGTCTTCGGGATAGGGCCCGGTATAAGCCACATCGAAATAGGGCAGGTCCGGGCTGCGTTCCCGGATGGCCATGATGTTGAGCCCCATCTGCACGCCCCAGTCGCCGAGGTGCACGTCGCCGATCACTTCATGGCCCACGAATCGACAGATCCGTACGATACTCTCGCCGATGATGGCGGCGCGGAGATGGCCGACGTGGAGCGGCTTGGCCACGTTGGGACCACCGTAGTCGACGAGGATCCTTTCCGGATCCGCTATGGTTTCACAACCCAGCCTTTCGTCCTCGCATACTTCCTGGACATGACGCGCGATGAATTCGTCATTCAGCAGGATATTGATGAACCCCGGGCCGGCGAGGGACAGTTCCGCAAACACTTCAGGCGCGGTGATCGAATCGACCACGCCCTGGGCGATCTGTCTCGGATTGGTCCGATACTGCTTGGCCGCCGATAGCGCCCCATTGCACTGAAACTGGCACAGGTCCGGCCGGTCGGATACCCGCACTTCGCCATAGCCCCGGTCATATCCCGCCATTTCGAAGGCATCCGCGAACACGACCGTCAGTTTTTGCGCCAGTGAACCCATGAAGATTCCTTCAGGATGGATTGCCGTAGAGGGTGACCACCAGCCTCCGCACTCCGCCGCGGTCCCGGTGTTCGCAGAGATAGATGCCCTGCCACGTCCCCAGATTGAGACGGCCGTCGGTGATGGGTATCGATACGCTGCTTCCCATCATCGAAGCCTTGATGTGGCCCGGCATGTCGTCCGGGCCTTCCTCGTCATGCCGGTAATACGGCTGGTTCTCGGGGACCAGGACGTTCATGTGGCGCTCGAAATCGCCCCGGACTTCCGGCACCGCGTTCTCATTGATGGTGAGGGAGGCGGAAGTGTGACAGATGAAGACATGGGCGATTCCGAACCTGAAATCGGCCAGTTCGGGGATTCGGTTCGTGATTTCTCCCGTCACCAGGTGGAATCCACGGGACCTGGGTAATAAATCGATCTGTTTCTGAATCCAATGCATCATAGGACGTGCCGCTTAAGGAATCGTTCCACGTCGTCGTAGAAGGCTACGATCGTCTCCACCTTGCGCCAGCCGTGTCCCTCTCCATCGTACAGCCGGTAGATATGGGGTACCTTGTTCTGTTGCAGGATCTCGACAATCGACTCGGCCTGGTCCTGCGGAACCACTTTGTCCTCGCTGCCCTGGAATACGGCCACCGGGTCACGGATCTTGTCCGCGTGGAAAAGCGGTGACCAGGCCTGGTACCGGGCGCTGTTTTCGGGCAGCGTCCCGACCATCAGGTCCAGGTACTTCGCCTCGAACTTGTGGGTGTCTGTGGCCAGGGCAAAGAGATTGGTCACGCCGTAGAGGCACAGTCCGGCCCGGAATACCCCGGGGTGATGGATCAGGGCGTTCAGCACGGTATAGCCTCCCGCGCTACCGCCTTTTATGACGATGCGGTCAGGGTCTGCAAGGTCCCGTTCGACAAGGGCTTTTGCTCCGCTGACAGCGTCCTCAACGTCATATTCGCCCCAGTGTTCACGCAAGGCGGTCATGTAAGCGCGGCCATAGCCCGTACTTCCACGGTGATTCACGTACAGACAGGCATAGCCTCGGTTGGTGAAGAAGGGGATCTCGGCCGAATAGTCGGCGGTATGCTGTCCGGTGGGGCCGCCGTGGATACTGACGATAGCCGGCGGTTTGCCAGCGCCGGAGAACCGGCCGCTGGCGGGCGGATAGTACAGGCCGTGTACCTCTTCTCCACCCGGGGTCGGCCAGTATATGGATTCGGGAATGGACAGGTCCGCTTCGGGGATCATCTCCGACTGGCTGCGCCGGTGGACGGTATGCGCGTTGCCATCCATGGTGACCACACGCTCGGGGATGGTCGACGAAGAAGCGATACACGCCACGGTATTCCGCGTCGGCGAGACGGCGACCTGCAACATCCACGTATATGGAGGCGTTTCCATCTTTCTATTCCGACCGGTCGCCACGGAGGCGGTCCACAACGACGTGAACCCCCTTTCATGCCTGCGATAGTACAGGGTCTCGCTGTCCGGCGCCCAACCATAGACCCGCATGCCCTGCACCCAGGGGGGATCGGCCAGGGTGGTTCCATCCACCAGGACGCGCCGTTCCCCCGTAACCAGGTCCAGGACGATCAGGCTGTCCCATTCTTCTTCCGTTACGATAAAGGACAGCCACCTGCCATCGGGAGAGAAGGCGGGTTGAAAGACCGGCGTATCCGTGTTTCCCGCAATCAACAGTTCCTCGTTAACGGAGCGACGATCGGAATCTAACCGGGCGGTTTTAAGCCTTGTGCCGTCCCAGGGCATCTGCGGCTGATCCCATTCAATCCACGCGATCCGTTCGCCATCGGGATGCCAGGCCGGCTGCATGTAGAAATCGGAACCACGGACGAGATTGACGGGCCAACCGCTGCCGTCGCTGTCGACCAGGGCGATGACGTCCACGGATTCACAGGTATGGACATAAAGCACCCACCGTCCATCAGGGGATACCACGGGCGAAGCCGCGGCACCGAAAGCCGGTGTGAGCGTCCGCGCCGGTCCCGGGGACAAAGACTGGCGATACAGCCTGCCATCCTTCTCGGCAAAAACAACGAAATCATTCGCCGCGGTGAAATCGCCGCCCCCGTAACCGACGCCGCCCCGGACTGGATGCCCGTCCGTCAGGTCGTAGGGCGCCTCGTCACCCCTGCGGCAGACAAGCACCCCGGTATCCGACCGCTGTTCCAGCCAGACCAGGCTGGTTCCGTCCCTGTTCCACTGCACATCGTAGAGCGGCGTTCGGGCGCCCAGCGTTTTCGGGGTGATGGCGCTCTTCCAGTAACCGTACGCGACGGGTATGCGATTCATGATCCCACCCAGTTTTTACACGGATTCGAGTCGACCTGCCCGGTGATTACCGCTTGTCCCAGGCGGGTACAATTCGTTTTTTGAATATACCGGAGAGCGGTCGGAAAGCAACCGTTTATCCGGCGATTGGAGGGTGTTGATCCATCCGTAAACGGGACAACCCACAATCCCGGTTTCAGGAACATTGCCATGCGTCTGTCGCAATACCTGTTTCACACGCTTCGTGAACCACAGGGTGAAGCGGAACTGACCAGCCATCAACTGCTCCTGCGGGCGGGTCTGGTGCGGCAGGTTGCCGCGGGCATCTTCGCCTACCTGCCCCTCGGTCAGCGGGTCAAGGCGCGCATCGAAGGCATTATCCGCCAGGAGATGGATGCCATTGGCGGTCAGGAGGTGGCGATGCCGGTGGTGCAACCCGCGGATCTATGGCGGGAAAGCGGGCGCTGGCACGGGATCGGAAGCGAAATGGTCCGGCTGAAGGACCGGAACAACCGCGATCTCTGCCTGGCCATGACCCACGAGGAGCTGGTGACCTCGCTGATACGAGACATCGTCAGAAGTTATCGGCAGTTGCCCTTCCTCCTGTACCAGATTCAGACTAAGTTCAGGGACGAGCCGAGGTCCCGTGGCGGCCTGATCCGCATGCGCGAATTTACGATGATGGACGGCTACTCCTTCCACGGCGATCTAGACGACCTGGACACGTGGTACGACAAGATCTATCAGGCCTACTCGCGCATCTTTCAGCGCTGCGGACTCGAAGCGGTCGCCGTCCGAAGCGACCCGGGCATGATGGGCAATTCAGGCGCCCATGAATTCATCGAACTGTCTCCGTCCGGAGAAGACACCATCCTCTCCTGCCGCACCTGCGATTTCCGGGCCAATCGACAGATCACCCGCTTCGGGAAGGACCGGCCTGAAGTTGAACCCTTGTTGCCTATTGAAGAAGTCCACACGCCAGGCGCGACCACAATCGACGACCTCGCAGGTTACCTTGACCTGCCGACCGAGAAGACGGCCAAGGCAGTGTTCATGGTCGCTACCGTGGAGGACGGACCGAGCATGCCCGAAGACCGGTATGTCTTTGTCGTTCTCCGGGGTGACATGGAACTTAGCGATACCAAACTCGCCAACGCCATCGGGGCCCTTCAACTCCGGCCGGCCACGCCGGAAGAGATCCGTGCCACGGGAGCGGAACCCGGGTTTGGTTCGCCCCTGGGCGTAGACCGTTCCCGGGTGCTGCTCGTCGTCGACGACCTGATCCCGGCCAGTTATAACCTGGTCGCAGGAGCCAACCGGGTCGATTATCACCTGGTAAATATAAACTACGGTCGGGACTACGAGGCCGATCTCGTCGCGGACGTTGCCGCCGCCGAAGACGGACACGCATGCCCTTCCTGCGGGGGCGTCCTTCGGGCTGAACAGGGCATCGAAATCGGCAACATCTTCAAGCTGGGACACAAGTACAGCACGTCCATGGATGCGTCCTACCTGGACGCGCAGAATATCTCCCACTCGATTGTCATGGGATGCTACGGAATAGGTGTGGACCGGCTCCTGGCCTCCATCGTCGAACGACATCATGACGACATCGGCATCTGCTGGCCGGTAAGCGTGGCGCCCTTCCAGGTGATGCTCGTCGACCTGTCCGGCGGCGACACGGGAGTACGGGATGTCGCAGAATCAGTCTACGACAGCCTGGTATCCGCCGGCCTGGAAGTCCTCTTCGACGACCGGGACGGCAGGGCCGGGGTGAAGTTCAACGATGTGGACCTGATGGGCATTCCGGTCCGATTGACCTTAGGTGCGCGGGGGGTTGCGAAAGGCGCGTTGGAACTCAAGATACGACGAAATGGAAAGATTAGTGAAGTGCAGCTTGGAGATCACCTGGCTGCAGGGGTGGAGGAAGTCCTGGCATCCTTGTCTTGATACAACTTACACGATCGCCACACCGGCCTCTGCCGCGATACGCCTAACGTTACCGACGGCCGTAGGTATCTTTTCTTCGGGCAGATGTTCGACCAGCATGTATCCGTCGGGATGGAGCGCTTCCCAGCGCTGCAGGGCCGTGACCAGGTCGATGACGCCGGCGCCGGGTATTTCTTCGTTCATGTGCAGTACTAACCCGGGTTCGAGACTGATATCCTTCACATGGGAGATGGTCGATACTGGCCCCATGAAGTCAAAGATGTGGTTTAATCGTTCCGTGCTGTTGTAAGCCTGTTCAAGGGACTGGAAGTGGTTGACGAAGTCCATGACCACGCGCATACGGTCTGAACCCACGGCGTCGATCACCTGCCTGTTGATTTCGGGCGTACCCATGATCGTGAGCGCGTGGGTCTCGACCACGACGGTCATCCCCTCCTCCTCCGCCTTGTCCGCGACGCGCGACAGGGTTTCGACGAGCACCTCGAGACGTCCCGGTTCATGGTTCTCGGGTGCGGGATCGTAGGATCCTGACGGGTTCAGGCTGCCGGTCCGGATCAATACGTTGTGCGCCCTTAACGATCGGCCCACTTCCAGGCCGCGGTGAATGATCCGTACGGCCTCCTCGCGCACCGACTCGTCCGGGTCGAAAAGGCATTCGCGGTAACCTACGCCGTACTGGGCCAGTTCCAGGCCCATATTATCGTACAAATCATTGACTCTGTTGCAGTCCGCCGACGTGAGCTCGTTCAGGATCTCGCCGGGACCGTGATAGCATACAGACGTAACCCCCAGATCCAGGGCCTGTCTAAACACCTCTTCCGTGAAGGTCCGGGGATCTCCCGGAACAAACCCCACAACACCCAGACGCATGGACATTCCCTTTCTGTGCCAGTATTAAGAGTCGATCAGTCCCCGATGACCACCAGTACGGCGTTCTTGTCTACCGTATCCCCTTCCCGGGTCCGGATCTCTTTGACCGTACCGCCCGCGTGGGCGCGCAGTTCGTTTTCCATCTTCATGGCTTCGATGACGACCACGCCCTGACCGGCCTCCACCGTATCCCCCACGGCTGCGTGCACCGCCACGATGCGGCCGGGCATGGGCGCCTTGATCTGTTCGCCTCCTTCTCGGCGCCGGGACTTGACCTGCCCGCGCAACCGGGCCAGTTCCTCGTCTTCCACATCCACCGTGGACGATATCCCATTGACTGTGACCTCGCAACGCTCACCCTGTATCGCCGCGACCGCCGTATATGACCGTCCATTGATGAGCAGGGAGTATGAATGGTCACCCTGAAGAGACGCCATGTCGATTTTCAACGACCTGCCATCGACACTCAGATCGACCTGGCTTTCCCGGTCATCCAGGCTGACCTTATACGTCGTACCCTGTATCGTGACGAGATAACTCAATTTTACCTCTTCATATGCGGCTGTCCCTTGCATCGGACAGCACGCGGCCGACAGGCGGGTTTTCAGCGCTCTTTACTCATGGCGTCGCGCCGCCCTGTCAGCTTCCAGGGACTTTCCGCGGGGCCATCTGATCCCTCCCCGGCAGTCCCCGCCGGTATAGCCCTTTTCGCTTCCCGGTGTTTTACGATGGCGGCAAACGCGGCGGCGATCTGACGCTCATCGGTCCCGGCTTCCTCGTCCGGACGCATGGTCTCGACGAAGGCGGTAGAATAGTCACCGGAGATGAACCGTGGATCCGACAGGGCCCGTACATGAAACGAAATGGTGGTCTTGATACCGCCGATGTCGTATTCGCTTAAGGCCCTTCTCATCCGGGCGATGGCCTCCTCCCGATTCTCCGCCCAGACGATCAGCTTGGCGATCATGGGGTCGTAGTGGATCGGCACCTCGTAACCCGCACAGAATCCACTGTCAACACGGACGCCGGGTCCACCGGGTTCGCTCAGTCGCGTAATCAGGCCGACCGAGGGCATGAACTGCTCGTCAGGATCTTCGGCGGAAATGCGGCATTCCAAGGCCGCGCCGCGCAACCGCACTTCCTCCTGCTTGAATGGCAGGGGCATGCCGGCGGCGATTTCTATCTGTCGCCTGACCAGGTCCTGCCCCGTTCTCATCTCCGTGACCGGGTGCTCGACCTGCAGCCGGGTATTCATTTCGAGAAAATAGAATCGCCGGTTGCTGTCCACGATGAACTCCACGGTACCGGCGTTGGTATACCCAACGGCCTCGGCGGCTTTAACAGCCGCTTCTCCCATGGTGTTTCTCAACGAATCGTCGAGGATGCAAGAGGGTGATTCCTCGATGAGTTTCTGATGGCGGCGCTGTACCGAACATTCCCGTTCGCCGAGATGCACCACGCGCCCGTGGTGGTCGGCGAGTACCTGGAATTCCACGTGACGGGGCTCTACCAGGTACTTTTCCAGGTAAACCGTGGCATCGCCAAAGGCGGACTGGGCCTCGGAACGCGCGGTGCGCAGCGCACCGGCCATATCGTCCGGGGTTTCCACGACACGCATGCCCTTGCCGCCGCCGCCCATCGCCGCCTTGACGAGAACCGGGTAACCGATAGACTCCGCCACGCCGAGTGCTTCTTCGTCGCTGTCGACCCCCTCTTCGGTTCCCGGTACGACTGGCACCCCGGCCCGTCCCATGGTCTTTCGCGCAGATGTCTTGCTTCCCATGGACCGCATGGCCTCTCCGGATGGACCTATGAACGTAATCCCCGCCGCGGCGCAGCTATCGGCAAAATCCCCGTTTTCGGAGAGAAACCCGTAGCCGGGGTGTATCGCGTCGGCCCCGGCCGTACGTGCGGTGTCGATAATCCGGTCCATGCGGAGGTAACTCTCCGAGGACGACGCCTCGCCGATGCAATATGCCTCATCCGCAGATCGCACGTGAGGCGCGGTTCGGTCCGCTTCCGAGAACACGGCCGTCGTTTCGATGCCCATCTCCCGGCATGTGCGGATCACCCGCACCGCGATCTCACCCCGGTTGGCGATCAGGATTCTTCGGAACATGTACCCTCTTACAGCGGGATATTGCCGTGCTTCTTGGGTGGATTTACGTCTCTCTTGTTCTTCAGCATTTCCAACGCGGATATGATGCGGGGACGGGTCTCCTGGGGTTGGATCACCTCGTCGATATACCCTATTTTCGCCGCGATGTAGGGATTATCGAACTTCGCTCGGAATTCAGCGGTCAGTTTCTCCCGCAGGGCATCCGGATCATCCGCCGCGGCCAGTTCCCGGCGGTAAAGCACGTTCACCGAGCCCTCCGGTCCCATGACCGCGAACTGTCCGGACGGCCAGGCGTAGTTGATGTCGGCGCGGATCTGCTTGCTGTTCATCACGCAGTAGGCCCCGCCGTACGCCTTGCGGGTGACCACGGTCATTCGCGGCACCGTACTTTCACAGAACGCGTAGAGCAGCTTGGCGCCTTCCTTGATGATGCCGCCGTGTTCCTGGCCGACACCGGGCAGAAACCCCGGGACGTCCTCGAAAACCACCAGGGGGATATTGAAGGCGTCGCAGAAGCGTACGAACCGCGCGCCCTTCACGGACGCGTCGATGTCCAGCACGCCGGCCAGTGAAGCGGGCTGATTGGCGACAATACCGGCGGTCCGTCCATTGAACCGGGCGAATCCCACGACGATATTGCTGGCGAATTCACCATGCACTTCGAAGAAGTCGCCGTGGTCCACCACCCGGTGGATCACGTCTTTGATGTCGTAGGGTTTATTGGCGTCATCCGGCACGATACGGGCGAGTTCCTCGTCCATGCGGTCGGGATCGTCCGTGGGACTCAACCGGGGCGGATCTTCCATGTTGTTGGCGGGCAGGAACGTCATGAGTTGTTTCACCATAGACAGGCACGCGGGTTCGTCGGGCGACGAAAAGTGGGCCACCCCCGTTATGGAATTGTGCACGTGCGCGCCGCCCAGATCGTCGAAAGTCACTTCCTCATGGGTGACCGAGCGGATGACGTCCGGACCGGTGATGAACATGTAACTGGTATCTTCAACCATGAATACGAAATCGGTCATCGCCGGTGAATAGACCGCGCCGCCCGCGCAGGGCCCCATGATCACCGAAATCTGGGGGATTACGCCGGAAGCGAGTACGTTGCGCTGGAAGATGTCGGCATAACCCGCGAGACTGACCACCCCTTCCTGGATGCGGGCGCCGCCGGAATCCTTGAGACTGATGATCGGCGCTCCGTTTTTCATCGCCAGGTCCATGACCTTGCAGATCTTCTCTCCGTATGCCTGGCCCAGCGATCCGCCGAATACCGTGAAGTCTTCGGACACGACGTAGACGCTCCGGCCGTCGATCGTACCGTAACCGGTAATCACGCCGTCGCCGAGTACTTCCTTGCCCTCCATGCCGAAGTCATGGCAATCGTGGGTTACGAAAGCGCCGATCTCCTGGAAGCTGCCTTCGTCCAGGAGAAAGGCCACCCGTTCCCGCGCGGTCCATTTCCCCGCCTCGTGCTGCCGGGCGATTCGACTCTTTCCACCGCCTTCGGCCGCCTTTTTTCGCAGCGCTTCCAGGTGTTTCATCTTGTCGGACATGGACATGGGATGCTGCTCTCCTGCCGGTCGTACTGATTAAAGGCAGTGGGTGTTCAATGAAACGACGTTCCTGGTAACCGCATTCGATGAAACGGCGTTCTTGGTAACCGTGTTCACGAAACTTCGAAATCCAGCGCGTCCAGGCCGGCACGCAGCCGGGCCTCCCCTTCGACGGTCAGTTGGGCTAACGGCGGGCGCGGCGGACCCACGGGTATACCGCGCCACCCGAGCATCGCCTTGATACCGGCCAGGACACCGACAGAAATCAGCAGCGCGATGACGCGGTTTGCCTGGACCTGCAGTTCCATGGCTTCCCGTACGCGGCCGCTTCGAAAGGCGTCGTACATGCGCAGGAACATCCGGGGCATGATATTGTACGTGGACCCTATGGCCCCGTCGCTGCCCATCACGAATCCCGCCACGCACATCTCGTCCGGACCGGTAATGGCATTTATACTGCCCTTCGACAGGTCGACGAGCTGCTGAAAGACGAAGAAGTTCGGATCCGTGAACTTGATGCCCGCAAAGTTGGGTACCGTGCCCATGGCCTCGAGGAACCGCTCGGGCGTCACCTGTCTGTCAACGTCGTTCGCTAGCCAGTAGACGTAGAAGGGTACCTTGGACGCGTCTCCGATGGCGGCATAGTGCCGGACGGCCGCCGCAAGGTCATTGGGTTTATCCACGGGGGCGATGGATGCCACGGCATCGGCACCCAGTGACCCGGCTTCCGACGCGAGGACGACAGCGTCTTCCGTGGTCGTTCCGCCCACGTGAAAGATCACCGGAACTTTGCCCGCTACGTCGCGGGTTACGGTCTCGCACATGCGGCGCCGCTCGGCGACAGACATCTGGCGGCCCTCGCCCGTGCCGCCGCAGATGAAGAAGCCGTCGCTGCCGGCGTCCACCAGGTACCGTATAAGGAGCGCTACCCGCTCGGGCGACAGCGCGAGGCGGTCATCGAAGGGTGTACAGAGGGCCGGCCAGATGCCCTGAACCAGTTTTGACATGGGTAGTTCCTGCGCAAAAATCCGGGCGACACTGATGGACAAAAGGCTCCCCGTTTTGAAGCCGGTTGCTCCGTTACTGCCGTCCTTACATCCACCGAACTACGAATCTTCAGGATGCCGGAACATAATGCGATCCTGTAAAAGCGTCAAGGTTTCTCGATCGTGGGCTGGGCACGATCATTCAACGTCATCATATAGATCTCGAACCCGTCCGGACTCGGTCAGTAAGGTGAAGCTGCGAACATGTCTGAACGTTCGGGATATGGCACCTGATGGGATGTGCCGATGAGGCAGGAAGAACGGAACCATCCTTAACCTGCATTATTCATAAAAAAGGTGGTTTCCCGACCCAAGTTATTGTATAATCATATGGTTACGCAGATAACCGATCAACAATAACACCTGGAGGAAAACCACCTTGAAAACACAAGATAAACATCGAACGGTTCCCATGGCAAGCATATCCGGCAAAAGACTCGAAGCGGCTTTCGACGGCGGCGTCCTCACCAGCGACAGCGGCGCGCTGCTGCTTCGGGCAGTCGAGGCCCGATGCGGCGTGCTCAAGCGCATCGTCAAGGCTATAGCCGACCGGCGCCATGCCAGCTACCTGGATCACTCCGTGGCTTCGCTGGTCGAGCAGCGCGTGTTCCAGATCGCCTGCGGATATGAAGACGCCAACGATTGCAACGTCCTGCGAGCCGACCCCGGCTTCAAAGCCGCCTGTGCTCGCCTGCCGTCAAGCGGGGCGGACCTTTCCAGTCAACCCACGATGAGCCGCTTCGAAAACCGGATCACGAACAAAGACCTGTACCGGATCGCCCGCGCCTTCGTAGACGCCTTCATCGCTTCCTACGCCAAGCCGCCCAAGGCGATCGTGCTGGACATCGACGATACCGAAGACACGGTGCACGGCGCGCAGCAGATGGCCCTGTTCAATGGCTATTTCAAGTCCTATTGCTATCAGCCCCTGCATATCTACGAAGGGCGAAGCGGTCGGCTCGTCACGACGATCCTGCGTCCCGGTGCCAGGCCGACGGGCGCGCAGATCGTGGCGATACTCAAGCGTCTGGTAGCCCATCTGCGCCGGGCCTTTCCGAAGACGGGAATCATCCTGCGGGGCGACGCCCATTTCTCCTGTCCACAGGTCCATGACTTCTGCTCCGCCTTCGGTCTCCAGTTCATCCTGGGACAGACCGCCAACGCCAGGCTCAAGGCGCTGGCGAAGCCCATGATGGATCAGGCCGGAAGCCTCCATGAGCAGACCGGCAAGCCCGTGCGACTCTTCACCTCCTTTCTCTACCAGACCGAATCCTGGCGCGCGCCGCGACGGGTCGTCTGCAAAACCGAAATCACCGACCGGGGTGAAAACACGAGGTTCGTGGTGACCAACTTCCAGAGTTCAAGACCTTCCTTCATCTACCAGAAGGTCTATTGCGCCCGAGGCGCCATGGAAGGCTTCATCAAGAACCACAAGACCTTCCTGCATTCGGACCGCACCTCCTGCCGCGCCTTCGGGGCCAATCACTTCCGGCTGTTCCTCCATTCGGCCGCCTACGTCCTCTTGCATACGCTGGCCCGTATCGGATTGCGGGGCACGAAGTGGGCCCGGGCCCGGTTCGATACGATCAGAAATCGCCTCCTTGAAGATCGCCGGGCGCGTGCGCGAGTTGAAAACCAAAGTCACCTTCCATCTGACCGAGTCATGGCCGCTTGAACGTATCTATGACAAGATCCTGTACAATCTGGGAAAGGCCGTCCCGTAGCACGGGGCAAGGAACTGCCCGCCCGTGACACCGCCGGTTCGCTTGCTTAACGCGCCGCCCCGTTCACAGACAGCGCGGTTAGGGCGCCCGTCTGCCATCATCGACGCATCAGCGTAGATCGAGAGGCGACAAAGCGCCGGTTTACCTTGTTGAAGACGCCCGATACCCTGGCAACGGACTGAAGGACGCTTCGATGTGTCCCTGAAACCGTTGGACACGGCCATTATCACGTATCGAAGGCGATTTATGAATAACGCAGGTTAGAGACGGTAATGAACCGGCCGCCAGCCGCCATAGTGAGCATGAACAGGCACGCGAGGACGATGACCGGCCACCGATGGCGCAATATCGCGGTAATGTAACGGTCGAGATGCAACGGTATGGATTCTCCGGTCTTTACGGAAGGTCGCGGCTGTCAAGTCGACAACGATCGATCATTCAACACCACCGATATACCGTTAGATAGATTTCAGAGGATTTACCGTCGTGCTGCCGCGGTCCGTTCGAAGTTGTCGATGTGCGAAGAGCTGATGCAGGGTCGATATCGCTACCATCTAGTGGATTCGGCAGCCCGTTTTCATTCGGGGAGACTGTAGCTCGAGTCGGCGCAGTCGTAAGATGAAACCTTAAGCATCCGTAAGTAATCGACCCTTTTCGGCTGTCGTATCGAGCACAAGTTAAGGAATTACTCAAAGAATTAACCAGAATAACAGGAGAAATGCCATTATTTTTGTTTTTAGTCGAGTTTTAGAACAATCCTCCGACTAAATTGAAAAGTCGTCCTGATTTTTTTATGCGTCTATGCACACGTGTACATACCATTTATGTCCACGCGAACATAGTGAGCCAGATCGAACACTCCAGAGCTGTAATCTGTGATCTGTTGATCAGAACGGCCGTGGCACGGGACGTTTACTGGCGATCACCCCGCCGATACATCACTCCCGTACCCATATCCTTGAAACCGGTCCACATCGACGCGGCGCCACGAGATGGACACCGGTTAGCACCACGAAGGAGAATTACCGATCGGGTTCCCCGGTCATTCCTTCGGTGCCTGCAGGCGTGTACGATCTACCGCCTCCATTAAAGAACTGAATGAGCAGCGTTGGCCGTGACCGCTGAAGGCAGGCAATACGCCTGGCTTCGATATCTCGTTTCGGATGATGAGCCTGGATCCGGATTCCGGCGCGAGGGGCAAGTCCATGTACATGCGAATGCCAACCTCTTTGTTCGGAAGCGATGAAACGGAGAATCCGGCTTGATACCGGCATGCCGGTACCGAAGCCTTATACGCTGACCCCACTGCGCCTGTGGATGAGTTTGTCCCCCGGCGCGTTGAATAGAAAGGTTAATACGTTGGAGCCATGAACACGCGATCAAAAAGGCCCAAGGACGCTAATCTGATTCACGCCTGCCTGTCAGGTCGATCGGATGCGCAGAGTCAACTCTACGATTTGTATTTTACACCGGACAAGCCTGTTCACTGCTGGGTATACCAGAAAGCTTACTGGATTCCAGCGGGTGAAAAGGAAGATATCCTCAATGACATATACATCGCGGTCATACAGAGTCTTCCACAGTTCGAATTCCGCAGTGCATTGAGCACCTACATTACCCGCATTGCAAAGATCAAGTGTCTGGACGCCATGCCTTCGCGCCTCGGCGTCGCCAGGGGAAGGGGCATTAAATTCGTCGAAATCGACTGGTTTGCATCGACCAGCGAGTCGGGACTGCAGATCGAAGACACCGATCCGAACAACAGTCCGGACCGGTTTTTCAAGGTTATTGAGGAAGAGGAACAGGTTTTTTTGTTACACACGGCCCTGAAGTATTACACCGGGCCGAGGTGCCGGGACGTCCTGAAGATGTATGTACGGGAACTGAAAGGTGAACTGAGCAGGGAGGATATCGCGGAAGTCCTCGGGGTATCGGTACAACGCATGGGACAGATGATCTACGACTGCATGTATCGGCTCAGACGCAAAATGCAGAGCAGATTCCGAGACTACGAACACTTTACCAACTGCGTCAGTGAAGGTATTCGTCGTACTAGGCCAAGAAACAAGGAGTAGTCATGCATCAGCGAGTTGGGGGGCGCGGCAACATCGTCAGGTTGCCAGATCGTACTCAGATCGCTGACCTTCTGTGCAGATACAGCGAACCGTTGCTGTCGTCATGCCCGTCATCGGAAACACTGGTTGTTTACCATGAAGATCATGAAAAACTTACTTCGACAGAGCGAAACGCCGTGAGCAGCCACCTGGGTATATGTCTCGACTGCCGGGACAAACTACAATGGTTGAGTGAGTCGGAGGCATCGTCATATCCTGTGCCTTTCAACCGTGTGATCTGGTATGTGCTCAGTGTGCGCCATCCAACCGGAATGCAGGTTGCCAGGCATACTTCTCCTGCCGGGGGTTCGGGCATCACACCATCAAGTACACGTCTGCCTGTTCAACCGGGTCCTTCCCTGCCTGCCGCCTCAAAACGGTCATCGGTACCCTATATCGTCAGTGGGGATGGAACGCTGTTCGGAGAAATCCGACAGGACAGGCGTCATCGGATGTACTTCAAAATGATCCGGTTGCCCCGGTCGTTTCAGTGGCACGCCCTGCACATTCGAGCGTTAACGTTTGACCGGCGTGTACTGGTGAGCAGAACCAGGACCATATCGGGACCGAGGTTTCATATCAACCATCCCCCTCGTGTCACGCCTGGGGATCTGGATCGGATCGAACTGGGATTGATTCCGCTGCGCTGAGCAAAGCCGGTGGCATACCACCGCGATCAGCCGGCGTTGAAGGCTCGGACCTACGGGCATTAAGGCATTGACAAACGGGCTGTTCCAAGTACGTTATTTAGTGTATGAAGGTTACGCGAAGCAGGATACGCGTATCACTGGTAGCGGGAAGTTCAGGATTACGGAACAGTCCAATTTGATGATCCTGTCCATCGTGTCATCGATGAAGGAGTTGACTGCATGGAGATGATCTATCCACGTCGGAAAACCCGCGAAGTCCACGTCGGCAACATCACGATCGGTTGCGAAAATCCCATCGTCGTGCAATCGATGATCACGGAGAACACCCGGGACGTAGCAGCCTGCGTGGACGCGGTAATCCGACTGCACGAATTGGGATGTGAAATCGTGCGCGTGACCACACCCACACTGGCAGACGCCCACTGTCTTCGGGAGATCAAGGAGACCCTGGTGCGCCGCGGAATCGACGTGCCCCTGGTAGCGGACGTTCACCATCAGGGCACCAGGATAGCCGAAGAAGTCGCCAGGTCGATCGAGAAGGTCCGCATCAATCCGGGGTTGTTCGTATTCCAGCGGCTGTCTGATACCATCGAATACACGCCGGAAGAAAACGAAGCAGCCAGGCAAAAAGTGGAAGAGGACCTTGCGCCTGTGATCAGGGTCTGCAGAGAGCGTGATATCGCCATGCGAATCGGCGTGAACCACGGCTCCCTGTCGGACCGGATGACCGTAACTTACGGGGACACGCCACTGGGCATGGTGGAATCCGCGCTGGAGTTCATTCGGATCTGCGAGGCGCACAATTACCGGAATCTGATCGTGTCGCTCAAGGCGTCCCGCGTTCCGGTCATGGTACAGGCCAACCGGCTGATGGCCAGCCGCATGGACGAAGAAGGCATGGACTATCCACTGCATCTCGGTGTAACCGAGGCCGGAGACGGCGAGTATGCCCGGATCAAGTCGACCTCGGGTATCGGCACCTTGCTGGCCGAGGGTTTGGGGGACACCATACGGGTATCTCTCGCTGAAGATCCCGCCAACGAAATACCCGTATGTTACGATATCCTCCAGGCCCTGGGCTTGCGCCGTACCAAGGTGGAGTTTATCGCCTGTCCTTCCTGTGGACGTACCAAGTTCAACCTGGAAAACGTGCTGGCGGAGGTCAAGACCGCCACCGATCATCTCGCGGGGCTCGACATTGCCGTCATGGGTTGCATCGTCAACGGCCCGGGAGAAATGGCTGATGCCGATTACGGGTATGTGGGTCGTGCCAACGGGATCATTTCCCTCTACCGCGGGCGTGAATGCGTGAAGATGAGCGTGCCACAGGAACGCGGCGTCGATGAGCTGGTCGATCTGATCAAGTCGGACGGTCGCTGGGTTGATCCGTAGCCGATGGTTTTACGCGATTCAGCAACCAATGGAAATCGTCCAGTTTGAATACGAAACCTAAAGCCAGGGCCACCCACCACAGCGCGAGTTCCTTTCCCGCTTCAGTCCCGGCGGTTTCCCACGGCGGTCACGGCCTGGCGGATGGTGGAGCAGATCACCCCGTAACGCCGCATGTCCAGCATACCCCCCGGTGACCTGAGCAGGCACCAGTTGATGGCGAACCTCATGTAAATCAGATGAAGGACCGCCATAGTCAATTACGCGGGCGCGTCTCCGTGTTCGGGTTCATCCTGGGTTGTCTGCAGGCAAAGCGGCAGTGTCCGTAAATACGCAGGATAGGTCGCCCAACGTTGAAATCAACACTGTTGAGAACTGATTATTGGGTTGACCAATTTGCCGAGATTCGTTAATTTATTGGTTTCACGGCGTGCCAATCCCGGTGTCAAAATCTATCCAAGCCCGTTTTCAGGAGGTTGTATTTAATGCCTGACACGTTGACCGTCATTGACAACCGGACCGGTAAAAAATACGAAATTCCAATTATGTACGGGACCTATGCCAAGTACGGCGCCGCGATTCCCACCACGGACTTTCGTAAAATCAAGGTATCCGAGGACGATTTCGGCCTGCTGGGATACGATCCGGCGTTCACCAATACCGCTTCCTGCCGGAGCAGCATAACCCACATCGATGGTGAAAAGGGCATTCTGCGTTACAGAGGTTATCCCATCGAGGACCTGGCGGTTAACAGTTCCTTTCTGGAAGTCGCCTTCCTGATCGTACATGGAGTCCTGCCGACCACGGCCGAACTCGCGGAATGGTCCTACGACATTACCCATCACGCGATCGTACATGAAAACATCAAGAAGTTCATGGACGGTTTCCGGTACGACGCCCATCCCATGGGTATTCTGATCAGCACGGTCGCCGCGTTGTCCACCTTTTACCCGGAAGCCAAGCAGATACGCGACGTGGCCCTACGAAACGAACAGGTCCACCGGCTCATCGCCAAGATACCGACTATCGCGGCTTTCGCGTACAGACACAGCCAGGGCTTTCCCTACACCTATCCGGACAACGGCCTGGGATACTGTGGCAACTTCCTGGCCATGATGTACAAGATGACGGACAAGTACACCCCGGATCCCGTGCTGGAAAAAGCCCTGGACGTGGTGTTCATCCTGCACGTGGACCACGAACAGAACTGCAGCGCCAACGCGATGCGGAGCGTCGGCAGTTCCCTCCCCGATCCTTACGTGTCCGTTGCCGCCGCCGCGGCCGGGCTGTACGGGCCCCTGCACGGAGGCGCCAACGAACAGGTACTGCACATGCTGCAGGAAATCGGTCACATCAGCCGGGTGCCGGAATACATCAAGAAGGTCAAGCAGGGCGATATCCGGCTTATGGGGTTTGGGCACAGGGTATACAAGAACTACGATCCGCGGGCCAAGATCCTCAAGGAGATGACCCACCAGGTGCTGGGCGTTACCGGTAAGAACACGCTGCTCGATGTCGCCCTCGAACTGGAGCGAATCGCCCTTGAAGATGATTATTTCGTCAATCGACAACTCTATCCCAATGTCGATTTCTATTCAGGCCTCATCTACCAGGCCATGGGATTTCCCCTGGAAATGTTCCCGGTGCTCTTCGCGATACCCCGTACCGTGGGCTGGCTGGCACAGTGGGCGGAAATGCTGGACGATCCGGATCAGAAAATCGCGCGCCCCCGCCAGATCTATACCGGTGACGAAGTCTGTAAGTACGTACCGATAGAGAACCGATAGTGCTTCAGCTTCGCGGCTCCCACCTGTAGGCGTCCCTGCTGTTCTTCCACATGATATTTTCCAGGGCTTCCGATCCCCTGGGTTCGATGCATGCCATGGCCAGCGATTGCACTTGGCGGTAGGAGGCGAATCTCCAGGATACCGGCCAGTTGCTGGCATACAGCAGCCTGTTCACTCCAAAAGCGTTCCAGAGAACGTCGTGCACCGGTTTGTAATAGGCCGGATCCTCCGGCGGCGGGGAAGCCTGCGCCAGTTCAACCATACCGGATATCTTGCAGAACACATGAGGATGGGCCGCGGCAAGCTTAATGCCGGCTACCCATTCTTCGTCCGGATGTCCCCCCGTTACCGGCACGTGGGCCAGGTGGTTCAGCACGATCCTCAGATCGGGGAAACGAGCGGCGTAGTCGGCCACGCAAGTCAGCCATTCCTTGTCCACGAGCAGGTCCAGGGACAGGTCGTGGGCCGCGAGTTGCTCCACTGCCCTGGTATACACCGGGTCGTCGGTCGGCGCCTTGCCCAACCGGATGCCATAGAAAAGATCATGTTCCGCTAAACGGTCCAGGTCGGATTCGAATCGCGAATCCGGGGGCTCCAGGTGTCCGACCAGGCCCAGCAGGAAGGGATCGTCCTCGGCCAGGTCCAGAATCCACTGGTTATCCTCCACCCATGCGCTGGCTTCCACCACGACCGTGCCCGTCACACCCTCTGACAGGGCTTCGTTCTTTAAATCCTCCGGCATGATACGCCGGTAAAGAAAGTCGTCATCGGGGCTGGGCCATGGAACGCCCTGCGGCCGGGAGGGATCGTAGAAGTGGGTGTGGGTATCGACGATCACGTTCCATTCCTCTCCGAGACCTGCCGGCAGCTGGCGAAGTAGTCTTCGTTCGACGCCGAAAAACCGAACTGTTGTTCTATTTCACGGACCGCGATTTCCGTGACGAAGAGCTCATCAAGCGTGTCGGGAAACTCGACACCCGCCGTGCAGTCGCGCAGGAATACGATGTTGTATCCGTACCGGGCCATGGACCGGATGCCGTAGTCCCTGCCCAGGACACACCAGTTGGTGGCGAACCCGGCGTAGATCAGGTGGAGCACGTTCCGTTGGGCCAGTACCTCGTGCAGCTCGGCGCCGCTGGCGATCACCACGTCCTCGTCGCGAACCTCCACGGCCGGCGAAATGGATAAATCGCCGCTAATCGAATTCCAGTGAAGGCCGATGCCTGGTGGTTGATTCCTGGGTCCCCTGTAGGCGTCGTATTCGCCTTCCCTGTGACGGAAATCAAGGGGCGGCCAGTCCGCTCCTCCGCGCGGCGGGACAGATGCCGCGGGATTTCGCGAAGCCTGGGGAAACTGGCGCGCGACTTCGGGCGACGGAGCGTGTACAACGGACAGGCCGGCCGTTCGGCTCATCTCGATAGCCGGCACGATCGCCTCCCGGGTGACCCGTGCCGCCCGTTCGATCCAACTGTCGATGAAATGGACGTTCCACAGGTCTACCAGTATGAGCGCCGTCTGTTTGACGGGCAGTTTCATCTGGAATTCCCTGCGTATGAAATGCTCCTCCCTGCAGGGTACTTCGGCAGGGGTGCTGTCCTGGTAGTATCTCACTTTCAGATCGAGCGCCGCGGCGCTATTTTCCATGCTTCTGTCCCTCCTTATCCATCGGCTGCTGTGACTGTTCTTGAACCCCTTCCGGCGCGCCGTTTTGCATACGATTGACGATTTCATCCACGTCGTACACGCATCCGCCCCATGGGCCTCCACCGGCTTGTTGCAGGACGGCCCAGAGCCGGGTGTCGTCAGGCAGATTCGGGTCGACGGCCAGATCGGGCCGTGGCGGACGTTCGGAGAGCAGCCGTGTACCCTCCTCGACGCCAAAAGTGCGGTCCTCAGTACCGACCAGGTTGATGGAACCGGTCAAGTCGTTTCTGTCTATGATGATTTCGACAAGATCGCCGTCGACTACCTTGCCGATCGGCCCTCCGGCCAGGGCCTCGGGGCCAACGTGTCCGATGCAGGCCCCCGTTGAAATACCTGAAAAACGGGCGTCTGTCACCACTGCGACGTGCTTGCCGAAGGACAGGTGTCTCAACGCGGCGGTAATCTGGTACGTTTCCTCCATCCCGGCGCCCATGGGACCACGGCAGATGAGGATCAGCACGTCACCAGGCTTGACCCGGTTCTCGTTGCGGCTCTTGATGGCGGCGATGGCGTCCCGTTCCCGTGTGAAGACCCGCGCGGGCCCCGTTTTCCTGTATACACCGTCCGGATCGACGACGCTTGGATCGATCGCCGTACTCTTGATGACCGAGCCTTCCGGCGCCAGGTTGCCCCTGGGGAACGTCGCCGTGCTGGTCAGTCCCCGGTTTCGCGCCCGTTCAGGGGACATGATCACATCATCCGGATCAATCCCGTCTACTTTCTTTAATCGCTCGCGAACCAACCGCCGCCTTTCGGATGTCCGCCACCAGTCCAGGACCTCTCCGAGGGTACACCCCGCCGCGGTGAGTACCGTTTCGTTCAGCAAGCCCGCTTCGCGCAGGTGCAGCATCACTTCCGGCACACCGCCGGCAAGGAAGACAATGACCGTGGGATAACCCGTCGGACCATTCGGCAACACGTCTACCAGCCGGGGTGTCCGCCGGTTTATCCTTAGCCAGTCCTCTATCGTGGGGCGGCGCAACCCGGCGGCATGGGCGACCGCGGGGATGTGCAGCAGCAGGTTGGTAGAGCCCCCAAAGGCGGCATGGACCGTCATGGCGTTCTCGAGCGCCCCGTCGGTCAGGATCTTTTGCACGGTCACCCCCTCGGCTTCAAGCCGCATCAGCGCCCGGGCCGAACGCCTTGCCGCGTCGGTCCAGATTGACTGGCCCGACGGCGCCAGCGCGCTGTGGGGGAGTGAGAGACCGAAGGCCTCCCCGACGACCTGTGAAGTAGCCGCCGTACCCAGGAACTGGCAACCGCCGCCCGGAGATGCGCAGGTGCGGCAACCCATGTCCGCCGCGTATTCCAGCGTGATTTCATCATGGGCGTACCGAGCTCCGATGGATTGGATCTTGCCCGCGTCTTCGCCCTCCTCTGGCGGCAGCGTAACGCCGCCCGGAACCAGCACGCAGGGCAGGTCATGGTTAGCCGCCAGCGCGATCATCATGGCGGGCAGCCCCTTGTCGCACGTCGCCACGCCGATCACGCCGCGGCGCGTCGGCAACGACCGGATCAATCGGCGGAACACCAGGGCCGCGTCGTTGCGGTACGGGAGGCTGTCCATCATGCCGGGCGTTCCCTGCGTACGACCATCGCAGGGGTCGGTGCAATATCCGCCGAAGGGGATGCCGCCCAGGGCTGTCAGTTCCTCGGCGGCCGCCTGCATGAGCAGGCCGACCTCCCAGTGGCCGGTATGATATCCCAGGGCCACCGGCGTTCCGTCAGATGCGCGTATTCCCCCCTGGGTACTGAGAATCAGGTACTGCCTCCGGTTCAGTTCCGAGGGACTCCACCCCATGCCCACGTTCTGGGATAAGGCGAACAGGTCGCCGCTGGGACTTTCCCGCAGCATTTCGTCGGTCAGCGGCAGGCTGCCTTCCGGCCCCGGCGCGCTGGATCTGATGTCGTAAATACCAGGGTCGGAATGGCTGACGACGGATTCGAAGGAAAGCAGCGAAGGGGGTTTCATGAATGGGCTCTTCCGTTTCCGATACGCCCGGTCGTCCACGAGGCATACCAGTTATCCAGGGTGAGTTCCGACGGAACTTCTTCGAAGTGATAGCGGGTCTCCCTGCCCTGGAAACCCGGCAGTAGCTTATCCCTGTCGGATTGCATGATGTCGTCGACAGGTTTGAACCGTGTCCATAGTACTTCCGCTTCTTCCGACCATATCCTGCGCTGACGATCCACGAGGATTTCGTAGCTGCGGCGCAGGACTTCGAGGTCACGCGGCGGGATTGCTCCGCACAGAATCAGGTATCCCTGTTCCAGGAACTGGTCCCGGTTGACCCGGATCACGCTCCACCTCCCCGGGACCGCCCGACGTTATCCAGGAGCGCTTTCATGTAGCCAAGCGCGAAGGCCCTGGAAGTACTATGGCGGCCTTCGGGATCTACACTCAGCCGCGGCACGTGGTCGTCGATCATGGGACAGTCCACACCGGTTTCCTCGTAGGCCAGCAGAGACTCCATGGGATCTACGTGGCCCTGGTCGATGAACGTTTCAGAGAACGAGGGTACGGGACTCGAAACGAATCGCAAATGAACGTAGTTGATCTTTCCGCGCTTTCCAAAATACCGAATGGCATCAAGCACGTCGCCGGGCATTTCAGATACGGTACCCTGGCAGAATCCCAGGCCGTTACAGTCGCTGTGAACGATATCGACGAGCCTCTTCAGCGCTTGGTGGCTGCGAAAGACGCGGGCGATTCCGCCGATGGGCGAGATGGGCGGGTCATCGGGATGCAGGCTCATGCGCACTCCGGCGCTTTCGGCCACGGGTATGACCGACTTCAGGAAATAGGTAATGTTGTTCCACATGTCCTCGTCGGACAGTTCCAGGTCCCGTGGAATGGGTGGGTACCAGTAGTCCTGTCTTGCCCTCCTGATCCGCTCGTAGTCGAAACTAGTGACGACCGCTCCGCCCCGGCTCAGCGTAGATTTCGACGTACGAAGGCCATAGTTGCCCCCCACGTTGCGCAGGCAGAAGAAATAACCGAGCACGGGAATACCGACGGCGCCCATGTTCTCGAGCGTCCTGCACCAGTTATCAATCTGCTCGTCGCGGCCCGGCAGTCCCAGCTTGATCTTGTCACACCACTCGGGGGGCACGCCCTCGAGCACCGACCAGGTCAACCCGGCATCTTCGATTCGAGCCTTCTGAAGCGACAGGTCATGGTAATCGTAGTACCCTTTTGAAGGGTCGCAGTCCGGGAGCCCGTTCACCATGTCAGTCACCCCCAGTTGCCGGGCGAACGCGAGATGTTCGGCGTCCATCCTGCCGTTGACCGCCAGCTTCATGGTTGGCGCTCCATATCCGTTTGTCGCCCGTGTATATCCATTGGCTGAGGCGACCGGGGTTTACCTTGACAGGACCGACGATGAAAAGTATAATACCCGAGGTTTACGGGGTGTAGCGCAGTCCGGTCAGCGCACCTGCTTTGGGAGCAGGGGGTCGGGGGTTCAAATCCCCCCACCCCGATTACCATCTCCGCGGTACGACAGACAGCCAGGCCATCCGTCCCGACCATCTCCTCGTAGATACTTTCTCTACCAAACCTCACGGAACAGCAGGTCCGATCGCGACCCGCAGCGCGTCCACGCCACGGCCCGGGTATACCCCCGCGACGTAGCGCACTCCATGCTACGGGTCCTGACTCCGGATTTCCACGTATCTTTCCAATCGAGCGACCTCGCCGTCGTCCACGTACTTGCCGATTTCACGACGAAACTGTTCCATGCTGGAATACGGACGGTACTCTTTGAATTCACGGGTCATTCGATCACCGACCCCGGGAATGGCGAGAATCTCCTCGTCCGTGGCCGTATTCAGATCGATGGGGACAAAAACGTACTGCTCCATGCGCGCAACCTCGGCGTCGTCCACGTACTTGCCCATTTCCCGGCGCCACTGGGCGATGGCAAGATAGGGTCGATACTCGTTGAACTCATGGACCATACGATCGCCCACGCCCGGCACCAGGCGCATTTCTTCGTCGGTCGCCGTGTTCAGGTTCAACGGAATAAACATCCGCGTGTAGAGCGCGGCGGAGTCCTCCCAGTTCATGTGCTGCGTAATGAGCGCGTCCAGTTCGATTATACCGGAGAAAGGACGTCCTGCCAGCACCTCATCCACCAGTTCGGCGTTCATCCCCGGAAGCATGCCGAGTTCTTCGTTTCCAGCGAGGTTGGGGTTGACGACCGCTTCCGTCATTCCGGCAGGTGTTTCCGTCTCGGCGGTGTTGGCCTGATCCGTCACCTCGGGGCCGCCGCATCCCCCGATCGAAACGAGGCAGGCAAGCAGTATGGTCGCCAGCATGAGACCGGCTTCCCCATTGAATGTTTTCTCTCTTGGCATTTTCATGTTTCCTCCCTGTGTTTAAAAATCTGACCGGTCGACCCCAGAGCCGGATGGCGAAGGCAGGCCACCAGGCCCAGAAGGCCGAGCATGGTCATGGTGCCCGGCGCAAGCGCTGGAGTGGCGCCTCCCAGCGCCTCCCAGACCAGTTCGAGCCCTTTCCGCGATGGATACATCTCGAGTTCGAATTCCACGTTGCCGCTGAAGTGAAGCCATTGCCCTGTAAATCCGGATAGGACGAACAGTCCCATCAGGATCTGAAACGCCCGTACAATCGCAGAGCCGGGCGCGAGTATGAGCCATACCGCCGCCGGAAAGGCGATTGCCAGGAGAACGAGCGGAACCCATTGCCAGTTGTCTTCCATGTGCTCCAGGAGTATGAGTTCGAAACCGACGCCAGCGATACCCAACGTCAGGACGATCAGGACGAGACGTCGCAGCGTTACGGCGTCGTCTCGCGCAAACTGTCGAATCGGTTGATCCATGACATGCTCCTCGGGTTCGGATAATCAGAACAGCGTATTCCTCACCAGGGGATCGAGGATGTCCGGGGTGTCGTTGGCCACCCGGTTTACTTTGTCGCTGACATTACGGATCTCGTACGGGCCTTCATGAGGTGGTCCTATGATTTCATGAAGCGTTTCCGCGGGTGTTTTAGGATCGAGCCAGTCGGTGAAATCGTCGGGATCGACAATCGCGGGCTGCCGGTCGTGTATATCGGCTAGCGCAGGCGAGGCATCGGTAGTGATTATGGTGAAAGTTTCGAGGCGTTGATCGTCCCGGGCCCACTGCTCCCACAGCGCGGCAAAGGAAACCGGGGAACCGTTTTCGAGCGCCAGGAAAAAGGGTTGCTTGCTGCCACCGGACCGCCCGGACCGTCTCCATTCAAACCATCCGTTCGCCGGAATGAGGCACCTGCGCGACCGGAACGCTGACCGGAAGGCGGGCTTCTGGTGGACGGTCTCCGCCCTGGCATTAATCAGTCGCGCACCTATCTTGGCGTCTTTGGCCCAGAACGGAACCAACCCCCAACGCAACGGGGCCATGAATCTCGTTCCGCTTTCATCCAGGCGGCAAAGGGCAAACTCCTGCGTCGGAGCGCCGTTGTACCTGGGTTGCGGATCGAGCCGCTGCGTTGAAGCAGGCAGGGTATAGAGCGTGTATATCTGCTGCCAGGTCAGATTTTGGGAAAGGCGGCCGCACATTGACTCAATCTTCCGCGTGATGGCGCTTCGACCCCGTTAGTCCGGTAGGTCAGTTGCTGCGCATGGAATACTTGACCATTATGCATTGGTATATATATCATTATGTTGAAATATCTCGATACATTCCATGTGGAAGTCCGATCTCGGAAATCCTGTGGTCATTTCCTTAGAAATCGAAGGATTTCCCGCGCTTTGGTAAGCTTGGCTAGCCGCCTGGGTTCGCGGACGAACTCCGGGCCGTGCGTCACAAAGCGAAGATATGATGATTTGCATTCGAGGCAAGTCCAATCACGCGAATGAGAAGGAGGATCTCGCTTGAACTACAGTCTGGTTACGTTCCGCGGTGATCTGTTTGGCGCGATCACCTCCGCGGTAGTGGGATTGCCGGTTGCGCTCGCCTTCGGTGTCGCCTCGGGTATGGGAGCGGCCGCTGGATTGTAAGGCGCGATTGGCGTTGGTTTTTTCGCCGCTGTATTCGGTGGTACGCGAACCCAGATTTCCGGCCCCACGGCTCCCATGACCGTGGCTATGGCGATCATCATAGCGCACCACGCGGGTTCGGTCGGTGAAGCCCTGGCCGTGGTAATCATGGGCGGCCTGTTGCAGGTTCTGCTGGGCGCGTTGAGAATAGGCCGTTTCGTGGCCTATACGCCCCACGTGGTGATCTCCGGATTCATGTCCGGCATTGGCCTCATCGTCATGATGATCCAGGCTTTGCCATTCATTGGCGCTCCCGCCGCACCGGGAGGGGCCGTAGGCACCTTTCTGGTGCTGTCGGAAGCCATTGGAGATATCAACTACAACGCCTTCGCGATCGCGCTCCTCACCCTGGCCATTGGTGTCCTCTGGCCCAGAAGGTTTTCAAGCCTCCTGCCCGGCACCCTGGTAGCCCTCATCGCCGGTACGGCGCTGAGCGTGCTATGGTTGAACGACGTGCCTGTTATCGGTGCCATACCTACTGGATTTCCGGAGATCATACTGGTACCGCCTTCCACCGACTTCCTGCTCCGCGCCATCGAGCCCGCGCTTATCCTGGCTCTCCTTGGTTCCGTGGGCAGCCTGCTCACCTCGCTGATTGCCGACTCGCTGACCGGAACTCGTCACCAGGCGGACCAGGAACTGGTGGGACAGGGTATTGGCAACGTGGCAGCCGGGTTGATCGGTGGACTACCCGGCGCGGGAGCCACCGTGGGTACGGTGGCCAATATCAGGGCTGGCGGAACCACTCGAATATCCGGCGCCGGCCGTTCCATTATACTGCTTTTTCTCGTACTGGGCATGGGTTGGATCGTCGAACCGATCCCGCACGCCGTGCTGGCGGGAATATTGATGAAGGTCGGATGGGACATCGTCGATTGGCGGATCCTGACGCGTGTCCACCGCCTGCGCCGGGAACATCTTTTCATCCTGTTGCTCACCCTGGGACTTACCGTTTTCGTCGATCTGGTCACCGCGGTGGCGATTGGACTGATTGTCGCGGGCATGGCCCACGCCAGGAAGCTGGAAAACCTGGAACTCGACAGCGTGGTGTCCGTACCGCTGCTCGACCGGCAGTTCTTCTCCCGGGAAGAAGATGTTGACAGCATGGATCAGTTTATGGCCCGGGTTGGCCTGGTTGCGCTCAGGGGGAGTTTTACCGTTGCTTCGTCCAAAAAACTGGTGGGGGTGATCAGCGAGGACATCAAGGATCATGACGTCGTCATCTTTGACTTCTCCGGCGCCACTTACATCGACGACAGCGCGGCCATGGTCGTCGAGCAGCTCATGGATGTTGCCACCGGGGAAGACACCCAGTACATCGTCATGTCGCTCTCGGGGTCCGTCGAAGAAACCCTGTCCGCTCTCGGCATCATCCAGCGCGTACCTGCAGCACACATCGTGGAAACGCTGGATGAAGCGCGCGCTGTCGCCAAGAAAATGCTCGGGATGTAACACTTATAGGTATTCAGGGTATAACGAGGGCACATGCAAGTACAACGGAGATCGTACCGCCAGTTCTACCTGAATGGCTTCGCCGCCCTGTTGTTGTCTACTTCCTGCGGCGACGGCCCGTCTGATCTACCCGGTCATCCATTCGTTCATACCATCCCCGAGGAGGAAACCGCAGCCAGGCCGCTCCCCGCAGACGCGGCGCCCCCCGAGCAACAGGTGTACCGTTACTTCTCCAACGAACCCTCCAGCCTGGACGTCAGCGTCGCCCTGTACGAATCCCTGGGCAGCGCTTTCCTCTTCGAACGACTTTGCATGGTCGACGAGAACGAAGAACTCATCCCGGGCGCGGCGGACCGGTGGGAACGTTCGCCCGATGGGAAAACATGGACGTTTCACCTCCATCCCGGCGCACGCTGGAGCGACGGCACACCCGTCACCGCCCACGACTTCGAATATACATACAAGCGTCTGCTCCACCCGGACAGCGGCAACGTATACGCTTTCTTCTACTATGATATCAAGGGCGCCAGGGCGTACAACCAGCGGCAGATCGACGACCCGGATATACTCGGCGTACGGGCGATCGACGACCTGACCTTTGAAATCGAGACCGAAGAACCCCGTGCCTACATGCCCTACGTAACGTCGTACACGGCTTCCTCGCCGGTACCGCGCTGGCAGGTGGAGAAATACGGTAACCGCTGGACCGAAGCCGGACGGTGCGTGAGCAATTCCGCCTTCCGGCTGGACGAATGGGTCCAGGGCAAATACATGACTTTCCGGCTCAATCCTCACTACAAAGGCAACAATCCCGGTCACTTCAGGAAGATTGTTCGCCTCTTCTCGGGCATGGCGGGAACCGGCAGCGCTTCAGGCGGCATGGGACTGCTGCCCTTCGAGAACGACGAGGTGGACCTGGTCGGCGTGGGAAGCCCGGCTGATCTAGACCGCATCAGAAAAGACCCGGAACTGAGCAATCAACTCTGGAAGTTCAACGGCGTGTCCACGGTGTACCTGTTCTTCCGCACCCGGGAACCGCCCCTGGACGATGTCCGCGTACGGCGGGCCATTGCAAAAGCCATCGACAAGCAGACCATCGCCAACGCGTTGTTCAAGGGTGCGGTGCGCCCCGCCTATTCCATGCGTCCCCCCAACTTTCCCGGGTATGCCGGTGACCGTCTGAGGCACCTCCAGCAGTTCGACCCGGAAGCCGCGCGTCGCCTGATGGCAGAAGCCGGATACCCCGGTGGCAGAGGGTTTCCTGCCCTCGAAATATGGCTTCGCGACGCACCGCCTTCGTCGCAGAGCGGGCAGGCCGTGCAGTTGATCCAGGAGCAGTTGCTCGACATCCTCGGTATCCAGATCCAGATCCGCAACATGCAGGCGAACGCGTACAACCGCCTGATGTACGAATGGGAAATACCGATCGGCATGGTCGGATACGGCGCCGACTTCTCTGACCCGCAGAGCCTGCTTGGCGTTCCCTGGCGCTCCCAGCCCCGGGGATTCACCCGGCACGACTGGGACAACGCGCGTTTCAATCACCTGATCGACCGGGCCCGCGGGGAAATCAATCGCGATAGGCGGATGCAATTCTACGAAGAGGCGGAACAGATTCTGACCTCCGAAGTGGGCGGAGCATTTCTCTGGCACGACCATAGGTTTCAACTCCGCAAGCCGTAGCTCAAGGGACTGAAGCAAGACCGTGCGGGGCACTATCCCTTCTGGGAAAACAATACCGTGTACACCGAGATGTACATCGGCAAAGAGAGATTGGACGGATGAAAGGACCTTCGTCATGGACGACCCACATCATATAGACGGGGCCATAGCGGTCGTGACCGGCGCGGCGCAGGGGCTTGGACTGGGTATCGCGGAACGGCTGGCGCGCAACGGAGCGACCGTGGTGATGGCGGACCTCCAGCACGAGAAGGTGGGGGAAGAAGCCGGGAATCTTCAACAGAAGGGCTTGGAGGTGTTTCCCGGGTTCCTGGACGTATCGGACAGTGCCTCAGTTAACGCGTTCTTCGATTCGGTCACCGATGACCACGGCCGACTCGACATCCTGGTCAACAACGCCGGTGTAGGCCAGAAGGTAACGCCAGTCGTCGAACTGGACGATGCAGAATGGGACAGGGTCATCCGGGTCACGCTGACCGGGACATTCTACTGCTGCCGGGCTGCGGGCGGGATCATGGAACGGAAGGAATCAGGTTGTATCGTGAATATCTCATCCATCAACGGGCAGAATCCCGCGGCCCTGGTCGCGGCATACAACGTGGCCAAGGAAGGCGTTATCAGTCTCACGCGGACCCTGGCGCTTGAGCTGGCAGCGTACGGGATCCGGGTGAACGCCGTTTGTCCTGGCCCGGTCTACACCGAGTTCAACCGGTCGAACATGGCCCAGCGCAGCAAGACGCTGGGGTTGACCGAAGACGAGATGATCGAACGCATCCGCGGCGCCATTCCCCTGGGCCGGTGGGGCGAACCGGAGGACATAGCCAACAGCGTGGCGTTCCTCTGCAGCCCCGCGGCGGGCTGGATCACCGGAGAAGTCCTGCGGGTGAGCGGCGGCATGGAAGGGGTTGCGGCCGCGCCGCCCAGGCGGGATTCCGATGATTGAACTGTCCCGTCAAAACCACCCCCGCCTACATCCCCGCCATCATACGCATCACCGTCCCCTGGTCCGCTTCCTCGCGGGACAGTTCTCCCGCGATTTCTCCAGAGCGGAGCACCATGATCCGTGTCGACAGGTTGAGCACCTCCGGCAGCTCGCTTGAGACAAGCACGATGGCCGTGCCTTCATGGGCCAACTGGTCGATCAGGGCATGCATTTCCGACTTGGCGCCCACGTCCACGCCCCGGGTGGGTTCGTCGATCAGGAGGACCGGGCACCGCGCGGCCAGCCACTTGGCCAGGACGACCTTCTGCTGATTGCCGCCTGAAAGGACCGCCGTGTCATATCGGACATTGTCCGGCCTTACCGATAGCCTTTTCACGTATTCCCGCGCCAGTTCTTCTTCCCTTTTCCCGCGGATCCACCCAAAGCCGGACCGGCGCGCCAGGGTGGGAAGCCCTATATTCTGTTCCACCCGAAGGGATAGGACGAGCCCGAATCGCTTTCGGTCCTCGGGCACGAGCCCGAGGCCCGTTCGCATCGCGTCGATCGGGTGCCTGATTCTCTCCGGCCGCCCGGCTACACGGATCCGCCCCGTGGCCATGGGATCCAACCCGAACACGGCCTGCAGCACTTCGGTCCTGCCGGCGCCGACCAGGCCGGCCAGGGCAAGCACTTCCCCGGACCGCACGGAAAAAGACACGTTCTCGAACTTCCCCGGGCTGGAAAGTCCATCCACGGCCAGCATCTCTTCTCCGGGTTCGGCTTCCACGTGGGATGGGAAGTAAGCCTCGAAGGTACGCCCGATCATGAGGTTGATCAATGCGGACCGGTCGAGTTCGGCCACCGGTCGGGTAGCCACGTGCCGACCGTCGCGGAGCACCGTCACGACGTCACACAGGCGGAAGATCTCGTCCAGGTCGTGGGAGATGTAAATCGACGTTACGCCCTTGGCATTGAGATGCCTGATGTTCTCCCGCAACCGTTCCGCTTCCACGTGGGACAGGCTGCTGGTCGGTTCGTCGAAGACGATTACGCGGGCGCCGCTGCCGAGGGCCGACGCGATCTGTACGAGTTGCTGCTGGGCGACGGGCAGTTCACCGATGGGCGTTCCAACGTCCATTTCGACTTCGACCGCCTCTAACATTCTCCGGGCTCGGTCTTCCATCTCACGGTCGGAAACGAACCCTGCCCGACCGGGCAGGGCGCCCAGGCAGAGGTTCTCGGCGACGGACAGGTTCTCGCAGAAAACGAGTTCCTGGTGAACCATGCCGATTCCCATGTCCAGGGCGTCCCGTGGTTCATTCAATAGCACAGGTCGACCGTCGATACGAATCTCGCCGGCGTCCAGATCGTAGATTCCGGTCAGGATTCGTCCCAGCGTACTCTTGCCGGCGCCGTTTTCGCCGACCACCGCGTGGCAGGTACCCGCTTCTATACCGAAGGTAACGTCGTCCAGGGCGGTCACACCGGGAAACCGCTTGGAGATCCCGTCGAACTCTATGTATGGATGTGGATGGCTACTGTCCATGGTGTTGCCAGGGGATCAGTCACACGAAGGTGCCCGGCCCGGAGCGGCCGAATCGGATCAGTCTCCCGAAGTCGTCGGTTCCTCCATCTGCAGGTACCGCTCGGGCACGTCCGTAAATCCCCATCCCTGGAGCATCTTCGCCCATTCTCCGAGGTTCTCCTGCGAAACATGGACCAGTTCGAGGGAATTGATTACGGGTACGTCCCGCTTCAGGTGGATCTTTTCGACGATCAGACGGACGGATTCGAAACCCCACAGGTAAGTGGGCTGTCCCCAGAGCACGGGAACGATGCCCTGCTCGATGTAGGTCAGTTGGGGCGGCAGCGCGTCCACGGAGATGATCTTCATTCGTTCGGGATCCAGGTCGGTCAGCAGGGACTGGGTGAACAGCGCCCACCCGCCGACCATGGCCCACCCTTCGATATCGGGGTAGGCATTGTTTACGCGCACCACTTCGCCGGCGGCGTCCTGGGGGGTCTCGATGTTGTAGAAGGTCCCCACGATCGAGATCTCCGGGTATACCGCGGCCTTCTGCAGGACGCCTTCGACGCGCTTGCGGAGATTCGGGGCGTTCTGGTTGCCGGCGAGGATGGCCACCCGCCCCCTGCCGTTCATCGCCAGGGCCAGCTCTTCCATGATCAGCCCGCCGGTCTTGATGTCGTCCACGCCGAAAAAGGCGAAACGCCGGGAATCGGGGGCATCGCTGTCGAAGGTCATGACCGGAACGCCCCGGTCCACCGCGTCATTGATGGCGCCCGTGACCTTGGCGGCGTCTGAACAGGAGATCAGGACCACGTCGGCCCCCTCGTTCACGGCCTGCGCGATACGCTGCGCCTGGACCTGGCCGTCCTCCGTCGGCGGCGTGCGCCAGTCGATCACGATGTCGATACCGTGCTCTTCCGATAGCGCACGGGCCGCGGCCTCCGCGCCGGTACGGGAGGAAAGAAACACCGGATTGGTCGTACTTTTGGCGATCATGGAGATCACGAGCCTGTTATCGTCGGGAGGCGCGGTCCCGCCGCAACCCGTTCCGAGGACGAAACAACCCATGGTCAACAAGAGCAGCGTCTGTAGACGTCTCTTGAAGTGCATCATCGATTTCACTCCTTTCTGAACAAGGCTAACTCATCGCGGGGCTAACTCGCCGCCGCCAACTTGCGCGCCGTGAGACGACGGTTCACCTGGTCGAGGACGACCGCGACGATGATCGCGCAACCGATCACGACCCACTCGTAGTTCTGGTCCAGGTGCAGTGTACGGATGGACTGGCGGATCAGGACGATCAGCAGGGCACCGAGCATGGCGTTGACCGCGCTTCCCCGGCCGCCCCGAAGGCTCGCACCCCCGACAACCGCGGAGGCGATGACGTAAAGTTCGTATCCCGTGGCGTCGGCACAGGAGGCTGAACCGTAATAGCTGCTGCCCACCAGAGCTGCAATGCCCGCGGTAAGCCCTGAAATCACGTATACTCCGACCAGTATCCGGTCGATCCGAAGACCGGCGTAACGGCCGGCCTCCACGTTCCCGCCCACGGCAAATATATGACGCCCCATGACCGTCCGGGACAGGTAAACGGCGCCGGCGGCCGTGATGAGGAACATGATGATCATGGGCATGGGATAGAGGGCGTCGGAACCGAAGGACAGCTTGATCGCGTCGGTCAGGGACTGCGGCACGAGTATACTTTCCGCCTCGCTGGTCACGAAGGCGATGCCGCGGAAAACCCACATCGTACCCAGCGTGACGATAAAGGGATGCACGCGGAGACCGACCACCATGACGCCGTTCAGCAACCCGCACACCACACCGAGACTCACGCACGTAAGCACCGCGAGGGCGACCACCGCGGCGGGACTTTCCAGCGACGTTGACCGCAACACCATGGCGGTCACTACCCCGGACAGGGCGTATATCGAACCGACCGAGAGATCGATCCCGCCGGATATGATCACCATCGTCGCCCCAACCGCCATGATCACGAAGAAACTGGCGTCGGTGGCCGTCTGCATCAGGGTACGGGAATTCAGGAAGTTGTTGACGAGGTCGCCCGACGAACGATCCACGTGATACCCCGCAAAAACGGAGAGTACCACGCCGAGCAGCAGAATGACTAGGATCAGTCCCGTTTGCTGGGAGGCGAGCAGGTAACGAAGCATGGGCCAGGATGGTGTTCCAGGGCGTTCGCGTGATTTCGGTGGTCTGCCGGATGTTCTGGAATTGTACCTGAGTGTTGGATTAAATCAAGGAAAACGTGATGACTTAAGGGATCGGACGTACGTGGGCCTGAAGGTAACCGGGCGGCCATTCGAACCATTCGCGCGAACCGTAACCAATTAAAAACCCCGACATGTATCTGCAACATGCCGGGGCCATGGGAATCCAGGTAAATCCATTTGCGGTTGAATCCGCGTCAGGAGGTCTTCTTCTCCGCGCGTTCCGCATCCTCGCGGCGCAGTTCTTCTTCCCGGTCTTCTATCTTCCCTTGCAACTCCTTGATGCGGTCCAGAATGCCATTCACCTCCGTATCTCCCGACACATCGGTGATACCGTCCTCGACCACCAACTGGTGCACGCGGCCGCCCAGTTCGGTTAACTGGCTGCGTATATCGCTCCGGGCAGACTGGATCTCCAGCTTGATCCGCCCTTTTCGCGTAAGATCTTCCGCGATGTCCAGCGCGCCGGACAGGCTTTTGCGCACGGTCTCGAATGGACCGTCCAATTCCGCCTTTACCTTTTGCCAGAGGTTCATGGTGATACTCCTTTTCCCTGGTTCCAACGTGAATCTTCGGGCTGTGGTTCGCTGATCGACGGGTCTTCTACAGGTTTAGACGTACGGTACGCCTTCCAGGTTTCAGTATACCGTCCCGGTTTCCTCTCGTCATCGATAGAGGGCGTAGCCGATGATGTTGATCCCCATTCTAATTGCGGTCTCGCGTTTCGCCGGCGGATCGTTGTGGGTCTTTTCGTCGGCCCAGCCGTCGCTGACATTGCTTTCGTACGTATAATACACGACCAGGCGCCCGTCGTGGAAAAGTCCGAAACCCTGGGGCGGCTTGCCATCGTGCTCATGATGTTTGGGCGGACCTCCCGGAAAATCGTAGATGATATGGTAGATCGGGTGGGTGAACGGCAGTTCGACGAATTCCTTGTCCGGAAAGACCCTTTTCATTTCCCTGCGAAAGGCCTTGTCCATGCCGTAGTCGTCATCGGCATAGAGGAAACCGCCGTGCGTCAGGTACGTACGCAGATTCCGGATTTCCGATTCGGTCCACTTCACCTCGCCGTGGCCGGTCATGAAGAGGACGGGCGAAGAAAACAGCAGGTCATCGGCCAGGGTGACGACACGCTGATCTATGTTCGTCTCAATGCCCGCGCGCAACTGCAATTCTCGGGCGAGATTGGGAATCGCCTCGGGGTCGTTGTACCAGTCTCCTCCACCATCGTACTTCATCCGTGCCAGGGTCAACCTGCCATTTTCGCCGTTAACGGCCAGTCCGTCGCGGGCCGTCCACCCGGAGGCAAGAACGCAGAGTACGAGGACGGCCATGCACCGGCGAAACGAGGTCATTGCGGGAAGCTCCGGATCATCTGCGACCGCCGGCCGCGGCGGGTCTCGTTCTGCCGGTTGTGCGGCGCCCGGTGGTGCGTACGCGCTGACCTCCCCCGGCGAGGGCCATGAGATAAACCAGGCCGATCGCGACAAGACCAAGAATGACCGTTCCAATCACGCTGAAACCAATAGTCGCCAGCATACTTTCTCCTTGCCTGCTGTTGAAGATGCGTCCCGCTGGACGCGCCTCGTTCGTTTACGTTGTAATCTGTGTTACCCGTCGACCCCGACGTTCCGGTCCGGGTTTCTCACGCTCCAGTCCAGCAAACGCCGCATGTCCGTGAATCGGGTTCTGCTGGTAGGACCACCGAGAATGACGGCGTATATGTCGTCACCGGAACTACCGAGCGCACGCAGGACCAGACAGTACCCGGACCTTCGGATGTAGCCGGTCTTGCTGCCGACGCACTCCCACTGGCTATCGGATACCGTATCTTGCGCCAGCCGGTTGGTGGTCCTGATGGTGTGCACGCGCCGGTTCGTTCCGAACTTGTACTCCTTCGCCAACAGGATTTCCGTCAGCAATTCGTCCTGGAGCGCGGTCCACAGAAGGGCTACGCAGTCCACCGCCGTGGAAATGTTGCCCGAGTCCAGTCCGGTGGGTTCAGTGAAACGCGAGTTTACCAGGCCGAGGGAAGCCGCCGTTTCATTCATGCGGTCCACGAATTCTTCCATTGTAAGACCCGTCGCCAGTGCCAGTGCGCGCGCCGCGGCGTTGTCCGAAGCGACCAGGGTGGCGTAGAGCAGATCCTTGACCGAGACCCGTTCCCGGTACCTGAGTTTCGTCCAGTTCGCCCTGTAGACGTTCTTCCGCGTGATACTTACGCGCTTTTCCAGGTCCGGGTTCACCCCCATGTAGGTCACCGCCGTCATCAGTTTCGTAATACTCGCGACCGGGAATGGTGACGTGGCATTCTTCTGATAGATCACTTCGCCCTTCTGCATATCGAGCACAAGCGCTGCCCGGGCCCGTACACGAAAACCCTCGCTGCGCCAGGTCGACCTGGGAGGTGACGTGTCAACCTTGTCGGAAGCAGCTTGCCCGGGGGCATACGCGGGGGAATCTCCGTCCACAACAGGGATCGCAGGCCTATCCGGTACGTCCTCCGGCTTAAGTCCATCGACCGGTCCCGTGTCTGCGGATAGTGTAGCGGCCGAAAGCAGCAGTGCGCATGCCGCCCATGCCGCCCTAGACCAGATTGACGTAGTGATGCTCATAGGTTGTGAAGATAGGACGGAATCTATCTCTAAGTCAAGGTGTTTTCAGCCGGTTATCGAAGCTGGCCTGCAGGGAAGATACCACCTTCGACAGGCCGCCGACTTCTCGTGAATCCGACTGACCTTCACCGGCAGGCTGCAGATCGATTTGGACCCTCACCTCACGATCTTCGATGCTGAAAGAGGAATAAGAAAGGTTCTGCGGAAGGATTTTAAGTCGACAGTCGAAGGTCTGGCTGGCGGTAAGCTCGGAAAGGTCGATCGAAGGCGACGTCACTACCTGCTCGATCTGGTCCAGCTCCATTTCCCGGCCCGTAATCGGTACCGAGGGAGGCTCGATAGCTACCCGCGCGATTTTGAGGCCGTCCGGCAGTTTTCCCGTCAGTTCGTGATCGATCATGATCCGCCTGTTCACGATTCGATCGGCCTTTATGGTCAGGCTCCTCGGATCGATTGCAGTGGCTTCGACGCCAAAAGGCAATTCCACGTTCGCTTCCGTGAGCGGTATGGTATGGGTCCCCGGTTCTATATCGTCCAGTTCGACCATCACGCGTACCTGATCCGCTGTCAGAGTTGAAATACTGCCCTGGAGACCCCGTACCCGGACGTTTACCTCGCTGGTCGAATTGCTGATCAACTCGATGTTGGTTGGTATGTTCTGGAATTCCAGCGCGGCGGTTATGGCTATTTCGGATCGTTGCTGTCCGATCAGCGTATACCAGAGCAGGCAGGACACGCCGATGGACGCCAGTTTGGGAGTCAGGTTGCTCCGGGTGAACCGGAATTTCGGCCAGAGAGAAGTGATCTTACCCATTGCTTTCCGGAGCGACGGCCTGCTACGGGGGATCTCTATCGGAAGCAACGATTGTTCGAGCGACTGCCATAGTTTCTCCCGGTCGGCCATGGCCGTGATATCGCCGCTGGACGCTACGGACACCTCGCCGCTCTCCTCTGACACCACGACACAGATTGTATCGCCGAGTTCCGATACGCCCAGCGCCGCCCGGTGCCGCGTGCCGTACCGGGGCGGTAGATGCTCCCGGGTCGACAGCGGCAGATGTGTGGCGGCTTCGATGACGCGGTCCTTCTCCACGATAATCGCGCCGTCGTGTATCGGCGAAGAAGGATGAAATATACTGACGATCAATTCCTGGCTCAAGAGACTGTCGAGTTTGACACCATGTTGAACGGCCCTGGTGATCACGGTCGCCCTGGGAAAGACCAGCAGACCTCCGATGCGTTTTTCCGACAGCTCGAAGCAGGCCTCGGTGATCTCCTTCAGAATACGCCGGGATATAGGGCTGCCTTTCATCCGGAAGATGACCAGGAGACTGACCCTTTCCAGCAGTTGCCGGATTTCCGGCTGGAAGATCACGATGATCAACAGGAGGATAACACCGAGGAGGTATTGCAGGATCTGGCTGGTCAGGAGCAGTCCGCTCCAGTTCGCTATGCTGTACAGGATACCCAGGCCGCCAAGACCGATCAGGATGTGGAACGCCCGGGTTCCCTTCAACCACATGTAGAGGCTGTAGATCAAAGCCGCTATGATAAAAATATCCAGCAGGTTGACCAGGTTGATCAGATCAAACATCGAAGAAGTTCCCAGGGGTAGAGGTTATGTCATGCAATACGTATGTTGACGGCGTACATTCACTTAAGATAAGAAAACACCTGACTTTTGCCAATAACTTCGATACTCGAACCCCGTCGCCTATAACTCCGGATGCGGCCGCCATTCCGCCATTACACCGGATGATCACTCCGGGATCCGGCTGCCGCCTGTTCACCGGCCCGCAGAGAAGGCAGGGTCAGCACGTTGCTGATGGACGTACCGCCGGAAACGACGAACTCCAGGGCTTCCTCGACGGGCAGATCCACGGGAATAACGTCTCGCCGCGGCACGATCACCACCCGTCCGGCCGCCGGATTGGGGGTATTGGGCACGAAGACGCTTACCATTTCTTCGTGGCTGTCCTCGCTCGGGATCTCGCCGACGATGAAGGCTACCATCCAGGCGCCGCGGCGCGGGTATTCTACCAGGACCGTCTTCCAGACCTGGGTCTCCCCCTCCATGGTGAAGGTGTCCAGCAACTTCTTGATCGTGTGGTAAACTCTGCACGCGACGGGCAGCCGCATCATCTGGCCCTCGAACCAGGAAATCACCCGCTTGCCCAACACGTTGGACGCCACGAAACCGGCCAGGTAGATCACGACCAGCATGAGCAGGATCCCGAGTCCGGGTATGCGGGTGTCCAGGCCCAGCAACCCGCGTATGACCGGCGCGGCGAAGGAGTCGAGCCACGTCAGCAGCCAGCTCAGCACGGCGACCGTGGCCGTGAGCGGAATCAACGCGATCAGGCCCGATACCATCGTACGCTTCACGTTCTGACGGATACGGGAAATCGTGGATTTACGCTTTGGTTTGGAATCCAGATTGAAGGTGGACATGCGACACGCTGTCACTCGAATAGACTAGACCTGCGAAACCGGCTCCATCCACATGGCTGCATGGCGACCCATACAGCCCGCGATACTGGTCCGGCCTCTCTCACTCTTTACAATTAGACGCATATTCCGCTTCGATGGTTCTACACCTTGAACAGTTGGCCCATTCTCTTGCCGAGTACTTTACCTGTAAACAGCAAACTGCATGCCAACAGGATCATGCCCAGCATGCCCATGGCACTCGCCATGTAGGGTCCGTCGGTGATTCGGCCCATGAGGCTGTATATGGCCTTGGTAATGGGATAGTACTGCTCCCTGATGGCCAGGATCAGGCTGTCGCTCACCTCCAGCATGGCAAAGGAGAAGGAAAGTATGGCGCCTGCAGCCACGTTGGCGATCACGAGAGGCATGGTGATTTTCCAAAGCGTCCGGAGGGGACCGGCGCCCATATTCATGGAGGCCTCTTCCAGGGTGACGCTCATCTGCTGGAAACCAGCGTAGGCCGCCCTTACCATGTAAGGCAAACGGCGCACGGCGTAGGCGATGATCAGAAGGGGCACCGGGGAAACGCGGACGTCCAGCACTGTACCCGAAAACCCGGAGATGTAACCGAAGGCGAGTACCAGGCCCGGCAACGCCAGGGGAAGCATGGCAACGGCGTCCAGAGCGTCCCTGAACGGAAAGCGACGCCTGGTCAGCAGGTAGGCGATGGCGACCCCCAGGACGATATCAATCGTGGTGCTCATCACGCTCAACCACAGACTGTTCTTGATGGAGAGCAGGGTCAGGTCATGTTCGAAGATCTGGCCGTAATAGGCCACCGTATAGTCGGAGGGCAGCACGGTCATGAACCAGCGCTCTGTGATGGAGGTGAGGACCACGCTGAGGTGAGGGATCAGCGCGATGCCGGTAATGGAAAGAAGCATGCCCCAGATCAGCAGGGACTCGCGGGTCGTCGCGCGCCGCGAGGCGGACATCACGTGACCCCGGGCAATCATCTCGTAGTGTCGGCCGCCGAAGAACTTTTTGGACAGGTAGAACAGCACCAGGGTGACCAGGACCACGAAAACGACCAGCGCGTATCCCAGGGGATTCGAGTGGACGTCGGTGGACATGTTGAAAATCTGGACCGCAACGACCTCGCGAAACTCGAAGATCAGGGGCGTGCCCAGGTCGGTAAACGCCCAGATGAACACGATGATCGCACCGGCGAAGTATCCGGGCAGCATAAGCGGAAACGTGATCGTACGAAACAGGCGGAAGCCGCCCGCGCCTACGTTTCGGGCCGACTCCTCCAGGCTTGGATCCACGTTGGCCAGCGCGGCGGCGATATTCAAATACATGATGGGGTACAGGTGCAGCGCCTCGAGGATCACGACCCCCCAGAATCCGCCTCCTCCGAACCAGTCGATGGGCGCGTCGATGAGTCCCGTCTCGAGGAGGAACAGGTTGATCGAACCGAACCGGGCAAACATCTGCTTCATCCCGATGGCGCCCACGAAAGGGGGCATGATCATGGGTACCAGCGCGAGTCCGCCGAGCAGGCCCTTTCCGACGAAATCGTACCGGACAAGGGCGATGGCCATGGGCAGGCTGATGATCGTCGTCAACGCGGTGGTGACGATGCCCAGTTCGAAACTGTTCAACAGGGCGCGCTGCTGAACAGGGCTCTGCAGCATCAGCCCGAAGAACTCCATGGAGAACTGTTCGTTCGTGTAGAAGGCGTTCAACAGGACGTGCAGGAGGGGATAGAACAGGAAGATCCCGAAGAAAAGGACGAGGAAGCCCAGGACCGCGAGAACTCCGGGGGTCAGGTCCGACAGATCGAATCGTGTGCTGGGCATGAAGCAGGCTCCTGGTGTTGCTATCCCAGTTTCCCGAGCACGACGACCTGCGACGCGTCGCATATCAGGTGAATGGGATCTCCAGGGCTGGCGCGGCGAAGGCCGGGCTGATGGTCAACCAGCTTGATCAGCGTGCCGTCATCCAGCCGGACCGAATATTGCTCGTGGTCGCCGAGATACACGGTTTGCTGGACTACCCCGTCCATCACGTTTTCATCCTCTCCGCCGGTGGCGTCCGGATCCGTAATCCGGATGGCTTCGGGCCTTATGGAGCACACCACTTCGTCGCCGGGCGCCAGGATTTCGGTGGGTTCAACCTTCGATTGAATCTCACCCACGGCCGTGTCCACGGCGAGCGGCATTTCCGCGCGGGTCAACCTGCCGCCCACGAAGTTCGTCTCGCCGATGAAGTCGGCTACGAAAGCACTCGCGGGTCGGGCGTAGATCGTACGCGGGGGCCCGGTCTGGGCAACGGCCCCCATGTCCATGACCGCCACGCGGTCCGCCATGGAAAGGGCTTCCTTCTGGTCGTGGGTCACGTAGATCATCGTCGTGCCGGTCTCGTCGTGAATGCGACGGATTTCATCGCGCATTTCGAGGCGAAGCCTGGCGTCCAGGTTGGAAAGAGGTTCGTCGAGCAGCACCACGTCGGGTTGGATCACGAGGGCCCGGGCCAGGGCTACGCGCTGCTGCTGACCACCGGACAACTGATTCGGCGACCGCTGCCCGTAGGCGTCCATCCGTACCATCCTGAGCGCCTCCGACACCCGGTCATTCTTTTCGGTCGACGATACTTTTCGCAGGACCAGCCCGTAGGCCACGTTCTCCCACACGGTCATGTGCGGCCAGAGCGCGTAATTCTGGAAAACCATCCCCGTGTTCCGCCGGTGGGGAGGTATGCGGGTCATATCCTGATCGTCGAAAAGAATTCGGCCCAGGTCAGGCGCGTAGAACCCGGCGATCAATCGCAGCAGGGTGGTCTTGCCGCAACCTGAAGGACCCAGGAGAAAGAACAGTTCACCCCTTGCGATTTCGAGCGAGACGTCGTCAACCGCCGTCACTTCACCAAATTTACGGGTGATCCCTTGCAGCGTCAGACTGACCATGACAGGTATCCCAAGATATGAAAATACGTTCAGGGTATGAAAAAACCCGCACCGGATCGTGCCGCGTCAAACCGGCCCGAAAACCGGAATCAATTCGCTGACTTTACACCGCTCGGCCCGCCATTTCGCAACACGGACGGAGTGTCGCAGGAGGTTACCGGAATCCGCGTCGTTCCTTATCCGCTTCTCCTCTTCAACCTCCAGAGGTAAAGCACCATTCCCGCCAGCACCACGCCGCTGCCGGAGAAGAGCATGTACCTGGCTCCGGCCCATTCCGACGAGCCCGAGCCGTACTTTTCCGCCGCCATCCTGCTCCACGAAAGCAGGGTCCGGTTTCTGAAAACCTGGTCCCGCCAACGTTCACCCAGGACCAGAGATTCCTCTTCCTCGATGGGCATGGACGCCAGGGCGGGCAGGACGCGCTCGACGTCTCCTTCTTCCATGGCACGTCGCCACCTTCGCTGGAGGGACGCGTGCGCGTCGATGACGAAGACGCCGATCATGTCATCGACGATGTGGCGCCGCGCCGCGCCTTTCTCGGCATCGTACACGAAGGACGACGTCCAGGTAAAGGGATTGAAAGTGACCGAGGTATGGGCAGGGTCGATGCGCTGGTACAGGTGAGGCAGGACCGTGAACCGGTTCAACTGGAACTTCTCCGGTCCACCCGGCGAACCTGGTTTCTGCATCCACAGCCGCTGTCCGGGTTCCGAGAGGATGTACCGCAGGAATGACTGCGCCACGGCCATGTTGGGCGCGCCTTCCAGTATGGCTATGCCGTCGGGATTCAAGATCGTGAGATTGTCCGGCATGGTGTAGCCGATCATATCGGGGCCCACGGCATTGATCTGAGCCCAGGCGTAGAAATCGATGGCCATCCCGTAGGCTACTTCCCCTGAAGTCACGTCCTTGGGCACCTGACTGCCCGTATTGGCGAACCCCCGGGCGTTGGCGCCCAGGGCGGTTATGATCTGCCATCCCCTTTCCCAGCCATAGACCTGCAGGATGATCTCGAAGGGCACGTGCGCGCTGCCGCTCTTCCTGGGGTCGGCCGCGCCGACCCACGAGAATACCTTCGGATCGGCCAGGTCTTCCCAGGTCTCCGGCACGGGCAGTTCAACAAGCTGCGCCACCCGCTTGTTGTACACGATGCCGAAACCCGCCATCGTTGCTCCGTACCATCGGTATCCGGCGTCGTAAATGGGGTAACCGCCCACCGCAGCGGGCAGATTGGAAAGCAGGTCGGCTGGTAGCCTGTACGGCGCCAGCAGGTCCAAGCGGGCAAGTTCCATAAACGGGTCGCTGCCGCCTCCGAACATCATGTCGATGCCGATGCCTTCGGGTTTACCCGTATATTCGGACTTGATGAAACGGATGATCTCGGAAGTACCGCCCACGTCCATCCACTCTATCTCGGCCGTACGGCCGGTCTCTGCCTTGTAGAAGGCGTCGAATCCCCTGGTGAATTCGTATCTTATGCCTTCCCAGTGGGGGGAAACGATGACCAGCCGGTCCTGTGCTGAAACGGCGGCCGGGACGCAGACATGGAAGAAGACGAAAGCGAGGAGGAAGAACCGTAAGACGGAACCGATAACTAGCTGAAGATCCAACGTTACCTCGGGGAGTTGATGTCCTTCATCGTTTTCTTGCCGTCAGGATCAATATGATGGCGACAAGCAACGAAACCGCCAGTCCGATACCCAAAGTGGCCGGTTTGATCAGATTTGCCAGGATGGGGTCTTCGAGACCGAGCAAGGTCGAAAGTACGAGCACAGGGAGCAAAAAGGCTACCAGGAATGTCAACCGCCGCGTGGAAGCGTCGAGTCTCTTAAGGGCTTTCGTCCGGACGGCCGTGCTCACGTCGTTCAGCATTTCCCAATGCCTCGTAAGCACTTCGACCATGTTCCTGAACCTATAGTACACGTCCTGCAACTGGATCACCGTATCCGTCTGCAGGGAGAGTTTCTCACCGCTGTAAAGCGAATGAACAATCTCGCATTGCGGTTTTACGAGGTGGATCATGTCGATGAGGCGTCGCTGCGTGTCGTATATCCACCGGGCTTCCACGTCCTGGTCGGGCGCGACTGTTTCCGCGGTGAGTCCGGACACCAGCGGATCCTGAAGATCGGCGATCGTCTGCATGATCAGGGCGACGGCCAGGTCCGTGGATCGCATCAACTGGGCATCCTGCTGGATCCGGTCTTTGACGTCCTGCAACAGGGCAAGCGGGGTTGAATGTATGGTAACCAGGTAATCGGGCGCCAGGAAGAGTCCCAATTTGACCGGCGGTGCGTCCAGGCTTTCCTGGACGTGAACGACCATGAACATGTGCCTCGGAAACACCGCGGAGTAGGGCCGGGTCGAAACTTCGCGGCAGGCCTTCACCGACAGGGGATGGGCGCCAAGTTCCTTGAAATCGCTCAGGAACGCCGCGTCTTCGTCCGTGATCTGCTCCAGGTCCAGCCAGAACAGGCCCTTGGATGTTTCAAGAGTTTCCTGGAGTTGGGAAAGGGAAACGTCGTCGTACCGGATGACGTTGTTCTGTTCAACGATTAACAAATCCCGCATGGCTGACCTCAAATTCCTTTGTTTTTCTTTTCCCAGTAGAAGTAGAAGGGAATGCCGGCGGCGACGATGGCCAGGCCGATGAGCGTGTTGTAGATGAATTCCATGTTGGTGAGCAGCGACACCAGGTAACCGGTGATCACGGCGAGAAAAAGCAGGGGCGTTACCGGATAGCCCCATGCCCTGTAGGGCCTGTTCGCGTCGGGACGGGTATGGCGCAGTACGATGACCGATGCGATCGCGAGAATCGAAAAAGCATACGACGTGAATGAACCGTAGGAGATGATTTCCTCGTAACTGGGCGTCAGGGCAATCAGGGCGGCCAGAATACCCTGGACGAGAATGGAGACGGCGGGAGTTCGGAATTTCGGGTGCACCCGGCTCAGCCCCTCGAAGAACAGGCCGTCCCTGCTCATGGCGAAGAAGAGGCGGGGAGCTACAAGCATATGCACATTAACCCCTCCGAAGGTGGAACACATCACGCCCACCGAGATGAAGAGAGCGCCCCAGTCGCCCAGCAACACCCTCATCACGTCGGCCGCGATCCACGGCGAGGTCTGCACCTGCTCGAAAGGCAGGACGAGTATGTACACGAAGTTCGCCGCCATGTAGATCAGGATCACGAACAGGATGCCGGCGATGATCGACAGCGGGAGATTGCGCCGCGGGTTGCGCATCTCCCCCGCGACATAGCTGGAAAAGGTCCAGCCTTCGTAGGAGAACAGACCGGTGACCATGGCCGCGCCGAAAGCGCCCAGGGCGAAACCTCCCGCGGCCGCGCCTCCACCGCCCCAGAGCGGGGAGAAGTTAGCCATCGACCCCTTTTCAGCCATGAGCAGTCCCAGGAGGATCAGGCCGCCCAGGGCGGCGATCTTGATGAAGGTAAACAGGTTGGTGACCCTGCCGCTCCATCGGACGCCGATCACGTTGATTGCCATCAGTACCAGCACGCAGGCCGAGGCGATCAGCGCCCTGGCGCCGGGGCTCAGGACGATCCCTGTCCCGGTGGCATCCGCGGTTAAGACGTTCACCACGCTGGCAAGGTAGCTGGCGAAAACGCTGGCGACAGCGGCGATGGAAACCGGCCACACGATCCAGAATGCGGACCAACCGTAGAAAAAGGTTATCCATCGCCGGCGGTAGGCTTCGCGGATGTAAATGTACTGGCCCCCGGTCCGGGGCAGCATGGCGCCCAGTTCGGCGATGCAGAGTCCGCCACAGAGTGCGAGCAGACCACACACCAGCCAGACGAGGAGGCTCATGCCCGGCGAGCCCACGTTGGAGGCGATGGCGCTTGGCGCCTGGAAGATGCCGGAACCGATAACCCCGCCCACGATGATGGTGGTGGCTTCGAGCGGGCCCAGCCCCCGTACCAGTCCTTCGTCTACGTTTTCGGCTGTCGATGCCACGGCGGGATTTACTTCCTTTTCATCCAAGCCTCACCTCGGCGGAAATGCCTGTGGATTCAAGCACAAACATGTGTAATATAACCGTACTCACAGGTCAATAACAATCACATTTGAACCATGATATTGCCTTGACAGGATACCCGCCCGTGTCTATATTGTGGAGTTCGATTCGAGGCGGCGTAGCTCAGTTGGTCAGAGCATCGGAATCATAATCCGAGTGTCCGGGGTTCGAATCCCTGCGCCGCTATGTTTCATGGCCTTTCTGCACTCGGAAGGCCATTTTTGTTATTCACCCTGATACTGACTTACCATGCCGGAAACCGTTGAACATAAAGTCGAGGAGGCGGTCCTTCGCCACGGAATGATAAAGCCGGGCGACCGGGTGGTCGCAGCGGTTTCGGGCGGCGTGGACTCGGTGGTCCTCCTACACCTCCTTCACGGCCTGCGCGACCGGTGGAGCCTGACCTTGATGGCGGCCCATCTCGACCATGGCCTTCGTGGTCAGGAAGGGGAAGAAGATGCCGTCTTCACCGCGGACTACGCCGAATCCCTGGGCCTTCCCTGCGTAGTGGAACGGGCGGACGTCGCCGACTATTGCCGGCAAAATGGCTGTTCCACCGAGCAATGGGCCCGCGAAGTGAGATATGGCTTCCTGCGGCGTGTGCTCCTGGAACATCACGCGGATTCCGTAGCGACGGGGCATTCGGCGGACGACCAGGCCGAGACGGTGCTGATGCGCCTGTTGCGCGGCAGCGGCAGTTCAGGCCTTTCCGCCATCCGGCCGGTCAGGGACGGATGGATCATACGACCGATGCTGGACGTCACCACTGGCGAGATCGCCGAGTATGCTCGAACGCATGGGCTGTCCTTCCGGTTCGACCGGACCAACGCGGACCAGGAAGTTATTCGTAACAGGATCCGGCACCACCTGGTGCCCCTGTTGCAGAGGGAATACAATCCCCACATCGTTGAAGGCCTCGGACGGCTCGCCGACGTGATCCGGGAAGAAGCGGAGTACCTCGACGAACAGGCGCGGACTTTCCTCAAGCACCACATGCGCGGCACGGATGGCCGGATACTCCACCTGGGCATTGATGCCTGGCCGGACACGGCGACCGCGGTTCAGCGCGTCCTTGTCCGTCATCTCGTGCGCGTGGCGGGAGGCATCGAGGAGCACTTGAATTACGACCAGGTGGAAGAAACGCGTGCGTGGATCTCAACGGGCGGCACCGGCCAGATCCATGAGCTGCCCGGTGAGATTCGCATGGAAAGACGTAAAAACGGACTGGTGGTATGTCGCGGTTCCAATATATCCTATTTGCTGGAACTCCAAACCCCGGGCCGTGTGGATGTACCCGGAACGAATCTTTCGATCATTGTCGAAGAATCCTCCGTGATCGATGCACCGGACGCGACCCCGGACCGGGCTGTTTTCGATGCGGAGGTTGTACCGCGGCGGTGGACCGTTCGGTCCCGCGAACCGGGTGACCGCATGTCCCCCTACGGCCTGGAAGGACACAAGTCGTTGAAGAAGCTGTTCAACGAATGGGACGTGCCCAGGCTGTTGCGCAACCGCGTACCGGTCGTGACCGACGGGACCCGCGTGCTGTGGGTGGCCGGTTACCGTCAGAGTACCGTGGGCCTGGTCACCGGAATGACCCGGCGTGTGATGGTCGCCGAACTGAAGTCCACCGACCCGGACTGATGTCGTCCGATCCGGGGTGTTGTCGTCCAATACGCTCCTCATGGGATGAAACAATGAAGATCCTCCTCACAGAAGAACAGATCGCGGAGAAGGTGCGACACCTGGCGGCGCGGCTGTCCAAGGACTACAAGGAGAAAAACCCGCTGCTCATCGGATGTCTCAAAGGGTGCGTGGTCTTCCTGGCCGACCTGATGAGAGAAATCACGGTGCCACACACCATCGACTTCGTACGTACCTCGACCTACGGCAAGGGGCAGACTTCGTCAGGTGTTATCCGGGCCGATCTCTTCGATGTAAACGTCCACGGCCGCCACGCCCTGATCGTCGAGGACATCGTTGACACAGGGCTGACGCTGGGCTATCTTACGGAAGCGTTGACGAAGCAGGAGCCGCTGTCCTTGAAGGTATGCGCCCTGCTGGTCAAACCGGGGGCGTACCAGGCGCACACAGCGATCGATTACAAGGGATTCGACATACCGGGCGATTTCGTCGTAGGGTATGGCCTCGACTGGGGCGAACGGTATCGCGACCTGCCTTTCGTCGCCGTGGCCGATGAACAGGATTCTTGAGCGTGGGGGCATGTGAGCGCAGTACGGACTTGCATATCCTCACGCTTATTTCTTGGCTGGATCCGGTACCAGACCGGCCGTGTACTCTGGAAACCATGATATGACGGAAAGACGACAGGGTAAAAACGGAACAAATGGCCAAAGGCCGGCCATGCCCCGCCCGGACCGCGGGAACCGGCAGTCCGCACCCCGCCGGACACGGACCATGGTGATGTGGGTGCTTCTGGCCTTGTTGTCGGTGGTGCTGGTGCAGTTTTTCAGCCGGAATCGTTCCGATGAGATGGAAATCGGCTACTCCGTTTTCAGAGACCACCTGGCCAATGGGAACGTCGGGAGCGTGACGATTCTTGAAAAAACCATTGTCGGTGAATTCAGAAACGGGATCAGTACGCCAACCGTTGGAGGCCAGGAATTCCTGGAGACGAGATTCAAGGTTGAGATTCCCTTTGAAGACACGGAACTGATCGATGAACTGGTGCGGCTTAACGTAACGATCACCGCCCGTCCGAAGTCCACCCTTTGGTACACCCACCTGGTGACCTGGCTGCCGCTGTTCCTCATAATCGGCCTGTGGATATTCATCTTTCGCCAGATGCAAGGGGGCCAGAAGGGGCTCTTTTCCATGGGCAAGAGCCAGGCGAAGCTGACCGGAGAACGCGACGGGGAAAAGTTCAGCGAGGTGGCCGGAGTCGAGGAGGCGAAACGGGACCTCCAGGAAGTCGTGGAATTCCTCAAGAATCCGGACAAGTTCCGTCGATTCGGGGCGCGCCTGCCGAAAGGCGTTCTTCTGCTGGGACCGCCGGGTACGGGCAAGACGCTGCTGGCCCGCGCGGTCGCGGGTGAAGCTGGCGTACCGTTCTTCACCATGAGCGGCGCTGATTTCATGGAAATGTTCGTGGGCGTCGGCGCCTCCAGGGTCCGGGACCTGTTCCGCCAGAGCAAGGACAACGCCCCCTGCATCATCTTCATCGACGAACTGGACGCCGTGGGTCGGCACCGGGGCGCGGGCCTGGGCGGCGGGCACGATGAACGGGAGCAGACGCTGAACCAGTTGCTCGTGGAAATGGACGGGTTCGAACCCAATAGCGGGGTCGTTCTGATCGCTGCCACGAACCGGCCCGACGTCCTGGATCCGGCACTGCTCCGGCCGGGGCGGTTCGACCGGCACATCACCGTGGACCGTCCGGACGTCAGTGGACGCGAACAGATCCTTCAGATCAAGGCGAAGGACAAACCCCTGGCGGAGACCGTCAACCTGAAGACGCTGGCCAGGCTTACACCGGGCATGTCGGGCGCGGACCTTGAAAACATCGTAAACGAAGCGGCCCTGCGCGCCGCGCGGGAAAACCATTCGAACATCACCATGGAGGATCTTGAACGCGCCAGGGACCGCATCGTCATGGGCTCTGAACACCAGTTAATCATGTCGGAAGAAGAGCGTAAAACGGTCGCCTACCACGAAAGCGGCCACGCCATGGCCGCCGCCCTGATCTCGGAGATCGACTCCCCGCACAGTGTAACAATCATCCCCAGAGGACAGGCGCTGGGCATCACCTACTCCATACCTGAAGAAGACCAGTACCTTTTTTCGGAAGCCTGGTGCCGCGGGCAGATCACCTGTCTGCTCGCCGGACAGGTGGCGGAACGCATCGGGGTCGGAGACACGTTCAACGGGGTCGGCGACGACATCAAACGCGCCACGGAACTCGCGCGCCACATGGTCTGCGGGTGGGGGATGGGAGAACTGGGTCCGCTTGCCCTGGGAAACCAGGATGGGGAAGTCTTCCTGGGACGGGAACTCACCCGGAAGCGTGACTATAGCAATAAGACGGCCGTGATAGTCGACGAGGATATTCGAAGGATCATGGATTCCTGCAGGCAACGGGCGGAGACCATCCTGACGGAACGGGAAGCTACGCTGCACAGGATAGCGGAGGCCCTGCTCGTGCACGAAACGCTGGACAGGGACCAGTTGGAACGGGTACTCGAAGGGAAACTGCTGGATCCACCGGTGAAGGAGGAAGAAACAGCGCCCGCCCCCACCCCGCTCTCGGAGCCACCGCTGGCCGCCCCTGGAGTCTGATCGTGCATGATGAACTGGTCGTCGAGGACGCGGGGTTTCGGTTGGACTGTTCGAAGCGCACGGGAATCATGGGGATCCTGAACGTGACGCCGGATTCCTTCTACGACGGCGGCTGGTATCGGGATACGGAGACCGCGGTCCGCCACGGCCTGCACATGGCCGGCGAAGGTGCGGATATCATCGATGTCGGCGGCGAATCCACCCGGCCTGGTGCGGAGGCTGTCGTTCTCGAGGAGGAACTCAAGCGGGTCATCCCCGTTATAGAAAAGTTGAACGACCGGATCGAACAGCCGGTGTCCATCGATACCCGGCGGGCCGAAGTCGCCCGCCAGGCGATACGCGCCGGCGCCCGGATGGTGAACGACGTAAGCGGCATGACCGCCGAGCCGGAAATGATGGAGGTAGTTGCCTCCGCCGGGGTGCCCGTGGTGATCATGCATGCGGTGGGATCCCCGGCCGACATGCAGCAGAATCCCGGTTACAAAGATACAGTGGGCGAGATCATCGACTGGCTGGCTTCGCGTATCGACTACGCCGTTGACAACGGTGTCCGGAGATCCAGCATCATCATCGATCCTGGCATTGGGTTCGGCAAACGGTTGAGCGACAACCTGCTCCTGATCCGGTCCCTGGCGTCCTTTCGAACGCTGAAACGCCCCATCCTGATCGGACCGTCGCGAAAGTCGTTCATCGGTCGCGTGCTCGACGTGGAGAAAAATGACCGGCTGGAAGGCACGGCGGCGGCGGTCGCACTGAGCGTCGCCAACGGCGCCGGCATCGTGCGGGTGCACGACGTCAGGGAGATGGGACGCGTGGTCCGCATGACCGACGCGATCTGCCGGGCACGGCAGGAATAACGCGCCCATCGAATACAGGCAATCTATCTAACCATCATGAACATAAACATTGTATTCCTGGGTTCGGGAGGCGCCATTCCGACCCTGACACGCAATTTACCCTCGGTAGCCGTCCAATGCGACGGCCGCGTGTTCCTGTTCGACTGCGGCGAGGGCACCCAGACACAGATGGTCCGGGCGAAACTGGCCATGAGCAAGATCGAGGGGATTTACATTTCCCATCTGCACGGCGATCACGTCATGGGGCTGCCCGGTCTATTGATGACCATGGGCCAGGTACCCAGGGAACGGACCCTGCACATATACGGACCGCCGGGCATCTCCGACTTCGTGGAAGGCAACCGGCGCTTCCTGGGCTACCAGTGCCCGTTTCCCGTGATCATCGCGGAAAACATGGGTGGACTGGTTTCGGAGGACGACAGGATCTTTATCGAGGCCGTCCCCGCGGACCACAGTTGTTTTACGCTGGCCTTCGCGTTCCAGGAAAGGGACCGTCCAGGCCAGTTCCGGGTCGAGGAGGCGAGGCGGCTGGGCATACCCCCGGGTCCGCTTTACGGCCGTCTACAGGCGGGCGAAACCGTCACGTTGCAGGATGGACAGGTGATCGAGCCCCGACAGGTACTGGGACCCATCCGGCGGGGACGGAAGATCGTGTATGCCACGGATACCCGACCGTGCGACCAGGTGGCGTCTCTGGCGCTCGAGGCGGATGTACTGATCCACGACGGGATGTTCAGTGACGAACTTCGGGCTCAAGCCCGTCAGAAGCACCACTCGACGGTCGTTCAGGCCGCCCGCATCGCGCGGCGCGCGAAAGTCGGCAGCCTGGTGCTGACCCACATCAGTTCCCGTTACTTGCAGGATGCGCCGCTGGCAGCCGAAGCGTGCAAGATCTTCCCCGCCTCCCGGGTCGCGCGGGACCTCCTGGAAATCAACGTACCCATGTACAAGTGATTTTGGCCGATCGTATCCCGGCAGGGCGTATCCGGCAAGTCAACTCGCAACTTCCCGCTGAACAGCTTCCCAGGCCGCGTAACCCCCGACCAGGTCCATGACTTCCACGATGCCGTGCCGCTTGAGGATGCTGGCCGCCATGGCGGAACGATAACCTCCGGCGCACTGTACGACCACCGTCGCGTCGATGGGGATTTCCTCCAGGCGCTCCTGCAGGTGATTCAGTGGTACGTGGAGACTGGCCGGGATGTGCTTTTCCGCCCGTTCCCCTTCGGATCGGATGTCGAGGACCACGGGTGGTTTATCCAGTTCCAGGCGGTCCTTCAGCGTGGCCGCGGTGATGCGATTGGTCCGGCCGACCAGGTCCGGCCGGTCGGCCAGCGCGTGCATGCCGCCCTCGAGGTATCCCGCGATATGATCGAAGCCTATGCGGCCCAGCCGCACGGCCGATTCTTCCTCCGCGCCGGTCTCCGTGACCAGTATGATCGGCCGGTCGCGCCTTAGCAGGGTCCCCGCCCAGGTGGCATATTGCCCCCCGAGCCCGATATTGAAACTGTACACGAGGTGTGCGCCTTCGTAATCCGCGGCGTCCCTCGTATCCAGAACCTGTGCGCCGTCCTTCGCTCGCCTCAGTACCTCCTCAAGCGACAACGGGTTCAGGTTCCGGGTCAGCAGGTGATCCAGCGTATCGTGTTCCCGCGCGTTGAACTCCGCGTCATAGCTGAAGTACGACGGCGCATCCGGCTGATCCGTCGTGACAAGTCGAACAAAGGTCTCCCGGTCCATCGGCTGCAGGGCATAGTTGTACAGCTTCTGGGCGCCCATGGTGGAAACGGTGTCCGAACTCAGGTTCTTTCCGCACAACGACCCGGCGCCATGGGCGGGATAGACCAGCGTTTCGTCGACAGTGTTTGGAAGCAGTTTCCCGTGCAGGGAGTCGAAAAGCAGGTCGGCGAGGTCCGCGGCCTTCCAGCCTAGCGAGGCCCTGAGGTCGGGGCGGCCGACGTCGCCGATGAACAGGGTGTCTCCGGTCAGCGCGGCGAAAGGCACGGCCTCCTTCTCGGGATCAAACACCAGGATGCAAACGGATTCGGGGGAGTGCCCGGGTGTCTCGAGGAACTTCAGCCGGATCCCGCCCAGGTTCATGCTCTTTCCGTCCCTCATCGGCTCGAAGGCATAACCCGCCTCGGCCCTCGCGCCCAAGTGGATCAAGGCGCCGGTGCGGTCTCTCAGCTCCAGGTGCCCCGCGGCGAAGTCGGCATGGAAGTGTGTAAGGAACACATGGTCGATCTTCATATTCAGAGCGGCGGCCTCTTCCATGTACTGTTCAATGTCGCGTTGCGGATCCACGACGGCCGCGGCTCCCGTAGCCTCGTCACCCAGGAAATAGGACGCGTGGGCCAGGCATCCCAGGTAGTATTGCTTGAGTATCATGATCGACTCCTTCCGTTGCCACCCGGATCGCCGCGGTGTTAGTGTTCTCCGATGTACAGGGTGAGCGATGAGCTCATCACCTGGTCGCCCCGCCACGACCGGAAACCCGAAGCGTTCGGTTCCAGCGCCGTGCCTTTCAGGTAGGGCTTCCAGATCTGCGCCCGCTGCCTGTACCACAGAAACACGCCGGCCACGTCCTCCACAAGCAGCCGTTCCGCATCTTTGTACAGGGCGATGCGCCGTTCCAGGTCTCTGACTTCCGCGCCCGCAGCGGTCATCAGGTCGTCGAAGGCGGGATTGTTCCAGTTGTGCCGCCCGTTGGAGCGCCAGAGTCCGAGGAGATTGCTCGGATCCACGAAATCGAATTCGTAGGGCACCAGCCCGAAGGTGAAAGTGTGGTTGTTCAGCCCGTCCATGAAGACCTTGTTCTCCACGTTCCGCACTTCGACCTTCATGTTGAGGTTGCGTTGCAGCATCGCCTGCAGGCCCTCCGCCGCGTCGCGGTGCATGACGATCTCGTTGCGCAGCCACATGTCCATTTCGGGCAAACCGCGGCCATCCGGATAACCCGCCTCCGTAAGGAGCTGCCTGGCGCGCTCCGGGTCGTATCGCTGGCTTTCCGCGTAGACATTGTCGGAATAGGCCGGAAACCCGGGAGGCAGCATGGCGTAGGCGGGAATGGCGAACCCCTTGAGCGCGGAACGGCACAGCGCGTCCCGGTCGATGGCTAGGCTCATGGCGAGGCGGACTCTACGGTCGTTGAACGGCGGTTTCCGGACATCGAAGAACAGGTAGTGGGTGAAGAAGTTAGGCCACGTGTGGACCTGGCCGCCAAGGTTCTCGTCAGAGAGCATCCGCGCCAGTTCCGCCTGGTTCTCCACCTCGGATATATCGATTTCACCGGCTTCGTACGCTGGAAGCCGCTGGGGAGGCGTGGTCAGGTTGTACATCTTGTAAATCAGGCGTTCCAGGTAGGGTTTATCGACCCCGCGGTACATGGGATTGGCCTCGTAAGTCATCTGTTCGCCCTTGGTCCATTCCACCATCACGAAGGGACCGGAGGATATGCTGGTTTCCGGCCTGGTGGACCAGGTGTCGCCGTACTTGCGCACGGCGTGCTCGGGTGAAACCCAGGAATAGGTCAGCAGTAGCGGGAGGTGAGGCGTGGGTTCCTCGGTGGCGATACACAGCGTGTGATCATCGGGTGCCCACACGCCGAGGGAGTCCACAGGCACCTTCCGGGCGACGACGGCCTGCCAGTTCCTGATCGGCTGGTAGTACCACCCGAAATCGTAGGCGTTTTCCGGGTCGGCGCCCCTGCGCAGGGAAAAGACGTAATCGTGGGCCGTCAACGGCCGGCCGTCGCTCCACTGCAGTCCAGGACGCAGATGGAAGGTCCATTCCAGTCCGTCATCGGACATCTCCCACCGTTCCGCTGCGCCGCCCCGCAACCGGAAATCCCGATTGGTGCGAGTCAACGGTTCGGCGATGATGTATTTCCCTTCGGCGCCCTTGTAAACCGTGCGAAACCACTCGTTGTATGGCCGGGATTCCGAGAACTTGCGCAGGACCTGTTGATCGGGAGGCAGGGCGTCCGCGGGCAACGGCACCCCGATGGAATTGACGTAACGCGGTCCGTTGGCGGGGAGCAGGGCGTCTACTATGCCGTGAATCGACCAGGTAATCCAGGCGATGAGGACGAGGTAACTCGACTGCCGAAGAAACGATATGCCGGTTTGTTTTCGCATGCTGCACCTGCCATATGGCGGGACTCCCTACTCGTTCATCCTCGGGTCGAGGGCGTCGCGGAGACCGTCGCCGACGAGCGAAAATCCGAGCATGACCAGGGCGATCATGAAAACCGGAAATAGGGCGAGGTGCCAGTAGTAGATCACGTTGGGCAGGTGACTGCTGACCATCTGTCCCCAGCTCGGCGTGGGTGGATTGATGCCCAGGCCGAGGAAGCTCAGTCCGGCCTCGGCGAAGATGGCCTGGGGTATGCCCATGGCCAGGCCGACGATGATTGGGCTGAGCGCGTTCGGCAGCATGTGGCGGACGATGGTGTGTACGTTGGACGCGCCCATGGACCGAGCGGCCCGGACGAAGTCGGACTCCCGCAGCGACAGGAACTGCGCGCGGACCAGGCGGCATACTCCTACCCAGCCGGTCACGCCGATGGCGAATAACACGTTGCTCAAACCACTGCCCAGCCACGCCATGATCAGTATGGCGAAAAGCAGGCTGGGAAAAACCGACATCACGTCCACCAGGCGCATGACGATGTAGTCGGCCTTGCCGCCCTTGAATCCGGCGATGGCCCCGAGCGGCACGCCGATCAACAGGGAAATCATCTGCGCGACGAAACCCACGATGAGCGAGATCCGCGCGCCGTACACGATCCGGCTGAAGTAGTCTCGGCCGATGCTGTCCGTTCCCATGGGATGGGCGTAGGAGGGAAACTGCCACGCTTCGTCGAAATTGGCCTCGGAATAGTGGGACGGCGATACCCATGGCGCGAAAACTGCCATGAATGTGATGACGATGATGATGAACCCTGCCGCGACGGACAGCTTGTTCTTCATGAAGCGGCGCAAGGCGTCGCGCCAGAGTCCGCCGGTGGATGGGGTGATTTCCATGGTTCTAGTCTTCCGTGTTTTCTGTGGAGCGCCTTGCCGCGAGGCGCTCGATGACCAGTACGATAACGCAGCCCGAGATGCCCAGTGTGATAGCCAGAAGGGCTTCGCCGGACAACGACTCGGGCAGGACATTCAGTTGTATGAGCGGTTTCACGACGCCGTGGCGGTCCGTAAACGTTTCCAACGTTTCTTTCCACGGCCAGATCTTCCGCAATGAACCGGCCATGAGTCCAATAAGGGCGGCTACCGTCACGTCATGGTAGTGCCGGAACAGCCATCGAAGCACCCGCGCGAAAAAAACCAGTCCCAGGATACCGCCGCAGCCGAAGATGACAATGGGCAGGAAATCGCGCTGCACCACGGCATTGAGCATGTACTGGTATTTTCCCAGTATGACCAGGATGAACGAGCCCGAGATGCCGGGTAGGATCATGGCGCAGATCGCGATGGCTCCGCTCAGGAACACGAACCACGCGGCCGAGGTCGTCTCGACCGGGACGGCGCCCACGAGGACGAAGGCGGCCGCGGCCGCCATCAGCATCGCGAGCACCTCCCTCGCGGTCCAGGCGGACACCTTACCTCGAACGGTGATGATCGACGCGAGCACCAGTCCGAAGAAAAAAGCCCACACCAGGACGGGATGATGCGCAAGCGCCCAGGTGAAGAACCGGGCCAGGCTGAAAATCGCCACCATTATGCCCGTAACGAGGGCGACCAGAAACCTGTAGGGAAAACCGTCCAGGGCCTCCGTCAATCGAAAGCTGAACAGCAGCCGCAGGAACCTCCCATTGACCGAGTGAATGGCGTCCAGCAGTTCCTCGTACACACCGAGGATAAAGGCCATGGTCCCTCCGGACACTCCGGGAACGACATCGGCGACCCCCATGCAGAATCCACGGGCCGAGATACCGAGGTAATCCAGGAAAGTACGTCCCGACCGCGAAGACTCGTTGTCCATTACCTTCTCCCGCGCACGAATCGGACCCTGGGGTCCACGAGCGCGTACAGGATATCGGTCACGAGATAGACGATGCCGATCAGCACCGCGACGAGCAGTGTCAACGCCATGATCATGGGATAATCCCGTTCAAAGATACTGGTGACGAAGAATTGTCCCAGGCCCGGAATGCGGAATATGCCTTCGACGAACAGCGATCCGGTCATTACGCCGGGAAGCATCGGCCCCATGATGGTCAGCAACGGAATCAGGGAGTTTTTCAGCACGTGGATGAACAGGACGCTCCGCTCCTTGAGTCCCTTTGCCCGGGCCGTTCGCACGTAGTCCATGCGCAGATTTTCCAGGACGCTCGAGCGGGTGTAACGGGCTATGATGGCCATGGGACCCAGGGCATAGACGATCACCGGCATGATCCACGTTTCGGGTCCGCCCCATCCGCCCGTGGGCAGGATCCTCCATATGGTCGCGAACATGACGATGAACAATATGGATATGGCAAAGCTGGGCACAGTGATCCCAAGCGTCGCAATCATTGTTGTCCCATAGTCCACCCATGTGTTCTGTCGGATCGCGGACAATATGCCCAGTAGGATGCCGAAGGTGAACGCCAGGGCGAGGCCCATGCCGCCCAGTTGCATGCTGATTGGCCAGGTCCGCGAAATCAGGTCCGTTACCGTCTCGCCCGGACTCTGAAAGGGTATGCCGAAATCAAACTGCAGCGCGTTCCACATGTACCGCCCGTACTGCTCGTACAGGGGCCGGTCCAGACCATACTTGCGCAGGATATTCGCCTTGGCCTCGGCCGACAGGGGCATTTTCTCTTCGTCGAACGGGCCGCCTGGAACCGCATGCATCAGACTGAAGGTGATGATCGTTACCAGGAACAGTACGCCGACCAAGCCCAAGATGCGGTATATGATGTATTGGATCATATGGTTTTCTAATGGGCTGCTGCGGTGAAAACGGGGTGAATCCACCGGTTCGTGAAACGAGCGGGCTTACCGGCGGTCTAGCCTCAATAGTGCAAGCGGACGCGTCGGGGTGTCAAGTTTTATTTCCCGGGTTTGACCGGTCGCGGGCGTGAAATCAACCACGGTAAATCCAAAGGCGAAGCGGGTGGATTCAGGGCAGTGATTCTCCCGCGTTTCGGGGGCATCTCCCCTTGACACCCTCATGGTCGTTTTACACATTAACCGACGTGATTCCACGGTATCGGTTTGAAGCGCAAGGAGGACTCAAGCGTGCGGATCATCGAGGTTTCTGCGCTGGTTCTGCGGTTGCCGGAAGTCACGGAGGCCTGTGACGGTACGCAGGATACCTGCCTGATCAAAATCGAAACGGATGAAGGCATTACGGGTTGGGGGGAGGTCGATTCCTGTCCCACCGTGGTAAAGGCCGTCATAGACGCTCCGATATCACACCAGATCTGCAACGGCCTGGCAAACGCGCTGGCCGGCGCCGATCCTCTGGACATCGACGCGTGCACGGACCGAATGATGGACGCGGCCAATTACTATGGCCGTGCCGCCGTCGGCCTTCACGCCATGGCAGGGGTCAACCTGGCGCTCTGGGACATCGCAGGGAAGGCCAGCGGACAACCCGTCTACCGCCTTCTGGGAGGTGCGCACAGCCACAGGTTCAGGGCCTACGCTTCCGTCCTCTTCGGAGACACGCCGGAAGAGACCCGGTCGATTGGCCGGAGATTCGCCGACGAGGGATTCACGGCCGTTAAGTTCGGCTGGGGACCCATGGGAGAGGACGAACGGCAGGATGTCGCGCTGGTGAGGGAGGCCCGCAGGGGAACGGGTGACGACGTCGACGTGCTCATCGACGCGGGCCAGGTATGGGACTGGGAGACCGCGCTGATCCGGGCCCGGCAATTCGCCGAGTACCGGCCCTTCTGGATCGAAGAACCCCTTCACCCCGACGACATCAAAGGGTACGCTGCTTTGACTGCGGAAAGTCCAGTGTCCATCGCTACCGGAGAAGCGGAATCCCGGCTCGAGGACTTCGAACGGCTGGTCACCGAGGGCGGGCTCGACTGGATTCAACCCGATCCGGGCCGCTGCGGCATATCGACCATGACGGCGGCCGGACGGACGGCCCACAGCCACGGCCGCAAGGTCGTCAATCACAGTTACAAGAGCGGCATCACCATGGCGGCGTCGCTGCACGCGCTGGCCGCCCTGCCCAACGCGTCCGTCTTCGAGTTCTGCATGTCCGATTCGCCGCTGCGGCACGAACTGACCCATGAGCGGTTTACCATCGATGACGACGGTTTCGTGGCGGTCCCCGACGGACCCGGACTGGGCGTCACGGTAAACGAAGAAACCATAGCCAGGTACCAGGTCGCGTAGTTTTCTCTCAAAGGAGTACCAAGATGGCCCCACCGAAACCGATCATGCACACCTCGCTCAACCAGCTCAACATCGAAGAGATCAAGGAACGGATCGGTCCGCCGCCCGCCTCCTGCACGGTCGTTACCGCGGAACACGTGACGGCGGCGTTCATCTGGCAGCTATCGGGCACGGAGAACGACAACCACTGCCACGATTACGACGAATGGTGGATCGTGCTGGAGGGTGAAATCGACTGGGTGATCGAAGGACGGGAAGAACCGGTTCACGCCCGGGCGGGCGATTTCATATACGTGCCTGCCCAGATTTTCCACCACATTTTCCCCACCGGCGGCCAGCCGTCGATCCGTCTCGGGGTCGCCCTGCCGGGACACGGACACCTGCACGAACGCCCGGAGCGCAAGGTGAAGATCACGGTGGAGTGAAATCATGTCTACGAAAGCTGAAAACCTCGGATCCATGAAGGCCGGCGGCGTGGTGGCGGTGCTCAGGGCCGACCGGCCCGATGCGCTGGTCGAGGTCGCCCAGGCCATCGGCAAGGGTGGGATCGGGGCCGTCGAGATTACCATGACGACACCCGGAGCCCTGAACGTCATCGGCGAATGCGCGAACCGGCTCGGAGGCGAGTTCCTGCTCGGCGCGGGTACCGTGCTGGATCCCGAGACGGCCCGCGCCGCGATCCTGGCCGGCGCCGAATACATCGTGACGCCCACGTTGAACCCGGACGTCATCACCCTCTGCCGCCGGTACGACAAGATCGTCATCCCGGGCGCGCTGACGCCTACGGAAATCCTGACGGCCTGGGAATGCGGCGCGGACATCGTGAAGGTGTTTCCCGCGACCGCGGTGGGTCCCCGGTATTTCAAGGACGTCAAGGGGCCGCTACCCCAGATCGAACTCATGCCGACGGGCGGGGTAGACCTGGAAAACGCGGGCGACTTTATCCGGGCGGGCGCTTGCGCCATCGCCGTGGGCGGCAACCTGGTCGACAAGGCCGCCGTGGCCGCGGGCGACTGGCAGGTCCTTACCGATACGGCCATGAAATACGTCGATGCAGTCCGGGCCGCGCGACAGGACGGTGGAGGATGATCCGAAAGGCCGTGGTGCCCGTCGCGGGACTGGGCACCCGGATGCTGCCGCTCACACGATCTGTTCCCAAGGAGATGCTGCCGCTCGGCCGCAAACCGGCGATACACCGCGTGGTGGATGAGCTGGCGACCGCGGGCATCGATCGCATACTCTTCGTTACAGCGAGTCACAAACAGTCGATCGAGGATTATTTCGAGCACGGCGGGTGGGACAGGCAATCAGGCGGACTTCACCGTGAGCGGCAAGGCCATGATCCAGCGGAGGGGACTGCCCCACCTGCGCTGGACTACGCTTTCGTGCGTCAGGAAGTCCCGGCCGGAAATGGAGACGCCGTGCGGCTGGGCGCGTCATTCGCGGGATCAGACGCCTTCGTCGTGGCCTGGGGCGACGCCGTCATCAGGTCGCCGGCTGAAGGCGTCGTCATTCGGCGCATGATGGAGACCCACGCGCAGCAGGACGCGGCCTGCACCATTGCGGTGGAATACGTACCCGCGGACCGGGTGTCCCGATACGGCATCGTACGTCCCCGGTACGAGTCCGATACGGCTTTCCCAATTGACGACATCGTGGAGAAACCATCCTCGGAAACCGCGCCCAGCCGATACGCCGTGTCCGCCCGGTACATATGCGGCCCCGGGATCTTTCCCGCGCTGGAGGCTACGCCGCGGGGTATGAACGGCGAACTGTGGCTCGCCGACGCCATTCGCAACCTGCTGCACGCGGGCGGCGCGGTGTGGTGTGTGCCCCTGGGACCCGGCAGTCGTCGATACGACATCGGCACGCCCCTGACCTACTGGGAAGCCTTTGCCGATTATGCCCTGGAGGATGAAATCGATGGTGCGGCCTTTCGGAATTTCCTGCAACGGCGGCTGAGCGGCATATGAACAGCGTATAATCAATGGTTGTACTGTGATGATCTTGAGGATGATCTACGGATAATCTGGGTACACAAATCGGAGTCTACTTGAACCGGACCGTGATCACATCGGCGCCCGGCCGCGTCGGCCTGGTGGGCAATCCGACCGACATGTACGGCGGCAGCGTGATATCATGTTCGACGGTGGAAAGGGCAAGGGTGAGGATCCAAACAGCTGACTGCCTGGTCCTGGACGCCGGAACCGAGCGTAAGGTCATCGAATCGCCGGACGACCTGGCCCCGAGGGGCGACATTTTCGATATCGCCCGGGCCGCGTTGACCGGTACCGAGTCCACGGACCTGCGTGTCCATGTTTCCTGGTCGACCGACATCCCCTTCCGGGCCGGTCTGTCGGGTTCGACTGCACTGCTCGTCTCCATGGTCGCCGGGCTGCTCGCCTTCCGCGGCATCCGTCACGGTCTTTATCACATGGCGGAACTCGTCCGCATGATCGAGTACCGCCACCTGTGCTTCTGCGGGTACCAGGATGCCTACATGTGCACCTTCGGCGGGCAGCACTACATGGATTTCAGGGGGAAGGAATTCCACCTGGAGTTCGGGACCGATCCCTTTGCAACCATGGAATCGCTGACATCCGTCACGGCCTTGCCGGTCGTGGTGGTCATAACGGGCGGTCAGCGCGTCTCCGGCGGCGTGCATACCCCGCTCCGGGAACGCTGGCTCGCCGGGGAATCCGAGATAGTCGAAGCGTACAGGACCATCGCCGGCCTGGCCCGGGCGGGTAAGAAAGCTTTCCTCGAAAACCGGCTCGACACTTTGGGAGACCTGATGAACGAGAACCAGGCGCTGACGCAGGCGCTCGGCGGATCTAATCCCGAGGACGACCGGTTCATCGAACTCGCACGCCAGGAAGGCGCCACCGGCGCCAAGCTCGCGGGAAGCAGTGGGGCCATCGTGGCGCTTCACCGGTCCCCCCGAGAACTGGCCCGTGCCATGAGGGAAGCCGGCGCCGTGGACGTGCTTGAACCCGTGCCGGGCCCTGGACTCGATATCGAGCAGGAAGAACCGCAGGAGACGCCATGAATATCACACTCGACTATGACAGGACAGGACTCGAAGTGCGCGTACCGGACGAGAACCTCGCCGCGGTCCTATTCATGCAGGAGACACCGCCCCTGGTTGACCCGGTCGCGGCCACGCGGGAGGCGCTTCTCCGGCCCGTGGCGGGCCCACCGCTCGAGGAGATCGCCCGGGGACGCAGGAACGCCTGCGTGGTCGTTTCCGACATCACCCGACCCGTTCCCCACGACATCATTCTGCCGCCCCTCCTGGAATGCCTGGAGCGAAGCGGGTTGCGGCCGGAGGATATCACACTCCTGGTCGCCACGGGCCTGCATGCCCCCATGGACGAAGATCAGCTCCGCGAGACCCTGACCGACGCCGTGGTCGACCGCTATCCCGTCGTCAACCACAGGGCGCGGATCGGAGACGAACAGGCCAGCCTGGGGACCACGCGTACCGGGATCCCGATCCACGTGGACCGCAGGTACGTCGAGAGCGATCTCAAGGTGTTGACCGGATTGATCGAGGCTCATTTCATGGCCGGGTATTCGGGCGGAAGAAAGCTGGTTGCGCCCGGGCTGGTGGGCGTGGAGACGATTGAACACCTTCACGGCCCTAAGATACTGGAACATCCCCGCGCTACAACGGGCGTCCTCGACGGCAATCCGCTTCATGAGGCGGTGCTGGAAATCGCCCGGCGGGCCAGGGTCGATTTCATACTCAACGTATCCATGGACGAGGACCGGCGCGTCACCGGGGTATTCGCCGGCGAGCTCGACCGTGCGCACCGGTACGGGGTAAGCCAGGTGGAAAGCATGGTGGTGGCCAGTGTCGAGGAACCGGTGGACATCGTCGTAACCTCCGCGGCCGGCTATCCCCTGGATACCACCTTCTACCAGGCCGTCAAGGGCATGGTCGGGGTGCTGGACATCCTCAGGGAAGGCGGTTCGATCATCATCGCGGCCGGGTGCGCCGACGGGATCGGCAGCCCCGATTTCGAAGAACTGCTCAGGCGCACGACCGACATCGACGCCTTTCTCGAATGGATCGAAAAGCCGGGCGTATTTACCATCGACCAGTGGGAAATCGAAGAACTGATCAAGGCGTTGAAGAAGGGCCGGGTATATCTCTATACGGACGGCCTGAGTGACGACGACGTGCGGGATTGTCTCGTGGAACCGGTCCCGTCCGTCGAAGCCGGTATTGCGCGGGCCCTGCAGCGCCACGGAAGCGAAGCCACCATCGCGGTCGTTCCTCGGGGACCCTACGTAATTCCCCGTGTGCGCCGGGGCCAGGACGCCGCCGGGTAGGTCCCCCATGACATCCAACAGGTACGTCCACCAGTCTCCCACCGTACACCCCTCCGCCTTCGTGGCGGAAAGCGCCGACCTGATCGGCGCGGTTGACATCGCTCAGCACGCAAGCATCTGGTACCAGGTGGTGATTCGGGCGGACGACGAACCGGTTTCGATCGGTGAAAGGACCAACGTGCAGGACGGCAGCGTCATCCACATCGACGCGGGTATGCCCGCCGTGCTGGGGAAGGGTGTGACAGTGGGGCACCGCGCCATCGTCCACGGCGCGGTGGTGGAAGATCACGTGCTGATCTCCATGGGCGCGGTGATCCTCAGCGGCGCGCGGATCGGCAGGCACAGCATCATCGGCGCCGGCGCGCTGGTATTGGAAAATATGGACGTACCGCCGGGGTCGCTTGTCCTGGGTGTTCCCGGACGCATGGTACGTCCCGTCACGGACGACCAGATCGAACGCATACACCGGACCGCGGAGGGGTATGTCGAACGGCGCGGGATCTACCTGGAACGGCGATCTCGAGGTTCCCGGTGACCCTCAATTCCCGGCGTCCCGGACACCAAATCGCGGTTCAAAATTCGCTTGACTTTTGCGTCCCTGTCCAATAGTTTGCGGTGCTCTGGCATGCGGGCCCTGAGCGCCTGTAGCTCAATTGGATAGAGCACCTGACTACGGATCAGGAGGTTGGGGGTTCGACTCCCTCCGGGCGTATTTTTTGTGAGACGCGGCGCCATGACGATATCCGACGGCGAACACGAACGATGGCTGGCGCTGGCACTCGAAGAAGCCCGGACCGCGACGGCGTACGGCGACGTACCCGTTGGGGCCGTGATCGTTCACGACGGGACCGTGATTGGACGGGGTCAGAACCGCGTGGAGCGATGGCGGGACCCTACTGCGCACGCCGAGATACTGGCGATCCGCGAAGCTTGCTCAGTTGCCGGTTACGAACGATTGACCGGCGCCGCACTTTACGTTACGCTGGAACCCTGCGCCATGTGCGCGGGTGCGATCGTGCTGGCCCGCCTGAAAAACCTGGTATTTGGTGCGGCTGATCCCAAGACCGGTGCCTGCGGTTCCCTGCGGAACATCGTTCAGGACACCCGGTTGAATCACCAGGCACAAGTAACGGGAGGGGTACTGGCGGACGCCTGCTCCGACCTGCTCAAGGACTTCTTCAGGGCGAAGCGAGCGGCGGGAAACTAAGGCATTGGACCACGGTTACCGGAGAGGTGCGAGAGTGGTTGAATCGGACGGTCTCGAAAACCGTTGTGCCTCCGGGCACCGTGGGTTCGAATCCCACCCTCTCCGTTTTTCTGCCTGCCGGATGGAATGCCTGGGGTAGGATACAGGACTGTGGCATTGGCTTCAAGCCGGACCTGGGAGAGGTGCGAGAGCGGTTGAATCGGCACGCCTGGAGAGCGTGTGTTCACCATGTGGACCGTGGGTTCGAATCCCACCCTCTCCGTTGAATACCGGGGCAACCCGGACCCGGAACGAAGAGGACGGCGATCCTTTCGTTCCACCGTTGTTTTAGGGGCAGTAGCTCAGTTGGGAGAGCGCCAGAATCGCAATCTGGAGGTCGGCGGTTCGATTCCGCTCTGCTCCATTCGAGAGGCCGGGAACGACATGAATTAGCGTACCCGTCATCTCGGAATACAGGATTGGAACGATTACGGTCGTGCTAGATGGGGAGTTAGCGGTGCCCTGTAACCCGCAACCCGCTACAGCGGGGTCGAATTCCCATCCCGAGGATCGCACTTGCGTCGCCGGTATGTGCTACAGCCGGTATTGAAAGTCAGGTCCTGCGCAACTTGAAAACGCCCAACCCCGTCAGGACCGGAAGGTAGCAGCGGTAAGCGCATAACTCGTGTGCCGCAGGAGCGCCTGGCCGGAGCCGGCGGTACGGATGCCCCGATACGAGGAGATTCGAGGGTGGGTGCACGACCGCTTTACCATTTCCGCCCCGTTCTACCTGCCTCGCGTCCCGTGTAACCCAGGCATGGAGGTTTGGGCATTGGCCTACGAAGTCACGGCCCGAAAATGGCGTCCCCAGGAATTCGACGGCGTAATCGGCCAGGAACACGTCACCACTACGCTTAAAAACGCCATTCAGGCCGGCCAGATAGCCCATGCCTACCTGTTCGCCGGACCCCGGGGCGTGGGCAAGACGACCACCGCCCGTATCCTGGCCAAGGCCCTGAACTGCGTCAACGGTCCCACCGTAACGCCCTGCAACGCCTGTACATTCTGCCGTGAAATCTCGGAAGGACGCAGCGTCGATGTGCTGGAAATCGACGGCGCGTCCAACAACCGGGTCGAACAGGTCCGGAACCATCTGCTCGAAAGCGTCAAGTACACACCCAGCCAGGGCAAGCACAAGGTCTACATCATCGACGAAGTGCACATGCTGACCAAGGAAGCGTTCAACGCCCTGTTGAAAACGCTCGAAGAACCCCCACCCCACGTGTACTTCATCTTCGCGACGACGGATCCCCGGAAGGTGATCCCCACCGTGCTATCCCGTTGCCAGCGATTCGACTTCCGGCGCATATCGGGACCTGTAATCGTCGATCACCTGGCCATGATCAGTGAAAAGAGCGGCTACGACATCCAGCGCGATGCGCTAGCCCTCATAGCGCGCCGGGTGGATGGCAGCCTGCGGGACGCCGAAAGTCTCCTGGACCAGGTCGTCGCCTTCGGCGGCACCGGGTTGTCCGCCCGTGAAGCGGCGGAAGTCCTGGGCATCGTGGACCAGGACGTCTATTTCGAACTGCTGGACATCGTGGCGGACCAGGACGTTCCCAGGGGGCTGGACCTGGTCGACCGCCTCTTCCGCCAGGGCCACGATCTCGACGAGATCATCCTGGGTATCCTGGAACATCTGCGCAACCTGCTCGTCGTCAAGGCGAGTCCCGATGCCGAAGCGCTGCTCGGGGCCGCCGCGTTGGAACTCGACCGCTATCGGAAACAGGCCGAGGGTTTCGAGGCGGAGGACTTGCTCAGGCTTTCGCAGCTGGCCACGCAAATGGAACAGTCCGTCAAGCACAGCGCGCTTCCCCGGGTGCAACTCGAAACGGGCGTCGTCCGCATGATTCGCATGGCCAAATCGGTCCAGTTGACCAAGGTCATGTCCCGGTTGTCCGAAATGGCTCAGCGCGTCGGCGGGGGAGACGGAGACGACGACGCCCCGGATTCGGACCGCGCTGAAGCAAAGAGACCGCCTGATACCGGGCAGGAATCATCCATTGCCGGCAAGCAGCCGGCGGAGCAGGATGCCGCTGCCGCTGAGCCGGGATCATCGACTGGCAAAGCGCAGGTGACACCGACCGGCACGAAGCAAGTATCACAGTCCGGCAAGGCGCCAGGTTCACCGACGAGCGAAGCATCGGCTTCGCTGCCCGGCTCAGAGTCAGGGGAACGCACAGAGGCCGCCGTGACCTCGACAACGGCCGTGGAACTCGATACCCGGGAAATCCGCAACCGGTGGCCAGGCATCGTCGAAGAGATCCGGGGCAAAAGCAACGCGCTGGGCAGTTTCCTGGACGAAGCGAAGATCTCCGGCTTCTCCCCGGCCGAAGACGCCGGGTCGGTGCGGCGATCTGTGATCACGCTCGGATTCAACGCCAGGCATCACTTTCACAAAGAGAAAGTCGAAAAGCGGGATGCCGCGACGTTGATACAGACGGCATGCTCCAGTGCACTGGGGATCCCGGTACGTATCGTCTGTGAAATCGACGACAAAACCGGGGCGATCGAGAAGACTGTCTTCGAAGAAACAACCGTCAAGAAAGAAGAGGAAACCTCGTTAACCGGTAAGGAAGTCAGGCAGGAGGCCCATGCTCGTTCGGGCGCCGCGAAAGACCCCGCCGTCATGAAGATCGTGGAGGCTTTCGACGGCCAGATCGTAGCAGATTGAGTTCGGGTCCGTGCGGCCGAGGGCACAAAAAGGAAAGGATACGGTTATGGCCAAGGGCATGTCAGGCATGATGAAGCAGGTTCAGAAGATGCAGAAGAAGATGATGCAGCTTCAGGAAGAACTCGCAGAGCAGCGCGTCGAGGGTACGGCCGGCGGCGGCATGGTCACCGCGGTGGTCGACGGCAAGTTGAACGTCGTGGAGATCAGGATCAACCCGGACGTGGTGGATCCCGAAGACGTGGAAATGCTCGAAGATCTCGTGCTGGCCGCCATCAACCAAGGGCAGCAAAAGGCGCAGGAAATGATGGACCAGGAGATGGGACAGCTCACCGGCGGACTTCAGATCCCCGGCATGGGCCTGTAAAGCCGCATTTCCGGTGTTTCGCTGATCCTGCTCCAATCTGAAGAGGAATCGGTTTTCATGGCGCGCAAGTACAGTTCAGAGGCCCTGGCCATCCTGGTAGACGAACTGAGCCGCCTGCCCAACATCGGCAGGGTGACGGCGCAAAGGCTGGCCTTTCACATCCTGAAAGGACCGGCCGAACGGGCTTTTTCACTGTCCGACGCCATCCGGGCGGTCAAGGAAAAGGTCCGGTACTGCGACGTGTGCTGGAACATCACCGAATCCGAAACCTGCGATATCTGTCACGACGCCCGGCGAAAACCGGAAACCATCTGTGTCGTGGAAGAACCCAGGGACGTGATCATCCTCGAGAGCACGGGAGAGTACCGGGGCATGTACCACGTGCTTCACGGCGCGCTTTCACCCCTCGACAACATTACCCCCGATGACATCCGCGCCCGGGAACTCATACTGCGGATGAACGATTCGGTGGAAGAGGTCATTATCGCGACCAATCCCAATATCGAGGGAGAAGCCACCGCGCTTTACCTGAGCCGGTTGATCAAGCCGCTGGGCGTCAGGGTGACCCGCCTCGCCCGGGGCCTTCCCATGGGCGGCGACCTGGAATACGCCGATGAAGTAACCCTTGCCCGCGCCCTCGAAGGCCGCACGGAATTGTAATAGGATCGCAGACACGACCTCTTTCTCCAAACTGCCATGAATCTGCCAAACAAACTGACCATAATCCGAATCATCCTGAGTCCCATCTTCATGGTCTTTTTCTTGGTAGATACAATGTATACACGGTATATCGCCCTGTTGATCTTCATTGTCGCCTCGCTGACAGATCTGTACGACGGTTACCTGGCGCGAAAGACCGGTGTGATTACCAGTTTCGGCAAGTTCATGGATCCCCTGGCGGACAAGATACTCACGTCCACCGCCCTGATCTGCTTCGCCTCTCTGGGCTACATCTATACCTGGATGGTCCTGGTCATAATCGGAAGGGACTTCATCGTGACCGGCCTGCGCTGCATCGCGGCGTACCGCGGTCTCCTCATCCTGCCGACCCAGGTCGCCAAGTGGAAGACGGCTTCGCAGATGGTGGTCATCGTGATCATCCTGCTCTACATCAACGTACAGACCACCATGATCGCATTTGGCCAGTGGAGCGGGGAGTACGATGACGTCGCCTGGTGGGTGCTCAACGGCATGGTTTTCGTATCCATGACACTCACCGTCAGTTCCGGTCTCGACTACGTCATAAAGAACCGGTCGATTTTCATCAGTCTGCTGAGGTAGGCATGCGCGTCCTGATCACCCTGCTGTCGACCGGATGTTATGCCGGCTACACGCCCCATGCGCCCGGCACCGCCGGCAGCGTGCTGGGTCTCGGTCTGGTCTGGGCGCTGTCCGGTCTGCTTGGTCTACCCCTTATATACTACCTGCTGGTCACCCTGGCCCTGTTCGCACTCGGGGTCTGGGTGTCGAGCCGGGCGGAACCCCTGTTCGGACACGACGGACCCGAAATCGTGATCGACGAGATCGCCGGGGTCCTGATCGTCTTCGCCGGGATGAATCTCGACCTCGTCACGGTCGTCGCCGGATTCGTCCTGTTTCGCGCCCTGGACATATGGAAGCCCTTCCCCTGCGACCGGATGCAGCGACTTCCAGGCGGTTTGGGCGTCATGATGGACGACGGTGTAGCCGCGGTATATACCCATCTCCTGCTCCTGCTCATAGGATGGCTCGTATTATGAAATCCGCCGCTATCATCACGATCGGCGACGAACTGCTCTACGGTTCCGTAGTCGACACCAACGCCGCCTATATCGGCCAGCGCATGACGGAAACCGGCATCGAACCCATCTGTTCCATGACCGTGGGCGATGAAGGTACGCGTATCGGACAGGCCCTGGACATCGTGTGCCGCCAGGCGGACGTGGTCCTCGTCACGGGCGGACTCGGGCCGACCCATGACGACGTGACCAAGACCGTCATCGCCGAGGCGATCGGACAGGACCTGGTGTTTCATCCCGACATCCTGGACACGGTGGAAGCCATGTTCACCCAGCGCGGGATGTCCATGCCGGAGTCGAACCGCATCCAGGCCTACATGCCCAGGAACGCCGAAGTGCTTGACAACCCGGTCGGCACGGCGCCCGGCTTCCTGGTACACCACCAAGGCGCGGTGGTTTTCGTCATGCCGGGGGTGCCTCGTGAAATGAAGAAGATGTTGAACGAACAGGTGTTGCCCCGGCTGAAGGAGCACGCCGCGGGCAGGGTCATCCTGCACAGGTGGATCCGGACAACAGGTATCGGGGAATCGAGCCTCTCCCTGATCATCGGCGATGTCATCGACGAGGCAAAGAACGTTAAAATAGCCTCTTTGCCACAGGAGACCGGCGTCAATCTGCGTCTCACGGCCGAAGGCCGAACCGAGGAGGAAGCCAGGCGCCGCATCCAGGCCGTCGAAACCAGGATGGTGGCCCAAGCGGGCGAACACATCTACGGCATGGACGACGATACCCTTGAAGAGGTGGTGGGACGCCTGCTCCTGGAAGCGGGTGCGACAGTCGCCATCGCCGAATCCTGCACCGGCGGCCTCGTGGCTTCCCGCATGACCGACGTACCGGGCAGTTCCGACTACCTGGTGGAAGGAGTGGTAACCTACAGCAATGCCGCCAAGATGGCGCGTCTGGAAGTACCGCAGACGACGATTGGCCGTCATGGCGCGGTCAGCGCGGAAACGGCGGCCGCCATGGCCCTGGGCGTGCGGCGGACCAGCGGCGCTACCTACGGCCTGTCTACGACCGGTGTCGCGGGACCCGGCGGCGGGACGCCGGAAAAACCCGTCGGCCTGGTCTACCTTGGACTGGCCGCACCGGACGGCGTTGAAACACGAAAATTCATGCTTGGTCCGGACCGCCGAACCAACAAGACCCGGGCAGCCCTGGCCGCGCTGAACCTGCTGCGGCTGACACTCGCCCGCGCGGGTAACGGGAACTGAAGACCCGTTGACCCCGTAGAAAGGCTATTTATGCGCACGTTCATCGCCGTGGAAGTACCGGTTGCCATAAAAAACCGGATTGCTGAGCTGGAAAATCGACTGAAAGGAACGGGGACCGATATCAAGTGGGTCGAACCGGGGAACATCCACATCACGCTGAAGTTCCTGGGTAACGTCGAGGCAGATCAGCCGGCGGTGATACGGGAAGGATTGTGCGAGGCCCTGGATTCCAATAGACCTTTTGCCTTGAGCCTGGGACGCGTGGGTGCCTTCCCGGACCTGAACCGGTCCCGGGTTTTCTGGGTTTCCATCCAAGAGGGCAAGGACGAACTGATCACCATGCAGCAGCACATCGAAGCCGAATTGCACGCGCGCCGTTTCGTTCGCGAGGAAAGGCCCTTTTCGCCTCACCTGACCATCGGCAGGGTGCGGTCGCCGCGGGGACTGGCAAAGCTCACGGACATGGTCCGGACCATGTCGTTCGAGACCGAGCCGTTTACGGTGACCCGCGTGGCGGTGGTGCGGAGCGACCTGAAACCGAATGGGCCGGTCTACACGATTATCGATCACGTCGGATTGGAATGACCATGCCGACCATAACGGACATCAGCACTCAGGGAAGCGGCCGGCGCCGGGAACGGAAGGTTACGGTCGACGACGACCGGACCTTGACGATCACGGAAGAAACCTTCCTGCGCTTCGGTCTTGCCGACGGCCAGGCGCTGGATTCGGATAGACTTCGGGAAATGGAAACCGCCGACGGCGTCGTCCGGGCCATGAGGGAAGCCCACCGGCTCATTGGCCATCGCATGCGGACCCGGCGCGAATTGGCGTTGAAACTGTCGTCGCGAGGCCGGTCGGAAGACGTCATCGAGATCGTGCTGGACCGGTTACAGGGCGCGGGGCTGATCGACGATGCGCGTTTCGCCAGCCTCTGGATCGACGAACGCCTTCGCACCCGGCCGGTCAGCCTGGCCCTGCTGCGCCGCGAATTGAGGCAGAAGGGGATCGACGCCGAAGTCGTCGAAACCGCGCTCAAGGAACGGGATGACGGCGAGGGGGAAACCGAGCGGGCCTACGAGGCGCTGCGCCGCCAGTCCCATCGATACGGCCGGCTGGACCGCGACGCGGCCCAACGCCGCATGGTCGCCTTCCTGGGGAGACGGGGGTTCGGCCAGTCCGTCATCTACAACGTCGTCCATCGCGTGCTGGACGAGATACAGGAGTCCGGAAATTGACCGGAGCGGAACTGCGCAGATCGTTTACCGGCTTCTTCGCCGACCGTGACCACAGGGTTGTTCCGAGCGCCAGCGTGGTGCCCTGGGATGATCCGACGCTGCTATTCACCAACGCGGGGATGAACCAGTTCAAGGATGTCTTCCTGGGACGGAGCACCCGGGACTACGTGCGCGCGGTGGACTTTCAGAAGTGCATCAGGGCAGGCGGAAAGCACAATGACCTGGAAGACGTGGGCAGGTCGCCCATCCACCAGACGTTCTTTGAAATGCTGGGGAACTGGTCCTTCGGCGACTACTACAAGGAAGAAGCCATCGTCTGGGCCTGGGAACTGCTGACCGAAACGTGGAAGTTATCCGCCGACAGGTTTTGGGTCACCGTTTTCCGGGAAGACGACGAATCCGAGGAACTCTGGCGGCGGTACACGGGCGTAGGGGCCGACCGCGTCCTGAGATTCGACGAGAAGGACAACTTCTGGGAAATGGGCGAGACCGGTCCCTGCGGTCCCAACTCGGAGATCCACTACGACCTGGGACCTGGAAGGTGCGATCGGAAAGACGACCCGGACCATGTCTGCGAGGTCAACGGGGACTGTACACGGTACGTGGAAATCTGGAACCTGGTCTTCATCCAATACGACCGGGGGACCGGCGGCGCGTTAACCCCCCTGCCCGCCCGCCACGTGGACACGGGGATGGGGTTCGAACGCATGCTCGGCATACTCCAGGGCGTAGGTTCGAACTACGAGACCGATTCGTTCCGGCCACTGATGAACCACATCGGGGAATTGTCGGAACAGCCCTACGCGGAAGGGGATACGGCCGTGGCCTACCGGGTCGTCGCCGATCACGTTCGTGCTCTTACCTTCGCCATTGCCGACGGTGCCCTGCCCTCCAACGAAGGCCGGGGTTACGTCCTGCGCCGCATCCTTCGTCGCGCGGCGCGGTACGGCCGCACACTCGGTCTGGCAGAACCCTTCCTCTACCGGCTCGTACCGACGATTACGGAACAGATGGACTCGGCCTACCCCGAGCTCCGGCCGGCGCAGGAGAAGGTGAAGACCGTCGTCAGGTCCGAAGAGGAAGCCTTCGGCCGCACCCTCGACCGCGGTCTTGAGCTTTTCGAGGGCATGGTGGACCTGGCAGAAACCGAAGGACGGCGTGAGATCCGGGGAGACGAGGCGTTCAAACTGTATGATACCTTCGGTTTCCCGCTGGACCTGACGCAATTGATGGCCGGGGAAAGGGGCCTTACCGTGGACCTGGCCGGATTCGACGCAGAGATGGAGCAACAGCGGTCGCGGTCCAGGGTCGGTGGGAAGGCGGTTGATGTCGCGGCGACGAGTGTGCAGAGCAACGTGGCTGCCAAAAGTAAAGGCGAGATCGCAAACCCGACCATCTTCGTCGGCTACGAATCCCTTTCATTAGTCAACGCCGCTATCGTCGCATGTGAAAACGGATCCGTCGTCCTCACGGAAACGCCATTCTACGGCGAATCGGGAGGACAGGTGGGCGACACCGGCTGGCTGGAGACGGAATCGGGCGACCGGATCGCCGTGCTGAATACCACCCGGGACGGCGACACCATCATTCACCATTGCGAACCGAAAACGGCGAACCGACTGGCGCCCGATACGGTCGTCTCAGCACATGTCGATGGTACGCGCAGGCAATCCATTATGCGGAACCACACAGCGACCCACCTCCTGCATGGCGTGCTGCGGGAGACCCTGGGCGTCCACGTGGAACAGCGGGGTTCCGAGGTTGCGCCTGAGCGGCTTCGTTTCGACTTCGCCCACTTCAAGCCGGTCGGCCCGGAAGTACTGAACGCCATCGAACGACGGGTCAACGAGCTTGTCTGGCAGAATATCGCCGTCGAGTGGTTCGAAACCGACCTGGAAGACGCCAGGAGCCAGGGCGCCATGGCGCTTTTCAAGGAAAAGTACGACGAAAGGGTGCGCGTGGTGCGTATCGGTGACGTGAGCCTGGAGCTGTGCGGCGGCACGCACCTAGGCGCCACGGGAGAGATCGGGATGTTCCGCCTTGTCCGGGAATCGGGCATCGCTGCCGGTGAACGGCGCATCGAGGCCGTGACCGGCGCCTCCGCCTACGAATCCGTCAAGAGAGATGAAGGGCGCGTCGCGCAGACCGCGGAGGCCCTCAAGTGCGAGCCGGATGACCTGGCCAAAAAGGCCGTCGACCTGAACGCGCGGATTCGTGAGCTGGAACGGCACGTCCGTGAACTGGGCCGTGCCTCGGCGCGAAACTGGGTCGATGAACTGGTAAACGGGGCCGTGGACGTCGACGGCGTCTCCGTGGCCGCGGCTCGGGTCGATTGTCCGGACATCGACACGCTGCGCGCGATGGGAGACACGGTGCGCGAGCGCCTCGACGGGGTCGCGGTGGGCGTCTTGTTTGCAAGCTTCGATGAACGGCCCGTCTGCATCGTCGTTGTCACCGACGGCGCGATCTCCGGTCGCGGTCTCCACGCGGGTAAGCTGGCGAGGGACGTAGCCGCCATCATCGGCGGCGGCGGGGGTGGAAAGGCCCACATGGCGCAGGCCGGCGGGAAGGACGCGTCCCGGATCGATGAAGCCGTGGAGCAGACTCCCGGGGTCGTGGAAAAACACCTGCGGGACGCCTGACGGGGCGGTACCCGGAAAAGTGCGGCACCAGGGAGGCCGGCGAATCCGCCAACCTGTTCGCTTGATCCGCCGGCTGTAAACCCGGTTAAATGAACGGCACCAACCTATGCGCATTCTCATAACCGGAGCCCGTGGACAACTGGGTACGGACCTGCAGCGTTCCCTCTCCGGCCACGAGTTGATTCCCTGTACCCACGGTGAGCTTGACGTCACCGAAAAACACGCAGTGTACGGCCTGTTGAACGACCACCGGCCCGACGCCGTGATCAATGCCGCGGCGTATCACAAGGTCGACGAATGCGAATCCCACCCCGAGAAAACCTTCGCCGTCAACGCCTTCGGTCCGTGGCACCTGGCCATGGCCTGCCGCATGTATGACGCCAGACTGGTGCAAATCAGCACGAATTTCGTTTTCGACGGCACCGCGGACCGGCCATACCGGGAAGATGACCTGCCCCTGCCTCTGAACGTGTACGGCACGGCCAAGCTGTCCGGCGAGCACCTGGTGCGATCGACCTGGGAACGTCATTTCATCGTCCGTACAACCGGCCTGTTCGGCTGTTCCGGCGGGGGTGGAAAGGGCTACAATTTCGTCGAGACCATGATCCGTGCGGGCATGGAACGGCGGGAGGTGATCGTGGTGAGCGACCAGGTGATGTCGCCCACGGCGACGGCGGACCTGGCCGGGGCGCTCGCGGAACTCCTGGCGACCGATGCGTACGGCACGTACCACGTCACCAGCAGCGGCGCCTGTTCCTACTTCGAGTTTACCCGGTCCATCTACCGGAAAACGGGAATCGATGCCGTGGTGAAGCCTACGTCCACGGAAGCGTACGGCGCCCCGGCCGCCCGGCCGCTTTACTCGGTACTGGACAACGCCCGGGTCCGATCCATGGGTATCACGGAGATGCCGTCGTGGGAGGATGCCCTGGACGGCTACCTGGCTCAGCGGTCACGAGGCGATGGAACGAACGGCACCGATTCATGATCATAACCCAGACTCCCCTGCGCATCAGTTTCGCCGGCGGCCTTACGGATTTCGCCGATTTCTACGAACGGGAAGACGGCCTGGTCGTCAGCGCGGCCATTGACAAGTATATCTTCGTCATCATCAACGAACGTTTCGACGACAGGATATACATCAACTACTCGAAAAGGGAGGCTGTCGATCATCCCGACGAGATCGAGCACGATCTCATCCGGGAAGCCCTGCTTCTCACCGGCGTGACCAGGGGCGTGGAAATCACGACCCTGACGGACATACCGACGGAAGGTTCGGGCCTGGGTTCCTCGAGCAGCATTACGGTGGGGCTGCTGAACGCACTGTACACCTATTGCGGAGACCCTCAGCCCACGGAACAGCTGGCCAGGGACGCCTGCGAGATCGAAATTTCCCGCTGCGGCAAGCCCATCGGGAAACAGGACCAGTACATCGCGGCGTACGGCGGTCTCCGCGCCTTTACGTTCAGGACCGGCGGCGTGGAGGTGGAGCGCCTCGACGTGTCTAACGACCACGCACTGGAATTGAGCGACCGTCTGATGCTGTTCTACACCAACAAGACCCGGAAGGCGGAAACCGTGCTGCGTGAGCAGAAAGCGCACATGACCACGAAATTCGAATTGCTGAAGGAGATCAGGTCCGTAGCCCAGGACACCAGGGAAGACCTGACCGCCGGGCGAATCGACGGAATGGGCGAACTACTGAACCGGGGCTGGACCTGGAAGTACAGGATGTCCGGACTGGTAAGCAATGCCGAAATCGACACCATGTACCAGAGGGCGAGGGACGCCGGCGCAACGGGCGGCAAGATATGCGGCGCGGGTGGCGGCGGTTTCCTGCTTCTGTATTGTCCCCGCCGGGCCCAACCCCGGGTTCGCGAAGCGCTTTCCGACTACCGGGAACTGCCGTTCAACCTGGAACGGGATGGCACCAAGGTGATTTTCAACATGCGGAGGTATGAAACGAAATGATCCGCGAATACCTCGACTGGACGCGGGAGGTCTGCGACCGGATCGAACCCCGCGAGGTGCAGGAACTGGTAGACCTCCTGATGGACGCGCGAAAGAATGGGCGGGGAATCTTCGTCATTGGAAACGGCGGCAGCGCGGCGACGGCTTCGCATTTTGCCGTGGACCTGGGCAAGGGCACGCTGCGCGACACGGAAGATCATCCCCGTTTCCGGGTCAATAGCCTTACGGACAACCTGCCCTACGTCACGGCCTGGGCCAACGACTTCGACTACGACCAGGTTTTCGTACAGCAGTTGCGTAATCTCGGCGTGGCGGGCGACGTGGTCATAGGCATCAGCGCGTCCGGGAACAGCCCAAACTTGGTTCGCGCCATCGAATACGCCGTATCGGCAGGGATGGTTACGGTCGCGATGACGGGATTCTCCGGCGGAAAGTTGAAGGAGATGGCAGATCATTCGGTCCACGTCCCCGTGGACGACTACGGTATGGCGGAGAACATGCACATGATCATCGTCCACATCATCATCACGCAGACCACGGCTCAAGTAGCGGACGGCGAATGATCCTTCATTCCCACGCCAAGATCAACCTGGGAATCCACCTGCTCGGAAATCGGCCCGACGGATATCACGAGATCGTTACGCTGATGGAATCCGTGGACCTGGGCGACGACGTGGAGGTTACCGGGCAGGAAAAGGGAACGACCGTAACCTGCACCGACCCTTCCGTGCCTACGGACGGACGCAACCTGGTGAGCAGGGCGGCCGATCTCGTACGGGACCGGTACGGACTCGGCGACCGGGGCGTATGTATAAATATAGAGAAGCGCATCCCTGTGGCGGCGGGACTCGCCGGCGGGAGTGGCAACGCGGCCATGACCCTCCACGGGCTCAATGCGCTCTGGTCGCTGGGATTGCGGGAAGCAGAACTGATGGAACTGGCCGCGGAGCTGGGATCGGACGTACCGTTTTGCCTGTACGGCGGCACGGCGGTGGCAACCGGGAGAGGCGAAAAGGTCGAATGGCTGGAGAAGACCGGTCCCCGCCACTACGTGCTGGTCTGTCCACCCCTCGCGGTCTCCAGCGGATGGGCCTACGGCCGCTCGAAATTGGAATTGACAAAAGAAAGATCCCGTATTAATTTAGTTGTTTCTGTCCTGCGGGCTGGGGACGTCGGCAAGCTGGCGGCCTGTCTGCATAACGACCTGGAACCGGCTGTGCGGTCGGCCCATCCCGAGATCGACAGGGCAAGGGGTCTGCTGGTTGACGCCGGCCTGGAAGGCATACTGATGTCGGGCAGCGGTCCGGCTGTCTTCGGACTGGCGCACGGCCGGGCAGCGGCAGAACGGATAGCACGCGACCTGCGGGGACTGGTGGAACCGTCCTGGCGGGTCTTTGCGGTATCCTCGATATCCCGTGGGGATGCCGGGGTCATTTAACTGTTGGAGGGAGGACCGAGCATGGCGGTCGGTCTGAAGATTCTGAGTGGAAATTCAAACAAACCGCTGGCACAGGACATCTGTAAATATCTCGGCGTACGTATGGGCAATGCCGCCGTATCGCGATTCAGCGACAACGAGATCCGGATACACATCAACGAGGACATCCGCGGTACCGACGTGTTCGTGTTCCAGTCAACCAATTCGCCGGCGGAAAACCTCCTCGAGTTGCTGTTGCTTCTGGATGCGGCCAAACGGGCTTCGGCGCGAAGAGCCACTGCGGTGATACCCTATTTCGGCTATGCCCGCCAGGACCGCAAGGCTGGGCCCAGGGTTCCCATTTCGGCCAAGGTCGTCGCGAACCTGATCGCCGCTGCCGGGGCGGACCGGGTACTGACGATGGATCTGCACGCGCCCCAGATCCAGGGGTTCTTCGACATTCCCCTGGACCATCTCTACTCCGCGCCCGTGTTCACGCGCCGGCTCAGAGAACTGGGGACATCGGAGAACCTCGTGATCGCTTCCCCGGACGCGGGGGGCATGGCCATGGCACGGTCTTACGGCAGGCGTCTTGACTGTCCCCTGGCGCTCGTGGACAAGCGGCGCCCAAGACCCAACGTCTCCGAGGTCGTCAACGTGATCGGCGAAGTGGAAGGAAAGAACGTGATCATCCGCGACGACATGATCGACACCGGGGGAAGCCTGACCGGAGCGGCCGAGGCTTTGAAAAAGAACGGCGCCGAAACGATTTACGCGGCGTGTACCCATGCGTTGCTTTCCGGTAGCGCCGTGCAAAAGGTGGAGGATTCCGTACTGGACTGCCTGATCGTCTCAGACACGATACACCTGAGTCCGGACAAGCAGATCGACAAGCTGGAACAGCTGTCAGTTGCGTCCCTCTTCGGCGAGGCGATCAAGCGCATACACGAAGAAAAATCCGTCAGTTCACTATTCGAATCGTCGGATCAGACTTGAGATAGATCAATCCGGCGCTGCCGGAAAAGGAAATCCAACCGGTACTGGATCGTAATTGAACATCTGGAATCGCACAGGAGAAGGACATGAACGAGGTATCACTTAGAGCCCGTCAACGGACGGACACCGGAAAAAAGGTCGCCAAGACGCTTAGGCGGGAGGGCGGTCTGCCCGCCGTGGTCTACGGAAGCGGGGAATCCACGACGCCATTGATCCTCGACTACCGCGAGTTCGAGGGCTTCCTGAGGGAAACCAGGGGCGAAAGCGTCGTCATAAATCTCGAAATCGAAGGCATGGCGGCCAAAAAGGTCCTGTTGCGGGATATCCAGAGGGATTACCTGAAAAACTCGGTGCTGCACGCCGATTTCCAGCAGATCAGGATGAGCGACCGGATCACGACAGAGGTTTCTCTCGTGCTTACAGGTGAACCGATCGGTGTGACGAGAGACGGGGGCGTGTTGGACCAGTCCCTGCGGGTGATTGAAATACGCTGCGTCGCATCCGAGATTCCCGAGCACCTGGAAGTCGATATCGGCGAATTGCTCATGGGCGAGACGGTCCACGTCAGTGATCTTACCTTAGATCACGTGGAAATCGTGACCGATGGAGAAGTCGCCGTGGTATCCGTACTGACGCCGATGGCCGAGGAGCCGGAAGAAGAAGAAGTCGACCTGGAGCAGGAAGAACCGGAAATCATCGGCCGGACCCAGGAAGACGGCGAGGGCGAGGGCGAGGACGAGGACGAAAGCGAAGACTAAGGCAGCCTGGTTATGTGTCAGCATGCCGATACCGGTCCCTTGCGGCCTGAAGGTTCGTCCATGCATGCCTTCATCGGTCTCGGCAATCCGGGCGTTAGGTACGCAGGCACACGCCATAACGCCGGTTACGACGTGATCGACACTTGGCTTCGGCGGCTCGATCTCGAGCTTGCCCCGGTAAGCCAACGGTTTCACGGAACAGTCGCTACGATCGCCGGACTGCCCGTGTCACTGGTAAAGCCGATGACCTTCATGAACCGCAGCGGTTACGCGGTCAGGGAGGCGGTCGGACATTACGAACTCGACGTCGATCGCATCGTGGTGGTTTGCGACGACGTCAACCTGCCCTTCGGTTCGTTGCGTCTGAGGGCGAAGGGCAGTCATGGCGGCCACCGGGGGCTGGAATCCATTGTAGACGCGCTGGGAACGGTGGATTTCGCCCGCCAGCGCATCGGCGTCGACGTTCCCCGGGAAGCCGATACGCTGATCGATTACGTGCTGGAGGAATTCAACAGGGAAGAAACATCCGATTTGCCCTTCATCCTTGACCGGGCCTGCGACCAACTGGAATTGTTCGTGAGCGACGGTTGCAGCGAGGCTGCGAGCAGGTTCAACGGTCCGTCTTTCACGGACTGAAGGCAAACCGGCTGAACGAATCCGCATACAACCAAGGAGAATGCACGTGCGGTCCTATGAAACTGTAGTGATTATCGATAACCGCCTCGAAGAAGCGCCTCTCGAGGAGGAGATAACTTCCATCGAAGGACTCATTACCTCGAACCAGGGTGAGGTCGTCGCCACGGAACGCTGGGGCAGCCGAAAACTCAGTTACGAGATCAACGAGTCCCACCAGGGAAATTACACCCTGATTCGCTTCGATGGCGAACCGACCCTGGTGGACGTGCTGGACCGGTCGTTCAAGTTGAACGATCGCGTACTCCGCCATATGACGAAACGGGTCAAGAAACATCCCGCACATGCATATGAAAAGAGCGACCAATCCGATAATGAAACAGGAGCCAAAGCATGAATCAATCCAGGATGACCAGGGGGAGAAAGCAGAAACGCATACCGGGCCGCATTAAGAACATCGATTACAAGGACCCGAAGCAGCTCCGGCGTTTCGTCACCGAACGGGGAAAGATCGTGCCCAGCCGCATCTCGGGGGCCAGCGCCTTGTGCCAGCGGCGCCTGGCGAAGGCCATCAAGCGGGCGCGGCATATCGGCCTGCTCCCCTTCATCGAAGAAACCTACAAGTAGCCGAGGAGTCGGACGTGAAGCTCATATTGACCGAATCTGTCCAGAACCTCGGAAACATCGGTGAAATCGTCGAGGTCTCTAACGGTTACGGCAGAAACTACCTGATGCTGTCGAAGAAGGCAGTTCCGGCGACGCCCGGAAACCTGAAAATGCTTCAAGGCAAAATGAAGCGTCAACTGGCCCAGGAAGCCAAGACGCAGGAGCAGGCTTCGGAACTCGCCGCGATCATGGAAGAAGTCTCCCTGACCGCCGTCGTTCAGGTCGGGGAAGAAGACCGAATGTTCGGTTCCGTGACCCAGCAGAACATCGCCGACCTGCTGAAGGAAAAAGGCTACTATATCGACCGTCGCAAGATCAATATGGACGAGCCCATCAAGGCGCTGGGCATATATACCATTCCCATCGCGCTCCATGCCCAGGTCGAGGCCAACGTGAAACTGTGGGTGGTCAAGGAATAGGGTCGGATCGCGCCTCAATTTAGTCTTGACGAAAAACGCCGGAATTCGTATATTGAGCACTCGTGGAGGTAGAGGAGAAATGGCGAGAAAACCGCAGTCAGAGCCCGGTTCATCCCGGTCATCAGGACGGCGTCGCGCCACGGGAAGTCAGACATACGTCCTGCCGTTTCGTGGTTCCCACTTTCGTCTCCTCGGCGTGGTACTCGGAGCTATACTTCTGGGTTTCATCGCGCTGGCGTACGAATCGATCACACTGGCGCCGTTGTTGATGGTTTCCGGTTACTGCCTGGGCATTCCCGTGGTTCTGATCTGGAGAGGAAAGGCCGCAAGAACGGGCTCAGCCAACGACCGGTAATCGCGTCAACCGTAGCGTGCGATCACGTACGGGCGATTAGCTCAGTTGGTTCAGAGCGCATGCCTTACAAGCATGAGGTCACTGGTTCGAATCCAGTATCGCCCATGCAACATATCGGGGGCGTAGTTCAATCTGGTTAGAGCACTGCCCTGTCACGGCAGAAGTTGCGGGTTCGAGTCCCGTCGTCCCCGTTATATTTAATCGATAGCCCGTCGAACGAGCATGTCTCCGGCGGGCTATCTTGATTATGCCGGAGTGGTGGAATTGGTAGACGCGAGGGACTCAAAATCCCTTGACCGCAAGGTCGTGTCGGTTCGAGTCCGACCTCCGGCATCCTGGCCCGTCACCCGGGCGGATTCCATTGGGAGCGGCGACATCCAGGCAGTTCGACGATCTCCGATGTCCACGCAAGATACACGGTAAAGCGGTAAACGTCTTCGAAGATAGCCACCCATCTCGAACTGAAAGCAGGATGCAACGATGTTCGATCCCGTCCGCGTAACCAGGGAACTCATCGCCTTCAATTCGATCAGCGCCAACAGCAACGCACCCGTATCGGATTACCTGCAGGAGCAACTCGACCGTTTGGATTTCACGGTCGAACGTATAGGCTACCGGGACGATAAGGGCGTGGAAAAGGTCAATCTCGTCGGCCGCAAGGGAGAGGGGAAGGGCGGACTGGCGCTGCTGGGCCATTCCGACACCGTCCCGGTGGACGGCTGGGAAGAAGACCCCTTTTCGGCGGTGATCAGGGACAATCGGATTTACGGCCGGGGAAGCTGCGACATGAAAGGCGCCCTGGCCACCATGCTGGCGGCGGGTGCGGCCTTCGAGGCGTCGGACCTTTCCGCGCCGGTCTACCTCGTGTTCACGGCCGACGAGGAAGTCGGTTGCTGGGGCGCGGCCGAAGTCAGCGACCGGTCAGAACTCCTGGCGGATAACGACCTGCGCTTCGGGATCATCTGCGAACCGACACTCATGCAGGTCGTACGGGCGCACAAGGGGGCGATTTTCCTTCGGGCGGAGACAACGGGCCGGGCGGCCCACAGCAGTACCGGAAGAGGCGTTAACGCCCATCTCGCCATGATACCCTTTCTCGCGGAGATGAAGGCGATCCATGATGAACTGCGCTCGGACCCCGTCCACCTGAACGATGAATTCGATCCGCCCTTTTCCGATTGGAACATCGGGATCAACGACGGCGGGATCGCCCTGAACATGACGGCTCCCCTTAGCGTATGCACGGTCTACTACCGGCCGATGCCAGGCCAGGACCAGGAGGCCCTCCTGGACCGAACCCGGGACGCGGCCGACCGGTGCGGCGTGGAACTGACGATCCAGAAGATCGGGGATCCCTTCAGCACGTCCGCGGATTCGGAATTGGTCCAGAAGGCGCTTCGGGTCACCGGAACGGAGAAGGCCCATACGGTACCTTACGGCACAGACGGCCTGGTCTTCGGCAAGAAGATGGAACTGATCCTGCTGGGCCCCGGGGATATACGCCAGGCCCACACGGTGGACGAATGGATGGACCTCGACCAGTACGACCTTGCGATCGACGTGTACAATGACATGATCCGCGCGTTCTGCGTGTGATGGCCGGCATGGTCAGCTTGGCTGGCATGGTCAGCTTGGCTGGCATGGTCAGCTTGGCTGGCATGGTCAGCTTGGCTGGCATGGTCAGCTTGGCTGGCATGGTCAGCTTGGCTGGCATGGTCAGCTTGGCTGGCATGGTCAGCTTGGCCCGTATGGCCGCATGGTCCGTAAAGCCAGCCTATGCTCACCAGGCTGGAAGGAACGACACCAGGAGGATAGGGATTTGCAAATCGGCCTCGTCGGCCTGCCCGGTTCCGGGAAGACTACATTGTTCAACGCGCTGGTAAGAGCCAACGCGGAAACCGGCGGTTTCACGGGGATGAATAAGGCCAACCGGGGGATGATCAAGGTTCCGGATCAAAGGGTGAACCGCCTTTCCGGTCTGTTCAATCCCCTCAAGACCACCTTCGCCACCGTGGAATACCTCGACATCGGCGGCGTAACGGCGGGGTCGGGAAAGCAGGAGGAGCAGCAGGGCGCCGGGGGGTTGAACGACCTGCGCAACATGGACGTGCTGGTGCACGTCCTGCGTGGGTTTCCGGACCTGGCCGGATCGCCCGTTACACCGGGAGAAGATTTCGAGTCGGTGGGGCTGGAACTCGCCATCGCCGACCTCGAGATCATCGAGCGCCGGTTGGGCCGCCTGTCCAAGGAGGCCCGGTCCACGAAGCGGCCGGAACTGGTGCGCGAATCGGAACTGCTTGAACTGTGCAAGGAGGAAATCGAAGGGGGCGGGGTCATACGGAACCTCGAATTCGTACCGGAAGACGAGAAAAAGATGAGAGGCTATCAGTTTCTGTCGCAGAAACCGGTTCTCCTGGTGCTGAACATCCCCGAGGAAGACCTGGGCCGGGAAGCGCAAAGACTGGAAGAGCTGGGTGAGTACTCCGCCCAGGTGGACACCCTGGCGCTATGCGCGAAAGTCGAAATGGAAATCGCCCAACTCGAAGAGCGTGACGCCGGCGCCTTCCTGGATGATCTGGGCATCGCGGAATCCGCCCTGAACCGGATGATCATCGCCTCGTACCGGCTGTTGAACCTGGTCTCCTTCTTCACCGTGGGGGAAGACGAGGTTAAGGCCTGGACCATCACGCGGGGCGTCACGGCGCCCGAAGCGGCCGGGGCGATTCACTCCGACCTGGAACGGGGATTCATTCGGGCAGAAACGCTGGAATGGCAATCGCTGCTCGATCTCGGGGGATGGCATGCGGCGAAGGAGAAAGGCGTGCTGCGCGTGGAAGGAAAACAGTACGTCGTCAAGGACGGTGACGTGATCAACGTGCGTTTCAACGTCTGATACAGGGGCAAAGACCTGTGGTTTTTCCTTGTCACCAGCCAGGTACGGACAATATCATAATATAGCAGGATACTACTGGCCGGCCGAAAACGACCGGACTTCATTCCACCACCCAGAAAAATGGATCAATGACCATGATTACCGCTTACCGCTTCATGACCGTGTTGATCCTGGCCGGAGCCCTGATGTGGTCTTCGCCGGCCGGCGCTCAACTCCGCGACAACACCAACTTCAACCCGGAACCGGTCAGTCTTACCGACTTCAAAAAGGTGTTCAACGGCGATACGGGCAAGGTTCGCCTCGTACTGTTGTTCTCCCCTACATGAGGCCAGTGCATAGGCGGCGCCGGGGCGGTGCAGCAAAACATACTACAGCAGTTGGCTTCAGATGATCTTCGCGTGTACGTGGTCTGGCAGCGCATCCTGAACAACGATTCGGTTAACACGGCCCAGGAAGCGGCGGGCAAGATGTTCAACGACGGACGGGTTCGCCACATGTGGGATCCCGCCCACGCACTGGGCTTCTGGTACAAGCAGGCCGGGGACCTGGAACACAAGGACCCGCTCGTCTGGGACGCCTACTACCTCTACAGTGCGGAATCCGAGTGGACGGACGCGCCCAGCGGGTTGATCGATACAGGCAGCACGGTCTGGAATCTAAGAGACCGTCTCAAGAATTCGGTGGAATCGACGGTGGGAGCCGGAGACTGATCATCCTTCCAGGCTGAGCAGGAAAGGTTCCTCGAAAGCCTGGACCAGCCACTGCATGAAACGGGCGCCGTCGGCGCCGTCTATGAGCCGGTGATCGTAGGAGATCATCAGCGGCAGCATGAGACGCGGCTCAAACGCCCCGTCCACGTAGACCTGTTCCATGCGGCTGCGCGCGAGACCCAGGATGGCCACTTCCGGGGCATTGATGATCGGCGCGAAGAAGGTCCCGCCGAACCCGCCCAGGTTCGATATCGTGAAGGTACTCCCCTGCATGTCGTCCGGGGACAGTTTCCTGTCCCGCGCCCGGGCGGCGATCTCCGACAGTTCAGTGGAAAGCTCGATCATGTTCTTCCGGTCGACGTCCCGTATGACCGGCACGACGAGGCCGCGGTCCGTATCGACCGCTACGCCTACGTGGTAGTATTTCTTGTAGATAATCTCGTGCCTTGACATGTCGACGCTGGCGTTGAACTGGGGAAACCTCTTGAGCGCCGCGGCTACGATCTTCAGGGCGATGGCCGTCATGGTCAGTTTGCCGGCGGCGGCTTCGGCCGTGGGGCCGAACTGCTTGCGCAGGTCTTCCATGTCGGTGACGTCGGCCTTGTCGCCATAGGTGACATGAGGAATATTGATCCAGGCGGCGCCCAGGTGTTCCGCGGCAGCCCTGCGCAGATTGCTCATCGGCTCGGTTTCCACCGGACCCCATTTCGTGAATTCCGGCAGCTGAGCCGAAGGGGCTGGACCGGTGGCGGCACCGCGGCCTGCGCTCAATTGCCTTGAATGGGACTTTACGTCCTCGGAGGATATCCGCCCGGCGGGGCCGGTTCCGGGTACCTGGCTGATGTCCAGTCCGATTTCCCGGGCGAAACGGCGGACCGAAGGCGCGGCCGGTACGGGTTGCGCAGGCTGGCCGCCAGAAGCAGCCGGTACGGCCGGTGTTGCCGGCGGGGGCGAAAGCACACTTTCGGTCCTGGGAGCAGCTGCCCGGTCGGCAGGCGCCGCGGAGGCTGTTTCCGTGATTTCGGCGGCCGGCTCTTCGCCCGCTGCCGATCCTTTCTCTTCTGCCGCGGAGGTCGACGCGTCGGCCACGGCGTCATACATGAGCACGGGGGCGCCCACATCGGCCGTCGCACCGTTCTCCACGAGGATTTCCGTTACCACGCCGCTGAATCCCGACGGCACCTCCAGGTTGGCCTTGTCGGTTTCTATTTCCAGGACGGGCTGGTTGACTTCGACTGTGTCCCCCACCGAGACCAGGATACCTACCACGGTTCCCGCGTCGACGTTTTCACCGAGCGCTGGAAGATTGAAAGGCGTCGCCATAGGTCTAGCGTCTCCCCTGTTACAGCATAAGCGGATTCGGCTTGTCGGCGTCGATCTGCAGGTCGCTCATCGCCTGTTTCAGCTTTGACGCCGGCATCTTGCCGTCGCGCATCAGCCCATAGAGCGCGGACAGCGTGATGTAGCGGGCGTCCACCTCAAAGAAATCCCTCAGTGCGGAACGGCTGTCGCTGCGCCCGAAACCATCGGCGCCCAGGGTGATCAACGGGCCCGGGAACCACGACGATATGGTGTCCGGCAGCGCTTTCACGTAGTCGCAGGCCGCCACGTAAGGACCCGGAATATCTGCTACGCACGAGGTCACATAGGGTACGCGCGGTGTTTCTTCGGGATGCATGATGTTCCATCTCTCCACGTCCACCGCTTCATTGTGCAGCGCCTTGTAACTGGTAATGCTCCATACGTCCGCGGCGACTCCGTACTGTTCTTCCAGGATCCTCCCCGCCTTCAGCACCTCGTTCAGAATGGCGCCGCTTCCGAACAGCTGAACGCGCAGGCCGCTGTCCTGTTTCTCCGATAAGCGGAACCGGTACATCCCTTTGAGGATCCCCTCCCGGGTAGCCTCGGTGTCGCCGGGCATGGGAGGCATGGCGTAGTTTTCGTTGTGCACGGTCAGGTAGTAGAACACGTCGTCCTGTTCTTCGTACATGCGCCGGATGCCTTCTTCTATGATCACCGCCAGTTCATAACCGTAGGCGGGGTCGTATGCCAGCAGGTTCGGCACCGGGTAGGCCAGCAGGTGGCTGTTGCCGTCCTGGTGCTGGAGCCCTTCGCCAGCCAGCGTAGTGCGTCCCGACGTGGCGCCGACCAGGAATCCCTTGCAGCGCATGTCGCCCGCGGACCATACCAGGTCGCCGACGCGTTGCAGCCCGAACATGGAATAGTAGATGAAGAAGGGGATGGTATTGATGTCGTAGGTGGAGTAGGCCGTACCCGCGGCGATAAAGGACGACATGGCGCCGGCTTCCGAAATGCCCTCCTCCAGCAGCTGACCGTCTTTAGACTCGCGGTAGTACAACAGGGTTTCGCTGTCCACCGGGTCGTAGAGCTGCCCCACCGGGGAGTAGATGCCGGATTGACGGAACAGGGCCTCCATGCCGAAGGTGCGGGCCTCGTCGGGCACGATGGGCACGATGAGGTTTCCGATTTCCTTGTCCCGCATGAGGTCCGAAAGGATGTTGACGAAGGCCATGGTCGTCGACACCTGGCGGTCCGTCCCCTCGTAGTACTTGCTGTACCTTTCCCACTTCGGCGCGTGCAGCGGGGTAAAGGTCGTCCGCCTGGAGGGCACGTAGCCTCCGAGAGCCCTGCGCCGCTCGTGCAGATAGACCATCTCTTCGCTGTCCTCGGGCGGCTTGTAGAAAGGCACTTCGGCGACTTCTTCATCGGAAATAGGGATCCGGAACCGGTCGCGGAAGGCCAGCAGTTCCTTGTCTTCCATCTTCTTGATCTGGTGCGTGCTGTTGGCCGCCTGTCCGCTGTCGCCCAGTCCGTATCCCTTGATCGTCTTCATCAGGATGACGGTCGGCGTGCCTTCGTTTTCCAAGGCTGCCCTGTACGCGTGGTACACCTTCAACGGATCGTGGCCTCCCCGCCGCAGGTGTTGCAACTGGGAATCGGAGAGATGTTCCACCATTTTCTTGAGATCGGGATGGACGCCGAAGAACTTGTTCCGAATGTATTCACCGGATTCCATGCTGTACTTCTGGTACTGTCCGTCCACCGTTTCGTGCATGCGGTTCACGAGGAGTCCGTCGTCGTCCTTCTCCAGCAGCGGGTCCCAGTCACTGCCCCATAGGCACTTGATGACGTTCCATCCCGCGCCGCGAAAGATGGCTTCCAGTTCCTGTATGATCTTGTGGTTGCCCCTGACCGGACCATCGAGACGCTGCAGGTTGCAGTTGATCACGAAGATCAGGTTGTCGAGCTGCTCGAGGACGGGGACGGTGATGGCGCCGAGGGACTCGGGTTCATCCATCTCCCCGTCGCCCATCATGACCCATACCTTGGAACCGCTCTGCTTCTTGATTCCCCGGTTTTCGAGGTACTTCATGAAACGGGCCTGGTATATCCCGGTTATGGCGCCAAGGCCCATGGATACCGTGGGGAACTCCCAGAAGTCCGGCATGAGCCAGGGATGGGGATAGGACGACAAACCGGGCGGGTTCACCTCGTGCCGGAAGTTCTTCAACTGCTCCTCGGAAATACGGCCTTCCAAGTATGCCCGCGCGTATATGCCGGGCGCGGCATGGCCCTGGACGAAGAGCAGGTCTCCCTCGTGGTTTCCGTTTCGGTTGCGGAAGAAGTGGTTGAATCCGACCTCGTAGAGCGTCGCGGACGACGCGTAGGTGGAGATATGCCCGCCTATGGAGCCGTCGGCCCGGTTGGCCCGGACCACCATGGCCAGCGCGTTCCAGCGTACGATATTCTTGATGCGCCGTTCCAGGTCCCGGTCACCCGGATAGGGTCCCTGCAGTTCGACGGGTATCGTGTTGACGTAGGGCGTGTTGGCGGAGAAAGGGAGGCGCACGCCGGACTCGGCGGCCCGGGATTCCAGCGCCGCGAGTATGCGCCGTGTTCTTTCCGGGTCACCCTGCGAAATGACGTACTCAATCGATTCGAGCCATTCATGGAGTTCCAGCGCTTCTACATCGGTTTCCACATCCGTTGACATCAAGTTGCCCCTGGGTACTTTTCGCGTTGGCATTAAGCCCTTATACCGTTCGAAAACATCGCCTCAAAATAGGTGCGTGGCACCCTTCGTGTCAATCATTATATTCCTATGGATGTGCGCCCGGGATGCCCCTGGAGAAGCGCGCACGCGGCCGGAAAAAAGCAACCACGAGCATGGGAGGACGACATGAAACGCGACGGTTGGCACGGCATATTTACCATACCGCAGACCCCATTTACCGACGATGGTTTATTCGACGAGGAGGGGCTGCGCAGACAGATCGACTTTTGCGTAGACGGGGGCGTTCACGGCATCGTCTATCCCGTCATGGTGAGCGAATTCTGGCTGCTCTCGGACGACGAACGGAAACGGGCGATCGACGCGGCCGTTCGAAGCGTGGCCGGACGCGTCCCCATGATCGCGGGAGTGGCGGGGGTGAGTACGGAGGTGGCCGTGATGTTCGGCCGGTATTCGCGGGAAGCCGGGGCCGATGGCGCGATCGCCCTTCCTCCCTACGTGCTGAAACCCGGTCTGGACGGACTGGTCGACTATTACCGCCGGGTCGCGGACGCCATGGGGAAACCCGTGTTCATCCAGAATTTCGATCCGCCCCTGGGATCCAGCCTTTCACCGGGGTTCATCCGGCAGTTGCTGCTCGACATCCCCCACGTGGAGTACATCAAGGAGGAGATGATGCCGTGCGGCCATTCGGTCACGGCGCTGCTGGAAACGTGCGGCGACGAGTTACGAGGTGTTTTCACCGGTTTCGGCGGGCGCTGGTTTATCAACGAACTGGACCGCGGGGTGAGCGGCACCATGCCGGCCTGCGAGTTCACCGACGTGTTGGTCCTTCTCTACGAACGCTACAGGTCGGGCGACGTGGAAGGCGCCAGGGAGGTTCACAACCGGTTGTTGCCCCTGATCAACCTGGCGAGCCTGTACGGCGTGATCTTCTGCAAGGAAATCCTGAGGCGGCGCGGCCTGATCCGTTCCACGTACACGCGGGCGCCGGGGAGGCTGGACCGGTTCGACCACGGGGAGATCGACCGGCTCATACAAGACGTGGAAGAACTGTTTATTCGATAGTGCGACTTCCGGGAGCATCGTCGCGGTGTTTCTACGTCCATTCGTGCAGGGCGTGCCCCTGGCCGGGGAACCAGATCCAGTCCACTATGAAACCTAGAAAAACTCCCACGGTGTACCCCACCAGCACCCCCCAGGCAAAGGGTTGCGCACGCCGGTAGGCCGTCACTCCACCGATCCGCAGCAGGAGCATCTTGATCAGCCAGGCGGTGAACAGCGAGAACATGAGCAGGCGGGTCACGTCGGCGAAGGCCACGGTGAAACCCACCGGCGCCAGGGGCCAGCCTGGAAACCGGTGGGTCAGGGCCGTCATAACCAGCATGATGACGCCGCCGAGGGCCATGAAGAGGAACTCGGGCGGCTTCAGCTGGTCGGCGTTACGTATCCAACGCACGATGTCGTCGTAGTAGGACTCGTTGATGCCGCCAAAAGCGTCCCGCGTGCCGAAATTGTACGCGCCGACGGTCGTGTTCCCGATGTAGATCGTGTAGAGGACCGATGTCAACATGCTGATCACGAAGGTGACGGTCATGAGGACGAGGATCCCCCGCTTGTCCTGCCGCAGGTCGGACATCACCTTGTCGGACTGGGCGATGGTGCCGATGCCGATGCCCCGCCAGTTCCGGGCGTAGGCGGACCCCAGTCCGAGGGTGGTCAGGCTCTGGGGATCGATGTTTCCCGATCCCAGGGTCAGAATGGTGAAGTGGTGGGCGTTGACCGGCAGGTCCAGGAAGGCCAGGCCCGTCTGAGCGATGATCCGCGCCGTGCCCAGGTACAGCACGAAGAGAAACAGCAGGTACACGGGCACCACCTGCCAGGTAAGCCCCGAACCCAGGAGCCAGGCGACCAGGTATACCACGCTGCCCGCCAGTCCGAGCACGGCCACGCGATAGGACATCAACTCCGTCGACGGCTGCTCTCCGCCGCGCAGGGCCCGCCGGAAGACGTCGGCGATCTGCTCGCGGGCCGTCCACAGGTGCCAGAAGACGAAAACGATGAACCCGCCGAAGAACTGGGCCTTGACCACGGCGTTCGCCCCCACCGGACTGCCGGAGTACTGGAGTCCGATGCGGTCGAGCACGCCGCCCTCCAGTACACCGCACAGGGCGAAGAACCACAGGCTGAAGGTTATCTCGATGGGTGCGAGGAAAGCGAAGCAAAGGGCATAGATGTTAATGCTTATCTTGATGGCAGCAACGCCCTCAATCGCGGTCAGGTTGCTGTGGTAGAGCGATCCGATGGGGATGGGTGGAATGGCGCCCCAGAACGCGCTGATGTTCCAGAACATCAGGACCAGCGTCGCGCCGAAGCCGACCTGGAACATGCGGTCGTAAACGAAAGTGGGAAAAGTCCTGCTGGTCCCCGCATCCTGCCGGATCAGGTCTACGGCCATGCGCACCAGTGGAAAGGCCAGACGCTCGTGGGCCACCCATGTCCTCCGCATGATGGTGGACATGCAGGCGCCCATGAAGAAGAGCACCACGAAGAGGGTCAGCCACCAGAACAGCGGAGGCAGCCACGGCCCCCAGATGACTTCGCCGGCTCCCTCCGGAATCCCTTCGTAGAACCAGACCAGCGTGTTGCCCTGGCCGTTGACCAGCAGCCAGTCGGGCAGGTACTGGAAAAACGTAATCGCCCACTGGTTCTCCGGCCGGGCGAAATAGTAAGGCGTGGCGATGACCCCCATGAGGTAGGCGACCATCACCTTTCCCGGTACGAGCGAAGCCACGAACATCATCACGAAGACCAGGGCCAGTTCGCTTCCGTTCAGTATCCAGGAAGGCTTCCAGGTTCGCAGGGTGGGATTGACGACGAACAGGAGGAAGAAAAACGGAATCAGGACCGCAATGGGCAGATGGGACATCGTCATGCGGGAGGACTGTACGAGGAAGGAGCCGTAGGGAACCCAGATATTGATCAGGACGGCCAGTGCCAGGCCCAGGATGACGGCGCGACGGGACAGGCCTCCGGTTCGCGGGATGTGAGAGCCAGACTTATCAGTCATGTTTATGGCTTAGATCATATCGGCAAAGCAATCCCACAATTCAGACTAGAGTAATAGGTATTGTGGGTGGGATGTAAAGGAAACGTATATAGATTTGTCGGAGCGGTTATAAGTACGGTCAAACCTATCAATTTGCCGTAATTGTAGTTCAGATTCTATCAGGTATTGCGTAAGGTGGGCTCAATGTGTTGAACTTCCAAACTAAGTTCAGCTTCAAGCTTCGATGCCACAAGTGACCTATGACAAGCATCAGGAGTTTTTTCAACGCAGAAGAAAGCTACAATTTCAGCATGGTCTTCAAGGTCTGATACAAAGTTAGGGTCTGTCACGGATTTTGTGTAACTGACAGTTTCATGTGATGGGCACTCTGTCTTCGTACATGATGATGAACTGGTTGATTGCGGCTGTCCAGTGGACAAGGGGCCGGGTCCACCTTCGGGACAGATTGAGCAGGGCCAGATAGAGCAGTTTCCTGGCCGCCTCGTCCGTGGGGAAAGCGCCTCTGGTCTTGATGATCTTGCGCAGGCCCCGGTTCATGGATTCGATGGCATTCGTAGTGTAGATGACCTTCCTGATCTCCTGTGGGAAGGCGAAGAACGGGGTCAGATGGTCCCAGTGTCTGCGCCATAGCCGGCTGATCGTGGGATATTGCTTATCCCAGTGTTCGGCAAAGCGATAAAGCGCGGCCTCAGCCTGCTCCAAGGTAGCGGCCTGGTATATCGCCCGGAGATCCTTGGCCACCTGCTTACGGTCCTTCCAGGAGACGTAGGTCAGGCTGTTACGCACCATGTGGACGATGCAGAGCTGCACCTGGGCCTTGGGGTACACCGTCTCTATGGCCTGGGGGAAGCCGGTGAGGCCGTCGCAACAGGCGATGAAGATATCGGCAACGCCCCGGTTCTTCAGTTCGGTCAGTACGTGGAGCCAGAACTTTGCCCCTTCGTTCTGCTCGATCCAGAGCCCCAGGAGTTCCTTGTCGCCGCGCAGGTTAACGCCCAGGGCCAGGTAGACCGCCTTGTTCCGTACGCTGCCGCTATCACGTATCTTGACGAACAGGGCATCCAGGAACAGGATCGGGTAGATCTCATCCAGGGGCCGCGACTGCCAGGCCAGGGCCTCGTCGGTCACGGCGTCGGTGATCCGCGAGACCAATTCGGGCGAGATGGACACCCCGTAGAGGTCTTCGATATGGCCCTGGATATCCCGGGTGCTCATGCCCCTTGCGTACATGGAGATGATCTTGTCGTCGAAGTCGGGCCAACGCGTCTGGTACTTGCGGATCAACTTCGGATCGAAGCTGCCTTCGCGGTCCCGGGGGATCTCTACCGGCAGAGCGCCCTTGTCGTCCTTGAGCGTCTTGGTGGTCTTGCCGTTGCGACTGTTGCCGCGGTTCCTGCCATCGGGGGCATGCTTCTCGTAGCCGAGATGATCGGTGAGCTCGGCTTCCAGGATCCGCTCGGCCATGCGCTTCTTCATGCGCTTGAGCAGGCCGTCTTCGCCGAACAGGTCCTCGGCGTCCACCCCGTCTTCCATAAGTTCATCGAGAAGACGGTCGATCTTACCTGGGGGTTTTCTTTCTCTGGCCATAGCACTTCCTCCTTTTGAGCAAGATACAGGCTATTGCCAGTTACACAAAACATGTTACAGACTCCAAAGTTATTGGAATCGAACTTTGAAAGACATTCAGAGTGGTACGCTTCGATGAACGAATTGCCCAAAGACTTTCGTTCGCGCTTTAAGGTATGTGTCACTTTGTCTATTTCAGTCTGTATTTCACGAATTGCTTTTGTGGGTGCAAGATCTCTACGATGTAGATATCGGATTCCTAACTTTGACAATTGATCCTGTAAATACAAACTATTGACAAAAGCATATGTGGCACCACGCATGCCTCGACGATTTCGAATATCGCAGAAGGTGTCTACTTTAGCTTTGCGTAGTTCACAAAAAAAGCAGTATTCATCGAATCCGTATACGCCTATTGTGACTATTTTCTTAATCATTCAAGAACTTTCAAAAACCCAATTCGTGAATCGAATAACAGCGGAGGCTCTCATCTGATCTATTATGGATATCTCTTTTTTGATCTATATCCGCCATTCACTGGAACCCCATCTAACCCAAAAGACATCTGTCGCCCACGACCAGGCACTCGTTCTATTACCTTTTCATGTGAAACCAGATTGTTATTCTCGTCAATGTGCAATGTCTTGATTTTCCTTTCACCTATTAATGTCTCTCCTATCAACTTACTTCTGTGACAATTCTCGGGCTTTCCCTCACTACACATGAGTACAACCACTTCTTGTCGTTCGAAAGCTTTACAAAGCCGGTCTATTCCACTTCGATAGAAATCGGTTTCCCGCACCTTACTATAATCGACTTTTCCTTCATTATCATTGAGAGATGGTCCTTTGGGCCGCCCTCCCAACTCATCTCCCATAAACACATATCGAATGTTGTGCCTACTCAGTTGCTTTGATAATATTGTTTTTGAGAACTCAGGTTTATATCGGGAAAACGGAATAGATCGTACATCAACCAGAAACCTAATCTCATTTTGTTCCAATACACCTATAGATTTTTCCAGCGAGCGATTTCCGTATCCAATTGTGTAGATCGGGATCTCATCCGCCATATGCCAACTCCTAAATTGCCAATTGCATTGAAAGCTTTCAGTTCAAATCGTATTAAATAAGAACAGGTAACCATTAACATCTAACATCGTTTGATTATGATGTTAATAAATCGAGTTGATCCTTACAACCGTCACTTCAAAACATTCTATTTGTAAACACACTGATACTTGAAGATAACATCGTTCTGGAAAATCGCCTTCTGCATCATCAGGCTTGAACCACCTCGATAAAGACACTCGAACGAGCCTTCCAGCCTTGATAATCTTTGGTGGGATAGCGAAATCTACATACCTCATTCGAAATCGACCATACCGATAATAGGGCTCATTGTAAGTGAGATCCTTGTCTGGTATCCAAAACCCAACACTACGATCAGGAATGTCGTCCTGTATGTATCGACTTCCTGAAGTTGTATAACGAGTTTTTCTTCCAAACACTTCAATCACATTACCTTTCCATGGATTGACCCAATTTGGAAGATCTGTTGCCAAATCTGGACGAGTATATAGGAACCGTGCCTTATGCACGAGAACATCCTCGACATGAGGAGGATTCACGTTCTCACACGGAAAATATGCTATTTCCCAAACTTGGCCAATTTCGTAACGTGTATCGACAGGAAGAAACGGAAAGTCCGGTCTTTCCGTTAGGCGCAGATTCGTACGGTTTGTAGCAAGGGCACCAACACAAATCGCGTTACCAGCACGTGTTTTAGATATAATCAAACAACGCATTGGGCATAGTCTCTATTCAGAATACAGCAAGGCCAGTCATGTAATAAAGGGAAATATCCAATTAAGGAACCTCTGATCAAGTTTCTGGCATTGCATTTATAAATGAAGTACTATGCAATCGTTCCAAGTCCACTATTTTGCAGCGCAGTCTCACCGAACAAGCTGAAACGGGGTAGCCGTCCATGAAACAGCGTAGCTTTTCCGACATGGCCTACGATCAGAAGAAGAAAAAGACGCGCAAGGAACGCTTTCTGGGCGAGATGGACGCGGTATTGCCCTGGCCGGTCCTGCTCGCGCCAGTTCTGGAGCATTATCCGAAAGCGGGCAACGGCCGTCGTCCCATCGGGGCTTCGGTGATGCTGCGGATCTATTTCATGCAGCAATGGTACGGTCTTAGCGACCCGGCGATGGAAGACAGCCTCTACGACGTAGAATCGATGCGCCGCTTCGCCGGCGTGGATCTGAACGGCGTGCCGGACGAGACGACGATCTGCAAGTTCCGACACTTTCTGGAGGCGCACGGCCTGACCGAAACATTGTTTCGCAATACGAAGCGCTACCTTTCCGATCGGGGGATGATGATCAGCGAAGGCACGATCGTGGACGCCACGATCATCCATGCGCCGGCGTCGACGAAGAACAAGGATCGGAAAAGGGACCCCGAGATGGCCAGCACGAAGAAGGGCAACACCTTTCACTTCGGCATGAAGGCCCACGTGGGCAGCGATCCCAAGGGGCGGGTGCACAGTGTGGCGACCACCCCCGCCTCGGTGCATGACTCCCAGGTGATGGAGGCTTGTCTGCATGGAAAGGAGAAGGCCATCTATGGCGACAAGGCCTATGCGGACGACAAGCGAAGGCAAAAGGCCCAGTCCGAAGGCGTTACCTGGCGGGTGCACCGCAAAGCAAAACGCGGCAGGCGCCTTACCTGCGCGGACCGGTCGTTCAACCGCAAGAGCAATCGCGTAAGGGCCAGGGTCGAACATCCCTTTGGGATCATCAAGCACCTGTGGGGCTATCGCAAGGTAAGATATCGAGGCTTGGCCAAGAACACCGCCCAGCTCTTCACCCTGTTCGCCCTGGCCAACTTCTATATGGCGCGGCGCGAACTGGTCGCCACATAGGGACCGGTGCGTCCAAACCGGACGTAACAGGGCAAAACGGCTCAAAAGGACCGCATCCTGAGCCCCAATGCCCCGTCTAAACCCGTTAATCGGCTTCGCTTTCATCAGAAACGTCCGCTGTATCGACTCATATCATTCCACCCGATCGTATAGTCGGGTTGATCAGAGCTTCCTTAACATACTTTAACCTATACAGTCGATTTGTGAAAGATACTCAGATATGTTAAAAACCAATCACAGGCTCAGTTGCCCATTTCGTAGTATACCTATATATAGATATGTCTAAACCAAACTTCATATCTTGGTTTTTGCTTGAACCGGCATTGCAAACTTTTTATATTACTCTGTTTAAGAATGCAAAGGCTCACTACGCACGGGATGAATGCGACAGCGTCGGCCTCGCGGCAGTTCCGGGCATTCCCATGTTCCCCACCGAAACTAGACGCGGAAGCAGCGGTTGTAAGCGGCTTCCAGCTTAAGGATACCACCGGTTGCAGGAAGTACTCCGGGGATCTACGCAGAAACGCGCCAGGTTACCGAAACCTGCTAAACAACTCATGCGAAATCTGGGTGACATGGTTGAAACAGTTCGGGCTACAGGACTGATTGCTGAAGACCATTCTGTATAGAAACAGGGGTAACGACGCATGTGGTCGAAGATCAAAACGGGAATCGGAATCACCATCGCGGTGCTGATGTTGTCGTCGGTCACCATCTTCCATCCCAAGGATATTACCGAAAATATCCTGATGAAGTTGATTTCCCTTCCCGAACCCCAGGTAGTTCAGCCATTCCTGGGGCACGACCGTCCGTTGGAGGAGGCCTTGGAAGCGGTCAGCGCGGAGTCGATCGAAAACACGGTGCGCGAACTCTCCTCCTATCCTTCCAGGGTAGTAGGTTATGCCGGCGCCGATTCGGCCTATGAGTATATCAGGCAGCAGTTCGAGGACATCGGCCTGCAGGACATCCGCACCGAGGCCTTTCCCGTAACGGTGCCCATCGACAAGGGTTCCAGGTTAACGGTGCTGGAAACGGGCGAGGAGGTTCCCCTCTACGCCCTTTGGCCCAATCACGTACGCACGCCCACCACGCCTCTCGAAGGGCTTACCGGTCCGATCATCTACGGTGGCAAAGGGGAATTCGGCGAATTCAACGGGTACGACATGGATGGAAGCATCGTACTCATGGATTTCGATTCGCAAGACCGTTTCATCAACGCCCGGATGCTCGGCGCCACCGCGGTCATCTTTTTCGACAACGGACGGGTGACCCGGAGCGAGGCGGAACGCAAATTCCTGGGCCTTCCGCTGAACGTGCCCCGCTACTGGGTCGAAAAGGCCCACGCACCCGGCCTACTGGCCCTGGCCGAGCCCGGGACGAACACGGTGAATGTGCAGGCCCGGATGGAATGGGAGGTCGCGGAAGCGAAGAACATTTTCGGGTGGATACCCGGTCTCGACGAAGACATGCCGAACGCCCGGGACGAAACCCGCACGAAATGGAAAGACTACACGATCGTCATCGAGTCGTTCTATGACGCGATGTCGGTCGTCCCGGGCCTGGCCCCCGGCGCGGAAAGCGCCACCGGCGTCGCCGCGCTGCTGGAGGTCGCCAGGGCGGTCAAGCGTTACAACCCTAAGTACTCCGTGGTCATCCTGGCCACTTCCGGTCATTTCATGGGTCTGGAAGGGGTGCACAACTGGCTGTACCGGCACGGCAGGGCGAGCAGTCACTTCATGTCGAAGATCCCCGAGGAGGACAAGATCGATTTCGACATGTTCTTCGGCCTCGACCTTTCGAGCCATGAATCCCGCATCGGCAGTTTTGCCTTCGGAACCTTCGATAACGCCGCCTGGGCGACCAACCACTACATCAAGAACATCTTCGCGCCCTACTCGAGGAAGTTCGCGGGCTACATACAGGAAGCTTTCGGGGCCGGCGCCGACTCGGTCCGGTATATCAACGCCATCGTGCCGCCGCAGAGAACCTGGAAGGACTTCATGCCCGTCAAACTCGGCCTGGACAGCGAAGCCGTCACCTACTTCGGCAAGAAGGGCATGTCCTTCGTCACGCCGAACGGCACGCGGGGACTGGTGGACACGCCCCACGATCGCTTCGAGTCGGTCAACATCGCTAACATCACCGAGCAGGCGCGTTCGCTCGCGGTCATGCTCGCCCGGGCCACCACCGACGGCGAACTGTTCGAGGAAACCAAGCTCAAAATTCAGGACACGGCCCATGACATGGCCGGAGTGGTCTACGAATTCGACCGGGACGTCAACTTCTTCGTGCCCAAGAAACCCATTCCCGGCGCGCTGGTCACCTACTTCAAGAGCCTGACCAATACAGGCGTGCGCGGCATCCTGATCACCAAGGCCGATTCCCTCGGACGCTTCAACTTCCGTCCCCTCAAGCAGCAGAAAGGTCCGATACACCTTCGGTCGTACGCACTCGATGAAGACGGCGAGATCATCTACGCCCCGGATCGCGGCCAGGAAGGGGACAAGACCTTTCCGCTCAACGCCGCCAGCGGCGCCTCGGAGAACACCACCCTGCAGATCGTGTTCCGTGCCCGGGCCCTGGACGTATACGAGATCATCGACTCCCGTTACCTGACCGCGCTCGACCAGTTGACCGTCCTGGCGCAGAACGATGCCGAACCCCAGTGGTACGGACACAGCTACATAGCCAGCCAGAGCGGAGCCGAAGGCCGCACCGTCCCCGCGGCGGTCGTCTTCGCCAAGTCGGGACAACGTCTCAAGCTGCTCATGAGCACCAGCCTCTTCGGCGTGAAATACCTGCTGACCAACGCGCCGGATTCCTTTCTGAAGAATCCGGTCGAACCCGGCCAGGTGACCCTCGAACTCCTGGAAGAAGCCCAGGGCCAGGGCTACCTGATCGATGACGGGCTGATCGTCAATCCTTCCTACCAGGGCACGCGGGACATGTGGGTTGTGGATGACGTACGGCTGAAGCAGCTGGCTCGTTTCGGCGTGGAGAACCAGCGCATCACCCAGTTGCACGAAGATGCGCGCGTCGCCCTCCTCGAGGCGGAGGAGCACCTGCAGAACAGGGAATACGACGCCTTCATCTCCAAGTCGCGCGAAGCCTGGGGCCTCGAAGCCCGGGGATATCCGGAAGTCAAGTCCACGGCCGATGATACGGTTAAAGGCGTGATCTTCTACTTCATCCTGCTCCTGCCTTTCTCCTTCTTCATGGAACGCCTGGTTTTCGGGTTTCCAACGATCAACAAGCGGATATTCGGCTTCGCAGTTTTCTTTGTCTCGGTTTTTCTCCTGCTGCAGCTGGTCCACCCGGCCTTCAAACTGAGCACTTCGCCCTACGTAATCTTCCTGGCCTTCGTCATCTTCGCGCTGGGGACAATGGTGCTGATCATCGTCCTGTCCAAGTTCAACCAGGAGATACAGAAGATCAAGCGAGCGCAGACCGGCATGCACGAGGCCGACATCGGCCGGTTGAGCGCCACGGCAGTCGCTCTTTCGCTGGGCGTTTCCAACCTGCGCAAACGCAAAGTGCGCACGGCCCTCACGGCGGCCACCATCACGCTGCTGACCTTCACCGTGCTGTCCTTCACGTCCATAACGACGTCGCTCAGGTACTTCAAGCTGGAGCGGTACAACGAACCGACCTATGATGGGACGCTGGTCCGGGATAGAAACTGGAAGGGACTCCAGCCCTCCGTCTACGACTATCTCAAGAGCACATTCCAGGACAAGGCCACGCTGATCCCCCGGGGCTGGTACATGTCCCAGGTCAAGGGCGAAAAGGGGTTCTTCTCCTTCTCGTCGCCCTCGGCGTCCCATGAAAGCTACGTAAACAGCATTCTTGGCCTGTCCCCGGATGAGCCCAAGGCGACCCGCCTCGATGAATACCTCCTGGGAGGAAGATGGTTCCTGCCCGGTGAACGGAACGCCGCCATACTGCCCGACGACGTGGCGGCGGTGGTGGGCATCATGCCGGAAGACGCCGGTTCCGCCTACATCGACATGTTCGGCATGCAGCTGCAGGTCGTCGGCATACTCGATTCCCGAAGGTTCAACCAGCTCAAGGACCTGGACGACGAAAAGCTCACTCCCGTCGACCTCGTACAGGAAAAGGGGAAAATAGCGCAGCGTATCGGCGAAGACCCGCGCCTGCAGGCCGAGTCACCTCCGGAAGCATTCATACACCTCGAATCCAACAATGTCATGATCCTGCCGTACGAGACGGTCATGGATCTCGACGGGAAACTGCATTCCGTAGCGATTACCGACTTCAGGGACGAGAATGGACAGCCGAATCCGGATTTCGACCTGGATATCGAGAATTTCCTATCGCGGGTCGCCATGACCATGTTCGTCGGCAAGAACGGTACCGTCAACGTCTACAGTTCGATCGGTTCCACGTCCATCGGCGGCATCGGCAACTTCCTCATCCCCATTCTCGTCGCCGCCATGATCGTGCTGAACACCATGATGGGGGCGGTGCACGAGCGCTTCCGGGAGATCGGGGTCTACAGTTCGGTCGGACTGGCGCCAAGCCACATCGCGGCCCTGTTCCTGGCGGAGTCTTCCGTCTTTGCCACGGTCGGCGCCGTGCTGGGTTACCTGGGGGGACAGACCATCACCCTCGTTCTGTCGAACTATGACATCCTCGCTGGCCTTTCGCTGAACTACTCCTCCCTTTCCGCCGTATGGTCGGTTGTCGTGGTCATGGCCACGGTCTTTCTGTCGACGGCCTATCCCGCCAAGAAAGCGGCGGACATGGCCGTGCCGGACGTGGGGCGGGAGTGGAAATTCCCCGAGCCCGATGGGGACGACTGGAGTTTCGATTTCCCCTTCACCATCGGCAGCGTCGAAGCGCTCGGCATGTACGCCTACCTTACGAGGGTCTTCGAATTCTACGAGGAGGGTTCCCTGGGCGCCTTCGTCACGGAAAACGTCCAGCTGACCGCCCAGAAAACCGCATCGGGCCATCCCATGTACCATATCTCGATGATGACCTGGCTCGCACCGTACGATCTGGGGATCAGCCAACGGGTCTCCCTCAGCGCCGCGCCGGCGGAAAACGAGAGACACCTCTACGCCGTCTGGGTGGAAATCCACCGCGAGAGCGGCGACGTCGCGTCCTGGCAGCGCATCAACCGGCGCTTCCTGAGCGTGCTGCGCAAACGCTTCCTGGTCTGGCGAACCCTGCCGCAGGATCTCAAGAACGAATACGCCGTAACCGGCCGGGAAACGACCGAAAGGACGCAAGAGGCTGGGCAACCCGTATGAAGTTCGCCTTCTGTAATGAAATGTTCCGGGGAGAATCCCTCCGGCAGATATTCCGAACCGCCGCGGAAATCGGTTACGACGGCGTGGAGATCGCCCCGTTCACGGTAGCGTCGTCGGTAAACGAGGTCGGGCCGGACGCCAGGAAGGCGATTCGTGACGAAGCCGCCGAATTCGGCCTGGAAATTACGGGGCTGCACTGGCTCCTGATCAGCCCGGAAGGCCTCTACCTGAACCACCCTGACGACGGCATCCGGTACTGCACCAGGTTGTATCTCTGCGACCTGATCCGATTCTGCGGAGATATCTGCGGCCGGGTCGTGGTGGTCGGTTCGCCCAAGCAGCGCGACGTACTGCCGGACCAGACCTTCGAGGCGACCTGGGACCGAACCCGGAAGGTCTTCGAAGAATGTCTGCCCACGGCGGAAGAACACGGGGTAACCATCTGCCTGGAACCCCTGGACAGTGCCCAGACCAATTTCATTAACACACCCGAAGAAGCCGCGCGGATGGTCCATGAGATCGATCATCCGAATTTCCGCATGATCATCGATGTGCGGGCGACCCTGTGCCAGGGCCTGGACGTCGCGGCAGCCATACACGAACACAGGGACGAAATGGCCTACATCCATTTTAACGACGCCAGCGGCGATGGACCGGGATTCGGTGACACCGATTTCACACCCGTACTGCAATCGCTTCGGGAATCGGGTTACGAGGGATACGGTTCGGTGGAAGTATTCGACTATTCGTACGGCGCTGAAAACATAGCCAGAAAGAGCCTGGAAACGCTTCGGGAGGCCTGGGCGGTCCAAGCAGACCGGGCGGCGCAGCGAGCGCCGGAGGAGAGGGCGGCCGGGTGAAGCAGCAGGTCCTCGATAGGGAAGGCATCGCCAGGGCGGTATCCCGTATCGCCCACCAGATCCTGGAACGCAACAAGGGCGCGTCCGGAATCGCCATCATCGGCATTCAACGGCGGGGCGACTGGCTGGCCAGGCGGCTGTCCGACGCGATTCGCGAGGCGGAAGACACGACCGTTCCCGTCGGCGTGCTGGACATCAACCTGTACCGGGACGACCTCCAGGGCCGGGCGGAGTATCCCGTCGTCCGCACCACGGACATCCCCTTCGACATAGAGGGGCGTACCGTCATCCTGGTCGACGACGTCCTGTACACGGGCCGCACCATTCGGGCGGCGCTGGACGAACTGAAGGATTTTGGAAGAGCACGGCGGATCGAACTCGCCGTCCTGATCAATCGGGATGGCCGGGAACTGCCCATACAGGCGGACTATATCGGAGAAAATGTCGAAGTCGGCCCCGGCAGAACCGTGGTGGTACACGTCTATGAACTGGACCGGGACGACAACGTTGCGGTAGAAGAGGTGGGGTGATGGTTGAAGATCGCCTTCATGCGCTGCGCCACCGGCACCTGATCGGCCTCGAGGACTACTCGCGCCAGGAGATTCGTCTTATCCTGGATACGGCGGACTCCTTCAAGGAAGTGATACGGCGGCCCATCCGCAAGGTCCCCGCTTTACGGGGGAAGAACGTCGTCAATCTCTTCTTCGAATCGAGTACCCGCACGCGGCTGTCCTTCGAACTGGCCGAGAAGCAACTCTCAGCCGATACCCTGAATTTCGCGTCCACCGGCAGCAGCGTGTCCAAGGGAGAGACCCTGAGCGACACGGCGCGGAACGTCGAAGCCATGCAGGTGGACTGCGTGGTGGTGCGGCATTCCGCGGCGGGCGTACCCCTTTTCCTGTCAAAGTGCCTGTCGAACGCGGTCGTCATCAACGCGGGCGACGGCGCCCACGAACACCCCACGCAGGGCCTTCTCGACCTGTTGACCATACGGGACGCGCTGGGCGATCTGGACGGCCTGAAGGTCGCGCTCATAGGAGACATCACCCACAGCCGGGTCGCGCGCTCCAATATATGGGGACTTCGAAAGATGGGCGCCCGCGCGGTCGTCTGTGGACCGCCCACACTGATCCCCATCGACATCGAAGAAATGGGCGTTGAGGTTTGCTACCGGGTCGAGGACGCGCTCCGCGACGCCGACGTGGTCTACGCCCTGCGGATACAGCTTGAAAGACAGCGCGAAGCGTTCTTCCCATCCCTGCGTGAATACACGCGGCTGTTCGGCATCGATCCGGAACGGCTGGAACTCGCCAGGCCCGGCGCCATAGTCATGCATCCCGGCCCCATCAACCGCGGCGTGGAACTCGACAGCCGGGTGGCGGACAGCGGAAGGTCGGTCATCCTGGACCAGGTGACCAATGGCGTCGCCGTTCGCATGGCGGTCCTCTATCTCCTCAACGGCGGGGGTGAGCGCGATGCGGCCTGACGGTCTGGATACAACCGGCGGCACGGGGCTCGCAGTGGTCCGAAACGGGCGCATCATCGACCCCGCATCCGGCCGTGACGAGACCGGCGATCTCTGGTTTCGCGACGGGCGGATCATCGATCGTCCTAACGACGAGTCGAAGAGCGTCACCGTCATCGAGGCAAATGGACTTCTCGTTCTGCCGGGCCTGGTCGATATGCATGCCCACCTCTGCGAACCCGGCTACGAGTACAGGGAGACCCTGGAAAGCGGCGCGCTTGCCGCCGCGGCGGGCGGCGTCACCGGGGTGGCGTGCATGCCGGATACCGACCCGGTCATCGACGACGCGCCCACGGTGCGCTTCATACGTACACGGGCAGCGGGCGCCGCGGTGCGGATTTATCCCATCGCCGCGGTCACGGCCGGGCGCGGGGGCGAGCGCCTTACCGAAACAGGCGAACTGGCCGAGGCCGGCGCTGTAGCGCTATCCGATGCCGACCGATCCATCCGGAATCCGGCCATCCTGCGACGGGTCCTCGAATACAGCCGGATGTTCGGCCTGCCCATAATCGTTCACTGTGAAGACCCGTCGCTCTCAGCCGGCGGCCTCATGCACGAGGGTAACCACGCTACCCGGCTGGGCCTCATGGGCACCCCCTCCATCGCGGAAGAAACGGTCGCCGCACGGGACATCATGGTTGCTGAATGGACGGGCGGCCGGCTGCACATCACCCATGTGAGCACGGCCGTGACCGTGGAACTCATACGAGAGGCGAAAAAGAGAGGCGTTCGGGTGACCGCGGATGTAAGTCCCCACCACCTGGTATTGACCGATGAAGCGCTTTCCACGTACGATACCCACCTTAAAACCAACCCACCTCTGAGAACCCGGTCCGACGTCGAAGCGCTGCGGGATGGCCTCGTGGACGGAACCATCGACGCGATCGCGTCGGATCACACCCCGCGGTCCGTGGACGAGAAGAACACGGAGTTTCAGGAGGCGCTGCCGGGAACGGTGGGACTCGAGACTATGCTTTCCGTCGTGTTTACGGAGCTGGTCGTACCAGGCCACCTGACCTTGAGTGATGCCGTGAAAGTGCTGTCGACGGCCCCTGCGGGGATCCTGGGTGTCGAAGGCGGAAACTTGGCGGCGGGCAGTCCGGCCGACCTCTTCCTGTTCGATCCCGATGGAACCTGGACGGTGGATCCAGCGTCATTCAGGTCAAGATCCGGTAACACGCCTTTCGCTGGCCGCGCGTTGAAAGGTGTCGTAACCCGGACCATCGTCGATGGCCGGGTCAGATACCAGCGTGAAGACCCTGAATCATCTTGACTAATTGTTTCAAATCATGTATCTTTGACAGACTGTCAATGCTGGAATTTCCGGGCATGATCATTAATAGACATACCCATGACAGGTCTCGGAGTTGTGAAGTCCACGTACCTGTTGAAAGGAGTCTGTGATGTTATTCAAGAAGGTTGCCATCTGCGTCTTGTTCGCCATTGGCTTCGCCATGCTGATACCCGTAGCGGCCGACGCGCAGAAAATCGAATTACGTTCTGCGAAAATCTACATCAGGGAAACACCGCCGAAGTGGGACAAGGCCATGGCCCTGCTCGAAGCTGCCCTGGAAAAAGACCCGGAAAACAACGAAGCCCACTATCTCCTGGGGCTCATACATTACTACAGGGGTAACTTTGACTTGATGTTCAAGAACTGGGAAGCGTCGACCTTCGACGACCTGGACAAGAAAGATAAGAACCAGTACAAAGATACCCTGAGCACCATGGTCCGCATGAACTACCAGGTTGGCAAGCAGAGCTACGAACAAGGTGAATACGTGGATGCCGCCGATTCCTACAGCCGCTCGATCAAGGCAACCTCCATGCTGCAGGGCGCACTGCGTTCAACCGGTAAGAAGAACGACGCCAAGACAGCCGATGAACTGGAAGCCGCCAAGCAGCAGGGTTACCTTTACTGGGGTTATGCCTCCCTGGGCGCCGAGGATTTCGATGGCGCCAAGATAGCCCTGGAGAATCTGCTCGAAGTCGATCCGGACAAGTTCGAAGCCTGGGACGGCCTGATCACTGTGTACCATAGCAACGAAGAGTGGGAAAAGCTGATCACGGCCTGCAACAAGGTCATCGAGTTGTCGGAAGAGATCGATCTCAACACCTACCTCATACTGCGCAACGCTTATTTCAGCGTGGCCGACACGGCCAGCGTCATCGACACCTATGAAAGGGCGATAAAAGCTTTTCCGAACGAAAAGACGCTGTACAGGGACGTCAGTTCCATCCACGACGTCAGGAAAAACCCCGACAAGGCGATCGAGGCGCTCGAAAAGGGACACTCCGCGCTTCCAGACGACGTCGATCTGCTGCGGTACCTTGGGACCATTTACTACAACAAAGGACTGGCCGTAAAGGATGCAGGAGACGTTGACGCCGCCTCCATTGCGTTTCACAGTGCCGTGGACACTATGAACAAGCTGTTGGCACTGCAGCCAAAAAGCATCGATGGCCATGATATCCTCGGTGATGCCTATTTTGGACTGTTCAGTATTGAAACGGACGAAGCGAAAAAGCAGGAGTTCAACACCAAGGGTCAGGAACACCAGAAAAAGAAAATGAACCTGATTACTTCGGGTGAAGGTATGTAGGCAGCTGAGTTGGCCTGAAGTGGTTGTTAGCTACTGGGTGAGCACCAGGTTTGAAAAGAGGATTCCGGTTTTCCTGGAATCCTCTTTTGCTATTCCAATTTGATTGACACCCCGAGAGGGACCTCCTATACTACCGTTGCTTCTGGCGTTCCTTGTCATTTCGAGTGTTGTGTCGATCATGTGTAGTTCCCTATGTTCCCAATGCGTGTCCGGATTTTGATGTTGGTTCTTTCCCTTGGATTCGGCCTGTACGCCGCGGGCTGCGGTTCAATATCCATGGGAAGAAGGGCACCGGCCGAAACGCCCGAGACGCCCCCGGAAGCCGTAGAAAACGGTGACGACACCCCGCTTTCAGATCGCGAACTGTCCGGTGACATGAACGAACCGGCTTTCGATGCATCATCCACGCCGACTTCCGATTCAGCCACGTCCGGCTCCGTTTCATCCACGCCTGCCTCGGGCGGAAATTCCTCCAGGGGATACAGGGTCCAGCTCTATTCGTTCACAGACCGGGACGCGGCTGAATCCGCGTTGAAGCGCGTGGAACGGTACCTGGCGGACTGGTCGTACAGCGTATACCTGGATGAAGAAGGCGGGAACTTCAAGATCCGCGTGGGTGACTTCACAGACAAGGCCGATGCCGACCTTCTGCGCGACAGGCTGAGACGGGAAGGCTATCCCGATGCCTGGACCGCCCCCACCCGGGTCGAGGCGCCCTGACGTATTTGGCCGAACGAACTACCCACCGAAGGGAACTCCTCGAAATGACAGCAAGTCACGGTTCGTTCGGTCCCCTGGATCCCGGCAGGCGCATTCTGATGGGTCCCGGTCCAAGCGACATGCATCCCAGGGTGTACCAGGCCATGGGCGCACCGCTGACGGGACACCTGGATCCCTATTTCATCGGGGTCATGGACGATACCAAGGCGTTGCTTCGGTACGTGTTCCAGACCCGGAACGCCCTGACCATTCCGATCTCCGCTACCGGTTCCGCCGGCATGGAGACCTGTATTTGCAATCTGGTTGAACCTGGAGTCGAAGTGCTGGTGTGCGTGGGCGGCGTCTTCGGAGACCGTATGGGCCAGATGGTCGAACGCCATGGCGGCAGGCTGACTCGACTCGAAGGCGAACCGGGCCGTCCATTTACGCCGGGGCAGGTACGACAGGCGCTGGATGGCTGCCGGCCGAAACTCGTGGGCCTGGTGCACGCGGAAACGTCCACTGGCGTACTGCAACCCCTCGAGGAGATCATCCCGGTCATCCACGAACACGAGGCTCTTGTCCTGGTCGACACCGTGGCCTCCCTGGGCGGGACTACGGTCAAGGTCGACGAATGGGGCATCGACGTCTGCTACACCGGCAGCCAGAAATGCCTGAGCGCGCCGCCGGGCCTGTCGCCCGTCACGCTCAACGACCGGGCGCTCGAGGCGATCGCCGGCCGCAAGACACCCGTTGACACCTGGTACCTGGACCTTTCCCTGATCAACGCGTACTGGGACGGCGACCGGGTTTATCACCATACCGCACCCGTGAGCCTGATCTACGCGCTGAGGGAAGCGCTCGTCCTCGTTCACGAGGAAGGACTCGAAAACGCCCAGGCTCGGCATGCCCTCAATTACGAGGCATTCAAGGCCGGAATCGATGCAATGGGGCTCGAGTTCTTTGTGGACGAACCCCACCGCGCCCCGACCATCAACCCCGTGCTGGCCCCGGAGGGGATCGACGAAGCCAGTGTACGCCGGCGCCTGCTCGAGGATTACGGACTCGAACTCGGCGGCGGCCTCGGCGCTCTGAAAGGCAAAGCCTGGCGCGTGGGTCTCATGGGACAGTCCTCCCAGAGAGATCACGTCATACTGTGCCTGGGCGCCCTCGAACAGACCCTGCGGGCTGAAGGACACGAAGTCGCGGAAAGCGGCGTGGCGGCGGCAAGCGCAGTGTATGCCGAATCAGCATAGCATAAAAAAACCATCACCACCAGGAATCCTGGCGCACAGCCGGAGGAGCATATGTATTTCATTGAAGAAGGCAACATGTCCAAGAAATCGATCGCCCCGGGTGTAAGCATCGCCGTGGCGGGGGGTGACCGGGCCCAGATGTCTTTCGTAACGCTCACCCCGGGGTCGCAGGTGCCCATGCATGATCATCCCCACGAACAGATGGGCGTCGTGTTGGAAGGTGAATTCGTCATGGTCATAGGCGGAGAAAGCAGGACTATCAAGACGGGTGACAAGTACGTGATTCCCGGCGGGGTTGAACATGGCGTGCCCGATGTGAAGGTCAAATCCGTCGCTCTGGATATCTTCAGTCCTCCCCGGGAGGATTACGCTTAAACGACAAACGCCGTCGCCGTGCCTACCCGTTCCATGGCGTCCTATCCCCAAATCCATACGGATCCGCGACGAACATGCGCGGTCACCGGCTAACCAGTCAGGAGAATTTCATGTCCGATGCCCTACCCCAGGATCGTCCGGTACAGCTGTGGAAAATGACCCGGAGACAGTTCCGTGAGGGAATCTACGACGGCAACCTCAAGGGTGCGATTATCCCCATGGGCAGCACGGAACAGCACAATGAACACCTGGAGATGTCCCACGACACCGCCAGCGCCGTTCACGTGGCCGAACTCGCCGCACAGAAACTCTACCCGGAGGTCGTGGTCACCACGCCATTGGCCATCGGCGTGTCGGAGCACTGGATGAATCACAAGGGAACGCTGACGACCCGGCCCGAGATCTTCACGGAACTCCTCCACGACGTGGCCGACAGCATGAAAAGGGGTGGGATCAACCATATCCTGGCCGTCAACGGCCATGCCGGGAACGCCGGTCCCGTCCTGGGCGCGCTGGAGGACATTCAGTCCCGCCTCGGCATTGATTTCGCATTCTGCAGCTACTGGGAAGCCTACACCCCTGAAATCGTCCGGAAGTATATGGATTCGAAAAACTGTCCCGGCCACGCCAGCGAGTTCGAGACGTCCTTCGCCTACGCGGCCTTCCCCCGACACGTCCACTGGGAAGGCGTCGACTACGATTCGGCCAGACTGACCATATCCGACTCCGACCGGGCCGCCCAGGACCGGGAATTCCACCACGAAGCCAGACTCGCCGACGCCATGAAGGGACAGGGCATGATCGACGTGGCGGTTGACTGGGTTGCGGCCAGGATGAAAGCGATGATCGAGGGCACCTGATTCGTGTCTAGCGACTCCCAACCCATCATCGCGTTTGAAAACGTAAGCAAATGGTTCGGCGCGTTCCAGGTGCTCACGGACGTCGACCTGAGCATCCAGGAAGGCGAGTGCATCGTCATCTGCGGTCCGTCCGGATCGGGCAAGTCCACGCTGATACGCTGCATAAACCGCCTGGAAACCCAGGACCAGGGCGTGATCCGGGTCCACGGTGTTACGCTGGGACCCGGCGAGCGGACTCCCCGCGATCTGCGCGGCAAGATCGGCATGGTGTTCCAGAGTTTCAACCTGTTCCCCCACATGACGGTCCTGCAGAACCTGGCGCTTGCCCCCATGCGCAATCTCAAGATGGACAAAGGGAAGGCGGAAGAGACCGCCCTTTCCTACCTTGAGCGCGTACACATCGGGGACCAGGCCGAAAAGTACCCCGACCAGCTTTCCGGCGGGCAGCAGCAGCGCGCGGCGATCGCGCGGGCGCTATGCATGAAACCCGACATCCTGCTGTTCGACGAGCCGACATCGTCCCTCGACCCTGAGATGATTCGGGAGGTGCTGGACGTGATCTACGAACTCACGGACGGCGGCATCACCATGGTCTGCGTCACCCACGAAATGGGATTCGCCCGCAAGGTGTCCGACCGGGTCATCTTCATGGATCACGGCGAGATCGTCGAGAGCGCCACGCCTGACCAGTTCTTCGATTCTCCTCAGCGAGAAAGAACCAGGGCCTTCCTCAACCAGATCCTCCATTACGAGGCTTCGGCGTGATCAGCCCATTTCGCAGGCCATGGGTTAGAAGTGTCCTGTCGAACTGGATACAACCAGCGGCCATTGCCGGCGTGCTCCTCTTCGCGGTCATGCGCGGCGCCGAAAACATCAACTATCGGTGGCAGTGGTACCGCGTGGACGACTTTCTGGTCACGTCGGTAGACGGCGCCTGGTCCGCGGGACCCCTGATCCGGGGTCTGTACGTCACGCTCGAAATATCGGTCCTGAGCCTCTTCCTGACCCTCCTAATCGGACTCGCGACCGCACTCCTTCGGCTGTCGTCATCCATGATCGGGCGTGGACTCGCCCGCGGGTACCTTGAACTGATCCGCAACACCCCCCTGTTGATACAGCTCTACGTGATGTACTTCGTCCTCGGTCCCATTCTCGGGTGGAGCCAGACCACGACGGCCATCGTCTGCCTCGCCATGTTCCAGGGCGCCTATACGTCGGAGATCTTCCGGGCGGGGCTGCGCGCCATCCCGCGGAGCCAGGTAGAAGCGGGAGAGAGCCTGGGGTTGTCGCGCGTCGACAACTACCGGTACGTCATCCTGCCGCAGGTGCTCCGCCACATGCTTCCGCCGCTCACCAACGAGGCGGTTTCGCTCGTAAAAAACTCTTCGATCGTCAGCGTCATCGCCATCTTCGACCTGACCACGCAGGGCCGGAACATCATCGCGGATACCTTTCTGACCTTCGAGGTGTGGCTGACCGTCGCCGCGATATACCTGACCGTGACCCTGGCCCTGTCCACCGCGGCGGCAATGGCTGAACGGCGCAAGGCAGGTTTGTGATGACGATGCCTGACCGCATAAAGAAAAGATTCCGGCCCACTCGGCTGGACGGGTTCCTATTGGTCGGATTGGTCCTGCTGGCGGGCTGGTTGTGGTACCGCTCCGCCATCGGCGTGGCGTACCGCTGGGATTGGGCCGAGGCGCTTGCGACCGTCTTCGCATCCAACCAGGCCGGCGACACGCCCTTCTTCGTGACGGGGATATACGCGACCCTGCGGCTCAGCGCCTGGGGGGCGCTGCTTGCCACCGTGCTCGGGGTGTTGATCGGGGTGGGACGATACTCGGGCGTGCGCAGCGTGCGCATGTTCTGCGGGACCTACATCCAGATACTCCGCAACATTCCGGCCCTGGTATTCATCTTTATATTCTACTTTTTCATCAGCAGCCAACTGATGCCCCTGCTGGGCCTCGACATCCTGTTCAACCGGTCCGAGGAGGAATCATCGGTATGGCAGCGATTCCTCTTCGGTCCTCCGGCGCTCTGGGAGAACCTGATCTCCGGCGTGCTGTGCATATCCTTCATCAGCGCCGCATTTATCGCGGAAGTCGTCCGCGCCGGCCTGGCCGCCATACCCCGCGGCCAGTGGGAAGCCGGGGAAAGCCTGGGCATACCGATCCTGGACCGCTACCGGTTCATCATCTTCCCCCAGGCGCTTGCGCGCGTCGCGCCGCCGCTGACGGGCCAGTACATCTCCCTGGTGAAGGATTCGTCCATCGTCTCGCTGATCTCCATACAGGAGCTGACCTTCGTAGGATCTGAAATCGCTAATTCGAGCGGGTTGCTGTTCGAGGTATGGCTGCTGGTAGCCTTCGTGTACTTCCTGCTCTGCCTGTCGCTTTCCATCCTGCTCAGGCGGGTTGAACGGCGCGTAACCCGCCACTTTCACCAGTTTGCCTAGGGTGGCCTATCGGCGGCGGTTCTCCGCGTCGATTCCGCCCCTCAGCGGATCGAAGACCTTCTTCACCGTCTCGAACTGGCGCTCCACGTCGGAAGGCCGGCCCAGCAGCCGGTCGCTGAGCATGCGCGCCGCGACCGTGGCGTAGGCATTGCCCCGGCCCGTGAAACCGGCGACGATGTGGACTCCCGGCGTCTCCGTTTCGCCCACGAAGGGACTGCTGTCGTACGAGAAGCCCATGACGCCGCCCCATCGGTGGGAGCGACCGAGCGCGGCCAAGTAGGGGAAGGCGCGGTTGAACGCCCTGTCGTTAGACCTCTGGACCGCCCGGGTGGGTCGTTCCTTGTATCCCCTGTACGTCCTGATCGACCGGCCCCTGCGCCTCAGGAAGTGAAACCCCCTTTCGGCGCGGATGTGGTGATTCCGCCCGCCGCCGTAGAGCAGGCGGCCGCCCTCTCCGGGCCCGTCGTGCAATTGCCGCCAGAAATCCCAGCCATCGTTGGCGTAGAAGACACCGTTGAACAGTCGTTCGGAAACGGGTTCAGTCGTGAAGACCTGGCCCCTGTGCGGGATGATGCGCCGTTCGTAGCGGGCATCGAGCTGCGGGGTGTAGGCGTTCATGCCCAACAGTACGTGCTGCGTCCTGATATTTCCACCCGGCGTATGGACCAGCAATCCGCCGGATTTTCTGCTGGCCGTGCGCCCACCCGTTCCAGACCCGCATCGCTCGACCGAGGTGACAGGCGTATTCTCGAAGAACAAGGCGCCCAGCCCGCTCGCGGCGGCCGCGAGACCGCGCACGTACTTGACCGGGTGGAGTTCCCCGTCGAACCGGTTCCACAGGGCGCCTGAGAGGAGAGGGCTGCGCTTGAGCTCGTAGAGTTTCTCCGAGTCCAGGTACTCCACGTCGAATCCATCCTCCTGGAGCAGGCGGAAGGACTGGACAATCCGTTCCATGGGATACCCGTGAGAACCGCGATCCGGCTGCTTCATCGCCACCACGTAACTTCCGTGGCGGTAGTAGTCGCACTGAATTTCGTACTTCTTCATGAGCGCGGCCATCAAATCATGGTTCTCAAGGGCGATCCGCCACGCCTCCCGGGCCATCTTCCTGCCGTCTGCACCGTACAGGTCCGTCAATTCCTCCACGGCTTCGACGTAGTACTCGTGGGTCCCGGCCAGCATGAATCCCCCGTTGCGGCCCGTCGCGCCCGTGGCGACCTCGCGGCGCTCGAGCACGGCCACGCGCGCTCCGCCTTCGGCCAGGAACAGGGCACCGGTCACCCCCGTCACGCCGCCGCCGATAACGACCACATCCACGTCCAGGTCACCGGACAGAGGATCCGCGGGCGTGTAGGGCATGTCGAGCCAGTAGGAGTCGCGAATCATGGGGTTTCAGTCGGTTATGGTGAAACTTGAGAGGCAAATACTGCGATTCGGTTCTTCATACATGAAAAATAGACGAGAATTTCAGTTGTTTTCAGACTGTTAAGGATATGACAGCGAGGTCTTTCACGTCAAGTACGACGTTAGAGTCGCAAAGGGATTTAACAGGTTACCGGACCGGAAGGTTTGAAGTTGACACGACCCATCGGCTTCCGATAGGTTACTCATAGGACATGATTTCCATCCATGCCCAGGAAAATAAGAGAACTCATCAGGGATCTGGAAAGAGCCGGATTCATCGACAGAGGCGGAAAGGGCAACCACAGAAACTATGAACATCCAAGAGGGATGCGCGTTGTAGTTTCCGGAAATCCAGGTGATGACGCCAGGCCATACCAAGAAAAGGAAGTTATAAGAAACATTGAGGAGTCGCTCAAATGAACAGGAGCGCCAACTACGTCAAAATCGTCGAGTGGTCGGATGTAGACGAGTGTTTCATCGGCTATTGTCCGGGTATCATAGGGCCGTGTTGCCATGGCGATGATGAAATCGAAGTCTACAGGGAACTGTGCCAGATCGTCGAAGAATGGCTGGAGATTGCGCAGGAAGAAAACAAGGAACTGCCAGCACCGACAATTGGCCGGAACCTCGCTGAGCTATTAATGACCGTCTGACGTGAGCGTACTTGATTTCCCCTAACGGATTCATACGGCCATTGGCAAGAGCAAGATTTGTCAGATAAAACCTGGATGAACGTGACAATTCGCGCAGCGCTGATTGGTGCCGCTGTCCTGATGTACTTGGACTTGAAGGCTGAAATCAGAATCGTTCGAGCCGACCTGGAATCCAAGATCGGAACCGTAGGAGTCGACCTGGGAAACAGGATTTACAGAGTGGAAACCAAGATTGACAGAGTGGAAACCAAGATTGACGAAGTTCGAGGATATCTCAAGTTCGATTTCGCCGCGCCGAGCGAAGATCCGCCGCCCGCAGAAAACAAGCAAAACTAGCCTTCCCCGCCCGAAGGAAATCCAGGAACGGCGTTAGACTGATTAACACGGCTCAAACCTCCAGTACGGCCGCCAGCGTCTCCCCTTCGTGTACGCGGTTGAAGGTACGCAGGACCAGCACGTGACCGGACTGCGTGGACACGATCTCCTCCCTCCGCTCACCCAGCAGGTCGGTGACCACGCCGAAGACATCACCCGGTTCTACACGGTCCATGAGTTCAACCCAGGGCTCGAAGAAACCGGAAAACGGCGACGGGTAGTTCAACTGGATATGGCCCGATCCTTCCCGATCGTCCTCCACCGTGTGCTCGATCCGCGACAGCGGCTGGGCGCGCTCGATCATTCTCAGTAAACCCATGACGTTCAGACAACCTTCGTAGTATCCATCCACACCCTCTGGATCGCAGTCCCCGGTTCCCATCCATTCAGAGTATATCGCGGGAATGCGGGCATCGCGGGCTATGGACAGCGTGCGTCCCTCGTGATGCGCGTACGTACCCCAGACGATCGGCATGTTGAAGGCCCGGGCCATCTCCCGCTGCTTCTCCAGGACCGCGGCATCTGGATGCAGCATGTAGCCCACCGTCGGGTAGAATCTCGAAACGAGGCCGCCGCTGTGCAGATCGATCAGGTAGTCGGCCTCGCGTATCAGCGCGCTTACCGCGAAAGCCACCCGCTCGGTGATGGTGCCGTCCTCCTTCCCCGGACACGTTCGGGCCAGGTCAAGGCCATCCTCGGCGGTACGCTGGCCGCGCCAGTACGCCGCTTCGTTGACGACGGGGACCAGGGTGACCCTGCCGCGCAGTTCGTCGGGAACCAGGCCCTCTTTCAAGCGACGTATGGCCCACATGGATTCGAATTCGTCACCGTGTATGCCCCCGAGTATGAGCAGTTTCGGGCCGTGAGACTTCCCGGTTATGGTAACGGACTTCAACTTGACAGAGCCTGACATGGCGCACTCCTTGACGTATATTCCTGATAACCTGAAATCCTTATCGCGGTATCACTCTGAAGCGGTCTGTACCGATACCGTTTGAACGCTGTAAGACGGAAGGCGACACCAATCGCGTCCTGTGGAATCGCACCCGCGGAGATTCGTAGGAATATACGGTGGCGGCTGGCGTGGAGCAAGCAATGGCGGCGGTCAGGCACGCCGTTGAACACCGGCCAGGCCGAACAGGAGACGTCATGATCTCGATCCCCATGGTGTTTACCCACGACCCCTCGTGGATACCGAAGCGCTGGCCCGTTACCCGGGGCGTCCCCCTGCCCGAAGGTATGCTCAGCGGGACAGATAGCCTGGGGGTCGCGCGTCCCGATGGCGCCCGCGTTCCCACTCAGTTCCGGGTGATCGGTCGTTGGCCGGACGGGTCGGTGAAATGGGTGCTCGTAGATTTCCAGGCAGACGCCGATCCATCTGGCAGAGCGGTTTATACATTGACGGACGAAACGGTCAAGGAAACGCGTACGCCGCCGACACCCGCCACGTCCGTTAGAATCGAAGAAACAGAACATAACCTCCACGTGGACACCGGTGCTCTACGATTCCGGGTCGGCCGACGGCGATACGGCCTCTTCCATTCCGTGTCGCTCGCACATGTACGGGATGATGAGGTTTCCCAAACGAAACCGGCCCACTTGAATCCGGAGAATTCGGCCCACGGACCGGGCGGCGATGCCTGGGCACGCATCACCGAAGGCACCTCCGATGGCGGCACGGTACGCCGACTGTACGGCCCCGGCGGGCATTGCCGGGCATCGCTGGCCGAAGACTCCTATTCTGTGACCGTCGAGGAACAGGGTCCGCTGCGTACCGTCGTCCGGCTGGAGAGCGCCTTGGAGGCCGACATCCCCATGCACCATTACGGCGGATACAGGCCGGTGCGTTGCATCACACGAATCCACGCCTATGCCGGTCAGGCGTTCGTCCGAATTCTGCAGACCCACGTCTTCACCTGTAATGCACGGGAAGTGGAATTCGATGACCTGGCCCTGGACATCCCACACGCCTTCTCCGGAACCTGCACAAGCTATGCCTTTGGACTAAACGGCGTCGAGACCGGAACATTCGGACAGGATGAACTACTTAAGATCGCCCAGAAGAAAGATAACCTCATGCAGGTATCCCACGGTCGTCCGGGGACCGAAAGGGTCATTGCCGAGGGTGAAGCCTGCGCAGGTTGGGCGACACTCGGAGACGGCAAGTCAGGGGTAGGCGTCGCCTGCCGGAATATGGCCGAAGAATACCCCCGGGCGCTCGAAGTCACCGGAGGCGGCCGGTTTACCGTGTATGCGCGCCACGATCCGGACGGAAGCCGCCTCTCCCTGTCACGGTATGCGGAGGAGGTGGCCTGGCACGAGGGAGAAGGGATGTACGCCGACGGGACAGGCATAGCGAAGACCTCCGAATTCTACGTACTTTACTTCGAGGAAGAGCAGCGAGACGGCGCGATTGAAACGCTCCGATGCACCCTGTCCCAACCCCACGTATCGATTTCTCCGGAATGGATGGCCCGATGCGAGGTCGCGGGTAGTTTCATGGTTTCAAAGACCTCTTACTCTTCCGCGGACTCAGCAGATTCAGATGAATCAAGTAACGAACTGGGTGATCAATCGGGTTTGGAAGGGGAGGCGAACGCCCATCAAGATACCATCCAGGCTGCGGAGCGCATGCTGACGGGCTTTGCGGACTGGCTCGCGCGTAACATCCAACTCGGTCGATGGTACGGATATCTGAATTACGGAGACGTGCTCGTAGATTGGGACGAAGAAAAGGACGACTGGAAATTCCAGGGACGGTGGGGCTGGTGCAATAGCGAATGGGATCCACGCCACGCGATATGGATACAGTACCTGCGCACCGGCGATCCAGGCTACTTCAAACTCGGCGAAACTATGACCCGCCACTCGATGGACGTGGATACGTGCCACTGGCATCCCTTCCGGCCCTACATGGTCGGTGGTTGCTACCGTCACAGTGTCGATCATTTCAGCGACGAACCCTGCGCTTCCCATACCTTCATCGACAACTGGATGGACTACTACTATCTGAATGGCGACGGCAGGACCCTGGAAGCCATACGCGAAGCAGGCGAGTTTTTCCTGCGGTACCGATGGACCGAAGATCCATCATACAGCTTCAGCCTGCGGTCCATCGCCAATACGCTGCGCGGTCTGCTCTACGTTTACGAAGCCACCGGTGAGGCACGCTTCCATCGTCGGGCGGAGGAAGTATTTATCGTCGTCGCCCGGGGCCAGAACGAAGACGGGAGCTGGCACAAGCGCTTTCAAATCTCGACCCCGGACAGGCTTCCAAAACAGCTTCCCTACGGCATGGCGACAGAAGGCACCACGCTGGCCGTTGAAATGGGAACGGCCGCGCCGTTTACCGACGATGAATTCGAGGCACTGGGCGGTCCATTTTCCCGGTTGATCCGGCACCTGCCCTACGAGGAACAGAAGGGCTACCAGACCCACTACCTCCTGATCGGGCTTGAGTTGATGCACCGCATGACCGGCCGGAGTGACGTCGCCGAGACCTACAGGCGGGGTGTGGACTGGTTCTGCGGCTTTCCGAACACCTTCTCATCCGACCGTCCGTTGAAGGAACACTACGGGGGCATCCTCTGCCGGCACCTGGCCTATGCGCACCGCATGACCGGTGACACACGCTACCTGGAAACCGGAATGAAAATCCTGAAGCTACTCATCGACTCCCAGGACTGGAGCGACGATCCCCGGAAGCGGGGATCCATCAGCATGAGTCCCACCTACCTGAGTCTGTTGTTCTTCGGTGTGCCTAGTTTTCTTGCCGAATTGAGGCGAATTGACCGTTGGTGATTCACGGTTTGTTGGTTACCTTGAAAATAACCCACCTTCGTTCAGAAACGAGAAGAGGCCATTCCGCTCCTTGAATCGTCCACGGAGGTACTAACGTGTACGTTCGCCTGTTCCTGACGATTACAGCACTCTCATTGACCCTTGACAGCCATTCCCATTGGCAGCCTGGTCAAAGTGAATCGTTTGGCTCTACAGCCAGTTTGTCGTCTCTCGAAGAAGGCAAATCACTCTATCAACAGGGACGGTACGACGAGGCCCTGACATTCCTCCAAGAAGCAGTGCGGGTGGAGAATAAGTCGGCCCCGGCACACTACTGGCTGGGCATGGCCTGGTACGCGTTGGGAGACAATGATGAAGCGCTGAAAGTGTTCAGACGGGCGGTACAGCTGGATAAGAAATGGGCGCCTGGGCACGTTGGCATGGGCATGGTATACATGAGCTTACCCAACAGGCGTCTCGATGCCCGAAAGGCTTTGCGGAATGCGATCAAGGCAGATCCTGTTAACGGGGATATTCAATACTTCATGGGCATGACATACATGGACCAGGTACGTACGAGCCGATTGATAGGCAGCGACAGGGACGGTAGAAAGTACTTCTTGAAAACCGTTGAACTGAATCCCTCACATCCCGACGCCTATTATCAACTCGGCCGTTGTTATGATAGTCCACCCGAACCGGAACATGAAAAAGCGATTTCCTCGTTTATCCAACAATACCGGGTCAATCCTGATCACAGCGAAGCGCTCCTGCGTTTCGCCAACGTGAATCATCGTTCCGAACGTTACGATCTTGGGGCGGAGGAACTCAGGCGGTTCTTGCAGGAATTTGATGACAATACGCCGAACAGGATCCGTACCATGATGGCCCAGTTCGAAGTGCTTGCCCTTGGAACGGAGCTGCAGTACGGTCGACTGCAGGAGGCGCTGGAGAACTATGTCTCCCAGTTGGACGAATACGAACGCGAAGTGTACCGGGATCTACGGCATGTCGCTCCACCCGATGAACTACAGGCCTGGGAGGCTGCGAGCGGCCAGAAACGCGAGAAGCTTTGGCGATCCTTCTGGAACGAGCGGGACTCCAACCCGGCAACGATCGAGAACGAGCGATTGGTGGCGCATTACCGGCGCGTTATGTATGCCCGGATTCACTTTTCTACTGGGCAGCAGCCCTATGACCGACGTGGTGAGGTTTACATCCGCTACGGGGAGCCCGACGACCGTCGCCGTTTCGTGTTTCGCCAATTTGAAAACCCTGATATTCCCCATATGCTTACCGGGATTCCCGCCGTGGACGCGATTCGTGAACGGAATCTGCTAACCGGTTACAAGTTGCAGTTACACGGAGGCGAGATGCCATTACCCATGTTTGAAGCCTCCCCAGGGGTAACCGCGATGGAAGGTGCCTGGATAAACGCACGGGGTGGGATGGAGACCCAACCTGGATACGTCGTGGAAAGCTGGGTATACGTGCCCCACGACCTGGAACTGTTCTTCGTAGACACGTTGAAGGATGGCAGATTTGACTATCCGCTCCAAACCGTCAGCTTATACACCGGTGATATGATTCGGCAGGAACGGTACCACCCGCGTAGTCGCGCCGCCGATCTGATCGCGCGCAGTCCCGAAAACTACCCGCACGACTTCGGCGGTGAACCCCTCGAGTACGCATTCGACGCTGTTTCGTTCCGCGGCGACGGGGGCGTAACGGAGGTAGATTTCTCTTACAGCATACCCGTCTGGCAGTTCGAAGACATCACCGACGGAAAAGGCGACCGAACCTGGCTCAACAACCAGGTCACCCTCCGTGATTCGGTCTTCAACTCCGCCTTCTCGCGCAAGTTCCGATTTGGTCCCATAGCCCGGCCTGAACGGAAACTGGCCAATCAGGAATTCCAGGGAGCCGCCTATACGCTTGCCGCTAACCTGGCTGCGCCTTCGGGAGAATTCACAGTTGCCGTTGAAATGCGGGACGAAGCCACAAGGCGTATCGGGGTGTACAAGAAGCCGGTGACCTTCTCCGACTACCGCGGCAGCGACATGCTCATCAGCGATCTCAAACTTTCAACGGGTATCACGCCTTCAGCGGGTCCGGGACCCTTCGTCCGCAACGGGCTTAACGTCGTACCCAATCCCGGCCGGCTGTACCCCAGGGGGCAACTGGTGTACGTGTACTACGAAGTGTACAACCTGGAAATGGGGGACGACGGACGGACGTCCTACGAGACACTCTACGAGATCACGCCCAGGGGCATGCCCGCGCTGCGAAACCGTTCAGCACGAAGGCCGGGTGATATGCAGACGGTGATGTCGATCTTCGAAGGAGTGGGTAATGCATCGGAAGAAGCGGAATACACAGCTCTGGATACTACCGATCTTCCGGAGGGTGAGTACGTGCTGACCGTCACGCTGAACGACCGTCATGCCAACAGCTCAGTCTCCAAGTCGGTAAACTTCATGGTGGTGGAGCCGTAGCCTGGTTGAAGCGTGGCAGTGAGAAGTAACGCGTCGGAAAACTTGAAGAGCGTTTGGAAAAACGAGACGCCGGTTACCTACTAACCGTTGATAGTAACAGTCTTCTCTTCACCCTCTGCCAGCTCAAGCGGCGGATCAAACCCGCTCCCACCGGAATCCCCCAACTGCAACCTCGACAACGTGAGCGAGCCGTGGAGGACGTTCAACCCGGCCTGCAGTTGTTCACCGGTACGGGAAACTGCACAGACCCCCCACGCATATCCGGTCGACCAGAAGTAACGGCCGGGCCGGTCGGTTAAGGTCATGGTCTTCGTGACGGCGGAGTAGTGGAAGCCGGTCAGCGCGAGGTGCGCGGCCCAGGCCGCCATGGCCCTGGCGTAGTGATGGCCGCACTCGGCCTCGTCGAATGGGTTCCGCCTGTGTCCTTCATAGCGGTTACGGATCGCCTTTATGCAGTCAAGGCCGTCTTCGACCATGCCCTCGTAGATCATGCCGATGGCCGCGGTGTATTCGAAGCCGGTCATGACTTCGGTGAAATATGGGAAGGGGTTGTCCGGTCTATCTTTCGGATAGGCGGCCATGAGGAGCGCCGACTCGTCGCCGAGGACGTAGGACCGCATGACGTTGGTGTGGCCGTGAAAGTTCTCCTGTTTATTGTACTTCAAGATGCTTTGCAGTGAGGTGCGGACTTTTTCCCGGTCCGTCAGGTAACCCAGACTGCAGATATGGGCCATGTATTGACCGACGAGTTGATCCACCAGGCATCCCGGACCCAGTTGGTAGCCGGGATCAGACAGGTCCTCTGTCCCCATGCCCACCTTGAGCCCTTCGGCAACGTCTTCCATGCTCTTCGGCGTTCTGATCTCGTGTTCGTAGTATTCCCCATTGAAAAGATGCTCGTCGGTCCAGGCGCGGCCACGCTCGTAAAGATCCCGGCAGCGCTCGGCAAAGTCGCCGTCCCCCAGGTGTCGGGCCATCTCCTCCGCTGCCCGCAACGCGCCCAGGTACCAGATCTCCATCTGGGGATTGGGACCGAAATACTCGACGTCCATGGTATTGTGCTGGCAACCTTCCATGACCCCATCGCGGTCGGCGTCCCAGCCGCCGGGTATCCAGCAGAAGGCCAGTGCCTGCTTCACTTTAGGCCAGAGTGTCCGAAGTCGCTCCTCATCGCCGGACAGATGCCAGTCGCGGTACATCTTCATGATGCATCCCATCTGGCCGTCCGCCGCGGCGCGGTTGATGTTGCGGGCGCGCGACAGGGGCAGCGAGACGCGGAAGCTCATCAGGCCGTTATCGTCCGTGGCATGGGCGAATTCCACCTCGCGCATGGTCTGCGCCAGGTCGCCGAAGAGGAAGGCCGTGGACTGCTCGTAGTTCCAGACGTGGGTGCAGGAGCCCAGGCAGCATCCCGCCGCGTCGTGGCATCCCTCCCAGCCGTAGAACCGGCCGTCGCGCGTGCGAAAGCAGGTCTGGCTGCGCAGCGTGCTCAGGTTGAACAGCGCTGCCTCCTTGACCATGTCCGGCAGGTCCGAATCGCAGAATGCCTCGACAAACCGGAGCGTGTCCGCTTCCAGCTTTTCCAATTCTGGCACGACGTTTTCCACCACGTCCCAGGCGTCGTCAAACCACGTCGTATAATAGTTTCCGATAAGGTCACCGTTGTCGCAGCAATCACTTCCGTTATCGCAACAGTCGCCGCCATTGTCGCAGCGGGCATTGGGGTCAGCGCCGCTTTCATCGCAGCAACCCTCGTCGTCACAGCAGGTTTCTTCCTCATCGGTGTCCGGGCCATCTCCGTGCGCGGCGGTTTCTTTAGGCGCAGGCGTCCAGGTATAGCGGTTCGGAAAATGCCATGCCAGCAGGAAGGTCACGCTTTCCGTTTCACCGGGCGCCAGGTCCACCCGGGCCGACAGCGAGGCCATGGGGCGGTCACTGTTGCCGACGTCCCGCTCCGATAGCGTGCCATCACCGTTGAAATCGTCCCAGAAATCGAGCAGTGAAGTGCCCCAGCCGGCGTCACGCCAGGCGGTGCGGTGGCTTTCAGTCTCCGCCGTCGTTACCAGCGCCATCGTACCCCACTGCGAGGCCAGTCTGTCCACGCCTTTCGATGTCATGAATAGTCCGCGATACCCCTCGCCTGCACGGTACCGGTTGCGGTTCTCGCTGCAGGACCCGTCCGTGCCGTCCATGCCGATATAATTTGGTATCGAGCCGCAGACCGCGGCCGTTACGGGTACACCGGCCCGGTTGGTCAGCACGTACCGGAGGACCGCCACGGGCAGTCCGCTGCTGTCGGCGTCGCACGGCACAAGAGGATTGAAAGCCTCCAGCCGCACCTCGACCGGCACGTCATCGTCGGACAACAGTACCTGGCCGAAGGGATAGGCCGCTTCAAAGGAGCAACGTGCAAAGCGCGGCAACCCGTGATTGGCGGCGGGACTTCCACTGGCGCCTTCGTATTCGAAATATTCGAGAGGACCCTCGAGCAGGCGGGTCACAGCCTCGCCACCCTCAGGTCGGGCATACAGCGCGAACGCAGGGGGACATCGGGAATCCCTGCCGGGTATGAACCCCTTGGCTGGCCGGTTCATCAGTTCCCAGTCCCGCAGATCGCCCCTTCCGCCCAGGGAAACAGTCCCCGTGCCTATGCCGCCCAGGGGCAGGGCAATTCTCGCGAGGTGTTCCTGGTCGTAATGATGGAGTACGGGCCACGCCATGGGTATTCGTCCCTTCTTAACTCGCCCTGACTAGATGGCGTTGGCGGTAATCCCGGAGCGCCGCCATAACCTTCGGCGACAGCAGCAAAGTCGAAAGCATCGTGGGAATGGCCATCATGGCGAACATGCCGTCTATCAGGCTGATTGCGGCATCAAGCGAAGCGACCGAAGCGACGATGATACAGCCTACATAGAAGTAGTTGTACAGATGCTGCCGTTCGGCCCCGATCAGGAAGCCGAGGCACTTGGTGCCGTAGTAGGAATAGGTGAATATCGTACTGGTGCTGAAGAAGACCACGCAGACAATCAAAATGTAGGAACCGAAACCCGGCATGGCGGACTCGAAAGCGTTGGCCGTCAGCGTCACGCCGTTGTCGGTGGTGGTCTGCCAGACTCCGGTCATCAGGATCACGAGCGCCGTGCAGGTACACACGATCATCGTATCGATGACGGGCTCCATCATGGCCACCAGGCCCTCGCGCGACGGTTCCCTGGTCTTCGCCGCTCCGTGGGCGAGGGCTTCGGTGCCGATACCCGCCTCGTTCGAAAAAGCGGCGCGGCGCACACCGGTCATGATGACCGCGCCCACGGCTCCTCCGGCCACCGCTTCCCCCGTGAAGGCGTCGGTGATGATCAGCATCAGGTACCGCGGGACTTCCTCGATGTGAAGCACGATAATCCATAGGGCGGCGATCATGTACAGAATCACCATGGCGGGAACGACGCGCGAAGCGACGTCTGCGATGCGGGTGATGCCGCCGAATATGACGATGCCGACAAGCAGCACCAGCACGATGCCGGCCATGAGATTAAACCAGAATGGATCTTCGCCGATCATACCCGCCGGTACGAATATCACGTCGCGAATGATCTGCACTAGCTGATTGACCTGGAACAGCGGCAGGCATCCGATCACGCCGGCTATGCAGAAGAAGGCGGCCAGGGGTTTCCATTTCCGGCCCAGCCCTTCCAGCACGGCGTACATGGGGCCGCCCTGCGTCTTGCCGGCGCTGTCCTGCCCCCGGTACATGATCGCCAGGGAACAGGTGAAGAACTTGGTCGCGATGCCGACGAGGGCGCTGACCCACATCCAGAACATGGCGCCCGGTCCACCGACCACGATGGCGACGGCCACGCCGGAGATGTTGCCCATGCCGATCGTGGCCGCGAGCGCGCTGACCAGCGCCTGGAAATGGGTGATGTCGCCGGGTTCGTCCGGGTCGTCGTATTTTCCGCGGATGATTTCGATCGAGTGCTTGAAATACCTGAGTGGAATGAAACGGGAGTACAGGAGGAGAAACAGTCCGCCGCCAATAAGCAGGTAAAGCAGGTACGACCAGGCGGTATCCGCAAAGTAGACGATACCCTGTTCCACTAGATCCATGATTCGACTCCTCTGAGGATATGGGACTATTTCTTGGTGAAGACCAAGGTGCCTCTTTGGAGCCGGGAGACATCCGGCACGTTGGCGGCGACCACTACCTCGCTTCGAGGAACGAGGAACACGGTATCATCCCGGCGTACGGCCTGGCGGCCAGCCCTGTTCAACGAAACCGGCGCGTTGTAACGGACGAGCACCCGCGTCCCCGGCGGAATGCGGGACCAGCGGCGGACCTGCCTGCCGTGCTTTATCGTACCCCTGGGAAAGATGTAGTAGGTGTCGGATCGCTTGTAGGCGGGACCGGCGATGTCAAAGGCCGTTGTTCCTCGTTCGATGACGGGAACCGTAGCCACGACCGCCTGGACGTCTTCATTGCCTTCGCGGTTGAGATATACCTTCGTTCCGACCGGGATCCTGTCCCAGTTCCTGATTTCGTTCCCGCGCATGACCGTTCCGTTTGGAAAGCGGTACACCGTCGTGGCGTCATTATACTCACCCCGGGCGATGCGCCATGCCGTGTTATTTTTCGTGATGACGTTATCGGACAGTTGAGCGACTGCTTCGTCGTACTTCCGGCGGTCGACAAGCCGGACCCTGGCTACATCGGTATCCGGGTCCGGTATGAGTCTTCCCGCCTTTACGTCCGGATCGAAGAGTACGCTGTTGCGCGAGTCCTTCGATTCCAGACCGGCCATGGTCCTGTTGAAATTGAAAACTCCGGGGTCTTTCTTGCGTCCGCGGTGGGGTCTTTTTACCCACTGGTTAGGCCTGCCATAGGCGACGCGGAAGTGCTCCAGCACGTTTCGATCGGGTATTCTGTATACCCGCTGCATTACTTCGATCAACCATTTGAGGGAACTGTACTGCGCTGGAGTGAAGGCATCGTTGTGGTATCCCACCAGTTCGATGCCGATAGAGTGACTGCTGATGTCCCTCAGTCCGTTCCACATGCTCAGGCCCGCGTGATTCGACCGGTACCTCTTGTCCAGGATCCGGTAGATGGTCCCGTTCCGGGCGACGAGATAGTTGGAATGGCCCCTGCGCGAAAGCGTTCTCAGTCCACTCCTGAGGCCGGATTCCGTGCTGTGTATGACGATGTAACGGGTGGATTTGCGGTTTCGTTTCTTGAAAGACCTGGGCAGGTGCTTCTGGTAATCGATGACCCTGGGCGCCGCCTGGAGTACCACCGGTTCAAGTGCAACGGGCCAGAGCAGGGCCAGGCAGATGAACCAGACCGGTAAATGGACGATCGCGAGGGATCTGTACTTCTCAGGTATCAGGGCCATCTTGTAAGTATGTCAACTAACATCGTGAATGGCGTATTTCCGGTTCGTGAGTCGTAAGCTGCCGATTAGCGAGTAAAGCACTAAATAAAGCACTATTTGTTCGCGCGCAACCAATTACCAATTCGTGAAGGATCCATCTTCCCGCTGCAGCATGTGACCCTGTGCCCGGCGGTACGGAGACCGTTTCGCCGCCTCTTCATCGAATTCCACTCCCAGGCCCGGACGGTCGGGAGGCAGCAGGTAGCCTTCTTTCCATTCGACCTGAACGGGAAACACATCCGGCAGCATGCCCGGAAGTCTGGGCAGTTCCTGCACGCCGAAGTTCGGCGACGCCAGGCTCAGGTGCAGACAGGCCGCCGTGGACACGGGACCGAGCGGATTGTGCGGCGCCAGATCGATATAGTGGGTCTCGCACCAGCCGGCGACTTTCCGCGCCTCGGTCAGGCCCCCCACCAGGCATACGTCGACACGGGCATAGTTGATCAGGTCTTCTTCGATCAACTCCCGAAATTCCCACTTGCTGGTATAATGCTCGCCGACGCCCAGGGGAACGGCAACCTGCTGCCGGAGCATCCGGTAGGACGCCTGGTTTTCGGATCGCAAGGGATCTTCCATGAAAAATGGCCGGAAGGGTTCGACGGCGCGGCATAAAGCGATCGCTTCGGGCGGGTCGAGACGGGTGTGTATATCGCACAGCAATTCCACGTCGTCGCCCAATCCCTCCCTCAGCGCCCGGAACTGCTCGATACACCTGCGCACAGCCCGCGTAGGTTCCAGTACATTACCCTCGTGGGGCAGGCCCCAGCGGATGAACTTCCAACCTTCCTCCATCCTGCACCGGGCCTGGTCGACCAGGTCTTCGGCAGGTCCGTCGCCGCCGCAGTGCGTATAACAGACCACCTTGTCCCGGCACAGGCCGCCTAGCAACTCGTAGACGGGGACGCCGAGCGCCTTGCCGTGGATGTCCCAAAGCGCGATGTCAATGGCGCTGATCGCGGCGGAAAGGGCGTGGGCGCCGGGAAAGAACCCGCCGCGGAACATCACCTGCCACAGGTGTTCCTTACGGGTTGGATCCTGGCCGATGAGCCTTTCACGGAGGGCGTGGACGATCTCCTTAACGGCCAACTCGCACCACGTCAGGCCGCTTTCGCCTATACCGTAGATGCCTTCGTCCGTCTCTACCTTGACGAAGAGATAGTTTCGGTTACCGCCCCAGACCGGAAAGACTTTGATGTCGGAAATGCGCATGGGTATCGAAGATACCTACTCTTTACCGGGAGCCTGCTAACCGCTCTTTAGCGGGAACCTATTTCTCGGGATCGAAATCCAGGGAAGCGGAGTTCATGCAGTATCGAAGACCAGTGGGTTTCGGTCCGTCGGTGAACACGTGGCCCAGGTGGGCGTCGCACCGCTTGCACAACACCTCGGTGCGTATCATGCCGAAGCTGACATCCATCTTCTCATCGATGTTCTCTTCGGCTACCGGCTCGTAGAAACTCGGCCAGCCCGTTCCGGATTCGAACTTGGTCTCGGAAGAGAACAGCGGCGTGCCGCAACCAATGCACTTGTAGACACCTTCCTTGGAGTGCTTGTTGTACTGGCCCGTAAAGGCCCGTTCCGTGCCCTGCTCCCGGGTGACGTTGTACTGTACGTCGGAAAGCTGCTTTTTCCATTCCTCTTTGGTCTTGACCACTTTATCCACCGTAACGGCTCCTTTCTTCGTACCGTCGGGTGCGACCTCGACGATGGTCACTTTTTCGGTCTCCCCCGACTTGTCCTGGGCCACCGCCTCGTCCTGTATCGACATGCCCGAATTGCATGCGGCCACGAAGGCAAACACGGTTATGGTTGCTATCATTCTGTACATGACACCACCTCCTGGTCAACGAACGTGCTTCGACTATCCAGCGCTCAACTCCTGCATCAGCGCCGCCTCGGTCGTGGATATCCCCGGGACGGGAAAACCGGCGCAGAGTTCTTTGACCTCATCATGGATCGACGAAAGCCTCTCGTCGTTCCCGTGGTTTTCAATCGCCGCGTTGATCCAGTCGGCGATCATCTTCATCTCTGGTTCTTTCATGCCCCTCGTCGTGGCCGCCGGCGTGCCGATACGTATCCCGCTTGGACTGAAGGGAGACCTCGTATCGTAGGGCACCGAGTTCTTGTTTACGGTCAACCCGGCCATATCGAGGGCCGTTTCGGCGTCTTTTCCAATGATGCCCTTGTTGGTCAGATCGACCAGCGCCAGATGGTTATCGGTCCCGCCTGAAACGAGATCGAAACCGTGCTCGAGCATCGACTCGGCAAGGGTTTTCGCGTTGGACACGATCTGGCGGGCGTAGTCTTTGAACTCCGGCCGCATGGCTTCCTTGAAAGTAAGGGCCTTGGCAGCCGTAATGTGATCATGCGGTCCACCCTGCAGGCCGGGGAACACGGCCCGGTCGATATCCCTGGCGTATTTCTTGTGACACATGATGATCGCACTGCGCGGACCCCTAAGCGTCTTGTGGGTGGTCGTCGTAACGACATCCGTGAAGGGCAGCGGACTGGGATGGACGTCGCCGACAATGAGGCCCGATATGTGGGAAATATCCGCCATCGGAACAGCGCCGACCTCGTCGGCAATGGCCTTGAACGCCGCGAAGTCGAACTGCCGCGGATAGGCCGTGGCCCCGGAGATGATCAGCTTCGGCCGGTGTTCGAGGGCCAGGGAGCGGACCTCGTCCATATCGATGCGTCCCGTATCCTTGCGAACGCCGTAGGAGACGACTTGATAGGACTTGCCGGAGTAGTTGACATGCAATCCATGGGTAAGATGGCCGCCCTGGTCGAGCTTCATGCCCATGATCGTGTCGCCGTAGTCCAGCAGGCCGAACATGACCGCGGTATTGGCCGGGCTGCCCGAATAGCACTGGACGTTGACGTGCTCGGCGCCGAAAAGCACCTTGGCCCTTCTCCGGGCCAGGTTTTCGATCTTGTCTATATACTGCTGCCCGCCGTAGTACCGCTTGCCCGGATATCCTTCCGAATACTTGTTGGTCAGTACGGAACCCATGGCCTCCAGGATGGCCTCCGAGACGTAGTTCTCCGAGGGGATGAGTTCGATCCCTTCCCGCTGCCGTTCCCTTTCGGCGACCAGCAGGTCGTACAACTCTTCGTCTCGTTGACGTACCGCGGAATACGCCTGCATTCTGGACTCCATGAACTGCGTCTGCGTGAACGGGCGATGATCGACGCAACCGATCAAGGACTGTCTTGGATCTCTTACCGCACGACCTGATGCGTGTTTCGCCAACGTTTCGCAACCCCTGAAAACCCCTACGACTTACGGGTTTATAGTAAGGAAATCGGTAGGAACTAGCAAGCAAAAAGGAACGTGGCCGGCAGGATGCGGCACGGTTTACACGATGCGGTGCTACAGTATATCCAGGTGCGGTCTTGGGACTGTATCTCTGCAATACAGTTCGAGAAATCCGCGGTGGTTTATACTATATTACATCATGACCGTCTGAGATCACGCAATGTAAACTATGGTGGACGACGCTCGGTGCTTATCGGTTGATGGGCGTCTTTTACTCTTCGTATCATGTTGATATCATCAGCCCTCCGCCGCGAAGGAGCTGAAATGTCGGAAAAAGATCAGTTAGACGTACCAGCAACCAGGTGGGACTTCCTCGTCGAAAGCCTGAATAAGATCGACAACCGCCTCTCCGCCCTCGAAGATGCACAGAAACACGTTGCAACAAAGATGTGGGTAGTCGGTACAGGGCTGACAACCATAGTCGTTCTCACCGGACTCATAATCAACCTTCTCAACTATCTTAAACCCTGATTCATCCGGAAGGTCAGTCGGTTGCAGCGTGGAGTTCAGAATGGAATTCCAGCGCGCCTGGTGTCGTCTGGTTTTATATCTACCGACGGACCATCACCCCGCCTACACCTCACGTCCCGCAATCCGAACTTCGAAACGTCATTTCTGCAACATGCCCGTCGCGCTGACGGTAAAAGCCACGAGGAGCACCACCGTGGAGAGCACGCCGGCCACGAGCATGGCGGGACGGGTGCGGTAGGCCGGGGGAAGCTTGAAGTTCAGGTAGACGGCCGTGAGACAGATCAATCCCACGCCCAGGTTGGTCGCCAGCAGGGCCACGAGCTGGGTTATCAGGTCGAAGCTGATGTCGCTCCAGATCGCCACGCTGGAAGAGACGAAGAACCAGGTCACGATGAAGGTCTGCAACCGCCGGTAGGAATACGACGCGAACCGCGGCCAGACGCCCGTCAGAAATTCGTGGGTGAACCGGGTGAAGGCTTCCGGTATGGTCGCCAGCGTGCCCCAAAGGGCCGCAAGAATGGCCACGTAGTATACCGGTATCAATGCGCCGTGGATCTGCGCCCATATGGAAGACTGCCGCGTCAGCAAGTCCCACGCGTTGCCGGGAAGCACCGTCTGCCGCGGGTACAGCACAACCGCCCCCGCGATCATGAATGAGGCGGTGACGATGAAGAGCACGAGCGCGCCCATCGAAACATCCCATTTAAGCGGCGCCAGCATCAGGCGCATGCGCTTGACTTCGCCGGGATCCTCGTTGAGATACCGTATCTTGAGCGAGCTGTCGACCTGCGCGCCCAGCCTTGCCACGTCGGGATGTTTCGTCAAACCCCAACCCCGGTGTCCGACCCAGCCGGCGTAGGCCAGGTACGTGCACAACGTGCCGCCCACGTATCCGAAGACGGTGACGATGTTGAGGAAGTAGTCATTCCTCGCGGCGGGCGGCGCCCATTCCTGGGCCGCCGGGAAACTCCCCACAGTGATCGTGCCGAACAAGATGCCGCTCAGACTGGGCCACACGATTATCGTGGCAAGGATTGTACCCACGACGAGGATGCCGCATATGAGGATCTGCTGTTTCTCCAGAAGATCGTAAGACATGAGCAGGCTCAACCCCACGGCCAGTCCCAGGAAGACCGTGGTGACCATGTTTTCCCAGAACGTGCCCGATGCGCCCGCCAGCACCGAATCAGACAGGATGTAAACGACGAGGTTTCCGCAGGGCTTGGCCACGGCGGTCAGTGCCAGGCTGAGGGCAAGCAGTTCAATGGTCAACAGCGTAAGAATGAACCATCCCCGCGGACCCGGCAATTTCGCCATCACGCGGCCGAAGGGTTGACCGCTCACCGCCGTGAAGCGGCCCAGCAGGTACGTGACCGTGATGCCCTTGACCAGCACGCTCAGCAGGATAAGCCAGAGCAGGCCGTACTCGGCCCAGGCGCCCACGCCCGTAACCAGGATGGTCTCCCCGGCGCCTACGGCAATGGAGGCCACCATCGCCGCCGGTCCGAAGAAACCCAGCATCCGCTTGAATTTCTTCCAGGACCACGGTTCCGCGTAAACACCGACGGGTTCGGGAATGGATATGGTTTCGGAGGAATTGGAAGGTTTGGCCGCTTCGTTCATGGAAATGAAATGATATGGTCATGAAGTTGTCACATCAAGTGTTAATACTGTCATATCAGCCGTAATTTCCAGCAATATACCAAAACCCCCGATCTGTTAAACACGCACTTTTATGACCATAAATCCTGTTTCAACAGCTCAACCCTATGTATAATCAATTCATACGCTCCTCGTGTATCGATGCGGATGATCCCACCGACTATCCGCGCGTGTTCGGATCCAAATCCGGTCGTTGAAAGGAAGCCAAATGATGGACACCAGTCGTAAAGATGAATTAACTTTCGCAGACGCGTCGCTGCCCAGGTCCAATGACCGGGAAGCCTTGACCCGGAGAGCTTTTCTCAAGCAGGCGGCCTTCGTAGCCGCGGCGATGGCAGCCCCATTCCCCGTACTGGCGGATCCCTACGCGCCGCAGACGCAGACCGCAGTACGGAACGGCGTGCGTCCGGTCCGGGTCTCCGGTCGTGTAACGGCGGGAAACGCGGGCCTTGGCGGTGTGGCGGTCACGGACGGATTGACCGTTTCTACTACGGACGCGGACGGACGATTCGAAATCGTTTCCAATACACTCCAGTCCTTCGTATCGATCAGCACACCCGACGAATACGCCATTCCGCTCAATCCAAGCGGCACGGCCGCCTTCTACCGGCCGATCAGACCGGACCGGTCGGGAGAGATGGCCGCACGCTTCGATCTCACGGCGCTGGACGGATCGGATGAACGCCACGGGTTCCTGGTGCTCGCCGATCCCCAGACCCAGGATGCCTACGAAATGGGACTCTTCCACGCCGAGACGGTACCGGATGTGCAGCAGACCGCCGCCGCGCTCGCCGACCGACGGCTTTTCGGGGTGGGCTGCGGGGATATCATGTTCGACGATCTGACCATGTACCCCGATTACGAACGAGGTGTGTCAAGCATGGACATGCCCTTCTTCCAGGTCGTCGGCAACCACGACCTGGACTTCGGTCCGTCCGACGATGGATCCGTCCGTACGTTCTCCCGCCACTTCGGACCAAACTTCTATTCCTTCGACCGCGGGGAGATCCACTATATCGTGCTGGACAATGTGTTCTGGCACGGCAAAGGCTATATCGGGTACGTAACCGACGATCAGCTCAACTGGCTCACCCAGGATCTGGCCCTCATCGAACCAGGCAGGACGGTGGTGGTGTTCAATCACATTCCGAACTACACCACGCGTCACCAGCGAACGGGGGACACCAATCCGTCCATATCGAGCACGACCGTGAACCGCGAGCGCATGTACCGACTACTTGAACCCTACAGCGCCCACGTGTATTCCGGCCACGTGCACGAACATGAGCACATTTTCGAAGGCGGGATTCACGAAATCGTCCAGGGTACGGTCTGCGGCGCCTGGTGGAGCGGTCCGATATGCTGGGATGGTACGCCCAACGGTTACGGCGTCTACGAAGTGAACGGATCAGACATTTCCTGGCGCTATAAGTCAACGGGGATGGATGAAAACCACCAGATGCGCGTGTATCCGCAGGGCAGCGATCCCAGCGCGCCGGACGAGATCGTCGCGAATATCTGGGACTGGGAACCCGGGTGGCGTGTTGTGTGGTACGAAAACGGCATGCGGAAAGGCGCGATGGCCAGGCGGCCCGGCACCGATCCCCTGGCGGAATCGCTACACAGAGGGTCTGACATACCCGAACGCCGCCCTTGGGTGGAACCGGTACCTACGAACCACCTGTTCTACGCGCCCGTTTCACCCGATGCCGGGAAGGTGGTGGTAGAGGCGACGGACCGCTTCGGCAGGACGTACACGGGTACCTTGAGCTAAGGAATGTGCAGGGATCGGGACCCTATCGAAATGAATAAATCCATTCAAGTTGAACGGAATCCCGATCATAAATTAAAACCAGAACACGTTAACCAAGTGATCGTAAAAACACGGCAGAACGACACCGCCAGATTCGAGGGAGAACACCATGTCGAGCAATGGACTGACCAGCCCCTTTGACATAAAGGACCAGGGATACTTCTGGCTCAAGGGCAACCTGCATTCCCATACCACGAATTCCGACGGAAAACCGTCACCGCAGGAACGCCTGGACGGTTACGTCAACCAGGGATACGATTTCCTTTGTATTTCCGACCACTACACGATCACGCGCATTGAATCCGTCAGCGCGCCGGACGATTTCGTGCTGGTGCAGGGCGCGGAAGTGCATCCCGAAAACCCCTTCGGCGGCCAGACCCACCATTTTCTGGCCTACAACATTGACAAGGACATGGATACTAAAAGCATGCCGCCGCAACACGTGATCGACGAGGTCCGGCGGCAGGGCGGCTCCATCTGGCTCGCCCATCCCCACTGGAGTTCGGTCAACATCCTCCGGGATACCCTGCCCTTGAACGGATTGTCCGGCGTCGAAGTGTTTAACACCACCTGCCGTTGCGCGGGACGGGGCGAGTCCTCCGTGCATTGGGACGACTGGATGGACCTGCTGGGACGGCCAATCCCCGCCCTGGCAAACGACGATTCCCACGCGCTCGAATCGGATAACCGGGATACCTACCAGGGCTGGAACATGGTCAAGGTCAGAGAACGCTCGGCGAAGGCGATTATCGACGCGCTGGAGAAGGGCTGCGCCTACGTCAGCACCGGCCCCGAGATCCATGACATCCAACTGCGCCGCGTTGACGATCGGGGTGAAGGGAACCGGGTGGTCGAAGCATCCATCCAGTGCTCGGAGGCACAGAGCATCCTGGCGGTTTTTGACGCTTACGGAACGGAATACCGGGAAGGCAACAGGGGGACATTCGAACAGGCCACGATTACGCTACGGCCCAATTCTCGTTGGGTCCGATTCGAGATCATCGCGCCCGACGGCGCCAAGGCCTGGTCGAATCCGATGGACCTGGGTTCCGTGGAGCGATGAGGATCTGCGTGCGGCCGATGTGAGGCTATGGGAGGTCCAGGCGGCGGGAGGCCTCGGCGAGAATGACGGCCGAAGTAGAGGCGTTGTCGTTGTAGTAAGTCAGGAAGCGCCTGGTTTCATGGGCGTTGTATGGGGTAAGGTTCTGCGCCCACCGAAAGCCTATGGTCTGAAACATCAACCGCGCCTTGACATCGACCCTTTGCACACCGGGAGGGGTGGCAACCCTATATCGGATCCTGTCGCTTCCAGCCCGGTAGTTCCTATCTTCGCTCGCCCTGCCATGCACCATGATTGCTTTCTCGGCGGTTGCCTTGTCAAATCCTTCGGGCAGCACTCGGTTGTCCTTGGCGTAGGTGACCGCCGAAAGCAGGCCCGTCGTGATTTTTCCTGACCCGTCCGCGATGATCGGTTCATAAATCTGCACCTGCCCGGGGTGTTCGATCACCTGGTAGTGCGGCTCAAAACTGCCCGCGTCGTTGTCGTTGCCCTCGATGCTTCCGTCGGAGCGCATGGCGCCGGATTCGAACAGCAGGTTTCCATTGGCGTCGTGCACCGCAAGGTGGATCCAGGCCCTTCGGGAGGGGTAGGCCGTCGGCAGCTTGTGGCCTGCCAGGTTCGTCACTTCAAGGTCTATTACGAAGTGCTCCTCCTCACTACTGATCTCCACCACCTCCAGCTGGGCGGTGGAAGTTTGCAAGTGTTCGCGGGTCGCTTCGGCGGCGCGCTGAAGATCACTCGACGGCGCTTTCACAAGGAGTTCGTCGCGATACTTGTCCAGCAGGCGAAGCATGAACTCGTTGCCTTCTCGAAAGACAAGTTGCGAAAAATCCTCCCGGGGCTCCCCGAGCACCGAGGAGATGGGAGCCAGAGCAGCTTCAGGCATGTGGCAGGACTGGCAGCTTTCGGACTCCGCGTAGGCGCTGTGCTTCCACTCCAGGTAGGGTGTTTGCTCCGGGAACCGGGACACTTCCCGCCCCTCGGCGTCGAGACTCGTCGTGAACAGCGTGTGGCAGGTGGCGCACAGCTCGGATTGCTACAGATGCGCGCCAGTCTCGGGCATAAAACCGGTGGCCGACTGCATGATCCTGCTCAAGCCGGTGACCACTTCAAACGGCCCGAAGATCTGGGGTTAGGTGCTCGAACAAATCACGAAGTTGCCGTCGAAACTGGATTCCTCGCCTAAATTGTCGGGGCGAATCTGATGGCAGGCGGTGCACGACACCCCGTCGAGCGCGTACATCGCGCGCTCGTCGCCCTTCCCGGCAGCCTCAAGGTACTCGAACACTTTTCCAAGGTTGCCGTTCGACCTGGCAAGCGTCCGCGCCATGGGCATATGGCAGGTCGAGCAGGTGTCTTCGATTTCTGCCTGAGCGCCCGGATGGTCCGTCACCTCGCGGCGCACGGATGCCTGCCAGTACGGGTCGCGCGCCGAATGCGCCATGATGGACCCGCGCCAGACATGCCCGATGGACACGTTTTTCCCATCCGCGTCGGTAAGATTGCTGTGGCAGGCGATGCACTGATCCGAAGTGGCGAACGTGGTATGATCCACCGATTGAGCATCGACCGATTGAGCATCCACCGATTGCGCATCGACCGATGCACTCGCGAGCCAGAAGAAAAGGCAAAGCGGCCCCAGTGCGAAGCACGCCAACAGCCTCGCGAAGTTACCAGCCATCGAGGAATCCTCCGTCGAACCAGTCCCACAGCAGGTACATGACGATTTGCGGCTTACGGTCCAGCTTGTTGGCGACCGGTACCCGCACCCCTACGTTGAGCAGGATGTGCTGGCGCGTGTTCAGCGCGACCTGCAACTGCGGCACGACGTCCAGCGTGACCTCGGACCCGGAAACCAATTCACGCGAGGCAAGCAGCTCAAACATGGGACTCCAGGCCCGGCCGAACTCGCCTTCCGAGAACGTCCTGCCGATAAGCGCCCGAACGGCCACTTCGTCCTGCGCGGGGCCGCCTATGGCGAATTCACCCAAAACCTGGGCCTGGAGAAACGCATCTCCGGCCAATAGCTGGACGAAAGCCGCGTAGGGTTCCACTTTCGTCGAACCCGATCCGAAACCGTCCTCCTCCTCGCCGGTGGGCAGGATGACTTCGCCACCTATGCTGAAGGCATTCCCGCGCTCCAGGTTGTGGTAAAGCGCATACTTGTAACCAAGTGCCAGGTCTTCGAATCCGAGTTTAGCGTCGCCGTCCCGCGGGGACTCGCGCCTGCCGAAAGGTACCTTCACTTCAATCATGCCGCGGGAACCGAACCGCTTCTCGTACACCGTCTCGATGATCACGGCTTTGCTTTCGTCCGTGTCCAGACTCAGGTTGAATACGGTCTCGTCCTCTGGAAACGCTTTCTCGGTAAACAGGGGCTTGGGAACGTTGAATTCGCCGCGGGGCCAATTCTTGTTCGTACAGAAGGTACGGACATGTCCAAGAATGGCGTAGATATCCTCGTCCGTGAGGGTATCCCCGAACGCCGGCATCATCCGGTCGAAGGCCCGCACCGGGCCGCCTTCGTGAATTACGGCATGCCAGTCCGGGTCGGGTTCACGGGACGCGAATTCGAAGTCGGTAAAATCCGGAAGCTCCAGTTCGAAACCAAGTTCTTCGACCGTGCGCCCCCGTCCGTCCGAACCGTGACAGGCCGCGCAGGCCTGTTCATAGAGCCTGGCGCCGTCGGTGGGGTCGGGGGCGGCAGAGGCGGTGGCAGCACCGTCGTCAGTGGGGGCGGTAAATGCAGTGGGAGCGACGCCGTCTGTGGGGTCGGCGTAGGCAAGATGCGCTAAAATAAGGCAAAGCAACGCTATTACGCTCTTGGGGTACATAAGCATATCCGCAACAGGCTCCGGACGACCAGCGTCAGGGGGCTTGCCCCGCTGCCGGACCGGGCTACGTCTGCAAATAGACGAACCGACCGGAAGGAAATCCCGCTAGACTGTTGACGCGTCGAAAATGACTGACTTATATATGATGAATCGAGCTCGAGAATAACTCGCGTAATGCGTTCAGGCGACCTGCTCAATCCGGACGCGTTTCACGCCTTCCCGTCGGATGCGGTAACACACCTCGAAAAAAGCGGTCGTGTCCCCGATCATCCTGGCGAAGAGATTCACGGCGACGGGTCCGTCCGGCATGTTGGGACGGCCGTCCCTGCCGTAGAACCAGCACAGTTCGGTGATGCCGTCCAGCCAGCCGTGCATGCGACCGGGCTCTAGACGGTAGTAGCAGATGTCTCCGGGCAGCGTACGGCTCGTCAGGTTCTCGGGCGGGATGACGATGTCTTCGGACAGGAAGTAGGCAATCTCGCTACCGGAGTATACGGCGTGGATGCCGTCCTCCTCCAGGGGCAGCGCATCCCAGACCGCCTGGCAAGTATTCGGCGCTTCGTCTTCCAGCAGTTCGGCCTCCACCGACACGCTTTCTTCAATGAAGGTTAAACGGATCCTACGTGCCATGTATTCCTTCCGATTCCCTTGCCTGATATCGATCTAGCCACCCGAAGCTGAACTACAACTTCAGGAAGATCCCGATGTCCCAGGCCGGGGCGTCCAGGAGATTGCGGCCGCTAGTATATTTGGTTACTCCAGCCGAGATTCCTGCATTCGGCGTGATATATAAGTTCAATTCAGGTCCAATGGACACGAACTGGATGTCATCTCTGGTCCATTTATTCTCGTCTAAACCTAGCGCTTTTGTCCCACGAAGCCAGACTGATATTCCTACACGCTCTCCAATCGTGTAACCTGCTTCCAATGCATACCTCAGTTCGTCAGCAAAGTCACTCTTGCGGTTGTTGTACCCAATTTCACCTTTCAAATACGCAGGAATTGGATACAACGAATGTCCAAGTTGTAGCGAGAACACCTGGTTAAACTCACCATCGCCAGTGAACAGAAAATCAGGCTGTTCTGAATCACCGAATGGAAGACCGGCCATTACCTGGAGGGCAACCACCGTTGCTCGGTTTGTGATCAGACCTAGTCGAATCCCTACGTCCCAGTCAGCCGTTCCGGATTGGGGGTCAGGGTTAAAAGCGGGATCTCCAATGTCATGTGTGATTCGTTGATAAAACGGTATGTATCCTACAAGGGTTAGTCGGTCTATGAGCCCGTATTCACCATAAAGGCTGGTCGTATATCGGCTAAGTGTAGACTCTATGTTCCATGGTTCACCAGAAGTATCGAATACAGATTCACCTCTCACAATCTGCTCACTCAGTTTGAAATACCCCTTACCTTGAGGTTGCGTCCATCCGCCCGCATGTGTGTTTTCTAGCTGAAATGCAACACCTGCAGTTACTAAAGCGAACAACACTAGTCTTTTCATTGCTTTCACCTGATGTTACCCCGTTTTCGTGGACAGTATAAGATTTGGGATTCGGGCGGTTTTCTTGAACTTCCTTTCGTAGTTTATCGGTGACAGGTATCCGAGGGAAGAGTGTCGTCTTTGGGTATTGTAGAAGCCCTCGATGTATTGGAACAGGGCAAGTCTGGCCTCGGCCTTTGTGGCAAAACGCCTGCGATCAAGCAGTTCGCATTCCAGGCTGGCGAAGAAGCTCTCGCACAGGGCGTTGTCATAGCAGTCGCCGACCGAACCCATGGACGGTCTGACGCCAGCCTGTCTGCATCTTTTTCCGAAGGCCACCGAGGTGTACTGTGATCCCTGGTCGCTGTGGTGGATCACCTGGTCAGGACTGCGCTGGCCAAGGGCCATATCCAGAGCGTCTGTGACCAGTTCGCTTCGCAGGTGGTTGGCCATGGACCAGCCGACGACGCGGCGACTGAAGGCGTCTATGACCACCGAGAGGTAGAGGAAGCCCGCATGGGTAGGCACATAGGTGATATCGGCTACCCACAGCCGGTCCCTGACTGGAGCGCTGAAGTCCCGGTTGACCAGGTCCGGAGCCTTCCTGCTTTCTTTGGATCGCCAGGTAGTGCGCACGGCTCTGCGGCGTGATACTCCGCTGATCGCGGCCATGCGCATCAGGCGGGCCACGCGTTTGCGTCCTGCGCGTATGCCCGACTCACGCAGTTCCGCATGGATGCGCGGCGCCCCGTAGGTACCGTAGGAGCGTTGATGGATCAAGCGGATCCGGCTAAGTAGCATAGCGTCCTCTCTGGCCCTCCTGGAGACGGACCGCCTGAGCCAGACGTAGTAGCCGCTGGGGGAGACATCCAGCAGACTTACGCATCCGGCGAACGGGATAAAAGGCCTGATGCGCCTTTATGAACGAGAAGACCCGGGCGGAGTCTCGGTCTCCCGGGCGAACCAGGCCGCGGCTTTTGCCAGGATCTCCCGATCCATCCTGAGCTGTCTGTTTTCACGGCGCAGACGACGCAGCTCGGTCCGTTCTTCGGTAGTCAGGCCGTCTTCACGCCTGCCTTGATCCAGGTCGTCCTGTTTGACCCAGTTGCGGATGGCTTGCGCGGTGGGTTCGAACTCCTTGGCCAGCGCTTCTCAGGCTGCGGCCGGAGCGAACGAGATCGACCATCTGCTGGCGGAAGGCCGCTGGATAGGGGGTACGAGATCTGGGCATGTGACGCTCCTTTCAACACAAGAGATAACATGTCCACTAAACCGGGTCAACTCCAACTTATGAACTTTGTGACACAGAAACAAATTCCGCTCTAAATCAAATTTGGCATACGGTTCCGACATAGATGGATTGGGCTTTCAATAAACCTAAAGTTTAAAGAACACTCCTATATCCCAAGCAGGAGAGTCCAGCAGATTGCGCGCGTTCGCATACTTGGTCACCCCGGCAGTGATCCCCAAGTTGGTAGTTATGTAGAGGTTAAGTTCGGGTCCAATAGACAGATATTTCAAGTCACTGACTGTCAAATCATCGTCGTCTTTACCCACCGCTTCTACACCACGAATCCAAACTGTGACGCCTAATCTCTCGCCAATAACATATCCTGCTTCTATTGAATAACGCAGTTCATCTGAGAACCCCCTCTCCCTATTATTGAATCCGATTTCTCCCTTTAAATACGCTGGTGCCGGGTAAAGTGAATGACCAACCTGAAGGGCGAAAACCTGGTTGAATTCTCCGTCTCCTGTGAAAAGCCCGTTGGATTGTTCTGAATCGCCTACTGGAATGCCAGCAATCAACTGAAAGCTCATGACCGTTGCCCGGTTGGTCAGCAATCAAATTCTGACACCGATGTCCCAATCCCCCATCCCCGAATGGGTATCTATAGGATCCGAATCGACAGTGGTTTGCCGAAAGAATGGCATATAGCCGACGAGTGTTAATCGATTTACCAATCCATATTCTCCGTATAGACTGGTTGTATACCTACCCATAGAGGAGATAATTTCCTTACGTCCGTTTGGTCGGATATAAGAATCACTTCGAACGATTTGTTCGTTTATTTTGAAGTAAGCTGTTCCCTTAGGTTGGGTCCAGCCCCCAGCATAGACTATGGAAGAATTCAAAACAACGACGACTGTCAATTGAAGAATGTATAGATATTTCAACTTAGGTACCTCGCTGTTTGTCGCCTAATTCAATGACGCTCTAGCAATACGAACATTGAACCTCCAACAGTGCAGAATAACCCAATTGTAGTCGTCTATTTCCACGCTAGATGGTACTGAGTACGTCTGTGATCCAGAGTTACTCTTAATTGAGCCGAGATTAACGAACGAGTCGGTTGGCGTTACTCCAGGACCCCAGTCTATATCGTTGGAATTATACAAATGTACTGCACCCTTGACCGGGACACAGAGTTAAGCTTCCTTTTGAACGAGGAGGCACACTATGACTCTGAAACGCCGTCAGTTTACCCGCGATTTCAAACTCCAGGTTCTTCAGGAAGCCGATTCGGGCAAGCCCATCAGCCAACTGGCTCGTGAACATCAGGTTCATCCCACGCTGATCCACAGGTGGCGCCAACAGCTACGCCATCAGGGTGAGCGCGCCTTTCCCGGCAACGGCAAGGCGGTCTCAGACGAGGCGCGGATCGCGGCCTTGGAGCGCAAAGTCGGTCAGTTGACCATGGAGAACGACCTGTTAAAAAAAGTTTTGAGTCGGCTCGAGGAGATCCCACGCTCAGCCCGAGGCAATGGAGGCAGTTCATGATCTCCCTGGTCGCGCAGAAGCAGGTAGCCGCAGACTGTACCGTGGTCAAGCGGCTCTGCAAGACGCTCTCCATCGGACGATCCAGCTACTACCGCGGCCGTCGTGGTCGACCCGAACCGGATCTTGAACTGCGGGACAGGATCCATAAGCTCGCCCTTTCCTGGCCCTCCTACGGTTACCGTCCCATGACCCGGGCGCTCAGGCGCTTGGGATACCTTGTGAACCACAAGCGGGCCAAAGCGCCTCATGCGCGAGGACAACCTGCTTGCCCTGCGGCGCAAGGCCTTCGTATCGACCACCGACTCGAACCACGATCGCGCCGTCTGCGCCAACCTGGTCCCGGGACTGAACGTAACCGGAGTCTATCAACTCTGGGTGGCCGATATCACCTACATAAGGCTGGCTCGCGAATGGGTCTATCTGGCCGTGATCCCAGGCGCCTATAGCAGACGATGCGTCGGATGGGCTCTGGAGCGAACACTCGATGCCAGCCTGACCTTGGGTGCCCTGGACAGCGCCCTTGCTTCCAGATCAGTGCCGGAGGGGCTGGTGCATCACTCGGACCGGGGCGTGCAGTATGCCTCCAAAGCCTATGTCGACACCCTCAAGAAAGCCGGCATTGAAATCAGCATGAGCCGGCGCGGCAACCCCTATGACAACGCCAAAGCAGAACGCTTCATCAGAACCCTCAAATACGAGGAGGTCTATCTCTACGAGTACGAATCCCTTGAAGAAGCCCGATCACGTATCGGCTACTTCATCGACAAGCGCTACAATCGTAAACGCTTGCACTCAGCACTGGACTACACACCACCTGCTGAGTTCGAGCAAATGACCACACGTGTTAAAACTGTAGCTTAACTGGTTGTCCCATTTTGGGGTGCACTACACAAGACTACACGATTGTCTGGCGCATTGGTCACACTGAAATTACTGCTGAATTCCAGTACCAAGTTCCCCGATTCGTTTTCTTTGAGTGTCGCTCTTCCACTCGCCGAATAGGAGGGTGCGTTTCCCGAAAATGGCCCGGATTTGCTTGTTACTGGCTCGCTAACCGTCAACGTCGCCGTGCCGGATTTCCCGTCAACGGATGCCGTGATCGTAACCGAACCCGAATCCTTCCCTGTGGCCAATCCAGAAAAACTGATCGTTGCTTTCGAAGTATCGCTGCTTGTCCAGGTGAAGGTTTTGCCCGAGATCACATTGTTGCTGGACGAATAGGCCGTCGCCGAAAACTGCTGTGTCTCGCCCTCCTCGATCGAAGGCGAAGATGGGCTCACCGTAACCCGGTTGACCGTCGGTTCGGTAACCGTTAACGTCGCCGTGCCGGACTGGCCACCTGCTCTCGCCGTGATTGTCGTAGAACCCGAACTTACGCCTGTAGCCAAGCCAGAGGCTGAGCCTATCGTCGCCACAGAGGTCATACTGCTCGACCAAGAAAAACTAACGTTCTGTATCGTCGTACCGTACGAGGTCTCGGCGGTTGCGTTGAACGGCTGCGTCTCACCTTCCTCGATCGAAGGACTGGTTGGGGATACTGCGATGCTCGAAATCACGGGCCTTACCGTCAGCATAGCTGTGTCAGACTTTTCGCCCGCACGGGCCGTGATCGTGACATGGGTTGGCGTAGATCCTGCTCTAACGCTCGTTGCCAATCCCGATGATGAGTTTATTGTCGCCGCAGAAGTATTGCCACTACTCCAGGTAAAGCCCACACCCGAGATCGCCACATTGTAAGACGTATAGGCTGTTGCGTTGAACTGCTGTGTAGCGCCTCCTTCGTTTATAGCTGCTGTCGATGGAGTCACCACCACACGGTCAATAACCGGCCTTACCGTCAACGTCGCCGTGTCGGATTTGCCGCCCGCGCTTGCCGTAATGGTCACATCGGTCGGGCTGGACCCCGCTCGAACGCCTCTTGCTTCGCCGGTGGACGAGTTGATTGTCACGACCGATGTATTGTTACTCGACCACGAGAAGGAGACGTTCTGTATCGCCACGTCGTAGGACGTATAGGCTGTCGCGCTGAACTGCTGCGTGGCGCTTCCTTCATCGATCGATGCTGTCGATGGAGTCACCTCCACGCGATCTATTACCGGCCTTACCGTCAGCGTCGCCGTTCCGGATTCTCCCATGGCGGAGGCGGTTATCGCAACCTGGGTGGGCGTCGCACCTGCCCGGACACCGGTCGCCACTCCGGATGACCCGTCGATCGTCGCAACGGATTCATTACCGCTGTCCCACGAAAAACTCACTCCGCTTACGACTTCACCATCGGAAGTCTTCGCCGTCGCGGCAAATTGCTGCATGCCCCCTTCATCGATCGACGCCGAAGACGGACTGACCTCTATAGTGGCAACGACCAGCGGAGGCGGCTCCGTTACATTGAGCGTCGCCGATCCCGTCCTGCCGCCCGCCCTGGCCCTGATCGTTGCCGTGCCCACGCTCACGCCCCTCGCCAGGCCTGACGAACTGACCGTCGCCACGGACGGGCTGCTGCTGGACCAGCTGAAGGACACGTTCGAAATCGCTACGTTGTAGGAAGTGTAGGCCGTTGCGCGGAACCGACGTGTTGATCCTTCATTGATCGTCGCCGAGGAGGGTCGCACCGTAATGCTGGAGATCACCGGTTCTACGGTTAATGTCGCCGAATCCTCCTTTCCGTCGACACGCGCCGTTATCGTAACCTGGGTGGGTGAAGAACCGGCCCGCACGCCCGTCGCAAGGCCGTTTGAGTCGATTGTCGCGACAGACGAATCGCTGCTTTCCCACGTGAAACCAACCGATTCGATTTCCTCATCGTCAGCCGTGTAGGCCACTGCCGTGAACTGTTGTGTGTCTCCTTCATCGATCGACTCCGAAGATGGACTCACTTCGATCCGGTCCACTACCTTCGGCGGTTCGGTTACCGTAAGTGTCACCATGCCTGTTACGCTGTCCGCTGTTGCCGAGATCGTAGCTTCTCCCGCTCCGACTCCAGTTGCCAGGCCGGTTTGAGTGACCGTGGCCACGAATTCATCACTGCTCGACCACGTGAACATCGCATCCGGTATCATCACGTCATCCGACGTGAGGGCGGCTGCCGAGAGCTGGATCGACATCCCGATTTCAACGGTGGCCTATCTCGGGACCCACGGGGCCCACCGTGACGGTACTTACGACAGGCGGCGGTTCCGATACCATGACCGGATCGCTGGACACCCCGTCCACCGTGGCCGTGATGTTCGCCGTACCCGCGCCGACCGCCGTGACAAGGCCGGTCGCATCTACGGTCGCTACTTCTCATCATCACTCGACCACTCGAACATCACCCCTACGATCATCATCCCTTCAGATGTCCGGGCAACTGCCGTTAGTTGAAAGGTCTCGCCGATTACAAGCATCGCAGGCGGTATATCCACCGTGACGCTGGCGACTTCAGGCGGAAGCTCCTCGACGATGACAGTCGCCGGCATGCTCGTCACGTCGTCCGCCGACGCGGTGATCATGGCGGTGCCCGCCGCAATCGCCGTGACCATCCCGGTGTCATCCACGCTCGCTACTCCATTATCGTCGCTCATCCACGAAAAGGTCACATCGGGTACTTTCATGCCTTCGGAGGTCAATGCAGTAGCCGATAACTGAAACATACCTCCGACAAGTACCGTCATCGCAGATGGAGTCAACGATATGGTGGATACCACGGGCGGGGGTTCGGCCACCATGAGCATCGCCGTGCCTGACACGTCGTCAACCGTCGCCGTGATCTCCACTTCTCCGGCACCCACACCCGTTGCCAGCCCTGATCCATCTATGGTCGCCACCATCATATCGCTGCTTGTCCAGGTAACGACCACACCGGGAATAGCCATCCCTTCAGAGGTAAGCGCCATCGCTTCAAACTGCTGGGTCTCCCCGATCACGATCGATTCCGTGGGAGGACTCACTGTGACGCTCGATACCACGGGCGGTGGAACGGAGACCATCAGCATCGCCGTGTCCGAAAACTCACCAGCTGAGGCCGTGATTGCGACTAACCCAGCGCTCAGTCCCGACGCCAGGCCAGCCGTATCGGTGGTCGCGACCGTCGTGTCGCTGCTTGTCCATGTAAAGGTCACATCGGGGACAGTCGTTCCTTCCGAGGTGAGGACCGTTGCTTCGAACTGCTGCGACTCTCCGACCTCGATCGACGCCATGGGCGGACTCACCGTAACGCTGGCTACCATCGGCGGAGGCTCACTCACCGTGATCGTCACCGGCGAACTGGTCACTCCGCCCGTTGCGGCCGTGATCGTGGCGGTTCCCGCACCAGTTGCCGTGACCACGCCAGAGGAAGTGATACTTACCACGGCAGCACTACTGCTCGCCCATGTGAAAGTCACGTCATCCCGCTCAGATCCACCCGCGGTTAATTCAGTCGCGGTGAACGTCCTCGTATCGCCGATGTTCATCTGCTGGGCCGATGCCGGGCTGACGGTGATTCGTGTAACAGGTGGTTGTGTAACGGTTACCGTAACCGGGGGACTGGATACGCCGTTTCCGATGGCCCAGATCGTGGCGGTTCCCGCCGAGACGGCAGTAGCCACGCCGGAGGAATTGATGGTCACCACAGCTGTGTTGCTGCTTGACCACGAAAAACTAACGCCACTTACCGTGGATCCGTCAGAGGCCCGGGCAGAAGCGGTGAATCGCTGCGTGCCACCCACCTCCATGGATGCCGAGGAAGGATTGACCGAAACACTGGAGACCGTCGGGGTCACGACTGGTGGTTTCGTGGGTGAGTCCTTGCCGCATCCCGCGATGAGTATCAGTGGCGCACCGATACCGGCGATGAGCACCAATAAGGTGAATACAAACGATTTAGAGATATTCATGGAATTATGGACCGCTTCTCCATTACTGCCCCAATTCGGCGACAGCAACTTCTCGGTTAACGAAGTGACAGAATATCAGCACAAAGTTGTATGTATCCAGTTGTACGTTTGACGGCACCACGTATTCCTGCGCGCCGGTACGGCTTCTCATATTCCCAAGGTTGACATAGGAACCGTCGGAAGCGGCCCCGCTCCCGCGAAGTTTGATTCTTCCCTGTGTGTAAAGAATCACATCAAAACCGCTCCCATTAATCTGAAAGTTACTGCCGAATTTAAGTACAAGTCCTCCAGAGCCCGTTTCCTCGAGAGTCGCTGTTCCGGCTGCCCGATACCCACCGGCCCCGCCAAACATCCCACTCCGACTGGCGGGAGGCGGCGCGGTCACCGTGAGGGAGCCCGATCCGGTTATCCCCTCAGCCATCGCCCTGATCGAAGCAGTACCGGCACTGACGCCCGTGGCAAGTCCGACCGCATCCACAGTCGCCACATTGGCATTACCGCTCGACCACGTGAAATCCAAGTCCGGTATTTCCTCGTTGTCGGATGTGAGGCCTCTTGCCGTGAACTGCTCCGTCTGGCCTTCCTCGATCTCCGCCATCGGCGGACTTACTTCAATCCTGGCCAGCACAGGAGGCGCCTCAGTGACGGTCAGCGTGGCCTCGCCCGACTCGCCGTCCGACGTTGCCGTGATGGTGGCTTCACCGGGACCAACGCCCGTGGCGAGCCCGGTTGAGCTGACCGTGGCCACATTTTCGTCTGAGCTGGTCCACGTGATCGGCGCGCCTTGAATCAACATCCCATCCGCATCCGCCGCGATCGCGAAGAACTGATGCGTCTGGCCTTCCTCGATCTCCGCAATCGGCGGGGTTACGGTCACCGTCGCGACCATCGGCGGAGGTTCCATGACCGTCAAACTCGCCGTGCCCGGTATGCCGTCGGCCATCGCCGTAATGGTCACTTCTCCCGCGCTCACACCCGTGGCCAGGCCGCCCGCATCAATCGTCGCGACACTTTCGTCGGAACTCATCCACGTAAACTCCACGTCGGGTATGACCATACCTTCCTCCGTCATGGCCATGGCCTCGAACTGTTGCATTCCGCCTTCTTCAGTTGACGCCATGGGTGGAGTAACTGACACAGTCGCCACTATAGGAGGTGGAGGTGGAGGTGGTTCGGTCACTGTGAGCATCGTTGTACCGGAGACGCCATCTGCCGTTGCCGTAATCGTAGCTTCTCCCGCGCTCACACCTGTGGCCAGGCCATCTGCATCAATCGTCGCGACGCCGTCATCGGAGCTCATCCACGTAATCATCGCGTCGGGTATGGCCATACCGTCGTCCGTCATGGCCATGGCTTCGAACTGCTGAGTCTGCCCTTCCTCGATCAAAGGGTCGGTTGGGCTCACCGTAACGGTAGCGACCATGGGTGGGGGAGGCGGTGGTTCGACAACCGTAATAGTAACCGGTGAGCTCGATACACCGTCAGCCATGGCCCGTACCGTAACCATGCCCGCGCTGACAGCCGTAGCCACGCCAGCGGACGTAATGCTCACCACGCCGGTATCGCTGCTCGTCCACGTGATGCTCACATCGTCGCGTTCCGTACCATTTGCCGCACGGGCGGTTGCCGTGAATGACAGCGTATCCCCGACGGTCATCTCCTGCGCCGAGGAGGAACTCACCGTGACGTTCGCCACGGGCGGCAAGGTGACCGTGATCGTAGCCGGCGCACTCGAAATCCCGTTTCCCGTCGCCCGGATCATGGCTGTACCGGCGCTCACGGCCGCGGCCAGTCCGGACGTGTTTATGGTCACCACGGCAGTATTGCTGCTCGTCCAGGTAAAGTTCACACCGCTTATGGTCGAACCGTCCGAGGCACGGGCGGAGGCGGAAAATCGCTGGGTACCTCCTACTACCAGCGAGGCGGAAGAAGGGTTGACTACTATGCTGGCAACCGAAGGTGGTGGAGGCGGGGGAGGAGTTGGCGGGGTGATTGTGGGTCCGGTCGGTGAATCCTTACCGCCACACCCGGCAAACTGCAAACTGCCGGCAGCCATATGCACGATTAAACTCACAATATGCTTCCTGAATGTCATAGCGACTCCAGACCTGAACGTTAGGCAATTTCAATCATTTCAAATATTTAGCATCTGTGTCATGACATTTACAAACGTATGCTCTTTACACAGTATAACCCAGAATCCTGGTCAATCAATGCGATCTCCTGGCCTTGATCTGGTCTTTCAACCCTACACAGGCTACTTCCCATTCCCTCTCCACCGCCCTCCGCCGTTTCGTCCCCGGCCATTAGTCTCTACGGGTTTCCAGCCGCTGTCGCTGCTCTGCGGAGGGGCGCCGGCTATTCGAACGCTTTTCGTGCCTATGGTATTACGCAGGGCCTTCAGCAACTCGTCGGCGGGTCTGACCCGGAAGGATGTGCCTGCCTTGACGTTGACCGGTCCCTGGTCGGGCGCTGACAATTCGATCATCACGTCGCAGTCCCCCGGGTAGGTCCCGAATACGTCCTTGAGCAAGGTGATATTCTCGTCCGTGACCTGGTCCGAGTTCAGCGTCACCACGACGGAACGCACCAGTTTGTCCCGCGCTTCCGTCAGCGGGATGATTTCGGATGCAATAACCTTGTTGTCTTCTTCCTTTTTCGATAGGTGTCCGTGCACCAGGATCAGCGAGTCGATTGTTACGAGTTCCCGATGCATGGAATAGGGCTCGGAAAAAACAAGCACCTCGCCCGACCCAGAAAAATCTTCGAGCATAACGAAGGCCATGGTTTTGCCGTTTCGATCCACGATGGGCTTGATCTCGGTAACTATACCACCCACCACTACGTTTTCCTGTCGACCGTTTGCCTGGTCCAGGCGCCGCATTTCCGTTGTCGTAAAAGCGCGCAGGTCTTCCTTGTATTCCTTCAGGGGATGGCCCGTCACGTAAAATCCGAGCAATTCCTTCTCCATGCCCAGTTCCTGGCTGGCTGGCCATGGGGCGATGAAGGGCATCACGGGCTTGTGTATTTCCAGGCCGGCGCCATCTCCGGTCCCGTCGAGTTCAAAAAGGGAAGTTTGCCCCTTCTCCCGGTCGTTCTGACGGGTCTGCGCGCCCTCCATGACCGTGTCGAGCACTTCCACGAGTTGCGCCCGGTGTCCCTCAAGGCTGTCGCAGGCGCCGGCCTGTATCAGGCTTTCGAGCACGCGCTTGTTGACCAGGCGCAGATCGATGTTCTCGCAGAGTCCGAATATTTCTTCGAAGAGACCGTATTCCTTCCTCGCCTCGACAATGGATTCCACTGCGCCCTGCCCCACGTTTTTTATGGCGCACAGCCCGAACCGGATGGAATCCCCTTCCATGGCGAAGGTCTTGTCGCTTCCGTTGACGTCGGGCGGAAGCACCTCGATCCCCATTTTCCGGCATTCGTTGATCAGCACGACGATTTCCTCGGTATTGGACATCGAGTTCGACAGCAGCGCAGCCATGAACGCTACCGGGTAGTGCACCTTCAGGTAGGCCTCCTGGAAGGCGAGGACGGCATATCCGGCGGAGTGGCTCTTGTTGAACGCGTATCCCCCGAAATACTCGATCAGGCCGAATACTTCCTCCGCGATACTCTTCTTGATGCCGTTTTCAACGGCGCCGTCGACGAAATTACGCCGTTCTTCGGCCATGACCTCGGGCTGCTTCTTGGACATGGCCTTGCGGAGAAAATCAGCACGGCCCAGGGTATAGCCAGCCATATCCCGGGCGATCTGCATCGCCTGTTCCTGGTAAACGATAAGTCCGTAAGTCTCTTTCAGGGCCGTTTCCATAACGGCGTGGTGATACGTGACCTCCTTGCGCCCGTGCTTGCGGTCGATGTAGTCGTCCACCACCCCGCCGTTGAGGGGTCCGGGCCGGCACAGCGCGTTCATGGCGATCAGGTCCTCGACACAGTCTGGCCGCAGCCGCCTTAGGAATTCATGCAGCCAGCCGCTGTGAAACTGAAATATGCCCGTGGTCTCCCCCCGCCGGAACAGATCGAGGGTTTTCGGATCATCGAGGGGAATGTCGTCCAGTTCGATCTCGTCACCCGCCGTCTCCTTGATGATAGCGAGGGCGTCCTGGATCACCGAGAGGTTCTGCAATCCCAGGAAATCCATCTTCGGCAGGCCGATATCCTCCATGAGTTCGCCGGGATACTGGGTAACGATCGTATCCTTGTTGCTGGGCTTGTACAGCGGCACGTAATCGGTCAGTTCTCCGGGAGTAATCACTACGCCGGCCGCGTGCACGGAAGCATGGCGCGCAAGTCCTTCAAGCGTCTTCGCATACTGGATCAGCTGGCTTTCCGTGCCGCTGCCATCGGCCATCTGCCGGAGTTCGGGAACCTGGTCAATGGCCCGGTCGAGCGTGATCTTCAGTTCGGACGGCACCAGCTTGGCCACACGGTCCACGTCGCCGTACGACATGCCGAGGACGCGGCCCACGTCGCGGATCGCCGCTTTGGCGCCCATGGTCCCGAAGGTGATGATCTGGGCCACGCTGCTCTTGCCGTATTTTTCCACCACGTAGTTGATGACCTTGTCCCGTTCCCGGTCCGCGAGATCGATGTCGATGTCCGGCATGCTGACCCGTTCCGGGTTCAGGAAACGTTCGAACAGTAGGCCGTAGCTGATGGGGTCGATATTCGTGATACCCAGGGTGTAGGCCACCATGCAGCCGAGGCCGGATCCCCGGGTCATGAGCGGGATGCCCTGCTCCGCGGCGAAACGGGCGATATCGTCGACGATGAGAAAGTAACTCGGGTAGCCCATCTGGCTGATGACCCCCAGTTCGTATTCCAGGCGGGCAGTCAGTTCGGGCGTGATGGTATCGTAACGTGCCTTCATGCCGTCGAAGGACAACTTGCGCAGGTAGGCGTCCAGGCTGTCATACCCCTCGGGCAGTGGGAAGTTGGGGAACTTGAATACGCCCATTTCCAATTCGAAATCAACCGATTCGGCGATCGATACCGTGTTTTCCAGTGCGCCCGAGACATGCCCGAACAACTGGCTCATTTCGTCGGTGTTTTTGAAGTAGAGGGAATCGGTGGCGAACCTCAGCCGCTTGGGGTCGTTCAGTTCCTTGCCCGTCTGAATGCAGACCAGCACGTCCTGGGCCGGAGCGTCTTCCCGGTTCAGGTAATGGGCGTCGTTGGTCGCGACTATGGGCAGGTCGAATTCCCGGGAGAAATCGATCATCGCGTTATTGATGGGCTTGTCGAATTCCAGTCCGTGATCCTGGATCTCCAGGTAGAAACGGTCTTCGAAGATCTCCTTGAGCTGCCCGCACTTCACCCGCGCCTGGTCCATCTGGCCGTCGACCACCAGGTTGGCGAGGGGGCCCTTGGCGCAGGCGGAGAGGGCGATCAGCCCTTCGCTATGCTTTTCCAGCAACTCCATGTCCACTCGAGGCTTGTAGTAGAATCCCTCGAGATAACCGGCCGACGTGAGTTTCATCAGGTTCCGGTAGCCCGCGGCGTTCTGCGCGAGCACGACGAAATGGGTCGTCTGGTCGGCCCTTTCACCGCCTCTGACCGGACGTCTTTCCTTGCGGCTGCCCGGCGCCAGGTACAACTCGCAACCGATGATCGGCTGGAGTCCCGCAGCCTTGACCGTCTTGTAAAACTCCACTGCGCCGAACATGTTTCCATGATCGGTCATGGCGATGGCGGGCATGTCGTAGGCTTTGGCGGTTGTTGCGAGATCTTCAATGCGGCTGGCGCCGTCGAGGAGGCTGTAATGCGTATGGTTGTGCAGATGCACGAACGAGGACACGGGGCAGGTCCTTCGGTCAGTTTCCGCGGGCGCCTTGTACAGCCTGGCGGGATACTGGCGCTACGAAAACTGATGGGTTGCGAAGCGGGTATGCGGACAACAGGAACGACAAAGCAAAAATAGGTTGATATGAACCATTGACGCAAGGTATTTTAAGTTTTTTTCAGTCGGGTGTGAACACGCTTCGAACGATGATGGGAAAGGCCACGTTCAGTCGACCGATTCGACGGTCGGATCGACCTGGAGAACTGGAGTTCATTGAACGTCATGCATCGAATCATCGTCCTCGATAAACTGGCTCGCGAAGGGCTCGATCAACTCGAGAAAGCGGAAGATGTAAACCACGAAGTGCGCACAGGCCTGAGTGGTGATTCGCTGCGTGACGCCCTGCTGGAATTCGACGGCGCCATCTGCCGGAGCGAAGCGAAGATTACGGCCGACACTCTGAAGGGTAACCGGCGCCTCCGCGGCATCGTCCGTGCGGGCGTGGGGACGGACAACATCGACCGGGCAGCCGCGACCCGCCAGGGCATCGTGGTCATGAACACGCCGACCGGTAATACGCTCAGCACGGCGGAACACACTTTTACCCTCATTGCAGCCCTGTCGCGCAACATCGCGCCGGCATCCCAGAGCCTCGTGGAAGGACGGTGGGAACGCAGCGCGTTCACGGGGGTCCAACTAGCCGGAAAGACCCTGGGCATCATCGGCATGGGACGCATCGGCCGGGAAGTGGCCACACGGGCGAAGGCGTTTGCCATGCGGGTCATCGGCTTCGATCCCTTCCTTTCACCCGAGCAGGCCGCGAAGCTGGGTGTGGAGTACACTGATGACGTGCGCGAACTGCTGCCCGAGGTGGATTACCTGACCGTGCACACACCCCTCACGCCGGAGACGCACCACCTGGTCAGTCACGCGGAAATCGACCTGCTCAAACCGGGTGCGCGGCTGGTCAACTGCGCCCGCGGCGGAATCTACGACGAGGAAGCGCTGATCAAGGGCCTCGAAAGCGGGAAACTGGCCGGCGTGGCGCTGGACGTCTTCGAAGAAGAACCGTGCGTCGACAGCCCGCTACTCCGCATGCCCGGCGTGTTGTGCACACCCCATCTCGGGGCAAGCACGGAAGAAGCGCAGGCCGACATCGCGGTGGAAGCCGTGGACCTGCTGATCAATTTTCTGGTCACGGGCGAAGTGCGTCACGCGGTGAATGCCGTCGCCATCGATTCCAACACGTTCCGGACGCTGGGCGGATATCTCGACGTGGCCTACCGGCTCGGCATCCTGCTTTCCCAGTGGCACAGCGGCGGCCCAAAGGCGTGCCGGCTGACCTACCGCGGCAAGGTGGTCGATGAGAACACGCGCCTGCTTACCTCCGCCTTCTGCGCGGGGTTGCTCGAGCACGCGCTCGACGAAGAGGTCAACATCGTCAACGGAGAGATGTTGCTTCGGGAACGGGGTATTCACCTGACCGAAGAGACCCGCAGCGCGGCCGGCGTGTTCAGTTCGGCTATCAGTGTGGAAATCGACTGCACCGGCGAGACCTACCGGGCCGACGGCACGGTTTTCGGCAACAACATGCCCCGTTTGATCCGCCTGGGCGAGCATCGCATGGAGGCGTACCTGGACGGCAACCTGCTGATCTTCAACCACAGCGACGTACCCGGCATCATCGGGGCCATAGGGGAAACCTGCGGCCGGCACCAGGTCAACATCGCCCAGATGGCCGTCGGAAGACTGGGAGATACACCGGGCGGAAAGGCCGTGGGCGTGTTGAACCTGGACGACGTCCCGCCCCAGGCCGCCATCGACGAGATCCTTAGGCATCCTGCCATCAACAACGCGCGATTCATTCGACTGCCGGGTCACGGGACCCTTCCTCCGTGGATGCCCAGGTGATACTGTTCAACCAGTTGATTCTCTTGTGGATGGATTGAAGAAAAACGGTAGATTAACGGAATACAGAGGTTATTCAGGCGAATTCGATGGACTGTCGGCATCCAGTAGCGGCGACCGGCGGCAGCATCCGTGAACGACTGGCGGCAGCATCCGGGAGAGAGCGGCGGCAGCATCCGGGAGAGAGCGGCGGCAGCATCCGGGAGAGGGAACCTATGACCAAGCTCAGCGTGAACGTAAACAAGGTTGCTTTGCTGCGGAATACGCGCGTCCATGGCATCCCCAGCGTATCGGGAGCGGCGCGGACCGCGATCGAGGCCGGTGCCTACGGGATCACGGTGCACCCGCGGCCCGACCAGCGGCACATCACGCCGGGTGACGTGGACGATCTGGCCGAACTGCTGAAGGACTATCCGGACATCGAATACAATATCGAAGGCAATCCCTTTCACCAGGTCATGGACATCGTGCGCAAGATTCGGCCGACCCAGGCCACGCTGGTCCCCGATGATCCCGACGCTTTTACATCGGACCATGGCTGGGACGTGGAAGCGAATGCCGGGCGGCTCATACCTATCATCCGGGAACTCAAGGACCTGGGCTGCCGGGCCAGCCTGTTCATGGACGCGGACCTCGATCAGATTGAAAGGGTGCCTGACATCGGCGCCGACCGGATAGAACTGTACACCGAGCCCTACGCCGTAGCCTTCGCAGCGGGACAGGAACAGATGCAACCCGTCCTGTCGGCCTTCGCCGAGGCGGCCGGACGCGCCTGCGAGATCGGTCTGGACATTAACGCCGGACACGATCTCAACCTGGACAACCTGGCGATGTTCTGTGGCACCGTACCGAACGTACTCGAGGTCTCCATCGGCCATGCGCTGATCGCCGACGCGCTGGACATGGGATTGAAGCATGCCGTGGGCGCTTACCTGGACGAACTTGAAAAGGCGCGAACGATTTCCATTCGCGCATAGAAAACACGAGCGCATTTCTCTCGATGATGAATAACGCAGGCGCATACCATTCTTTAGTTTTCTTGTAAATATAACGCGTAAATTCGATTTCTCACGGAGGTAGGTTACATGAAAAACGGTTTGATACGAATCATCCCCCTGGTGATCGCGGTGCTGGCGATAGTCGATCCGGCCAGCCCGGTGCAGTCCCAGGACCTGGAAGCATTTGATAAGACAGTCACGGAATTCACACTCGACAACGGACTGACCTTCATCGTGGTGGAGAACCATGAAGCCCCCGTGGTCTCGTTCCTGACCTACGCGGACGTCGGTTCCGTGGACGAGGTCAAGGGCATCACCGGCCTGGCCCACGTCTTCGAGCACATGGCCTTCAAGGGCACCACGACCATCGGCGCTAAGGACCTGGAAGCCGAATACGCGGCCATGGAGAAGGTAGACGATGTATTTACCGAACTGAGACGCGAGCGGCACAAGGGACACCAGGCCGATCCTGAACGACTCGCGAGCCTGGAACAGGCCTTCGAGGAGGCCAAGAAGGCGGCCAGGGAACTCGCCGAATCCAATGCCATGGACGAGGCCATCGACCGGGCCGGCGGCACGGGCTTGAACGCGACGACAAGTGTAGACGAAACTCGATATTTCTACAGTCTGCCGTCGAACAAGATCGAGTTGTTCTTCGCGCTGGAATCCAGCCGCTTCCTGGACCCCGTGCTTCGCGAGTTCTATATCGAGCGCGACGTGGTCATGGAAGAACGGCGGATGCGCATCGAAAGCAGTCCGGTTGGCCGTCTGGTTGAAGAGATGTTGAGTACGGCCTACAAGGCTCATCCCTACGGCGAGCCTACCGTGGGACACATGTCCGACCTGGAGTCCATGACCCGCGATGAGGCGATGGACTTCTTCAGCCGGTATTACGGACCGGGCAACCTGACGATCCTCATTTCGGGCGACGCGGACCCGGCGCACGTCAGGGAACTGGCGCGCAAGTACTTCGACCGCCTACCCGCCAGGCCCCTCACGGAACCGGTTGAAACGATCGAACCCCCGCAGGTGGCCGAACGCCGCGTAGTCATGGAAGACAAGTCGCAGCCCGTGCTGCTGATGGGGTACCACAAGGTAGACGTGAAACACGAAGACGACCTCGTTTTCAACGTGCTGTCCGATATCCTGGGTAGCGGCCGGACCAGCCGATTATTCAAAACTCTCGTCAAGGAACAGAAAATCGCGGTCAACGCTTCTACCTTTACGGACTTTCCCGGCAGCAAGTATCCGAACATGATGGTGTTTTTCTCCTTTCCCAGCAAGGATCACACCGCGGAGGACTGCGAAAAGGCCATCAACGAGGAAATCGACCGGATCCGGAATGAAGAGGTGACCGAGGATGAACTGTCCCGGGCGAAAGTAAGAGCCCGCGTGAACCTGATCCGCGGACTCCAGTCCAACATGGGACTGGCCCTTCAAATGGCGTACTTCCACGTCCAGACAGGTGACTGGCGGAACCTGTTTCACAGCATAGACCGGATCAATGAAGTCACCGCCGAAGACATCAAGCGCGTGGCGAATCAGTACCTGGTTCCCAAGAACCGGACGGTAGCTTCAATCGTGACGACGGATGAATAACCTGGATGGACAAATCATTGTTTATTCGACCGAATCGAAGTTTGTTCGACCGAATCTAACATCCTCGGCCCTGAACACAGGAGTAGAACCCATGCGCTGTACCCGTTTGATCATTACTGTCCTCGGCTTGTTGCTGGGCGGCCTGTTTACACCGGTTGCACCAGTCCGTGCCCAGCAGGACTACAAAGACCTGGAATACCCGCCGCTCAACGATATCAAGACCCCGACGCCCACGCGGGTTGTCCTAGATAACGGGATCATCCTGTACCTGGTGGAAGACCATCGGCTGCCGATGATCAACCTGAGCGCCCGTATCGGCGTGGGCGCCGTCAACGAACTGGCGGACAAGATCGGCCTGGCCGGTATCATGGGCTCCGTGATGCGTACGGGAGGATCCACGAACATGTCGGGCGACGAGATCGACGAAACCCTGGAGGGCATTGGCGCATCCGTCGAAACGCGCGTGGGACGGGTTTCCGGTTCCGCGTCCATGTCGGTCCTGAAGGACAATGTCGATACCGCGCTGCCTATTCTGGCCGATATCCTCATGCATCCCGCCTTTCCGGATGACAAGATCGAATTGGAAAAGGTCTCGTCGCGATCGACCATCGCCCGGCGGAACGACGACCCGACCGGCATGGGCTTCCGTGAATTCAGAAAGCTGATCTACGGAGCGGAGAGCGTTTACGCGCGCCATGCCGAATACGCCACCATCGACGCCATCACCCGGGACGACCTGGTGGCTTTTCACCAGGCCTGGTACCACCCGGACAATACCATGTTCGGCGTTTGGGGAGATTTCAACACGGACGACATGGTGAAGAAGATCTCGGAGGTCTTCGCCGGTTGGGAGAAAACCGGATTCAAACGACCCGATCTGCCCGGAGTCGACTATACCTTTGACCGTTCCGTCCATTTCGTACGCAAGGACGACATCAACCAGAGCACCGTCGTACTCGGGCACCTGGGCGGTCTCATGAACAATCCGGACTACTTCGCCCTGCAGGTCATGAACGATATCCTGAGCGGAGGGTTTTCGGGCCGTCTCTTCCGCAACGTAAGGTCGGAGCAGGGACTGGCCTACGCGGTCTTCGGCATCTACAGTGCGAATTACGCGTTCCCGGGTATTTTCTACGTCGGGTGCATGACCAAGTCGGAGACCACGGTCCAGGCCACCCGTTCCCTGCTGCACGAAGTGGAGCGGATGAAGACCGATGAGATCACGGAGGAAGAACTGGGCCTGGCCAAGGAGAGCTTCCTGAATTCCTTCGTCTTCAACTTCGATTCCCGGCGCGAGATCATCGACCGGCAGATGACCTACGAGTACTACGGTTATCCCCAGGATTTCCTGGAAAAAACCAAGTCCGAGATAGAAAAGGTCACCGCCGAGGATGTCCAACGTGTAGCCCGCAAGTACCTGCAGCCGGACAAGGTGCGCATCATCGTGGTCGGGAACGACCAGGACTTCGATGAGGCGCTGACGGTGCTGGGAGAAGTGAACGAGGTCGACGTGACCATCGCCGTGCCTGCCACGGAAGCGCCGGAAGCCACCGCTGACGACATGGCCATGGGCAGGGAACTGCTCGAACGGTCAGTCGAAGCCCTTGGAGGCAAAGAAACTCTCGCGTCGGTACAGGTCGTTCACAGGACCGCAGAGGTTACCATTATCAGACCCATGGGCGAGATGGCCATCGGTGTGGAAAGCCTGGTTTCCTTTCCGGACAAGGTGAAGACGACCATGCAGACTCCGATGGGTGATATTCTTATGGTAATGAACGGCGACCAGGCCTGGATGGTCGACCCCATGGGCGATACGCAGCCCTTACCGCCCCAGCAACGAGATTCGATGCGGGAGGAACTCTGGCGAAACCCCGTCTTCCTGTACGGCCGGGTGGACGAGGCGGGGCTGACGGTTCAACATCTCGGACAGGAAGAGATCGATGGCAGGACCGCGGAAGCGTTGCTCATAACGCCTCCGGGTTTCGACCCCTTCAGGCTCTACCTGGACGCGGAGACCATGTTACCGGTCAAGAAGGCGGGCAAGTCCATGACCCAGCAGGGTCCCGTGGATGCGGAAACGATGATGAGCGATTACCGTGAAATCGGTGGGATCAAAGTTCCCTTCAAGGAGACGAGTACGGAAAACGGGAATCCAAGCAGCGAAGCCATTACCCAGACTATCGAGATCAACCCTGAAATTCCGCCGGACGCTTTCACGGCGCCTGAAGAATAGGCAAGCGCGCCGACGCGATGGAACAGGATTATCCTTCGCAGCGTTATTGAAGGGCCGATGCATTGGTAAGGAAGAGGCTCTGCAGAAAGGACACCAGGATGTCCGCTGACATCAAGCACCTGATCGACTGGAAGTACTGGGACGACGACGAGATCGTGGAGATGCTCGGCCTGGCCCGGCGCATCAAGCACTACCGCTGGGAATACCAGGGTCACATGCAGGGCAAAACCCTCGTCATGATCTTCCAGAAGACTTCCACGCGAACGCGCGTGTCCTTTGAGGCGGGCATGACCGAAATGGGGGGGCACGCCATCAACCTGGACTGGATGGCGACCAACTTCACGCTGAGCAAGGTCCGCTTCGAGACCCGGTACCTGGGACGCAACGCGGCGATCATCATGGCCCGGCTGAAGGACAACCGGGACCTGCTCGAGATGGAAAAGGCCTCGACGGTACCGGTCATCAACGGATGCTGCAACCTGTACCACCCCTGCCAGGCGCTGGCGGACATGCTGACCATCGCGGAAGACCGCCCGCAAGGCGTTCAGGGCGCGCGGTTGACCTACATCGGCGTGTACAACAACGTGGTGAACTCGCTGGTTTCCATCGCCGCGCCGCTGGGGCTGCACCTGACGCTGGTCTGTCCGATACGGGAAAAATCGAGTGTGGACGAGGAAAGCAGGCAGAAGCTGATGGACAGGGGATTGCTCACGGAGACGCTGGACGCCGAGTCCGCGGTCGGAGAGGCCGACTACGTGTATACGGACACCTGGCTCGACATGGAATTGTTCAATGATCCTGCCTACGCGGCCGAGAAAGAGAAACGCACCGAGATCATGATGCCCTACCAGATCGACGGCTCCCTGCTCGCCGGCAGCCGGGCGAAAATCATGCACGACATGCCCATCCATCCCGGCTACGAGATCGCCGAGGACATGATCGAACACGAACGGTCGATCATCTACGACCAGGCAGAAAATCGGTTGGACGCGCAGAAGGCCATCATGCTGCGGGTCCTGAACCGGTCGAAGTAGCCATCAGGGCACGCTCACCACCACCAGTTCCGCACGCTCGGACGCCCCGCCGATCGGCACAGCAATGTACTGCTTCCCGCCGGTCATGTAGGTCATTGGGTTCCCTGTCGCGTTGCCCGGCAGCGGGATCTCCGCCACGAGCTCGCCGGTATCCGGATCGAAGGCCCGCAGGAACGCCTCGTTGGTCTCGGAATCGTAGGTCATGGCGTTGCCGCGATCCGATACCTTCCGGTCCAGCACGATCCCCATCTGTGCGGCAAACAGCAGCGACTTCGTCAACAACGGAAAAGTACGGCGGTCCCACCCCAGGGGCGGCAGTTCCAGGCCTGCGAGGGCCGGGTGGTTTCGGGGTCCTTCTCCCACCGGACTCATCCACGCGTGCTCACCCGTGTTCAGATCGATGGCGGTGATGCGTCCATAAGGCGGCTTGATCACCGGGAGTCCGTCCATGATGGTGGGTCCGTAGGCGAACCGTCCCGTGTACGCGTACGGCGCGTCCTCCTCCGATTGATTCACGGTCATGATGGTCGGCAGACTGTAGGAAGGCACGTACAACATGCCCGTTTTCGGGTTCACCGCCGCGCCCGACCAGCTCGCGCCTCCCACCAGTCCGGGTACGGCGATCAGGCCTTTGGGGGTCGGCGGCGCGAATAGCGGGCCGTAGTCGTACCTGGCGATCGCGTCAAGGGCAGCCTGGCGCAATTCGGGCGTGAAATCGATGATATCGTCTTCCGTCAGCCCCTGGCGCTCGAAAGCCGCCGGTTTCGCGGGGAAGGGCTGCGTGGGCGAGGCGGACTCGCCCGGGACGGTGGAAGGCGGCGTCTCCCGCTCCTCGATCGGCCAGACCGGCTCACCTGTTACCCGGTCGAAGACATAGGTGAAACCCTGCTTCGAAACCTGGGCCACAGCCTGGATGACGCGATCGTCGACAGTAATGTCCACCAGGTTCGGCGCGGATGGCAGGTCGTAGTCCCAGATGCCGTGATGCACCATCTGGTAGTGCCAGACCCGTTCTCCCGTTTCGGCGTTCAGGCAGACCAGGCTTTCGGCGAAAAGGTTGTTACCGAGACGGTGGCCGCCGTAGAAGTCATTGGTGGGCGTGCTGACCGGCAGATAGACGTATCCCAGCGCCTCGTCCGCGCTCATCCAGGTCCATACGTTCGTACTGCCCGTGGTCTTCCACGACTCGTCCAACCAGGTTTCGTTGCCGTACTCGCCCTCCTGGGGTATGGTCTGAAAGACCCACTTCTGTTCCCCCGTTCGCACGTCGAACCCACGCACGTCGCCCGGCGGCATGGCCGCGTCCGGCATCCGGTTCACGGCGAAGGAGTCCAGCACCGTCGCCCCGACCACGACCACGCCGCGGCAGATCACCGGCGGGCTTGAGACGGCATAGAGGCTTCGGTCGATGGGTCGCCGCAGTCCCTTCGTCAGGTCCACGCGGCCGTCCTCGCCGAAGCTCGGAATCGGCCTCCCCGTATCGGCATCCAAAGCGATGAGGTAGGCGTCGCCCGTGGCATACAGGATCCGCCGGTCGTTGCCTTCCTCCCAGTACGACACGCCCCGATGGACGAAACCCACGTTGGCCGGCGTGCCGCCCTCCCAAGTCTTCGGATCGTACGTCCATATGGTCCGCCCCGTGGCGGCGTCTATGGCTGCCACCTGGCTGAGGGCGGTGCTCGTGTACAGCACTCCGCCGACCATAAGCGGCGTCGCCTCGTTGACGAATACGCGCAGGGTGGAATCCGCCTCGAGAATGGCGTTGTCGACGGAATCCCAACGCCACTCGACCTCGAGGCTTCCCACGTTATCCCGGTCGATCTGAGTGAGGGGCGAGTACTTCGTGCTGGCGTAATCGGAGCCGTACGCCCGCCATTCCACCCTGAAGGCGTCGCCGGTGCAGGATATCATCAAGCCCAGGCATAGGACAAAAAGCGCTAACCCGGTAATCGGACGTAACCTTTGCATGTTTTTCTCCCAAGAACAGGTTTAGTTATTCATTTACAGTAAGTTAGACGTTTATAGATAAGATTGGGTGCAACAAAGAATGTACGTGACTTATAGTTGTACAATTGTACAACTGGCTCATTGTGCGCCTTGTCGATATGCGCTGCCCTATGTACGTGTGTGTCCCATCAAATATACGCCGTCGATCCATCCGGACGAATGGTACAGGTCCGTTGCCAGTGCACCACCTCGCTGTCTTTCAAGGCCTCTTCGTCAACGTCTATCCCCAGACCGGGGACATCACGCAGCGACAGGTGTCCATCCACGGGAAGGTACGGATCGATGATGCTCTGCTCCAATTCCGTTCCTACGGGAAGAACGTATTCGAGTATCTTGAAATTCGGTGTGGCCGCGGCGAAGTGCACGTTGACGGCCGTCGCCAGGGGACCCATCGGGTTGTGCGGTGCGACACTGACGTAGTGGGCCTCTGCGATGGCGGCGATCTTGCGCATCTCCAGCAGGCCTCCGCATACGCAGACGTCGGGTTGGATGATGTCGGCCCCCTGCGCCGCCATGAGGTCCAGGAATTCGAACCGGGTGTACAGCGACTCGCCGGTGGCCAGGGGAACCTGCATCTGAGATCGCAGTCGTGACCACGCGGGAATGTGTTCGGGACGCAGTGGCTCCTCGTAGAAATAGGGATCGAAGGGCGCCAGGGCGTTGGCGAGTTGCAGGGCCCTTATCGGTTCGAATATCCTCGCGTGGGGATCGAAGGCATACTCCCATTCGTCTGGCGTTTTGCCGCGCAATTCCTCGAAAAACCGTGCGGCGGCGTCACATACCCGTCCCCAGCGCTCAGACTCCGGATCGAGGTGGTAGGGACTGGTCTTGAATGCCGTGAAACCCCACCTGTCGTGCAATTCGTGTGACTGTGCTGCCACGTCTCCCGCATTTCCGCCAACCCCGTGGTAAACCCGAACCCGGTCACGGACGGTCCCACCCAGGAGCATGTAAACCGGCAGCCCCGCCGCCTTGCCGCTGATGTCCCACAGTGCATGGTCGACAGCCGACATGACCGCCAGGCCCGTTCCACCAGGTGGAAAACGGAACTGCTGGAACAGTTTCAGCATGATGTATTCAACGCGGCGCGGGTCTTCCCCCTTGATCATCTCGAAGATGTAGTCGGCGATAGGTTCCACGGACCGGTCCGGTCCGACCGAATACGCCTCGCCCCAGCCGTACAGCCCTTCGTCCGTTTCCACCTTGACCAGTCCGCGGGACCGGTTGCCGAACGTGCCGGCGAATGTCTTGATGGCGGTGATTTTCAACTACGGTGCCTCCTCAAACTGTCTCCGCTATGTACAGTCTCTATAGTTGGTGTCAGTGACAAACGAAAAGTGGGATTCTAACTTAGAATTATGAAGGGAAGAACTATTGCAAGATAGACGGGCGATTTCGGTGTGTCAAGAAACCCTAACACCACCACTCTGCACTGAAAACAAGCTGTTCCCTAAACAAGAATCAGGGTACTCAACCGTGGTTGACTTGCTCCTTCCAGTACATATCTTGAATGGGTACAAATTAGATCTAGATCCCGGAAAAACCACTCGTCATAACAATCGAAACTTGCAGTTATTACTAAATGGGATCCAGATCGCACCTATTGATTGGGGATTTGCGTGAGAGTCTTCAGAATTCAATCGGATGGCAAGTTTGTCAAGTTTGCCAAGGCACTTTTCAATGCCGAGCACGACGAATCTACTTTGGAGAAATGGTTAGAAGAGAATCCGAACGGCATTCTGGAGGATAGCAAAGTTCTGATTATTGGCCGCCAAGTACGTACTTCCTTGGGCGGATTAATCGATTTACTCGGTATAGATCGCCATGGAGACCTAGTCACTATTGAATTGAAACGGGACAAAACACCACGTGAGACCGTAGCTCAAGCACTAGAGTATGCATCATTCGTTGAAGGGCTCGACTTTGTCGGATTGGAAGACATTTGCCGCTCGTACATGAAAGATGAGACACTGAGTCTCGCCGAGTATCACCGGGATCACTTTAAACTCGAATCAAACGACGCAGTAGCATTTAACAAAGACCAACGAATTGTACTCGTTGGTCAACGCATTTCGCCTGAAATCAGACAGACAGCACTGTTCCTTGGCTCTAAGGGAGTTCGGGTAACCTGCGTAGAGTTCACATATTTTCAAACCGAAGATGGTGAAGATCGCTTGATGTCTCAGGAAACCGTAGTCGACAGTGAAGGTAATAAGCTCACCCCATCTTCCTCAATCTCAAAACCTGTCATCGACGCAAGTAAACTACTCAATTTCTGTGATGAGCACGGTAAAGCGGTCTTTTCCCGTTTTCTCGACTGGGCGGAAAACAAAGGCATGGTCAATAATTGGGGTTCCAGAGGATGTTCCATTAACGTTAGAATAAATGAAACGAATGTCGGATTCCTGTGGTTGACAACAGCCGATACTCCATTGAAACAGTACATCTACATCGGTCTAAAGGACAAACGATTCGTCGGCAAAAGCGCCGTACCCGATGAAACAATACAAGCTCTTTGGGAAAAGGGGATGTCTACTGGTCTTTTTACAGAAACGAAACAGTACCTTAGATACGAAATCACGCGGAACCTTACAGTAAACGAACAGAATTCTCTCATTAACTACTGTGAGACCGTAGCTGAAACGATTAGAAAATCTGGCCTTAGATAATGAATCGCTCTCTGACACAATGGGAGTAGATTAGGTTAGTAGAAGTCCTAAGCATATTGCACGCTTGGTTTTCGTTTGTTGTTTTATGGATCCTAAAATCGGCACGCGCTAATGGGCTACGCGGTTGAACTGTTCTATGACCACGAGAGCGAGCTAGCCGTTCGCAAAGTCTGGGGCGGGGTAGGCGAGGCAACGGGACAATCTTCCCTGTCAGAAACCGGTGTCCGGCCCCACGTCTCGCTGGCGGTTTACGACGACGACCTCGACGCGACCGGTTTCCAAGAAAAACTGCAGGGATTTGCGGATACCACCGAGCCCTTTGAGTTCCGTCTGACCAGCGTGGGGACTTTCCCCGGTAACGAGGGGGTGGTTTACCTGGCCCCCGTGGTGACGCAGGACCTGATGGCCGTGCACCGGCGGTATCACCAGACTTTGGCGGAGTATGAACCCTACGTTCAGGCCTACTACCTGCCTGGAAACTGGGTGCCGCACTGCACTGTTGCCATCGACCTGGAAGCCTCCGAGATTCTGGAAGCAATAGCGCACTGCCGTGAGGCATTCCAGCCGGTGACGAGTCAATTCAGCGAGGTCGGCCTCGTCAAATTTCGGCCCGTACAGGAACTGAGTACCTATGAACTTGGTTAGATATACAGCCTGCCCGGTGTCACTGGTTGTTCATCACTTAGGCAAGGAAACCCATGGCCAGTCTGCTCGTAGAGGGGGGCAAACCGCTGTCGGGCACGATCGTACCGTCCGGCAACAAGAACGCGGTCCTGCCTATCCTATGCGCCACCCTGTTGACCAATGAGACGGTGACGATTCGGAATGTGCCGAACATCACCGACGTACGTAAGATCGTGGTGTTTCTCGAGGCCCTGGGGTCCCGGGTCGACTGGGATCGCTCGGCGGGTACGTTGCGCATCAACAACGCCGACTTTCACGATGATACCGGCGAAGTGGCCCTGCCGGACGGCATGCGTTCGGCGCTGCTCCTGCTTCCCGGTCTGCTCCACCGCACGCGATCCATCCGGTTTTCGAACGCCAGGGGATGCGCCTTGGGCGTGCGGGAGATCGACCCGCATGTCGAAGTACTGCGCGGACTGGGCGTACGTATCGTCTCTGAAGACCCCATCGAGTTCGAACTTAACGGACGATTCAAGGGAGACCGGATCTGGCAGGACTACGTATCGGTGACGGGAACGGAGAACTTCATCATGGGCGCGGTCCTGGGAGAGGGGAAGTCGACCTTGATCAATGCCGCGTGCGAACCACACGTACAGGATCTGTGCAATTTCCTCAACGGACTTGGCGCGCGAATCGAGGGCATTGGGGCGAACATCCTCCGTATCCAGGGGGTAGACCGGCTCGGTGCCGGCGAGGTGGAGATCACGCCCGACCACCACGAGATCACGACCTTCCTGGCCGTCGGCGCCATGACGGGCGGCGAGGTTCGGGTCAGACAGGCGATACCGCACCATTTCGACCTGATCAACCGCTGCTTCAGGAAACTGGGCGTAAACATTGAATACGAAGGCGATACCGCGCTGGTGAGAGGGGACCAGTCCCATCGGATAGAGAACCCCTTCACGTCCAATATCCTGGCCAAGATCGAGGCCGCGCCCTGGCCCTACCTGCCCGCAGACCTGCTTCCCCTGATGATCCCCTTGGCGACCCGTGCGGAAGGGTCGATCATGTTCTGGAACAAGGTTTACGAAGGTGCTTTTTTCTGGATATCGGAACTGGTCAAGTTCGGTGCCCACGTGGTCATCAACGATCCCCACCGCATCATCGTCTTCGGCAACCTGCCGCTGCAGCCGGCCACGGTGGAAGCGCCCTACATCATCCGGGCGGCCGTAGCCCTGTACATGACCGCCGCCAGCATACCGGGAACCAGCGTCATCAAGGGCGCCGAATCCATCCGCCGGGCCCATCCGAATTTCGTGGAGAACCTGCGCGCCCTCGGCGCGGTGGTGGACTGGGATGGATTGGACGAGGACTGATTCCTCGCCTCGTCCGGGCACGATCTGCACCTAACCGATGACCCGTATGGGCATGAGGGGCTTGTCGGGGTCGATCCCGAAATCCAGATTCAGTTCCTGGTCCCCCCGACGGAAGGTCATCTTGCCTGTACCGGTCGGCGCGTCCACCCCCGGCGCCTCATACAGCGGATAGCTGTCGTAGTCGATGGCCTCGTCGTTCACCCGGTGAGGACCGTCGTAGACCATCTCCAACCGGCTGCCGTCCAGCGTTTCGACGGCGACGCGGTTCCGTCCAGGCCATCCCTCGACGTCCGGCGTCGAAGCGGCTCGATAAGCGCAGAAGTCCTCGAACGAGTCGTGGCTGCCCGCTTCCCGTGCTTCCAAGACCAGTCCTCCATGGACATCCGTTATCCGTAAGAGCCAGCCGTCGATCTGGTCCGGGTTCGCCACCAGGTGACGGGCTGTACCCGCTTCCCGGATCTCCGTCCACTCGTACGGCCCGATGGGGTACAGGGCGACGTAGGCGCCGGTGCCGGTGTCGGCCATGATCCATCCGTTCTGTTCCATCCAGGCGATGTGGCGGGGCAGGAACAGGTTGACGTAGGGGGTCTCGTCGTCCGGCGGGATCTTGTACATCACGATCACGGTACCCTCGTGTTGCATCATCTGTTCGTAAGGTGATGCGCCAAACAGCCGGTCGGGCCACTGCAGGTAAGGCTTATCGGATCCTATCTGCCGGCCGATCTGCTGCGGATAGCCGACGAGGAATGCGCTGAAGCGTTCCGCGCTGCGGTACGGGTGGTTACAGCAGATCTTGGCCTGGTGGTTTTCGCCCTGCCAGGTCAGATCCCAGGATATCAGGTCGATGGGACCGGACCCCGGTCCCGGCAGACCCGTCTGCGACGACCCCAGGGCGAAGGAAGGGCTCATGTAGGTGTACTTCCGGACGGGACGGGCTTCGTGCTCGACACGCCGGTAGATCGTCCTCGGCGCCTTGGTCTTTTTGACGACGTGGGCCGTGGAACGATCATGCGCCATCTCCGCGAACAGGGCTGGAGGCCGGTAGGCTGCCGTGGCCGCCGGAATGCAGAAGCCATGGGCATGGTGAGCCGAATCGAAATCCTCGCCGCCAAAATACAGGTACTGCAGCCCGGCGACCGATCCCGATCGCTTCCAGGTGTTCTCGCGGTATCCTTCCCGGCAGTGGGCTCCCGCCCAGGCCCCGTAATAGAATTCCAGCGCCATGTCGGCCACGTAGAGCGACAGCACCTGCTCGACCTGGCGGCGCAGGTGGGGATCTGCCGCGTGATCGGCGAGCAGAACCATCGGCACCAGGTGCTCGGGATGGTACTGGGGTGAATCGTATTCGTGGTGGCCGTTTACGGCCGTACGCTCGATCATCCCCAGGATCCAGCGCGTTGCTTCCTGACGAACGGCTTCCGGAGTAAGGCCGTTCCACATCTCGTCCACTTCCGGCCACCTTTCCACGGCCAGCAGGCTGCCCGTGTAGAACATCAGCCAGTGGTTTTCCGTGTTCCCGCGCTCCAGCACGCCTTCCGTCATGAATTCCTTTATGATCGCCACGGCCTCTTCCGGCAACCGGTCCGGCCACTTTGCGACCAGCGCGCCGCAGGGAAAGACGTGAAAGGGTCCGCCCGCCGGTCGGCCGCCCCATCCATCTGTCTGATCGGAAAGGGACTTCCTGACGATATCGACGAGCTGGTCGTCTTCGGACCCGTTCGTCACCAGTAATGCGCTCATGTCCCAGAGCCCGACCGCACCCGTCCCGGCCCTGTACCGGACCATTTGTTCGGCCCGGGCATCCACTTGACTGTTGTAAGTTTCCTGGTTCATGTTCATTCCGTTTCCGGCGCCAGGATGGCGCGCACGCTTGTGAATCCTTCGATCTGACGCCATGTTCCACCTCGGTCTTCCGTATACCAGAGCCCGGACGGCGAAGCGCCCGCCAACCATGTCGACGTGGATCCAGGGTGACAAACCGCGGTGGAACACAGTTGCCTGGGTCCCGTGCGGACCCAGTGCCTCGAACGGTCTCCCACTGCGACACCGTGCTGTGTGGCGGCGAGCATGGAATCCCCGGCCTGGGATAAGCCAAAGACGGCGCCGCCGTCCGGTGTATGCCCGGCCGAATCCCACCGACTACCGTCTTCGCTGCACCAGATGCCCCGGTCGTCGGTGCCGGCCCAGAAGACCCCGCGGCAGAAAGCCACGGCGCGGACGGCCGTACCCGACAGCGAGGTCCTCCTCCATGATGCACCGAACCCGTCCGCGATCAGGACACCCGCTTCCGTGCCGATCAACCAGGTCGAGGGATCGCCGGGATGGACCAGGATGGCGTTGGTAAACCGTTCGTTGACGCGGAGGGCGTCCGAATGGTGCGTCCATCGAACGGCGCCGAGAACGTCCACACGTCCAGTGGCGATGCCGTAGGGCGAACCGGCGACCACACCCGGAATCCCCGGTATCGACGCGATGGCCATGACCTCGGTAAGGGTCTCGTCGTTGAGTTGCTTCCAGCGGCCCGCCTGGCCCGTCTGGCCCGTCCCGTTGGACCACTCCCAAAGCCCACTCCCCCAGCTTGCGCCGGCCAGAAGGCGATCCGGTTCCCGGATCAGGCTCGAAATTCCGTAATCTTGGGCTCCGATACGCGTCCACGGTCCCCCGATAGTGCCGTGGAATACACCCTTGGATCCGATTATCCAGTGGTTTCGTGGGATCATATCCATATCATGCTTTTCTTATCGTAGTTGAAAAAGACCAGGTACTCAGGTAGATTGGGTACGGTATGCCCCTCGACCGAATGCACCATGTTCCAAAGGGGACGTGAAGTGACGAAAATAACCCTACTCGCGAGCGGTCGTCAAGCAGTCGTTTTCAAGCAGGCGTTTTCACTGGTCAGGTAACTCATGTCGGGTTTCAGCGAATCGTTGTCGGTGTATTTCGAGCGCCGCATGGCTCGGATCCTTATGATCGGGATCATCAGCGGATTCCCGTGGGTCCTGATCGGCACCAGCCTCAACCTGTGGCTGCAGGAGGACGGACTGAGCCGCAGCACTATCGGCTGGGCAGGATTGATTTTCGGCGTCTATGCGATCAATTTCCTCTGGGCTCCGTTGATTGACCGGATCAGGATACCGTGGCTGACGAAGCGCTATGGCCATCGTAGAGCCTGGGTTTTCACCCTGCAGGGCGTCATACTCCTGTGCATTGTCCTGTGGTCACTCGTCGATCCAACCACCAATCTCGCGGGCGTCATCGCCATCGGCCTTCTGATCGCACTCGCGTCCGCTACGCAGGACATCGCCCTGGACGCCCTTCGTATCGAGCAGATAGGCGAGGTGGAAAGCGAATCCATGGCCGCCGGTGCCGCTACCGCCGTCGTTGGATGGTGGACGGGATACAAGCTCGGAGGGATAATCGCCCTTCAGGCCGCCGAATACTTCCAGAACGCAGGCGTCGAAGACTACTGGCAGGCCGCCTTTCTGATCCTTGGTGTCGCAATCGTCCTCTGTAACGTTGGTCTCGCTTTCGTACACGAGGCTAGTGTAACGGAGCGCCTGGCCGCGCAGTCCCGGGACGATCAGTGGATTGCCGACCGCGTCGAAGTGCCGGGCTTTGCCGGCCGTGCTTTCGCATGGCTCGCCGGTACCGTGGCCAATCCACTGATGAGCTTCTTTCGGCGCAACGGCTTCGCTATCGCCGCCACCGTACTGGGTTTCATATTCCTGTTCAAGATCGGCGAGGCGTTTCTGGGCCGCATGTCTCTCATCTTCTACAAGGAAATCGGTTTCACGAAAACGGATATCGCCCTCTACGGCAAAGGCCTGGGCTGGGTGACTACCGTGGCCTTCACGGTCATGGGCGGATTCTTTGCGATCCGCGTCGGGCTGATACCCGCCCTCTTCGTTTCGGGCATCGCCATGGCGTCTACAAATATCCTCTTCGCCGCCCTGGCCTGGGTGGGCAAGTCCGAACCATTATTCGCGACAGCGGTGGTGGTGGACGACCTTACCAGCGCCTTCGCGACGGTCACCTTCGTCGCCTTCATCTCGATGCTGGTAGATCGTACCTACACGGCTACACAGTACGCGCTCATGGCGTCGATCGGCACTGCGGGCAGGACATTTCTTGCCGCCTCCTCCGGCGCGCTGGTCGACTGGCTGGACGGCGATTGGGGCACCTTCTTCGTGATCACGGCATTGATGGTGTTACCGTCCCTGGTTTGTCTCTGGATCATCCGTGAGCAGTTGAAAGAGATGCTGGCGGGCGCCAACATGCGCCTTTTCGGAAAGGAATAGGTGGACCTTTTTGCGCACCCGTAATGCGTCGCCGTTTGCCGCTTCCCTGCGATCTGGAATCAGTTGCAGGGAAGAAAACCGGGGAAACTGAAATCCAAAAAGGTATGAGTTTTTAGTTTGCCCGGCGCGGGTTAAAGGGGAGAGGATCGATGCTGGAATCAACGGAACTCGTCGATTGGCTGCACCGGTTGCCGGACCTGCCCCGCACACCCCTGGTTCAGCTACCTACGCCGATCCACAAGCTCGCCAATTTCGGCGCCCATCTGGGAGGGCCGGACCTGTGGATCAAGCGCGATGACCTGACCGGACTCGCGGGTGGCGGCAATAAGTCCCGCAAGCTGGAATTCCTGGTGGGCGACGCCTTACGAACCGGCGCTGACACGCTTGTTACCGTAGGGGCGATCCAGTCGAACCATACCCGACAAACGGCGGCTGCAGCGGCCAGGTGCGGACTCCAATGCGCCTTGATGCACTGTGGGTGGACCAGGGACGCCGGACCGGGATACAGGCAGGTCGGGAATATCCTGCTGAGCAGCATCCTGGGCGCCGAACTTTTCTTCGACGATCGCGAACGCCACATCGAGGACAAGACCCCGCTGGCGAGTCTTGTCGAACATCTACGCCAACAGGGACGCAGACCCTACCCGATCCCGGGTGGCGCGTCGGATCACCCCCTGGGGAGCATGGGCTATGTCGCCTGTGCCTCGGAGATCCTGCAGCAATCGCGCGACCAGGGGCTTCATTTCGACTACGTGGTGCATTGCACGGGCAGTGGCAGTACGCAGGCGGGACTCGTCGCCGGTTTCGCCGCGCTGGGAACCGATACGCGGGTGATCGGCGTTTCGGACGACAACGAGGTTGAGATCAAGAAGGCGCGCGTGCTCCGGTTGGCGAATGAAACGCTCGAGACACTTGACCTTCCGCAGCGCGTCGATCCCGGCGACATTGAGATCATCACGGCCACGACCGACCCCTATGGTGTTGTGTCGGAAGACGTTCTCCAGGGGATCCATCTTCTGGCACGCAGCGAAGGGTTGATGGCCGATCCGGTCTACGAGGGAAAGGCGGTCCTCGGCATGCTCAGCCTCGCGGAACAGGGACGGTTCGAACCCGACAGCCGCATCCTGCTCTTGCACCTGGGCGGCACCCCGGCAGTTCATGCGTATGCCAGCCAGTTCCCTGCTGTCGAGTTCACGCGGTTCGAAGCCTGAGTTTACAGGTTCGTCTATTCCTGCAATTCAACCTCCGATTCCCGCCAGTTCGTGCAACCTTGACCCGCATCATCCATCCCGCTATACTCCCCTACCATGTACAGGCCCCTTTTATGGTTCCTCCTCCCGCTCGTCATCACAGAACTCGTCTTTGAATTGGGCATCCAGGTCCTGAATGGCGGTATCGCCCGTGTACCAAGGGCGACCGAGACCCTGGCCGCCTACGGTATAGCCTGGGGACTGGCTTCCTTTTTGAGCGGGACCGTTTCCCAGACCCGCCAGATGTCCATGGTCCTCGTCCGGGACCGGGCGACCTTCCACACGGTATTCCGATGCGTGGTCGGGTTCGGTGGCGTGCACTTCGTACTCCTGGCCTGCCTGGCATTCACACCGGTCGGCCTCTGGATTATCGACGAGCTGCACGCCGTTGAACCGTCCCTGGGAAACGTGGTCCGACGGGCCCTTGGATACCTGCTTCCTTTTCCTCTGATCGTGGGAATAACGCGGTTCCTTTCAGGCCTGTTGCTGCGGGTACGAAGGACCGACATCGTCAGCTATGCCATGATGACGGGCATGGGCGTGAGTGTTGTGTCCGTATTCGTATTCCTGCCGACCCCGACCGTGCAGGCCGATCCGATACTTCTGCCCGTCATCGCCACCTATTTCGGCATGCTGACGGAATTGGCCGTGATCATCTATGGATACAGGAGATTTGTCAGGCGAACGCTGAGAAGTTCTGGGGCGGCAGAGGGAGGGCATGTCGGAGCGGAGTCAGCAGACCGGAGTCATACGCCTTTAACGGCGGCATATGTGCTGCGCTTCTTCTGGCCCCTGGCCGTGACGAGCGGCGTACAGGCCGTGAGCCGGCCGATCATCAACCTGTTCGTGGCGCGCGGCGCGGATGGCACCGAGTCACTGGCGGTGCTCACGATCGTGTATGCCCTGGCCCACCTGCCCTACGGATGGTTGAACGAACTAAAAAACCTGCCGGCGGCATTTCAACGGCAGGACCCCGATGGCCGGTTCATCCGCCGGTTTACCGCGGGGTGCGGCCTGCTGTCCTTCGTCGTCATGGCCCTGATGTTCTGGACTCCGGTGCGGTTCTTCCTCCTGGAGACGCTGATCGGCGTGGATCACGAATTCGCCATGCGCTGTACCGTGCCGCTGATCATTTTTTCCTTCTTTCCCCTGGCCGTCACGGTGCGGTCCTACCTGCATGGCATCGCGCTGCGGGATCACCGAACGAGCGCCATCGCGCCCAGCGGACCCGCCCGCGCCGGCGCCATCGTCATCGTGGTCAACGTCCTGGCGCTGTTCGACCTGCACGGCGCGATCCGCGGTGTGGCCGCCCTGTACACCGGTTTCGTCACGGAAACCTTCGTAGTCCGCTGGCGCATGGGGAAGGTTCGACCCCGCCGGGCTGGTTCGATCTAGCCCAGGGCAAGCCCTGCGCCTCGGCCGGAAGGTTCAGTCTAGCTGCTCTTCGTCCACCCACCCGTGATATTCAGGAACGCGTCGACTTCCTGCTCATTGTTGAACAGGGCGGGGCCGACTCGAATCTGCTCGCCATTCTCGCGGAAAGAGAGCCGGACATTCCCGTCGGCGAGCTGCGAACTGATCTGCTCGTGATCGGCGCCGTGGTTGAAGGACACGATAGCAGACTGAGTGCCGGGCGGCGTAAACACCTCGAATCCCTGTTCAGTCAGTCCGGCGTGCAGACGGTGCGCCAGGGCGACCGTGTGGCGTTCGATGTTATCAACGCCCACGTTCAACAGGTAGTCCAGGGAAGCGGACAGCTGGTAGATGGCCCCGAATGCAGGGGTCGCGTATCCGAATTTCCGGGCGTCTTTATAAATCGTGTACCGGTTGTCGGGCAGCCTTTCGTCCACCATTCTCCATCCCAGGCGATCGGGCCGGACCATGTCCATCACGTCTTCCCGTACATAAAAGGGTGCGATTCCGTAACCGCCAAGCAACCACTTGTACGTGCCCGTGGTGAGGAAGTCGACCCCGGATTCCTTGATGTCCAGGTCCACCATGCCTACACCCTGCACCGCGTCCGCGTACAGGTAACTGCCGTGAGCATGGGCCAGGTCCGCGAGCGCCTTCAGGTCGTGCCGGTAGCCGTTGCGGTTGGATACCCACGCCACGGAGATCAATTTCGTCTTGTCATCTACCATCTCGGCGAAGGCCTCCGGAGCGGCGACGCCGTCCACGTTGCGCACGATGCGCGTTTCCACGCCGGTGGTCTCGGACAGTTGGCTGTACATCACAAGCGATGTCGAGTAATGCAGATCGTCGATCACTACATTGTCCCCGGACTTCAGATCCAGGGAGTTGGCCACGATGTTCTCGCCCTCACTGGTGGAAGATACCAGTCCGATCTCCCCGACATCCGCCCGGACCAGGCGGGCGAATTTCTCTCGCGTGGACCGTGTCTCCTCGAGCATTTCGCCCACCAGAATGGGACTCCTGCCCTTGGCTTCCACGAAACGGGTGGTTGCTTCTATCGCAGACAGTGGTGACGGCGACATGTAGGGTGTATTGAGGTAAACGGATTCGTTGACAACCGGAAAATCGGATCGGACGCCGAGGGGATCGTCACCCGACGGCGTCTGCGCCGTCGCATCCGCCGTTGAATCGGCCTGGTCGCTGCCACATGCTGCGCCCGCGGCCCCGGCAAGGGTGGCCACCGACACGATGCCCATGAACTCCCGTCGCGATACGGACATGAGAAACTCCTTTTAAAATCTGTAACTTTTTGGATTCTGTGTAGGAAGTGGTATGTAACGACGGTATGGACACCGTGCCAATGCGTCAAGGAAAGAACGGCTCTCACCTCGCCAAAATTGCTTGACGCTCATTCCCGCATCAAATACAGTGGCATGACAACTCTTGTTATGTTTGCAATACCTGTTGCAACCCCGAACCCATTCGATGTCTACATCGCGATGGATTCATCACGGGATGACCTCCGAACATATCGATCAAGTTGACTCTACGTTCGCATGCACTGATCAAGGAGACCGAAGCATGTCCTTTCGCCACGCATTCCCGATGATCGGCCTATTGATCGCGGCACCGTCGCAGGCCCAGGAAGTCGCCCCACCCTTTGGCGATCCGGCATACATTTCGCCCGACGCCCGTCTGGAGATGGTTTTCAACGAGGGCCTGGCACTTACCGAGAGTCCGGCCGAGGGGCCGGACGGGATGATCTACTTCAGCGACATCACCTTCACCTCGGCGTCGGGACCAGACGGCGTCGAGGCCGGCCATATCTGGCGCTACGATCCGAAGACGGGCGAAAGCACCATATTCCGTTCGCCCAGCGGCATGTCGAACGGCCTCAAGTTCGACGCCCAGGACCGACTCATCGCCGCTGAAGGAGCCGACTACGGCGGACGGCGGGTGACGCGGACGGACATGAAGACGGGCAAAAGCTACATCATCGCCGGCACGTACGAGGGACGGCCGTTCAATGCTCCGAACGATCTCTCCATCGACGAGAAGGGCCGAGTCTACTTCAGCGATCCGAAGTACATCGGCTACGAATCCGTGGAGCAACCGGTGATGGCCGTGTACCGCATCGACACGGACGGCTCGATCCACCGGATCATCACCGACGCCGGCAAACCGAACGGCGTAGGCGTGTCGCCCAACCAGAAGACACTCTACGTGGTCAGCAACGACAACGGTTCCATCGACCTGGGTAAGATCACGCCCGATATCCCCGTGCAGAAGGGCCGCATGGCGCTGCTGGCCTACGACCTGCACGAGGACGGCACCGCCACGTTCCGGAGCGTCCTCGTGGACTACCTGCCTGAAGACGGACCCGATGGACTGGTCGTGGACGTCGAGGGGAACCTGTACGTGTCCGAGCGCAGCGCGAAACGTCCGGGTATCGCCATACGAGCCCCCGACGGTACGGAAAAGGCCTTCATACCGACCGGCGAGTTGCCCACGAACGTGGGATTCGGACGGGGCGAGAACGACCGGATCCTGTACATCACCGCCGGAACCGGACTTTACCGGATCCCGGTAATGAAGGCGGGCTACCATCTTCCGCGGGAATAGACGCAGCCGGGCATCCTACCCATAACCCATGTCCTTTCTCGACTGGACCATCGTATTTCTCGTCAACGGCGGCATCGTCGTCTACGGTCTGCTGGCCTTCCGCGAGAAGCGCGAGAGCTTCGACTGGTACCTGGCGGCCAAGTCCATGCCGTGGTGGGCCATCGGTCTTTCCGCCTTCGGCACGGCCGTGGACAGCGGCGATTACGTGGCGATCGCCGGCGGAGCCTACCAATTCGGCCTGTCCCAGCTTTCCCAGTGGTGGCTTGGCATCGCCATCGGTTGGTTCGTCCTCAGCTTCTTCGTCATCCTGCCCATGTACCGGTCGGGCGTCTTCACCAACGCCGAGTGGCTCGAATTCCGCTTTGGGCCGTCCGTCCGCGTCATGGCGGTCCTCATCAACATCCAGTCCCGCACCAACGTACTCGCCAACATCTTCTTCTCCATGTACCTGGTACTGAGCGTACTGGCCGGGTTTACGCCGACCGGGAGCTGGCTGGTCGTGGTGGCGGTAGCGGCGTCCGCGACGCTATACATCATCCGCGGCGGTCTGCAGGCAGGGGTATTCACCGACGCTATACAGAGCGTGGCCATGATAGTGGGGTCTTTCGTGCTCTGGATCGTCGTTTGGGTCAGGGGAGGCGGCTGGACAGGACTGAACGACCGCCTGGCCGCCGTGGACCCCCAGCTGCCGGACGTGCTGCTTCACGTGGGCGGCTACTCTCCTCCCGGCGTGCCCGCGGCGGTGGTCATCCTCAGTTTCATCGTCGTGCTGACGATGTACGCGGTCATCAACCAGTACGAGGCCATCCGGTTCCTGGGCGCCCGGTCGGAATGGGACTTCAAGATGGCCGCGGTGGTGGCCAGCACGGCCACGGCCGTGTGCCTTTGGTTCAATGTCACCATGGGGCCCATGGCCCGGGCGGACTTCCCCGGGCTGGAGTCCATCGACCAGGCCTACCCTCTCATGATCCAGGCCTACCTGCCCCACGGACTGATCGGGCTGGTCGTGGCCGGACTGATCGCCGGCGGGTACTCCACCTTCGACTCCATCGGCATCGGCATATCCAGTCTCTTCGTTCGCGACATCTACGCCCGGTTCATCGTGAAACGGGCGCCGGACGCTCACTACACCCGCGTGGGCCGCGTCACGGCACCCTTCATCATGGCCCTGGGTTTCGCCTACGTGCCCTTCATCCAGGAGGGCATGCTCGCGTTCTACCTCCGCCTGGCCGGTGCTATAGCGGTCCCGCTGATGACCGTCATACTCATGGGGGTCTTTACTCGCGTGCACAGATCGACCGGCATCGTGGGCCTGCTCGTCGGACTGGTCTACGGCGTTTCAGCGATCCTGAGTGAAAACCTGGAGTGGGGACTGCCCGTGTGGTTCACCAACACGTGGTGGACCTATCTCTGGAATATCGTCCTGCCCGCGGCCGGCATGCTGGTGGCCTCGGGTTTGATCACGCTGAGGCGCGGTTCGGTGCCGGATGAAGAACTGGAAGGGCTCGTCTATGCAAAGGAGAACGACATACCCTCGGTGCGGGACCGAATGGCTCACAGACTGAAGGCGCTCGAAGGCACCTGGCTTCAGAAGACACTTGCAGAAGCTCCGGTGCGCGGGGCCTATTCCTTTAGACTGCCACCCGGTGGACTGCCCTTCTACCGTCGTCCCGGCCTGCTGGCCCTGGGCTACCTTGCGATCGCGTCCGGATTGTTGTTCGGGGTACTGTGGTAGATCCATGAATACGAGAGAGACTTTACCGTGTCGTCCGATCAAGATTCCAGCCGATCCAATATTTTATACCTACAGAAACCAGCGCAGGTATCTCTAACTCCAATCGGACCCGTAATCTCGAAACATATTCCCAACACCAACAGTCTTACATCTACGTAATTTCGGAAACCATCTTCAGTCCTGACCCCATCTTTCCTGGCGTGACACCATGTTTAGAAACTATCTGACCATCGCTATAAGAAACCTACTCAGGTACAAGGGATATTCGGCGATTAATGTATTGGGGCTGGCCATTGGAATCGCCTGCTGTGTATTGATCATGCTTTATGTTCAGGATGAACTCAGCTATGACCAGTACCACGAAAAGAAAGACCGGATTTACCGCATGGTGGAATCCGCGACGGTAGCGGGAAGGCCTATCGAGGCGGCTGTTACGCCTCCACCCTGGGCCCCTGTGCTGGCGAAAGACTATCCCGTAATCGAGCAGATCACCCGGATAAAACCACCTAACTCCCGGTGGCTCATACGATACGGAGATAAACGGTTCTACGAGAGGTTCTTCGTCTTCGCGGATTCTTCGGTCTTTGATATCTTCACCATCCCACTTGTCCAGGGCAACGCGCAAACGGCCCTGGCCGAACCCCATACGGTGGTGCTGTCGGAATCCATGGCCGCCAAATACTTCGGCGATGAAAACCCGATCGGCGAGGTGATTACCGGTGACGACCTCTACAAGTTTACGGTCATAGGCATCATGCGGGACATGCCGCGAAACTCACACTTTCATTTCGATTTCCTGGCGTCCTATGCCTCCCTGGCACCGAACAAGCTTTACAACGAACCGTCCACGATGCAAAACCAGGGGTTCAGCCACGATCTGTATACCTATCTTCTGCTCCAGGAGGATTCTGAACCCGAGGAACTTGAGGAGGAACTCCCCGTATTCCTGGACAACTACCTCGGCGAAATGCTCAAATCAGTGGGCATAGAAGCCAGACCCTTCCTGCAGCCTGTCACCGATATCCATCTCTATTCCAACATGGAAGCCGAAATAGCGGCGAACAGCAACATCCGGTACGTGTATATCTTCTCTTCTCTGGCCGTTTTTATCCTGCTGATCGCCTGCGTGAATTTCATGAACCTTTCCACCGCTCGTTCCGCCCGCAGGGCGCAGGAAGTCGGTATGCGAAAAGTACTGGGCGCCCATCGAAATCAGCTAATCAGACAGTTTACGGGAGAGTCGATCCTGGTTTCCCTGATCGCGCTGGTCATCGCGATGGGGCTGGTTCATCTGCTGCTGCCGCAGTTTAACCAGCTATCGGGGAAAACGCTGACGATGGATTACCAGTCCATCTGGCTGGCGCCGACCCTGGCAGCCATCGTCCTCATTACGGGGATCGTCTCCGGCGGATATCCCGCGTTTATCCTGTCCTCCTTCAGGCCCGTTGCCGTGCTGACCGGCGCGCTGAAAGCGGGTGCGTCTCATTCGTTTCTCAGGAAAACCCTGATCACGATTCAGTTCGGTATTTCCATTCTCATGATCGTCGGAACCATAGTTGTCCTGTATCAGTTGGAATACATGCAAAATAAGAAACTAGGTTTTGACAGGGAAAACGTGGTCGTCGTTCGCTTGCCGGATGCAGAAGCGGTTAAGGGTTATTCGGCGTACAAGAACGCAGTTCTGCAGTTTCCTGAAATACTGAACGTGAGTTCGTCGACCAGCGTGCCCGGCGGTCAGACCAGCCTTAACCTGGTTACTCCGGAAGGCGTTCAGGAGGATGAGAGCCCGGTTTACCAGATGATCTGGACGGACTATGACTTCATAGAAACGCTGGGTATCGAAATGGCGTCAGGTCGTTCGTTTTCCCAGGAATTCGGTGCGGACTCCACCGCCTGCCTGATCAATGAAGCGGCCGTACGCGCCCTGGGTTGGGAAGATCCTATCGGCAGAACCTACAAGCTTACCGGCGCTACGGATGATCCGCCGTCTCTGAACGTCATCGGCGTTATGAAGGACTTCCACAATCAGTCGTTGCATCAACCCATCGAGCCACTGATGATACTGATGAAGTCGGAACCTTCCGCGTTTATGGTAATTCGCATTCAGGGAAGAAACGTATCGCGCGGACTGGAGGTATTACAAGAGCAGTGGAGGCAGACCTACCCTGACCATCCCGCCATGGATTACTCGTTTCTCGACGACAACCTCGAGCAGCTTTATCGGGCCGAACAGAGGCTGGGGACCGTCTTCGTTGCCGGCGCGGCGCTTTCCATTCTGATCGCCTGCCTGGGGCTCCTGGGGCTTTCGTCCTTCATGGCCGAGCAACGGACCAGGGAGATCGGCGTACGAAAGGTCCTCGGCGCCACGATAGTGAACGTTATCCTGCTGCTGTCCAGGGACTTCACGAAGCTCATCCTGCTCGCTTTCATGATCGGCGCCCCGGCAGGATACTACGTCATGCAGGCATGGCTGGGTGATTTCCCCTACCGAATCGAACTGGGTTTAGGGGTGTTTGTATTCGCGGGTCTCGTCGCGCTGATAATCGCCTGGCTTACCGTGGGTTATCAGGCATTTAAGGCGGCTACGGCCAATCCGGCGGACGCGGTGCATGCCAGGTGAGGCTAGGCTGTCCTGGTCTGGCATATCCTGGTCTGGCATATCCTGGCCTCAGATTACCTCCATAGATTTTCCTACTCCTTTCCCCCGTCGCGAACCTGCTCCATCAAGTGAAAAAACAAACCAGGAAAAGTGGATTGACGGGACTACTAATTTGGAGTAAATTCCAAAATAGTACGACTTTTTTGGAGAATAGGTGAAAATGGTACAATATCTTCGGCGATTGAAGATGGAACTGCCCTATCGGCAGTCGGCATTCCTGTGGGGACCGCGCAAGACGGGTAAATCCACCTATATCGGACAGCGGTTTCCCGACAGCCTGGTCTATGATTTTCTCAAAACAGATCTGATGCTGGACTTCAACCGGCGGCCGGCTCTGTTGCGCGAACAACTGCTAGCGAAATCCGAAGCGTTTCTATCGCATCCGATCGTCCTGGACGAAGTGCAGCGTGTGCCGCTCTTATTGGATGAGGTGCACTGGCTGATCGAAAACAGGGACTTGCGGTTCATCCTGTGCGGTTCCAGTGCGCGCAAGCTCAAGCGGGGACGAGCCAATCTACTTGGAGGGCGCGCCTGGCGCTATGAGATGTATCCGCTGGTGACCGATGAATTGAACGACGGCGATTTGGATATCCTGAAGATATTGAATCGCGGTTTGATTCCTGATCATTTTTCCAGTACGCAATACCGCCGTTCCCTGAACGCATATCTGCAAGACTACTTGAAGGAGGAAGTTTTTGCCGAGGGCCTGACGCGCGATATTCCGGCGTTTTCCAGGTTTTTCGAGGCGATGGAATACGCGCACGGCGAGTTGACCAACTTTTCCAACATCGGACGCGAGTGCGGCGTCAGCTCCAAGACCGTGAAAGAGTACTACCAGATTCTCGTCGATACGCTTTTGGGCAGCATGGTCGGCACCCTTCAAAAGAAGGCAAAGTCGCCAGGTCATTTCGAGAGCATCCAAATTCTATCTATTCGACGTGGGCATAGCCGGTATGCTCGTCAAGCGACATCTGCAGGAAACCAAAGGCGCGGACTTCGGAAGAGCGCTCGAACACCTTATCTTCTGCGAACTGAAGGCGCACGCGTCCTACAACGAATTACATTACGACGTTCATTTCTGGCGCACGAAGTCGGGGCTGGAAGTTGATTTCGTGCTGGGAAACGGCGAGGTGGCCATCGAGGTAAAGGGTACGAGCCGGGTGGAAGACAAATTGCTGCGCGCCATGCGTGCGTTCATCGATGAATACGCGCCATCCAAAGCGCTTGTCGTTTGCAATGAGCCGGCAGAACGCGTCGCGGGCCCGATTCGCATCGTGCCCTGGAAGACGTTTCTACAGTCGCTGTGGGCGGGCGAAGTCATATCCTGACGGTTCGTACTCACCCACCTCATCAACCTTCTCTGACTCCACCGTAATGCGGATTACCGAGCAATCACGCACAACATTTCTGTTGACGTCAACACTTCTGTTGTGTATCATTGGATATGAACGCGAATGAACTTAGACGTTGGCTGAGGGAGCGGACAACCCAGTTGCCCATGCATGGTGGAAGCAGGGAACTCGGGCGGAAACTGGTGGCCAAGATCAAGAAAGATCTGGGGTTGGACTGATGCTCAAGTATCCTGTAATGCTCGAAAAAGACGATGATACCGTGCTGGTCACGTCTCCTGACTTTCCGGAACTCGCCACGTTTGGCATGGACCGGGACGAAGCAATCGCACGAGCAGTCGACGCCGTGGAGGAGGCGATAGCGGGTCGCATACACGATGGGCGGGATGTCCCGATGCCGTCTCAGGGACGCGACCTTGCCTTGTTGCCTACGCTCACTGCCGTCAAGGTAATGCTATACCGGGGCATGCGGGAGCAGGGCATCGGCAAGGCTGAACTGGCGCGACGCCTCGGCTGGCATCTTCCACAGGTGGACCGGGTGCTGGACGTTCAACACCATTCGCGCATGGACCAGATGGACGCGGCCATGAGCGCTATAGGCCGGCACCTTTACGTTCGGGATTCAATCCCTTAGACTTTGCCAACCCTTCCTGGCCAGCCCTTTCGGTTCGCAACTTCCATTCAACTACTCACCAGCACCTGCTTCAACGCGGCGATGAACGCCTCGTTTTCCTCGGGTAGTCCAGCGGTTACGCGGATCCATCCCTCGATGTTCCAACGCGCCTTCGCATTGCCCACCAGGACGTTGTGATCTTCCCGAAGCCTGCGGACGAGTTCGTCCACGTCTGTTTTTACGTTCATCATCACGAAACTCGACTCGCTCGGCGCATACTCGATGCCCATGGCGTCCAGTTGCTCGTAGAAATACCGTTTCCCCTGGATGGCCAGGTCGCGGGAGCGCTTCATGTGGGTCTCGTCGTCCAGGGCGGCCGAAGCGGCGTGGGTGGACAGCATAGTGAGCGTGTTGGCCCGGTGGCTGTTGATCTTCGCAATGATTTCGGGCCGGGCGACCGCATATCCCACCCGCATGCCGGCCATGCCGAAGACCTTGGAAAACGTACGGGTAACGATGACGTTCGGATGATCTTCTATCAAGGATGCCGAACCTTCGCGATCCTCCTCGTTTTCGGCGAATTCTATATAGGCCTCGTCGACGAGTACCAGGACCCTTTCGGGGATGGACGCGACAAAGGGCTTCAACTGCGACATGGGAGTCAGTTGACCCGTGGGATTACCGGGGCTGGTCACCACGACCAGAGAGGTCCTGTCCGTAACAGCACCACTGAGTCCGTCGAGATCCGGTTTCATGCCCGCCAGGAGCGGCACCCGTACCGATTCGGCGTTCTGCATGCCGGCGAGTCTGGTTATGAAGCCGAAACCGGGCAGGCTCTCCACGACCTCCTGTCCCTCGCGAAGGAAAGTATGTCCAATGGCGAAGAGCAGGTCCGACGACCCGGCGCCCACGGAGATCCAGGCGTTTTGCACCGGTGCGAAGGGGCTGTCCGTCCATTCCACGACGGGTACGCCGTGCCTGCGGGCGAGCTTGCCCAGAAGATCGGGGTTCTGGCCGTAGCGGTTGATACTGTAGACCAGGGCGGTCACCGCCTCGATGGCCCGGGGGGATGGTCCGAGGGCGTTCTCGTTGGCGTCGATACGCACCAGGCCCGGGGGCACGCCCCAGCCGCGGACGGAGGGTCCACCGACCATTTGCGCCATGGCCTCGTAGCCGCCCACCGACAATGCGCCTGCGCCAGCCAGCGCGCCTTTCAGGAATCCCCGCCTCGACAATCCGAGACGATCCGGAGCACTACCGTTTTTAAGATCAGACATTTTCGATCTCCTTGATTGAGTTTCATATTGGGAATCGTGGATCGGCAACCCCTATGATACAGGTGCGTGACACGGGCAGGCAAGGCTTTATGCGTTGACCTTGACGCTCCCTGGGACCTCCCGTAGATTTAAGGTGGAAATGCACGCGACGGCGGTTTCGGACAAGCGGCACAGGGTCATCCGCACCATACTCGTGGATACCCCGCGCCCATGTGTGAAAATGGTATAGCAGTACAGGAAGTACAACCTCGAGAAGGAGCCTGCAATCTTCAGACAGTCCCATCCTGACATAACGGAAACCCACCGCCTGCTGGACCGCCTGCTTTCCGAACGCATCCTGATCATCGACGGCGCCATGGGATCGGTCCTCCAGGGCCACGCCCTCGACGAGGCTGATTTTCGCGGCGAATCGTTTAAAGATCATCCCGTAGCGCTCCGGGGCGATCTCGACCTGCTGTCGATCACCCAGCCTGATCTTATCGAACAGGTCCACCGGCAGTACCTAGTCGCCGGCGCGGATATCATCGAAACCAACACCTTCAACGCCACGTCTATCTCGCAGGCCGATTATGGCCTGCAGGCGCGGGTATACGACATCAACGCGGCGGCGGCAACCATCGCGAAACGAGCCGCCGACGCGGCGATGGCCGCCGATCCCGCCCGGCCTCGTTTCGTGGCCGGCGCCATGGGACCCACCACGCGTTCAGCCTCCATCTCATCCGACGTAAGCGACCCCGCCTTCCGGTCTGTTACCTTCGATGAACTGGCCGCAGCCTATGGCGAACAGGCGCGCGGACTTATCGACGGCGGCGTGGACATGCTTCTGGTCGAGACCCAGATCGATACGCTCAACCTGAAGGCCGCGCTTTACGCCATCAACACCCTCTTCGACCAGGGGGTGCGCCGCGTACCCCTCATGGCCTCCTTCTGCATCGTCGACGCCAGCGGCCGCACCCTCTCGGGCCAGACGGTGGAGGCCTGCTGGACTTCCATACGTCACGGCGACTTGTACAGCGTGGGGATCAACTGCGCCCTCGGCGCCACGGAACTGCGTCCCTACCTGGAGGAACTGTCGACCCTTGCGAACATTCCGGTGACGTGCTACCCGAACGCGGGACTCCCGAACGAAATGGGCGGCTACGACGACACGCCGGAGCACATGGCCGAGGTGCTTGGGGACTTCGCCGAAGAAGGATGGCTCAACATGGTCGGCGGATGCTGCGGCACTACGCCCGAGCACATCGCCGCCATCGCCGAAGCCGTATCACGCAGGGGGATACTGCGCGTGCCGGGCCCGATGGATCCCCTGTCCCGTTACAGCGGCCTGGAAACCTTTACCATACGCCCCGACGGCAATTTCACCATGATCGGTGAACGGACGAACGTCACGGGATCGCGCAAATTCGCCCGGCTCGTCCGCCAGGAGAAGTACGAGGAAGCCCTTGCCGTGGCCCGCCAGCAGATCGAGGGCGGGGCGAACATCATCGACGTGAACATGGACGAGGGGCTGCTCGACAGCGAACAGGCGATGACCACCTTCCTGAACCTGATCGCGTCCGAACCCGATATCGCCGCCACGCCCGTGATGATCGACAGTTCCAGCTGGCCGGTCATCGAAGCGGGATTGAAATGCGCGCAGGGAAAGAGCATCGCCAATTCCATCAGCCTGAAGGAGGGCGAAGAAGTCTTCAGGACCCAGGCCAGAATGGCCCGGCGGTACGGAGCCGCCGTGGTGGTGATGGCCTTCGACGAAGAAGGCCAGGCCACCGATACGGACCACAAGGTGGAGATCCTGAGCCGCTCTTATCGGATTCTGACCGAAGAGATCGGCATGGATCCGACGGAGATCATTTTCGATCCCAACATCCTTACCGTGGCCACTGGGATCGAGGAACACGACGACTACGCGGTCAACTACATCGGGGCCGTCCGCAAGCTCAAGGAGCGGCACCCCCTGGCAAAGGTCAGCGGGGGCGTCAGCAACATTTCCTTTTCTTTCCGGGGCAACGACTACATCCGGGAGGTGATGCACGCGGCGTTCCTCTACCACGTCATACAGGCCGGCCTGGACATGGGGATCGTCAACGCGGGGCAACTGGCGATCTACGAGGACATCGACCCGGAGACGCTCGCCAGGGTCGAAGACGTCCTCTTCAACCGGCGGCCCGACGCCACCGAACGGCTGCTTGAACTCGCGGAAGCGAGAAAGGGACCCGGCGCCGGCCGGGCGAAGAAGGACGAAAACTGGCGTGCGGATTCGTTGGAAGAGCGCGTTTCCCATGCCCTGGTTAACGGGATCGCCGATTACGTTGTAGAAGACATGGAAGAGGCGCTGAGTCGCTTCGACCGTCCGCTCCACATCATCGAGGGGCCCCTGATGGCCGGGATGTCCATCGTCGGAGATCTCTTCGGCGAGGGGAAGATGTTCCTGCCGCAGGTGGTCAAGAGCGCCCGGGTCATGAAGAAAGCCGTGGCCCACCTGATTCCGCACATGGAAGCGGAGCACGGAGACGGCGGGGAGAGGCGGTACCAGGGGACCATCCTCCTGGCCACGGTTAAAGGCGACGTGCACGACATCGGTAAGAACATCGTGGGCGTGGTGCTCGGTTGCAACAACTACCGCATCATCGACCTGGGTGTCATGGTCCCTGCGGAGAAGATCATCGGCACGGCCGTGGACGAAGGGGTCGACCTGATCGGATTGAGCGGACTGATCACCCCGTCTCTCCACGAGATGATCCACGTCGCCCGCGAAATCGAGCGTAACGGCTTCGAACTGCCGCTGCTCATCGGCGGCGCCACGACGAGCCGGAGGCACACGGCGATCAAAATCGAACCCGCTTATCACGGTCCTACCGTGTACGTAACCGACGCTTCAAGGGCCGTGGAAGTGGTCGGCAACCTGATTAGCGACGACCTGCGGCCGGATTACGCCCGGCGCGTACGGGAGGACTACAAGAAGGTTCGGGACAACTATGAAAACAGGACGCCGCGTGCGCCCCTTGTGCCTTTCGGGGAGGCGTGCCAGCGGCGGCCCGTGCTCGAATGGTCGGAAGAAACCATCGCGGTACCAGAATTGACCGGAGTGCGCGTCGACAACGCTTTTCCCCTGGATGAGCTCGTTCCCTACATCGACTGGACCCCCTTCTTCGCCGCGTGGGAGTTACGGGGACGGTATCCGGCCATCCTGGAAGATGAAGTTATCGGCGGAGAGGCGCGGAAGCTGTTCGACGACGCGCGCGGTCTGCTGCGGGAAATCGTTGACCGACGGTTGCTCCAGGCCAGGGCCGTGTGGGGATTCTTTTCCGCCCATTCGACCGGGAATGATATCATCCTCTATGACGACGCCCGCTCCGAGGTCCTCACGACGTTTCACATGCTGCGTCAGCAGCGGCCGCGGTCCGCGGACGGACCCTGCTACGCCCTTTCCGATTTCGTGGGGCCTGAAGGTACAGGGGACTACATCGGCGCCTTCGCGGTCACCGCCGGTATCGGACTCGACGAAATAGTCCGGCGATACGAGGCCGACCACGACGACTATCGGGCCATCATGGCGAAGGCACTCGCCGATCGGCTGGCGGAGGCACTGGCCGAGAACACCCATCAACGGGCGCGCCGCGCCTGGGGATACGGGCGGGACGAGGACCTGAAAGACGAAGACCTGATCCAGGAGAAGTACCGGGGCATCCGGCCCGCGCCGGGTTATCCGGCCTGTCCCGACCACACCGAGAAACGCCGGCTCTTCGACCTGCTCGAGGTCGAACGCCGGATCGGGGCAGAGCTTACGGAAAGCTACGCCATGAGCCCGGCGGCGTCCGTCGCCGGCCTGTACTTCGGCCATCCCGGGGCTCGGTATTTCAACGTGGGCAGGATCGGCCGGGACCAGGTGGAAGACTACGCCCGCCGCAAGCGTATGACCGTGGATACCATCGAAAGATGGCTGGCGCCCAACCTGGACTATGAGCCTGTGGATGGTCGCAATGGGATTACGGCGGATTGAACCACTGGTTGGCTACCTATGCTTATCCCACGGTAAACTGTAACTTCTTCCCAATTGCTTTGGCATATTTCCCGAGTGTTGATAAACGTATGTCCTCTGCGTGGTTCTCGATTCTCGAAATGGCTGACTTCCTGGTTTTCAGCTTGCGCGCTACTTCTTCCTGGGTAAGGCTGGCATCTTCTCTAGCCTTTCGAAGCAGGACACCGATCTTGAATTCGTGATATCCCTCATCGTAGTTCTTGTCGAATTCCGGATCTTTAGCCTTGCAATGCTTTATGTATTTGCTTAAGTCGCTCATCGGCTCTTCGTCAGTTACATTTTACCTTTGCACCAATTGCGATAACTGGCTAAATCGTGGCGCGACTGGAAAGGTCAATCGGTGTAGCACGGTGGCGCAGGTGCGGTATGGGTGCGATATCGGTTGGCAGGAACTCCAGAAACGTTATTGATTCGTAGTAATCGTCCAATGCTATAAATACACCAACATCTTGTACCCAGTTTCTCATACGTTGATGGCAGGTATGCTCCCATGACAAAAGTTCGACTTTCCACCCCATGGTGTGCATATCCTCAAGGGTCATGTAAAACCCATGCCCTTCGTCGTAACCCGATCCATCTCCGGTAAGCAAAACCACAGTACCTGGGTTATCCCTATTTTTAACAGCGTCACGCATCATGGCATTTTGCAACATCAAATCGGGTACATCCTGTTCTGATCGTTCCGTTCCTCCCCTGTCAAACAATTTTACCCGTACGCCCTGCCCTTCCAATACGTTCCACAGGGTTTTCATCTGTGGGGGTATTGAACCGGCGGCCAAGGCTTTTCTTACCGTCCTGTCGGCACTGGCAAGGCGATACAGGTTTCTGAATTCGATTCGCAACCTGAAATGCGCGTCTTCCTCGCCATTTAGTTCTCTGGCCAGGCTTTGGGCTCCGTGAAATATGTTTGAGTTGTACCAGTAAATGTACACTTCGTCCATATTCATTTCGTCCTTTGCTTCGTTACTTGGTCGGGGTGGTTTGTCGGATACCACGGCTTGACTACTCTAATAATGACGTGAACATTTCTTCAACCTCGTGTCGTTTCTCAAAAACCATCTTCATTTCAGTTTTGATTTTCGACACTACGGTTTGATCGTTGTGTACTGGTAACTCCAAGTCGCGCCATCGGTCTCCAATGTTGGGCAGTGTCGTCTCAATAAAGACCTTTGAGTAAATCTGTCTCTTCGTCAATGGATGATTCAGAAGATAAGCCAAGTACATGGAGTCGATCCTAAATGTATTTTGCTCATTTACACACAAAACACCAAACACCAAACAGTAGCTGTGCAATGAGGATGTGCCTATGAGGCCTGTGGTGAATAAGTATATAGCAATGGTCCACGCCTGCAAGGTGATAGTAGTTTTTCATCAGGAAACATCTTGGTGATTTCGATAATGGGAACTCCTTGTGCCTTGCCTGGTCCATCCTTTGCTATTTCGACTCTCCTTTTGCTTGTCCGATATTGATGTCTAACTAATTATAAATATAATACTTACAGGAAATAGTCAAGAAAAGACACAACTATTGTGCATAATTCCCAATCAATTAGTCAGACGTTCTCCCTGTCACCCGCCTACCTGCTTAACACCGCCGTTCCCCAGGTGCTGGGATCGACGTGGACGCGCAGGTCGCGACCGGCGCTCCACCACTGGGCGGGCAATTCCGAATTGTTGAGAAAGTAAGTGAATCCCAGCCGGGGAGATTCAGCGGGGTCGTAGCCGCTGAGCGCTTCTGTCGGCAGGCATACTTCCAGGGTATAGCCGCGGTCCGAGATCAGGGAAGCGATGGGTAGCGCTTCCGGTTCCGGCATGTTCCATCGTTCACGGGCGCGGTCGACCTGCGTAGGTTTGACCACGGGCTGGTTACCATCGTCGCCGCCCCCGGTGGGCAGGCAGTTGAACTGGTGGCAGTATCGCCCGGCCCGCCTCGCAGACTTCACGTCGCGGGTGTCCAGCCAGATCTGGAAGCTGTCCCCGGTCCAGTGCCGGCCGTAGTAGGAACGGACCGGCTTACGCTTCCTTACATCCACCGCGAAATACAGGCCTTCTTCGTTCCAGGCCATGTAGACGTCCGCGGCTTTCGGTCGGTTCTCCAGGAAACCCAGGTCGGGCACCAGGAATTCAGGACCCCATTCGTCCAGTACGCCGTTAATCCGCGGCGCCTGCTCGCGGTAACGGCACTGGAACGCGTAGGCGAAATAGACTCTATTGGGAATATCCAGCGGCATGGGCAGAAATCACACGGGAAGCAATCAGCGGGTATAGACCGCGCCTTCGAGATCGAGCAGAAACGCCTTGATGTCGGGCCGGCCGCCGTAGCCTCCCAGGCGGCCGTCGCTGGCGATCACGCGGTGGCAGGGAACGAGGATACTGATGTCGTTGTTGCGGTTGGCTTGTCCCACCGCACGGGCGGCCCTTGGCCTGCCCACCCGTTCAGCCACCCACTTGTAGGAACGCCATTCCCCGTATGGAATGGCCTGTTGCTTACGCCAGACCTGCCGGGTGAACGTCGTGCCCCTCAGGAAGTCCAGCGGCACGTTGAAGCGGGTCAGTTTACCGGTGAAATACCGCGTGATCTGATCTTCGACCGAAGTCAAGACGTCGTCATCCGGGACAAAGGCCAGGTCCGCGGCGAAGCGGTTCAGCATATCGGTCTCGAAGGCCTCTGTCGTGACGTCATAGGCGATCCGGCACACGCCGGCATCGCTTGCGGCCGCGTACATGGGGCCGAGGGGCGTCGGAAACACCGCGTATTTCAACACGCGTTTCAAAGGGGCTGGGTTATCCTACGATGTCGCGGTCATACAGACCCTGGGCCAGCGCCTGAGCTATGACCTCGCTGCCTTCGATCGTGGGATGCCAGGTATCGAAGAAATAGCGGTCGCGTTCACCGTCCATTCCGGCGAAGGTGGCATTCAGATCGATGAGGTCCGAATCTTCTTCCATGGCCAGCCGTCGGATCGAGGCATCGTAGATGTCGTAGAGTTTCGCGAGCCGGGCGAGATCGCCCTGGGCGAAGAAGGACGGGTAGCGCAGCTTGTCGAGGCTTTGCATGGATTGCTCGCCGCCGTTCTGAGCAATGAGCGTCGGCAGGGTCGTCAGGACGACCCGGACCCGGTCGTTCTTCGCGGTCCGGATGACTCGCCGCATATTGTACTCGAAATTCGCGGGCTCAAAGTCTTCCAGGTCGAAAGAGCCGATGGGCGGCGGTGTTTTGAGCTCGAGGATGTCCTTGGCTTCATCCAGCAGCCTCAGTCCCGTATCGCCGCCGTTACCGTAGTGCCAGTAGGACTGGGTCTTCCTGCGCATATCCGGATAGTGCTTCGGATTCCCCATCCACATGTCGTACCAGCCGATGTATACGATCAGGATATCGGGTTCGAAGGCCAGTAGCCGGGGCAGGCGCAACTGGGCGTTGATGGCGGCATGATCGTCGACGCCGGCGTTTATCACCTGGTAGTCGTTCTCCAGGTCCATGCTCCCCAACTGCCGTCCGAGTTGATAGGGATAGGGTGAATCGTCTCCCGGCGCGCCGAAGGTGCAGGAGTCGCCCAGACACATGATGCGGACCGCACCGGGGTCCTTCCATCGCGGAAAATCCGTTCCCCGGAAGCCGTAGTCGTTGATCCGGATACCGGCCACGCTGTAACCCGGCATCAGTTCCCAGCCGCTTCGGTTGTGAAACACGATGTACGGATGGGCGCCGTCGTATTCTTCGTGAAACCAGCGGTCCCGGTTGAACGCGTGATCCTGGCGGCGGAGGTAGAACTCCGCACCAGCGAGGGCGCTTACCGCGGCGCCGGCCATGGCAAGAAATTTGTAACGCTTCATTCCTGTTCTCCTGCTGTCATTCGGCAGCTTTTGACCTGTCCGGCTGGACGATTTTCAAACATCATCCGTCTCCTGGATCGGCCGCCACATATACCTCCGTTCGAATACAAACTACCTCCAAACTGCCGTACTTCCTCCCTGGAATTTAGAGGCATATGGGCCGTTTTTGCAAGGGAAAACGCCTTGAACCTCCACGTTTTCATAGGAATTACAGGCGTCTTTTCTGGTTTGTGGTAAGTGTGGGAGAGAAAAGTTTGGAAGTACAAAGATGTTGATGGAGGGTATGTTGCAATGCTGTAACTCTATCTCGCTAGTGAGCTAAATACGTAATCCACTGATTGTAGTGCACCCCGAAATGGGACTGATGTTACCCCGTTTTCGTGGACAGTATAAGATTTGGGATTCGGGCGGTTTTCTTGAACTTCCTTTCGTAGTTTATCGGTGACAGGTATCCGAGGGAAGAGTGTCGTCTTTGGGTATTGTAGAAGCCCTCGATGTATTGGAACAGGGCAAGTCTGGCCTCGGCCTTTGTGGCAAAACGCCTGCGATCAAGCAGTTCGCATTCCAGGCTGGCGAAGAAGCTCTCGCACAGGGCGTTGTCATAGCAGTCGCCGACCGAACCCATGGACGGTCTGACGCCAGCCTGTCTGCATCTTTTTCCGAAGGCCACCGAGGTGTACTGTGATCCCTGGTCGCTGTGGTGGATCACCTGGTCAGGACTGCGCTGGCCAAGGGCCATATCCAGAGCGTCTGTGACCAGTTCGCTTCGCAGGTGGTTGGCCATGGACCAGCCGACGACGCGGCGACTGAAGGCGTCTATGACCACCGAGAGGTAGAGGAAGCCCGCATGGGTAGGCACATAGGTGATATCGGCTACCCACAGCCGGTCCCTGACTGGAGCGCTGAAGTCCCGGTTGACCAGGTCCGGAGCCTTCCTGCTTTCTTTGGATCGCCAGGTAGTGCGCACGGCTCTGCGGCGTGATACTCCGCTGATCGCGGCCATGCGCATCAGGCGGGCCACGCGTTTGCGTCCTGCGCGTATGCCCGACTCACGCAGTTCCGCATGGATGCGCGGCGCCCCGTAGGTACCGTAGGAGCGTTGATGGATCAAGCGGATCCGGCTAAGTAGCATAGCGTCCTCTCTGGCCCTCCTGGAGACGGACCGCCTGAGCCAGACGTAGTAGCCGCTGGGGGAGACATCCAGCAGACTTACGCATCCGGCGAACGGGATAAAAGGCCTGATGCGCCTTTATGAACGAGAAGACCCGGGCGGAGTCTCGGTCTCCCGGGCGAACCAGGCCGCGGCTTTTGCCAGGATCTCCCGATCCATCCTGAGCTGTCTGTTTTCACGGCGCAGACGACGCAGCTCGGTCCGTTCTTCGGTAGTCAGGCCGTCTTCACGCCTGCCTTGATCCAGGTCGTCCTGTTTGACCCAGTTGCGGATGGCTTGCGCGGTGGGTTCGAACTCCTTGGCCAGCGCTTCTCAGGCTGCGGCCGGAGCGAACGAGATCGACCATCTGCTGGCGGAAGGCCGCTGGATAGGGGGTACGAGATCTGGGCATGTGACGCTCCTTTCAACACAAGAGATAACATGTCCACTAAACCGGGTCAACTCCAGTTATGGCATTACAATTCCTGTGTTTTTAGATTAAGGCTCACACACATATAAATATGTATGTATTCTATAATCATATGGTCGATCTGGATCGTGATCCTTGCGTGCTTTCATGAGCCCCAAAGGACCGCCTTGATCGCGGTCCGTCAGGACTCTGCAATGCGCCGCTTACGAGGCGCGGTTCATCGGCTTTGTTCCAGCCTTGAAAGGCGCTTCTCCAGCGCCTCGATGTACTGCTGCTGAACAGTAAGCTGCCGCTCCTGCCCGTCGATGAACCGCCTCTGTGAAGCAAGCTTCCTGTGCTGGTCGATGGTGTAGAGGATCAGCTCCTCGACCTTCTCCAGCAACCTGGTCTGCATCCGGCTGACGCTGACGCCTTCGGCTTCCATTTCGGACCCCGAGGCGATGCCCGGCAGATGGCCGTGGGTCTGGATATGCGCTTTGAGCTCATCCAGAGACATGAGGTCGTAGTCCTCATCGAACACGTAGTCGGCAGGCGTCACATCCTCTATATGTATCTCCTCTGCCTTTATGCGTCCGTCGACGACGAGCCTTTCGTCCGGATCCTCCACGCCGATGCCCACGTTGCCCTCAAGCACGTAGACGTTGCCGTCGTCCGATACCGACCAGGGACTCTCCGGCAAAACTGTGACACTGAAACTCGTTTCCATGGACATCAGCCCTACCGTGATTTCAGCCTGACCCACCGCTACCGGCGTGATCACCAATTTGCCATCGGAAATGCTCACCGTGACAGTCATCGAGTTTGACGATTCCGCGTTGAGACCGAGTAAGTCAATCGTGCCGTTGACGTAGGATGACAGTTCCAGTTTCACCAGGCCCCCGCTCACGGTCAGAAACTGCGCGGGTATGGGCCCCAGCGTAAAAGACAACTGATCAGGGATCGGTTCATCGAACGAGTGTGTGGACATGGTTCCGGCATGCGCTTTCGGCAGGACAAGCGCCGCCAGCATCGTAATGGTCAGTAGGATTCTCAACATGACTTGCTCCTTTCTACGATTAATGGAAAGATCAATGGAAACTGCGTTTCTACGATCCTCATGAGATGGTGTGTTTCTGGTCATCATCATTGCTCCAACCTTTCAAGGCGCTGCTCCAGCCGCCCGATACGCTGCTTGCGCAGCTTCAGCCGCCGCTGCCGCGAGGCGATGTTATCGTCCTGCGTGCGGAGCTGATCGTGCTGGCCTATGACATGGAGCGTAAGCTCCTCGATCTTCTCGAGCAGAAGCGTCTGCATCCGGCTGATGCCGATGCCGTTGGACTTCATCTCCGCTCCGGAGGCCATGCCCGGCAGGTGGCCATGGTCCAGGATGTGACGCTCCACGTCCTCCAGGGACATGAGGTGATAGTCCTCCTCGAACACGTAGTCGGTAGGAGTAATCTGCAGGTATACCTCTCCGGCCCTGATCTTGCCGTCCACGACAAGCTTCTGATCCGGATCGGAAACGCCGATGCCCACGTTGCCGGCAAGCCGGTAGACGTTCTCGCCGGAGACCGACCAGGGATAGACACCGGGATCCTTCACCGTGACCATGAAGGACAGCGTCACCGGATCGCAATCCGCGCGGCTTATCGTAATCTCGACCGAGTCTATCGTTCCCGCCGAAACCGGATCAATCGTGACGGTAGTGTCATCAAGGCTCACCTCCGCGACGTTGGGATCCGGTGAGGTTACGGTAATCTGGATACCTTCCACATCGATGTGTTCGAAGAACTGCGTCAGATCGATTTCCTTGCTGCTCGCTCCCACGATCAGCGTCTGGTCCGGAATGGACCTGTCCATGATCAACGCCGGACAGGTTGTCGTCACCGTGACGGTGAAGGTCTGCGTCACCGGATCGCAATCCGCCTTGCTGACTGTAACGGAAATCGTATCCGTGCCGGCTGCAGCGGGCGTGACCGTCAACATGTCTCCTGCAAGACTCGTCACAACTACGGTCGTATCAGTAGCGCTGACCATGTAATCCGGTTCGAAGTCCGCCGGCAGCGAGAAGTGCTGCGACAGATGGATCACCGCCGGATCCATACCGACGACAAGCATCTGGGACTCTATACTGCCCACCAGGACAGGACAGGGCGGAGCCAGCATCACCGTGACGGTGAAGTCCTGCATGACGCTGTCGCATCCGGATTTGCTGACCGTTACGGTAATCCTCGCCGTGCCCGCGCTGGTTCCGGGCAAGACCTCCAGCGTCGTTTCCGATTGGCTTGCCGTCGCGACTGTTGTATCCGATACACTACCAAAGGTCTTGACGACCTCTGCACCGCCGTCCATATTCAAAGGGTAGCTTCCCATCCTGTTTTAACCACAGCACACCGGACTCTCCAGGTCCGAACTCTGTAAGTGCTTGCCAGCCGTTATCTGTCGGATAGAATACGTCAATCAGTGAAGATTCAGTTAGTGAAGATTCAGTTTATTTAATAAGGAGGTCCTATGGCTGATCGAGACCATGAAGCCAAGCCCGTTGAATCATCGCATCCGGAAAAAGAATCGGGAACGCGGTTCACGAGGCGCGGCTTTCTGAAAGGCGCGGGCGCCGGTGCGGTGACGGCGGCCGTGGCACCCGCCATCCTGGTTTCAGGGGCCGGAACGGCGGCCGCCCAGGATGCCGAGGGCGTTATGTCGGCTACCCTTACGCTCGACGTAAACGGCCAGACGCACAACGTAGAGGTGGAAGCGCGCACGACCCTGGCGGACGCGCTGCGCGACAGGCTGGAGATTACGGGTCCCAAGGTCGTGTGCGACCGGGGAGAATGCGGGGCCTGCACGGTCATGATGGACGGCAAGCTCGTGTTCAGCTGCATGACGCTGGCCATGGACGCGCAGGGCCTTAAAGTGGAAACCGTGGAAGGGCTGTCCGACGGGGACGATCTGCATCCCCTGCAGGAAGCTTTCATCGAGAAGGACGCCCTGATGTGCGGTTTCTGCACGCCGGGATTCCTGATGTCTTCCAAGGCGTTGCTCGACGCCAATAGCAACCCCACGGCGGAGGAAGTCAGGGAAGGGCTTTCCGGAAACATCTGCCGGTGCGGTACCTATCCCCATGTGTTCGAGGCCGTAGTGTCCGCCGCCGACAAGATGCGGAAGGGAGGGTGAGGCGATGCAGCAGAAGATGAAGAAGGTCAAGATCACCATTCAGGAAGACGGCGAGCCCAAGGAAATTGAAATCGAAGTTCCCGATACCGGCGAAGGCGGCTGGGGCGACGTCTCGAAGAATACCTATATCAATAAGCCGCACACCCGCGTAGACGCGGTCGACAAGGTCACTGGACGCGCCAAGTACACGGCCGACATCAAGTTGCCTGGTCAGCTCTACGGGCGCATCCTGAGGTCTGCCCATCCCCGCGCCCGGATCAACCGAATCGACGCCACCCGGGCGATGGCGCTGTCCGACGTGAAGGCGGTGGTGCTGCCCAGCGATGATCCCGCCGTATTCTCGCGGGAGTGCCGATTTGCGGGACAGGAAATTGCGGCCGTGGCCGCGACGACGCCGGAGGTCGCGGAAGACGCGCTCCACGCCATCGACGTGGAATACGAGGTGCTGCCTTTTGTCGTGGATGAAGACGCGGCGCGAGACCCGGCCGCGGCGCAGGTGCACGGCGACCGAGCCAATGTAGGCGAGCCCCGGGTCGGTGAACAGGGCGACGTGGCCGCTGGATTCGCTGCCGCCGACGTAGTCCTCGAGGGCACTTACCGGTGCCAGGTACAGTCCCACATTGCGCTGGAGACCCACGGAACCCTGTGTCAGTGGGAAGGTGACAAGCTTACCGTATGGGCCTCCACGCAGGGTATATTCAGCGTCCGCGGGGAACTGGCCGGGCATTTCGGAATCCCGGAAACGAATGTTCGTGTGATCACCGAATTCATGGGCGGCGGGTTCGGCGCCAAGTTCGGTGCCCGGAAGGAGGGCGTAATCTGCGCCTTGCTCGCCCGGAAGGCCGGGGCACCCGTGAAGCTGATGCTTACGCGGAAGGAAGAACACCTGGCAACGGGCAACCGTCCCTCCGCCGTACAGCAGGTCAAGCTCGGTGCGACGAAGGATGGCAAGCTGATCGCCTACGAACGGTCCAATTACGGCACGCCCGGTGTCGCCGGCAGCGCCAATATACCGGGTGCACCTTACCTGTACGAGATCCCAAACTACCGGATCGAACAGACAAGCGTATTCACCAATGCCGGCCCTATGGCCGCCCAGCGCGCGCCGGGACACCCCCAGGCGGCTTTCGCCATGGAATCCATGATGGACGAGATGGCCGAGGCGCTGGACATGGACCCTGTGGACCTGAGGCAGATGAACGACCCGGATGAAGCCCGCCGGAATATGGTGGATATGGGTGCGGAACGGATCGGTTGGAAGACCCGCCGCAGCGCAGCACCCAACACCGGTACCGGCCGCGTCAAGACCGGCATCGGCATGGGCTCCGCGAGGTGGGGCGGTGGCGGAGGAAGGACCCAGGCCGAGTGTACCATCAACGCCGACGGCAGCGTCGAGGTGAAGTGCGGTACGCAGGACATCGGCACCGGGACGCTTACACTGGTACACATGATCGCGGCCGAAGAGTTCGGACTGAAGACGGAGGACGTTACCGTCCGCATCGGCGACACGACCTATCCCTTCTCGGGCGGCAGCGGCGGAAGCACCACGGCCGCATCGGTTTCACCCGCCATCAAGGGCACGACGATGCTCGCCAAGCTGGAGTTGTTCAAGAAGATCGCGCCCAGGTTCGGCGTGGAGCCTGGAGAACTCGTGGCCGCCGACGGGAAAGTGTACGTGGGCAGCGATCCATCCAAAAGCATGACCTGGCAGCAGGCTACGGCCCAGCTCGAAGACGGACCCATTTTCTTCCACGGCCAGTGGTTGCCGGGGTATTCGGACAGCGGCGTGCCCGGCGTGCATTTCGCGGAAGTCAGCGTCGACACCGAGACCGGCCTGGTAAAGGTCGACAAGGTCGTGGCGGTACACAACAGCGGACTGATCCTCAATCCCCTCACATGGGCGAGCCAGGTAAACGGCGGCGTCCTGATGGGTATCGGGTACGGTCTTTACGAAAACCGCATCATGGATCCCGCGACGGGCTACATGGTCAACGCCAACCTGGAAGACTACCGGCTCATGGGCTCCACGGACATTCCCGAAATAGAGATTCTCAGGTACGACGAACCGGAGCGCGGCGTCATCGGCATCGGCGAACCCGCGACGATCCCGACCCCTGGCGCTATCGCCAACGCCATCTACAACGCCTGCGGCGCCCGCATACGGGAGATGCCGTTCACACCTGACAAAGTGCTCGGCGCACTGGCCGCAGTGAAGGAGGGCTGATCCATGCAGAACTTTTCCTACGTCAATGCGACGTCGATAGAGCAGGTGCCTTCCCTTCTGGGCCGTAGTTGGGACGACGCGGTGGTCATGGCGGGTGGAACGGACCTGCTCGGAGAGATGAAGGACTTCGCGGCCGTTCCCAAACGCGTGGTCAACCTCAAGTCCATCGAAGGACTGGACTACATCCGGCAGGATGACGCCGCGTTGCGTATCGGCGCCCTGGCAACGCTGACGGACGTGTTGACCAGCGGCGACGTGACACAGGACTATTCTGCGCTTCGCCAGGCGGTTTCCGTCATCGCCTCGCCGCAGATCCGCAACATGGCCACCCTGGCCGGGAACATCCTGCAGCGTCCGCGTTGCTGGTACTACCGCAGCGAGGATTTCCCGTGTCTCAAGAAAGGCGGGGCCCGGTGCTACGCGGTGGGCGGCGTCAATACATACCACGCGATCTTCGGATCCGGACCGAGCTACATCGTCCACCCCTCCGACGCGGCCCCGGCACTCATGGCCCTCGACGCCACGGTGAAGATCCACGGACCCCGCGGCGGAAACGAAGTCGTCATGGACGATTTCTTCACGCTGCCGGAAATGAACATCCGAAGGGAGAACATCCTCCGCCCAAACGAGATCGTGACCGAATTGACGATACCGAAGCCGGAGGCGAACAGCAGGGGTATGTATCTCAAGGTGCGTGAGCGGGAATCCATCGATTTCGCCCTCGTCAGCCTGGCCGCCCAGATGATGGTCGTGAACGGAACCTGCGAGCGGGCCAGTCTTGTTTTGGGTGGCGTAGCGCCCGTTCCCTGGCGCGCCGTTGCGGCCGAGCAATATCTCAGGGGTCGCAAGATAACCGAAGCGCGGGCCGAAAGCGCCGCCGAAGCGGCGGTGGAAGACGCCAAGCCCATGCCGAATAACAGTTACAAGGTGGAAATCGCGAAGAACCTCGTCAAGCAGGCCGTACTGGCCCTGGCGTCGTAAAGGAGTCCATCATGGCAGAACCCGTATGCCGGTACCTGAGAACGAAATCGTTCTATACAGCGGAAAAGAACGAGAAGACGCTGACCGAGGAGAAACCGGGACGCGCCTTCTGGTGCGTCCGTTCAGTTTCGGGTATCGGTCCCGACGACAAGATCGTGGGGCCATCCGAATGCAGTGCGGAGCGCGCCTGTTTCGAAACTGTCGACGTAAGTTTCGTGTAGGAGTCGCCTGACCATTGAATGACTTTATCTACCACGAGCTCCTGCCCGTGGGCGAGGACGACACGCCGTACCGCCAGTTGACCACGGACTTCGTCTCCACGGGTACGTTCGAGGGGCGGGAAATCCTCAAGGTCGATTCGGCCGGCCTGTCCTTGCTTGCGGACCAGGCCATCCGGGACAGCGCCCATCTGCTCAGACCCGGTCACCTGGCTCAGCTGCGCAGGATCCTCGATGATCCGGAAGCGTCCGAAAACGACCGTTTCGTCGCCATGGAAATGCTGAAGAACGCCAACATTTCCGCCGGCGGCATCCTGCCCATGTGCCAGGATACCGGAACGATCATCGTCATGGGCAAGAAGGGGCACCTCGTATGGACGGAGGGCGATGACGCGGCAGCGCTTTCCCGCGGAACCATGAACGCCTTCCTGAAGACCAACCTGCGGTACAGTCAGCAGGCGCCGCTGGATATGTTCCAGGAGTCGAACACGCGGACCAACCTGCCGGCGCAGATCGAGATCTACGCGGACCAGGGCGGCGAGTACAAACTGATGTTCATGACCAAGGGCGGCGGTTCGGCGAACAAGAGCCTGCTCTTCCAGGAAACGAGGGCGCTGCTGAACGAGGAACGATTCCTCGAATTCGTCGACGAGAAACTGCGCATGCTCGGCACGGCGGCCTGTCCCCCGTACCACCTGGCCATCGTGGTAGGCGGCACGTCCGCGGAGTACTCGCTTAAGGTGGCCAAGCTGGCGAGCGCCCGCGTTCTGGACACCCTGCCCACCCACGGCAACGTATTCGGCCAGTCCTTCCGCGACCTCGAAATGGAAGCTAAAGTGCTCAAGATGAGCCAGGAAATCGGGATCGGCGCACAGTTCGGCGGAAAGTACTTCTGTCACGACGTGCGCGTGGTCCGCATGCCGCGGCACAGCGCTTCCTGTCCCGTGGGCATTGCCGTATCCTGCGCCGCCGACCGGCAGATCCTGTCAAAGGTCACGCGGGACGGCATCTTCCTTGAACAGCTGGAAACCGAGCCTTCGAAATACCTGCCGGAGATCGACACCGATACCCTTGGCGGCGAGGTCGTGAAGATCGATCTCAACCGGCCCATGTCCGAGATCCGATCCACCCTCAGCGGTTACCCGGTTGCCACGCGGCTTTCCCTTTCCGGTCCCATGGTCGTCGCCCGGGATATCGCCCACGCCAAGCTCAAGGAACGGCTGGACCAAGGGGAAGGCTTGCCCCAGTACCTGAAAGATATGTGCGTCTACTATGCCGGTCCGGCCAAGACTCCGGAAGGATACGCCTCCGGTTCCTTCGGCCCCACCACGGCGGGCCGCATGGATACCTATGTGGACCAGTTCCAGGCGGCGGGCGGCAGCATGGTCATGCTGGCCAAGGGAAACCGGTCCGTGCAGGTCACCAACGCCTGCAAGAAGCACGGCGGGTTCTACCTGGGGTCCATCGGGGGGCCGGCCGCCCGGCTGGCAAAGGATTCCATCCGGGTTGTTTCGGTGGTGGAATACGAGGATCTGGGCATGGAGGCCGTGTGGCGCATCGAGGTGGAGGACTTTCCCGCCTTCATCGTGGTGGACGACAAGGGCAACGATTTCTTCTCCGGTTTCATGCGCAGGAACTGATTCAACCTGCTTCCCGTGCAGAAACCGATTAAGCCCGGCCGCTGCGCAAGCCACGACTTCCGAAGTAAATCCATCTACATTAACAAATCCAACCACATTCGGAGTCTATTCCGGAATCTAACCGTACAATTCCAGTTCCAGGTGGGTTTCGGGCATCTTGCCGTCGCTCACGACCAGGGGCTGCCAGGTCCAGGTGGCCTGCCACCGATTGCCGCGCTGGTCGATCACCTGCTGTCGAAGCAGTCCTATCTGCCAAACATCTCCCGGGGAGGGCGGTACGGTCTGCCCCGCGGACAGCCACTTGAATCCGTTCCAGGGGAAGGCCAGTTCCACGTTCCATCCCCGGTCGACAAGGTCCCTTCTGTTCGGATCCCCGTCCATCTTCACGCCAACCTGCAGACCCGGAAAACGCCAGTCCGAGAAGGCCCAGCGCATGGCACCGAAGTCGGTCCTCGAATGCCCGCCCTGCACCTCGGGCCGGTGGACCGCGAGATCGAATTCCGGTACGTGGAAGCGGTCATCGTTCCGGTAGGCTTCCTTCCATATGTAGAAAATCTCCGAGGTCGCACCCAGCGGATTCACCGCCAGGTCGTAGTACGCGCCAGGACCGGTGACCAGCACGCCCACGTGGCTGTCCTGGCGAACCTCGTGCGATGCTTCTTCCTGTGTCGCCTGTATATCCCTGTCTTCCAGCCAAAATCCAACATAGAGAAAACGGTCATCCCACAACAGGGCCGCTTCGGTATCGAACAACGCCCTCGCGCCCGTGTGATCGCTGAAACGCGGGGAACGGCGCGCCCGCGTCCAGGCATCCTCGCCCAGATGGCCGTCCACAACCACGGTATCCTGGGTCCTCGGACAGAGGTATCGCGCTGAGTGCTTCGACGGCGTGTTATCCCTTTCGCCCATCGTGCCCTCCTTCTCCACCTACCACTTTTTCGGTGAAATGTATCACGCTGAACCGGTCCGGGATATGTGAATCATAGATCCCGTGGCTGGTCCAGGCCCATCCCGGACACGTTTTTAAACCGGCTTCCTCTATCCACTGGAAACGGGAGAAATCCATGCGCCAGGCATCCCCATCCCGCGGCGGCAGTGACCGCCCGTCCGCCAGGTGCTTCAATCCCTGCCATGGGAAGGCGATCTCGGCAGTCCAGCTGCGGTCCGTGTCGCTCGGATCGTTGATGGTACCGTCCACGTGCACCGCCCACTTGAGGCCCGGCATGTCCCATTCGCGGAACGCCCAGCGACGCCCGCGCGGATGGGCGTGGCCTGTCTTCGTTCCACCGAGGGTATCTACCAGCCGCGTGCCCTGCAGATCGAATTCGGGATGCGCGCCGTAACCTGCTTCCACGTAGGCATCCTGCCACACGTAAAACCGTTCCATGATGGTGCCCAGGGCATTCATTTCAAATTCGTAGTAACCGTCTTCACCGGCGATGAACACCTCCACGTCGTTCTCCTCGCATATCATGGAATCACGCTCGGTGTAAGTCGCCCGCACTTCGGGTTCCTCCAGCCAGAAGCCCACGTACAGGTAGACGTCGTCCCACAGCACCGCGGCCCGGGTGTCGAACAGCGCAGGACGGCCGGGTTCTTCCAGGTCTTCGAACCGCGGCGACCTCGTCGCCAACTGCCACGACGATTCGTCAAGCCGACCGTCCACAACGATAGGGCCGTTGGTCCGATAGCTGGTGTAGTGCTTCAGTCCTTCTTCCGAATAGCCATACTTACTCTTCATGCGGCAAGTCTCCATCTGTGTCGGAAGTTCGTGTTATTCACGGAGTTCTTCTTCTAAACCCATCGTCCCCGGACACGGTCAACCGGTAACTGGTAAAGTGGAATCTTAGATACACATCAGGCACTTCAGGCCGACTACTCCTCCCACGGCACCTCCAGCCCGTATTTCACTGCGACTTCGCTTAGTTTTTCACGGGTGCCGGGCGGCAGCGGAATGCCGTTTACTATACGCTCCGGGTGAACGCGTTCCTCCGGTTCGCCGGGCACAAAGAGTTCATCCACCCCTTCGGCGCGCGGCAGCCCTTTCATGGTAGCGGTAAGTTCATCAATATTTGCCCGGTATTCCACCGGATCGGTAAACGCAGCGATATCGATGGCGCCGATGAAACTGTTCTGTACGCCGGGCCTGTTTCGGGTCCGTCGTCGGTTGGCCGTCCTCGTCCAGCGCCCACGTGTCGGGGATGGATTCGTCCCGGTCCACGGCCACGTCCAGCTTGCCGAAGGCGGCCACGCTCGTGGCCATATCCAGGGAGATGAAGCGGTTTCCTCCTCCCGGTACGGCGATGGCGATCGGGCTGTTGTGTACCCCGGGCACCCGCGCGCCTTGGCTATCGCCTGTTTCATCGCGTAGGTCGTCACCACCGGCCCGAAAGCGCGGTCGGCCTCGATGAGCATCGTCGCGGGTGTTTCCCGTTCGATCCGGATATCCGGACGGGGATTGTAGTGTCCGGCCTCCACCGAGCGGACATAACCGGCGACGCGTTGAACGCCGTGGGAGTCCACCCCCCGCAGGTTCGCCCACAACAGCACCTCCGCTTCGACGGCCGCGTCCTCGGCCGACAATCCCGCATGTTCGAATACCGCCGCCGTGAAAGACTGCAGCCTGTTCCAGTCGACACGAATGTCCGCCATGAGCCTTCCTTTCCAGCCACTTGATCCCTTACCGTTGAGCAACGTCGCCATCTGTACGTATCGGTCAATAGAATGCGGTAAGATAGAATGACAGATCACACCACGCCAGAGGTTACTTCCCCGCCTCAGGGCCTGGAGGATGGCAACCGGAACCACGGCGGAACCGCCTCGCGGACACCGGGCACTCCTCCCGCCATCTTCATCGTTGACAAAGCGCGCGCCGGGCGGTAAAGTTCCCCTTGCATTCGTGGTGCCGTGGACTCAGAAGGCACCGTGTGTATTCGCGGTTTCGCCCGATGAAGAGACACCGCGTGAACTCGTGGCGACGCCCCGCAGAACACCTCCAGCCAGGGTCGTCGATCGACACTGTTTTACCTTGATACGCGATGGCCATGATCCTGATTCTGATGCTACGTATTTACCTGGTGCTGGTCATCATCCGTGCGGTGATGTCCTGGTTCAACCCGGATCCGACCGCGCCGCTCGTTCGCGTGCTGACCTGGCTTACGGAACCGGTTATGGCCCCCTTCAGGCGGATCATACCTCCCATTGCCGTGCCGAAGACCAACGTGCGCATCGACCTCTCCCCGTTCTTCGTACTGTTGATCGGAGGCTGGCTGCTGTCCAAGCTGCGTTATTAGGGAGAACCAATCATGATCGTTGTCGGACTCGAGACTTCTTCCGCCACCGCCGGGATCGCGGTGATCCGGGATCAGCAGGTGATGGCCGACGCGACGTTGGAAATCGGTGCGGTATACGCGGAACAACTGCCCGGGATCCTGGACCGTACCATGGGTGACCTGAACCTGCAATGGTCGGAGGTGGAGGGATTCGCGATCTCGATCGGGCCGGGGTCCTACACCGGTCTCCGGGTAGGATTGAGCCTGGTTAAGGGTCTTGCCTACGTGACGAAACAACCTGTCGCCGCCGTGCCCACGCTCGATGCCGTCGCCTTCCAGGTACCCTGCTGCCGGTATCCCGTCCACGTGCTGTCGGATGCCCGCAGGGGCCAGGTTTACGAAGCCAAATACGATACGGAGGACGGGCTGCCGAAGCGGATTACCGACTTCCGGGTAGGGATCCTCGAAGAAGTGGTCGAAAACATCAAAGACACGGTATTGCTGATCGGCAGTGGCGCCGACGCTTACCGTTCACGCATCGTTGACGCGCTCGGTGAACGGGCCCGCTTCGCGCCGCCGGGCACCGGTCGCCTGATGGCTTCGTCGACCGCGTTTCTCGGAATGGAGAGCTTACTGAAAGGTGAGCATGCATCCCTGAACGAACTCGAACCCCTGTACCTGCGAAGACTGGATTTCGCCAGGCAACCACCATCCCGGCTTGAGCGAACACCGGCTGCCAGTCCCTCCCCCGAACCGCTTCGCCGTTCCGAACAATCGACGGACTGACCCATGCCCGAGACGAATCCGTTCGTCATACGTAAAATGGGCGGTGGACACCTCCCCCAGGTCCTCGAAATCGAACGGGCTTCCTATCCCACCCCCTGGTCTGAAACAGCCTTTGCAAACGAGATGATGTCCGCTTCTTCCGTCACCGTTGTAGCCATGGAGGCGACGACCGTGGTTGGATTCCTGGTTGCGTGGATCGTTGTAGACCAGTTGCACGTCGCCAACATCGCTGCAGCGGTTGACCATCGCCGCCGGGGTGTTGGCGGCGCGATGATGAAATGGTTTCTTGCGGAGGCTGCGCGAAGGGGTTGCACGACTTCGACGCTGGAGGTACGCGAATCGAACCGGGCGGCTCGATCCATGTACAGCCAGCTGGGATATCGCTCGGTATCCATAAGAAAGACCTACTATTCGAATCCCCCGGAAGATGCCGTGGTCATGTTGAAGACGTTGTGAAGGTTGGTATCAAACACAAACTATTATGCCGTGTATGATGTCAAATAAGATGCATATCATTAACGTAAACGATGTTTTTATATTGAAAACTCAAACATATGTTCTATATTTGTATTATATTGCGTATGTTATTATACAGTCAACTATCTTGTCAAATAAGACGTCATATTAGAGGTATAGTATGAATTGGGATGGGTTCTCTTTTGAGTATGATTTTGATTACAAAGATCTTTTTGATGATCTCATTTCTATAGAGGCTTACAAACAAGCCTCTCTGAATCTGGCCTTCCCCCAAGAGTGGCAAAACCAATTAGATCGTTTGAACAGAGTACGCGCGGTTCATGGAACTACTGCCATCGAAGGAAACCCGCTTTCCGAAGCAGAGGTCTCCAAGCAAATGGAGTATCTTGATAAACTAACGCAGAATAGCGAAAGACTGCACGCAACTAGAGAACAACTTCAGATAAGGAACGCTGGTGAGGCTCAATCATGGGTAAGAGAACGGTTTGTCCCAGATAGTCGACCTCTTCACTTAGAAGACGTTTCTACAATGCACGAAATGATCACACGAGATTCTGATACTGTTAACAACACACCCGGTAGGCTACGCGGTTTTTCCGCAACTGTGGGTACACCTGAATTAGGAGGTGTCCATATAGGCGCACCCCACGATAGGTTATCGAATCTGATGCAGGACTATATCAATTTCATAAACTCCCCTTCCACTGAGAGGTACCATCCTGTTATTCAAGCCTTGCTCGCTCATTTTTTTCTCGTCACAATCCACCCCTTTAGGGATGGAAATGGAAGAGTCTCCCGACTTGTGGAAGCAGCCATTCTCTATCGGTTTGGCTATAATGTCCGTGGCTTTTACGGACTCTCCAATTATTTCTACCTTCACGAGAGAGAATACAAGACAATCCTGCAACAGTGCCGGTATGATCAACCTTTCAATGTGACTCCTTTTATTCAGTTTGGAGTGAAGGGATTTGTGAGTGAGCTCAAAGAGATAAACAACTTTGTAAAAACTAGAATCAACAGGTTGGTGTACCGCAACATGATGGTACAGGCAATTGATACCAAAACCGGCCCGCGAAGACGTCTCTTGAACCAAAGAGAATACAATTTGTTACTGTATCTGTTGAACGAGACGGAGCCTTTGGATCCCTTTTCCGATGACCCATCTAGAAGAGTTACACTATCGGAATTATGGGCAGACAGATACATTCGATCTGTATATCAGAGAGTCACCCTCAGGACATTTCAAAGGGAGTTGATAAGACTTGCTGATTTAGGATTTGTTTGTTTTAACAGGGACGATTCGATACAGGACTGGATTGTAGAACTCGACTTCGGGGCTATCGAAAAGTACTGACGCCGCCTGTCAACAGTTTCTCCAGCACTGCCGACGCGGACCGGCCTATCTGTTCAACGGAAGCCTGTTCACGGAATACCCGGTGACCGCCCTCGGCGATCTGGTCCAGCAGATTACGATTTTCGTGTAGCCGGCGTATTGCACCGGCCAGCGCATCGGGATCGCCGTGACGACACAGGATTGCGTTTTCACCGTCGGTCAGCAGTTCCCGAATGGCCGGAGAGTCCGCCGTGATGACCGCCTTGCCCATTGCAAGGGCCACAAAAACTTTTCCCGGAATTACGCGGGCTGCCTTTTCAGTCGTACCGAAGATACCCAGGCATACACCAGGTCCCCGCAGGTAACGGGGGATATTTTCGTACGGAACCCATTCTGTAAATCGGACGTTGTCCAGGGCCAGTCTCCTCGCGGTCTCATGCATCTCATCGGACAACTGTCCCGATCCGATAAAATGAAAGACGATGTCCGGTTCGTCCCGGAGCCGCTGTGCCGCCTCCAGCATGAAGGGCAGCCCGTGCAGCGGGGTGAACTTGCCGATGAAAACGACCTGGAACTCCGTGTCCTCGTGCGGTTTCCGACTGGCCGGATCCCGTGTGACGTCCGGTTCCACCGCGCCGACGAAAACCCGTGCGAATCGGTTGCGCGGCAGGTTGAAAGTATCCACGAAGTAATCGATATGGGCGTCCGTGTCCAGCAACACGAGATCCGCCCTCGCGCAGGTCCACCGGTCCAGCCAACGCAGGAACCGGCTTATGAGCGTGCCGTCCGCGAAGGACCGTCGGTCGCAGACCAGGGTGTCGTACAGGGAAATCAGGGGACTGAATACGAGGGGGCGCCGCGGCAGCCGGGTCAACAGCCACGCCAGCGGCATATCGAGCTGACCGATATAACCTACGACCATCATATCGTATTTACCTATGGTGAAAATGTACTTGAATATCAGCCTCAGGTGGGCCAGCCTCAGTTCGATAGCGCGAAGAATCAACGAGAACGGACCCAGGTACCTGCCGGTCTTGTTCCGTTCCTTCTCCCAGAGGGGCGTGTGACACTCCTGCACCTGCCAGCCTGAACGTCTCAGGCCTTCAATAAGCGTGCGGTTACGCAAGTAGTCGCGTTCGTAAGTGCCGAAGAAACAGATTCGCCCGGGTTGGTTGGGTGTCATGATGTTCGCCGGTTTCCCTGGGAACTCGGATTGTCGTTGTCAGAAACACGTACCACGTGAATCCAAAGCGTTCCTCATTCCAGCCGTTCGTGGACGGCGTAGTCTTCCGTCCGCCGCGCCTGGTGGGCGATCATTTCCGCGATCAGGCCCATGGAGACCAGCTGGATGCCGAGGACCATCAAGAGCACGGAAAACTGGAGCAGGGGACGGGTTCCGATGCCGACACCGCTCAACCATAACCAGGTCAGGTAGAGGGCGATACCGAAACCCGTGCCAAGGGACAAAAGGCCGAAAGAACCAAAAAGATGCAGGGGACGCCGGGTGTAATTCGACACGAAGTACACGGTCAGCAGGTCGAAGAAACCGTGGGTAAACCGTCCCAGTCCGAACTTGCTGCTCCCGTGCTTCCTGGGATGGTGCAGCACCGGCGTTTCCGTGACGCGGAAACCGGCCCAGTGCGCCAGCACCGGCAGGTACCGGTGGAGTTCTCCGTAAACGGGTATGGTCTCCACGACCTCCCTTCTGTAGGCTTTCAAGCCGCAGTTGAAGTCGTGCAGCCGCAGGCCGCTGACGATTCCCGTGACCCAGTTGAACAGCTTCGACGGGAGTCGCTTTGAAAGGGGATCCTTCCGGTCCTTCTTCCACCCGGAGACCAGGTCATAGCCCTCTCCGAGCAGGTCCACCATGCCGGGCACCTCTGCGGGATCGTCCTGCAGATCGGCGTCCATGGTCACGACCGCATCGCCGTGAACCGCCTCGAAACCGACGGCCAGCGCCGCGGACTTGCCGTAGTTCCGGCGGAACCGGATGGCCCTGACCCGGTCGTCGTTCTCCCGGAGCCGGCGTATCGTCTCGAAGGACCCGTCCCGGCTGCCGTCGTCGACGAAGAGCACTTCGAAGGAGGCGCCAGCCTCTTCGAGGGCGGCCACGATGCGCTGGTACAGTTCCGGCAGGCTCTCCGCTTCGTTGAACAGGGGGACTACGATGGATACGTCTACCCTGTCATTCGACTTCGCCTGGTTCTCATACGACATCTGTGCTTCCCCCCATAGTACGCTGGATCATCCGCAGCGTCTGCCGGGCCGTATCCTCCCAGGTGTAACGCCTGCTTCTCGCCAGGGCGTTCCGGGCAAGCCGTTCGCGCTCATCCGGATCGCGCAACAACCCGATCAACGCGCGCGCCATGGCTTCCCGGTCCCCAAGGGGGGTCAACAAGCCCGTCTCCCCGTCAACCACGGCGTCGCGAAGTCCGGGTACCCGGGTAGCCACCACCGGGACGCCGCAGGCATTGGCCTCGATCACCGTAATGCCCCATCCTTCCTTACTTGAAGGGTAGGCCGCCAATTCGGCTCGTATCAGCAGGCGTATTTTCTCCTCTTCGGATACGTACCCGGTGAACTCTACCACCTCTCCCAGGCCCATGGACCGGGTCAGCGCCTCCAGTGCGCGCCGCCTGTCACCCGTGCCCACGATCATCAATCGCGCTCCGGGAACCTCCTCGCGAACGATGGCCATGGCCTGGATCAGGTGGTCCACGTTCTTGTACTTTTTAAGACGCCCGAGGTAAACTATCAACCCGGGATCCTTCCTGTCCGTATCTTTGCGGCCTTCGAAGATCCGGGTATCCAGTCCGTTGTGCACCACGCTGATCCGGTCCGTCGAGATCCCCATGCGGACGAGTTCGTCGCGGCAGCTTTCCGATACCACTTCAATGAGACAACGCCGGTACACCCGTGGAATCAGCCGTTCCATCAGGTAGAGGTACGTTGCGGCCACGGGATTGGTTTCCCGGTAGAACGTCGAACCGAAGAGATGGTGCAGCAGGACCATCACCGGGGGGTCCTTTATAAACCAGGGAAGCAGGAACGGGATCTTGTTGAGGTCTTCGACTACGACGTCGAAGGACCGGTGGGAGAGGTGCCTGCGATAGAACCACGGGACGGTCAGGTTGAACGTCCACTTCCCGCCGTACCGGATAATCTCGATCCCGTCTATGTGGTCGAATTCCCTGGCGCCGGGGAACCTGCAGCAGAGCAAGGTAACCTGGTGCCCCAGCCCGGCGATCCGCGTAAAGGTCTCGTGCAGATGTACTTCGGCCCCGCCCGCTTCCGGGTTTTGGATATCCCTCCAGTTGATGACCAGTATGCGCATTTACATAAACCGGTGAAATGCCGACACCAGGCCGCGGGGCGGCGACGCGCCCAATGCATTCCGGGTAGCGAACACGGCACGGCTAGGGGTCGGTCGACTCCGTACTCGGTCCGAGTTCCTCGATCATGGCCTTTACGACGGAATCCCCCGGCGCGATCCGTTGCCACCGCTCGAGCGTCTCCAGCACACGATCGGTATCGTTCAGCTGGTAGTACAGGTTAACCAGCTGGTCGTAACCCGTCGGGTATTCGGGGTAAGCAGCCACGCCTCGTTCCAGCAGCGCGGCGGCCTCTTCCTCCCGTCCCTCTTTTCGCATGGCCTGGCTCAGGGCGGTGTAACCGTCGAACGTATTGTAGTCTCCGGCCAGTTCGGACGCGTAGCGTTCGACCTCGGCAAACACCCCCTTGTCGGCGTGGAACTGGATGAGCATCAGTCGCTCCAGCACGCCGTTGCTGATATTGTACTCCAGGTACTTCTCGATGGCCGCGATAGCCTGATCGGTTTCGCCCCTTTTCCAGCGGTTGAGCGCCAGTTGATGGAAGGACACCGTATAATTGCGAAGCAGCGTGCGGATCTGCCTGTCCTTGTAGACCTCCGGATCCGCTATGCCCCGGTACTGGTAGACGTTCCAGAGATTGTGCTCGGTCCTGTCCAGGTCCATCAGGTCCGGGTTGGGGTTCTGCACGACCCGCCAGACCATGCCTTCCAGTTGCATGTGCTCGTCCAGGCCCACGTCGTTCTCCGGCGAGACGGTCACGGCGAAGAAGACGGGTTTCTCCCAGTTGTTCTGTTCCAGTATGTGCAGGATCATCAGGTCCTGGACCCTGAGATAACCGATGTCTTCTCCCAGCGTGCCTGCCCTGGGTACGGTCCAGGAAATACCGGCGATCTCCACCTCCCGGTCGTTCCACCCCTGGACGGAGAGCACGTCGATGGTTTCGTCGGCCAGGGTGATCGGTACCCTGGGTTCCTGGTTTTTCAATTGCTTGATGTACCAGTTGGTGTTGAGGAGACTGAGATTGATTACGCGCACATCCTTGCGTATGCCTTCCACTTCCTGGAGAAACCACAGGGTAAAGGTGTCGTTGTCCCCATTGGTGAAGATGAGTCCGTTTTCGTCGCACGACTGCAGGATGTTGTAGGCGTAGTCGTACGGGATGTAGTTGCCCTCGCGGGAGTGGGATTCGTAATGATAGGAGAAAGGAACCAGAGGCAGGGCGACCGCCAACACCGCGATACCGGCCATACCTTTATCCACGGGCAGCTTCAACCGGCTCAGCCAGACGCCGATTTGTGCCAGCAGCGCCCGGAGACCGATGCCCATCAGCACCGCGGCGAAGACGAAGGCCGGCGTATAGAAGTAGTCCCGGATGCGGACCTCCCGCTGTATACCGCGCGAACCGTCTGAAAAGTTCAGGTACAGGATCAGGCCGATGCTGCACGTAAGCAGCATGGCGACCAGGAACGCCGTGCTGCGCCGGTCCCGCTCCATCTGCGCGACGAGCCCCAGGGCAATAAGCAGTACTGGAAAGAGCCAGTAGGGGAAGGACGGGTCGCTGAACTGCCGCGAAAAGAACCTCCAGAACCCCATGTTTTCGCCATTGCCGAACTGGGAAGACCAGCTGCCCTTGCGATTGAACAGGGATTCGAACATACTAGACTGGCCGTATTGCTTGCGTTCCAGGAATCCCTCGAAATTCTTCCAGTTCGAAGGATCATTCTCATTGATTACCGGTTGCTGGGCCGCCCGTATCGGCACATAGAAGTTTACGGAATATCCCAATACGGCGAGACAGAGCACGATCGCCCAGAACGGCCACCTGTACCGGCCGGAATCGCCGGCCGTGGCCGAGACCAGGGCGAGGGCCGCGCTCACCAGCGCCAGGCTGAACATGACCGTTCCCCATGTGGCCTCGAATCCGCCGATTTCGATCAGTGGAAGTCCGTTGTATCCGCCCACGCCTTCCATGCCGAAAAACATCACGGCGACGGCCAGGATGAACGCCAGCAGCAGAAAGCCCCAAGGCAATCGTCCCCTGGACAGGATCAGTCCGGCGATGGCGAGTGGAACCGCGATGAAAAACACGTCGATGGAAGCCACGACGCTGAACAGGATAAGGCCCATCACGGCGCTCAGCAGGATCAGTTTCCGGTTCGACCGGACGACCCGGTCCGTAAAGACCACGCACAGGAACGCGGCAGGCAGGACCAGCATGGTAAACATGTGCACGGCGATGCCGAGAAAGGCCAGGTAGGCGACCAGGAAGAGATATCGCTCGCTGCCGCTTTGCTCATGCCTTTCGATCCAGTGCAGGATCAACCAGGTGCAGGCCATCATGATCATCATGGAAAGCGCGTAAACTTCGGCTTCGACCGCGTTGAACCAGAAAGTATCGGAGAAGGCCAGCAGAAGCGCGCCGGTCAGGGCACTGCAACAGACGACCACGCTTTCGTACAGGGACAGTCCATCCCGGTCCTGGTTGAGCGTAACCGCCTTCACGATGACCAGGTAAACGGCCGTCACGGTCAGTGCGCTGAACAGGGACGAAGAGAAATTCACCAGCCACGCGATACCCATACCCAGGTCGGGCAGTATGGAAAAAAGCCGGCCGATCAGGATGTACAGCGGGGAGCCGGGCGGATGGGGTATGCCCAGGATATAGGAAGCCGCGATGAATTCACCCCCGTCCCAGAAGGGCACGGTGGGCGCTATGGTCCTGGTATACGCGGCCAGCGAGACGATGAATGCGGCCGCCATGCCGATCATGGAGACAACGCGATGTACACCCATGTTCTATGAGTCCTCTATAGTTCCTTTATCCATCGAGACGGTACGATATTCTTTATCGAACGGTACGCTTTTGGCGCGCGACAAAGCCGGTGTTCATCTGCCGTACGCGAGACGCTCGGCGAGCATATCGGGCAGACCGGCGGCGCGGATCTTCCGTTGCGCGGTATCCATATCGTAGGAAACCCGCTTGATTTCGACGCGTACCTCCCCAGTATCGTAAACACAGTAAGCCGCCCGGGGATCCTCGTCCCGCGGCTGGCCGACACTGCCGACGTTCACGATATATCGACATCCCGGCGCCAGTCGATGTACCTGGGCCGGGATCTGTCTGCATCGATCCTCCGCCGGGTCCAGTTCGAATATGCCGGGCGTGTGCGTGTGGCCGATTACGCAGATCGTTATGCCGCCGGGCAGCGCGCCGAATCCTTCGTCCACCCCGCCGGGAGACGTAAGATAGATCCATTCCTCGGGGTTGGCCGGGCTCGCGTGGACGGCGAACAGATCGTCGATGCGCCGCGTGTAGGGCAGTTCTCCAAGGTAGCGGCGTGCCGCGGGCGTCAGTTGCCGCATCGTCCACAATGCCGCTTCCGCCGCAAAGTGGTTGAAAGAGGTGATATCCAGCTTGCCGATTGCGGCATGGTCGTGATTGCCGGCGATCACCTCGGTAGTCAACGCGATCACGCGGTCGAGACACTCATTGGGGTTGGCGCCGTATCCGACGATGTCTCCCAGACAGAGATACCGGTCTATTCCCTCTTCGGTCAGCGCTTCGAGGACGGCATCCAGCGCCTCCAGGTTGCCGTGTATGTCGGATAGTATGCCGTAACGCACTTATCGGGCTCATTCCCTATATATTCGCTGGTATGCCGGAAGGGTGGGATCACGTCTGATCAGTCGTCGTGAGGTGTCTCGCGGCCACGGCGTCCAGAACGCCGTTAACGAAACCACCGGACTGTTCCGTGCTGTACTTCTTGGCCAGTTCGATCGCTTCGTTGATGGAAACCGCCGTCGGAATATCGAGAAAGGCGATGAGTTCGCAGGCGCCCAACCGGAGGATGCAGTCGTCGATTCGGGCAACGCGGTTCCTGTCCCAGTGACGCACCACCGCGGTGATGTGCCGGTCCACGATTTCGTCGTGTTTGCGGAGCTGGTCGATCAGCAGTTCGGCGAACTGCCGGGCGTTCGGCGATGCCAGGGACCATCCAGGCAGTCTCGGTAGGGCCTTGCCGGGATCGTCCCCGGTCTGTTCGGCGAGATAAAGCGACTGCAGCGCCAGTTCACGACCGAGGCGGCGTTCCCCTGCGCGCACATTCACTCCGGTTCCCTCGGTCCGCCTGGTCCGCCTGGTCCGCTTAGGCGGCGCATCAAGTCCGCCATTTCCAGGGCGGCCAGCGCGGCATCCCATCCTTTGTTGCCCGCCTTCGTTCCGGCGCGTTCGATAGCCTGTTCGATGTTTTCCGTGGTCAACACGCCGAAGATCACCGGGACCCCGGTTTCCCGGGCGGCCGCGGAGATTCCCCTGGCGGCTTCACCGGCCACGTATTCGAAATGGGGCGTGGCGCCGCGGATGACGCATCCCAGGCAGATCACGGCGTCGTAGCTTCCACTTTCCGCCATTTTTTTTGCTGTCAGCGGAATCTCGAAGGCGCCGGGCACCCATACCACGTCGATCCGATCGTCGTCGACCCCGTGGCGACGGAGCCCGTCCAGCGCGCCCTTGAGCAGGGATTCGCTGATGAAGCCATTGAAACGGCCTGCCACGATACCGTACCGGTCGTTTCCGCCGTTGACCAGGCTGCCTTCAATAGTTTTCGTCACGTACTCGCTCCTTGTCGATCATTCCCGTTCGCCCGGATCTCATTTCATCGCAGTCCGGACGGGTGAAATCACAGTAGGCTGTCGAAACCGACGTCTTCCGGGGGTTCCTCGAGGTCGAGCAGGTGGCCGAGCTTGCCGCGCTTGGTCTTTAGATATCCGACGTTGTACCGGTTCGGCGACGTCTGCAGCGGGACACGCTCCGTAACGTCGAGGCCGTAACCCTCGATCCCGATCCGCTTCGACGGATTGTTGGTCATGATCCTGATCGTGGTCAAGCCCAGGTCCGCCAGGATCTGGGAACCGATCCCGTAGTCGCGCGCGTCCACGGGCAGGCCCAGCGCCTGGTTCGCTTCCACGGTGTCATGGCCCTGGTCCTGGAGGGCGTAGGCCCTGAGCTTGTTGGCCAGTCCGATGCCCCGGCCCTCCTGGCGCATGTAGAGGAGCACGCCGCGGCCCTCGGCGCTGATGCGCTTGAGCGCCTGCTGCAGCTGATCGCCGCAGTCGCATCGCATGGACCCGAAAACGTCCCCCGTAAGACACTGGGAGTGAACGCGGACGAGCACGTCCTTCTCGCCGTCCACGTCTCCCTTGACCAGGGCGACGTGGTGATCACCGGTCAGTTCGTCTTCGAACAGGTGCGACTCGAATTCGCCGTATTTGCTCGGGATGGTCGTCGTGACCAGCCGTTTGACGAGTTTCTCGCTGCCACGCCGGTATGCTATCAGGTCCCTTATGGTAATGATCTTCAGGTTATGTTCATTCGCGATCTCGACCAGCCGCGGCAGACGGGCCATGGATCCGTCATCGTCCATGATTTCGCAAAGCACGCCCGCGGGATAGAGCCCGGCCAGCCGCATCAGATCGACGGTCGCCTCGGTATGGCCAGCCCGCCGCAACACGCCGCCATCGAAAGCCTGCAGGGGAAAGATATGACCCGGCCGCGCCAGGTCATCGGGCTTGCTGTCCGGGCGGACGAACACCTGGACCGTCTCGGCGCGGTCCGCCGCCGAAATGCCCGAGGTCGTACCGTTGACGGCGTCCACAGATACGGTGAAGCGCGTGCCCAGCAGCGCCGTGTTGACCTCTTCACCGACCATGGCGGGCACCTTCAGTTCTTCCAGCCGGTCGCGGGTGGTCGGAAGGCAGATCAATCCCCGGCCATAACGGGCCATGAAATTAATGGCCGCCGGAGTTGTTCTTTCGGCGGCCATGATAAAATCGCCTTCGTTTTCGCGGTCTTCGTCGTCGATGACTATCAGTATGCGCCCGGCCTTGATCTCTTCGATGGCTTCCGGGATGGAACTAAAGGGGGACGACATGCGGTTCAACCGTTTTTTCGGTTACCCGGTCACGGCGCGTCCCGGTCAATAATGGGACCGTCGCCGGGTCGTGCCGACGCTACATTTTCTCTTTCAGCCAGTCTTCGGTGATGGGCGATCGACCCTGGTTATCACCAGGATTCGGGTTCCGGCCGGAATGCAACAGGGACGCGACGTACCGGCCGATCATGTCCACTTCTATGTTTACCTCGTCACCGATCTGCCTGCTGCCAATCGTCGTAATCGATGCGGTATGCGGTATGATCGATACCGCCGCCAAATTACCCGTCAGACCGGCGATTGTCAAGCTAATTCCATCCAGCGCGATGGACCCTTTCTCGATGACGAAGGGCGTCAGATCATCCGGGATTTCCACACCGAACCACAGGCTGTTGCCCCTATTTTTCCGCTCCGTGATTCGTCCCACACCGTCGACGTGTCCCTGTACCAGGTGACCGTCGATACGGTCCGACAGGCGCAGCGGTCTTTCCAGATTGACCTCGTCCCCGACCCGCATATTGCCGAAGGTCGTCCGGGAGACCGTCTCGGGTACGATTTCCACAAAAAATACGCGGTCCCCGTGATCCACGACGGTCAGGCAGACGCCGTTGACGGCAACGCTTGCGCCTTGCTCGAACCCGGCCGATATGGACGGCGCCTCCACGGACAGCCTCAGGCCGCCCCGGTCGCGGTCCAGGGTACGTACCGATCCAGTTGTTTCGATGATACCCGTGAACATGTAATGAACTCCATGCCTGGTAGTACTTGCCCGTGGCTTCTTCTTCGGCTGGTCACTCTCCGGTGGGCTTTTACGGATACCCTGGCGTACCTGTGATGAGGAAATCACCGTCCAGTTGCTCCACCTGCGCATCGTGCAGGTCGATGGCCTGAGAAAGGTCGTCCAGTTCCAGGTCGGCAACGGATGGGACCCCCGCGCCCAGTATGCGCGGCGCAACGAAACAGGCGATACGGTCGACGGCCCGCTCCCGCAGGAAGGACGTGGACACGCGGCTTCCGCCTTCCACCATGAGGGTTACGATCCCGGCCTTTCCAAGCTCGGATTTGAGGTGCTCCACCGGGACGCGTCCATCCTCCCCGGGCAGCACGAGCACCTCGGCGCCCGCCTTTCTAAGCACGTCGATCCGGTCCGCCGGCGCCGCATCCGTAACGCAAACGGTGGTCGGCGCGTCGCCGTCTAATATATGTGCGTCGACCGGGGTCCGGGCCCGGCTGTCGAGCACGATTCGTCTGGGTTGCCGGCCGTCCACGTGCCTGACCGTAAGCCTCGGGTCGTCCGCCAGTACGGTATCGATGCCCACGAGCACGGCGTCCGCCCGGCTGCGCATCTGGTGTACGCGTTCCCGCGCGGACTCTCCGGTGATCCACTGCGACCGGCCGTTCCGCGTAGCGATGCGTCCGTCGAGAGTCTGGGCCAGTTTGAGCAGCACGAAGGGCCGGCCGGTTTGCCTGTGATGTACATAGGCGGCGTTCAGTTTCTGTGCTTCCTCTTCCAAAAGCCCTGTCTCCACGGCGACGCCCGCCGCGCGTAGCCGTTCGATCCCCTTGCCCGAAACGCGCCGGTCCGGATCGGTCATGGCCACGTAAACCCGTGCGATTCCCGATTCGATGATCGCGTCCGTGCACAGCGGCGTGCTGCCCTGGTGACAGCAAGGTTCCAGGTTGACGTACATCTCCGCCCCCCGGGCGCTGCCGCCGGCGTCGCGCAGCGCCTGGGGCTCGGCATGCTGCCCTCCGTACTCGCGGTAGTATCCCCGGCCCACGACGACGCCGTCGTGGACGACCACGGAGCCCACCATGGGGTTGGGGCTGGTCCGGCCCATACCCCGTTCCGCCAGGTCCAGCGCCTGGCGCATGAAAACGGTGTCATTTTCGGTTTTCATCATGGGGTAAGCTAGGCAGTTTCCGAAGAGGGTGTCAAGGCCTTTTACCCTTGACATCAAGGGGTTCGCCCCATAGTTTGCGCCAGATTGTCAACGCGAGACGAACCTCAAAAAGGAGATCGAGCATGGCCACGCTGCCGGAGGCCGAATACATCTGGTTGAATGGGAAACTGGTACCCTGGCAAGACGCCAGGATTCACGTGCTGTCTCACGTGGTGCATTACGGCTCGAGCTTCTTCGAAGGCATGCGCTGCTACAAGACGAGCCAGGGTCCCGCGATATTCCGGCTCGACGAACACGTGGACAGGCTCTTCGATTCCTGCAAGATCTACCGGGTGGATATTCCGTACAGCAAGGACGAGGTCCGCGAGGCCATCCTCGAGACCATCCGATCCAACAAACTCGTTTCCTGTTACGTCCGTCCCGTGGTGTACCGCGGGTACGGTCTGCTGAGCGTCGATCCCATGGGCTGCCCCGTGGAAGTCGCCGTGGGCGCGTGGAACTGGGGCACCTATCTTGGCGACGACGCACATGAGAATGGGGTGGACGTGTGCGTCTCTTCCTGGAACCGTCCCGCGCCGAATACCCATCCGGCCCTATCAAAGGCGGGCGGCAACTACCTCAATTCCCAGTTGATCCGGATGGAGGCCATCGAGAACGGGTACAGCGAGGGCATCGCCTTGAATACCCATGGCCTGATCAGCGAAGGCAGCGGTGAGAACATCTTCCTCGTGAAGGACGGCACGGTCATCACGAACAGCCTGGCGGCTTCGGTCCTCGGCGGCATCACGCGCAACGCCGTCATGACGCTCGCCCAAGACGCCGGATTCAAGGTTGTCGAACAGGATATCCCCCGCGAAATGCTCTACATCGCCGACGAGGTGTTCTTCGTAGGCAGCGCCGTGGAAGTGACGCCGGTTCGGTCCATCGACCGCATAGACATAGGCGACGGATCCCGCGGTCCGGTCACGAAGGAGATCCAGGAACGGTTCTTCGGGATCACCACCGGCGACCGCGAAGATGTCCACGGCTGGCTGACGTGCGTGTGATTCGTTTGTTTTTACTTATTACGAGTTTGAATTATGAAGAGTAGCGGATTCTCGGATTACGAAAAACTAGCGATTGATCAGATCCACGCCTGGAAAACCCCTGAATTAACTTGGTTTGGACAGGCGATGCAGGTTGTGAACTGGCCACTGAACAAAGCTGGCGACGCTGTCCTAAACACTCCGGGTATTGGTGAGGCTATTAGGAAATCCATTAGCGGTATAGTACGTGTCAGTAACGACTTTGCTCAGTGGACCGTGAGACCAGAGTCGATTTACAAAGAGTTCAGAGCGTCAGGATACGATGTCGATAATGCTAAATGCATATTGAATTTAGATCTTGAAGAAATCGACAAAACCGTAGGCTTCTTAGACGCGAAGTACAAGGGAGTTGCATGTTTAGAAGGCGCAGCCACTGGAGCCACTGGCATCATTGGTTTAGTCGCAGATATACCATTGCTTGTTTCTTTGAATTTGCGAGCAATCGGTGAGTACGCTACGTATTACGGTTTTGATATCTCTTTACAGTCAGAACGACTGTTCGCCATGAACGTATTGGGATTAGCCTCCAGTCCAAAAGATGCTTCGAAGCAAGTTGCATTGTCAGAACTTGTCCGAATCGCAAAAGATGTAGCCGCAAAGAAAACCTGGAAGTCGCTGGAGGAGCGGGCTTTTGTAAGGATTATACAACATATTGCGCGGGCACTTGGTATCCGTCTTACAAAAGCGAAATTGGCTCAATTTGTGCCCGCTGTTGGAGCGGTCGTAGGTATGGGGTTTAATGCCTATTTTACTTCAAGAGTTTGTGAGGCATCGTACAACCTGTATCGTGAAAGATTCCTGGCTGCTAAATACGGCCCAGATAACATCGAAATCACTGTCGAACCAGCAGACGACTTAGATCCCGGATATGAGGAATCATTTGAAGACATACCCAACTAACTACCGTCTCCAGTCTTAATTACGAATGTTCATACACATACCAAGTTTGCACTACCGCTTCCACTACCCCACCCACACCGGGTGATCAGCGCCTTCGTGTTCGAATCCGTCCGTCAACCTGCGCAGGTCGCCGCCGGCGGCGTTGACCAGCCAGATGCTGCTCGGGGAACCAACCTCGGCGCGGCAGAAGGCGAACACGGAACCGTCCGGCGACCAGGCCGCACGGAAATTCCAGACGCGGGCTTCATAAGGTATGAATTCCCTTTCCTCGCCCGTAAAGGGGTCGAGCAGGGCGATGGCAGTGCCGCCGCGGGCGCCTTCGGGGTAGTAATCCCGGTTGAAATGGTCGGTGTCCGGACGTTCCGCCTGGTATGGCCATGCGGTTCGGGAACCGGGCTCAGCGCGGGTGTAGGCAACCCTTTTTCCGTCGGGTGTCCACTGGGCCATGTTGGAACCCCCGCCCCGGGTTTCCGGGTCGCCGTAGGACGTGGCGAACCACTGTCGCTGACCTGTCGTGACCTTCCGGTTGATCGACCCGTCCAGGCCGCCAAGACAGAGGTCCGCCCAGTCGTGGCCCGGATCGTCGGCATAATGGCAGTCCTGGTAGATCAGCCATTTTCCGTCCGACGACCACATGGGTCCGAAGTACAGGTGGCCCGGCGCTGAGGCGACTTCCACCCGGTTGCCCCCGTCCAGGTCCGATATGAATATGCAGTAGCTGTCCCGGTCGGTCAGCATGGTCGAATGGTAGGCGATCTTCTGGCCGTCCGGGCTGATCTGGACGCAGTAGACGAACCCGTCTTCGGCATCCGTGATCTCCCCTGGGTCTGAACCGTCCACGTCCATGGTCCAGATACGCTGTTTCCCGTCGATGATCGGGTTCACCAGGAGTCGATCCTCCCCCGGTAGGATGTGGCTGCACCCCATGAAAGGCGCGGGCCGGTTTTTGAGCGCGATCTCCTCCAGCAGGCGGTTTTCTTCCAGGTCGTAAATCCAGAGATGGACCCTAACGTTGCCTTCCCAGGCCTTACCGGGTTCGTAACTGGACAGGATCACCCTGCGCCTGTCATCGAAGACGGGTCCCCAGCCCCAGCTGGCCATGTCCGGCACGTCCAGGTGGGGATACCATGTACTCGAATCATCCAGTTCGTATACGCCCAGGCGCCCACGGGAATTGAATAGCAGCCGGAGACAAGTGTTGTTCATGGCGATCTCCTCCACGCGATCCCGGCATGGAGCCCGAAGTCAGGGGTATTCTGGTACTGGCTGAGATTCTCGGTTATTCCGATCTCCAGGGTCAAGGTCTCCGACAGGGCATACCTCGCGCCGCCGCTGATCTCGAAGGCCGTGCGGTCCAGGGGACCCAGCACGCTGTCCGGAAAGGGGCCGGTGTTGCCCTGTGCCTGGATCAGCGCCGCCAGCCGATTCGTGGCTCGGTATTCGAAGGCCAGCAGGTGCGTCGTGACGGCCCGCAGGGGGAATCCCTCGCCTCGGGACGGTCTCCCCAACCGGCTATGGGCGATGTTGTAGTGGACGGCCAGGATCTTTACCGGCCACCAGGTTGCGAACAGTGCCGCCTGGATATCGAACCCACCGCTTCCGGTCAGTGCTTCCAGGCTGCCCGTGGGCAGTTTCACGGCGCCGGCCAGTGCCAGGTCGAGGACGCCCGCGCCATGGTAAAGCGGCGTCTTCATCCGAAGGACGAGGTCTCCCGGCCGAAAAGCCGCGGCCTCCGCACTCTCTATCCAGAACCGGCCGTTTCGTACGACGTATACCCCGTAGCCGTTCCGCAGGGTCTCCTCCCTGCCTCCGTTGGTCAGGTTGAACAGGCGGTGGAATCGCTCCACCGTGCCGTCCAGAGCACCCCCGCCGTGCTTCATGAACGGAAGGGTTAATCCGATCTGCAGCCTCGATACGATCCGCCAGTCCAGGTCCACCGCCAGACGCAGGGTCTCCGTATCCGCAAACAACCGGTATTCGTTCAGCGGCGCGGCCTGGTAGTAATCGCCGGCGACACCGGGGTCGCCCACGGGACGCGTGACCGCGTGGGTATTGGCGTAATCCAATCGAAACACCCATTGCCTCGATCCCCGTGGCAGGAGGTTGCCCGCCTCGGGACGGAGTCCGAGAAACAACATTCGGATGGGGAACTGGTCGCGTTGAATGAAGGGACCGGCGGCCGGGGACTGGGAGAAGGCTGGACAGGCAATGAACAACAGGCCGCAGGCGAGCGCTTGCAGCAGCCTGCTTCTTACTTTAACGGAGAACTTCGTGCGCGGGATGTAGTGGAATGGGAATCCGGCCATTCGACGCTCCAGCCATGGGTCGATCCGGACAAGGGTCCGCGATACGGTTTTCAACCCGTCGACACAGGCGTCCTGCACGCCCCATGCGACTCAGCCTATGGATGCCAGCGTCTGGCCCGCGATCACCTGGGCGCCGGGGTGTGTGGAAACGTCCCTCACGGTTCCGCCGACTTCGGCTGTGACCTGCATTTCCATCTTCATGGCTTCCAGGACCACGATGACGTCCCCTGCTTCAATAGCCTGCCCGGGGGTGACTGCCACGCTGAGCACTTTTCCGGGGATCGGCGCCTTGACCGGCGTGGTTCCCTCGCGGTCCTGCGCGCCCGCCGTAGCCCCGGCCCCATCGGGTTGCAGGTCGACTTCGTAGGCCCTGCCGTTGACGGTTGCCGTTTTTCCATCGATACGCAGCGCGTATCTTCTGCCATTGACCGTCACCTGGTATCCCCTGGGACCGCCCGGCCTGGATGATGCGGCTTCCTGGGGTTTCTCCCGGTCCGACGCGGCCTGCTTTCGCACGCCGATCACACCCTCGCCCTTCAGGTAGGCCAGGCCCCGTTCGCCGCAGGCCGCGACGATGAAGATGTTCTCGTCCGTGTCCTCGACCCCGGCTTCTTTCAGCACCCCGCGCGCCGCCTCGATGCCCTTCTTTGGATCGTCGTCATTGAGTTCCAGGACGGGCCGGTCATTGGGCGGCATACCGAGCTGTTCCGATGCGATCCCAACGACTTCGGCGTCCGGTGGGACTGGCGTCCTGCCAAAATAGCCCAGGACCATCCGGCCATAATCTTCGGCGATCTTCTTCCACGGCCCGATCATTACGTTGTTGAAGGCCTGCTGGAAGTAGAACTGAGACACCGGCGTGACCGACGTGCCGTATCCGCCCTTCTCCACGACCTCGCTCATGGCCTTGATGATGGCCGGATAACGGTCCATGATCCCGTTGTCCCGCAACATCTGCGTGTTGGCGGTCAAGGCGCCGCCCGGCATGGGGCTCCAGGGGAGCAGGGGTTCGACGGCGACGGCCTCGGGTGGAAGAAAATAGTCTTTCATGCACTCCTTCAGGATCTCTTCCGCTTCCCGGACACCTTCGAAGTCGATGTCAAGGTCGTATTCCGTGCCGCGGAGCGCGTGCCACATGACGAGGATGTCCGGCTGCGACGTGCCGCCCGACACGGGCGCGAAGGCCAGGTCGATGGCGTCGGCCCCGGCATCGAGCGCCGCCTGGTACGCCGCTACGGCGATGCCGGCCGTTTCGTGGGTGTGGAAGTGGATCCAGGTACCTTCGGGCAGCAGCTTCCGGGCGGCCTTGACGGATTCGTACACCTTGGATGGAACGGCCGTACCCGACGCGTCCTTGAAACACACCGAATCGAAGGGAATGCCAGCGTCGAGGATCTTCCGCAGCGTCGCCGTGTAGAACGCCTCGTCGTGGGCGCCCGAGCATCCCGGCGGCAGTTCCATGATGGTGACGCACACCTGGTGCCTGAGGCCGGCTTCGGTGATGCACCGCCCGCTGTGAACCAGGTTTTCAACGTCGTTCAAGGCGTCGAAATTTCGGATGGTCGTCATGCCGTGCTTGCGGAACAGCTGCGCGTGCAACCGGATGATATCGCCGGGCTGAGAATCCAGCCCCACCACGTTGACGCCCCTGGACAGGGTCTGCAGGTTGGCGTCGGGACCCGCCGCGCTCCTTATGGCATCCATGCGATCGAAGGCGTCTTCGTTGCAGTAGAAATAGGGCGACTGGAACATCGCGCCGCCGCCGGCTTCAAAGTACTCGATCCCCGCGTCCCGCGCGGCTTCCACGGCGGGCAGGAAGTCCCGGGTAAAAACGCGCGCGCCATAAACGGACTGAAATCCGTCCCGGAACGTGGTGCACATGAAATTTACTTTCTTCTTCACTTCAGTCCCTTCGTGATTGGAGACAGGTTATCACTGTTTCTACGTACCCACCAGTACCGACCAGAGTATTCCCGCGCCGATGGCGGAACCGAGTACACCCGCTACATTGGGCGCCATGGCGTGAAACAACAGGAAGTTCTGCGGATCTTCCCGGTGGGCTTCGACCTGGGCTACCCTCGCCGCCATGGGTACGGCGGAGACCCCCGCGGCGCCGATCAACGGGTTGATCTTGTCTTTCCCTAACAGGTTCATAAACTTGGCGAAGAGTACGCCGCCGGACGTCGCGATGCAGAAGGAGATCACGCCCAGGGCGAATATGAAGAGCGACTGCAACGAGAGAAAGGTTTCTGCCTGCGTGCTGGCGCCGACCGAAAACCCCAACAGAATGGTGACGATGTCGATCATCGAAGTGCGGGCCGTGTTGGCCAGCCGCTCCGTGACGCCGCATTCCTTGAGCAGGTTGCCGAAGAATAGCATGCCCACCAGCACGATTGAATCCGGCGCGATCATCGCGGCGACGATAAAGGCCATGATGGGAAAGACGATCTTTTCCCGTTGTGATACCTCCCGGGGCGGCGCCATGCGGATGAGCCGTTCCTGCCGCGTGGTCAAAAGTCGCATGATGGGCGGCTGGATGATGGGTACCAGGGCCATGTAGGAATACGACGCGATGGCGATCATGGAAAGCAGGTGGGGCGCCAGTTTCGAAGAGAGGAAAATGGCCGTTGGGCCGTCCGCGCCGCCAATGATGGCAATGGCTCCGGATTCCGCCGGTGTGAATCCGATGGCCATGGCGCCCAGGAGGGTCAGGAATATGCCGATCTGCGCCGCGGCGCCCAGGAGGACGAGCCGCGGGTTGGACAACATGGCCGAAAAATCGGTCATGGCCCCGATGCCCAGGAAGATCAGGGGTGGGAAGATCCCTTCCTTTACGCCGAAGTAGATGTAGTAAAGTACGCTGCCCTCATCGTAGACCCCGTGGCCATCCCCTTCCAACATGGGAATGTTTCCCAGCATCACGCCGAATCCGATGGGCACCAGCAACAGCGGTTCGTAGCGGCGGGCGATCGCGAGGACGATCATGACCAGGCCGATAAGGATCATTATGGCATGGCCCGGGGTCGCCGCGGCCAGACCGGAACCTGACAGAAAGTCATACAGTATCGTCATTGAAATCCGTCCGTATGGCCTGGTTACCGGGTGTTGTTTTCCTCGTCGAGAACGAATCCGACGGCCGCGGCCACGGCTTCGTCGTCGTGCGTGGCTTCCTGATCGGAGGGAAGTTGCGGGTGTTCAGGGAGAATACTCCCCAATGCCGCCATGACCTTCGGCAGCATGGCAATGCAGAGGCTGATCACAGCGAGGGCCAGGAACACGACGAACATGCCAGTGAACGCGATATCGAGACCCTGGCCGTCCATGATGCGTTGCCAGCCGATGTTCAGGGGAATGGACATTAGCCGTTTGACAGAATACACGATGACAGTAGATATTACCGATGGCTCCAAGTAAAAGACGGTACGCGCTCCGAGCAAGGGAATTATAGCGCGCCGGATGACGTACACGAGGCAGGATCTTAGCAACCATTCAAAGACCGACAATCAGGAACCAGGGATGACCAGCGACACAAGGAACTGCACGTACGCGCTGATCGCGGACCGGCTATGGGACGGCGTATCCGACGGGACGCAATCCGCGGTGGCCGTGGTCGTAAAAGAACGCCTCATCGACGCGGTACTTCCAGTGTCCGAGGTCCCTGCGGGCATGGAAGCCTTACCGTTGCCCGATTGCACGCTCTTGCCCGGCCTGATGGACGCCCATGTCCACTACAGTTCCGTGATGGGACCGGCTTTCCTGGCCGCCGGCGTAACCACGATCCGTGACGTGGGCAACGACCTGCAGTGGATCCTCGGCGAGCGCGACCGCCACGCGGGAGACCTGTCCGCGGGTCCCGCCATCCTCTGCTGCGGACACCTGCACGACGGACCAGGGGTCTACTGGCCCCACATGGGCCGCGCCCACGGCAGACCCGGAGAGATCGCCGCTTCAATCCACAGACACGTGGAAGCGGGAGTGGACGCGATCAAGCTTTATGCGGGACTGGATCCCCCACTTCTGAAGGCGGCTATTGACGCCGCTCATGAATCGGGTAAATTCGTGGTTGCCCATCTGCATGCGACGTCCGCCGAAGATGCCGTTCGGTACGGCCTGGATGAATTCGAGCACCTGGCCGGCTGTGGCGTGGCCTGGCGCGCGGCGTCCCAGGTGGAAGACGATCTCATGATCGATCAGCTTTTGGAAAGCGACGTGATCATCGACCCGACCCTGGTGGTCTGGGACCGGCTGGGACGCATCCTGGACCGGCCTTTCCACCACGACGCCCGGAGGATCTGGGTCCACCCCCGCCATCTCGACATATGGCAACGGTACCCCAGTCGTTTCGGACCGGCGGAAGACCGGTGGCGCTATCAGGGCGCCATGGTGCACTTGAAGCGTTTCCTGCGCAGGGCCCATCAGCGGGGAGTTACCGTCGCGCTGGGCACCGATACGCCCTTCCCCCACCTCGTGCCGGGGATGAGCGTGCACGACGAACTCGCCATGTACGTAGACGCCGGCATCCCGGCCGTGGATGCGCTCCGGTCGGCCACTTCGATTAACGCCAGGGTGCTGGGCATTGAAGACAAGACCGGTTCAATCAGGCCGGGGCTGCAGGCTGATCTCGTGGCGGTCCGGGGGAATCCCCTCGAACGAATCGAAGATATTGGCAACGTGGCCTGCACGACCCGCGAAGGACGGCGTTTCGAACCGCCGGGTCTGCTGCAGTCCGTGAAGGCGTTCTTCGACCGGGAACCTGACGGTGCGGTCACCCGGGACCTGCTGGATTACGTCGACGGTAAACGGGTGAATCGACCTACCTCATGAAACGCATGATCAAGGATCTCCTGTTCAGCCTCGTGATAACCTCCTTCACGGCGGGAATTCCCGCGGTAGGCGCCAGTACGCTGCTGGCCATGACCGGTTTGATCGAGGACGACCGGGTGCTGATCTGGATATTCCTGGCCCTCGCGATACCCCTGTTCATTTTCACGTACACGCGTGTAGCACGAAACCCGCGCGACTGAATGTGGATGAGCGCGATTGAGTGAAATTCGGGCGACCGGGGTGACCGAGCGCGACTAAGCGCACATGATCACGACCAAGGTGACTGAGCGCAACCGAGGTGGACGTAACTTTAAAGACCTCCATCACTGGGAGGATGGAAACATGGCACAGCAGACGCAGACGGCAACGCTGGGCGGGGGTTGCTTCTGGTGTCTCGAGGCGATCTACCAGCAGATAAGAGGCGTATCGAGCGTGCTGTCCGGCTACGCCGGCGGCAGTGTCGAAAACCCGGACTACAAGTCCGTTTGCACCGGCGCGACCGGCCATGCGGAGGTAGTGAGCATCACCTTCGATCCGGCTGTGATCACCTACGCGGTTCTCCTGCATATCTTCTGGCGTATTCATGATCCGACCACGCCGAACCGCCAGGGCGCGGACGTCGGCACCCAGTACCGTTCGATCATTCTGTACCACGACGATGAACAGCAACGCGCGGCCGAGTATTCCAAGACGGAAACGGATGCCTCGGACCTGTGGAGCGGCGCGATCGTCACGGAAATCGAACCTCTCCGGGACTTTTTTGCGGCTGAAGACTACCACCACGACTACTATCGCAACAATCCCAACCAACCCTACTGTTTCATGGTCATCGACCCGAAAGTGAACAAGTTCAGAAAGTCCTTTCAGCACATGATGTCGTGATCCGCAGTCGCTGGAGAACCGAATCCGTGCGCGTGGGCATCCTCTCGCTGATCCACGAATCCAATACCTTTATCCACACGCCGACGACCCTGGACCTTTTCCAGCGCGACGGGCTCCTTACGGGCGAAGCCGTAGCCGACCACTTCAGGGGCGGATTCCACGAAATCAGCGGCTTCCTGGAGGGCCTGGACGACGCACGCATCGACGCCGTGCCGCTGTTCTACGCCTCGACCTCCCCGTCCGGCCGGATCACGCGGGATACCTGCGACGCGCTGATCGACCTGATGTTCGAGCAACTCACGGGCGCGGGTCGGCTGGACGGCCTGCTGGTCGCTCCCCACGGCGCCAACGCCGGCGAGGGGGCGGACTACCACGACCTGGATGGATTCTGGTTGTCCCGGTTGCGGAGTGAAGTCGGACCGGACCTCCCGATCATCTGTACCATAGATCCCCACGCCAATCTCTCCCGCCGCATGATCTCCGCCTGCGACGCCACCATCGCCTACCGCACCAATCCGCACCTGGACCAGAAGCAGCGAGGCCTGGAAGCCATGTCGCTGATGGCCCGGACGCTGCGCGGGGAAGTCCGCCCCGTGCAAGCGGCGTCCTTCCCTGCGGTGGCCATCGGCATCGAGCGCCAACACACGTCCTCGCCGCCCTGCCTGCCCCTTTACGAACAGGCGGACGCCTGGCTGGAGGAAACAGGCGTCCTGTCCGACAGCATCGTCCTGGGATTTCCTTACGCGGACGTGCAGGAGATGGGTTCGGCCTTCATCGCCGTGACCGATGGCGACCTGGAACTGGCCCAACGTATCGCGGACTCCCTCGCCGCCTACCTGGAGGAGCACCGTGATGAATTCGTCGGTGAGTTCGTCTCCATTCCCGACGCCGTCGACGCCGCACTAGAGAGCAAGGGACCCGTGTGCCTGCTCGACATGGGGGACAACGTGGGCGGAGGATCGGCCGCGGACGGCACGCTCATCGCCCACGAACTGCTGGATCGCGGAGGTGCGAATACCTTCCTATGCCTGTACGACCCCGACTCCGTTGAACAGGCCGTCGCCGCGGGGATCGGCGGGCGGCTCACGCTGAGCATGGGAGGCAAGACGGACGACCGGCACGGTCCGCCCATCCGGACCGAGGTGCGCGTGCTCGGCATCCACGAGGGGCGTTTCACCGAGTCTGCCGTGCGCCACGGCGGCAGAACGGCCTTCAACATGGGCCGGACGGCGGTCGTGACCACGGACAACGGTCTGACGGTCAGCCTTACTTCGCTGCGGACCGTGCCGGTGAGCCTGGGCGTGATGACCAGCATCGGCCTGGACCCGGCCGATTTCCAGGTCCTGATCGCCAAGGGCGTCCACGCGCCCACGGCGGCCTACGCTCCCGTGAGCAAGCGCCTGATTCGTGTGGACACGCCCGGCGCCACGACGGCGGACATGCGCAGATTTACGTACCGGTACAGGCGGCGGCCGCTCTATCCTTTCGAAGGATGATGCATCTGGCCATCGAGGAAATCCGCGGAACGATTTCGCCGCAGTTCCGCATTACACGAAAGCCCGACCGTATGCCTTGACAGGAATCGGCGGGCCCATTATGGTTTTCCGAGAACGTCCGAACCACCCGGTCCGGTCTGCAAGTGACCATCCGGACCTATTAATTAGAAGACCCGCACAGATAAACACCCAGAGACGAACACGGAGACGCGTGGTGGAAGATCTAAACGAAAAACTCGATCAACTGGAACGGGACGGTTTTGTGCTCCTCAAAGGCGCCCTGTCCCCGGAGGAGACGGAACAGGTCCGGTCCTGCATTTTCCACGCGAAGGAAAAGGGGTGGGAAGAAGGCCTGAACTCGGTCGGCAACATGTGGTTCGATACCCTGCTGGACCGGGAACCCGATGTCTTCAGTCCCCTCGTGGGCCATCCTAGCGTGGCGCCCCTGCTCTACGCCATGATGGGCAAGCAGTGCCAGCTGCGCAGTTTCCGGGCCCACATCAATCCCAAAGCCTATGTCCAGGAATGGCACATGGACTTCTACGGATATTGGAACGAAAAGCGGGAAACGAAAAAACGCAGGCTGGCGGTCCAGCCCAGCAGCATGAACACGACCTTCTACTTCCAGGACAACGTCCCCGGACAGGGCCATCTCAGGTTCGTCAAGAACGGCCACCTGGCGGAACCGCCCCATCTTTATCCCCGGATCGACCACGTCGCGTTCGAAAAGTGGTGTTATGCGCAGGAACACGTCGTGCTTCATCCCATGGCGGGCGACGCCGTAGTCTTCCTGAGCCACATCCCGCACCAGGGCGCCAAGGAGGATGACGGCATGGAACGCTGCAACGTGGTCTGTCACTACCAGACCTGTCCCATGTACGAGGGCGTCTGGTACGTTTCCAGTCCTCGCCCCTTCAAGGGTTCCTTTCCCTTTCACAAGACGGCGCCCGCAGGGATGAACTAAGCCGGAAAAATCCTGGAGCGAAACCCGTCCTTCACCTCACCCATGACCAGGACATCGCATTTCTATAGAACCGGCCTGGTGGGCAGAATCGCCTGGTTCATCCGCCGGTTTGGCGCGAAGGAAATGGTGATGAAGCCCTTGCGCCGGGTCCTGGCGCCGCTTGTTATCCCCCGCCTGAAGGCATCTTCCTTTGAATACCAGGGTCGGGCACTGCCGCTGACCTATCACCGGCACAATGTCACCTGGGCGAACGAACGGGCGGTGGAAGTTACGATCGCCCGGGAATACCGGGACCGGTACGCCGGAAAGTGCGTCCTGGAAATAGGCAATGTCACATCCCACTACTTCGATGTGCGGCATTTGATCCTCGACAAGTACGAAAAAGGGACGGATTCGGTCCCGGTGATCAACCAGGATGTTGTCGACTTCGCAACCGACAGGCGATTTGACCTGATCCTCTCTGTCTCGACGGTCGAGCACATAGGCTTTGATGACGATGGCGACAGCCGGCAGAAGATTCCTCTGACTATTTCAAAATGCCGAAACATGCTGCAACCCGGCGGGATATTCCTCATCACGGTACCGTTGGGCTACAACCCGGTGCTGGACGATCTAATAGCTGCCGATGAGCTGGGTTGTGAACGGGCGACCTATATCAGGCGGGACGCCCGGCGCAAGTGGGCGCGATGCGGGAAGGAAGACGCGCTTCGCTGCGAGTATGGAAGGCCGTTCCCCTACGCCAACTGCATCATGGCGGCTGAATTCGATGGACCCGCCGCAAGATGAGTCCCAACCCCTGTCATTTCCCGGTCGAGGTATGCCTTCCGGCCACACTTACGAAATCCGTTGACATGGTGAAAGCCGGCCGTTAGTATACCTTGCGGCGTTGTTAAGTTAAGAGACTGCATAGGGATAGCGTCCAGTTTCACCGGTGGATACCGTTGCCGGGAGGAGGCCCTTCATGACCACCACAAGAAGGAACTGGTGGAACAGATCAGCAAGCGCCTGGGGTTGAAGAAAGAACAGGTGTTTCCCGTGGTCGACCAGACGTTTGTGGCCATGCGGGATTCGCTGGTCCAGGGTGATCGAATCGAAATCCGTGGTTTCGGCGTTTTCGAGGTCAAGGACACGAAGGCCCGTACTTCCGCGCGCAATCCCCGTACGAGTGATATCGTTTACGTCCCGGCTGGTAAAAAGACCCGTTTCAAACCCGGAAAACTGTTGAAAGAAGCCCTTCGGGTCCCTCTTGATGAGTGAAACAAAGGCGGATCACAAAACTCCCGCCGTTCTGCCGAAACTTGCAGCTTTCGTGCGACTGAATTTGTTCAGGTGGTTGATGTGCCTGTGTCCCTTCCAGGTCGCCGATCAAGACACGACCGTACATACGGCCCCGCCGCAGATCCCCTTCATATCGCTTGGCGAAGCCATCGCTTTCTACGAGGCCGGTCAGAACGATCAGGCCCGCGACGCCTTCCTGCGTATACTGGACGACCAGCCCATGGAGCCGACAGTCCTCTACCACCTGGGGCGCCTGGATCCGGACCGGGAAACCGCGGAACAGTACTTCCTGCAGGTCCTGTTCCACGAACCGGATCACGTACTGGCGGACGACGCACTGCTCGAGGTGTCCCGCATCCAGTTCGACCTCGAAAGACACGACGAAGCGGTGAACGCCTGCAACCGGCTCCTGAAAGTTTACCCGGATTCGGACCTGAAGGATGAAACGCGCTTTCTTTTGGGCCGTGCGCTCCTTGCCGGACGTCGGCCGGCTCTGTCCCGCATGGTTTTCCAGCAACTGCTCTCGTCTGCGCCCGATTCGACGCGCGTGCGTTCGGCGCGCCTGGCCATTGCGGACAGTTACCGTGACCAGGAAGACTTTATCGAAGCCGCCCGGCAGTACCTGAAGTTCGAGGCCGATTTCCCCGGTGCCGACGGCCTGGAGAAGGTGCTGTGGCAGGCCGGGCAGTGCCTGGTGGACGCAGGACGCACGGTCGAAGCCGGTTACGTGTACCAGCGCTTGATCAAGCGGTATCCCGACACGCCCGAGGCGAGACGCGCCCGGGTGGAAAGACCTCTGCCTGAGTAGCGGCGCGGCTGGTTCTACTGTGCTGGTTTGAAGTACACGGAATGGTCCGGCGCAATGATGATGCGTTTAACTTCGTCCGGCACGGGATATTCGAAGGTCTGGCGTCTTTGCGTATTCCTGACGACCCTGGTAATCCGATCGCCGTTTTCCAACTCGATGACCAGGGGCACGACCGCGCGGAAGACCCGGCCTTCCTGTTCCTGCAGAAGCTGTCCACGTAACGTGAACCCCGGCCCCGGCCCCTCGCTGCTGGTGTGATACACCCGGTAGACCGGATAGCCCGTGTCCCGGATCCACTGGTCGAAGAACCAGTCCATTTCCTGTCCCGTTACCGCCTCCACCATTTCCTCGAAGTCGTTCGTGGTCACCAGCTTCCCCGCGTTGTCCCGGTAGAAGCGGGACAGCACGGCCATGAAGTGCTCATCGCCTATGGTGCGCCGCAGCATGTGAAGCACCAAGGCGCCCTTCTCGTAGACGATGGCCTGGTAATGTTCCCGAAGCCGCCTTCCCAGGTCGACAGCGCCGTGCCGGTCGACGTGCAGCGACTGCGTGGTGTGTCTTTTGAGCATATCGAGGAAACCGTCCGGACCGATTTCACGCTCGATGTACATGTCCGCCGCATACGTCGCCATGGCCTCAGAAAGCCAGGCGTCGCGGTAGGTCTTCGGTATCACGGCGGCGCCCCACCACTGGTGGGCCAGTTCGTGGGCCAGGAAGCTGCGGAAGATATGCTGCACTTCCGTGTACATGTGGGCATGCAGATTCATGTCCAGGCGAATGGCATCCTGGAAATACAGGCCCCACAGCATCAGCATCGATGGCAGTGCCCGGCCGAATACGTAGTCGTCCGGCATCTGGACGACGTCGAGTTTCTCGTAGGGATAGGGACCGAAGATACCGCCGTAGAAGTCGAGCAAGGGCCCGGTGAAGCTGATGATGCGCTCTGCCCTGGCATTATCCGCGCCCGCGTCCTTATCCACGTTAAGCGACACGTCGACTCCGCCCACGGAAACCGTACGAGTGCGGTTTTCAGATAATGCCACGCCCACTGAAGATGCGGAACGAAGCCGCTGCCAGCGCGATACCTTCGTATCTTCCTCCTCGTACTCTTCCACTTCCGTGCCGGTGGTCACCGCGGTCATCTTCTCCGGGTAGCGCAGTTCCAGGTCGAAGGTGTACAAATCCTCGTCGGAATGCACGGGCAGCCACTGCTGGTTGTTCAGCAGGCCGAAGAAGGCGCCGTTACTCCGTTGAAAAACGTCTCCATCGTACCACAGGGTGAGCGTGGTGGTGGTGTCCTTCGGTACCGGACGGAGAAACGGAATGGTGAGATACGTTCCCTGTCTCGTAAAGAGGGCGCCCCCACCATCGGCATATTCCACGCGAAAGACGTTCAATTCGGGATTCAGCGTGAAAGTCGCGGCGGTAAGGGTGTCCGCTCTGGCCACGAGCTCCACGGTCGTCTTCATCCTGAGCCGTTTCCCATTCCTATCGAGCGCCCCCTGGATCCCAAAGTGTTTTACGGACAACAGCGGACCTCGGACCATCCCGTCCCCGGCTTTACGGCGGGGCTGTTCATCCGGGAAACGGCACCACGTTACGGGAGGACTGATATCCGGGTTCCTGGGAAAACCGCTCTTCTGCACCAGGCTGACCGCTTCTGATTCGTAGGGACTGTACGTGTAGACCAGCCATCGGTCCGAATCCGCGAGGTCGATTTCCGCCTGCAGGAACGCGGGATGCGAATGGGCCAGGGAGAAGCGTTCCCGGGCGGGCTCCATGTCCATCAGGTAGTCTCTGTCAACGCGCTTCAACAGGGCGTTCGCCCGGTTGAACGTCCGGCCGCCCTCAACGCGCGAGAGGTCGGCGCCCTCCACGAGCTTTTCATATCCTTCGGGGGACAGGATCAATACCATCCGGTCAAACCGGATCGTGTACACCGCGCCGGTCGTACGGGCATACTTGTTCATCTGCTGGCGCTCGACCCGGTTGGGCGGCGTGAAGGTGAAACGGCCCTTTCCCGAAAGGACGACGCGGCCGATGCGGTCCCCGGAAAAACCGGGCATGAGCATGCCGTCCTCGATGTGGAATACACCGGCGGTACTCTCGATCGTCAGGCGGTCGAAGGCGTAGACCTCGTCTTCGCGCAACGAAAACCGAAAGCCGAGCCGGGCTGCCAGTATCGAACGGTATCGAGCGGCTTTCCAGCCATCCCCGTCCGGGACGAAATGGACCTTCCACAGTTCGGCCGAAAGCCGGTCTTCCTCTTCGATGAAAACGCTGAGATGGACTTCAGGACGCGTGAGCAGGCTGTCCACCGCGTAGCGCTTCCTCAGCCTGATACGGGCTGCTTGGTACCGCTCGGCCAGGGATGGAGCGCCTTTGTCGAGGATCTCCTCCAGGGGGTTCTCGTCGACGTCCCGGTCATTCAGAAGCCGGTACAGTTCTACCAGGGCCCGTTCGATGGCCTCGGGTGAAGGCGACGCCGCACGGGCACCGTCGATCGCAACTGGAAAAACGTGGGACAGAACGAAAAAAGAAGCGGAGAGTATTGCCAGTGCTGATGGTCGTGGAAGGGAGGCGATCATGACCGATTCCTCATGCGGAATGCATGATCCCTAGTCCATCATTTCCCGCATGTCGACCAGGCGGGTTCGGATCCATTGTAAGATTTCGGATTCGGTTGCGGTGCCGGGCAGGGCGGCCTTTTCCGCGCCGCGGTCCGAGGAGGATTCCTGGAGCTTCTTCCTGGCGCCGGCTATCGTGTATCCCTCGTCCCGGGTGAGCCGCTTGATCGTCCGGATGAGCTCGATGTCCTTTTCCCGGTACATCCGCTTTCCGGCGCGGTTCCGCTTGATGCGAAGCTGGCTGAACTGATCTTCCCAGAACCGTAGTACCGACGGCTCCAGGTCCAGCATGGTCGAGACCTCGCTGCTGGAGTAGTACAGCTTGCCCATCGGTTCCCTGTTCATAGGCGACCACTCCTGTGGATACCGTTTCTTCCTCGCGCGACTTCCTCGCGCGTATTGGCCGGGCTCTTTCGTGACGTCCCCTCTCTTTGCCGGTCGGACTATCGGCGGTTCCCGGCCGGAGGAACGCGGCTACTTATCTCTCCCCACCCGCCCGCGGATCAGCACCCGTATGGGAGAGCCCTCGAATACGAAGGCCTTGCGGAGCCGGTTAGACAGGTAACGCTTGTACGAATCCGGGATGGCGTCCGCATGGTTTACGAAAAACACGAAGGTGGGCGGGGCGGCTTGTACCTGCGTGCAGTAAAGTATCCGGGTCGCCCGACCGTTCGGTGACGAAGGGGGCGGATAATAGTTCGTGATGCTTTCCACGATACGGTTCAACTCGCCGGTGGACACCCGGTGCGAGCGCATTTCGTTCACGTGCCGCGTTTTTTGCATGATCTGCGTCACGCCGCGGTGGGTCTCGGCCGACACGAAAAGGACCGGGGCGTAGTCGGCGAAACGGAGGTACTCCCTGGCCGCCCGGACGTACGCTTCGGTCGATTCCTGCGTCCTGTCCACCAGGTCCCACTTGTTGAACGCGACGACCAGTCCCTTCCCCGCTTCCTCCACCTGGGAGACGATGCGCTGTTCCTGCGCGGACAGGCCATCGACCGCGTCTACCAGGAGAACCGCCACGTCGCAGCGTCCGATGCTCCGCAGTGTCCGCGTAAAACTGTAGAACTCTATATCGCTTGAGATCCTGGCCCGGCGCCTGAGGCCGGCGGTATCGATCAGGTTGTACCGCACGCCCTGCCGTGTGATTTTCGTGTCGACCGAGTCCCGCGTCGTTCCCGGCACATCGGAGACGATCACAGTGTCCTTGCCCACGATGGCGTTCACCAGGGACGATTTCCCGACGTTGGGCTTGCCCACGATCGCCACCTTGATCGCCTCGTCTTCTTCGTCGGCGACCGGCGCGGGATCGGGCATACGCTCCGCCAGCAAGTCCATCAGGTCGCCTGTATTGCGTCCCTTCAGGGCGGAGATCATCATGGGTTCGCCCAATCCCAGGGAGCTGAACTCGTAGGCGTGGTTTTCGTGGGCGCTGCTGTCCACCTTGTTGGCGACGACGATGACCTTCTTGCCGGCACGCCGGACGACTTCGGCCGCCTTCCAGTCCAGGGGGGTGATCCCCGTGCGAACATCCATGACCAGCAGGATCACGTCGGCTTCGCTGACGGCCAGCCGGGCCTGCTGTTCGATGGCCGCTTCCATGGGTTCGTCGGATTCCGGGACCAGGCCGCCTGTGTCCACCACGGTGAACTTCTTCCCGAACCAGTCGGCCTCGGCGTAGTGGCGGTCCCGCGTGATGCCCGGGGCATTGTGCACGATCGCGTCGCGGCGGCCCACAATTCGGTTGAACAACACCGACTTGCCGACGTTGGGGCGTCCTATGATGGCAATGATCGAAGACATGGTAGTTTTTCCATTCAATGGTTACAGTCCCCGCAGGTCCTGCACGTAGTCCGGGAAAAGCTCCACCGGTGCGCCGACCCGCTCGCTCAGCGCAGGCAGGGTCATTTCATCCAGCAGCAGGCCGTCATCGTTAAGCACGTTCGGCGGAAGGTATACCCGGTCGCCCACTTCCTCGTCCTTCAGCGCTCGAAGGATATCCTGTCCGGTCAACAGTCCCGATACGGTGATACCCGGTCCAAAGAAGGTGTTCTGCGCGACGACCAGTTTCGCTTCGACGTTCTCCACGCGGTTCAGCGGTTCCACGAGCGACGACCTCACCACGTCCTTCGCCAGCACGGCCGTGACGAGCGTCGGGTTGAATGGCTCGGTTGCCCGTACGGGAAGCGACCGCGTCTGCTCGGCCATATCGGTTTCGAACTGCGTGACCATGCCGACTCCGTTCTCCACGACGGGACAGTCTTCGTAGAAGGAGGGCGGAGGCAGCGGCGTGGAAGACATCAGGTACCATTCATCGGATAAATAAACCAGCGGGTGGCCGAGCCGTTCGCGGAGCTCATCCTGCCAGGCGCTGACCGTGTCGATCATGCTCCGCGCGTAATCCACGGTAACCGGTTCGAGGTGGTAAAGCCCCTGCCGGTGTTCGGAGAGTCCGACCGGTACGATGGATATGGACTCCACCGCCGGATACATCGTGGCCAGGTCATCCACGGTCTTTCTCAGTGCCGCGCCGTCGTTGAGACCGGGGCATAGCACGATCTGCGTCTCGATCAGGATACCGCCCCCGGCCAGCCGCCGGAGTATGGGCAGGATGTCCTTCGCTTTCGGCGAACCCAGCAGCATCCGGCGCAGCTCCGGGTCCGTGGAGTGGACCGATACGTAGATCGGGCTCAGCCGCTGCACCATGATGCGTTCAAGGTACGCGTCGGAAGCAAAGGCCAGCGTTACGTAGTTGCCGTACAGAAACGTTAGGCGGACGTCCTCGTCCTGAAAGTAGACGGCCTTGCGCATGCCCTTCGGGTTCTGGTGGATGAAACAGAAAACGCACTTGTTCGCACAGGCCTGGTAGGGAGGTTCGTGCAGGGACAGCCCCAGGTCTTCGTCCGGATCCTTCTCGACGTCGATCAGCACCCTGCGGCCGTTCGCCTGGAGTATATCCAGTTCCAGCACGTTCTCGCTGGACCAGAACCGGTAGTCGAGCGAATCCCTGACCCGTGCCTGGTTGATCCGGATCAACCGGTCCCCCGGCACCAGGCCGACATCTTCCGCAATGCTGTCAGGACGCACCTGTTCGATACGCATATTACATAACACTTTGAAATTGCTGTGACAAACGTAGCGTCATCACAAGCAATCGTTTATGTTTTTCGATTAACAAACTGCGACTCTTGACAATATAGAGAATAGAGACCCTTCTGTCAAGGAGATTGGCGCGCTTAGGGGGCCGCGGTCAGGGCGTTTTACCGGCTCGAACATCGACCCGCGGCCCCCTGGACTTTTCGCTTGCTCGCAGCCCCTTTTCTGGTCTATATTGGATGAGTTGGCCCGTTGCAAGGTTATGCGGGCGTAAGCGTATGATTTTACGGCCTTTAACGGCCATTGCGCGGAACGCTTTCCTTTAGTCGACTGAAGTGTTCCACGCCTGTTTACGCATTCGAGATTACCGGGGAATACACCATGTCAGCCAAAACAATGTACGAGAAGGTCTGGGACCAGCACGTAGTCAAGGAGATGCCCGACGGGCTGTCCGTCCTCTACATCGACGCCCACCTGATCCACGAGGTGACCTCTCCGCAGGCCTTCGAGGGACTGCGGGCCGCGGGCCGGAAGCTGCGGCGGCCGGATCTGACCTACGCCACGATGGACCACAACGTGCCCACCACCGACCGGTCCCTTCCCATGTCCGACGAGATCGCCAAGCTGCAGGTGGATATGCTGGCCCGGAACTGCAAGGAATTCAGCGTTCCCCTCTACGATCTCGACTCTCCCCGCAACGGCATCGTCCACGTGATCGGGCCGGAACTGGGCATCACGCAGCCGGGCAGGACCATGGTCTGCGGCGACAGCCACACGTCCACCCACGGCGCCTTCGGCGCGCTGGCTTTCGGCATCGGCACCAGCGAGGTCGAACACGTCATGGCCACGCAGTGCCTGCTCCAGCAGCGCTCCAGGACCTACGAAATCCTCGTCGACGGAGTGTTGAGCGACGGGGTTACCGCCAAGGACATCATCCTGAACATCATCCGCCATACCGGTACGGCCGGGGGTACGGGATCGGTGATCGAATACACGGGAAGCACCATCCGAAGCCTGTCCATGGACGAGCGGATGACGATCTGCAACATGTCCATCGAACTGGGAGCCCGCGCCGGTCTCATCGCGCCCGACGATACCACTTTCGAGTACCTGGCGGGGCGGGAATTCGTCCCCGCTGGAGCGGATTTCGACCGGGCCGTGGAGCGATGGCGCAAGCTGGCGACCGACGAGGAAGCGGAATACGACGAGTGCCTGACCATCCAGGCGGAAGGAATCATTCCGCAGGTGACCTGGGGTACCAATCCCGGCATGGTTACAGACGTAACCGGCATCGTGCCCGATCCCGGCGATATGACCAGTGAAAACGACCGGCGCGCCGCGGAAAAGGCCCTGACCTACATGGCGCTGGAACCCAACACGTCGATCACGGATATCCCGATCGACCGGGTTTTCATCGGCAGTTGCACGAATTCCCGGCTCAGCGACCTGCGCGCGGCCGCGGACGTCATCAAAGGCCGCCGGGTATCGTCCCGGGTCACTGCCCTGGTGGTGCCCGGATCCCACTCGGTCAAACAGCAGGCGGAAGCCGAGGGACTGGACCGGATCTTCAAGGAGGCCGGATTCGAGTGGCGCGAAGCCGGTTGCAGCATGTGCCTGGGGATGAATCCGGACATCCTGCAGCCCGGAGAACGGTGCGCAAGCACCTCCAATCGCAATTTTGAAGGCCGGCAGGGCCGGAACGGAAGGACGCACCTGGTCAGCCCGGCCATGGCCGCGGCGGCAGCCGTCGCCGGCCATTTCGTCGACGTGAGAAACTGGTAGCCACAAAGGAAACGGAGTACAGCATGGCGGAACCCTTTACCCGTCACAGCGGCCCGGTCGTCCCCCTGGACCGGATCAACGTGGATACGGACCAGATCATCCCCAAGCAGTTCCTGAAGCGGATCGAGCGCACCGGGTTCGGACAGTTCCTGTTCTACGACTGGCGTTTCACGAACGACGGTTTGCCCAATCCCGATTTCGTGCTCAACGAGGACAGATACCGGAACGCCACGATCCTCGTTACCGGGGATAACTTCGGCTGCGGGAGTTCCCGCGAACACGCCCCGTGGGCCCTGCAGGACTATGGCTTTCGCGCGATCATCGCGCCTTCCTTCGCGGACATCTTCTACAACAACTGCTTCAAGAACGGGCTGCTTCCCGTCGTGTTGCCCGCCGATACCGTGCACCGTATGCTCGCAAGCGCCACGGAACAGCACCCCTATTCCGTTTCGATAGACCTCGAAAGGCAGATCGTCACCGAACCGGACGGCGCCTCCGACCGGTTCGAGGTCGATCCCTTTCGCAAGACCTTTATCCTGAAGGGTCTGGACGAAATCGGCTGGACCCTTCAATACAAGGATGATATAGCGGAGTATGAACGTACCCAGTGTACCGGTTGACCAACTGCTCGCGCTGTCCCAGGTAAGCGACGAAATGTTGCGCAGCGTGTTCCACCGGGATCATCATGCCACGCTGCGCACGGTGACCCGGTGCGTCCACGATCTGCTCAACGCCGAGTACTGCGGGATCTTCCTCGTCCCGGAGGACGCGCCCCACGAACTCGAACTTACGGCGCAGTGCTCCGACCTTACCGGCCACGACGATCCCCCGCTTGTACGCCTCCCGATTCACAGCGCGCCGAAGGGCGGGATGACCGGCCACATCGCCGAGCAGGGGGACGTAGTCCGTCTCCACGGGACCCAGATCACGCAGAGCCCCTTTTACACCGGTGATGTCCGCGATTACCTGGCCGACAAGAAACTGCGGTCTCTCCTCGCCATCCCGATCAAAGACCGTAAGAACGTGATCCTGGGACTCGTCAAGGCGGAGAACAAGCGTCGTACGGACGGTTCGCCGTCTTCAGACGGATTCGACGAGGCGGACGAATACGTCGCCCGGATCCTGGCCAACAAGATCTCCATCGTACTGGAGCACCTGCGGACTGTTACTATAAACCGGAACCTGGTGCACGCGATCCATACCCTGCGGGACCGCGGGTCTATTCTCGACGAGATCCTCCGGTGCAGCCGGGCGCTCGTTCGCGCCGATCGCTGTGATCTCCTGCTGTGGAACGAAGCGCTGGGCGACCTGGTAGCCGGCGCCCACCTTGGGGAAACGGTCCTTACCCTGGGACGTCCGGTTCCGGGACCGAGCATCGTGCGCCGGCTTTGGAACGATCCCTCGCTGGCCGAGATCCAAGTGCCCGACGTGTCGATGAATCCCTATTACCATGAGATCGACGGCCGGACCCGTAGCCAGACGTCGGTCAAGCTGCGGTTCGAAGACCGGGATATCGGCGTGCTGAGCGTGGAATCCTTCCAGTCCGACTCCTTCGACGATCACGATCTGGAGATGCTTCAATGGCTCGGCCACCACGCGGCGATCGCCTACCAGGTCGTCGGGCGGGAGGTCCAGTTCCGCGGCATCGTGGAGCGCCTGGTCGAACATTCCCCTCCCCGGGACGAACTGCTCAACCGGATCCTCGTCAGCATACGGTCGATCTACGGTTTTACCGACTGCGTCATCTACACGGTCGACAACACGGAACAGATGCTTCAATGCCGATCATACATCGGTTGCGAGGGATTCGATGAAGACCCTTCCGTGCTCAGCTACCGGTTCGACGACAACACCCTGGCGAGCAAGGTCTACCGCGAACGCAAGGGATACCTGTGCGTCGACCCGAAGACCGACCCGAATATCAGCCGACGCGCCCTTGACCGGTTCGGTTTCAATGCCCCCATCCTCGCCATCCCCCTGATCTACAACGAAAAGGTCGTGGGCGTCTGCACGCTCTGGAGCCAGTCCGGCAAGGTTACGCCCGGCGCGCAGCACCTGGAAGAAATGGAGCCCTTCGCCCGGCTGGCGGCCGCCAATATCGCACTATCCGAAACCGAGCGGCATCGGGGCAAGGTGCTGGAATGCATCCAGGAAATCCTGACCCAGATGCAGACCGAGATGTCGCGGGAGAAGAACCTGCGGCTCATCCTTCACGGCGTGCAGTCCGCCGGGTTCGATCGAGTACGCATATACGAAGTGGACGAGACCCAGGAGCATCTCGTGGGTATCGACTCCGTGGGCATGGAAGATCCGGAAGCCTTCATCGGTTATTCCATGTCCATCAGGGAGAACCCCTACGTCAACCACGTGGCCAGGCAGTCACGAACCCGTCCCGCCGCCTGCTGGTTCGATCCCGCCGACCCGGCCTTCTGGGGTCCGGATCCTGCCGCAGCCAGCCTTGGCAAGGCCGACGACCTGCCCTGGCTGGACGTGCCCCTGGTCATCGCCGGTCGGCTCTATGGCATGATCGGAGCGGACAACATGCATACCCGCCGTGAAATCACGCGGGACCACCTGGAATTCATGAACGTCGTGGGCGCCCTGACCGCGCAGGTCATCGCCAATTCGCAGACCGTGGAACTCCTGCGGGACCGCACCCGCGCCGAGGCGCGTAGCGAACTGGCCCAGCGGACGCTGCACGCTTTGAAGACGCCGGCCATGGCCACGCAGATCTTCCTCAGACATCTCAACCAGGCGGTTGACGGTGGAGTATCGGGCAATGGCCAGGCGGGACAGCTCGTGGACAAGATCCGGGGACAGGTCGATCGTATCGCCGCTATCGCCGAGGACATGCAGCGGCTGACCAAGCTGACACTTACGCCTAAACGGCGGGTGGATATCAATGAAATCGTGCGGCGTACCGTCATGGACAGCCTGGTCAGCGAGGCATGCCAGGCGGAATTCGATTTCATCGAGCCGCCCCCTTTCGCGGAGGTCAACGTGGAGGAGATCGACCAGGTCATCACCGAACTCACCGGCAACGCCTGGAAGGTCATGGAGTACAACGGACGCATCCACGTATCCACGCGGCTCGGAAGCGCTTCGCAGTACCCCAAGCTAATGCACGGGCAAAAGGGGGAGTACGTATTGATAGACATCCGTGACACGGGTCCGGGAATCCCCGAATCCGTGCTCAACGAACTGTTCGAACCCGGCGTGTCCACCACCGGCGGTTCCGGACTCGGGCTGTACGCCATACGGACCATCGCCACGGAACACCAGGGCGAGGTCTGGCTCGAAGATACCGGTACGAACGGCGCTACCTTTACCTTTGCCCTGCCCCTGGCGGGCTGAACCCCAGGCATTATGGCGAAACCCCTCGTACTTATTCTCGACGACGACCCCGCCATGCTGGACGCGGTCTCCCTCGACCTGGCGCCTTCCTTCAACGTGATCTGCGCCTCCGGGGTGGAGGAGAGCGTGGAGAAGATCGTCAACGCCCGGGGCGCCGTGGAAGCGGCGGTCATCGACATGTGGATCGAGACGGACCGGGAAGGCGGCCTGGACGCGATCCAGCGCATCAGGGCCTGCGACGCGCCGCCTGAATGCATCGTTTTGACGGCCTATGGCACCCAGCCAAACATCGTCAAGTGCATGGAGGCGGGCGCCTTCAGCTACGTGGAAAAATCGGGCCGCATCGCCGACGACACCACCGGCTTGTTGATTACGACCATCAACCGGGCAGTGGAAACGCGCGGTCTGAAACAGCTCGAGGCGGCCCAGGAGCAGATCAAGGCGGACGAACGCCTCAAACAGGATATTCAGCGCGCCTACGAGATCCAGCGGTCCATGCTGCCCCAGGGCGACTTCCACCAGGCCGGCCTGCACTTTACCGGCTACTGCCAGCCGGCGGAAAACGTGGGAGGCGACTACTACGACTACTTCGCACTGCCCGATGACCGGGTCGGACTGCTGATCGGCGACGTGACCGGCCACGGGTTCAACGCGAGCATGATCATGGCCATGGCGCGCAGTTGCCGCTCCACGCAGACCCAGGTCGATCCGGGCGTCTCTTCGGTCATGGACGCCCTCAACCGGATCGTGCAGACCACCGGACCGGACTGGCTTTTCATGACCGCGTGCTATTTCCTCATCGATCCGTCGAATCGCCGTTTTTCCTATGCCAACGCCGGCCATCACTTCCCTTACCACTACCAGGCAAAGACCGGAAAAACGGAAGCGCTGGAATCGACCGGGCCGCTGCTCGGCGTGGACGCCACCCTGACCTATACAGCCCTGGAGCGAACCTGGGCCTCCGGCGACCTGCTGGTCCTCTACTCTGACGGGATCGTCGAAGCCGAAAATGCCGAGGGGGACTTCTTCGGAGAGGAGCGGCTGCGGACCCTCGTGGAATCCAACGGGCATCATTCTCCGCCCGATATGAAGAAGACGATCATCGACAGCGTGGAGGCGTTCTGCCAGGGCGTGCCGATTCAGGACGACGTGACGCTCGTCGTGGCGAAACTCTAGGGGGACGGTCGGTGGAGATCGTGGAAGAACCCCTTTCCGGGCTGGCGGAATACGGTGAGGTGCCCATCGCGTTCGAGGTGACATCGCGATACCGGCTCGATCCGGTGGACCGCGGCCTGGGCGGCATCGGGCTGGTGGAAGAACCGGTGGATCCGCCCTACGTCAAGGACTACGACACGACATCCGAAGAAGGACCCGCCCGGTGGCTCCGGCGCTGGGATACGTCGTCATGGGGATTGCTCGCGGGCTACGACGGGCCCCGCCGGGTGGGCGGAGCAGTGTTGGCCCGGCAAACGGCGAACGTCAACATGCTGGAGGGACGCGATGACCTGGCGGTGCTGTGGGACCTGCGCGTCCACCCGGACTACAGGGGAACCGGTGTGGGGCGAAGTCTCTTCGAAGCCGCCATGGTCTGGGCAAAGCTGCACCAATGCGCCGAGTTGAAGATAGAGACCCAGAATATCAACGTCCCGGCCTGCCGGTTTTACGCCCGCCAAGGATGCCGGCTGAGTGCCATCGTATCTCACGCCTACGCCGAATTTCCCGATGAGATCCAGTTGATCTGGCGGCTGGCGCTGTGTCACCGGCCCCCAACATAGGCCACGTAGTCGATACCCACGTGTAGTCTGACGTCGTGATTATCGCGTCGTTGGAACCGTAGTAGCGCACCGTGATCTTCGGTGCGTCCGCGCGACTCCGGCATGACAGTTATGCTCGCCGCCTCTTACCCGATCACGACCGTGATCGTCGCGGTTATCGAAACGCCTCCAGAGGTGGCCGTCACCAGCGTCGTGCCATTGGATACCGCCGCCACAAGACCGGTCGAGTCTACCGTGGCCACTTCAGGATGACTGCTCGACCACTCTGCCATCGCGCCCGGAATGGCCACGCCTTCCGCATCGTACCCCAGTACTTGCAACTGAAGGGTCTGGCCGATGGACGTCAGCGTCGCTTTGAGTATGTTGATATGGAAAGAAACAACCACCCGTTTGATCTCCACATATACGGGCCGCGACGTGTTGACGCCGCCCGAGGTGGCCGTGATCTGTGTGGTGCCTCTCGATACCGCCGCCACAAGACCGGTCGAGTCTACCGTGGCGAATTCCGGGTGGCTGCTGGACCACACTACCGCCGCACCCGGGATCGCCGTGTTGCCCGAGTCGTACACCACCGCCTCCAGCTGAACGGTCTGGCCAACCCACTCCAGGGTCGCAAAGGACGGGGTGACTACGATGCTGCCCGCTTCCTGATCCACGGTGACCGTCGCGCTTGCCGTGGCGTATTCTGACGAGACCGTAATCTGTGTGGATCCCATCGATACCGCCGTAACGACACCCCGGTCGCTCACCGTGGCGATATTCTCGTTGCCGCTTCGCCAGAATATCTCCGCATCCGTTGTCACCTTGCTGTTCCGGTCCTGTACCATGGCCTCGATCCATATCCGCTGACCGATGGCGGTAAGCACGATCGTACTGGACGAAAGGTTGATGGTGAATTGTCCCTGGGTCGCCGGCTCCGAGGGACTTTTGCCACAGCCCGACAGCATGGCCAGGACTAGAACAAAAACACAACGCGATAATTGAAACCGATGGGAAATCATGTCATAGACCTTAAAAGATGTTCGAACGAGCGGATATGCGCCAGACCACGTAAACGAACCTCTCGGAACGATCTGCCAAACGGAACGATCTGCCAAACGGATTGATTACTGTAATTTCAGCATGTCCTTTCTGTAAGTCGGCAATATAGCACACGATTGTATACTGCTCAACCATATTAGGGGAGAGGGGAATTAACAGAAACGACGAGTTTTGTGGTATGCCTAAAAATCAATAAGATCAATTTGCAATAACGGTGGGTTGTGAATACCTGCAAGGGCAATGGGATTCCTGAGACCTGGCAATGTGCCTGAGCATTTCCTTTCTTTATCAGTTTGATTGTGTTCAGAATTAGATACACTATATGTTGTCCAGCAGTTATTTTGCAGGTAAAATGGAGTGGTAATTCAGACCTGTTGTGGTTCAACAGCCTGGAGTGTAACAACGGCCAGTATTATTGTACAATTGTACAATTTGAAATGGTTGAATTTGACCAAACCGCGGCGGAAAGTACAGATCTGATAGGTTAATCCAGATCTCAATATCCACCAGGAACTTCTTTATGTATCCCACGCCCCTGACCGAATCCCAGCGCCATTCCTTTGAAGCAGACGGTTACCTGATCGTCCCCAACGCACTGGATTCCTCGGAAATCGAAGCACTGACGGCGACCGGCGACCGGCTCATGGACGGGTTTGAACACCCCGACTACTATGCCCATCGGCGTCCCGGACTCCTGCAGGAAAAGGCCTTTCTGGACCTTGCCACGAACGAGCGTACGGTCCCGCTGATCGTGGCCCTGCTTGACTTCAACATCCACATCACCAATACCGCGCTGATCTACAAACATCCACAGGCGCCGGAGGAGGTGAAAGAGGTCAACTGGCACCGGGACGTGGGGGTTTCCCTGGACGTCGGCCACGTCGTGCTTCCCCTCGTCGGCCTGAAGATCGGCTATTGCTTGACGGATTTCCCGGAGCCGGACACGGGAGCGACCATGTTCGTCCGGGGCAGCAACAACCTGAAGTCCGCCCTGGCCATACGCCGGGGCCAGATCCATCCAGACGAATACGAACAGCCGATCCTACGGGCCGGCGACGCCTTTCTCTTCGAGAACCGGACCTACCACGCGCCTGCGTCGAATTACACGGACCGGGTCGCCAAGGTGGTCATCTACGGCTATCACTACCGGTGGATCAAGCCGGACCACTACATGCGGTTCTACAACGGGGTAACGCAGCCCGATGCCGGCCTGCTCGAAGCTACCGGTGACATCGGACGCCAGTTGCTGGGCGCTACCACAGACTCCGAAGGCCGTGAGGCCCCCGATGGCATCGACTGGCCCATCCGGGAATGGGCCGAACTGCACGGACTGGACGTGGCCCAGGACGTTCACACGGTAGAGGTCTGATCCGTACCCTTGCCAGACAGGATGTCATGTACCTGAAGCACATGCGACCCCATCAGCTGCGCGAGGCAGTGGAACGGTGCGATCCGCTGCTGGTTCCCGCCGGCTGCATCGAGACCCATGGTCCGCACATGGCCATCGGTCACGACACGATCATCGTCGAGGAGATCTGCGCCCTGGTGGCGGAACGCACGGACGTGGTCATCTCCCCACCCTTCGATTTCGGGCCCACGGGTTATGCGCTGGGTGGTCCCGAGGACGGAACCATCGATCCGGACTACGAGTCCTTCGGGTCGTACGTGAAGTCCATTCTGCGCAACTTCCTGGAAATGGGCTTCCAGCGCATCTATGTAATCATCATGCACCAGGGCATGGAAGCGCCCCTGGCGCTGGCGTTCAAGAAAGCCGCGGCTGAACTGTCCTTCGAAATGGTCCTGGACGAAGGCCATCCCCGGGGATGGTGGGCCGACGCCAGGCTGTCCCGGGAGTCCCACAAATTTGGACGCGTGCATGTCCATCCCATGATCCTGCCGAAAGCCTCACCGCCGGCCGGTGGGGACCACGCAGGGTACAACGAGACTTCCTTTCTCCTGGCGACGCGCCCAGAACTGGTGGACCAGGGCCGGCTGGACGAAAACGCGCCGTGGTACTGCCGACAGGAGGAAGATCGGAACAGCTGGACCGCCAACGCGGCCCATGGAGAAGCCATGGTCGACGCGGTCGTCAACGCCTGGGTCGATTTACTGAACAGTTAAGTTTACTGAAAGTTAAATTGTCGAAAGGAGCATCAAAATGCGGTCCATTTTCGTCGGCATCGAATACGTCGGCAAGTCTACCCTCATCGATCTGCTGGATGCCTACTACCAGAAACGAAGGCGCCGGACACATCTCGATGATCACTTCACCATCCCGGACTCGTCCCTGAGCGCCGCGTCTCGTGCCCAGTACATCCATTACCCCAACGACGTGAAGGAACGCATGCAGCGCATGCAGCTGCACTACCACGTAGAGGTGATCAAGAACTATCCCCATACGCTGATCGCCGGCTGGCATATCGAGGAAGCCATCTACTGCGACGTGTACGGCGACGTGGTTGGAAATCCCTACTATCCCAATTACATCCACCACAACCAGCGGCATTACGAGGGACTGGTGCTGGAAGCCCGGCTGCCCGATGTCGTGCTGATCCACCTCACGGCCGACGACGAAGCGATACGCGAACGCATGCGCACCGATCCGCACGAGTACCAGATCATAGACGAGAAGGATATTTCGGATATTAAAAAACGCTTTGAGGATGAAGTCGGCCAGTCGCTCCTGACACGCAACGGCCACCTCGTTACGATGGATACGACCGACAAGTCACCGGAGGAGTCGCTGGACGAACTGCTGCTCAAGACCGAACCTCTCGTGACCGACGGAGAAATGGCCATGCGGGCCGTGCCGGTGCCTGAGGGGGATTTCCTGGTCCGGTATGAGAACGGTGTGCGGAAGACGGTGTAAGACGAGAAGTAGAATCAGTTTTGATTTTGTTTTATGGCCAGTACGAGATCGGTTTCCCGTTTTCGACCAATTAAGTATGGACATCTTTGTTTTGGTCATAGGCTCAGTATTTACCGCATGTCTCGTAGTCGTAGCAATGGTCACGCTGTCCTGGAAGTTCTCACAGCGGAATCAAAGCGAGATGACAGCACTTCGTGTATCCATTGATGAAATAAAAAGCGTACTGTTCGAAATCAATGGCAGGTTAGGAAGAGTTGAGGGAAGGTTGGGAAGAGTTGAGGGTCAACTAGGTTTGGACCCGATTACTGGCAGGATGAAGGACAGTGACAGTTAAGTTATCCGAAGAAGCCAAAACGCTTGTTCGGAAGGCCTTACAGACCGGAGATGGACTGATTTTGACCGGGCAAACGTTCTCGGGTTGGTTCGTTCAGACAGGTAATTGGAATTCCGGTTTTATAAAAAGCAGCGAGGCGAATGCATGGAAAGAAGCGTTGGAGTCTCTCTGCCTGAGAAGGCTTGTGGCGTTATCAGGGGTCCATATGTATAGACTGACGTCCAAAGGCCGGGAATTGAGCGATTCGCTCAGAACCGAATAGTGTCTGCCCTTGTATGCCGGGTTATTGACGCGTAAGCCTCATGAAGACCGATCCTAATAAAACAACTCTAAATGAACATCTTAATGCGAGTTTAAATCGCGATGCCGGTGTCGTTGTGCATGATTCTATTGAGGGTGAACTCAGTTTACTCTATGATGCTACGGATAATACCGTTTGGCTTTGCTGGAAGGAAAATGGGAGTATTTACATGGAGGATAATCCCTATACAGTCAAGGAGCCAGCATGAGTGAGAGCGAATTGTTGGCTTGACATTGATAACAGTGGTTGGTGCTGCTATTGTTGGATTCGCCGGACTGAGTGAATAACGATCGTTGATTTATTGGTTACATCAAGAAGCCCCGGGCGGAAGTCCGGGGCTTTTCCATACTGGATGGTTATTCAGGGTAATAGTTCCCTTTTGAAACCCATACAGACCGGTTTGTCTAACTTGTCAGATTTCTACGCCGCCAGCCCCTCTCCCTGGGCTGCCCGGATGCATTCCGCGAGGATGGGTACGCCTTCGTGTATATCCTCTATTGTGGGGAAGCCGTAGGCGATACGAAGATAGGGAATGTCCTCACCCAGGGCGCTGAAACCCTGTCCGGGCGTGTAGTAGACTCCACGGCTCGCCGCCAGCTGGTGGGCCTTGCGGGTGTCCGTCGCCGATGGGATCCGCACCCACACGAACATGCCTCCGGGTGGGTCCGTCCACCACATCTCCTCACCCAGGTCGCCGAAATGGGCCGCCAGCGATTCGACGACCGCATCTTTACGGGCCTTCATGACGCGATTCACCTCGCGGATGTGGTCCCAGAGATGCTCGCCTAAGTATTCAGCCACGATCATGCTCGCCAGGGCGTTTGTACCGCCGTCCATCTTGTTCGCCACGATGCGCTGCTGCAGCGCCTCAGGCGCCATGAAATATCCCTGCCGCACGCCCGGTCCGAGGATCTTGGAAAAGGAGCCTACATAGACGACCCGGTTGTCTTCATCCAACTGGTACAGGTTCGGCGGCACCGGATCGGATTGGAACACGATGTCCCCGTAGCAGTGATCGTCCACGACCAGCGTATCGTACTCCCGGGCCAGTTCGAGCAGGCGTTTCCGCCGTTCCAGCGGCAGGATGGATCCCGTGGGATTATGATGCGTGGGAATGGTATAGATGAACTTCGGCGGCGTACCTGCTTCGACAAGCCCTTTCAATACAGACTCCAGCTCGTCTGTCATCAGGCCCTGGTCGTCGATAGGCGCCGGCGCAATGCGCATCTGCCGGCTCCTGAACACGCTCAGCGAACCACCGTAGGAAAAGGATTCCGTGACAATCGTGTTTCCGGCAGACGCGAGGGCGTCCGTGATGAGCTGTAGCGCCTGCATGGATCCGGATGTCAGCACGATCTCCTCCAGCGGCACCGCCTGACCCGCGCTGCGCTCGAACCTTTGCGACGCGATGGCTCTCAGGGGTTCGTAACCCCGGCCGTCCGGGTAATTCACGAGTTCCGCGCCACGGCTTGAAATGACCTTTGCGGCGGCCTCTGCCAGCGCGTCCGAGGGAAAGGACAGCGGATCGGGCCGTCCCGCGCCCAAGTTGATTTCACGCATTGATCTGCTCCTCGAGGGGTTCCTTAAGGGTTTCCGTTCCTTAGAGTCTGATGGGAAGTCAATCGGTGAATGTAGAGACGCCACCGCGCATCTGTCAACCGCTTATGCGGAAACCGGGGCGGCGTTGACAGGATATACCGCGCATCCTACATTGAACCTACTTGTCACCGGATCGTACTGTCCGTTAGGTCCGACCAGGCCGTCTCGTCCGCCTGGTCCGTTTAGTCCGACTGGCCCATCTCGACCGTCCAGTCATACCGGTCCGTCCCGTCACCGGAACCCGATTTCACCGAATCATCCAACCATGATCCCGTTCCGAATCTTCCTCCTGCTCGGCATGTTCATGTCGTACCCGGCCGTTGCCGGAGCGCAGGCTGATCCGGCCGTTGCCGGAGCGCAGGACCAGCCCCCCGTACGCGTCGAAATGCCGATTTTCGAGGGCGGCCAGGGCCTCGAATTTTTCTTCGAAGCCGCCCGGACCTACGAACAGGAGCATGATGGCGTACAAATCGACCTTTACGGCGATCCCCGAATACACGACAAGGTGCGGGTGCGCATCCTGGAACGGTCGTTCCCCGAGGTCACCAACGCCCGCCTGAACTACTGGGCGCTCATCCGGAACGGCGACCTGCTTCCGCTGGACGAGTTCCTCGACCAGCCCAGTTGGGAGAGCGACGGCACCTGGCGCGAATCCTTCCTTCCCGGGACCCTGTCCCAGTACACCCATGAAGGCCAGACCTACGGCATTCCCCTGATGGCCTCGGCTTACGCCGTGTGGTACAATAAGAACCTCTTCGAAGAACACGGCTGGCAACCGGCGACCACTTGGGAGGAGTTCCTGGCACTATGCGAACAAATCAGGGCCGCCGATATGTGGCCGCTGGCCTTCCAGGGCCGGTACCCGGGGTACGTGCAGGCCGTGATCGACCACGCGTACTATCACCTTGCCGGGCCGCAACGATACACCGACCAGAAGAACCTGCTGACCGGCAGCTTCGACAATCCCGAATTCATCGAGTCCCTCTCCCTCGCGCAGCGGATCGCGCTGAATTACTTCCAGCCGGGCGCGATGGGGATGAGCCATACGGAGTCCCAGCTCGAGTTCTTCCTGGGCCGCACGGCCATGATTTTCTGCGGTTCCTGGCTCAAGAGCGAGATGCTAGGCAAGATACCGGACGATTTCCGCCTGGGCTCCTTCAACATCCCGATCGCGCCTGGCGGAAAGGCGGATCCCTCGGCCGTCTATGGGGGTTCCGGGTACTATTTCGTCATGAAGGAAAGCGACCACCCGCGGGAAGGGATCGAATTCCTTCGGTTCATGACCTCCCGGCGCATGGCGGGTCGGTTCAGCCGTATGCGCGATATCCCCGTGGCCGTGGCCGGCGTATCCGAGGATAACCTGTCAGACGACATGGCGGACCTGGCGGCCATGCTGAAGAATGCGGCCGTTACCTACGGCACACCGCCCGGGGAAGGATATCCGGCCATGACACAGTACTGGACCGACGCCCGGTTCCGGGTCATCACCGGCCAGACTACGCCGGAAGAAGCCGCCAGGGAACTGGAAGCAAACGCGGCCGTGGTACGGCGCCAGACCCTGTCCCCCGACGAGATCAACATCCGGCATGTATGGAAGCCCTCTCTGCTGATCGGTCTCATGGCCCTGGCCGTGATCTACTGGTCGGCCACCACCTACAAGCGCTACCGGGACCGGCGCCGCGCGGGCGCTACCCATGGAACCGGCCTTCCTTTCCTGCACAGGACCGACCGGATCATCCTCATCGCGCCTGCCCTTCTGCTGTATTCGGTGTTCGTGATCATCCCGAGCGCAAAATCGTTTCTATGGAGCCTGAACGAATGGGATGGGCTGACCGAGATGCGGTTCACGGGCCTGCTGAACTTTGGCCGGCTGCTTTTCGAAAGCGACGGGTTCTGGATCGCGCTGAACAACAACCTTTTCATCATGTTCGTAATTCCGCTGTTCGTCATCCCCCTCTCTCTCTTCCTGGCCGTCTGCATCAGCCGCGAGATCCGGGGATCGAAGTTCTTCCGCATCGCCTTCTTCTTTCCCAACATCCTGGGGGCCGTCGCGGCGACGCTGCTCTGGATGCACCTCTACAACCCCCAGGGCGGTCCGATCAACGCCGCGCTGGTGGCGATGGGCGAGATACTCACGGCGGTCGGCATGGCCGGTCTGGGGAGTTTGTTGCTCGCCATGGAGGGATTCGCCTGGCTTTCCCAGTCCAACCTGTACTGGGCGCTGATCCCCATGTCCATCTGGGGCGCCTGCGGTTTCAACATGATCCTCTTCCTGGCAGCCATGGAGAGCATTCCCCAGAGCCTCTACGAAGCGGCGGACATCGACGGCGCCTCTTCGTGGAGACAGTTCTGGACCATCACCCTGCCGCTGATCTGGGAAGTGCTGTCCATCTCCATCGTATTCATGGTCATCGGCGGGATGAAGGCCTTCGAGGCCATATGGCTGCTGACCAACCAGTCTCCGACCACGCAGGTGCACGTCATCGGCACGCTCATGGTCCAGGACATGTTCACCGAGTTCAAAATCGGCGAGGCCACGGCCATCGCGGTACTGCTGTTCATCATGGTCTTCTTCGGCACGGCCGCCACGCTGCGGCTCATGAGAAGGGAAACGGTGGAATTCTAATGAATCAGACTGAAGATAAGAACCGGTCTGCCGTGCGGCATCTCTTCGTGTATCCCGTCCTGCTCGCCTACCTGCTCATCGTGGTCTACCCGATGGCCTGGCTGCTGTACACGTCGCTCAAGACGGACCGGGAGATCTTCCTGGCGCCGTTCACGCTGCCGGACTGGGCAAATCTGCAGTGGATAAACTTCTCACGGGCGTGGACGGTGGGGCAATTCGGGGACTACTTCCTGAACAGCGCGGTGCTGACGGTGCTGACGGTGATCCTCTCGCTGCTCTTCGCGGCCATGGCGGCCTATGCCCTCTCGCGGTTTCGATTCGCCGGCGCGCGGCCCCTCTTCTATTTCTTCCTGGCGGGCCTGATGGTGCCACTGCAACTGGCCATCGTGCCCCTCTTCTTCCAGATGAAGGACCTGATGCTGCTCAACTCCCGGCTGGGGCTGCTGCTCGTGTACATCGCCTTCGGGATGCCCTTCGCCATCTTCATCCTGGCGGGATTCTTCAAATCGCTGCCGTCGGGACTCCACGAATCTGCGCTGATGGACGGCGCCGGCGAACTGCGGGCCTTCTGGCACATCATGCTGCCGCTGGCCAAGCCCGCCCTGGTCACCGTTGGCATCTTCGCCTTCCTGGGCACCTGGAACGAGTTCTTCCTGGCCTTCATGTTCCTGTCGGGGGAAAACGCCGAGAACCTGCGCACGCTTCCCCTCGGACTGGCCAATATCACCATTGTGAGCCAGTACCGAAGCGACTGGGGCATGGCCTTCGCCGGCCTGGTGCTCATGATGCTGCCCACGATGGCGGTCTACGCCCTGCTCCAGCGCCAGGTGACCAAAGGCATTACGGTGGGCGCCCTCAAGGGGTGATACTACGGCTTCGCGATCCAGACCGGGTCTGGCGTGATGCTCGTCTCTGGCGTGGGACCGGTGTCGGTCCACTCCTCTTCGTTCTCGAGCAGAAAACCCGGCTCGACCGACATGTCGTGGTCGCAGATGATCTGGCAGGAAAGCCGCACCTCGCCGAGGGCCCCCTTCTCGGTCAGCACGTCGCGCTCGGCCTCGGTCATCGTGCCCGGCTCACCCTCTGTGAAAGACACCCGGCACGTCGTGCACTTGGCGTTACCGCCGCAGCGGTGGCCGATGTCGACTCCGGTTCCCTCGATGGCCAGTACGAGGCGCTGCCCCGATTCGACCTGGTTCTCCACTCCGTTCACGGTAAGTTTCGGCATGTTTCCACGCTCCTTTCCAGTGTGTGACAGTTTCGTGTGAATCGGTCTCTATGCGAACTGGTTGCTCAGCAATACTTCTACAGCCTGCGACACACAGCTCCAGCCTACTACCTGTGTCCTACCGCCTGCGTCATACTGCTAACGCACATACCGCTTTCAACCCCCGGAAACGTAGCCCAATCGATCCCGGGAGTGTTCGATGTCCACCCAGCGGTGCGGTCCGTCGGTCACGGCGTAACACACCTCGTACACTGGGTTTTCCGTGGCTTTCAAAGCCAGTTCGATGATCTGCGTGATATCCGCCTGGCTGCACCAGACCGATCTCAGAAAGGGCTTGGTGGCCTCGTTCTGCTTGTTGACCCAGCCGATGCGCAGGCAGACGACGGACAGGTCGTGGGCGTCGTGGTAGGTCCGGCATATGCCCTCGCCCCATATCTTGCTGGCCGAATAGGGTTCCGTGGGCCTCGGCGGGTCGGTGACCTTGACGATCGGCATGGGGTCGGGCAACCCCTCGAGGCGGCCGTCCTTCAGGGACACGTAAGGTTCGTCGAACTGGCCGTAGCCCCAACTCGCCATGACGGAACTCGCGTAGATCATCCTCTTGATGCCCGACTCGCGGCAGACCTCAAGCACGTTGTAGGTCCCCACGATATTGCTATTCTGTATCGCTTCGAAAGGCGCGCCGGGGTCGGGTACTGCGCCGAGATGGACCACCGCGTCCATGCCGGAAAGGGCCTCGGCCACGGCGTCCCGGTCGGTCAGATCCGCGAGAAAGAAGCGATCATCGGGAATCCGCATGAGCGCCTCGTCATCAATACGGTCCGATGAGGCTTTACGCCGGCCGCTGCCATAGACATCGTATTCATCCTTCGCACTCAGATGGCGATAGGTCAGATTGCCGATCAATCCGTGCGCTCCGGTCACGTGCACCTTCAGTGGTCTTCCTTCGCTCATTGCTTCCTCCGGTTAACTTCCGTGAATCCTTTGTACCTCCACGCGCAGTTCAGATTACGTGGAACGCGGACTGCATTTGCTCAGGCCTCGTCCATGAAAGGATAACACCAGTCCGTCGGCGGAACCATGGTTTCCTTGATCGTCCGGGCGCTCATCCACCGCAGCAGGTTCATCGGGCTGCCCGCCTTGTCGTTCGTCCCAGACGCCCGCGCCCCGCCGAAGGGCTGCTGTCCCACGACGGCGCCGGTGGGCTTGTCGTTGATATAGAAATTGCCGGCCGCGTTGCGCAGGAAGTCCGATATGCGGACGATGGCCTCGCGGTCCCGGGCGAATACGGCGCCGGTCAAGGCATATGGCGAGGTGTCGTCGCACAGCGCGAGGGTCTCGTCCAGCCGCTCGTCGTCGTAAACGTATATCGTCAGTACGGGTCCGAAGATCTCTTCTTCCATGGTCCTGAACCGTGGGTTCGACGTCACGATGGTCGTGGGTTCGACAAACCAGCCCCGCTCCCGGTCGCACCCGCCCCCGGTGATGATCTCGGCATCGTCCGCCGACCGGGCGTATTCGATGTATTCGGCGATCCGGTCGAAGGACGCCTCGTCGATCACGGCCGCCATGAAGTTAGTGAAGTCTTCCGGATCGCCCACCCGGATCTTCGCGACTTCCGCGGTGAACCGCTCCCTAAAGATCGGCCACAGGGAACTGGGCACGTACATCCGGGAGGCCGCGGAACACTTCTGCCCCTGGTATTCGAAGGCGCCGCGGATCGCCGCTGCGACGAGGGCTTCTACGTCCGCCGAAGCGTGGACGAAGATGAAATCCTTGCCGCCCGTCTCGCCCACGATGCGGGGGTAGTACTTCATGCGCGCCAGGTTTCCGGCCACGCTGCGGTACATCTGCTGAAACGTGGATGTAGAACCCGTGAAGTGGATGCCAGCCAGGTCGGGGCTTTTCAGCACCGGATCGCCCACCTCGCCGCCGGAGCCGGGGATGAAGTTGATCACGCCGGGAGGCAGTCCGGCCTCCTGCAGCAACCGCATGACGTGCCAGGCCGAGTAGACAGCCGTGGATGCCGGTTTCCAGAGTACCGAACAGCCGGTGAGGGCCGGCGCCGTCGGCAGGTTGCCGCTGATGGCGGTGAAATTGAAGGGGGTTACGGCGAAGACGAATCCCTCCAGGGCCCGGTACTCGACGCGGTTCCAGACACCCGGGGAGGAGGCCGGCTGGTCGCTCATCAACTGCGCAAGGTAAGAGACGTTGAACCGCCAGAAATCGATCAGTTCGCAGGCCGCATCGATTTCGGCCTGGAATACCGTCTTGGACTGTCCCAGCATGGTCGCGGTGTTGACCGTCTGGCGCCAGGGTCCGGCGAGGAGATCGGCCGCCTTCATGATAACGGACGCGCGGTGCTCCCAGGGCATGTCCGCCCACGTCTTGCCGGCCTCGAGAGCCGCGTCGATCGCCATGCGAACTTCGGTCTCGCCCGCCTTGTGGTACACACCCAGGTCGAGGGCGTGGTCGTGGGGAGCGCGGAGTGGTGCGGTGCGCCCCGTCCTCACCTCCCGGCCGCCGATGATCAACGGGATATCGACGGGCGTTGATTTCATCTGTTGAAGCGTCGCCTTGACGGCCGCTCGTTCAGCCGATCCGGGCGCATAGTCCAGGACCGGTTCGTTGTAGGGGTGAGGCGGATTGAAGCGTGCGTTGGCCATGTCGCATATGTACCCGGCGAGGGGCCGTGATGTCAACAGTTTTCGGACCGCAGACTGTGCTGGCGATTCGTTCTCCGAATGCCGGAAAACCGGCCTTCCGCCGTGAAACCGAATCATCACGTGCCAGCCCATTTTACCCTTGCCAGAGCGGCCGGGGATATGAGATATTGGAGGTATTCAGGAATAGGAACGCACGATTCAAAGACATGCAGGCTGTCGCGGCAGGACGGGACAGCCGCCACCCGTACCGGGGGTAGGATCATGAGCACCAAACAGGAACACGGCATCAAGGCGGTAAACCAGGAATACACGCAATTTGACCAGGTGAAGAAGGAGCAGACCTACAACCTGGCCGAAGGGGCGGAGGGGGAAGCGTTCGACGAGGAAACACAGATCCGGACCTGCGACATTGGCCAGTTCCTCCACGGAGGCCCAGAGGGCAAGGCGCGTTTCGCCCGCGAGATCGGCGAGGCCATGGAAGGTATCGGCTTCGTGATCCTCGAGGGACACGAAATACCGGCCAGCCTTTACGTCGAAGCCGAGCAAAAGGTGGCCGAATTCTTCACGGCCACGCCCTTAACCGACAAGATGAAATACCAGGCCGAGCGCTTCGGTTCGGTCAACCAGGGGTATTTCCCCATCAAGCAGACCAGCCGAATGCATCCCGATCTCGTCGAAGGCTGGGTCTTCTGCCGCCGGGCCTTCAACCTGGGTGAAAACCCGGATTACCGCGAGACGGACTTCTGGCCCGCCGCCGGGTACGAGCCCTTCTTTCGGGAGATCATACGAAGCCACGAAAAATTGATCCTGCCCCTCATGCAGAGCATCCTGACCTATCTCGGCTGCGACACGACACTTTACGACGATAAACTCACCCGGACGAACTTCGGCTTCCGGCTAAACTACTACCCGCCCATTACCGAGGAAGACGACGCGTCCGGCGCGGGACGCATGCTGGGTCATGAAGACGTCGACCTGTTCACCATCCTCCCCTCTCACGGGGTAGACGGGTTGCAGGTGCTGAACCGGGAGAACATGAAGTGGATCCGCCTCAATCCCCCGGAGGGCAGCATCATCATCAACACGGGCGACTACATGCAGCGGATCACCAACGACCGCCTCCCCTCCACCACGCACCGGGTCAGCAAGCCGCTCGACGCCAGTCTCTTCGATTCGGCGCGCATCAGCATACCCATGGCCGTCTACGTCTGGGAGGAGGAGATGCTCGAGGTGCTGCCCAACACGGGTGAACCGAAGTACGAACCCATCTCCGCGGTCCAGTTCCATACCCGGACCACGAGCAAGTACTACGGCGACGACTATGCCGTGGACGACGATTGAGACCTTAGCCTGAGAAAGGGCGACGCATGACACCCCAGGAACGCTACCTTTTCGACCTGCAGGGCTATATCACCGTCCCGGACGCGCTGGACGCCAGGCTGCTCGCCGAATTGAACCGGCTCCTCGATGAGAAAATCGCCCAGGAGATGGACCCCGGCGCGACCACACACCGGTTCTCCTTCACGCTGCTCGACTGGGGACTCGCATACCGGGAACTGATCGACAATCCGCGCATCTTGCCGTACCTGGAGCAACTGGTCAATCCCAAGTTCCGGCTGGACCACGACTACGCCGATATCATTCGCCGGGACGACGGCCCCATCGGCACGACGCTCCACGGCGGCGCCATCCCCTTCGACCCCCTCTATTCCTACACCTGCGTCAACCAGGAGATCCGGTGCGGCCTGACCGTGGTCGCATACAACCTGAAGGACGTGAATCCCGGTGACGGCGGCTTCGGCTGCGTGCCCGGCAGCCACAAGAGCAACTTCAGGTTTCCCGACGAGTGGCGCAACCTGAAGACCGATCAGCCCTTCGTCCGTGCCGTCACAGGAAAGGCGGGGACCGCGATTATCTTCACCGAGGCGCTGACCCACGGTACGATGCCCTGGCACGGTGACGAACGCCGAACCGTCTTCTACAAGTATTCGCCCAACTCGGTGTCCTGGTACGCCCATTACTACGACGCGGACTGGTACGTCGACCTGACGGACCGGCAGCGACAGATCCTCGAGGCTCCCAACGCAAGATACGGGAATCGCGAGCGGAGCCGACGCGGGATCGGGGTCGGGATGGAGTGAAGGCTTAGAATGCCGGCTTCTTATTATCGAATTCTAGACTGTTTCCTACCTGCAACAATACCAATTTCGCGTAGTAACTGACAAATGGCCCTGAAGAAGTCCCAACTATACTCCTCAATCTGGCAAAGTTGTGATGAACTTCGCGGTGGCATGGACGCCTCCCAGTATAAGGATTACGTCCTTACGCTGCTGTTCATGAAGTACGTCTCGGACAAGGCGGCCAAAGACCCGAATATGCTCATCGAAGTGCCCGAGGGCGGGAGTTTCGCCGATATCGTAAAGCTGGTCGGCGATAAAGAGATCGGCGATAAGATAAACACGGTGATCGCCGCGCTCGCGGAAGCAAACGATCTTGGGGACGTCATCGACCAGGCGGATTTCAACGACGAAAAGAAGCTGGGGTCCGGCAAGGAGATGCAGGATAGGCTCTCCAGGCTCGTCGCCATATTCGACGATCTCGATTTCGGAGCGAACCGGACCGATGGGGATGATCTCCTCGGCGACGCCTACGAGTATCTCATGATGCACTTCGCCACGGAATCCGGCAAGAGCAAGGGACAGTTCTACACGCCAGCGGAAGTGTCACGAGTCATGGCAAAGGTGGTCGGTATCGGTCCGGACACACGTCAGGATCAGACCATCTACGACCCGACCTGTGGATCCGGATCACTGCTCCTCAAAGCTGCTGACGAAGCGCCTATTGGCATTACCATCTATGGGCAGGAGAAGGACATCGCCACATGGTCGCTTGCGCGAATGAACCTGATACTGCACGACCATCCAACGGCATTTATCTGGCGTGAAAACACGCTGGCTGCTCCATACTTCACGGACCAACACGGTATCAAGACCTTCGACTTCGCAGTCGCCAACCCACCATTCTCCGACAAAGCCTGGTCCAACGGCCTCGATCCGGCTAATGACGAGTTTGGACGTTTCGCCTACGGCATCCCACCTGCCAGGAACGGCGACTACGCATTCCTTCTTCACCTCATTGCGTCGCTTAACAGCAGGGGCAAAGGCGCGATCATACTGCCGCACGGCGTACTGTTCCGGGGCAACAGGGAAGCGGACATCCGCAGAAACCTCATCCAACGAGGGTTCATCAAGGGTATCATCGGCCTGCCGTCCAACCTGTTCTACGGCACCGGTATCCCCGCCTGCATCCTGGTTTTGGACAAGGAAAACGCCCATGCGCGCGGAGGCATCTTCATGATTGACGCGAGCAAGGGCTTTCGCAAGGACGGTAACAAGAACCGCCTGCGCGAACTGGACCTCCACCGGATCGTCGACGTGTTCAACCGGCAGACCGAGTTGCCGCGTTATTCTCGCCTGGTACCGATCGCCGAGATCGCTAGTCCCGCTAACGACTACAACCTCAGCATCCCGCGCTACGTCGATTCCAGCGAGCCGGAAGACCTGCACGACCTCGACGCCCATTTGCACGGCGGTATTCCCGACCGTGATATCGATGCGCTCGACACCTATTGGGATGTCTTCCCGTCGTTGCGCCGAACGTTATTCGTCGGTAACGGCCGCGCGGGATACAGCGAGAGTCTCGTCGAGATCGGACATGTACAGACCGCCATTCTCGATAACGAGGAATTCAAATCGTACGAAGCCCGAGTTGCGGCCATTCTCAACGATTGGTGCAAGGCACTCGAGCCAACTTTGAAGGGTCTCAATACTGATGCCATCCCCAAGGAAATCATTCGCACCCTTGCGGAGGGTCTGCTGGCGCGTTTCGCTGACCTGCCGCTGCTTGACCCGTACGACGTGTACCAGCGGTTGATGGACTATTGGGACGAAACGATGCAGGACGATGTGTACCTTATCGCCGCGGAAGGCTGGCAGGTAGGCCGCAACCTTCGTTCCTCCTATGACAAGGAAACACCGGATTTCACTATCAAGAAGGGCCGAAAGACTACCAAGTACGTTGGTGAACTAATCCCGCATTCTTTGGTTCTCGCAAGATTCTTCAAGAACGAACAGCAAGAACTGGAGCAACTCGAGGGGGAAGTTTCCGAATTGGCGGAACGTAAGGAGGAATTCGAAGAGGAACATGGTGCCGATGAGGGCGCTCTCAACGGCCTTGAAGGGAAGAGTGGTATTACCAAGGGTAATATACAGCAGCGCGTCATAGAGTTAAAGGAAGCCATTCTAAAGACTTGTTCCGAAGGAACGCCGAAGCACAATCAGGCAAAGTCCATCAAGAAAACAACCTTTGGCGTTCATGATTGGACCAAGAACGTCCAAGACGAAGAAGGACTATTCAAGGAGTTGGATATTCTCTACGACTATCTCCAACTCATGGAAGATGAGAAGATCCGGAAGGATACATGCAAGCAGACACGGGACACGCTACATACTTCGGTGATCCAGAAGTACGCCACGCTCAACGAAAACGAGATAAAGACACTTGTGGTCGAAGACAAATGGTTTGCCAACATTCGGATCGCCATTGAGGGCGAGGTGCAGAGCCTGACACTGCGGCTTGCCGGGCGCGTGACAGAACTGGAAGAACGCTATGCCTGTCCGTTGCCGGAGTTGGAGCGGGAGGTTGAGGTGTTTGGTGCCAAGGTCGAGGGGCACTTGAAACGTATAGAAATTTCGCTATGAGAGAGGGTTTTGCACTCTTAGTTGGGTGTGGATATTTCTATTAAGAAGTACGATATGATAATCGGCCATCTGTTGACAACCTGAAGGTGTGTACGTTGGAGGAACAGAGATGGCAGAACAGATAACCGTTTCGGTTGATCCCGAAGTAACCAGATGATACCGTTCGGCTTCTTATAATGAGCGTCGCAAGCTGGATTTGCTTGTCATTTTGCGTTTGCTTGGTGCGAATCCGGGAAATCGCTCAGGGGTCTGTCACGGATTTTGTGTAACTGACAGTTTCATGTGATGGGCACTCTGTCTTCGTACATGATGATGAACTGGTTGATTGCGGCTGTCCAGTGGACAAGGGGCCGGGTCCACCTTCGGGACAGATTGAGCAGGGCCAGATAGAGCAGTTTCCTGGCCGCCTCGTCCGTGGGGAAAGCGCCTCTGGTCTTGATGATCTTGCGCAGGCCCCGGTTCATGGATTCGATGGCATTCGTAGTGTAGATGACCTTCCTGATCTCCTGTGGGAAGGCGAAGAACGGGGTCAGATGGTCCCAGTGTCTGCGCCATAGCCGGCTGATCGTGGGATATTGCTTATCCCAGTGTTCGGCAAAGCGATAAAGCGCGGCCTCAGCCTGCTCCAAGGTAGCGGCCTGGTATATCGCCCGGAGATCCTTGGCCACCTGCTTACGGTCCTTCCAGGAGACGTAGGTCAGGCTGTTACGCACCATGTGGACGATGCAGAGCTGCACCTGGGCCTTGGGGTACACCGTCTCTATGGCCTGGGGGAAGCCGGTGAGGCCGTCGCAACAGGCGATGAAGATATCGGCAACGCCCCGGTTCTTCAGTTCGGTCAGTACGTGGAGCCAGAACTTTGCCCCTTCGTTCTGCTCGATCCAGAGCCCCAGGAGTTCCTTGTCGCCGCGCAGGTTAACGCCCAGGGCCAGGTAGACCGCCTTGTTCCGTACGCTGCCGCTATCACGTATCTTGACGAACAGGGCATCCAGGAACAGGATCGGGTAGATCTCATCCAGGGGCCGCGACTGCCAGGCCAGGGCCTCGTCGGTCACGGCGTCGGTGATCCGCGAGACCAATTCGGGCGAGATGGACACCCCGTAGAGGTCTTCGATATGGCCCTGGATATCCCGGGTGCTCATGCCCCTTGCGTACATGGAGATGATCTTGTCGTCGAAGTCGGGCCAACGCGTCTGGTACTTGCGGATCAACTTCGGATCGAAGCTGCCTTCGCGGTCCCGGGGGATCTCTACCGGCAGAGCGCCCTTGTCGTCCTTGAGCGTCTTGGTGGTCTTGCCGTTGCGACTGTTGCCGCGGTTCCTGCCATCGGGGGCATGCTTCTCGTAGCCGAGATGATCGGTGAGCTCGGCTTCCAGGATCCGCTCGGCCATGCGCTTCTTCATGCGCTTGAGCAGGCCGTCTTCGCCGAAAAGGTCCTCGGCGTCCACCCCGTCTTCCATAAGTTCATCGAGAAGACGGTCGATCTTACCTGGGGGTTTTCTTTCTCTGGCCATAGCACTTCCTCCTTTTGAGCAAGATACAGGCTATTGCCAGTTACACAAAACATGTTACAGACTCTCGCTCAGAGACACGGTGCAGGAAATCAGTCGTAGCACGCAACAGCGTAGTCTGACTCCAGAGATACTGCAATCCATCCTGGACGAAGCATGACTCGCGTCGTCTTCGATACGAACGTCACTATCAGCGCCTAACTCTTCACCGATTCCGTGCCAGGGCGGGCGTTCATCTGGGCTTTGGGTCACGAAACGATTGAAGATAGATACTGTGCGCAGGAATAGGGTATTACTTGCTCAACTATCGGAACTGCGTTACTGCCTTTCGAAACTAGGCGAATGTGATGAATACGAAACGGGAGACTGTGAATAACGCCCCTGGTGATGGATGCCCTGCATTACCTGCCTGTACGCACCCGCAGACTATGCCCGCGCCGTTGCACGGCACGCAGGCAGACAGGTTGGATGAGGTGCCAGTGGGTTACAAGCGGACTGAGGTGGGGGTGATTCCAGAAGATTGGGACGTAGTGCTACTCGGCAATCTCTTTATATTCAAGAACGGTTTAAACAAGGCCAAAGGGTTTTTCGGTACGGGAACACCCATAGTCAATTACATGGACGTTTTTAAAACCCCCGGGCTTAGAATGGACGATCTATCTGGACGAGTAAACCTGAGTCACGAGGAGATCAAAAACTTCGAGGTCCGGTTGGGTGATGTGTTCTTTACACGCACATCGGAGACAGTTGAAGACATTGGCGTGGCATCCGTTATGCTCGAAGAACCTTGTGATACCGTATTCAGTGGGTTCGTTCTTCGTGCGCGGGCTCGAGATGATCGACTTGACGACCACTATAAGCAGTACTGCTTTGGCTCCAGAGCAATCAGGTCCCAGATCGTATCAAATGCGACATACACGACGCGCGCATTGACCAATGGTCGATCGCTGTCAGTTGTGTGGGCCACTGTACCCCCGAAACCTGAACAACGTGCTATAGCCGAGGCATTGTCGGATGTAGATGGGTTGCTCGTTGCTTTGGACGCGCTGATCGCAAAGAAACGGGCCGTAAAGTTGGCTGCAATGGAGCAACTTCTCACTGGAAAGATTCGTCTGCCGGGGTTCAGGGGGAAGTGGGAGACAACAACGCTTGGAGATATCGCAGAGATATACAATGGAGCAACGCCAAACACTCAGATTAGTGCCTACTGGAACGGGGTCTGTCACGGATTTTGTGTAACTGACAGTTTCATGTGATGGGCACTCTGTCTTCGTACATGATGATGAACTGGTTGATTGCGGCTGTCCAGTGGACAAGGGGCCGGGTCCACCTTCGGGACAGATTGAGCAGGGCCAGATAGAGCAGTTTCCTGGCCGCCTCGTCCGTGGGGAAAGCGCCTCTGGTCTTGATGATCTTGCGCAGGCCCCGGTTCATGGATTCGATGGCATTCGTAGTGTAGATGACCTTCCTGATCTCCTGTGGGAAGGCGAAGAACGGGGTCAGATGGTCCCAGTGTCTGCGCCATAGCCGGCTGATCGTGGGATATTGCTTATCCCAGTGTTCGGCAAAGCGATAAAGCGCGGCCTCAGCCTGCTCCAAGGTAGCGGCCTGGTATATCGCCCGGAGATCCTTGGCCACCTGCTTACGGTCCTTCCAGGAGACGTAGGTCAGGCTGTTACGCACCATGTGGACGATGCAGAGCTGCACCTGGGCCTTGGGGTACACCGTCTCTATGGCCTGGGGGAAGCCGGTGAGGCCGTCGCAACAGGCGATGAAGATATCGGCAACGCCCCGGTTCTTCAGTTCGGTCAGTACGTGGAGCCAGAACTTTGCCCCTTCGTTCTGCTCGATCCAGAGCCCCAGGAGTTCCTTGTCGCCGCGCAGGTTAACGCCCAGGGCCAGGTAGACCGCCTTGTTCCGTACGCTGCCGCTATCACGTATCTTGACGAACAGGGCATCCAGGAACAGGATCGGGTAGATCTCATCCAGGGGCCGCGACTGCCAGGCCAGGGCCTCGTCGGTCACGGCGTCGGTGATCCGCGAGACCAATTCGGGCGAGATGGACACCCCGTAGAGGTCTTCGATATGGCCCTGGATATCCCGGGTGCTCATGCCCCTTGCGTACATGGAGATGATCTTGTCGTCGAAGTCGGGCCAACGCGTCTGGTACTTGCGGATCAACTTCGGATCGAAGCTGCCTTCGCGGTCCCGGGGGATCTCTACCGGCAGAGCGCCCTTGTCGTCCTTGAGCGTCTTGGTGGTCTTGCCGTTGCGACTGTTGCCGCGGTTCCTGCCATCGGGGGCATGCTTCTCGTAGCCGAGATGATCGGTGAGCTCGGCTTCCAGGATCCGCTCGGCCATGCGCTTCTTCATGCGCTTGAGCAGGCCGTCTTCGCCGAAAAGGTCCTCGGCGTCCACCCCGTCTTCCATAAGTTCATCGAGAAGACGGTCGATCTTACCTGGGGGTTTTCTTTCTCTGGCCATAGCACTTCCTCCTTTTGAGCAAGATACAGGCTATTGCCAGTTACACAAAACATGTTACAGACTCCTGGAACGGGCCGATTCCGTGGTGTACACCGACCGACATCACGGCTAAGCCGGGGAAGTACCTCCTTCATACTGAGCGGAGCGTCACTGCGGCGGGATTGGCCAGTTGCGCAGCACGACTGCTTCCTGTCGCCACTCTTCTCTTGTGCAGCCGTGCAACCATCGGGGAGATTAAGATCGTTGTATCACCGGTATGCACTAACCAAGGCTTCAAGTCAATCGTCTGTAAAACCGATGTGTCGAACGAGTTTCTGTATTACCTGCTTTTGACATTTAAGCCGCAACTGATAGAGCGGGCCATCGGGTCAACTTTTCTTGAAATCAGTAAGTCTGATGTGGCATCACTTACATTACGTATCCCTACTCATACGGAACAGCACGCCATCGCCAACATTCTCTCCGACATGGACGACGAGATAACCGCACTGGAACATCGCCGGGACAAGACACAAGCAGTCAAGCAGGGTATGATACAGCAGCTTCTCACCGGACGGGTACGATTGGTCGAATCAGAGAGAACTGCATATGCCTGACATTGAACATGAGATTCGTACTTGGCTTCACCAACAACAGGATTGGCTTCAGGAAGCGGTCGAGAAACTGCTCGCTACGGGCAGTTTGGACGATAGCGACATCCAAGCCATCACCGATCGTCTCAAGACCACGTCCGGGCAAAAGGTAACCACTCACCGCACATTCGAAGGTATTGGATCTACCTCCGCTTCCTCGACTGCAGTACACCTCCTAGAAATCGGCGACATCTGCGGCATTGAGAATCTATGTCCGCACAGTCCCCTAAAGTTCGGAACTGGAAATCTTGCGGTGATCTACGGTCCCAACGGATCGGGAAAAACCGGTTACGTTCGCATCATCAAGCGAGCGTGTGGGAAACCCCACGCGACAGAGCTCAAGTCCAACGTCTTCGAATTTCGGCCTGCAAGGCAACTATGTCAGATTCGCTACAGTTTGGCGGGAAGCGAGCAATTGATTACATGGCAGGCAAACTCCACTCCGATACAGGACCTCCGAGCCGTCGATGTTTTTGACGCTGATGCTGCCACTTTTTATATCAGCCAAGAGAAAGCAATCTCCTACACACCACCGACCATCAGTTTGTTCGAGGCGTTGGCATCTGTGTGCGACAGAATTAAAAAGAGACTTCATTTTGAACGGGATCGTCTGGTCAGCACACTCCCCTCTTTGCCGCCAGAATACCGTGCTACTAAAGCTGGTAAAGTTTATGCTGCGTTGAGATACGATATTAGCAAGCAAGAGATCCAAAGTCTAACACAATGGGGTCAGGATAACGAAGAAGAACTCAAGAAACTGACTGAACGTCTAAATGCGGACGACCCGGCAAAGTCCGCGCAATTAAAGCGTAAAACAAAGAGCCAACTTGACCGACTCGGTGCAGAATTGAAACACGCCGCATTCGCCGTTGGACCTCAACAGTTGGAAACCATTCGGAATTCTCGTAGGAAGGCACATCAGAAACGTAAGATAGCCACTGAAGTGGCTGACGCTCAGTTAGGTAGTGCTAAATTAGACGGCATTGGGACGGAAACGTGGAATGCACTATGGAAGGCAGCACGCCTTTATTCACAGACAGCCTATCCAGAATTTGAATTCCCCGTTACAGAGAACGGTGCCCTATGCGTTTTGTGTCATCAGGAATTGGCTCAAGAAGCACAGAATCGTTTGCAAGAATTTGAAGCATTTGTCCAAGGGGTAGTGGAGACTGAAGCTAAGTCGGCTGAAGAAGCCTACAGCAAAGCACTAGCGAGGTTGCCGACGCAGTGGGATGACGAGGAAACCCGTACGAGATGTGAGGTCGCCGGGCTGACCGATGAGGATTGGACCGAGAAATTAGGAGCCTTTTGGTCCAAATTAGGCAAGGCCCGCGATGATCTCCTAAACGGCGAGGCAGATGCAGAGGCTGTCGCAATAGAGCCACCTGATGAACTTTTGACCGAAGTAGCATGCCGTGCCGAATCGTTGGAGCACGAAGCCCTGCAAAATGATGAGGATGCGAAGAACTTCGATCGGGAAAGGGCGATTCAAGAAAGGCTGAATCTGGAGGCTCTGCGCTGGACAGCACAGCAAGCTACTGCAATCCACTGCGATATTGCACGTCTAAAGAATATGAGGAAGTATGAGAAATGGGAGCAATTGGCGAACTCACGAAAGGTATCCCTTGAGGCTAGCCATGTCGCCGAGAAGGTAATCACGCAGGTGTACGTGGATCGGTTCAACCAGGAACTCAAGATGTTGGGTGCATCGCGAATAAAGGTTGAGCTAACCAAAACCCAAACGAAAAAAGGGCAAGCACTACATGGGCTTCGCCTGAAGGGTGTCAAACTGACAACAGAGAACGCACCTGAACAAATTCTGAGCGACGGAGAGCGGCGCGTCGTTTCTCTGGCGGCGTTTTTGGCCGATGTGGCAGAGAAGCCTCACGCGGCACCATTCATTTTCGACGATTCGATATCGTCGCTGGATCAAGACTTCGAGTGGCAGGTGGCGACTCGCCTTGCACAACTAGCGCAGAGCCGTCAGGTCCTGGTGTTCACACATCGGCTTTCTCTATATGGTGCGATGGAGGACGCCGCAAAGAAAGTTGGCCAAGATTGGAAGAATAGAAACCTCCAGCAATGCTGCATAGAATTTTTTTCAGGAACCGCAGGGCACCCGGCGGATGATTCTGTTTGGAATGTCAACACCAAGACGGGAAACAATATCCTTTTGGCGCGTCTTGACGAGGCTAAAAATGCCGGTAAAACGGGTGGTGCCAGTGCTTACCGGATCCAAGCGCAGGCGATTTGCACTGAATTTCGAAAGCTTCTGGAGCGAACAGTCGAAGATGACCTACTGAACAAAATAGTACGACGCCACCGAAGGAGTATCACGACCGACCATAGACTTAAACCACTTGCAAGTATAATCCCTAGTGACTGCAGGTTTATAGATGATCTTATGACTAAGTACTCAGGCTATGTGCACAGTCAGTCAGAGGAAGCGCCGATTCCACTACCTGATGAGGCAGAACTGCGGAAAGACATGGAGTCGCTGAAGAATTGGCGCGAGGATTTCAAGAAGCGCCCCGCAGAGGACGGCGTCTGACCAGCGTCGGCCACCACAAAACTTTACATATACTCTGGAAGTTGTGATGTCCTCCGACATGGAAGTCAAGGTTACCGTCTTGGAGTGCGCGCCAGGAAAGACCTGCTCCGGGCCGTCAAGCAAAGCATTGTGCAGCAACTCCTCACTGGCCGGGTGAGGCTAGTCAGATCACATTCCACGAATGAAGTCTAGAAATGCTAAACTTTTTCGCCAAGTGCCTTCTGGTGTCAACATCTTTGTCTCCCGTGTTGGTTGCAAACGCCATCGATCAATTCGAACGTAGTGAATCATGGCAAAGTTACATTTGGTGGCTGATTGTGGCTTTTCTACTAGTCACATTCTGCTGGGTGCTTTTGAGATATGCTGCAACTAAATCAGAAAAGTATGAGTTTCAGATCAAGGAATTTGAACGTAAAGATCAGGAACTGCTGGCGTTTCTATTGGTTTATTTACTACCGTTCGTTAGCTCAGAAAACGTGACGTTTGCCAGTCAGTGGCTCACCAGCGTATATGTCCTTACGGTCATTATCATAGCAATTGCTTATGCCGGTGCATTTCATTTCAATCCTGTCATGCGTATATTAGGTTATCGTTTTTATGCCGTGAAGAACCACCATGGGGTATCTACACTTCTGATTAGCAAAACGGATTTACGACGTCCAGGTAGGAAATTACAAACAGTACGACTGGCTTGGGATGTGTATTTACACGTGGGAGACCCCGATGATTAGGAATTTACACCTTGCAGCAATCATCACTCAGGACCACCAAAGGAGTCTACAGCGCGTCCCTTTAGAACAAGCACTGCAAGACGATCTCACGAATAGCTGGCAAGATCAGTACACAGCGTTTATGGATGGCAGGCTAGAGATTGACTTCAACGCTGGTTACAAACTCGAGAAACATGAATGTTTTTGCTTACAAGACTTCGACCCTCCGGACTGGTTGGCGGAGGAGGATAGCCAGACCGTCTCCGATAACGTTGCATTTGTTATAAACCAACAACTTTACCATGCCATCACAGGAATTGCAGGATTTGCACAAAATGACCATAGCGAGGAGGTAGTGCTTCTCCAAAACTTCAGCCGGTCGCGTGTTATTCAACCGGGGCGATATCTTTTCTTGGAAGCCAACACCTACAGGAGTTCTTCACACGCCGGTCTGACTCTCGACAACAAACTAAGTGCTGTCTATCTACCTGGCGAGAGGAAGTTGTTGTTTAAGGTCTTTCGTTTCGTTAACACATTCCTACCACTTGGAGACCTTTATGAGGAGGTGTCAGAACAAGAGATACGGACGTTACTTAATCACGATCTACTCGCAACAGAAGACCCGGATGCAATAGTTGCCGGTTCCGACCAATGGTTTCGTAAACGGTTCGCTATGCTTAGGAACTCGGGCGTCCTCGATGAGTATTCTGCCCAAGAGTTAAAATCGCGCTCCGAGGGGCATGATGTTTCAATTAGCATTTCCAGAGGTAAAATTGTGTTTCCTGCTGAAAAATCCGAGGCAAGGAAACTCCTGCAGTTCCTCAACGAGGAACGTTTTCGCGGAGCGATCACCAATACGCTCTATGAGACCAATTCAAAAAAGCAAGCCGATCAATGATCATTATCTACCAATTGGAATTCATGCCCAGCAGAATGTAATGTTATTGTGTTCCGCCGCTACGCCCTTGAACGAATCTATCTTGGACAACCGGCAATTCAGACATATAACGCCAGTGTTGAGGCGGCGCTAATCAACAACTGGTTTAAACGCCAAGATCACGATGACGGAGCATCAACAAGGCACTCATTAACGCACGGGGAGTGCCAGGAAAGGAAACAGTGTTCGACAGCATCATGGTTTATTGAGAGATTAACTGTAACATTTTAACCTCCCACGTTAAGACATCAAAACCACACCCGACGCGAGTAAACTGACTCTCACCACACGACTTTTCAACCAGAACACCATAAAACAACGATTTTATTGCTGGATGACCAAATACGTAAAGTCCTCCAATCCCTAAATGAGGCATTTAATGTACTATATGCCCTAAGTGTGTGACCGTGGAAACTAGGGTTTCAAATACGCACAAGTGAAGGAAGTATTCGCCAAGGACCATCGTCAAGTGTGATCATATGTGTAAAACTTGCAGTTTTGCTTTCACCACATGGGAAACGAAGGGTGATCCTCAAAAACCAAGCAGTTCCCCGATTGGATTGAGCAGAATATAAAACATTTTCGACAAAACTCCGACGCAAGTCCTTAACTTGTCGTTCTTATTGCTTAAGTAATCGTAAAATCTGATTTCATTGACATCAATGCTATCTTTGATTACTGTAAAGTGAACCGTACCTGCGGAGGCTTTAAATGGCAACTATGACTATTCGCAACCTGAGCGAAGATACAAAACAGCGACTACGCATCCAGGCGGCTGAGCATGGTCATTCCATGGAAGAAGAAGTCCGCGAAATACTGCGAGCGGCGCTGAGCGAACGGAACTCTCCGGTAAATTTGGCACAAGCTATACGCGCTTGTTTTGAGCCATTGGGTGGTGTGGAGCTTGACATACCGCCTCGCGAGCCGATGCGCGATCCTCCGGATTTAGGTTGATTAGCACGAATGATACTTCTCGACACCAACGTTGTATCAGAATTTACACGCCCAACACCCAATCTAGCCGTCACGAATTGGATTGCTGAACAATCCTTTTCAGCCGTATACTTGTCGGCGATCACGGAAGCTGAGTTACGGTATGGTGTGGAGATTCTACCGATGGGTGGCCGTCGTGAGAGGCTTAGTATCTCAATAGAGACTTTGCTCCAAAAGGTTTTCGCGCGGCGCATCTTACCCTTTGACAGCGATGCTGCCCGCATGTACGCGGAAATCGCTGCCAGCCGACGAACTATTGGGTTGCCAATCAGTTATGCCGACTGCCAGATGGCAGCCATCGCACGGTGCCATGGTGCGGCTATCGCAACTCGAAACGTCGGGCATTTCGAGCGTTGTGGTATTGAGGTAATCAATCCGTGGTCCGTTTAATGGATTGCGTAAGTTTGATCGGTGGCCATATCCCGGATGCTATACCTAACGAATGAGAGGCAATCCGTCCAAGCTAGTCCGAAGTCGGAGAGAATGAAATCATGAGCAAAGTCGGCGAACAGGAGATCCTTACACAGCAACGCGTCGTCGCGTTGTTTGAAGATACGCTTGGTTATGCTTATCTCGGTAATTTGAAGGATCGTATCGACAATAGCAACGTCGAGGAGGAACTGGCTACCGACTGGCTAAGGTGTCAAGGTCACGATGATGGGATTATCGCCAAGACTCTGTTTTCTTTTAGCAAGGCGACAGCACTCGGCGGAAGTAAAACGCTCTACGACGCCAACCGCGAGATATATGGACTGCTCCGCTACGGTGTGAAGATTCAACCCGAAGCGGGTGAGCAAACAGTTACCGTATGGTTGATAGATTGGGAAAACCCCGAAAACAACGACTTCGCCATCGCCGAAGAGGTGACAATCGTCAGTGAGAATACACGACGCCCCGATCTTGTATTGTACGTCAACGGCATCGCCATAGGCGTGCTGGAACTGAAGCGCTCCACCGTGTCGGTAAGCGAGGGTATTCGACAGAACCTTGACAGCCAGAAGAAGGAGTTCATCCGATCGTTCTTCACCACCATGCAACTGGTCATGGCGGGCAACGAGACAGAGGGGCTTCGCTATGGTGCGATAGAAACGCCGGAGAAGTACTGGCTGCGCTGGAAGGAAGAAGAACCTTCAAACACCATCGATGACAATCCACTGCTCCAAGAACTCTGTCAACTTTGCGACAAGAAACGACTGTTGGGAATCGTGCACGACTTCATCGTCTTCGACACGGGTAATAAAAAGATATGTCGTCACAATCAGTACTTCGGCGTGCGAGCCGCTCAGGAGCGAGTGAACCTGCGCGAAGGCGGCGTCATATGGCACACCCAGGGCAGTGGTAAGAGCCTGACCATGGTGTGGCTGGCGAAGTGGATACGTGAGAACGTGAACGGCGGACGCGTCCTAATCATCACCGACCGCAGCGAATTGGACGAGCAGATCGAGAAGGTCTTCAAGGGGGTCAGTGAGGATATCCATCGAACCAAGAGCGGTGCCGACCTGGTACATGTACTGAACACCGCCAACGAGTGGTTGGTTTGCTCACTGATCCATAAATTTGGCGCGTCAGAAGAAGGTGATATCGACTCATACCTCGACGAAATCAGGAAGAACCTCCCCAGTGACTTCCAAGCCAAGGGAGACATCTTCGTCTTTGTCGACGAATGCCATCGAACCCAGTCCGGTAAACTCCACAGAGCAATGAAACAGTTACTACCAGAATCTACACTGATCGGGTTTACTGGTACACCGCTGCTTCGGGAAGACAAGAGACGGAGTATCGAAACCTTCGGACCCTACATACACACCTACAAGTACGACGATGCAGTGAAAGATGGCGTGGTGCTGGATCTCCGATACGAGGCGCGTGACATAGACCAGAACATCACCTCTCAAGAAAAGGTCGATCTGTGGTTCGATGTCAAGACCAGCGGGTTGAGAGATGTGGCGAAGGCCCAGCTCAAGCAACGTTGGGGCACGATGCGGAGGGTGCTGAGTTCTCTGGACCGGCTGGAAAAGATCGTCGCAGATATCCTGATGGATATGGAGACACGTGACCGCCTTAAGAGTGACCGGGGCAACGCTTTGCTTGTCTCCGACAGCATCTATTCTGCCTGTCGTATCTATGAGATGTTTCAGAACCATGGCCTGGAGGGGAAATGCGCTATCATCACTTCCTACCGACCTGCTACAGCGGATATCAAAGGTGAAGAAACCGGGGAAGGGCTTACCGAGAAGTTGCTTAAGTACAAAACCTATCGCAAAATGCTCGCGGATCACTTCAATGAGTCCGAGGACGCGGCAATGTATAAAGCCGACCAGTTTGAGCAGGAAGTCAAGAAGCGCTTCATCGAAAGTCCCGGACAGATGAAACTCTTGATCGTGGTGGACAAGTTGCTGACCGGTTTCGACGCGCCTCCCGCGACCTGTCTCTTCATCGACAAGCATATGCAGGACCACGGGCTGTTTCAGGCGATCTGTAGGGTCAACCGTCTAGACGGAGAGGACAAGGAATACGGGTACATCATCGACTACAAAGACCTCTTCCGGTCCCTGGAACAATCGATCAAGGATTATACCGGCGAAGCATTCGATGGCTACGATGCTGAAGATGTAAAGGGCTTACTGAAAGACCGGCTCCAGCAAGGTCGTGAGCGGTTGGAGGAAGCGAGGGAGGCGATCAAGGCGCTGACAGAACCTGTCGAACCGCCTCGCGATACATCTGCCTACATTAAGTTCTTTTGTGGTTCGACAAGTGGGGATGCTGAACAACTCAAGGAAAACGAACCGAAACGCGTCGCATTCTATAGGCTTGCGGCGGCTTTCCTACGAGCATATGCAAACCTGGCAAATGAGATGCAGGAAGCCGGCTATACCGACGCCGAGACTGGAAAGATAAAAACTGAAGTAGACCACTACGAGAAGGTTCGGAAAGAGGTCAAACTTAACAGCGGCGACTATGTCGATATGAAGTTGTTCGAGCCTGCTATGCGCCACCTGCTCGATACGTACATCCGGGCCGAGGACAGTGAACAGGTCTCCACGTTCGACGACATGACACTGGTACAACTGATCGTCAGAGATGGTGAAGACGCAGTCGATGCGCTACCTGAATCCATGCGTGAGGACAAAGAAGCAGTGAGTTCGACCATTGAGAATAACGTCCGTCGACTGATCATCGATGAGACACCGGTCAATCCAAAGTATTATGAGAAAATGTCGCGCTTGCTGGACGATTTGATTCGTCAGCGCAAGCAGGAAGCGCTGGAATACAAGGAATACCTCGCCAGAATGGTCGAATTAGCTAAAAAAGTCCATAATCCGGAAACCGATGCGTCTGAGTCCTATCCATCTACAATCAACACCTCTGCATTAAGATCGCTTTATGACAATTTGGTAGATGTAGAAGGCTCGGGCGTGAAACAACAATCGTCAGGTTTTCCCGTCGAATCGGACGAGGATGTTTCGGAAGAGAAAGCACTTGCAATAGATAGAGCAATCAGATACGCAAAGAAAGATGCGTGGCGGGGGCATAAAATAAAAGAGCGTGAGGTCCGTAACGCCATCAGGTCCGAACTCGACAGCAACGACATACTCGTCGAAACGATTCTTGAAATCGCTAAGAACCAGAAGGAATACTGAGATGGGTGACAATCTCATCGAAGTAAGGGGAACTGTGGTCGAGATCGTCCGAAAAGATATCAAGAACCTTCACTTGGGAGTGTATCCGCCTAACGGTAGAGTCCGTGTGGCTGCACCATTGCATCTCGATGACGATGCCGTCCGGGCCGCGATTGTCTCACGTCTAGCATGGATTCGGAAGAAACAGGCTGAATTCGAAAAGCAAGTCCGGCAATCTCAGCGCGAGTTCGTGTCCGGAGAAAGTCACTATTATCGGGGTCGTCGCTATCGGCTACAGGCGCGTGAGTTCGATGGTCCACCTGGAGTCTGCCTGTTAAACAATACGAGGATGGAAATACGCTTCCGTCCGAATGCCGACCGGAACGCACGGGAAGCTGTACTTCACCGATGGTATCGTTGCCAGCTTCGGAATCAGGCGGTGTCGTTGAAGACTGATTGGGAGCATAAAATTGGATTAACTGTTAACGACATCCGTATCAAGAGGATGAAAACCCTCTGGGGATCCTGCAACATCGAAGCAAAACGCATCTGGTTGAACCTTGAACTGGCAAAGAAACCTGCATCCTGCCTGGTGTACATCCTCGTACACGAAATGATCCATTTGATTGAACGCAGGCATAATGACCGGTTCAGGGAACTGATGGATGATCATCTGCCTCAATGGCGATTGTACCGTGACGAATTGAACGCAGCGCCTCTCGCGCATGAAGATTGGCGGTACTGATTGTTCATACGACCGCACGTCCGTGTCGACGTCACTCCCCTTTGCATAAACCACCTACCATGACCATCATCACCGCGACCACACGACTTTCCCGCGAACTCCGCCAGGAATTCGATCGGGAACAAGAGGCGGCGGGCCTTTCCTGCTGGCCCTCGGCAGAGATCCTGCCGTTCACCGCCTGGCTACAGGATCTATGGGAAACCTGGTTGTTCTCCGAAGGAGCGGCACCTGCGGCAGACCGGCTGCTCCGGCCGGCCGAGGAACGGGTAATCTGGGAAGAGATCATTCAGCTAAAAACTAAAAACCAGTTGCTGGATATCCCCGCGTCCGCCAAGGCGGCTCTCAAATCGTGGAGACTTCTATGTGACTGGAATCTGTCCCTTGAAGCTGGGGAGTGGGGGGATTCTGCGGACTCCGAAGCCTTCCAGGACTGGGCCGTGGCGTTCCGGGGGCGTTGCCATGACAAGGGTTGGTTCTCGAACGCGGAACTGCCGTCGGTTGTCGCGGATCTCATCGAAGGGGGTGAAGTCCCGGTCCCGGAAACAATCGAGTTCGCGGGATTTCATGAACGAACGCCCGCCCAGCAACGGCTGGTCGACGCCCTCGCACGGCGAGATGTGGCAGTCCGCGAACGCGAACACCCCGATGTTCCTGGCGATGCGGTTCGCGTTGGCCTGGCCGACGCCAGCCGTGAAATCCGAGCCGCCGCTGAATGGGCGCGCCGGATCCTGGAACGCGAGCCGGACGCCGTTGCCGCGACGTTTCAGATCGGCATCGTCGTTCCCGATCTGGAACAACGCCGAAACGAGATCGAGCGTGTTTTCGGCGAGGTGTTCCATCCACGCAACCGGCTCCGACCCGATCTGGATCCGACGCGCCGCTTCAACATCTCCCTCGGAATGCCCGCCGGCGAGTATCCGATAATCAAAGCGGCCTTCCTGATCCTGGGTACGGATCCCCGGGATATCCCGATCGAACGGGTCAGCCGTATCCTGCGATCGCCGTTCCTGCACGGTTCCGAGGAGGAGATGACCGGCCGGGCCCTTCTCGATACAACCCTGCGGACGCGTAGACAGACCCATGTCTCACTCTGGGACATCATCAGCCTCGCCCGTGAATACAACACCCCCCATGGATGCCCCGTACTGATATCTCGTTTCGGACTGTGGCCGGACCAGTACAATAAAGTCCAGACCCCGCGCATGCCGAGCGATTGGGCGCCCGTCCTTTCCGATTTCCTACGGGAGATCGGGTGGCCAGGAAACCGGGGACTCGACAGTATAGAGTACCAGACCCTGGAAGTCTGGCAGGAACTGCTTTCCGAACTGACGGGACTTGACAGCGTATCCGGACCCGTTCCACTCGGTACGGCAGCAGGCATACTGGAGGACCTTGCCGAATCCAGATTGTTTCAACCGGAGTCGGCGCCGGCACCGGTCCAGATCCTGGACGAATTGGAGATGGCTGGCCTGTGCTTCGACAGGCTCTGGATCATGGGCATGCACGACGGGGCCTGGCCGGCGGCTCCCACACCCGATCCATTTCTCCCGCTTCGCCTGCAGCGCCGTTTTGAGTTGCCCAGGTCGTCACCGGATCGGGAGCTGAAGTACTACCGGATGCACACCGCGCGCCTCCTTTCGAGCGCGCCGTCCGTCGTCGTCAGCTATCCGGAGCGGGAGGACGATTCGGATCTCAGGGTCAGCCCGCTCTTTCGTTCGTTGCCCGAAAAACCGGCTGCGAACCTTGACCTGCTCGCTTCATCAGGCTACGCGGAACTGCTTTTGAGCGCTTCCAGGATGGAAACGATACACGATCACCGCGGCCCGGCTGCCGACGATGCGAGCCTCGGGGGTGGAACATTCGTGTTCACGCTCCAGGCGGCGTGTCCATTCAAGGCCTTTGCCGAACGGCGTCTTGGAGCCAGGGCGTTGGATGAGCCGGCCCCCGGATTGGACGCCCTCGACCGGGGACTGCTTGTTCACCGGATTCTTCAGCGAGTCTGGGAACAGCTGCGGTCCCACACGGGGCTTCTGTCCCTGGACGAGGACGACCTGGCGGTAATGGTACGCGTGCGCGTCGGCTCCGAAGTCATGAACCAACTGGGCGACCGGGCTTTACGTAATCCACGGTTTGTAGAGATCGAAAAGGCCAGGTTGGAAGGCATAGTCGGGAACTGGCTGCGCCTTGAAAAGACACGGCCGCCGTTTACGGTCCTCGAGCAGGAAGAGTGGCAGCGCGCCACGGTGGGCGGCATCGAGCTGAGTTTACGCGCCGACCGGGTGGATCGCCTTGAGAACGGGGAAATCGTCATCATCGACTATAAGACCGGGGCGTGTAACCCCTCCGGTTGGGAAGGGCCCCGGCCGGATGATCCCCAACTGCCCATCTATGCCGTTGCCACGGACGATCCCGTCGCAGGCGTGGTATTCGCCAGGATAACAGCCGGGCAAGTGGGCTTTCGAGGTCTCGCCAACTCCTCGGATATCGTACCGGGTTCCAGTGTAAAGGTTCCCGACGGCGAAGCGCCCATGGAGGACAAGATAGAAAGGTGGAAAGTGGTCCTGGACCGACTGGGCCGCGACTTCAGATCGGGATTGGCGAACGTCGATCCAAAGGACCGGAATCAGACCTGCCGGTACTGCGCGCTGCCGTCCCTGTGCCGTATAGGCCAGGGATCCGTCGAGTTGGAGGATGGCGATGCTTGATCCTGCGTGGGACCAGAAACAGCGTATGCTTTCCCTGGACCCCGACCGGTCGTTTATCGTGCAGGCCCCGGCGGGATCCGGTAAGACTGAATTGCTTATCCAGCGTTTCCTGACGCTGCTGGCCCGGGTGGACCGACCCGAAGCCGTCGTTGCCATCACCTTTACGCGGAAGGCGGCCGCGGAGATGCGCCACCGTATCATCGCCGCCCTCCAGCGCGCCGACGGTCCCCAACCTGCAACGCCCCATGAAAGGCATACCTGGCGACTCGCGCGAGCCGCCCAGGAACGAAACAACACGCTCAACTGGCGACTGGCCGAGCATCCGGCGCGCCTTCGGATACAGACGATCGATTCGCTGTGCGCCATGCTGGTCCGGCAGATGCCCTGGATCTCCCGCATGGGCGCGGCACTTCACCCGATCGACGACGCCGGATACCTGTATGACCGGGCTGCCCGCCTGACGGTCACCTCGCTGGACGCCGAGGGCACGCCCGCAGATGTATCGGAAGCCCTGTCGAAACTCCTGGCGCATCTGGACAACCATGTAGGAAGGATCGAACGGCTGCTGAGCATCATGCTGGGGGCTCGGGACCAGTGGATGCGCCACGTGGGCAGAAAGGCGGAGGCCGGAAAACTGCGGGATGAACTGGAGTCTTCCATCGGTCACGTTATCGAGGATGCCCTGGAAACGGTCGATGACGCTTTCCCCGAGCGATACAGGGCTGACTCCGTTGAACTCTCCCGTTTCGCAGCCGGGAATCTGCGGGATGAAAGCCATGCAGACGGACGTTCTACCGACCTGGCCGCCTGTTTTGACCTTCATGGTTTTCCGGACACATCCGCCGATTCGCTGCCCGCCTGGCAGGGACTCGCGGAGATGTTCCTGACCAGGGGTGGAACGCGGCGGAAACGGCTTTCAATTAAGGAAGGGTTCCCGGCAGACGCCGCTGGACGCGCCGCTAAAGATCGTCTCGCCAGCATCGAACTGGACGAGGACGCCATCGCTGCGCTCGACGAGTTACGAACGCTGCCGGCACCGTGTTTCGAGGAAACCCAATGGGACGTGCTGAACGCCCTGATCCTCCTGCTGCCCCTGGCCGTCGATCAGCTCCGACGGGTATTTCAGGAAGAAGGGTGCGTCGATTTTATTGAAATCGCGATCGGCGCGCGTAACGCCCTGGGCACGGAGGCGGCGCCGACCGACCTGTCCCATGCCCTTGACTGCCAGATACAGCATTTGCTGATCGATGAGTTCCAGGACACCTCCCAGAGCCAGTACGACCTGCTCGCCGGACTCATCAGGGACTGGCGGCCCGACGACGGGCGGACCCTGTTCCTGGTCGGCGATCCCATGCAGTCGATCTACGGCTTTCGCGAGGCGGAGGTGGGACTCTTTCTGCAGGCCCGGCAGAACGGGATCGGCGCCATCCGGCTTACCCCACTCACACTGTCGGTCAATTTCCGCTCCTTTCCGACGATCATGGATTGGGTAAACTGCGCGTTGAGCGAGGCTTTCCCCGAAACCGAGAACGTACTCTCCGGCGCGGTGACCTACGAACCCGCCGTGGCGTTCAAGTCCCACAGCCCCGACAGCAGCGTCCGCGTTTACCCCTACCTTAAGCAGGAACCCGAGTCCGAAGCCGAACGGGTTGTCGAGATCATCGACGAAGCGCAGTCGAAGTGGCCGGAGGAAACCATAGTCGTGCTGGTCCTGGCCCGCAATCATCTCTTCCATATCGTCTCCGCCCTTCACAGGCGTGGGAAAAAGTTCCGCGCTGTGGACATCGACGCCCTGGGTGAGCGGCCGGTGGTACAGGATCTGATGGCCCTCACGCAGGCCCTCCTTCACACGGGCAACCGCCTCGCCTGGCTGTCGATCCTCCGGGCGCCATGGTGCGGCCTGACGCTCGCCGACCTTGAAGCGCTGGCCGGCGGTGAATCCCCCGGCGCGATCTGGGAACTGCTTCAGGATCGCGAAAGACAGGGCGGGTTGTCTCTCGACGGTCAGGCGCGCATCAGACGCATGATTCCCATTCTTGAAGACGCTTTCTCCCGACGGGGCAGACTGCCGGTCCGCCGGCTGGTGGAAGGCGTCTGGACCGCGCTGGGCGGTCCGGCATGCCTGGAATCCAGGACTGACCTGGAAGATGCCTCGGCTTACCTGGATCTGCTGGAACAGGCGCAGGACGGCCTGGGTGTCTCGAACGAGACGAAGTTCGCAGATGACGTCACCCGGCTCTTCGCGGGTTCCGATGTAGAAGCCAGCGAAAACCTGCAGCTGATGACGATTCACAAGGCCAAGGGGTTGGAGTTCGACACGGTCATCCTACCGGGTTTGGGTCGGCGCACCCGACCGGAGGAGCAGCGGTTGCTCTTGTGGCGCGAATTCATGGACGCCGATCAATACCGACTGCTCCTCGCGCCGATTCCTGGCGCCGGCGGAGACAAGGATCCCCTCTACGCAAACCTGCAGCGCATGAACGCCGAGAAGCGGGCCCACGAGAGGACCCGCCTCCTGTACGTGGCGACTACGAGGGCCAGAAAGTGCCTTCACCTAATGGGACACACCGGTCTCAACTCCAAGGACGAATCCTTGAAAGATCCCGATTCACGGTGCCTGCTGTCGGAGATATGGACCGCGGTCGAACCCGAATTCGCGGCGGCGTGGAAGTCACATATGGCGTCGAAGGATCAGTTGAAGGATGACAACGAAGACGACACGGCCGAACCCAGGCTCCTGGGCGTCCCACTCAGGCGCCTGGAAGCGGACTGGGAACCCCTGCCTCTACCAGACGATATTGTCCTGCCGCCACAGCATCAGCCGGTCGAGACCGGGAGTACCGACGGACACCATCCGACCTTTGAGTGGGCGAGCGAACTGCAGCGGCGGGTGGGCATCGTCGTACACCGGATGCTTCAGCGGATGCGGGTCCCGGATAGCCTGGATTACAGCGAAGAGACCCTCCGCACCGCCCTCAGGCGCGAGGGACTGGACGGCGAAAAGCTCGACGAAGCCGCTTCCAGGGCGATGTCCGCCATCGCGAATACCCTCCGCGACGACCGAGGCCGCTGGATCCTCTCACAGCACGAAAACGACGAGCGGGAGCTTGCGCTGTCCACCAGAACGAAAGAAAGGGTTCGCCGTTACATCGTAGACCGGACCTTCGTGGACAACGGCAACCGCTGGATCATCGACTACAAGACAAGCGCCCACACCGGCGGAGACCTGGAAGGCTTCCTCGACAACGAGCAGGAGCGATACCGCGACCAGTTGGAAGGCTATGCGAGCATCATCCGGACCATGGATGTGCGGCCCATTACTCTCGGCCTGTATTTTCCGTTGCTGCAGGGGTGGAGGGAGTGGGGGTTTGGAGAGGGCGAGGGGTGATGCTTGATTAGAGATCGCCGGAAGGTAAGCAAAATCCGTGACAGACCCTGTGGTTGTTCTAGACGACCCAGTATCCAGCTTGGATGAGAATTCTATCTATCTTGCGTTCGGTTTCATAAAACAACATACACAGAACGCTGCTCAGCTTTTTCTTCTCACACACAACTTCACTTTCTTTCGGCTAGTGCGGAATTGGTTTCATTACCTACCAGGGCAACGAAACGGACGAACCGATCGGCAACCTGCCCGATTCTATATGCTTGATCTTGTGCGTGATTCCGAACCGAGGTCTACAACGATCCTACCACTCGATAATCTACTGAAGCAGTACGAATCGGAATATCATTATCTGTTTGCTAGGGTGTATCGTGAAAGAAGTGTTTCTTCCAGGTCTACATTGGAACACTTATATGATCTCCCAAACATTGCACGCAGGCTATTGGAGTCATTCCTAGCGTTTCGTCGACCTCAAGTATCAAGAGACTTGTGGACGAAATTAAAAGATTCAGACTTTGATCAAAGTCGAAAAACAAGGATTATACGATTCGTCAACACCCACTCCCATATCGACGGGATTTGTGAACCCGAACACGATTTATCCCTACTCGGTGAAGCACGGCCGGTTCTCGATGATATACTGGAATTTATGGAATTCGAAGATCCAGGTCATTACAGAGCCATGGTTGATGTGGTAACCTATACATAGTACTAAACACTGAAGTCGAGCTGAATTCGTCACCGCTTCCTTTTTGAAACTGACGACTGAGGTCTGGAGTAAATTCCTTCAGACATGTGCAGCCAAGCCCGGTCCAAATACTTCGATTATACCAGCTGCCATATGCAAACAACCGGATTTCTCCTATGTCATTACTCGAAGAATTGAAACAAAGACCCGATCTTCGGGTCGTCCAGAATCTTGGCCACAAGAGGTGTATCTTCCTCCTGGACCAATTGCCAGTCTGCCCCCAACAATACATCGAGTCCTGAATCCAAGAACCCAGACTCTGACATTCTGCGAAGAAGACTTGGACTGAATGGCCCATGACGCAGGTCTCCTTGCGCGACTCTTAATGCATCCGCGGAGATCCTATCAATGAGACCAAGGTGACGTATCTTCTTTTTGGATTTAAGTGCCATCGACAAATGCTTCATTATGTAAACCATTGATGTGATATCGAAATCCGTCCATTCCCTTGTAGCAAGTTTCTCTATAACTAAAGCCTTCGTAAGTCGTTCTGAGACCGTCCCAATTCCTATATTGCAACGATTTGCCAAATGCCACGAAGTTCCCGGATCGTCGACTTCTAGTTCACTAAGGATCCACGACACTTCTTCCTGATCAATTAAGCTAAGCATGAGGAAACATCCTCGACGTGCCCATCTTCGTAGATCCTTGTTATCGTCAAAAATCAAAGGCGTTAAGCTAGGTATCGCTTCAGGAGAACCAATTACCCCAAGAGCAAACGCTGCTGCACTACGGATTCGACTGTCTTCAGTTGGATTAGTTACAAATGCATTAAGGCGATCAATAAAAGCCGCATTCCCAGATCTGCCTGCTCGATCAACCGCCATTGCCCGAACTTCGAAGTCGGGATGGCACATTAATAGCTCAATATGCCGAACAGTTGCATCACTACGACGTTCTTCTTTCGAAAGAAACCTGAGTGTTTGGGACAACCAGTATAGGGCTTGTTGACTATCTTCAGGCGTGACAATACTGATTGGATCTGTCTGCAATAGCTGGGATAGATGCTGGCTAGAAACCGACGCACCATCAGGCCTCTTGTACCTAAATCGGACAGGACGATGCTTAGGATCCAAAAACGAAGGGGTTCTCTTTACTTGAGTCTTTTCAGGTCCTTCATCACTATCTGGAAGTGCCGTTGCGAGATTCGATTCCATTCGATCTAAGTAATCACTGGGTAGAGGTGTAGCCAAATCCCAATACCTGAAAAACACCTTCGAACATTCACATCCAAGTTCGGTAGATTCGACTAGAAGACTAACTTCGTGGTTCTTATGTAGTCCTCCTTCTGTTAAATTGGCAGACCCTATCAATACACGCTTCCGATCCGAAATCAGCATTTTGCCATGTAACATTGGAAGCGCACGAATCTCCAAATATGTACTAGCAGGATACAATGTAGATTTAAATGCATCAACGTGAGACGTACCTCGCAAGAAATCCACTTCATCGAGACGAGACAATATCTGCAGCTTTACGGGGCTGGATTCTCCCAAGTTGTTAGAAATAAGGTTTGCCACTCTAGTTGTAATCCACGGTGACATGAGAAGGAGTTCTCCATGTGTGTTTTGCACGAACTTTGACAAGGTATCCGTCCAAGCTGATGAAATAACGTGTGTATCTGTGGTGATCCTAGCCATTATACCCTCTCTTGTTCTATATAGTATTGGTTTGAAATTGGTACACGGATTAGTATAAATGAACTCGCGGTTATGGCAAATTAACCACAATAGTTTTCATTTCTATTTGCAGTTAATTCCTTTGAGTGAAAATACAAATCATAGTCTCCGGTGATCCATGCGTTGGGGTAGGATCTAACTGGTATCATGTTTAACTATTAACTCAAACCCAAATTAAGGTTAATAATCTCATCCGCCATCTTTAAACATTTCAATTACACATACATTACATAGAGCGTTTGGTCTGGTTCACATCTGGTTACAAATACGGGCAAGATTGGTTTTTTAAATTGCATATCGGAGATCACAGATTAGGAGCAACATGACTTACAGTAACCAATACAATGGCGATAACCCGCGAACAGATATTAAGGATTCCGTTCACGACCTCTCCAATTACGAATCAACTGAAGGAATGCCCAGAAAGCCCAACGCGCAACTTACCCTAAACGACCCGCCAGACAATCTATCAGAGGCGATACGCGTCCGTTTTGCACCACTGGGCGGCATAGAACTGGAATTACCGCCACGCGATCCCATGCGTGAGCCACCAGATTTTGAGTGAGACGAACGCATCAATCCTGATCGACATGGACCATGAACAAGTGATTCCGTATCATCATATAAATCCCAAAAGGACACCCATGAACCCCATCGACCTCGGCTCGCGCCGTGAGCTCTTCGTCGACCCCTATCTTGTCGACAGGTTAACGGACGCCCATTTGCACCTCCACGAACCAGTCCGGCGGGAAACAGTATTCCGCGTGCAGGAACCCTTGGAGAACGCCTGCACGGGGTGCTTCAACCTGGTACAGGCCGACGGAAAAATCCTTGTGTATTACCGCGGATATCACCCCACGGGTAAACACGAGGAACTGCCCGAAGGATGGGCGGAATCGCAGACGGCGAACCTGCTGGTCAGCGACGATGGCATCAACTTCGAACGGCCCAGCCTCGGCCTGGTGGAGGCAGAGGGTTCGAAGGACAACAACCTCATCATCCGCGGTTCCCAGGCGCACAACTTCTGTGTCTTCCTGGACGGCAACCCGTCCGCTCCGCCCGATCAGCGTTTCAAGGCCGTCGGCGGTGAGGGCATGAACAGACTTTTCGGATTTACCTCGTCTGACGGACTGGTCTGGGAATCCGTTCATGACGGCCCCCTCGACATCACAGGAGCCTTCGACTCGGTCAATGTGCCTTTTTGGGATGACTATGCTGGCTGCTACCGCATCTTCAGCCGGTACTTCGAGCTGGACGAGGCCGGCGAACGTATCCGGGCCATTCAGAGCTGTAAATCGGATGACTTCATCCACTGGACGCAGCCCGAACCTCACGTGTACAACGATGGCGTTCCGATCGAGCACTTTTACACCAACGCCACCATGCCCTGTTCGGGGGCGGAGCACATCCTGCTCTCCTTCCCCATGCGGTTCGTGCCGGAAAGGACGAAGGATACGGAAGGCATGAGTTACCCGGGCGGCGGGGTCTCCGATGCGGTTTTCATGACCAGCCGTGACGGCGTCCACTGGGACCGTACGTTCATGGACGCCTGGCTGCGCCCCGGCCTGGAACAGCGCAACTGGGCCCACCGCAGCCAGACGCCGGCGGTTGGGCTGTTCCCGACCGCACCGGACGAATGGTCAATGTACGTTGCCGAGCACTACGGGTGGGACACGAACGGCGTACGCCGAGTGACGGTCCGCCCTCACGGCTTCGCCTCGGTCCGGGCGGGCTACCACGGCGGCGAACTGCTCACCAAACCGGTGACCTTCTCGGGATCGACGCTTTACCTCAACTACTCGACGTCCGCCGTGGGCGCCGTGACCGTGGAGATCCAGGATCTGGAAGGCCGGCCGATGGAGAGTTTCGCCGCCGAGGATATGGATCCGCTGTTCGGCGACGATCTCGACGCCCCGGTCGTCTGGAAGGGGTCTTGCGACCTGTCCCGCCTCAACGGCGTACCGGTCCGTCTGAGATTCATCCTGAAGGACGCCGATCTCTTTTCCATCCGGTTTGGCAATCGCTGACGCGCAACCGATTTCGGTTCGGAGATGCCCGATGCGCGACCTGTCCCGGTTCGGAGATTCCTGAGTCTGCCGGAGTCTGGTTTGGGATCTCTTGAAGCGGGCTGGTGGCCTTGAGTTCGGAAGTTACCGTGACGGTGGTGAGGAACTGCCGTTACGCCTTCCTTCTTAATTTCCTGTAGATCAAGGGGGTCAAGGAGATGGCGACCAGGAGGGTGAAGGCGATGCCGAGGTTGGTCAAAGCCGATGTGCGCAGGGCTGCGCGGGCGATTTCGTCCAGTTCGGCGCCGGCCATGTAGACCTGCATCAGCGAGGCCGCGGTGTATACATAAATGAAACTGGCGGGTATGATGCCGAACATGGTCCCCAACACGTAGTGCATCTTGCGAATACCGGAGAGGCCGGCGGCGTAGTTCAGGAGATTGAAGGGGATGATTGGGATCAGCCGAAGCTGGAGTATGCGCAGGAACCCCTGGTTCCGCAGCTGCCGGTCGATCCGGTCGATGGGGCCCCCGATGTACCGGGAGATGAAATCGCGTCCCAGATAACGGGCCAGGTCGAAGGCCAGGTTGGCGCCGATGTTCGCGCCGATCAACACATAGATCGTACCCTGCATGGCGCCGAAGGAGAAACCGGCTACGAAGGTCATTACCACCATCGGCACGCCGACTGTCGTGAGAATCGCGTATAGGCCGATGAACACCAGGGGCGTCCACCAGAATCCCGCGATGGAATCGAAGAACCCCTCCATCACCACGGGCTTGACGAACTCGCCGAAGGGCGTGAAGGTAAAAGCCAGAAAGCCGGAAAAGGCGATCGCGAGCAGGATGACCAGTTTAGCGACCGACTTCGTCCGGCTTTCATTTTCGGCGGTGTCTGACTGCCTCACAGCACGTACGTTTTCTTCATGAATTCATTCCCCGCTGTTTGTCCCTTTACTCGCCGCGCTGTTCGTTGATGCCCCAGTCATATTCCAGGTAGTCGACGTCCACGTCTTTTTCCTTCAGCAGGGCTCGGGCCGCGTCGTCCGGCACGTAGGGGGTGATGTAAACCAGTCGCTCCCGCTGGTTCCTTCCGAAATCGTCCTTGTACCAGTCCATGATCGGTGACAACCATACCGTTTTATTTTCCGGATCGGCACGAAACTTACCGGGATCGGCGAAGAAAACAAGGGTATTCTCCTTCAGTTGCCGGTCCAGGCCATCCGCCGTGAACGCTTCGGTCTTCAGTGGCGGGCATCCAATGGAGGCGCACACCAGGGCGAAATGAATCAGGGGTTCGTTCATCTTGCGCAGGATCTTATGCTCGATGTCGTCCAGCGAGTATTCCTTTCCGCGTATGTTGATCTTGTAATCCTTCCATATGCTGTACCCGAACAGGCTGACGTGATTCTTGATGCTGCTGGTCGGATAGAAATGCAGCATTCCCCGGATGGTCAGCGCATTGTAGGTATTGATCCAGAAGGCGAACAGCTCGTTCCTGTCCTTGAGCCCATCGGGATCAACACCCTTGATCATTTCCAGGTAACCGTCCAGCGTACCTACGTCGCGGGCTTTCCAGGTACGGTAGTCGATCAAACCCTTGTCATCGACGTATTTCTTCAATAGTCCGTCGTACACGGAGTGGTCCACCATTCCGTCTCCCTGTGGTTCGGCCGTTCCAGGTAGGAAGATCACCGACAGCGCAACGATCATCGAGACATTCCATCGTATTGTCCGCATCTCTTTCGCCCCCCTAATTCCCTTGCCTCGAGTGCAATTCCATACTATCTTGTATCAATAGCCGCAGACTGTTTGCGGACTGGATCCATCCTTCCAAGGTGGTACGAAATCATGGAAACGAAATCGCGCCTCAACGTCATCTACATCCTCGCCGCGCTGTTGATCGTGGCCGGATTGATTTCGGCAATCCTGGGCGAGTGGAAATCGTCCGACATGTCCGTTATATATTCGTCTGATGAGTCCATTTCTTCGAGAGCGTTCTCGGTGGATCTGGATTTCGCACTGCGTGATCTCGACGAGAACGAAGTGACCATTGCCCAGTTCGAAGACCAGGTCCGGGTCGTCAATTTCTGGGCCACCTGGTGTCCCCCCTGCCGCGACGAGATACCCGACTTCCAGGCATTCCATGAAAACTACGGCGACCAGGGCGTAAAGGTCATTGGCATCGCCCTCGACGAAGAAGGCGCGGAAATCGTGACCCCCTACGTCGAGAAAGCGAACATGACCTACCTGTCTCTCATCGATACCACACAGATGGCTGCCGCGAAGTTCGGCGGGATCTACGGCATCCCGACCACCTTTATCATCGACCGGGACGGGATGGTCCAGAAGAAACACGTAGGCCTCATGACCTACGAAAACCTGGAGTTGGCCGTACTGCCCCTGCTGGAGCAATAGGGCACTTTCTTGCGCGTCGCGGTCCGCTTTCACTCCGCACGCAGGGCCGTGTAGTTTCTCCAGCGTTTCCACCGGTTTACACCCAATCCCTCCACCGCCGCTAGACGCTTTCTGTATTACCCGTTTCAATCCTGTGCGTTACCGCCCCACGGCGTAACGAGGGCCGCTTGAATAGTCGCGTTTCACCCCTTCAAAGTCAAGGAATGATTGCGTTCCGCTCAGGCTCGGATCATGCGTCGATCCGTCGCCAATCTGTTTTCCGCTTCGGCCCCGCCCAAGGGTCGAATCTCCCCTTCAGGCAGGGCTTTTACGGCCTCTTGATGGAAGGAGAAACCGCTTGACGCGCAGACGTGATCTTACTATGGTTTCAACATCGTAATGCCAACTTCCTCACGTGGCCTTCCGACGCTTCACAGCGATCGGATTTTCCGCAGTATTCCCGAGCGGAATGCCGATTCCCCCGGTCCGGCCGGAAGCCGGCCAGTCCAGCCTTGCCCATGACCCGACCTGCCGTAACCCTAACGCCCGCCATGGCGCAATACGCCAGGATGAAGGATCAGCATAAAGATGCGATTCTCTTCTTTCGCATGGGGGATTTCTACGAGACTTTCGAAGACGACGCACGACTCGTCTCGCGCGTCCTGGGCATCACGCTGACCGCGAGGAACTCGGGCTCAGGAGGAGGAGAAAAGACCCCGCTGGCCGGCGTGCCCTACCATGCCGTCGAAAAGTACATTGCCGAACTGGTAGGATCTGGTTACAAGGTGGCCGTCTGCGAACAGGTCGAAGACCCGAAGAAGGCCAAAGGCGTTGTCAAACGGGACGTGGTGGAAGTCGTTACGCCAGGCACTTCCATGTTGGCGCAGACCCTCGATCCCGTCGAAAACAACTACATGGTCGCGCTGAACTTCGACCGGGATCTGTACGGCCTGGCCTTTCTCGACCTGTCCACCGGTGAATTCCGCGTGGCGGAGTTGAACGAAGACGACCTGCTCAGCGAGCTGAACCGCCTCGACCCGGCCGAAGCGATCGTCTCGTACGACAGGGTGCAGCAGGCCGAGGCCCTGCTCAAGCCCCGTTTCCCCGAAATCGCCATCAGCCGCCTGGAAGAGTGGGCCTTTTCCTACGACCACGCCCATCAGACTCTGCTCGATCACTTCGAGGTGTTGACGCTCAAGGGATTCGGCTGCGACGAAATGGTGGCCGGCGTCTCCGCGGCGGGCGGCATGCTGGTCTATCTCCGCGAAACACAGAAGAACCGCGTGGCCCACTTGAATACGATAGCGCGATACGATGTCGCGGACTCGATGTTGATGGATACGGCGACCCAGCGCAACCTGGAGTTGATCTCTTCCCTGAGGGACGGCGGACGCGAGGGAACGCTCCTTTCCGTGATGGACCGGACGTACACCCCCATGGGCGCGCGCTTCATGCGCCAGGCGATCACCCGGCCGCTGGTCTCCGTCGAAGCCGTACTGGCCCGCCAGCATGCGGTGGGCGAACTCTACGCAGACCACGAGACGCGGGATGAGTTTGCCGGTGTGCTGAAGTCGATGGGGGACATGGAACGGCAGGCCGCCCGTGTTGGTTCGGAGCGGGCGAATGCCCGTGACCTGATTGCGTTGAAGCAAGCCCTGCACGTGGTTCCGGTCATCAAGGAGACGCTCGCCGGCCTCAATGCCGAGCTGTTGACTGGCCTCCGGGATGGGCTGCGGGAACTGAAACCCCTTGCGGAACAGCTGGATGGGGCCCTGGTGGACGATCCGCCCCTTTCGCTGACGGAAGGCGGACTCATCCGTGCGGGATACAACAAGGACCTGGACGATCTGCGCGTCATCAGTTCGGGCGGCAAGCGCTGGATCGCGGAACTGCAGCAGAAGGAACGGGAGCGCACCGGGATACAGTCCCTCAAGGTGGACTACAACCGCGTCTTCGGCTACTACATCGAAGTCACGAAACCGAACCTGCACCGGCTCGAGGGCGAGTACATCCGCAAGCAGACCATGCGCAACGCGGAGCGATTCATCACGCCGGAACTGAAAGAGTACGAAGAGAAGATCCTTGGCGCCGAGGAGAAGATCGGGGAGCTGGAATACGCCCTCTTTCTGGAACTGCGGGAAGAGGTGGCCGCGAGCCTTGGCGAGATCCAGGGTAACGCACGGGCGGTGGCGCAACTCGATTTCCTGACCGCGCTGGCCGAACTGGCTGTCCTGCATGACTACGTGGCCCCGGAAATAGATGACGGATCCGTCCTGGAAATCAACGACGGCCGCCACCCGGTGGTGGAACAACTGCTGCAGGGCGAACCCTTCGTGCCAAACGATACCCGGCTCGACACGCGGACGAAACAGATCGCCCTCATCACCGGGCCGAACATGGCCGGTAAGAGCACCTATCTACGCCAGGTGGGCCTCATCGTCCTCATGGCCCAGGTCGGTTCCTTCGTCCCCGCGCGATCCGCGCGGATCGGCATCGTGGACCGCATCTTCACCCGCGTAGGCGCCTCCGACAACCTGGCCCGGGGAGAGAGCACGTTTCTCGTCGAGATGAACGAAACCGCGAACATACTCAACAACGCGACGCCGAACAGCCTAGTCCTCCTCGACGAAATCGGCCGGGGCACGAGCACCTTCGACGGCCTGAGCATTGCCTGGGCCGTCACGGAGTACCTCCACAATACGCCGGGACGCGCCGCCAAAACCCTCTTCGCCACGCACTACCACGAACTGATCGAATTGGCTTCGACTCTCGACCGAATCGCCAACTACAACGTGGCCATACGCGAACAGGACGATCAGATCATCTTCCTGCGCAAGGTGATGCCCGGCGGGAGTGACCGGAGTTACGGGATCCAGGTGGCGCGCATGGCCGGACTGCCGCGCAGCGTGATCGACCGGGCCCGGGTCATCCTGGCCAATCTGGAGGACGAGGAACTTGCGCCAGCCGGCATGGCCGGCATGGCAGGCACGCCTCACCACGGAAAGCCCAGGGCGGAAGGCGGCGACTACCAACTCAGCCTCTTCATGCCGGCGGACCATCCGGTCATCGAGGACATCAAGGAACTGGACCTGGATCTCATGACCCCGGTCGAGGCGATGAACGCCCTGTACCGGCTACAGAAGAAAGCCGCCGATTCCAACGGGAAGTAACCGATTCCAACGGGAAGTAGCCGATTCCAACGGGAAGCAGCAATGAGTGTTATCTCTTCCGCCATGCTCGTGAACGCCGAAGGGGAGATTCTCGTCAATCTGCGCGACGACGATCCCCGCATCATCTTCCCGAACCAGTGGAGTCTCATCGGGGGCCACGTCGAACCGGTCGAGCATCCCGATGAAGGCCTGGTCCGGGAGGTGGAGGAGGAAATCGGCTACCGGCTGACCGAGTACCATCCCCTGGCGACCTTCTTCGACGGCGCGGACGTCAGGCATCTCTATCTCGTCCCCATCGACGCGCCCATCGCCGACCTGGTACTGGGAGAAGGACAGGCCATCCGGTACATCGATCCCTGCCGGGCGTTGACCGAACTCGACCTCTGCGTCACCGGCCGGCGGTGCATAGAAGTCTACCTGCGCCACCTGGAATTCCAGGAGTACGTGCGCACGCGGGCATGAACCGCGCCATTCCTACGCCTTCTTCAGTCCCCACGATTTGACCATGTAGTAGATGACCGGAATGACCACGAGCGTCAGTGCCGTGGAAGTCACCATGCCGCCGACCATGGGCGCGGCGATGCGCTGCATGACCTCCGAACCCGTGCCTATCCCCCACATGATGGGCGTCAACCCGGCCATGGTGGCCGCGACCGTCATCATCTTCGGTCGCACCCGTTCGACGGCTCCGTGCATGACGACCTCGTGGAGATCCTGACGGGTGTTCAAGGCATTCCTGCCCGTCCGTTCCCGGTGGGCCTGATCGAGATAGAGCAGCATGACGACCCCCGTTTCCGCCGCCACGCCGGCCAGCGCGATGAATCCGACTCCCACCGCAATGCTGAAATCATAGTCCAGCAAATACATCAGCCACACACCGCCCACCAGCGCGAAGGGCAGCGACAGCATCACGATCAGGCTGTCGACGACGTTCTTGAAGTTCATGTAGAGTAACAGGAGAATGATGGCCAGGGTGACCGGTACGACGATCTGCAGTCGCCGCTGCGCCCGTTCCAGGTACTCGTATTGTCCGCTCCAGACCATGCTGTACCCCACGGGTATCGAAACCCGTTCCGCGATACGCTGTCTGGCGGCGTCTACGTAAGCGCCGATATCCGTATCCTTTAGATCCACGTAAAGCCATGCCGTGCGCCGCGCGTTCTCCGACTTGATACCGGACGGCCCCTTGTGTATCCGTATATCGGCCACCTGGCTGATGGGGATCTGCGCGCCCGAGGGCGTCGGGATCATGACGCGCCTGAGGTCCGAGACATCGTCCCGCAACTCCCTGGCGTAGCGGACGTTAACCGGGTAGCGTTCCAGTCCCTCTACCGTGTAGGTCACGTTCACGCCGCCCACCGCCGACATGATGATGTCCTGTATGTCGCCTACGGTCATGCCGTAGCGGGCCGCCTCGATTCGGTCAATGTCGAAGTCGAGATAGTTTCCCCCCAGGGTCTTTTCCGGGTAGACGCTGAGTGTGCCGGGCAGGTCCTGCAGTTCGACCGCGATCTCCTGCGCCAGGTCCGACAGCACGGCCAGGTCGTCCCCCATCAGCTTGATTCCGACCGGAGTGCGGATGCCGGTGGACAGCATGTCGATCCGGGTGCGGATGGGCATGGTCCACGCGTTGGTCAGCCCCGGAAACTGTATGGCGTCGTTGAGCGCTTCCACAAGCCCTTCGCGGGTCATGCCCGGACGCCATTCGTCCTCGGGCTTGAGCATGATGGTGGTTTCAATCATGGAAAGCGGCGCGGGGTCGGTCGCCGTGTCGGCCCGTCCCACCTTGCCGAAGACCTGTTCCACTTCCGGGAACGTCCGGATGATCTTGTCGGTCTGCTGAAGGAGTTCGCGGGCCTTGGTGATAGAAATGCCGGGATCCGTGGTGGGCATGTAGAGCAGGTCCCCTTCGTAAAGGGGCGGCATGAACTCGGATCCGATCCGCTGCAGGGGATACCACGTCGCCGAAAGGACGATCACCGCGACGCCGATGGTCAGCCACCGCAGGCGTATCGCCGCCCGGATCACGGGCCGGTAAAGGAAAACGAGCAGCCGGGAGAGCGGGTTCTTTCGCTCCGGCAGTATCCGGCCCCGTACCAGGTATCCCGTCAGTACCGGAACAAAGGTAATCGCCAGCAGGGCGGCCGCGGCCATCGTATACGTATAGGTATAGGCCAGGGGTCTGAATAGCCGGCCCTCCTGGGCCTGCAGGGCGAAGATGGGCACGAAGGAAAGCGTAATGATCAGCAGGGAGTAGAAGAGGGACGGCCCCACCTCCCTGGTGGCGTCGAGCACGATCTGCCAGTGGTCCTTCTTCCCGCGGTCCCGCTCCATGTGCTTGTGCGTGTTTTCGATCATGACGATGGCGGCGTCCACCAGCGTACCGATGGCGATGGCGATCCCGCCGAGTGACATGATATTGGCGTTGATCCCCTGCCAGGACATGACCAGGAAAGCGGCGAGCACGCTGATCGGCAGGGTGAGGATGACCACCAGGGCCGATCGGAAGTGTATCAGGAAGATGATACAGACCAGGGCGACGATGAGACTCTCTTCGAATAGCTTGTTCCGCAGGTTGTCGATGGCCCGTTCGATCAGGCTGGCCCGGTTGTAGGCCGTGATGACCTCCACGCCCTCCGGCAGGCCCGACTTGAGGGATTCCAGTTTCTTCTCGACTTCCCGGATGACTTCCAGGGCGTTCTCGCCGTACCGCATGACGATGATGCCGCCGACGATCTCACCCTCGCCGTTCCATTCCGCCAGCCCACGCCTCAGTTCCGGCCCCGTCGTGATCCTGGCGACCTGGTGTAGCAGGACGGGCGTGCCATAGTCGTCGACGCCGAGGGTGACGTTCTCCAGGTCCTCGACGGACTTTATGTAACCCAGCCCCCGTACCATGTATTCCGATTCCGCCATTTCGATGACCCTACCGCCGACGTCGTTGTTGCTCCGCTTAATCGCCGTCTTGATCCGGTTGAGCGGAATGCCGTAGATCAGCAGCTTGTTGGGATCGACCTCCACCTGGTACTGCTTCACGAACCCGCCGATGCTGGCGACCTCTGAAACGCCGTGGACCGATGTCAGTTCGTATCGCAGGAACCAGTCCTGGATGCTCCGCAGTTCCGCAAGGTTGTGCCGGTCGCTGCGGAGTACGTATTCGTAGACCCAGCCCACGCCCGTGGCGTCCGGACCCAGTCCGGGGTTCACGCCCGGCGGCAGCCGGTCGGATACGTAGCTCAGGTACTCCAGCACGCGGCTGCGGGCCCAGTAGAGATCCGTGCCGTCCTCGAAGATGATGTACACGAAACTCAATCCGAAGAAACTGTAACCGCGGACAGTCTTCGCGTAGGGCACCGAGAGCATGGCGGTCGTCAGGGGGTAGGTCACCTGGTCCTCGACCACCTGGGGCGCCTGCCCGGTATACTCGGTCATGATAATCACCTGCACGTCCGAGAGGTCCGGTATGGCGTCGAGGGGGATCTCCACCAGCGCTACGGTCCCGCCCACGATCAAAAGCACGGTGACCAGGATCACCAGGAACCGGTTCTTGACGGAGTATTCTATGATGCGTTGTAACATGATGGGCCTCTTTACTTTCCGGTCAATGCATCATCCGGTGGTCGAGCATCTTCTGTATCGCCTCCTGGAGCCGGCTCTCCGAATCGATCAGGAACTGGGCGGAGGTCACGACCTGCTCGCCCGCGCTGACGCCGCTCATGGCCTGTACGTAGCCGTCCCGCCCCTCCATGCCCAGGGTTACCTCGCGCGGTTCGAATTTGCCCCCGTCGAGAGCGAGGAATATAACGTTGCGCTCGCCGCTGCGGATGACCGCATCGCCCGGGATGACCAGCACGGGTTCTTCGCTGTGCGCGGACAGCTGGATGTTGGCGTACATCTGGGGTTTCAGCTCGAGATCCCGGTTGGGAAACACCAGCCGTATCTTGATGTCCCGCGACGTACGGTCCAGGTAGGGGTAGATGTAATCGATGGTTCCACGGTATACCTTACCCGGGTTGTACGGCAGTTCCATTTCGGCCGTCAGCCCCGGACTCAACCAGGGAGCGTCGGCGTCGTAAACGTGGGCGAAAGCCCAGATGCTGGAAATATCGGCCATGCGGTACATGTCCATACCGGGGGTGACATGCATGCCCATTTCGGCCATACGCTCCACGACGATGCCCTTCGACGGTGCGTAGATGGTCAGGGTGCGGGTGATCGCGCCACGGTCTTCCAGTTCCTGGATCTGCGCTTCGGTCACGTCCCAGTAGAGCAGCCGGCGCCGCGAGGCATCCAGCAACGATTTCGCACCTTTCGATATGGTCTCGAACTCGCTGTCTTTCAGGTTCCTATGGTTCTGGTAAGCCAGGAGGTATTCTTCCTGCGCCGCGACCAGTTCCGGTGAATAGATGTCCAGCAGCGGATCTCCCGCGCTTACCTGCTGACCCGTCTCGTTCACGTAAAGCCGCTCGATCCACCCGGGATACTTGATGTTGATGCGGGAGAGCAGTTCCTCATTGTAGTCGAGGTGTCCAACGGTTCGGATGGACCGGGTCAATCGTCTTTCCAGGACGGGTGCGGTCTGGACCCCGATGTTCTGTATGGTGACCGGGTCGATCACGATCGAGCCGTTACGGGACGGGCTCATGGGCATGGATGGATCCTGCGCGGCCATTCCCTCCTGGGAGGCCATTCCCTCCTGGGAGGCTTCGTGTTCCGTGCCGGTGCCTTCGTCCCCTGCAGTGCGCTTAACCGGCGTCAGGTTCATCCCGCAGATCGGACACTGGCCAGGCTCCTCGGAGATCACGTTCGGATGCATGCCGCACGTCCAGAATTGGACCTGCGCGGTTTCGCCGCGATCGCCCTCCTGCGTGGACGTTGTATCCGAATCGCCGCATCCGGCCAACAGCGTTACAGGTACGGCGGCCACGAGTATGGCGAGCAGCGTCCGGAACACGCGTCCACGTATTTGTTTGCTGATTCGCATGATTATCCTCCTGCGTCTACGGGAGCGAACCGCCAGCGGCTCTTTCCAGCAGACTGAGATACTTTCGGTAGTTCGCCATTTCAGCCACGTACCCAAGCCGGGTGCGCAGCACCATGCGCTCTGCGTCGAGCAGGTCCAGAAATGCCATCTGGCCCGTCTGGTAGGCGGCCAGCGTTGCCAGGACGCTGTTTTCAGCCTGGGCTAAAAGACCCTGTTCGTAGACATCGAGGGCCCGGCCGGAATAGAGCATCCGCCCGAAAGCTTCCGCCACTTCCGCGGTGACGGTATTCTGGATGCTTTCCCTGGCGGAACGACTCTCTTCCACCCGTGCCATGGCTTCGTGTACCTCGGCTCGGCGGCGTTTCCTGAACAGGGGCAGATTCACGTTCAGCATGACACCGAAGGCGTCTTTCCCCGCGTCGGACGCGATGTTACCAGCGGCCCTGGGAACGGTTATGTAGGATGCCTGTACCGTGAAATCCGGTCGGTTGCCGAGGCGGGCCAGCCGGACATCCAGTTCATTTTTGCGGATCAGGGCGTCGGCCGCCTCCAGTTCCTGGCGAACGGCCAATGCTTTTTTGACCACCAGGGACTCGGGCTGGGCGTATCTCGCCGTGTCTATGGCCGCCACCCGGTCGAAAGACGTATCGGACGGCCGGTTCAGGACGGCGTTGAGACGGGCCGTAAGACCGCTGCGCTCGCCTTCCAGCGTGATGCGCCGCTTCAGGATCTCCGATACTTCCACGTGGGACTTGAGCACGTCTGCCTGCGTGCCGCCCCCCGCGGCGTACTTTTCCTCGGCTGCGCTGGTAAATGTCTCCAGCATCACGAGATAGTCGTCCAGGATGCGCAGGGACCGGTCTACCCGGTAGAGATCGTAGTAGACGCTCTTCACTTCGTGGGTGATATCCCGGGCGATCAACCGGATGCGGGCTGCTTCGACCGCCGCTTGTTCCCCGGACATGTCGCCGCGCAGGCTCCGTTTACCCGGGTATGGGATCTTCTGACCGAGCGCCAGCACGTTTCTCTGGGGTCCGACCCGCGTTTCCGGCGAGGAAAGCCAGCGCGTGTACGTGATCGTCGGATCTGAAAGTGAAACGACCTGGGGCCGGCGCTGCTCCGCCGCAGCCCGCCGATGCCGCGCGGACTGCAGGGCCGGATTGCGGTCCAAAGCCTCGGCGACCAGCGCCTCGAGCCGTTGCGTCTGCGCACGGACCGGCTGGACGACGGTGAATAACACGATCAGAACGCCCGCGTATCGTAGGAATACGGACATGGGCCTGTTCCTTGGTTTGCTATGAATGGCTTTGGGGAATTAAACCGGGTTAGTGAGCAGCGGCGATTCCTGGCGGGATTCCGCGGTGCGCGGATATCATGCCAGGCGCCGCCGGGCGCCAGGAAATATGGAATCCTGCAGTCCAGGCGCGATGCACGCTACGAAGCGTACACACCGCTCACGGCCCGTCGGTACCAGATAGTGGCAGGTGGAGTATTAAATGAGGTAGGTGCAGTAGAGCGCACGCAAGGGGGGTAGCGACCGGCTGGCGTCCATCTCGATGGAATACCTTGAGATCTGGACCACCGGTTCGACCACGTGAGGACCCCGCAGCGGTTGTGTAAAGTCCGGAAGGTCGGAATGGGCAAGGGAGTATGCCGGGAGCACACCCGTATTGGATTCCTGGTACGGAGCCGGTTCAAGGCTGCAGCAGGACAGGGCCAACGTCCCCGTGTCGCAACGCTCAGGTTCCTCGGCCGTCGAACAACAGGCGTGTGCGCCCGTAGCCGGCATCCTGCTTGTCGACAGAGATTTGGCGGTCGAGCACACGCCGTCCATAGAAGCGGCCGCCATGGGCGGAGCCGACAACGCGAGCAAGAGGATGAGGACTGTAAATTGCCGTATCATGAGCCGGTATCTCCATGAAATCCAGTACGTTCGATATTGAGAACCTACGCAGATTCCGTTGAATACGCAAACGAAAATGGTCCGGGAAAGGCCCGGGCAAACCGCCGACGGTCTATTTACGCGTATCGGATCCCCACCTTTTGCCCCTGATTCGCTGGCGCCTGACGAGTTTGACGATCTCCCGTATCGAGAGGTCCGTTTCGACGGTGGGTACATCCAGCGGTGACGCGGGTGATCGTTCGGGGACGACGGCGAATCTTCTGCCATCATTTCTGCTTATGATAACCTTACCCGACGATTCCGCTTCATCGAGTACGCTTGAGAGTTTCTGCCTGGCTTCCGAATAGGTATAGACTTCCACCTCTTACCTCCCTTAATCCTCCAATCGCACCACGCCGATTCCAAGAGATTCCGCGGCGCGGCTCAATGACCGGTCCAGGGTCAACAGGGGTGCACTGTACCTTAGCGCCGTTTCCAGGAAATACGCATCCGCCGCTACTCCCTTCAGGCGGGACGCGATCGAAAGGACATTGGCCATGTCCACGTCCACGTAACGCAACGGTATCTTTTCCAGGATCTCCATCCCCCTGCGCGCTTCCCCGGCATCGATGCGATTCTGCCGCATCATGACGGAGAACGCATTGCCGACTTCCCACCGGATAAAGCCCGGCGCAATGAGTACATGACCCGACGCCGCCTCTGCAAGGATATCTCTTTCCGGACCCCGCACTACGGATGCGATAATCGCCGATGTATCGATGACCATATTCACGTAGAAACCTCCTTTTTTATATTGTACAATTGTACAATACTATGTCAAGTAAAAAGGTGATTCCCCCGTGTTTGCGGGCCTTTCGAGGTCATCGGGCGATATGTTCACATGACGCGCCGATCATCGCGAGGTGCGCGTGTCATGGTAACCATGGTCGTTACAACGGCCGCAATCAAGAGGAATGACTCAGCATAAAATGCCGGGCGGCGCCGATGATGCCGGCGTCGTCACCGAGTCTTGCCGGCACGATTTTCAGGATACTGGCCGACCATTTGTAGGCTCGCCGTGCCACCTCGGCGTGTATGGGATCGAAGATCAGGTCGCCCGCCTTGATCACCCCGCCGCAGACGATGATCAGTTCGGGATTGAGGAGATTCGTGAGACTGGACACGGCCGTTCCAAGGACGGTGGCGGACCTGTGCATCACCTCCCTCGCCATATCGTCGCCCCGGCCGGCCGCCTCGGCGATCATCGCGGCGTCGATACGGTCCATGTCGCCGCCGCACAGTTCCGACAACGCGCTTTCCCGCCCATTTCGCAACAGTTCCCGTGCCTGTTCGGCGATGGCTGTCGCGGAGGCGTATGCTTCCAGGCAGCCCGGTGCGCCGCAACCGCACATCCTTCCGTTCTCCACGACGGTCATATGGCCGATCTCGCCGCCCGCGCCATTGGAGCCGCGCCACACTTCGTTGTTCATGATGATGGCGCCGCCGACGCCTGTCCCAAGGGTAATACATACGATATTGGCGTACCCGGCGGCGCCTCCGACCCAGTGCTCGCCTATGGCCGCCGCGTTGGCGTCGTTCTCGATCGTCACCGGCAGGCCCATTCGCTCCCGGAGAAGCGACCGGAGCGGGAGGTCCTTCCATTCCGGCACGTTAGGAGCGTAAACCACCGTGCCGGTATCCTCGATGATCAGGCCCGGAGTGCCCACGCCCACGCCGGCCACACGGTCCCTTCCGCAGGATTCCATCGTCATCCCGACGCAGGCAACCAGGCGGTCGATCACCTCCCGGGCGGTACGGCTGCCCGCTACGGACAGCCTGGCCTGGTGGGATATGCGTCCGCCGTCATCTACAACGGCGCTGCTGACGTTCGTACCTCCCAGGTCGACGCCTATAACCAGGTCCGGCTTCATTCGTTTTCCCGATTCTCGGTTAAATCCACGCCTGTCATCGACTCCGGCTGGGGGATGCCCATCATGGACAGCACGGTCGGCGCCACGTCCGCCAGTCGGCCACCGGCACGCAACCGCGCGTCTCTCCGGGTCTCGTCCACCAGGATGAGCGGCACGGGATTGGTGGTGTGGGCGGTATGAGGTGTGGATGTAGCGGGATCCACCATCATCTCGGCGTTGCCGTGGTCCGCCGTGACGATTGCCCCGCCGCCGACAGACCCGAGCGCGTCCATCACCTTTCCCAGACACTCGTCGACCGTCTCTACCGCGTCGATTGCCGCGGGGAGCGAGCCGGTATGGCCCACCATGTCCGGGTTGGCGAAATTCACCAGCACGAAATCGTGTTCCCCGCTTCGCAGGGCCTCGGCAACCCGCGCCGTGACCTCGGCCGCACTCATTTCGGGTTTTTCGTCGTAAGTGGCGACGTCCCGCGGCGAGGGGACCAGTATCCGTTCCTCGCCTTCGAACGGCCGTTCATCGCCGCCGTTGAAGAAATAGGTGACGTGGGGATACTTTTCCGTCTCCGCCACGCGCAGTTGCCGCTGTCCGGCGCGGCTGATCGTCTCTCCCAGGATTTGGCTCAAGCGCTCCGGGGGACGAAAGGCGCTGGGTACATCGAATCGCTCGTCGTAAGGGGTCATGGTGGCGACACGCACGTCCGGCACGGTCCCACGGTGGAATCCATCGAAGTCGGCCTCGACAAAAGTCCTAACGATCTGCCGCCCCCGGTCGGCCCGGTAATTGAACACGATCACCGCGTCGCCGTCCGAAATCACGCCCGGGGAACCGTCGTCTGTCGCCGTAATGACGGTGGGTGAGACGAACTCGTCCGTTTCACCCCGACCGTAAGCCGCCTGGACGGCTTCCGTCGCGGTGCCGGCACGGTTTCCCTTTGCCTCGGTGAAGAGTTCGTAGGCTCTGCGCACCCGCTCCCACCGGTTGTCCCGGTCCATGGCGTAGTAACGTCCGGTCACGGTCGCGATGCGCCCCACGCCCAGTCGATCCACGGCCTCCTGAAGCGTCTGGAGATAGGCTGGTGCGCTTCGGGGCTGCGTATCGCGCCCGTCCACGATGGCGTGCACCTGGACGCGGTCTCCGGTAATCCCATTGCGCCCGGCAAATTCGAGTAGCGCGAGGTAATGTCTCTCGGCGCTGTGGACCAGGCCGTTCGACGTGAGCCCCAGCAGGTGAAGCCTGCCACCTGTAACACGGATCCGTTCCAGCATCCCGATGAATGTCGGGTTCTTGAAGAACCTTCCGTTTTCTATGGACTCGTTGATCCGGCTTACTTCCTGCTGCACCACCTGTCCGGCGCCCAGGTTGAGGTGGCCTACTTCCGAGTTTCCCATGATCCCCGGCGGCAGACCGACGTCTTCGCCGGACGCGCTCAGCATGGTGCGGGGATACTCCCGCCATAGCCGGTCAAAATATGGAGTTTGCGCCAGCCGGACGGCGTTGGAGTCGCTGTGGGGACCGATGCCCCAGCCGTCCAGGATGACAAGCGCGACGGGAGATTTCATTACGGTGGATGAACCCCGGTTTCAGCGGGTATGGGCCAATCAACAGGTCCGGCGGTGGGCGACCTTTCGTTGTCCAGAACTCGCGGCGTTGGTCGGGCGAAATGCCTATATGAAGAAAACGCGGAAGTCGCTCCGCGTTTTCTTCTACTCCAATCGATGTTCGGTGGACGCGGACGCACGGATTCAACGCCCAGCCTCCGCGGTCATTCCTCGGGTATACGCAGGCCCACCAGGAACTGCGCATTGAGGCGCTGTATCCGGAACCGGATGGCCTGGCCGGCTTCGAAGCGCCGCACGATAGCGGTGAATTCCTGTACGTTGGACACCGGATCGCCATTCACCTCGCGGATGAGGTCCCCCCGCCGAAGCCTCTTGTCCTCTGCCACGCTGCCCGATCCCACGCGTGCGATCACCACGCCCGAGCCCGATTCGTAATAGCGGGTCCATTCACGCGTAATGTCCATGACGTCGATGCCGATCCGGCCCGCGGGACTTATCGGCGATTCGTCGCTTGACGCGGTACGGGTGGGATCTCCATCGGGCAACTCGCCCAGCTCGATTACGATCGTCTGTGGTTCACCGTCCCGCACGACCTTGAGTTCCACCTCCGTACCCGGTGCGATGTCCGCGATCCGGTTTCGGAGTTCGTCCACGTCTTCCACGTCCCTGCCGTTTAAAGCGACGACCACGTCTTCCACCTGGAGGTCAGAGTCGGTCGCAGGTCCGTCTTCCACGATATTATTGATAAGCACCCCGGCCGCGGATTCCAGGCCCATGGAAGCGGCCAGGTCCTCATCGAGATCTGAAATCTGCACGCCCAGGAAGCCCCGGCTGATGCGTCCATCCTCGACCAGGCGGGTCATGATGTTCCTGGCCATGTTGGCCGGAACGGCGAACCCGATGCCCTGGGACAAGCCCGTACGGGAATAGATGGCCGTATTGATGCCCATGAGATTCCCTTCCAGGTCAACCAGGGCGCCGCCGCTGTTTCCCGGGTTGATCGCGGCGTCCGTCTGGATGAAGTTCTCGTAGGAGTTCGGTTCCAGAATTCTACCCCGCCCCTTGGCGCTGACGATGCCAGCCGTAACCGTATGGTTAAAGCCGAAGGGGTTGCCGACGGCCATCACCCATTCGCCCACGCGCAACTTGTCGGAATCGCCGAAGGACAGCACGGGAAGGTTATCGAAATCGACCTTGATGACGGCGAGGTCGGTACGGGGATCCAGTCCGACGATCTCCGCTTTCGCCCTGCGCTCGTCCGACAGGAGGACGGTCAACTCGTCCGAGTTTTCAACCACGTGGTTATTGGTCAGGATATAACCGTCCTCCGACACGATGACGCCCGATCCCAGGCCGCGGTCCGGCCGGGGTTCGGGGTTTCTGGGCGGACTGCCGCCGAAGAACTCCTCGAATGGGTTGAAGAACCGCTGCTGCGCCGTCCTGACCACGCGTTTGCTGCGTATCTGCACCACCGAAGGCCTGACCTTCTCCGCGATGGCGGCAAAGGTTTCGCTGAATTCCTGCATCGACCGCTGATCCGCGGCCACGACCGGCGTGATCGACCGGTATTCGTCCCGTTCGACGATGGAGGCGTCCCAGTTGGAAATGAACAGTCCGCCGAGTACCATGCCCGTGATGAGCAGCGTCGCGCCGGCCCAACCGCCGAACTTCCTTTTCTCCGTCATGCCCGTTCTCCCTTTTTAAAGAATCACAGTCCTACTTGAATCGAATATGCATAATACCGGGCGCGCGTCCCGGCGTCAATCCTTTACGCCTTTTCACACGCCTTTTCACGCGCCATATTTGCCGGGTTTCCGGCTCAGTTGAGATTCGCGCCCCGTGTCGTTACGGTCACGCCCCCTTCGAGGCTTTCCACCCACGTTCCATCGCTTTCCGGCGCATCGACGGGCTCGTCCATGAGAGCCAGTTCCAGGACCTGGTCGATGCGGTCGACCAGGCAGAAGCTGAGCTTCTTCTTTACGGCCGCGGGGACGTCGTCCAGGTCCTTCTCGTTCCGCCGGGGCAGGATGATGGTCGTTATGCCAGCCCGCATCGCACCGAGTACCTTTTCCTTGACGCCGCCGACCGGCATGACCCTGCCGCGGAGGGTGACTTCCCCCGTCATGGCCAGGTCGTTCCGGACCGGGCGGCCCGTGAGCAGCGAGGTCAGCACCGTCACGAGCGCCACGCCGGCGGAGGGACCGTCCTTGGGAATGGCACCTACGGGCAGATGGATGTGAATGTCGTACTTGCCGAAGAATGACGGATCGATCTGCCAGTCGCTGGCATGCGAACGGACGTAAGTGAGGGCGGCCCTGGCGGATTCCTTCATCACGTCACCCAGCTGGCCCGTCAGCGTCAATCCCCTGCCGCCGGACATCTTGCTGGCTTCGACAAACATGATTTCGCCCCCGGCGGGGGTCCAGGCCAGGCCGATCGCCACGCCGGGTTCCCCCGTGCGTTCAGCGGTTTCGGAAAAATATTCGGGCGGCCCAAGGTACTGGTGCAGATCCGCTTCAGAGACCTGGAAAGGAGCGGACTGCCCCTCGGTTACCAAACGGGCTGCCTTGCGGGCGACGGTACGGATCTTCCGTTCCAGGTTGCGAAGCCCCGCCTCCCGGGTGTAGTCGGAAATGATCCGGCTCACCGCCCGGTCCTCGAAAACCACGCCGCCAGCGGGCAGACCGTGGGAATCCAGTTCCCTGGGTACCAGGTAGCGCCTGGCGATCTCGATCTTTTCCTCTTCCGTGTATCCCGATAGCTCGATAACCTCCATGCGGTCCCGCAGCGGTTCCGGTATGGCTGAAAGCATGTTGGCCGTGGTCACGAACATGACGTTCGACAGGTCGAAAGACACGTCGATGTAGTGATCGGTAAAGGTATCGTTCTGCTCCGGGTCCAGCACCTCCAGCAGCGCCGAGGAAGGATCTCCCCGGAAATCGCGACCCAGCTTGTCGACCTCGTCCAGCATGAAGACAGGGTTGTTGGATCCCGCCTTGCGGATGCTCTGGATGATGCGGCCGGGCAACGCGCCGATGTAGGTCCGGCGGTGTCCCCTGATTTCCGCTTCGTCGTGAACGCCCCCCAGTGAAATGCGCACGAACTGGCGGCCCAGGGCCCGGGCGATCGACTTGCCCAGGGAGGTTTTGCCTACTCCGGGCGGACCCACGAAACACAGGATGGAGCCCTTCATGTCCGGCTTCAGGCTGCGCACCGCCAGGTACTCCAAGATTCGGTCCTTGATCTTCTCGAGGCCGTAGTGGTCCTCGTCGAGGATTTCCCGGGCCCTTACGATATCCAGTTGATCTTCCGACGAAACGGACCACGGGAGTTCCGACAGCCATTCGAGATAGGTCCGCAACGTCGAATACTCGGGAGAGATGGCCGGAATGCGTTCCAACCGCTTGAGTTCCCGCTCCGCCTCCACCCGGGCTTCATCCGGCATGCCGGCCTCTTCGATCTTCCTGCGCAGGTCTGACAGATCCTCGCCCTGTGCGCCGCCGTCTTCGCCGAGTTCCCGCTGTATGGCCTTCATCTGTTCGCGGAGATAGTACTCGCGCTGGGCTTTCCCCATTTTGTCTTCGACCTGGGACTGGATGCGGCTTCCCGCCTCCGCCACTTCAATCTCCCGGGTAATCAGGAAGGTCAACGTCTTCAGCCTGTCCTGGACGTCGCTCAGTTCCAACAGAGCCTGTTGGTCTTTGAGGGATATCTTCAGGTAGAAGGCAATGAAATCGGCAAGCTTTGACGGCTGGTCCTCAAGGTTGATCAGGGGTATCCGCAACTCTTCGGACATGGTCGGAACAAGCTCGATCAGCCGCTGGAACTGCTCCACCAGGTTGTGGGCAAGGGCCTTACCCTCCATGGTTTCATCCTTCGGCTCCGCCTGGAGTTTAACCCGAACCCGCATGACCGGCTTCGTTTCCAGTACCTCCAGCACCTGCGCGCGGGACACGCCGTGAACGACTGCATGGAGACTGTCTTCCGGCAGCTTCATCGATTTGTAGATCCGGACAAGCGTGCCGTAGGTGTATAGATCATCGGGTGAAGGCTGGTCCGTCTTCGGGTCGCGCTGCGCCAGGATCATCACCATCTTGTCCTGCTGCAGCGCTTCGTCCAGCGCCTTGACGGAACCCGGCCTGTCGGCCACCAGCGCCGCGGCCATGTGTGGATACACGACCAGGTTGCGCACGGGCAACACGGCGATGGAATCGATCACCTGCTTATCCTGCAGGTCCATCGAAACTTCCTGGAGTGCTTTGACTTCAGCCATGGTATACCTCGCTTTCCCTTCCTGGGTACTGCGTCCTCGACGGGGAGTCGGCCGTTGTCTCGCGACTGCTTATAACATTATACGCACCAACCGGCCTATACGCTCCACCTGTCTGGAAAGTTCTGTCTCCCTGTCCTATAACAGTGTGCAAACATCGTGCCACGGTGATTTTAAACTTGTTTTTGCCATATCGGCATATCCCATAGCACTAATCTGCCAATTTGGCATATCAACAAGCAGGTTCAGAAGAGCATCTGTTTCTGTTTCCTCCAGCAAAGAAAGTATGTTCTCACAACAGGCGCTTAGCAGGTGTCCACCATCCCGCAAAACAGGTTGACAATTCATCGGGTTGGGTTACCATGACGGGAACGCAATAGCTCGCAAGTTCACACGAAATTCGACCATTGATTCAGCCGGGTTCATTGGTTTAAACCGGTTCAAGGTTACCGCAAGCGCAGTCCGCGGCGGGCATCGTCGCGGGAAAACCGCTGTACCCATACGAGGAGCACCTATGAAAAGTCCCTATAACCGGATTGTGATGATAGCGATAGCATGCCTTTTTGTCGCCGGAACGGTATTGGCAGGTTGCGGCAGCGGAGAGCAGGAACACGCCGCGGAACCGGCCGAAAGCGAAACGCCTGATCCGAATACCGAGGCGCGCCAGGCACACATGAAAGAGATCGCGAAGCTCTGTGAAGGTATAGCCAGGGCGGTCGAGGAAGGTTCCATGGGGACCGTCAAAGCCGACGTGGAACATCTCAAGGGCATCATGGAGGAGGTGGCGACGATGCCGCCGAGATATGACGCTTCGAGATACGGATTCTATGCCTCGGACTTCCAGATACGGGCAGAGACGCTCCTCACCGCCGCGGAGACCGGTTCCACCATTGAGACCGACTCGGCGCTGCAGTCCCTGACCGTGACCTGCGGCGTGTGCCATTACAACTGCAAGTTTCCGACTGATCTGTAATTCCCGGTAAGGAGGGGTCCCATGGTTCGTCTGATTTATGTCGCGCTGGCCTGCGTGGCGCTCGCAACCGCAGCGTGCGACAGGCCGGCACCATCCGAAGAGGAGTCCAAGCCCGTGAATCCGATGAATGAATACGGCATGACGGCAAGCAATGTATTCCTGTACTACGCCGACGTGGAAGCCGCTACGGAGTTCTACACCCGGACCCTGGGCTTCGCCGTTGCTGCCGACTACGGGTTTGCCAAAATCCTGAGGGTCGCGCCGAGTTCCTTCATCACGCTCGTCGACGAAGAGATGGGCATGCACAGCGCCAGCGATCCCAAGACGGTCGCCATCGCCCTCATCACGGACCAGCTGGACGAGTGGTGGGACTACCTCAAGGACCTGGATGTCGAGATGCGGTCCTCCTCCTACAATCCGCAGGAAGGGCGTCCCCATCACGGTTTCGTCGCCATCGATCCGGAAGGCTACCTCCTGGAGTTCGAGCGTTTCAACGAACACCCCGAGAACGAGATGCTGATCCCGGTACTGAACGAGACCGAGACGGTCTATCCAGCCGAAGGCGCGTCCGACGTGCCTCCGGGATTGGGTTTCAAGGCGACGGTGGTGTGGTTCTACTACAAGGACATGCCCGCGATCCAGGCCTTCTACGAAGAGGTAATGGGCTTCGACCTGATCGTGGACCAGGGGTGGACCAAGATCTACCGCATTTCGACCTCCGGATACATGGGCCTCGTGGACGAACAGCGCGGCATGCACAACTTCACGGAGAAGAAGGCCGTGACCATGTCGTTCTGGACGGACCGCATCGACGATTGGTACGCGTACGTCAGCACCAACGACTCCTTTGAAATGCGTTCCGAGAAGGTCGAGGCAACGGATCGGTACCGCGCCTTTGTCGCCTACGATCCGGAAGGCTATTACCTCGAGTGGAACGTATTTACCGAGGTACCTGACAACGAGACCCTACACAGTATGCTGCGGGGCGAGGAGTAAACCGCCAGAAAGCAAGGAAGGATAATGCCGACGATCAGGGCCTATGACGCGGAACGGGACCGTGACGCGATTATACGGGTCTGGCGCGAAGTCCACTGGATCACGAGCGACGACCAGGCCAAGTGGGCGCCCCAGTTCTTCGAGACGTCGCGGACCGACGTGGCCGAGGTGAATGGCGAAGTCGAATGCCAGGCTTCGTCGACCGACGGCACGTTCCGCTACCTGGACGAAGACCTCTCCATGTCCGCCATCGTCGGCGTGACAACCAGCCGGATCGCCCGGAAACAGCGTCTTGCCCAGCGGGTTACGGCGCACCGCATCGCCGGAGACGCCGCCGAGGGTGTGGATATCTGTGCACTGACCATGTTCGAGCAGGGATTCTACGAGCTGATGGGATTCGGCACCGGTCCCTACGGGCACGCCGTACGTTTCGATCCCGTGGACCTGTTGGTTGACCAGCCTTTCCGCGTTCCCAGGCGTCTCAAGGCGGACGATTGGGCCATGGTCCATTCCGCCATGATGAACCGCCGGTTAACCCACGGCGGCTGCCGGCTTAATTCCGCTGCCCTAATGCAGGTCGAACTGCATCAAGCGGAGAAATCCTTCGGTCTCGGGTACTGCGACGGACCCGGAGGTGAACTGACGCACTTTTTCTGGGCGAGCGACCACGAAGAACATGGACCCTGCTATATCTACCTGATGGCCTACCAGGACCACGATCAGTTCCTCGAACTACTTGCGTTGATGAAATCCCTCGGCGACCAGATTCGACTGTTCCAGATGAAAGAACCCTCGGATGTCCAGTTGCAGGACCTGATCAAACAACCCTTCCGGGCCAGGATGGTATCCGACAAAGGACCCTTCAACACCCTGATACGGGGTGACGGATACTGGCAGGCCCGGATCTGCGACCTGGAAGCGTGCATGGCCAAGACCCACCTGGACGGCCCGACAGCACGGTTCAACCTGTCCCTGCACGACCCGATTGAGCAGTACCTGGACTCCGGCGCGCCCTGGCACGGAGTGAGTGGGGAGTACGTGATCACGCTGGGACCGGAATCTTGCGCGGAAAAGGGCAGCGCCTCCGAACTTCCGACACTTACAGCCTCCGTCGGCGCATTCACCCGCATGTGGCTCGGCGTCCGCCCCGCTACCGGCCTGGCCGTGACCGACGACCTGGACGGCTCCCCCGAATTGCTTTCGTCTCTGGACCGGACCCTGCGCCTTCCGGTGCCCTCGTCGATCGGGTGGGAATTCTAAATTCCTTCACCTTTCTCTACTAATGATACACCCGAATTCTCCAGCGCGCTTCCTAGTGAAGGCTTTTCTCGCGTTGCTCGGTGGCGCACTTGCGCTCGCTGACTATCAAACAGATACAACTAGCTGACCAGGATATCGCTTGACTTGCCCTCCTTACTAATTTAATATTATAGTAAGGAGGTACAACGATGATACTGAAAATAACCTCTAAACGACAGGTCACCTTCCCAGCACGAGTATTGGACTCCCTCGGTGTGGGCCCCGGAGATCAGATCGAAATCAACGAGGGGCCTGACGGGTTCATTCTCAAGCCTCGACGAATTGATTATTCCCGTCTGGGAAAACTGAAGAACAAACTGCAGCGCGGTCACGGTACGTTCGATATCCACATCTTTCGCGAGCAGCCATATGACCCGTCGCTTCGGGATTGATACTTCGGTGCTCGTACGATTAATCACCGAGGATCCGGTAGTAGAATTCGAATATTGTGTAGAGAAACTGCGTGAACTGGTTGATGGCCGAGGTGATGAGATATTCGTATCGAACCAGGTCATTGGGGAAGCTTACATTGCAGTACAGCAGCATTACGGTGTTACGAAAGCCGATACCCGCGCGGCGTTGGTGGATGCTCTCCAAAGCGGTCTTGTCTCGCCACTCAACGGTCCCCCCGTAATCGAAGCTTTAGAGGCTACAGGCGGTCCAGGCCTGTTCGATCGTCTTATCGTCGACGAGTATTCCCGCTCCGGCCTCGAGGTCCTCACACTGGATCGAAAGATGGCCAGTCTTTCAGATGTGAGACAAATTTAGCAGGTCTGCAGGAACATCATACCATGGCAAAGTTTTCCAATGGTACCAATTACAACTTCGGATCCGGGTCTCCGGTATTCGCCCCGCCTTCCTGCATCAGGAGGTAGTTCATCGTGGATGCGGCCTGGCGAAACTTCATCGCCTCCTGATACTCCGGATCGTTGTACCACGCCTCGGCTTGTACTTTGCTGGGAAATTCAAGAATCACCAACCGTCCATCGTAATCCTTGCCCTCGACACAGGTGATTTCTTCGCCCCGGGTAAGAAACCTTCCTCCGTGTTTCTTGACGATGGGTGGCGTTCGGTCGGTGTACTTCCGGTAGGTCGCGGGGTCGTGGACAGACATCATGGAAATGAAATAAACGGACATTGAAGGTTCTCCCGTATCTTGTTAGCAGGATTTAACACATCACTCGTATGAAAGGACTCCGAGCCAGTAACTCATCGAGCCCCTTCAACAGAACAGTCTCGATTCTTCAGGATATTTCGATAACGCAGACTGTAGATTCGTCAATCGACGGCGCCTTATAGTTCCCCTACCACACCCGCTCCGCCCGGTGCGTCTTTCCGTCCTGGAGAAACAGGAAATGGCTCACGTTTCCCATTCCGTCCCGGACGAAGGTGATCCGGGCGTCTTCCTCTTCCAGGTAAAAATCCCCTGACGATTCGAGGACCAGTTCGCTCCTGGGCTGGCCGGGCGGCTGACCGTAGAGCTTGCCGTCGCTGAAGGTGATATCCACGATGTATTCGGGGGAGAACTCGTAGGTGCCGGTGCAGGCCTCGTAGGCGGCCTGGTTTATGCGCGCGACCTTCCTCGGCGGCGGAGCGAGGGGGTTTCGGGCACTCAACAGGTGAAACCCGATGTCTTCGACGCTGGCCGAGCTGTTGGACAGGACCACGACCCCTTTGCGCCAATCCTTGAGGAAGGCGGCAAAGGCGTAGAATCCGTTGGTTCGGCCGGTAAGCCAGTGCACGTCGCGGCCTCGCTCGTCCTTACGCACCTTCCAGCCCAGCGCGGTCTCCACGCCGGGTTCGTCGGCCGGTTTCCTGGGCACGATGAGATCGTCGAACGACGCGTGGTAGCGGGTCGAATCGTCTTCGGTGAAGTCTTCCGGCAACGCGTAGATGATGTTCATGTTGGCTGATACCAGGGTCATCATGTCCAGGAGATTGGACCGTAAACCGGTGCTGCCCACGAAGGTCGTATCGGACCAGGGAGCCACCGGACGACGGGTGTCATCATGCCCGGTCGCCTCGTACGTCCGCATGGACAGCGTAGGCACACTGGCCGTGTTGGCCAGCTTAATGGGATCGCCTAGCAACTCCCGCACCAGGTCGTCATAGGATTCGCCGGACGCCCGTTCCAATACGTGACCCAAAAGCCCCATGCCGAGATCGGAATACTCGTAGCGGTCTACCGATTCGAAGGGATCATCTCCTCTCTGATCGTCGAAATCGAAGAAGGTCTCGAGCCAATCGCGCTGTGCATTCGCGTACCGCGTGAGGAATTCGGACATCAGTTCGACCGAATACTCTTTCAACGGATCGTCCGGATCGGTAGAAACCAGGTTGTCCGGCAGGCGGGGCAGGCCCGAGGTGTGGGTGGCAAGATGCTCTATCAGGATAGGACGTCCGGCGGGCGTGGTCGGCACGTTTACCGTTTCCGGGAGGTAGGCGGACACCCGGTCGGTCAGGTTCACGTCGCCCCGCTGAACCAGGAGGGACAACATGGCCGTCGTGTACAGGCTGCTCAGCTGGCCGATCTCGAAGACCGTCATGCTGCTGACCCGCCGTATCGTACCGCGGTTGAGCGTGCCGTAGGCGTAGACGTACCGGTTGATGCCCCGGATGATCCCGGCGACGATTCCTACCGTCTGGCCGTATTCATCGACCCGTTCGCGCAGTACGCGAAGGACGGGATCCTCTTCAGGAACCGCTTCCGCGCCTGCCTGCCCTTCGATCCCGGGGTTGTTTCCGCCCATGGCCTGCGCGCGTAAAGGGGCGGACGCGGCAAGCGAATACAGGATGCCCAAACAACACAGCCAGATGTATAACGGTCTTACTGTGGACCGCATACCACTACCTCTCTCCTAGCCCATCGGAACCAGCACTTCGTTTGCGCTGTCCATCCGGACGGATTTCGAATAATGATTCACGCTGACGCCGTCGGCGACAGGCGTGGGAACGCGGACGATGAACTCGACCCAGTCCGGTGTATTGAACGCGGCAAAGGCCAATTCGATCCCTTCCAGCATGTCTTCCGGATCGCGGGACAGGTCCGGCAGGAGCACCGGACCCGTATCCGGCTGGTATACCCAGTCACGCTCATTGGCATTGATCGTCTTGACAGGATATTCGAGGACCGCGGTGTACCGGTCGTTCTCAAGGGTCGTCCGCGCGTTGAGGGGCTGGTTGCCGAGGACGGCCTCCACGACGGCTCGCGGTGTATCCAGGCTGCGCCCGTCGACGCGGGGCAGGTCGATCCGGACGTCGTCGAAAGTCTCCTCGATGGCGACGATCTGCCTTTCGGGTTGCTCGCCCAGGGAGGGCGGGTAGAGCGTGGCGCCCCGGTTCGCCACTTCGTAGGTCTTGATGGCCATGAAGGTGTCCGTCGAAAAGATCGGTGCGAAATCCGCGTTGGGCAGGTGCCAGATATCCCGCTCCGCGCCGACCTGCTCGGTCTTGCAACTCGCGCCGAGGACGTAATCATCCCTGAAGTCTCCGCCCTTCTCGGTGATAGTCAGGCCGGCTTCGATGGGAATTCGTGCGTTGTTTATCGGATACGGCGGTTTCTGGGTTACGGTCTTGGGCGGTTTCTTCAGCGTGTCCACGCGAAAGGTAAAGAAGGAACACGCGAAATCGATGGTCTGCATGGGAACTCCTGGAACGTAAGCGAAACGTGGTATGCCCGGGTTCCGCCTGGGTGATGAAATCCAGTCCTTCTTGAACTGGCTGCTGATACGGGACCGAGGTCGATTCGGCCGGACCGGATCGACCGCCTGTACACACGAACCCGCATGGTACGCGAACCGTTCCCGTTTTTCCAGATAAAATAGTGTTTACCGCGGTATTCCGGTATAGATTATGCAGGGCAAATGCACCGGTTCAAGGAGTAGTCATGTCAAACGACCTGACCAGGACCTATCGTCCCTTCACGGATTCCCGGCCCTACACGCGCTGGTGGTGGTTCCACGACGACATAAAGCTAGAGGACGTCCGGACCCAGTTGAAATGGGTACGGGACCGGGGTTTCGGCGGCGTGGAGATCGCCTTCATGTACCCCCAGCCCGGGGCAGATGAAGGGCCCCGCTGGCTGAGCGAGGCATGGACAGGCCTGGTCGCTTATGCCAAGGGCGAGTCGGACCGGCTGGGGATCGGTTGCGACTTCACTTTCAGCTCCTCCTGGCCTTTCGGCGGATCTGTCGTGTCCGAGGACGACGCGGGACAGGTATTCGGCGGTCCGGCGACCCAGCGCTTGGAGAAATCGTGGGAGTTGTCCTATTTCGGCCGCGGACGGATCCTGAACCACCTGGACCCGGACGCGTTGGCCCGGTACGCCGAACGCGTCGGTGGCGCACTGAAACCGGCCCTGCGGGGCACCACATCGGGACTCTTCTCCGATTCGTGGGAGGTCTACCCGGAGGGGCTCTGGAGCGCCCACCTGGATCCGGTCTTCCGGGATCGATTCGGGTACGAACTGGAACCCTACAAGTCCTGTATCGACGAACATCCCGACGTGCGCCACGACTACCGTAAGATCCTGTCGAACGCGGCGATCGACGGGTTCTTCAAGCCCTATGCCGAAATCTGCCGTGAACTCGGCGCCGTGAGCCGGGTGCAGTGCCACGGGGCGCCGACGGACCTGCTGGCCGCTTTCGCGCTCGTGGACGTCCCGGAATCGGAGGCCCTGCTGTTCGAGACCTTTTACTCGGCCATACCCGGTTCGGCGGCGGCCCTGGCCTCGAGGCCCGTCGTGACCTGCGAGACCTTCACCTGCATCTACGGCTACGAGCCGTGGCCGGCGCCGTCGCCCCATCACGGCGAGGAGAAAGTGGAGGACATGAAGCTCATGGCGGATGCGGTCTTCGCCAACGGCGTCAATCACATCGTCTGGCACGGCATGCCGTACAATGCGCCGGGGGGGACCAACACCTTCTACGCGACCACGCACGTCGGTCCGGACAGCGGGTTCGTCGACCGGCTTCCGGCCTTCAACGCGTACATGACGGAGGCCGCCGAATTCGTCAAGCAGGGCAAGACCTACACGGACGTGGCGGTGTACCTGCCGCTGGAAGACCACTGGATGCGCCACATGCTGCCCGAGGACCGGCGGGGTCCGGCCGCCAACTACTATTGGGAAATGCAGACCGTTGAACGGCCGGCCGGTCTGCTCGGATATCATCCCCTGTGGATTTCGACGCCTTTTCTCAAGGGAGCGGTGGTGGAGGATGGTCACGTTCGATACGGAGAGACCGTTTTCTCCGTGGTTTTCGTGGACGTGGAATGGCTGGACAGCGAAGCCCTGTCGGCGCTGCTTCGGCTGGCCCGGGAAGGCGCGCGGATCTGTCTCCCGCGCAGGCCCGCAGCGCCCGGCCACCGGCCGGCGGCGGACTACGGGGACCGCCTGGCGGAACTGATGAGCCAAACTGGGGTAACCACGGATCCGGGTGCGGCGCTTCGACAACCCCCGCTCGTAAGCGGCCCGGACGTGCCGGAATTCTGGTGCCGGCAGGTCGATGACGATTACCACGTCTTCTTCGCCCATCCCGATACGAAGCGGATCCGGTACCCCATGGCCTACGAGGGCTGGCGGTCCACTGGACGGGTCGAGCGGGAGGTGGCGATACACGTCAACGGCCGGGAACGGTTGTTGCGCCTGGCCTTTGAACCCGAAGACGCCATCCTGGCCAGGATATCCGCGGCGGGCGAGGTGGATGTGAAACCGGGGCGGATCGAAAACTAACCACGGAGAATAAACGCGCATGCACGATCCACGATACGACGATCTGTCAAAGGTGCTCACCGAACATTCGACGAAGTTAAACCCGGGCGACCGGGTGCTCATCGAGGCGTTTGACGTGCCCGACGACATGGTGATCTCGCTGATCCGGACGATCCGTGAGGCGGGAGGGGTGCCGCTGGTCTCCATCAAGCATCAGCGCGTCATGCGAGAACTGGTCCACGCGGGGGACGAGGACACCATGGAGGTCGCGGGAGATTGTGAATCCCATCGCATGAAGCAGGTACAGGCCTACATGGCCCTGCGTGGCAGCCATAACGTGATGGAGATGTCGGACGTGCCGAGCGAAGCCATGCGGGTTTACGAACAACGCTGGCTCAAACCAGTGCACTTCGATATCCGCGTACCCGGAACCCGGTGGGTGGTGCTGCGCTGGCCGACGCCGTCCATGGCGCAGCAGGCCGGCATGAGCACCGAGGCATTCGAGCGTTTCTACTTCGACGTGTGTACCCTGGATTACGGAAAGATGGAGCGGGCGCTCACGCCGCTTAAGGAACGCATGGACCGTACCGACCGGGTACGCCTCACCGGTCCGGGAACCGACCTGTCCTTCAGCATTCGGGACATCCCTACGGTCGGATGCTCGGGCGACCGCAACATACCCGACGGCGAGTGCTTCACCGCGCCCGTGCGGGATTCGGTCAACGGCGTCATCCAGTTCAACACGCCGACGTTGTACCACGGCGTGACCTTCACGGACGTGCGGTTAAGATTCGAAGATGGGAAAATCAACGAGGCGACGGGCAACCGGACAGAAAAACTGAACGAGATCTTCGACACCGACGAGGGGGCGCGCTACATCGGCGAATTCGCCATCGGCTTCAACCCCTACATCACCACGCCCATGCTGGACATCCTCTTCGACGAGAAGATCGCCGGTTCCTACCACTTCACGCCCGGACAGGCCTACGAGGAGGCAGACAACAGCAATCGCTCCGCCGTCCATTGGGACATGGTCATGATCCAGACACCGGAATACGGCGGCGGAACCATCGAATTTGATGGGGAAGTCATCAGGAGGGACGGGATATTCGTCGTTCCGGAACTCGAGGATCTGAATCCGGAGCGGTTGAAGTGACGGGGAGGTCTGCTGACGTTCCAACCCGGCGTTTTACGGTTCCACGACCAGGAAGTTAGCCGATTTCGAAACAGTTTGACCGGAATGTTGGTCCTTCAACGTCACGGATAGCACATATTCGCCGGCCGGCAGGTCGGAAGTGTCCAGTGCGGTGTACTCCCGGTCCTCGGCCGAATAACCTTCGCCTGCGAAAGTCATCATAACCGTCTGCATCTCTTCCTGCCGGCGAGCAGACCAGGCCAGTGGTTCCTCCCGGTCCGCGGGTGTAATCTCGTAGTAAATTTCGAACGATGATTTCCGGTCCTGGTCCAAACCCAGATTGTAAATCTCGTAATAGACTTAAACGGGACGGCCCCGCACGTAGAGGCGGCCCGGGTTGGGCGTGATGTTCAGACGATTACGCACAAAAGGACCCTGGACACTCGAGGGCCTGACGCTGGTAGCCAGCTTGAGATCGCTGATCAGCAGGTCGACGCCCCTGTAGTCGTCCACCAATATCGGCTTTCGATACACACCGATCCGCTGCGAAGCCTGGTCCTGTACCTGGACCGCCAGGGTATAACTGCCCGTTGGCGCCAGGACGCTCGCCGGAAGCGTGTAGACAGGTACATGGACCTCCTGTTCTTCCATCTTTCGCTTCGGCCGATCGAAAGGACCGAAACCGAACTCGTGCGTAAACTCCGGGCTCATGATCGAATCGCGCAGGGTGACCCGGTGTTCCAGCATGGTGCTGTTCCCCTTACCGTCCGAGACATCACCGAACTGCCACACCGGTATGCTGTATGAAAGGTCCAGCTCCGTTGCACCGTTGTCCGTCCTGAAGGTCACCGCATCGAAGGCGTACTCGAGTGGCTCTCCCCCGAAGTCGTGCAGGTATTCCTCGGGGCTTTTGGCGATCAAATCCGCCGCGCGCTGCCGGGGACTGAACCTTTCCTGCCGGATCATCGCCTCTTGGGAAGAAAGCAGGTTCGGCCACGGATAGTCGAATCGGCCGCCGCCAAACTGGTCGACGAAATGCAGTTCCAACCCATAGTCCACATACACCCAACTCTCGGTGGCATAAACCGTTCCCATTTCCTTCTTGGCTCTCTGCCAGGCAATTTCCACGGACGATACGACGAGGCCGTCGACTACCAATCCACCGACTGCTTCTTCGGCTGCCATCTGGCTTTGTGCACCAAAGCCCACGCGCTGTGCCACGTCCTCCGGCAACAAGATAGTCAAATCACCACGGTCAACGCGCAATTGATAACCGAACTGCTGATTCTGCTCGCGGATCGCATCCACAGTCGCGTCATCAGAAATTCGTACTTCGTCGTAGGTGTTCTGATTGGAAGTGTACAGGTAATCACGCCGATTGTCCGGAGCTCCATACCGGACATATATCTCGCCACGCCGGTCATAGGGCTTCTGCCCTACCGAGAAATGGTGCCGGGCATACAGTACACGCCGGTAATGTTCCATCAGGCGCTCATTTTCCACCGTGGAGGGGTTCGAATCCCGGACGTTCCAGAACGTCTGCCAGAGGGCGTCGCGTTCGGCGGCCGACGCCGACTCCCAGGCACGCTTTTCGTCAGGCGGCGCCACGTGGTCCAGGTCCCGGAACTGGGCCTGTTCGTCGTGATCCAACAGGGATATATAGGTCTCCAGAGCTTCCAGTATCGGACCGTATTTTCGATCCGATACATCGGACAAATCCCTGAATTGACTCAGCAGTGGGTGGACGATAGCCGGCGTGGCGTCTCCCAACTCTTCGACAATCCACCCGAGCAGATCCGCACCCAAACCATAGCGTTCCGATAGATGACACGCATTCAAGAATCCCCGCAACGCTTCCGGATGATCGGGGCGGACTTTGAACTGCATGATATAGGCGTTTATCGCATTCTCGAATCCAGGTACCGGGGCCGTTTCATGACAGCGGCCAAGCTGGTAGTACGCGTCGGGATGCGAGGGATCCAGTTCCACCGCCTTGAGGAAATTGAAACGTCCGTCCCTTTCGCCGCCCACTATCTGGTCCACCTTACCTGGAGTCATGAACGACATGCCCAGATAGTACTGGATTTCCGCGTCGTCCGGCGCCAGTCTGGCCGCCGTACGCAACTCGTTCCGGGCGTCCAGGCGCCTGTGGTCCATCTGCAAATAGGTCCTGCCGAGCCAGTAGTGTGCGGCGGCCGACTGTTTTTCCTCCCGGACCGCCTGCCTGAGTCGTCGCGTCGCATCCGCGAATTTCTCCTGGTCGAAAAGCGCTTGTCCCGCCTCGAGGGGAGTCCACGGGACAGTTTCCGTGACTGTATCCGTTGCGGAGGACTGGGCATGGAGGCGACTCTGCAGAGGAAAAATCATCAGGGTCGCTACCAGATATAGAAGGTATCTGATCATGGCAAACCAACTAGTTGGGGGAGTTACGAAAAGAGATGGGACCTGTAAATATGTATGTCGGTATACCTACAAAATACCCGGATTCGCGATATCGGTCAATCTAAAACCGCCTACTCGCGCCGCAGGGAATCCGCCGGGTTGAGCAGGGCGCTTCGGAAGGTCTGCAGACTTACGGTGATGAGGGCGACGGCCAGGACGATGAGTCCTGCTGCCATGAAAGGAACGGCCCCGATTTCGGTGCGGTAGGCGAAATCCGCGAGCCACTCGTTCATGAGCCACCACGCCGCTGGCCAGGCCAGAATGTTGGCGATCACGACCAGGTAGACGAACTGCCTGGACAGCAGAGCGACGATATCGGACACCGCGGCGCCCATTACCTTGCGAATGCCCACCTCCCGCGTGCGACGGGCGACTTCCAGGGATACCAGGCCGTACACGCCCAGGCAGGCGATCAGCAGGGCGAACACCGCCGAATAGGTGAATATCCGCGCCAGGTTGTTCTCGTTCTGGTAGAATCGTGCGATGTCGTCCTCGAGGAAGAAATACTCGAAGGGAGCCTCCGGCGCGGTTTCTATCCAGGCGGCTCTCAGAAGATCTATCGTGGCGGGCAAATCCCGCCCGCTGACGCGGACCAGGAAAAAACTGAAACCGCCCAGTACTTCATCCCCGATGGACGTGGGATTCATGGACAGGATCACCGGCTCGATTTCCTGGTGCATCGACTGGAAGTGGTAGTCCTCGACCACGCCGACGACCGTGTAACCGTGGGGCAGTGTTCGGCCGATAGGGTCGTCCCATTCCATCTTCCGTGCAGCGGCCTCGTTGATAATGCACGATCCCGCTTCGTCGTTGCCGAATTCCCGGGAGAAATCCCGGCCTGAGACCAGGTTCAGTTCAAGCGTCTGCAAGTAATCGTAATCCACGGTGAACATGTATGCTTCGAGTTTGCTCCCGTCCTTATTGGTATAGGCGGCCTGGCCCAGGCCGCGTCCGAAAGTGTTGGACGTTCCCGACACCTGGACCACGTCTTCGTACGATTGTATCCTGGATCTATAAACGTCCACGGAGATGGAATTCGGTCCGGTAGGGATGACGACGACGTTTGCCTTATTGAATCCCAAATCCCCGGTCCGGATGAAGTCCAGTTGCCGGGTCATGACGAGTATGGAAACGACGAGTAACGCGGACAAACCGAACTGGACGACCATCAGGCCACGGATAACCAGGTTGGGGCCACCGATCTGAAGCTGATGTCTGAACACGGCAACGGGATTGAAACGGGAAAGGACCAGGGCGGGATAGCTGCCGGAGACCAGGGCAACCAGGCCAGTCAACGCCAGCAGCGCGGCGAGCGTGAAGCCGTTGGAAAGGTAATCGAGGACGAGAGAAGTCCCCGCCAGCATGTTGAAAACGGGAAGAAACAGGTGGGCCAGTATGACGCCGAACACCAGGGCGAAGCAACTCAGCACCGCGGTCTCACCCAGGAACTGCCCCGTGATCTGGGTTTTCTGCGCTCCGAAAACCTTCCGCAGCCCGACCTCCTTCGCCCGTGAAGACGAACGGCAGACGGCCAGGTTCATGAAATTGACGCAGGCTATAAAGAGAACGAGAAGCGCAGTGCATATCAGTATGTAGGACCGGTCGGGATCGCTGGTAGATCCCAGGCCGGACCCCACTTCCTGGTTCAGGTGCATGTCCGGTATGGGCTGCAGCGCCAGGTAAGGCGATCCCATCTGTGAAAAATGAGATTCGACAAAACCCGGGAGTTGGTCTTTCAGCAAGCTCGCCCGGTCCGGGTCTGACAGTTCGACATAGGTTGACGTGACGCTGAAGTTCCAATTGCCGATTGCCTGCTTCACCCAGTCGTCTATGGCAAACATCTTGTCGAAGGGTAACAGGAAATCGAACCGTATGCTGGAATTAACCGGAGTGTTCTCCGCTACCCCGGCTACGGCAAAAGGTTCTCCACGTATCGTGAGTTGCCTGCCCAGGGGGCTTTCCGTCCCAAAATACTTTTCGGCGGCAGACCGACTGATTACCACCGAATTCAGTTCGTTCAGGACCGTCCCGGGATCACCTTCGATCATCGGGAAGGAGAACACGCTGAAAATTGATGGATCGCTATAAAGAACGTGTTCCTCCCGGTACGTATCATTTCCGATGCGGATTTCCGATCCACTGGCATTACGTATCCGCACGGTCTGTTCGACGCCGGGATACTGCTGCTTAAAGGCAGCGGCAAGTGGAAGAGGAGTATTCGCCCAGAGATACGGTTCACCGTCGTAACCCGTTCCACCTAGGACGATCCGGTAGATCCGGTCCGACTTCTCGTGGAAAGCGTCGTAAGTCCACTCGTGGCGGACGAAGAGAAAGATGAGGAGACAGCACGCGATACCGGTGGACAGGCCCAGCGTGTTGATGAAGAAGTAGCCCTTATTTCCTAACAGGTGCCGCAGCGCGATGACGATATGGCTTTTCAGCATGGGAGCGTGTACTCCTGGGGATCAGGGCTGCATGCTGGATTCCGGTAGAGGGAATTGATGGGGATCTGTGGTTTTGACCCGCCGATCCCCTTTAAGGTTGCGTGTCAGAAAACTCTGCTGCTCAAATGCAGCATGAAAATCACGATTCGATGGACTAAGTCATGCGGCGGCCCTGAACTCAACCGCGTTTTTCCGATTACTCTATGGTAAAATAGTTTTCGCTGGCGTACAGGCCTCTCTCGCCGTTGATGGTCGCGTCCCCCACGAGCCTGTAATCACCCGGTTCATCGGGACTGAGGGGACAGACCTGGAAAGTCACGATAGTGTCCTCTAAATCCATCCACGGACTGTCCATGTCGGTTCGCCGCTGCCACTTGGCTTCATACACCGTGATGCTCGCTCCCATAAACTCAAAGTTATTCAGAGGAATACAAGTAGTTAACTCAAATGGCACCGGCAATGCTTCTGTAACGAAAGCGATCTTGCCTGGCGACACCATCAACCCGGTCCACGGGAGGTAGGTGATTTCACAAAGGGTAATCCCCTGCGCATCCATGATTCCGCTCAACCACATTTGGAACTCGTCATTCTGTGGTACGCAGACCTGGGTGCCGCCCAGATTTAAAGACATGAGCGCCAGGTTCAGGAATGAATCGGGGAGCGGCCCTACAAGGTCCGCGTTGTTCTGAAGCTGAAGCGCCGCGAGGTTGGCAAGCTGGCCAAGTTCCATGGGGACCATCCCGCTTAAACCGAAACCATCCAGGGTCAGTTCGGTTATCCGTCCACGGTCGTCCGTCGTAACACCATCCCACATGTTTACGCGTTCTTCACTCAACCAGTTACCCTGCATGGTCCAGTTCATTCCGTCCGTTGCGTTGTATATGGCGATCAACGTTTCCCGATCGGGACTCGGACCCGCAACCGTCACGGTCACGCTCTGTATTGCATTGCCCGACTGCGCCGTGATGTCCGCCATACCATTACCAACGGCCGTCACCAGGCCTGCCTCGTCCACGGTGGCCACGGTTTCGTCGCTGCTCGACCAGGTGATACTCGGTTCGTCTATGGCGACTTCGTTTGCATCTTCAGCAACGACCTCGAGCTGGACCGTCTCACCGAATTCAGTGAGCGTCGTCATTTCCGGTGTGATCGTGATGATTGCCGCGACCTGGGACACGGTTATGGTTACGCTCTCCATGGCTTCGTCCGACTGCGCGGTGATGTCAACCATGCCGTTGTCCACAGCGGTCACCAGGCCCGCCTCGTCCACGGTCGCCAGGGCCTCGTCCCCGCTCGACCAGATAACGGTTTCGTCCGGCATTGCGTTCTCGCGCTGGTCCAGTACTACGGCCGTAAGCTGTACGGTCTCGCCAATCGATTCAAGTGCAGCCGAAGTCGGATCGATCACGATAGTCGTGGGCACAGGTTCCGACACCGATATGGTCGCCCGTCCGTGGTGCCGTCAGACCGCGCCGTGATCTGCGCCATGCCGTTACTCACTGCTGTCACCAGCCCCTGCGCAGTGACAGTCGCCACCGCTTCGTCGCCGCTCGACCAGGTCACGGACGCTCCCGACAATACGTTGTTGCGCTGGTCGCGCACCACGGCGGCGAGCTGTACTGTCTCGCCGATCGCTTCCAGCGTATGCGACGATGGCGTGATCGCGACCCGCGTCGGCACCGGCTCCGCAACGGTAATGGTCGCTTTCCCCGAGGAGTTGCCCGAACGCGCCGTGATCTGCGCCGTGCCGTTGCTCACCGCCGACACCAGGCCTTGTGCACTGACAGTCGCTACCGCCGTGTTGGCGCTCGACCAGGTAACAGTTTGCCCGGACATCGTGTTGTTGTTCTGGTCCTTCACCGTCGCCATGAGCTGAACTGTCGCACTGATGGCCGGCAGTGTGTGCGACGACGGCGTGACCGTGATACTGGTCGCCACGGGAGTTGGAGGTGGTGGCGGTGGAGGCGTAGGCGGAGTGGGCTTAGTCGGACTGTCCCCACCACCACATCCTGCCAGTATCGTCAAGGCCATACAGGTTGTGACCACGGCTAACACGCGGCTATATCGGCGAATCACTTCGGACTCCTTTTCTGGTAAAGACAAGAATGTAGTACCAGTTTACCCGTTTAGATCTATCGTAACCATTTGTTTATTATGATGTTAAGCCTTTAGGTCCTGCAGGCTTTCCCGGGCCGCTTCGACGGTTCGGTCGATGTCGTCCTCGGTGTGAGCCAGGGACACGAAGCCCGTTTCAAGGCGCGACGGCGCCAGGTAGACGCCGCGGTCCAGCATGTTCCAGAAGTACTTTCCGTATTTATCCGCGTTTGAGGTGGAAGCAGAATCGAAGTCCTCAACGGTTTGATCGGTAAAGAAGGTACACATCATGGATCCGACCCGGGACAGGTACGCGGGAACACCTGCCTCATCCGCCGCGTCGCGTAGACCGATACCGAGCCGGGAAGCCAATGTTTCAAGTCGTTCGTAGACACCCGGTTCCTGCAACTGTCTAACTGTTTGGTAACCTGCGGTCATGGCCAGCGGGTTGCCCGAGAGCGTCCCGGCCTGGTAGACCGCGCCGAGAGGCGCCACCGTTTCCATGATTTCCCTGCGCCCGCCATAGGCGCCCACGGGGAGGCCGCCCCCGATGATCTTGCCCAGGCAGGTCATGTCCGCCGTGATGCCGAACCGTTCCTGAGCGCCGCCGAAGGCGATCCGGAACCCGGTGATGATCTCGTCGAAGATCAGGATGATCCCCCGTTTTTCCGTTTCCTCCCGGATGGTTTCCAGGAAACCGGCGACCGGCGGTATCATGCCCATGTTGCCCGCCACCGGCTCGACGATCACGCAGGCGATGTCGTCGCCCCGTTCCGACAGCGTACTCCGGACAGCATCTATATCGTTGTACGGGAGGTTGATCGTCAGCTTCGCCAGGTCCGCCGGCACGCCGGGGCTATCGGGGATTCCGAACGTCGCGGCGCCGGAGCCAGCCTGGATGAGAAAACTGTCGCCGTGGCCGTGGTATCCCGCTTCGAACTTGACCGCCAGGTCGCGCGCCGTATATCCGCGAGCTACCCGCAAGGCACTCATGGTCGCTTCCGTCCCGGAGTTTACCATGCGCACCAGGTCGATGGATGGGAAGGCCGTCCGGACCAGTTCCGCCAACCGGATCTCGGCTTCCGTAGGCGTACCGAAGCTGACGCCCCGTTCACACGCCTTCTTCAGCGCTTCGACCACGGCGGGATTGCCATGACCCAGGATCAGCGGTCCCCAGGAACCGAGGTAGTCGATATATTCGTTGCCGTCCACGTCGTATACCTTCGAACCCGCGCCCCGGTCCATGAAAACGGGACGGCCGCCGACCCGGCCAAAGTTGCGCACGGGACTGTTCACGCCGCCGGGCATCAGTCGTTGGGCCTGGTCGAAGAGGGTGCTGGAACGGGAACGGTTCATGAACTTCACTCAAAAGTGTGATTTTGTGACGCCTTGCTTTACAATGCTGATCACATCAATAACAAGCGGTCTGGTTGTATATGTTTAGACAAGACCCGGTCGTGCGGACGCGCCGGCCGTCAAAGCCGACCCGCGACATCCCGGGCGAAATAGGTGAGTATCATGTCTGCGCCGGCCCGTTTCATGGCGGTCAGCGACTCCAGAACGATCCGTTCTTCATCGATCCAGCCCATCTGTGCCGCCGCCCTGATCATGGCGAATTCTCCGCTCACGTTGTAGGCGGCTACCGGCACTTCGAAGGTCATTTTCACCCGCTGAATTACGTCGAGATAGGCCAGGGCAGGCTTGACCATGACGATATCCGCCCCTTCTTCGAGGTCCAGTTCCACTTCCCTGAGCGCCTCGTTGGTGTTGGCCGGGTTCATCTGGTAGGAACGTCGGTCGCCGAACTGCGGGACCGATCCCGCGGCATCGCGAAAGGGGCTGTAATACGCGGAGGCGTACTTGGCGGAATAGGCCATGATCGGTATATGCGTGAGGTGTTCGTCGTCAAAGGCTTCCCGTATCGCACCCACGCGGCCGTCCATCATGTCGGAGGGCGCGACCATGTCGACGCCGGCATTGGCCTGCGAGAGGGCCGTCCTTACGAGCAGGCGTAGCGTGGCGTCGTTTTCCACGTCGCCTTCCCGGATGACGCCGCAGTGCCCGTGATCGGTGTACTCGCAGAGGCACACGTCGCCGATGACGGTCAGGTCCGGCGTAGTTTCCTTTATCGCGCGGATGGCCCGCTGCACAATGCCGTCGTCCGCGTAAGCGCCGGATCCGTAGGCGTCCTTGTTCTCCGGAATACCGAAGAGCATGACGGCCGGTATACCCAGGTCCGCGACTTCACGGCAGACCTCGACGCCCTGGTCCACCGACAGCCGGTCCACGCCCGGCATCGAGTCCACCGGGGAACGGACTCCCTCTCCCGGACAGATGAACATGGGATAGATCAGGTCGTCAACGGAGAGACGGGTCTCGCCGACCATCCTGCGCAGGTTTTCGCCGCGGCGCAGCCGCCGCAGCCGGTGTACGGGAAATGCCATGGGTTGTCTGTCTCCTGCCCGCTGTCAGGTCATCATTGCCCGCCGCAGTTGGCGCATCCGTCGTCGCTGAATCCATTCAGGGCGCTGCAGCACTCGCACTGGAACAACACCTGCCCGTCTTCGATGTATCGGGACTTCATCCACCTTCGCGCCGGTTCCCGGTATTTCGAGGGCACGATGATACTGGCCGCTTCAATTGTATCCTTTGCGAGGACTAGGGCGGCGTCCTGGTCGGTCGAAAAGATCCGGCTCTCCACGCCTTTCTGCGCCAGGTAGCGCTGGTAGGTCAGCGCTTCCCGGTCTTTGGCCCGGTAGAGGATTTCTTCTTCCGCCGGCTGCTCTTCTTCCATTTCGTGTTTTTCGCATAGATACCGGCCCAGCCGGCGAATCCCGCATTCCGCGCACACGTGCTGTCCGCAAATGACACAGCGCCCGTGCGCCGGGACGGCCGGATGGAAAAAACACCGTAGATCGTCTGTGAATACCGTGCCGCAGACCGGGCAGGAACGCGCGTCGCCCGGGACCTCTTCTTTACACTCGTCGCAAACCCAGGTCGACTCCTCATTCAGCCCGTCAATCAAGAGGGTGGCGCAGATCGGGCACTTCTGTACGCGCCGGGGGTATTCACATTCGCAAACTGGACAAAAGGCCATAGGAAGCCGGTCAAATCGAAGGGGTTTCTACCACGGGTGGTACCACTCGGGCAACTGCCGTGTAACATAGCCGGGTGTCACTCGGTCACCCGCTGCTTAACGTATCACATTACTGTATATATGTGATCACAAGCCCAACGAATATACTCAGGGGCTTCTTCGCAAGGCAATCGTTATTCCGTATGCTGCTCCCCCGTGGACAAGTGGTGCCGCACTATCGCGTCTACGAGCGCGGGGATAGATGCCTGGTCGGGCATGATATCCACGGAAAGACCCGCTTCGGCGGCGGTTCCGGCCGTGGCGGGGCCAATGCAGGCGATGCGGACGCCCTCGGTGAACCGCGGCAATCGATCCGGTCCCACGGCTTTCGCAAACGCAGCGGCGGCCGAAGAACTGGCGAACACGGCCACGTGGATTTTCCGGTCTTCCAACATGGACACGATCCTGTCCGGCAGGGCCTCTTCCATCGCCGTGCGGTAGACCGTGACCTCGGTCACGCATGCACCGGCGGCGGATAGTCCCTCGACCACGGCCGGACCCGCGATATCCGACGTGGGAAAGAGGATTCGGGCGCCTTGCAGATCGCAGGCTTCGGCCAGGGTCTCCACCAGCTTCTCGGCCCGGAAAACTTCGGGGCGATGGTCCGCTTCGATACCGTGTTTTCTCAACGCATCCGACGTGGCCCGTCCCACCGTGGCGACACGCGGTCCGGACAGCGCCCTGGTGTCCAGCCCGTTTTCGCAGAGCCTTTTGAAAAAAGCCTCCACGGCGTTTCCGCTGGTAAAGACCACGTGATCGAAACCGGAAAGATTGGACAGCGCGGCGTCCACGTCCGACCAGTCGTCCGGCGCTTCGATCCGTATAAGCGGCGCTTCGACCGGTTCCGCGCCAACCCGGACGAGGGATTCGGACAGATCGCCGGCCTGGTCCCTGGCCCGTGTGATAAGCACACGCATTCCGAATAACGGCTTCGATTCAAACCAGTTGAGTTGTTGCCGCAGCGCGACCACCTCCCCCACGGGACGGTTTTGTGCTTACTTTGGGTTTCGCCGTTCATTGTGTTTCAGCGGCCTGTGCCAGCACGGCCTCGGCCATCCGACGGCCCAGGTCAGGTCCTTCTTCAGGTCCGCCGTGGAGGGAATGACGCACGATCCAACTACCGTCCTCGGCTGCCAGTACGGCGTCCAGTTGCAGGGCGTTTCCGTGGATTCTGCCCCACGCACCGATCGGGGTATGGCAACCGCCTCCGATACCGTGGAGTAAAGCCCGCTCAGCTATCACCGCCAGCCTCGACGGACGATGCTCGATGCGCCGCGCGGCTTCCAGGGTCCGCCGGTCATCCAACCGGGTTTCAATCGCTAGCGCCCCCTGGCCGACGGCCGGCATGCATATTTCCGGAGACAGGGATTCGGTAATCCGGTCCGACCAGCCCAGCCGCTGCAGCCCCGCGACGGCCAGTACGATCGCGTCCGGGCCGTCCTCTTCCTCCAGCCTGGCCAGGCGCGTATCGATGTTTCCGCGTATGCCCGTAAAACGAAGATCCGGCCTGTAGTGTTGCAGCTGAGTCCGCCGCCGCGGACTTCCCGTGGCGATACAGGCGCCGCGACGTAGACGATCAAGCCCTGTCCCGTCCCGGCTGATCAAGGCGTCGCGCTCGTCCACCCGTTCCGGTACCGCGGCGATGGCCAGGCCGTCGGGAAGTGTCGTCGGAAGGTCCTTGAGGCTGTGCACGGCCGCGTCGATCTCTCCGGAGATCAGGGCCCGTTCCAGTTCTTTGACAAAAACACCCTCCCCGCCGAAAGTGTCGAGGGCGGCGTCTGGGGCCGTGTCGCCCTTCGTCTTCAGTACGCGCACGTGGACGGTCAGACCCTCGTGGGCCGCTTCGATGGCCCGGGCCGCGTAATGGGCCTGAACGAGGGCCAGCCGGCTGCCGCGGGTGCCTATGGTAAGGGTGGTAGACATGGGAGAGCGGGGTCGATGGCCGCATGAACAGGGATCGACACGCTATTCGTTCCCGGCGCCGTTCTTGTCGTTCGCCTGTTCATCGAGACCGAACAGGTGGCGAAGGCTGTAGAGGTGGTAGTCCTTGTGCTCCGTATTCGTCGTGTTTCTGAGCTGGACCGTCGGTTGATGCAGCAACTTGTTTACAATGGCACGGCTCATCTTGTCCACGGTTTCCCGGTCCTTATCGGAAAGATGGCCGAGTTGGGCAAGGGCCCGGTCCACTTCCTGGTGCCGGACACCGTCCGCGAAGTGACGGAGCTGCGTAATGGTGGGCGTAACGGCGAGATTCTGATACCACGCAAGGAACCGGTCCACTTCCATCTCTACGATCCCTTCCACTTTCCGCGCTTCCGCCTTCCGCGCCTCGGCATTGTCGTCCACCACCGACTGCAGGTCGTCCATGTCGTACAGAATGACATTATAGAGGTCTCGCACCCGCGGGTCGATATCCCGCGGCGCCGCGATGTCGATCAGGAATATGGGCCGGTTCCGCCGGTCGTGCATGATATCCGCCATCTGTTCCTTGCCCAGCACCGGTTTGGTGGATCCGGTCGAACTGATTACGATATCGACATCGGAAATCATCTGGAGTCCGTCTTGCAGCGAAACGGCGATGCCATCGGAGCGATGGGCCAGGTCGGCGGCCCGTTCGTAGGTCCTGTTGGCGACGATGAGCCGCTTCACGCCCTGTTCGACAAGGTACTCCGCGGTCCGTTCGCCCGTCTCTCCCGCACCGATCAACATGGCCGCATGCTGCCGCAGGTCTTTGAAGATCTTCCTCGCCAGTTCGACCGCAACGGAACTGACGGATACGGCGCCTACCCCGATTTCCGTCGTCTCCCGCACCTGTTTGCCCACGGCCAGCGCCTTTTCGAACAGCCGGTTGAGGACCACGCCCGTGGTCTTCGTATTCAACGACTGCATGTAGGCCTCCCTGACCTGGCCGAGAATCTGCTGCTCGCCGACCACAAGGGAGTCCAGGCTGGAGACGACCCGGAACAGGTGCCGGATGGCCTCTTCGTCCTTCCGGTGATAGAGGTAGGGCGACAAGACACCATCATCCAGGCCGTGTATTTCATGAAACCACGCCTCGATGGGCCCGGGATCGGCGTGTTCCTCATCGGTGGTCGCGTACATCTCGCTGCGATTGCAGGTGGACAGCAGCACCGCTTCGAGGATGCCGCCCGAAGACTTCACGAAGGAGAGCGCTTTCTCATGGAGCGTCTTCGACAGTACCGCCTGGTCGCGCACATCGATGGGCGCAGTATGGTGGCTCAGTCCGACGAGTGTAAGGTGCATGACTCCACCCTGAATGCGGGATAGTTCTTATTCATGGTCGGATATCCGTTTGCCGTCGAAGTCAGTCGAAGATATGCAGGTTCGTCCAGAGCCCGGCGCCCAGATAGGCCAGCAGAACGGACGCGAATCCGGCCATCGAGATGATCGCCGCCCGTTCTCCCTGCCACCCGGCGGTATAGCGGGTAACCAGCTGGGATGTGAAGATCACCCAGGTCAGCATCACGCACAGGACCTTGGGGTCCATAAGCCAGGGCATGATCGAGTCCCAGGCGGCCGTCGCCCACCAGATCCCCGTGGCGATACCCGCGGACAGAAACACCCAGCCGATAATCGTCGCCTTGAGGTTCATCTCGTCCAGCATGCCCAGCGCGGGCAAACGCGAGAACACCAGGCCCACGCGGCGGTGGTGAATGTAGTACATCTGCATGACGTACAGCAGCCCCGTGATGAAGGAGAAGGAAAACGCGGCGTAAGCCAGGAAACTGGCCGTTACGTGGAAATTGAACCACGGGCTCTGCAACAGGGGCGGCAACGGATCCACGGGGCTCATGAACACCGTGGACGCGGCCTGCGCAGCCAGGACCAGGGGCAGGACGAACACCCCCAGCGACCGGTCGCGGAATCGACGTTCCAGAAACAGGTAGACGACGGCGATGAGCCATGCGAAGAAGCTCATCGATTCGTGCAGGCCCACGAAGGGCGGATGGCTGGATTCTACGGCGCGGGCGACAAGAAAAGCGCTGTGGCAAACCAGCGCCAGCACCAGGCACAGGCTGGCGTAGAAACCCGTCCTGGGCTGTCTCGTCCAGAAATGGCGGAAATAGATCACCGTGGCGACCGCGTAACCCGCCAGAATCGTGCCATGCAAAATGTAGATACCCATATGATCCGGCCTCGAGGAAATCCGTCGTCAGGAATCCAAGCCTGACAAGATACCCTAAAATACCGTCTTATCATGTATTTATCAAGTCCAAAGGACCTCGGAACCCTCAGCGCCGTGCGGTTCTCCGCTTCGAGAATGCCATATCCCAAGAGCGCCACGGCAAGAAGGTAAACCCAACCTTGCGCTTTGCCTCTGAACCCGGCAGTTGTATATTGCAGTCCATGGAACCCACCGGACAGACGGAAGGCGCCACAGGCGCAGGAACGCATCGCGCGGGATTCGTGGCCCTTGTCGGAAAACCGAACGTGGGCAAGTCCACCCTGATGAACGCGCTCCTGCAGTACCGGCTTTCCATCGTGACGCCCCGGCCCCAGACCACCCGTCAACGGGTACTGGGCATTCTGACGAAGGATACCTGCCAGGTCCTGTTCCTGGATACACCCGGCCTCCTCGAACCCGGCTACAGGCTCCAGGAATACATGCTTCAATCCGCGATTCACACGATGCGCGACTCGGACGCGGCCGTGGCGATCGTGGACGCCACCCGTTTCTTCCATGACCTCGACGACCGGGTCGTCGGTTTCCTCGAACAGAGCCGCGGTCCGGTTATCCTGGCGATAAACAAGATCGACCGGACTTCCAAGGCCTCCCTGCTGCCCCTGATCGACCAGGCGAGCAACCGTTTCCCCTTCGCCGAGATCGTACCCGTGTCCGCCCTCGAGGGAGACGGACTCGACCCGTTGCTGACCGCCATTATCCGCTTGCTTCCGGACGGTCCGGCCCTGTACCCCGAGGACATGCTCACGGATCAACCGGAAAGGTTTTTCGTGGGAGAAATCATCCGGGAGCACTTGTTCCTGGCCCTGCACGAGGAACTGCCCTACGCATCGGCCGTGATCGTCGAGGATTTCACGGACAGGCCCAACGGCACGGCATACATTCAGGCGGGTATCATCATCGAGAGAACTTCCCAGAAGGGCATCATCATCGGCAAGAATGGACGCATGCTGAAACGTATTGGCACGTCCGCAAGGAAGTCGATCGTCGATTTCCTGGACCGGCCCGTCTATCTCGACCTGCGGGTCAAGGTCCGGCCGTCGTGGCGAAAAAAAGACCAGGAGCTGAAACGGTTGGGCTACACGACGAGGTAGGTGGCGCGACCGGGGCGTTACGACTGTCCCGGCAGCGCTCCAGCCAGTTTTTCGGAGGCCAGACCGAGGTGCAGATCCAGGTCCGACCACAGCGCCTCCAGCGGCCGGAGTTCGTTCCACGGCTGGACTTTTTGACGGTCGTAACCTTCGATCACGGACAGGATCCGCACGGCCCACTGGACGGGAAGGATGGCCTGGTACACGGCCATCTTCTCGAAGGCATGGGGGTCGTTGCTCCGTTCACAGTAGCTTTCCAGGGCTCCATCACGGACGCTCGTCTCCAACCCCGCGCTCTCCGGATGCCAGAAAAACCCGGCGACCTCGTAGAACGGATCCATGATCCCCGCGTGTTCCCAGTCGACCAGTCCGATACGGCCGCAGCCCATTCTCACCAAGTTCGCCGGCCGGCAGTCTCCATGACACAAGCTGGGCAGGGAATCCGCCCATAGCGCGGACCTCAGTTCCATCATGGCCATGCACCGTCTCAGGTCCCGCAGCCGCTCCATGGCATGCCGGAACGATGGATCTTCCATGGCGGCGGTTAGGGCCGTGGCGTGAATGGTTTCGTCAATGTACCGGAGACAGTCCACAGGACGGACCGGTCCCGCCTGCCTGGCGAGGGGCGAATCGCCAGGATCCGAAAGGCCATGTACAGCGATCCAGGTCTCCAGGAGCGCGTCCAGGTCTTCCCGGGTCATGCTCGAGGGTTCCGCCGGTGACCCCGGGAGTTTCTCGTAGATCAGCACGGGCGCGCTCAGTTCCGGGATCCTTGGATCGCCCGTCACGATATTCGGTACGGTATCCAGGAAAGAAAGCCGTTCCATTGCGGCGTATTCCCGGTCCAGGCGCTGGGCCTGGTCAGCCGGATATATCTTGATGACGTAGATGCCGGAAGCGTTCTCGATCTCGTATAGACGATTGTTGAATCCGCCTCCCAATGGACGGATGCGGCTCCGGTTCAGGGCGAAGGCGTGCCCTTCACCGGCCAGCCGGGAAAGGTAACGCGACACGGCCGCTACGTCCGTGGATTCCGATCCGAAAAGCGGTGAAGCTTCCGGATCGTTTTTCGAACCCGGCGCTAATGAACGGTACATGGACCGATACATGGACGACTGCTTCCTCTGTGGCTTTTCCAATTGCCCGCGGACCCGGCGATTCGTATCTTGAGTGCTCATAATCCGTCAAGCGGCGCACCCCACGATCGCTCGATTTTCAGTGGCTCGGCTTGGCCAGGCTCGGCCAGGCTCGGCCCGGCTTGGCCCGGTCAGTTCCCGGGACATCCTTGATTCCGGTGTGTATCACGATGAAATTCCACTCTCTGATACGGCTTCTCGACAACGGCTTGTCCTGGTTCCTGTCGCTCAAACCCGCCGTCGTAGCGACCTCCCTGTTTCTGCTGACGTCCTTCGGCTGCGGAAGCGTCTTTCAAAACATCAACTTTCTCACCGACGCGGATGAAGTCGCGATCGGACGCGAGTTTTCGAGAGAGATCGAAAGAGAGATCAAGCTCTACACGGACCCGGAGGTGGTCCGCTACGTCGATGAACTCGGCCAGACCCTTGTCCGACATTCCATGCGAACGAATATTCGATACTACATAAAAGTCGTGGATACGGATGAAGTCAACGCCTTTGCCCTGCCTGGCGGCTATCTCTATATCAACCGGGGCCTCATCTCCCTGGCGGACACCGAATCGGAACTGGCGGGTGTGGTCGGACACGAAATCGGCCACGTGGTGGGGCGCCACGGCGCCAAGTCCCTTAGCCGGCAACTCGGCCTGGAGATCATTACCGGCATGATTTCAGGCAGGAATCCCACCGGGGTACAACGTGTCGCGTCGCAACTGGCGGGTATCGGAGGCATCCTCGGGATGTTTCACTATTCCCGGCAGGCGGAACGGGAAGCGGACGCCCTCGCGGTCGAGAATCTGCGGGACGCAGGCTACGATCCTGACGGAGTAACCCGTTTCTTCGAGAAGCTCCTGCAAATCAAGGACCGGGATCCGGGCGCGCTCGCGACCCTGTTTTCGACCCATCCGCCGAGCAGGGAACGCATTGAAAATACCGAGAAGCAAATCGCCGCGCTTCCGGTCAAGGATGGATTGACCATGGATTCCGAACGGTTTCAGCAGATAAAGAACCGGTTGCCGCCGCTGAAGAAGAACCCGCTGAAGAAGAAAAAGGAAAAGTAACCTCTGCGTTCGCCAGGATCATCGAATGGCCATTCCGGAATCTGAAAAAGGACGCAACCTGTTGCTTCGGGGCGGGACTGTCGTGGATCCGTCCCAGGATCTGAACCGGGTATGCGATGTCTCCATTCGCGACGGTTCGATTTCGGCTGTAGGCCACGATCTACCGGTGGAAGGCCACCGCGTCGTCGATCTAACCGGCCGATATGTCTTGCCCGGCCTGGTCGACCTGCACGCCCACATCTGCTGGGGTTTCACCGATATCGGCCTGGTGCCGGACGACGTCTGTCCATCCACCGGGGTAACGGCCATCGTGGACGCCGGAAGTTCAAGCTGGCCCAGTCTGGAGGCCTTCCGCCGTAACGTGGCCGCGCCGTCCAGGACCCGGGTGTTCGGTTTTTCCAATATTTCCAGCATAGGCATCCCGACGGCGGGCACGCCCGAACTGGCCAGCCTCAGGTTCGTGGACGTGGACCGCTCCGTGGCTTCCGTCGCCGGGAACCGGGACCTGATGACCGGCATCAAGGTCCGCCAGGGACAGCACCTGGTCGGCGACAACGGCATTGAACCGACGCGCCTCGCGGTAAAGGCTGCTGAACAGATTGGCGTCCCCGTCATGGTCCACGTGGGGAATACTCCCTGTCCCCTGAGCGGCATCATGGACCTTCTCCGACCCGGCGACATCATCACGCACGCCTATCACGGGCACCCCCACGGCATACTGGACGATCACCGGTCCATATGGGAGGACGTCATCGAGGGACGATCCCGGGGAATCCTGATGGACGTGGGGCACGGCGCCGGCAGCTTCAGGTTCGACGTGGCCAAATCGGCGTTCGAACAGGGGTTCTTTCCTGATACCATCAGCACGGACCTGTATACCGTGAACGTCAACGGACCGGTTTTCGACCTGCCGACCACCATGTCCAAGATGCTGAACCTGGGCATGCCTCTCGAAGACATCGTGCGCAGTACGACCTCCATACCGGCCGCTGCGTTCGGGAGAGCCGACCTGGGTACGCTGCATCCGGGCTCGGCCGCCGACGTGGCCGTATTCGAACTCGAGGAAGGTACCTTCGATTTCAGCGATTCGCACGGCGACCACCGGACATGGCCCCGGCGCCTGACCTGCGAAATGACCCTGCTGAACGGGGAAGTCGTATTTGCCCGGCAACCATAAGGAACAACGCGCTATGAAAGCCAGATACTTGGTGGGCGGGTGTCTTTCCTCGGTTGTTCTGCTCGTTATCGTCGCCGCCGCGGCCTACTATTTCATCAATCAAACGAGCGTGGACCTTGTCGAATCCTACACGAGCTCGACCCCACTCGAATTTACCCTCACGGAGACGACCCAGGACGAAGCGCAAGAAGTTCTCGACCGGTTCGGGGATTTCGTGACCGCCCTGGAGAAGGGCGAAGAAACCGGGATCTTTTCTCTGTCGGGAGACGATATCAACGCGCTGTTGCAGTATGGAGACTGGTTTCGCGAGCTGCGCGGAATGGCGCACGTGACCATCCAGGAAGACCTGTTGCGGGCCGAGATCAGCGTACCGCTCGGCATGTTCAACGACCGATTCCAGGGCAGGTACCTGAACGGTACCAGCGAACTCGCCATCGAAATGAAGGACGACCGGCTGCGCGTCACCATCGACCGGCTGGAAGTCGGTGGCAGATCCCTTCCCGAAGAATTCATGAATGAAATCCGCAATAACAGCCTGGTCGACGCGCTGTACGAAGAGCCATCCCTGGAGAACTTTTTTTATCTCGTCAAGGCCGTGAAGATAGAAGACGGCCGGCTCGTCATCCAGCCCAAATAGGAACCGGACCGTCGCGCCGTGGATACCCCTTCATGCCCACCCTCCTGGCCATTGCCCTGCATGCTGAAGCGCGACCGGTGATCGAGCGATACCGGTTGAAGCAGGACGCTTCCTTTGCCCTGCCCGTTTTCCGGCGGGACGAAACCTGGTTGACCGTAACAGGCACGGGGCGCATGAAGTCCGCCATAGCGACCACCTTCCTGATCACAAAAACCGAAAACCGGGAGAAGGCGGTCATCTTCAACCTCGGCATCGCGGGCCATACCCAGGAGGCCGGGGAGGGTCCGGTTACGGTGGGAGACCGTTTCCTCGTGCACAAGATCACGGAGCAGGGCACCGGACGGTCCTTCTATCCGGACCTGCTGGCCCGAACACCCCTTGCGGAATCCGCGGTCACCACCGTGGACGTTCCCCTGGACCGGACGGATGCCGACGGCGTGGACCGGGGCCTGGTCGACATGGAAGCGGCCGGATTCTACCAGGCGGCAGCCACTTTTCTGCCTCCCCACCGGATCGGCTGTGTCAAGGTCGTGTCCGACCATCTCGATGTACGGCGATTCGACAAGAACGAGGTAGGAGTGCTGATCGCAAGGAGCCTGGATGAAATCGAAGAGACGATCACGGCCTACAGGAACATATCCGACGGCGGCACGGACGCGTTGACCGATACGGATGCCCAGGTCGTCGAACGAATACGCAGCCGGCTGCGACTGACGGCCAGCCGCCAGCGGATGCTGGTCGACCTGGTGCGGACCTACAAGCTCCATACCGGGTCGGAAGTGCCTGATCTTTCGGGATTTACACGGGTTACGGTGAAAACCAAACAAGAAGGCGACGCCCACTTTGAACGACTCCGTAGCATCCTCTCGGTGGAGTAACTTCTCCCACCTGTATATCGAGCGCACCGCTTTCGACTATCCTTTCGCGCGGCGCGTGCGGGATCGCTTTTCGAAAGCCCAGGTAGTGGAGATCGATGACTACAAGGCGGTCTTTGCCCGACCGAGACAGCGTTTCCCGGCGCAGAAGGAAAGCATGAAACTGATCCTGGCCGTGAAGAAGGACCGGTTCATGTACGAAGGATCGGGACACAGCCAGGATTTCAATCTCGAGAATTTCTACTATAACACACTCATGTTCAACTGCGTGTACAACTGTGACTACTGTTACCTGCAGGGCATGTACCCGTCGGCGAATATCGTGGCCTTCGTCAACTTGGAAGACTATTTTGCGGCGACGCGCCTGGGCATACGGAACAGGTCGAACCCGTCGCAGCCGCTATACCTCTGCATTTCGTACGATACCGACCTGCTTGCTTTCGAATCGATCGCGCCTTACTGCCGGGCGTGGATAGAATTTGCCCACGAGCAGCCGGATCTGCTCATTGAAATTCGAACCAAGAGCGCTGCGTACCGGGCCATCCGGGAACTGCCCCCCACGGACCGGGTCATCCTGGCCTGGACGCTCTCCCCGCAACCTGTCGCCTCGCGCTTCGAGCACGGCGCGCCGCCGCTCCGGCGGAGGCTGGACGCCGTCCAGGCGGCCATAGACGACGGTTGGCCCGTCCGTCTCTGTTTCGACCCGGTCCTGGCCGTACCGTCGTGGAAGTCGGTCTACGGAGAACTGATCGCAGAGACTTTTAAACAGATCGATCCAGCCGCCGTTCGGGACGTGACCGTGGGCGTTTTCCGCATGACGAAGGGCTATTTCCAGCGTATGAAGCGGCAGCGGCAGGATACGCCGCTTCTGTACGACACGTATGCCCAGGAAGGGACGACCGTGACTTACCCGGTCGAAAGGCGGGAGGAGATAACCTCCTTCATGCGCCAGCGCCTGGGTGAACATTTCAATGAGGAGCAGATCGCCGCATGGACGTAGCACTGGTCACCGGCGCATCTTCCGGAATCGGCCTCGCCATCTCCAGGCGCCTGGTCGAAATGGGATATACCGTCTACGGCTATGCACGGGACCACGGGAAGTCCTCGTACCGCCACGCCCGGTTCCATCCCGTCGACTGCGACGTCACCGATACCCGAGTTCTGGTGGAACGGACCGAGGCGCTGGTCCAGGAGACCGGAGGCCTGAAGGTCCTGGTCAACAACGCCGGCATCGGGTTCTTCGGCCCCCACGCAACCATGGCGCCCGACCGGATAGAACGTATGGTGCGGACCAACCTGATCGCGCCTATGATCCTGACCCGGACGACGCTGCGGCACTTGGAGAAATCGAAGGGTTTTGTTGTCAATATCGCTTCCACCTCAGCGCTGGACCCGGGGCCCTTCGGCGCCGCCTACGGCGCGACGAAGGCCGGCCTCCACCAGTTCGGTCAGGCGCTATTCAGCGAGGTGAGAAAGAGTGGCGTCCGGGTGGTGACCCTGTACCCGGACATGACGCGAACGCCCTTTTACGACGAGGTGGACTTTGAACCCGGAGAAGAGTCCGACACCCATATCACGCCGGAATGCGTGGCCGACGCCGTCGCCCAGGCCGTGGACCAGCGGGAAGGGACGGTGATCACGCAGATCGTCATGAAACCGCAGCGAACGAAAGTCGTCCACAAAGGGCCGCCGCGAGGATCGAAAGGTTAATAGCCCTTCCAACGGGACATCGAATGGGTGATACGCGGAACTGCGCAACAGCAACGCCGCGAAGGCGATCATTCGGCCAGTCTTGCGGCGATGCTTGAAATCGAACTGATACCAAAAACACATGAAAGGAACCCCGATGCCCTATATCTCCTCCCTCCACGTCTATCCCATCAAGTCCTGTGCGGGTCACGAACTGACACGGGCGGAACTGGACGCCCGCGGGATACGCCATGACCGGTCGTGGATAGTCGCTGACGCCACGGGCAAAATGCTAACCCAGCGCGACACCCCCGCGATGGCGCTCGTACAACCTGCCCTGGAAGAAGGGGGACTCTCCCTTTCGGCGCCGGAGATGGAGGACCTGTCGGTCGCGCGCAAGGAGGAAGGCGACGTACGGGACGTGGAAGTATGGGGCGACCCGTGCGACGGGGTCGACCAGGGCGACGACGCGGCGGACTGGTTCAGCACATACCTGGGTACTTCCTGCCGCCTGCTATATTTCAAGCCCGGCTTCGTGCGGCCCGTGGACTCGGACTACGCGCCTCGTCCCAGCGACCAGGTGGGGTTTGCCGATGGTTTTCCACTGCTGATGATCTCGGATGCCTCCCTGGCGGACCTGAACGCGCGGCTTGCGGACCCCATCCGTATGAACCGCTTCAGGCCCAATATCGTCGTGGCCGACTGTCCGCCATACGCGGAAGACAAGTGGAAGCGGATTCGAGCGGGGAAACTGGAACTCGACGTGGTGAAGCCCTGCGGACGGTGCAGCACGACCCTGGTCGAACAGGAAAGCGGGAAGTCGGGCAAGGAACCGCTCAGGACGCTGTCTACCTACCGCAAACTCGGCGGACCGAGTCCGGTTTTCGGGCAGAACGTCGTGCACCGGTCCCCGGGCGTGCTGGAAGCGGGCATGGTCGTGAACATACTCGACCCGCGAGGGAAAACCACATGAGTCAGCGCGCCATCACGATGCCGGCCGGCCGGTGCGACCTGGGTTTTGCACGGATCGACATCACTCCCCCCGCGGGCATCTATCACCGCAGTTGGGGTGCGGCGAAGCATGATGCCTCCACCGGGGTACACAGGCCGCTGCACGCCTCCGTCCTGGTATTCCTGGACCCCGGTTCGAAGGCGGAACACGTCCTAGTCTCCCTCGAACTGGGCTGGCTGCAGCCGGGCGATTTGCAACGGCTGACAGACACGCTCTCGTCCGGAACCGGTCTGCCCGCCGAACGCGTCGTCATTACCTTCTCCCACACCCACGCCGCCGGCAACTTCGATCCGGACCGAACACACCATGAGGGCGGCTCGTTGATTCCAGGATACCTCGACGATCTAGCCCTCCGGCTCGTTGGGCTCGCTGAAGGTGCCCGGGCCGCGGTGCAGCCGGTCGAACTGGCCTTCGGATACGGACGGTGCGACCTGGCGTATAACCGCGATTACTGGGATGAAGAAAACCAACTGTTTGCCTGTGGCACCAACCCGGAACGATCAGGCGACGACACGGTCGTGGTGACGCGCGTCAACGATCGAGAAGGCCGGCTCGTCGTAACACTCGTCAACTACAGCTGCCACCCCACGACCCTGGCCTGGGACAATACACTCATCAGTCCCGACTACCCCGGGGCCATGGGGGAGGTCGTTGAAAGGGAAACGGGCGCACCGTGCGTGTTCCTGCTGGGCGCAAGCGGTGATCTCGGTCCCCGGTACGGGTTCGTGGGCGAGACGGAGGCGGCGGACCGGAACGGCCGGCAACTGGGATACGCCGCGCTTTCGGCCATGGAGGCACTCCTGCCCGACAGTATGGAGATGCGCTACGACGGACCGGTGATATCGGGTGCCACCGTGGGTATCTGGCGCCATACTCCCATGGAATCGGAGCGACTGCAGCGGCTCGAAGCCTTCGACACCGCCGAAATGACCCTGGACCTGCCCCTTGTGGATCTGCCCACGCAGGCGGAACTGGATCGGCAACTCGCCGAATGGCAGTCCCGGGAAGAAATAGCCATCCGAGAAGGAAGAAACCAGGAAGCCGCCGACTGCCGGGCCCGCGTCGAGCGCGTCAAGCGGGCTATGCGTCGTATAGAGGGTCTCCCGCAGGGTGGAACGACCGCAGCTTGCGGCGTCACGCTCTGGCGTATCGGCGAAGGCGTCCTCGTAATGGTCAGCGGCGAACCCTACAACGTGCTTCAACGCGAACTTAGGGACCGCTTCCCCGGCACCGCGATCGTCGTGGTCGTGTTGTGCAACCGGGGAACGGGAGGATACCTCCTGCCCCGGGACGAATATGGCAAGGGCCTTTACCAGGAAGAGGCCGCTGTGATAGGTCCAGGCGGGCTGGAAGAGTTGACCGAGACCATATTCCGGCAGATGAAGTCGTGGGACCTGAAGTAAACCAGGGAAGTAAACCAGGGTGGAACGTGGCGTAAATAGAACAGGAGCGGCAACATGTCAGCAGGCGACATACGCATCGGGCTCATCGGTCTCGGTACGGTTTGTGAAATGGTGCATTATCCCGGATTCTCCCGCATACCCGGCGTGGAGATCGCCGGTATCTGCGAGGTGGACGAGGGTCTATTGACCCGCAGGCAGGCGCAGTGGAACATCGCGGCGGGCTTCACGGACGTGGACCGGTTCCTCGCCAACGTCAAACCGGACGCCGTGACCGTGGCCGTGCCGAACGTGTACCACCATGGAATCGTGCTGAAAGCCATTGCATCGGGCTGCCACGTGCTGTGCGAAAAACCGATCGGCATGACCGTGGCGGAGACCGTCGACATGTACGAGACCGCGCGCAACGCCGGCGTACGACACATGACCGCCTTTACCTACCGGTTCGTTCCGAGTATGCGCTACCTGAAGCACCTGGTAGATGAAGGTCATCTCGGCGAAATCCGCCACGCGCGCTTCCAGCGACTGCAGGACTGGGGCGAGCATTCCGTGGGCTGGCGCCAGTACAAGCGTATGGCGGCTACGGGTGAACTGGGGGACATGGGCATTCACCGCATCGACTTCGCCGAAAACCTGCTCGGACCGATCAAGTCGGTATGCGCGTCGTTGAAACAGGTGGTGCCGCGGGATCGTACGGAGGACGGCAGGCCCTGCGAACCGCAGGACGTGGAAGACTGGGTCGCGTGGATCGCAGAGTTCGAATCGGGAGCCACGGGTGTTTTCGAAATGGGGAAACTGACCAAGGGCCACGGACCCGCCGGTGACCACGACATCTGCGAGTTGAACGGGAGCAACGGGTCCGCAGCCTACCAGCTCCACACTCCCTACGCCGTATTGACGGGTCCACGCCGGGGAAAATACCGGCGGCGCAACGTACCTAGTCCGTTTCTCACCCTGCCCGGGTCGCCCCGTGACCCGAAAGAGGGCGATCCGGTCCAGACCTTTCGCTACGACCAGGCCTGGGAGTTCATCAGCGCCATCCGCGAGGGACGGGACTGCGTCCCCACCTTCTACCACGGCATGCGCGCCCAGGTCGTGGCCGAGGCCATCCTCGAAGCGGCGGCGTCCCGGCGGTGGGTGGACCTCCCGGCCTGATTACGCAACCTCGACTTTCCGCCAAAACGCTTGACATCGCGTGCTATCGGGTTTATATTTAAAGCACAATTGGTCTCACGTCATTTTGATATCGTCAGGAGTCCGCCAATAATTCGTCGTTATAGATTTGTACTGGTTGGTTTAACAAATTGATCGGTTCGCTTCCCCGTATTTCTGGAGCGGGACACGGCGTGAAATGCAAATCTGACCGCGATAGGTGGAGAAGTGACCGCGACGCCCAGGCCGGACATTCCGGTCTCTTAAGTCGTCGGTGCACTGGAATCCTGGCGATTTCGTTTTTTAAGCGCCTTTCACGATCTCCTTTACATATCGCGTTCACCGGATCTGAGTCGGGCAAAGTGCCTAACGACTACCGGAAAACAAAGAACGGCAAAGGGGTCCGTACCAATACGACAACGCGAGCTGGAAGGTGTGTCAGGCACGTAGAACGGATCGGAGAACAAACACAACGCGAGTGACGAAAGGGCCCATTAAAACAGGATATTCCGCTGACTTGCCGGAGATGAAATGACCTTATGGAATGGAATCAGAGGAGAAAAATCGTGAAAAACCTACGTTACATGCTCATCGCAGTCCTGCTGGCCCTGCCGGTCCAGCGGGTCCAGGCGGGTGTCGGCCAGGCCGGCGGCCTGTTCCTGCAGATCGCCCCCGACGCCCGGTCCACGGCCATGGGAGAGACCGGTGTCGCCCACGTAACGGGCGCCCTGGTGCCGGCGTGGAATCCCGGCGGCCTGGGTTTTCTTGAGAACAGCGGCGTATCGGCAACCTATTTCAAATGGCTGCCCTACCTGGCGGACGACCTCTACTACCTGCATTTTTCCTACGTGCATCCCGTAGAGGGCATCGGCACATTCGGCGTCAGCCTGCCCTATCTTTCACTGGGAGAGCAGGAAAGAACCAACGCGGCAGGTGACAGCCAGGGCACGTTCAACAGTTCGGATATGGCCGTATCCCTTTCCTACGGCCGCCAGATCAACGAATTGCTGGGGATCGGTTCTAACCTGAAGCTTATACGGAGCGCGCTCTCGGACGAGGACGGAGGCGTGGGGACAAGCTTCGCCGTGGACATCGGCGTGACCGCCAACGTCCTGCCTCGTTTTACCGTGGCCGGCGTTGTTCAGAACCTGGGTACGGAGATCAAGTACAACAATCCGGACCAGGGGGATCCCTTGTCCCGGAATCTCAAGGTTGGCGCCGCGCTGAAGGCCCTTGATACCGAGACGAACAGCCTGTTGCTGGCCTGCGACTTAAATCGGCTGCTCCTCAAGGACGGCGGGAACATCATCAATATCGGAGTCGAATACTGGTACCAGGATTTCATCGCGCTGCGTACCGGGTACGTCCACGACCCCGATGGCGACGTGAAAACGCCCACTTTCGGCGGCGGCCTGCAGTGGAAGATGTATCGCCTCGATTTCAGCTATACCACCAGCTCGACGCTCCAGGACATCACCAAGTTCACCATTTCGGCGAACTTCTAAGCGCGGTTTCGAGGGGATGGGTTCCCTACTCTTCGACCAGCCGGATCTCGTAGAGCCTGGGCCACCATTTTCCGGTGACGAACAAACGGTCCCGCCCGGCATCGTAGGCAATTCCGTTGAGCACGTCCGCCCTGGGCCGGGCTTCCTTGGGTTCGAGCAGTCCCTCCAGGTCGATCCATCCGGTTACCCGGCCGCTGGCGGGATCGATCCGTGCGATGCGGTATTCCTGCCAGATGTTGGCGTAGATCTCCCCCTTGACATATTCCAGTTCGTTCAGATAGCGTACCTGGCCGTCCTCATCCCGTACGATCACCCTGCCGATCTCTTCGAAGGTCACCTTGTCCCGGAAGTACAGGATAGACGACCCGTCACTCATGACAAACCGCTCTCCGTCGTAGGCAATGCCCCATCCCTCACCGGGATAGGCTACACTCCTGATTAAATCGAAAGTCCTTCTGTCGTAGATGAAACCGACGCCGGATTTCCAGGTCAGCTGGATAATCTTGTCGTCGAAAAGGGCGAGCCCCTCCCCGAATATCGTCGAGGAGAGGCGGCGGACCTGTTCCACCTCGCCGGTCTGCAGCACGACCTTACGTAACGAGGAACGACCATAGTTCCCGGTGCTTTCGTACAGCGTATCGCCCAGGACCGCCAGGCCCTGCGTGAAGGCGCCGGTATTGTGGGGAAACGTGTTGTCTACCACATATGTATACCGCTTTGCCGGTTCCATGACCGCAGGATCGGGACCACCAGTGGGTGTCACCGGTGTTCGCGTTCCCGAGTTCGTCGGTTCGGAGCAAGCAGCAAAGCTGAACAGGCCCGCCAGGTAGATCAAGACGGTAAGTATATTCCTAATCATTTGCGTGGTTTCCTACAGTTTCCTGTACATGATGCAGGCGTCCACCAGGCCGTGCTCCGGATGGTTGAACGCGCCCGGTATGGTACCGGCCACCGTAAACCCCAGTTCCCGCCAGAGCGCCACGGCCCGGTGGTTCGTGCTGACGACCATGTTGAACTGCATGGCCACGAATCCCTCGCGGCGGGCTTCGTCGAGGGCGTGTTTTCCCATCGCACGTCCCACGCCGCGACCCTGACAGTCCGGATCGACCATGAAACCCGCGTTGGCCACGTGCGAGCCCTGTCCCGGCTGGTTGGGCCGGATATAGAAGGTGCCCACCGTATGATCGCCATCCAGCGCGACGTAGGGCCGGTTCGGCGGTGCCATCCACAACGCGTATGCTTCCTTCTTGTCCGTCTCGGGCGGGTAGGGATAGGTGTCGGCCGCCTGAACGACCCGGTGAAAGATCGTCCAGATGGCTTCGAAGTCATCCTCGACGGCCCGCCGGACCTGTATCATCCAATCCCTCGCTCAAGAATCATGGATTCGATCACCTTCCGTTTCCGATCCCGGGCGATGTCCAGCGCCGTAGCGCCATCCTGGTCCCTGATCGACGGGTCGGCGCCCTGGTCGAGCAGGTAACCGACGAAATCCTTCCCGGCGCCGCGGACGGCGGCCCAGTGGAGCGCGGTGCGGCCCCGGTGGTGATCGGCGGCGTTGACGTTCGCGCCGCGGTCGATCAGGAACCGCGCCATGTTGTACGTGCCGTACTGGACCAGTTCGCTGAGCGTGTCGTCCACGGCGGGGTGCCGGATGTCGGCACCCGCCTCCAGCAGGCGTTCCACGCTTTCGTAGTCCACGTTCCACAGGGCGGTGACCAGACCGGGACCGGGTTTCGCGCCGGCATCAAGAAGGGCGTCCATCATGGATGGATTGCCGACGGCGGAGGTCAGGGCCGGTGGCGGCCTGTTAACCTCCGCTCCCCGTTCAAGGAGCAGCGCGACGATCTCATCGAGCTGCGCTGCCAGGGCGTCGTCGTCACGGCCTACCCTGGAGGCCGCGCAGTAATTCAGGGGACGCCACCGGTTCTCGTCCACCGCGTTGGCCAGGTCGGGATCCTCGTCGAGCAGCGCCCTGACGCGGTCTCTCTCGCCGAGCGCCGCGCTGACGAAGATGTCCCAGTCCTCGATGTACTCCCGCAGCACCGGCAGGAACTGGTTCTCGCCGTCAACGGCGGCCAGGCAGGGCGCCGTCATGCGGCCGTGACCCCCACGAAGGTCGACGCGCGCGCCGTGTTCGAGGAGAACGCGCACCGTTTCCACGTGACCGGGGCGCTTGGGTATGGTTTTCTTGTGCTCCAGTACGCGATGGAGGGGACGGTGACGGTGGTTGTTGCGGCTCATGACGTTCGGGTCGGCGCCGTGTTCTAGGAGCCTTTTCACGACCCGCGCGTGTCCCTCGAAGGCGGCGGTCATGATGGGCTGCCAGTTCAATGCGGCAGCCGGATCTTCTTTCACCATGGCTTCTACCGTGTCCAGGTCACCGGAACGCGCTGCTTCCGTCAGGTGTTTCTCCAGGGCCACGCACTACCTCCTCAATACCTTACGGCGACCTTGATCACTTCGTCCGGCGCGTGCCTGATCTTGCCGTAGGCTTCAGGGAGTTCGTCCGGCGTAACAACGGGGTCGGGCAGGCCGTGGGGATGCAACGTACCTTCCCGGAACAGGCGGACCAGGGTTTCGAATATGCGGTCTTCTTCCCAGAACAGGCCCCGCTGGGGATGGCTGCAGGCCCGTGCGGAGACGATGTCGATCTGGTTGAAATGAAATTCCTCGCCCAGGTACAGCCCCCGGGCGTCGCCCAGGTAGAAGGCCAGGGGCACCACCCTTCCCGCGTATCGTGTCGCCCGGAGGGCCTGGTTGAGTGCGTGGTAGCTCCCGCTTGCCTCGATGGTGACATCCGCACCGAGTTCGAGCCATTTGCGGGACGCCATGCCGAAATCGCCCACCTCTTCCGGATCGACCGCCATGGTGGCCCCGTGCCGCGCGGCCAGTTCGCGTCGGCGTTCGATCGGATCGACTGCAATCACGTCGACCGCGCCGGACAGCCGGGCCAGCTGGACCGAGAAGAGACCGATGGCACCCATGCCGAACACCATGACCCGCTCGCCGATCCGAACCTGCCCGTCCCGTACGGCCGCCAGGGCGAAGTTGGCGGGATCGAGACAGCAGGCCGCCTCCTCGGTTAATCCGGGAAGCAAAGGCTTGAAATGTCGGCCCTGGCTTACCGTTCTGAATCCGCCGTAACCATATACCCGGTCACCCTCCCTGATGCCCTCGACCTCCCTGCCGACGGCCATGACCGTGCCCACGGTCGTATTCCCCACGGGCTTCCACGTCGTCGGATCGTATGGGGTGGAGCGGGACCGGTCGAAGACCCTGCCGTCCCGGTCCATGGGAACGCTCGCATAAATGGATTCTCCCGTGATTTCGCCTTTTTCCGTCCCGTGTTTCGCCGCGGTGAATTCGCTGCGGACGCGCACCTCTTCGGGACCGGGGTCATCCAGGGTATAGGATTCCCAGCGGGGTTCAAAGGCATTGTTGCAGACGAGTTGCAGCAGTTCGATGCCATCCACGGTGGCCATGCTACCCTCCGGTTTTACCGTTGTTTCAGGTCCAGATCGACTTCATTCGGTAGGCCTGGAGCGAAAGGATCCGGCTGTCGACGCCCTGGGAGCGAAAGGATACGCCGGTGCTGTCCGTACGGTCCGGGTAGACCCGCAGCGACACGCACTGGCGGCCGTTGGCGAAGACCTCCACGACGCTCTTGTCCACGAACACCCGAAGCTTCAGCGTTTCGTCCTCGCCCAGCGCCAGTGGGGCGGTCTCCGGAGCGCGGGACTGCACGTCGGCCGCGGTGGATGCGTAGGAAGAATCGACGGAAAGCAGGCTCTGACCCCTGAATCCACGGCCTCTATAGAACGCGATGCGCGTGAATTCCTCCCGGCCCGGCGAGCGCAGCACGTTAATCTCCACCATCGGCGACGTGCCCGAATCGATCTCAACCTCGAATTCCATGGTGTTGCCGCCCTCGATCGGCGGCAGCACGACTTCCTGGTTCGCCGGCAGGGTCATGGCATCGAAACGCCTTGGCGCTTCCCGAAGCGATTTCAAGGCTTCGACCGGTTCCTGATACAGATCGTCGTGATCGACGGTCATGCGCCGCGGCAGGGACATGATCTGGTTCCAACCCTTGGTCGGCTTTCCGTGGTTCATGTTGAAGATCGCGATGAGACCGCCCCTGCCGTCCGGCGTTGCCGAAGGGGCGTGGACACCGCAAGGGGTGTGCGCGCCGAAATTGAACTTGGCGCCGTCGGTCACGACGAACTTGTCCCGAGCCTTGTCGTAGTCCCCAAGCAGGTACTGGGGACCGCTCATGTGGCTGGAAAAGAGCAGGATGTGGCGGTCGCCAATGGGCCAGAAATAGGGAACTGCGCCGTCGTCTCCAACGAGGGTGTAGGCGTCGTCTTCGACAAAGGGATGCAGGTAGGTCCAGTGGACCAGGTCCAGGGAACTGAAAAGGTAGTTCGCGCGTACCGGCTTGCCCGCCGGCCCCTCCGGCTTGGTGCCCGCGGAGAGCGAATAGTACACCCCGTCCTTCTTCCAGATGCACGGGTCGAAGACGTTGTACGGCGCGGGCGGTCCGTCCTTCGGCGGCGTGGGGATGACGGGACCGCCGGTGACCTTCTCCCAGTTGAGGAGCAGGGGATCGCTCGAAACCGCGACCATGTTGCCCACCACCGTCCCGTGGTACATGGCGATCACGCGGTCTACCTCCACCAGCGTGGCGCCCGAGTAGCAGCAGCGCTCCGGGTTCGGATAGATGCAGTAGGGCAGGTCCCGCCAGTAGACGAGATCGTCCGATATGGCGTGTCCCCAGTGCTGCCGCGTGTCCTCGGGCGGATACGCCTGGTAGAAGAGGTGCCAGCGCCCCTGCCAGAAGCACAGTCCGTTGGGATCGTTGAGCATGGCTTCGGGATTCACGTAGTGGTAAACGGGACGATGGGGATCTCCTTCGTAACTCTTGCGTGAATCGATAAGGCGCTGCATCAGCGGATTGGTCGCCAGCGCGGATTCCTGCACCTCGAGGGAATCGGTTGGAAATGTGTAGCAGGGTACGAGGGATGTAAAATCATCCATGTTGCGCTCCGATTGTGAACTCGTGTACCGCCGCCGGTTTCAGGTCCCGGTGTTTCAGGTCCATATCGACTTCATTCGGTACGCCTGCAGCGAGAGGATCCGGCTGTCGACGCCCTGGGAGCGAAAGGATACGCCGGTGCTGTCCGCACGGTCCGGGTAGACCCGCAGCGACACGCACTGGCGGCCGTTGGCGAAGACCTCCACGACGCTCTTGTCCACGAACACCCGGAGCTTCAGCGTTTCGTCCTCGCCCAGCGCCAGTGGGGCGGTCTCCGGAGCGCGGGACTGCACGTCAGACGCGGAGGAAGCGTAGGAAGAATCGATGGAAAGCAGGCTCTTTCCCCGGAATCCACGGCCTCGGTAGAATGCGATGCGCGTGAATTCCTCCCGTCCCGGCGAGCGCAGCACGTTCATCTCCACCATCGGCGACGCGCCCGAATCGATCTCAACTTCGAATTCCATGGTGTTGCCGCCCTCGATCGGCGGCAGCACGACTTCCTGGTTCGCCGGCAAGGTCATGGAATCGAAACGGTTTGGCGCCTCTCGAAGCGATTTCAGGGCCTCTACCGGTTCCTGGTACAGGTCGTCGTTATCGACTGACAGGTGCCTTGGCAGGGACATGATCTGGTTCCAACCCTTGGTCGGCTTTCCGTGGTTCATGTTGAAGATCGCAATGAGACCGCCCCGGCCGTCCGGCGTGGCCGAAGGGGCGTGGAGCCCGGATGGCGAGTACGCGCCGAAATTGAACTTGGCGCCGTAGGTAACGACAAACTTGTCCCGGGCCTTGTCATAATCCCCGATCAGGTACTGGGGACCGCTCATGTGGCTGAAGAAAAGCAGGATGTGGCGGTCGCCGATGGGCCAGAAATAGGGACAGGCGCCGTCGTCCCCCACCAGGGTGTAGGCGTCGTCCTCCACGAAGGGGTGCAGGTAGGACCAGTGGGCCAGGTCCTCGGAGCGGAACAGGTAGTTGGCGCGCACCGGCTTGCCGGCGGGACCCTCGGGTTTGGTGCCGGCGGAAAGCGAGTAGTACACCCCGTCCTTCTTCCAGATGCACGGATCGAATACCCGGTACGGCGCGGGCGGACCGTCTGCCGGTGGCATGGGGATGACCGGGGCCCCGGTGACCTTTTCCCAGTTGAGGAGCAAGGGGTCACTTGAAACCGCGACCATGTTGCCCACCACCGTCCCGTGGTACATGGCGATCACGCGGTCTTCCTCCACCAGCGCGGCGCCCGAATAACAGCAACGCTCGGGATTCGGATAGATGCAGTAGGGCAGGTCGCGCCAGTGGACGAGATCGTCCGATATGGCGTGTCCCCAGTGCTGCCGCGTGTCTTCGGGCGGATAGGCCTGGTAGAACAGGTGCCAGCGTCCCTGCCAGAAGCACAGCCCGTTGGGGTCGTTGAGCATGGCCTCGGGATTCACGTAGTGGTACACGGGGCGGTGGGGATCCCCTGCGTAACTCTCGCGCGACGCGATGAGGCGCTGCAAGAGCGGATTGGTCGCCAGCGCGACCTCCTGCGCCTCGAGCGAATCGTCGGGAAAGGTGTAGTAGGGAACGAGGGAGGTATAATCTTCCATGGTGCGCTCCTTTTCGTTAATGGGTGGACGCTTCGGAAACCCATGAATCGACCAGGAATCGGGCGATGGAATCCTTGCGGGGCAGGGCGCAGGGCGCCGATTCATCCCCCCATTCGCCGAAGCCTCGAACCTCCTCGGCGGTGAACCAGCGGGCTTCCTTGAGCTCTTCCCGGTCCACCACGATCTCGGTCGATTCCGCCTGTGCACGGTAACCAAGCATAATCGACGAGGGGAAGGGCCAGGGCTGCGAAGCCTGGTAGCAGGCCGCGCTAACCCGGACACGGACCTCTTCGTATACTTCCCGGACAACGGTTTCTTCCAGGCTCTCCCCCGGTTCCACGAATCCGGCCAGGGTGGAAAACACGTTTTCGGGAAGCCGGTAGTGATTCCCGAGCAGGCACATGGGCGGACGCCCGCCACCCGGACGGCACTCCACCAGCATGATCACCGCGGGGTCCGTGCGCGGAAAGGCCATGCGGCCGCACTCCGCGTCGGTACACTGCCTGCGGTGTCCGCCGTCCCGGCTTTCGGTCGCGTGGCCGCACCGGCCGCAGAAGCCGTTCTGCCGGTGCCAGTACAACATGCCCCGGGCGTACGCCATCAGGGCGGCGCCGGCCGCGTCGATGGAAGGACCGACACGGCGGAGGTCAACGAACGATCCGCCGCCAGCCAGGGCGGCCGCCTGTTCCTCGCCGTAGATGGAGATATCCACCGCGAAAACGGCCCGGTCCTCCCGCATGCCCAGGAACACGACTTCACTGCCGTTGTCCAACAGCCATGCCGCGGCATCGCCGCCGCACAACACGTGCGTCGGCGGCCCTGGAGCAGCCTCCTTGTCGGCGATCAGGTTGTGATCGCGCCAGACGGGTACGACGCTGGAATCCGCGCGAGCCCGCCGTTCCGCGAGCCAGTCTGCGTCCTTACGCCGGTCCTCGGCCCGAACGAGCGGGACATCCGCGTATTTCAGTTTTGGGTTCACCATGCATTGGTCACGCGGATCACGCTCCGTCAGGTCATCATCCCTTGTCGGTCTACAACACCGCTTCCAGTGTGTTGACGAAAGCCTCGTTCTCATCCTGGGTGCCGACGGTTACGCGCAAATGCTCCTTGAGCCCCCACCACTGGGCGTCGGCGATCCAGACATTCCGCTCCATGAGTCCATTGAAGACGGGTTCGATATCGCGTTTGAGATTGAACAGGACGAAACAGGAATCGCTGGGAACATACTCGATGCCTAATCGGTCGAAGGACCGGCCCAGGAAGTTCTTACCCTCCGCCACCGTCCTTCGGCTCCGCTCGTAATGGGCGTGGTCATCCAGGGCGGCTACAGCGGCGAAGGCGCCAAGCACGCTCGGGGGACCGCCCAGATTGTAAAGCGACAGTTTCCTTCTTATCCCGGGCGAGAGCACGGCGTAACCGACGCGCATTCCCGCCAGGCCGTATACCTTGGAAAACGTCCGGGATACCAGCACGTTTTCGTGCTCGAGGGCCAGGTGAACCGCGTCGCGGTAGCCGGGATCGGCCGCGTAGTCGATGTACGCCTCGTCTATGAACACGGTGACATGCTTGGGAACGGACTGTACGAAATCCGCCAGCGCGTCATGGTCCACCACGGTGCTGGTCGGATTGTTGGGATTCGTGATCACCACGATCGTCGTGTTGTCGTTGATCCTGTCGAACATGGCGTTCAGGTTGTGCCGGTAGTCCCTGGTCAGGCGGACGTTTTGGACCTTGATATCGGCCTGTTCTTCTTCCTTGAAGCGCCGCCATACGTCCGCGGTATCGAAGTAGGCCGGCTGGGCCTGGACCATTTCCGCCTTCTCCCGGATGGTGGCCAGGCCCACCGCGTGGAGAATCGTGCTGGAACCCGCGCTGAGGACCAACCGGCGTTTCTCCGTCACCTCTTCCCAGTTGTCCCACGCCGTCTTGGTTACGGGCATGCCGTGCTTCAGTTCAAGGGCATTGATCAGGGCTTCCGCCGGGTCGGGTTGCAGGCTCCAGTTGTAGCGGTTGACGTCGAACATGCGCGCGGCGACTGCCTCGATCGCCCTTGGAGAAGGTCCGAGGGGGTTTTCGTTGGACGCCAGGTTCACGATCCCGGCTTTAACGCCGTGACCCTGTATGTCTTCCGGTTTCTTGCCCGACAGCAGCGCCTGCGCCATGACCAGGGAATCGACGGTCAAAGCGCCCAGGCCTCCCAGCAGCGTCCCGGCGATGAATCCCCGGCGCGACAGGTTGGAATCAGGTTTCATGGCGTTTCCACTCCTTTTTATGGCAGTTCTATGCACGGATCTTCTTCAACGTTTTCCGGATACTGTCCCACAGCGTATCCAACATGAGGTCCGTCTCTTCGCGAGTGATGACGAGGGGCGGCGCCAGGGCAATCCAGTTGGGATCGAAGCGCGTCAGCAGCCCATTCTCCAGCGCGGTCCGGCCCACTTCCACGCCGAACTTCAGCGAAGGGTCGAAGGGAGTGCGGGTTTCCGGATCCTCCACGAATTCAACGCCGGCCAGCAGGCCGCACCCCCGGATATCGCCCACGATCCCCAGTTCCCGGAGTCCCTCCAGCCGCTGGCGGAGATAGTCGCCCATCTCCCGCGAGCGAGCGCACAGGTCGCGGTCTTCGATCTCAGCCAGGTTCGCCAGGCCGGCGGCCGCGGCCAGCGGGTTGCCACCGAAGGTATGGCCGTGGGAAAACTCGACCTCGTCTTCTTCCCGTCCGAGGAAGGCGGCGGCGATGGAATCCCGGAAGGCGATCCCCGCCAGGGGTACGTACCCGCTGGACATGCCCTTGCCCATGCACAGGATATCGGGCGTCGCCTCAAAGGTCTGCGCCGCGAACATGCTGCCGGTTCGGCCGAAACCGGTGATGATTTCGTCGTAAATCAGGAGGATGTCATGCCGGGTACAGATGGTACGGAGTTCGGAAAGGTAGCCCGGAGGAGGCATGATGATGCCCCCGGTGTTTCCCACGGGTTCCAGGATGAGGGCGGCGATGGTTTCGGCGCCTTCCAGTTCGATGAGGTCCTCCACCGTACGCGCGCAGAAGACGTCGCAGTCCGGAAAGGTCTTTTCAAAGGGACACCGATAACAGGTCGGCGGATGGACGTGCATGAAGCCGTGCAGCGTGGGTTCGAACATGGTCTTCCGACGCCGCGTCCCCGTGGCCGACAGGGCGCCCATGGTCGCGCCGTGGTACCCGTGAAACCGGGAGATGACCTTGAACTTTCCGGGATTGCCGGTCTGCCTGTGATATTGCCTGGCTAGTTTCATGGCCGCCTCGGTGGCCTCCGAACCGCCGGACAACAGCTTGATCGTGTTCAGGTCCTCCGGCGTCACTTCCGACAACCGCCGGACCAGCTCGATGGCAGGGGGATTGGTCGCGTGTAACGGAGGAGCGAAGGCCATCGTGTCCAGCTGCGCCTTGATCGCCTCAATGATCCGGCGATTGTTGTGGCCCGCGTTCACGGTGAAAATTCCGGATATGCCGTCCAGGATCCGTCGTCCGTGCACGTCTTCATACCAGACCCCGTCCGATTTCTGAATGACGAGGGGATCCTCGATGAAAGTCTCCATCTGGCGCAGGTCGAGAACGAGACGCCGCAGGGATTCAGGCGCGGTAAGGAGTTCGGTATTCATGGCGCTATTGCGTAATCGCGGGCATCGCGAGGGGACCGCCTGCCCGCGGGTTGATATGGGTCAATGGGCGTATCAGTACAATTTGTCGATGACGACGTCCGCCCCGCTGTTCCCAATGACCACCCGGGGGATGACCCCCTCCATGTCCCCGGCCTGGGGGACGCCGGCGTTTCCATCCAGGTCGATGCGCGCGACGATGGAAACCTCTCCCGAAAAAGGCAGGCCCTGCACCATCTGGTCGGTTCCGGTCAACGTGTAAGACATGGGAAACTGCAGGCGCTTCATCCGCTGGACGGCCACGGGCGGGCCGGTCTCGCCCCGTTTCGCCATGATGTACAGGGTCTCGGACCCCCTGAGGCGCGAGAATAGTTCCGGCGTGATGTCGATGGTTCCCGATATGCTCCCGCCATTACTCGGGACGAAGGCGGTTTGCTGCTCAAGGAAGGACCTCCCGGACGTCTGTCCGGTATCTTCGGGCAGCGGACGCAGATTCTGATCGCATCCGGACCAGATGAACACACCCAGCAATAGTAATTTGAAATGGACTGCCCGCATGGTTTTCGAGGTCCGGACTCCCGGGATAACCCTGTATTTACTGGTGTTTTTCATCCTCCGAGTACTCCGGATAGTCTAGACGAAACCCCGGCCGTTGTCAACCTCTATGTACCCGATCGGCCAAGAAGAAAAGCCTTGACTTGGCCTGTTGAATAAACCTAACATGGGACTTTGTTATCGGCTCCGGTCTCGGGGTTGGTTGGCACGGTATAACAGGCAGGCGAAGCGCGAGCGCTCATCTCCTTCGTCATGCCCGCCAAAGGTGGAATGGTCTCACCCGATTCCACCCCCTCAATACCATACACCGGGTTATTTTTCTAACGGTTCCAGGGAACCAGGGCGGAACAGTCATGCCTCAAGGTACGATTTCCAGGCTGAACCACACCAGGGGATACGGGTTCATCAACACGCCCGAGAACGAGGACCTTTTTTTCCATCGATCCAATATAAAGGATGCGCAGTTTTCCCTGCTGCAGGTCGGCGACCGGGTGGCGTATTCCGTTCAGTTCACCTCCCGCGGTCCCCGGGCTGACCATGTGCTGGTCCAGAGCCAGTCTACGAGACTCCAGGTAAACCTGGCCGTGAAGGATCTGCGGGCGTCCGCCGCTTTCTACACGGAGACATTAGATTTCAAGGAACTGGCGAACAATCCCGGCTATATCCTTCTTCAACGAAGTGCCCTGATCCTGGGACTGAAGACGGATGAACTGCTCTGGTATCCAGACCCCGGGGAACAGCCCGTCGAGTCGCTCGTTAGGGGCGTGGGGGTCGAACTGGTCCTGGAGATTACGGACATCGATCAATTCCACTCCCGAATGCAACAGATCGGAGTGGCCATCCACGAACCGTTGAAAGAACAGCCCTGGGGCGCCACGGACTTTCGCATGCTCGACCCGGATGGATACTATTGGCGCATCACGTCCCCCCGCGAACTGGATGTTGTCCCGGTCGACGAAGAAGAGCCTTTGGAAGGAGAACCCGCATGAGTTTTCTGGGTATCGATATCGGCGGGACGGGCATCAAGGGGGCGCCGGTCTGCCTGGAAACCGGAAAACTCGAGACGGAACGGTTCAGGATCCCCACGCCCAAACCTGCCACCCCGGAGAAGGTCATCGGTACCGCGGCGGAAATCGTCCGGCACTTCGACTTGCAGGGTCCCGTGGGTTTCGGTTTCCCGGCGGTGATTAAGAACGGTACGGTGCGGACCGCCGCGAACATCGACTCATCGTGGATCGGCGTAAATGCCGCCGAACTGATGGAGCGGGCGACGAACCGGCCGGTCGTTTTTCTGAACGACGCGGATGCCGCTGGAATAGCGGAAATGCGGTTCGGGGCAGGCAGGGACAGGGACGGCGTGGTGGTCATCGCGACCCTGGGCACCGGCATCGGCACCTCCCTGTTCATCGACGGCGCGCTCGTGCCCGGTACGGAATTCGGACATTTAGAGATGAATGGACGCGTGGCGGAGAAATACGCGGCGGAAAGCGTTCGGAAGGCGAAGGGACTGAGCTGGCTGGAATGGGGAGGCCGCGTGAACGAGTACCTGTGCAAGCTGGACGAGTTGGTCCGGCCGGACCTCATCATCGTGGGCGGCGGCGCAAGCAACAGGTACGAAAAGTTTTCTCCGTGCTTCACCGTGGAGACCGAGGTCGTGCCCGCCCAGCTGAGAAACCAGGCCGGCATCATCGGAGCGGCCCTGGCCGCGCAAAAAAGCGGGTGACCTGCTGGTTCGACGGAAGCGCTGTTCATGTCGATACTTACCAAGTCGAAACTGTTTCCCATGCTGCCCGGGGATGTCCGCGGGTACGTGACCGAATACCACCGCCTGTCCTCGTCCAGCCGTCTCAAAAACAGGAAACAGGCCGGGGAGTTCATCCTTGAACGGTGTTTCGTCTCGGTTTTCTCCGGAACCGAACTACCCAGCATCCAGGAAGCAATAGAAGGCAGGACCGATAACCCCGGCGGTGGAAACCGAATCAGTTCGGGACAGGGTATCGCCAGCATCTGGTTGAATGACCTTCCGGAAGCCGTTCCCTGTCTCTTCGGCATATTCGTGAAGCGGAAACCGACACTGGTCACCCGGAGGCATTGGGCAGCCCTGCTGGCCATGGAAGGGGAAGGTTTTCAGGAAGCCCGTGAGCGCAGCCGGATTTCTCCAGCGGCTTTTAGCCTGGCCGACTGCATTGAGCGGGACGGCCCCGCCACGAGCCGATCGCGAAGCGCCTGGCTCGTAGGCGCCGTAGATTCCGCAGGCGCAGTCGATGAAAAGGCGGTCTACCGGTGGTTCGGATGGGCCCGTTCCATGACGGGCGCCCTCATGAACGAAGCACTCTTGTTGGAAGAATGCTTCAGGGTGGACGGTCCCAATCCCGTAATCATATCCAGCGCCCTGGCCGAAATCTGGCCGAAGGCATAACCCGGTTATGCGCCTTTACCATGATGACGACCAGATCCAGCTGTGGCTGGGCGACGCACGTAACATGGACCCGTTTCCCGATGGGTGTGCCGGCCTGGTGCTGACCTGTCCGCCCTGGTACGACAGCGGCGACTACGGCCATCCGGACCAGATCGGATTCGGCCAGTCCTATGCCGGTTTCCAGGCTTCGCTCGCCGAGGTCTGGGCGCACTGCCACCGCTGCCTGATGCCCGGCAGGGCGATCATCGTCTGGATTGCAGACCTGCTGTGGCGGGAAGAGCCGGTCGCTCTGGTGGCGGACACGCATCGCGGTCTCCAGGAGGCCGGTTTTCTGTACCAGGCGACTTACTACTGGTTTGAAACCAGGAAAAGCGCGAGAGAAGCGGACGGGGAAGAGCGCGTTCCGCTGAATTGCCGGCCGAAAGTGCACGCCGAGACAATCCTGGTGTACCGAAAGCCCGGTGAACCCGATGCGCCGGCGCCCGATGTCCTTAAAAAAAGCCGCGTCCCCGAGGACGAATGGAGGGCGGGCCGACAGGCCGTGTGGATGCCCGACGACAAACTGGAACACCCCTACAAACGCCTCATCCGCCTCTGGTCTTACGCGGGCGACACGGTCCTCAACCCCTTCTCGGGGCAGGGAACCATCGCCCTGAACGCCCGGTCGCTGGAACGCAGTTGCATCACGGTGGAACTGAATCCCGATTCCTGCCGCCATATCGCCGCGCTCATCGCCGCTCCTCAGCCATCATGTTCAGCCAGCAGGCGCCGCAGGTAGGAGACGGCCTTGGGCACCGCGGTCTCCTCGGCTTCGACGACCTGGCCTTCGAACACGACCGACATCCAGCCGTTGAACCCGACTTTCTTCAGGATCGCGAGTATGCGGGGATAGTCCAGCCACGCCTCCACGCCGGACTGGATACGGTAGATCTTCGCCCGGACGTGCACGGCGTAAGGAGCGCTTTTTTCCATGCTCCCGTAAAAATCGTAGGCGGGGTCCGGTTTTCCTCTCGCGCCCGAAGCGCCAGGTGATCCGGCGTACTGTCCCGTGTCCAGTATGTGGGTGAAACTGGGGTGGTCCACCTGGTTGAGGATCCGTACGACGTCATCGCCGGTACGGGTCACGCATCCATGGTTGTGGTTGTGCAGCCCTACCGCCACTCCCCGGGCGGCCGCGTGTTCTACAACCTCCGATATGGCGCATATCATCCGGGACCAGATGACGGACGCGGGGGTATCGTCCCGTTCCCACGCGGCGAAGATGCGCACCATCGGCGCATGCAGCCGCGCAGCGACGTCTATCCAGTGTTTTACCATCTCGATCTCGGCGGAGATCTCCCCGACCGGTTTGCCGAAGTCGTTGCTGATGCCCAGGTACGAGATGGCCAGCCCCCGTTGCAGACACCGCATGCGTACGTCCCGCAGGTACGCGTCGTCTTCCGAAGCCAGCGCCCTGGTATGAATGTCGATGCCGTCCAGCCCCAGTTCTCGGGCCCGGTCTATGAAGTCGTACAGGTCCATGCGCCCTTCCGCCATGGCCGTGCTGTAGCTGAGAGACATGCAGCCGAGCTTGATCACTTCGCGGAGTCCTCCTTGTCGCTGTCCTGGTTCCCGCCGGCCTGGTTGCCATCCATCGAGCAGGACTGCTCCAGGAAATAGACCATCACGTACTCTTCGGCCGTGCGCTTGGGACCGGGCAGGTTACGTAACTGGCGGGCATGGGCTTCGAGATGTCGCTTGACGAAGAACAGGTAGAGTTGTGTCACGAAATCGGTCGCCGTATGATTATACAGGTAGGTGGGCGGCAGCGAGAGGGTGGTGCCCAACCGGACGTCCTCCTCCGGTTTTTCCTGCCCCTTCAACAGCCTGTCGTTCAATGATTCGAGTTCTTCGGTGGATATGCTGAAGAGAAACTCGCGAAAGGCCTGCAGTTCTTCCGGCGGGCAGGTCTTCCTGGAGAAATAGTCGAGGAACCGGATGTCGCCGCCGGCGCGCATCAGGGCGAATATCTCGGACACGCCCATCAGGGTGCCCAGTTGCACGGTGGTCTGCCGCCGGGCTTCCCACGTGGCCTCCAGGACGGGCAGGAAGGCTTCGATATGCCGGGAGAACCGGTCTTCCCAAAGGTGGGTCAGGGCGGTGGCCGCCTTCGTCCGGACCGCGCGGCCGAGGCTGTCATCGCAGACGATGGCGATCAATAGCGATTCAATCACCTTGTTGTGTATGCTCTGGCTGATCCTGCAGCCGATGGCGTCTTCCACGGCCGTGAAGTCGGTCCGGCCTCCCAGCGCCTCCTGGACGACCTGGTGCAACAGCCTGAACAGGTTCAACCGGGCCATGACGTACACCTGCCCGACGGCAGCCCGCATGGGGAGCAGCATGTCGACCGTGAACAACGTGGCGTTGGACAGGGCCTCGATGAGTGAAGCGCTGTCCCGCCGCTGAAGTCCGAGGGACTGACTTTCCAACACGGAAGGATAGGCGTTCATCACCTTCGCCAGGTCGCTCAACCGGGCGATGGATTCGCAAATCGCCTGTTCCAGGTGCGCGGCGTGGGGGTTCCTGCTTTCCTTAAGCGATTCGGCGATATCCCGGATCAGCCGCTTTTCGTCGTGAGTAAGGACGGGCGTATCGAGGGTGGTTGTGTCCAACGTTATCTTATTACCCTGCGCGCTGGGGGCGCGCTTGCTATTCCAGAAAGAAAACCTGTTCCAGCGGTACCATACTCTCGTCGGCGTGCTTGCCGCCGAGATTCTCGAAGTAGGGCGCCATGAATTCCTGCCAGCGCTTGTTGACTTCCTTCTCGGCCATCGTGGCCAGTGCCTTTTCGAAATCCTCTGTCTCGGTGTAACCGAACAGCAGCCCGTCTTCGCGCATGAACAGCGAGTAGTTGCGCCATCCCGCTTCGCGCAGGGCGTCCAGCAATTCGGGCCAGACCTCCCGGTGATGCTTCTTGTAGTCTTCGATCATGTCTTCCTTGACCTTCAGGATGAACCCCACCCTCTGCATGATGATCTCCTTCACGCTTCGTACTTGTAACTGACCCGTTCGATGTTTTCGTGGTCCGATCTGCGGGCTTGCTCGAGGGCATAAGACGACACCGGGAAGTAGTAATGGGTTTCGGCGTTGAGCGATATGAATCCCTCGGCGTAGGCTACGCCTCCAGCGCTGCCGAAAGCACCGTCGGAGGTCTCGATGCGCTTGCGTGCGTAGGCGCCGCCGTAGCCTTGGCTCACCAGGGCGTCCAGGGCCGCAAGTTTCTTGTCGACCACGTCCGTGATATCGATGAAGACATCGTTGTAGTAGCCGCCGCGGGCGTCCCACACGTTCCTCGGAAGACTCGCCGCGCCGCAGCCCCAGTAGAACACCTGCGCGACGCGATGGGGCGGACGACGGTCTCCCGGATCGACGGAACCTGCCAGCCCCATGGCGAGCATCACGATGCGTCCGGCCACGGCGTGGGGGTTCCAAGTGCCGCCGCCCTCGTCGGGGAAATGGGTGAGGATGATATCCGGCTTCAATTCCCGCAGCAGACGGGCGAGCTGGCGGACGACGGGCCGTTCCGGTAGCAGCACGGCATCGTCCGCGCCCAGGAAATAGACGTCCTCGACGCCGAGGGCGCGGCACGCCGAGCGCACCTCTTCCGCCTTCACGTCGGACCGTTCCGCCATCATTTGCTTCAGCGTATCCCCGTCCGGCACTTCGTCCGCGTGGAACATCTCGTCGCTGATTACCTTGTCGTACACGCGGGCCCCGTGGGTCAGCACCACGCATCCCACCCAGTCGCCGCGGGCCGTGTGATGGGCCATGGCGCCGCCGGACTGGTCGAAAATATCGGCCGGATGCGCGCCGATGGACAGAATACGAAGCCTATCGCTCATGACGACAATCCCATGTTTCGAGAAGGCGTTATCAAGGTGTGTGAACGGGTATTGGGAACGCTTGACTGTGGCCGATAGAAAGGCTTTCTTGTCCAGGGTCACCGACGGACCGGATGATCGGTATTCGATGAAGAGATCCGGTGTTGCGGTGCAGTAGAAAGTATAGATATTCCGGAATATAGAGCGTCCCACCCGCTCGTCAATAGGTTTTCCCACAGGGCATTCATGCTCGCACGCCTTGGCTCACGCTGGAAAGCGGTCGAACTGCTTTCCTTTCCTGATTTCCGATACCTCTGGATATCCAGCAGCATCTGGTGGCAGGCCCGCTGGATGGAAGAACTGATCGTCGGATGGGTCGTGTTGGAACTGACCGACTCGGCCGGCATGGTAGCGCTGGTCAGTTTCTGCCGCATGGCTCCCTTCATGCTGTTCGGTCCCTTCTTCAACACCGTGCTGCGGTACATGAGCTACCGGTGGCTGATCGTCAACGCGCAATTCATCAACTGTGCCATCAACGGCCTGTTCTGGATTCTCGCCTTCCTGGGCGATCTCGCCTTCTGGCACATCGTGCTCGGTTCCATCTGCATCGGTTTCGGCGGCGCCTACGACTGGTCCTCACGCCGGGCGCTGATCCCGGACCTGGTAGGCAAAGACCGAACGACGGACGCCATGGTGCTGGAGACCGTGCCGCAGAACATCTCCCGCTTGATAGGACCGCTGATGAGCGGCCTCCTGCTCGAATACGCGGGGACGAAGGGTGGGTTCCTGGCGCTATTCCTCTTGTACACATTGCAGATCGTCGTCATAGTCCGGCTGTCCGCCGAAACGAGCCGCACGGACCGGAAGAAAAGCCGGCTCGCCCCCTGGAAGGATCTGCTCCTCGCCTTCCGGTATTCCCGCCGGAATCCACGGATCTCGGGCGTGCTGACCGTTACGTTTCTCATGAACGCCTTTGCTTTTTCCTACCAGGTCCTGCTGCCCGTATTTGTCCGGGACGTCCTCTTACTCGGCCCCCTCGAACTGGGTATTCTCGGATCGGGAGTGGGTATCGGTTCGATCCTGGGCATCGTCCTGATCGATCGGCTGGGACAGTACTACCGGGACGGCATGGTGTTCACGATCAGTTCCCTGCTCAACGCCGCGGCTACTTTGATATTTGCCTTCTCGACGTCCTTTCCGCTTTCCCTGGCCATGCTGATCCTGGTGGGTGTCGGCCAGACCGGGTTCGGCGTCATGCAGTCTTCGATCATCCTGCGCTCGTCCAGCGACGCGATGCGGGCCCGGGTCATGGGTCTGCTCGTGCTCGCCATTGGAGGCGGCCCGCCCGGCCGGCTGCTGGTCGGAACGCTGGCCGGCGTCGTCGGGGCTCCCCTGGCTCTGTCGCTATGCGCCAGCGTCGCCACCATGGGGGTGTTGGGCGTGCTGTGGCGTCTGACCGGTTTGCGAAGGAATTGACGATCGCGGCTATCGAAGCAAACCCATTCGATCCTTGCGCCAACCCAGCGCGTCGAGATGGGTCGCCCGGATGCCTTCGATATGCCGGGTGTGCAGCGCCTGCTTCTCCTCCGTCCACCGGTACTGCTCCAGCAGGTCGGCGTCCAGTTCGATCCCCAGTCCGGGCCCCTCGGGGACCCGCAGGCATCCGTCCTCGTAGCGCATCTTCCCTCCCTTGATGACGTCGCCGACCCACTGGTTGTAATGGGCGTCGATGCCGTGGAGGGACATGGGCATGGTCCCGTTGCCGAAGACGATGTGGTACGGGATGTCGTAGGGAAAGGCGAAGGCGGCGATGTGCAGGCGGATGGCGGTCCCGGGACCCAGTTCGTAGGCGCTGTGCATGCCCAGTTCCATACCCATGTACCGGGCGGTGTCGTAGTACCGCTTGAGGGCCAGCGGCCCCGCGTAGGCATCCGGAGCGGATACGTCGGCGGGCACGTGGCGGCGCATGACCTCGAGGTCCAGCGGCTGGTCCAGGGTCTCGTCGCCGTACCTGCCGGACACGCGTGCGCCGTAGGGACGAGGCGCCGTTTCCCGTTTCAGCGGAGGCAGCCAGACATGGGAGGAAATCGGGATGCTGCTCATGATCCGCAGCCGGTGTCCGGCGCGGAAGATGTTCTCGAACCGGCCGCCCACCGGTTCTTCGATCCATTCGATCCTGCAATCGTCGACCCCCTGCATGAACCTAAGCGCCTCGCTCTCGCTCCACGACGCGTGGGGGTCGACGCGGATATCGACATCGTAGCCGACCTGGTCGCGGATGTTGTGGATCAGTTCGGTGTAGCGCATGGGCTCGAAATCGCACATGGACAGCTTGATGATGCGGAAGCCCTCGTCTTCCATCAGTGACTTCACGTACCGCGGATAGGATTCGAAGGTTACCTCGTTTCCCCCGTGCACATCCGGGAAACGGTACCATGTATAGGCGGCAATGGGAACCTTCGTGACTACCGGTGTATCGAGATCGAACACGTCACGCAGGTATTGATATAGGGGCTTCCCCGCGATCTTGCCGGCGAAATCCCAGTAGGCGAGACCCAGCAGGCCCCGGATCTCCGGATCGAAGGGGTTCCTGCCCAGGACCTGCGGCCGCAGTTCATCGGCCCCGCCGGAAACGCCCTCCGCCACGCCCACCAGGCCCTGGTCGGTCTCGAACTCGGCGAAGGAGAAGCCCTCTGCGGACCCGTCCCACCGCTTGGTGCCCCGCCACGGCATCAGCACCCGGTAGGTGCGCACATCGGTGATCTTCAACCCGGCCGCATAGCCGCCCGCGTTGATGTAGCCCTGGCGGGCCTTGATATCCGCTACGGCCTCCCGGTCGAAGGCGGCAATGGCGTCGACGTCATACATGGTGAGGTCCCTTCTCGATTGGATTGAGCGACTGCACATTGAACGGCGCGAAGTCATCGGTATTCAGGGTTACGACGATCAACCGGTGGACCTCCGCCGTCGCCGCAATCATGGCGGCCGTCGCCAGGGCATCCCATCGCCGGTGCATAAACCGGGCCCACACGCGCAGGACGGCGGCGTCCAGGGTCAGCAGGTTGCTGGTTGCCACCACCCTTTCGAGCCAGCTTTCGAGTGCTGCAGCCCTGTCCGGATCCCGCTCCCGAGCGACCTCGATGCCGGCCTGGATCTCACCCACGGTCAAGGTGGACAGGTAAAGCCGTTTAGCGTCCACCCCCGAAAGCCAATCGGTCACACCGCGATGAGGACATGGACGGCGTAATTCCGAAACTACACTGGTATCCAGTAGATACACGGGACTATTCCAGGTTCGTCGACCGTCGATAGCGGCGTTTCTCCCGCAGCGGCGTCAGGGATTCGGTGCGCGCTTCGGGAGTCTGAAGAAGATCCTTCAAAACGGGACGCGCGGCGTGGACCATCCGCTCCCACTGGTCGATGGGGACAAGGACCGCGGTCACCACGCCCCGCTTGGTCACGGTCTGAGGCCCCTCCGTTTGGCTCGTCTCGAGGAGTTCGCTGAACCGCGCTTTTGCATCCTGTACCTGCCATTTCCTGCTCATAAAGCCTCCAAACACGAGTGATTTATCTAACTAGTCATATAACTAGTTATGTTAGAGATGTCAAGGAAATCGAAGCGTTCTGCATTCACTGTCATACTAAAATCACTGTACCAGCCAGGACATGGTTCACCCGGCACTTCTCAGCCGTGTCGGGGACTAATACCTTGCGCTATCCTTTCATTGGCGTTTAATTCGGTTTTCAGCACCCCTGTACAATTTCGATTTAATCTTTCATCTGAAACGGAACCGGCATGACCACCGAGACGACCTGCCTGGGCGGTCAGGTAGCGGACCCGGCGCATATCCAGGAATGGGTCGACACGTTCAACCAACAGGGCTTCCTGTTCCTTGAAAGCGTGCTGCCTGTTGACTGGTGTGAAGTCCTGCGCAGGGACCTGGACTACGGCCTGCGCGAGAATCCGAACGGACTGAATTCGGTCAGCGACAACATGGCGCTGTGCCACCGCATGTTCGAATTCAGCGAGACGAACCTTCGGCTCTTCGACCTGGAACCCATCGTCAGTTTCGCCGAGGCGCTGGTGGCCGAGAACTGCCACGTGATCCACAACAACTCCTTCGTTACCCGTCCCGGGGGGTTCTTCCGGTGGCACCAGGACGACAAGCCCCATTTCCTGGTGACGGCAGGCGAAGCGCCTGCGAACGTACGTCTGCCGGTACTCTTCTTCACCTGCAACTACTACCTGACCGACGTCATCGAACCCGAACACGGCGGCACGGAGGTCATTCCGGGTTCCCACCTCTTCGGACGACCCTGCGTCGATTCACTTGAAGGAACAGAGTGGGAGGACCGGATCCACTACAACCTCGGTCCGGCTGGCTCTGTCGTCATGTTCAACAACCAGGTCTGGCATCGCGGCGGACCGAACCGGAGCGACCGGACGCGGTACATCACCCAGGTCACCTACGGACGACGCGCGATCGGCCACAAGTACTTCCCTTTCATCAACTATAACATGCCCGAACACGTTTACCAGGACGTGGACCCGCGCCGGAGACGCCTGCTCGGGTTCCTGGAGCACGGCGCGTACGGTTGATTCCGCGCGTCGGACAGTCGTGGAAGTTACTACCGTTTCAGGCACGATTACAGCCACGAGCGAGACATAGGAGACTTTCATGAGCTCGATCAGGCAGTCCATCTGTTTCGGATGCTTCAACCGGGGTGGGGTCACGCCGAAATCGCTGGTCCGGGAAGTGGCGCGAATTGGCTACGCTTCCGTGGAGATGCTGCCCCGGGAGCACTGGAACCTGGTCCGCGACGCTGGCATGGACATCGCCATCGTGGTGGGGCACGCTTCCCTGCCCGACGGCCTGAACAAGACCGAGAACCACGACCGCATCGAAGACGAACTGCTGGCCAGCATGGACCTGGCCGTCGAGTACGGCATCCCCGGCCTGATCTGCTTCTCGGGCAACCGGGAGGGCAAATCGGACGAGGAGGGGCGCGACAACTGCGTCGAGGGCCTGCTGCACGTCGCGAAGGCCGCCGAGGAGAAAGGCGTCACCCTGTCCATGGAGCTACTCAACAGCAAGGTGAACCACCCGGACTACCAGTGCGACTACACGGACTGGGGCGTGTCCGTTTGCGAAGGCGTAGGGTCTCCCCGGGTCAAGTTGCTATACGACATCTACCACATGCAGATCATGGAAGGCGACCTGATCCGGACCATCCGGGACAACATCGACCACATCGGGCACTTTCACACCGCCGGCAACCCCGGGCGCAACGACATCGACAAAACGCAGGAAATCTATTACCCGCCCGTCATGCGCGCCATCGCGGAGACCGGTTACACGGGGTTCGTCGGCCACGAGTTCGTTCCCCTGGGCGACCCGCTGGCGGCAATGCAGGCCGCCTACGACACGTGCAGCGTCTGATCAGAAAGGATCCTTCCATTGATCGTGGATTCGCACGTGCACGCCTGGGAGATCGACCCGCCCCGGTACCCGGTGGGCCCAACCGCGCCGACCTGGACGTCCGAACCAGATGAACCCGGCACGGCGGACGAACTGATCGAGGACATGGACGCCAACGGCGTGGATATGAGCATACTGGTGCAGACTTCATGGTCGACGTGGGACAACGGTTACATGGCCGATTCGAAGACCCGTTTCCCTGATCGTTTCGTCGGTCACGGCCTGATCGATCCACAGGATTTCGCGGGTAACACAGAGCAGGGGCGATACTGGATGGAAGACCGGGGGCTGGTCGGATTCCGTTTCCATCCTTTCTACTATCCGGATGAAAAGATCCTGGTGGACGAGCGTAACCGCCCCATGTGGGAGGAGCTCGCTTCGCGGGGAGCCGTAGTCCAGTTCCACATGAAGCCGTGGGACGCCGGCCAGGTCGAAGAGATCGCCGGACGCCATCCACATATGAATCTGATCATCGACCACATGGGATATCCCGAGCCGGAAACCGGCATGGACGCCTTCAGACCCATACTCGACCTGGCCCGGCATGAACGGATGTTTGTGAAGATATCAGACGTGAAGGGACGCTCCCTTGAAGCCTTCCCCTTCCGCGACATGCATCCCTACATCCGGGCGCTGCTGGACGCCTTCGGCGTGGAAAGGGCCATGTGGGGCACCGGTTACCCGGGCCATCACCGGGTTAAACACAACTGGCTCTCTCTCGCCGACGAACTGCGCCTGGTCCGGGAGGGATACGACTTCCTTACAGACGCTCAGAAAGACCGGTTGCTGGGTGGCACGGCGGTGGAGGTGTGGGGGTTGGGGTGACAACGGATTTTGGTGAAGGTAAAATGGTTGGTGTTTGAAGTTCATCAGAGCGCAAAAGCGATCTTTCGTAGCTATTCGGGGAGAGATCGATTGTCGAGAGTTGGATGTATTCTGCTAAAACTTACGACGGTTCGCTTCGTATTTCCGCTACTTCTCATCCTGCCGGTGTCCAGTTGCATCTGGGACGGTCTGACCGGGCCATCGAAGCCATCGAAAGTCACCGTCACACCCGAAACGGCGCTTCTGACATTTGTCGGACAGACCTTTCAGCTGAACGTCAGGGTCGAGGACCGCGACGGCAGTGCCTTAGCATATTCAACTATCACCTGGTCGAGCGGCGATCCCTCAGTGGCCAGTGTAAGCGCGACCGGAATAATCACGGCGAAGAAGGAGGGACGGACGACCATTGCGGCGACCGTCGAAGGCGTAACGGGACAGGTTGTCATTACCGTGGAATGGCCGAAGCCAGTAACCATCATAATAAGACCTTCGACCGACCTGCTACTTGAATCCCTGGGAGAAACGCGCCAGTTATCGGCAACAGTGCTCGACAGGCAGGGCCGTATACTCGTGGGCGTGCGCGTGGTCTGGTCGAGCAGCGACGCTACGGTCGTCGCCGTGGACAGCCTGGGTGTGATGATCACCTCCACCGGACGGGGGACGGTACTGATCACTGCAATGGCGGGGGACGCTTCCGCAACCAAGAAGGTGACGGTCTCGCAAGGGTTGATCAGGCTGATACTGCCCGACAGACCGATTACATTGAAGCTGGGTGAGACCTATCAGCTATCACCGAAGGTCGTCGATAGCGACGGCAACAAGTTGCCGCCATCACGCCTCAGGAGTTACAGTTCGACAATGCCCGCCGTGGCCATGGTGGACAGTGTTGGGATGATTACCGCTACCGGCTACGGCACGGTAACTATCAGGATTAGGACAGGTTATAAGCCAACCATCAGTTGGCCGTTCTTTTTAAGCGGAACGTTGGAAGTCGTGGTGGGGCCGGTCAGCGGAGTAGTCGTCCTTACCCGGAGGGAAGTCCTTCTTACGCCGGGGGACAAACAATGGGTCGACGTTTGGTCGGACGACGAAGAGGCATTCCGGTTTTCACGTTTGCTGTTTACCTGGCATTCCAGTGATCCCGCCGTGGCCACGATCGACAGCAGGGGGAGGATTACCGCCGTGAGCGCCGGTACGACCACCGTCCGGGCCGAAAGGGCTTTTACCTTTCATGATGAAGTTATCTCGGGTGAAATGGAAGTCAGGGTGGCGCCGGGCGGCTGACAACATAATTAACTTGGATTGCCAAGGACTACACTCCATGGTCATCGACATACACGCCCACGTCCTGCGCTGGCCGGTGCTGAAGAAATTCAACAACGGCCTGACTTTCATGTCGGCCGAGGAGCAGGTCAGGCGCATGGACGAAAAGGGGATAGACAAGGCGGTCATCCTTCCGCTCACGTCGGCCGAGGTGGCAGGCGAACACCAGAGCATGGGCGAGGTGTTCGACATCTGCCGGCTCTACCCGGGGCGGTTCATCCCCTTCTGCGATTTCGATGTGCGTCGTTGCGACCTGGGTACCGCGGACCGGTTCCACGAGGTCCTCGAGCAGTACGTAGCCCGCGGGACAAAGGGCGTGGGGGAGCTTACCTGCCGGGTATACTGGGACGATCCCCGGCTATGGAATCTCTTCACCGCGTGTGAGAACCTGGGACTGCCCGTGACCTTTCATACCTCGCCGCCGGAGGCCGTCACCTACGGACTGATCGACGAATTGGGGCTGCCTCGCTTCGAGCAGGCGCTGCAGCGGTTTCCCAACCTGCGTTTCTTCGGCCACAGCGCCTCGTTCTGGAGCGAGATCAGTGGCGACCTGACGGCCGACCAGAAGGAAAGCTATCCGAAGACGCCGATCGTACCGGGCGGAACACTGATCCGGCTGTTCCGGACCTATCCCAACCTGTGCGGCGATCTGTCGGCGGGCTCCGGCTTCAACGCGCTGACCCGGGACCCGGCATTCACCTATGAATTCCTGGATGAATTCCAGGACCGCCTGATGCTGGGACTCGATCATACGGACGCACAACTCGATTTCCAGCATATCGAATGGCTCCGCACCCGGCGGGACGAGGGGCATATCACCCATGACGTCTGCGAGAAGATCCTGTGGCGAAACGCCGACCGGATCATCGGGCTGCGCATCGCGGACAGCAGCGAAGGGCAATGATGTTGCATAATACTTTCGGGCTGACATGACGGGAAATGTAGCCGGTGCACAATAACGGACCGGAGCGCATCTTTTGGAGCGCGACTGAACAAATCCGCAACTGAATGAATCAACAACACACGAGGGGCCAACCATGAGTGACGATCAAAGAAACGCACAGCCCGATTCCTTCGGGGAGCATACCGAACTCAAGCGCGACCTGGGACCGGTGACGGCGACGACCATCATCATCGGTTCGATCATCGGATCCGGGATCTTCGCGGGACCCGCCATCGTGGCCGTGTACACGGGGTCCTCAGGCTGGAACCTGCTTGTATGGGTGATCTGCAGCGTTATGGCCTTCTGCGGCGCGGTGAGCTTCGCCGAACTGGGCGGCCTTATGCCGAGGTCGGGCGGAATGTACGTGTTCCTCCGCGAAGCCTACGGGAGGTTGTGGGCCTTTCTTTTCGGGTGGACCTCGCTGACGGTCGTGCGCCCCGCCGACCTTGCAGCCATCTCCATCGTCTTCGCCACGTATCTCGGCTATTTCGTCACGCAGTACAGTCCCTACCCGGACTGGGCCATGCGCGGCGTGGCCCTGGTGGTTCTCCTGGTCCTGGCCTTCATCAACTACCTGGGCGTGCGGTTCGGCGGATTCGTCCAGAACCTGTCCTCCTTCCTCAAGGTGGGCGGGCTCCTGCTCATGGTTGCCCTGGCCTTCGGGATCACGCCTGATACGAGCCAGTTCGAACCGGTATGGCCTTCCTCCTCCACCATGAACATCGCGTTTCTCAGCATGGTCAGCCTCGGCATGGTGGCGTCCTTCGGAGCGTACGACGGCTGGGACGCGTCCACCTACTTGGGCGAAGAGATCAAGAACCCGAAACGCTGGTTACCGTTGTCCATCATCCTCGGCCTGGCCATTACCACCGTCGTCTACCTGCTGGTGAACAGCGCCTACCTGATGGTGCTGTCCAACACGGGCGTCGCCCAGAGTGAACGCGTCGCCTCCGAGACCATGCAGATGCTCATCGGGCCGGTTGGCGGGGCTTTTATCGCTCTCACGGCGATGATTTCCACCTTCGGCACCGTGAATGCCGGCATGATGACCGGACCGCGCATCTTCTTCGCCATGGCTCGTGAAAAGATGTTCTTCTCGTGGATCGCGCGGGTCCATCCCCGCTACCGGACGCCGTCCAACGCCATCGTGTTCATTACGGCCTTAGGCATCCTGAACATCGTCTTCCTGGGATCCTGGGAAACCATCATGGCCTCGAGGACGGCATCCCTCTGGCTGTTCTACCTAACCACGACTTTCAGCGTGTTCATCTTCCGCCGCACCCGTCCCGATGTGCCGCGGCCGTACCGGACCTGGGGCTATCCAGTCACGTCGGCAGTTTTCGTATTGATCGGCGTGATCTTCTTCACGTCCATCACCATCAGCGACCCGGGCCACTCCCTGATCGGACTGACCATCACGGGGCTGGGCGCCCCGGTCTACTGGCTCTGGATGCGGCAGAGACGGACCGAGGAATCCGGTTCGGACAGCTGAATAAATCCCTGTATTCCAGCCTTTACGAATGGTGTACAAGGCCGTTTGAACCCCGCCAGGAAATGGACTTATATGGGCTACCCACGCATCGATGGACGCAGGGTGAAGGTCGCTCCCCTGGCGGACCGGGAAAGCAAGCACCACATCGATGACATCAGTGTCGATCCCGACGGACCGCTTCTCCCGGCGTCGCCCCGTCAGTCTGCGCAGATCGATACCGTGGCGATCCTAATCCGAACCGCGCGGTCCCGCGGCGCAACCGTCATGCTGGCCTACGGCGCCCATCTCGTCAAAAACGGGCTCGCCCCCGTGGTCACGCGCATGATGGAAGCCGGCTGGATCACCCACCTGGCCACCAACGGCGCGGGCGTGATCCACGATTGGGAGTACGCCTTTCACGGACGTTCTGAAGAAGATGTGCGCGCCCATGTCGCCCGGGGATGTTTCGGCACGTGGGACGAGACCGGCCGGCATACCGCCCTGGCGGTGCTCGCCGGTGCGGCGGACGGTCTTGGGTACGGGGAATCGGTGGGCAGGATGATCGTGGAGGACGGGTACCGTATTCCCAAGCCGGAGGAACTCCAGAGGGCTCTCGTGGACTGGTCCGGCCATCCTGAGGACGACGAGGCCATGCCCGCCCGCGCCGACCTCCTGCAGACGATCGTGCGACACGACATCGCACCGGGCAGCCACACCGTCGAACACCCGCACAAGGAACACTCGCTGACCGGGAACGCCTGCCGGCTCGGTGTACCGCTCACCGTACATCCCGGCATCGGGTACGATATCGTCTACACCCATCCTCTCGCTAGCGGCGCAGCGTACGGGCGGGCCGGGATCATCGACTTCCAGATCTTCGTCGAGGGCGTCTCACGCATCGACGGCGGCGTGTTCCTGTCCGTCGGATCTTCGATCATGGCGCCCCAGGTATTCGAGAAATCCGTGTCGATCGCCAACAATCTGCGTTGGCAGGACGGGCTGGGACCCCTGCGGCCCTACATCGCGGTGAACGATCTTATGGAGGCGGACTGGGACTGGAACGCCGGGGAACCGCCCATGGACAACCCGGCCTACTATAACCGCATGGGCAAAAGCTTCAGCCGCATGGGAGGCGAGTTGATCTACACGGCGGCCGACAACCGGCTGTTCATTCCCCATCTCTGCAGGCGCCTGGCGGATTGAACGGCTTAGGCGCCGACATGCCAGACCGGACATAAACGCGGGTCAGGCACGCATCCAAAAAATCGATACGACAGGCACCGGCGGCAGGACCGGCGCGTACCATGAAGAGTGCCCCATCAAGGAGACCCGAACATGGAAGCCTGGATCTTCGTCCATAATCCCCTCGAACTCTGGATCGCCGACTACAAGCGGATCTTTGACGCGTGGCAGGACGGCGGCATAACCGGCATCGTGGTAGGCAATCTCCATTTCGAACTGGATGACGGCACGAGAAGGCCGGTCTTCGGCAGCGACCCCGCCGTGTACCGGTCCTTCGGTGTCGATCCGCCCGGGGGGACACCCCGCGACCTCGAAAAGGAACGCCTCTTCAAGGCCATGCTCGACGACGCGGCGGAGCGTGGATGGCACATCATGACCTTCGGCGCGGGCGGAGGCGGGGGACGCCTGCCCGTGGAGGAGGATCCATACGGCGTGATCGGTCACGCCGCAGCGATCCAGGACGCCATGAACGCCCTGCCCCAGGCCGATGGCATCATCATCGACGGCCCTGGGGAACAGCACTACGAACTCGCCTTCCACCACGGGGGCGAACTCTTCGAGATACGCCCTGGCGAGGACACGCGCTTTTCGGCGCTGGGGTACGACATCGACCGACTGCAACGGGGGATTGAACATCTGCGTGACCGGTTCCACCGGCTCACCCCGGCCGAGGTGCGTTACCGTGCGCCCGGCGGCATGCTTGCCGGCCTGCAGCTTTTCGACGTCAACGAGGACGCCCTGTACTGGCTTCGCGCTCGCAGGGAGGCGGCGCTGGGCCTGATGTCGGCCACGTCCGAACAGGTTCGGCAACTCAACCGCAAGGTAGAACTCGGCGGCATCCCGCGAACGGCTGCCTTCTCCTCGCTGACCTGCCAGGACTACCATGCCATGGCCTCCTGGTTCGACTATATCTTCCCAAAGCATTATTACTGGCACCGGGGATTTGACGGCATGTACGGGACGGTCTCCCGCTGGGTGCAGCGGCTGCAGAAGTGGAACCCGTCGCTGACCGAGGAAGATGCTTTCGACGTGGTGAAACTGCTCTTCGGCATCGACCTGCCGGGCGTACGCACCCTAATAGATATGGAGTTGGGGTTTCCGGAGGAGTTCTTCTCGACCATTGTGTACGGGGAAACCCGCCGCGCCCTGGAGGCCATCGGCGACACGGACAAGGTCATCTGCTGGGTTTCCACGGGCCGAGCGCCTCACGCGGGCGATCCCATGCCGGCCAGGGACCTTGCCGGGATCCTCAACGCCTCGAAAGAAGCCGGGCTCAAGCGCTTTCTCTTCCATCCCGATCCCGATATCGGCGCGGCCGAATGGCATATCCTCACCAACTTTTGCGGCAATCCCTGGCAGGAATCCGTCGACGCGCCTTACTGGCCGCCCGACACGCCGAGGCTCGATTCCTTCAGCGCCGGGCGCAAGCCCACGCGGACCGATTAGGGAGTCCGGGGTATGGCGCTATCGGATTTCACGGGGCCAGGTTACATCGACGCGTGGACGCGGGACCTGGACGAGAGGTGGCCCGAGCGAAAGGCGATAGCCGATTGCGTCGTGCGGACGCTCGTCGAATGGCGCGGTGAGGAATGGCGCGGTGCAAAAGATCGCGTTGGAAGGAACCTGGAGGATCTGTTCGGGATTCGAGACTGTGGGAGAATCCGCCTGTTGGAACTGGGCGTCGGCGCCGGCGGACTCGCCCGGGCTGTACTGGACGCGTTGACCGATGTATCAGGGGCGGGACAGCCCGGAGCCGTAGAATACATGGGAATAGACATCGAACCGGCGCTTGTCCAAAATGGAAAGGAGCGGCTCGGGTCGGTCGGCCACCGGGACGTTCGCCTGGTCAACGCGGACCTGAAGGAAGGTAGTTGGACCGGGATCATCGAACCCGTGGACGCGGTCTTCACCCTCCAGACCTTCCATGATCTCGGCGGCATCGACGCCCTCGAAGCCGTCTACCGCCAGATCCACGGGCTCCTCGCGCCGGGCGGGATCCTGGTCAATGCGGATTTCGTCGTCCCATTCGAGAAAGACGACCCGGAACGTCCCCGGCGCCTGCCTGTCGAAACGCACCAGGGCCTGCTGTCCAGCCTGGGATTCGTCGATTTCAGATGCGAAATGCGGATCGGTAAGATGGCGTGCATGGCGGCCAGGCGGCCATAATCTCAGATGCCCTGCTTCTTCCGGGCGACCGGTTCCCAGCCCAGGAGCATGCGGGCCTTCGCCATGTTCATTTCCTCGCGATCCTCATCGCCGGATATGAAGAACGCCTCGCAGCGGCCGCGGCCGTTCTGGAGGAACCGGAGGCCGGCCAGGTAGGCGCCTGCCAGGTCTTCCTCGTCGGTGTAGTACAATTTCACGCCGGTGGGCGGATTTTTGATCCGGTCGATGAACATGGCCCGGTTGCAGGGTCCGGTGATGCGGTACACGAGCAGGTTCATGTCGTACTCGCGGGCGAAGTACCGGCAAATCCTTTCCGTGAGACCCTTAGTCAGCCCGTAAACGTTGGGGCCGTCCAGGGGCACTTCCTCCTCCGAGGGATACCAGGTCCGGTGCCGGTTGTGTGCGCTCATGGTGCTGGTGTAAATCCCGCGCATGACCCCCATTTCGGCGGCGGTGAGCAGCAGCACGTGGTGACCCAGGCAGTTGACGGTGTAATTGTCGATCGCCACCTCCATGGTGTGATGCCGATCGTGTCCGCCCTGGCCGCCCTTCATCGCCATGGTAATGAATCCGTCCATGCCGTCAAGGGCCTGGCGCACCACGTCGGGATCGGCGATGGAGCCCCGCACGAATTCGACGTCGTCGTGTTGGGGAGGCTTGAGGTCCAGCACGCGCAGGCGATGGTGTTGCCGCAGGTAGGGTGTGACGGCCGTCCCGACGAGACCGGAACCGCCGACCAGTAGCAGGTTCATGGGGAGCGCCTTTAGCGCGTTGTCTCGACCTCGGCCCTGGGCGTGATTTCCGGTCCCCGGGGCGTGTCCTTGATATCGTAACCGGCGGCGATGATCCGGTCGCGGAGCGAGTCGGCGTCGGCGTACCGTTTTTCAGCCCGGGCCTGCCGCCGTTCTTCCGCGAGGGCCGTGATGTGATCGGGCACGGCCGTCTCTTCCGGTTCCCACTCGGCCAGACTCAGACCCAGCATGTCGTCGAACCGCATGATCGTGGCCTTTTTCAGGTCTTCCGGAAGATCGCTCCGGACCAGGTCCCAGGTGACCGACATGGCGCGGGGCATGTTCAGGTCGTAGTTCACTACGTCGGTAAAGCGCTTCATGTAGATTTCGTCCGCTTCCCCGGCGGGTTCGCCCCAGCCATGAACGGCCAGCCGGAGCCGGTTCAGCTGCCGCGCCGCGCCGTCGATACTCTCCCAGTTGAAGTTGAGCTTGGACCGGTAACTCGCGCTCAGGCAGAAAAGGCGGTAGACAAGGGGATCGTAACCCCGGTCGATCAACGTCTGCACCCGCAGGAATCCGCCGGCGGATTTCGCCATCCTGGCGTCTCCCAGTTGCAGGAAATACCCGTGCATCCAGAAGTTGGCGAGCCGGGTGCCGTGACAGGCCTCGGTCTGGGCGATCTCGTTCGAGTGGTGTACCGGGATGTGGTCCTCGCCGCCCAGGTGAATATCGAAATAGGAACCCAGGTACCTGGCCGACATGGCCGAGCACTCGATGTGCCATCCCGGAAACCCGATGCCCCAGGGGCTGTCCCATTCCATCTGCCGCCGCTCGTCCGGCGGGCTGAACTTCCACAGGGCGAAATCGGTCACGTTACGCTTTTCGGCCATTTCGACCCGCGCGCCGGCCTCCAGACCCTCCACGTCCAGCCGCGCAAGGTATCCGTAATCGGGTTGCTTCGAGGTATCGAAGTAGATCCCGTCTGAAGTACGGTACGTGAACCCCTTCCCCTCGATGCACTGAATCTCCTGGATCTGTTCGGTGATATGATCGGTCGCCCGGCACCAGGTATCCGGCTCCAGGATGTTGAGCCGCCGCATGTCATCCTTGAAGACCTCGGTGTAGTACTCGGCGATCTCCCATGCGGTCTTCCCGGCGCGCCGCGACCCGGCCTCCATCTTGTCCTCGCCGGTATCGGCGTCGGAAACCAGGTGTCCCACGTCGGTGATGTTCATAACCTGCCGGACGGAATAGCAGTTGAAAACCAACGCCCGGCGCAGCAGGTCGCCGAACACGTACGTACGCATGTTGCCGATGTGGGGGAAGTCGTAAACCGTGGGGCCGCAGGCGTAGAGACCCACCTCACCCGGGGACAGAGGTTCGAATTCACGGAGACTGCGCGTGTAGGTGTCGTACAGGATGAGGCTCATGAAATGTAGCTCCGTCGGACCTCGAATATCCGCCGAGTTGCTTTTTGTATCGAATCACTATTCACTGTCGGATTTGCCATGTACCAGATATGCCGGAGGCCGGTTGATGTCAAGCGGTAATTCCCGGGGTTCGCCATCATGATTTTGGTCCCCTGAACGCGGCCGCCACCATGGACCGCCTACTGGTCCGGGGCCACATCGCCCTGCCAGTCCAGCGTCTGGAACCAGTAGTCCCGCCGTTCATTCAGCCACCCGTCCTCCGTGCGCAACATGACCCAGTTGTCGAAGAAGTTCAGGGCGTCCGCTTCGCCCTGCCGGATCGCGATGGCTTCGGCGCCCCGGCCCAGGGGTTCGTCGAAGGGGATGAACAGCCGGTCGCTGTTCCGGAGGACTTCGTGTTCCGGTTTCGGCGTGGACGCGACCGCGGCCTCGGCGTTGCCGTTCATCACCTCCTGAAAGGCGAGGATGTCGTCGTCGAACTGCTGGATGGTCGCGCTGGGAAAGTGCTTGCGCGCGGCCTGGACGGAGGTCGAACCGCGGCGCACCGCGATGGTCACCTCGGCGCTGTCGTAGTCGTTCTTACGGACCAGGTGCCCCGCCTTCTCCCTGCTGGCGGCCAGCATCAGTTCCGAATGGGCGTAGGGCCGGGTAAAGTTCACGCTCAGATTCCGCGCCGGAGTGATGGACATGCCGGCGATGATCACGTCGAACTTGCCGGCCAGAAGCCCGGGAATGATCCCGTCCCAGGCCGTGGGGACGAATTCGATCTCCAGGCCGGCGTCGGACGCCAGGCGCCGGGCCACGTCGATCTCGAAGCCGACCAGTTCTCCCTGCTTGTTGCGCATGGCCCAGGGGACGAAGGTCGAAAGTCCGACGCGTATGGCGCCCCGCTGCTTGATCTGGTCGAGCAGGCTGGGGCGGGAAGTTTCCGAAGCGGATCCACAGCCCAAAACGATTAATGTCATCGCGCAGAAAGCGGTCAGGAAACGCATGTTCTTGAATATCATGTGGAGGGATCCTCTCGCGCTCCGTGGTGGTTTTTTCCGACTACAATTCCAAGATTAACGATTACAGCGCGGGACTCAGCGCGCCTTGACCGAAAATAACGGGGAAGATGTGTCCTGCCCGGGAACGGGTGGCCGCGTCCATGAAGCACACGCTGAACGCGCGCCGTGGTGTATCCGTGCTGTTCGTCCCGGAACTGTGCAGCATCCAGTTGTGCATCAGCACGGTCTCACCGCACGAGACTTCCATATTAGTGGGTTCATGCTCGGTCACGGCGGCCTCGGCCTGTTCATCCGTCAGGAAACCGGAACCATGGCTCGGATTGACCAGTCGCCGGTGGGATCCGGGAATGATCTTCACGCATCCGTTCTCCTCGACGGAAGGGTCCAGCGCCGTCCACATCGTGACGAGCGGGTCCCGGTTGAGGTCGGTCCACCGGTCCTGGTGCCACACGAGCGGCGTGCCTACCCCGCTTGGTTTGTTCATGAACATGGCACGGAAGCAGGCGATTGGCGTATCCGGTCCGTAGACCCTGTCGCAGATTTCCTCGAAGATCGGTTTGCGCATGAAGGACAGGAACAGGGGGTCGAGTTCCAGGTCCTGGATCTTCCGGTAACACAACGTGGCGCCCTTGTGTCCCCTGCTCTGCGGTCCGGGCTTGTCGCCCCCGCGCTCCGGGTCCCGGTCCAGCTGCATCATGACCCGGCTGTAGTCGATATCGGCCCTGCCCAGCATGATGTCGTCGATCCGCCGCTGCAGGCACTCGAGCTCACCCGGCTCCATCACGGTGCCGAGACGCAGATAACCTTGTCGTTCGAAATCCGCCCACTGGGCCTCGGTGATCTGGGAATTCATGGATGATGTCCCTTTGCGTCAGGATGGGTTCGCGGACTTGAGTAATCGTTCAAAACGGAAAGTATCGTTGTCGATCGTGGTCGGCTGCCGGAGAGCCGTTTCGGCCAGCCATTCGCCAAAGGTGCAGGAGAACTTGAAGCCGGTCCCGCTGAAGCCGCAGCCCACGGTTACACGGTCGTAGGCCGGATGCCGATCCAGCACGGGGTGGTCGTCCGCCGTCCGGGTATACATGCAGATCCGCATGGCCGTGAGCGGTCCGTCGGCATCGGGTATGTACCGGCGCAGGCACTTCCGGACCTCTTCCTCGTCCTGCGGACGGGCGCTGCGGTCCAGGTGATCCGGATCCGACGGCTCGCCGTATCTGTGGAGGGCCAGCTTGAAACCGGGATGGTCGGGCATCATGGGGAAACCATAGTGTTCGCCGTTCTCCTCGGGCGCGGGAATCTGCCAGATGGGCAGCGATCCCACGTCGAAGGAAGCCGCGTTCCGCGCGGGCCATACCCACGCCAGGGGCTGGCGGGTAACGGTCAGTGATATGCCGAGGCCCTCGATCAACTGACCGGTCCAGGATCCACCGGTAAAGACGACCTGGTCCGCAGTGTAGCGGCCGTGGTCGGTCTGGACCTCCACGCAGCCGGGGGTTTCCTTCCATCCCGTCACGGTCTCGCGGCTGTGTATCTCGGCGCCGCGCCGTAGCGCTTGTATGATGTGACTCGCGATGCCCAGCTCCGGACGCAGGAGTCCGCCGTTCGGATCGTACAGGCCGTGGTAGTCAGGCGCCAGGGTGAACTGCGGATACCGGTAGGCCAATTCGTCGGCGGTCAGGATCTCGTGTTGGACCCGCCCCTGAAGGTGGTCCCACGATTCGGTATTGGCCATGCGCAGGTAGCCGGTCGTGATGAGTATCTGCTGGCCGGTCTCGCCCTCCAGTAGCCGCCAGAGTTCGAAGGACCGGCCGATGAAGGGTTCATAGGGCGTATCCACGTACACCGCCGTCTTCGTATGGCGGGAATACCCATGGGAACTGCCCTGTGCGTGGGGCAGGTCGAAGCGTTCCAGGCCGAGGACCTTCGCCCGCCGGCCGGCAAGGTGGTAGCACGTCGCCGAGCCCATGGCGCCGAGCCCCACTACGATGACGTCATAGTGATTACCCATCGCTCCCCCGCTTCTTCATGTGACGGACCAGATCCGGAAAAAAACGCAGGAAGTGTTGTTCCATTTCCCCGTAATTCTCCTTGAGTTCCTCCACCGATCCCGCCAGCGTGTTGGGCCGCCGGATGCGCATCGACAGGCCGTCCAGAGCCCGGCCGATGCCCGAAAGTTCCCGGTAGCCCCGTAGCCAGTCGTGTTCCACCATGTGCCGGACTACCCTCAACATCACCGGCGGAAGTTCGCCCCGGTAGTCGCGGAAGGAACCGTAGGTCCGTTCGATGAACAGGGACAGCGGCATATCAGAAAATACCGACCAGTGCCGGGCAAGAAAATGATCGTAGCAGATATCGACGATGATCCCGGCGAATCGCCGTCGGCGGCGGCTGATGAGTGCCTTGCTTTCGCGCACCACGTCGTGGTCGTCGGTGAATCGGTCCACCGCCACGTGGCTTTGCATGCCCTGCATGACGGCGCCGCCGTAGGGCTGGCGGTCCACGGGCCCCCTGACGAAATCCGCCATCAGGTTCCCCACGCGGGATTCCGGCGTATCTTCAGCAAAGTACAGGTGGGCCAGGTAATTCATGGGCTGGACAAGGACGCCTTCATGGGCTGGAAAGCCGGGTGTCCACCAGGATCTCCGAATGCAGGGTCCGGTGTACGGGGCAGCGATCGGCGATTTCAAGCAAACGCGCCCGTTGTTCCCCCGATAGCTCGCCGATCAACTCGATTTCACGTTCTATGCGGTCCACCTTGCCTTCGGCGGTTTCGCAGGTCTCGCAATGGCTGGCGTGGATCTTCTCGTGGCGGAGCCGGACCACGATTTCCTCCAGCGGCCATGCCTTTCGGTCGGCGTACATCCGCAGGGTGATGGAGGTGCAGGAGCCCAGCGCCCCGAGCAGCAGGTCATATGGCGTGCCGCCGCGGTCCGTGCCCCCAACCGATTCGGGTTCGTCCACCGTCAGGCGATGACCCGAGGCCACGACTTCGGTATAGTAGTGTTCGCGTCCCGTACGCACCACCACCTGGCTTCCCACCACTTCGGCTTCCCCATCACTGGCAGCCGGCACGTCCAGGTATTTCGTCGCCCAGGCCGCGGCGGCACGGCCGACATAGAAGGCGTCTGCCTCGTTCGAGAGCAGGTGATCCGCCTTGTCGAGGGAGAGAAAGCTTTTGGGATGGAGCGCGGCTTGGAAGATCCGGGCCGCGTTGTCTATACCGACCGTCTGATCGATGGGAGAATGGCACACCAGCAGTGCGCGTCGCAGTCCACGGATCGTCTCCTCCATCCGCGTCTCCGCGAGGTCGTCGAGGAACTGTTTCCGGATGACGAAGGACCGGCCGGCGGGCGTAACGGTGGCCTGCCCGGTCTGCTCAATGGTCTCCCGGGCGTCTTCGATCAGGTGGGTCACGTGCTTGGGATCGGCCGGCGCTCCGATGGTCACTACCGCGTTGCAGGAAGGTATCGAACCTGCGGCCTTGAGCACGGCCGCGCCGCCGAGAGAGTGTCCGATCAATATCCGCGGCGCCTCGTATCGGGTCTCGAGATAACTGGCCGCGGCGACCAGGTCGTCCACGTTGGACGAGAAGCCGGTTTCGGAGAAATCCCCTTCGCTTTCGCCCAGGCCGGTAAAATCAAATTGCAGTACGGCCAGGCCGTGGTCGGACATCTCCTGGCTGATGCGCCGGACGGCGTTCAGGTTCCGGTTGCAGGTGAAACAGTGGGCGAACAGGGCATAGGCGACCGGCCTGCCGTCCGGCGGCAGGCTGAGCCGCGCGGCGAGCAGGTCGCCCTGGGCGTTGGGAAATGTGAGTGTTTGAACGGGCATCGAAATCCCTTGTTCGCGGTCGACCCGTTCCTATTCCTGCCGGTCCGCTTCGTCGGACAGGCGATCGAGAACGTTCTCCAACTGCTGCAGCGAATCGCCGTAGCCGGACCAGTCTCCGGCCTGCAGGTAATTCCGCGCCTCGTCGTAATGGGACACCGCCCGTTTCGCAAGTTCATTCAGCGTGGCCCGCCGCGGTTGAAGCACCTCCTGGCCGTCCACGATGGTCGACGTCTGCAGGGCCAGCGAACTTTCGAACGAGAAGATGGTGGAAAGCGCCTGGTCGAGCGTCTCCCGCATGGCGATCCGGTTGCCGTAGGCGACGATCACACGCTTGAGCTCCGGCAAACCGCCCCGGCTGGAACGCTGCCGCAGGTACAGCGGTTCGATGTAGAGCAGCGACTCCTGTATCGGAACGACGATGATGTCGCCGCGGATCACCTGGGAGCCCTCCTGGTTCCAGAGCGTGAGTTCCTTTGCGATATCGGCGTCCTGGGTGATCCTCGCCTCGATCTGCATGGGTCCGTAGACCAGTTCCTGCTTCGGGAAGTTGTATACCTGGATGCGCCCGTAAAGCGGCGCGTCGCAGTGGGCGGCCATCCAGCCGATCATGTTCTCCTTGCCCGCAGGCGTGAAGGGCAGCAGGAGGAGCAGTTCCTCCTTGTCCATCTGGGCCGTCTTCATCACGGCGTAATACGGGTACACCTGCTGTTCCTGCTCGCCGTAGAACTGCTGGGGCACCGCCCACATGTCCTCCTTGTTATAGAACACCTGGGGATTGCGCATGTGATAGATGCGGTACATGGCGGCCTGGATGGCGAACATGTCGCGCGGATAGCGGATGTGGTCGCGCAGCATCTGCGGCATCTCGCTCAACGGCCTGAACAGTGTCGGGAAGATCTTCTGGTAGGTCAGCACAATCGGGTCCACCTCGTCCACGAGATAGAAGACGGTCTCGCCCGTATAGGCGTCGATAACCACCTTCACCGAATTGCGGATGTAGTTAATCTGCTGCAGGGTCGGCTGGTTCTGGACGAACCGCCGTTGCGGCGGGGGATTGAGCCCGGGGATGTCCGATTGCGGCCCGGTGCCCAGGTCGCCCTGGTCCGGCATCTGAAGCAGACCGCTGAAACGTTGCGAGTAGGGATAGGATCCGGTCGTCGTGTAGGCGTCGATCATCCAGTAGAGCTTCCCGCCGGCGATAATCAGGTAGGGATCGTGGTCATAGTCCAGGAAAGGCGCTATGTTCTCCACCCGGCTCTGCAGGCGCCGGTAGAACATCACCTGGCTTTCTTCGGTGATCAATGGACTGATGACGAAGTTGGCCTCACTGAAATAACGGGCAAAGGCCATGCGGCGGAAATACGAACTGAGTTCCACCCCTCCATCGTCCTCGTACCGGCTGAACTTGTTCTGGTCGCCTTCCGGGTAATCGAATTCCTCCTGCGTGGTCTTCACGACCGCGTAAGCGTCCATGTTCTCGCCGAAGTACAGCTCCGGACGCCGTACAACGAGATCGTCGCTGTTGGAAACGGGCGGGATGTCCTTGACGAACAGGACCGGCAGTCCCTCGGGCGTGGATGTGTTCACCGGACTCAGGCACAGACCGTAACCGTGGGTGTAGAAGAGGTGCCGGTTCTGCCACGTGGGCGACGGAATCTGGTTGTAGGACAACTCCCTGGCAGCCAGCATGACCTGGCGGTACTGTCCGTCGATCAGGTACCGATCTTCGTCCACATTGGAGAAATCGTAATAGGTCCGGATCTCCTGGAGCTGCTGATAAGTCCGGCGTAATGGACGCTTATCCTGTATCTTCAGGTTGTTGATGGTCGTGATGTTGGACTGGATATCCCTCGCCGTGAGATCCTCCTGGATTTGGAAGGGCACCTCGTCGACGTCATCCAGTCCGTAGCCTTGCAGGGTGTAGTTGATGTTATGCTGGATATAAGGCATCTCCCGGTCGTATTCGTTGGGAGCTACCAGGAAGTACTGAACGAGTCCCGGATACACCGACCCGACGAGCAGGGACGAGGCGATCATGCCGCCGATGGCGTAGAACGGCAGGTTGCGGCGCTGGGAGTACAGCGTCATCACGAACAGGCCGGCGCAGGCGAGGGCCACGAACAAAAGGATCCATAGCGAATACAACCGGGCGTGCAGATCGGCATATCCTGCGCCGAAGGCAAATCCCGATTCGGAATACAGCAGGCGGTACATGTCGAGCCGGTAGCCCCAGGCCATGAGCAGAAAGACGATGGCGCCCAGTACGCAGATGTGATTCCGGGCGTAGGAGCGGATCTGTATACCGCGTTCCTCTATGGTGACGGCGCCGCGGTAGAGATAGAAGAGGGTTACCGCGATCGCCGAGGCAATGACCAGAAGCAGCAGCCAGAACCGGAAGAAATGCAATATCGGCAGGGAGAAGACGTAAAATCCGATGTCGAGATTGAATATGGGGTCCGCGGCGCCGAAGGCCTCCTGGTTGAAATACCGGAGCATGCCGTCCCAGTTGGCCAGACCGATCAATCCCATGATGGCGGATATGACCAGAACGCCGATGATCGTCACGATCTCGATCAGTTTCGAGGAAGAAAACAACTGTTCGAGTTCCGACATCTCTTCGTTGAACAGGTGCAGTTCGGTAAGGCGTGTAGAGAAGTACCGCGCCAGGTATACGTTCACCCCGAGGCCGACCAGCGCCATCAGTCCGAAGACAAGTCCCGTGGCGAACTTGGCCCAGATCGTCGTCCAGAATACGTCGTTGAACCCCAATTGATCGAACCAGAGCGCCTCGACGAAAATGGTGGCTCCGAATCCGCTGAGTATCCACGCCGCCAGCACGGCGATGGCTACAATGAAGAGTAAAGATCTGAATCTACCCAAAATATCACTCCTTGCCCGCTTCGTGCGGGCGAACCGTTAAATAAATGACTAAATGACCGAATCTCTTTCCCCGTTATGGTCTATCGTTTTCATTCTCACCTCGATCTTACTTCGATCTTACCTCGATTTCACCTCAATCGTGTCTCAATCCCGCCACCGTTACGCTTCCGTCGAGCATCATGCGCTCGGCGGCGCGACGAATGCGGGTCTTAACTCCGTCGTCGGTAATGTAGTCGACCTGGTTGATCCCATCGATGCGGAACAGCATTTCGAGACCGGTCTGCCGTAGGGCCGTCGTCTCCGTGCCTTCCGGCAGCAGTTCGCCCATGCCGTCCTGGTACTCGTTCCACAGACATTCGACGGCGTCGAAGACCGCGGTCGCGACCCGTGGATTGTTGTACGCGTGCAACAGGTAATGGGCCATGATGAAGCCCGCGTCCTGGCCCGGGTGGCCGTAGTTGACGAATTCCAGGTCGAAGGTATGCACCCGCTCCTCCGCGGCGATTACGCTGGCCGTCCAGAAGTCTCCGTGGAGCAGGACCTGTTTCGTCTCCGTAAACGTTGCTGCAAGTTGACGCGCGACGCGATTCAACTCCGGATCTTCGACAAAGTAGAAACAGTACTTGTACCTGAGGCGCTGCATGGCCTCGTTGTCGAACCGTTCCCTCAGTTCCGGTTCGTCCCGGGTTTGCCTGTGCAGGGAGGTCAGGAACTCGCCAAGCCGGCCCGCCACGGACAGGTCGACCCGGCCCCGCACCAAGTCGGTTTCCAGGGACGACCGCCTGCCCAGGTCGGACATCACCAGGATGCGGTGCTCGTCATTGAAATCCAAAACGGATGGAACGGTTCCCGTGGGGAACAGCCCTTCCAGTACCCTGAGCGCCTCCGTCTCGAACACGATCCGGTCGGTGGTGACCTCGAGGTCCGGAAAGAGGCGCAACGCGTCCAGGGCCTGTTTCACCACGACCGACCGGTCGCCGGAGGCCACCCTCAACACGGTGTTCAGAAATCCGCCTCCCAGCCCTTCCACCGAGCAGGATCCCTCCGGCGGCGCGTCCAAAAGATGTCTTGTATGAAGATATTCCGCTACATTATCTTTATCGATGTTCATGGATACCGTGGTATCATCGATACGCGATCCCAATCGCGCCAATTCGTGCCGATCCGGCCAATGACTCCGTACCCGCCCACCGCACTCGTCCTGCTGGCCAAGTACCCCGAACCTCGAAGCGTAAAAACCCGATTGGTCAATGGTACCATGGAGAACGGCTATGCCGGACTCAAGGACGTCCCTGACGCTTCCGGCCGGGCTATCGGCCAGGACGAAGCCCATCGCCTGGCAACCGGGATGTACCGCGCGTTCCTGGTGGACCGGTTCGGGGCGCACCGGGGACGGGATTACGACGTCCTTCTGGCCACGTCCCAACCGGAATATGCAGATGCCTTTCGTTCAATCACAGGGCGGGACGTGCCGTACCACGTTGTATCCGGCGCCAACATGGGGGAGATGATGTTCGGTATCTTCGAGGACCTGCTCCCACGCTACCGGTACGTGCTGATCTCGGGCAGCGATATGCCACGCCTGGACGAAACCGTCATCGAACGGGTCCGTGCGTCCCTCTCATCCCACGATATTGTGCTTGTCCCGGCCCAGGACGGCGCTTACAATCTAATCGGCATGCGCAAGCCGCACCGTATATTCGATATATCCCGCTGGAGTTCGGGATCGGAACTCGAGGAGACCGTCGCCCTGCTTCGGCAACTCAGCATCACCCACGAGGTGCTCGACGAGTACCGCCTGCTGGACATTGATACGATCGAAGACCTGGTGCAGTTGATGCGCAGCCCGAGAACCGATGACGCGCCGGAAACTAATGCCTTTCTCACGGCGCTCGGTGAACGACTGGACCTCGCGGATTGAACCCGCGAATCAACGCCGTATATTAAACCGGACTGCCTTCTGGTGTCAAGGGATTTCACCGGCTGTCGCGTAACTATCCTGGGACTCGGCGTGTTCTCCGGCGGGGTCGGTTCCGCACGGTATTTCGCCGCCCGCGGGGCGTCCGTGACGGTGACTGACCTTAAGCCCGCGGAAACGTTGCGGACCTCCATCGACGCCCTTTCGCCCTGGCCTATTCGCTACGTGCTCGGGGAGCACCGGGAGGAGGACATCACCGGCGCGGACCTCGTGGTGGTCGGTCCCGCCGTCCGGGACGACAGTCCATTCCTGCGCCTGGCGACGGAACGGAGCGTCCCGCTCACGACCGAGATAAACCTGGTCTTCGAGAACTGCCGGCGGCCCATCATCGGCATTACGGGCAGCAACGGCAAGACTACGACTACCCGACTCATCGGCGCTCTGTTTCGCGCGGTCCACCCGGCGATTCTGGAAGGCGGCAACCTGGGCCGGTCCGTGCTCAACGACATCGACGATCAGGAGTCCGCCAGCCCCGTAGTGCTCGAGCTGTCCAGCTTTCAGTTGCATCGCCTGGCCTGGATCCGGCGAAGCCCGAGGGTGGTCGTGGTGACCAACCTGTCGCCCAATCACCTGGACTGGCACGGGACGTTCGATGCCTACGAGCAGGCCAAGCAGCATATTGTACATTACCAGTCCCCTGGAGACCAGGTCGTCCTGAACGCCGATGATGAGAGGCTGCAAGGTTGGACATCACTTTGCCTGGGACGGGTGGCGTGGTTCAGCATGAAGGGTCCCGTCGAGACGGGTTGCTTCCTGCGCGACGGCCAGGTGGTCTACCGCGACGCGGAGGGTGAACGAACCGTATGCCCCGCGGACAGCCTCCCGCTACCGGGTCCTCACAACCAGGCCAACCTGCTCGCGGCCGTGACGGTCGCCTGCCTGGAAAGTATCCCTTCACCGGTCATCCAGTCGACGGTCGAGACGATCCAGGGGGTGGAGCACCGATTGGAAAAAGTGGGCGATATCGGCGGCGTGTCTTACTATAATGACTCCGCCTGTACTACGCCGGCTTCGACGGTCACGGCACTCAGGGCCTTTAACAAGCCGGTCGTCCTGATCGCCGGGGGTTACGATAAGGGCACGGCCTTCGACGAAATGGCCGCGGAAATCGGCCGCAGTTCCCGGGCCGTCGTCCTGATCGGCGTGACCGCCGGCGCGATAGAGACCGCAATCAGGGGAAACAGGGCAACTGACGCGCCCGTTATTGCCCACGCCGAAACGCTTGATGACGCGGTTCGCCAAAGCGCCGGGCTGGCGCGTGCTGGAGACGTGGTGGTGCTATCACCCGGGTGCGCCAGCTACGACATGTTCACCAACTTCGAGGAGCGGGGACAGCGGTTCAAGGCAGCCGTGGCGGCTCTTGAGAAAAACAGCGGACAGTGACGCAGTCGGGGCGACACTAATAAAGGGACACGAGTAAGTAACGCGAATAAAAAGGATAACCAGCCGCACGGGATACGGACACGGGATACGGAGGAAGGAACATGGCCATAGAAACGGTTGGAGTCATCGGATGTGGGCTGATGGGATCGGGGATTACGCAGGTGTGCGCCCAAGCGGGGTACAGGACACTCGTCCGCGAGGCGACCGACGACCTGGTCAGCGGGGGCATCGGACGCATCGACGGCATCCTTTCTCGGAACGTATCCAAGGGGCGGATGACGGAGGGCGAAAAGGCGGCTATTCTTGGACGCATCACGGGCACGACGGATTTCGACGATCTCGCTTCGTGCGACCTGGTGATCGAGGCGGTGACCGAGAACCTCGAGACTAAGCAGGAGGTCTTCCGGATCGTCGATGGCATCGCTTCGCCGGACGCCATCCTGGCAAGCAATACCTCTTCCATATCCATCACCGAACTGGCCGCCGCCACGGACCGTCCGCAGCAGGTCCTCGGGCTTCATTTCTTCAATCCCGTGCCCGTGATGAGGCTCATCGAGATGGTCATCGGACTGCAGACCAGCGCGGAGACCGTGGAAACCGCCCGGCAATTCGGCGTCTCGCTGAACAAAAAGGTGATCGAGGTCAAGGACACGCCCGGGTTCATCGTCAATTACCTTCTGATCCCCTACCTGCTGGACGCGGTTCGACTGGTCGAATCGGGCGTGGCTACGAAGGAGGACATCGACGCCGGCATGGTCCTCGGTTGCGAACATCCCCTCGGCCCTCTCAAGCTCCTCGACTTCATCGGCCTGGACACCACACTCTACATCGCGGAAGTGCTCTACGACGCCTTCCGCAGCGACCGGTACGCCGCCCCGCCCCTGCTTCGGCAGATGGTCGCCGCCGGAATGAACGGACGGAAGAGCGGACGGGGATTTTACGGATACGGTTGAATCGTAGTAAACCTGACTGACATGTACAATTGTACAATTGAAAGAGAGATTCTTGAGAAGTATTCAACGCGAAAGGTATCTGCATGACCGCTTCAACCGGAAACGAGTCCATCCTGCTCATCGCGGACAGCGAGAGCGATGCCGACATGCTGTACGCAACGGGGATGTTCGTGCCGGACCCCTTCACCTATCTCGAACAGGACGGGCGGAAGACTATCATGATGAGCGACCTTGAGATCGACCGCGCCCGTGCCCAGTCGAAGGTTGACGAGGTGGTTTCGCTCACGGTATACACGGAACGCGCCAGGGAAAACGGCGCCGCAGACCCGGGATTCATGGACGCTGTCATCGAACTGCTGCGGGATCAGGACGTGCAGGGCATCCGGGTGCCGAACCGGTTTCCTTTGGGCTACGCGGACCAACTCCGGGAGCGCGGTTTTAACTTAGCGTCCAAGGATGACCCCTTCTGGGACCAGCGGCCGGTTAAGTCCGATGACGAGGTAGCGGCCATCTCGGAGGCTTCCCGGCATACGGAAGACGCCCTGCGCATGGCCTTCGGCATCCTCTCCGAGGCATCCGTCAAGTACGGTACCCTCCATGGACCGGAGGGACCAATCACATCCGAATACATACGGAAGCGGCTCCATGTCTACCTGCTGGAACGGGACTGTATCGCCCAGCACACGATCGTCGCCGGAGGCGTCCAGGGCTGCGATCCCCATAACGGGGGCTCCGGGCCGCTGCGTGCGGGCGAACCCATAATCTTCGACCTGTTTCCCAAGTCCACGACGACCGGCTACTTTGCCGACATCACCAGGACCGTGGCCAGGGGCCCTGTTTCCGATGATTTCCGAAGGTTGTACGATACCGTGCTGGAAGGACAGGAAACCGCGCTGTCACGCGTCCGTGCCGGGGTGGACGGACAGGAGATCCACGGGGAAGTGGAGCGGCTGTTTGAGAGCAGGGGCTACGAAACAGGTGCGAAGAACGGCCGCATGCAGGGCTTCTTCCATGGCACAGGCCACGGCTTCGGACTGGAAATCCACGAACCTCCCCGGATCTCGAAGGCGTCGCAGATCCTCCAGGCGGGTCACGTCGTCACCGTGGAACCCGGCCTCTACTACCCCGAACTCGGCGGCGGCGTACGGATCGAGGACAATGTCGTCGTTACCGAAACCGGGTGCGTCAACCTGACGCGGCTGGAGAAGGTGTTCGAGGTGTAGCGTGCAATCGGGTACTTTCGAAACTCATTGATTTGAATAACGAGTGAAAGTTACCTCATTTAAATCCGGTTTGAAGCAAGGCAGATCAGTACGATTACCCTGGTCCCTCACGCATAGTCGTAGACCTTATCCCCAGTAATCGGATTCCTTCCCTATCTTCCACACCCACCTTTCGCGAAACGCGGGAATGGTCTGCCGCCGGGCGGCGTTTGTGATGGCGGACGCCGAAAGTCCGTCTTGCCGGCAGCATCCTTTACGTCTGGTTCAGTCCACCAGCGCCTGGTAGACGAGCGCTCGGAGACGCTGATGGTCGTCGAGACCCTGGGCAGGGATAACCTGCGTCATATACGAAACCACCAGTTCTTCTGCCGGATCGACCCAGTACGTCGAGTGATAAGCCCCTCCCCAGGTGTATGTCCCCGGAGAACCCGGCAATCCGTTCCAGCCGATCTCCTCCGTAATGCCAAACCCCAGGCCAAACCCGCCGCCGTCTCCCTGCCACGCATCGTGGGCATGATCGACGGTCATGAGTTGCACGGTCTTGGGCGACAGGATGCGGGCCCCATCAAGTGTGCCCCCTCGCCGGAGCGCCTCGAGAAAGCGAGCGTAATCTCCCGGCGTGGAGACGAGACCCGCGCCTCCTGAGAAGCTTTTGCGCGGTCCGTCGAGATACATACCCTGTCCGACCATGTGGCCCGGATCGGGAGCGCGCTCCATCCCTTTTTCTTCCGTCACCGAGTACACAACGGTGAGCCGGTCCGCTTTTTCCGGCGGCACATAGAAGTGCGTATCCACCATGCCCAGGGGCTCGAGAATTTCGACACGCAGGAATTCGTCCAGCGGCATTCCGGAAGCCCGCTCGATCACCACGCCCAGGATATCCGTGGCGTAGCCATAAACAAACGCCTCGCCTGGTTGAGCATCCATGGGCAAATTTCCCATGCGCTTGGCGGTTTCGGCAATCGGTTCGTCGCGATCCGCAAAATACCAGCCCTGTATACCCGCCTCCGCCCAGCGCACGGCGCCGGGGCCCCACCCATACCCGATGCCGGCGGTGTGCGTGAGCAGATCGCGCACAGTGATGTTGCGATTGGCGGGAACTGTCTCGTAGCCCCCTTCCTCTTTTTTCACAGCGACGGTTGTGCTATCGAATTCGGGGATAAAGTCACTCAGGTCCTGATCGATCAGCAAGCGCCCTTGCTCCTGCAATACCATCACGCCCACCGAAATGACCGCCTTGGTCTGCGAAGCGATGCGGAAAAGGTCCGTAATCTCGAGCGGTTCCTCCGCCTCGCGGTCCCGGTATCCGAACGCCCTGGCATAGACCACATGCCCGCGCCGCCCTATCACGAGTGCGGCGCCCGGTAACCGTTCTTCTTCGACATACTCTTCAAGCACCGCATCGATGCGTGCAAGCCGTTCGGAAGAAACGCCCGCCTCCTCCGGGCTGGCTGGTGCAAAAGACTGAGAGAAAGCCCGCGGCGCGGCGGGTGCGCAGAAGAACAACGCCGCAAGCAACGGAAGCACGGCGCGAAAGCGTCGTATCGACAACATGGATTCGATCCGTGTTGTATTGCCGGTGGTTCTATGCTGAGCCAGCGTTGCGTTCAGGGTCTCTGAGGCGTCGTATGGTTTCATTGCTATTCCTGGGAAAATGTGTGGAATTACGATCCACGCTGAGCGGACACGCAGCGACTACACGCAGAGCGGACAATATACCATGCAGGTCATGTACCACTCCCTGCCTTTTTGCAAGGTGTCGTATTCACGTTTCAGCGAATGGATGCGGTTTCGCTGTGTGGTCGGCGGATCCATATCGGCCTGCTGGAACGGGACTGTACCGTCCAGCACACGATCGCGGTTACCGAAGAAGGATGCGTCAACCTGAAGCGGCTGGAGAAGGTGTTCGAGGTTTAGACCCTATCCCCGGTAATCGAATTCCCTCCCGATCTTCCACACTCCCTTCTCCCGAAACGCGGGAATGGTCTGCCGTCGTGCGGCGTTGGTGACGGCGGGCGCCGACAATCCGTTCTGCCTGACGTAATCCGACAACCTGACGATTTCCGCGCCTTTAAGGTAACTCAACCTTTTGTGCAGGGATTCCATAAGTCCAAGAAAAAGGATACTTTCCATTGTCTTGGATGAATCTTTGTCCGCATAGTCCCTGAACGCCTGGTAATACCTCTCCTTCTCCGAATTGCGTATGATGATACGTGGCAGACCGAGTTGCAGGAGTTGAAAATTGATGATGACCCTACCCAGTCTGCCGTTTCCATCACAGAAGGGATGTATGGATTCGAACTTCAGATGAAACAGCGCGATCTTATCCAGGAAGTAAGCGTTCAGATCGCTGGTGTAATCGATGAGGACGTTCTCCAACATGCGCTCTACGTGCTCAGGCGCAGGCGCAATATGCGTCCCTACCCTGACGTACTCGCCCTTACGCCGGTATCGACCGGCGATGGGATCATCGATGCCGCCCATCAGTATCTGGTGTATCTGCAGAATCAGTTCTTCCTTCAGCTCACTGTCTTTCGCCCTGATGCGCTTGTATTCCATGACACGAGCAAGGTTCTTCGCCTCGTAAACTTCACGGACGGATACGTTCCGGGACAACATCTGCTCCAACAGTATTTTCTCCGTTTCCTCAATCGACAGCGTCGAATTCTCGATGGCGTTCGAGTTGTACACGCACTCGGGAATCTCCACTTCGTCGATCATGGACAGCAGCGAATCCTTACCCTCGCGCAAGGTATCGTACTCACGTTTCAAAGCCTGGATTCGGTTTCTCATTGGTCGTGTGGTGGCCATGCGTTTAAGTTATGATATTCACTCTATATTGTCAATTTAACGTGAATAATTTCGAGAAATAGGATGTGTTCACGGGTTTTGGGGGAAACATGAAGGACGAGGGACCCACTTCCTTACCTTGTTTTAGATCGAAGGCAATACGGTGGAAGGTCTTGAAAGCGAAGGAGAGCAGGGGAAGGGGTTCGGGATTTAGGTAGCCAGGTTCTGATCAACCAGTGGCAACAAGCAGTGCCTTGGCCTTCTCCACGACGTGCCCGGCCGTAAACCCCAGGTTCTCGAATACCACTTCGTACGGCGCCGAAGCTCCGAACCGTTCCAGGCCGATGACGTCCCCGCGGGGTCCGACGTACCGCTCCCAGCCCAGCTTGACGCCGGGTTCGACGGCCAGGCGGACGGGGACCGATGTCGGCAGAACGGACTCCCGGTATTCTTCGGATTGGGCTTCAAACAACTCCCAGCTCGGCATGCTGACCACGCGGGTGGCAATACCTTCGTCGGCCAGCACGACCCGGGCGTCGAGGGAGAGGCACACCTCGGATCCGGAGGCGATGAGGATCAGATCCGGCTGTCCATCTGTGGATGCCAACACGTAAGCGCCACGGTGTAGACCCACGGCAGGCGCCAGGCCATTGCGGTCCAGCACCGGGAGTTTCTGACGGGTCAGCAGCAGTGCGACGGGTCCGTCCTTCCGACGCAGCGCCGCCACCCAGGCTTCCGAGGTCTCGGCGGCGTCGGCGGGCCGGATGAGGGTCAGGTTGGGGATCGCCCGCAGCGCCATGTAGTGCTCGATGGGCTGGTGGGTCGGTCCGTCTTCGCCCAATCCGACACTGTCGTGGGTGAAGACGTACACCGGCGCGATACCCATCAAGGCCGCCAGGCGGATGGCCGGCCTCATGTAATCTGAGAATATCAGGAACGTACCGGCATAGGGACGCAGCCCCCCGTGCAGCGTCATCCCGTTAAGCGCGGCGGCCATGGCGTGTTCACGCACGCCGAAGTGCAGGGTGCGCCCATCATAGTTGGCGGCCGAGAAATCCGATTCCGCTTCCACCGTCGTGTTGTTTGAACCGGCCAGGTCCGCCGAACCGCCCAGCAATCCCGGAATGCGCCTGGACAGGGCGTTGACGGTAACGCCGGACGCCTGCCGCGTGGCCATGGGACCCTGGTCTGGCGCAAAGGTCGGCAGGTTTTCGTCCCATCCGGCAGGCAGTTCACCGTCCATGGCCTGCCGCCAGGTTTCCGCCAGGTCCGGGAAGGCGGCCGCGTAGGCCTCGACTGTCTGCTGCCAGGCCAGTTCCCAGCCCCTGCCGTAAAGGACCATCTGCTGGAAGTACTCCCGCACCTCGTCGGGAACGAAGAACTTCGGTTCCGTGGGCCAGCCCAGGTTCAGCTTGGTCAGTTCCACCTCCTCTTCGCCGAGGGGCTCTCCGTGGGCCTTGGAAGTGCCGGCCTTGTTGGGGCTACCGTAGCCGATGACCGTGCGGCACACGATAATCGAGGGCCGGTCCGTTACGTTCCGCGCCATTTCAACCGCGGCTTCGACCCGGGCGAGATCGTTGCCGTCCATGACCCGCTGCACGTGCCATCCGTAGGCGTCGAATCGCAGACCCGTGTTCTCGGAGAAAGCCAGGTCCGTCGCGCCGTCGATCGTGATCTGGTTGTCAAGGTAGATAACGATCAGCCGGCCCAGCCCAAGGTGCCCCGCCAGGGAACAAGCCTCGGAGGCGACGCCCTCCATCATGTCCCCGTCGCTCGCGATCACGTAGGTATGGTGATTGACGATCTCATGACCGGGCCGGCTGAACCGGGCGGCCAGGTGGGCCTCGGCCATGGCCATGCCCACCGCCGTGCCGATACCCTGTCCGAGGGGACCCGTGGTGGTCTCCACGCCGGGCGTCTCTCCGTACTCCGGATGGCCGGGCGTCAGGCTCTCCCATTGCCGGAAGTTGCGGATCTCGTCGAGGGGCAGATCGTAGCCCGTAAGGTGGAGCATGGCGTAGAGCAGCATGGACCCGTGCCCGCCCGAAAGCACGAAACGATCGCGGTTCGGCCAGTCGGGATTGCGGGGGTTGTACCGCATGAGGCGCGTCCAAAGCACGTAGGCGATGGGCGCGGCTTCCATGGGGAGTCCCGGATGGCCGCTGTTGGCCTGCTGAACCGCGTCAACGGCCAGCATGCGTATGGTGTTGATACATCGTTGCTCGAGATCATTCGCAGACACGGTAGCATCCCCTTCATTTCAGTACGTTAATCCGATCCACGGCTACGGGAATCCGGCCCGGTTTTCTGTCACAGTGATACATATAAATACCTGGTCCCAATGAGCGGTAAAGATATACCTCTACGGACCAACTGTCCATCACCATATGGATCATCTGTCCATCACCATATGGATCATCTGTCCATCATCAAATCGTACAGTTCCTGCTGCCTGGCCATGGCCTCCAGGTAGCGGTCCCGGTTCGCAGGATCGGGTTCGTAATTCGTACCCATGGGTGCGTGCGCCGAGGCCAGGTCGTCCAGCGCACCCGAGGCCTCCAGCGCCAGGAGCGCGGCGCCGCGGCTGGACGCCTCGGTCACGGCAGAAGCGGTGATGGGCCGTCCCAGCACGTCGGCCAGCATCTGCAGCCATACCGGCGACTGCAACAAGCCAGCGCCTGACGCGACTATTTCACCGGAATCTCCCCGGATCGACCGCAAACGGTCGTATATGTCCGCAAAGCAGTAAGCCGTCGCCTCCAGGCTCGCCCGCATGACGTCCATAGGGGTGGTATGCAGCGTCATGCCGGTGATGGTCGCCTTGGCGGAGGCGTGCCAACCCGGACTGCGCTCGCCCGCCCAGAAAGGAAGCACCGTGAGTCCGTGGCTGTCGGGCGACATCGCGGAAAGCGCTTCCTCGACTCCATGCTCGCCGGCCAGCCGCAAGGTGTCACGCATCCATCCGTACACGTTCCCGCCGTTGCTCAGGGCGCCGCCCATGAGGATCCTGCGGCGGTCAGACCGGTAGCACCACAGGCCGTCCGGCACGGTGAACCCGGCGGCACGCTTCATGACCCGCATGGCGCCTGAGGTCCCCACCATCAGGGCGATGCGATCCTCGTCGACGCAGCCGCTGCCGATGTTGTTGCAGGCGCCGTCGCCCAGCGCGGGATACCAGGGCGCCTCCGCCAGGTACGGCCAGCGCACGGCGTATTCGGCCTTGAGGCCACGGACCGGTTCGTCCACGTCGGTGATGGGAGTGAGCTGCGACCGGTCCACCGGAAGGGCCTCCAGCGTCTCGTCATCCCAGTCGCACCGATGGGCGTTGAACAGTCCGGTGCCTGACGCCATGGACACGCTGCAGGCCGGCGCTCCGAACCATTTCAAATAGATATACTCGCCGATGGACATCCAGCGTTCCACCCGTGCGAACCGTTCCGGATCCCGCCGTGCGAACCAGGTGATCTTGGCCGGGAGATAGGACGGGTGGAGCACGCATCCGGTGCGCCGGTGCGCGGCGGTCTCGTCCAGGCGTTCCATGAGTTCGGGAATGACGGTGCCCGGCCTTGTGTCCGCCCAGCTGATCAGCGGCGTCACGGCCCGGTCCCCTTGCACGCCCACCACGTTGTGCCAGAAGGTCGCCATGGCCACGCCCGCGACGTCAGGACGATCGTCTTCTTCCATGAATCGGTCGAGCACCGCGCCCGCTACTTCGGCCAGCCGGTCCGCGGCGATGAAAACGCCCCCGTCGGGGGACGTATCCATGCTGTAGGCTTGCTGGACGGAATGTGACGCAATCCTGCCCCGCCGGTCATAGAGGATGGCCCGGACGGACGACGTGCCGATGTCGATGGCGAGTACGCATGGAGGCTGAATCGTGTCGCGGGGCATGGGAATTGCCTGGTCAAGGGGAAGAAACCATGATCGGCGGACGATCGGAAAGGACATGTAAAAACGACTTCAGCCGGTATTATATCCATGGGTGGGGGTGTATTCAAGCGAAAAGGAAGGGCCAAGAAAGGATTGACAGAAGCTGTCTCTCGGCCTTTTTTAAAACCTGTTAAAACCAATGTTATGGATGGACTTTACACAGCAACGAACAATGGAACCCAGTTCCGAACAGCAAGGAAATGCGGGGCCATTACGACGCCCGCGAGGAGATCGACTTGGAGATGACTTCCCAACTGCAAGACGTCGCCCGAGCCATGGTCGCCCCCGACAAGGGGATATTGGCCGCGGATGAAAGCGGCGGTACGATCAAGAATCGATTCGACACCATAGGACTTCCGTCGACGAAGGAAACCCGCCGCACCTACCGGCACATGCTGTTCACCACCGAGGGCATGGAGGAATTCATCAGCGGCATCATCCTCTACGACGAGACCCTGCGCCAGAAAGCCCTTGACGAGGCCGAGACGCCGTTTCCGAAACTGCTGGCCGACCGGGGCGTACTTTCCGGCATCAAGGTGGATACCGGCGCCCATGACCTGACGGGATTTCCGGGAGAGCAAGTCACAGAGGGGCTCGATGGCCTGCGGGACCGTCTGAGGGAATACCGCGCGCTGGGCGCCGCGTTCGCCAAGTGGCGGGCGGTGATCACCGTTGGGAAGGGCATTCCCACGGATGTCTGCATTGACGCCAACGCTCATGCGCTCGCCCGGTACGCCACCCTGTGCCAGGAAGTCGGCATCGTACCGATCGTAGAACCCGAAGTATTGATGGACGGCGACCACACCATCTACCGGTGTGACGAGATTACCAGGGTTGCGCTTCGGTGCGTTTTCGAGGCGCTCCAGGAGTACGGAGTCATGCTGGAAGGGATCGTCCTGAAGCCCAACATGGTCATATCGGGCTCGCATTGTCCGGAGCAGGCCTCCGTAGAAGAAGTCGCTCGACGTACGGTGAACAACTTCCTGCGCAACGTGCCGCACGAAGTACCTGGTATCGCCTTTCTCTCCGGCGGGCAGTCCTCGGTGACCGCCACGGCACACCTGAACGCCATGAACGCGCTGTTTAACGAGCTACCGTGGGAACTCAGCTTTTCCTACGGCCGCGCCTTGCAGGAAACGCCGCTGCGGGTGTGGGGCGGGGATTCCACTCGTTTCGCCGCGGGCCAGCAGGCCTTTTACCACCGCGCCAGGTGCAACAGTTTCGCCCGGACCGGCCGGTACAGCGCGGATATGGAGTTCGCGGCCTAGGAGAGCGGACTCGCTCATCATACGCTACTACGGGTTACGATGCACAAACCACCTTATTCCGATATAGTGGCAGGCCTGCCTTCGGTGACTCCCTTCGTGGGTCCTGAAACCATCGAAAGACAGCAGGGGAAACAGTTCCGCGTACGCATCGGCGCCAACGAAAGTGCCTTTGGCGTATCGCCCCAGGCCGCGGCAGCCATGGGCGAGGCCGCCAGCGGCTCCGCCTGGTACTGCGATCCGGAAGGATATGAACTACGGGCCGAACTGGCCGACCGGCACGGCGTCCGTATCGACAACGTGGCCCTGGGCGCGGGGATTGACGACCTGCTGGGGTTGATCGTCCGCATGTACATGAATCCCGGCGACGCGGTTGCCGCTTCCCTCGGTTCCTATCCCACTTTCGCCTATCACGTCGACGGATTCGGCGGCAGGCTGGAGACGCTGCCCTACCGCAACGACCGCAACGACCTGATGGCGCTGACGGAACTGGCCTGGAAACGGAAGGCCTGCATCCTCTACCTGGCCAATCCGGACAATCCTACCGGTTCCTATTACGGCAGCAATGCCATCAGCGACCTCCTGGACCGCATACCGCCGGATTGCCTGTTCGTTCTCGACGAGGCGTACCTGGACTTCGTGCCGGCCGACACTATCCTTCCGATCGACACAGATGATCCCCGGCTGATCCGCGTGCGCACCTTCTCCAAGGCCCACGGCATGGCCGGCGCGAGGGTGGGGTACGCAATGGCGCACCGGGATGTCATCAAGGTGTTTGACAAGGTCCGCCTGCATTTCGGCGTCAGTCTCGTGGCGCAGGTCGGCGCGTTGGCCTCCCTCCGCGACCCGGATTTCGTTGCCGGAGTGGTACAGGCCGTGGAGAAGGGACGGCGGGATTACCTGGAGCTGGCGACGGACGCTGGCATATCGACCCTGCCCTCGCAAACCAACTTCGTGGCCTTCGATTTCGACACGGCGGAACGGGCGGGAACCGTGATGAATACCCTGATCGCCCGGGGCGTATTCCTGAGAAAGCCCGTCGTGCCGGACCTGGACCGCCTGGTAAGGGTCACGGTGGGCACGCCCGAAGACCGTGTAGTCTTTTCGGAACTGTTCCGGTACGTCATGAATACGGTCTGATCAGGACGCTTTGGACTAGACACGGGCACCGGGTGCAAGTTTAGGGAAGAACCAGCCAACCATGGTTGATCTGGGATTTTTCAAACGAAACGGTTATGTCAATCTCGGGCAGGTGTTTACAGCCGAGGAGCTGAACCATTACACGGACCTGTATGACCGCGACCATTCGGAAACGGGCTATTTCTGGCGCCCCATATCATTCAACGGCCGACAAAGCGTGAACTGCGATCCGCTCATTTCCTCGCCGGAGATCGATGGGCTGATCCGCCATCCTGCGTTGATCGAACCGATCGAAGCCATCATGGAAGGACCGTCCTGCCTCGCGGAGGCCTGTCTGCGCCATATGGCCCCCTACGACGGCACGCCGGAGGAGATCTGGCACCGGGACCGCGGTCATATGACGGACAAACCCTACCGGTGCGGATACATTCAGATGATGCTCTACCTCTCAGATGTAAGCGAGGAGACCCACTGTTTTTCCATATCCCCCGAGGACAGCGACGAGCCGGTACTCGAGACTGAAGCGCAACTGAACCAGCGCGGCACGGTTCACTGCTATGGACCGGCCGGTACCGTCGTCCTGTTCAACCTGTCCGTGCTGCATGCCGCCACCGTACGGCGCACCAGCCACGAGCGGAAATCCGTGCAGGTCTATTACGGCCATCGCGGCGGACCGGTCCTCGCCGAGACCACTACCATTCCCACGAGCCTCTGGCGAGACCACCTCGACCCGGAGGTGCGAGGCTTCTACAGCCTGATTAACAAACGCACGCTGCTGTTTGCCGAGGCGTTCGGGTGACGGTCTCTTGGTGCCAGTGTCACGGTGACCCGAAGTTTGAGAGCACATCGTAAGCCCTCTGCACGGCCTGACGGCTCGCGCAGTCATTTTTCCGAATCCCATGGCACATCCGACAACCAGGGACCGAGCCGGTCCCCGTAGGCGAAGATGGCCGGCAACCCTCCGGTATGGATGAAGAGCACCCGGCTTCCGGAGGCGATGCGTCCAGATCGAACATGGTCGATGAGACCCGCCATCGTCTTGCCCGTGTACACCGGGTCGAGGAGCAGCGCCTCGTGCTGGGCCGCCAATTCTATCGCTTTACGCACCGCTTCGTTGAGCCTGCCATAGCCCCCTGCGAGCACCCCGTCGTAAACCTCGACGTCGCCCGCATCGAAAGCCTCCGGGCACTCGATCATCGCTGCCAGTCGCTCCGCCATGTCCGCCACACGGGCGCCCTGTCGACGGGCATCGCGTCGCACGCAGATACCGTGTACCGGCACCTTCTCGTCGAGGGCCCGTAGACCGATCAGGGTACCCGCGTGGGTATGCGCACTGCCCGATGGACAGACCACCGCGTCGAAACCGATGCCGTGCGACCGAGCCTGCGTGATGATCTCCTCGGCAGTGATCACGTAGCCGAGTGCGCCCAGCGGAGGGTAATCGGGGGACAGATGGATCACGTAAGGCTTGCGGCCTTTGTCCTCAAGGCCCCGGGCGAGTCGATCCAGCGACGCATCCGCCGCTGCCTCGTCCTCTCCGACCGGGAACGAATGCAGTGTCGCGCCGAGCATACGGTCGAGCAGCACGTTGCCGGAGGCGCGATAGAGCGAATCCACGTCGGGTACGCGCTCTTCGAGTTGTACATGGATGTCCATGCCGAGCTGCCGCGCAGCGGCGGCGGCGACGCGGACGAAGTTCGACTGTACCGCGCTGGTGATCAACAAGGTGTCGGCACCAAGGGTCTGCGCCTCCCCGAGATAGAACTCGATCTGGCGGACCTTGTTGCCCCCCATCGCCAGTCCCGTGCAGTCGTCGCGTTTGATCCACAGCTCGATGCCGAGGGACGATCCGAGGCGCGGAGCGGCGTCGAGCGGCGTCGGCGCATGGCCGAGCCGGACTCTCGGGAACCGGTCGACGGCTGCTGACAGGTTGTTCATCTCGTCTCCCAGGCAGACCGGAGTTCGTGCACGGTCAGCGAGACGATGCGCACGCCCCGGTCTTCAGCGCACAGCGCCAGCCGGTGGTTGGCCGCGGCCGGCAGGAAGCAGAAGGACATGGATACCTCGCCGTTATTGCCGAATATCTCGAGGGAGGTTCGGTCGACCAGGAGCTGGAGTCGCATGCGGCCATTGATGGTCCTCAGGGCCGCGTCCTTTCCCATGCAGGAAAGGGTCTGTCGCGCCGCATCGTATTCCACCCGGTGGCTCTGCACTTCGATGGCAAACCTCTTGCCCTCGTCCATCTCGATCTCCATGCGCACGTCGAACAGGTCGCCCTGATCCGCCAGGATGAGCCGGCTTTCCGCTTCGCGCAGGTTCGTCACCGCATAACTGATGATCTCTCCGGACCTGTACCGTTGGTTGAACTGTGCGGCCGCCATTTGTGCCAAGTCTCCCTCCGGCCAGACTTCTGACGACTCGCGCAACAGTTCGATCTCCCTGACCGGTTCCCGGCAGAGCCGGACCCCTTGCGGAAGGATCCGGAGCGTCAGTTCCACAGGGAAGGACATCTGCTGGTTGAAGGGCATGGCCGGATACCGGACGTCCCGCATCCAGGAGATCTGGATCTGCCGCCCGTCTTCCCTCGGTATGTCGCTCCATGTCTGGGCGGCATAACCGTTGGCGCCCTGCTCCGCCTGGAGGACGTCCGTCTCCGGCGTGAACACACGGCCGTCGAAACGCCCGAGCAGGTAGCCGCCGCTGGCTCCCCAGAATACCCACCTCGTATTCGAAGGATCGTCGTCCACCGGCAATTCGAAGAAGTCAGGACACTCAGACACCCCCGGGAGCGTCAGGTCCTGCAGGTGCGTCCACGTCCGGAGGTCCCGGGACGCGAACAGGGAATAGTCGTTGCCGTCGAGGAACAGGGTCATGATCCATTGCGCGGTCGGGCCATGCCAGACCACTTTCGGATCGCGGTTTTCCGCCCGGATATGCTCCACGACCGGATTGCTTGTGTATTTCGTCCAGGTACGCCCCCGGTCATTGCTGTAAGCGATGCACTGGATGCAGCGTTTATCGGGGAACATCCTGGCGCCGCCCGCCGTGTAGAACGCGATCAGCGGTGGTGCGTCCCCGGCCTGGAATCCGCCGGTATTGCCATGGTCCACTGCCGCGGACCCCGACCACATCCAGCCTGTTTCGTCGCCGTCCAGCGCGGCGTGGTGGAGTTGCTTCCAGTGTACCAGGTCAGTACTGACCGCGTGTCCCCACGTGGTGCGGCCGTGTACCATGCTGCCGGGCGTATGCTGGAAGTAGAGGTGGTACTCTCCGTCGAAATACACCAGGCCGTTGGGGTCGTTGATCCAGTCTTTCTTTGCCGTGAAGTGAAACTGGGGGCGGTGGGTTTCCTGGTAGAGAAGACCTTCGCTCATTTCGACGGATCTCCGGGGGATTGTCGGTTACAACGGGATCTTTCGTGTGCACCAGGTCCTGCCGCGGTTGCGCCGGGGTTTTCGTAAGCACCACGACCCAATTCAGGCGGCGGGGACCTACCGGGATTAGGACCGTATCGCTACTTCAGGGCATGCCCGGGCACACGGTTCCAGGTAACCGGCTCTTCCCCGCCCTCGTAGACCGCGGTCAGCGGCTTCAATTCGCCCCGGGTGACATCCGTCCAGGTCTCCGGTCGGGGATGTCGCGCGAGGTGGGCCCGGATCGATTCAGGCAACTGGTGATACAGGGGGATGTACCACAGGGTGATCACCGTGCGCCGTCGGTCGCCCTTGTTCCCGTGGGCTCCGTGCAGCAACCGGGAATCGCCGATGACCAGGTCGCCTGCACGTACCGGCACGTCCACTTCGCCTTGTGCGGGCTGGTAGGCCGGATGGTCTGGGTCGGTCATGGACCGCAGATCATCGGTGTGGGCTTCCTCGACGTGCTCGTGCATGGGATGACGGTGAAGGTGGGAACCGGCGATCGCCTTCAGGCACCCGTTGCTGCGGTCGGTGTCGACCAGGTAGTACATCAGGAAGAGTTGCTGCGGCGGGGGCTCGTAGCTGCAGGGTTCGTTCCACCCCCACCAGTCCTGGTGCCAGAACAACGCCGGGCTGCGGGGCGGTTTGCTGATTACGAAACCGGACATCCATACGGGTCTGTCGAACCCGAGATCGGCCAGCGCAGACAAAGCAGGGGGGTAGGCAACCAGTTCGGCGAAGAACAATTCATCGAAGACGCTGATCATGCTTCCGGTGGATTTCTGTTCGATAAAGTGGGACGCAGGCTGGGCGTCAAGCAGCCGGGCGGACGCGGTCCTCACCCGTTCCAGCATGTCCGGTTGGAGTACCTGCTCGAACACGCAGAACCCGTCGCGCAGCAACTGGTCATACTGGTCCTGCGCCGCCCTGACCGCCATGGTTCTCACCTCTGCCTACTACTGTCTGCTACTGCCTGCTTCTACCGGTTGGGTTTAGCTTTTACCGGGATTCTCCGCGCATCTGCGTCTTCGATGCCTCGCCGTCCGGATGCGTCATCCCGTCAGACGTTGGTCTCGATCAGCCGGATGCTGTTCGGTTCCAACCGGGTGTAGTCGATGATCTCGAACCTGTTGCCGTCGACGTCGGTAAGCAGCAGACGTTTTTCCGAGGCCCAGTGGGTGTTTTCGTGCCCGCGGATGACGAACTCCCTTTTCCCCCGATCGGTCGTCACGTCCCAGTAGGTCACGCCGAATTCCATCTGGATGGAGTGCACCTGCTCGATTTTCGCCTTGAGATAGCGATGGGCGAGCTCTTCCTTGATCACCCGACGCGACTCGTCATCCAGGTCGTTCAGGTCCTTGACGAACGCCACTTCCTCGTTCTTGATGTCCAGCAGAGAAACGTAGTGGTCCGGGTACGCCATGGGCGACGCCTGAACCGGGCGGACCCGGATATAGGACCGCTCGTTCCGCACGGTCATGCGCACCGTTTTCACGGGCGCGCGGTATACGCGGATCTCATGGGCGAGGTACGGTTCGATAGGCGCGTTTTCGATGCCCGGTTCGAAATCGGACGTTTCCAACGCCGCTTTCTGTTCTTCCGTCATATCGTTCACCCTGCCTGTGGTTAATGGCCGTTGGTGCTCCGGTTCGGATCGTTCCTGCCACCGCCGACGGCCATGATGGCGGTGCTCGCCCGCTGCGTTTCAACCATGCGGTAGAAGTGGCCTTTCATTTCCATCAACTCGGCATGCGTCCCGGTCTCGACGATCCTCCCCTCGTCAAGTACCACCAGGCGATCGGCGCGGCGGAGCGTCGAAAGCCGGTGGGCAATGGCGAAGGTGGTGCGCCCCTTGACGAGATTGGCGATCGCGTCCTGTATGAGTTTTTCGGTATGCGTATCCACCGACGAGGTCGCCTCGTCCAGGATCAGGATGCGGGGATCGTGGATGATCGCCCGCGCGATGGCGAGACGCTGCTTTTCTCCTCCGGACAGTTCCTTGCCGTTTTCGCCGATCTGCGTATCGTATCCGTCCGGTTTCCCGCAGATGAAGTCGTGGGCGTTCGCCGTGCGGGCCGCCTTTATTATCTGCTCTATGGACGCGTCCGGGCTGCTGTACCGGATATTCTCCGCTACGGTGCCGCTGAAGAAGAAGGAGTCCTGCAGCACGACCCCGATCTGCTTCCGCAGGTCGTCCAGCTTGATGTCCCGGATCGGCACGCCGTCGATGGTCAGTTCGCCCTCGTCGATGTCGTAGAATCGGCACAGCAGGTTCGTCATCGTCGTCTTTCCCGAACCGGACTTGCCGACCAGGCCGATCATTTCGCCCGGCGCCACGTGCAGTTTGATCTCGTGCAGGACGGGCAGGCCCGCCTCGTAGGCGAAGAAGGCGTCCTTGAATTCCACCTCGCCCTGCATGTCCGGCATCTTCTCCGGTTGTTCCTGGTCTTCGGTCTCCGCCGGCGTGTCGATGATTTCGAAGACCTTTTCGGCGCCGCTCAGCGCGCGGCTCGACCAGGTGTTCAATTCTCCGAACCACCGAAGCGGCTCGTACAACATCCAGAGATAGCTGATGAACATCATGAGGGAGCCCAGGGTGAACGTCTCGTCGATGATGGCGACGCCCCCGAAGAACCAGACCAGGATCAAGCCCGACGAGGTGAGCATGCTTACCGTGCCGAAAAAGAGAGCCGCTTCCTTCTCGCTCTCGAAGTCCCCGCGGAAGACGCCTTCGTTATTGCCCTTGAACCGCCGCATTTCCCGCTTCTCCTGGACGAAGGTCTTGACCACCCGCACCGACGCGAGCATCTCGCTTGCCAGCCCAACCAGCTTTCCCCAGCGGTAGTACTTTGTCCGGTAGGCCCGTATCAGCCGTCTCCAGAAGAACCAGCTTCCGGCGACCAGCAGGGGTATGGGAATGAGCACGAGCAGCGTCAACTGCCAGCTGGTGACGAAGAGCAGGATCAGGATGCCGATCAGCAGCAGGAAGTTGGTCAGGATATAGGGCACGCCGTCGACCAGGAACCACATCATGCTTTCCGTGTCGTTGGACACCCGCGAGATGAGGGACCCAACCTGCCTCTTGTTGTAGAATTTCATATCGAGGCGGGACAGGTTCTCGTACAGTTCTTCCCGGATGGCCACCGTCACGCGTCCGCCAAGCCACACGGACAGGCGGTCCTTGAAGATCTCCAGAACGTAGGAGACCAGCCGGATGACCGCGAAGGCGCCGACGAGCAGGTAGAGCAGCGTGAACCCGTCCTCGGCTGTTCCCTGGCCCCCACCGACAAGTACACCGTCGATGATGTGCTTCATGATGTAGGGTGGTCCGAGCTCGGCCAGGGTATATACAAACGACAACAGGACCATCAGGGCGACCCGGGTCCTGAAGGGGAACATGTAGCCCATGACGCGCTTGAGCATCGCCAGGCGTTTCGTGCACGCGGAACAGATGCCGTTCGCTTCGGGCAGGAGGCGTCCGCACTTGTCGCACCTTGTCCTGTCGACCTCGCTCTCCATTTCGACCGGTTTTTCTTTTATCAGTTGGTCGATACCCCGGACGATCTGGGCGAACTTGGCGCGCTGCGTGGGCGTATAGTGCAGGAATTCGACCTGCTCGGTCCCGATTTCCACGTTCAGCCGAACGGCGCCCACCAGCTCTTCGACGGACGCGCCACGGGCTTCTTTCAGTTCAATCGTCTCGGCGCCGTTCGGGCTGCCCGGATCGAAACGCATCAGGCGCTGATCGGTCACAACGAGCCAGCGTTCTTCGAAAAGCAAGTCCTCTGACAGGTCGCTTGCGACCGTGATGACAACGTTCTCTCCGTCCCGCAGCGTGTTCCGGCACCGGTCGGCCAGCCCGTCGGGCATTTTTTCTTCGTAAGTCGTGGTTTCCGTCATCCTTCAGCGTCCGTTCCTATTATCATACAGCGTCTGTTCCGGTCATCGATCTTCTGGGTTCCGCGGCCGGTGGCCAGGGACCGTCCATCCCCGGCTTGGGATTAGTCTTCCGTGCTCACGCCACCTCAATGATTTCGGCAGTGGCTTTCTGCAGGTGCACCAGGTGGTGAAAGTGTCCGCGCTTGTCGACCAGTTCCCCGTGGGTGCCCACCTCGACGACGCGTCCCTGGTCGAGCACCACCAGGCGGTCGGCGTCCCGCAACGTGGAAAGCCGGTGGGCGATGGCGATCGTCGTGCGCCCCTCGATCAGCCTGGCTATGGCCTCCTGGAGCTGCTTCTCCGTCTGGGCGTCCACCGAAGAGGTCGCCTCGTCCAGGATCAGGATGCGGGGATCGTGCAGAATCGCCCGGGCAATGGATACACGCTGCTTCTCGCCCCCCGACAGGCCGGTACCTTTTTCGCCGAGAATGGTATCGTAGCCGTCCGGCTTGGTGAGTATGAAATGATGGGCGTTGGCTGCCCTGGCCGCCTCCATGATCTCGTCGAAGGTCGCCTCCGGCCTGCCGTAGGAGATGTTCTCCCGTATCGTCCCGTTGAACAGGATCGGTTCCTGCATCACCACGCCGATATGGCGGCGCAGGTCTTCGAGCCGGATGTCGCGGATGTCGACACCGTCCAGCTTTATCACGCCGTAGTCCACGTCGTAGAAACGGCAGATGAGATTGACCGTAGTGCTCTTGCCGGCGCCGGACTTGCCGACCAGGCCGATCATCTCGCCGGACTCGATGTGTATGTCGATGTCCTTGAGCACCGGCAACGCGGCGTCGTAGCCGAACGTCACGCGCTCGAAGACGATGTCGCCCCGCGTGTGCGGCATTGGCGCTGCGTCCTCGTCGTCATAGGCCTCCGGCGGGGTATCGATGATCTCGAATATGCGCTCGGCGGCGCTCATCGCCCGGGTCATCCAGCTGTTTACACGGCCCAGCCAGCGCAGCGGTCCGTAGAACATGTGGAGGTAGAAATAGAACAGCATCAGCTCGCCCATCGTCAGTTCCTGGCCGAGGACCTGCTGACCGCCGACGAGCCAGACCACGATAAAACCCAGGAAATTAAGCAGGCCCATGGTGGAGAAGTAGCTAATCCACTGTTTTTCGGTCCAGTACTCGAGTTCGAACATGGATCTCGCGTTGCGTTTGAACCGGTCGACTTCCCTGGATTCCTGCGCGAAGGCCTTGACGATGCGTATGCCCGAAAGCGATTCCTGTATATGCGTATAGAAGCCTTCCCAACGGCGCCAGAGCCGCGTGTAGTACACTCTCAGGCGCTTGTACAGGACCTTGCCCCAGATAACGATAAGCGGTACGGGGATGAGAATGTAGAGCGTCAGGACCCAGTTGGTATAGAGCAGCATGGCGATGATGCCGACCGTCGTCAGCCACCTGAGCACGAGAAAAGGCAGTCCGTCCACCAGGAAGCTGCGCACGTTGCGGGTGTCGAAGGTCACCCGCGAAAGCAGACCGCCGGTCTTCTGCTTGTCGTGAAACCCCAGTGACAGGAATTCAAGGTGCCGGTACACCTGTCCCCGCATGTCCGCCACCACGCGGGCGCCCAGCCAGGCTGTCAGCCAGCCGTTCACCATTTCGCCGAGCCAGCGAATGATCAGCAGACCGGCCATTATGGCGACGTACCAGAACAACACGTCCCGGTCCTTGTTGGCGAAGGCGTCGTCGATGATCAGTTGGGTGATCTTGGGCGGGAGCAGTTCCGCCAAGCTGAGCACCGAAAACAGCGCCACCATGACGATAACCTTGGTCCGGTGTGCCTTCAGGTAGGAACATATCCGCTTGAGCATGCCCCATTTGCTGACGCAGGCAGGGCACAGTCCGTCCTTTACCGGCAGTCGCCGGCCGCAGGTTTCGCAGACCACGCGGGGGAAGTCGGTTTTGACGAGGAACGGCCGGTTTTCGATATGCTGTTCGATACCGCGATGGGCTTCGTTAAACCGGTCCATGCGGCTCTGGGAATACCTGATCAGGGGAATGGTGTCTTTGGCCGTGGAGACTTCGATGCATGAACCACCGACCAGGGGTTCCACCGCGACCCGGGTCAGTTTCTCCAGCGGGACGGCGATATCGTTGCCGCTGCCGTTGAGGCCCAAGGACATTACGCGGCGGTCGGTGACGATCAGCCAGGAGGGAACGAACCGTCCTTCCGCGTCCATATCGGATTCCACCGCGATACGGATTTCTTCATTCGGGTCCAGTACAGGACCGAGCTTCCTGTGAATCTGATCCGGCAGGGATTCGGACAACGGCATGGAACTTCCTTCGGGACCTTGTCGCGGGGAACGCCGTTTGGATTAGCGAACGGTACCGACTATATATCAATCTTGCGGATGCACTCTTTGCGCGGTCTGAGCATGGTCCTCTGGTCGGTCATCTTCCGGCCCGCATCAGTCCGCGATTTTACCGGTATTTCACACGAAAGTCAAGGAAAAGGTTGGGAATGCGCCTTCATCGAAACCCACCTTTTTCTCGACAGATCCGGCATCCGTCGAGCCGTTGAGCCGTCAGCAAAACCGTTGACGCCGCCGCACCGGCACATACATTGCAGAGAATAACCGCGGTATCTTCTTTCTTCAATTTCCTCCATGCAGATGACCCTTAATCCATCCGATCCGATCTCCGCGCAGATGACCCTGAATCCGTCCGATTCAATTTCCGCAAAGATGACCCTGACCCCGTCCCGCACACGATGAATACGCGCCGCCTCGAAACCCTGCTGTCCCGCTTCGCCGGCCTGTCCGTAATGGTAGTAGGCGATTTCTTCCTGGACAAGTACCTGGTCCTCGATCCGGACCTGGCCGAACCGTCTCTGGAAACCGGACTGGACGCCTACCAGGTCGTGGGCAGGCGTTGCATGCCCGGGGCCGCCGGCACGGTCATGGCCAACCTGCACGCGCTGGGCGTCGGAAGCCTGCACGCCCTCGGCTTCACCGGCGACGACGGGGAAGGATACGAACTCAGGCAGGGCCTGTCGGCCATGGGAGTCGATCTCGAAGGACTATTCCAGTCCCCGGACCGGTTCACCCCTACCTACATCAAGCCCATGGACCGGGACCATGGCGGAGAGCGGGAGAGCAACCGCATCGACATCCAGAACCGCTCGCCCATGTCTCGGCAACTCGAGGAACGGATCATCGCGCTATTAAGGGAAAGGATGCCCGCCTTGGACGGCCTGGTCGTCCAGGACCAGGTGGGGCCGCGTAATTGCGGTGTTATTACAGACAGGGTCAGGGAAGCGATCGGCGAACTGGGAGCCGCCCATCCCGACAAGGTCATCCTGGTGGATTCGAGGGAGCGTATAGGCGAGTTCCGCCACATCATGCGCAAGGCGAACCGGAACGAGGCCTTTCGGGCCGCGCAGACCCTGGGAACAGGTGAGAAGGGCAGAGACGGCCTGTCCACCCAAAAGGAGTGCCCCACTCCTGCCGGCCGGGAGGAACTGCATCCAACGACCGGCCGAGAAGAGCTGCCTCGAACAACCAGCCGGGAAAGTGCCGAAAGATGGGGCCGGGTGCTTTACGAGCGTGGTGGACTCTCTGAAGCTGGTGCGGCACGACCGGTTTTTGTCACGTTAGGTGCGGACGGCCTGTTGCTGATCGACGAGCATGGCTGCCGCCACGTGCCCGGCATACGCGTACCCGGTCCGGTGGACACGGTCGGGGCTGGGGACAGCGTTACGGCCGGGATCGTCTCCTCGCTATGCGCCGGCGCTACCCATGCCGAGGCCGGCATGATGGGCAATCTCGTGGCATCCATCACCGTCCGGCAACTGGGTGTCACCGGAACGGCCTCTCCGGGGCAGATGTTGGAAGGGTTAAAGGCACTAAGTTGAAGGCATCACCTTCAATTGCCGTGATACCGTGAAAGTCTAACGAGGCTCTATCTTCCAAAGGTTAAAAACAACAGACACCGCAACCGGCATCCACTGAACTTTTTCGTCCGTGAAGGCGCGAATGTATCGAACATCCAAAGCTATGCCGACCGTGGACGTTATGGGTACATGAACTCCTCCGCCAAAGAGGATACTGAACGCAGACTCGGTATTGAATGCAGTAAACTTCTTACTGAAAACGGTGCTGTAGTACCGATCAATCACCTTGGAAAAACCAATGCTATTCAGCCCATAGACACTTATTGGGGAAGTGGAGGTTCGGTACATCAATCCAAAGTTGGCGCCTTCCAGCCATACTTTGGCCTCTACGTTCGGCCCGAGATTCTGCAGAACTGCGTCGTCCAGTCGATTCCTATCGTGTTGACCAGGCTCTACAGGCAGGAGATTGTCGTAGAGATCCGCTGCAAGATGAATGGATTTGAAGATACGTACTGAAACCCCTGCGAGGAACGTAGATCCCCTTGACTTCCCGTTAGCGTACCCACCCACGGGGATGCTGATCCCTCCACCCAGCTTGATGGACAGGCGTCGTTCCTGCTCTTGTGCGAAACCGTTGGTGTTTGACGATAGTGAAATCAGGGCGGCTAACAAGCTGATGGCGATCTTTTTCATGCTTACCGCCTCATACAGGTCGTACAACCAATGAGAGCATGCTTTTCCATAATCAGAAGAAAATCATGACTTGGACATACTGTTCAGTTTGCGTGTGGAACGGCCGCCCAGGTACGCCTTCAACTTTGGCGGGAAATCCCGTTTCACCAGTTCCTTGCGTAGCGCCCACTGATCTTCGGCCGCAATGGGCGATGCCTCCCGGATTTCGCCGCCCTCCATGACCATGATGGGCTCACCATCCCGGTAGAGGATCCGGTTGTTCGTTATGCCGGGTACGCGCCGACCGGGCGTGATGATGCCAATGAGATTGAGCGGGTCCGCAGCGCTGATGGCGACGAGCGTGCCCTGCTTATCCTTCCGCCGGATGCTCCTCAACAGGGTTACGGCCTCGCCCAGCGCGTACTGTTCGCCCCAGACGCCGTTCACGAACCGGCCGCCCCGGATTTCACCCCGGGCCTCCATGCGCCGCAGGACCCGCACCAGGTCGCGCCACGGCGGGGATGCGTTCTCCCGCTCCGTGAGCCGGCGGAACACCACGCCGTAACGGGCAAGGGCGATGCGGGCGTAGGCCTCCAGATCCGCCTCCGAATCGCCGTCTACCGGCGTCGTGGTCAATCCCCACCGTCCCGCCGTGGACAGATCGAAGGGGTTCCTGCGGCCGCGCTGGTTTTCCTTGAGTCGCGTCGGCACCAGCAGGGCCCGCAGACCCGCGAAACTGTCCGACGTCGCCATCCCCGCCGAGACGAGCTCCGCCACGGCCTCCTCCGCATGCGTGCTCAGGATCCCGGACTGCGCGACGATGTCGTCGAAAAACAGTGCACCTTGCCGGCCCATGACATCCGCCACCGTCTTCGCGTACGTGGACAGCGGGATCTCGTCGGGACCGGGAACGCCGCTCAACGCCATCCACAGCGACCGGTTCATGCGGTCCACGATGGCGATCGGCGTTGTCCGTATGGGCCCCACGGTCCTGGCCTGTTCGCCGTTCGTTTTGTGAGGGCGCAGCCGGCCCCAGGCGTACTTACCAGCCAGGCACAGGTTATCTAGCCAGGCATAGTCGTAGTCTGTGATGCGCGCGGGCAGGATCTCGCTCTCCCAGGCCGCGGCCTGGGCTTCCACGCCCTCCAGCATCCGAAGCACGGCGGTCACGGAGTCGGGGCCCTTCAGCCGGGCTTCGGGCACCAGGTGGTGCCAGGTGAAGAGGAACCGCATGAAGTCCGCGGGGGACACCGGCTGGATTTCCCGCCGCAGCTTGGTGATCGTAAAGCGGTGAATCCGGGCAAGCAGCCTGCGTTCGCACCATTCGAGCATATCAGTGCCCGGCGTGAACTGTCCCCTGAAGACAAACCCCTCGTTCTCCAGACTGATCAGCGCTTTTTCGATCTGCTCACCGGGCAGGTCAATGGATTCGGCTAGACCGGACACCGTGACCGGGCCCAGCGTCTCCAGTCTCCCGCGCAACAGCTCGACAAGCGCGGACTCCTCGTCGCCGACAGGGACGCTCTTCTCCAGGTTCAGTCGCACGTCGTCCGGTATCTCCGCCTCCGGTTCATATTGGGCAGACGGATGTACCCGCTCGAAATGGGGGCGGCGCTCCAGGGGCGCCCAGAGGCGCATGCCTCCGGCGGTAACGAGCGTGGCGGCGCGGCCGTCGGATTCCAGGACGGCAAAATAAGGCGTCCAGCTTCCGTGTTCGTCCCCGTCGCTCCCCTCCCTCTCCGTAACGTACCCCGCGACCACCAGGGCGTCGTGGAGTTCGTCGGGACTGCGCACCTCGGGCCACGCGTCCTTGCGGACTGTGGTGATGGCCTCAGGGTCCAGCCGCCCCAGATCCCCCGCCACGGACGGGTCGAGCCACCGGCGGTTCCGGACGGCGTTGGTCCGGCGCTCCTCTAGTGGCGCGTCATCGAGAAACGCGTAGGGACGGGCGTTGAGGATCTCCTCCGCCATGGGCGAAGGCTCGCGCAGGTCCCGGGCGTGAACGGTGATATCCCCCTTCTTCAATGTCTTCAGAATGGTTTCCAGCGATTCGATGTCCATGGCCTCGTGCAGGCAGTCGAGGATGGTCTGGCTGACGAGGGGATGGTCCGGCACTTCCCGGTCGCCTGCGATATTCTCCAGGCAGGCAATCTGGTCCGGGAACACGAGGGCGATCAGGTCCTCGGACACCGACCGCTGAATCTGCGGCGGCACCCGTTCTCCGCCCCGTCGACGGAGCACGGCCAGGGCGATCGATGCGTTCCAGCGCCAGCGCACCTCGAACATGGGGGCGTCCAGCAGGGCCTGGACCAGCACCTCCCGGACCGTCGCGGCGTTGAGATAGCGGAACACGTCATCCAGCGGAAAACTGTGGGTGGCGCCGAGGGACAGGATGATGGAATCCTCGTTCGCGGCGGCCTGCAGTTCGAAATTGAACGTCCGGCAGAATCGTTTGCGCAGGGCCAGTCCCCAGGCCCGGTTGACCCGGCTGCCGAAGGGGCTGTGGAGCACGAGGTGCATGTCTCCGGCCTCGTCGAAGAACCGTTCCGCCACCAGGTCTGTCTGGGAGGGGACGACGCCGATGGCCGCCTTCGTGGCACCCAGGTATTCCGCGATCTGCGTTGCCGCCATGTGGGAGACCCCGGTGGTCTCCATCAGCCAGTTCTCCGCCTCCCGCTTCCAGTCCGCGCCGAGTTTCCTTTCGCTGTCGCGTCCGCCTGCTGGCGCCGCGCCGTCGTCATTCTCCTGAGTTCCGTTTCCCGGGTCCAACCGGCTGGACACTTCTTCCCGCAGCCGTGAGAGTGAGGAAGACAGTTCGGCCGTCCGCCCCGGCGCTTCGCCGAACCAGAAGGGCATGGTCGGCGGCAATCCCTGGGCGTCTTCGACCCGGATCTTGCCCTTCTCCACCCGCAGGATCCGCCACGAGTTGTTTCCCAGCTGAACGATATCCCCGGCCGTGCTCTCGATGGCGAAGTCCTCGTTCAGCGTGCCGACGAAGGTCTCGGTGGGTTCCATGATCACGTCGTAGTCGAACTGGTCCGGGATCGTCCCGCCCGACATGAGTGCGTTGATCCGGGCACCTTTCCGGCCCCTGATCGTGCCGTTCATCAGGTCCCGCTGGATGTAGGCGTATTTCCGTCCCCGTCGGGGCGTGTAGCCCTCGGCCAGCATGGACACGACGCCATCGAAGTCCTCACGAGAAAGTTCGCGGTATGGATAGGCCCGCCGCACCAGGTGGTACAGGTCGTCCTCGCTGAAATCGCAGTTGGCCACCTCGGCGATGATCTGCTGGGCGAGCACATCGAGAGGCTGCTCCGGGATGATGATCCGGTCCAGTTCGCCCCGGCGCACGGAATCCAGGATCGCCGCCGCCTCCACCAGTTCGTCGCGCGTCAGGGGAAAGAGCCGTCCCCTCGGCGTGCCCGTGATCGTGTGTCCGGAGCGTCCTACCCGCTGGATCAGGGTCGCGATCGCCTTGGGCGAACCGATCTGGCATACGAGGTCGACGGAACCTATGTCGATACCCAACTCGAGAGAGGCCGTGGCCACCAGGGTCTTCAACGTACCGGCCTTCAACCGCAGCTCGGCGTCGTGCCGGTGTTCCTTCGACATGCTGCCGTGGTGGGACGTGACGTGCTCTGAGCCGAGCCGGTCGGTGAGGTGGCGGGCCAGCCGTTCCGACATGCTGCGCGTCGTGACGAAGATGAGCGTGGTCCGGTGCCGGAGGATGAGCTCCTCCAGGCGTTCATAGACTTCCTCCCACACCTCGTTCGACATGACGGCCGTGAGGGGGGAACGGGGGATTTCTATCTTCAGTTCGAGTTTACGGCGGTGCCCCGTGTCGAGGATCGTGCATCCCTTCCCCTTCGCGTAATGGGCGCCGGTCAGAAAATGGGCGATCTGCCCGATGGGCTTCTGTGTTGCCGAGATTCCGATGCGCGTCAGCGGTCCCGAGGTAAGCCTCTCCAGGCGCTCCACCGAAAGGGCCAGGTGCGACCCCCGCTTGTTGCCCACCAGCGCGTGAATCTCGTCGACCATGAGCGTGTGCACGCCCGACAGGATGCGGCGGCCGCCCGCGCTCGTGAGCAGCAGGTAGAGGCTCTCCGGCGTCGTGACCAGGATATGGGGCGGATGCTTAGTCATCGCGGCACGCTCGCTGACCGGCGTATCGCCCGTGCGGACCGCCACCCGGATGGGGACATCGGGCCTGCCTCGCTCCTTGAGGATCGCCTTGATGCCCTTCAGGGGGACCTGCAGGTTGGCGTGGATATCGTTGCTGAGGGCTTTCAGGGGTGATACGTAGACGATCTGGGTGCCCTCCGGGAGCGATCCGTACTGACCCTGGCGGACCAGGTCGTCGATCGACGCCAGGAAGGCTGCCAGGGTCTTGCCCGATCCCGTAGGCGCGGCGATCAGCGTGTTTTTGCGCTGCTTGATTACCGGCCAGGCCCGTTTCTGGATGTCGGACGGCTCTTCGAACCGGTCCTCGAACCAGGCGGCCACGGCGGGATGGAAGAGGTCGTTGATCATGGTTGTTCGGAGTTGAATGACCGGGATTTCGCAGCCGACAGGCACGATAGGAGCGAGAGGCCGGCACCAGAAGGCACCACCTTGATATGAAGGAAGCTTAACATCACCTCACGGTCAAGGGTTCAGTGCGATTCGTGCGTCATGCTCTTCAAGGGTGTCTTGTTGAATGATTTGGATGGCGTTCTAGTGGAGCAGGGGCCGAAGGAGTGAGGTGTCGCAATCGAACTGAGCGCCACTCGTGGCCTGCGATGCGTTGATCTTGGCTAGCTCGAAATCCCGAATACCAGCAAGACGGTCCCCAGAATAAGCGCGATCAATCCCCTGTTCCGGGTGGTGAGCCCGATCCGCTCGATCGTTCTGCCGCCGGCCCATACGAGCACACCCGAGACAAACAGGTATATCCCGGCGACGATCAACAACGCGCTCATGCCGCTGCTCGATTCTCCAGCGATGAAGTCCATGCGGGACATCAGGGTTGCATGGAAATACCGATGGTGAGTACAGTGATTCCAACTATCAATGCGATCAGACCGCGCCTGCGTGTTGTCAGCCCGATCCGTTCCATCTAGCCGCTACCAGAGAATGCGACAGTTCCCAATACAAAGAGGAACGTCCCTACGAAAATCAATAAAGCGCTCATGTATCGATCATCCAATGACGTATTAACCTCCCCTGCCTCTTTCGAACTAAGCCTCGTACAGTACCGGACAATAAGCGGGATCGTCGAGATGCTGCACGTGGTACGCGTCGCTTCCCTCCACAGGCCGGGCGTTTTCGGTCCGCAGATGGAAGGCGAAGCTGCGCCGCGGCGCGTCTGATATATTGGGTCCGCTGGCGTGATAGGTATGCCGGTCGTGGAAACTGACGGCGCCTGGCTGAAGGACCGCGGCAACCTCTTCCCAATTCTCGCCTTCGGGTACGGGTATGTCCTTCTGCTGCGCTTCGTGGTCGTGCCCGAAGAAATCACCGCTCTGTAGAAGACCCCACTGGTGCGATCCCCGTACGAACCGCATGGGCCCGGACTCCCCGGTTACGTCGCTAACGGCGACCCAGGCCGTGAACAATTCGCCTTCCAGGTAACCCCAGTACTGCTTGTCCTGGTGCCATCCCACGGTGCCCGTCACCTCGCCGCCGAGCGGCTTGTAGAGCATCTGTGACGCCCATAGCTGGACGCGCTTCGCGCCAAGTAGCGCCGCTGCCCATCTACCGATCACGGGGTGAGTGGCCAGTTCGTAGACGGTCCGGTCCGACAGGTGCGCCTGGTCGATCTTGCGGATGCGCTTAGGGTCGTCACCGGGATTCCATGAACGTCGAGGCGGCACGCCGGTTTCATACGTGCCGTTCATCACCTCGTCCATGCTTGCAGTCACCCGTTCGATCAGGTCGGCAGGGATGATCGGGGGCGACAGGTAGAAGCCGTCGCGCAGGTATCGGTCCCGTGCATATTGGGGGATGGTCACCGTCATCGGTCCTCAATCATCAGGTAGCGCGCTCTTGTAAGTCACACCGTCTCTTGCCTCGTCGAATTGCTCGTTGGCCCGGGTCAGCATGTCCGGGTTCCGCAAGAGGTCCAGGCCGGTCAGCGCCATGGTCTTGGCGGCGAAGAGCATGCCCCTGCTGCCTATGCTCGAACCGGAGGAAGCCACCATCTGCCAGCTGTGGGCGGGCGTGCCGAGGGGCCAGCAGCAGGTCGTGATCTGTCCCGTGGGCGTGATCCAGCTCACGTCGCCCACGTCGGTCGATCCCTCCACGCCCAGCGGCGTATCGTTATGGGGAAGCACCTGGGTCCACAGGGGGTTCTCGATGCTCTCGGCGATGGAATCCCTTACCGCGGATTTTTCCATCCGCTCGAAAGCCATTTTGACGGCGTTCTCCGGGAACGTGGCCTGAAGCTGCCGCGCGAATCGCCGCTCGTCGGCGGTGAAGGCAAGATCGTTCACGACCTGCATTTTCTGCAACATCAGATCGGACAGGGTATTGTTGGGCAGTACCTCGTAGCAGCCCGCGACGAACTCGATGTCGTGGGTGGTGCCGCTCATCAGCGCGGAACCCCTCGCGATGTCGAGCACGCGCTCGTACATCGCGTCCACCTGCTCCCGCTCCGGCGCCCGGATGTAGTACCAGACCTGTGCGTAGGCCGGAACCACGTTCGGCGCCTCCCCCCCACTGGTCACAACGCTGTGTATCCGTGCTTCCGACATCACGTGTTCCCGAAGGTAGTTCATTCCCACGTCCATCAGCATGACGCCGTCCAGCGCGCTGCGTCCGAGGTGAGGCGCCGCGGCCGCGTGGGAGGCCACGCCGTGGAAATTCACCCTGAAGGAGTTTAGCGCCAGCGATGAACCGTTCCAGACCAGGTTCGTGCTGCCGGGATGCCAGGTGATGGCGGCGGCGAGATCGTCGAAGGCGCCGTCCCGCGCCATCAGTACTTTGCCGATCACCTGCTCTTCCGCGGGACACCCGTAATACCGTATCGTGCCGCCGAGCCCGTCCCGTTCCATGACCCGCTTGAGGGCCATCACCGAACCCAGGCATGCCGTGCCGTACAGGTTGTGACCGCAACCGTGGCCCGGTCCGCCCGGCTCGATGGCCTCCTTCTCCGCGGACACCGTCTGCGACAGGCCCGGCAACGCGTCGTATTCGCCGAGGAAGCCGATTATCGGATCTCCCGAGCCCCACGTGGCGATGAAGGCGGTGGACATCCCACCGGCGCCCCACTCGACGGAGAATCCGTCCGCCTCCAACTCCCTGGCCAGCAGTTCCGACGCGTAGGTCTCCTGCAGGGCGATCTGCGGATGGTCCCAGATGTCCCTGGCGATCCGGGACAGGCTGTCGTCCTGGTCGTTGACGTAGTCGATGATCAACTTTTCCGAACTCATGGGCATGCGTCTCCGGTTGGGGTGCGGAATACTCTACGGGAATGCGGTCTCTGGTATGTCTTTGAGGATCAGGGGTATAGTATAAATACCGTTCGACGTACAGGCAAGCGGTCCGTAAACCCATGGGACCGGGTCATACATGGTCTACCCAGTTCCCGGGTGGGTTTGGTCTATCACAGTAATCTTGACGGAAGCTCCCGGGTGGAGTTCCTTTGTTAATGCTGATAGTTGGCAGGGATGCGGTGCGATGTGAGGACTGCTGAAACTCTACTTACCAACAATGTGGTTTCTGCCGTAGATTCTGATGTTCTTGCTGCTGCTGTATATACAATGTAGATACGAACGCGGGGTTATTACTAACACGGAGTCAAGACGAACACGGGGTGTACCTCCACCATGCGCCAGTTCGACCGGAAGTTCGGTGAGCGCCTCATCGAAGAATCGCCCATGACCCCGGCGGTCTACCTGTTCAAGGACGGAAAGGGATCTGTCCTGTACGTGGGAAAGGCCGGGAACATCCGCCGGCGCCTCCAGCAGTACCGGAATGCCTCCCGGCGCAAGGTGCACCGCAAGATGCGAACGCTGGTCCGGGAGGCGAGCGCCCTTGAGGTTATTCCGCGGGAATCGGAACGAGAAGCTCTTCTGCTTGAGAACGAACTGATCCGCAAGCTGCGGCCGCCTTACAACGAGGACGGCACCTACGACTTCCTTTATCCTGCGATCGGCCTGGGCGGGACTGAGAAGCAGGTGCTGCTCTGCTTTTCTACGCACGTTGATGTATGGGAGAACCTGGACCTTCGCTGGTACGGCGTGTTCAAGTCCCGGATGCGAGCGCTGGCCGCCTTCGACGCGCTGGTCTACCTGCTTGGGCTTATCGGACATATCGAACCCGTAAGGCATCTTCCTCCCCACGAACGGATACGGGGTTCGCGCCTCACCGGCTTCCGCCAGTTGTCGTCCGATATCGTGGCCTCGCTGCAGCGCTTCCTGTCCGGCGCCGGTCCCGACGCGCTCGTACCCCTGACCCACCGGCTACTGGACAAACCCGTCGCCCGTCACGACGCTTCGGAAGTCCAGCGGAACATCCGGATGCTGGCGCATTTCCAGGAACGGGATCTCGCGCCCCTCCGCGCAGCTATACATTCAGCGGGACGAACAGGGACATACGTACCGCAGGCCGAACGGGACGCCCTGTTCCTGGCTACGGATGAGCGGTTCGGGACCAGCAACGACTCGGATCCTTGATCGTCTATACCTGAACCATGAATCGAAGGCGTCACAAGCGTCTTTGCCGAATTTCCATTTGTCACCCCCTCCCTGCACAGACACCCACAGACACCTGCCTATTAACCCGCAGTTTTTGAGATATACTACCGTATTAAGTAAGGAAGTAGATGAATTTCATTATATTATTGACATTAGTAAGGAATATGATAGATTGTAATGAAGGAGGTGGATGATCATGATTGAATCCAGCATTACCAGCAAGGGACAGACGACGCTGCCCAAGGTAGTACGGGAATCGCTTGGCTTGAGGACGGGAGACAAAGTGCGCTACGTGATCTCTGACCAGGAAGTTCGTATACTACCGGTACGCCCCATTGGACGGTTGTTTGGCGTACTCAAGTATAGCGGACCCGTCGTAACCGTAGATGAGATGGAACAGGCTGTTGCGCGTGGAGCCTGCGAAGAATGATTGCAGTGGATACAAACGTCCTCGTTCGGTTTCTCGTGCGTGACGACGAGGCGCAAGCCGAGTCCGCCCGGACTTTGCTTGCGTCGCTTTCGGCCGAACTACCCGGTTTTATCTGCCGGGAGGTTATCCTAGAACTTGTCTGGATCCTGGAACGGGCATACGGCTTCCCCCGGAGTCAGATTGCCGATGTATTGGAGCAACTGGTCTCGACTGAAGTGCTGGTTGTGGAGGCAGCCGCCGATGTCGCGCAAGCCGCATTCAAATACGGGACGGGCAGCGCGGGATTCTCCGACCTGATGATACTGGCCGCCGCTGAACGATCGCAAGCTTTACCCTTGTATACTTTCGATCAGAAAGCCGCGCGGCTTGAAGGAGTGAATTTACTGTAAGGAATTACAGAACGAATCCTCGCCTGGTTGGCATATACCCAATCATCCATATCACGATGGCGCACCTTTCCGGAATCGAGATAAACCATGTTCAAAAGCGTAATGCAAAATGTATGGGCGTTCGACGCGGAATGGGTTCCTGACCCCGATGCAGGTCGTTTACTTTACGACCTGCCTGCCGACATGCCCGACCGCGAAGTCGTCCTTGAGATGTGGCGCATGAACGGCGCCACCGAAGAAAAGCCGAGGCCCTTTCTCAAGTATGCCATGAGCCGGGTGGTATCTATCGCCATGGTGTCCAGGAGCCAGGATCACCATGGGAAGGTAACGCTCAACCTGCGCGTACAGCCCAGGGACCCGGAGAATCCGGAGGATTGCAGTGAATCGGTGATCCTGTCCCGGTTCCTGGAAAGCGTGGGCAGGCGCCAGCCCCAGCTTGTCGGGTTCAATTCCACGGGATCGGATCTGCCGATCTTCATTCAGCGGGGAATCATCAAAGGCATCACCGCGGCCGGGTTCTGCAAGCGGCCGGACAAACCCTGGGAAGGATACGACTACTTCTCCCGCGCGAGCGAGTGGAACGTGGACCTGATGTCGGCCATCGGGGATTGGGGAAAGGCGCGTCCGTCCCTTAAAGAGATGGCGGTGCTGTCGGGCATACCCGGCAAGATGGAGGGCTTCGACGGGGACAGCGTTGCCGAAGCCTGGCTCGATGGCGATATCAGGCGGATCGCGCAATACAACCAGCACGACGCCGTGACGACCTACCTCGTCTGGCTGCGCATCGCCCACTTCGCGGGATTCTTCGACGACGATCAGTACCGGGACGAACAGGACCTGGTGCGATCCATGCTAGAAGAAAAGGCGAAATCACCTGAGAACGAGCACCTTGCCGCCTACGTCAAGGAATGGGACCGGCTGAGGGGGATGGCGGGGGGTTGAATGAATATCAACGCTGGACAAATGCTGTTCTCAAAAACCCTTGTTCTCCGGCACCGCATCTCCCATGCCGCCAATGCCAACTGAACTGGTTACCCAGATATCACATGTCGCAATTGGGCAGACTGAACCTGTGTAGATCATTGAGGGGCACTTCATAAAGTCCAGGTGGAATGCAGTCACTGAACCCATTGCCAAAGAGGTAGAGGATTTGAAGTTCAGAAAGATTGGTTAGCGAAGAGGGAATTGAACCAGACAAATCATTCTCGTTAAGGGATAAAGCTTCAAGGTTCTGTAAATCGCCAAGTGACGTCGGAATTGTCCCGTGTAACCTGTTTAAACCTAGGTTGAGAGTCGTCAGGGTTGAAAGACCGCTTAGTGATGGCGGGATGGTGCCTGTCAGTTCATTGCCGTAGAGTTCCAGCAACCTTAATCCCACTAGACCGCCAAGCGACATGGGTATAGACCCCGACAAGTCGTTCTGATATAGAGATAGCCTCTCCAGATTCGAAAGGTTTCCAAGTGACGGTGGGATGGTGCCATTTAAACCGTTTCCGCCAAGGGTGAGGGTTTTCAGGTTCGACAAATTTCCAAGCGAAGGAGGGATCGACCCCGATAGTTCATTACCTGTAAGGGATAGAATCTCAAGTTTGGTTAGGTCGCTTATCGACGGGGGTATAGACCCCGACAGTTTGTTGAAGTCAAGATATAGTTCCCGTAATTCCGACGTATCGTCGATTAACGAGGGTAGTGAACCCGTCAGGTCGTTTCCTCCAAGCCACAGCTCCCGCAACTTCGGGAGGTTGATCAAGGAAGGTGGAATTGTACCCTTCAATTCGTTGTCAAAAAGATGAAGCACCTGCAATTCTGTCAGAACGCCAAGAGATGAAGGAAGTAATCCTGAAAGGCCGTTGCGTCCAAGATTAAGCTTAGTCACCCTCCTATCGGCGTCCGTGGTTACCCCATTCCACTCACCCAACGGCTCGTCACTCAGCCAGTTTGTATTGTTCGTCCAGTTCGGGCCGTCCGTGGCGTTGTAAAGCGCGACCAGCGCATCCCGGTCGGTCGAGCATTCAGGTACAATTGACCTATTCGGAATGCTCTCCAGCCACGTCTGAAACTCGGCATTTTCCGGCGCGCACAGTCGCGTGGAATCCAGATTCAGATATTCGAGATTCAACTTAACCCACGACAACGGTAGTGGTCCGGCCAGGTCGGCGTTGTGGTTGAGTATTAGACGCTGCAGATTAGAAAGATCGCCTAACTCCGGAGGCACTCCGCCTGTGAGTTGATTATTGTTCAGATCGATCTGCTTTACGCTTTCCAGTTGTCCCAGTTCAGAAGGGATCGCGCCAGAAATCTGGTTGTTGTGTAGTAAAAGATCCACCAGGTTCTTTAGTTGGCCCAGTTTGGGAGGGATACTACCGGTCAGTTGGTTTTTGTGTAAAGTGAGTATCTGAAGGTTTTGCAGTTGGCCGAGCTCGGGGGGGATGCTGCCTGACAAATGGTTATACTCAAGACCAATGGTATTAAGGTTAGTTAGTTGACCCAGTTCGGGTGGGATACTACCATTAAAATTGTTATCGTTTAATATGACGATGAAGAGGCTGGCCATCTGACCAAGCACCGGTGATAACTCGCCTGACAAACTGTTTTTCGGTGCCCACAGCGTGGTCAGGCCTTTCAATTGACCCAGCTCCAGCGGCAGATCACCGGTCAACTGATTAAAACCCAGATGCAGCGTATGCAATTCACTTAACTGGCCAAGTTCGGCAGGGATACCGCCCGTTAACTTATTCATGTCGAGATTCAAAAGTGTTAGTTCGGACAGACTGCCCAATTCAGAGGGGAGTTTCCCTGAGAGGTCGTTTTCGCGAAGAAACAACTCGATAACACGTCCATTCTCACCGGTTGTCACGCCGTGCCACTCCCCGAGAGGCAGATTACTCAGCCAGTTTTCGTTGTTCTTCCAGTTCGGTCCGTCTGTGGCGTCGTAAAGCTTGATGAGTGCATCCCTGTCGTTCGAAGGGGTGCATTCAGTGACACCGGACTGATGTGGTATGCTTGCCAGCCAAATCTGGAAGGCTGCGGTGGCGGGCACGCACAACTGCGTTCCTTCCAGGTGCAAGGTCCTTAAGGAGGTAATGGCGGTTATTTCAATGGGTATCGAACCGATCAGGTTTTCATTGTTTTTCAGATTCAATGTATCCAGTGTTCTGATTTCTCCGATTTCAGGCGGAAGTCTTCCCGAAAATCGGTTTTCGTCAAGGTGTAAGTACTTAAGCATACTCAATTTACCAATTTCGGGCTGGATCTCACCGGATAGCTGGTTGTTTGCAAGTCGCAATTTCTCAAGCGATTTCAGATTATATATCTCGGGAGGGATCTCGCCGGTTAGCTGGTTGATATATAATTCAATTACTACGAGAGAATCCAGTTGACCGATTTCAGGCGGGATCTCGCCGCCTAACTGGTTATTGCTTAACAACAGGCTAAGAAGACTGCTGAGGTTACCGACCTCGGACGGTATCCTTCCGGTCAACTGGTTCTCGAAAAGCCAGAGTGATTTCAGCGTGGAAAGTCTGCCGACTTCCGGCGGGATTTCGCCGGTAAACTGATTACTATACAGAAGCAATTCAATCAGGTTGTGTAGTTGCCCGATTTCAGACGGGATCTCGCCAGATAGTTGGTTTTCATACAACAGCAGACCTTTAAGGGATGTTAACTGAAGGATTTCGACAGGAATTCCACCAATGAGTTGATTTCCACCTAGGTTCAAACGCTGCAGGTTACCAAGTAGTCCGAATTCAGGCGGCAAGTTACCGGTCAGGTGGTTTTTATATAGGACTAATTCCTTCAGGTTTTGTAGCTGTGCTATCTCCGGCGGTAGATTACCGGTCAGCCGATTTTCCGGTAGGTACAGCCTTGTAAGGTTCAGTAGCTGCCCTATTTCTGGCGGTAGATTACCGGTCAGGTTGTTACCTAACAGGTTCAGTTCGATCACCCTGCCATCAACGTCCGTGGTAACCCCATACCATTCCCCAATCGGCGCGGCGCTCTTCCAACTGGTGTCGTCTGTCCAGTTCGGACCGTCCGTCGCGTGGTAGAGGGCGATGAGCGCTTCCCTGTCTGTGGAAGGTTCAGGCGGTGGTGGCGGTGGTTCTGGCTCCTCGATCTCAACGTTTATCGTAGCGAACGTCGAGACACCGCCCGAGGTGGCGGTGATCTGCGTGGTACCGTTCGATGCCGCCGTAACAAGTCCGTTTGCGTCCACCACGGCTACCGCAGGAACGTTGCTCGACCACGTGACCATGGCTCCTACTATGATTTCATCGTTTGTATCGTAGACCGTAGCAGCCAGCTGCAGGGTCTCCCCCATCTCCGTCAGGATCGCCGACGGAGGGCTTATCTCGATGCGTGCGGTAACGGGTGGCGGCGGGGGCGGTACCGTGCCCTCGATGACTACATGGATCGTCGCGAACGTTGTGATGCCTCCGGAGGTGGCCGTGACCAGCGTGGTGCCGTTAGCAACCGCGCTCACCAGGCCGGTAGTGTCCACCGCGGCCACTTCAGGGTGGCTGCTTGACCACGCCACTGGCGCGTCCGGGATGGCCACGCCATCGATGTCGTACACCAGGGCGTCCAGCTTAAGGCTCTGGCCGACTGACGTCAGCGTTGCCTGAGATATGTTGAGCTCTATCCTTGCCGCCGGCTTCGGGATCACTACATATACAGGACTGGACGAAGACACGCCACCCGACGTCCCCGTGATCTGCGTGGTTCCGCTCGACACTGCCGTCACCAGGCCGTTGGCGTCTACCGTGGCGTATTGGGGGTCGCTGCTGGACCACACCAAGGCCGCTCCGGGGATGATCGTGTCGCCGGTGTCTTTAACCTCGGCCGTCAGCTGTACGGTCTCGCCTGGCGTCGTCAGCGTTACCGATGACGGCATGATGATTATGCTGCCCGCCTCCTGCATCACGGTAACGGTCGCGCTGGCCGTGGCGTACCCCGACGACACCGTGATCTGCGTTCTACCCATCGACAATGCCGTCACAAGGCCCTGTTGCTGACCGTGGCGATCTTCTCACTACCACTTCTAAAGAATATCGTCGCGTCCGGGATCACCCTGCTATCCTGGTCCAGCACCGTGGCGTTGATCAGCACCCGTTGACCGATGGAGGTGAGCACAACCGAATACGACGACAACGTGATAGAGGAAGGCTCCTGTATCGCCGGTTCTGAGGGACTTTTGACACAGGCGGACAGCATGAACAGGGGCAGCACAAGGAAACAACGAAGAAAGCGAAACCGAGGGGACACCAATATCAAATCATGGTCCTGTGGGATAGTCTAACACCCGAGGCTGCTCGAAGCCGCATCGGACTGTCTTCCGATGCACCCTAAGGCGAGCATGCCATAATTCCGGTTTTAGTTGGAATACCCGCCAGCCACGCCTGGAATGCGGCATCCGAAGGTACGCACAACTGCGTGGAGTCCAGCGTCAATGTAGACAGGTTCACATTGCCCAGCGATAAGGGCAACGGACCCGACATTCCGCGATTGTTCCGAAGCTCCAATGATCTCATGTTGGTCAGGTTTCCAAGCTCCGAGGGAACCCCTCCCGAGAGTTGATTGAAATGCAGTTCGAACTGTACCACGCTTTCCAGTTGCCCGAGTTCAGGAGGAATACTGCCGGTCAATTGATTGTGGTGCAATATAAGATACTCGAGGTTGGTCCACCGCCCGAGTTCAGGAGGGATGTTGCCCGTCAACCGATTATTGTCGAGCCAGATGCTCTCGAGACTGGCCAGTTGGCCCAATTCTGGAGGGATACTGCCTGTGAAATCGTTATCCCTAAAATCCAATGTATTAAGGTTGTCCAATTGGCCCAGTTCCGGAGGGATGCCGCCTGATATCTCGTTAGCGCTGAGTATCCATGTTTCCAGGTTGCTCAGGTTGCTCAGTTCGACAGGGATACTGCCGGACAATTGGTTGCCGTCGAGCCGCAACGAGGTCAGGTTGCTCAACTGTCCCAGTTCGTGAGGAAGACCACCCGTCAACTGATTTAAGCCAAAATCCATCGAGGTCAGGTTTTTAAGATTCCTCAGTTCCCCGGGAATCGGACCCACCAGGTTGTTTGCTCTCAGGCGCAGTTCAGACACCCGCCCATCGGCGTCGGTGATCACACCGTACCAGTTTCCGAGAGGTATGTTACTTACCCAGTTGGAATGGTTCGTCCAGTTCGGGCCACCCGTCGCATTGTAAAAAGCGATTAACACCGCTTTATCGATCGCAGGTCCCGTGCCCCTCAAGTCAACGTGTATCGTCGCGAACGCCGAGACGCTCCCCGAGGTGGCGATGATCCGCGCAGTACCGCTGGAGAACGCGGTCACAAGGCCACTGTCATTGACCGTGGCGACTACAGGGTCACCGCTGGACCACACCACCGATGCATCAGGTACGGCCACACCATCGATGTCGAACACCACGGCACTTAACTGGACGCTCTGGCCGATCGACGTCAGCGTTGCAGTAGAAATGTTGATGGATATACTTCCCGCCTCCGGCGCGAAAACCACGGACACGGGTGCGGACTCCGAGACGAGGTCCGTAGTAGCAGTGATCTGCGTGGTACCTCTCGACACCGCGGTCACAAGGCCATTGTTGTCAACCGTGGCGACTGAAGGATCACTGGTGGACCACACCACCGCCGCGCCGGGAATGGCCGAGTTACCGGTGTCGTGCACAACGGCCTCCAGCTGGACCGTCGCGCCAACAGTCTCAAGCGTCGCCGATTCTGGGGTAATTGTTATGCTTCCCGCCTCCTGCACGACGGAAACGCTCACACTTGCCGAGGCGAAGCCAAACGTGGCGGTGATCCGCGCGGTACCATTAGACACCGCGGTCACCAGTCCGCCGGGACTGACCATGGCGACTCTCGCGCTACTGCTTGTCCAGGTAACCACAGCGCCTGAAATTACCTTGCTTTCCTGGTCCAACACCGTTGCGTTGATCTGTGTCGATTGACCGATGGCGGTGAGTACAACGTTATTCGGCGACAGGTTGATAAGAGAAGGTATCTGCGTCGGCGGTTCCGTGGGACTGTCTTTGCTACAGGCGGTCAGAGCGAGCAAGACTAGACTTAAAAAGACAGCTACGCAACTACGGTGGAAGCTGGACACTTTGGAGTTTCCTGGATGGGGGTTGTAAGCGTAGAAAGGTAATTATGAGTTATCTATTCATCATGGTCAACTTTATAATGTTGTAGAAACAATGTATATACATCATCAGGTCTCTCAAGACCATGGAAGGGCATAAGGGAGTTCATGATGAACGATGATGTGTTAGCCGGTCGGATTCGACCGATACTTTCGCAGTGGAAGGGATACTCCGAGAGAAATATGTTCGGTGGGGTGTGCTTCATGATCAACGGCAACATGTGCGTGGGGACGTGGAAGGACTCGCTCATCGTACGGCTCGATCGCAATTTGCACGATGAAACACTGGTAGAACCGCATACGAAACCCGCCGACATCACCGGGCGGACCATGAAGGGATGGGTGCTCGTAGCGCCGCCGGGAATCGCTTCCGAGCAGACTCTGGAAGTGTGGCTGAGCAGGGCCGCGGAATACGCCGCTTCGCTCCCGCCCAAGTGAAGGCTTCGGTACCGTCTGATTGCAAGTCTGACCACCGTCCAATTGCAAGTGTGATATCACTAAAGTATTGAATTAACTTTATTGGGTCATTTCAACACCGGTTACGGCACGAGTTCGATTGTCATCGGTTTAATCTACTCGTTCGTGTCCGATTCCCACCTACCCTCACCGGAAATCCCGGCTCCGAAGGCGGAGCGAGCGGTCCTCAAGCTTCGGATCCCAGACCGCCTCGACCACGAGGTGGACCACCCCTTCGCCTACCTGCAGGTTTCCGGTCACGCCCATGCAGTGCAGCGTCCTGGCCAGCAGGGCGTTGTGTTCGAACACCTTCTCCCAGATGACCAGGTTCACGAAGCCGGTCTCATCCTCCAGCGTCATGAAGGTGACGCCCTGGGCGGTCCCCGGGCGCTGGCGGCAGATGACCAGGCCCACGTAGCGGACCGCGCGGCCGTCCGGCATTCCGTTGAGTTCCCGCGCGGTAGGCAGTCCCCGGGCGGCGAGTTCGGAGCGCCGCGGCTTGAGGAGGTGCCCCTGGACACTGTGGCCGGCGGCCTGGTGATCCCAGAGAATGGTCTCCAGACCGTTCAGGGGCTGAAAACGGGGCAGGGGGGCGCGGGTTTTGAGTGACAACGAGGGTTGCCGCCGGGCTTCGGTCCCCAGGACCTGCCAGAGGGCGCCGCGACGGTCCAGGCCGAAACACGCGAAGGCGCCCGCCTCGGCCAGGGACTCCAGCTTGTCCTCGTGGAGCCCACTCCGCCGGGCGACGTCCGGGACGTCGCGGAAGGGTGCCTGCTCCATGGCCGCTTCCAGTCTCTCCCCGTCCCCTTCCCCCAGTCCGCGGACGTAGCGCAGGCCCATGCGGACCGCGAAACGTTTGTGTTCCTCGTTGCTACGCGCTCCACCTCCTCCGACAGCACTCCCGATCTCCTCCAGCGTGCAGTCCCAGTGGCTGTGGCGCATGCTCACCGGGCGCACCTCCACCCCGTGTATCCGGGCGTCGTTGACGATGGTGGAGGGCGAGTAGAACCCCATCGGCTGGGCGTTAAGCAGGGCGCAGGTGAACTCGGCAGGATAGTGGCACCGCAGGTAGGCGGTGGCGTAGGCGATGTGGGCGAAGCTGGCGGCGTGGCTCTCCGGAAAGCCGTACTCGCCGAACCCGCGGATCTGCATAAAGACATGCTCGGCGAATTCCTGCGTGATGCCCTTCTTGATCATGCGCGAGACCAGCCGTTCCCGGTGCCGCTCGATCCGTCCCGAACGCCGCCATGCGGCCATGTCCCGCCGGAGCTGGTCGGCCTCGCCGGGGGTGTAGTCCGCCGCCACCATGGCCAGCTGCATCACCTGCTCCTGGAAGAGGGGCACGCCCAGGGTCTTCTTCAGGACGGGCACGAGGGATTCGTGGGGATAGACGATCTCTTCCTCTCCGTTGCGCCGCCGCAGGTAGGGATGGACCATGCCGCCCGTGATGGGTCCGGGCCGGACGATGCTGATCTCGATCACCAGGTCGTAGTAGCTGCGCGGCTTCAGGCGCCCCAGCATGGCCATCTGGGCCCGGCTCTCGATCTGGAACACCCCCACGGTGTCGCTGCGGCAGATCAGGTCGAAGGTGGCCTTGTCCTCCCGGGGAAGCGTGGCCAGGGAAAGTTCCAGCCCACGGTGCCGCCGCAGGAGGTCGAAGCCGAGGTGCATCAGGTTGAGGGCGCCCAGACCCAGGAGGTCCACCTTGAACAGCCCCGCGTCCTCCACGTCCTCCTTGTCCCACTGGATCACCGTCCGACCCTCCATGGTGGCGTTCTCGATCGGCACCAGGTCGTGGACGGGATGGTGGCCCAGCAGGAAGCCCCCGGGGTGGATGGAGAGATGGCGGGGGAAATCCTGGATCTCCCGCACCAGGTCGCAGAGGTGGCGCAGGGCCGGGTTCTGAGGGTCGAGGCCCGCCTGCCGGATGAAGGCCTCGTCCCAGTGCCCGTGGGACACCTGCCGGGCCAGGCGGTCCAGGCCGGTGGCCGGAATCTCGAGCACCTTGCCCACCTCCCGGATGGCGGACCGGTAGCGGTAGCGAACCACGTTGGCCACCATGGCGGCGTGGGTGCGCCCGTACTTCTGGTACACGTGCCGGATCACCTCTTCCCGGCGGTTGTGCTCGATGTCCAGGTCGATGTCCGGCGGCTCGGCCCGTTCCCTGGACAGAAAACGCTCGAAGAGAAGGTTCACCTGGGTGGGGTCCACGCCGGTGATGCCCAGGGAGAAGCAGACGGCGGAATTGGCCGCCGACCCGCGTCCCTGGCAGAGGATGTGCTGGCGGCGGCAAAACTCCACGATCTCGTGCATGGTCAGGAAATAGCCCTCGTACTCCAGTTCCCGGATCAGCGCGAGTTCCTTCTTCAACTGGGGGACCTGCGTCCCGAACTTGTCGCCCAGGCGGCGGGCCGCGCCCTCGAAGGTGCGATCCTCCAGGTACTGGATGGAGGTCTTGCCCTTCGGAAGACGTTCCAACGGGTAGCGGTAGCGCAGTTCCGCGAGCGAGAAGGTGCAGCGTTCGGCCACCTCGCGGGTCCGCTCGAGCGACATCGGGTCATCGGCGAAGAGGCGCGCCATGTCTTCCGGGGCCTTCAGGGCGTGCTGGTCGTTCGGCCGGATGAGGCGGCCGGCCGCGGGCAGCGTCACCCCCTCCCGGATGCAGGTCAGCACGTCCTGCAGGCGCCGCCGTTCGGGCGCGTGGTAGAGGACCTCCACGGCGGCCGCGGTGGGAAGTCCGAAGCGGTCGGCCAGCTCCCGGAGACGGATCTCCCGCAGAACCTCCTCCGCCCGCCGGTGCCGGGCCAGCAGCACGTAGAGGCGGTCTCCGAAAGCCGCGCGGAGCTTCTCCAGGATGGGCTCGGACCCGCAAAGGCCACGCGCGCTGCCGCGACCCGGTATGCTGCCGCCCGCCTCCGCAACGCGGCCCCCGTGCGCCGTCCCAGCCTCGCCGATCCACAGGGCGATCATGCCGGGACTATGTCGGCAAACCTCCTCCCAGCTCACCCTGCAGTTCCCCTTGGAAGCGCGTAGGTGCCCGGTGCTCAGCAGCCGGCAGAGCCGGGCGTAGCCTTCCCGGTTCTGCACCAGCAGCAGGATCTCCGAGCCGTCCTGGAGTCTGACCTGCGATCCCACGACCAGGTGGACGTCTAGTTCCCGGGCGCGAACGTGCGCCCGGACGATGCCGTACACGCCGTTACGGTCGGTGAGGGCCAGGGAGGAAATGCCCATGTGCCGGCAGGCTTCCACCAGTTCCTCGGGATGGTTGGCTCCTTCCAGGAAGGAGTAGTTGCTCTTGCACCAGAGGGGCGCGTAGGATGCCTGGGGCGGCAAAGAAGCCCCCGCGGTCATTCGACCCGGCCCTGGACGTACCAGCGGTTTCTCCGGTGGTCGTAATAGACCCAGAGGGTTTCGCCCCGGCCGGTGTCGACGAAGCGATAGTCCCTCCGGACCTCCCGGACCCACCATCCGCCGCTGATCAGGTGTTCCGCCGGAGGCCGAGGGCCCGGACCCGAAGACGACGGCCAGTTCACGGGTTGGCCTTCCAGGACCCGGGGACTGGCATGGGCGCGCCGCACCAGGGAGCGCACGGCGACCGGCCGGGGACTGGCCGCCGCGAGCTTGCCGAAGGGCTGCCACGCGAAACGGGCCTCCGGAAGGTGTCCCGACGCCAGTTGGGCCGTGAGCACCGAACCGGGGCCGAACTCGGCCCGGACCCGCGCCAGGGCGCGCAGGGCCGACCCGGTATCGCGGTTCGGATTCTCCCGGAACAGGTTCAGCTTCTCGGCGGTGACGCCCACACCCTCCACCTCCAGGGACAACTCCACCGGGGGAAAGGGAAAGGAGACCGTTTCCAGGTGCAGGCCGGCCAGTTCCAGCAGGATTTGCACATCCAGCGTCGGCTCGGCCGCCTGGACGCGGCAACGATGCCGCTCCCCGTCTTCCTGCCGGAACTCCAGCCGGAGCGCCGCGGCGGCCTGGTACCTTCCGGCCGCGGCCTTCAGCAGGGGCGCCAGGAGCTGCGATACCCGGAACAGCAGGCCCCGGGCGTCGGATTCGTTTGCGTCCAGTTCCATCCGGGCGCAAAGAGGTTCGGGAAGCGCCCGGGGCTGGAGGGGCATCGGCCGTTCACCCACCGCGAAACGGTAGAGCGCACGGGCCTGCTCGCCGAGATGCCTGGCGATCCGCGCCCGGGGAAGCGCCAGGAAGTCCCCCACGGTATGCACGGCCAGCTTGTCCAGCCGTTCCCGCAGCTTCGGCTCGAGCTGCAGATGCAGCAGCCCCACCTTGCGGCTCTCGGCCTCCTCGGCTTCCATGGTGGGAAGTACGGTCACCGTGTTCTCCGCCTTGGCGATGGCATAGGTGCCGAAACGGCCGAAGCCGACCGCGATGCTCGCCGGCAGTTCCAGTCCGTAAAGGGCGGCTTGCATCTGTCCGGCCCAGTCCTCGAGCGACCCGTAGAGCCAGCCCAGTCCGCCCGCATCCACCCAGAAAATCCCCGGCTCGTCTCCGCACGGTTCCACCCGGGGACTGAAGCGGTCCAGCTCTCCGTGGACCTGCCGGACCGCGACCTGCGTTTCCTCCTCCGAAACCGTACCCGCGCACAGGTCGCGGTCCAGGGAAAGGGCCGAGGCGTACCGCATGCCGGGCCGGATCCCGCCCCGGACGGCCGCGTCGTTGAGCCACAGGATGGGGCTCAGGGGCTTTTCTTCTTCCACCACCGCCACCGGTCTTTCCCGCCATTCCGGATGACTCCTCAGCAGGAGCCGCAGCGGCAGCGCCCGGATGTTAATGCAGGCCGTCCGGTCCGCGGCAGATTTCGGTGTGGCGCCAGCCCGGTCCATGGTTTCTGTCCTTCAGGATTTCGATTTCGTATTGAAAACGGTCGACCGCCAGGCGGCGGCAGGAGGTCTGACCCCTCAGGGAAACCATCGGTCCCAGCGAAGGCGCCTCCCTGGATTTGGCGGTCAGGCACAGGAGGGCGGCATGGTGATCCCTCGCCTGCCGGGCCAGGCGCACCTGCAACGGAACGGGGATCCTGGAATCGACGTGCAGGTCCATCACGACCAGGCCGAATCCGCCCGACCGCAGGACCCGGTCCGCCGCGCGCCCTGCGGCCCTGGCGTCCGGGACGCGGATGACCACCAGGGCGTCCAGGTCTACGCCGCTCTCCGCCGCGTCCGGCGCGAAGAAGGTATCCGGCGTCGCCGCGATCCAGGCTGTCGGCTCGCCTTCGAGCTGCGCGTCCAGCACCAGCCGGAAGGCGGCCGTCAGCAGGGCCGTCCCGGGGACGGACGAGAGCTCGCAGAGTCGTCCGGCCAGTTCCGCCCGCGACCAGCGCGGCTTCTCCTCGCGGTCCCTGGCGGGCATCCGCGTGAAATAAGGCTCGAGATCCTGCAGATCCCGGTCCTCCAGGGCCGACATGATTGCTCCTTATTCCACGCTCCGCCGCACCTCAATGACCTTGCCAAGGAGCGAAAAGGGCGCTCCGTCCTCACGGGGAACGATCGGGCTGAAGGCATCGTTCTCCGGATGCAGCTCGACGCGGCCGTCCCGCTCCCGGTACCGCTTGACCGTCGTCTCCTCGCCCACCAGGGCCACCACGATGTCCCCCGGAATGGCGGTCGGCTGCCGGCGCACGATCACCACGTCTCCCGGCAGGATGCCGGCGTAGAGCATGCTCTCCCCCTCAACGGTCAGCGCGAAGAGTTCGCTGTCTTCGAAGCGCGTCTGCACCATGATGTATTCCGGCGGATCCTCCATGGCCTCGGTCAACTCGCCCGCCTGGACGCGCCCCAGCATGGCGATCAACTGGGGCTGGCTGGCCTTGCCGAACTCCGGCAGCCGGTAGCCCCGGGACCTGCCGTCCACCTTGGCGAGCTTCCCCTCGAACACCAGTTTCTCCAGGTGCTGGCGGGCCGACTGAACCGCCCGGAACCCGAAGGCGCGCTGTACATCCCGGGTGGTGGGCGGCGTTCCGTTCAGGATCCGTTCCCGCACGAAACCGTAGATCTTCTTTCGGGTCTCTCCAGGTGATGTGTAGGCCATAATGATCTCCCAGGGTCCGGGGATGACGAAAACGATTCGGCGTACCAACAACACTCCAAAACGGACGCGTAAAACGAGCGTCTGAAAATCTATAAAACAGACGTTTGTCTGTTATGTCAAATGTTTTTTAGAGATTGTATGGGGTTGGAAGGGACGGGCAGGTAGGATTGGGGGTGTAGACTGTGGTGAGACTGGGGGCTATGACCAAACCGCCGAAACGCCAAGGCGCGCTGCACCACCTTCGTGGAGCGTGGGTTTTCTGACGAATGTTACGGGGGTTTCAGGGAGGTGGAAAGTATGGAGGGCACGAGCTTAAATCAGATCACAGATCCTTCGTTTTACCTGTCCAAAAACAGGGTAAACCCCATCTGCATGCTACTTGATCGGCTCGACCTCAAGATCTCGACAGATCTTTTTCGCCAGCAAGTCGTCGATTTCTCTATGTCGTGGAATCGTAGAACGCCGATCACCTCGACTATTGCGCCACCAGGAATGACGCCTGCCTTCACGGATCATTACGCATCCATTTCGCCGAAGGTGTTTCAGCAGTTCAGTTCGTTTCATGCTATGACGACTTTTTCCTCTTGGTAGTCGTCTCCCGCGGCAGCCAAGGCGTCGCGCCGATTGAATTCCAATGCCTCTGTAAGCGTTTCGACGAGGCTTTGCCGCAATGCCTGATGGGTACGTTCCTGGCAATTGACACCAGGCACTTCCTCAATCCATCCAATCCACCATTCGCCGCTGCGTTTCACAACTGCTGTGTATTCCATGTTCGTTCCTCTGTTGGACAGTGCGTTGTCATTGCAGGAACAGGTGATGATTTGATCACTTTAAGCTATGGACAGTAGTGGGTTTTCCAGTATTTAACGTATCTGCCCAGTCTGAAGCCCTGCAAATAACATGTAGATTTGTTGGTCTGGAAAACCCCGTTAAAAGGGTGGTATTATTTGGAAGAAAGACGTCATCAACGTTGAGTACAAGATTACAAATGTTTCAGGTGAACACCTGATGATTCCAGATCCATTGCACTACATTCCTATAATAAGGGAATTATACACTTGAAGCAACAATCCGGTCTTTGGGGTAGTGTTTCAGTTTGAAATTCGATTGTACTGCACCCTCCGTTCCCGCACGAAACCGTAAATCTTCTTTCGGGTCTCTCCAGGCGGTAGAAGATATTGCTGAAGGCTTGAGGGGCAACGACGGAGGACGAAGGAGGATGGGCTTTCAACGGTTTATGGCCGGTTACCCAGAACGCGCTACAGATCTCAATAAAGCCGCTATATTATAAATTAAGCATTGACAACTGACTTAATTTACATTAATTATGTCAATATCATGGCTGATATTTACATTCCCCAGGCACAACTCACCAGTCTCGCTCACCTGGTTGCACCGGGTAAAGTCGTTGTGGTTTACGGTCCCCGGAGGGTGGGCAAGACCACGCTGATCAGGCGTTACACCCGGGAACACGACCCCGATGCCCTGCTCGTGACGGGGGAGGACATCGTGGTCCGGGAATTCCTGGAGAGTCAGTCCCTGGCCAAATTGACGTCCTTCGTCGGACGGCGGCGTACGCTGATTATCGACGAAGCTCAGCATATCCGGCAAATAGGACTGAACCTGAAGTTGCTGGTCGACCACGTCGAAGGACTGCGGATCATCGCCGCGGGTTCGTCTTCCTTCGACCTGGCCAGTCAGACCGGCGAGCCCTTGACCGGCCGCAAGTATACCCTGCTGCTTCTGCCCCTGGCCCAACTGGAACTTCAGGAAACGGAATCCGCGCACCAGACAAAAGCCCAGCTCGAACTGCGGCTGATCTACGGGTCGTATCCTGAAGTCGTCCTCATGGGCTCGAACGAAGACCGGCAACTCTATATAAAGGAATTGATCGCTTCCTATCTGTTTAAAGACATACTCCAGTTGGAAGGCATCCGCCATTCGGACAAGCTGCTCAGATTACTCCAGTTGCTCGCCTTCCAGATCGGACACGAGGTTTCGACTTCCGAACTGGGCGCACAGCTTGGCATGAGCAAGAACACCGTGGACCGCTATCTCGACCTTTTGGAAAAAGCCTATGTCCTTTACAGCCGCCGCGGTTTCAGCCGCAATCTGCGCAAGGAAATTACCAAGAGCCGGCGGTATTATTTCTACGACAACGGCATCAGGAACGGGCTGATCAACAACTTCAACCCTTTGGCAATGCGGGATGACGTGGGGGTTCTGTGGGAAAACTACGTCCTGGTGGAACGCCTGAAGCGCAACCTCTATAGCGGTCGCCTGGCCGAAAGCTATTTCTGGCGTACCTACGACCGACAGGAGATCGACCTGGTCGAGGAGTGGGGGGGAAGGTTGTTTGCCACGGAAATGAAATGGTCCGCGAGATCATCTAAGGCGCCGAGTGCCTGGCGAAAGGCCTATCCCGCCAGCTCGTTCCAGGTTGTTCATCCCGAAAACTATCTCGGTTTCATATCTGATTCAGCCGTTTCCGGCTCGTGAATGATCGGGAAATTCACGGACCTGGCGATGAAGCACATGGCATTGGCCCTCTCGTGCAAGCGCTCCGCGGCAGCCGCGTCACTCTCCGCAGTTATCGTAACGCGCGGTCTGAGGGTCACCCGTACGAACTGGCCCGAACCGTCCGGATTCAGTTCCATCACGCCTTCCGCATGGTCTTCGTAGGCAGTCACCACAACTTTACTCATCGTGCAAAGATGTAATTTCCAGAGCATGTGGCAGGCCGAAAGAGAAGCCATCAACATGTCCTCCGGATTATGGCGGGTGGCGTCACCCAGGTAGCCGGGATCCGCAGAACCCTTAATAACCGGCTTGCCATTGCATACGATGTCGTAGTTTCGGGCGTAGTCCTTATAAGCGCTCGAACCCTTGCCCAGATTTCCCGTCCACGCTACCCTGATCTCGTAGGTATGTCGCCTATTCATGGAACCCCCAATCTCTTGTCAAACATGGTGCCTTTAAACATCCAGTCGGCTAACTGTCATCCTCAATCGTAGCAACTAAACTGATGCCATGCAACAGTTGAAAAACAGTGTTGAAGAAACTCATTGATATGTCAGTTATTTAAATTAAATTTCTGACGTTAGTAGGATATATCATAACACTCAGGTGTGATCCAATGAACAGTATGACCAACAAAATCATGCGTAGGGTGTCCGCGTACCCCAGCGGCAGGTGGGTATGCACGCCGAAGGACTTCCTGGACCTCGGGAGCAGGGAGGCCATCGACCAGGCGCTATCGCGTCTAGCCAAAACTGATCAGCTGCGGCGCATCGGCCACGGCCTCTATGACAGTCCCAGGTTCAGCAACGTGCTGAAGCGTCCGGCGCCGGTTGATCTGGATGCCGCCGTTGCAGCGCTGACAAGGCGGGATGGCGTTCGGATTATGCCGGATGGTCTGGCGTCTGCGAATCAGTTGGGCCTTACGAACGCAGTGCCGGCAAAGGTCAGCTTCGTAACGGACGGCTACTCCAGGACACTGAATATTGAAGGACGGACAGTCCGTTTCCGACATGCGGGTCCAAGAGTTATGCAGTGGGCCGGGAAACCGTCGGCGCCGGTGGTTCAGGCATTACGGTGGCTTGGTCCTGTCGCAGCCGCAGATGCACAAGTCGCGTCGACTCTGAATCGCACCCTCTCGAAGGAAGTGAAGCTCGATCTAATGCAGAACAGCCGCGATCTACCCGGATGGGCGTTACCACTGGCGCGTAGCATCGCGATCGGTCACGACAGTTCCGTATGAATAGAGATTTCGAATCCTTCATCTCACATCCCGCGCCGGACAGACGTACCGGGTTCGGTGAAACTGGTCCCTCAGTTGGAACTTCGAACGGTAATCGAACGAGATTATGAAGCCATGCAGGGCATGATCCTGGGTGACGTTCCGCATTTCGGATGGATCATGGATCAATTGCTGTATGCCGAAGCCACAATTAACGGGACCTAGGCTTCAGAAACAGGCACACATAAAAACCACGGCGGACAAATCAACCCGAAGACCAACTGCGGTAATGGAGTTTGAAATGGAAAGGACGGACAGGAACGATCCCTGGGCACAGACCAACAGTCTCCTTCACCTTGGCATCGTAGACCTGCTCGTAGAAAAGGGACTGCTGGACAAGGACCAGTTTCTTGAGCGCCTCGCCACGTTCAAGGAAGAATCCATTGATATCGGCCTCTTCTGGAATTCGGAAGACGAGTTGCGGGGCGATGCGGGCTATCACTGCGGCGGTCAACAGGTCACTGTGCGAATGGCTGAGCGTATCGGTCTTTCATCCGAAGACAGGGTACTGGATGCCGGATGCGGCGCCGGCGGACCTGCCCGACACCTGGCGGAAGCCTGGGGCTGTTCGGTCGTTGGGCTCGACCGAGAGTATGACAGGCTTCTCATCGCGACACTTCGCACGCGACTGGCAGGACTATTGGGCAATCGAAGACGACAGGCGGCATCCTGATTTCCTGCCTATTGGACCGCGCAACTACCTGGATACGACCCTGGCCTGCCTGAGGGATCTTGATTTTCAGCAGGTCGAAGCCGAATGGGTTAAAGAATCGGTCGCCTTCTACAGCGAACGGTATCCGAAAGAAGCTGCCTGGTTTCGCGAACGAAAGTACGGTTCGTATATGGTGACGGCGTACAAACCTGCGGGGTCAATCTAAGATACGTGCATCTGAATACGGGTGAAGGTATGCTTCACTACTACATGAAAACCGCGTTTCGAAGTTTGCGCTCGCGTATGAACTATACGTTGATCAACGTAGCGGGCCTTTCTATCGGGATGGCCGGCTGTCTGCTACTTTTCATGCATGTCATGGAAGAAACCAGCTTTGACCGGTACCATACCCATGCGGACCGGATCTACCGGGTCGTGTTCGGTACAAGCGGCCAGGTCGGGGCGGCGATGGGACCCGCGCTGGAAAGGGAGTTTCCGGAAGTGGTCAGTTCTGTCCGGCTGCTCCCACCCGCGGGACACTGGATTATGCGTGCCGGGGACAAGGTTTACTATGAGCGAATGGTTTACTGGGCGGATGCATCTTTATTCGATGTCTTTTCATATCAGTTTATCAGCGGCGCTGACGAATCCGCACTTGAAGCACCTTATACCGTCGTGATTACCGAGAGCGTTTCAAAGAAATATTTCGAAGATACCAATCCAATTGGCAAGATTATCAAGGCTGATGATCTATTTGATCTCACGGTAACCGGAGTGATTCAGGACCCGCCTGCCAATACCCACATCAGAGCGGATTTCTTCATATCGATAATCACAAGAACCGAAATATACTATGGAGATCCCTTATCGCGTTGGACAGATCGCCGATACTTTACCTACCTCCTGTTAACGGAAGATGCCGCAGTGTCAGCCCTGGAACAGAAGCTGACGGGTTTCCTGGAAAAGCATGTCCAGCCATCGCTCAGACCTGAGGGTAGTCCATTTCTTCAACCCCTGGTGGAAATCCATACTTCATCGAGCCTGGATTCCGAACTTTCACCCAATACCGACAGCGTTACCCTTTTCATTCTTACATCGGTCGCCTGTTTTCTGATTCTTGTGGCCTGCTTCAACTACATTATCCTGTCTACAGCTTTAGCTTCGAACAGGCTGCATGAATTCAGGGTGAGGTTCCTGGTCGGCGCCCATCAACGCCACCTGGTCAAGCAATACTTATGTGAATCGACCATCGTTTCCTTCTGCGCTTTCCTGCTCGCGATCGGCCTGGTCAATCTTACCCTCCCCACGTTCAATTCGTGGCTTGGAAAATCATACTCCATTTTGGACGTCGCCTGGTCCTGGGGATGGATCGGGGTGATAGGTGCAATGGTGGCTATGGCTGTTATGGCGGGAGCATATCCTGCCCTGTTGTTCCTGAGAGCGAACTCTTTAACCACATATGGGGGTAAATCAAAACTCGATGGGGGGCGTTACACGGTCAGAAAGGGCCTGGTGACCATACAGTTTGTCATCACGGTTACTGTAATCATTGCCTCGGCCACCGTATATCAACAGTTGGCGTATCTGAAATCTAAACCTCTGGGTTTCACAGAAGACCCTGTTGTGGTAATCACGGCGACTTTCGAGGAGATACTGCGAGATTACGACGTGTTTAAAAGTACGCTGCTCCAGAGTCCCAGGATCTCGGGCATGGTACAATCCTATGCGATGCCTGGGAATGTAGGAGGGCGCGGCATTCTTCGAACGTACAAGGTTCGATCAAGCAATAGTTCTGTCGCTGAACGTCTTGAAGTTCAAATGCTTTTCGCTGATATGGATATCATCGAAACCCTGGGCCTGGAAGTGCTGACCGGTCAACGATACGCATCGAAGCCTGGAAATGGGATACTGATGAATGAAACCGCTGCGAGGCGCTTTGGATGGGACAGGCCCGAGATGGCGATTGATCAACTGATCTATATGGATACAGGTTGGAACAATGGCATTTTTCAGGTAATCGGCGTCGTAAGGGATTTTCATATGAAGTCTCTTCATCATCCCATCGAGCCCCTGTTAATGGCCATGGGGCCTGGAGGATACTTATCGATTAGAGTTCATCCGGATCACGTAAATTCGGCGCTGCGGGATGTCGAACATGCCTGGGGAACACTTTTTCCCAGGTTTCCGCTACTCTACTCGTTCCTGGATGACATCTTTGACGAGCAGTACAAGGCCGAGGAATTGGTTGGTTCGTTGTTGATGGTGTTTGCTGTGATACTGTTATTCATAGCCTGCCTCGGACTGGTAGGACTGGTAGCGTTTACGACAAAAAACAAGGCCCATGAGATCGGCATACGCAAGGTACTCGGCGGGACGCTTGCCAGTGTTGTGCTGTTGCTTACCAGAGAATACCTGTTCATGATACTCACGGCGATTCTATCGGCTGTACCGATTGCGTACCTGATCATGACCTACTGGCTGCAGAACTTCGCATATCGAGTGGACCTTGACTTCACACCAATAGTTCTGGCTGGACTGGTAACCATGATGATTGTCCTTTTGACGGTCAGTTATCATACCGTCCGGGCCGCAACCGCCAATCCGGTGGATTCCATTCGATCGGTGTAGACCAACCCGGAGACCGAATGCGGCAATAGCGATGCAAGAGGACGGATTTGGTGGTGAGGGAAGTAGCGCTCTAGAAGACAGGTCAATGGACAATTCTGTGTTCCCTCGTAAACTGAACCCACGCGATTCGGCTGAATTGGTCCTCGTCCCGAAGGGCTCATTCGCAATGGGATCGGACCGTGAAGCGGTGCTGGACTTGTGGAGGGAAATGGACTGGGATCCACAATGGTTCCATCACCAGGTGGGTACGGATCGCTGGATTGGCGAGTTGCTTAAGCACGAAGTCGAAATCAATTCCTTCTGGATGTACGTAGAACCCGTAACGATTGGGCAGTATTGCTCGTTCATGGAAGCAACCGGGAGGGAAGCCCCCTTTGATGTTGAAATCCATGGGGCATGGAACAGCGCATGGGTCGATGGGATTCCCGTCCCCGGAAGCGAACACCTGCCCGTCAGTTCGGTTAGTTGGGAAGACGCCGGGGCATACTGTTCGTGGGCAGGAGGCCGGTTGCCGACGGAATCGGAATGGGAGTATGCGGCCCGAGGTCCGGAAGGGTTTGTCTTCCCCTGGGGAAACACCTGGAAGGAAGGGGTGTGCCGCTGCGCCAACGAACTCGCCGGCCGTCACTTCACCGATAATGAGGACTGGAAAACCTGGCTGAACGGCGGCGGGAGCCGAGGTGCGGATGGAAAATATGCCACGCCATGCTGGCTTGGCGAACACGTCGCCCAACTGGAGGGTCCCGTAGCGACTCGCGACTATCCGAACGATCGAAGCTGGTGCGGCGTAGTGGGCATGGCGGGCCTTGTCCGCGAGTGGTGCAGCGACTGGTATGACCCCGACTATTACCAGAGCAGTCCGCGCCGGAATCCGAAGGGACCGGAGAATCCACCAAGACATCCGTGCCGGGCATTGCGTGGAGGAGCCTAGCTTGGCGCCGCATACGCAAGCAGGGGAGCGCAGCGGCTATTCTATCCACCCGATACCCGAAACACCAACGACCACGGGATCCGCTGCGTCCTTGACGCGTGACGGAAAAACATCAGACAAATGAACTTCCAATGATCCGAAACTACCTCCTTGTAGCCGCGCGCAACCTGCTCAGGCACCCTGCCTATACACTCATCAACATCGCCGGGCTCGCGATCGGCATGGCCGCGTGCATCCTGATCGTGATGTACATCCAGGATGAACTCAGCTACGATCGATACCATCCAAACGCCGATCGGATTTACCGGATCGTCGATGATATCGAAAGCGGCGGTCAGACCATACAGACGGCGGGTACTCCCGCGGGCTGGGGGCCCGCGCTGAAGCGGGACCATCCGGAGATCGAGGCCTACGTCCGGATGCGGGGCACGGAATCCGCGTGGCTGATCATCCAGGGAGATACCCGTTTCTATGAAAGAAAGGTCGTCTGGGCGGAAGCGGCCCTGCTCGACCTGTTTGCCATCCCGCTTGTCGCAGGCAATCCCCGGACCGCGCTGTCCGATCCGTATTCGGTCGTGATCTCGGAGGAGATGGCCTCCAAGTACTTCGGTGAGGAGGACGCATTGGGGAAAGTCCTCAATGGGGACAATCGCTGGGACTTCAAGGTGACGGGCATCATGCGGAATATCCCGACGAATTCGCATTTGCGCCCGGACATGATCATATCCTATTCCTCTATAAAACTCATTGGTGGGGTTGATCTGGATGATTGGGAGCACCATGGGAATCTCTATACCTATATCCAGTTGCGTGAAAATGCATCCCCGGATGCGCTGGAAGCCCAGTTGCCTGCCTTTCTCGAACGTTACGCGGGGGACAAATACCGCGAGTCGGGCACCGTGCTGAGGCCGTCGCTTCAACCGCTCGTCGACATCCACCTGTATTCGCACCGGGAGAGCGAACACGAACCCAACGGCGATATCCGTTACGTCGTCCTGTTCTCGATCATCGCGTTCCTCGTACCGCTCATCGCGTGCATAAACTTCGTAAACCTGGCCACGGCCCGATCGGCCATGCGGGCCAGGGAAGTGGGCTTGCGCAAGGTGCTGGGCGCCAACCGGCCCCAGTTACTCGGACAGTTCCTCGGAGAGGCGGTCGTCATGGCGGGAATCGCCGTGATCATCGCGATGGCCCTGGTGCATCTCGCCCTGCCCGCCGTCAATGCGCTTGCCGGTAAGCAACTGTCCTTCCCCCTGTCGAATGGATGGGTGCTGGCCACGCTGGCCGTCAGTACAATCGGAATAGGATTGGTCGCCGGCAGCTACCCCCCACCGTAGTATTGAAAGGCGGCCTGAAATCGGGAACGTCAGGCTTTGGATTACGCAAAGTACTGGTCGTAACACAGTTTGCCATGTCCATATTTCTGCTGGTCAGCACGGCCGTAATCTACGACCAGCTCGAGTACATCCAGACCAAGAGACTGGGGTTCAACAAGGAACACGTGATGGTGGTCCCCATAACGGGATGGCCGCAACAGCAGAACACGCCGGTGCTGAAACAGCGCGTCTCCCAGTTGCCCGGTGTGGTTGACATGACGACGACCACCGGCGTACCAGGCATGCGGGTCTTGCCGATTTATCCGGTTCAGCCGGAAGGGACAAGGCCGGAGGACCACCTGATGATGGCTGCCCTGGAGGTAGACGATCGTTTTCTGGACGTCATGGACATCGAACTCGTCGCCGGGCGGGGTTTCTCGGCGGACCGTGGAACGGACTCGACCTTGGGGTACATTCTGAACGAGACGGCCGTAGCGTACCTGGACTGGGGAGCGCCTCTCGACGCGATAGGCAGGCAGTTCGAGATTCCCGGGTATACCAGGACGAAAGGGCTCGTGGTCGGTGTTGTGAGTGATTTCCACCTGCGCACGATTCACGAAGAGATCGAACCGGTCGTGATGCTGTTCAGTCCCTATCACGGGTTTGTGCTCATCCGAATCGAGCCGGAGGGTATCCCGGATACCATCGCGCGTATGCGCCAAGCGTGGCAGGAGATCGATCACATTTACCCGCTGGAATACACGTTCCTGGATGAGGACTTCGACCGGCTGTACCGGGGCGACCGCCAGCTCGGCGCGGTTTTCGCGGCATTCGCGTTTCTTGCGATCTTCGTGGCCTGCCTGGGCCTCCTGGGCCTGGCCTCCTTTTCGATCCAGCAGCGGACCAGGGAGATCGGGATCCGAAAAGTGCTCGGCTCGACGGTTTCCGGAATTGTGCTCCTGCTGTCGAAGGATTTCATGAAGTACGTCCTTCTGGCCAATGCAATCGCCTGGCCGCTGGCTTACTTCGCCATGACCCGCTGGCTGCAGAATTACGCCTATGCATCCGACATCGAGTTCGCATGGTTCCTTGCAGGCGGCGTACTCGCCGTGATCATCGCCTGGTTGACGATCGGGCCCATGCCGTTGCCGTTGCCGTTTCGAGAAGGAATCCGGTGAACGCCATGAGGCAAGGGTAGTTCTATAAACCTGTTCCCGTCATTTCGATGACGATCAGGAGGCAACTGCCGAGATCGTTGCTTCAGATGTGAAAGAGGTAACAGGTTACTTCATGCGAGCATCAGCCGCGCACCCTTGGGTTCAGGAACCGGATCGCCGAACTCGCGTGCCGTGTCGATCCATAACCCTACGGCTTCCTGAGCGTTCTTGAGTGCCGCTTCCTGAGTGGCCCCATGAGCCATACATCCCGATAGTTCCGGCACTTCGGCCACAAATGCGTTGTCCTCGTTGCTCCAGTAGAGAATAACCTCGTACTTATACATCAACTCGTCTCCTCCAGTTTGTATTCCGATATAACGCGACGTACCTGACGCACTTGATATGGTTTCGCATGGCTGCCATCACGTTGTAGATTGATCTTGTCCTTGACTCCTGCCTTTCTGAATATATGATGGCCGCCTCGAATACGTTCGACGAAACCGAGTCGCGTAAGCAGGTTTCTCAGGTCGTCAAAGCGGATACTGGCATCCGCACGACCATCAAGGATCTTACCAATTAAAGGGTTTTCCTGTTTGACCATGGCGTGCCTGAATCTCACTCACATACAGATTCTCAGGGCGAGTTCGCGATTGACAGTTCAATTGCATAACGAAGTAGGTATTTGCCCGAATCGCTACCTGTTGGACATGGAGATTGAGATTGCAGGTAGACTGACGGCGATTCAGAGTCGTGATGTGCCTCCTCAAACAGAATGAAGCTTAACTATGTGTCCAGGTCAAGGATGCAGTACGTTTTTCCCTTGCAGGATGAGGCACTCGTCTTATAAAACGATCGTGCTGACGGATGATGTATGCTGAATCACGTTTATGCTGCTTTTAACATGAGCGGGATCAGTGTACACTACTGCAAGCTGTCCGAAACCGGGTCAAGCAGGGCGGCCTAGTCAAGGGCAGGCGAACAGACATCCGGATACCTGGTCAGCTCTTGCAGCGAGAGTCTGAAACGGTTGGCGCCTGCGGCAGAGGAGCCTGCAACAGAGGAACTCGTGCTTTAACCCGAATAAGAACCTCTCACCTCATGGATACTTCTTCAATCTCTTCCTATCTTTCGCGCAACTACGGGCTGGCCGAGCCGATCGCAGTGCGCTTCCTGGAGCGCGGCGCCAACGAGTCCTGTCTCGTTGAATCGCAGGGACAAAAGTACATCTACAGGATCTACATCGAGAACGAATTCTACCTCCGTAATCCCCAGGCATATCGATACGAACTCGAGTTGCTGAGTTTTCTCCGCGAATACCAGTTGCCGGTACCCCGGCCTGTCAGACGCCTGGATGGAGAGATGTTGAGTGAAATGACGACGCCATCCGGAACGCGATGCAGCGCCTTGTTCCACTTCTTCGTCGGAGAGGAGCATATCGCCTGGCATCCGGAGGTGATTGAACCGCTGGTGATTTCCTTCGGGGCTTCCGTTGCCGAGATACATCAGCGCGCGGATACATTTCAAAGACCCTATTGTCGCCATCATTTTGACCTGCAGTATCTCCTGGATGGTCCGTTGGAAACGCTGGAAGTCAACCTCAAGAAGCGGCGCCGCGGCGACCTGGCGTTTTTTAAGGCCTACGCCGATTTCATGCGTCGACAGCTTACCGCGCTCGGCAAGGGCAAAGACGTATACGGCCTCATTCACGCCGATCTTCACGTCGGAAACATACTGTACCACCCCGATAACGGGTTCTGCATCCTGGATTTCGATCAGTGCGCGCTTGGCTGGCGGGCCTACGATGTGGCGACCTTCATGTACAACATTGTCGAGACGGTACCCGCCCACTTGACGGATGACATCTGGCGCTGTTTCCTGGAAGGCTACAACCGCGTACGCCCGCTGACCCAGTTAGAATTGGACTGCTTGCCGGTTTTCGCGAATGCGTGGGCTCTATGGGATATCGGCGAGACGCTGGTGCTGTCCACGCTGTGGGGCGGCCACAGGCCGGACCTGGTTGAAGGAGATCAAACCCAGGATGAGTATCTCGATGAGGCGGTTGAATCCTTGCGGAAAATGCTTTGACAATGCTTTAACGGATGGAAGTTGAGACCAGGCCATGGCGAGGCACCAATGAAACGGATGAGACCAGGTGTGGCCAGGCGTGACGCGAGAAACCCCGACAGCGATCCAGTCCGCAATGTCCGACGGCGCCGAGCATACTCGTGCAGATCAAACTCTGGAGGTCCGAATGGCAACGTGGCGTGAATTGACCTTCCCTGCCGATTCTTCACGAAACGAGACGCTCGTCATCGAAGACGACCGTGCCAATGTCGTCAACGACCTCCTTCGTTGGCGAATCCTCGAAATCCTCGGTGAAAGGAATACGGTCGCGGAGATCTCGGAGGCATTGGATGTTACGGATGCACGGATACTGTATCATCTGCGAAGACTGGCGGAAACGGGCGTCGTACATCTGGAGGAAGATGGGGCAGGTCCGCGGGAATGGCGTTGTTTGCCGGCGGCTGGCAAGATACGCGTACGATTGAAGTCCTCCGCAAACAAACAGGCTACGAGTGACCAGGCCGCGGGTGACCAGACTGCGAATGACCAGACATTACATGAGCAATCCGCGAGTGAACCGACCGGGGAGGCCATGCCACCGGATGTAGCCGACCAGTTCAACCAGGCACTACGAGAAGCCAGTGAAGGCCTGTACGGTTCAACCTTCCAGACATCCTTGAACCACAACCGGGCGCGACTGTCCGAAGCACAGGCCGCCGAATTCAACCGTCGACTGCTGGCGCTGATCGAAGAGTACTTCCCACCGGGCAAAGGCGATCAGTCGGGCATCAAGTACGGTTTCCAAGGGGTACTCACGCCCATCGATCTTCATCCGTTTGAGGAAACTGGTATCGAGGAATAGGAAAGATGTCGATCGAAAAAGTAACCTGCTTCGTAACCCGATCCATCGACGGCCAGGACCACTTTGCGCTCCTGAAACACCCCTATGCCGGAAACCAGGTACCGGCCGGGACGGTGGAGGAGGGGGAATCCTTCGCGGATGCGGCGATCCGGGAGGCCAGGGAAGAAACGGGCCTGGACAGGCTGCAGATTGTCGCGGAATGGTCGTCGGAACGGAATGAAACTTCCCGAGGGAAGGCGTTTATCCTGAAAACGAGCACCATATACGCACGCCCGGACCTCCAGAGTTTTGATTGGGTTACCATGCCGAGGGGGGTTATCGTCGACACCCTCGAATCCAGGGACGGATTCGTTCAAATCGACTACACGGAACCGGAGGCGCTTGGATTCAAAAAGACGTCGTTTCGCGTGACCGGTTGGGTCCGGCAGGACGACCTCACCACCACGGTCGATCGGCGGCACTTTCACCTGGCATACACGGGTGAGATCAAACGGCGCGAGTGGGAGGTCAATGTCGATCACCACCTGTTTACGCTGGCGTGGCATCCAATCGCGGAAGACCCGAATCTGCAGGAATCCTTTGACGGGTGGTATGAAGCATTCAGGGAATATATGGCTGGGACGACATGATAGTGAATTACTGGAAAGACCCTGGTGCGCTAGCTGAACCCATACTGCGTACCTTTGACCTAAGCAGCTCCGCGTTACCTCTTTACACAATTGGCACTGGGTTCAAAAGCGTTGTCCTGGAAAGCCCATCCGGCCTGGTCTTCCGAGTGGCACTGAACAAGAAAGCACAAACAGGGCACAGACGGGAATGTAATATCCTACCTGGGTTCAAGTCGCTTCTGCCATTTGAGGTGCCGGACATCCTCGGCTATTCTGAGGGATCGGATGACTTCCCTTTTGGTGTAATGATGCAGAGGAAGATCGAGGGGCGACACCTTGGCTTGATCCTTCAGCGAGCAACGGGAAACCAGCCTATCGCGACGCGAATCGCTGAGTTGATTCTGGCATTCCAGTTGATTAAGAGGGAGGACATACCAGGACTGTCTACCACAACGGCCCCTCTTCATAACGAGACATGGTCATACGCTAAGCCCTTCCTGCGGGCAACCCTTCCTGCACGCGAGTTAAGTAGAGTTGAAGACTGGTGGGCACGTTACTACCAGGATTTGAAACAGGGTTGTTTGAACAACCGTTTTACACACGGCGACCTGTGGTATGAACACATCCTCTTCCACCCGGCCGGCGAACCAAGGGTGGCAGGCGTTCTTGATTTCGAGCATGCGGACTTCGGCGATCCGATTGTAGATTTCGTACCACAGTTGTATCTGGGTCGCGGATTTGTCACTGAGTTGCTGGAGGCCTACCAGTCGAGGGGAGGGGAATTTGGCCCCGATGCCATTTCTCGAATCGAGCTACACCTTCCCTATAGAGAACTAGGAGGACTGGGCTATTGCCTTGAGATTGGTGATAAGCGTGAAGCGAAGGCCTGTGTTGAAAAGCTCATTACGGCAATGGCTCCGTTTTAAAACTGAACTTTACCAGGAAAGGGGCGCAGATCTGAGCCTGCTTCCTATTCGAGAGATACACTGAGGGTGGACTTTATCGAGTTATTACCGTTACCATAGGCCATGCCGCGCCGGCCAGCATGAAAAAGTGCTTCCACATGGCCGCGAACTGCTTGACCTGAGCTTCCGAGTGCAGCTTCTCCACCATGGCCCGCACGATCATGCTTTTTGTGATCTTGAATACGATAGCAGCACGATGACTGTAACGACGGCTAAAACACGCTGACCATGGTTTTGCCCATGATCTCCTCCAGGGCTGTCCGAAAGTCGTGCACCATCTCGACGGGTCTGGGCTTAGTGTTTGTGGTGTCGACGTGCAGGGTGTCGGACACATTCAGAGTATCTTCAATGGTTTAGATCCTTTAGGAAGCTCTGATCAACCCGACTATACGATCGGGTGGAATGATATGAGTCGATACAGCGGACGTTTCTGATGAAAGCGAAGCCGATTAACGGGTTTAGACGGGGCATTGGGGCTCAGGATGCGGTCCTTTTGAGCCGTTTTGCCCTGTTACGTCCGGTTTGGACGCACCGGTCCCTATGTGGCGACCAGTTCGCGCCGCGCCATATAGAAGTTGGCCAGGGCGAACAGGGTGAAGAGCTGGGCGGTGTTCTTGGCCAAGCCTCGATATCTTACCTTGCGATAGCCCCACAGGTGCTTGATGATCCCAAAGGGATGTTCGACCCTGGCCCTTACGCGATTGCTCTTGCGGTTGAACGACCGGTCCGCGCAGGTAAGGCGCCTGCCGCGTTTTGCTTTGCGGTGCACCCGCCAGGTAACGCCTTCGGACTGGGCCTTTTGCCTTCGCTTGTCGTCCGCATAGGCCTTGTCGCCATAGATGGCCTTCTCCTTTCCATGCAGACAAGCCTCCATCACCTGGGAGTCATGCACCGAGGCGGGGGTGGTCGCCACACTGTGCACCCGCCCCTTGGGATCGCTGCCCACGTGGGCCTTCATGCCGAAGTGAAAGGTGTTGCCCTTCTTCGTGCTGGCCATCTCGGGGTCCCTTTTCCGATCCTTGTTCTTCGTCGACGCCGGCGCATGGATGATCGTGGCGTCCACGATCGTGCCTTCGCTGATCATCATCCCCCGATCGGAAAGGTAGCGCTTCGTATTGCGAAACAATGTTTCGGTCAGGCCGTGCGCCTCCAGAAAGTGTCGGAACTTGCAGATCGTCGTCTCGTCCGGCACGCCGTTCAGATCCACGCCGGCGAAGCGGCGCATCGATTCTACGTCGTAGAGGCTGTCTTCCATCGCCGGGTCGCTAAGACCGTACCATTGCTGCATGAAATAGATCCGCAGCATCACCGAAGCCCCGATGGGACGACGGCCGTTGCCCGCTTTCGGATAATGCTCCAGAACTGGCGCGAGCAGGACCGGCCAGGGCAATACCGCGTCCATCTCGCCCAGAAAGCGTTCCTTGCGCGTCTTTTTCTTCTTCTGATCGTAGGCCATGTCGGAAAAGCTACGCTGTTTCATGGACGGCTACCCCGTTTCAGCTTGTTCGGTGAGACTGCGCTGCAAAATAGTGGACTTGGAACGATTGCATAGTACTTCATTTATAAATGCAATGCCAGAAACTTGATCAGAGGTTCCTAAGGTAACTTATGGACTAATCTGTCGGCCTCTAGTGCTCGCCCTCCCTCATCTCGTCGGCGGCCTTGCAGTTGCGGATCCAGATCGATTTCTGAGGAAGTTCGTAGCCTTTAATGAAATTTACAGCACCATTGTCTTAAATAACCATCCTTCCGAGGCACATTCTGGAGTGCGATAAATTAGGTAGGTATCAATAGTCAGGCTTAGAATCAAGCAGTGGGCCTTCTCCGATTGACGCCACTATTTTATTCGACAACATATTACAAAACTCATCTATTTTATCATCTTGCCAAACAATATGATGGTATTGACGCGTGTCGAAATGAAGTTCGTTAATCATATCAACCCTGCATGTGTATATGACAGGGAGATTGAGTCCAAATGCAAACCCAGCCTCAAAATATACCCCTCCCCTAGCTCCATCATCTCCATGTGTAAAATCCGCAATTAAGAATCGAGAACGACGGATCTCAGAGATAATTTCATCATCGATTTTGTTGAGGTCGGGTTTTCTGTCGATCCGTAATGGCTCGTATCCTGCATTCATTACAGCAGGCGATATTCCGCAATCATATACATGCTGCATTGACTCATCAAACCACAGGGCGACAAAACACTGATTCGAATCCCTGTTCATTTGACTTGCTTCTATGTGACTGTAACCATTTACAGAAACCTCAACTGTTCGATATGAATGAGATGAATCGCCTCTATTCAGAAACTGCTTTTCAATTAAGTAATCTAGCAGAAAGTCGATTTCTTCCTTTTTAGTTGATTCAGACCAAGCATATGCTCTAAGTGAAACTGAATCGATATCATCATGGTTTCTGATAGAAATCGAAGCTCCTATTGAACTGGAACTTTGTGCCAGAAAGGGTCTGTCACGTATTTTGTGTAACTGACTGTTTCATGTGATGGGCACTCTGTCTTCGTACATGATGACGAACTGGTTGATGGCGGCCGTCCAGTGGACAAGGGGCCGGGTCCACCTTCGGGACAGATTGAGCAGGGCCAGATAGAGCAGTTTCCTCACCGCCTCGTCTGTGGGGAAAGCGCCTTTGGTCTTGATGATCTTGCGCAGGCCCCGGTTCATGGATTCGATGGCATTGGTGGTATAGATGACCTTCCTGATTTCCTGTGGGAAGGCGAAGAACGGGGTCAGATGGTCCCAGTGTCTGCGCCACAGCCGGCTGATCGTGGGATATTGCTTATCCCAGTGTTCTGCGAAGCGATCCAGCGCGGCCTCGGCCTGTTCCAAGGTAGCGGCCTGGTATATCGCCCGGAGATCCTTGGCCACCTGCTTACGGTCCTTCCAGGAGACGTAGGTCAGGCTGTTACGCACCATGTGTACGATGCAGAGTTGCACCTGGGTCCTGGGATACACCGTCTCTATGGCCTGCGGAAAGCCAGAGAGCCCGTCGCAGCAGGCGATGAAGATATCGGCAACACCCCGGTTCTTCAGTTCGGTCAGTACGTGGAGCCAGAACTTTGCCCCTTCGTTCTGCTCGATCCAGAGCCCCAGGAGTTCCTTGTCGCCGCGCAGGTTAACGCCCAGGGCCAAGTAGACTGCCTTGTTCCTGATGCTGCCGCTATCACGTATCTTGACGAACAGGGCATCCAGGAACAGGATCGGGTAGATCTCATCCAGGGGCCGCGACTGCCAGGCCAGGGCCTCGTCGGTCACGGCGTCGGTGATCCGGGAGACCAGTTCGGGCGAGATGGACACCCCGTAGAGGTCTTCGATATGGCCCTGGATGTCGCGGGTGCTCATGCCCCTTGCGTACATGGAGATGATCTTGTCGTCGAAGTCGGGCCAACGCGTCTGGTACTTGCGGATCAGCTTCGGATCGAAGCTGCCCTCGCGGTCCCGGGGGATCTCTACCGGCAGATCGCCCTTGTCGTCCTTGAGCGTCTTGGTGGTCTTGCCGTTGCGACTGTTGCCGCGGTTCCTGCCATCGGGGGCATGCTTCTCGTAGCCGAGATGATCGGTGAGCTCGGTTTCCAGGATCCGCTCGGCCATGCGCTTCTTCATGCGCTTGAGCAGGCCGTCTTCGCCGAACAGGTCCTCGGCGTCCACCCCGTCTTCCATGAGCTCATCCAAAAGACGGTCGATCTTACTTGAGGGTTTTCTTTCTCTGGCCATAGCACTTCCTCCTTGTGAGCAAGATACAGGCTATTGCCAGTTACACAAAACATGTTACAGACTCGCCAGAAACCGAAGAAGTCTATCCGCACGTTGAAAAATGGTAAGATTGTAGCCCTCTTTGGCTTTAGTAACTAATTCCCCTGTTACAACGGGAATGGTCTCTTCACTGAATCGTCTGTGGTCAACTAGTAGAGTTGTTAATCGTGCCTTAATTTGGTCGTCTAAATCATTCAGTTTATTTGGAATATCAGACTCAGTAATAGCATACACACCTCCAGCATGATCGGAGTATATAACAACCCCTTGTTTACCATTCAACAACCTATCGTGGGACTCGACAATCTGACCCGGCCAAATATGACAGTCGATGATTTCTGACATTTCATTCCCCATAACTTCTCACTTGTTGGTGGATATAAACATTATTCAGTGGGGCTGACTACTTCGCGGTTAACGCCTATGTATCATTCTAACGAAAGCTGGTTTATTTGGATGATGTTGATCGGGGTCTAGCTTTGAGTAAGACCCTTCTGATCAGATTTCGGTCAGTTTTCTGAAGGTTTTAAACGAAACGTTCAAAGCTGAGCAAATCTCTTTACGCAGCCTTTTCCATCTAAACAAAAACGCGATCATCGAATGATACTAACGATCCTTCTGATTTCTATTTCACCCTCTGTCACATACATTACTCACAACTTCATCTTAACATGTTATGGACCTATTGCCGATATAGGATTCTCTCGCCATCACCTTCCTTATCTAGTTTTTTGAAGCTCAACACTCAGCTTCTCCGCCTCCACCAGCTCCCTGGAGGTCATGCGCGCGCCCAGCTTTTCCTTGTTCTCGATGGCGCTTTTGAGTCCCTGGGCGGCGGCCAGGCTGAACAGAGCATGGCCGTGGATGAAATCCATGGGGACATCCACTCCCGTAGCATACCGTAGCGCCAGGTTGTACTGCGCCCGGGCAACGCCCTTGTCGGCGGCCTTGCGATACCAGCGCACGGCCTCCGCTCCATTCTCGGGCACGCCCAGGCCGCGGGAGTACATAACGCCCAGGTTGTACTGGGCGCTGGTGTAATCCTGCTCGGCGGCCAACCGGTACAGGCGCGCGGCTTCCGCGTCGTTTTCCGGCACGCCGCGGCCCTCGTCGTAGAGCATGCCCATGTTGTTCTGGGCCGCCGCGTGACCCTGATCCGCCGCCATACGATACCAGGCGACCGCTTCTTCTACGTTCTCCGCCACCCCGCGGCCCGTGTCATACATGAGGCCCAGGTTGTACTGCGCGCCTGCATGCCCCCGGACCGCCGCCTTGAGGTACCACCGAGCGGCTTCCGTGGCGCTTTGGGGAACGCCCAGCCCGCGGGAGTACATCACGCCCAGGTTGTACTGGGCGCCTGAAAACCCCTGGTCGGCAGCCGTGCGATACCAGTTTACGGCCGCCCTGTCATCTTCCGATACGCCGCGGCCCTCGTCGTACATCACACCCAGGTTGTTCTGCGCACCCGTGTGACCCTGCTCCGCGGCCATCCGGTACCACCGCAATGCTTCAGTCGTGTTTTCCGGCACGTCCCGTCCCCTGTCGTACAGCACACCCAGGTTGTTCTGGGATTCCACGTGGCCGAGGTCCGCCGCCTTGCGGAACCAGCGTATCGCTTCCGGTACGTTCTTCTGCACGCCCAGACCCCGGGAATACAGCACACCCAGATTGAAACTCGCTTCGATATGATCCTGGTCCGCGGCTGACTGATACCAGCGTAGCGCTTCAGCGGCATCCGCTCGTACCCCTCGTCCCTGGTCATACATGATGGCGAGGCTATTCTGCGCACCCGCGTGTCCCTGGTCCGCAGCCATTCGATACCAGCGAATCGCCTGCCCCAGGTCTTCAAATACGCCCAGGCCCCGGTCGTACATCACAGCCAGGTTGTACTGGCCGGCGGGGTAACCCTGAGCGGCGGACATACGGTACCAGCGTACCGCCTCCGAATCGTCTTCCGGCACCCCGAGACCACGGCTGTACATAGCGCCGATGTTATTCTGCGCACTCGCGTGGCCCTGCTCCGCCGCCTTACGATACCAGCGCGCCGCTTCCATGGCGTCAGCCGGTACGCCGCGTCCCTCATCGTACAACCAGCCCAGGTTGTTCTGCGCCCCCGCGTGACCCTGATCCGCGGCCATCCGGTACCACCGCAATGCCTCTTCATCGTTCCTCGTCACGCCATTCCCCCTGGAATACATGTCCCCGAGAAGGACCTGGGCATTGACTATGCCCATCTCGGCCTGCCTGTGTATTTCGCTCAGCGCGGGAGCGGCCTGGCCGAATGCGGGGGACGGAAGCAAGAAAACCCCAACCATGACGGACAGCCCGAACAGGGCAAAAATGAGGAACCGCTTCGTTGTGAAATCGGCCACGAGGTACCTCATACCGGACGGATCATCCCGCGTATGTGGGTTGATCCAGGATCCAGCGACTACAGTGACATGGTACAGGATGGTTGTTCTGTGATATCCGGGGACAATGTAACGCGGGAAGGTATAGGAAATACGCGGATCATTCAATCGGTTTCTGGGAAGAGAGCGGGCTGGTTCTTTGTTTAGTGCGGGGTTGATTTGACCAAACATGTTCAATCGGTTAGAATGTAGACATAGCCCTTTCCTGTATAAACCAGATTTACACTAAAACTCTGTTCACCTGGACGTTCGGCCGCCGTAGAAAATGGCCCGAATACTTTTTGCCTATTTATACACACGTGTACATTCAGGGTCGATTATCACGGTGGGTCGTGAATGGGCAGGCAAGAGCGGCTTGATGCGAAGCACAGTCAGAGGTGATGGGGATAGGACGGCCAGATGGGCATCCGGGTATATGACATACCTGTGTGATCACGCACGGGTTCATCCCGATGTACTCAACCTGACCTGTAAAACGGAGACTGAAAATGAACGATGCCACCAACCACAAGGAACCTGCTGCGGGCGTCAGTACCCCGGCCGGCGACGACACGATCCGGTTGACCTGACGCGAGAAGCTGGTAGAATTCGGCCTGATCATGGGACTGATCACATCCGGTATGGTGGTCGCGGCCGTTGTACTCGTCTGCGGTCAGTGAACGGAATGGACTTCAGGGCGGAAAAGATCTACGTCATCAGAGGCAGGAAGGCCAATGCGGTCATATCCGGCGTGTTCCGCAAAGTCCAATACATCTTCTTCACCGACAAACTCCTGGAGTGCATGGACGAAGAAGAGATCATAGCCGTGTTCGCCCACGAACTGGCTCATGCAAAGCACAATTACCTGCCCAGGATGTTTATGGCCGTCGTCCTGTGGCTCTGCATTGTACAGGCGGTCCTGTACGAGATCGACATTAACGGCTACTTCGAAACTGTTGATGAATCCCTGAGAAACTGGGCGGCCGGCGGCCTCAGCACGGCCAATACCTACCTGTTGTTACTCCTGGTCCTGTTCCCCCTGTCGAGACGGCACGAATTCCAGGCGGACGCGACCGCGGCCCGATGGGTCGGTATACATCGATACAAGCAAGTCCTGCACCGCCTGTATCAAATAAACGACGGCCTGAAACCTCCGCGGAAGATCGTTGCGAAGTTTATCACCCAACCTAGCCTAGAGGACCGGTTAAATAGGGTTGAGAGGTTAGAGGGGTAATACCTAACTTTGCTGCCTGAACTACATAAATCAAATCCTCGAACTCGATTCCGTGTCTCTTCATTGCGGCTGCATTAACGCTTCCTGTTGAACTACAACCGCTTACATCGGGGATAACGCGACCATGATCCTGGGCAGTCATATGGGGCAACAGATTAAGCGTTGAAACATAAACCAGATTTTCCGATTGCGAATCTCTGCTAAGTGGTTGGTATCAGGAAACTGGAACAGTTCTCCATCGAGTGCATACGAACCGGCAGTTGGCGTATCAAGACACCAGAAGATGTACATAGAACTCGATTTACCCGAACCCGACGGTCCTGTCACGGTTAAAACTCACCGGTCTTTACATGCAGATCAATTCCACGCAGGGCCTCCACATTAAACTGGTCCCTCAGGTAGGTACGTCGTATGTTCTTCTAAGCAATCAGCTCGCACCTGTAGTGAAATTTGTCACAATATTGGGTTATTCAAACCTGAGTGCATCTACCAGATTCAGCCGGGATGCTCTCATCGCCGGGTATATACCAAAAAATAAACCGATTGATACCGAGATTGCCAACGCTACGATCATGGCACTGACCGACACTACACTTGGGAACGATGCGTCCGAAAAGAACTCGATCACCCACGAGACACCAAACCCTATGCCGTAAGCACAGACAATACCTAGTAAACCACCAATCGCACTGAGTGTGATGGCTTCCAAGGTGAACTGCCAGATAATATGCAGCGGTTTAGCCCCAACTGCCTTGCGGATGCCGATCTCACGCGTCCGTTCCGTCACTGAAACCAGCATCATGTTCATTATGCCGATACCTCCCACAATCAAAGAAATACCGGCAATGCTTCCGACCACAAACTTGATCACTATGAGTGTTTTGTCGATCTGCTCCAGAAAGCCCTTACCACTGCCGATATCGTACTCGGCTTCCGGATTGTGCTGTTCTTCCATCACCTGCTCAATACCGCTGATAACCGCCTGTATTTCATTAGGGTCTTCAGTCAGGACGATCAGTGTGTTTATCTCTTCATGGTCGACATGGCCGACAATCCGTTTTTGAGCGGATGTGATGGGTACCAGCACACGTTCACCCCAGTTGACTCCCAAAAATTCTTTCTCGGCCATCTCTCCAATAACAGTGAATCGGTGGTCGTTAAGCTTGACTTCTTTGCCGATGGGATCGGATTCACCAAACAGATGATCGACCACTTGATCACCAAGGACGCAGACCGAGCGCCAACGGGCGACATCACGGTCGGTAAAGAAACGCCCCTTTTCCAAAGGCCACTGGTAGGCACGCGTATATCCCGGAATCGTCCCTTCCAGTGGCGCGTTGAAAGTAGACTTACGATAACGTAACTCCACGTTGGTCGTCACCACGGGCAGAACCATCTCGATATGTTCCGAACTGGCTTCAACCGTTCGGACATCGGTCCAGGTCAGTGGCTCATATACAGTTGCCGGAACCCACCGCCCGTTTTTGTTGACCACCTGAAGTGGCGTGACCCAGATAAGGTTACTGCCGCCAATAGAGCTAAATTCATCAGCGAATAAACGCTGCAACCCCTCTCCAATGGACACGATGCCAATAACTGCACCCACACCAATGATCATCCCCAACAACGTCAGCAGAGAACGAAGTTTATGAGCCCAGAGTTGCGATACACCGGTAACTGTATTATCCAGAATTGTCATGATGCTATCATTCGTTAACATTAGTTATAGGACTTAAAAAGGCTGAGTGATGGAGAATGCCGATGTTGCTTCTGGCAAGGACACTATGGTAGTTATTCCATGTCCCTATCCAAGGGCACTTTGATCTGCCGCTCCAGTCTGTCACTGACTTCGTGTGGATTCGTGGCGACACGATCACCTTTTTTCAGGCCAGTCAGGATTTCTATTCGCGTGGGAGTTTCTATTCCGGTCTCAAGCGTTGTTTCCAAAAAACAGTCGAGTGGAAAGGCTGTGGTATCGGGCCTGGTCTGGGGAGTAATGCCGGTCGAAGAGGCCACGGCAAGCGAATCGTTCAAGTGTGTATTGGCTGATTTACGAACAAAAGCGACATATCGCCCTCGGCCCTTGACAGGTATACCATCTACTTCCTCGTCGTCAAACACTTCCAGTACCGACTCAACCGGCAAATATAGTGCCTCATCATGGCGTGAAAGGATAATGTCAATGTCGCACGACATGCCCTGTCTCAGTATTGAGGTCTGACCTACCACTTCGATATCGGTGTCGAACGTTACAATCGTGCTGCCCGGTTTACGCTCACCAACAGGTGCAATACGTCGCACGCGGCCCCGGTACACCTTATACGGATAGGCGTCTGCGACGATATCGACCGCCTGGCTGATTCGTACACGGCCGGCATCGATTTCACTGATGGCAGCTTTGATGATTAACTTACTTGGATCGCCAATCGTGAACAATTCCGTCCCGCCGGTGTACGAGGCAGTAGCTGAAGCGACTACTTCACCCACTTCCACATCCCGCCCTATCACTAACCCGTCTATGGGCGCGAGTACCCGTATTGCGTCCAGTTCCTGCCGAATGCCCGGTTCGACATTTGCCTGAATTTCCAGGATTTCCAGCTCCAACTCCGCAAGTTGTAAATTGTGTTGTGCTTTGGTCCATTCAATCGAGGCTGCTTCAAACTCCTCTGACGTCGCCAGGGCATTATTGAACAACTGCTGCGTACGGGCGAAGGCTGTCTCCTTTCCTTTGAGCTCAAGCCTGGCTCGATCAACCTGTGCCCGTTGCTGCGAAAGTTGCAACGCCTGGGTAGGGCCAGGTTCAATCACCGCGAGCACTTGCCCCCTTTCGACCAGGTCTCCGACCTCGACCGGCAGACTACGAATCTTACCAGATATGGTGGATTTAACCTCCACAGTTCGCACCAACTGGACGCTGCCCGTCTCGGCTAGTTTTTCCATCATTTCGCCACGCCGCACCACCGTAGTCTCAAATAGTTCTACCGGTTTCTGCAGACGCAGATTGTAATAGAAAGCACTACCTATCATACCTACAATCAGTGCGGTAAATAGAACCCGATAGTAACGCTTCCGGCTGGTCTTTGCCTGTTGATCACATTGTTCCGTCATGGCGAGTACCGTCACTTAACCGATGGGATTGAACGTGGATAACAATTCGGAGAAATACGCTTTACTCGCTAACCAGATCATCCACAGAATGAACATCGTCACCAACGACTTAGTGAGTGCAACTCGTCCTAAAACGGCGATCCCAATGCCTAAAATGCAAACTTGCCAGATTCCGAACAAATCGACGCCGGCGGCCAGTCGTCCGATGAAAGTCTGGGTCGCCATCTCCTCCGTTAAAAAAAGGCCTAGGCCAGTATAGACTGACATAGAATTTTTGACCAAAATCAATGGGATTTTAACTATCGCCTCAGGTATCCCGATCAGATACGAATAGCCAGCCACGGTCAACATCTGGAGGTAAGTGACGTTCGCGCCCAGGATGACATTTGCCGACAGAAAACACATCAACGCTGAAAGAATTACAAATGCTAAAACACCGACGGACGCAAAAATGACACCGATCGTTTTGCCTGTATTCTCGAAACTAGCCATATTCTGCAGTATCTGCTCGCGTTGATCGGCCGATAGATTTGGGTTATTCTCCAATTGCATCTGCACCACGGCATTTTGAGCCTCCGTGATGATCGGCTGTGTAAAATAGATAAAGGATATAGTCACCACAGTACTTAGAATCACCGGCACCAGCCAATCGCTCCACCGTGGGACACCGATGCTTGAAAACGCCACGATCGGAGACAGGAAGACCTGGATGAGCCGTCCGGCAAGACTAGATCTGACGGAATCTACCGGGGCTACGCCATATCCCTCTCTAGATGATGTCATTTAGAACCTCCTTGGTGTTTCCGACTCCTGTCAGTTGGAAGTCAGCCTTTTTTGTGTGCAAAAGACTGCCCGGGATCAACGTAGTTTGTAGCCGGAGCCTCCTTTCGTTGCTCAGTAGATACGGAACTCGCTTTTTTTCTTACGAATATCCGAATCCTGTTTTTCGTGAAGATCGATGATTTCCTTTCTTCCAACCTGAATCCAGGCAGTTTAGTTGTGCGGGTACAGGTAAGGAAATTGCTCACCTGCAATGAGAAATTACCCTCAAGGTCACGATCATCTGTGGAGATCTCATAGATAGTACCCTTCGTATTCAAAATCTGATCCAACGCCCTGAACAACTTTCGATCATAGTTGACTTGATGCTCGGATGATCCGTAGTGTCGTCCCATGAAAGTCCACCGCCGAGCACTGGATATGTTAATGACATCGTAACGTCTCTTGTCTTCGGCAAGACTTTTGACAACCTGGTACAACTCGTTTTCAATCAGATATAGTTTACCTTCTGTGATTCGGGATTTTAGGAAAAGGAACGTTTCCCGCGACTGAATGTATGGATAGTAAATCATGATAGATTCATCCCGTTTTGTTTCTTCCAGAAACTCTATGAACATCCATAATGCGTTTTTCTTCTCATAAACGGACCAGTTGTGCAGAATCATGCTTATATCGTCGTCAATGTCATTCGACAGACCCATCATGAACGATTCGAAATGATCATGGTCCATCAAATGCAAAGCTGACCGAATAAACCTGCTCCAGCTTACCTGTAAATCATATTGGTCAATCGCCCAGACTTCTTCCGCGCCTTCCATCAAAAAGAAAAAACCGTATCCATAGGCGCCTATCGTAAGGACTTTGCTGTCGGCGATATTCAGTACTTGCTTCATATCATCCAGACTTTCCATGTGAGGTCTTAAAAACCTTCTTTTTGCGATCAGATTATCGCTGTTTTGCTCATCACAATACTGTCTTTCGATCGCTGCGTTTTTTAAAAAGGCATTCATGGTCAATTTCAAGCCTTTGCAAGCTTTAAGTTCGTTAAGTTTGGCCATTTTGAAACAACCGAGTCAATTCATAATCCGTTCGTAACCTTCGGGTCGTGGGCTCGAAAAAACCACGAAAGAATCTAACTGACGAAGAACCTCCCCGAATCTCATACAGACACTCCTGGCAGGCTTTTGTGATGAATATATCCCGGCAATCTTCCGCTGAAAGTCCGAGTCCAGGTTTATATGGTGTATAGACACCTGTCATTTGCAGGGATCTGACTTTCAACATCCGCTGGTAGAAGGTAGATTGGTCATTCGCCGTTCCATCGATGGAAATCCCTGCCAACGCACTCATTACATCTCCTGAATTATCTATCGTTATCGCCACTGATTCCAATTTGATCAACATCTCTTTTCTGTATGATAGGAGAATGAGTAATAAGTCAGGCTCGAGGACGTACTTTCGTCTGATGTACCCGATGGTATCCTCTGCAAGGTAGATGCCTTCGAGATCAAGTTTGTAATCTCCTAACGACAATCCTTCCCGGGTTCTGGAAATACGGATGTTTTGAATGTTTCGGGTCAGATATTCCACCTCAGTCTCAATGGTTTCAAGACGAAGAGACTGAAGTCTGTCTTGTAGCATATGTGTATCCATCAAGGTTTATATTCAGTCGGGAATAGTTATCATCATCTCGACTTGTAATTCGGAAACATGTTCCTGTTTGTCGATACGGGTCCAGATTTGGTTTTCATCTGGCAATGCCTCGGTAATCATGACCCATTCCGCCCTGGTAATGATTTTTTCCAACAGTTCAAGGCAATAGGGATTTCGGATATCGATCCACAGTGGTTTGTTTACCGTCAGTGCTTCGGTGGTTTGACCTAATTCGAGTTTGTTTTTGTACGCACGAACAAAGAATACCGTAGGCAATTGATGAGCGTTGCAGAATTCAGCAACGTCTACGAGCCGTTGTATACCGGTTTTGGCGAACCATGAATCACGGATCTTCTGACCACGCAACCACCATGTCGCTCGAACGAGCACCAGATTGCCTTCGCATCGTCGGGGTTGAAATATCAGATCATCAGTTGAACCTAAATCCGGAATAGTATTGGGACGACGGACATAAAACGGCTGGGCCAGTAAAGTAAGTGCAAAGAGAATCCCCCATGTAGGCGTGGGGGTCGCTGCGCCAAGATAGATCAGTGTAAACGGTTTTTCATCACGATCCTTCAATTCCAACATGTTCGTTCGGGTATTATGACACATCCTGACATGATTCGGCAGAATACGTCCCGCCCTGCTCTTGAGAATCGGCTCACCGGGCCAGACGAATACCCGATCCGTCAGTGGATAGTGCGCTTGTAGATTGTTGCAATGTCCACATAGCATCAGATCGACGGGTTCAAATGGTGCATAGGCATACTCTAGCCATCTCTTTACCTGTCGACGAAATAGTCGAATATCCTTATGATCTCCATAGGCGAATCGGGCGGATTGCCAAGCCAGACGCTCATAAACGTTGTTGACCATGACCACTGCGTCCCCTGCCGCAGCCGCCTTAGCGTCCGCTGCTACAACGTGAAGATATGCGGTCAATCCGGTTTTCACCCCCGGCGAAGCCGGAATTGGTTCTTCATCGAACGTAGAGATATTCCATGAGGTACCAAATTCGGGTACTGGAGCCAGTTTGTGGCCAACAGCCATAAGAAAACCCACAACCTCCGTACAACACCCACCTACTCCATATCGTCTTAGAAAGGCTTCTCTCAGTCGGTTGTATTCCGGCTTTAGTGCGATCTGCGTCAATAAAAATGAACCGACTTCGCCAATCATACGAGGTAATGCGCCACCGATTGAACCTCGCGCCCCACACATCCAGCTATCTTCGAAAATCACATCTTGAAATGGATCCGCGGACTGTTTTCCGAAAGAAGTGTTAGTTTCATTTTCCAACGTTCGGATTCGCTTTATCAGATCAGTACGACGCAACCCGCCCGCGCTGCCAAACTCAACAGTTGCAATATGCATTTCCTTTATGGCCACGCTCAAAGATTCCGCCATCGATGGAGTGGTTGCTTTTTCAAGCCTTTTCAACAGACTGTTGGTTGGCTGATAATCGTATCCGTCGGTCCACTCTTCTACCCATAGCAGTTCTTTATCAATTAGGTTAGTTAGAAACCTACGTGCTTGTTCTTTCGTAAACCCTGAGTCGATGATATACGACAGCCACTGATCCCATGTATGTGTTCCTGTATGCTGAAGAATCCGTCTAATCAATACCGGATTGAATCGGAAACGCGTAGCACGTTGGTGATGCCAAGGGCGGTTGAATAAACTGACATACTCTCCCGTTATCGCAGAGACACTTCCCTCTCCCAGATCGCGAATGGTGTTGTTGAGATGTAAACCGGCATTGGACGCACTACCCTGACATACAGCCGTTTTATACAAACGCGTTAAGACACCACGATTGAGCAAACAGTGGCGGACGGGTTCCAGATGTTCCATTTCAACCTTGGACCAGGTATCCACCATGGTGAGAGGTATAACGTGCATGAAGGTACTGAACGGACTTGTCTTGGCCGATGCTCGAATTAGATACCTAAGAAGAGAATGCTCTTCTTTTGATGTTTTTGTCCGTCGAACGTTTTTCTTCCCGTGCCGCATAAGGGCCGAGAGCAGATCAGGGCTGGCGACAGCCAAAGCTCTGCTGAATCCGGGATTTTGCAAAATGCCGAGTAACCTGGGGCGCAGGTATGATTGAATCGATTGAAAGTAGACTTCGTCTGAATCATTTAACTGAGTATGAACTTCATCATGTGCAATTATCCAAGAACGAAGAGTTTTCTTCAGATTCTCATCTGTCAGGGAATCTACGAAATGGTCTATCTTGTCATGCGAAATTCGTGGCTTTCGTCCTGTATGAATGTCTCTCCGAAGTGCTATGGCCGTTCGTCGAACAATTCGATCATCAATTTGAGGAATCAATAAATAGAGTGCATGTTCCAGATAAGGTCGCATTTGTCCGATTTTCTGACGGACATCAAGTATTTCGTTCACCAGGACGGTTAAAGTCGGCGGGGTCATGTCTGCCAGATACCGATATCCTATGGCAGCCACTCGTAGAAGAGCAAACGGCGCTAATTCAACATTTGGCGTTACTGGTATCGAGGATACTAATCTGGGTTGGTTCATTGTAGCGCATCACACTGCAATCCGAGGCTTCACATGTCGGCAATACCCGTACTGCCGAAAGAGTTGGCTGAGTTTCGTTACGGTATAGTATAGGCTATTCGACTGACTACCACGACAGTAAGCCCTATGTATGCCGCGCATATACCGCGATATATCAAGATCACCGAAGGCCTACAAAAACTCGATCTACGTCTGGATAATGCCACTTCGCGAACCAACTCATCGTTCAGCAACGTTTCAAGCATGTGACTGCCATCGCTGGGGTTGAATGGATTCATGTCGAGGCACAAAAAAAGTAAACTGATGCACATCACAAAATAGGCCGGCGGTGTAAACGGTCCTTCTTGGCCCGTCCATATGATCACCCAGGCCGCCACGCCACTTGCCATGAAATCAACAAATGGACCAGCTGCAGGGATCTTGAATCTTTTCCAACGACCCATCACCCTATATCCTTGAGTGGTATCCACGTAAGGGCCTGGAATTAACCGATGATGAAAAATGATACCCGCTCCAGAAACTGGCGCTTTCGCGAGACGACAGGCAACGGCATGAGCAAACTCGTGTAGAGGAATTACAATCAGCAGAAATACAGCAAAACCGAGTAGATCGAAATGGTAGAACACGTCCAGGAAGACTGCCTCTTTCTTACCAGGCAAGACCTGCCCCAATCCACAGAATCCCAATAGTAATGACCCGGTAAATGACAACCACCGTAACCACCTCGGCACTTTGTTGAGCCAGCCAGCTGTTTTATGAGCCAGTGGATCCGGGTTGCGAATTTCAATCCTCATGGCTTGGGTACCGGACGTCTTAACCTGAGAACAACTGGACTCAAGCAATCCGTTGCGCTCAAGGTGAGATATGAACTTTGCCAACTTTGAAGAAATATCGTTATTGTCGGGATATCGCTCCTTTAGCAGGTTTTCAAGCTGGTTTTTGCTGGTACCTCTGAACAATAAAGGCAGTATCTCTTCACCTATTCTGCTTATCCTCGTTGGTGCCGTTCCCTCTGGTGGGATCAGTATCGTATTCCCAGGTGCCCGGTGGTTACGGGTTACTCCAGGTCGCAAACGAATACGCTGTTTCAAGAAGGACGTGAATGTATTCCCGGGTTCGGAATCGTACAGTTCAGGCTCCATCAGAATATCCTAATGTAATCGCCATAATCACACCTTCCTGGTATCCATCGTTACCAGCAAACCGGCGAAATCCCTCTTCGATAAACCCGCCCATCGGGCACGCGGCCAAGCCAAGAGTCGTGACTGAAACCAATATTCGACCGGTTGCCAAGCCTCCCTGGGAAAGAAGTTCTCGGTAACCTCTCATACCGCGATCTTTCAATGCCTGTTCGAAATTACCGGTAATAAAAATAGCCGCGGGAGACGCACCTGAACTTTCTTGTATGAAGCATTGCCGCAACTCCTCCTGTGTACAGCCCTCGCGACGCAGAACCAACTCGCAATCTTCCGGTTGAAACGTATAGAAGCCTTGAGTTAAACCATCACCTGGCTTCGATATAGCCACCCATATACCGATCATGTGCTCAGGACCGCCAGCGTCTATTCTTTGACGTACGATGTCTATGCCCTGAGCACATATTTGTTTCATAGTCGTTGGTGGGATTCCCTGATCTCTATAAGACCGGATCGAACGTCGTCGGAGCACGGCAACCTCATAGTCCCGCGCATCCGGAATGGCGTATGGGATCTTTAGTTGTCGCTTGGAAGAGTTAAGGGATGTGCTGTATTCATTTAGAGGAAGACCTGACGCATCAATGACCGTTCTCAGCAACTGGTTATCGCCACTTAAATTCCTGTTAATTGAAAACGATGATCTTTCAGTCCCCAGTCCGATTGCGAAAGTTGGGATGTATTTCCTATCACCAATCGGAACAGCGCATATTTCACCAAGCATGGCATCTTGCATGTTCCTGAATTCTTCAACTTTAATATTCAGTAAACTGGAAACATCGATTAGATAGGATATGGCAATTCCAGCGTCTTGACCGAGAATACGATATGAGAAACTGCCGTATTTGGTATGTACCCGGCCAATATTGCCCATACCAATGACAATACAGGCCGGCAACTGGGCTGAAGTGATCCCCAATGCGCATTTCAAGAGGTTTTCAGAGAACACATCGTTCGTTTTTTCAAGGGAGTGGTTCAATCCATTGTAATGGTAGATGCCAGTGGGCAGGTTCTCCAAACTTACTACGATTGCGAAAAGTTCCGGCGATTCAAGACCACCACCTGTTGGCGCAATTCGACGGTGCGATCCAGGAACGTCTTCCTGATATCCGGACGCTGCCCACAATATCATTGCCAAGTCATCTACACCAACCAATCGATTACTGGAGTTTTCATGCCGACTTGAAGCATTTCTCGAGATTCGCGCAGGCGGTAACGGAAAGGTCGGTAATCCGTAGTACGGTTCGTCTCGACTTTGCGTTAAAGCAATATTCGTGAGATTGTAATGGTTTTGATGTTTGCGACGGTTCAGCAGAAAACGAGGAGGCATGGATATTGATGAGTGAAACAACCAGGCCGTAAGAGCGGGATTGTTCAGATCTAATGGACGCCCGTTTTTTATTCCGCATCGTTTGCATCCGGGCAATCTGGCGGTATGGCGCAGTTTACTTTTAAGGCCGTGTTTTGTCTTACTGTATTCGTGAATTCCGTTGTAAGTATGAATCGTTGCAAGACGGGTAATTGTCTGTAAAACCATCATGGCTGCAAAACTAACGTAAAAAGCCAGTTCTTCCGGTTCACCATCTCCGATTGGAATGCCATGAATACGACGCATACAGTCGTAGCAACTGGAAATGCCGGGAATGAATAACGGTCCGATCTGGATGATCTCTTTTGCTAACCGGACGTGATATCCGGTTATACCCCGGCTCTGCGTCTTCTCGAACACTTGCGATAGATCATCCTGTTCATTCGATGCGATTCCTACTAAGAAGTTAATGTCCTCTTGCTGTTCATCTGACTGATCATAACAACTGACAAATCCAATACCGCAACCATCGAGGCATTCCTTCAGAAGGTGCGAGGCGTTTCCGCTGCCAGTAATAGCCAATCGGGTGTTATAAAGTCGTTTCAACACGTCGGATCGGTTTCGATTAAGTCGCGTTACGTCGATGAAGCGCCCGGCGAACGCGTCTACATCCTTGAATCTCGCAGGTGGTGGCGGGGTATTGCCGTCTTCAAGCAAACCACAGCTGTATAGAAGGGAAACTACATTGACAAGAGACTTGCGTGAGAGAAAAGGAAGCTCTAACGCCAGATCCTCCATCGTCCTCTTGCCATTTAGTTTTTCGAGGATTTTAGGAAGTGTCGTTCTAACTGATCTTCCCTTGATCAGTTGTGGTTCGCTGGTACCGACAAACAACAATCCTGATACTCCTTGCGGAATGATCTGGATTTCTGGTAGTATCCTCGGAAGGCGCGGCAAGGTAATGTTCGGATCGTCAGCAAATATCTGACCGATTGATTCTGCCTTCAGTGCACTATTGTTGGGTATCATGCCATATCTCTTGAATGCCGGGTAAAAGGTGCTCAACAAATCTGTTCTGCCTATCATCAGAAGCCTGTGGTCGACATCGGACACAGTTATGCACTGCAATTACCTTTGTGTCGACAACGCTGCCGTCGAAAAAGTCAAATCGACGGATTTTACCAGCTTGTTCAGTTTTCACTTGGGCATCGGTCATAAGGATCGATGCGGCCATCCATACCATCGGCGAAAGAAACCCGGATGGTCCCCAGTCAGGATTTTTCATATAAGCTCTCATTAATCCAATTTCACGATCCGCACCGTTTGCATGTGTTAGGTATCTGCGGCGGAAACAACGATAACATGGGCCGAATCCTGGAATTACAAGAGGGCCGGACCAGAGGGTGCCATCCATTAGATAGACACACGACCATGGCACTTTTACATCATTGCATATCTGATCAAGCCGATCACATTCCCTGTCGTACAGACGCCATAGAGCAACTGCTACGAAATCAACATCTTTAACCAGCATCTCCAGATTATTCATCACATCTGTAAGCCTGTAGACATTCGAATTGATACGCTGTGTTAAATTGTCCGCGACAGCCTGACCGAAAGGACCTTCAGTTAATATCAGCATCTTGTTTACGCGAATGGTTGTGGAAATGGATTGATGTCGGCTTCTGTCCTCGATCCGTATCCTGCTTGCTCAGGATATTCGTATAGGCGGGGATGTCCAAGATACCGCGCTCGGTAGATCGGACTCATAGGCATAAGTTCGGGTGTCACCACACGTACAACCCATAGTCCGACGTCTCGCAGTTCGTCAGTTGTCAAGTCAACCGCAATTGCATCCATTCCTAGGGAATTAAGACGGTGGCACAGAAAATGAAGGCGCGTTACTTCATTCTCAAATGGACCAATCGATATTTCTTCCAGCGTTTTCCGATCTTTCGAGTTCAGTAGAAAATCAAAAGCTCCGCGATGGTCGGTCCGCCCCATGTACGTTGCTCCTTCGTGAAGATCCACAAAATCTTGGACATCATCTGCGACCTCCCTTTCATAGAGGAACACGGCACGCGACGTTACGGATTCACGAATGGTTTTTTCAAGCGCCGTCGCTGCATCGAAGGTTGTGGCACAACTGATAAATTGTGACAATCTTGGATGTTCATCGACAAGTTGAAGCGTATAGACTGTAGGGATGCCAACATCCGTTGTAGCGTCGAATGCATACTGCCGGATAGCGCTTTTTTCTAATTGTCTTAGGTTTCTCGATAGTCCAGTAGGCAACGGTCTTTCGAGTTCGATTCTCGGCAGAGACAGTTGTGCCAGCCAAGTTAGTGCAATTGCATCACGCTCGATGTTTTCACAAATGGCTGAAATCAATGCACTGGATAGCGATGTATGCGCAGCTGTACCAGTTGAAATCTGATTCCAGAAATACTCCCCAGGTCCAGGTTTGATATACAAATGTGTCATTATGGCGGGCACCCATCGCTCTTCCATATCAGTCAGGGAATATCCGCGTACCCATCTAATAGGTTTGCTGGGATCAGGTTTTAAAATGGGACATTTCGGATCCGCATACTCTCTTTCCGAACAGCGAGGAATAGTAGACAAATCCATTGCAACGTCACCTAATTCATCTGCGCTGGCTAGAATGAAATCTGCTTCATCATATACCATGCAAGCATAACGTTCCGCTCCTTCCACAACGGCCCTAATCCAAGCCAATTCGACATCCGTATCCGCGCCGCCTCCGCCAATAGACTCATGCTTGACATCCTCGCCCGTTGTTCGTGAAACATGAGGAAACGTCATCGTTAGATTTCCGATCGATGTCGTCCTGATATTGAACTGAGGTTCTGTTATCCGTTGTTTGACAGACTGAACGCTTTCCATCAGTCCACCGATTGGTCTGACGAGACCGGCAAAAGGAAATCGATCCTGCAGCCCGGAATGCTCAGTAACAGACGACGATCTCATGACGTCTCTCCGTGAGTGCACAATCCAAGCAGGGTTGCTAGATAGGCTTCTTCGAAAGTTGATATTCCAATACGGTTATTCATCAGATGGATGAACTGAAATGCCAAACTTGCGCTTGTGACTTGCGAAGTGCTCTCGAGCTCGTTGTATGCTTTGGTCGTAATCCTCAACTGTTTTAACCACTGCTCCAAAGGCTTTCTAGCTTCTACGGGCAGTTCCGTCATTGGCGAAATGATTGGAATGTTCTGATCTTGTAGTTGGCTATATCTGATCTCGAACCTTTTGCGCCATTCCTCCGCTGTCGACGTGTGGCCACCTAACCAGAAATAACTGTATTCACTCCAGAATAGGTGGGTCTCTTCAAGCGGTTCGAATGCTTCTATCGCAAAGTTCATCAGGCAAGGCGCGATCGTCTTGCGTGAGTACTTACCCATTGATTCGTCTTTCAATACGCTCAACGCAACCTCACTCGATGCCTCGAACGTCTCTTCGGCAATTGGCATGGCAAGAACGCCACCGAATTTGTCATACTCAGGCTCATACTTATCCTCGACTATGTTCACGATCGCATCGGGGACGATTTCGGGGTCAAATCCTGGTGGAAGCACCATGGGACGATAGTCCGTCGGAGGATATTGTGCCAACGCCACCAGGCCCTTGTGGCACATCGAACGGACGGCGGCTGCAAAATCACCCTTGTCTTTGGGATAGTCTCTTGTTAGTCGGAATCTCAGACGTACATGCGCGCCTAAATCGTCTAAATACCGGATAAAAAACCAACGATCATATCCGCCAAGGGTGATAAGTTTGGGTATGGTCTCGACTATGAATGTGTCCATATTGATTGCTGCACGACCCAAATACAGCTTCAAAAACAGCCAGTTATCAGCTAAGTCTGATGTGCGAATTCGATTCATCTTTCCCTCATATCAAATCGAAACGACTTTAAGGCGATGAAAATGGATAGAAGGGTCCAGCCGAGCATAATTGATATATTCTGCCATATGGGTAGTAGCCCGGGCACGCTCAACATCAACTGCCTGAGGGTATCGGACAGGTAAGAAAGAGGTGATGCGAAAACCAATGGCCGAAATACGGTGATGCCACTCAAGTCTATGAGCGTCTGGCCAAACACCATCATGAAGAAATTGATCATCAAGATGATCACCATGCCGGATTCCAGGCTGGGAGCAAGTCCTGCGATCGCATATCCCACGGAAATCAACATAACGGAACCGAGGGCAAGAACCGCGAACAGCAACAACCAGTTGCCAGCTGGGCGTAATTCAAACATCGTCATGCCCAGACCAATGAGCAGGATCACCTGCAATCCACTCACAGTAAGCCGCAATGCGATCTGTGCGAGGATGATTTGCAGATGAGAGACCGAGGTCATAGATAGATGGAGTAGCGTCCCGCGGTCTCTTGCTCTTAACAGGGGAGAAGCCGTCGCGAATAACCCAAGTTGCAGGAGCGCCAATGCAAAGAGTCCGGGAAATACAAAGGCAAGTTCACTCAGAACGTCTACGGGAGGCGGTTCGATGGATGTTTCGAATGCAAAATCGATACCGTGTTCACTCTGGAATAGCTTAGCCTGAGCCGCATCCATGATTGTACGGGCGACATCTGCCCATCGATCGGTGACCAGGACTTGAATAACCTCCGGCTTATCTGTCTTGCCTTCCATGACGATTAAACTGTTCAAAGTGCCGTCTCTGAGAGCAATGAGTCCTTCGTCAAGCGTGAATTCATGCATTGTAACAAGCGGACTGTCATTCAAATACCCGATGAGAGCAGTTGCGCGAGAATTGAGTGGCGAATAGACCAGGCTAATATCAAAAGTAACGGGCCGTTGGAACGCATCGGAAAGCCCGTATAAGACCAGAAAGACAAGGGGAAAGAAGAAACTGAAAAATGTAGCTACCCAATCCGGGTCTGTCACGGATTTTGTGTAACTGACAGTTTCATGTGATGGGCACTCTGTCTTCGTACATGATGATGAACTGGTTGATTGCGGCTGTCCAGTGGACAAGGGGCCGGGTCCACCTTCGGGACAGATTGAGCAGGGCCAGATAGAGCAGTTTCCTGGCCGCCTCGTCCGTGGGGAAAGCGCCTCTGGTCTTGATGATCTTGCGCAGGCCCCGGTTCATGGATTCGATGGCATTCGTAGTGTAGATGACCTTCCTGATCTCCTGTGGGAAGGCGAAGAACGGGGTCAGATGGTCCCAGTGTCTGCGCCATAGCCGGCTGATCGTGGGATATTGCTTATCCCAGTGTTCGGCAAAGCGATAAAGCGCGGCCTCAGCCTGCTCCAAGGTAGCGGCCTGGTATATCGCCCGGAGATCCTTGGCCACCTGCTTACGGTCCTTCCAGGAGACGTAGGTCAGGCTGTTACGCACCATGTGGACGATGCAGAGCTGCACCTGGGCCTTGGGGTACACCGTCTCTATGGCCTGGGGGAAGCCGGTGAGGCCGTCGCAACAGGCGATGAAGATATCGGCAACGCCCCGGTTCTTCAGTTCGGTCAGTACGTGGAGCCAGAACTTTGCCCCTTCGTTCTGCTCGATCCAGAGCCCCAGGAGTTCCTTGTCGCCGCGCAGGTTAACGCCCAGGGCCAGGTAGACCGCCTTGTTCCGTACGCTGCCGCTATCACGTATCTTGACGAACAGGGCATCCAGGAACAGGATCGGGTAGATCTCATCCAGGGGCCGCGACTGCCAGGCCAGGGCCTCGTCGGTCACGGCGTCGGTGATCCGCGAGACCAATTCGGGCGAGATGGACACCCCGTAGAGGTCTTCGATATGGCCCTGGATATCCCGGGTGCTCATGCCCCTTGCGTACATGGAGATGATCTTGTCGTCGAAGTCGGGCCAACGCGTCTGGTACTTGCGGATCAACTTCGGATCGAAGCTGCCTTCGCGGTCCCGGGGGATCTCTACCGGCAGATCGCCCTTGTCGTCCTTGAGCGTCTTGGTGGTCTTGCCGTTGCGACTGTTGCCGCGGTTCCTGCCATCGGGGGCATGTTTCTCGTAGCCGAGATGATCGGTGAGCTCGGCTTCCAGGATCCGCTCGGCCATGCGCTTCTTCATGCGCTTGAGCAGGCCGTCTTCGCCGAACAGGTCCTCGGCGTCCACCCCGTCTTCCATAAGTTCATCGAGAAGACGGTCGATCTTACCTGGGGGTTTTCTTTCTCTGGCCATAGCACTTCCTCCTTTTGAGCAAGATACAGGCTATTGCCAGTTACACAAAACATGTTACAGACTCCCCAATCCCGGGACAACTCTTTGAAATTCAATGTGCATAGCGTAAACAGAACACGTAGTGATCGAGGCATTAGTCCCGTATCCTTCTCCCGGTTAGGTTTAAGAAGACGTCTTCCAGTGTCAACCGTTCGACTCGAAGATCTTCGACCACGCATTTACCTTCCTGGCGGGCGGCTAACAACCTTTCCAGCGTGGCTTCCAGTTGATCCGTTCTTATTTCTATTTTCGTTTGAGACGGATGATCGGCGTTCCCCGTCAGAACTGCGTCAGCCAAGACATCGAGGGCCGCGGTCCCTTCCGTAGTAAATCGGATGGTATGGCCCGGACAATAAGCGTCGATCAGTCCGGACGGAGTTCCCAAGGCCAATACCTTCCCGTGATCGAGTATGGCTACCCTATCGCATAATCTCTGCGCTTCCTCCATCTGATGTGTCGTCAGTACGACAGTCCGCTGCAGTCTGCTTTGTTGTTTCAGAATAAGGTCCCACAACATTCGCCGAGCCTGTGGATCCAGTTCTGATGTTGGCTCATCGAGAAACAGGAGGGCTGGGTCCCCAACCATTGCGAGTGCAAGGGCCAGACGTTGCAACTGGCCGCCCGATAATTGTCGGGTTTGAGCGTGTAACTTCTCTTCCAGACCGACATAGCTCACGATTTCATCTATCGATTGTCCTTTGGGATGAATAACCGAATACAGTCCTATGATCTCGGCTACGGTAAGTAGTTGCGGCAATGCTGTTTTTTGCATGGAGATACCGATTTGTCGCCGGATCGATTTCATCTGAGAGGGCTGAGAAACGTCTACGCCGAGAACAGTCGCGGTGCCACTATCGACAATGCGCATTCCTTCCAGGATCTCTATCAGCGTAGTCTTGCCGGCGCCATTGGGTCCGAGCACGCCAAGTATCTCACCCGAACGAACCTCCAGGCTCACGCCGGCCAGGGCCGAAATATCATTATAGCGCTTGTGCAATCTGTGAACGCTTATTGCCACTTCCCGCGGTTCGGGCATCATTCCTGCATCCTTCGATGATGCGGATAAGGCGCCACCGAATGTGACCCATTCGATGTCGCCTCGAATACCGCATATTGTTTACTATCTGTTACTTAACGAACTCAATCAACAAATCGACTCCACTGGTACCTTAATTCACCGCGTGCCCAGTGACGTGTGTTTTTACGTGGTTATATTGGTTAATCTCCGGTACTGATGACGCAGCCGACTGTAGATAAACAACCTGCTGGACAACTGAGCGACGACGCAGTAGACAAACAGTCTCCTAAATGTTGGACCTGTGCGGGAAGTTCTTCCGCAAACAGATCGATCTTATCATTCATATCATCTTCGAGATCAAAAGGATGGTTTAACTCTTTCATAGATACCTCCTCACATGGACACGCGGTTTGGGTGGATTTCCTACAAAAGTTTGCATTTGACCTTCGCGACCACACCCATCTATCCCGAATAGTCGCAGCCTCCCCCGCAAATCTCGCAGACTATCTTCTTTTCTTAAACAAAAAACGCCCGGCGGTTGAACCACCGGACGTACGTATAATCCGTTTGCCGATTTAAATCCTACTCTTCGTATTCCAATCCCGCGAATACGTTTACATCAATCCCCTTTACACCATCCCCTGCTCTTCACAAATCCCCTGGATTACCTCCTGCTCATCCTCGATCTCCTTCTGTATTTCCTCGGTGTCGCCTACTCCCAGGTGAACCTCCATTGAGCACCTGATCGGCTTGAATTCGTCCATAATCTCCAGTACGATCGTTTTCCAAGTGTCTTAGTCACCGTTATTCTATTCTACGCAGGGCGTGCGCTTCCCGGTATTTTTCTATTATCTCCTCGTCTTCGGCAACTTCCTTTTCTGTTTCCTCTAAGGTCGCGTCACCTAGATGAACCTGAATCAAACGCCTTATATTCTTGAGCCCTAGTGTTCCGTCACATAAATATCTTGTAAAACATGCGTCCTGTCATTAGATTCTCCATATGGTAGTATATCAAAGCAAAGCGACCCTGTATCAAAGGAGAGCATCTAATGGCCACAGGCCGTCCACTACAGCCTTTGAATCTCAGTGATGACGTACGCGCCCAACTCGAATCCATGGTTCGTTCGCGCACTCTGCCAGTGGCCCTCGCGCGCAGAGCCCGGATCATCCTGATGAGCGATAGCGGTTTGAGCAATCAACAGATCGGACATCGCCTGGAGGTGTCGGGCAACACCGTGGGCAAATGGCGTCGTCGCTTTCTCGCACAAGGCCTGATGGGCCTCTACGACGAGTTGCGGCCTGGAAGTCCCCGTTCGATCACCGACGAGCAGACCGCCGCTTTGATCAAGAAGACCCTGGAAACGAAGCCGAAGGGCGGTGCCACACACTGGTCCTGCCGTTCCCTGGCCGCCGAGACCGGTCTGTCCAGGTCCACCGTGCATCGGACGTGGAAGGCCTTCGGCCTGCAACCGCAACGGCAGAAGCACTTCAAGCTGTCCAACGATCCGTTCTTCGTCGAAAAAGTCCGGGACATCGTAGGACTCTACCTGAATCCGCCCGATAAGGCAATGGTCCTGTGCGTCGACGAGAAGAGCCAGGTACAGGCCCTGGAACGCACGCAACCCATGCTGCCTTTGGGCCTGGGCTACGTCGAGGGCGTTACCCACGACTACAAGCGCCACGGCACCACCACGTTGTTCGCGGCCCTCGAGATCACCTCGGGCAGGGTCCTGACCCAATGCAAACCCCGACACCGCCACCAGGAGTTCCTGCAGTTCCTGAAACACATCGACCAGAACGTGCCCGGCAAACTCGACATCCATCTCGTGGTGGACAACTACAGCACGCACAAGCATCACAAGGTCAGGCAATGGATCGCTTCCCGTCCGCGCTATCACCTCCATTATACGCCAACGTACTCATCCTGGCTCAACCAGGTGGAGATCTGGTTCAACGTCATCACGCAAAAAGCCATACGGCGCGGCTCTTTCCGGAACGTCAAGGACCTCATCGCCCATATCCGGAACTTCACCGATCACTACAACGCCAAAACAAGGCCTTTCATATGGACGGCCACGGCCGATTCGATCCTCGAAAAGATCAACAGACTATGCAAACTTATTTCCGGGACGGAACACTAGCATGACTTGAGTTATTAGAAATCCGTATTCCTTCATCCAACTGATATCGTTACGAATCACGTCGATATCATGTCTAATCTGTGCTAAATCATCTTCGAACTGCATGGGCCCCTTGGGAAATCCCAGCATGACGCATCCTCCCACTGATTGAATGGATTCAACTCGGTTCGTAAGAGGTTTGAGCCCGGCGATCCAGGTACTTCCCCGCTACTCGCCGTCCGCCTTCCGAATGGCTTCCAGCAGCGCGTCCCGCGTCAGGTCTTTGGCCGGAGCGTTCAATCCAGCCTCTTCCGGCGGGTCGGTTACGAGCCAGATGCCGCGTTCCAGGGCGTAGCCGCCTGAATCGGAAGCTCTGTCGAGGAGATCGTCCGCTTCTTCACCGCCCAGTAGGCCGAGCAGTCCGACCGGGATCACCCGGGCCGAGATGCCCCTGTTACTGAGAAACTGTGCGTACCATTCCGGAGGGCGTTCGTAGGAGAACACGAGGAAGGGGCGGTCCGGCGTGCCGGCGCCGCGCCAGAAACCGAGGTGGTACCAGTTCGGCCGGAGGGAGCGGACGAAGGCGCCGTGGAGCAGCCCGGGATTGATCTCGTCCAGGGTCTGGCGGTAGAGGATGCCGAGGCGCTCGGCGTTGGACTCCTGGAGTGAGAAGTAGGTCTCCAGGTGTCCCGATTTCTGCAGCCACTCGAACCGTTCGTCCCGGTCCAGTCCCATGAGCGATTTGAATTCCTCGCCGTGGTACAGGCCCGTCCGGACGAGATGACGGGTGAAGTAGCGGAAGTGCAGGTCATCGAAAGCGTCGGTCATGGCGTAGGCATCGAACAACCGGTTGAAGCGGGGTTCCCAGTCGTGCACGATGCCCTTCAGGGCGGACTGGCCGCGGCTGTTCCGGGCGATGACGCGGGACGGTTCGAAGAGATATTGGTTCAGGTAGGCCATGTCGAACCGGGACGGCAGGCCGACAGCGTCTCCGCGGGCGTCCAGGGCATCCTCGAAGTCGTCGTCGACGGCGCCGGCGGCGCTGAGACCGGTGAACCAGTCCGTCGTCGTCCCGCCCAGGCGGTTAGAGATGGGCAGGGCCCACGATTCGAATCGCACGCCTCCCGCAAGCGATGCACCCATAGTATAGCCGGCGGCCGGGGCCACGGTCCACAGGAAGTCCATCCCAATGTTGGGCAGGAGTTCCGCGAGACCGGCAATATGCTCGTGTCGCCGCAGGACGAAATCCCAAACGCCGCGCAACGGTGCGTCCGGCGGCGGCAAAGCAACCACGATTTCGTCCGGATCCGATCCCGATAGCGATACGGTTAGAGATACGGATTGCGCTTCCAGAATCCGCCCGGGCAGTTTCGTCAGTACGGATATGTTGTTGATTTGGATATCGGGCTTCTGGTTGCCGGGCAACTGGGCTACCGGATAGTCGTGTTCCGGCGACCAGGCCTGCGGTTCTTCCACGAGCGATCGTGCGTACCGCGCGAGTCCGTTCAGGAACCGCGCCAGGCCCTGGCTGTCCGCCGGACCGATGCCCATGGGAGGCAGGGACCGGTCCAGGCCGGTCAGGATATCCCGGTCGACGACCACGACGAAACCCTTGTTCAACCTGTCGGTCCTGCCCGCCGCCGCCACCGCCATGCGTCCGAAGGTCTCCTCGTCGCCCCGCATGGATTCGAGATCGGCGGCCGACTGGATCTCTTCCCGGATCTCCCGATCAGCGAAGGCGGCCGCGATGACCCCAACCGGGACGTCGACCAGCGCGTATTCGGATCCCCAGCGATTGCCGGGCATGCGCACCCTGAGCGTATCCGAAGTCTCCGAAACGCTCTCTACCCTCCCCTTGAATCTCGACGTCTCCCAGCCCACGGGCGAAGGACGTTCCCGGGACCGGTAGTACAGCTGCGCCCGCAGTTCCCGCTCGCCGCGAAGCAGCAGTTCAATGTCCTCCCCCGCGATGGCATCGGCAGACTGTATGCGTAGGGTGCGCCGAACGATCCGGTACTCCGGTTCCTCTTCGGGTTCCGGCACCACCTCTTCGGCAGGTTCCGGCGCTTCCGGTTCCAGGAGCAGCGGTTCGGCCCACGAGCCCACGAGCACGCGGGTCCCTGCGCGCGAGGCAACTGCCCCTTCCAGGTCTAGGCTGACGGGATGGTCGGCGGCGGGCTCGAATTGAACCACGGGATTCAGGACCGGGCTGAGTTCATGGTCGGCATTCACCGCGTAGACGCCTATGTTCAGCCGGTTGAGCAGCGTGTTGAACTGGTACCGGTCATGCACGCCGGGATTGGTTCTTCTCCGGTCCCCATAGGGTCCGTCGGACGGGACCGCGAGGATCAGCACCTTTCCGCGGGACACGTAGTTGATGGCCAGGTCCACTTCCTGGTTGCTCATCCCCGGGTCGCCGCCGCCCATCAGCACGATGGCGTCGTAGGTCGAAGCGTCCCGCTCCACCATCGCCGGGTAGTAGGGTCGGACATCAACGTCGAAGCCCGCCTCCATGAAGACCCGGACCACGACGGCGTTTTCCTCCGGATAGGCCATGGCGTAGTCGACGATCAGCAGTCGTGGGGGGTCGTTCGTCTGGGAGCGGGGCTCCTGCGCTGTCGAAACTCCCGCCAGCGACGTCAAGGCGGCCAGGCATATAGTGATCAGGATTCTCATGGTTTTGAGGGCAGGGAACCAATGGTTTGCGTTTTAAAGCGGTAATCTGCGCGTAATGAACCATGTCTTCTACAATGAAATGCATCGCATAACGACGTGTCCAGTTCGCTGTTGGAACCCACTTAGCATCGCGATGTGTTTTGTTACATTGTTAGTTAAATAACAGAATTAAACACCTAAGTGTCAATCGCTGTTTGAGTATCTCAATCGAATATGATTAGTAGTATATACGTTTGTAAATCACACACTACGAATCGAGTCTGTAACATGTTTTGTGTAACTGGCAATAGCCTGTATCTTGCTCAAAAGGAGGAAGTGCTATGGCCAGAGAAAGAAAACCCCCAGGTAAGATCGACCGTCTTCTCGATGAACTTATGGAAGACGGGGTGGACGCCGAGGACCTTTTCGGCGAAGACGGCCTGCTCAAGCGCATGAAGAAGCGCATGGCCGAGCGGATCCTGGAAGCCGAGCTCACCGATCATCTCGGCTACGAGAAGCATGCCCCCGATGGCAGGAACCGCGGCAACAGTCGCAACGGCAAGACCACCAAGACGCTCAAGGACGACAAGGGCGCTCTGCCGGTAGAGATCCCCCGGGACCGCGAAGGCAGCTTCGATCCGAAGTTGATCCGCAAGTACCAGACGCGTTGGCCCGACTTCGACGACAAGATCATCTCCATGTACGCAAGGGGCATGAGCACCCGGGATATCCAGGGCCATATCGAAGACCTCTACGGGGTGTCCATCTCGCCCGAATTGGTCTCGCGGATCACCGACGCCGTGACCGACGAGGCCCTGGCCTGGCAGTCGCGGCCCCTGGATGAGATCTACCCGATCCTGTTCCTGGATGCCCTGTTCGTCAAGATACGTGATAGCGGCAGCGTACGGAACAAGGCGGTCTACCTGGCCCTGGGCGTTAACCTGCGCGGCGACAAGGAACTCCTGGGGCTCTGGATCGAGCAGAACGAAGGGGCAAAGTTCTGGCTCCACGTACTGACCGAACTGAAGAACCGGGGCGTTGCCGATATCTTCATCGCCTGTTGCGACGGCCTCACCGGCTTCCCCCAGGCCATAGAGACGGTGTACCCCAAGGCCCAGGTGCAGCTCTGCATCGTCCACATGGTGCGTAACAGCCTGACCTACGTCTCCTGGAAGGACCGTAAGCAGGTGGCCAAGGATCTCCGGGCGATATACCAGGCCGCTACCTTGGAGCAGGCTGAGGCCGCGCTTTATCGCTTTGCCGAACACTGGGATAAGCAATATCCCACGATCAGCCGGCTATGGCGCAGACACTGGGACCATCTGACCCCGTTCTTCGCCTTCCCACAGGAGATCAGGAAGGTCATCTACACTACGAATGCCATCGAATCCATGAACCGGGGCCTGCGCAAGATCATCAAGACCAGAGGCGCTTTCCCCACGGACGAGGCGGCCAGGAAACTGCTCTATCTGGCCCTGCTCAATCTGTCCCGAAGGTGGACCCGGCCCCTTGTCCACTGGACAGCCGCAATCAACCAGTTCATCATCATGTACGAAGACAGAGTGCCCATCACATGAAACTGTCAGTTACACAAAATCCGTGACAGACCCTACGAATCACCACGATTGCCTTCGATTTTCTGACTCTTACCCGTCCGGCACGTAACCTCCGTGAATCACTTCTTCTATTCTTTGCCCCGATTTAAAAGAAACTCTTGAAGTTCGTCGAAATTCGAACATTTACCGCTTACGATTCTAGCGGAGTTTACAAATCCTGTAGACCGCATACCCTGTAAAACACAAACCCCTCTTCCTTCGGTGTCGATCTTGAAATAATACTGTTCGGTCGTCACTCCCTTTTCCATGTTGTAGATAACTAAGAGAATCTTGCTTACGCCATCAGCAGAAGGTAACTCGACAATCCTACCACCCTCTTCTACGGTCGATGTGATTTCACCTTTAAAATCTTTGAAAACAATATCGTAGTCATCACCTATCTTCACGAGCACAGTCAAATTACCACTCATCTCATCCTCGACGAATTTGTTTGTGTCTTCGTAATTTGGGTTAATAGGTGAAGGAAGGATATATGTATACCCTTTAAAATTGGAACATATTGTTATGATTTGCTCCTGGCTTCTCGCTTCATTCGTACCGATTAGCAACGCGAACATCCAGAAAGTTAAAACGTAACGCATGAACTTACCTCCCGTAGATTACGCTGGTTTAGTGGTGATCCATTCTGTACTGCACCCTTGACCGGGACACAGAGTTAAGCTTCCTTTTGAACGAGGAGGCACACTATGACTCTGAAACGCCGTCAGTTTACCCGCGATTTCAAACTCCAGGTTCTCCAGGAAGCCGATTCGGGCAAGCCCATCAGCCAACTGGCTCGTGAACATCAGGTTCATCCCACGTTGATTCATCGCTGGCGTCAACAGCTTCGCCGTCAGGGTGAGCGGGCTTTCCCCGGCAACGGCAGGGCGGTCTCGGACGAGGCCCGGATCGCGGCCTTGGAACGTAAAGTCGGTCAGTTGACCATGGAGAACGACCTGTTAAAAAAAGTTTTGAGTCGGCCCTAAGGAGATCCCACGATCAGCCCGAGGCAATGGAGGCAGTTCATGATCTCCCTGGTCGCGCAATAGCAAGAAGCCGCAGACTGTTCCGTGGTCAAGAGGCTCTGCAAGACGCTCTAGATCGGTCGATCCAGCTACTACCGCGGCCGTAGTGGTCGCCCCGATCCGGATCTTGAACTGCGGGACAGGATCCATAGGCTCGCCCTTTCCTGGCCCTCCTACGGTTACCGTCCCATGACCCGCGCGCTGCACAGCGTCTTGGATACCCTGTGAACCACAAGTGGATCCTGCGCCTCATGCGCGAGGACAATCTGCTTGTCCTGCGGCGTAAAGCTTTCGTATCGACCACCGACTCGAACCACGATCGCGCCGTCTACGCCAACCTGGTACCGGGACTGAACCTAACCGGCGTCAACCATCTGTGGGTATCCGACATCACCTACATAAGGCTGGCACGAGAGTGGGTCTATCTGGCCGTGATCCTTGACGCCTACAGCAGAAGATGCATCGGATGGGCTCTGGAGCGAACACTCGATGCCAGCCTGACCTTGGGTGCCCTGGACAGCGCCCTTGCTTCCAGATCAGTGCCGGAGGGGCTGGTGCATCACTCGGACCGGGGCGTGCAGTATGCCTCCAAAGCCTATGTCGATACCCTCAAGAAAGCCGGCATTGAAATCAGCATGAGCCGGCGCGGCAACCCCTATGACAACGCCAAAGCCGAGCGCTTCATCAGAACCCTCAAATACGAGGAGGTCTATCTCTACGAGTACGAATCCCTTGAAGAAGCCCGATCACGTATCGGCTACTTCATCGACAAGCTCTACAATCGTAAACGCTTGCACTCAGCACTGGACTACAGACCGCCAGCTGAGTTCGAGCAGATCAGGGCACATTCCAGAACTGTAGCTTAACTGGTTGTCCCATTTTGGGGTGCACTACAATGAATTGATTCACCGTCGGTACTTCTATCGGGAGTAACTCGTTCTAGATTGATGGCAAGGATCGATCCTCCGGCGTAACCCTGGGAACTTATCGTAGTTTTGGGTTCGCTTTGCAAATTACACTCAATTACATTTTACTATTGCTACTCGCAACACCACTAGTCCTGTCAGCCATTTTTCGACGGTGCAAACTTGCCCGATAAAGTCTGAAAGCCCGGACCCTCATCGCAAATTTGGAAATCCAGCTACACGGCAACAATCGAGCGATAAGCCAGCGCTCGAAGCCCGAGAAACCAAAGACCCGCACGAAGCACAATACATTTAGAACCAGTTCCCGAACACGCCATTTAAGGCCGGTCAGCGGTTTCTCCAAATCGCATCGTTCTTCATCACGTTCCAGTGCGTGCTTCAATTCTGTCACTATCGAGGGTAGTTCCAGATCCGCATCACTGTTTTGTTTCTTCGGGCTCGTAGCATAAATGGATATTGGACTTCCTCCCGCTTTATTGTCTTCCTCTCGGGACGCCTCAATCGCATCCAACAAATCCGGCCACAGCTTTGTAACCGTATTGAACTTTACCGGTAGACTTCCGAGCTTACGGTAAGCAGGATCGTCATAGTCGTCGCAGGCAGTCTTAGCACACCACTCCCGAACGCTTTCCAGCGATGGAACCCAGATAATCACGATCCGCCAGAACGGGCAGGTTTTTTTCTTTAGACCTCGAATATACGGCTTGAGACCAATTGCCACCCGTGTTTGGAAATCGTCAATTACATTTTCCACCCGAATTGGGTTCTTGGGGTACATCGCAAACCATAGGGGGAGACCGACAATCAGAGTACCGTATCCGTGCCTGTGGTCCATCCCTTTGTAGGATTTCTTGTTCATCTTTTTTTCAACGGCAGCGATCACCTGATCGGCACCTCTCTGTTGCGCTGCTCGGCAAGGTATCCCAAACTCCAGACCACTCAGGAACCTATTGGAATCAAAATCGAAATCCACCTTTCGACCGTTATTAATACGCATGAATGCGTCTATTTCCTTCGCCTTAACTCCTTCAAATACCTCAGTCACTTCGAACCATTCGGCACCACTTCCCATTCCACAATTTCCCCATCGGTACACGTAACGAAAGCCGTCACCCGGATCAGTTCTGTGCCGACCGATTTCATGCCGTTCGATCCAATGCGGTATGCTTATGTTGAAACTCAAAAGCTTCCCACCAATCCCCGCATCTTCCGCCATTCGTATCCAATATTGTTCTCTTAGTTCACCGGATCCGACTTCTCCGTTGCCATTCTCTTGGTGATCGTCGGCTTCGGGTCTGGCGAAGAGGATTTCTAAACCTGTTTTTGATTGAGACATCGACATTCCTGACGACCTTTCGTTTTGCATTCGTCAATTATATCGTCTCCAAAATCAGCATCTACAACCTATCCATTTCTCTATAGGATTCCCACTTAGCGTAACGACGAGTTGTTGTAAAGTTCCTAGTAAATACAACCGATAGGAATCTCATACGAAATTAAACAATTGCAGAAAACGATCTGCGGTCGACCCAGAACCTTGGCACGGTCGGAGCCTCCAGTGGTAATTCCTACTGCATGTTTTCTGGCTTTAATAAACTTAAGGTGTTGTTTCGGGGTTTCGAAAGGGTTATTGGACTACGGGCGAGGTGGACGGATGTAGAGTCGGCGATCATAAACGGTCCGATTTGGGCATTATCCACTTCCCTATTCGAACCAGCAGGCGTCCTTTCCAGATCAGGACCTTGCCGATACAGTGAATCACTGCCTTCATATTACCGCCTCTCTGAAGTCGCGACGTGGTTTGAAGTGTCCCCCTCAGATCCCCGCCAGCCGCTCCAGCAGGTCCACGCAGCGGTTGGAGTAGCCCCATTCGTTGTCGTACCAGCCACAGATCTTGACCAGGCCTTCGTCAATGATCATGGTCAGCTCGGAATCGAAGATGCACGACGCGGGGTTGTGCACGATGTCGACGGAGACGATGGGATCCTCGCAGTACTCCAGTATGCCGTTGAGGCTGCCTGAAGCGGCGGTCGCGAAGGCTTTATTGACTTCGTCGGCCGTGGGGACGCGTTCGACCTGGGCCACGAAGTCGGTCAGGGAGCCGTCCGGGACGGGCACGCGGATAGCCATTCCGTTGAGTCGGCCGTTCAGCTCCGGGATCACCTCGCCGATGGCCTTGGCCGCCCCGGTGCTCGTGGGGATCATGGACACGGCGGCCGACCGGGCCCGGCGCGGGTCGCTGTGGGCGAAGTCGATGATGCTCTGGTCGCTGGTATAGGCGTGCACCGTGGTCATGGACCCGCGTACGACGCCGAAATTTTCGTGGAGCACGGACGCCATGGGGGCGAGGCAGTTGGTGGTGCAGGACGCGTTGGAGACGATGCGGTGGGAGCCGTTCAGAATCCCGTCGTTCACGCCCATGACGATGGTCGCGTCCACGTTGGTCGCGGGCGCTGAGATCAGCACTTTCTTCGCCCCGGCCGAGAGGTGCGCCGAGGCCTGTTCCCCGTCGGTGAAGATGCCGGTCGATTCCACCACCAGGTCGACGCCGCGGTCGCCCCAGGGCAGGTCCGCGGGATCGCGCTCGGACACGATATCGATCTTGTCGCCGTTGATGTAGAGTCCGTCCTCCACCGCCCTGACAGGTCCCTCATAGCGGCCATGGACGGAGTCATATTTCAACAGGTGCGCGAGCGTCGCGCTGTCGGTAAGGTCGTTGATGGCGACCACCTCGAATCCGGTTCGCTCCGTCATGGCGCGGAAGACCATGCGCCCGATACGGCCGAACCCGTTGATGCCGACCCTGATACCCATGCTTCCCTTTGCCTCCAAAAGTATCGGGAAACCGTACCGTGCAATCCGGACGATTTCCCTTTTTCTTAGTCCGGCTTTAGCCGGTTCGATTTCTATGCTTCAGGCGGCAGGCGCCGCGCTTCATCTTACGTTGATAGGTGCCGCGCCTTCCTACCCCTTCAACAGGCCGCGCAGTACGTACTGCAGGATGCCGCCGTGGCGGTAGTATTCGACCTCTACAGGCGTGTCGATACGCACGACGGTGTCCACCGTCTTCGTCGCGCCGTCTTCGGCGGTCACGCGTACGCAGACGCGCTGCCGGGGGATGATGCCGCCTTCTATGCCCTCGAAATCGTAGGTCTCGAAGCCGGTCAGCCCAAGGGAATCGACGCTTTCGCCTTCCTCGAACTGGAGCGGCAGGATGCCCATGCCGATGAGGTTGCTCCGGTGTATGCGTTCGTAGCTCTCCACGATTACGGCCTTAACGCCGAGGAGATTGGGTCCCTTGGCGGCCCAGTCACGCGACGAACCCGCACCGTACTCCTTGCCGGCGAGCACGACCAGGGGAGTTCCGGACGCGCAGTGGGCCATGGCGGCGTCGTAGATGGCGACCGGCTCGCCATCGGGCGACATCCGGGTCCAGCCGCCCTCGGTCCCGGGCGCCATCCGGTTGCGCAGCCGGATATTGGCGAAGGTGCCCCGCATCATGACTTCGTGGTTGCCCCGCCGCGAGCCGTAGGAATTGAAGGCGGAAGGCGCGACGCCGTGCTCGACCAGGTACCGTCCCGCGGGACTGTCGGCCTGTATCGATCCAGCCGGCGAGATATGGTCCGTCGTGACGGAATCGCCCAGCATCGCCAGCGCCCGGGCGCCGCGGATGTCCGAGATCTCTGGCGGATCGGGCGGCATTCCGTCGAAGTAGGGCGGAAGCTTGACGTAGGTGGAAGCGTCGTCCCAGGCATAGGACTCGTCGCTGGTTGCGGCAAGGGCCGCCCAGCGGTCGTCGCCCGTGAAGACATCGGCGTAGATGGACTGGAACATTTCCCGGCGCACCGAGACGCGCACGGCGTCACGGACTTCCTCCGGCGTCGGCCAGATTTCCCTCAGGAAGACGTCGCGGCCGTCCCGGTCCGTGCCGATGGGCTCGCGGTACAGATCAACGTCCATGCGGCCGGCGAGCGCGTAGGCGACCACCAGCGGCGGCGAGGCCAGGTAGTTGGCCTTGACGATGGGATTTACGCGGCCTTCGAAATTACGGTTTCCGCTCAGCACGGCGGCCGCCACGAGTTCAGATTCCCGCACCGCGTCGCTGATAGGGGCGGGCACCGGACCGCTGTTGCCGATGCACGTCGTGCAGCCGTAGCCCACGACGTGGAACCGGAGTTTTTCCAGGTAGGAAAGCAGGCCCATGTCTTCCAGGTAACGGGTCACGACCTGCGATCCCGGCGCCAGGCTGGTCTTCACCCAGGGCTTGGTGGAAAGTCCGCGCTCGACGGCGTTCCTGGCCAGGACGCCCGCGGCCGCGAGTACGGCCGGGTTCGACGTGTTCGTACAGCTGGTGATCGCGGCGATAACGACCGAACCGTGTCCCAGTTCGAAGGACGATCCATCCATGTCGACGGCCGTTTTCTTCGTCAGCGTGCCCAGTTCGCCGGGCGCGTGGCCATTGCCGTCCACCCACTGGTTGACCGTCTCGGAGGACAGGCCCGGGTTTTCGTCGGCAAGCATGGATGCAAGTTCCCTCCGGAAGGAGGGCTTGACGCGGGCCAGCGAGACCCGGTCCTGGGGCCGTCGCGGCCCCGCCATGCTCGGTTCGACGGTGCCCAGGTCGAGTTCCAGGGTGTCCGATAAAACGGGATCGGGGGTGTCGCCTGTGCGGAAGAGGTCCTGCGCTTTCGTAAAGGCTTCGACCAGGGCGATCTCCTTCTGGTCGCGGCCGGTCAGCTCCATGTAGGTCAGCGTCTCGCCGTCGACGGGGAAGAATCCCACGGTCGCGCCGTACTCGGGCGCCATGTTGGCGATTGTAGCCCGGTCGGGCAGGGTCAGGTTATCCAGACCCGGTCCGTAAAACTCGACGAACTTGCCGACCACGCCGTGGGCCCGGAGCATCTGGGTGACCGTCAGGACCAGGTCCGTCGCCGTGGCCCCGGCCGGCAGCGCGCCCGTCATCTTGAATCCCACCACGGAAGGGATGAGCATGGACACGGGTTGTCCGAGCATCGCCGCCTCCGCCTCGATGCCGCCGACGCCCCAGCCTACTATGCCGAGACCGTTAATCATGGTGGTATGGGAATCCGTGCCCACCAGGGTATCGGGATAGGCGACCCGGTCCCCGTTCTGTCCCCTGGCGAAGACCACCTTTGCCAGGTACTCGAGATTGACCTGGTGCACGATGCCCGTGCCGGGCGGGACGACGCGGAAGTTGTCGAAGGCTCGCTGTCCCCATTTCAGAAAGAGATACCGTTCCTGGTTGCGGTCGAATTCACGGTCCACGTTGGCCGCGAAGGCCCGGCGGGAACCGAACTCGTCCACCTGCACGGAGTGGTCGATGACCAGGTCTACGTCCTGCAGGGGATTGATTCGGTCTGCCGCGCCGCCCAGTTTCCGGATGGCGTCCCGCATGGCCGCCAGGTCGACGACGGCCGGCACGCCCGTGAAGTCCTGCATCAGCACCCGCGCGGGACGGAAGGCGATCTCCCGTTCGGAGGGTCCGCCCGTGACGCTTTCTACGACGGAGGTCACGTCCCCGGCGGAGACCGTCACACCGTCTTCGTGGCGCAGCAGGTTCTCCAGCATGATCTTGAGGGAAAAGGGAAGACGGGAAATGTCACCGGCGCCACTTTCCGCCGCCCGCGGAAGCGAATAGTAGGTATAGGCGTTTCCGTCCACCGTCAATTCGGTGCGTGCATCGAAACTGTTCAGATTACGCGACACAGTTACTGACTCCGTTTTTTATGATTGAATAAGATTCCAAAAATAATGATCGTGCGGCGGGACTGTCAAGCACAATCCGCCGGATAGAGTGTCCCTGACGCCCTGTAAGCTGGAGTCCGGACGGCCTTGTGGGGCGCGTCCCTGACGCCCTGCGCGGCGGAGACCCTGTCGTCCTGTGCGGCGCGTCCCTGACGCCCTGTAAGCGGGTGTCCGGGTGACCAATCAGGTCTTGACACAAGGGGGTTGTCCGGTCTATCATCGATAGGTTCAACTCAGGGCAGATTCGGTGAGTATACACGCGGAGGCGCCACCGGTTTTGAACCTCTCCGGGACACCTGACGCCATAGTCACTCCTTCTATCTTAAGTTGTATTAACATGCCTTCCATAATAACCTCCTGGGGAACAAACAGCCGGTTCAGTGTCCAATGGATACCGCGACGAGCGGTCCACGGGACGCCATTTCGCGCGGGTGACGGGACGTTGCGCCAGGCAGTCATCAGGCCACCTTGCAGCACGGTCTGTGTGGCGCTGTTCAGCACGACGGATGCGGAATGGGCTTGATCCGCTGGGCAGCCTGCGCAGGCATCCTATCCCTGGCGCTCGGCCTTACTGTCGACGCCGCGGCGGGTACCTGGCGCTTCGCCGCCCCTCAAAAGCGCCTGTTCCACCCGCTGCTGGCCGACCCGACCGAGACGCGGTTCGCCGTAACCACCAACCTGGACGACCGACTGAATGGGGACATCGGAGGTTCCTGGGAGGCCTTTGACTACGCGTGGGACGAGGACGGGCCGCTGCGGTTCCGGACCGGGATCCATGCCGGCGTTTTTTCGAAGCTGCGCTGGTCCGGGAAGACCTTCCCCCTCGAGACCGCCGATTACCTGGTCGGACTACACGCGGACCTGGGCAATGACCGGCTCACCGGCCGGTTCGAATACGCCCACGTGAGCGCCCACCTGGCCGACGGATACGACGGGACTGAGCAGTCCTTCACCTACAGCAGAGAGTATTTCACGGTGTACGGCGCCTACGAGCGGGGGTTCGCCCACGGAACCGCGCGGGTCTACAGCAGCCTGCGCTGGTCGAACCACGCCATCCCGGACGTGCGGCGGTGGCGGGTCCAGGCCGGGGCGGAACTGTTCTCCTCTCCACTGGCTGGCCGGGCCGCCCGCGCCTATCTCGCCTGCGACGTGCGGGTTTTTCGGGGTGGGGACCTAACGGTCAATCGCACGGCGCACGCCGGATTGCTGTTCCACAACGAGGGAGCGAGAGGCCTGCGGATCGCCCTCGTTTATCACGGCGGGCGCAGCGAACACGGACAGTTTCATCACATGGAGGACCGTTACGCGGGGATCGGGCTGTTCTTCGACCTGTGATCGACCTGTGACATACTGCGGGGGTAAGGAGACGCACAGTGAGGAGATCGGCAGCGGAGATCGACCTGTGATCGGCAGCGGGAGACTAGCCGCGGAGACTGGCGTGACGGCTCGGAAACCGGAAAGACGGAAACAATCATGAGCTTTCTCATCGACCTGGAATGCAGCGACTGCGGCCGCCGGCTGTCGGCGAACCAGTTGCAAAACCTGTGTCCCGACTGCGCCAGGCCGCTCCTCGCGCGATATGACACCGAAGAGGCGGGCAAGGCGCTGACCCCGGAAATACTGGCGATGCGCGAACCCACCCTGTGGCGCTACCGCGAGATGCTCCCGGTGCGCGACGAATCGGCCATCGTTACCCTGAGCGAGGGCGGTACGCCCCTCATCCAGGCCCGGCGCCTGGGCGAGGGCCTGGGCATGAACGGTCTTTATATCAAGGATGAATCCGTCAATCCCACCGGTTCGTTCAAGGCCCGGGGACTGGCCATGGCCGTTTCACGCGCCATGGAGTTGGGGGCCGATTCACTGGCCATTCCTTCCGCCGGCAACGCGGCAGGCGCCCTCTCCGCTTACGGCGCCAAGGCGGGCATTCCCGTGCACGTGTTCATGCCCAGGGATACGCCTCTGCCCTTCATCGTCGAATGCCGGGCCCACGGCGCAAGCGTAGAACTCGTGGACGGACTCATCACGGACTGTGGCAAGCTGGTGGCCGCCCGGAAGGACGAAGAGGGCTGGTTCGACGTATCTACCCTGAAGGAGCCCTACCGGGTCGAGGGCAAGAAGACCATGGGGTACGAACTGGCGGAACAGTGCGGTTGGACCCTGCCCGAGGTGATCCTGTATCCAGCGGGCGGCGGCACGGGCCTGATCGGCATGTGGAAGGCCTTCGCCGAAATGGAAGCGCTCGGGTGGATAGGAACGGAGCGGCCCCGCATGGTCGCGGTGCAAGCCGCCGGTTGCCAGCCCATCGTCCGCGCGTGGGAACAGAACTGGCCCGACGCCCCCGAGTGGAAGAACGCCCGTACGCTCGCCAGCGGGCTGCGCGTGCCCGCGGCCGTGGGAGACAAGTTGATGCTGGCCGCGATCCGGGAAAGCCGCGGGGACGCGGTGGCCGTGCCAGACGGCGACATGATCCGGGGCGTGCGGGAGATCGGTGCCAACGAAGGCATCTTCGCGGCGCCCGAAGGCGGCGCCGTGCTGGCCGGTCTGAGGAAAATGCTCGCCCTGGGCCGTATCGACCGGTCCGAACGCGTCGTGCTCTTCAATACCGGGAGCGGGCACAAGTACGTGGACAACCTGGTGGAACTGCACGGTGATGCGCAGGCTTGAGTAAATTTTATTATATTTATCTCGAGATCGTATCACTTTTTTGGACTATAGGTTTAGGCTTACAATCCTGCCATGCTTGTAGTCGAACAGATTCTCTTTGAACGGTCGCAATTGAGTACGCCAACCGACCCCTTACCCCATTCGAGAGGAATAGCAGTGAAAGCGTGGGAGTTGCTGTCATCTGACGAGAAAATCAAACTGACTAATGATAAAGTGCATGAACTGTTTGATTTTCTTGAAGAGAAATTCGATGAGGTGACTGCATCATTCAAGAACGTGAATGAACGCTTCGACAAGATGGATCAACGCTTCGACAAGATGGATCAGCGCTTCGACAAGATGGATCAGCGTTTGGAAAGCGTGGAACAACGTCTGGATGGCATGGAGTTACGCTTCGAGGCCATGGAACGGCGCTTCGACAAGATGGATCAGCGTTTTGACAGGATGGAAAAGCGCTTCGACAAGATGGATCAGCGTTTTGACAGGATGGAAAAGGAGTTTGAGAAAACCCAAATAAGTATGAGTATATTGAGTGGGCATGTCATGTTTATAGAGAACACTGCCTTCACATTGGAACGAATTCACATACCATCTGACCAAGCAAGAAAGCAGTTGGTGGATGTTTTGGAAAGACAGACAAGAGTGACTGATATCGGCGATGATATGCGTAAAGGTGTATTAGACTCATTTACGAGATTCAAAGAGATTTTTAACAGGTAGCCTACCCCAACTGCAATTTGCCCTGGGGTCTGTCACGGATTTTGTGTAACTGACAGTTTCATGTGATGGGCACTCTGTCTTCGTACATGATGATGAACTGGTTGATTGCGGCTGTCCAGTGGACAAGGGGCCGGGTCCACCTTCGGGACAGATTGAGCAGGGCCAGATAGAGCAGTTTCCTGGCCGCCTCGTCCGTGGGGAAAGCGCCTCTGGTCTTGATGATCTTGCGCAGGCCCCGGTTCATGGATTCGATGGCATTCGTAGTGTAGATGACCTTCCTGATCTCCTGTGGGAAGGCGAAGAACGGGGTCAGATGGTCCCAGTGTCTGCGCCATAGCCGGCTGATCGTGGGATATTGCTTATCCCAGTGTTCGGCAAAGCGATAAAGCGCGGCCTCAGCCTGCTCCAAGGTAGCGGCCTGGTATATCGCCCGGAGATCCTTGGCCACCTGCTTACGGTCCTTCCAGGAGACGTAGGTCAGGCTGTTACGCACCATGTGGACGATGCAGAGCTGCACCTGGGCCTTGGGGTACACCGTCTCTATGGCCTGGGGGAAGCCGGTGAGGCCGTCGCAACAGGCGATGAAGATATCGGCAACGCCCCGGTTCTTCAGTTCGGTCAGTACGTGGAGCCAGAACTTTGCCCCTTCGTTCTGCTCGATCCAGAGCCCCAGGAGTTCCTTGTCGCCGCGCAGGTTAACGCCCAGGGCCAGGTAGACCGCCTTGTTCCGTACGCTGCCGCTATCACGTATCTTGACGAACAGGGCATCCAGGAACAGGATCGGGTAGATCTCATCCAGGGGCCGCGACTGCCAGGCCAGGGCCTCGTCGGTCACGGCGTCGGTGATCCGCGAGACCAATTCGGGCGAGATGGACACCCCGTAGAGGTCTTCGATATGGCCCTGGATATCCCGGGTGCTCATGCCCCTTGCGTACATGGAGATGATCTTGTCGTCGAAGTCGGGCCAACGCGTCTGGTACTTGCGGATCAACTTCGGATCGAAGCTGCCTTCGCGGTCCCGGGGGATCTCTACCGGCAGATCGCCCTTGTCGTCCTTGAGCGTCTTGGTGGTCTTGCCGTTGCGTGAGTTGCCGCGGTTCCTGCCATCGGGGGCATGTTTCTCGTAGCCGAGATGATCGGTGAGCTCGGCTTCCAGGATCCGCTCGGCCATGCGCTTCTTCATGCGCTTGAGCAGGCCGTCTTCGCCGAACAGGTCCTCGGCGTCCACCCCGTCTTCCATAAGTTCATCGAGAAGACGGTCGATCTTACCTGGGGGTTTTCTTTCTCTGGCCATAGCACTTCCTCCTTTTGAGCAAGATACAGGCTATTGCCAGTTACACAAAACATGTTACAGACTCTTTGCCCTGCTGTGAATTCCTTCCTTTGCCGTCCACACCCGGTGTGTTGAAACGTTTACCGTCGAGTGTTTCGTCGAAGCTCGTCGAACGTCTTTCATTCACCCGTGTCACCTTTTTATTAGCGCGCTGTGCCACCGGTGATTCAGGTAGGTAATTACTAAAATCAGTTTCGCGTCATATCAAAAACCCGTATATTTTTGTAGTCTGTTCTAACACTGTAATCGTGACGCAAGGCTAGTCCAGGAAATGGAACCCTGCGGCCGAGAATCAGTTTATTTAAAGTAACCGAATGTCGTTCAGATCAAAGACGCCCATATCGTTGCCGACCCAGAGAGCACCCATTTCGATCCGTAAATCACCCGTCGGGAAAACAGGCATGCGTAGATTCATCCTCCTATCCGCACTGCTCTTCCTGCTGCCTTCACCGGCCAGCGCCCAGAAGATGCTGATCCACATGGACCTGGAGCAGCAGGATCATCTCAAGGCCTACGGTATCGCCTTCCAGGCCCTGGAACAGGGCTACACGGTCGAGTGGCTGCTGAACTACCGCGGCGGGTCCTTCATCATGGACCACACGGCCGACCGCGTGCGGGCGTGCTACCTTCGGGGCGTGAGCTTCAAAGTGGTCGACGGCGCTGAATTGGTCCGGATCTACGCCCATATCGAAGAAAACAACATGGACCGGGTGCTGCTCGAGAAGGCGCCCAAAGTCGCCGTGTACACCCGGCCCGACAAGCGTCCCTGGGACGACGCCGTGACCATGGCGCTGGAATACGCCGAGGTGCCTTACAAGACCGTCTTCGACAAGGAGGTCCTGAGCGGCGAACTGAAGCAGTACGACTGGCTGCACCTGCACCACGAGGATTTCACGGGACAGTACAGCAAGTTCTACAGCTACCACCGCATGCCCTGGTACCAACAACAGCAGACCACCGATGAAACGCTGGCGCGGACCTTGGGGTACCCTACTGTGGCTGAAGCCAAGAAGGCCGTGGCGCAGGGCATCAAGGCCTTCGTGAGCGACGGCGGCTTCATCTTCGCCATGTGCGCGGCGACGGAGACCCTGGAGATCGCCCTGGCTTCGGCACGGACCGATATCGTGGCGCCCGAGTACGACCACACCCCCGTTGATCCCGGCGCTCAGTCCAAGCTGGACTTCGGCCAGACCTTCGCCTTCGAGAACTTCACGCTTCAGCTGAACCCGCTCATCGGTTCCTTTTCGAACATTGACGTGAACCAGGTCAACGCAGGCAAGGTACCGACCGGGCCCTTCACTCTTTTCGATTTTTCCGCCAAGTACGATCCGGTCCCTTCGATGCTCACGCAAAGCCACGTGAACTACATCGCCGGGTTCTACGGGCTGTCCACTTCGTTCAGCCGCGACGTGCTCAAGCGCACCACGGTCGTCCTCGCCGAGGAGGCCGGGACCGACCATGTCAAGTACATCCACGGAAACTACGGGAGGGGGACTTACACCTTCTACGGGGGGCACGATCCGGAGGATGAAGAGCACCTCGTGGGCGATCCGCCGACTAATCTCGCCCTCCACAAGAACTCCCCCGGATACCGGCTGATCCTGAACAACGTACTTTTCCCCGCGGCCAAGAAGAAGAAGCGCAAAACCTGACGGCGGATCAAAATCACTTGCCGATCCGCGCCAGACCAGGTATACTGTTGGTTACCTCGCACAGGTTTACAGCAAAGTCATTTTAAAAGAACCTTTGCTATAAAATAGGGAATCCTGCTCCGGGTATCGATGGCATGCCTCACCAGTTTGGAGGACGTCAGAACTACTTGGGGGGACAACCACTGTTCCAATCAGGTTCTCCTAAAAATACTTATGCTCGCCTGTGCGGGGTAACTCTCCTCCGGTGCGTTTGATCAGCATGCGTACCTGTACATGCTTCCTTCTTGCCACAGACCACCATGCTCCAGAACCTGACGCTGGGACTGTTCTACCCCGGTGAGTCATCAGTCCATCGCCTCGATCCCCGCACCAAGCTGTGCGGCGCCCTGGCGCTGATGGCGGTGCTGATCTGGGCGAAATCCCTGCCGCTGTTCTTTTTCATGCTGACTTTGATCGCGGTCCTGGTCCGGATCTCCGATATCCCACCCCACCTGCTGCTCAACAACCTGAAGGCCTTCCGGCTGCTGCTGATCATCACCTTCGCCGCCCATGCCTGCTTCACGCCGGGCGAGGCGGTGATCATCGCCGGGTTCACGATTCCAGGTCCGACGTGGGAGGGACTCTTCCAGGGTACGATCTTCAGCATGCGCCTGGTCGTCATCATGCTGATCGCGGCCCTGCTGATGCTGACCACGGCGCCGCTGGACGTTTCGGACGGTATCGAGCGTCTGCTCAAACCTTTCGAACGGTTCGGCCTGCCCGCCCACGAACTGGCCATGATGATGGTCATCGCCCTACGGTTCATCCCGACCCTGGTGGAAGAATCGGACCGCCTTCAGAAAGCGCAGATGTCCCGCGGCGCCGATTTCACCGGCAACCCTATCCGGCGCGTGCGGAAAATGATCTCGCTGCTCGTGCCGCTTATGCTCTCGGCCTTCCGGCGGGCCGAGGAACTCGCCGTCGCCATGGAATCCCGCTGCTACCGGGGCGGCGCGGGCCGCACGCAGTATCGCATCATGGCCCTGGCCCGCAACGATTACGTCGCCATCGTCGCCGTCGTGACCCTGCTCCTACTCTGCGGGATCGCGAGCGGCCTCAACAGCCTGTATTGATCCCTCCTATCCCATCCGCCATGCGCACGCTGGTCCTCAAGATCGAATACGACGGCACCGGTTTCCTCGGCTGGCAACTCCAGCCCGAGGGACGTACCGTGCAATCCGTCCTGGAAGAGGCGATTCACACCATCCTGCAGGCCGGCATCCGCGTGACAGCGGCCGGGCGAACGGACGCCGGGGTGCACGCCACCGGGCAGGTCGTTCATTTCAAGACGGATAAGGACATGGCTGCGGATCGTCTGCAGAAGGGGCTGAATGGGGTCCTGCCGCCGGACGTAACCGTGCTGGAGATCAAGGAGGTGGCCGGGGATTTCCACGCCCGGTTCAGCGCGGTGGGACGCAGGTATGTCTATCGCATCATCCGGCGACCCAGTGCGGTCCGACGGCACTTTGCGTGGCACGTGGCCTATCCGCTGGACGTGGATGCCATGCGCCGGGCTTGCGCTCCCCTGGTCGGCCGCCACGATTTCATGTCCTTCTGCCAGGCCACGTCGACTGTCGACGGCACGATATGCGAGATACGGGAGCTGGACTGGGTCGAGGGGGACGACGAACTCCACCTTCATATCGAGGCGAACCGCTTTCTCCACCACATGGTGCGGACCATCGTGGGCACCGCCGTGGATATCGGCCGGGGCCGATGGCCGGAGGGCGTCATGGGCGAAATGCTGCGGGCGAAGGACAGAACGGCCGCGGGCGCCAACGCTCCGGCGCGGGGGCTCTGCCTGGAAGCGATACGCTACCCGTCCGAATTCGGGATCTGAGGGGCACGTCGATCCACGTACGCATCTATCTCGTCGCAGACCTTGTGCAGCGTAGCGACATCGCGCCGTTCCAGGCGCAGGCTGCGGCGCAGGACGCGCCGGATGGACCGCAGAAAGGTCTCCTCGTTCGGTCGGGGCGTGAAACCGAGCCGGAGCAGCGTCCCGTGAATTCGGCGACAGACCCGCTCTACTTCCTGGTTTTCGGCCAGGCGCACTTCGGAAGCAGGCGGCGCCTCTCCGCAGAGTCGGAAAAGTTCGTAGGCGCAGACCATGACCGACTGGGACAGGTTGAGGGAAGGGTAGGTCGTCGCCGCGGGGATCCGGGCTATGACGTTGCAGCGTTGCAGTTCGTCGTTCAGGAGTCCTCTGTCTTCCCGCCCGAAGAGGATCCCGGCGGGCTGCGTCCGCGCCACGGCGGCCAGTTCGGCGCAGGCCTGGTCCATGGGCTGAATCGGGTTCAGCCAGTTTCTGCGCGATCGGTTGGTCGTGCCGACGACAAGGGCCAGGTCTTCCAACGCTTCCTCCACGGTCTCGACGACCCGGGCGGTGTCGAGGATACCCCCGGCGCCGTAGGCCATCCAGTGTGCCTCCGCTTCCAGACGGAATTCGACCGGGTTGACAAGGACGAGCCTGGAGAGGCCCATGGTCGTCATGGCCCGGGCGACGGCGCCGATGTTGCCGGGCACCTTCGGTTCTACGAGAACAATGTGGATGCGGGAGAAATAGTCCGGTGCGATGCTTTCCGATCGATCAGCCATGAGAGATATCCCGGGGTCTTTCCGGGCGGTGAGGAGCGGCGGCCCTCGGCGGGATGCGGCTGGACACTTCAGGAGAATGAACCGGCTGAAGCGCGGCAGGGGGCGCCGGGCGCGGGTAGGGTCGCGGATCGGTCCTTGCCTATTCCCTGGACTCCAGTTCTTCCACGGCGGCTCTGAGCTCGGCGATCTCCGCTTCCAGCTTCTTTTCGCGGCCGGCCAGCGTGAAGAGGTAAACGAACAACCCGATCCATATCAGGGTATAGGCGGAAAACAGGTACCAGAAGTTCTGATCCACGGGTTTCACTCTCCTTCGGCTCGCAATACTCACCTGTAGCTATACTTGTGCTTGCTGAATGCGCTGTGCTTGCTGTATGTGCTGTACGTGCCTTTCATGTGCCGTTCGCGTTTTGTACGCGCTCAAGCCCCTACGCTACCGGGGTGCCGGTGCTCCACGCGGTCCCGCAGGGCTTCCGTCTCGTCGCGCAGACGCTCCAACGCCATCCGCCGGCCCATGAGGTAGAAGAAGAACAGGGTGAAAACGACCGCCGACACGCCCAGCGCAATGCGCATATCGACTTCCATCCCCGCGCCCAGGCCCTCCTCCGTCATGACCAGGGAGTCGGGATGCAGGCCCCGCCACCACATGGTCGCGAAATGGATGAAGGGGATGTCCAGGGTGCCGAGTATGCCCAGCACGGCGAGGAATGTCCTCACCTGGGGTATGTCGTCGCCGTAGACGCGCAGCATCAGGTAGGCCACGTAGATGAGCCAGAGTATCATGGAGAACGTGAGACGGGGATCCCAGGTCCACCACGTGCCCCACACCGGTTTGCCCCAGATCGGTCCGGTGACCATCACGAAACAGCAGAACACGAACCCTATTTCCGCCGCGCTGTAGGCCACGATGTCCCACTTGCGTTCCCGGAGCCACAGGTAGATGACGCTCGAAACGCCCACCAGCACGAACGCGAACTCCGCGATCCAGGCGGAAGCGACGTGGAAATACATGATCCGCTGCACATCGCCCATGACCCGCTCCCGGGGCGCCCAGATCAGCGAGAGGTACAGCGAGGCGACCAGTCCCGCGAGGCAGATGAGTCCAAATGGCGTGATGCGCAGGCGGGTGGCTATACCGGCCATGGTTCATTCCTCCACGATATACTCGAACAGCATGACGGACGCGACCAGGAAGACGACCGTGAACACCGAAAGCAGCCTGATCCAGTTCGTCATGTCCTGCCAGTCCCCGCCCTCGAACGTGGTCCGCGTCGTCTCCACCAGCGCGATCAGCACGGGAGAGGCAACGGGCAACAGCAGGACGGGCAGCATGACGTCCCGCATGCGCGTATTGACGGCCACGGCGGCAAACAGGGTGGCGATGGACGAGAATCCGACCGTTCCCAGAAAGAATACAACCAACAGTTTAGACAGATAGGGCAGGATTGTCATGTTGAAAAAAAGTACGAACAGGGGAAGCACCGCCAGTTGGACGAGACCGATGAGCGTGATATTGCCCAGCAGCTTGCCGAGGAATATGGACCCGCGGTCGATCGGCGCGAGGAGCAGTCCGTCGAAGGTGCCCCGGTCTTTTTCCGGCGCGAAGGACCGGCTCGCGCTCAGCATGCCCGCGAAGGCAAAGGCCACCCAGATCATGCCGGGCACCACGCGCTCCACGACGTTCGGGCCCGTGTTGAAGGCGAAGTTGAAGATGACCATGACGATCAGCGAGAAGACGAACATGGTCACGACACGCTCGCGCGTTCTATACTCCACGACCATGTCCTTGCGGTAGATCAGCCACGATTGGGCGAGGAAAGATCTCATGGGGGTGTGAATCTCCCGGTTTTCGTTCCGCGCGGGGCGGTCCTTCGCTACACCGCGTGGTGCCGGTAGGTCTTTTCAAATTCGGCCGGCGACAGGTCACTGGCGGCAGCCTCGAAAACGAGGCGTCCGCGGTTCAGGATGGCCACGCGGTCGGCCGATTCCAGGCCGCGGATCAGGTCGTGAGTCACCAGGAGGATCGTCTTGTTCCGCGCAGTCAGGATCGTTTTCAGCATGACCAGCGCGTCCTGGTCCAAGCCGGAATAGGGCTCGTCGAGCAGCAGGATATCCGGATCGTGCAGCATGGCGCGAGCCAGGGCCACCCGCTGGCACATCCCCCGCGAAAGCGTACGGACCGGGCTGCCCTTCCTGCCGATCATGCCCACCGTGTGCAGCAGTTCTTCGATCCGCTCCTGGCGGTTTTCGACGCCGTACAGGTCCCCGTAAAAACGCAGGTTCTCGAATACGGTCAGTTCGTCGTAGAGATAGGTTTGGTACGACAGCACGCCGATTCGCTGTCCCAGGGATTCATCGCGGTCCTTTGTGATGTCCGCGCCGTCCAGCAGCACCTCTCCACGGGAAGGACGCACAAGACCGGCTATGATGCCCAGCAGGGTTGACTTGCCCGCGCCGTTGGGACCGAACAGGGCCAGGAACGATCCCGGCGCCACGTCCAGGTCCACCCGGTGCAGCGCCCTGAAACGGCCGTAGGTCTTCGTCAACTGACGGATGTTGATGCCAGGGGCGGCTGGATCACCCATCACCGCTCCCGGGTTGCCGCAGCCTGTGCGCCCGGTCCTTCAGGCCCTCCCGGCGGCTGCGATAGGACTTCTCGGCCAGGTTTCCCGCCGCATACCGGTCGTCCAGATCGGCCATGGCCTGGATGATCGCCGCGTATTTTCGTTCGTCCTCCGGCGCTAGTTCGGCAGGGGCCGGGGGGTCGTCCGACTGGTCGGGCTTGACCCGGATGCCCACGACAAGACCGGCAGCCACGATGAGCACCGCGAATCCAAGCATGCCCCACTTCATGACGTCCTGCCACACGAGAATGACGGGGAACGCGACTTCTACCGACATGCCCTGCTGCAGTCCCACGCGATTCGAAAGCAGCAGGTATTCCTGGTCGCCGACTTGCTGCGCACCGTCGTTGGTCAGGTTGACGGTGGTAACGGTCTCGCTGCTCGGCGAGACCAGCACCTGGACGCGATCGACGTCATAATCCATCTTCCTTGCGAGCCGGTGGTCGATCGACGCCCTGTCCACGTTGTAGGCGTACACGATCCGCGCGGTCCCCGGTGGTACGGGCGCCGAAAACAACAGCCCCCGATCGGTATGCTGAAGCCCCTCCACCATCGGCTGCAGTCCGAACGCGGCGGGGGGAAGGGAGTAGATCAGGCCCAGGCCTACGCCGGGCGGCGGCGCGAAGGTCGAGTTGCCCCTGTTCTCCACGACAATGATTTCCGTGATGTTCAGGATATCGGGATTAGCATCTATAACCAGGTGAACGGCGCTGTGGACCAGGGCCGTTTCCTCCGTAGTGATCTCGAATACGTGCAGGACCGTTTCCTGGTTGCCGGCGCTCGGTTCCAGGGGGATGTGTTCGGTAAGGTAGGGTATTTCAAGGTACCTGGTGGCGACCACGTAGTGCGACCCGTCGGCCGGCAGTCCGGTAAATTCGTACCGGCCCCCGCGGTCGGTCACGACCCGTGAAAGGGTCTCTTCCGCGCCTTCTTCGCTGCTGTGGCGCATCAGGGTGACCTCGTGCCCCGCCATCGGCAGGCCGGTGGTGCCGTTCACGACGGTGAGGCCGATGCTTCCCGTTTCCTGGGCGTGTGCCAGTCTTCCTGGCAGGCCTGGCCAGGCCTGCCAGTCTGTCCACGCCAGCATGGATGCAAAGGCCAGCAAGACCGCATAATAAACAAAAAGCCCCGAAGGGCTGGCAAACAGGTGACGATTCATGGGATCACCGCTAAGTCAGTTTTTCTCCGCACTCCGCGCAGAACTTGGCCGAGGCCGGGTTCTCCGTGCCGCATTCTCCGCATGTGCTACGTTTCAATGAAGCGCCGCACTCGATACAGTAGTTCGCGGTTTCCTCGTTGACCGTGCCGCAACTCCCACATGCGAGGGTGGTCGGGGCCGGTGGTTTTTGATCGACGGTGATCTTATCCAAATCCTTCTCGTCCTGGCCGATCACGTCAGTCTTCTTGTCCACCTCAGTCGTCTTCTCGGCGGCCGGCGCTGGCCCCCGGCTCCTGCGTATATCCAGTACCGCTTCTTCTATCTGCGACGCGACGGGTAGTTCGGTGGCGGCACTCCGGTCCAGTTCGTCCAGCACGTCTGACGCTTCCTTCATGTACTCCTGCCTGAGCGCCTCGTGATCCTCGGCCGCCAGCTTGCCCATGCTGAAATCGATGTTCAGCTCGCGGATGGCCGAGTAGATGAAGTCCTTCTTCTTCAGCAGATCGTCCCGGCGAGACCGGGCGACCATGGGACGGCGGCCCGACCCTTCCAGCATCGGACTGATCATGAAGGCCAGCACGCCCAGCGCGAGCAGTCCGCACGCGACCAGTGTCATAGCCCGAATCGGCTCCTCCCGTACGCGCTCCGGCCGAACCGGCGCGCAGCCCTGCTAGGACCGGGGAAGCTGTTCCGGCGACTTCGGCTCGGTCTGCTCATACTGACCGTATCCCTCCTCGCTCTCGTACTTTGACGGACACTTGGCGTACAGCGTGTGGGCGTTAAAGGTCCCGTCCCGTCCATATCCGCCCTCCACGACCACTTCCGATTCGTCTCTGAACGTGTCGGGAACCACGCCGGTATACACGACGGCCGTCTGCATACCGCCTTCGTGGGCCATGAAACGGATGCGCAGGGTACCCACGTCGCCCCGTTCGATCGACCCGTTCATGACTTTACCGTGCAGCCGCATATTCTCGTCGTAATCCACGTCGCCCGTTTCGATGGCGGTTTTCAGTTCGCTTACCGTCAGGTAGTACATCGTCGCATCGGTCGCTCCGGTATAGATCAGGTAACCGATGGCGGCAATCACCAGGCCGAAGCCGACCAGGAATTTTCTCTGCTTCTTTCTCATGAGACTCTCCATGTTTGATTTGTCCCGCGCAACGCACGCAATATAGGCGGTCAGGCCGGTTCCGGCAAGCACTATTTGAACCGGCTGCCGGCCCGCAGGCAGCCCGTTGGCACGTGTTTTCGCCGCCGTGAACGCCCTCGGACCGGGAAGGCAAATATGCTTGACACCCCACCGTGACTCCGCTACCTTACGCCGGAACTTGACCCGTCAGGAACCTCGAAGAGGGATCATCGCGCCTGCCCCGTAACCGCCCGTTTTCGCGCCCCGGTTCGACTGTCCCTTCAGGAGTATCATGGCTGAATTCACGTCTGCCCAGGATGTCATCCAGCGCTTCGAAGTCCAAAACTACATCTGCGGTCCCGACCTGGCCACGCCCATCTTTCTCATGGAACGGCTCGAGAAGCCGCTGCTGGTCGAGGGTCCGCCCGGCGTCGGCAAGACCGAGATCGCGAAATCCCTCTCCGGCGCGCTGAACCGGCGCCTGATCCGTCTGCAGTGCTACGAAGGCCTGGACGAATCCAAAGCGCTTTACGAATGGGAATACACCAAGCAGCTGCTGTACACGCAGATGCTCAAGGACCGAATCGGCGACCTGCTGAAACATACCGATACACTCGGCAACGCGGTCGAGGCGCTCAACCGGGAGGACACCGCGTTCTTCTCCAGGCACTTCCTGCTCCCGCGGCCCCTGCTGGAGGCCATCCTTGCGCCGGAGCCCGTCGTCCTGCTGATAGACGAGATCGACCGGTCGGACGATGAATTCGAGAGTTTCCTCCTCGAGGTGCTGAGCGACTTCCAGGTCAGCATCCCGGAACTCGGCACGCTTAACGCCGCCCAGCGGCCCCTGGTGGTGTTGACGAGCAACGCCAACCGGAACCTGTCCGAGGCGCTCAGGCGGCGCTGTCTATACCTCTATATCAACTATCCCACCCTCGAGCAGGAAATCCGGATCGTCCTCCGCAAGACTCCCGGCATCGACGAGGACCTGGCGAACCAGGTCGTCCGGTTCGTACAGAAAATCAGAACGCTCAACATGCGCAAGCCCCCCAGCATCGCCGAAACGATCGACTGGGCGCTGGCGCTGGTGGTCCTGAACGCGCAGCACCTGTCACGCGATATCCTTTCGAGCACGCTGAACGTCCTTCTGAAGGACCGGGAGGATATCGAACGGATCATGCGGGACGGCTACCATGATCAAGCGGCTGGTTGAATTCGCCAGACTACTGCGGCAGTCCGGCGTACGCGTATCCATGGCAGAGACCCTGGACGCCGCCGAAATGCTAAGGCACGCGCCGGTCACCGAACGGCCGGCCTTCAAGGCGTCCCTGCGGACCACCCTGGTAAAATCCCACGAGGATATCCCCGCCTTCGACGAGGCCTTCGAACGGTTTTTCCTGGTTCAGGTGGGAGACGACGCGGAAGAACTCGACGATCCGTGCGGTGAGACCGAGGGTCCGCCCGGCGGCCAGCCTGACCTCGACCAACTTCCCGATGACGGGGAACAGGACACCCGGCGTTTCCAGGACGAGCAGGGTGAGGCCATGGCTAGGGACGGCGATGGGGACCCTGCGGACGGCGACGAGCCGGAGGACCTGGAAGGCGACGTGGAGCGGATGCTGGCCCGCGTGCAGGTGGGGGACCAGGGTTCAGATGCCGTCACGGAACCCGGCACGCAACCGAACCAGCATGCAGAGAACGTCGACCTCTACCAGGAACTGCCCCCGGGCGACGTTGAAAACCTCTACGAGACGGTGGAGGAACTGGCCCGGAATCTCGTGACGCGCAAATCGCTGCGTTTCAGGAAGTCGCGCCACGGCAGGGTCGATATCAAGAAAACGATCCAGCGGAGTTTTCGTACGGGCAACCTGCCCTTTCACATCATTTACAAGCACCGCAAGATCAAGAAAAACGAACTGGTCGTGTTATGCGATGTTTCGGGATCGGTCTGGGAGGTCGCCCGGTTCTTCATCAAGCTGGTCCACGAAATGCAGAACCAGTTCAGCCAGGCCCGCAGTTTTCTCTTCGTGGACCGGATCAACGAGGTGACGGACGAATTCGACAGCAGACCCTTCGAAGAAATCGTCGAGGACCTGAAGGACGATCACGACCTCAATTTCTTTGGCCTGAGCGATTTCGGAAGAGCCTTCTACCAGTTCCACGACGAACACCTCCTTTCCCTCTCCGGGAACACGGTGCTCGTCATCCTCGGCGACGCGCGGACGAACTGGTTCGACCCCCAGGACTGGGTGCTGGGTGAATTGAAAGACAGGGTGCACCAGACGATCTGGCTGAACCCCGAGCCCGTGCAATACTGGGATACCGACGACTCCGTCATGTCCAAGTACAGTCCGCACTGCGATCACGTGTTGGAATGCAGAAACCTGGCACAGCTCCAGGAAATCGGCGAACTGATCCTCAAGGCGTAAACGCAACTGGTTTTTTAGATGGCGAAACGGACCGCGGGACGGCACTTTGGATAGCGGAACGACGGACTGATCAAACCGACCGGCCGGTCCGCCGGCATGGAGGCGACACCAGTGAACCGCTTAAAACACGCGAAGCGAATCGGGCTGATCCTGCTGTCCTGCCTGCTCGGCGCGGCGCTGTGGACGACCCGCGGCGCCGGCGATTCGGGCCACGATCTCTTTCTGCAAAACGATTTCACCTTCGGCCGGGTGGTGTACCAGAACTTCGGCGGGTACTACCGGGGATTCGGATTCGGTCGGTGGTCGGTGGATTTCCCTTCGGCCGACGCCAACGTGATCAGGGCGTTGCGTGCGACCACCTCGCTCAAGATCAACGAACCGCAGGCGGTGGAGTTGACCGATCCCGGGCTGTTCGACATCCCCTTTCTCTACATCCTGGAAGTCGGGTCCCTGCAGTTCAGTCCGGAGGAAGTGGACGCCCTGCGGGAATACCTTCTGCGCGGCGGGTTCCTGTTGGTGGACGATTTCCACGGATCGCGTCAATGGGCGGTCTGGGAATCGCAGATCAAGCGGGTGTTTCCCGAACGGGACATCGAGGAGATCCCCGGAGACCATCCGATCCTGCACTGCTACTACGATTTCGACGAGTATCCCCTGGTTCCCGGTACGGCGGCCCTGTGGAACATGAACAACTATGAGCGGGACGGCGCGTTGTACGGCCATCGCCTGCTGGGCATCTTCGATGACGGCGGACGGCTCATGGTGCTTATGAACTGGAACGCGGACCTGGGTGACGGCTGGGAACACGCCGCGGATCCAATGTACCCGCGGGAGTACTCCGTGATCGCTTACCGGCTGGCCGTGAACTACGCCATCTACGCGATGACCCATTGAGCCCGCGGCCCTGGCCGTGCTGACGCACTGCAGGTCCTTCCATCTAATCGTTTGATTAACCCTACGCAACTTCGGTCAGGTACTTCAGCGCGGCCGTCAACACTTCGACGGACCGGAGGTACTCGTCCAGGACGATATGCTCGCCGGGGGTATGGTCCAGGCTTGAGTCTCCCGGACCGTAGGCCGCGATCGGACTCTTCCATGCCGGTCCGACGATGCACATGTCCGATGTGCCCGTCTTCTTCTTGAAGGTCGGCCTGCCGCCTTCCTGCCGGATGCCTCGCAACAGGGCCCGGATCAGCGGCGTGTTCTTCGCGGCGACCACCCCTTCCAGTCTCTGGTCGCACTCGATTTCGGCGGTCCCCGCCTGGTCCGTTACGAAGCCGACCAGGCCGTCCATGTCGTAACCCGGCGGCACGCGCACCGAGAAATAGGCGTCCGCGCCTTCGGTCAACCCGTGGTCGTGGGTGTTGAAACGTCTCAGTTCGAGCCGGGGAGACTCGAATTCGCTTTCCGTGGCCTGGGAGGTGACGCGGGACTGAAGGGCGTTGTACAGCGCGATGGCCCGTTCCCCCGCGCGCAGATGGTCCCCGGCGAAATGGGCGTTGGGCTGCTCGAGCCGGTAGTCGAAACCCACGACGCCCTTGTACCCTATGGTGACGCTGTCCCAGCCGCTCGGTTCGCCGATGAACACGTAATCGGGCCTCATGCGGTCCACCAGGTGGCGGGCGCCCCGCGAGGTGGGACACTCCTCCTCCACGGCGCCGACGACCGTGATCCGTCCGCGATCGAGTTCGGTGAACCGGGAAAGGGCGGCGGCGAAGGCGGCCAGGGGGCCCTTGGCGTCCACCGAGCCCCGGCCGTAGAGACGGCCCGCCTCTTCACGCACCGGAACGATCCCGGGAACCGTGTCGATGTGTCCAACCAAGGCGATGTGGGGACTGCCGCGCCCTATCTCGCCCACCGCGTTGCCTGCGTTGTCCACATGGGCGCGGATCCCTCTCTGGTCCATGGCTTCAACCAGGAAGGTGACCGCTTCACCCTCCTGCCCGGAGGGACTGTACCGGTCGACCAGGCCTCGCAGCAACGCGACGTCGTCGCGGTCAGGACTCATTCAGCCTCCGGGGCTCCGGCTCGGCTGCGGGTGGCGCGTCTCGTGTTCACGGCCTGTCCGTCCGCCCGGCTCGACCGGTCCGCCGGACTTTCTTCCAGGTAACACAACACTTCTTTCACGGCCTCTGCCACCTGGTTGATTTCATCCCTGGAGATCGACAGGGGCGGCAGGAATCGCAGCACCGTGTTGCCCGCGGGCAGGGCCAGCACGCCCCTTTCCATGAGCCCGCGCAGGATGGGCGTGACCCGTCCTTTCAGTTCGACCCCGATGATCAAGCCCATGCCCCGAATCTCGCGGATGGCAGGTGCGTCCAGCGCCGCGAGACGGTCCCGGAAATACGCCCCGGATTCCCGGGCGTTTTCGACGAGTCCTTCCTCCTGCAGCACGCGCAGCGTCGCCAGGGCGGCCGCACAGATTACCGGGCTGCCGCCGAAGGTATTGCCGTGGGACATGGCGGGCACTTCCCTTACCGAGTCGGAACAGAGCGCCGCTCCCACGGGCAGGCCTCCGGCCATGGCCTTGGCCAGACAGAGGATATCCGGCCGCAGTTCGTGGTGCTCGCAGGCGAACATGGCGCCCGTCCTGCCGAAACCGGTCTGCACCTCGTCCACGATGAACAGGGCGCCCCGTTCCCGGCAAAGGGCCTCCACGCGCTTCAGGTATTCGCCGTCGCCGGGCCGCACGCCGCCCTCGCCCTGCACCACTTCCAGGATCACCGCGGCGGTTCCGTCGCCTATGGCTTCGTCCATTGCGCCGGCATCGTTGTACTTCACGTGGGTGAAACCCGGCACGAGCGGTTCGAAGGGGACGCGGTACTTGGGATTCCAGGTCGCGCTCAGGGCGCCGAAGGTGCGTCCGTGAAACCCGCGCTGGGCCGCGATCACGCCGGGCCGGCCGGTGACGACGCGGGCGAATTTCAGCGCCGCTTCCACTGCCTCCGTGCCGGAATTGCACAGGAAGAGACGGTCCAACCCCGCCGGGGCCACCCGGGTCAGGGCCGTGACCAGTTCCGCGCGCACGTCATTGTAAAAGGTGTCCGGGCAGATCATGAGGCGCTCTGACTGGCGCGCCACCGCTTTGGCCACGACCGGGTGACTGTGGCCGATGTTGGCCGTACCGTGCCCGCCGATACAGTCGATGTATTCCTTTCCTTCGGCATCCCACACCCGCGTGCCGAGGCCGCGGACGATCACCACGTCCCGCTTCGTCAAAATACCCATGGATACGCGATCTTCCATTGCCTGGTAGTCTGTCATTTCGCCTGTACTCCAGTCACCGTTTCCGGTCTCATCCTCGTCTGTCGCCGGTCCCATCGGGTCCCGGCGGCCACGAACCACCCATACAATTTCCAACGATCCCTGACCACTTCTATCCGCCAATTACCGTGCCCTTGCCGCGCAACGCCGACGTGACCGGACAGGGCACGCGGCCGTCGCCCAGGATCACCGTGCCCACCCCAAGTTCCAGCGCTTCCCTTGCGCCCAGCAGTTTCTTCTTCATGCGGCTCCTGGCGTGGGTCGCTATCGCGTCGTCTATGTCGTCTTGGGCGAGGCGGGGAATCAGCGTACTCTCGTCGTCCGCGTCCTCGAGAAACCCTGGCGTGTTGGAGAGTATGACCAGCCGGTCCGCGCCCAGGCCGTCGGCGATCACGGCGGCCGCCCGGTCTCCGTCCACGTTGATCACCTCGCCTTCGTAGCTGATGGCCGGAGGACTGACAACCGGCAGGTATCCGTGGTCCAGGAGGGTGGTCAGGAGCGATACGTTCGCCTTTTCGACACGGCCTGTGTAGTCGTCCCTCAGAACTTTTTGCCTGCCGTCCTCCACGATGCGGAGGGTGGGTTTACGCCGGCCCTCGAGAAGCCTGCCGTCGACCCCGCTCAGCCCGATGGCGTTGACCCCGAGCTGCTGCAGTTTCTCGACGATGCGGGTATTGAGCTTGCCGCAGTATACCATGTTGAAGATATCCAGCGTTTCCGGGTCGGTATACCGGCTCGTGTACCCGGAAGGCGACGTGACCATGCGCGGCGGCTTGCCCAGCTGCTCCGATATGCGGTTCAATTCGTCGGACGCGCCGTGCACCAGCACCAGCGGTTCGGTCTGCCGGGCGAGATCCTCGAGTACGTAGTCCAGGTTGATGCCCCTGCTGCCGCCGGTCTTCACCACGATCATAGTGCGTCCCCGCCCTTCACCGCGCCCATGACCTCCGAACGGGGTACGGCCGTCTGCGTGCTGTCCCCCATGCGCCGTACCATGACGACGCCGGTCTTCACCTCGTCGTCGCCGATGATCAGGGTGTACGCGGCGCCGGTCCGGTCGGCCTGCTTCATCTGTGCCTTCAGGCTGCGGTCCTCCCACAGGGCGGCCGCGCCCACACCGGCCGCTCTAAGCTCCTGCGCCAGGACCACGGCGGCAGCCTTGGCCTCGGCGCCCAGGTAGGCGACGAATACCCGTGGCTTAGGCGTCTCCGGGGGTTCGATCCCCTCCTGCTTCATGGCGAGGATGATGCGTTCGATGCCGGAGGCGAAACCGATCGCCGGCGTATCGGGACCGCCGATCATCCCGATCAATCCGTCGTAACGTCCGCCGCCGCATACCGCGTTCTGCGCGCCAATGCCCGCGGCCCAGACCTCGAATACGGTCTTCGTATAGTAGTCCAGTCCCCGTACCAGGCGATGATTGACCTCGTACGGGCGTTCCAGGGCGTCCAGGTAGGAACGCAACTGGTCGAAGTGATCGCCGCAGCCGCCGCACAGGGATTCAACGATCCGCGGCGCCCCTTCCGAGATCGTCCGGCAGGGTTCGTTCTTGCAGTCCAGCAACCTGAGCAGGTTCTGCTCGTAGCGGCGCCGGCAGTCGCCGCACAGTTCGCCCAGTCGCTGATCGTACCAGGCCTTCAGCGTCGCGAGGTATCCCGGGCGGCACGCAGGGCATCCCGTGCTGTTTACCTGGAAGGACAGTCCGCTTATTCCGATGTCTTCGTAGATCTGCCAGGCGACCTGCATCACCTCGAGATCGATGGCCGGGTCCTGGCTGCCCAGTACCTCCACGTCGATCTGGTAGAACTGGCGGTACCGGCCCGCCTGCGGACGTTCGTACCGGAAAGCCGGTCCGATCGTAAAGAGCCTCAGGGGCTGCGGCCTGCCATGCAGCTTGCGTTCGGCGTAGGCCCGGCAGATCCCCGCCGTGAATTCGGGTCGCAGGGTCATGCTCTCGTCGTTGCGGTCGAGAAAGGTATACATTTCCTTTTCGACGATGTCCGTGGATTCGCCGACGCTCCTTTCGAAGAGTCCGGTCTTTTCGAATACCGGCACGTCGATCTGCTCGTAACTGTAAAGCGCACAGACCCGGTGCGTGGTTTCGATCACGTGGCGCCAGTGGGCCTGGTCTTCGGGCAGGATGTCGTAGGTGCCTCTTGGTGCCTGGTAGTTCATTATCCTTCTTCCTATACCGGATGCAGGCCCGGAAACTCCAGGCCTGTCCGTTCGTCCCATCCGTACATGATGTTGAGGGCCTGCACGGCCTGGCCGGCCGCGCCCTTGACCAGGTTGTCCAGCGCGCCCATGACCACGACCCGGTCGCTGTGTTCGTCCCGCTCGAACCCGATGTCGCAGTAGTTGGTGCCCGAGAGGAACTTCGGATCGGGGTACCGAAACACGCCCTGGCGCTCCTTGATGATGCGGATGAAGGGCTCCCGGTCGTAGGCCTCCCGGAATATACCCCAGATTTCCCTTTCGGACAGGTTGCCGTTCACAAAGGCGTGTGTCGTCATCAGGATGCCGCGCACCATTTCGATGGCTGTGGCAGAAAAATGGACCGCGGGCGCCCGTCCCCCGAAAGTCAGTTCCTGCACGATCTCCGCCGTGTGGCGATGTCCGGTGGGCTTGAACGACCTTACCGCGCCGCTCCGGTCCGGATGGTGGGTGGACTGGTCGGCCCGGTTCCCCGCCGCCGAGGAACCGATCTTCCCTTCCATGAACAGACGCGACGGGTCGACGGCGCCGGCCCTCACCAGCGGTGCCAGCGACAGGATCGCCGAGGCGGCCAGGCACCCTGTGCACGCGACGCAATCGGCATCCCGTATTTCCTCTCGGTACAGTTCGGCCAGGCCGTACACGAAACGGTCCAGCACTTCCGGGTGCGTGTGTTCGTGTCCGTACCAGGCTGGATAGTCACTCGGGTCCCTTAGGCGGAAGTCCGCGCTCAGGTCGATGACGCGGCCGGTCAGGCCGGAAAGGGCGTCCCACCGTCTCATGGCCTCCCCGTGAGGAAGGCACAGGCATAGTACGTCGCAGGATTCCAGGTCGGCCAGCGCGTTGAATTTCAGGTCCGTGACCCGGCGCAGGTTCGGATGGGAACGGCCGACGGGCTTGCCGGCCAGCGATTCGGAAGTCACCTGCCGGATCTCGATTTCAGGGTGGTACAGCAGCAAGCGCAACAGTTCGCCCCCGCCGTAACCGGACGCTCCTGCGATCGACACCTTGATCATGATTGGGCCACCTTTACCAGGTAATCGATGATTCGGCCGGGAATGTCCACTCCCGTCGGCCGGACGCTGTTACGGAATTCCATGGTATAGTTGACCTCATTGACCATGATCCCGGCCGGCGATTCCAGCAGGTCGACGGCCACCACGCCGCCGCCCACCGCTTCCGCGGCGCGGGCGGACAGCGTTCCAACATCGCCCTCTACGGGGCAGTTGGCCACCGTCCCTCCCAGGGCGGTGTTGGTCTTCCAATGGTCCGAATAGCGGTAGATGGCGCAGATGGTCTCGCCGTCGACCACGAAGGATCGAATGTCACGTCCGGGCTTGTCGACGTACTCCTGGATGTAGAACACCGAATGGTGGTACGATCCCAGGGTCTCCTTGTGCTCGAGCACCGCTTCCGCGGCATGGCGGTCGTTGATCCGGGCGATCAGGCGTCCCCACGATCCTATGGGGGGCTTGAGCACAACCGGATAGCCCATGGATTCCATTTCCTCGAGGGCGGACTCCGCCGTGAAGGCGATACGGGCTTTTGGCGTGGGTACCCCATGGTCCACCAGCGCCATGGTTGTCAGGAACTTGTTCCCGCACACGCGGGCCACGTCGTACGAATTGACGGTTCTAACGCCGCTGGCATTGAGCATCTTCAGCGAGTAGAGCGCCCTGGAGTGGTTGATGCACCGCTCCAGGATTACGTCGTGGTCGTACCGGTGGTTCTCCAGGTCGAAGACGAGGCGCCGGTCGTCCAGCCGGTCGAAAAAGACCCCGCGCCGACTGGCCGCCTCGAACAACATCTTCTGTTCTTTTGAGACTATGGAAAGCAGCATGCCGATCTTCACGATGCCCGCCCTCCCTGCTCCACCGTATCCACCACGTAGTCCATGATCTTTCCGCAAATATTGACCCCGGTTACGTCCGACACTTCGGACAGTCCGGACGGCGGCCCCATCTCCTGCACGTACCAGGCGTCCTTCGTGCGGACCATGTCCACCACCGCGATACCGCCGCCTATGGCCCGGACAGCGGAAACCGCCAGGGCGCTCAATTCCTCCGTGACGGGCTCCTTCGCCATCAGGCCGCCATCGGCAATGGATCCGATCCAGTGGTGGGTCAGCACCGTTACGGCGGCGACCGTCTCGTCACCGACCACGTATGCCCTTATGTCGTGTCCGGGCGCTTCGATGTATTTCTGAACGAAGAAGATCGAATGATGGTACGCGCCCAGGATGCGCTTGTGCTCCAGGGTCGTCGCCGCGGTATACTTGTCCTGTATGCGGGAGACCAGCTGGTCCTCGGGACCTTCCACGGGTCTCAGCACGACCGGGTACCCCATGGCTTCCATGGCTTCGAGGGCCGAACCCGGCGTATAGGCCAGGCGAACGTCCGGCACAGGCACCCCCTTCTCCCGCAACGCCAGGGTCGTCAGCAGCCGGTTTCCGTAGGTCTCCACTACGGACTGCCGGTTCACCGTGGGAATACCCCAGTGGTCGAACACGGTCAGCGCGTACACGGCCCGGTGGTGGTCGACGCAACGTTCCAGGACCACGTCGAGATCGATATGCCGGCGGTCCAGTTCGAATACCTGCCGGGTGTTGTCGATCGTCTTCACGACGACTCCCCGTAGACCCGCCTCGGCGATCAGCCGCTTTTCATCCTTGCGGATGCGCGACAGCACGATGCCCATTTCCATGGATCTTACGTCCCTTCCCGGCTATACCATAAAAAAAGGAGCCGGCCTCTTCGCTCGATCAGAAGAGGAACATGGCTCCTGTCTGTTCCTTTGGCCCGGTTATTCCGTGTCTTGAATCAACGCGGGACTCGATGAGCGGACGAACGCAAATCACAATCATGATTTCCATGTTTATGTTTCATTCGTTTGCTCATCTTTGGTTTCCTAATCTGAATACGAAACCGCCAGGCGGTAACGAATTCATTCTCCCCAGTCTTCTTCCTCTTCCGGCGCCAGTTCCAACTCAAGAGGTTTTACGCTGATGACCTCGAGTTCCGCGCCGCATTCTTCGCAGGCTATGATTTCGCCTTCCACGACATCATATTCCAAGTTGACCGTGGCGCCACATTCAGGGCAGAGTCCCATAACACCCCCGTTTTACGGCAATGCAGCCTTGGAGTGAATCGTTTTACGAAGGTCCTTTCACCCTTCCGGGAAGGCCTTTCTCCTTTTAGAACTGACGCAATATATGGTGCGGGTCATCCGTGTCAAGCGCTTTTTATGCTTCATCCGCGTCGTTTGTACCGGTGGATTCAGCGGGTTCGGAAGGCTCCGAATCGTCCTCGTCGTCGTTGGGCGTGATCTTGGACACGTCGATCACCCGGTCCCCCTCGCCGAGGTTGATGAGCCGGACGCCCTGGGTGTTCCGGCCGATGGGGCGCAGGTCACGGACCGGAAGGCGTATGATCAGGCCATTCGTGGTGATGATCATCAGTTCGTCTTCGTCGGCGACGGCGTGTATCGACACTACGGACCCGTTGCGTTCGCTGGTCCGGATGTTGCTGACGCCCTTGCTGGCCCGGCGGGTCAGGCGGTAGTTCTCGATGCTCGTCCGTTTCCCGTACCCGTTCTCCGTAACGGAAAGCAGCGTCGTATCCCGATCCGACGCCAGCATGCCCACGACCCGGTCTCCTTCCCCGAGCCGGATGCCCCGCACTCCCTGGGCGCCGCGGCCCATGGTCCGGACGTCGGCCTCGTGGAAACGAACGGCCTGTCCGTTCCGGCTGGCGATGACGATATCGTTGTCGCCGTCGGTAAGCAGCGCCTCGATGAGGGCGTCTCCCTCCAGGATGTTCAGCGCCACGATGCCGTTTCTTCTGGGATTTCCATAAGCCGAAAGGACGGTCTTCTTCACGCGGCCGCCCCGCGTCACCATCATGATGTAGTGCTCGTCGTCGAAGGTCCTGATCGGCAGGAATGCCGCGATGCTTTCCCCCTGGTCGAGCTGCAGCAGGTTGACCATGGCCTTGCCGCGGGCCGTACGTCCCGCTTCCGGGATTTCCCACACCTTGAGCCAGTAGCATTTTCCGCGGTTCGTGAAGAACAGGATGTAGGAATGGGTCGAGGCGGAAAACAGGTGTTCCACGAAATCCTCTTCCCGGGTCTTCATACCGGTGATGCCCTTTCCGCCCCGGTTCTGGCTGTGGTAGGTATCCATGGGCAGTCGCTTGATGTAGCCGGCGTGTGAGATGGTGATGACCATCTCCTCGTCGGCGATCAGGTCCTCGATGCTGAGATCGCCTTCGATGTCGATCATCTCGGTCCGTCTTTCGTCGCCGTACCGATCCTTCAGGTCGACCATCTCGTCCTTGATGATCTGCATCCGCCGTTCCAGCCGCGAAAGGATATCCCGGAAATCGCTGATGCGGGCGACCAAGTCGTTGTACTCTTCCTCGAGTTTGTCCCTTTCAAGTCCGGTCAGGCGCTGCAGGCGCATATCCAGGATCGCCTCGACCTGGGCCCGGGACAGCCCGAATTCGTCCACCAGGAGACCCATGGCCTCCTCGCCCGTCTGCGATGCGCGGATGACTTCGATCACCCGGTCCACGTTGTCCAGCGCCATCCGCAGACCCTCCACGATATGGGCCCGCTGTTCGGCCTTCTCGAGATCGAAGGCCGTCCGGCGCACCAGTACCTCGTGGCGGTGGTCGATGAAGTGCTGAATGCATTCCTTGATGTTCAGCACCCGGGGCCGGCCGTCCACGAGCGCCAGCATGGTGACGCCGATGGTGGTTTCGAGGGACGTCATCTTGAAGAGTTGGTTGAGTACGATGTTGCCGGGAATGTCCCGGCGCACGTCGATGGCGATGCGGAGGCCCGATCTGTCGGACTCGTCCCGGATGTCGGTAATGCCCAGCACGTGCTTTTCGCGGACGAGGTCGGCGATCTTCTCGATCAGACTGGACTTGTTGACCTTGTAGGGGATTTCCGTGACGACGATGATTTCCTTCTCGCTCTGTTCGTGGGTCTCGATCGTCGTACGGGCGCGCACCTTGATCTTTCCGCGGCCGGTGTGGAAATACTCGCGTATCGCGTTGCGGCCGTAAATGATCGCGCCGGTGGCGAAGTCCGGCCCCTTGATGTGCCCGGCAATCCCCTCAATCGATATTTCCGGGTTGTCGATTACCGCCACGATGCCGTCCAACACCTCGCTGAGGTTGTGGGAAGGCAGGTTGGAGGCCATGCCCACGCCGATGCCGAGCGATCCGTTACAGAGCAGGTTGGGGAACCTTCCCGGAAGCACCGTCGGTTCATCTTTAGACTCGTCGTAGTTCGGCATGAAATCGACGGTGTCCTTGTCGATATCTTCCATCATCTCGATGGCCAGGCGGGACATTCTCGATTCGGTGTACCGCATGGCACCCGGCGGATCGCCGTCGATGGAGCCGAAATTCCCCTGGCCGAAGACCATGGGATAGCGCATGCTGAAGGGCTGGGCCATCCGCGCGAGGGTATCGTACACGGCGAGGTCGCCGTGGGGATGGTAATCGCCTATCGTCTGGCCGACGATCTTGGCGCATTTGCGCGTAGGCCGTCCCGGTGTAAGATTCAGATCGCGCATCGCCACGAGTATGCGCCGCTGGGACGGCTTGAACCCGTCGCGGACGTCCGGAATCGCCCGCGACAGATTGACGCTCATGGAGAAGTCGAGATATGAACTCTTCATCTCGTCTTCGATGAAGATGGGCTGGATGTTGTCGTGTTGTTCTACCGCCATGCTTTCCCCTTGAACGTGTTATCCCGCGTGGATCTCATCGTAATCCGCGGTTTCGAGCGTCTTCAGCGCGCGCCCGGGTCAGTGCAGGTCCAGGTTGTTTACCAGGAGGGCGTTTCTCTGGATGAAATCGTTTCGGGCGGCCACGTTGTCGCCCATGAGGATCGTGAAGATCCGGTCCGCCTCCACCGCGTCGTCCAGGGTGATCCGGAGCAGCGTGCGGGTTTCGGGGTTCATCGTCGTCTTCCACAGCTCTTCGGCGTCCATCTCGGCCAGCCCCTTGTAGCGGGAGATGGTGGCGCCCTCGCGCCCCACGTCCAGCACGGCGTCGATCAGGTTTCCGACCCCCCTGACCCGCTTCTCGGTCTTCTCCGTCCTGACTACCATCTCGTTTTCCAGCACTTCCTCCAGCCGGCGGCAAAGCTGCCGCAGCCTGCGATACAGGGACGGATCCAGGGCTTCTTCGACGGGGTCTATGGGCACCGGGACTTTCCCGGCCTCTTCCTGTTGCTTCCGGATTTCAACTAGTTCGCGCAATTCTCTCCGGAAGTCGTCGTACAGGTCCCGGTCTTTCAGCATTTCCAGGATGTGGTCGCGCTTCAGTCCCGTCTTGACCAGCCGTCCGACCTGCTCTTCGAAATCCATCATCTCGCGGAGATTGGCCAGCAACCGGTCTTCCGTGAGTGCGTGGCCGTTGCCGTCGCTGTCCGCCCGGTGCACCCAGGTGCGGTCCACGCTCTGGTTGAGCAGGTATTCCCCCAGTTCCCGGTCGTTCTTGAGGTAATCCTCCCTGCGCCCCTTGCGCACGCGGTACAGCGGCGGCTGGGCGATCAGGACGTGGCCGTTCTCCACCAGCGGACGCATATACCGGAACAGGAAGGTAAGTAACAACGTGCGGATATGCAGACCGTCGTGGTCGGCGTCCGCCATGATGATGACCCGCCCGTAACGCAGCCGGGACAGGTCGAAATCGTCGTCTATGCCGACCCCGAGGGCGGTGATAATGGGCTGGAGCTTATCGTTGCTCAGCACCGTGTCGATGCGAGCCTTCTCCACGTTGAGCGGTTTTCCCCAGAGGGGCAGAATGGCCTGAAAGGTCTTGTCGCGGCCGGCCTTGGCCGTGCCGCCGGCCGAATCGCCCTCGACGAGGTAGATCTCGCAAGCCATGGGATCCTTCAGGGTGCAGTCGGCCAGCTTGCCGGGAAGGGTGGTGTTTTCCAGCACGCTCTTCCGGCGGGTCAGTTCCCGCGCCTTTCGCGCGGCGTCCCGGGAAATCGCCGCCTGTATGCATTTTTCGACGATTTTCTTCCCCGTGGCGGGATGCTCTTCCATGTATACGGAAAGCCCCTCGCCGACCACCGACTCCACGACACCGCGTATGTCGCTGTTGCCGAGTTTCTCCTTGGTCTGACCCTCGAACTGCGGATTGGGTATGATCACGCTCACTATGGCCGTGATGCCTTCCCGTGTGTCGTCGCCGGTGATGGGCACCTTGAGGTTTTTCAGGAGGTTGTTCCGCTGGGCGTAGTTGTTGATGGACCGGGTCAGGGCCGTTTTGAAGCCCACGAGGTGGAAACCGCCTTCCGTAGTCCGGACGGTGTTGGCGTACGTGAAGATGTTCTCCTGGTAGCCGTCGTTGTACTGAAAGGCGATGTCGATCTGGTTGTCGTCCCGTTGCTGGCGGATACTGATGGTGTCATGGATGGACGTCTTGTTCTCGTTCAGGTATTCGACGAATTCGACGATGCCGCCCCGATATTCGAAAACGCTGGACTTGCCCTTGGCCTCCTCGTGCAACTCGATGCGCATGTGGCGGTTCAGGAAGGCCAGTTCGCGGAAGCGGTGGGAGATGTGGTCGAAATTGAACTCCGTCGTGTCGAAGATCTCGTCGTCCGGTCTGAAGGAGACGGTCGTTCCGTTCTCGTCCGTCGTGCCCCTGACCTCCACGTCGCAGACCGGCAAGCCCTGCTCATAGCGCTGGTAATAGATCTTCCCGTCGCGCCGAACCTCGACGACGAGCCATTCGGACAGGGCGTTGACCACCGACACGCCCACGCCGTGCAGGCCCCCCGACACCTTGTAGGACTTGTTGTCGAACTTCCCCCCGGCGTGGAGCATGGTCATGACTACTTCTACCGCGGGGCGGTTCTCCGTGGGGTGCATCTCGACCGGTATGCCGCGGCCGTTGTCGATCACGGAGATCTGTCCATCCTCTTTGATATATGCCTTTATCGTGTCGCCGAATCCCTGGAGGTGTTCGTCGATGGCGTTCTGCATTACCTCTTCCACGAGATGATGCAGGCCGGAGGAGCTGGTACTCCCGATGTACATGGCGGGCCGCTTGCGAACCCCCTCGAGCCCCTTCAGGACCTGGATGTTCTCCGCGTCATACTGGTCGGGTTCCGGGGTATTGGGTCCCGTTTCCGGTAATTCCGGCGTTGTTTCCCGTGTTTCTGACATCGATTTTACCTTCTGGAATTGGTGAATATGATGTCCTGGACCAGCGGCTTTCCAAAGGACCGGTCCAGTCGATTCAGAATTTCCTGCTTCATGTAGAACAGTTCCTGGCGCCAGGCCGCGCTGTCTACCTCCACGACCAGCTTCCCGCCGTCGAAGAAGACCGCCCGCGCGTGCAGAGCGATGCGGTCGCCAACCACCTCGGACCACCGGGCTACGGCCTGCTGTTCCTCCAGCTTGCCTTCCATGCCGAGGCTTCGGATCAGCCTTTCGAGTGCGTCACCGAGGGACGTGGTCTTGTTTTTTCGCGCCATGCCCGGACCTCAATCGTACGGTGTCACCGCGCCCTCGTGGACGCGGAACCGGGTAATACCATCCCGGTAATCGCCGATATCGCTCTCCTTGGCCGTCGTGATGAAGGTCTGCCCGTACGTGGGAACCATTTCCATCAAACGGCCCGTCCTGACGGTATCGATCTCTGCGAATATGTCATCCAGCAGCAGCAGGGGAGGCGCCTGCAGCTGTTGCCAGAGAAAGCGGGCCTCCGCGAGCTTCAGGGCGGTCGCCGCCGTCTTGTGCTGCCCCTGCGATCCATAGGCCTGCAGCGAAACCCCGTTCATCTTGATGGACAGGTCGTCCCGGTGCGGCCCCAGTTCCGTCATCCCCCGCGCCCGTTCCCTCGGCTCGGCGCGGTCCAGCGCTTCCTGGAAGGACGCTTCGATGTTCTCGAGTGCCTCGAATTCAAAGGAAGGCGCATAGTCGATCTCGAGGGTCTCGTCGTCCCCGCTGACGGTGGCATGAACCCGACGGGCTTCTTCCCTGAGGGCCGCGACGACTTCCACCCGTTTTCTCATGATCCGGCTGCCCAGGGCAATCAGCGGTGCGTTCCAAACCTCCAGGTCCGCTGACCTTCCCGGGCTGTCCAGGTGCATCCGCAATACCTCGTTGCGTTGCCGTACCACCCGCCTGTAGTCCTGAAGGGTGGAAAGATACGCCGCATTGGACTGAGAGATCGCGATGTCCAGAAAGCGGCGACGGGAACCCGGCGACCCCTGGACCAGACCCCGGTCGTCCGGCGAAATCACCACCGCCGCCATGATGCCGTAAAGGTCGGACATGTTGCGCTGGGGCGACCCGTTTACGAATACCTTCTTTCCCGTGTGACGGGCGTATCGAATCTGTAACTCGACCTCCATGCCTTCCGCGGACCGCCCCTGTCCCTGTATCAGGAAATGGTCCGAACCCATGCGCACGAGTTCCTTGTCCTGCGCCTCGCGGCATGAACGGGCGACGCACAGGTAATAAACCGCCTCCAGCAGGTTGGTTTTCCCTTGTCCGTTCGTTCCGATAAAGACGTTGGTTTGGGGGTCACAGGTCAGCGCAAGGGATGTGTAGTTCCTGAAATGACCAAGGGACAGCCGTTGAAGATGCACCTTGTCAGTTTTCCGCGTCGGGAAGTCTTAAGGGCATGATCAGACACTGGTAGTCCTCACCCTCCCCTTCTTTTTCGGAAGGCGTGATGATTCCGGCGCTGACGGGTGAATCGAGCTTGAAGACCACGTCATCGGTTTCTATTCGCTCTACCGCGTCGAGCAGGTACCGGAAGTCGTAGGCCGTATCCATGGCTTCGCCATCATACTCCGCCGGTACCTCTTCCCGGGCTTCGCCGCCGATGTCGTGGCTGGACGAACTCAGTTCGATGAATCCGGGACGGGCCGAATACCGTATCTGGCGGGTGGTTGAATTGGACAGGACGGACACGCGGCGCACCGCGCTTTCCAGGACCTCGCGGTTCACCTTGACGATCTTTTCGTTCCCGTCCGGGATAACCTGTTCGTAGTCTGGGTATGTCGCTTCGATCAGCCTGGCGTAAAGCTGGGCGTTCTCCAGGTCGAACACTACGTGGTTTTCCCCGATCGTTACGCGGGATGGCGCCTCCGATTCGCCGATGAGGCGGGAAAGGTTGTTCAGGGCCTTGGGTGGCACGATGATCCCTTCGGTAACCGTATCGGAAACCTCGCAGGGCAGCGTCGTCTTGGCCAGCCGGTGCGCATCCGTGGCAACCATTCGCACGGCTCCGCCGCCTATGCGCAGGTAAGCGCCCCACAGGCTGGGGTGCGTCTCGTCTTTCGATACCGCGTATACCGTTTTACGGATCAGTCGCTGCAGCGAAGAGGCTGGAATCGTTATGGTCTGATCGGAAGGCACATCCGGCAAGGCCGGGTACTCTTCCTTGTCAATGCCTACCAGGCGAAACACCCCCCGGTCGCACCGGATGACCACCTTGACACCATCCACCTCGATTTCGACCGGGGTATCGGGCAGTTCGCGCACCATCTCCGCGAATTTCCTTCCCGGTACCGTTATCGAACCCCCTTCCGTGATCTGGGCGGGGATCTTTGTCACGATGGATATATCCAGATCGGTGGCTCCGATGGTCAGGTAGCCGTCTTCCGTCTCCAGCAGCATGTTGGACAGAATGGGCAGGGTGGACTTCGGTGGAACGACGTTAAGGACGGTCTGTATACCGCTCATCAACGTGGAACTAGCCGGTATGGTGATCTTCACTGGGTACTCCTTTGCATGATCGTCGCCGGTTACCCTTGTACGGTCCGTACGATCCGATATGTACGGAGCGTAACAAGGCTGGTATGATGTACAGTAACCTTTTACAACTATTGAATATTATAAAGGGTACAGGCGGTATTACGCAAGGAATTTGTGTGGTAAAACCTACTTCATGTTGTAGCGTGTTGTCGGGAGGCACTGAAAATGTACTATATATAGTATTTACTTCGTATTTGTTTTATACAATATATAAAAGGAATAATAATAATAAGGGTTGTGGATATGTGGAAAGGAGTGTTTTTTTATGTGTAAACAATAATAAAATCAATAATTTATAATTAAAACAAGATGTGGAAAAAGAACCACCTAAACAGACATTTGTCCACACTTATCCACAGACTAGAAGCCACAACCCCCCGAACCACTCACTTGTACACACAACACCGACACTCTGTATACACTTATCCCCGATGTTATCCACATTAAAAACACCCCGCGGAGGTGGCCTGGGCGACCTGTAATACACCAACCATGAAAAGAGGCCGATTCCTGGTCAAAAAGGACCCCTTTCCACATTGATGAAGATTTCGATGGTGGATAGATGCGGACATACCGGATAAACGGTACTCAACATCATGCAGGAGAGGGTTTTACCAGAAGAGATAAATGTTAACAAAATGTGGATAACCCCCATGTTATCCACATTACTCGGGCCTGCTTCGGGTGTCTATACGTAAACAGAAAAGAGGGAGGTCTACAGCAGGGAATTTTTGACTTTATCGAGTTGTTCCTGCAAATACTCGTCATCCAGCAGCTGTTTCTTTACCGTCTGGCAGGCGTGTATTACGGTCGAGTGGTCTCTTCTGCCAAAAATCGCGCCAATATCCTTGAGCGACGCGCCGGTCATGTCCCGGCACAGAAACATCGCAACCTGTCGGGCTGTTACCACGTGCTTTTTCCGGGTCTTGGCGGCCAGTTCCTCGACGGACACGTCGTAGTGCCTTGCCACGGCTTTCTGTATGTCTTCTATCCCCACAGAGCGCTGTTTTCTGCGAATCTTGTTGCTCAGCACCCGCTTCGCCACGTCGATGTTGATATCGCAATGACTCAATGACGCGTAAGCAAGGAGGCTGAGCACGGCCCCTTCCAGTTCTCTTATATTCGATGCGACCCGGTCGGCGATGTAAGCAATGACGTCCGGGCTCAGCGAAAGCCCGTCCTTGTCCGCCTTCTTCTGAAGTATAGCCTCCCTCGTTTCGTAATCGGGCGGCTTCATGTCCGCGAGAAGTCCCCACTCGAACCGGGAGACCAGGCGTTCTTCCAGGCCGGAAAGTTCCTTGGGGAGGCGGTCGCTGGTGAGCACGATCTGCTTGCCCTTCTGCCGCAGTACGTCGAAGGTGTGGAAAAACTCCTCCTGGGTGCGGTCCTTGTGCCCCTTGCAGAAGAACTGGATGTCGTCTACAATCAGTAGATCGACGTTGCGGTAGGTCTGTGCGAACTCCTTCGTCTTTTTCTCCTGTATGGACTCGATGAATTCGCTGTAGAAAACTTCCGACGTGACGTACCTGATGCGATCAACCGTCCCGAGCCGCTTCGACTCGTGGGCGATCGCCTGCGCCAGGTGGGTCTTCCCCAGCCCGACGCCGCCGTAGATCACCAGGGGATTGAAGGTTTGCTGGCCCGGGGACTTAACCACGGCCAGAGAGGCCGCGTGGGCGAAATCGTTACATTCCCCCACGACGAAATTTTCGAAGGTGTAGTTGTCGTAGAGGTTGCCGGTTTCCTCTTCCAGGTCGGCGTGCTGTTCCCGTGGCGGTCCGTAAGAGGGGATGTCGGTCAGCACGGGGACTATCGGCGTATTGCCCTCGAAGATATGATAGTCTATGGAGACCTGGCGGCCGAGCTGGGTCGTCACCACCTGGCTGATCTTGTCATGAAACCGCTTTAGAATCCGCTCGCCCGAGAACGGGTTCGGCACCTCTATTGTGAATGTATCCGGTGTTACGTCATGCCCCCTGGTCCGCTCGAACCAGGTCGCAAACGTCTGCGCCGGGATCATGCCCCTCAGTTCCGATAGGCACACCGACCAAAGCTGTGCAGGATCTTCCTGCTTCATTGCGGATTACCTTGTGCCCCAAAGAGCCTGAATCGCCAGCAGCACCGAGCCATAAAACATACCCGTACGCTTGCATGTAATATGCTAAATAATTGTAATTACAGCATTTAAGGTGGTAATAAGGTGATACAACAAATCCACGGCAGGCGGAAACGTTGCGGGTGGTATCTATCCATAGTATGTAGGGTGAAACAGGTGCTGTCAAGAGATATATCGGAAAGATTTGCACCCCGTTTATGACTAAAAACACCTTGACAAAAACGGGCATTCCGGGTAATATAGAGGGCTGTTATGTTTTCGAAATATAGATTGAAAAACCGGGGGTAGTCGATGAAGCGGACCTTTCAACCAAGCAATCTAAAGCGGCACCGCAGACACGGGTTTCGTCGAAGAATGAGTACCAAGGCGGGGCGGTTGATCCTGAGCCGACGCCGCGCCAAGGGACGGACCCGCGTTGCCGTATAGGCGCCGCCGGAACGATGCAGGACCGATACTCCATGGCCGCCGGTTCCCGACGTTTTCCCCACGACGAACGCATGAGACACCGGTGGGAGTTCGACCGGGTCAAGAAAAGCGGACTAACCGTCAGGGGACCTTCGATGATCCTGTCCCTGGCATCCTGTTCGGACCAGCTCGAGCGCCGGGTCGGTTTCATCGTGACCAAACACTACGGTGGCGCTGTCAAGCGTAACTTGGTGCGCAGGAGAATGCGGGAGATCTACCGGCTCAACAGAAACCGGCTGAAGAGAGGGATGCACCTGGTGCTCATTGCCCGCAGTCGCAGGCAGGAAGTCTCGTACCACCAGATGAACGAGGAGTTCCTTTCCCTCTACCGTACCGCGGTGACACGTTTATGTGGAAAAGGCTGACCACGGCAATTGCAACCACGCTCGTATGGGGTGTCCGCGGCTATCAACTCGTAGTATCCCCGTTCCTTCCGCCAAGCTGCAGGTTTACCCCCACCTGTTCGAAATACACCATTGAAGCGCTGGAACGACGGGGCCTGTTCCCCGGAACCTACCTCGCCGTGCGGCGATTGCTGCGCTGCCATCCCTTTCACCCGGGCGGCTACGATCCGGTGGAGCAACCACACGAATAGCCGCATGCCGCGGCTTACAACCCTGGAATCACACCAACAATGGAAAAACGGGTACTCGGCGCCTTCGGACTCATAATCCTGACGTGGATCGGTTACTACTACATTATATATCCCATGTACGCGCCCACGCGCCCCCCTCCCGTCGACCGGTCGTTTACACAGGAGCCGACGGGGGGCGATCCGGCAGGTGACTATCTTGCAGAGGACTACCCGGCGAGCGAGCCCGCCGAACCGGCCTACGAAGCCCCGAAGGTCGCCGGCGACCCCGACCCGGTCCCGACCCGGTCCGTTCGAAATGAAAACTCCCCTCCAAGGGATCTTGCCGCGGACAGCTGGGACCGTTCCGAGCGCGTGATGTTTCTCCCCCCGGTCGAGGGCGCCCCGGAACCCCGTGACATCGTCGTTGGAAACCAGTACTTCCGTGGCGTGATTAGCACGGAGGGCGGCGTAATAACCAGTTGGCAACTGAAGGATTACAGGGGAATCGGCGGAGAACGGGTGGAACTCATTCCTCCCGGCCGCGAAACGGGCCCCGATATCATTCTAACCACGGAGCGGGGACCCCGCAGCACCCGGGCTCTGCGCTTCTCGGCGGACCGGGACGCGGCCACGATCGGTCCGGGGCAGGTCACTGTCGCGTTGACGCTCACGGCGGATACACCCGGGGGCCTCACCATCACCAAGGTTTTCGTAGTCAATCGGGACGACTACGCCGTGGATCTCCAGGTGAAGATCGACGGCGGGGAGAACCTGGCCCTGGGCAGCAAGTACTATCTCCGGTGGGGCGGCGGTATCAACGTTACGGAAACGGACTGGGACATGGACATATACGCCTTCAGGGGATTTGCCTCGCTCAACGATACGGTGATCGATGAAGATCTCGGAGGAGACTACGAAGATCCCAGGCCCGAGACCACGGGCGAAACGCACTGGGTCGGCGTTCGCAGCAAATATTTCTTCGCCGCCATGGTGCCCGTGGACAGGAAGGCCAGGGGATACCGCCTGAACGGCAGGCCCGTCACGCGCCCCCAGTACGAGGACAGGCAGATCGCCGCGGAGCTGTCCATGGGTCTCGCTTCACCTCTCGTGGACAACTTTCTCATCTACCTGGGGCCGGTTCACTACGATACCCTGGAAAAATACGGATACGGGCTCGAGGCCGCCGTCGATCTCGGATGGACGATCATACAGCCGATCAGCAAGATTACACTCATATCCCTGGTCTGGCTGCACCAGTTCATCACCAACTACGGCATGGTCATCATCGTCCTGTCCATCTTCGTGAAGATCCTGCTTTTTCCCCTGACCCACAAGAGCATGAAGGCCACGCAGGGCATGTCCCAGTTGCAGCCTAAAATGGAATCGCTCAAGGAGAAGTTCAAGAACGATTCGACCAAGCTGAATCAGGAGATGATGAAGCTGTACAGGGGAGCGGGGGTAAACCCCCTGGGCGGTTGTCTGCCCCTGGTGCTGCAGATGCCGATCCTCATCGCGCTCTATACCATTTTCAGCAGCACGATTGAACTGAGGGACGCGCCATTCGTCGGGTGGATACAGGACTTGTCCCTGAAGGATCCGTACTATATCCTACCGATCCTAATGGGCGCCACGATGCTGCTCCAGTCCAAGATGACGATGAAGGATCCCCGTCAGGCCATGTTCATCTATATCATGCCCGTCGTGCTGTTCTTCATCATGAAGGATCTGCCCTCCGGTCTCATACTGTACTGGACCATGGTCAACGTGCTGACCATCGCACAACAGGCGATACAGAACCATTTTTTCCCGGTTCAACCCGCAAAATGACGCAGGCTCCTGGGCGCAGGGGACCGCGCGTCTCGATATTCCCATGACCCCGCAGGCCCTGAACGATACCATTGCCGCGATCGGCACGCCGCCCGGACAGGGCGGTCTCTGCGTAGTGCGCATGAGCGGCCCCGAGTCGTTTTCCATCGCCGACCGGGTATTCAGCGGCGCCGATCGGCCGTCCGAGTGCCGGACGCACACCATCCATCACGGATACGTCATCGATCCCCAGAGTCGTGAACGGGTCGATGAAGTGCTCATGTCGCTATTCAAGTCGCCACGCTCCTACACCCGCGAGGACCTGATCGAATTCAGCGGCCATGGTGGCATGGTACCCGGCGGCATGATCCTGGATGTGCTGATCCGGTCAGGCGCCCGGCTGGCGGAACCCGGCGAGTTCACCAAGCGCGCTTTTATCAACGGCCGGATCGACCTGTTGCAGGCCGAAGCGGTAGGCGAATTGATCAGGGCGCGTACCGACGCCTGCGCGAGGGCGGCACTCAGACAGCTGAACGGAACCTGCTCTCAACAGATAGACGAATCCAGGATGAAACTAATACAAGTTATTGCATTTATTGAAGTAACGCTCGATTTCACCGAAGAGGGCATCCCAGATATGGAACCCCGGACCTTCCTGGATCAACTCCGCTCCGTTCAGGAAGCGCTGGACCAACTTATCAAGTCGTCCCACGAGACTCGCGTGCTGAGAGACGGGATCCGGATCGCATTGCTCGGAAAGCCCAACGTGGGGAAGTCCAGCCTGCTGAATATGCTGATCTCGCGGGACCGGGCCATTGTACACCCGGAGTCGGGGACGACGCGGGATACCATCGAGGAGAGCATCGACATCCGCGGTGTGCCCGTTACTTTCGTAGACACGGCGGGAATCCGGACGACGTCGGAGATCATTGAACAGCAAGGAGTTGCAAGGTCGCAAATTGAACTGGAGCAGGCCGATATTCCACTGGTGGTGTTCGATGCATCCCGGCCGCCTGACGAGGATGATCGGAGACTGGTGGATCTGTTGTCCAGTCGGGATGGCGTGTTTATATTAAACAAGTGTGATTTGGATTCCTACAATCCGGAATCCTACGCGAAATTGACTGCGGACGGGCGTTGCGTCAGGACTTCGGCGAAGAACGGCACTGGAACCGAAGACCTGTTGAAAACGATTCTTGAAAATGCGCAGTACGATCCCGCCCGATTCGAATCGGGTCTCGTTATCAATGCCCGTCAGGGGGATCTACTGAACCAGGCCAAGGCGAGCCTGGACCGCGGTGTCGGAGTCCTGGCAGAAGGGCTCGGCGCCGAGATGGCTGCCATTGATCTGCGAGAATGCGTACAGCACCTCGGCGTTCTTGTAGGAAAAGACATCGGTGACGCGGTTCTGGACCATGTCTTCTCCAGGTTCTGTATAGGTAAATGATGTTCCACGTGAAACATGGGACACGCGGTGGACGGAAGTGATCCGATGAAAAAGGTTGAAGTCCTCGTTATCGGCGGCGGCCACGCCGGATGTGAAGCCGCCCTGGCATCGGCGAGAATGGGCGTCGGAACGGCGCTCGTCACTCTCGAAGCTTCGAAGATCGGCCAGATGTCCTGCAATCCGTCCATCGGTGGTTTGGGAAAGGGACAGTTGGTGCGTGAGGTCGATGCGCTCGGCGGAGAGATGGGCAAGGCCGCCGATGCGACGGCCGTGCAGGTTAAGATGCTGAACACGCGCAAGGGTCCGGCTGTACAATCCCTGAGAACCCAGAATGACCGGGTCGCGTATCGGGACTACATGCAGCGGGTCATCGGCGACACCGCGAATCTTACGGTGGTGGAGGGGGAGGTATCCCATCTGGATGTCGATAATCGTCGAGTGGCAGGAATACGTACGAGCGATGGAAGGTCCATTTCATGCCAGGCCGTGGTCGTGGCCTCTGGAACATTTCTTAACGGAGTCATGCATCGTGGATCGAGCAACGCACCCGGAGGGCGCCTTGGAGAAAAGGCGGCGACGGAATTGTCCGATTCCCTTCGTGCACTCGGATTCAATATAGGCCGGCTGAAGACGGGAACCCCGCCCCGTATAGACGGTAACTCCATAGATAACAGTGAGTTGGAGATCATACCCGGCGACGAATATCCTGAACATTTCTCCCATGAAAGATTGTCTCCAGCCGATGAGCAACTGCCCTGTTACCTGACGTTCACGAACGCCCGGACCCACGAGATCATTGGTTCCGCGCTGGATCAGTCACCCATGTACTCGGGGCGGATCACCGGTCGGGGTCCCAGGTACTGTCCTTCCGTAGAGGACAAGATCGTAAGGTTCCCGGATAGGGACAGTCACCAGATCATCCTGGAACCGGAGGGCTGGAATACCGACGAAGTATATGTAAACGGCTTTTCAACAAGCCTTCCGGAACCGGTGCAGGACCAGGCGCTGCACACGATCAAGGGCTTGGAAAACGCGGTAATACTCCAATTCGGATACGCCGTGGAATACGATTTCATTCCGCCTGAAAACCTGACCCGGACCCTTGAGACGCGGCAGGTCGCCGGGTTGTTTCTCGCTGGACAGATCAATGGGACCACGGGTTACGAAGAGGCCGCGGCGCAGGGTATTCTGGCTGGTATAAACGCCGCGCTATCGGTGCGAAACAGTTCGCCTTTCACGCTGGACAGGGGTGAAGCCTATATTGGTGTGATGATAGACGATCTGATCACGAAAGGCGCGGACGAACCCTACCGGATGTTCACGTCACGGGCCGAATATCGACTCCTGTTGAGGCACGACAACGCAGACATGCGTCTTTCGGATCGCGCTTACAAAATCGGCGTGATAACCAGGGAGAGGCATGACGCTACCGCTGAGAGGCGCCGATTGGTGGAAGCAGAAACGGATCGACTTAAACGGGTTTACGTGGTCCCGGAAAAGGTCAATCCGTTGTTGAAAGCCAAGTCGTCGGCACCGGTTTCAGAGCCGGTCGCTCTATATAAGTTGTTGTCCCGCCCCGAGATACAGTATGCGGATATCTACCCTGTCGATCCAGACGCGATGGACCATGAACCCTCGGCCATAGGCCAGATACAGACTGCGGTAAAGTATGCCGGATACCTCGAACGTCAGCAGAAGGACATCGAACGCATGCGGTCGTGGGAATCACGTGCCATTCCCTCGGGATTTGATTACGCATCCATAAAAGCCCTGTCACACGAAGCCCGCGAGAAAATGGGAAAAAGCAGGCCGCAGAACGTAGGTCAGGCTTCCCGAATCCCCGGCGTGACCCCGGCAGACCTGTCCATCCTCGTCGTACACCTGGAACGATATGCATCCATCGCCCGCGGTGAAGACCAGGTGTTCCACGTGGAACATCGCAAGTCATGACATGGATTCAATCGCGCAGTTGGCAAAAAGCATTGAGAAAACGGGCCATCGGTTGGACAGGGGTAAACTCGACGCCTTTGAACTATACCGGGATGAGATCCTGCGTGTAAACGCCTTGCTTGGCCTGATATCCAAGAACGATATTGATCGCATCCCGCTGCGGCACTTTCTGGATTCGCTGACGCCCGCACTGCACGACGTTCTACCGAATGGCGATACAATACTGGATATCGGCAGCGGGTGTGGTTTGCCAGGAATTCCCCTGGCTATATTCCTGCCTGATACAGATTTCGTCCTGGTCGAATCAAACCGGAAGAAGATCGCATTTTTACGTCACGTGAGACGTATTCTTTCGTTAAGCAATGTAACTGTGCTTCATTGTCGAGCGGAAATGATGAGAAAGGAAGCACCGGGAAAAGTGTATGACGTCGCCGTAGCCAGGGCGGTCGGTTCGGTCGGTCAACTGGCGGCCTGGAGCAGTTGCGTATTGAAGCCGGGTGGTAAACTGATCTGTTACAAGGGACCGAATCCTGAAGAGGAAATAGAGGCGTCGAGAAGAGATATGGAAGAACGGGGGATGGTGTTGGAAAACATACATCGGTACGAACCAGGAAATCTCAGTTCTTTTACGCTTGTCGTGTTCAGAAAAAGCATTCATCCCGGAGCTGTGTCAGAAGGCTGCATGCCTTAGAGTGGAGAATGCACGTCAGATCCACCAGAAAAACACCGATGAAACAGACTAACCCTCCTCCGATCAAAGACCGCAGGCCATTCGCGGGTATACATAATATTATACGCTTTTTACCGCACGTTAACAGTAATATGTAATCGTTTGAAATATCAGTAGTTACGGTCATCTGACAGCTCACTGTATCCACCAAGCAACATAACCTCGATTTCCTGTCCCGCCTTCATGAATTCCTGGTCTTCGTGACTGACAGCCAGTCCATCGGCAATGGACATTGATCTCAGTATGCCGGAACCCTGGGCTCCGGTGCGTGAGGCGAAAATCTTGTCGCCGCGCTTCTGAAGGGTGACGCGAATGAACTGTTTTCGTCCAAGCGATTTCGTCATGTCACCCAACAGCAGAGCCTTGATCGTGGGACGGTAGAGATGAGTGTAGCCCTGCATTTTGAGCAGGGCGGGTCGCATGAAAAGCTCGAAGGTCACCATGGAAGCCACCGGGTTTCCCGGCAGGCCGAATACTATGGTGTCGTCGATGGCGCCGAAGGCAAGAGGGCGGCCCGGCGTCATGGAAACCTTCCAGAAAGCCATGGACGTGCCGACAGCCTCAAGCGCGGACTTAACGAAATCGTATTCTCCCACCGAGACCCCTCCCGAGGTGATGATCGCGTCCGCAACGAGTCCGTCGCGCAGGGCCCGCTCGAGGGCGTCCTGCGTGTCGGGAAAGATACCAAGCCTTAGGGGGACGGCGCCGGCATCCGCCACCAGGGCGGTGAGCGCGTACCCGTTGCTGTCCACGATTTTGCCGTCTTCCAGGGGTTCGTCCACGTCTACGATTTCGTCGCCGGTGGAAAGTATGGCCACCCGGGGCCGGCGGTAAACGGATACATAGGAACGATTGGTAGAGGCGAGCAGGCCGACTTCGGCCGGCCGCAGCAACATACCGGACCGGAGGATGAGGTCGCCGTCGCGGATGTCTTCACCGGTCCTGCGCAGATCGGTACCGGCTTCCACGGGCTGGAGAATGCGTACGTGGTTGTCATCCACCCGCAAGGTGCGCTCGGCCCGGACGATGGTATCGGCGCCGTCGGGCACCGGCGCGCCAGTCATGATGTGGATAGACTGTCCTGGTCCGACGGATCGCTTTGCCCGGTATCCCGCGGGCAGGTCCTCAACGATCTCCAGTTCCACGGGAGCGTTCGGCGAAGACGGGACCGTGTCCTCGGCACGCACCGCGTAGCCGTCCATGGCGGAATTGTCCCATGGCGGCTGGTTTCTCGTAGCGTGGACATCTTCCGCCAGCACGCGGCCTTGCGACGACACGATATCGACGCGCTCGACGCCGATGGGTCGGATCCGGTTCAATATGGAATCACGAGCTTCGATGACGGAGATCATGGCGAATCCCTCAGGAAACGGTGTGGCCGACGCTGCCCATCAGCAGAACGGTGATCTCGGTACCCCGGGAAAGAGACTTGACGCCCGTTTCCACGATGACGAGACCGTTCGTACCGGTCATGGAACTGAGCATGCCCGATCCCTGTCCGGCCACGGTCGATGCGAGAAACCGGCCATTTGTGCAGGTGACCCTGGCGCGGAGGTAGTGGCGCCGGTCTCCACCGGCTGTCAGGTCGTTTTCCAGCACCGCGGGAACCGTGGGCAGCCGCCACTCGCCCGGATCGTAGCCCATCATCTTGCGCAGGGCGGGCCGAGCGAAAAGCAGGAACGAAACCATGCACGAAACGGGATTGCCGGGCAGACCGAAGAAGGGTTTCCCCTGTAGCAGTCCGTAGGCGAGCGGCTTGCCCGGTTTCATCTGCACCCGCCAGAACTTCATCTCCGCGCCCAGGTCCCCCAGCACCTTTTTCACGTAATCGTAGTCTCCGACGGAAACCCCGCCGGTGGAGAGGATTACATCCGCGTTCAGCGCCGACCGTATGGCCTTTGCGATCTCGGCCTCGCTGTCCCTGGCGATACCCAGATTGACGGGCCGTGCGTTGCACTCCCGCACGAGAGCGGCCAGTGAATAGCTGTTGCTGTTGACGATCTTCCCCGGGACGAGGGCCTCGTCGATTTCGACCACTTCGTCGCCCGTGGAAAGAATGGCCACGTCGGGCCGTCTTCTTACGGAGATCTGGGATCTTTGGAAGGCCGCCAGGAGACCGATTTCGCCGGGACCAATTTCAGTTCCCGCAAAAAGTACGTTCTGGCCTTGTTTTACGTCTTCGCCCCTGTATCGGACGTTCTGGCCCGCTTCGACCGCCTTGAGGATCTCTACCCCGGCGCCCGGTTGCCTGGTGTTCTCCACCATGACGACGGCGTCCGCCCCGTCGGGGAGGATGGCGCCGGTCATGATGCGGGAGGACGTGCCGGGGCAGACGGCCTCGGTGGGGACAATCCCGGCCGGTATCTCTTCGAGAACCCCGAGCCGCCGAGGGGCGTCGGCGGTCGCTCCCTCCGTGTCCACGGCCCTGACGGCATAGCCGTCGACGGAGGAATTGTCATGGGGCGGCAGGTCGTACTTCGGCGCCACGTCTTCGGCGAGCACACGGCCCTGCGTATCGGACAGCGGTTTGCGCTCGATGCCCGATACGCAGACCGAATCCAGCACGGTCTTCTGCGCCTCTTCCACCGTCAGCATGCGGTCGCTATCCATGATCCAATCCCGACTGTTGTTTTGATTACCTTATGGATTCCGCCATGAACGCTTCGATGGCCTCGATCGTCCTGGGGGCGCCGTCCGACAGTACCCGGTGCCCGTCTTCGGTGACCAGTACGTCGTCTTCTATCCGAACCCCGATGCTCCTGTACCGCTCGAACGCGGGCCGTACCAATTCGATGACCGCCCGGTTCTGGGGAGTGTCATCCAGGTTTTTAAGCGTGTCTTCCCGGACGTAGATGCCCGGTTCGACGGTGATCACCATGCCCGGCATGAAGGGCGTGTCCCGTCTGCCGACATCGTGCACGTCCAGCCCGAGCCAGTGGCTGGTGCCGTGCATGAACCACATGCGATACTGGTCTCCGGAGGTATTCGTGATCAGGCCCAGTTCCCGGAGCCCCTCCACGATCGATTCCCGCGCCACATCGTGTACACGCCGAATGGTCATGCCGGGCCGGACTGCGGCGATGGCCTGGGCCTGGGCGTCGAGGACGATCTCGTAGACTGCGCGCTGCGTCTCCGTGAAGACGCCGTTCCGTGGAAACGTCCGGGTTACATCGGCCGTGTAGTGCTCCACGGCCGCGCCGATATCCGCCAGGACGAGATCCCCCGCTGCCATCTCCCGGCTGTTCTCCTCGTAATGCAGCGTGGTGGCGTTGGGTCCCGTGGCCACGATGGATGGAAATCCCCAGCGGGCGCCGTGCCTGCGATAGGTCGAAAGGATGATGCCGTCAAGCACGGATTCATTCAGCGGTCCCTCCGCGCCGGCGGCACGGCTCATGATACCGCGCTGAGCCTGGCAGGTGATATCGATGGCCCGTTGCAATTGCTGCAGTTCCCACGGCGATTTGACGATGCGAAGGTCGCGAAAAATACTGGTGGCCAACCGAACCAGGGCGGCGGGAAAACGTTCGGCATCGGATGCGAAACGGAGGGCTTGCGGATACCTGGTTCCGAACCTGGACTGGGTGTCGGCCAGCAGCCAGACGTTCACCGGCGTTCCACTTGCGATGGATTCGCCTATGACCCGGTAGTCTCCCTCATCGTCGGACGGCCGTTTTCCATAGGTCGATCCGCCGAGGACGGACTCGATGAAGGCGTCGTATTCTTTCGCCGGCCAAATGTGCGCGATCCCCGTCATGCGCCGGGCTTCTTCCGCGCCGAGCATGAGGCCGGTCCAGGTTTCCCGCGCGGGGTCGCGCTCGGGAAGGAAGAGGATCTCCTTCTGGCTCGTATTGTCCGGCAGCAGCACGAGCGTGGCGCCGGGTTGGTCTACTCCGGTCAGGTAGAAGAAGTTGCTTTCTTGGCGGTAGGGATAGTTTACGTCGTTGCTGAACAACTTGGGCTCCGCGCCGAACAGGATCATCATCCCACCGCCCATGCTTTCGAGGACCCGCGCCCTCCGTCCCGCCAGTTCTTCGGCCGGAACCGGTCCGGCGTCATTTGTGACCGCCATGGCCTCGAGCTGTGCGGCGACGGCCGGGGAAACAGGCGCGATGTAGAAAAAAGCCATTATCCAGATCACGGTAAAAATGGCTGCCCGCAAAGCATCAGGATCATACATACTTCGATGTGTCATGGTTCGTTATCCAGGGAATCTCATGAATATCAGGTGGTGTATTCCGCGTTCACGGTTATGTATTCGTGGGACATGTCGCAGGTCCAGACCGTCGTCGAGCCTTCCCCGAGCTTGAGATCGATCACCACGGGAATCTCCCCGACGGAGAGCGCTTCCCGCATCGCGGGTTCGTCGAGGGGCAGGCCCCGGCCGTCCCGCGTTAATTGATGGCCGCACAGGAACAGGTCGATGGCGTCCGGGTCCGACTCGGCATCCGCGTATCCGACGGCGCAGAGAATCCGGCCCCAGTTGGGATCATGGCCGTAGATGGCTGTCTTGACCAGAGCCGAATTGGCCACGCTCATGCCGATCGTACGGGCTTCCTCGTCCGAGCGGGCGCCCTGAACGCGTATCTCCACGAGTTTCGTCGCGCCTTCTCCGTCCCGCGCGATCTTCTTCGCCAGGTCGGTACAGACATGTTCCAGCCCTTCCGTAAAACGATCGTAGGCATCTCCGGAGGGTTGCGTGATCAACGGGTTTTCCGCGGCGCCATTGGCCAGGATGAACACCGTGTCGTTCGTACTCATGTCGCCGTCGACCGTGATGCAGTTGAACGATTTGCCCACGGCCCGGCGCAGGGCCGACTGGAGGGCCCCCGGCGCGATGGCGGCGTCGGTCGTGACCACGCCGATCATCGTGGCCATGTTCGGGCAGATCATGCCCGCGCCCTTGGCGATTCCGCCGATTACCACCGAAGTCCCGCCGAGATCGCATCGCACGGCGCAGGACTTGGGCACCGTGTCGGTTGTCATGATCGCCTCTGCGGCGGCATGGTCCGATCCCTGACGCTTTCGCCCCACCGCCTCCCGGATGCCGTCGCGGACCAGGTCCATCGGCATGGGACGTCCGATGACCCCGGTGGAAGCGACGAGGACCTCGCTCGCAGGAATGGACAGCCCCTCGGCGACCAGGCCGGCCATCTCCCGGGCGTCCTCCATGCCGGTTTCACCGTTGCACGCGTTCGCGTTACCGCTGTTGACCACGACGACCCGAGCCATGCCGGTCTGCAGATGGTCTCTGGAGAGGATCACCGGCGCGGCCTGCACCCGGTTGGTGGTGAACACCCCCGCCGCGGAGGCGACCCCGCCGGCGTCTATCACTACCAGGTCCCTGCGGCTGCCTTTCGGACTGTTGATGCCGCAACTCGCCGTGTTGGCCAGGAATCCTGTAGGGGCCAGCACGCCCCCATCTACGGTTTGCATAGTTAACCCCTCGCTTCTTTCAACGTCTCGTGCCATTCCTGCAGGCTCTTTACGGATATCTCGCTGCCCTCGAGTTTGAGCGCCTGGATGGCCTTGACCGCGGACCAGGCCGCCGAAAGCGTGGTGATACACGGTACATTCTGCTCGATGGCGGCGCGTCGGATGATGTAGTCGTCGTCCCGCGCGCTCTTCCCCAGGGGTGTGTTGATAATCAGTTGTATGTCGTTCCGGCGGATGTGGTCGACGATATGCGGTTCGCCCTCCCATACCTTGTTGACCCGGATGACCGTCAACCCGGCATCCTCCAGCGTCTGACCCGTACCGCTGGTCGCCATGATCGAAAAACCCAGGCCGTCGAGTTCCCGTGCGATATCGATTACGTTTTCGTGATCGAAAGCGTTGACACTGACCAGGACGGTGCCGGACAGGGGCAGGGAACCGCCCGCCGCGCTCTGTCCCTTGGCAAATGCGATGCCTGGTTCTTCATATATCCCCATGACCTCTCCGGTCGACTTCATCTCGGGTCCGAGCAGACTGTCTGATCCGGCGAATTTCACGAAAGGCAGCACGACCTCCTTCACCGAGGCGTAGGGCGGGATGATCTCCTCGGTGAACCCGAGTTCGCGGAGCGTCTTCCCGACCATGACCCGCGCCGCAAGCTGGGCCAGCGGGACGCCGATGGCCTTGGAGACGAAGGGAATCGTCCGCGAGGCGCGCGGATTGACTTCAAGTACGTAGACGACGTCTTTCTTGATGGCGTACTGCACGTTGATCAGGCCGACCACGTCGAGACTCCGGGCCAGGGCGTGGGTATAGGTTCTCATCGTGTCGATATGCACCGGCTTTACCATGTAGGGAGGCAGAACGCAGGCGCTGTCACCGGAATGGATGCCCGCCTCCTCGATGTGTTCCATTATCCCGCCAACGACGACGTCCACCCCGTCGGAGACGGCATCCACGTCGTATTCAAAGGCGTCCTCGAGGAACTTGTCGATGAGTATGGGATGCTCGGGGGACACGTGGACGGCGGTCCGCATGTAGGATTTCAGGGAGTCGTCGTCGTAAACGAGGGCCATATTGCGGCCGCCGAGGACATAGGAAGGCCGCACCAGCACAGGGTATCCTATCTCGCTCGCCACCACCAGGGCCTCTTCGAAAGAAAAGACCGTCCCGTGGGGCGGGTGCGGGATACCCAGGGTGGTTGTCAGGGCCCCGAACCGCTTGCGGTCCTCGGCCAGGTCGATGCTGTCCGGCGACGTGCCGATAATGGGCACACCCGCGCGCTCCAGAGGCAGGGCCAGCTTGAGGGGCGTCTGGCCGCCGAACTGGACGATCACCCCTTCCGGTTTTTCCGCCTCTATGATGTTCATCACGTCTTCGAAGGTGAGGGGCTCGAAGAACAGCCTGTCCGAGATGTCGTAATCCGTACTGACGGTCTCCGGATTGCTGTTGACCATGATGGTTTCGTACCCGTCCTCCTTCAACGCCATGACGGCCTGTACGCAGCAGTAGTCGAATTCGATCCCCTGGCCGATGCGGTTCGGACCGCCGCCCAGGATCATGATCGTTTCCCGTGTCTTGGGCCGGGTTTCGTTCTCGGTCTCATAGGTCGAATAGTAGTAGGGCGTCATGGCCTCGAACTCGGCCGCACAGGTGTCGACGGTCTTGAACACTGCGGCCACACCCGCCTCGATGCGCTGGTTCCGGATGGACTGTTCGTCGCTGCCGGTCAGGTGGGCGATCTGCACGTCGGAGAACCCGGCCTGCTTGGCCTTGTATAGCAGACCGCGGGGCATCGAACCGTTCCGATGAACGCCGATCTCCTCCTCGATCTCCACGATATCCAGCAGGTTGTGGAGAAACCAGGGATCAACACCGGTCAATGCGTAGATCTCCTTGATGGGCATGCCCAGTTGGAGGGCGGTCTTGATCTGGAAGATGCGCTCCGCCGTGGGCCGCGGCATCTGTTCCCTCAGATCGTTCAGCACCCCCTCCGCCTGCTCGGTGGTGAGCGACCCGGCGTCGACCGTCTCCTTCCCGTCACCGCCGAGGCCGTGCCGGTCGATTTCGAGGCCCCGCAACCCTTTCTGTACCGCCTCCTTGAAGGTCCGCCCGATGGCCATGGTTTCGCCCACGGACTTCATCTGCGTACCGAGTTGCGTATCGGCGTTGGGGAATTTTTCGAAGGCCCACCGCGGGATCTTCACCACCACGTAGTCTATGGTAGGCTCGAAGGATGCCGGCGTTTCCCGCGTGATGTCGTTAGGAATCTCGTCCAGCGTGTACCCGACGGCCAGTTTCGCGGCGATCTTGGCGATGGGAAAGCCGGTGGCCTTGGATGCCAGCGCGGAACTGCGGGAAACACGGGGATTCATTTCGATGGCCAGGATGCGGCCGTTTTCCGGGCTTACCGCGAATTGGATGTTCGATCCGCCCGTCTCGACGCCAATCTCCCGGATCACCTTGATCGATGCGTCCCTGAGCGCCTGGTACTCCTTGTCCGTGAGCGTCTGGGCAGGCGCGACCGTGATGCTGTCGCCGGTATGAATGCCCATGGGATCGAAGTTTTCTATGGAACAGATGATCACCACGTTGTCGGCCAGGTCCCGCATCACCTCGAGTTCGTATTCCTTCCATCCGATGACCGACTCCTCGATCAGCACCTCGGTGATGGGACTGGTGGACAGTCCCCATTCGACGGCTTCGGCATAATCCGATTCGCTGCGGGCTATGCTCCCGCCCGCGCCGCCCAGGGTGAACGCCGGACGAATGATGGCGGGGAAACCGGTTTCCTTCACCAGTTCCCAGGCTTCGTCGACAGTCCGGGCGAAGCCTCCCCGGGGCACCTCCAGGCCGATGCGTCCCATGGCCTCCTGGAACTGTTCCCGGTCCTCCGCCATCTTGATGGCTTCGAGCTTGGCGCCGATGAGCTCGACCCCGTAGCGGTCCAGCGTGCCCGATTCGGCGAGTTCGACGGCGACGTTCAAGGCCGTCTGCCCTCCCAGCGTGGGCAGCAGCACGTCGGGGCGTTCGCGCCGGATGATCTTCTCCACGTATTCCGCGGTGATAGGCTCGATGTAGGTCCGGTCCGCCATGTCCGGGTCTGTCATGATCGTGGCGGGATTGCTGTTGATCAATACTACCCGGTAACCCTCTTCCCGGAGTGCCCGGCAGGCCTGGGTACCGGAATAGTCGAATTCGCAGGCTTGTCCGATCACGATCGGCCCGGAACCAATGATTAAAATGGATTCAATGTCGGTGCGTTTCGGCAAGATGATCCTCGTATCGGCCGGCTTCCCGGTCCGTGGATTTTACCCTGGATAAAACGCTTGAATATATACCCGGAAGGGCTGGCGCGCAACGTTAAAACCGGGCTGGAAAGTGGGCGCCCGGGCGCTGCTGGGGGATCTCATTCCAGCGACTGGAGAAGTACGTCCTGCGCGGCCTCGAAGTCGGGCGCGATCTCCAGGGCCTTGAGGGCGGCCTTCCTTGCATCACCCTTCCTTCCCGCCGCCAGGTACGCACGGGCCAGGTCGAAATGCGCCTGGACGGTGTCGGTGGTTTCTACGGCCAGTACAGCCTCGTATTCCGGCACGGCGAGGTCGTGCCTCCCGTCGCGTTCATACGCGCCGCCGCGCGTTTTCCGGATCTCACCGTCGAAGGGATCGATCATGACCGCGCGTTCAAGAATACGCAGGGCGTCCCCACGGCGTCCTTCCTGTGCATACAGCCGCGCCAGTTTCCTGCAGGACTCGATATCGTCCTCATCGACGGCCGTCAGCGCCTCGAGGACTTCCATCGCCGCCTCCACGTTTCCCTGTCCGAGATAGATATTCGCCAGCAGTTCGTAGGCATTGCCCGGGTGGACGTAGTTCGCGTACAGCGCCCGGGCGCGTTTCAGCGGCGCGATGGCTTCTTCGTATCGTTTCTGGGAGTGCAGCGCCTGTCCCAGCATCAGGTGGGCGAAGAAACTCTCGGGATGGTCGGCGGTCATGGCGTCAAGGTCGGCCACGGACAGTTTTTCATTCCGCGGCGGTTTGAATCGAAGGACACGCTGGAGCCTGTCGCTGCGCTTTTCGGCATAGTCCGCGAAAGACCGGTCGAAGTCGTCCATGGACAGGTCAAACACGGTGCGCACGACCTCCTCGGTGGACCGGTTTTCGTCGTACAGTTTCAATATGCGCCGGATCGCCTCGAATCCATGGGCGTCCACAATGTGTTCCACGACGATCGAAGCCTGGTAGTAGGAGAGGATGATCTGGTCCCGCGACTCCGGCCGGGTGAATCCTCGGTTCAGATCGCTGACGGCGAGCAGTTTACCCTGGACCGTCGCGTCCGCGAATTCCGCTTCCAGGTCGATATTCCATTCCGGGCGCGCGATGCGGGTTTCGTAGACGGCGATTCCTTCCGCCAGCCAGCGGGGGATACGGTTCCGCGTCTGCTGAAGGTGCACGACGTGGACATATTCGTGCCAAAGCGTTTGGCCCCAGTTGAATGTTCCCTTCGGCCGCGCCCGGGGTGAATTCGCCACCACCACCTCGCCGAAGCAGACCCCGAGGAGGCCGCCGGTGCCCGGCACGCCGGCAATACGCACCATGAAGTCGTCGTTGTCGGGCAGGATCTCCACAAGCACCGGTTCATCCGGAACAAATTCGTAGCGTGGCGAGATCGTCCGGTGGGCTTCTACCAGCAGCTCCAGGGCCAGTTGCCCGTAGACGGCGTCTTCGTCCCGGTGGAGCCTGAGCGTGAAATGATCGCTGGTGCGGGTCTCGTAGTCCTCAAAAGAATCAAGTAGTTCCAGCGTATTGTAGGTCCGGGTGTTGAACGGGTCGTTGTCGAACGCCCGGTCCAGCATCCGCCGTCCCTCCACCATCTCGCCGACACGGGTCAGGTTGATGCCAAGCCCGGCATAGGCGGACCAGAGCGAAATATCTGTTTCGATCGCCTTACGGCCCATCTCGACGGCCTCCCTGAACCGGTAGCGCCGCGTAAGCTGGTCCGCGATGACCTCGTAAAGCCGGCCATAGGCAGGATTGATGTCGAAGACGCGCTTTCGGGTTGCTTCGTACTCGGCTTTCCGTCCCTGGGCGTGGTAGCAGGCGGCCAGCAGGGCGAGGGTTTCCGGCGATTCCGGGTTGGTCTCGAGGGCCTTCCCCAATTGGGTGATCGCATCGTCGTAAGCTTCGTCCGTCAGGAAGAGCCCCGCCAGGAAATGGTGCGCCGCGGCCAAGCCCGGATTGATCGCGATGGCCTTGCGTGCCTCGGCCACCGCGCGCCCCGGCTGTTTCTCCACCGACGCCTCCGCGAGACCGATCAGGGCGGGTGGATAGTCCGGGTCGATCTTCAGGGCATCTTCAAAAATGGTGGCCGCCACCGCGCGGTTGTAGTTCTCGAGGAAGAGACGCCCCCATGCCACATAAGCGTCAATGAATTCCGCGTCGACACGGGTCGCGGCAGAAAACAGGTTGTTGGCCTCGTGAGACCGTTCCAGGTATTGCGCGGCGTACCCAGCGGCCAGCAGGCCGGGTGCCGTGGGCGCAGTATCCGTCCGGCTGGCCTCCAGGATCCCGCGGCACAGTTCAAGGCCTTCTGCCTTCCTCCCGGTCTCGAAATACGCCTGCGCGAGCCGAAGCGTGGCCAGCGGCGGCCTTCCCCGGTGAAACTTCGCAGCGTCCAGCAACGCCTCCGTCTCGGGGTAACGCCCCTGAAGCAGGTACAGTTTGCCCAGCAGCTCCCGGACCGCTTCGAGATCGGTTGTTGAGCCCGCTTCGGTCACTTCGTTCAGCAGGAGATCGATGGCATGGACAAATTGTCCTACCAGGGCGTACAGGCGACCCAGCGCCACGATCTCCTCCATGCGAGGCACTTCCTCCTCTCCGTTCCCAGGCCGGACAGGGAGCGGACGGGCCGTATGCCGTTCGATCTCCAAGCGGAGCTGTCCGATCCTGTCCATGTAGCGCTGCCGCGCCGCGCGTCCTTCTTCCACGGCTTCGATAGCGGCGACGTCCTGTCCTCGTGCATCAGGGCAGGTACCCACTGCCGTGACCAGGAGAAAAACCAGGAATGAGCGGGCGGCTCGAATCATGGAGATCGGGAAGGATTACGGAGTTAAATGTATTATTGATAATGATTTACGGGACGCTATCGCAATATAGATCGATAGGCATTTCCTGTCAAGAGAAACCCGTCCAGCACCTGCCGGGGAGAAGGGCCAAGCGGTTTGGGCGGCGCGAAGTATTCCACTCCCCAGGTCCGACCGTCACTTCGGATGATGACGGCGCCGCCCAGGTCCGTTCGATACACGTCTGCCCCCCGTTGGCGGTATCGCTCGATGACGCGGGGTGAGGGGTGGCGAAAGGCATTGTTCATCCCGACTGAAATAGCCACGGCCTCGGGGCCGACCGCGTTCAGAAAGGCGGATCCGCTCGATGTGATACTGCCGTGATGGGGCGATTTGAGTACCGTGCTTCGCAGCGGGGAGGGCCTGCGGGCCGCCGCGTACTCCGCCTTCTCCTCGATGTCGCCGGTCAGCAGCATGCTGAATTCGCCGTAGGACAGGCGTAAAACCAGGGATACGTCATTGGCGTGCGTCTTTGACGCGCCGGACACGAAGAACGGATCGGGATGGAGGAAAACACCGCGCACCCCGCCGAGTGCCGACAGCGTGTCGCCCTTCACCACCTTATGGTACGGGATGCCGTGCCGATCGACAGTCTCGCGCCATGCGCGGTAGGAACCCGACTCCGACGTTACGCCGCTCGAAACGACCTCGCCCACTTCCACGGACTCCACCACGGCCGAGAGTCCGCCGTAGTGATCCAGGTGCGGGTGGGTTACAATCATTGTATCCACGCGCCGGAATCCCATTGCGCGTAGAAAGGGCACGATGACGCGGGCACCTGCATCGTATGCCGGAGAGCGGGGACCGCCGTCAATCAGAAGGGTTCGCCCGTTGGGGCAGGCTATGAAGATGGCATCGCCCTGGCCGACGTCGAGGACGGTGATTTCCAGCGCCCCATCGGGAAGCAGGCCGTAAAAGCATAGCAGGACGGAAAGGGCCACCAGGCCAAGCCGAGCCCGACGCCGCCGGGGGTCGGTCGGGTTCCAAAGCAACAACAGGACCGCAGCGTAGAACGACGCAAAGAGCAGGACGGAAGGCGCCGGTACTTTCACCAGTGCGGACGGTACGCTGGAGAAGGCTTTCGAAAGATGTATCATGCCGTACAGGACGAGCGCGTTGACGGCGCTGAACAGGCGGGCGATTTCGATGTACAGGGGGCCGGTAAGGGCGGCCAGCACGCCGAAAGTCGTATTCAGAAAGACCATCGGTCCGATGAAAAGGTTTGCGACCGGCGCCATCCAAGAAACCTGGTGGAACGTGCCGGCCACCACGGGCAACGTGCCCAACTGCGCAGTAAACGAGATTAACAGTCCGTCCCGGAGCCAGCGTGCCCACCACTTCTCCGACCGGGCCAGGCGTTCGGGCAGCAGTTCCTTCAACCTTGGATAACCCGCGATGATGGCGTAGGTCGCAAGGAAGGAGAGTTGAAAGCTCAGGTCGAAGAGCGCCGAAGGCCAGATCAAAAGTATGACGATGGCCGCCACGGCCAGGATGTTGACGGTGTCCGTCTGCCGGTCCAGCCGCCGTCCCACCAGGAAAAGCCCCGCCATGATCGTGGCCCGGATAACCGAAGGAGTGAGGTTCGTTATGAAGGCGTAGAGGACAAGAACGCCCAGCGTGCCGGCGACGACGATGTTCTTCGGCAATCTCAGGACGAACAGCAGCGTGTAGATGACCAGGGCAATCAGGCCGACGTGCAGTCCGGATACAGCCAGGATATGAGCCAGGCCGATTGTCGTGAAAGTGTCGAGCAGTTCATCGGGCAGTTGCCGCCGCTGGCCCAGGAGAATCCCCTTGAGCAGGGCGGCGGAATCGCCCCGCATGGTCCGGTCGATCGATCGATTGATACTGCTTCGGACGGGGTCGATGACGGCCGATTGTAACGAAAACGATGCGTTCCGACGGATCACGCCGTAGTTCGACGCGTCGCGCACGCTCACGAGCGCGTGGACGCCCCGGCTCGTGTAGTAGGTCCGCGCGTCGAATCCCCCGGGGTTGCGGGCGGGTTGAGGACTGCGCAGGCGGCCCGAAAAGAGGATACGGTCACCATATGCGCCGGCTTCAATACCGTTGCTCAGGCGAATCTGAATCCGCCCCGAGATCGGCACCATCCGCCCGGTGTCCGCCGCCGCAATGGAATCTGCCTCGACGGTGACGACCGTGTACCGGGATCTCGCTTCGGGCGTGCGCACGATCGTGCCGGTCAGGATGTGCCGCTGCCGCTGGTCGCAGAATCGCCTGATGTCGTTCGAAGGCACGATCCTTGTCTGCACGGCGTACCAGAAGGCGCCCGCGAAAACGAGGCACAGGACCAAGCAGGCTCTGAGACCCGTTGAGTCGGTTCCACGGATACGATAGAGCCCGTAACCACCCGCGATCGCCGCCACGGAACCCAGTAAGAAAAGGATCGGGGAAACGGCGACGCGGTGACCCAGCAGGATGCCGATTGCATAGCACACCGCGATGAACAGGGCCGGTTGTCGCATGAAACGGCTATTTTCCGTGTTCGGTGATGGTTCGCTCGCTGGTTCCTATTGCCGACGGTCTTCCTCGATCAGCCCATCACGCAGTCGGATGATCCTGTTGCAATGCCTGGCGACATGTTCTTCGTGGGTAACCAGCACAATGGTATGCCCTTCCCCGTTCAGGTGATCGAATATCGTCATGATTTCCTCCCCGGTTCCACTGTCCAGGTTCCCCGTGGGCTCGTCCGCCAAGATGATCGCCGGTTCGTTGACCAGCGCGCGGGCAATGGCTACGCGCTGGCGTTGTCCGCCGGACATCTCATTCGGCCTGTGGCGGGACCGGTCTCCGACGCCCACTGCTTCCAGGGCCTCCATCGAATGACTTAATCGTTTCTTGCGGTCCATTCCACGGTACAGGAGGGGCAATTCCACGTTGCGCAGGGCGTCTAATCTGGGAAGCAGGTTGAAAGCCTGAAACACGAACCCAATCTTCCGGTTTCGGATAAGGGCCAGTTCGTCGTCCGTTAGGTCGCCGACCGGCGTGCCGTCGAGTTCATAGCTACCCTGCGTCTGCGTATCCAGGCAGCCCAAGATGTTCATCAGGGTGGATTTTCCAGAACCCGACTGCCCCATTACGGCCACGTATTCACCCCGGTTTATGGTGGCCGAAACGCCTCGTAGCGCCGGAATGCGGTCGTCTCCCATGGGGAAGGACTTATGCAGGTTTTCGATGGAGATCAGATGAGGTGCTGTACCTGAAGGTTGCACGACGACTGCCTGTAACCGGGAGTGTGATTCGGTTCTATACAGGGATAGTCGTGGTTAGGTGGGAAATCTCGTGCGGGTTTGTTGAATTGACAGGAAGTTCTCAAGGCTGCGAGTAAGTCGTCAATGTTTATGGGAACAAGTTTAGTTGACGGCACGTTTGCATCCCTATACGATATTAATTGTCCTTAACAATGGAACCAGCGATATGTCCACACCCGCCTCACGCATGAACAATCGGCGATACCTTTACGTCGCTGTCGCAATCCTCGTCGCATTGAACATCACCCTCCTCTGGCGCAATTACCAACAAAAGCAGGACCTTCAGAATCTGCAGCAGAGGATATACAACGCCCAGGTGGAAATCCGTGTGCTGCAGTCGGAAAAGATGTTCGGCGCGCCCTTTATTACCCCCTTCCGCGCGGTCGACCTGCACGGCCAACCTGCTGCATTGCCGAATTTCGGTAAGGGGCACCTGCTCCTCTTGTTTTTCGAGTCGTGGCATAGTCCATCACGCCTCGACATGATGTCGTCATTTGATCCGGTGATCGGGGACAATGTCCCGGTTATCGGCGTTGTCCAGGCAAGGTCGGCCGAGGAAATAACGCCGATCGTGGAGAAATTCAGGTTCCACTTCCCAGTTTATCTGGCCGTCGATTCTCCTTTTGATCTACCACGTTCACCCCACAGCGTGTTGATCGATGGGGCCGGCAACGTGTTACACCTGTCACCCATCGAGTCCGATACCCGATCAGTGGAGGGACTTATCTCGGAACTTACGCAGTTGCTAGAAGGGAGGTAGCCATTTGCGCAGCTTGGCGTGAAGTATCGCCGGGCTTGATTTCACGGCGTTGGATAGGCAGTGGGACGTCCCTATTGAGGGTGCAGAAAGTGAACGCCTGGGACCCGTGCGGTGAAGGGAGAACTACCTTCTTGCGGCTGGTTATACCACGTTTTCCAGGTACATCGAAAACATCAAACGCTTCCCGATTGACGAATGTGAATTACGTAAAATCGAAGGAGAAGCCTGATCATGATCGCTATTCGCAAGGTGTTAATGGTATCGTTGATCCTGTCTGTAGCCGCCTGTGGCGATGATGATCAACCGGACTCGGCAGCCCTACCGGACCCGGCAGCCCTACCGGACCCGGCAGCCCTACCGGACTCGGCAGCCCTACCGGACCCGGTAGCCGACCAAAAAGCTGGTATTTATTGGCCCACTACGGTGGACACGAAAGCCGAGGTTGTTTATAACCCCCCAATCCCCAACGACGTCGTCGATCTCGATTTCGAGGGAGTCGTGGTGATTCAACTCGTGGTAGGTACTAATGGCAACGTGGACACGGCATTTGTCGAAAGGTCGTCAAATCGCGTTTCTGCGGACTCTCTGATGCTGGACGTGGCTCGAAAAATGGTTTGGACGCCTGCAGTACATGACGGTGCCCGCGTAAAGATGCGAGTGTCGTTTCCGTTTATGTTTAGGAAACGTCCCCCAACCCCTGGCGAGGAGACCTCCACCGATGAATAACGCGTAAGGCGAGACACCGGATCGCTCAGCAAACAGGTATCATCAGTACGCTCCCGACCTCTTACGACTGACCAGCGGCCATAACGCACGCACGCCGGACTCTCGGCAGCTTATCTCAAACAATACTACCCGGAAATCGCAACCGCCTAAACGAGTCCGGATCAGGCCGTTACTTCAGAATCGATGGCCAGGAAATACTTCGGCAATGAAGACCCCATGGGAGAGGTGCTACATCTGGACAAAACCTTGAATTTCACGATTTCGGGTGTCATGGAGGGTTTTACGGCCCTTAGCCATTTCACCGCGCCCCTGATCCTCTCTATTACCGAGGGAGAAGCGGGAGGAATAGATAATCACCGGGGGACTGCGAATTACTACACGTACCTGCGGTTGCATGATGGAAGCGCCGCGCCCGCCGTGGAGTCAAGGCTGCAGGCCTACAAAAACGCCGTGATCAATCCCGCGAATAGAAGGGCATACAGGACTATCGATTCGAAAGGAAATCGGCATCTGGAAGATACATGGTGCGGAGGCGCCGCAGATTGTATGGATGCTGACCAGGGAGTTCGTGGTCGATGAAGGCGGTCAAAAGGATCAGGGGCTGAACCCAGAGTTGCGCGTTTTCCATGATGCTCCTTACCTAACTTCGCAGATCGACCGTGGATGGCCTCGTCCCATCAAGCCTTCTTTTCCGTTTCAAAGGGGTTGCTTATCCGGGCGAAGGCCCCAAGCAGGCCTTCTATCCGGGATACTCGCTCGCCCAGGTGCGCAATCCGTTCTTCAATCTGCGAAACCCGCTCATAGAGTTGAGAAATCCGGGTATCGAGACTGCGCCAGACAAAGAGCAGGATCCCGATTACGACAACATTGCTTATAACGTTCGTGGCGTCCATGATCATCCCCTTGCCTGGTCATTCAGAACTTCCGGTCTCGATATCCTTCGATCCTCCTGGATTTGCCCGTCACGCAGTCCGCCGAGAGTTCTTCCATCGGCCGGCCGTCGAGTTCGTAGCTGCCCGCCGTGGGCGTGTCCATGCAGCCCAGGATGTTCATCAGGGTGGATTTTCCGGACCCGGACTGCCCCATGACGGCCACGTATTCGCCCCGGTTTATAGTGGCGGATACACCCCGGAGCGCGGTAATGCGGTCGTCTCCCACGGGGAAGGACTTATGCAGGTTTTCGATGGAGATCAGGGACGGGGACCTGATGGAACGATGCACGACGCCTGCCTGTAACCGGGTGTGTGATTCGGTTCTATACAGGGATAGTCGTGGTTAGGTGGGAAATCTCGTGTATTACTTCACGGTCATTTCAACGGTTTTTACCGTTCTTCACCACTTCGATTTCAACGGTGCCGCTTTCTGTTAAGACCGTGATGTCGTGATTCGCAAGATCGTCAGATTCTCCTACCGACAACGTCATCCAAATTCCGTTGGTTGACCAAGCCACGATAGGCAGTAAATCTTTTACCTCTCCATATTTCGCGAGACCGCATATCGTATACATGACCAAGCCGGTAGTTTTGCCGTTTTCATGTCCAAAACCAGGTTAATGTCACCGGAAACAGTTCGTACGTAGCAACGGTGTCCATTGTTGCGACGATCCCGATACAGCCGGGTTCGACCATAACGGTTATAGATGGCGATATCTCCCTCCAGGTCATGCGCATTCAGTTCGGTACACCCGACGTCAATATCCACTCCACCCTTGACGGCTTCGATGATCCCTTCGTTCTGATAGGGATATCATCTAAACATGTCGTCGTCCAAGCTACAACCTCCATCGCCGTACCCGTACATGCGCTGGAACAGTGAGCCTCCCACACGTACTATTTCCGAAAACATGCTGTTGAAAAGGTAAACGTCCCGCGTGATTCCGTTCACCTTACAGGTAGTGCAGGAGTAAGCCATAAGCGAGCCATCCAGACCATCGACATTTACCCTATCGGATCTGAACACCGAGATGTTCATGCCAGCAGGAACGGAAACCGAAACATGGCAGTACGTCGCAGGTCCGTATACTTTGGTGCTATCAGACTGCATCGAACGAAATATCTGCTCTACCTTGTCTGATACGGCATCTCTTGTCATTCTTATGGGTCGCGCATCCGAAGCATGCACGGTGATTCGCATCGACTCCCGCAGGCAGTTTCCAACAGGTTCCGGCAATGGTAGAAACCCATTGATTTCATGCTTCGAATCTGGAAAGGTGTCGACCATTTTGACGCCGGCCCACTTCTCATCGAGCACGCTGTTGCCCTTCAGATCGCGTTTCCAGTATTTGCTGATAGATTCAGTGTACGGGACGTTATCGGGAAAATAGGACTCAACGCTAAGGAATAATGCTCCGTCGTGCGGGCCTGATTCCAGGTAATCGTCGACCTGGTCATGTGAAATCTGAATCTCATTTACATTCTTTTGTGCCTCTTCCTCCGTCAGACCCAGCGCGATCTTCGAACCTTCAATTACAACTTGATCTCCTTCGGTCTGTTTAATGTCGACTTCCGTACTGACGCCGCAATAAAGGACGATGTTTTCCGTGTCTCCCATGTCTATGGTTTCTTCGAAATCTTCTCTGGCGATCTTGCAAACAACATCCTGGACATCTGCGGTCACATCGATCTGGCTCATGGCAATGGTCTCCTGTTCCTGGGGCGATAACGCCTCTCTCAGCCGGATTCGGGACTGGTAAAGCCGTCCCCTCGCCGTGGATTCCGGTATGTCCAGAAAGGCGGCGATTTCTTTCAGTGAAAAACCGGTATAGTAGTACAACGTGACGACTTGGCGGTAATGTCCGGGTAGCTTCTCGACTTCATCCCAAAGCTCGAGATACTCGATGAATTTCCGATGGACCTGGTCCGCCAGGAGATACTCATCGCGAACGTTTTCAAACTCCGACCCGACGTGGACCAGGCGGCTGACTTTACTTCGACGGCGCCATTCCTTGCATCGATTGACGACGATCCTGTGCAGCCAACTGCCGAAAAAAGACGGATCCTTCAGTTGCGATAACTTGCAAAAGGCTGCAATAAAGGAATCCTGTACCACATCCTCGGCGTCTGTTCTGTCTCGAAGAAAACCCATGGCCACGGCGAATGCGGCGTTCTGGTACCGTCGGACTAATGGCTCGAAAGCGTTAACGTTTCCCTGCAGGCATAGCCGGACGTTATATGTGTCGTCAATCGTCGATGTCGTCATAGGGTCTCTGATTTGCTCAATTAATGTGTATGGTTACGTAGTGTATGACGTCTCTCAGTCCCCAAAGATCAAAACATTCAATCTTTGGACTGAATACCCTTCAACTGTATTTGACGGAAACAGGACGACCGGGTTGCCAAGGTAACCAAAGGTACCATAAGAGAGCCTATCACACACCACCGAATCATTGACAGCGAGCCCTTAATTCTTATATTCTATATTAGTAGTACATGCTGAATACGAATCACTGACTGTGTCTGATATCATTCGAAGTTCAACCTGTACGGGAGTGGAACATGGCGTTCTTGGAAGCCGGGGACGCGGCCCCGGAAGTCACGCTGGAAGACGCAGAAGGCCAGTCGCAGTCGCTGGGAGACCTGTCGAACGGCGGTTGGTTGTTGGCAGCTTTCTACAAGGTAGGCTGCGGGACCTGTAAGTTCAGTGCCCCCTATTTCGAAAAGATCCACCAGGCGTACGGCGGCAAGGCGGGGTTCCTGGTAGTGGGCGTCTCGCAGGACACGCCGGAGGACACGCGGGCGTTCATGGACGAACACGGCGCGTCTTTTCCCAACGTGTACGACACGACCCACTGGGCTTCCGCGGACTACGGTCTGACGAACGTGCCAACCTGGTTTCTTATCGACGAAGGCGGCGGAATACTGGATAGCAATACCGGCTTCTGCCGAACCGACCTGAACGACCTGTCGGAGATCATCGCGGGACATCTCGGCGAGGAGGCCGTGGTCATTTCTCCGGGGGACGACGGGGCGCCCGAAATGAAACCTGGATGAGGCTCCAAGCAACCGGTCGAGCCTCGACCGTAACCCGTTCATAAGAATTCACACATGGATGGCGGCCATTCCGGCGCGGAAGGACTGTTACCGGCGCCGGAGGGTCGCTTTTTGTTCCCGAAAATCCATGGAAACCGGCGCGGTGGCTACATAACGGTCGCGTCTTCTACGAATCCGAATCACACAGCGCCTGTGAACCACGCGTATCACCATTGAACCCGACCAGGGAAACATGAAAGATCCGACCACATCCCATATCCCCAAGCCCCCGTGGCTCAAGGTACGCCTCAAGCAGGGGCCGAATTTCCGGGAACTGAAGCGGCTGGTCCAGGACAACCGGCTCCATACTATCTGCGAAAGCGCCCAGTGCCCCAATATCTGGGAATGCTGGGAGCAGCGCACCGCCACTTTCATGATCCTGGGCGACATTTGCACGCGAAGCTGCGGGTTCTGCGCGGTGAAGACCGGCCGTCCGGAAAAGGGACTGGATTGGGACGAGCCCGAGCGCGTGGCCAGGGCCGTAGAGAAGCTGGGACTGCGGTTCGTCGTGGTCACTTCCGTCAACCGGGACGAGAGGGCCGATGGCGGCGCGCCTATCTTCGCGGAAACGATTCGGGCCATTCGACGGCGGTGTCCGGGCGTGGGTGTGGAAGTGCTCATCCCGGATTTCAAGGGCTCTGAAGCCGCGCTGTCGACCGTACTCGACGCCCGTCCGGACCTGCTGAACCACAACATGGAAACCGTTCCGGACCTTTACCGGACCGTGCGGCCCCAGGCGCGGTACGACCAATCCCTCGAACTGCTCGAGCGCGCGAAGGCGCGCGGCGCGAAGACCAAGACAGGCATCATGGTCGGGCTCGGCGAAACCGAAGAAGCCGTCCTTGCCCTGATGGGCGACGTGGCCGCGGTAAACTGCGACATTTTCACGGTGGGACAGTACCTGCAGCCGACGAAGAAACATCTCCCGGTACGCAAGCACTATCATCCGGACGAATTCAACCGTTTCAAGCGGCTTGGGGAGGAAATCGGCATCCCCCACGTGGAGTCCGGTCCCCTGGTCCGCAGTTCCTACCACGCGGCCGACCAGGCGGACAACGTCAACAACGCGCGACCGGGCACCGGGAATGGCGCGAATCACGGAGCCGTCAACGACGCGCACCCTGCGGACGGGAACGGATTGCTGTCCATAGAACCGCTCGGAAGCCCGCCGGTATAGGCCTGCCTTTGCCTGTCGACACGCCGTTGAAGCGGTAAAGCACGAACTCCCGCTGCCCGTCAGCGCTGGCCGGCGTGGTCGTGAGTTGGTGCGTTCTACGGTCCGCCGATACCGGGGCGTGGTGTCCAGAATGAGCGTGTTTGGTCGACAGGATCTTTTTATAAAAACATGTTGACTTCATATACCCGCCCGTGTATCTTGGCAAGGTTGCAGTAAGAAACACGATCTTTGAAAACATGGCAGCGTGCATGTCCTATGTCGTCTGACAAGAGCTCTCCGGGACGACCGGAGAGTTCACAGATGTATAGTTAAGATCGGACTTTTCTTTTATGGAGAGTTTGATCCTGGCTCAGAACTAACGCTGGCGGCGTGTCTTAGTCATGCAAGTCGAACGAGAAAGCGTTCTTCGGAACGCGAGTACAGTGGCGGACGGGTGAGTAACACGTGGGGAACCTGCCCTCAAGCTGGGAACAACCCGCCTAACGGCGGGCTAATACCGAATGTGGTTGTCAATCCGCATGGTATGACAACTAAAGGTGGCCTCTCCTTGGAAGCTGCCGCTTGAGGATGGCCCCGCGCTCAATTAGCTTGTTGGTAGGGTAACGGCCTACCAAGGCTACGATTGATAGCCGACCTGAGAGGGTGATCGGCCACACTGGGATTGAGATAAGGCCCAGTCTCCTACGGGAGCCAGCAGTCTAGAAATTTGGGCAATGGGCGAAAGCCTGACCCAGCGACGCCGCGTGGGGGATGAAGCTTTTCGGAGTGTAAACCCCTGTTTGGTGGGACGAAAGCCCGTATATTAACAGTAGGCGGGTTTGACGGTACCATCCGAGGAAGCTCCGGCTAACTCCGTGCCAGCAGCCGCGGTAATACGGGGGGAGCAAGCGTTGTTCGGAGTTATTGGGCGTAAAGGGCGTACAGGCGGTGGTGTAAGTCAGATGTGAAATCCCCCGGCTCAACCGGGGACCTGCATTTGATACTGCATCACTTGAGTACAGGAGAGGAGAGCGGAATTTTCGGTGTAGCGGTGGAATGTGTAGATATCGAAAAGAACACCAGTGGCGAAGGCGGCTCTCTGGCCTGATACTGACGCTGACGCGCGAAAGCTAGGGGAGCAAACAGGATTAGATACCCTGGTAGTCCTAGCCGTAAACGTTGGGCACTAGGTGTTGGAGGTATCGACCCCTTCAGTGCCGAAGCTAACGCATTAAGTGCCCCGCCTGGGGAGTACGGCCGCAAGGCTGAAACTCAAAGGAATTGACGGGGGCCTGCACAAGCGGTGGAGCATGTGGTTTAATTCGAGGCAACGCGAAGAACCTTACCTGGATTTGACATGTACCTGAAAGCCCTAGAGATAGGGCCCCTCTTCGGAGCGGGTACACAGGTGCTGCATGGCTGTCGTCAGCTCGTGTCGTGAGATGTTGGGTTAAGTCCCGCAACGAGCGCAACCCTTGTCCTTAGTTGCCAGCAGGTAATGCTGGGCACTCTAAGGAGACCGCCGGTGATAAATCGGAGGAAGGTGGGGATGACGTCAAGTCCTCATGGCCTTTATTGTCCAGGGCTACACACGTGCTACAATGGCCGATATAAAGGGTTACAATACCGCGAGGTGGAGTCAATCCCAAAAAGTCGGTCCCAGTTCGGATTGCAGTCTGAAACTCGACTGCATGAAGTCGGAATCGCTAGTAATCGCGGATCAGCATGCCGCGGTGAATATGTTCCCAGGCCTTGTACACACCGCCCGTCAAGTGATGGAAGCCGGGAGTACCCGAAGTCGTTACTCTAACCCTCGGGAGGAGTGCGCCGAAGGTAAGACTGGTGACTGGCACTAAGTCGTAACAAGGTAGCCGTACCGGAAGGTGCGGCTGGATCACCTCCTTTCTAAAGAGTTTTTGAAACTCGAGGTCGACTTGTCCGACGCACGGCGTGCACGCTGTCATGTCTTTGAAGTGGGGGGCCTATAGCTCAGATGGTTAGAGCGCACGCCTGATAAGCGTGAGGTCAGTGGTTCGACTCCACTTAGGCCCACCATCTGGAGGCCGGGGATATAGCTCAGCTGGGAGAGCGCCGGCTTTGCAAGCCGGAGGTCACCGGTTCGATCCCGGTTATCTCCACTGGGGCACGCAAGCGTAAGACGGTGCCCGCTCTTTGACAATTACATAGGAATGACGGGAACGGCGTTGTAACATCGGAGCACTCAAGCACAGTAGCATTGTTGGTCAAGCTACTAAGAGCATACGGTGGATGCCTTGGCGTCGGAAGGCGATGAAGGACGTGGTTAAGCTGCGATAAGCCTCGGGGAGCTGCACGCAAGCACAGATCCGGGGATGTCCGAATGGGGAAACCCGGCGCGGGTCATACCGCGTCATCGGCGGTTGAATATATAGGCCGTCGAGGCAAACGAGGTGAACTGAACCATCTCAGTACCCTCAGGAAGAGAAAGCAATTGCGATTCCCTGAGTAGTGGTGAGCGAAAAGGGAATAGCCCAAACCGGTCTTATGTAAGTCTGCATGCGTTGTACGGCCGGTGTTGTGGGGTTCATTCAGACCAGGATGCAGCCAGGTCGGAGAGTTACAAATGTCTTGGTTAGTCGAATAGTTGTGGAAACTTCAACCATAGACGGTGATAGTCCGGTAGACGAAAGCCATAGACACTCTCTGGAATGAAAACCCGAGTACCGCGGGACACGGGAAATCCCGTGGGAATCTAGGAGGCCCACCTCCTAAGGCTAAATACTCTCTGACGACCGATAGTGAACCAGTACCGTGAGGGAAAGGTGAAAAGTACTCCTGGCGGAGGGTGAAATAGATCCTGAAACCGTTTGCTCACAAGCTGTAGGAGGAAAGATCGTATACGCCACGTTACCGCTCTTTGGGGCGGCGACAGGTTGCGATTGGACTGACTGCGTGCCTTTTGCATAATGAACCGGTGAGTTACTTGTATGCAGCAAGGTTAAGTCTTTAAGGGACGGAGCCGTAGCGAAAGCGAGTCTGAATAGGGCGACATAGTTGCATGCAGTAGACCCGAAGCCGAGCGATCTAGCCATGGCCAGGGTGAAGCGTGTCTAACCGCACGTGGAGGCCCGAACCCACTAACGTTGAAAAGTTAGGGGATGAGCTGTGGATAGGGGTGAAAGGCCAATCAAGCTCGGAGATAGCTGGTTCTCCCCGAAATAGCTTTAGGGCTAGCCTCGCGGGAAGAGTGATGGAGGTAGAGCACTGAATGGGCTAGCGGGCCCAAAAGCTTAGCAAACCCAATCAAACTCCGAATGCCATACACTTGCTCTGCGGGAGTCAGGCTGTGGGGGATAAGCTCCATAGCCGAGAGGAAAAGAAGCCAGACCGTCAGCTAAGGTCCCCAAGTGTAAACTAAGTGATTAAGGTGGTGGAGTTACAAAGACAACTGGGATGTTGGCTTAGAAGCAGCCATCATTTAAAGAGTGCGTAACTGCTCACCAGTCAAGTGATTCTGCGCCGACAATTTATCGGGGCTCAAGTTTACCACCGAAGCTGCGGGATTGTTGGACCCCCTGGGTCCGATGATCGGTAGGGGAGTATTCTATGTTAGGTTGAAGGTCGGCCGTGAGGCCGGCTGGACGAAATAGAAGAGATCATGCCGGTACGAGTAGCGATAAAAGGGGTGAGAATCCCCTTCACCGAAAACCTAAGGTTTCCTGAGGAAGGATCGTCCGCTCAGGGTTAGTCGGGTCCTAAGCCGAGGCCGAAAGGCGTAGGCGATGGAAAACAGGTTAAAATTCCTGTACCACTTATGAGGCGCTCAAGACGCGATGGGGGAACGCAGAAGTGAAAGGTCAGCCAGCGATTGGAAGTGCTGGTCGAAGCCGGTAGGAGGTTTGCGTAGGCAAATCCGCGCGAACATTACTCCGAGAGGTGATCGGGAAACGAGCCTTCGGGCAAGCCAACTGATCCTAATCATGCTGCCAAGAAAAGCCTCTAAGCGAGTCTCATAGGTGTCCGTACCGCAAACCGACACAGGTAGGTAGGTAGAGAATACTAAGGTGCTCGAGTGATTCCTCGTTAAGGAACTAGGCAATCTAGCTTCGTAACTTTGGGAGAAGGAGTGCCCCTACGTAGGTGATCCCCCTCGCGGGGTGAGCTGAACGGGGTCGCAGTGACCAGGCCCAAGCGACTGTTTACTAAAAACACAGGTCTCTGCTAAGTCGTAAGACGATGTATAGGGACTGACACCTGCCCGGTGCCGGAAGGTTAAAGGGCGGAGTTAGCCTTCGGGCGAAGCTCTAAACTGAAGCCCCGGTAAACGGCGGCCGTAACTATAACGGTCCTAAGGTAGCGAAATTCCTTGTCGGGTAAGTTCCGACCTGCACGAATGGTGTAACGACTTGGGCGCTGTCTCAACGAGGAGCTCGGCGAAACTGTAGCTCCGGTGAAGATGCCGGATACCCGCGACAGGACGGAAAGACCCCGTGAACCTTTACTGCAGCTTGATATTGGATCTCGCCAATGCATGTATAGGATAGGTGGGAGGCTATGAACGGAGGGCGCCAGCCTTTCGGGAGCCAACCTTGAAATACCACCCTTGTGTTGTTGGGTTTCTAACTTCAATCCGTGAATCCGGATGAAAGACAGTGTCAGGTGGGCAGTTTGACTGGGGCGGTCGCCTCCTAAAATGTAACGGAGGCGCCCAAAGGTTCCCTCAGCACGGTTGGTAATCGTGCGTAGAGTGTAAAGGCATAAGGGAGCCTGACTGCGAGACATACAAGTCGAGCAGACACGAAAGTGGGGCTTAGTGATCCGACGGTTCTTTGTGGAAAGGCCGAAGCTCAACGGATAAAAGGTACTCCGGGGATAACAGGCTTATCTCCCCCGATAGTCCACATAAACGGGGAGGTTTGGCACCTCGATGTCGGCTCATCGCATCCTGGGGCCGAAGAAGGTCCCAAGGGTTCGGCTGTTCGCCGATTAAAGCGGTACGCGAGCTGGGTTTAGAACGTCGTGAGACAGTTCGGTCCCTATCCGTCGCGGGCGTAGGACATTTGAGAGGATCTGTTCCTAGTATGAGAAGACCGGAATGGACGAACCGCTAGTTTACCAGTTGTGGCGCCAGCCGCATCGCTGGGTAGCTATGTTCGGACGGGATAACCGCTGAAAGCATCTAAGCGGGAAGCCCACCTCAAGACGAGATGTCCCGTAGCGAAAGCTCCTGAAGGCCCCTTGAAGATTACAAGGTCGATAGGCCAGAGGTGTAAGTGGTGAGGTAACGAGCCATTCAGCCGACTGGTACTAATAGCCGTGCGGCTTGACCAATGCTCCATGATACATCGTCGTTCTCTCATTCCTTGTAATTGCATTACATTTCTTCCGGTGGCGATAGCGGAGGGGAAACACCTCTTCCCATTCCGAACAGAGTAGTTAAGCCCTCTTGCGCCGATGGTACTGCTTGGGTGACCTTGTGGGAGAGTAGGACGCTGCCGGGGGATTCTTGAAAGGCGCTCGATTTATTTCGGGCGCCTTTTTTATTTGGCCGCTTCCGGGCAGTTGTTTAATCCGGAAGCCCGGTCCGAAATGCTTGACAGCAAACGGGGCTGCCCGTAACATATTAAAGTTTTTCCCGGTATATTGCCCATCGAATCGAAATCGTATAGAGGTGGTCGGAAACAGTCCTGAAGAGGAGGGGTGTTCGTGAAGGAATATCTCATCGAAATCATCAGAAACCTATGCCTTGCGGGCCATGGCGGGAGCGGTAAAACCTCCCTTGCGGAGGCCATTCTCTTTAATTCCGGCGTCACGAACCGGCTCGGCAGCGTGGACGATGGCAACACGATATCCGACTACCGCGAGGAAGAGATCGAACACCGTATTTCCATGAACCTCACCCCCCTTCACTGCGAGTGGAACGACCACAATCTCCACGTGATCGACACCCCGGGATATTCCGACTTCACCAGCGAAGTGCATTGCGCGATGCGCGTTACGGACAACGTGGCCATCGTGGTCAAGGCCATCGAAGGCGTCGAAGTGGAGACGGAACACGCGTGGGAATACGCGGACCAATACGGCCTGCCCCGCATGGTGGTGGTGAATCATCTGGACAAGGAGCACGCCGACTTCTATGACGTGCTGGGCCGCATACAGGAACGATTCGGCACGCAGGCCTTCCCCCTTCAGATTCCGATCGGCGAAGGAGAAGGGCTTTCGGGCGTCATCGACCTCGTCGCCATGGAAGCGGTAAACTATGAAGACGGCGGCAAAGGCAACCGATCCGAGATTCCCGCCGACCTCGCCGACCGGGCGGAAGAATACCGCGAAAAACTGATGGAAGCGGTGGCGGAATCCAACGATGAACTTCTGGAGGTTTACTTCGAAGAAGGCGCGTTAACCGATGAGCAACTCGTGGCAGGGCTGCGCAAGGGCGTGGAGGACGGTGCCATATTCCCCGTCCTGGCGATATCCGCCACGCGGAATATAGGAGTCACCGGTTTGATGGACGCGGCCGTCACATACATGGTGTCACCGGACAAACGGCCGCCGGTATCGGCGGCCCGTTCAGGAGACGGTGAGGAAGTCGCCCTGGGACCGGATCCTTCAGGACCCCTGGCCGCCCTGGTGTTCAAGACGGTTTCGGAGGCCCATATCGGGGAACTAACCTATTTCCGGGTATATTCCGGCGAGATCAAGCACGGCGGAGACGTGTACAACACGACCAAGAACACGTCGGAACGGTTCGGGCAGATCTACCAGACGAACGGCCACGAACGGAAGGAAATGAACGTCATACGCGCGGGAGAAATCGGGGCGACCGTGAAACTGAAAGACACCCACACCGGCGACGCCCTGTGTACGAGACAGAGAGCATTTGACCTGGAATGGGTGAAGTTCTCCGAGCCGGTCGCGAACGTGGCCGTCCTGCCGAAAAGCAAGGATGACGAGGAAAAGATCAGCATGGGCCTTGCCCGGCTGCACGAGGAGGACCCCTCCTTTATCTTTCAGTACAACAGCGAAATAAGGCAACTGATCCTGGCCGGTGCCGGTGAAATGCATCTGGACCTGATCGTCGAACGGCTCAGCCGCCGTTTCGGCGTGGAGGTGGAGATGGTGCAGCCACGCATCCCGTACCGCGAGGCGATAAAGGGCAAGTCAGAGGCCCATGGCCGGTTCAAACGGCAGAGCGGAGGACGTGGACAATACGGCGATGTCTGGCTGCGCGTCGAACCCCGGCCGAGGGGAGAGGGCTACGAATTCGACAACGGCATCGTCGGGGGCGTGGTACCCAGCCGGTTCATTCCGGCCGTGGACAAGGGCATTCAGGAGGCCATGGTGGAAGGCGTGGTCGCCAAGTATCCCGTGGTCGACCTGAAGGCGACGCTCTACGATGGCTCCTACCATACAGTCGACTCCTCCGAAATGGCGTTCAAGGTCGCCGCGTCCATGGGGTTCAAGAAGGCCTTCATGGATGCCAGGCCCGTGCTGCTGGAACCGATCTACGAAGTGGACGTGGTCGTTCCCGAAGATTATATGGGCGACGTCATGGGCGATCTTTCCAGCCGGCGCGGACGCATCCTGGGCATGTCGCCCAGGGGCAGCAACCAGGTGGTGCGGGCAGAAGTGCCCCTTGCCGAACTGTACAGGTATTCGACCGTGTTGCGGTCTATTACGCACGGGCGCGGCAGCCACGCACGAAGATTCATCCGCTACGAGGACATGCCGAAGGAAATCGAAAACAAGGTCATTGAAGAGTCCAAGGCCCTGGAAGAGGAATAACGTCCGCATAACGGCACAGCGCGAACGAGCATAGTGGGAAGTGCATGTCGCCGGGAGAAGCGTGGATACATGGAACCGTTACTGAAGGTTGAAAATCTCTCGACGCACTTCTTTACACGCGGCGGCGCGGTACGTGCCGTGGACGACGTAAGTTTTGAAGTCGCAGAAGGCGAAACGCTGGGCATCGTGGGGGAAAGCGGTTGTGGGAAAAGCGCAACGGTCTTGTCCGTCATGGGTCTCATCCCGACTCCTCCGGGTCGTATCGTCAACGGCAACATCCTTTTCAGACCCGACGCGGACAGCCCGGCGGTGGACCTCCGCACCGTCTCCGAGTCCGAGATGCAGAAGATACGAGGCAATATCGTCTCCATGGTGTTCCAGGATCCGATGACGTCCCTCAATCCGGTGCTGACCATCGGATGGCAACTCAGGGAGCCCCTGCAGCTCCATCTCGGCATGGACAAGAAAGAGGCGACGGACCGCAGCATCGAACTGCTGCAGATGGTCAATATCCCGAGTCCCGGGCAGCGCCTCAACGACTACCCCCACCAGTTCAGCGGGGGGATGAGGCAGCGCGTGATGATCGCCATGGCCATCGCGTGCAACCCGAAACTGCTCATCGCCGACGAGCCGACCACGGCGCTGGACGTCACCATACAGGCGCAGATCCTGGAACTGTTGATGAAGCTCCAGGATGAACTGAACATGTCCGTCGTCATCATTACTCACGATCTGGGCGTGGTCGGCGAGGTGTGTGACCGGGTGAACGTCATGTACGCAGGGCAGATCATCGAGTCCGGGCCGGTGGACGCGCTGCTCGACGATCCCAAGCACCCCTATACCCACGGCCTGCTCCAGTCCGTGCCCAAACTCGGCCCCTCGGTTAAAGACCGCATGGAACCCATAGACGGGGTGCCGCCGAACCTGATCGCCCTGCCGCCCGGCTGCCGGTTCGCCCCGCGATGTCCCAGCCGTTTCGACCGGTGCGAGGTCGATCCGTTGTTGAAAGACGTGGCGCGGGAACACGAATGCGCCTGCTGGCTTTATTGACGCCGGCCGCATTCCATCCAGGAGGACGCGTTGAACGAGCCCCTGCTGCAACTGGATAACGTAGTAAAGCACTTCGAGCTGGAGGAAGGGCTGGGCCGCAAGGAGGAAGGCGGCATCGTCCGGGCCCTCGACGGTGTTTCCTTCTCCATCAACACGGGCGAGACCTTCGGGTTGGTGGGAGAAAGCGGTTGCGGCAAATCCACCCTGGGGCTGACCGTCCTGCAGCTGTACCGTCCCACGGCGGGGAAGGTTTTTTTCGAGGGAAACAACCTGGCGGACCTGGCGGAGAACGAGCTGAAGCCCGTCCGCAGGAAACTCCAGATGATCTTCCAGGATCCCTATGCTTCCCTCGACCCGCGCATGACGGTGGGGAACATCGTACAGGAGCCCCTCGACATCCATCGCGTCGGCAAACGGGAAGCGCGGAAGGAACGTCTGGTCAGCCTCCTCGACATGGTTGGACTGAGCGAAGCCTACGTAGATCGCTATCCCCACGAGTTCAGCGGAGGCCAGCGCCAGCGGATCGGCATCGCCCGCGCGATCGCGCTCAATCCGAACCTCATCGTCTGTGACGAACCCGTTTCCGCGCTGGACGTGTCGATCCAGGTCCAGATCCTGAATCTGCTCCAGGACCTGCAGACCGAGCTGGACCTGACCTACTTGTTCATTGCCCATAACCTGGCGGTTGTCGCTCATATCAGCGACCGTATCGGAGTCATGTACCTCGGCAAGCTCATAGAGTCGGGACGAACCGAAGAGGTGACGGACAACGCCCTTCATCCCTATACCCAGAGCCTGCTGTCCGCGGTGCCCGAGATCAGCAAGCGGCGCCAGAGGCAGCGCATCCAGCTCACGGGCGACGTTCCCAGTCCGGTCAACCCGCCCTCCGGATGCCGATTTCATACGCGTTGCCCGATTGCGAAGGCCGACTGCGCCGAGCACGAACCGGAACTCAAACAGAACGACAGCGGCCACTGGGTGGCCTGTCACTATGCCTGAAGTACCACTCCCGACAAAATAAACGTACATGTCATCTTCCCTTTCCGGCGGGTCGGACCGGTTTCGGTACGACGTTCTTGCCTTCGGCGAGACGATGATCCGGTTTTCGCCGGTAGACGGCCAGATGCTGGAACAGGCCGATTTTCTGCGGGCCGACGCGGCGGGCACGGAGTCCAACATGGCAGCGGCTCTGGCAAGAATGGGCGCCGCCGTGGCCTGGGTTTCCGTCCTCCCCGATCATCCCACCGGACGGTGGATCGCCTCCCGGCTGGCCATGCACGGCGTCGACACGTCGCACGTGATCTGGTCCGGGGAACGGACAGGCGTGTTTTTTCTGGAACCCGGCACACCGCCGAGGGGCAGCCGGGTCGTCTACGACCGGGCCGGATCCGCCGCCACAGGAATAACGCCCGACATGGTGGACCACGCGCTGAGGTCGGGCGCCCGAATCGTGCATACGTCTGGCATAACGGCTTCCCTGGGCCCGTCGTGCCTGGAGACGGTAGCCCGGGTCCTGGGCGACCGGCCGGGGGGTGGATACCTGACGTCATTCGACATCAACTACCGTGCCAAGCTGTGGTCGCCCGAACAGGCCCGCAGCGTCCTGGACACGCTGTTGGACCAGGTCGACATCCTGATCTCGACGGCCGCCGACACAGCGCTCATCTTTGGACTGGACGGCGCCCCGGAAGAAACCATCGGCGCCCTGCGGACTCGCTTCGGGAACGAGTTCGTCGTGCTCACGCTGGCCGAGGGCGGGGCCGTGGGGTGGTCGGAGGGGACGGGGTTTCTGTATACGAAACCTTACGCGGTGGAGCCGGTCGACCGGCTCGGCGCCGGTGATGCCTTCGATGCCGGACTGCTGTACGGACTGCTGCGCGAAGATCTCGCCGCCGGCCTGTCGTACGGCACCGCATTGGCCGCGCTGTCCTATTCGGAACGGGGCGACATGACGTGGGCGACGCTGGATGAGGTGAAACGGATGGTCCGCCCGGCCCCCCCGGTCCGCCCGACCCGCCCGGCCTATTCCGCTGGATCATGAAGACGAAGGCCTATTCCTCGAACAGGCAGAACCGGAGCTCGGTCATGGCGACCGTGGGTATCCTGAGCCACCGCGCATTTAATGATACGGCCCGGCCGTTCGGACCGGCCACGGGTTTTTTGGCGGAGTGCTGCCAGGCCGCGGCGAAGCTGGACATGCGCGCGGTCGCGTTCGACGCGGTGAACGTAGATCCCGATCAGGAGGCGGTAACGCCGGCCACGGTCGTAGACGGCCGGTGGGTCGAATGCGGCTCCGAACCGTGGCCGGCGGTCATCTACGATCGGGCGTCCGTTCTGGATCCGATTTTTTCTCCCGCCGCGGACCGGGTGCGGGGCCTTTTCGACCGGGCGCGAATCCCTTTCGTGAACCCTCTGCCTTTCATCCGCCTGGCGGCGGACAAGTTGGAAACGTACCGGCGAATGGCGGGCGGCGGTCTCGCCGTACCCCATACAGGCTGCCTTGGCGAGCACACGCTCCGGGCTTTTCTAGCCCGTTACGAACACGTATACATCAAGCCGAGAGCGGGATCCCAGGGAACGGGCGTAATCGAAATCGTCCGGTCCGGGAGCGGACGCCATGTCATACGGACTCAGGCCGCAACCTACGAAATAAAGGGCGAGCGGTCCGCGCTCGACAGGATCATGGACCTGGCCGGCGAAGGCCGCGCGGAAACGCGTGACTGCCTGGTGCAGCAGGGGTTATCGGCCGAACCGCCGGACCGCAGGCGCTTTCCGCGGTACGATCTTCGGTTGCTGATGCAGAAGGACGGGAAGGCGCGGTGGTTCTTGACGGGCCTGGTGGCCCGCGTCAGCCAGACGGGCGGCCCCACGGCCAACTTGAGCAACGGCGGCCGTTCCGAGGAGGCTGAACCCGTGCTCGACGCGCAGTATGGCAGGGCGCTGCGGAAGGAAATCCTGCGCAGTGCCGCGGAAGCGTCCTTCGCAACGTGCGAGATACTGGAAGAGGAACTGGGGCCCATCGGAGAACTGGGGCTCGATATCGTGCCGGACGCCGCCGGTTCGCCGTGGATCATCGAAATCAACGCCAAGCCCGGCCGTAACGTGTTCAAGCGTATTGCCCATAGCTCGGACGTCCCGGGCCGGGTCCGTCAGCGTTACGGCACGATACGCATGAAGTCGGTAGCCCGTCCCTTCGAATACGCAAAGGCCCTGTCCCGCCTGGTATGAGCGAATGACCTTCAAAGAAGCGCTGGACTATCTCTACGGATTCGTGGACTACGAAAAGCTGCCGGGCGCCGCTCCGGAACGCATGGACCTGGCGGGCATCGAAGCTTTGACGAAAGCCCTGGGCTATCCCGAACGGCGGTGGAAATCGGTGCACGTAGCGGGAACCAAGGGCAAGGGTTCCACCGCCGCCATGATCGCGGCCATTGTCCGCGAAAGCGGCTACCGCGTCGGTCTGTACACGTCACCCCACCTGGTTTCACTGCGCGAACGCATCCAGGTCGACGGCGTCCCGGTATCGGAATCGGAATTCGCGAAACTCACGGACCGCACGCGGCCGGCCATCGAAGGTATCAGGTTGCGGGCGGAGGGCATGGGCTCGTTTTTTGATATACTCACGGCACTGGCCTTTGTTTATTTTAAGGAACGGCGGGTGGACCTGGCGGTAGTCGAATGCGGACTCGGAGGAAGGCTGGATTCGACCAACGTGATCCGGCCCATGGTCTGTGCGATCACTCCCATCGGCCTGGACCACACTGACCGGCTAGGGGAAACGATCGCGGAAATAGCCCGTGAAAAGGCCGGGATCGTAAAGGAAGGCGTCTGTACCATTACCGCAGCCCAGTCACGGGAGGCGTCGGTGGTTATCAGGGAGGCGTGCCGCCGCCGGTCGAGTCCCCTGGTGGAAGTGGGCGTCGCCGTAAGGTACGCGCTCAAAGAAGAAGAGGTCGACCGGCAGGTGATCGATATCGAGACCGCCGGCGGGACTTATGAAGATGTTACGCTCCCTCTGTCAGGAGCGTACCAGGCCGGTAACGCGGCCATGGCGGTGGGTGTGGCGGAGGCGCTCGCGGAGCGGGGAATGGATATAGCCGACTGCGGGGTGCGCCGGGGCCTCTCCGCGGTGCGGTTGCCGGGACGTATGCAGGTCCTGGAAAGACGGCCCTGGCTGGTCCTGGACGGCGCCCACAATGTACTGGCGGCCGAAAACCTGACGGACAGCCTGCGCCGCCTTTTTCCGGCCAGGCGCGCCATCGTCGTGCTGTCCGTGCACAGGGACAAGGCGGTCGAAGCCCTGTGTCGGGTGATCGCGGGTTATGCCGACGAGATTGTCGTTCCGGAGCGGCGTGTACTGCGTAACAGGCAGGCCGACCCCCGGGAAGTGATGGAAATCTGCCGCGGGTGTGGAACGCCGGCACGGTTGGCGCCGTCGGTGGCAAAGGCCATCGCGGAGGCCAGGACCCTCGCGGAGCCGGACGACTTGATCCTCGTGACAGGATGTTTCGCGCTGGTGGGCGAGGCCCTGGAAGTACTGTACGAGATGGAACCGGAAGAAACACGGAGTCGTTGAGTAGACCTATATCGGAAGGCGGTAGCAAATGTGCATTGGCAACCAGGCAGGGGGCATCGTTCCGGTCCGAGCTGCCGTGAAACTGGTTCTTTGCGTCCTTTATCTCTGCGCCCTCGGGTATTCCACTGCCCGGGCGCAGACTTCCCCAGAAACTACGCCTCAGCCCGGGGCATCGGACGTGGGACCGGTCCAGCCGGGCACAGCGGTCCAGGGTGCTGCGGTCCAAGGTGCCGCGGTCCAGCCGGGCACAGCGGTCCAGGGTGTTGCGAGTCCCGACACCACCTTGACGCCGGAAGCACGTCGACAGGCGGCCCTGCAGCAGTTTCTGACCGCTATCGCCCTCGCGAAGAACAACCTGGGCGCTATTTATTATGCGATAGGACAGTATGACAGCGCCCGGGTTCATATCGAACACGCGCTGGAGATCGCGCCCGGGTTCGCGGCCGCGCACCTGACGCTGGGACTGGTCCATCACGCCAGGGGGGACATGGACGCGGCACTGACGGCTATCAAGAAGACCGTGGAGGGCGATACGCTCAGTGTCGCGCGCATGGGTATCGTGCCTTCCGATACCGTCTACGCCTGGGCCAGGAGCCAGTTCGACAAACTGTTGGAGGGGCCGCCGGAACTGGCTGTTGCCCATACCGCCATGGCGATCGTGTACAACCAGGGCGGGTACCTGAACGAAGCGGTCCACCACTACCGCCAGGCTATAGAGAACGATTCCTCCTACGTCGACGCCTATACGAATCTCGGGAAGGTCTATACCGATACCGAGGAATACGAAAAAGCGGCCTTAGTGTATGAAAAAGTGCTCACCCTGTCTCCCCCGGCGGACCAGCTGCCCAAGATCCATCTCAATCTGGGCGTTTCATACCTTGGGGTGGAGCGCGTCGACAACGCGATCGCGGAATGGAAAAAAGCCATCGAAATGTCGCCGGACTACATGGACGCCTACATGAACCTGGGGACCGCGTACCAGAACAAGAACATGTCCGACAGCACGCGGGTGGTTTGGGAACGGGCCCTCGAAGTCGGCCCGCAGTCGGTTGTGCCCCACGTGGCGCTGGGCCGCCTGGCCTACGCCGAAGGCCGACTACCCGACGCCTTGCGGTATTACAAGGAAATACTCGACCTGGGAGCGAGGGATCCCCGCATCTACGCGGAAATCGGCTTGATCCACGAACGGCTGGAGGACTTCGGACAGGCGGCCGGTTCTTACGAACAAGCACTCGAACTGGCCCCGGAGTCCGCCCAGCTGAAGACCGCGTTGAGCCGCGTCAAGCGAATCTCGGAAGACCGGGCGAAAGCCATTGAATCCAACAAGATTCGCGTTCGCCAGATCGTCGTCGTGTCCCGCGCGGAAGCGGATGCCGTGATGGACCGGTTGAAGTACGGCGCTGATTTCGTCCAACTGGCTCGGGAAAAATCGATCGATTCGAGCCGGGACCGCGGGGGCGACCTCGGATTCTTCGGTCCGGGAGAGATGATACCGGAATTCGAGGAAGCCGCGATGTTGCTGGAAGTCGGGGAATTGAGCGGGGTCGTGCAGACGCCCATGGGTTTTCACATCCTCAAGCGAATCGAGTAGTACTCTTCCGTGGACCGCAGAGTCCGATCCGGGACAGGAAGGAAAGGCGTTACATTGGAGCAGGTAATCATTATAGGTGGGGGACCGGCGGGTTACACGGCGGCCCTGTACGCCGCACGGGCGAACCTGTCGCCCATCGTGTTTACGGGCAGCACGATCGGTGGCCAGTTGTCGCTCACCAGCGAGATCGAGAACTTCCCCGGGTTCCCCGAAAGCCTGGGCGGTATGGATCTCATGGAGCGTATGAGGCAACAGGCCGAACGCTTCGGCGCAGTCATGAAGTACGAAGAGGTTACGGCCGTGGATTTCGAGCCGGGAGCCCACAGGATACGGACGGACCAGAACGAATACACGACGAAGTCCGTGGTGATCAGTACCGGTTCGTCGCCGCGCCTGCTCAACGTGCCGGGGGAAGCCGCTTTCTTCGGTCGGGGGGTGTCAACCTGCGCGACCTGCGACGGCGCCTTCTACCGGGACCGGAAGGTCGCGGTGGTGGGCGGTGGCGACAGCGCCATGGAAGAGGGTCTGTTCCTGACGCGGTTCGCCAGTCACGTCTGGATCATACACCGCAGGAAGGAACTGAGGGCGAGCCGGATCATGCAGGAACGCGCCCTGGGACATCCCAGGATCGAGTTCCTATGGACATCCGAGGTCGACGAGGTGCTGGGCGGGGACACGACCGGCGTGGCCGGCGTGCGCGTGCGGAACCTGGAATCGGACCGGGTAAGGATCCTGGATGCCGATGGCCTCTTCATCGCCATCGGACATACGCCCAACACCGACCTGTTCAGGGACAAGCTCTCCGTGGACGAGCAGGGTTACATCCTCACCGACCGGAGGCAGCATACCAGCGTTCCGGGCGTTTTCGCGGGCGGGGACGTGCAGGACCATGTATACCGTCAGGCGGTTACGGCGGCCGGGACAGGTTGCGCCGCCGCCATGGAGGCCGAGAAATACATCGCTGAAAACGGGAGTTAGGCCAGCCGGTCAGGCTGTTCGGGCGTCGTGCTTGACGACGTCCAGCCTGGGGTTGCCGATGGTGACCTTGGAATGGGGCGGCACCGGTTCCGTCAACCAGACGTTGGCCCCGATGACGGAGTCGTGGCCGATGGTCGTTCCGCCGCCGAGGATCGTTGCCCCGGAGTAGATCACCACGTCGTCTTCAATGGTGGGGTGGCGCTTGCCGCCCTTGACGAGACGGCCGCCATCATCCTTCCTGAAACTAAGCGCGCCCAGCGTTACGCCCTGGTAGAGTTTGACGTTGTTGCCGATCAGCGCGGTCTCCCCGATGACGACGCCCGTGCCGTGGTCTATAAAAAAGCGGGTGCCGATGGTCGCGCCGGGGTGGATGTCGATCCCCGTGCGGCTGTGGGCGTGTTCGGATATGATCCGTGGAATGAGCGGAGTCTTCCTTAGGTAGAGTTCATGGGCGACGCGGTAGGTTGCGATGGCTTCCATGCACGGATAGCTGAGGATGATCTCGTCGTGGCTCCTGGCCGCGGGATCGCCGTCGTAGGCGGCTTTCACGTCGTCCATGAGCAGGTTCCGGATTCCGGGAATCGTATCCAGTAGTTCGAGGGTGATCCCGTCAGCGATCTCCTGGCAGGCCGCGGGATCTTCCTCCTTGCAGGGGGCGTCGTGCATGAGGCTGCGGGCGATTTCCTCCCTCAGGCGGATGTAGATGGCGTCCACCAGTCCGTCGACGAAGAAGGCCACGTTTTTCGGCTTGAGCGGTTCGGTGCCGAAGTAACCCGGGAAACAGAGGGTCAGCAGGTCTTTCAGGATGTCGTAAACCCGCTCCCTTGACGGCAGGTTTTTGCCGTCGATACGATTGAGTCCTCCTACCGTATCGTAGGACTGAACGATCTGAGAAGCCAGTGCGCCGAGTTGACTGCGCGTCTCGGACATGGTCAGATTGCAGATCGGCACCAACTTCTCATCTGTCGTCTTGTCGCGCCTGGAACGATTCATTGTTACCCGTTTCCCGGATTCCCGGGAGCATGCGTAGTCGCGCCGCGGGCGGTGTGCAGGATATCCGCCGGACGAGCCTGTTTCTTGCTGCCCAATCTCGAAGAACCATCGCGGTAAGTCAAGCGATTTCTTTCGTTAACGACCGTGCATTGATCGTTATGCACCCGCCACAAAGCAGTTGCCAGAGAAGGTTGATCGCCTATATATTGCACTTGTTCCGTGTTGGATTTCGCACCCCGATAATCTATAAGTGGACCCCCATGTATTTCAATCGGACGGTCGGTGTTTTAATACTCCTTGCGTGTTTGCTGCCTGCCGTTCCACCGGCTGAGGGCCAGGCGGCCGACGGGTACATGGATATCGACGATGTGAAGCCGGGTATGCGCGGATACGGTCTCACGGTCTTTCAGGATTCCAGGATAGACACCTTCGACGTCGAAGTGCTGGGCGTCATGAAGAACATATTCTACACGAAACACGATATCATCATGGTGGGGGTTTCCGGTCCGTACGTCGACGACGCGGGCGTCATCGCGGGGATGAGCGGCAGTCCCGTGTACATCGGTGGAAAACTGGTCGGCGCGCTGGCGTACCGCTTCGGACAGTTTCCTAAAAAACCCATCGGCGGCGTCACGCCGATAGGTCATATGCTGGCCATCCGCGATGCCATGGAGACCGGATCGGAATCGGGACAGAACGCGCCTGGCGAAAGATTCGACGGTAACGGGGATAGCCGGGGCGGCCCCTGGCCGAACGGCGCGCCGTTCGATCCCGAGTCCCCCTGGGCGGACGGAGACCGGTCCGGCGCGGAGTTCTCATGGCAGACGGAAACACCGTCGGGGCCGTCCAGCTTTAAACCCATCGCCGTGCCCATGGTGTTTTCGGGTTTCCACCCCATGACGGTGAACCTTTTCGAAAATGAACTGCGCCGGCGCGGACTCGTTCCGGTATCCGGCGCCGGCAGTGTGGGCGCAAGGCCCCCAGGTGCGGTGCCCGTGGCGGTTTCGGGCGGCGGTGACATGGCCGGAGATCAGGAAGGGGTGTCTCAGATTGGCGCCCGGCCCTCCCTGGAGCCTGGATCCGCCGTGAGCGCGCTGCTCATCCGGGGCGATTTCAAACTATCGGGTACCGGGACGGTCACCTGGCGGGATGAAAACGCCATCCTGGCTTTCGGCCATCCCTTCCTCTGGGCGGGCGCCCTGAACATACCGATGAACCGGGCTGATATTATCACGGTCATACCGGACCAGACCGGATCCACGAAAATCAGCAGCGTGGCGGACGAGGTTGGATCGATCCTGTGGGACCACACGAACGGACTATACGGCAAACTCGGCGATGTTGCCCGCATGATCCCGGTGGAACTTTCCTACGGCGATGCCGGCCGGCCGGTTGAAACCTACCGGTTCGACGTGATGATGGCGAACGGCTGGACGCCCATGCTGGTAAACATGGCTGTGACGAACACCATCATCGCGAACGGCCGGCTGGGCGGCGAGAGAACGATATCGCTCGGCGGCAGGATCGCCCTGCGCGGCCATCCGGATATCGTCTTCGACGACCAGTTCTCGGGACAGGCGTCCATGGCGGCCCTGGCCAGGGATGTCAACACCGTGCTGAACATCGTGCTCGACAACCGGTTCGTTACACCGATTCTCGAGTCCGTGAAGATCGAGGTCCATTCGTCGAACGAACGAAGGTCTGCCGTCATAGAAGACGTCTGGTTCGGATCGGAAACCCTTAAACCAGGAGACACGCTGGAGGTCAGGGTTTTCCTGAGGCCCTACCGGGGCGATCGACTGGTCAAGCGGATCGACGTGACCATCCCCAAGAACATATCCAGCGGTCCTGTACAGGTGCTTGTAGGGTCCGCCCAGGCCGTCACCCGCCACGACCTGAATACCGTTCCGCAGCGGTTTCGGCCCACGGACGGCGCCCGCCTGATCGAACTGCTCAACAACCGGCGTACCGGAAACCGGGTCTACCTGAAGATGTACCAGGGCGGCGCAGGCGGCATCTTGAAGGGGAGAGAGATGCCCGGCCTGCCCCCATCGGTCCTCGCCGTCATGGATTCCGAGCGGACTAAAGGCAGTTTTATTCCAATCCGCGAGAAGGTGGTGGCGGAAGAGATGATTAAAACGGACTACGTCATCGCCGGGCAAAACTGGAGCCGGCTGACCATAAAGCGCTAGGAGCGACACTTGAAGCAGGTTCAGGGATGGCGATTCCTGTTTATGGCCTCGATTCCCATGCTGATCGCGGGCGGCGTTCTTGCGTCGACGCCGGTGATCTGGAAACAGTCTGGCCACGGGGATTTTCTCAAGGGAGAAACCCGGGGGGTTTCGATCACCGGCAAGGGCCACCTGACCCTCTCACCGGTCCTGGATCTCGTCTTCGAGAGCGACGAACCCCTGGTATGGTGTCTCGCGTCCGATTCCAGGGGGAACCTGTACGCGGGCACGGGAAACGAAGGTAAGCTGTACCGTATCGACTCCAGTGGCCAATCCGAGGTGTTCTTCGACGCGGACGAACTCGAGATTCGAAGTATGGCGATCGATCGGCATGATCGGCTCTACGTCGCCACCTTCCCCGACGGCCGGATCTACAGGATTACGCCGGACGGAACCCATTCGGTATATTACGATCCCGGCAGCGACGGCAATCCTGACGCCGACGCGGGCTACATCTGGTCGCTGGCTCTGGACGCAGAGGGGAACCTGTACGCGGGAACGGGAGAGCAGGGGCGCATATATCGTATCGACGAAAACGGCGAGGGGCATCTCCTGGCTGAGCTGGAAGAAGCCCACGTCATGGCTCTGGCCGTGGACGGATCGGGCCGACTGGTCGCCGGAACCGAACCGGGCGGGCGGATCTACCGAGTTGCGCTTTCCGGAGATCTCTCGGTCCTCTATGACTCTCCCTACGGTGAAGTGAACACCTTGCGGATCGACGATAGCGGTTTCGTGTTCGCCGGCGCACTGAGTGAACCACGCCGCGGAGGCCGGGGCGGTCCTTCGCTGTCGCCGCCGTCCCAGGCCGCTTCCGAGGAATCGGCCGGCGAGTTGGAACTCGGCATGGTCGAAGTGACGGTTTCGGCGGACGGAAGCGACCGGGCGTTCGGCCGTGGTTTCGGCACGGGCGGCAGCGTTGTTTACAGGATAGATCCCGACGGCCGGGTGGAAGAGTGGTGGCGGTCCCTGACGGACCTGTGCCTGTCCCTGGCGATCCGCGGGGACGGAGAACTGCTTATCGGCACCGGGCCCCGGGGCAGGCTCTTCAGTGTCCGGGAACGGGACCGCAGCGCACTGCTTAACGAAATGCAGGAATCCCAGATAACGGCGCTGATGCCTGTCGCTTCGGGCGATGTTGTCGCGGCGACGAGCAATCGCGGCAACCTGTACCACCTGCGATCCCGCCCCGTGCGGGAAGGCGAGTACGAGTCCGATGTCAAGGATACCCGGGGCAATGCCCGGTGGGGCCGCATCCGGTGGGAGAAGGAACAGCCCCCGGGGACGACGGTCCGTTTATATGCGCGGTCCGGCAATACGGATTCCCCGGACCAGACCTGGAGCGACTGGACAGGCCCCTACACCGATTCGGAAGGGGAGGTCCTTGCCTGCCCACCCGCCCGCTACCTGCAGTGGAAGGCGGTGCTGAGTACGCAGAACGAAGAAACCCCGTCGGTATTGTCCGTTGCGGCCGCCTACCTGACGCGGAACAACCCGCCCAGGGTGCATTCGGTTACGGTATATGAGCCAGGGGTCTATCTGCGCGACGCCTCGGCGGGCTCCGCCGGGCAAACCGATCTCCCCCCGGACATCGCCGCGCAGGTCGCCGGCCGTGGCAACGGCCCTGGACAGAAGGCCTCGGCGGGCGCGCCCACCTACCGGAAGGGCATGCGGGCGATCGCGATCCAGGCGAACGATCCCGACGGGGACGGGCTCTCCTACGAAATCTATTTCAGAGGCGAGGAAGAAGGTACCTGGAAGCTGCTGGAGGAAGAGCGACTCACCCCATCCTATTCCTGGGACTCCGAAACCTTTCCCGACGGGGATTACGTCCTCCGGGTCGTAGTAAGCGACGCTCCTTCGAATCCACCGGCCCAGGCACTGGAGTCGGAATACCTTAGCGAACCGTTCCTGGTGGACAATACCGGTCCGCAGGTATCCCGGATCAACGCGACAAGCGATACGCTGTCCTTCCTGGTCCAGGATGGAGCCAGTACCCTGTTCCGGGTGGAGTACGCCATCGACGGGGGCGATTGGCGGGTGGTCCACCCCGAGGACGGCGTAACGGATTCGAAGACGGAGGAATTCGAGATCGCCCTGGGTGGACTGGAAGCCGGTGAACATACCCTCGCCATACGCGCCAGGGACACTTCCAATAACACGGGTACGGGAAAACGGGTCGTCACGATCCCCTGAGGAGGCGAAGGTGTCCGGTCATTCCAGGTGGAGTACGATTAAGCGGAAAAAGGAACAGAAAGATGCCGCGCGCGGGAAGATTTTCACCCGGCTCATCAAGGAGATCACCATTGCCGCGCGGCAGGGCGGCGGCTTGGTAAACAGCAACCCGCGGCTCAGGACGGCCGTACTCGCCGCTAAAACGGAAAACGTGCCCCAGGCCAACATCGACCGGGCCATCGCGCGGGGCACGGGCGAACTGGACGGCGTACATTACGAAGAACTGGTATACGAGGGCTATGGACCGTCGGGCGTGGCGCTGTTGGTCGAAGCGGTGACGGACAACAAGAACCGGACTACGTCCGCAATACGCCATGCCTTCACCAAGAACGGCGGCAATATGGGGGAAACAGGCTGCGTGGCATGGATGTTCGACCAGAAGGGTACGATCGTCGTGGACAAGAACGGGGTCGACGCGGACGAGGTCATGATGATCGCCATCGACGCGGGCGCGGAGGACATCCTGGACGAGGGGGATACCCTGGATGTATTGACATCTGTTTCCGATTTCGAGCCGGTAAGGGTGCGGCTCGAGGAAAACGGCGTCGCCCCCCTTCGTTCGGAAATCGGCCGCATTCCGCAGTCGACCGTGGCGGTCGCGGGAAACGAAGCGGTGCAGCTTCTCCGTTTGATGGAGGTCCTTGCAGACCACGACGACGTACAGCATGTATATGCCAATTTCGACGTGGACGATGAGATGCTGGAGGAGATGAACGGGTAGTGGGTATCCATGATCATCCTCGGAATTGACCCGGGCAGCGTGATTACGGGATACGGTGTGATCGACGCCCGGGGCAGGCACTGCCAACTCGTGGACTGCGGCGTGGTCCGGACGGCATCGAGAAAGGCGCTCGCGGACCGGCTGAAGGTCATCTACGACGGCCTGTGCGGGGTCATTGACCGGCATCGACCCGAACAGTTTGCCATCGAGACCGCCTTCGGCGGGCGGTTTCCCAAGGCGGCCCTGGTACTGGGCCACGCCCGCGGCGTCGCGCTCCTGGCCGCGGCGAACCGGGGACTGCAAGTCTGGGAATACGCGCCGCGCGAAGTGAAGATGGCCATTGTCGGCGAGGGCGGTGCGTCGAAGCAGCAGGTCCAGTTCATGGTCCGCGCTATGCTGAATCTTAACCGGGACCCCATGCCGGAAGACGCGTCGGACGCGGTGGCGGTCGCGCTTTGTCACAACCATCGGATATCCGGAAGGATTCAGGCGGGTGATCGCATTCGTCGAAGGTGAACTGGTCGAAAAACAACCGGACGGCATCACGGTGTCTGTTGGCGGGATCGGCCTGTACATGGACGTTCCCCTGTCCACCTACCAGGCCCTCGGTCCGCCGAGTTCTCTCGTTCGCGTGGAAACGGTGCTCCACTCGCGGGAAGACGGCATGCAGCTTTACGGTTTCGCGACCAGGGACGAGAAGCGCCTATTCGAGATGCTGATCTCCCTTCCAGGCATCGGTCCCGGTGTGGCCTTGAATATCCTTTCCGGTACGACGGTCTCCGAGTTTACCGCCGCGATCATCAACGAAGACATCGGAAAGCTCGTATCGCTGCCCAAGATAGGCCGGAAGACCGCGCAGCGGCTGATTATGGAATTGCGCGACAGGATGTCCGCCATGGATTCCGGCATGGCGGACGCGCTGCCCGTGGCGCTGGCGGGCGAGGCGCCCGAAGTGAACGATGCGATCATGGGCCTGGTGGCCCTGGGCTTCGATCAATCGGAAGCGCGTCGGCTGGTCGTTCGGGTGACATCTGAAAACCCGGAAACACCGGCGGCGACGGAGATCATCCGTTCGGTGCTGCGGAACCAGGGAGGGCAGTAGATGGACGAACGGGACTACCCGTTGACCGACCCGGACCGCTTCGATGAGGATACCGAGTTCGACCGCGTACTGAGGCCCGGACGGTTTGATGAATTTCCTGGCCAGGAAAAGGCCAAGGCGGAGCTGCAACTGTACATCGAAGCCGCAAAAACCCGGGGCGAAAACCACATCGACCACGTGCTGCTCCACGGTCCGCCGGGCCTGGGAAAAACCACGCTGGCCACCATTCTCGCCAATGAAATGGGCGTGGAAATCCGGCCGACCGCGGGGCCGGTGCTGGAACGGCCGGCCGATCTGGCCGGCCTGTTGACCAATCTCCAGCCGGGAGACGTATTCTTCATCGACGAGATCCATCGTCTGAACCATGTCGTGGAAGAACACATGTACGCCGCGATGGAGGATTTCAAGATCGATATCCTGGTGGACCGCGGACCGAGCGCCCGGTCCCTGTCCCTCACCCTGGAACACTTTACCCTGGTCGGCGCGACGACGCGCACGGGATTGTTGACGGCCCCGCTCCTGGCGCGTTTCGGCATCCCCATCCGCCTGGATTTCTACAAACCGGACGAATTGTTCCTGATCGTTACGCGGTCGGCCGAAATCATCGGTGTGGAGACCGACGAAGCAGGGGCGATGGAAATCGCCCGGCGATCCAGGGGAACGCCCCGCATCGCCAACCGATACCTGAAGCGGGTGCGGGACTACGCGCAGGTCAAGCGTGACGGACGCATTACCGGCGAAACCGCGAAGGCCGCTTTCGACATGCTGGGCGTGGACCACATGGGCCTGGACGACATGAACCGGCTGATCCTCACGACAATTATCGCGAAATACGAGGGCGGCCCCGTGGGTCTGAACACGCTGGCCGTGGCCGTGGGCGAGGAAAGCGGAACGCTGGAGGAGGTGTACGAACCATACCTCATTGTCCAGGGCCTGATCAAGCGAACGCCCCGTGGGAGGGTGGCCACCGAACTGGCGTACAGGCACCTGGGATTCACCGCGAGCAACCGGCCGCAGGCCGGACTGTTCGAATGATGGCCGTCATGCTGCGCGACGCAGCGGTTCATTCGGCCATTGGCCGGTGCAATCCGCCGGGCCGACTTTTCCTTCACCCGTGAATCTAGCACAGTTCGATTATTCACTGCCGGAAGACCTGGTCGCACAGCACCCCGTTGAACCTCGCGACGCGGCGCGGTTGATGGTGGTGCACCGGCGCGGCGGCGTGATCGAACACCGGAATTTCCGAGACATCGTCGACTACCTTGCTCCGGCCGACACGCTGGTGCTCAACCGGACGCGGGTAATACCCGCCCGGTTGCGGGGCGTGCGACCATCGACCGGCGGCCCCGTCGAAGTGGTGCTCGTCCGCGAAGTGGCGCCCAGCCGCTGGGAGGCCTTGCTGAAGCCTGGCGCCCGCCTCGCGAAGGGAACGCGCCTGGATCTGGAAAACGGTGCCCTGGCCGCTACCGTGGAGGACGACCCCGGGACGGGGATTCGCCACGTCGGTTTTGAGAAGAACGTGGACGTGACCCGGGTAATCGAGCGGGTGGGCCACCCACCGCTGCCTCCCTACATACGCCGCGCCCCGGTCTCGTCCGACAAAAACCGTTACCAGACTGTCTACGCGGAAGAAGATGGCGCCGTGGCCGCGCCGACGGCCGGCCTGCATTTCACGGCCTCCCTGCTGGATCATATACGGGCGCGGGGTACGGCCGTCGTGCCAATCCTGCTCCACGTCGGACCGGGAACGTTTCAACCAGTCCGCACCACGGTGGTGGAAGAACACGTGATGGACGCGGAATACTATCGTGTCGAGGCGCGCGAAGCGGAAACGATTGAGCGAAGAAGGCGCGGCGGGCGCATAGTGGCCGTCGGAACCACGTCGGTGCGCGCCCTGGAGACCATCGCAGCCGAAGGGTCCGGAGAGGGGCTGGAACCGCGCAGGTACGAAGGCCGCACCAGGTGTTTCATTTATCCCCCCTACGACTTTCGCCTGGTAGACGCGCTGCTGACCAATTTCCATCTCCCGAAATCGACCCTGCTGTTGCTGGTCAGCGCCGTTGCCGGGAGGGAATTGATCCTTGCCGCATACGAAGAAGCGGTAAGGGAGGGATACCGGTTTTACAGCTATGGCGACGCCATGCTGATTGTCTGAGGAGGTCGCCGCGTTGAAATCCGTCATGGCCATCATTCCCGCTGCCGGCCACGGTCTGCGCATGCGGTCGGACACGGACAAGCCGTACATAACGATCGGCGGCAGGACGATCCTGGCCCACACGCTCGCCGTTTTAGAGGCGTGTAAGACCGTGGATGGATACGTGCTGGTGGTCGAGCCCACCCGGGTGCAGTCATGCAGGGAACAACTGTCGAAGATGGGCTCAGATTACCAGCGCCTCGCGGACGTGGTCGCCGGAGGAAGCACGCGCCAGGAGTCGGTATACCGCGGATTAATGGCGCTTGACGACGACACCGAGGCCGTTCTAATTCATGATGCTGCCCGGCCCTGCGTCGAGAAGGAAGCCCTCGAAGCGTCTGTCCGCGGGTGCGTCCGTCACGGTGCCGTGATATCGGCCACCCCCGCCACGGATACGATGAAGATCATCCGTGACGGACTGGTCGAGTCGACGCCGGACCGGTCGACGCTATGGCGGGCGCAGACTCCCCAGACCTTCCGGTACCGGGTCCTGCGGGCAGCCCACGAACGCGCGCGGGAAGAGGGTTACGACGGAACGGACGACGCCGAACTGGTGGAACGCGCGGGATACGTGGTGCGGGTCCTGGAAGGCGCCCCCGAAAACATCAAGATAACGACGGCCGAAGACCTGGAAATCGCAGGGCGCATATTGCGGCGCCAGGGCCGGATCTGACGTGAACAAATCGACACCTGCCGAGAAAGGCCGAGGCCATGGCTGACATACGCGTAGGAACCGGCTACGACGTCCACGCCTTCACGGACGACAGGCCATGCGTCCTCGGCGGCGTGACTATTCCCCACAAACGCGGGTTGCTGGGACACTCGGACGCGGACGTGCTTTCACACGCCATAGGCGATGCCCTCCTGGGCGCCGCTGCGCTGGGCGATATCGGGGTTTATTTTCCCGATAACGACGAGCGATACCGGGATATTTCCAGCCTCGTCCTGCTCCAACGGATTGTTGACGCGCTGGGTGAATCGGGTTATACTGTATCGAATGTCGACGCCACCGTAGTCGCGGAGCGTCCGAAACTGTCGCCGTTCGTGCCCCTGATGCGCAAAAGGATCGGCGCGGCCCTCGGATTGCCGGACGATCGCGTGTCGATCAAGGCCACGACATCCGAAAAACTGGGATTCACCGGACGGGAAGAAGGTATCGCGGTCCACGCCGTGGTATTGATCCGTTCCGAGGACGGCGGGTGAGTTGCATTCACCCGTGAGAATGGTCTAAACGCGGAGCTTCGGGGTATTCCATGGGCAAGGTTATTTCGATCGCGAATCAGAAGGGTGGGGTAGGCAAGACGACCACTTCGGTCAACCTGGCCGCCTGCCTGGGCGTCGCGGAAAAGAAGACCCTTCTGGTCGATCTGGATCCGCAGTCAAACGCCACGTCGGGACTCGGACTACACGATCGAACGCTGGACGTGACGATCTACGAAGTCCTGTTGGACGAACGCCCCATCGAAGAAGCCGTCCAGCAGACCGAGATTGCCGCGCTCCACGTCGTTCCGGCCCATCGCCGGCTGGTCGGCGCCGAAATCGAACTGGTCTCGGCCATCGCCAGGGAGCGGAAGTTGGAAGAAGCGATTAAGTCTATACGCGACGAATATGATTACATCCTCATCGACTGCCCGCCCTCCCTGAGTCTATTGACCTTGAACGCGCTGACGGCGGCGGACTCGGTGCTGATACCCATACAGTGCGAGTACTATGCCCTCGAGGGACTTGGGCAACTGCTCAATTCGATCCGTAAAATCCAGAAACACCTGAATCGGAACCTGAAAATAGAAGGCATACTTCTGACGATGTACGACAAAAGGCTGAATCTCTCGAGACAGATCGAGGTGGAAGCGAAGCAGTACTTCGCGGACAAGGTGTACCGGACTGCGATACCGAGAAACGTACGGTTGAGCGAAGCGCCGAGTTTCGGCAGTCCGATCATCCTGTATGACATTCTCTCGTCGGGAGCGGAAAGCTATATGAGTTTAGCCAGAGAGGTGATCGCGAATGGCAGCCAGGAAAGTGCTGGGGCGGGGGTTGGAAGCGCTGATTCCTGATCTTCCGGACGACCAGGAAGGCAGGCAGAGCGTTCTCCAGGTGCCGATCGAACGGATATCGGCCAATCCCTATCAACCGCGGCAGTCGTTCGACCAGGCCCGGCTCGACGAGCTGGCCCGGTCCATCCTCGAGAAGGGTGTGATCCAGCCCGTCACCGTCCGCAGAAAAAATGAAAAGGACGAATTCGAACTGATCACCGGGGAACGGCGGCTACGGGCCGCCAGGCAAACAGGCTACCAGACCATACCGGCCATCGTAATGACGGTTTCATCCCCCGAGGAAATGATGGAACTGTCGTTGATAGAGAACATCCAGCGCGATGACCTGAATTCCATCCACGAAGCCAGGGCGTACCTTCGGCTGCAGGAAGAATGCCACTTGACGCAGGAGGAAGTCGCCACCCGCGTGGGGAAGAACAGGACGACCGTGGCCAATACGCTCAGGTTGCTGAAACTGCCGGCCGAGGTCCAGCAGTGCCTACTGGCCGATGAGATATCCATGGGTCACGCACGGGCGCTGCTCGGGCTTGAAAAACGGGCGGATCAAGCAGAACTGTGCAAGCAGGTCGTAAAAAAGGGTCTCTCGGTTCGCAAGGTGGAAGAACTGGTAAAAAAACGCTTTGAGGAAAAGCGGGAAAGCGCACCTGCGCGCAAGCCACACGATCTCGCGGCCGCCGAGTCCATCATTCAGCGCTTGCTCGGCACCAAGGTGAACATCAACCGCAGGCAGCACAAGGGGAAGATCGAGATCGAGTTTTATTCCACGGACGACCTGAACCGCATCCTGGAATTGCTGAAAGTGCGATTGTAAGACCCATCGAACCCCCGATTCGCGCATCGCCATAACTGGCCCCGTAATTTTGCCAATATTCTTTGACATTTCAGGCCGCCCGCCTATATTTATGCTGTTTGCGCCGTTTCCGTCGCGAGGAGTGACGGGACGATGACGGATATACGTGTCCGAGGCGGTATAGACCGTGTCCAGAATACGCCGAATGTCGCTGGTTTTCGTCTCCGACCGATCGGGTCGGTCGCGTGAACTGCGGATGCCGCGGTTTCTGTTTATACTGCTCGCGTCGGTGGTTGTGCTGGGCCTGCTAATGCCGTTGATACTCCTGGCGCTGTCGCCACGATTCGCCGGTGTGGTAGAGATCACCTTCGGCAGTCCCTGGAAAGAGCAGATGAAGTCGGTTAAGGAAAGATCCATGGAGCTGACCCGTCAATTGGAAGAATTGAAACAGACTGCCAGAACCATTCGAAGGTTGGCCGGTGTCGAAGGATTCGAATCCGATTCCCTGGCGCGGGTGGAAGACGTTGCCGGCACCCAGGCCGCCAGCAGGGACGGACTGCCCTTTCTGATGGATGACGGCCTTCCCGTCATTGCAGAGGCCGGTTCGGCCGGGGAAAGAACCGCCCTGTTCCGATACGTACCGTCCATATGGCCGGCAGCGGGCTGGGTGACGCGGGAGTATGAACAAGGGAGCGACCCGATCGTGGCCACGCATTTCGGCCTGGACATCGCCGCCCGTGAAGGCGCGCGTGTTCTGTCCGCGGCCGACGGGGTGGTTACGTTTGCGGACTGGGACCAGAACCTGGGCTGGCTGGTAGAAATCGATCACGGGTACGATCTGACAACACAGTACGGACACAACGCCAGGCTGCGGGTCGACCGCGGCCAAAAGGTCCGGCGGGGACAGATCATCGCCCTGGTCGGGAATACGGGCCGCAGTACCGCGCCGCATCTCCATTACGAAGTCTGGAAGGACAACGTCCCAGTCGATCCGCGAGGTTACCTGCCGGAGACCATCCAGTGGGATGATCTGCTGGTGAGCGCAAGAACACCGGGTTGACATGTTCAGGTCATCGGGCGGGGGACGAATTCAGGAGAGTGGAATGACGATCATTGCCAAAGGTACGGAAGTGAACGGTGCGATGGATATAGAAGGGAATATCCGGATCGACGGCACGGTGAATGGCGACTTGAAGGCAACAGACGGTGTGGAAGTCGGCAAGACCGGAAGAATAGTGGGCTCGATCATTGATGCCAAGACCGCGGTGATACATGGCTACGTGGAAGGTCAACTGAACGTTTCGAACCACGTCGTCCTTGGAAGCAAGTCCACGCTCATCGGAGATTTGAAAACCAGGTCCCTTGTCATCGAAGAAGGGGCGGTTTTCCAGGGAAACTCGGCCATGTCGGACAACGCTGCCCATCCGAAAGAACGAAACGTGACGGCAAGTAGCGATGAACCAGGTTAAAAGACCGTCCGTGAGACGTTTAATGATCTATGGAACAGAATTCTCGGGGCCGATGGCAATACATGAGGGAAGCCGGCGAACTTGCCGTAATCGGCCTGACTCTGGTTTTCGCCACCGCGATAGGATACTTTCTGGGTCACCAGGTCGAACTGGCCTTGCCTGAGTGGAAGCCCTGGGGCGGCGTAGCCGGAGCCATGCTCGGCGTCGTGGCCGGGTTCCTGGAAATGGCGCGGACGGTGAAACGCCTGAATAGAAAGATCGAAGCGGCGGAAAGGGAGAGAGATGGCGCAAAGCGCTGAGCATGACAACGGAATATCGATCGGGGACGTGTCGAGCGCCGGAGCGGCGCCGGACGTCGCCATCCAGTCCGGAAGCGCAGGCGAACCGTTGAAACGTTTCCTGCCCCGGGTCTATCGGATCAATGCCCTGTTGACCGTGGTGGGTGCCATCGCGGCGCGGGTGGCCGGCGCCGACCTGCTTGCCGTCAATTTCTTTGTCGGATCGATGATCGGGATGTTGATGTTGTATACCACGGCCTGGCTGGTCCGCCGTTACATCACGCCCAGTAAACATATCAGGCGGAACCGCATCCGGCTGATGCTGCTACTGCTGGCCAAGCTGCCGCTTTTGGGACTCGCGCTGTTTTTCGTGACGTCGGGGGACTGGTTCCACCCCATCGGACTGTTGTTGGGCGTGTCCATGATGCCTTTCACGCTGACCCTTTACGGGTTGACCCTGTTCATGCGGCAGAGCGAAGGGGATGAACGGATCGACTGGAACACCGTACTGGACAAGCCGAAGCGATCATACCGGTAAGGAGGTTTCCCTTTGACTACTCCGTGGTCGAGTGTCCTTTCTCTGACGATGGCGTCGGAGGAGGGGAGCGGTGAAGCCCACTACTCGATTCTACATGGACTATTCCTGCTGCTGGGACCTCTGGCCGAATGGATCCCCAGACCCGAGAAACAGCCGGATCTCGTACTGAACACCCTGTTCGTCTTCGTAACTGTCCTCGTACTCGTTACCATCGCGGTTAGAACGTTCAAGCGTATACCCGAAGGATCGATCCAGACACTCTTCGAAATAGCCGTCGAGGGATTGACCGGTTTTTTCCTCAACATTGTCGGGGAACGCGGCAGAAAGTACATACCGTTTTTCGCCTCCTTCTTCATCTACATATGGTTCATGAACATGCTGGGCGTCATCCCCGGATTCCAGTCGCCCACCGCCGATCTCAACACTACACTCGGATTCGCCATTATCTCCGTCGTGGCGGCCCATCTCATCGGTCTGCGCGAAATAGGGATCAAGGCCTATCTCTGGCATTTCTGGGGCGAGCCCAGGTGGATGGGCGTGCTCATGTGCCCCCTCCATATCATCGGCGAGTTCGCCAAGGTCATCTCCCTGTCGATCCGACTGTTCGGAAACGTGTTCGGAGAGGAGATGATCCTCCTGGTTCTGGCCGGACTGTCCCCGGTGCTGCTCATGGGCGCCCTCGAGGTGCCGTACGTGCCGCTTCATTTTCCCATGCTGATGTTCGCCGTGTTTTCGGGGACGATACAGGCGATGATATTCTCGGTGCTTAGCGCCGTGTACGTGGCCCAGTTCCTGGATCATGGTCACGGGGACGAGGAACACTGATTTTCAGTCGATACGTTACTGGACGTATGATTTGGTTTTATTCCAATCTCTAATCCGAAAGGAGCCTTTTTCATGCTGTACTACATGGGTTTAGGACTTGGCGTAGCCCTTGCCGTTTCCATAGCCGCCATCGGCGCCGGTGTCGGGCAGGGCATCGCCACCGGTCTGGCCTGTCAGGGCATTTCCCGTCAACCCGAAGCCGCCGGCCGCATTCAGCTGGTGATGATTATCGGTCTGGCGTTCATGGAATCGCTGGCAATCTACGGCCTGCTGGTGTTCTTCATGCTCCAGGGCCAGTTGCCTTCCTTCGAACAGGTCATGGAACTTACCCGCCTCGGCCAGTAGCGTTCATGCGGCCCGCATGGTCTGCATGGCTTGCGACGCGTGCCCGTATGGAGCGCGCGGGCCGGCGTTCGAAGGAGCATAGCGCGTGTTAGATATCTTGCACGATCTTGGCATTGACCTGAGCACCCTGATCATCCAGATGATCGGGTTCTTCATCCTGTTCTTCGTCCTGAAACGGTATGTCTTCGGCATGATTGGCGGGGCCATCGAGGACAGGAAGCGGGATATCCGCGACCGCATGGCCGGACTGGACGCAGACCGGAAGGAACTGGACCGTCTTCAGGATGAGGCCAGGCGGCGGCTCGAGGAAATCGAAGCGGAGGCCAGGGAAAGAATGCAGGCCGCCGTCGATCAGTCCAACGCGGAACGCGGCCGGATCCTGGCGCAGACCCAGCAGGACACGGACCGCGAACTGGAAAAGGCACGGAACACCATCCGACGCGAGAAGGAACACGCGGTGGCCGAACTGCGCGCCCAGGTGGGCGACCTGGCGGTGGAGATAGCGGGAAGGGTCCTGAACAGCACGCTGGACGCGGCGGAACACCGGAAGGTCGTGGACGAATTCATCGCACAATTACCCTCTACGAAGGAATAGCGGGGAATCATGGCCAGTACGAAAGACATCGCACACCGGTACGCCGGCGCCTGGCTGGAAGCCGCGGCTGAAAGAGGCACGGTGGACCGTGCGCGCGGCGAGATCGCAGCCCTTGAGAACCTGTGCCGGGAATCGGCGCCCTTCGTCGATTTCGTGACGGACAAGGCGATACTAGGGGAGGTAAAGCATCGCATCCTGGGGGAACTGTTCGAGGACAAGGTCCAGGACATCACCCTCAACTTACTGTACCTCCTGGTCGCGAGGCACCGGGAAAGATACCTCAGGGAAATCCTTGCGGCCTGCCGAGTCATTCTGGATGAATGGGACGGTATAGTGAACGCCGACGTGGCGAGTGCGGTGACGCTGACAGAGACGCAGGAAGACGACCTTAAATCCAGGCTGGAATCGTATACGGGAAAAAGCGTAAGGATGAAGACCTCCGTGAATCCGGACCTGACCGGGGGTTTCGTGGTCCGCGTGGGCGACCAGGTATTCGACAGCAGCCTGGCCACGCAACTCCAGCGGGTCCGGCAGTCGCTCGTTGGATAATGAGCATCGATGGAGAATACAATGGCATTTGATGAAATAGAAATTCGTGCGGACGAGGTCTCTGAGCTCCTCAAGCAACAGGTCCTCGACTTCAAGCGAGAGGTAGATATCTACGAGACGGGCACCGTGTTGCAGGTGGGCGACGGCATCGCACGCGTGCAGGGCCTTTCCAACGTGATGGCGAACGAACTCGTCGAGTTCCCCAACGACGTGGTGGGCATGGTGCTCAACCTGGAAGAAGACAACGTCGGGTGCATCCTGTTCGGGGACGATCAGTTGATCAGGGAAGGCGATCCGGTCAAGCGCACTCAGCATATCGCCGAATGCGCCGTGGGCGACGGTATGCTGGGCCGCGTCGTCGATTCCCTGGGACGGCCCATCGACGGCAAGGGTCTCATAGTCGGCGCTGAAACGCGGCCGATCGAGAAGAAGGCGCCCGGCGTCGTGCAGCGTCAGCCCGTAAACGAGCCCATGTATACCGGTCTCAAGGTGATCGACAGCATGTTCCCCATTGGAAGGGGCCAGCGCGAGTTGATCATCGGCGACCGGCAGACGGGCAAGACGGCCTTGGCCATAGACGCGATCATCAACCAGAAGGGCCAGGACGTGGCCTGTATCTATGTGGCCATCGGACAGAAGGGTTCCACCATCGCCAAGACGGTCGCCACCCTGGAAGAACACGGCGCCATGGAGTACACCACCGTGGTCGCGGCCGCGGCCAGCGCTCCTGCGCCGATGCAGTTCCTGGCGCCCTACGCCGGCGCGACCATGGGCGAGTACTACCGCGACAGTGGGAAGCACGCTCTGGCTATTTACGACGATCTCACCAAGCACGCGGTCGCCTACCGGCAGTTGTCGCTGAACCTCCGTCGTCCGCCGGGACGCGAAGCCTATCCGGGAGACGTGTTCTATCTACATGCCCGGCTCCTGGAGAGGGCGGCCAAGATGAGCGTCGAGTATGGCGGCGGCTCCCTGACTGCGCTGCCAGTGATCGAAACGCAGTTCGGCGACGTATCGACATACATTCCGACCAATGTGATATCGATTACCGACGGCCAGATATACCTGGAATCCAACCTTTTTTTCGCCGGCCAGAGACCCGCGGTCAACGTGGGCCTTTCGGTGTCCCGCGTGGGCGGCGCCGCACAGATCAAGGCCATGAAAACGCGGCAGGTCGCCGGACTGCTTCGGACGTCCCTCGCCCGCTACCGGGAGCTGGAAGCCTTTGCCCGGTTCGGCACGTCCGGCCTGGACCAGACCACGCAGCGGGAACTACATCTCGGTGAACGGCTGGTCGAATTGCTCAAGCAAGCCCAATACCAGTCCATGGCGGTAGAGCAGCAGATCATTTCGCTCTACACGGGCGTCAACGGGATGTTGAACGACCTGGAAGTGGACGAGGTACAGTCTTTCGTGGAGGGATTGCTCCAGTACATGGATACGCACCACTCCGACGTGGGCCGTGAGATACGGGAAACGAAGGAGTTGAGCGAGGATCTCGAACAGCGCATCCGGACCGCCGTCGGGGATTTCAACAAGATCTTCAAGGCGTAGGAAAGGATCCCATGCCGTCATTACGCGAAATACGGCGACGCATCGCGAGTACGAAGGATATCCAGAAGATCACCAAGGCCATGCAGACCGTGGCCGGTGTCCGTCTGCGCCGGGCGCAAAGCCGGCTGTTCGCCGCCCGTCCCTACGCCCGGAAGCTGGACGAGATGATGAAGCACCTGGCCGCGCAGACGGCCGACGAGCGGCATCCGCTCATGACCGACCGCGAGGTGAACGCATCCGCGCTGATCGTGGTTACGGCGGATCGGGGGTTCTGTGGAGGTTTCAACTCAAACGTCGTGCGCAGCGCGATGGAAAGCGTCCGAGAAGGTTCGCCGAAACCCGGACTGATATGCATTGGCCGCAAGGGTTCGGATACGCTCTCCCGTCAAAGGGTAGAAATCCTGTCCAGCCATACCAACGTGTTCCAGGCGCTGGTTTACGCCCAGGCCGGGGATATAGCCGACCAGGTGACCGGGCTGTATACGAGCGGTCGGATCGACCGGGTGGATATGCTGTACAACGAGTTCAAGTCCGCCGGTCAGCAGAACCTGGTGACCGATCAGTTGCTTCCCGTGCCGCCCATGCCGGTGGAAAGCGATCCGGGGTTCACGGGCTATCTGTACGAGCCGTCCCAGGGCCTACTCCTGGAAGACCTGGTGCCGCAGCATATTCGTTTCCAGCTGTGGCGCGTGCTGCTCGAATCCAACACGGCTGAAGAAGCCGCCCGCATGCTGGCGATGGACAATGCAACCAGGAACGCGAGCGACCTGATAGACGAGCTGACCCTGACGGCCAACAAGATCCGTCAGGAGACCATTACGTCCGAACTGATGGACATCGTAGGCGGCGCCGAAGCACTAAAATAATGCCGGGCGACCGCCCATTGACCGGGGAAGGGAAACCATGGAAGGAATGAACACTGGTACCGTGGCGCAGATCATCGGCGCCGTCGTTGACGTCGAATTCGGATCGGGCGGTCTGCCGAAGATCCACAACGCCCTTGAGGTGCCCGTAGAAGACGGTGACGCGCTGGTCCTCGAAGTCCAGCAGCACCTGGGCGACAACAAGGTGCGCTGCGTGGCCATGGAGGCCACAGACGGACTGGTTCGGGGCGTGACGGTCATCGATACCGGCGGTCCCATCAACGTGCCCGTCGGGCCCAACGTCCTCGGCCGCATGATGAACGTCCTCGGCCGACCCATCGACGACCGGGGCCCCGTTGAATCGGAGCACCGGTACCCGATACATCGCCACGCGCCGGAACAGGAGGACCTGACGACCTCGTCGGAGATGTTCGAAACGGGGATCAAGGTCGTGGATCTCATGGAACCCTACACCCGCGGCGGAAAGACGGGCCTGTTCGGCGGCGCCGGCGTGGGCAAGACCGTGCTGATCAAGGAACTGATCAACAACATCGCCCGGGAACACGGCGGATACTCGGTTTTCGCAGGCGTGGGTGAACGGACGCGCGAGGGCAACGACCTCTGGCTCGAGATGGAAGAAGCCAAGGTGCTCGACAAGACGGCCCTGGTGTTCGGCCAGATGAACGAGCCGCCGGGTGTGCGTCTTCGCATCGGCCTGACCGGCGTCGCCTTAGCCGAGTATTTCCGCGACGAGGAAGGCCGGGACGTGCTGCTTTTCATCGACAATATCTTCCGATTTGTGCAGGCGGGGTCGGAAGTATCGGCTCTCCTCGGCCGCATGCCCTCGGCCGTGGGGTACCAGCCAACCCTGAGCACGGAGATGGGCGATCTGCAGGAACGCATCACTTCCACGAAACTGGGCGCCATCACCTCGGTACAGGCCATTTACGTCCCCGCCGATGATTATACCGACCCGGCCATCGTGACCGCCTTTCCCCATCTCGACGCCATCACCGCGCTGAACCGTGATCTCTTCGCACGGGCCATCTTCCCGGCCGTGGACCCCCTTGAGTCCAACTCCCGTCTTCTGGATCCGGCGGTTGTGGGAGAGAGGCATTACAGCGTGGCGCGAGCCGTACAGCAGAGCCTGCAGCGGTACAAGGACCTCCAGGACATCATCGCCATCCTGGGCATCGACGAACTGTCGGACGACGACAAGCAGGTGGTGTCCCGCGCGCGAAAGATAGAGATGTTCATGACCCAGCCCATGTTCGTTGCGGAGACCTTCACCGGATTGCAGGGGCGTTACGTCAAGGTCGAGGAAACGGTCGAGGGATTTGAGAAGGTGGTCACCGGCGAGTGCGACGAATTGCCCGAACAGGCCTTCTACATGGTGGGCACCATCGACGAAGCCTTCGACAAAGCCAGGGAGCTTCAGTAGACTATGGCCGGTGAATTTCCCCTAGTCATCGTCACGCCTTCCAGCATGACCTTTGAAGGCGAGGTGCGCAGCGTGCTTGCGCCAGGCTCAGACGGCTACTTCGAGGTGCTGATCGGTCACGTGCCGATGCTGACCTCGCTGCGGCCCGGTGTCCTGACCATTCGAAACGACGACGGCCGGTCGGAATACACCGTTTCGGGAGGATTCGTCGAAGTGCTGCGGTCCCAGGTGACCGTCCTGGCCGAGACCATCGAAGAGGTGAGAGCCATCGACGTGGATCGTGCGCGCCAGGCCGAGGAACGGGCACGCCAGCGTCTGGGATCGGGCGAAGAAGGCGTCGACATCGAACGGGCAAAGACTTCGCTGAACCGGGCTCTCAACCGCATCAAGGCGAGCTTGGAATAGCCCTCCTGCGCCGACGCCGACAATCCCATGAAAAACCCCGGCAGCGGTATCGAACTTGAGCTGGAGCCGGTCGCGTGCGCGATATGCGGCAGATCGGAACCCAACCCGACCCCCGTTTTTGAAGGTTACGACTTCGAGTACCGGACCTGCGACAACAGGTTTCGGTTCGCCGAATGCTCTGCGTGCGGCCACGTGTATCTTTCTCCCTGCATCCGAGCGGATGATATTGAGCGTATCTACCCCGAAGACTACTTGCCAAGTGACATGGCTCCTGCCTATCCAGCTTTTAGGCCTGTCAGATGGTTGAAACTAAACGTATTTGACCGGGGATGGATCCGTCAAGTCCTTGCCCATCTCCGTGAGGGATCGAACGTACTCGAAATCGGCGCCGGTACGGGAAGCCAACTGCAGCATCTTGCATCCACTTCGCCGTTTTCATTGAGACTCTTCGCCAACGACCTCCATTTCAACGAATCGGTTCGAACGTCCTTGGCCGCCGAGAACATCGTACTTTACGAGGTCCCCATCGAGCGGGTATCCAGTTCTCAAAGGTTCGATGCCATCATTTGTATGCATGTCATCGAACATCTGGTCAATCCCCGGCTAACTTTGCAGTGGATCGCTGAACATCTTGCCCCGGGGGGAATCCTGTACCTTGAGACGCCCGATCTGAGTGCGCCCGCACGGTTCCTGTTCAAAAACCACTGGGCCTCTCTGTCTTTTCCCCGTCATTTTCATCTTTTCTCTCGCACGAAAATCGCGGACCTTTTCACCGGATGTGGCCTTAAGATCGTCTCTCATCATGCTGTCGTGGAAGCCAGTGCCTGGACCGTGAGTATTCGTAACAGACTTGGTATGGATTCTCTATTCGCAACAGAGGCATACTGGGCGTCATTGACTACAGGAACGTAATTGCGCGTACCTTATTCAGTGCGGTCGACCTCGTATGTATGTTGTTCGGGTTCTCCACGTCGACCCAGGCGTTGATTGCACGGAAACCGGCAGGCGCCGGTTGAATCGTGTGAAGAATATGATCCGGCGGGCACCGGAACGTACTCCTCTTCATTCCCTTAAAATAGCCAAATCCCCGATCGCCTTTCTAAACCCGTCCTTCAGGACTGGCTCGTCGCCCCCGATAAGGAGCAGACGGACGCCCTCTGCTACCTGTCGCTGGACGTTCTCCTCGTCATCCATGGATCCGAGCAGGGGATGGCCCACGGGTTTGCCCGTTCGCTGTCCGGCTTCCCGCACGCGGCGGAGCGCGTCGAGGTAGTCCGGATGGTCGAACCGGAAGGGGATGCCGAGGGAGATACACAGGTCCACCGGACCCACGATACAACCGTCTACCCCCTCCACGTCCATAATGCCATCGATGTTCTCGACCGCTTCGGACGATTCGATGATCGGCACATACATCACGGTGTCGTCGATCCTGTCGGTATATTCCTCGTCGAAAAGCCCGTAACCCGCTGCGCGGTGGGGTCCCCAGCCCCGCGTGCCGCGCGGGGGATAACGGCAGGCATCCGCCCCGAGGCGGGCTTCCTCCGGCGTGTTTACGAAGGGAACGACGATCCCCAGGGCGCCCATATCCAGGTACAGCTTGATCAGGTCCGGGTCATTGCGGGCGACGCGTACCACGGGCGTAGCTTGCGTGCACCCAATCGCCTGGATCTGGGCCTGCACGGTAACCGGCGTCTGCGGAGCATGTTCCGTGTCGATCAGGATCCAGTCAAATCCGGCCAGTCCGGCCAGTTCCGCGATAGCCGGCGATCCGAATCTAAGCTGTATTCCGAAGGTGGGTTTACCCTCATCCAGCAGGCCCTTGAGGCGGCTGTTCATCATGAATCACTCGCGGTAACATCCTGGAAGAAACCCAGCTCACGGAGGCGGTCCAGCCATCGTTGCCGTTTCGGACTGCCTTCAGGATTGGCGAGCCAGTACGGATCGATCAGGGGATCGTTCGGACGGTTGTACCGGGCGGTAGTCTTGCTGTTGTTCGCCCCCTGGTTTCGCGTGGTTTTGGTTTCTTCCGGCGTCCTTGGATTGTTGTAGTAAACGCAGGTACACATGCGGCGGTCGGAGGATCCCCCGAAGCTGGCATGCCACAACCGGATGTCGAAGCCCACCACATCGCCCGGCTCCGAAGCACAGACGTGGGAAGGTACATGCTCGATGGGCAGGTCGAGGTCGGGCATAACCCGCTTCAGTTCGCCGTGATATGGGTTGCGGTGAGAACCCGGCATGACACGCAGCGCCCCGGTTTCCGGATCGACGGGTTGCAGGTAAAAAGCGAACTTGATGCCGTACTGGTGGATGCTGTGGGTATCCGGGTGCCATCTCGTATCGCCCACGTACCGGTTCGCGTCGGTCGCGATGCCGAGCGTATCCTCGCCGTAGAGTTGTTCAGCGACTCCACAGAACCGGGGGTCTTCCAGAAGACTCACGAAAAAGGGCGTGGATGGTCCCATCATGGTGACCCAGTGTCGGACGGTACCGTCGAAGGGCAGGTGGCGATAGGCCGATTCCAGCCCATGGTCGAACTCATTGTTGATAACGGCCAGTTCATCCGTTGTAAAGACCTGGCGCAGGACCACGAAACCGAAGGTCTTGTAGTGCTGGTACTGTTGTTCGTTTAACATGACGACAGTCTCCATCCAAGGTAAGAAGCACGACTAAATACGGCGGAAAAGCCCCTGTATGCGTAGCCACCAGACGATCCAGACCGCTTCGTTGATCACGCCCTGGGAGAGTTTCGAGGTACCGGAACGTCTATCAACGAAGATAATGGGGATTTCTTGCAGCCGATATCCCTTTCGCCAGCACCGGAAATTCATCTCGATCTGGAACGCGTATCCGTCGGACCGTACATCATCTAGTTCAATATTCTCCAGTACTTCTCGCCGGAAACACTTGTACCCGCTGGTGGCGTCCCGGATGGTCATGCCCGTAACCAGGCGGGTGTAGATGTTGGCGAAGTAGCTGAGCAGCAACCGGGACATGGGCCAGTTTACCACGTTGATGCCGCTGATATACCGGGACCCGATAACCACGTCGCAGGACTTGATCTGCTCTATGAATTCAGGAATCATGGCGGGGTCGTGGGAAAAGTCCGCGTCCATCTCGAAAACGCAGTCCACGTCCTGCTGGACTGCGTACTTGAAACCCGCCACGTACGCCGAGCCGAGTCCGAGCTTGGCGGGGCGGTGCAGGACGCTGATCCGGTCGTTTTCACTCGCCATATTATCGACCAGTTTCCCGGTTCCGTCCGGGGAATTGTCGTCCACCACGAGCACGCGGATCGCCGGATCCAGCGCCATCAGCTCGGGAATAAGGAGCTGGATGTTTTCCAGTTCGTTATAGGTGGGAATGATGATCAGAGGTTTCATGATTTACAGGACACGGCGTTAATCCTTTCCCGCCATGCGCTTTCTGATTCGCAACGCCCCAGCACCAACCAGCATAACTAGGACCAGAATGCTGGCGATCCGGCTCACCAGATGGCCTATGTTGAAGCTCGACGGGTCGAACGTCATTACTACGTCATGGCGGCCCTCCGGTACGACCAGGGAGCGCAGCACGTAGTTGGTTTTGTAGATCTCCGCGGGATCGCCGTCGATCGTGGCGCTCCACCCCGCTGGATAGTAGATCTCGCTCAGGACAAGGAGGCAAGGCGCGTCGGCGTTGACCTCCATGTCGATGCGGTGGGGTGTGTATAGCGTGATTTCCACGGACGCGTCCGCCAGCGGACCGAACTGCTGTTCGATGGGTTTTTCCAGGATCGCGAATTCGCCGGGACTGAAACCAGGGTCCTTCATTGCTTCGAAGATGGCGTTTTTATCCGTGATGACCTGCGTGCTGTCCACCAGGAAGGCCCGTGGCAGGGCGGCTTCGTTCCGGTACAGATACCTGTCACCGGATTCGGCCACGGGGGTGAGTGTGTTCTCCGGGAGAGGCTGCCGGGTTACCAGGTACCGGGTGTTCAGCATGTTCAACACGGGAAAGGTGTTGAACCCGACCTTATCCAGGAGTTCCTGGTAGATGCCCAGCTTGGCGGCGTGGTAGCCGCCCACTGTCGATATGCCGAAATACCCGTACTCGTTCGATGAAAACTCGGACACGGGCATGATGCGATAGAGACTTTCGTCGGACTTCAACGCCTGCACGATTTCGTTGTCACGCCCTTCATAGTAGGCTTCAATCCTGCCAGGTGCATGTTCGGGGTTCACCACCTGCGAAGCCACGAGTAAAAGGTCAATGACTACGAGTCCGCTTATGCCCGCGGTAAACAGAACCGGGCTGGATTTCCGCGTTGCGTACAGCAGTCCGCAGGCCGCGCACAGGAACAGCGCCATAGTCCACAGATCGCCCATGAACATGTCGAAGCGAAGGGCATTTAGCCGGGCATGGTAGTCCGCGTTGTCGACAAGCGCGCCGCGCGCCTGGTGTTCAATGTCCGCCCGTTCATAAACCCCTGTCATGGAGGACTGGAAGGAGGATTCGAAGACGGTCAGCAGGAGGACCAGCAGCATCACAGTAGCGGCGGCGGCGCACAGGACCCGTGCGAAGGACCTCAGTCTGTCCCTGCCAGCCCGTATGTGTTCAATTATAGTATGCACCCCGTAGCCCGCCAGGAGGGCGACAGCAAACTGCAGGATTGCCAGGATCATCACCGGCGCCCGGAACTTGGCGAAGAAGGGGACGAAGTGAAGCATGACGTAGGACACGGGTGGCAGGTGCCGTCCGAAGGAGACCATTAGCACCAGAACCGCTGCCACGACGAGAAACACGGTCATGCGCGAGCGCCGCAGAACGACGCCCGCAACCGCCAGCACGAAGACGACGACGCCCAGGTAGTTCGGAAAATCGGTAAAGGGCATGGCTCCCCAGTAGAATTGGCCGCCGAATCCGGCGAAGGAGGGGATGACGAAAGTGAGTATCTCGGCGGGCGGAAACGACCAGCTTGTGGCGAAGGGGACGTTGACGCTGCTGCCGCCAACGGACAGGTTCCGCACCGAGTACTGAGCGTATTCCTGCATAGGTAAGACCAGCACCGCCGCCACGGCAATCGCCAGGACAATACCGCCCGCAAACAACGCTGATTTTCTCAGTATGACGCTCGCAGGTGTCCTGTCCCTCAGCTCGTTAATCACGGCGTACACGGCGTACAGACCAATCAGCATGGCCGTGTAGAAGGCGATCTGCGGATGGAAGGAACACAGCTGGGACCCAAAGGCGCCGCCGAGCAGCAACGCGTCGAACGGCCGACCGCGGTCAAAAACCCGGTACGCAGCCAGGAAGACAAGGGGGACGTGCATGAAGCAGATGAACCGGTTCGCGTGTTCCGTCGCCATCATGTGGGTGGAAAACACGAAGGCCACTGCCGCTACAAAGGATGCTGCCCGCGATATCGACAAGGCGCGACCGAGGAAATACATGGAAAAGGCGCCGAGGAGCAGGTGGAGGAAGAAACGGCCGTGCAGCGCGCCGATGAGCCGGTCCGGCATGACGGCATTGACCAGCGCTTCGAAACTGTATTGAAGATGGTGGTAGGTTCCGCTGGCCTGGAACGGCATGCCTCCGAAGATATGGGGGTACCAGAGGGGCGTCTCTTCGTATCGTTCTTCGAAATCCTGGACAAACCGGTCAATCGGCGCGGCTTGACTGATAATGTCCGGCGTAATGTCTGTTCTTCCGTCTAAGATGTATCCGCGGTAGACGAAGACAGCCAACACTGCGATGATCAAACAGACCAGGGCGTCCAGGACGACCGGATGAAGGCTACGGACCGTGCGTTCTTGACGCGGCCTGTCCGGTTCGCGGTTTCTGCGCTGCGCAGATCGCGACTGTGTGTAATTCTTCGCCATGAATACCCTTTAGTGGTCCGGTTTCGACGTAATGATAGGAGGACACAACCGGTGAAATCAACCGGTTTTTGAAGTGATCGGAGTGGTGAATCCTTCCTTTAACCCACGATGAAGAGCGCGAAGATGGGACCACTTTCGGTGGACGAGCAGGATAACAATCGGCCGGAGAAAGCGGTACAGGATAAGGTAGGGCATGAACGCGATCAGAAAAGGAAAGAACGAAACGTGTTTTCGGGCGAACAGGACCCTGCTTCGTGCCATATGGCGCATGTAGAAAGGACTGCCCAATCCCGCGGTCTTTGATCCCTTGTGGTGGATAACGGCCGCCGGTACAAATGCTAAGCGAAAACCAGCCTTGCGAGCCCGGTATCCCCAGTCAAAGTCATCGAAGAAGTGAAAATAAACTTCGTCCATCAGACCGACTTTCTCAATTACGGCCCGGCTGATGAGAAGCGCCGTGCCAGTGATGTAAGGCATATCGGATGGATTATCGTGCTGACCCCGATCCTCTTCCCCATGTCCGACCAGAAAACCCTGTGCCAGCCACGGTATCGTACGGGTACCCGCGGAATCGAGCACGTTATTCTTACCATGTTGGTAGATTTTCGGTCCAACCATGCCGACATGCTCTGCATGTTCCGCTGTCGCGACGAGTTTCGTCAGTGCATCAGGATTCACGATCGTGTCGTTGTTCAGAAGGAAGAAGTATTCGGTGGCGGTCTTGAGTGCATGGCGTATGCCCACATTGCTGCCCTTGACGAATCCCATGTTTTCTGCGTGTCGAATCAGCGATACTGGTTTGTTGGAGCAGCTCCACCGCTCGATCGCTTCAGGCGAACCGTCGGTAGATCCGTTGTCCACGACAACAATGGAGTAGGACGGGTAATCGATACCCGCCACCGATTCGAGGCATTCCAGGGTATGCTGTTTCCGGTTCCAGTTGGCTATGACGAGAGTGACGTGGGGAGTGGAAAGGTTCATTCAGATTAAATGCAGGTTGGGAGGAAACTACTTTTCATAGTGTAAGTTCATGTGATCAAATAACTTGAGTACATTTATATACGCACAGCCGATACCAGATGGGTAACGCCTTCCTCCGTATAACTCGTATCGAGGATCTTGACAGCAAAACCACTATCGCGTAACCGTCGATACAGTATCTCCCCGTCCCAGTCCAGTGTATGGTTCTGAAGCGTGCCCGTGCCAGCCTGGCAGGCCACGATCTAAACAGCTTCGATCGCAATCCACTACGTTTGGGTTGATGGTGGATCATGATCTATCCCGATTCAACAGAATTCCGCCCCGTATTCTCTCCAAACCGCTCCACAAAAATGCCTTCTCAGGCTCATCTAGCAGCTTGTACGCATAGTAGAGGTAGACCGCCGCACCAACTATGACCAGGACGGCACTGATCTCGATCCGATCCAAGGACCATCGCGCCGCGCCGAAGAAGATCGCCGGGATGGCGATCAGGCCGGCATAGGATTTCCACGGGAATAGTCGTCCAACGGTCGTTTCAAGCAACCGGGCGTACCGTACCAGGTAGTAGATCCAACCCGCGGAGGTTCCGCAGAAAGTGGCCAAAGCCGCTCCCCACAGGCCGAAGGCGTTGATGAAGACCAGGTTGCCCGCGATGTTGACGATGAGCATCGCCACGGCGGCCTGGACGATGATCGCGTTCCGGTTGAGGGCCCGGGCCAGTACGTCCGGACTGTTGAACCGGAGCAGGAGGATCAGGGCGTAGATCCCCAGCACCCGGTGACCATCGAAGTAGGATTCGGGGAGGATGAGCCGGTATAGCACGTCGGAGAAGAGAAAGACGAATATGCCCGCCGGTATGTTGACGATCATGCCGTGCAGGGAGCACTTGCGCCAGAGGGCGGCCATGCTCGGGTAATCGCCTCCTTCCACGTATCTCACGTAGGTGGAAAAGAGCACCGACCCGAAGACCGCGACAATGATGCCCGCGATGGGCAGTTCGATGGCGGACACGCTGTAGATCGCGAAACTGGAAGCGCCCAGGAAGGCGCTGATCATGATCTTGTCCAGGCTCGCGTTGATGAAGGGCATGAATCCGGCTATGCCCAGTCCCAGGGCGTAGTTGTACTGCGCCCTGGTCTCGATGTCCCCTATGCGAACGGACAGCAGCCTCCTGTTGATCAACACGATTCCGTAAAGGATGGACTGGAAGGCCTCCAGGACGACGATCAGGAGAATGAGCCCGTAGATCGACACGATCAGTCCGGAAAACAGGACAATGGCGATGACCAGGATACGGAAAACGTGCTGAAACACGCGTAGTCCGCTGGCGACGGCCGTGTGATCGCCCCCGACCAGGACGTTGTGGGCGGTCAGGTTGACGAACAGGAACAGGGCTATCAGGAGGTAGGCGCCCACCTCCCGCAGATAGGGCGCCAGTTCCGTGTGGACGAGCACGTAAGGTTTGAGGAGGGTGTGGAACAGAAGCAGGATGAACAGGAAGATCCCGGTGCAGGTTACGAGGGTGTTTCCCACGTACTTCCTGGCGTCCGGCGCGTATTTACCCGCAATGAAGTAGAAGACACTCTCGATCATCCCCATGGCGAACAGGGACGCGAAACCGACGGTCAGGATGCCGTACCGGTAGGGCGCCAGGTTTTCCGGGTCGAAGAAATGCGCGACGACGATCGACTGGAAAACCTGAAACACACTGGCGGTCAGCAGCGCGGCGTAGAGGAGGACGGCGGCGTTTCGCTTTGACATGGGGCCGTCAGGCGGAGAACTTGCTCCGGCTTGATGAATCAGACGCCGTCCCTGAGCATCTCCGCGATGGCGGCGACAGCTCGATCCGCCTCGTCCAGTGTATTGTAGACGTGGGGAGAAAGGCGGATGTTGGGTCCCATACCCGCGCCCGCCACGTGGTACGTGGTGTAGAGTTTGTCGAAGACCTTGCGGGAGTCGAGTTCGCCCGGCTTGAAGATAACGACACCGGCCGAAAGAGCGGGATCCATGGAAGTGACGAGTTCCACGCCGGATAATTCGGAAAGCCCTTCCTTGATGGCCGTGGCCACCTGGCGCATGCGGGCCTCCACGCGGGCGGGACCGATCTTCTCGTGGAAATCGACTGTCCTTCCCGTCGCCGCCAGCGCGGCGTCGTCCCGCTGGCCGAGGACCTCGTACTTTCTGGCGCTGTCCACGTCGTCCCGCCAGCCAGCGCTCACGATACTTGGCCAGATGACGTCCTGGCTGTCCTTGCGGACGTACAGCACTCCGGTCTCCTTCGGACCCATGAACCACTTGTGGGCGCTGCCCGTGTAGGCGTCGCAGCCCAGGTCGGCGAGATCGACATGCAAGGCGCCGAAACTCTGGGCGCCGTCGACGAGGGAGAACACGCCGCGGGACCGCGCGGCCGCGCAAAGTTTCCTGGCAGGCATGGTAAGGCCCGTCGTGTTGGACACGTGGGTGAAGGATACGATCTTCGTCCGAGGCGTATAGCCCCGCTCGAAGGCTTCGACGATCTCTTCCGGGCCCTGGGGTTTTACGGCAACCGACACGTAGTTGATCTTGAACCCGTAGCGCCTGGACTTGACTTCCCAGGCTTTGTTGTTCGAGGGATGATTCAGGTTGGACAGCAGTACCTCGTCGCCCTCGCCCAGGTGATAGCCGGTGCTGATGACGTTGTTGGCTTCGCTCGTGTTTCGCACCAGTGCGATTTCATCGGGATGGGCGCCCAGGAGCCGCGCCATCTTTTCGCGGGTGTCTTCCCTGATCTGACGATACTTGGCCCGGTTGTGAAAGGAGGCGTCGGTGTCCAGGTCGCGGGTATACTTGAAGACCGCTTCCATCACCGGAAACGGCGAGGGACAGAGATTGGCGGCGTTCATCAGCGCGAGGTCCTCCCTGAGGAGGAACTGGCTTCTGACCGCGTGCCAGTACAGTTCGTCCTTCGCGTCTACGCCGGAAGTCGCCGCGTCCAGGTCCTGAAAAGGGGCGGCGTGGGCGGATGATCCGAGGACCGAGGAACCGTAGACCAGTGCGCCGCCCGCGGCGAGACCGCCGGCCAGCCGCTTCATGAACCTGCGCCGTGATACTTGCCAAGCTTCTTCGGGAATGCTTTCGATTGCGAAATCGTCCTGTATCATCCTGCACCTCCGGATGTTAGGTGATGTCCGGACACGGGATCCTACGTCCGGTAGTTGCCTTCTATAGCGCAAACGCGGTGGTCGGCGCCCGGTCGGCGCCGTAAACGCGTCGTCGCTGGGAAATTCCTTAGAAATCCACCGCCAGCCCGAGATGCGCCGTGATGAGATCGGTGGTCGACTTGGTCACGTTGAGTTCAGCAACCCCGGACCTGCGGACGATGTCGCCCCGTTTCAGGTAGTCGGCCGCGGAACCGTCCTGGTAACGCATGCGAAAATCGATGGAAACTGTCCGTATGGTGCGGTTTTGCTGCGTGCGGGTTTCACGGCCGTTCCACACTTCTATCAAAATGCCGCCGCCAAAGCCTTTGGTAAAGGCGAAATCGTCCAGGTTCGTGGAACTGGCGATGTCCTCGCCGGAAAAACGGGGCAGGTCTTCGATCGTCGTGCTGGTAAACAGGTAGTGGAAACCCACGACGCCTTCGACGTAAGGCCGCAGTGTGCCGTCCCGCTTCTGCAGTCGGAGAAAGGCGTTCATCGACAGGATGTTGTTCTCCGTGACCACGCCGACCTGGACATCGGGAATGGTCAGGCTGAATCGCTCTTTGCGTCTCTCGTGCCCGTAGATCAGGTATCCCAGGTCCAGGCCGATCACGGCCGGGGTTCTGGGGATCATGTACCCCGCGTAGCCGGAAATGCCGATACCCGGATTGGTGACGTTGTCGCCGAACTCGCCCGTCGGGAAGCCGCCGGTTATGCCGAACCCGGCGATGACGACGGCCGGTACATCCTCAACTTCCGCATCCTGTGCCTGGACCGGGGCCGCCAGCGTCAAGGAGACCAGGACGAGCAGAACGGGTGAAAGCAGGGTAAGGGTCGTGGGTCGATAGAAACGGCGCATAGAATACTCTCTGATCAGGGTTGCGATTTCAAAGGCGAAAAGGGTTAAGACTGTTGCTCTCCGATTTCCGCGAAAATCGTGGACCATCGCTTCCGGTGGCTTTCCTCGATGTAGTCAGGCACGAATCCCAGCCTGAGGTAGGTCTTTATGGCCGGTACGCGAAAATCGTCCGTGCCCAGAAACGCGGATTCGTACCCGTGATCCCGCATGAAGCGCAGGACGGCGAGGGTGACGAGGTGTCCCAGTCCCCGTCCGCGGTGGCCTGGTTTCGCACAGACCATGTGTACCTGCGCGGCATTGACGCCCTCGGGAGGGTTGTCGTAGGCGCAGGCCGTTGCGACGCCTTCTCCGAAACGTGTTACGAAGAAACACCCGTCCGGCATGAACGGTCGCTGATCCGTCAGTTCCCTGCGGCATTTGCCAGCCGTCCAGCCGGTTCCGATGCCCGTGTTCATGATATCGCACCATGCCGATTCATCGCCGGGAAGAAAGGTCCTCAGTTCGTACCCTTCCGGCACGCCAATACCGGGAAGTTGTTCCAGGTCGGGACGAACCATCCGCAGCTGTCGTTCAGGCATGGGCGCCCTGCCCTCTACACGTCACACCCGGCGCTCCTGAGGTGAGCCACCGAATCGGCTACGCGCCGGCACGTCTCTTCTTCGTTCAGCGATTCCCCTTCCACGCCCTCGATCTCCATGGTGAACGGTCCGTAGAACCCGTGGGCGTTCAACCGGTCGAAGACCGCCTTGAAATCGACGATTCCCTCGCCGAAGGCGGGAAAACACCAGGTCTTGTACCGGCCGTCGGTATCCTTGAGATGCATGCTGCCGATATAGTCGATGACCTTCTCCATTTCCTCGACGTGGTCCACGTCCCGGTTGTAGTAGTGGATGTTGGCCGTGTCGTAGTTTACGCGTACGTTGGGGTGATCGACGCCGCGCATGGTCTCCAGTGCGACGGCGGCGCTGGAAATAAGGTCGGGATGGGTCTCCATGCCTACGGTTATCCCGTATTCGGCGGCCTTGACGCCCACACGGTGCAACCGCTCGTAGACCACCTTCCTGTCCAGGTCACCGGACTGCACGCTGACGAAGAGCGTGCCGGAGCCAAGGGCCTTCGCGGCCTCCAGTGACGGCGTCAGCCGTTCGTCCACGTCAACAGCCTCGATTTCCACCGGGCACTGCAGGCTGCTGGCCGATAGACCGTGGCGCTCCAGCCTGGCCTTCACCTGATCCACCTCGTCCGGCGCGGGCGCGTTGATTTCAACGTGTTGAACGCCTATCGTGGGCAGGTGGCCAAAGGCGGATTCGCTGAACTTACCGTAGCTTGCCGTTCGGCATGCAAGCAGATTGGCTGGCATATGCGTCCTTCTTTCGGGAAACGAAACGATTGTAGACGGGAATGAATACCCTTCGAAATATAACCGAAGGATACCATGGGGTCAAGGCATCGTACCGATCAGAAATCACGCTGTCCCACTAACCACCTCATTAGACCCTCGACGGGCAATTCGGGTTTCAGGATTCGCGTCCGCGCACCGAGAGATCCCAGCAAGGCCTCGGTGGCCTGGTAACCGCTGCGTACGGCGCTTTCCATGGTCGCCGGCCAGCCCGTCTGCACCCAGTCACCCGCGATGAAAAGATTGGAAAGCGGGCAGGAGGGTCCGGGACGCAGCGCGTCGCAGCCAGGCCTGGGCGCGAAAGTAGCCCTGCCTTCCTTGACGACGACGGCCTTGATCAGTTCGGCCTGTCGCACGGCGGGCAGCAGGGACCTGAGGTCTTCCATCGCTTGATCGATGATCTTCTGACGGGGCAGTTTCATCCATTCGTCCGAAGCGCTGACCACGAGTCCGAGATAGGTGCCTGGGTTTCCCGAGGCCAAGGCGTCCGGATCTCGTATGGACTGGTTGAATATCCACTGTATCCTACGACCGATTACAGCGGCGTAGTCCAGGTTGGTCACGGGCCGGTCGAACCAGACGTGCACGGCCGTGATGGGGGAGACTGTAAGCCCGGTCAGAATCGAAAAGTAAGGGTGTGTGGTGTAACTATCCGGCAGCAGTCTGCAAAGCGCGTCGAAAGGCAGGCCCGACAGGTATGCTCCGGCCTCGACGGATGTTCCGTCCTGCAGCGTAATGGAAGTCACCCGTCCGCCGTGGGACGATATGCTCTGCACCCCCTGGTCGAGCACGACCCGGCCGCCCCTCTGTTCGATGTACTCGATACTGGGCGCGTACAGATCACCCAGGGGTATGGCGGGCAGTCCCACCTCGTAGCCCCGCCGGTTGATCAGGAAGGCCCTGACAGCCGCCCTGACTCCATAATCGGCGTCGATGTCGTCCAGTTCGTCGTTGAGCGCGCTGATCAGGAAGGGTTTCCAGAATGCCTCCACGGCCCGGTCCGACGCCCCGTGAACTTTTAGCCACGCCTCCATGGAAACCGGGGCCTGTACGTCCGCCGTGTCGGATTCCCGGTTTCTCATAACGTGGCGAACCATGCCTGCCACCGTGCGGACGATGGACAGCTTGTCTGTAAAACCCAGCGACTTCAGTCGTAGAAACGACGGAAGCAGGTGCAGGGGCGGAGGAAGGCGGGAAGGACCAATGACCGAAATCCGGTTGGACTCGTCGATGAACGGTATGGCCTCGTGGAAGGCGATATGGTCCGCGACGCCGAGGCGGGTGTAGAAATCGACCAGGTTGACGCAACAGCCCAGGAGCACGTGCTGGCAGTTGTCCACCAGTTCGCCGCTCGACGGGTGTATGAAGGAGGACGCGCGCCCTCCCAGTATCGGGCGCCTTTCGTACAGGTCCACCTCTAGGCCGGCATCGGCCAGCGCTACTGCGCCGGCCAGTCCGGCCAGTCCACCGCCTATGACGATTACCTGGCTCATAAACGCTTTCGTATCAGCGCCCGGGCGCTGATGGCGAGTTTCTTCCAGGCGGATAGGGAGATACGCCGGCTATACACATCGTACTGTCGGCGCGGGATTTCTTCGAGACACTGCCGGTAGATGCCGATCATGGCCGCCAGGCAGGCCCGGCTCGAGGCCTGAACCAGTGGAATAAGCGGCTGAGCCTCTTCGTAGAACCGTCTTGCGCGGTCCACCTGGAAAGCCATCAGCCGCTGGAACGAGTCGTTGAACAGTCCGTTCCGTATATCATCCTCCGAGTACCCGAAGGCGTCAAGGTCTTCCTGCGGCAAATAAATACGGCCCATACCGGCGTCTTCCGGACGTCCCGAAGTATATTGGTGAGCTGGAAGGCGATTCCGCAGGATTCGGCGTACTGTTTGGCCGCGCTTCCGTTGAATCCGAAGATATGTATGCACACCAGGCCGACGGCGGAAGCCACGCGGTAGCAGTACTGGTACAGGTCCTCGAAGGTGGCATAGCGGGACACGGTGAGATCCATCTCCGCACCGTCAATGATGGCGTCGAAGTACTCCCGGGGTATGCTGAAACGGTTTACCGTATCCCTGAAGGCCGGCAGCAGGTCATTCCCGTCGGCCGCCGTTCCATTGTATGCATCGTCCAGCACCCCGCGCCAGGCGTTCAACCGGTTTTTCTTGACGGCATCCTCGGCTTCTTCGTCGACGATGTCATCGCAGTAGCGCATGAAAGCGTAAACCGCGCACATGGCCCGTCTGCGTTCAACCGGCAGTACGATGAAGGAATAATAGAAGTTCCTTGCCCTCGATTTCGCGATCCCGCGGCAGAATTCGTGGGAACTTTTCAACAGTCGTGGATCGGTGGGTTGTTGATCCGTAAGGTTCATAGCAAGGTGTATTCAGAAAAGACGTTTCAACGCGTATTTTAAAAAGAGGCCGGTCTTCCGAGCCGTCGACAGGGTGGGCCGCCGGGACAGCACGTCGTATCGTTGTCTTTCGATCTGGTCCAGGATGGCCGCCCCGCAGCGGTTGAACAGTTCGATATCCAACCTGACCCGTTTGTCCACCAGGCCGCACAGCCCGAGCCCCTCTTCGAACAGTTCTCGGGTGCGATTCACCTGGAACGCCATCAACTCCCTGAATCGCTCGTCGGTGGTTCCGGACTCGAGATCCGCCTCGGTGTAGTGGTACCGGTCCAGATCCTCCAGGGGCAGGTAGATCCTGCCTTTTCCCAGGTCTACCCGCACGTCCTGCCAGAAATTGGCCAGTTGGAGCGCCGTGCAAGTGGCATCCGACAGCCCCTGGCGTTCCCGGTCCCGGTAGCCGCACAGGTAGAGCACGAGGTGTCCCACGGGATTGGCCGAGTAACGGCAGTATTCGAGTACGTCGGCGTAGGTCCTGTAACGCGTAACGACCTGGTCCTGCCGGAACGCGGTCAACAGATCTCGGAACGGCGAAACCGGTATATCGAAGCGGTCGATCGTCTCCCGAAGGGCAATGAAAACGGGATGCCGGGCTTCCCCGTCGTAACAGGCCTGCAATTCGGCGTCCCACCAGTCGAGCAGTTCCAGGGACAACCCGGTATCGCCGATTTCGTCCGCGAGGTCGTCGGACCATCGGCAATATGCGTAGACATGGTAGAAATGACGCCTGAGCGCAGCGGGCAGGAACCGGGAGACGACGATGAAATTCTCGTAGTGCTGCCGCGCGAGGCGGCTGCAGTACCGGTGGGCGGACTCCACGGAGGAGTCGCCGGCGTCGGGCAACGCGTCGAGGGCGAGATCTTCAAGCCGGAGCACGGCTTCCGGCAGGTAGGCGGGTAACTGGGACATGTATCAGGCACCGCCGGGGATTACGCCGCCTTATCCACCGCGGCAGGCGAATTCCAGGACCAGTTCCTCTTCGAGCCGGTACTCGATGAGGTCCTTTATGGTCGCGATCTTCAGATGGTGCTCTTCGGCGATTTCGAGGAGCCGCGGCAGGCGAGCCATGGATCCGTCCTCATCCAGTACTTCGCACAGGACGCCGGCGGGATAGAGGCCGGCCAACCTCAACAGGTCGACGGTCGCCTCGGTATGGCCATCCCTTTCCAGCACGCCGCCGTCGCGCGCCCGTAACGGGAAGAGATGCCCCGGTCGTTCGAAGTCTTCCGGCATGGTATCCGGATCGATGAACAACCGTGCCGTCTTTGCCCTGTCGGGCGCTGAAATACCGGATGTCACGCCATTTACGGCATCCACGGAAACGGTGAAGGGCGTGTCCACTACCGACGTCTTCCCTTCGACCATGATGGGAATCTCCAACTCTTTCAGCCTCTGTCGCGTGGTGGGCAGACAGATCAACCCCCGGCCGTACCGCGCCATGAAGTTGATGGTCTCGGGCGTCACCCGTTCGGCGGCTACCATGAAATCGCCCTCGTTTTCACGGTTTTCGTCATCGATGACGATCAGAACTCGGCCGTCCTTGACTTCTTCCACGGCCTCGGGAATGGAACAGAAATGGGATAACATGTAATTAACCCCTTTCTCGGAAGTAATTAAACATGAACGATGCAGTCTCACAATCGGATTTGTAGAAGGTGGAAGATTAGACATATGGTCATAACGGGATTATATTCATTCCATATAGGGATTAAATGAGGTCCTCGTGAGCATTGTGTGAGCATTGTATGAATACGGGGTATTTACCCCTTTTAATTGTCGATTGAACCCATTATGACGCAACAGACCGCCGCCAAAGGCTACCGGTTCGACGATTTCGTGCTGGATATCCAGAACCGCGAGGTTCGACGGAACGACACCTCGTTGCCCTTGAGTTCCAGATATTTTGACGTCCTCGTGCTGCTGGTATCCAACGCGGGGCAATTGGTGGGGAAAAACCGTATTTTCGACGAAGTTTGGGAGGACGTCATCGTCAGCGACACGGCGCTGACGCAGTGCGTAAAGTCGATCCGTAAACAGCTGGACGACGACGCGTTGAACCCCCGTTACGTCAAAACGGTACCCAAGCATGGATACGTCTTCATCGGCGACGCGGTGGAGATCCAGGAGGAAGCGCCCCCGTCGACCGTGGAAAGCAAGACGCCCCGGCCATACAAGTTCCTCGACTATTACACCGAAAACGACCGGGGACTGTTCTTCGGTCGCGAGGAGGAGATCGAGAACATATGTTCGCGAATCCTTTCGCGTCGGTCTTTTCTACTCTATGGCCGGTCCGGCGTGGGCAAGAGTTCGATTCTTCGCGCCGGTCTCATCCCCTGGTTACAGGACCAGGGACATCGAACCTGCATCATCCGGAGCTTTACCGACCCGCTGCAGCACATGACGCACGTAGTCCGGCGACTCGTCCGGGAAGACGGGGATGAAGGCGTCGATCTGTCTGGACAGCCACTTCAGGAACTGCTCCGTCGCTTCCGGTCCGATCCTTCATCCCGCCTTGTCGTCATGCTGGACCAGTTCGAGGAATTCTTCCTCCTGCTTGACGAGAAAAGCAGGCAGGCGTTCATAAATGAGCTGGGCGCGCTGATGGAAGACGATTTCCTGCCGCTGCAGTTCGTGTTCGTGATGAGGGAGGACATGCTCGCGGAGATGAGTCGGATCAAACCGGTGGTTCCCGAGGTATTCCACCACGAGTATCGTCTAGGTCGATTGACGTCCGGACAGGCCGCCCAGGCCATTACTGGCCCGGCATGGCGGGTAGGCTGCAGGATTGAAGATACGCTGGTAGACCGACTGCTGGAGGACCTCTCCGACCATGAATTCGTCGACCCGCCCCATTTGCAGATCGTGTGTGATACGCTCTACGATCAACGAAACACGAAAAACCTGATCACGGAATCGGCCTATGACCAGCTGGGCGGCGCTTCGCAGATCCTTACAGATTACCTCGTAAGGGTGCTTCGCCGGTTCTCGGCGGCCGACCTGGCGGCGGTGCAGCAGGTGCTCCTCGCGCTCATCTCCGCCGATGAGCGGCTCATCGTCGTGCGAGAGGCCGAACTGGCTTCCCGTATCCAGATCGGCGACCGATACGACGACGCGGCCCTGGGAAGGCTGCTCGACGAATTGGTCGAAGCCCGTATCGTAAGGCGGCGGAACCAGGAGGGAGATGGGTGGCTGGAACTCGCCCACGAATGCCTGATCCCCGAGGTGTCCCGTTGGCTGACAAACAGCGTTTACGAAGCCAAGCAGGCTCGCAGCCTGCTCGAGCGATCGGTGGAAAACTACCGGTCCTACCAACTGATCCTGGACCGGGAAAGCCTGGACCTGCTCTTTCCCTACCTGGAAGAACTAGGGGTCTCCGGCCAGGAAGCGTACCTGCTGTGCATCAGTCTCCTCAGCCGGGACCGTCCCGTGCCGGCCTGGTTGGTTGAAAGGGTGCCGGATGCCTTGAACGTGATACTGGAAGCGACGTACAACGCCCGCCAGGAAGTCCGCCAGAGGGCCGTGGAATCATCCCGTCCCGTACGGTGCGCGGCCCTGAACAACCGGCTCAGGCACCTGGCATTGCGGGATTCCGGTTTGAAAGTGCGCAGGGCGGCCAGCATCGAACTGGCGGACTGGTTCGGTTCGGCCGTGGAATCGATCCTGACGCGTCCCACCGGGAACGAGTCCGTAAGCCGCCTTCAGCGCGCGGTCAGCCTGGCTTTCCTGCGGGAGCAAAACCGGTCTGTAAAACTTTCCCGCCTGTATCGCATCATGGTGATGATCGGTTTTGTGCTGATGCGCCTCCAACAGGGCGGCATAGACATCATGCAGCAGGGCATCGGCGGAACGTTCGGCGGCGCCATGGCCGGCCTGCTCGGCGGACTTCTCCTGGGATCCGCCCTGGCCGCGACCAGCGCCGGCATACTGTCGGAGGCGCTCTCGTCCATCATCGTCCTGGCGGGCCTGGGCCTGTTCGGCGGTGCTTTCGGCGGCGCGGGCGTGTCATTCGGCATGGTCGCCCTTCGGCGAATTACGAGAAAGTACAGCCGGTGGCTGGGTGTCGTGGGCGGCGCGTTGGGCGGGGGCATCGTCGGCGCCGCTTTCAACCTCTACAGTTCCGATACCCTGGCGACCCTTTTCGGCCACTACCCGGCGGGTCTGACCGGCGGTCCCGAGGGCGCCCTGATCGGCGCGGGCGTGGCTCTTGGCCCGGTCGTCACGCACTACCTGGTCAGGCGACCCGGACAGTGGCGGGGCTTTCTCTACATCGCTTTCGGCGCGCTTGGGGGCATGTGCGCCAGCATAGTCCTCACCCTGCTGGGCGGAAACATGTTCACCGGCAGCCTGGAAATCATGCGCCAGTCCTTCGAAGCGTCGCAGATCCGTCTCGAAACGATCGCGACGATATTCGGAGAGGTAGATTTCGGCCGAACGACCCGGGTAGCCCTGGGAGCCCTGGAGGGGCTCCTCTTCGGCGCTGGCGTGATGGCCGGTATTGAGACATTCACACGGTCCAGGGAACGGACGGAAGGCTTGTCCGGTAAGGCCGGGTAAGTGGATGACACGTGTATCCGCACGCCCGAGTCGCACGAAAAGGGATCGATAAGCCGTGGAGAATCAACAGGAAAGCGCAGGCCTGCCCAGCGAGTTCGAACTGATCCGGCGGATCAGGACCTTGCTGCCCGATCTGGACCCGAGCGTCCTTATAGGGGTAGGCGATGACGCGGCGGCCGTACAGCCTGGGCCGGGCATGTCGACCTTGCTGACGACCGATACCTTCGTGGAGGGCGTGGATTTCGACATCGCATTTTCGTCATGGTGGCAGATCGGGTGGAAGAGTATGGCCGCGAACTTCAGCGACATCGCGGCCATGGGCGGCGTCCCCAGACACGCTTTGACGACGCTGTGTCTTCCGGCGCATCGCGACGTGAACGACGTGGAGGCGCTGTACAAAGGATTCAGCGACCTGGCCCAACACGCGGGACAGTCCGTATCCATTGTCGGGGGCGACCTGAGTTCGACGGATGGGCCGACCGTCATTAACATCGCGCTGACGGGAGAAGCGGAAAGGGAACGTATAACGGAGCGCGGCGGCGCAAAGGTGGGAGATGCCCTGTGCGTGACCGGGCACTTGGGCGCCAGCGAGACCGGGCTGCGGCTGCTTCAGTCGGCACGGGCGCGACCGGACACGAGGCGAAGACTGGACCAGTACGGCGACACGTTATCCCGCCACCGGACGCCCGTTCCGCGAGTCCGGGAGGGAAGTGTGCTGTCCCGCAGCGGATGGGTCCGCGCCATGATCGACGTGAGCGACGGGCTCAGTTCAGACGCGTTGCACCTTTGTCGAAACAGCGGAGTAGGATTGAACATGGATGGGACCGCCGTGCCCATCGCGGATGAGACCAGGCGGGCCATGGAGGAACTGCGGCTCGCCCCGGACAGGACGGCACTGGAAAGTGGAGAGGAGTTCGAACTGCTGTGCGCCGTTGATCCGGACAACGTGGAGAACCTGGCGGCCGAACTGGAGGGGTGTACCGGTACCACCCTGACATCCATAGGAGAAATCGTAACCGCGGACCGCGGTTACACCTGCACAGATTACACCGGGACCCATCCCCTGCGTCCCGAAGGGTACGAGCACTTCGGAAACTGACGGTCAGACCTCGATTTCCACTGCTTCGCCGGTCACGCGGACCTGGAAGCACGTGAGATTCTCATAGGCCGGAGGCGAGAGCACGTCACCCGTGGTTACGTCGAAAGAAGCGCCGTGGAAGGGACACCAGAGATCGGTCCCGTCCAGTTCACCTTCGCTCAGGGGCGCTCCCATATGGGGGCAGAAGTTATCGGCGGCGTAGTACTTTCCGTCCACGTTGCAGAGGACGATTTCCTTTCCTTCGATCGAGACCATTTTCATCTGTCCCGGTTGCAATTCTTCCAGGTCCGCCGCTTTAACATATCCCATGTACGGACTCTCCTTTCAGGTGTTTCATTTTCCCGGTTCGGAGTTGCACATTTAGTACACGCCGTTCATCCGGGAATGATGATTCGTTGACCGATTTTAAGCAGTCTTGCCTGCAGGTTGGGGTTGGCCTGCATGAGGGCCGACAGTGACACCTTGAAGACCCGGGCGATTCGCGCCAGCGTATCTCCCGAGCGGATGTTGTAGGTCACCGCACCACGCTCTATTCCCTGGCCGCCGCCCTGGCCGGTCCCGGAAAGACGCAGTACCTGGTCCGGGTAAATGGTGTTGCCTCGCAGGCCGTTTGCCTGTTTCAGCGCCGTTACGGTCGTCGCGTAATACCGGGAGATGCCAGCCAGCGTGTCTCCACGCCGTACGGTGTGGGTCGTGGCGTCCGCCGCCCCGGTAAACGGAGGCGCATTGGGACTGTTCCCGCTTGAAGCCTGGTTTACCCACAGCCTGTTATTGTAGTTCCGTCCGGGAACGCTGAGTACCTGGCCGATGCGGATCAGGCTGCCCCGGATCCGGTTCATGCGGCGGATTCTACTTACGGACGTTCGGAACCTGCGGGCGATGTGGCCCAGGGTATCGCCTCGGCGGACGCGATACTTGCGTACCTCGGGCGGAGGCTTGAACTTCGATTCGGGAATCTCATCGAGACTGCCCAGGAGGGTCAAACCGGCGCCGAGGGGTACGCGTATCGAATACCCGGTAGGAGGAGTCACCCCATAGCGAATCGAGGAGTTCATGGCCTTGAGTTCGTCCTGGGCCATGTTCAGATGGTCGGCGACGTCCTTCAGTGTGACCGACTTGTCGATCCGGACTTCTTCGAAGAGGTATGGATAGTGGGTTTCCGGTAATTCGACGTCGTATTTACCGGGATTTTCGAGGATATGCAGCACCGCGAGGAACTTGGGCAGGTAGTTCCGGGTTTCCCGGGGAAGACGGAGTTTCCAGAAATCCCGGACCCCCGTACGGTTGATCTCGCGGAGTACGCGCATCTCGCCGCAATTGTACGCCGCAAGGGCCAAGAGCCAGTCGTCGAACATGTCGTACAGTTCCCCCAGGTACGCAAGTGCCGCCGGTGTGGCCCTGTAGGGGTCCATACGGTCATCCACCCACCCGGACCGGTTGAGTCCGTATCGCCGGCCGGTATCATAGATGAATTGCCACATGCCCGCGGCGTCCGCCCACGAATACGCCCTCGATTTAAAGCCGCTTTCAACAACCGGCAGCCACTGTAGCTCCGGGGGCAGTCCACGGGCGGCCAGTTCCTCGCGGATCATCCCGGTGTAACGCCCGGACCGCTCGTAGGCGGCCATGAGAATATCCAGGCTCTTCTTTTCGAGATACAGCTTGATGCGCCGTTGTACGGTCCGGTTCAGGACCCGTGGGATCGAACCCTTGACCTCCACCAACTCGCGCGGCCTGTCCTGGATCCGGTCTACCAGCCCGCCGAGTTGTTTCAGTAATTCGTTCTGGGCGGGAGTCGCCGCGTGCTTCTGGTCGTCGCTCAGCAGGATGAGCAGGCCGAGCACTTCGTCGACCGCGGCGCGCGCGGCCGTGGTATCCGCCCGCTCGAGTGCCTCGAGCGCCTCGTCGTACCGTATCCTGGCACTGGCAAGAAGACGGCCGGGGTCCTGCGCCACCAGGGAATCGGCCAGGGCGATATGATCGAGCGTAAGACCAGGTACCGGCGATTCTTCCAGCGCGGCCGCCTGTTCGGTAGCCTCCACGGTGGGAGCGGGAACCGTGCGCGCGGCCGGTTCAAGGGTTCGGGGGCCCGCGCACCCAACGAGGACCGCCAGGCCGATTAGAGGAAGGTATCTGTACATGTGTGTTAAGCAGCGATTCGACTACCGGAATAACTATCGGACGTGGACTCCTGGCCCGGATACAAGCCGGAGCCGCCACGAATATAAGGATAACTGCCGATCAGGCAAAGAGTTTTGAAAAAACACCGTGACGCGTTGGATGGGCGGTAACAGGGCCAGCCGGCAGAGGGAAAATGTGTGCCGGCCACCTGTCATCTCCGGCGGCGAAACCAGGCGAAACCTCAATTCGCCGTGCACGCAGCCCGCGCCCGTTCGATTTCTTCGATTACAGCAGGGTCCTTTTCGGTCTTCCTCACGTCCTCCAGCGCCGACAGGGCCCGCTCGCCGCCGATGTTTCCGAGCGCCCAGGCCGCATGGCCCCTGACCAGCGGCTCTTCGTCGCCGAGCGATGATATGAGCGCGGGAACCGCCTTCGGGTCCTTCGTGTTGCCCAAGGCCACGGCCGCGTTGCGCAGCAGGCCCCTGCGCCTGGTCCGCTTTATGGGACTGCCCCTGAAACGCGCCCGGAACTCCTCCGTCGACCATCCCAGCATTTCGATCAAACCCGGCATATCGTTCCACGGCCGGGAATAGAACGCCGGATGACGGGTGACGGGAGCCTTGCGATTCCATGGACAGACGTCCTGGCAATCGTCGCATCCGAATACGCGGTCTCCCATCGCCGTGCGATACGCGAGGGGAATGGCGCCTTTCAATTCAATGGTGTGGTAGGAAATGCATTTGCGCGAATCGACCACGTAGGGTTCGACGATGGCATCGGTGGGACAGGCTTCGATGCACCTTGTGCACGTGCCGCAGTGGTCGGCCTCGGGCCCGTCTTCATCCAGTTCAAGGTCCAGGAGGATTTCGCCGATCAGCAGCCACGAACCGATACGCTTGTGAATAAGATTGGTGTGCTTCCCGAACCATCCCAGTCCGGCGCGCACGGCGAATTCCCGCTCCAGCACGGGGCCCGTGTCCACGTACACCTTGCCCAGTACGGGGCGGTCGGCGCTGTCCTGGATGAACCGAAGCAGCGCCACCAGCTTTTCCTTCATCACGTCATGATAGTCGTCGCCGCGGGCATACCGGGCGATCTTGCCACGGGGTATGCCGTCGGGGATGGGATCCGAGTCCGGACACCGATAGTTCATTGCGACTACGACGAGGGAACGGGCGTTCGGCAGGACCTGCCCTGGATCCTGCCGTTTCTCAATCTGACGGCCCAGGTAGGCCATCTCGCCGGCCATGCCCTTCTCGATCCATTCGGCGTAATATTCCCCGTGCCGGGGCGGTTCGGCCGTGGTGACGCCGGCAAGGTCGAAGCCGAGATGTACGGCGTGCGCCTTTATTTCTTCGGTAAGAGACACGGGAATCCGAGGGCGCGGCGAAGTTATCCCGCCGCTTGTCCGCTGGGCGTAGGTGAATGGCGCCGGTTCCTGTTCCGGCCATTTCGGCCGTATGACCGTCTACGTCCGCCTTGCTGCTGCTGGTCGTCGCGCTTGTTCGTCATCCTGTGGGCGATCTTCTCTCGGATGACGGTTACCTTGATGTGCCCGGGATAGGTCAGGTCGTTGCGGATCTTCTGGGAAATCTCAAAGGCCAGCGTATGCGTCCGTTCGTCGTCTACGTGATCCGGTCTGACCATCACCCGGATCTCGCGCCCGGCATTGATGGCGTAGGCATCGGCCACCCCTTCGAAGGCCCGGGCGAGTTCTTCCAGCTCCACCACCCGGCGGACATAATCCTCGGGATCATTCCGGCGGGCGCCGGGCCTGGCGCCGGAAATGGCGTCCGCCGCGGCGACCAGAAACGTGATCGGCGAGGTGATTTCCTCGTTCTCGTCGTTGTGATGGGCGATGATCGCATTTTTGACTTCCTCGGGTTCGCCATACTTTTCGGCGAAGTGCAGCCCGATCTCCGGGTGGGACCCTTCCATCTCGTGGTCCAGGGACTTGCCAACGTCGTGAAGGAGTCCGCAGCGCCGGGCTAGTATCTCGTCCAGGCCGATCTCCACGGCCATCATGCCGGTAAGAAACGCCACTTCCTTGGAATGGTCCAGGGCGTTCTGTCCGTAACTGGAGCGGAACCGCAGACGGCCGACCAGCTTCATCATCTCGGGATGCATGGATTTCAGTTTGAGCTGGTTGACGGCCTGCTGACCTTCCGAGAGCAGGCGGCTATCGATTTTTTCCTGTGCCCGCGCGATCACCTCTTCGATACGGCTCTGGGTAATCTTGCCGTTGGATACGAGGTCCGCCATTGCGGTGCGGGCGATTTCCCTGCGTATGGGGTCGAAGCAAGAGATGACCACAGCCTCGGGCGTATCGTCAACCATGACCTTCACCTCGCTGGCCGCTTCGAACGTTCGGATATTCCGGCCGTCCTTTCCGATAATTCGGGCCTTGATCTGGTCATTGGGCAGGGGTACCACCGCAACGCTCGTCTGGGTCGACTGGTCCACCGCGCACCGGCTGATCGCCAGCGTGACGACCTTTCTCGCTTCCCGGGTGGCGTTGGTCTGGGCCGACTTCAGAATGTCCCGAACCCTGTGCTCCGCTTCCTGCTTCACATCGCGAATGAGTTCGTCGTGGAGTTGCTGTTTGGCTTCATCGGCGGTCAACCGGGCCAGGGATTCAAGGCGCATTCGGTATTCCGAGGCCGATTCCCTTAGCTTGACTTCCTGCGTTTTCAGCCTGTCGTCCAGCTTTTCAACTTCGTCTTCTCTCAATGTAGTCTGCTCTTCGCGCTCCTTCAGGTTGTCATAGCGCTGTTCGTACTCCTTCTCGCGATCCATCAGGTCCTGTTCCAGGCTTTCCATGGCAGTCTGCCTGCTGTTGATTTCCTCCTCCTGCGTCTCCCGCGCGTCGTGCCATTTTCTTTTCTCTTCGAGCAATTCGGCCCGGTGTTGCACTTCCATTTCCTTGAAAAGGCGCTGTGCGCGTTTCTGCGCTTTTTCTTCCAGTTCGCCGGCTTTGCTGCGTCGCCAGATCATGCCGATGACCAGCCCTACGAGACCGGAAACCACGGCCAGGGCGGCCAGGGGCAGCATTAACCCGCTCAGGTTTTCCAATGGGAAATCCATACAAAACCCCCCGCGATGAAACAGCTTACTTCCGTAGTTCGACGGCCGGACCAGCCGGTGGCGGAACGTACCACGATAATCTGGCGGGGCACGCCCTTTTCAGGTCCGGAAACTTCGGATAAGCTGGATTCCGAAGTGTCGAACACAGGTTTGATGTCGATAAGCTGGCCGCCGCTGCCGATCCGGAGTGAATACTGATCGGCGTACGCCGGCAGGGGGACGTTTTACTTATTGGCGAAGATGGGATGGCGCCCGTGTTTCCTGAACCGTTCGGTCGTAGTGGCGATCATGTGCGTTTTCTCAACGGTTTGCCGCCAACCGATTCCAGTGTTGTGCGCGTGGGAACAAACTTCACCTTTCCGCGTCGAGAAGGGACTAAAGCACATTCCGGTAAATCTGAAACAGAAGTTGAACAGATCCATAAGACCATATGCCGGCCACGAACAGTGTCAGCCATTTGTCCGGTTTTCGTTATCCGGGGCGCCTGATCATTCCACGGAGCGCCCCTGCTCTGCTTATCGAGTTTCTCGATCAGGTCATACAGTTGAAACTTACCGGTGCATGAGCCGGGTTGTAGTTATGCAACAGTGCCGACGCGGCCAGTATCTTTGTCCCGAAAGGCTTGTCTGCCGCGTCTGGAATTACCTGTGGTCTTTCAGACGATGATATCCTGGGTCTCCGGTACCGACGTGCGGGGTTCGCCACTTCCTTCGCGCCGCTCGCGAGCGGTGGATTTTCTTCCGAATCGATCCGGGAGGAAGAGGATGAGCGTCCCCAACATGAGCAGGGCCGTACCGATCCAAACCCAGTTTACCAGTGGATTAATGTAGACTTTAAATGTAGCTACGTCAAGCGTTTCGTTCAGTTCCGCCAGGACCACGTATAGATCTTCGTTCACCGTCGATCGTATCGACACTTCCGACGTCACCTGGTCCTGAATCGGGTAGAGGCGTTTTTCGGGAGCCATCATGACGACGGGCTCGCCATCTACGGACAGGCGAAGCAGGCCGGCGTAGGACACGTATTCGCCTTCGTTGGTTTCGGTGAGGGATTCGAAATCGAGCGTGTAGTTCTTGATGGTGAAAGATTCGCCTTCCCTGACCGCGAAGTTCTCTTCCCGGTTGAAAGCGGACCCGGTAAAACCCACGAACATGAGCACGATGGCGATATGCACGATATAACCGCCGTAGCGGCGCTTGTAGCTCATGATCAGGCGGATGAAAGCCGCGGGATAGGATTCGGCGTTCGTGGAACGACGGGCGCGGACCCCGCGGTAGAACTCGAGCCCGATGGCCCCGACTACGAAAGCGCACATGCTCAGGGAGAGCAGCGCGTAGACGTGCCGGATGCCGAAGGCGAGCAGGATAAAGGCCGCGACGAGGAATAAGGCCACGGGTACGGCGAAATGGCGCTTAAGGCTCTGCACGGACGTCTTGCGCCAGGCCAACAGGGGACCCGCTCCCGTCAGGAAGAGCAGGAAGATGCCCAGTGGTACGTTGATCTGGTTGAAATACGGAGCGCTCACCGTGATCTTCTCGCCGCTGACCGCCTCGGAAAGCACGGGGAATATGGTTCCCCACAGGATGGCGAAACACACGCCGATGAGTGCCAGGTTGTTCAACAGAAAACCGCTTTCCCGCGAGACGAAGGAGTCGAGTTCGTTGCGGGCCTTCAGGGCGTGGCGCCGGCTGATCAGCAGGCCGAAGGACAGTACCATCGAGACGATGACGAATCCCATGAACATGGGTCCGATGCCCGAGGTGGTGAAGGAATGCACCGATGAAACGACACCGCTTCTCGTGAGAAAGGTCCCGAAGTAGACCAGGCCGAAGGTCAGGATGATCAGGGCAAAGTTCCAGATTCTAAGCATGCCCTTCTTCTCCTGGATCATCACCGAATGGAGAAAAGCGGTGATGGTCAGCCAGGGCATGAGCGCCGCGTTCTCCACGGGGTCCCAGGCCCAGTAGCCGCCCCATCCCAGTTCAACGTAGGCCCACCGGCCGCCCAGCATCAGGCCGAACCCGAGGAAGAACCAGGCGTAAAGGGTCCACCTTCGGATGGTCCGGATCCAGGTGTCGCCCAGTTCCCCGGTAATCAACGCGGCCATGGCGAAGGCGAAAGGGACCACGGTCCCGACATAGCCCTGGTAGAGTACGGGCGGGTGGATGATCATCAGGGGCATCTGCAGCACGGGATTCAGGCCCCGGCCTTCGTTGGGTACGAAGGGAAGCAGTTCGAAAGGATCGGCCACGAAAATAAGCAGGACGATGAAGAACAGCGCCACCGACATCATCACCGCGTGGACGTACGGGATCAGCGACTGGTTGCGGTTCCTGTTCGTCAGGTGCACCAACAGCGCGAACAGGGACAGGGTCCATACCCAAAGGAGCAGGGATCCCTTCTGGCCGGCCCATAGCGCGGTGACTCGATAGAATGCGGGCAGGGTGCTGCTGGTGTACGAAGCGACGTATTCCACCTGGAAGTTGCCGATGTACAACTGGTACACCAACACGATGGAAGCCAGCGTCAGCATGCCGAAAGTGGCGATGACGCCGTGGGCGCCGCTTGCAATCAGCTGCGGGTTTCGCGCCCTGGCGCCGACCACGCTGGTCACTCCACCGTAGGTCGCCGTCATGAGGGCGAGCAGAAGGCTGAAATATCCTATTTCGTTCATTTACAGGCTCATACAGTTTGGAGGGCCGCGGCGAACGGCCTCGCCGATTCAGGTTTTTCTTTCTACCTCGATCTGTCCCTGTCTGGAAATCCTTCCGATGAGAATCTCGGTCGCCATTCCGATAAAGAGGCCGTTTTCCAGGATGCCGGGTATGTTGTTGAGCGTTCTTTCCATTTCACCTGGGTCGTCGATCCCTTCGAAACGGGCGTCCACGACCATATTCCCCTGGTCCGTGATGACCGGTCCGTCCTTGCGGACCGCCATGCGCAGCGCGGGTTCCCCACCCAGCGCTTCGACGGTCCGCATGACGGGTTGAACCGCCATGGGTAAAACTTCCAACGGCACGGGACATTTCGTGCCCAGCCGTTCGACCAGTTTCGATTCATCCACGATTACGATGAACCGGTCGGCCATGCCGTCCACGATCTTCTCGCGAAGGTGGGCGGCGCCCCGGCCCTTGATCAGGTTCTTCGCCGGATCGACCTCGTCCGCGCCGTCCACGGCAATATCGATCCCGTCCACGTCGTCCAGCGTGCCCGGCGGAATGCCGTGACTGCGGGCTAACACAGACGCGTCGAAGGACGTGGGTATGCCGACGATATCCAGGCCTTCCTCCCTTACGCGGCGGCCGAGTTCCTCGATCATGAACACCGCCGTCGATCCCGTACCCAGCCCGACCACGTCGCCCTGACCGACCATCCTGGCGGCTTCCACGCCAACGGTTTTCTTCATCGTCCTGGTCAGTACTTCGGAAGACATGGCCGCGGTCCCCGGTACTTTTGATGCCGAATGCCAGCTTCCCAAGATAAGCCCGACTGCCCCGTAAAGTCAACTGTTTCCAGTCCTTCAGGTGATAGGCCGGGTTACTGATGATGCTGTGTTGTTAACAGGCGCGGAAAGTGGATGCGCGCCGGCAGAAGAACCCGGTCCGCCGGCGCGTAAGGGTTTCGCGTAGCAGAGTCTTCTTCAATCGGAACTGCGACGGAAGGTCATCAGGTTGCCGCTGGGAAAGTAAATCGTCAGTAGATCGTCCGCTATCTCGATGGTGCAGGGTTCGGCGGGCGCGTCGTCGGCGTCCGGCGTCCTCACCTTCATCGACAGGTCGCTGGCCTCAAAACCGTCGACCGCATGGCCGCCGGAGAGGTTGTACAGGTGCCGGAATGTCAGTTTATCCCCTTCCAACGTGTAGGTGCCCCCTTCTCCTGAGCCTCGCCGGGGTCCCTCGTCGGTCATGATGAAGAACAGGACCGACCAGTCCTTCTCCGTAAACGTGATCAGGCCGGTCACTTCGTGTACCGGTCCCGATTTGAGGCGATACGATTCCGGTTTCCACGAACCCCGGAGGTCGGGTGGCTCCGCAGCGGCGAGTGGAACGGCGCCCAGAAGCAGGAACGCGGCCAGTATGTATTGAACTGTAAAACGCATGGATGTCCTCACGATCTTCCGGCCGGGTCGACTCCCGACCGCTTTAAGTAATCCCCGATGTACTCGAGGAGGTCCGCCTGGGCGTTTCCCCGGTCCTGGAACCCCCTGAGCATTTCCTCGACCACCGGACTGATCTCCAGCGGGACGTCCAGCGTCCTGCCGAGTTCGACTGCCAGGTGCATGTCCTTCACCCCCAGGTCGGTGGCGGAATACAAGGGTTTGCCGTCCAGGAACCGCCCCAGGCTCCGTTCCATCATCCGGCTCTGGCCCATGCTCGGCCGGATGGCGTCGATCAGTTGTCGGGGGTCGATACCCGCCCGCGCGCCTAGGGCCATCCCCTCGCAGGCGCCAATGAAATTGATGAACATCATGAGGTTGTTCACCAGCTTGGTCACGATGCCGCTGCCGGTATTCCCCATGCGGACGACCGTGCCGCCCACGCAGCGCAGCAGGGGTTCGTACCGGTCGAATACCGCCTTGTCGCCGCCGACGAATACGGTCAGGGTGGCGTCCCTGGCGCCGAAAACGCCGCCGCTTACCGGGGCGTCGAGCACGTCGAATCCCCTCGATGCCCCTTCTTCGGCTATCCGCCGCGCGAGTCCCGGTTCGCCGGTGCTCGTGTCGATATAGACGGTTCCGGCAGAGAGACCGTTGAAGATACCGTCGTCACCGAAAACTACATCCTCCACCGCGGCGGGTCCGGGTAGCGAGGTGATGACCGCGTCGCAGCCCATGGCCGTCTCACGGGGGGTCGAACCCCAGGAAGCCCCGGCTTCGAGCAGATTCGAGGCCTTGTCCGGGTAGGTGTCATGCACCCGCAGGGTGTGTCCGGTCCGCAGAAGGCTGGCGGCCATGGGATTGCCCATGTTGCCCAGCCCGATGAATCCCACGTTCATGGCCGGTCCTAACGCGTTTCGTCGACGGTCGGGAAATCGCCGGGGATAGTAATCTCGATGACTTCGAAGTCGTCGGAGAACTCCATCAGCTCGTGCTTGACGCCGGGTGCCTGGTACCATGCGTCGCCCGCGGTTACCCGGATCTCGCCCACGTCCTCGAGGTCGATGCGCGCCCAGCCCTTGATCAGGTAGTTCATCTGGAACTCGAGGTCGTGGGAATGATACCCCATGGGGCCGTCGCAGGCCTGGTCGGCCCGGATGACATGGGCCATCACCCGGCCTTCCGTGGCGTCCTTCATGCCCAGGTCGCGATACACGAAATAGGGACGCAGTCCCTTGATCCATTGTGCGCCGCCCGCCTGGGCCGCGAATGATTTCGACGTGTTTTCAGCCATGGTCGCTTCTCCTTTGGTTTTGGAAGTGCTCTCTCCACTGTATTCGTCAGCGTGTTTCAGGGTGTGCCCCGCCGCCCGCCGCCATCCATGTAGACGGCGGTTCCAAACACGTAAGAACAGGGTTCCGATACGAGAAAAGTCGCTACGGCGGCGATCTCCTCCGGTTCCGCAATGCGTCCGGCGGGAAGCCTTCCGCCGGCTTCGTGAAGCAGTTCCTCTACGTCGCGGCCCTGTTTATCCGCCTCCGCCTGCTGCACGTCCCGGGCTCTCTGGGTATTCGTCAGGCCGGGACAGATGGCGTTGACCAGGATGCCGTCACCGGAGACCGCGTCCGAAAGGGCCCGCGTGCAGTTCAGGACGGCGATGTTGGCCAGGCTCAGGGGGATGTTGTCGCGGCCGGGGCTCGTCCCCGCGCTTCCGGCGATATGGACGATACGTCCCCACTGGTTTTCTTTCATGAAGGGAATCACGAGTTGCGACATCCGCAGGTAGCCGTGGGCCTTCAGCGCCAATCCGTCGTCGATCTGTTCAGCCGGAAGCGACAGGATGTCGCCTCCCCGCGCCGCGCCCGCGCAGTTGACGAGAATATCGATGCCGCCGAAGGTGTCTGCGGCTTCCCGAACCACCCTGCGGCAGCCCTCCAGCGAGACCAGGTCGGCCGTGACCGCGTGTCCTTCGCCTCCCGCCGCGTTCACCTCGCGGACCACCTCGTCCAACAGGTCCCCGCTTCGGGCCGTGACGCATACGCGGGCGCCCTCCCGGGCCAGGGCCGCCGCGCAGCATCGTCCGATGCCCCGGCTGCCGCCGGTTACAATCGCCCTCTTTCCACGCAGCTTCAGGTCCATGGTTTCAAATTCCCCGGTCGGTTGTATCCACCGTGACGCGGTCCGATCACAGGCCGAGCAGCCGGATGGCGTTTCCCCCAAGAATCGCGGCGCGGTCACCTTCGGACAGATCCATCGAATTTATACTTTCGATCATCATCGGTATGCTGCCGATCTGGTGGGGATAGTCGCTCCCGGCCAGAATGCGATCGGCGCCGGCGAACCGCACGGCGAAGTTAAGCGCGTCCACGTCGAAGTTGACCGTGTCGTAGTAGAACTGGTTTTTCAAGTATACGGTGGGATGGGTCTCCAGGTTGGCGCGGCACTGTGGAAACGCCTCGTAGCACCGGTCGAATCGCTCGGCGAGATAGGGCACGGCGCCGCCCAGGTGGCCCAGCACCCAGCGTATGTTAGGAAAACGCGCCACCACGCCGCTGAAGAGGAGGCTGGCCGTGGCCAGGGTCGTGTCCATCAGGAAACCTACTGCCGGCATGAGCATGTAGTCCTTCATGGCCTCCACGCCCAGGGGAAAGGTGGGGTGGATGAAAACCACCATGTTGCCGCCGTCCGCCACCTCGTACATGGGCCAGAAACGCGGATCGCTCAGGGCCACGCCGTTGGCGTTGCTGTACACGCACGCCCCTTTCAAGCCCAGCGAACCGACGGCCCGTTCCAGTTCGGCGGCGCAGGCCTCCGGTTTGTTGAGCGGCAGGGTGGCCAGGGCCGGAAAACGTGCCGGATATTCGCGCTGAATGTCGGCGAAGTGGTCGTTGACCTTGCTGCTCAGTTCCGCGGATCGTTCCGGCGTCTCGATCAGCGTGCCCGGCGCCGTGAAGGTGACGATCTGTGTGTCGATCCCCGCGTCGTCGATTACCTCCAGCCGCACGTCCATGAGCCGGTGGCCGGGTACCAGGATGTTGTAGTCGCCCGGGGAGTGCAGGACGGGATTGCCGTCCTCGTCGTCGGTTACCGTGTACGCGCTCGGACCCTTCCTAATCTCATCGACGTATTGGGGAGGATAAACGTGGTTGTGAAAATCGACAATGGGCATGGTGTGATCCTCTTCGATCCTTTCGTAAGAATCAGTTTCCGTGCAGTGCGTTGAAGAGCAGTTTGAAAGCGCCGTGCGTCTGGTTCCGGAAATTGACCTGGAATCCGTAGAGTACGATCCGTCCCTTGCCATGGCGCAGGCTGATCATGGCGGGTTTGCCCGCGAGATGTTCTTCGCCGATCAGCCACCCGCTTTCCAGCACGTCTTCGCTGAGGTAGGTGGCGACCACCTCGTATCGGTCGTTGAAATGGGTGGGATTCACCGAAAACACCGGACTGTTGCGGTGCATGACCAGGGCCTGGTCATGCATGCCGTACCCGAGCCGGTGGGTGTTGTCGACCCGTATGCGCAGCATGGAACCGGGGCAGTAGAAGGTGCTTGTGGGCAGGCCGGCTGCCACGTCCGTGATCTGCAGGCCAAACTTCTCGATGGGAAGCTGACCCGCCCGGTTGACGGCCACGAGCGTGCCGCCCTTATCCACGAAGGCGCCGATTGCCTCGAATTCCGAATCGCCCAGGCCGCTGCGGTACTTTTCGGGCTGGGGCACGGTCCCCAGGCGGCTTTCGATCTCCTTCTCCGTGCCGGCCATCATGTCCATCGTGTCGTCGGGCAGGATGAATACGTCGCAGAGGTCGTGGAGATCTTCTTGGATATCGGTGTCCCGCACGGTGCGATAGGAAAAGCCCGACTGCTCCAGCGTCAAGCGGGTCCAGCCTTCGGCCATGTTGCCGCCCCAGTACCGCTGGTACATGGCAATGCGCGAGGGCTTGACGGGTTCGCCGTCCGTCGGTTCTTCGAGACGGAAGACCGTGGTGCCGGTATCCCGTACGATCTCCTCCGCCCGTTCCTGCTCGACGCCGCTGACGATGAAGGCGCCCGCCGGCATGCCGCGGCCGCCCACCGAAAGGGGTCCGGCGGTCCGGTTGACCGTCGCGCCCGTCGCCAGTAGCGCGTTGACTGCACTGAAAGAGGCGTTATGCCGGGGATCGACGGCCATGCCGTGCTCGCCGTCGCCAGTGATCGCGCCGTTCGCCGGTACGGGTTCGGTCACCGGGTCCAGGTTCAATGCTCCCTCCGCCAGGGCCGAGTGAGTTACGTCGGCCGGCTCCACCCTGACTCCCATCATTTCCGACAGCGTATCCGTCACCGTGTCGAAGGGACGGGCGGGCGAACCGTCGTCGCGCCGTGCCCAGGCGTCGTCCTGCCAGAAAGTCCGCTCAAGCAGCGTTTTGACCACGCCGCGTTTGGGCTGGGCGTTGGAGATGAAATACGTACCCGCGGGATAGACCCGGTTACCCACGGTAGCCCGGGTCCGGGTACGCTGTATGTCGATACCCTGGCGGAGCAGGATGTTCACCAGCGCGGTCACGGTGAGCGGATCGTGCTGATCCGGACGAATGAAGAAACCCGCCGATTCATCCTCCTGGCCTCTTTGGGTCTGGTGCAGAGCTTTCTGCACAGCGTTCCGCAGCACCGTTTCCCGGCACCGGGCCGCGATGTCCATGAGTCCCGTGGCGGCGACGAGTTGCTGTTCCACCATGTCGCGCAACCGCCACCATCCGCCCGGCCAGGGATTGGGGAAGTTGGTCTGCGGCTTGTAGTGCGGCAGCGTGTGGAGGATGCTCCCGCCGTCACCACCGAGCTGGTGCGGATGAACGTAGAGAGGACTGGCCAGCTTCGCCTGGGCCGTTTCGGTCAACAGGCTGGCGATGTTGTGGTAGTTGCCGAGCCAGTGAAAACCCATGTGGTACCACGCCGGGAACATGGCGCCGCTGATGACGCCCTGCTTACCCGCTTCCTCGAGTTTGTAGACCATGTGGGCGCCGTACCAGTTGATCTCGCGCCATATGAGCGGATCGGCGTGAGGGTGGATGGGTTCGCAGTAGGGGCAGACGAACAGACGGGGCTGGTAACCGCCCATCTCGTGGTGGTCCTGGAAGACATGGGGATGCCAGTCCTGGAACATGATTCTGGCCATGTACCTGGATTCCACCAGGTTCAGCATGAAGGCGTCGCGGTTGTTGTCGTGGCCGCAGTACTTGTGATACAGCCAGGGGAGATCACAACCTTCGTAGGGCGTGCCCAGATGCTCGTTGTACCAGTCGGTCACCATGATCTGGCCATCGGGATTAAAACAGGGGATCATCAGGAAGATGACGTTTTCAAGGATGTTTCTCGTGGCTTCATCCTCGTCTGTTACCAGGTTGTAAGCGAGCTGAGGCGCCATCTGAGTAGCTGCGATTTCGTTGGCATGGAGGCTCATGGACTGGCAGACGATGACCTTTCCCTTGCTTACCAGGCCTTCGATCGCGTCGTCTGAAAGGCCCCTTGGATCGGAAATGCGCCCGTTGACCTCCCGGAGTTCCTCCAGGTTGGCCAGGTTGTCCGCCGAGGTGATGATGGCCAGCAGGAAGGGATTGTTCTCCGTCGTGGGACCCAGGTTGACCACGCGAATGTTCTCACTCTGCTGGTTCAGCAGGTAGAAATACTCCGTGATGCGGTCCCATCGGGCCATCTTGTAGTCGTCGCCGGGTCGAAAGCCAAAGAAAGATTCCGGACTCTGAACGCGGTCGCCCATGAAACGCTCCTGTCAGTGGTTGCCTTACCTGGTTTTTCTCTCTACCCTGGTGATCATGACCGGTGGCGCGAGGCGCTGGTTCTCGCGGGGGGACATCTGGATCTTACGGATCACGTCCATGCCCAGGGACACGCGGCCGAAGGCGGCGAATCCCTGCCCGTCCGGGTTGCGTTTGCCTCCGAAATCCAGCTCCGGCTGATCGCCGATGCAGAAGAAGAACCCCGAAGTCGCGGTGTCCGGTCCCATGCGCGCCATGGAGATGGCGCCGTCGACGTGCTGGAGCCCGGTCATGGAAGTGCGTTCGAGCGGAATCGGATCAAATCCGCTGTTGGGCGGATAGTTGTCATCCCGGTAATCCGGGTTTACGGCACCTTGTATGACCTCGATCTTCACGTCGTTGTTCAGCTGGTTGTCCATGGTCACCGTCCGGTGGAACACCCCGCCGTTGTATTGTCCCGCGTCCACGTACCGCATGAAATTCGACACGGTAACCGGTGCGCGCGCCGGGTCCACCACAACTTCGACGATGCCCGCTTCCGTGGTCATCTCTATGGTGATTCCTTCCTCCTGGGCGTGAGCCGGTACGCAAAAGAGACCGCTTACAAGCAGTCCGGTCAGGGTGCGTCTCAGTATCGTTCCCAATTTCTTCATGTACTTGCTCCCCGTACGATCAACGCCGTGCCGGGCAGGCCGTGTCGGTCCGGCCGGATGACCGCTGGATGAACCCCGTCGCGTGTGTGTTGAAAAAGTCACGGATAACCGGTTCGTCCGACAGGCGGGACGAACCTAAAAACGTAAGGGATGATGAATCCGTGACGGGTCCCTGTCAAGCGTTTTGTGGGGCCATCTGGCAGGGCCGCAGGGCCTCATCGATATGTCCAAAACACCTTGACAGTGTCGTTGAGGCGGTGGAACTTATGGGCATTAGCCGGACTGCAAGTTCGAGGCCGGACCGACCTCCAGGTAAGATCCCGCGACAATCTGCCATGAACGGTCAATTTGGACAAATCGTACACCGGTTCGGACGATTTATGGACCGGTTCGAGGCCGATGAACTGGTCCCCCACCCACTCAAACGGTTCTCGCGCCGTTTCCTCGGCGCCGGGATCTGGACCGCGGCTTTCATTCATTTCTTCGCCGTCGGCGGGGTTTACATCTATAGCCAGATCGATTTCGAACCCATGGTGGAAATCGAGATCATGCCCTATCCCGCCCATCTGATCGACATCATTGACCCGAACAGGCTGGTCACGGCAGAACGTGGCGGAGGCCGTCCCGGCCGGCTCGAGCCCCCGGAAGATCCAGGGGACGATATCATGAGCAAGGGCGTTCCCGTTCCCGTGGTCGTGGGTATACCCGAGCCGATCGACGACAGCCTGATAGCCGAAGAGCACGAGATCGCCTCCCAGGAAGAGATGGAGACCGCCGTGGCTGTCGCGCTGGACACCGAGGACGAATCGAGCGATGAGGCAGGCATGGGAGGCTCCGGTGTCGTGGGATCCTCCGAGGCGGGAAGCGGTAGCGGCGGCGCGGGCGGGGGCATGGGTGACGGTTCGGACGGCACTTGGCGCTTCGACACGCCGCCGATACCGAGACGTATCAACATGAGCATCTCCCGGAAAGAGATCCCCAGGAAACTCAGGCACGTGAAGGACAGCATCGTCCGATTTCAGCTGCTGATCAACGAATTGGGTGAGGTCGTGGACGCGAGCATGCTCGAATCGACCGGATACGACGAAATAGACGAACTCCTCCTCGCGAAGATACTCGCTTCCCGGTATCATCCCGCCACGCTGAAAGGCCGGTCGGTCAAGGCGTGGATCGCCGTGGGCTACGGCTACAAGTTAGGCAGATAACCTCGTCGCCTTCGGGCGTATACTCCCCTGGCAGACAGGGAATCCATGTCCCCATCCCTCAGTCTCATGATGTTCCTCCAGTTCTTCATCTGGGGGGCCTGGTTCTCGACGATCGCCGTCTTCATGAGCGCTCACGGGATGGCGGACCTTACCCACTGGCCCTACACGGTCAATCCGGTGGCCGCGATCGTTTCCCCGTTCTTCCTGGGCCTGGTCGCGGACCGGTATTTCGCGCCGGAGAAGGTCCTGGGATGGCTGCACGTCCTCGCCGGCTGCGTCATGCTTGCCGTTCCTCTCGCAGTGGATACACCGGTACTTTTCATCATCCTCCTGCTGATCTACAACATATGCTACATGCCGACCCTGGGGCTGGTGAATGCGATTACCTTTCACCGCGTTGAAAACCGGGAAGAACAATATCCCCTGATCCGGGTGTTCGGTACCGTGGGATGGATCGCCGCCGGACTCTTCATCAGCTTCGTCCTGGGCCTGTTCTCCGGAAGCGTGATCCCCGAAAAGACGTCGTGGCCCCTCTATACGGCCGGTGCGGCGGGTGTCGTCATGGGGCTTTACAGCTTTACCCTCGGCCGCACGCCACCGCCGGCGGCCGGAAAAAAGGCGTCGATCCGATCCCTGGTTGGACTCGACGCGCTTCGGGAGCTCGGGAACCCCTCTTTCTACGTATTCATCGGCAGCGCGCTGCTCCTCTGCATTCCCCTCGCATTCTACTACAATTTCACGCAGATATACCTGGGCGCGACCGGTTTTGAACGTATTGCCGGAACGCAGACGCTCGGCCAGATGTCCGAGGTGATCTTAATGCTGTGCATGCCTTTTTTCTTCCGGCGGCTCGGGGTGAAGCGCATGGTATTGATCGCGATGGCCGCCTGGGTGGTGAGGTACGGACTGTTCTCGTTCGGCGCGCCGGACGCCCTGGCGGCGTTCATCATCACGGGGATCGTCCTGCACGGCATTTGCTACGACTTCTTCTTCGTAACCGCCCACGTTTACATGGATCAACGGTCCAGCCCCGCCATCCGGGGACAGGCGCAAGGTCTGTTTGTGCTCGTTTCCAGCGGGTTGGGCATGCTGATCGGCGCCCAGGTGGCCGGCCGGGTCTACAATTCCTTTCTCGGCTTTTCGGGCAACCTGAATCTTGCTGACTGGCAGGTATTCTGGATCCTGCCTGCCGCCCTGGTCCTTCTCGTCCTGTTGCTTTTCGCCGTCGGTTTCAAAGAAAAAAGAAGCCCGGCGGGATAGGATCAAGCCTTCCGGAACGAGACCAGGTACACGATAGCCCCCAGCCCGAGACATCCCAGCCCGGGCAGCGCCTGCATGAAGTTCTGGGTGACGACCGTCACCACGACCCACGATACCACCACCAGGAAGAAAACCGGTATGTAAGGATAACACGGAACCTTGAAAGGTCTCTTCGCGTCCGGATACTTGCGCCGCAGTAAGATGAGGGCGAGTACGTTCAGACCGTAGTACAGGTAGACGATATAGACGAAGGCGTTGATAATGGCCTGGAAGTTGCCCAGGAATGTCCACAGGATAGCCCAGATCGTCGTGGCCACGATAGCGCGGGAAGGCGTCTTGAACCGGGGATGCACATGGGAGAACGATTTGAAAAACAGGCCCACCCGCGCCATGGCGTAGGGTATCCTGGGCGTGATGATCAGGGTGCCGTTCATCGTCCCGAAGGTTGAAATCATGACCGCCGCGGAGATCAGAGAGCCCCCCACGGGACCGATCAGCCGCGTCGCAACGTCGGCCGCCACACGGTCCGAGGACGCGATTTCGCCGATGCCCAGGATGTACAGGTAGGACCAGTTCACTGCGAGATAAACGAGCGTGCACAGGCCAAGGCCGAAGAGGATCACCCGCGGCAGTATGCGCTGCGGATCCCGTACTTCCCCCGTAACCATGCTGGTGTTGACCCATCCCTGGTACGCGAAAAGCGCGCCGATCATCGCCGGACCCAGCACGGTCAGGATACCCGCGTCGAGGTCCGGCGGCACCAGTGGTTCGAAATGGCGCGCGTCTCCCCCTATCGCGATCGCCAGCAACGCAAGGCCGGCCAGGGCCGTCACCTTGGCGAAAGTAGTCAGGTTCATCACCAGTCCGCCGAACCTTACACCCACGTAATTGACGAAGCACAGAAAGATCAACAGGATCCAGATGGCGACCTGTTGGGACGAGATTTCGAGGGGACCGACGGCAAATACGGAGTAATGGGACGAGATGACCGGTAGGAAATAGCCCATGTAGCTGGTGCAGATTGCACCGATGGCTGCCAGGCCGGCGCTCTGGAGAAGGACGACTTCCACCCATCCGTATAGAAAAGCCACGATGGGAGGGAAGGCTTCCTTGAGGTAAACGAACTGCCCGCCGCTGCGGGGCATCATGGTGCCGAGTTCGGCGAAGCACAGGGCGCCGGCGAAGCACAGGGCGCCACCGACGATCCATACCAGGAGGAACAGGCCCGGATTGCCAAGTTGTTGTGCGATGCCGGCCGGCGCACCGAATATGCCGGAGCCGATGATACCCCCGACGATGATGCTCGTTGCCGATACGATGCCGAGATCGCGCCTCAGTTCGGTTTCGAGTTCGAAAGGGTTGCTGGCGGGTTTAGTGGACATGGGTGTTGCTCTTGGCGTATGCGGCTGGCTGCAAACTACCTGCACGCACGAGCGAAGGGTAGGGTAGGTATGTTCCGGGTATGCTTCCAGGTGAATGCGCTATAATACCGTACTGCGATAATGGCGCGCCACTGATTTCTTGCCAATGACCTGCGTAGCCCTGCACTGCAAGGTTTTAGCGGTGACTGGGCATCGAGGACACTCAGTCGCTTGACAAAAGTCCCGAGTTGTCTCTACATTGTGGATACGTAGTCGGCGCAGTCGCCGTAGATAACGTAGTCGACCCGATTGACTGACCGTAACCAGTGGGTTTCACCCTCGTAAGCCATACGATCCGCAAACCCAACTCCCTCGACATGTTCTCTTTCTTCACTAAATACCCGATCGAACGATCCAACGTATCATTCACACGTGTGCGTGTTCTGTCGTGGTCGTCTTAATCTGTGACTATCAGGTTACGTTGGAGATAGTTCTATGAGAAAAAAGCCGGTTACCATCAAGGATATCGCAAAACACCTGGGCATTTCATACTCCACGGTTTCCCGGGCGCTGTCTTCCCATGCCGCTCATCTCGTGAAAGACCAGACACGGAGAACCGTGCAACAGACCGCGTATGACATGGACTACTCTCCGAACCTCATGGCACGGACTATGTTGAAAGGCGGCGAGGGAATCCTGGGACTGGTGACCTATCACGTGAGCCTGGAGTCTTTCGGGAGACAGATACACCACTTCCTGCGTATGGCGGGCGAACATGGTTACCAGATCCTGATCGCTGCGACAACGGACCAGGTCTCCCAATCGCCAGAAGACGATCAAGTCAAGCAGATCAGGCAACTGGAATCCCGCGGAGTGGACGGACTCCTGATCAACACGCGAGGCGACGAAGCGGAATCCGCACGTATTATCAAAGCTGTAAATTGGAAACTCCCGGTGGAGACCTACTCCTACCCGGCCGGCGCCATGAATGGCGTGGTAGTGGATCACGCATCCGGGTTTTTCGTGATGACTGAACACCTGATCGGACTCGGCCACGAAAGGATCTGTTTCCTCGGAGAAGACTGGGTACGAACCAACGGGCCATCGGCCATGGGCAAGGGTTACTACACGGCGATGAGACAGCATGGACTGACGCCCCGACGTGCCGAAGTTGATTCTACCGGAACAGAATCGGGATACCGACTGGGGAAGGCACTGGGCAGCCGGTTCACGGCCCTTGTGTGTTGCTGCGACTACACGGCTCTCGGGGTGTGCAGGGGCCTGTCAGACTCGGGGATAAGCGTACCCGGCGACGTGGCGGTCACGGGCTTCGGAGATATGGACCTTTCGGCTTTCATAACCCCGGCCCTGACCACGCTGAGCATTCCCTATGAAAATATCGCACAACTTGCAATGCGAGATATCCTGCGGCAACTGCGGGGCGAAACCACCCCCCGCCAGCATACGTTGAAACCCCGACTTATCGTCCGGGAATCCTGCGGCGCAAAGTAACTCATCCAACGTTTCAAAAAAGAATTGACATCAAGTCGGACAACGCACTTATTGCAAGATTGCAAACGTGTGTCATGGTGTACCATACCTCAAACGAAATTGAACGGGCTTACCGAATCCTGCGGTATGTCTCCACGCGGGCTATACCCGCCCGTAAGTACGGAATGGGTCAATGAGAAAAAAGCAGGTTACGATTAAAGACATAGCCAGGGCACTGGGGGTGTCCCACTCGACGATATCCCGGGCGTTGTCCCGGGACAAGTCTTACATGGTGAGTGAGGAGACCCGCAGGCTGGTCAAGCAAACCGCCGAGGAAATGAACTACAGCCCCAACCTGTTGGCCAAAGGGTTTGCCACGGGGAAAACCGGTACGCTGGGACTGCTGACCTTCGAGTCTTACCAGGAACCGTATGGGGCACAGATCGACTGTTTTCTCAAGGATGCCGATGAGCGAAATTACAGGCTTCTGGTAGGCATGTCCGCGGAAAGGGATTCCGAATCACCGGAGCTCGACCAGGTATCGCAGATCGGGCAGTTTATATCGAGAGGCATTGACGGACTCCTGGTGCAGACCATGGGCGATGTAAACGAGTCGAAGCGGATTCAGCGAGCGGTTGATGGCCGGGTGCCCGTGGTGACCTTTCCCTATCCTACCCGGGACTACTGTGGGGTTGTGCTGGACCATGAGGCAGGATTTTACCGTGCGACGACGCACTTGATCGAGTTGGGCCACGAAAGGATCGGATTCCTAGGTGACAGCTGGGATGAGTCCGGCCAGGACTCCTCCAGGGGCAGGGGCTACTACAAGGCCATGAACGAGCACGGTCTTACACCGAAGAGCCTGGCAGTCGGCGTGCAGCAGGCCGAATCAGGCTACCGCCTGTCCAGGGAAGTAAGAGATCGTTTCACTGCGCTGGTGTGCCGTAGCGACTACACGGCGATAGGCGTCCTCCGCGGCATGCGGGAATTAAGAATCCGCGTACCCGAAGACGTGGCCGTGGTGGGTAACGGCAACTTGGACGTTTCGGCTTACGTAACACCCTCACTGACTACGCAGTCTACGCCCGCCAGGGAGATCGCCCATGCTGCGATGGATCTGATGTTGAGACAGTTCGAAGGTCATGACACGGTCTGGCAGATCGTTTTGACTTCCTCCCTTGTCTTGAGAGAGTCCAGCGGTGTCGGCAGGAATCACTCATGATCCGTTTAAGTCTACAGTCGTGACAAAATGTGCAATAGAAAACGTGTGCATTTCTGCTGACCAGCCATTGAGTTCAGCAACACATCCTGCTCCCACTCGAAGTGCCATCCATCTTGACAAGCAGCAACATTTTTTTATCTTACTACTTAACGGGTATAGACTATCGCGCGGACAGTCAACTACCGTCATAAAACACCGCCCATATAGCTCATCATACCGTTTTGTCATGACTTCCGGCAGATGCCGCAGCGATCACGGTATGGACGGCCTGACGAGTTAGTTGGTCATACTGAATCGGCACAGAATTCTGCCTTGATGAAGATCGGATCGATCCATGAAAGTCAAACAGGTCACCATTAAAGACATCGCGAGTCGCCTGGGAATCTCACATTCCACCGTATCTCGCGCTTTGTCCAATACCGCTTCATACCTCGTCAACGACGATACCCGAAGACTAGTGAAACAAACGGCTGAAGAAATGGAATATACGCCCAATCTCATGGCGAAAGGGTTCGTGACGGGAAAGACGGGTACGCTGGGCCTGCTGACCTACCAGATCGCGATCGAAACCTTCGGAAGACAGACCGATCACATTTTGAGGATGGCTGGCAAGAACCAATATCAAGTGCTGATGGGCATGGCGATTTTCCGTGTCAGCGGACCTACGCAGGACGACCAGGGTTTGCAAATCAGGCAATTGATTTCCAGGGGCGTGGACGGACTTCTGATCAATACGAGGGGAGACGGGGAGGAATCGAAACGCATCCACGACTCGGTGCGGGGTCGTGTTCCATTCGTGACCTATCACTTTCCCACTGAAAACACCAGTGGAGTTATCCTTGATCTAATCTCTGACTTTTATGATGCTACCGTGCATCTGATCGAAATGGGTCACCGGCGAATCGGCTTTATCGGAATGGAACCAGACGAGACCAAGCCCGTTACGTTCAAGGCGAAGGGGTACCTTCGGGCAATGCAAGACCACGATCTTCCCTTTCATATCATTCCAGCCCGGGGACTGCTTGGTGAAGGTGGATACATCCAGGGCAAGAACCTCAGAGACCGGTTCACCGCTGTTTTATGCCGTAATGACTACACGGCTATTGGGGTGTGCCGCGGGCTGCAGGACTCGGGCCTCAGAGTCCCTGATGACGTGGCCATAGTGGGTCAAGGCGATATCGACGTTTCGAAGTACCTTACACCGGCATTGACCACGATCGCTACACCATACGAGGATATTGCCCGCACCGCGTTGGACCTTTTATTACGTCAACTCGGGGGTGAAAAAACCGAGGACCAGCTCAACCTGAGATGCCGTCTCATCGTTCGGGAGTCCTGTGGTAGTAACCGAAAGTAGTCCCGCAAAGCCCTGTCAGAACATTCCTGCATTCCGCCTACACGCAGACTGCCACCAGAACATCTGAGTTTAGTTGTAGCCGGCTCATTCCCAGCGATCCAGCCCCAGTAATTTCAGCCCGAGTGGAGTCAGGCGGGCGGGGTCGCCCATGCGTTCCACGCCGCGCGGATCCCCCGGAAACTGGACCGGGTGCATGCGGTCCATCCAAAGCGATACGCGGAGTTGCCGCAACGATTCGTCCTCCTCCCTGCTTGGACTTGCGGAAATGTACTGGCACCAGCGGGGACTTTCGGAAGTATTGTGGCTGTTTCCATGGGGAAGCAGACTGTGCCAGATGAGCAGGTCGCCAGCCTTGCCCGGGATCGCAACCGGTTTTAGATCCGTCAAGTCGGGCCGCATGGGATCACGGTCGGCTGGCTGGGTCTTTACCCATTCGAAAAAACCCCGGTGGAACCCCGGCACGCACTGAAAACCGCCCTGGTTCTCCGCCGTATCGGCCAGGTACAGCACCCCCTGCACCTTGAGCCCTCCGGGATGATCCGAAGTGTCGATGTCCCAGTGTATCAGCGACTCGCTGAAACCATGCGCCATGCCTTCACGCTCGGGCGGCGTCATGTTGGCGCGGTCGATGCTGACCCACAGCTTTTCTTCCTTCCAAAGGCTTTTGAAGGCCTCGTATACCCGGGGATACTGCCGGTTGTCCCACATGGCCTGGTGTTGGTGCATCTCGACGAATCCGAGACGGCGCGGAGGATCGACATACCACGTTTCAGGATCGTCAGGATTGAGATCGAGGAATTCGGAAATGGCTCCGATGGTCGCTTCCAGATGGGATCCGGGCACGGCATCGGGAATGATGACGTAGCCGTTGTCCTCCCAGCAGGCCCATTGTTCACCGGTCAGCAATTCAATCCTCCACGGGATTGATGAACGCTACCTGTTCAAACGATTTCCACCAATAGTACCGACCTATATCCAATGTAGCACCTCGTCGATATCCAGTCGATCAGATCAGCCGCTCTATCGGCACCTCGCGTCCCGTTTCGGCGGAGCGATAGATGCCGTTCAGGATCTGCTGCACGAGGAGGCCGTGTTCACCCGGCGCCTCGGACGGATTCCGGGTCTGCACGCAGTCCACGAAGTGCCGCAGCTTGTAACGGAATCCATCCATGTTCGGCAGGTAATCCGGTGTCATGTTGACCATGGTGCCGGACTGGTCCTTGAAGACCATGGGCGGATTGAACTGGCCGCCGGCCTTTTCGCCCATGAGAGAGAAAGTCCATTCGCCCTTGCCGATATGGGCTGCGAAGGAGGCCTCCACCGAGAGCGTGGCGCCGTTATCGAACCGGATCATCCCCACTGCCAGGTCCTCGACCGAGTATGTCTCGTGGTCCCAGTCGGGCCACATGGAAACCGTGTCGCTGGTTCGGTCTCCAAGGTAGGTGTAGGCGCTTCCGAAGGCGCTGACGGGTTGCGGCGAGCCCATGAGATAATGGGCTGCTTCGATCATGTGCACGCCGATATCGATCAATGCTCCGCCTCCCTGGAGGTCCTTGCGGCCAAAGACGCCCCAGTTCGGTATCCCGCGCCGGCGCAAGGCGAGACAGCGTCCGTACAGAATCCGGCCGAATTCCCCCCGGTCGATGAACCGCTTGAGCATCTGCGCCTCGGGCATGAACCGGTGTTGGAAGCCGATCACAAGGATCCGGTCCGTCTCTCGGCTCGTCTTCACCATCTCCGCCGCCTCTTCCGCCGTGATGGCCATGGGTTTTTCCACCAGCACGTCCTTGCCGGCCCGAAGCGCGTCGATCGTCGGTTGGCGGTGCGCGCTGTTCGGCGTGCCGACCGTTACCGCGTCGATGGCATCCATTTCCAGCAATTCCCTGTAATCGGTGAAGCAGTGGGGAATGCCGTACATTTCGCGGCAAAGATCCAGCGCCGACTCGCTGATATCGGCGACGGCCACCAGTTCCACGTCCTCCATCTCCGACAGGAATTTCATATGTTCCCGGGCGATTCCGCCTCCCCCGATGAAACCCACTTTCGTTCTGCTCACGCCTTCATCCTTTCTTCATCCTGCCAGTGAACGTGCCGTACTGAGTGAAAAACTGCCGTAAAGCGCTTCCGCGTACCGTGAATGCCGCCTTCGAGCACTTCAAAATGGGAACCAATTCCACGGTCTGTGGTTTCTATATAGTGTGGCCGAATAACGACGGTAATGCGCAATGTCCGATCGATCCGACCGAGTCCACCGCCGCCGCACGGGTTCAAATAATGCTTTTGTAGGTCTGCGGTATGCAAATATATTGATAGAAGCATCCCGTGACAACCGTATCAGCGCTCTTTGGTGGACCCAGGCGGTCGCGGACCGGGTCCGCAGGAATTCGTGTTTCGTCTATTTTCGATGGGGTTGCGATGGCCCGCATGTTTCATACTGGCAATTGTCTGAGGGGGCATATCTGGGTTGCCCTGATGCTGGCGGTTCCGGCCTGCCTGGCGGGGGCGGCGCCGTCCGGGCCGGAGCCCGATGAACAGGGTAACATCAACCCGGGTCTCGCCGTAGTGGATATCATCACGGCGCGGGGTGCGGCGGTCGACAGCACGCGCGTCGACTGTTATTACCGCCTTTCGAACGAACTGTTCAATTTCGTCAAATCCGGAGATCGCTTCGTCGCGAGATTCGAACTTTCTCTACTCGTGATTGACGATGACGACTACCAGGTTTCCGGCGAGACCATACAGGATACCGTGGTGGTGGAGACGGATGCCGAAACACGCGTGATGGACCAGTCCAGGGCGAAACTGTACACCACCTACCTCCCACCGGGCAAGTACGACCTGGAGATCAAGCTTTACGATATGGATACAGGCAGCCAGACGGACATGGCCAAACCCTTCGAGGTACCGGATTACTACAAGGACCGGCTCAGCGTAAGCGACATACAGTTCGCCGGCCTGGTCACGAAGGAATCTTCCAATGTCGGACTGGACCGCAGGGGCATACGGGTCGTCCCCAACCTGTCCCGCGCCTTTGGCGAGGATCACACCGACATGTACGTGTACTACGAGGTGTATTCCGACGCGGCCGTGGAGGCGCAACAGCCGCTGACGGTGGAATACAAGATCAAGTCGCCTACGGGTCGCTTGATGTTGAACCGGGAGGAGCCCCTCGAGCGCCAGGGGGCCATCGGCGCGTACAGCGGCCGGTTCGATACAAGCGAGTTTTCCCAGGGAGTGTATACCCTGGAAATAGAAGTCGACGACAGGGCCGTACGGAACCGGGCGAAAACCAAGTCGGAGTTCCATATCACCTGGCAGTTCCTCCTGCCCTTGACGACGGCCAGGAACTTCAGGGAGATCACCGACCAACTTAGGTACATCGCCAAGAACGAAGAACTCGATATGCTCAAGAAGTTCAGGGAAGCGCCCGCCAGCGAGCAGAAGGGGGCCCTGGAGGCGTTCTGGAAGCGGCGGGACCCTACGCCGGGTACGGACCGGAACGAGAATATGATCACTTACTACAGGCGGTTGGAATACGCGAATGAGAACTTCGATGATGGACTGGGTAAAGGCTGGCGCAGCGACCAGGGCCGGATCTATATCGTGTATGGTCCGCCGGACGAGGTCGAAAGATACTCCTTCGAGGCGCGGTCCAAACCTTACCAGATATGGCATTACCATAGCATCAGCCGTAGTTTCATGTTCGTCGACTTCGATGGCTACGGAAGATTCCAGCTCTACAGGGTATATTGAAACGGCGGTTACAGCCTATGACGGCTTCCGTCCGGTTTGCCGAAATTGCCCTTCCCCTTCCGGTAGACCAGGTTTTCTCTTACAGCATACCTGAAAATCTCCTCGAAACGGCGCTACCCGGCCACAGGGTGTCTGTCGCCTTCACAAACCGCCGGATGACCGGTGTCATCACGGGGCTATCGGACAGCTGTCCCGTGGAACGATACAGGCCGCTGCTGGACGTGCTCGATCGCGATCCGGTCCTGGACGCCACGCTGCTCGAACTCACGCGGTGGATTGGACGGTACTATCTTTGCCCCTGGGGTGAAGCGATAAAGGCGGCCCTGCCGGCGGGATTGCTGTCGGAAAGCGAACAAACGGTCAGCCGGGACGGTCCGTGTCCCCCAGAGTGCATGGACCGGCTTCACCGCACCGCGCGTCGACAGGCCGAAATGCTTGCCCTCGTTCCCGAACACGGATCCATCACCCTTTCCAGCCTCCGCCGCAGAACCCGAATCCGTCAGCCCTTCGCCGCTTTGCGCAGCCTCGAAGCAAAGGGCCTGGTGACGATTTCGGTCGCAAACCCTGGCGGCGGCCCCGGCATCCGGTACGAGACCTGGGTTGAGTTGATCCCGTCGAAGGAAGAAGCGGAGAAGATCATACCCAGGCTGGTCCCGCGTTCGCCCAGGCAGGCCAGTTGTATTAATCTCCTTGCCCGGCACGATGGAAGGCTGACCACGGAGCAGCTGCGGCACCTGGGACGGATCGAACGGGCCGTGGTCAGGAGACTGGAGAAAAAAGGCCTGGTGTCGCTGAGCGAGGTCGAGACGATACGCGACCCCTACCGGGATGCCGACCTGCCCGAACCCGGCCCGGTCGAACCCACGAGCGAGCAGGCCGCGGCGATTCACGTGATTCACGGGGCCATCGGAGAGGGCGTTTTCAAGCCCCTGCTGCTCTACGGCGTCACCGGCAGCGGTAAGACGCACGTGTACGTGAAGTCCATTGAAAAGACCCTGGACTCGGGCAGATCGGCGATTGTGCTCGTACCTGAACTCGCCCTGACCCCTCAGGCCGTCCGCCACTTCCGTGCCCACTTCGGAGATCTCGTAACCGTTTTGCACAGCGGACTGTCCCCGGGAGAACGGTTCGACTCCTGGCGCAGGACCCGCGCCGGGGACTACCGCATCGTGGTGGGCGCCAGGTCCGCCGTATTTGCGCCGTTGTCCAACCTCGGCCTGATCGTGATCGACGAAGAACACGAACCGTCCTACAAGCAATTCGACGATCCCCCGCTCTATCACGCACGGGACGTGGCGGTCGTCCGCGCCCGGATGGTAAACGCCGTGACGCTCATGGGCAGCGCGACCCCGTCCCTGGAGACCTATGCGAATACGCGGAACGGCAAGTTCGATTGCTGCCGCCTGACCGAACGGGTGGACCGGCGCCCTATGCCGGGTGTGCGGATCATCGACATGAGGGAAGAGCGTAAACTGGGCAGGATGTCGATATTCTCCAACCCCCTGGCCAAACTGATCAAGGATCGCCTCAACCGGCGGGAACAGATCATCCTCTTTCTGAACCGGCGTGGTTTTTCCCCATTCGTCCAGTGCTATGACTGCGGGCTTTCCGTATCGTGTCCACACTGCAGCGTGACGATGACGTACCACGCCGACAGCCTGTTCATGCGGTGTCATTACTGCGACCACCGGGAACAGGCGCCGGAGGTGTGCCCGAAGTGCCGCTCGAACTCGATCGGATACCGGGGCGTCGGCACGCAGCGCGTCGAAGAGGAGTTGAAGGAGCGGTATCCGGACGCCCGTATCGTGCGCATGGACATGGATACCACGAGACGGAAAGGATCCCACCAGGACATCTTCCACCGCGTGCTCAATCACGAGGCGGATATCCTGCTGGGCACGCAGATGGTGGCCAAGGGGTTTGATTTTCCGAACGTGACGCTGGTGGGCGTCATTTCGGCCGACACCTCTCTCAACCTTCCCGACTTCAGGGCCAGCGAACGGACGTTCCAGCTGCTGACGCAGGTTGCCGGAAGGACCGGCCGGGGAAAGCTGGGCGGGGAGGTAATCGTGCAGACCTATTCCCGAAGCCATCACAGCGTGATCAGTGCGCAGGCGCACGACTACGACACCTTTTACTCCCGGGAAATCGCCGACAGAAAGGCGTTACAATATCCTCCCTTCGGCCGCATGGTCGGTATCCTGTTCCAGGGAGAGCAGGACGAATACGTGATGCGGGAGGCGCGCCGGTTCGCCGAGCTCATGAGGAAGCACCCGGGAGAACTGAGCATACTAGGTCCCGCGCCGCCGGTGATCGCCCGCGTACGCAACCAGTTCCGCTGGCAGATCATCGCGCGGAGCAGCCATTCCGCGCGCCTGCGCGAAACCGTGCGGCGTGTACGGCAGCATTGGGAGCGCGACGTCGACAACCGCCGCCTGCATCTGAAAATCGACGTGGATCCGGTGGGATTGATGTAGGCGTTACGTGCGGAGCGGATCGCGTTGCCCCACCCGTTCCGGTCCCTCCACGGATCCGGGAGGTCATTTAAAACCATGCCGACCACAGTACGTGAAATAACCTGCAAGTCGATCCTGACCCGCACCGGCGGGTTCCTGGACGGCTATACCCATTCGCTTCAGCCCTATGTCGGCTGCGTCTTCCGGTGTCCCTACTGCTACGTGCAGGCCCTGCCCGTTCACCTCTACCACGGCGGAGCGTGGGGCGACTACGTCGACGTCAAGATCAACGCGCCCGAACGGCTCGAGGTTGAGTTGGCCAACCTGAAGAAAAAGGAAAAAGCGGTGCGGGTGTTCCTGAGTTCCGCAACCGACCCCTACCAGGGTGTCGAAGCGAAATACCGGGTAACGCGCAGGTGCCTGGAAGTGTTCACGGCCATGCAGCCCGATTATCTCGTTCTGCAGACACGAAGCCCCATGGCGCGCCGGGATTTCGACGTGCTCGCACGAATCGACCGGGCCGTGTTGAACATGACCCTCGAAACCCACGACGAGACGGTTCGCCGCAACCTTACGCCCCACGCCCCGTCCGTGGCCGCACGGCTGAAGACCCTTGACGCCGCCATGGACGCCGGTATTTCAGTCCAGGTGACGATAAGTCCCATGCTGCCCAACGACCCTGATGCCTTTGTCGAGGCGATCAGGGACCGCTGCCACCGCGTGGTCGTCGATACCTTTTTCGATGGAGACGGTTCAGGCGGAAAGCGGACCGAGCGCCTGCGGATCCGTGATATGTATCGGAAATTCGGTTACCAGGACTGGTATGCCCGGGACGCCCACCACGCGCTGGTTGACGCGCTGCGGGCTTCCATGGGCGCCGACCGGGTCGGTTTCAGCAAAGAGGGATTCAACCAGGTGGCCGACCGGACCAAAATGTAATGGACAAACAGCCGATCATGGGTTACCATCGGATGTGCAATTTCCGCCTCGTACCGAGCCCGCAGGAAGCTGAACAGGCCGCACCATTCCCATGCCCAAGGTAACCGTAGAAGAACTGCAGGACTTCGTAGATCGTGTCCCGTACGTCCATGACCTCGGTCTGCGGATCGTGGACGTGGAAGAGGGTGTCTGCCGCGCGCGCCTGCCCTACCAGCCCCGGTTCGCCCAGTACTACAACCTCGTGCACGGCGGGGTGACCGCGTCTCTGGCCGATACGATGCTGTACATGGCCCACGCGACCCTCAACGGCATCACCACGGACACGGTTACCACCAACCTGGCGGTAACCTATCTCCACGCGGCGAGCGAGGAAGCCCTGAACGCCGAGGCTCGCGTCGTGAAGAACGGCAGGAAACTCATCTACGGCGAGGTGTTGATCACCAATGACGCCGGAACGCTGATCGCCCATGCCACGGTGACCTATCTCAGGCTGAACTACGAACTGCGCGGATAGGCGCTGCGACACCCATCCTTCACGCCGCACATTCATTCTTCCTGGTCGAGTCTTGCCAGCCGGTGCTGGGCGATATCGTGGGAAGTCTCCCCCGTTGTGGCCAGGTCGGCCATGACCTCTCCGATGACGCTGCAGAACTTGAAACCGTGGCCTGAGCAGGGAGAAGCAACGTAGACATTGGGATGCTCGGGGTGGGCGTCCAGGATGAAATGGCCGTCCGCCGTGTTGGTGAAGGCGCAGACCTGCAGGCTTATGGTGGGTCCCGAGCCATCGGGAAAGTAGCGTTCGGCGAATTCGCGCAGCACCGCCTCGTCGCGGGGATGGGTAGCCCGGTCGATCCCGTCCATGTCCACCCTTTCTTCCAGGTGATGGTACCGCCCGATCTTGAATCCGGGTATGCCATGTACCGGAAGCCCGTAGTATCGGCCCTCGTCCACTTGCAGGTTGAATACCGGGAACCGGTCCGGCCGGAAGAGATCGAGCCGCCTGGGCTGCAGCCAGGCCAGGACCTGGCGTTCCGGTTGTACCGCCCGGTCCAGCCGATTCACCACCTTGCCTATCCAGGCGCCCGCGGTGATGACCAGCCGGTCCGCCGTATAAGTCGTTTTCGTAGTCTTTACCGTGATCCCTCGACCGTTTGACGTCCAGTCCAGCACCGGTTCGCACCCGCGGATCTCGGCTCCTTCCTCCTGCGCCGCCTCGACGTGGGCGACGATGCAGCGCTCAGGCAGGAGATAGCCGCCGTCCGTTTGAAAGACGGCCATGATGTCTTCAGGAAGCCGGTAGCCGGGAAAGCGCCGGTTCACCTCCGCACCCGTGAGAATCTCGTGGGGCAGACCGTGCTCTTCGCACGATGTCTTAGAACCCTGGAAGACCCAGTCATCCGCGGGTCCGGCGTCCAGGGCTCCCGTGATATGCAGCAGCCGCTCGCCCGCCCGTTCCTGGATTTCGCGCCATAACGCGTATGCGCTCCGAAGCAGGGGCACGTATGAAGGGTGTTCGGAGTAGGCCAGGCGGATGATGCGCGTCTGACCGTGGGAAGAGCCCAGGTCATGGGGGATGTTGAACTGCTCCAGGCCCAGTACACGGCACCCGCGACGGGCCAGGTGCCACGCGGTGGCGCTGCCCATGCCACCTACGCCGATCACGATGACATCGTAAGAAGAGGACGGCCGGTTCACGGATCAGTCACTCCATGATACATCATATAGTGGGTCCATCTGAAAAGTATAGCTTGGAACGATCGCGTCCTGAAAAATGGAGGGCACGTGCGTGGTCTTCAAAAAGGTGGGCTGAATATAGATGGCAGAGCGCGACGAATCAAGCATATCGTCGTCCTCAAAAAGGCTGATTCACGGCCTCAAGGAAGAAAGAACCTTGCCGATTCCCGTGGTCGAAAGGTATACTGAAACCGCGGTTCCAAACGGGCCGGGCCGGTTTTCGTTGGCAAGGACTCGCCGGTCCGCATGGTCCGCGAAGGCGCGAGATACCGATTTTGTATAGATACGGGGCGACTCATGTCTCTGCGAACACTATCCCCCTTGGACGGGCGCTACAGCGATCGACTGAAGGACCTGTCCTCCTACTTCTCCGAATGGGCGCTGATCAAATACCGGGTGCACGTGGAGATCGAATGGTTGATCACCATGGCGGAGCGGCCCGAGATCGGGCACGTGCGTCCGTTTTCAGATGAAGAGACCGGATTCCTGCGGTCGCTGGTCATAGAATTCGGCGACGCGCACGCCCAGCGGATCAAGGATATCGAGAAAGAAACCCGCCACGACGTCAAGGCGGTGGAGTACTACGTACGGGAAACCATCACCGGAACCTCCCTGGAAGACGTCATCGAGTCGGTGCATTTCTGTTGTACTTCAGAGGATATCAACAATCTCGCCTACGCCCTCATGCTCAAGGACGGGATACAGCAGGAATGGTTACCCAAAAGCCAGGAGATGGTCATACTCGCGGCCGCCCTCGCGGCCGAAACGGCGGACATCCCGATGCTGAGCCGCACCCACGGGCAATCCGCCACGCCGACCACCATCGGCAAGGAACTGGCGGTGTTCGTCGCACGCTGGCAGCGTCAGCTTGCACAGGTCTCCGGGAGCGAATACCTCGGCAAGTTCAACGGGGCGGTGGGGAACTACAACGCGCACCTCGTCGTGTATCCCGACGTGCCCTGGGAGGCCGTCGCGCGCCACTTCGTCGAAGACCGCCTCGGGCTCACCTTCAATCCACTCACCATACAGATCGAGCCACACGACTACATGGCGGAACTCTTCCACCGGCTGATGCGCTTCAACTCCGTGCTGCTCGATTTCGACCGGGACATGTGGTCGTACATTTCCCTCGGCTATTTCCGCCAGAAGGTGGTCGGCGCCGAGGTGGGGTCGTCCGTCATGCCCCACAAGGTAAACCCCATCGACTTCGAGAATTCCGAGGCCAACGTGGGCATCGGCAATGCGCTGCTGGAACACCTGGCCGGGAAACTGCAGGTATCGCGGCACCAACGAGACCTGAGCGACTCCTCCGCGCTCCGGAACATCGGCGTGGCCATCGGCCATTCGCTGCTGGCGATTCATTCGGCCATCCAGGGCCTGGGCCGCGTGGAAGTGGACCGGGAGGCGGTACGGGACGATCTCGACGGCGCCTGGGAGGTGCTGGCGGAAGCGGTGCAGATGGTCATGCGCAGGGCCGGCCGCGAGAATCCTTACGAGCAGATCAAGGCGCTGACCCGGGGACAGGCCATCACGCAGGAGATCATGGAAGAGCTGATCCGCAACCTGGACCTGCCGGACGACGACAAGCTGCGCCTGCTCTCTCTGACCCCCTCGGATTATGTCGGCCTCGCCCCCGAACTGGTCAATCACATCGTCCAGGAGGACGCGGACGCGGGTCGAGGCGAAACCGGCCAGGAGGGTACGGAAAACCGTCGGGGTTCAGCCGGCTCCGAAGAAGAAGGTGCCTGAACCGAAAACGGCGTTTCAAACACGGTCTCCTTTCGAAAGCAATCCCTGGAGTAAACCACCCACTCACCTACCGATCCATGCCGTCTCTTCCCTCTAATTTCGGTATCCTGGACTGGCTGATCGTCGCGGTATACATGGCGGCCACCGTGGGCGTAGGCCTGTACATGAACCGGTACATCCGGGACATGGGGGACTACATATTGGCGGGCCGGGCGCTCAAGTCCCGCCTGGCCGTGGCCACCATGGTCGGGAGCGAGCTGGGGCTGGTGACGGTCATGTATTCGGCGCAAAAAGGATTCACGGGCGGATTCGCCGCCTTCCACATCGCCGTCATCGCCGGCGTGGTCACCTTCATCGTAGGCATGACCGGCTTTATCGTCGTGCCCCTGCGCCGGTTGGGCGTGATGACAATCCCCGAGTTCTACGAAAAGCGGTTCAGCCGCGGGGTTCGCATCTTCGGCGGCCTGCTGCTCGCCGTGGCCGGCATCTTGAACATGGGCCTGTTCCTGAAGGCGGGCGCCCTGTTCGTGACGGGCCTGACGGGCCTGACCGATCCCAACTCGGTCGCCGTCGTAATGACCGTCATGCTCACCCTGGTGATCGCCTACACGATCATGGGCGGGATGGTTTCGGTGGTGATCACCGACTACATCCAGTTCGTCATCCTCTCCTTCGGTATGATCCTCACCTGCGGCATGGCCGTCTTCGCCCTCGGCTGGTCTACCATCATCGAAACGGTGGCGGCGGTCCACGGCGAGTCCGGCTTCAATCCCCTGCTGGAAGGAAGCGGGTTCGGCCCCTCGTACATCATGTGGATGATCTTCACGGCCGGCCTCGTCTCCTGCGCCGTGTGGCAGACCTCGGTCATGCGCGCCTGCGCCGCCGAAAGCGTGGACGTGGTCCGCAGGCTGTACAAGTGGTCGTCCATCGGCTTCCTCATCCGGTTCATGGTGCCCCAGTTCCTCGGCATCTGCGCCTTGACGTACTTCTACAACGCACCCGAGGTCCGCGGTTTTTTCTTCGATGAATCCGGGGCCCCCACCGGCGACACAACTATGACCCTTCAGGCCATGCCCCTCTTCCTTTCCCAGATCCTGCCCACCGGCATCATCGGTCTCGTGGGCGCCGGACTCCTCGCCGCGTTCATGTCGACCCACGACAGCTACCTGCTTTGCTGGGCGTCGGTGCTGACCCATGACGTAGTGGCGCCGGCAACGAATGAGCGGCTTACCACCCGGTGGCGACTGGCGCTGTCGCGCGTGTTCATCCTGCTGATCGGCCTGTTCCTGCTCGTCTGGGGATTCTGGTACGATCTGGGGCAGGACCTGTGGGACTACATGGCGGTGAGCGGCGCCATCTACTTCATCGGCGCCTTTGCGCTGCTGCTGGCCGGGCTGTACTGGAAGCGGGCAAGTACGGTGGGCGCCTACCTGGCGCTTATCGCGGGCATTGGGGCCGTGACCGGCCTGGGGCCGGTGAACAAGGCCCTCGGGCTGGAGAGATATTCAAGCGACGAGATCGGCCTGACCATGACCGCGCTGGCCCTGGTCCTGATGCTCGTCGGGTCGCTGCTGTTCCCGGACAGGAAAGGAGCGGTGTGATGGAATTCTGGAGTGCGATGTGGACCGTGGTCTTCGCGGTCTGCCTGATACTTTTCGCCGGCGTCGCCGTTTATGTCGGCGTAGGCGCTATCGGCGACATCAGGGCGTTGTTCCGTAAGATGAGTAACAGGGACGGGGAAGCGGGACCCACTGGTTAGAAGGCAGGTCCCGCCGGATCGAAAAACGAACTTCAGCAACCGCAGACCAGGGCTCTGCCCTCGGTGGCTTCTATTCCCTCGGTCGCATTCCCATCGCGAAGCCACCAGTCGATACCACCCATGAGTTCCTTCACGTTGAAACCCAGCCGGGCCAGGTTGAGCGCGGCCTTGGTCGACGCGTATTTCAACTTGTTTTCTTAGTGTGCGATCTGGCCTTTCATGGGGCCTCCCGCCGGTTGTGAATGGGGTTGGTTGAAAACTTTCCAAGGTCCCTGTTTGCTCCGCCATTATTGCTTGGTCAAAGCTATAGGATCAAGTGGATTATCGGTTCAATTAACCTTGACTAATTCGCGATATCCGTTCTTTACTAAGCCAAACCGACAGGCTGCATTCTCTTATGTTCCCTGAGGCGATCTGCCCTATTGGTGAACCGTTATCCATGGACGTAAAAACTATTGAAAAATAACAACTTAAAGCACCGAATCCAGTGGATCGGACTGATCGCCGGTCCGTTACTCGCGGTCCTCCTCTACAGCCAGATGCCATCGTCTTACATCAACGGCGACGGTGCGGTTGTCGCGTTCTCAAACGCGGGCCGCGCCACGACGGCCCTTGCGGTGTGGATGGCGGTCTGGTGGATGACGGAGGCCGTCGAGTTGTACGCCGCGGCGCTCCTGCCGCTGGTTGCCCTACCGATGACCGGTGCCGCGCCGGTCCGTACGGCGGCCGCGCCTTACGCCCATGAACTGATCTTCCTGTTCATGGGGGGCTTCCTCATCGCCCTGGCCATGCAGCGTTGGGGACTCCATCGCCGTCTCGCGCTCAAGGCGATGACCGCGGCGGGCGACCGGCCGATCGCCATCGTAGCCTGTTCCATGGGCGTCACCGCCTTCTTGAGCATGTGGGTATCCAACACGGCCACTACGATCATGATGCTGCCGATCGCCCTCAGCATCATCAGCCTGGTGGACCGGGAAGAAAACGGTAGTCCTGAAGAAAACACGGTTACCGGCGAGACCGTAGGAAACGCCGTATCCGTCCCGGACAGTGGAACGACCGGTACCGCTGCAATAGATCCAGGAACCGCGAACGCCGGCGTCAAGGTGCCTTCTAATTTCGCCCTGTGCCTGCTCCTTGGCATCGCCTACGCGGCGTCCATCGGCGGTATCGGCACGATCATCGGCACCCCGCCCAACGTCTTTCTCGCCTCCTTCATCCAGTCCAACCTGGGCCAGGAAATCAGCTTCGTCCGGTGGATGGCCGTGGGAGTTCCTCTCGTGGTCGTTTTCGTACCGCTGACGTGGCTGATGCTGACCAGGGTCCTGTATCCCGTTCGCACCCGGCGCATCGAGGGAGGCGGGGAGATCACGGAAGCAGCCTATCGGAAACTGGGGATCATGACGCGCGGAGAGCGGATCGTGCTCGTCGTATTCGTGCTCGCGGCCGCCGCATGGATCACCCGCCCGATGCTGGTCCAACTGCAGATCGGGGATCTTCAACCGCTTGCGGGCCTGACCGATCCGGTCATCGCCATGCTTGCCGCGTTGATCCTGTTCGTCGTGCCGGTGGACGTAAAGCGAAGGGTGTTCGTCCTGAACTGGGAAACGGCCGTGAAGATCCCGTGGGGCGTGCTGCTGCTCTTCGGCGGCGGCCTCAGCCTGGCAGGTGCCATCCGGGTAAACGGCGTCGGAGAGTACATCGGAAATCAGCTGGGTATCCTGGCCGGCATCCCGACGATACTTCTCGTGATGGCCGTCATTGTGCTGGTGATTTTCCTCACGGAACTGACCAGCAACACGGCCACCACGGCCACGTTCATCCCCATACTGGCCGCCCTGGCTACGGTGTTCGACCTGCACCCCTTCATGCTGATCGTGCCGGCCGCCATCGCCGCCAGCTGCGCCTTCATGCTGCCGGTGGCAACCCCACCCAACGCCATCGTCTTCGGTTCAGGCCACGTCACCATCCACCAGATGATCCGCGCCGGTCTATGGCTGAACCTGATCGGTGTCGTACTGATCACTTTGCTGGCGTATACGATGATGATGTGGATGCTGGGGGTGTGAGTCCGGAATTCCGTGAGAACCGCCGCTACCCGCTTCCCAGCACCAGGTCTCGTCCGGCCACCAGGCTGGCCATCTTGCGGTCCGCGACGCCCCGGGGCAGCATCCAGAATCCGCAGTCGGGGTGCACCCAGCGCACGCGCTCCGGTCCGAGCACGTCAACGGCGTTTTGGATGCGCCGGGCGACCTCGTCGGGCGTTTCCACCTCGTTGTCCTTGATGTCGATCACGCCCACGCCCAGGGCGATATCGTCGCGGAGCTCCCGGAACAGCGGTAGTTCATCGTAACCGCGCCGGGCGAATTCCAATACGAGATGGTTGACGTCGAGACGGTTCAGGAATCCCATCAGGTCGTTCCACAGGCCGGTCTGAATGCTCTGCCCGCCGTAGTTCCCGAAGCAGAGATGCAGTCCCTTCTCCCCACTCACGGCGCCCAGGACGTGATTGACCGCCTCGTGGGCCCAGCTCGCGTCCTCGGGGTGGCCGGTCAGGTTGGCTTCATCCACCTGCAGGATCGGGGCGTCGATGTCCGCGACCTGCTTGCGCAGCACCTCCGCGATATCCATGGTCAGGTCACCCAGGTCGCCGTAATGCTCGTCCAAGAGCGTCTTGGCCAGCATGTAAGGGGAGGTGACCGTAAACTTCAGGGTTCGGTCGGTAAGCGGCCGGATCATCTTCCACGCGGCAGGCAGGTTCAACGTGCCTTCCCCGATTTCGCCTTTTACGATGCCCCCCGGTGTGCTTCGAAACGCCATGCCTTCGCGTTTACGGAACTCGGCCAGTACCTCGCGGGATACCTCCGTCGAGATACCGGCCATCGGCCGGATGAAGTACTCGATCATCCCGTTGGTTTCGGGGTGGCTGATATCGAAGCGGGACAGTTCCCCGTCGGTCACGACGTCGATTCCGGCCAGTTCCTGGGTCTTCAGGATCACCTTGGCCGCGTCGATCAGGTTGGGCGTGGTAGGGTAGGCCGCCAGCCAGTCGGGTATGGGATAGCTGCCGACCACGGTGGTCTTGATCGTGGGTTCTGCCATTTCGTGGACTCCATTCCTGGCATTGGTTCAGCGGTAGTTTCGAATAGTGACAGGCTACCAGGGAATATATATTGTGCATCTGGGAGATTGTACAAATATCCATCGGTCCTGCCGCGGTGTATCAACATTCACTCGTGGACCAGGCGCACGGCGCTTCACCAGGCCACAGCAGGGAACATGTTTAAGAGTCAGATAGCCATAACGCTACGGCATATGACCCGGCAGAAGGGCTACACCGCCATCAACATCCTCGGCCTGGCCGTCGGGATGGTCTGCGCCATGCTGATATTCCTGTACGTTGATTTCGAACTCAGCTACGACCGATATCACGAGAAGGCGAATCGTATTTACAGGGTAGCGGTCAATAACGATGCCAGGACGCCTCCGGCCATGGCCCCGGCATTGCAGGAGGATTTTCCCGAAGTCTTGAGTTATGTCCGCTTGCTCCCGACGACCGGTACCTGGATCATGAAACATGAAGAAAACATATATTATGAAAACCGGGTCTACTGGGCGGACAAAGACCTGTTGAACATCTTTACCTTACCTCTGATACGGGGTGATTCCCGAACCGCGCTCGAAGCGCCTTACTCCGTGGTGATCAGCGAAGATACGGCCCGCAAATACTTCGGCGAAGAAGACCCGATGGGAAAGACGATTATCGCCGACATTGACTTCATGGTACTGACCGTAACCGGGGTCATGGAAAATACGCCGGCGAATACCCACTTGCAGGCCGATTTCTTCATTTCCCTGTCCTCTTCGTCGGCGGGGGATTTGAAATACTGGTCGTGGATCAATTTCTACACGTACATCCTGTTGTCCGAAGGTCATTCACATGCAGAGATCGAGGAAAAACTTCCCGATTTCGTGGACAGGCACATCGGGGAACAACTCAGCGAGCGCGGCGGCCGCTTCGAACTCATTCTGCAACCTGTAACGGCCATCCATCTCCAATCCAATCTCGAACATGAGACAGGCACGAACGGCAATATCACCTATGTCTACATCCTGTCGGCCATCGCCCTTTTCATCCTGGTCGTCGCCTGTATCAATTTCATAAACCTGTCTACCGCCCAATTTGCCAGCCGGGCAAGGGAGGTGGGTCTGCGCAAGGTGCTGGGGGCTAACCGATCCCAGCTGATGCGCCAGTTTCTGAGTGAATCGGTCGTGTTAACCGTGCTTGCGCTGATGATCGCCCTGGTGGTCCTCTGGCTGATCTCGCCGTATTTCGATACCTTCGCGGGGAAGCCGGTAACGGCCGACTACACGGCCCATCCGCTGTGGTTGCTCGTCCTGCCTGCAGGTGCGATACTCATAGGTCTGCTGTCCGGAAGCTACCCGGCGCTCCTTCTCTCGGCCATGCGACCGATTCAGGGCGTGAAGGGAGGCCGGCAGATGGAGACTACAGGCGCACTGTCGAGAAAGATACTGGTCGTCATCCAGTTTATTATCTCCATCGTGATGATCATCAGCACGGGAGTTTTGTTTAAACAGGCGGACTATATACAAAACAAGAACCTGGGCTTCAACAAGGACCAGGTGATTGTCATACCCATTGTAGGCGCGATACTGGAGGACTTTCAGCCGTGGAAAGATGCCTTGCTGCAACACACCGGCGTGGCCGGGGTGACCCACGCCAGGTCCTTGCCAGGACTGGCCGGCAACATAGGCCAGGTATCTACCGGTACCATACAGCGCGTCGATGATCCGGCCAATACCAGGCATGACGTACAGGGCCTGCACGTCGCGCTGGATTTCGTGGAAACCCTGGGCATGGAACTGCTTGCCGGCCGGTCCCACAGCGGCGCGTTAGCCCGGGAAACCGAGGAACGGAACATCGTCATCAACGAAACGGCGCAACGGGTGTTAGGCTGGGATACGCCGGAGGCGGCCATAGACCAGCCGGTCCGGTTCGGCAACGGCTCTACGTCAACGGTAATCGGCGTGATCAGGGATTTCCATTTTCGGACGTTGCACCTGAAGGTCGAACCACTTGTCTTGTTTCTGAGCGGCGGCCTTCATCTGGCAGTCAGGCTCCATCCCGATGAAATGGGCAATTCGCTGGATTTCATTGATAACCAGTGGTCGCGGTTCTTTCCCGATTTCCCCTTTGCCTATTCGTTTCTCGACGAAAACATTGACCGGCTTTACAGGTCGGAAATCCGTATCGGCTATGTCATCGGTGTATTTGCCATAGTGGCTGTTTTTCTGGCCTGCCTGGGCCTGTTCGCCCTGGTTTCCTTCACGGCGGAGCTGCGAACCAGGGAAATTGGCATACGAAAAGCGCTGGGCGCTACCCTCCACCAGATGTTGGCGATGCTGTCCCGTGAATTCGTAGGTCTCGTTCTCATCGCCAATATCTTTGCCTGGCCGGCGGCCTGGCTGATCATGCAGCGCTGGCTCGGGTCCTTTGCCTATCGCACGGAAGTCGGCTGGGGGGTCTTCTTCGTTTCCGGCGTACTGGCCTTGCTGATTACGCTGATCACCATCGGCTATCACGTAACCCGTACCGCCCTGACCAATCCGGCAGAGGTGCTGCGAAACGAGTGACCGGCGGGCCTGCCCGCTCCGTACGGCATTCAGGACAGTTGTTTGGGAGATAAGGTTATCCGCGTCACCCGGGGAGTCTGACGGGGTTAACAGGAAGACGAAACGGGGATGGTACGGCTTTATGAAACATGTCGTCATCGCAGGAGGAGGTTTCGCCGGTCTGAATGCGGCCAAGAAACTCGGTGGCAGGACCGATGTCCGCGTGACACTGGTCGACCGGCAAAACTATCATCTCTTCCAACCATTGCTCTACCAGGTAGCCATGGCTGGCCTGTCGCCCGCCGATATCGCCATGCCCATCCGCAGTATACTTGCGCGCTATGGGAATATCTCGGTGCTGCAGGGAACGGTTCAGCGTGTCGATCTGCTGACTCGAACCGTATCGGCGGATTTTGGCCAACTCGAATACGACTATCTGCTTCTGTGCTGCGGTTCGCTTCCTAATTACTTCGGCCATGGGGACTGGGAGGAGCACGCGCCCAGCCTGAAAACGGTGCCGCAGGCTACCGAGATCCGGCGGCGCCTACTTAGCGCTTTCGAGGCAGCGGAACGGACCAGCGATCCCATAAGACGCCGGAAACTGTTGACGTTTGTGGTCATCGGCGGCGGGCCCACCGGAGTGGAATTGGCAGGCGCCATCGGAGAGATGAGCCGTTTCACGCTCGCAAGGGACTTTCGCAACATTGATACCAAGCTTACGCGGGTCATTCTGATCGAGTCCGGCCCGCGTATCCTCTCCATGTTCTCCGAGCAGCAGGCGGCCCGCGCGACGCGAGACCTTGAGAAACTCGGTGTGCAGGTCTGGCCGAACAGCCTGGTGACCGGCATAGACGAGAACGGTGTTGAAGCGGGACCGGAGCGCATCCAGGCTACGACGGTACTCTGGGCGGCTGGGGTACGGGGGGTTGAACTCGACCAGGATGATGGCTTGAAATCTGACCGACAGGGACGCGTAGTCGTCAACGAAGATCTCAGTATCGACGGACACGCGAATGTATTTGTCGCCGGCGACCAGGCCAGTTTTACCCACCAGACCGGCAGACCCCTTCCGGGCATTGCGCCGGTCGCGATGCAACAGGGCCAATTCGTGGCTGGTACAATCCGCCGCGACTTGGCGGGTAAACCGCGGGAAGCCTTTCGATTCGTCGACAGCGGCCAGATGGCGACCATCGGCCGCAGCCGCGCCATCGTGGAAATCGGCAAACTGCGATTCTCCGGCTGGGTTGCGTGGCTCGCCTGGCTGGTGGTGCACATTTACTTTCTCGTCGGCTTCAGAAACCGGCTGCTCGTCGTGCTGAACTGGGCCTGGTCATACGTGACGTTCAGGCGCGGCGCTCGATTGATCGTCGAGCGCGAGTGGCGATTCGGCAAGATGAAGGACAAATGATGTTCAAGAGCCAGTTCACCATAGCCCTGCGGCACATGAGCCGGCACAGGGGTCATACCGCCATCAAAATCCTCGGTCTGGCTGTCGGCATGGTCTGCGCCATCCTGATCTTCCTGTTCGTGCGCTACGAACTGAGCTATGACCGCTACCACGAAAAGGCCGACCGGATCTACCGGGTAACGCTCAACGACAGTGCCCGGTCGCCCCGTGAACTGGGTCCGGTGCTGCAGGCCGACTTCCCCGAAGTCCAGCACTTCGCCCGGTTGCTTCCCACGATCGGCACCTGGATCATGAAGCACGAAGACCGGATTTACTACGAAAAGAACGTGTACTGGGCCAACAATGCCCTGTTCGACGTCTTTACCTTTCCCCTGGTCAGGGGCGATCTCGATCACGCCCTCGAAGCACCTTACACGGTGGTGATCAGCGAAGATACGGCCAGGAAATACTTCGGCGAGGAAGATCCCATGGGAAAGACGATAATCGCCGATAACGGCTACCTGCTGCTGACTGTCACCGGAGTCATGGAAAACATCCCCGAAAACTCCCATTTCCATGCCGATTTCGTGATTTCTCTGCCTTCCGGATATGAGAAGTTCGGATGGACCCGGTACACGGAAATCTGGTACACAACCCTTTTCTACACGTACATCGTGTTGCCGGAAGGTCATTCGCCATCGGAAACGCAGGAAAAACTGCCCGATTTCGTGGAGAGACACGTTGAAGAGAGTTACCTGGAAGACATCGGCCGTTTCGAATTAACGCTGCAACCCGTCACCGACATCCACCTTTATTCTCATCTCGAAAACGAGGCCGGCGCCAACACCGATATTACCTATGTGTACATCCTGTTCGCCATAGGCCTGTTCATCCTGGTCATCGCCTCCGTTAATTATGTAAACCTGTCCACCGCACAATTCGCACACCGGGCCCGCGAAATCGGCATGCGCAAGGTACTGGGAGCGTCCCGGAGCCAACTGATTCGACAGTACCTTGGCGAATCGATCCTGATGACCATCGCGGCCCTGTTGATTGCCCTGATGGCGGTCTATTTCCTTGCTCCAAATTTCGACGCATTGCTGGGGTTGCCGGTAACCGCGGTCCATGCGCTGCACCCCCTGTGGTGGTTCGCCATGCCGGCCATCGCGGTCCTCATCGGACTCCTGGCCGGCGGTTACCCGGCCATCGTGTACTCCTCCATACGGGCCATTCCGGGGCTCAAGGACGGGCGGCCGTACCAACCGGGCGGGGCGTGGTCGAGGAAGATCCTGGTCGTTGTTCAGTTCATCATTTCCATCGCATTGATCATCGGCACGGGCATCCTGTTCAGTCAGTTGAACTTTATACAGAACAAGAAACTGGGGTTCGAAAAGGACCAGGTGATCATGATCCCCACGGTTGAAGAGGTGGCTGTCAACTATCAACCGTGGAAGGATGCCCTGTTGCAGTACGCCGGCGTGGACGGCGTGAGCCAGGCCGTGACCCTGCCTGGTTTGTTCGGAACGATCGGCCGGACTTCAACTGGCAGGATGCAGCGCGTCGAGGACCCGGACCACATCTGGCATGGCATCCAGGGATTCAGAGCCGCCGTGGATTTCGTGGAGACGATGGACATGGAACTGCTCGCGGGCCGGTCGCACCGCGGGTTATTCAGAAACGACACGGAGTGGGAAAACATCGTGATCAACGAGGCGGCGATGGGAGTCCTGGGATGGGACACGCCCGGTGCAGCCATCGGCCGGCAGGTACGGTTCGCCAATGGCATGACGACAACGGTGGTCGGCGTGGTCCGTGATTTTCACTTTCGAACGCTGCACCTGGAAATCGAACCGCTCGTGCTTTTTCACGGAACAGGCCTGCACCTCGTGGTCCGGATCCAACCCGAAGACACCAGGCGTACGCTGGAATACATCGAAACGGCATGGTCGCAGTTCTTCCCCGATTTCCCCTTTGCCTTTACGTTTCTCGACGAGGACATCGACCGGTTGTACCGGACGGAAACGCGCATCGGATACTTTTTCGGCGTGTTTTCCCTGGTCGCGGTATTCCTTACCTGCCTGGGTCTTTTCGCGCTGGTCTCGTTCACGGTCGAGCGCCGTACCCGGGAGATCGGCATTCGCAAGGCGCTGGGCGCCTCCGTGCGCCGGATGCTGGCCATGCTGTCCGCCGAATTCGTCGTACTCGCGCTCATCGCCAATGTCTTTGCCTGGCCGGCCGCCTGGCTGGCCATGGGGCGCTGGCTCGAGGATTTCGACTACCGGGTGGAGATCGGATGGGGCATCTTCTTCGCTTCGGGCGGTGTGACCCTACTGATCACCCTGGTAACCATCGGGTATCACGTGATCAGAACAGCGTGCACCAATCCCGCGGAGGTGTTGCGTAGCGAGTAACGCTGAGTGCGCTGTAGTGTGTGACGCAGATGAGAGCGAGTGACGCGGCCGAGAAGACTTAATAAATGACGATCTTGTTTTGTTATCACAGGCTATGGTAGTAAGGAAAATCAGTAGATTAAAACCGAAGGTATGGAGGACCGAATGAGTTCATCGCAATCGTGGGATCCGGAACGATACGCCCAAAACGCCCGTTTCGTGGCGGAACTGGGCATGCCGGTGTTAGAACTGCTGGATCCGCAGCCGGGAGAACGTATCCTGGACCTGGGATGCGGTGACGGGGCGCTGACGGCGAAACTCGTCGAAATGGGGTGCAGCGTGGTCGGCGTGGACAGCAGCCCAGAACAGATCGAGGCAGCCCGCCGGATCGGACTCGATGCCCACGTCATGGACGGGCACGGACTGACCTACGAAAACGAATTCGACGCGGTGTTCAGCAATGCCGCGCTCCACTGGATGGGAGACCCGGACGAGGTGATCGCCGGCGTCCAGCGGGCATTGAAGCCCGGCGGGCGTTTCGTCGCCGAATGCGGCGGCCACGGATGCGTACATACCATCGTCACGGCCCTTACGGAGGCACTGAAACGGCGCGGCCTGTGGGAGGTAGGCGCCAATCCCTGGTATTTCCCCACCGACCGGGAGTACCGCGAGCGGTTGACCCGCCAAGGGTTCGATGTGCGTTACATCGCCCTCATACCCCGGCCCACCCCGCTGCCCGGCGACATCGGCGGCTGGCTGGAGACCTTCGCCGAGAGCTTCACGTCCAGGGTGCCCGAGGCGGATCGTCCCGGTTTCCTCGACGAGGTTCGGGAAGTCATGAAGCCAGATTTATGCGATGAAAACGGGGACTGGAGGGCGGACTACATCCGGCTAAGGTTTGCGGCGGTGAAAGTGGGATGATGGTCCTGTATGACTAGAAAACGTGCTGAGGATATTTAGGTGGACAGCAGTGACACGATTTGTCTTTCGTTCAGGGGGAAAGTCACCATTGCTGTTTCTAATACGCCTATAACTTAGAATTCCTGGGAGCTTGGTTTTTAACCATCCGGGAGTCTAAAGGTGAGAAAGTCTCTTAAGAGTTTTTCTATATCTGTTTATAAAATCATCTGGCGAACTAGGCGCAGCGCCATAGAACATGGCAGTGTCGATATTACCATTCTCTTCATCCAAATGGAGATCTTTTCTTAGTTTTGATATTGTATTCGGTTCAGCGTCACGTCCATCACCTCCACAATACACTTGTGATTTCAACGTAACGGATCGTGTCCTACCCAAAAACCCCTTTACTGATATGGTACGAGTTATATTAAGTCGGTTTCTCCCAGCATGTTCGATATTACAGTCATACTGGTTAAGTATCTTCTTGAGCCGCCTCCACTGGACAGTTCGGTTTCCTAGTTCTATTTCACGGGAATTTGAATGAATCCAGCGGGCAAGTTCTAATACTTCCCTATCTGCCCTATCAGTTACTGCCTCGCCTTCATTGTAAATACAGTTTGGCAATCGATGTTGCGCTGATAATAGAACCTCTTTAAAAAGTTCTCCTTCAGCACAAGTAAGCATGAGTCCATTCTCATCAAGAAAGACCAACATGGCTACCATTGCAGTTCGTTTATTTCCATTATGAAATGGATGATCTAAGACTATGGAATGAAGTAATCCTGCAGCTGCCATTTCGGCAGTAGGGTACTTTTTTTTGTTACCAAAAGAAGTTTGTGGTCTGTGTATTGCAGAAGAAAACTGATTCCAATTCCTAACACCCGATGGATTTATTGGATCATTTTGCAGTTGGAAATCCTGAACTAATGCTTCGTGGACTGCTAACACTTCACTCTCATTTATCATATTCAACTCGCGCGGTCTGCCAATTGGTTCCCATATAACTGGCTGTAGATTAGAACCATTGTTTGTTTTTGAATTGGGATTTTCGTGTTCGTTCAAAACCCTTACTGATGACTTACCACGACTAAGGGCTTCATTCTTCAGTTTTGAGATTGCTCCTTTCGGTAGCCGTTTTGCCCCTGGTCGAACGGATATTTCTAGTTTAGCTAGTGTTTCCATTAATGTTTCTTCTGTTAGATCCAAGTGCTGACACCAATATGAAGGGGACATTAGCTCTTTTCGGGTTGCAATATTAAGGGCACGTTGAGCTCTAGCCAAATCACGTTTGTGAATAGTACGATTTGGGTTTTCGGCATACTCCAATCCTACATCCCACAGACGAACAAGAACTTCATCGAGATCCAATTTTGACTCTTTGGCTAGGTCTTTAACTGTATACTTTTTGGGCATTGACTTTAATACCGGATATTATGGTAAACTAATAGATCGTCACCGTAGGTGATTCTAACAATCGGATGGACAAAATAGATCGTGTTGTTACCTCTAATATAAATCTATATGGCAGATCATATACATTGTTTTAAAACCAAGAAACTACATAATCCATTAAAATCCTGAGTTAGGAAATAGGGAGAAACGAATTTGAAGAAGCCAAAATCCATACATTCCACGGAACGCGATGGCGAGCGGTATATCTGGTATACTGATCGTCTATATGCGCTGGCTAGTGATCTTCCTGTTTATGATGCCGACGTCGAGAGCTTTGAGGAGCTGGATCGGGACTGCTGGTTCGGTGAAGGCAGGCTACCCACGATCCGGGAGGTGGCCAGTCATTGTCGCCGGATCAGTGAGACCGATCCCGATAGGCCGGTGATCATCAATGACAACGGTCGGCTGATTGATGGAGGTCATCGTCTGGCACGGGCGCTGCTCGAGGGACGGAAGAAGGTAAAAGCGGTGCGATTTGAGGAAATGCCGGAGCCGGACGAGATCGAAGAAATCCCGGTAGATAGTGATTTTGGTCTATGGAGCGCTCGTTGGAGATCTCATTCTTGGTTTAGAAATGAGTTAAAGTGTGAATCTGATCTTCTGCATCAAGGTTTCTATCTTCTCTATCAGTGTATCAGTTTCTATAATCGAATAATCAGCCACTCCAAGAACTTGAGTGATCCATACATTGAGGTATGCGCGTTAACAACAGTTAAAGCTCATCATCTTATTCTCGGAATCTATAATCTAACGATCGATGGGATTGCACAAGAATCGGGTGCATTATTGCGCCCATTAATCGAAACCTGTGATTTGTTGAAGTATGTACGAGTTAAGCCCGAACGGGCAGCCGACATTAAAAACGGAAGCAAACCTCGAGCTGGCGAAATCACAAAGGTAATTGAAAGTGATTTTCAAGATCTGAGAAACCACCTAAGTGAAAATGCCTCTCATCTTAGTTTCTCCGAGGACTCTATACGGCACTTTCGTGATAGTGAATCTGGATTTTTGGTTTTTATTCCTACGCATGGTAGAGTTGTTTTACAAAGAAACCTTTCAACGGTAAATACCTTTCTGAATTTTTTGCTGTTCGAGAGCATCAGTTGTTTAGGATATATTGGGATGGACACAAATGAACTAGCAGATAAAATCGAGCAGTGGAGAGACGAAAGCTACACTGTTAATCTCAAGAGCGTAGAATCGGCTAGCAAAGTAAAACACCCCTAGGGAAGGATATAAAAAAGCTAGACAACCCGAATGGTGTATTTGGATTTACAAGGTCTCTAATCTTTTCTCAGGTAGCTGATTTTGATATGTGTGCAATGTAAGTGTTGAAAGCCATTCCTTAACTCGCTGCCTACATATCCCCTCTAACCCTACCCCATCCTGAGACTTCGATCCTCATGTGGCAGGTCTGCCCGCACGTTGCCCCGTCAGTGAGATTCCCGGATGGCGATGGCTATTTCCAGGGCTTCGCGGCCGAACTCGCCGGGACAAATCGTCTCCCTTCCAGCCTCAATTGAACGGCGCTCACAGTCGATCGCATCGACCATCGAACTCTTGGGATGCCACTGCCCGGGCAGGTGGGTCAGGGCAGGTGCGCCTGTCACTGGGTTCGAGGTCCACAACTCATACTGCGCGTGGGAGTTCCGGGAGACGATACGGACGGTTTCGCCAATGAACTCAATAGACCAGGAGTAGAGTTGCGATCTGGAACGGGAGTTCAGAATGGTCCGGACCCCGTTCTCGTATACGATGATCCCAGATCCGGAAAAATCGCCGTCGGAAGCGGCCTGTTCGTCCGTGTCGATGAGGCCGACTACCCATCGCGCTGGCGCATTGGCAACAGCTGCAGCATGGCCACGGTGTGACTCTGTAAGTTGGAAAGGGTGGAAGAGCTGTGGCAGACCATGGTCTTCAAGGGACCGATGGCTCCATCCGTGATGAGTTTCCGGGCGTTCGTATAGTAGCTGTACCAGTTGAGATGGCAAGCAATCGTGAGGATGACGCCGTGCTTGGTACCGACCTTGATCATGGCGTCGGCCCCGGCCAGCGTTCGGCACATGGGTTTCGTTGCGAATATGGCCTTAACCCCGAGTTCGGCCAACCCCACCGTGATTTCTGACCGAGGCTCTGGACGGGTGGTCAGGCATACCACGTCAATCTGCTCCTTCTCCACCATCTCCCGGAAATCGGCGTACAGGGCTGAAACACCCCATCGGCGGCTGGCTGGAAACCTTTGCAGAAAGCTTTACGTCACGGGTGCCGGCCGCGGACCGTCCCGGCTTCCTCGACGAGGTCCGTGAAGCCATGAGACCAAGGTTCTGCGACGAAAACGGCGCGTGGACGGCGGACTACATCCGGCTGCGGTTCGCAGCGTTGAAGCAGGGGTGAAGGGACCGGGTGGCCGATTGTATAGTGGATGCAAATGACTTGTGGGTGTGAAAGGAATAACATGTTCAGCCAATCCGTAATTGAGAAACTCGGATTCTATGTTTACTTCCTCAAAGATCCGAGAAATGATTCGGTGTTTTATGTAGGTAAAGGCAGAGGCAACCGGATTTTCAATCACATGATATGTGCACTCGACACGGATAGCGGTGATGATAGAGGGATGGACGAGAAACTTGAGACAATTCGTGAAATAACGGGTTCTGGACACGAAGTACAGCACTACATTCTCAGACATGACATCGATGAAAAATCCGCCTTTGAAATAGAAGCTTCTTTGATTGATTTCCTAGGTACTGATAAACTGTCGAATATCCAAGGAGGCGTTTACTCAAGAGATTTTGGGATCAAAACGGCTCAGGAAATCAGAGCGATGTATGAAGCCAGGGGTTTGTTAACTACTGAGCCAATATTGTTGTTGAATCTCAACAAGGAATACCGTAGGGATATGACAGCGGAAGAGCTCTATGAAGCAGCGAGAAAATCATGGGTCATTGGACCGAGAAGAGAATTAGTGAAATTCGCGGTCGCAACCTACCGAGGATTGACCAGGGAAGTATACCAAATCGAAAATTGGCATGAAGTGGAGTTTAAGGGTAAGATGCGATGGGCGTTTAAAGGCGTCGTGGCGAAAGATGATATCCGCAAGAAACTACTGTACAAATCCATTGCGCACTTTTACAGGCAGGGGAATTCCAATCCAATCAAGTACCTGAATTGCTAATGACAGGACAAATGTCGCGAAGACTGTGTAGTTTCTGACCAGGCACCTATTACCCTGCCCCACGAACCATTCATTTATCGGTTCCAACAACATGAGAAAGGACAGTCTATCATGTCTCCAAATAAGGCAGCTTTAGATTCGGAATTGGTTCAGCGATTCGTTTCCGACGCGCATAGAGATATCGATAGTGTCAAGGATATGGTCGAGAAGGAACCTGCCTTGGTCAACGCCTGCTGGGACTGGGGTGGCGGTGACTGGGAAACCGGGCTCGGAGCGGCCGCGCACACGGGAAGCAAGGATATTGCCGAGTATCTGCTGCAAAAAGGAGCGCGCATAGATCTGTATGCCGCGGCAATGTTGGGCAAGCTGAGCGTCGTGCAGGCTATTCTAGACGACAATCCATCTGAGAAAGACAAGCCGGGTCCCCACGGGATATCGCTCTTGGCCCACGCGAGAAACGGAGGCAAGGAAGCGGCGGAGGTTGTGAAGCTGCTGCGGTCCCTCAACAAGAAATCGAAGCCAAAGGAGAAATAGCGAATTGCAGAGGCCAAGACACACCCATTCAACAGAACGCAACGGCAAGAGGTACATCTGGTACACGGAACGCTTATGGAAATTGGCGAAGGATCTTCCGGAATACGATGTGGACGTTGAGAGTTTCGCAGAACTGGATCGGGACTGCTGGTTTGGCGAGAGTAAGACACCGACGATCAGGGAGATCGCCGCACACTGCCGCCGAATAAACGAGAGTGACCCCCGCAACCCGGTGATCATAAACGACAACGGAAGACTGATGGACGGTGGTCACCGTCTGGCCCGGGCCCTGCTCGACGGACGAAGTACGGTCAAGGCGGTAAGGTTTGCGGAGATGCCGTCGCCGGATGAAATCCAGGATTTGTGATCAGGAGTTGGTATGATCGCTGATACAAGCCTATCGAACGCCAGCGGCCTGAACTACTAATAACTGGACTATTAGTATTTCGAGCCAGACATCTGCCATTTTACCCCATCTGCTCCTGTGAACACGCAACCTGCTCCGCCACAAATCGTGCAAATGGCTCAATGTCCTGATCAATACTGGCGTTTTCGAGCGCGGCAAGGTAGGTGTCGCGATCCTGGACGCGAATGACCGTCCACGGGTAACCGCCCGATGCCAACATGACATTCATGACAAACCGCGCCATACGCCCGTTGCCGTCAGGATAGGGATGGATGTAACCTAACAGCCAGTGTCCCAACACGGCGCGCACTGACGGCACAGTTTCCTATTCGAGCAAGTCAAACAAGGTCGGTATGGCGTCGCGGGCACCGGAAAGTACGTTTTGAGCTTCAACCGGGTTGCAGACGAAGAACCCGTCGGGAACCTTGATAAGCGAGGTTTTGGGTACCAAAAGCTCGAGCCCGTCCCGCGTCGTTCGGTCTACATCGGCCGGTATGTCTATTTGGATGAGATCGTTGCTGGACTTCTGCGAGCGCTTGCAGGTTTGATAGGTCGTGGATGTTCAGGTAAATAATGATGTAGAGCCACAAGTTAATGATGTCGTGGAATTACACGTAAATAATGTTGTTCAAACGGTACGCGAAACGTCTGTGGGGATAGGCTAAAAACCTGCCCGAGTACGAAGTGAATGTCGAAAGCTTTCCCGGAACTGGACCGGGACTGCTGGTTCGGGGAAGGCCGAAGTCCGACGATCAGTGAGATTGTCGAACACTGCCGGAGGATCAATAAGACGGCCCCGAAATCCCCGTCAACGACAACGGACGTTTCATGGATGGCGGTTACCGACTGGTGCGGGCCTTGAACGAGGGGGCGAAAACGGGGAAAGCGGTGCGATATGTGGTGATGCCGGATCCGTACGAGGTCGAGGACTTGTAGAAGGGGCACAAAATGAATCTTTGGAGTACACGTACGGCATCTCAGACTTGGCTTGCCAGTGAATTACAGGTGGAATCGGAGTTCCTGGATCAAGGTTTCAATCTTCTTCAAGAGTGCATCTACAACTACAATGTGCTTTACAAAACATCGAGTTCAAGTGAACCATTTTTCGAGGTTAGTGCCTATACCACTGTGAAGGCCCATCACCTACTTCTAGGGATTTACAGTTTATCGTTCGATGGACTTTCTCAAGAATCGGGCGCGTTGCTACGACCATTAGTCGAAACTTACGAAATGCTGGTTTATATCCGGCTCAAACCTAGTCGTGCAGCTGACGTCATTGGAGGGAATAAACCATCTGCAGGTGAAATCGCGAAGGATATTGGAAGTGAGTTTCACGGACTTAGAAAACACCTAAATTCCCATGCATCTCACCTTAGTTTTGAGGAAGACGCCATACGACATCTAAAGGATGAGAAATCTGGGTCACTTATTCCAATTCCGATTCAAAATCTCAGTACTTTTCTAAAGAACCTGTCAACAATCTACGCCTTTATTGTGTATGTTTTATTTGAGGAACCTCTGATCAAGTTTCTGGCATTGCATTTATAAATGAAGTACTATGCAATCGTTCCAAGTCCACTATTTTGCAGCGCAGTCTCACCGAACAAGCTGAAACGGGGTAGCCGTCCATGAAACAGCGTAGCTTTTCCGACATGGCCTACGATCAGAAGAAGAAAAAGACGCGCAAGGAACGCTTTCTGGGCGAGATGGACGCGGTATTGCCCTGGCCGGTCCTGCTCGCGCCAGTTCTGGAGCATTATCCGAAAGCGGGCAACGGCCGTCGTCCCATCGGGGCTTCGGTGATGCTGCGGATCTATTTCATGCAGCAATGGTACGGTCTTAGCGACCCGGCGATGGAAGACAGCCTCTACGACGTAGAATCGATGCGCCGCTTCGCCGGCGTGGATCTGAACGGCGTGCCGGACGAGACGACGATCTGCAAGTTCCGACACTTTCTGGAGGCGCACGGCCTGACCGAAACATTGTTTCGCAATACGAAGCGCTACCTTTCCGATCGGGGGATGATGATCAGCGAAGGCACGATCGTGGACGCCACGATCATCCATGCGCCGGCGTCGACGAAGAACAAGGATCGGAAAAGGGACCCCGAGATGGCCAGCACGAAGAAGGGCAACACCTTTCACTTCGGCATGAAGGCCCACGTGGGCAGCGATCCCAAGGGGCGGGTGCACAGTGTGGCGACCACCCCCGCCTCGGTGCATGACTCCCAGGTGATGGAGGCTTGTCTGCATGGAAAGGAGAAGGCCATCTATGGCGACAAGGCCTATGCGGACGACAAGCGAAGGCAAAAGGCCCAGTCCGAAGGCGTTACCTGGCGGGTGCACCGCAAAGCAAAACGCGGCAGGCGCCTTACCTGCGCGGACCGGTCGTTCAACCGCAAGAGCAATCGCGTAAGGGCCAGGGTCGAACATCCCTTTGGGATCATCAAGCACCTGTGGGGCTATCGCAAGGTAAGATATCGAGGCTTGGCCAAGAACACCGCCCAGCTCTTCACCCTGTTCGCCCTGGCCAACTTCTATATGGCGCGGCGCGAACTGGTCGCCACATAGGGACCGGTGCGTCCAAACCGGACGTAACAGGGCAAAACGGCTCAAAAGGACCGCATCCTGAGCCCCAATGCCCCGTCTAAACCCGTTAATCGGCTTCGCTTTCATCAGAAACGTCCGCTGTATCGACTCATATCATTCCACCCGATCGTATAGTCGGGTTGATCAGAGCTTCCTTGAGTGTGTCAGTTGCCTGGGGAGTATAGGTGTTGAAATTGAAGACCTCGCAAATAGAGTCGAAAAATGGAAAGATGAAGGATTGGTTGTCTTTGAACGTATCCTGTGACTATAACTGTCCCCCAAAGCTGGACCACATGCTAAGGTGGCTATATCGTGGGTGAGACCCCGGCATGTGGAGGACCGATGCCATGTTGAAAGGACGCATAAAGTAACTACGCTCGGTAAGTTTTCACGGCAGCCGAGAATTGATCACAGGTTTTTCTGACACTGTCTGTAACGATGTTGAGGAGGTGAAGATATTCGCTTCGGTGCAAGTTTTCTGCTGAAAGACCGAGATTTTCTGCCGCCGATTTCACCCGGCTGCTATCGGGCGGGTGAACGACTCCTCCATGTATTCGTAAATCATAGAGGAAAGCAAGTGGAGCCAGCATCTCGCGGGTGTTGCGATATGATCCCTTGAGTTCGGACGCCAGTTCCGTATCAACCGTGTCGAGGGGTTGGCCTTCTGCTACCCTTACCAGTTTGGGTATCTCCGCGTGGTTCGGCTGGAAATCCTCAATCAGAACAGCGATAAGCGAAGTCCTTTCCAACAGCTTTCGGGAACGCAGCGATTGATTCTGATGATCTTGATGGAGATTGTCACCCCATGCTCGAATCATTTTTCGAAGCGATTTTGGCACAAGCCCGTCGATAACAAGCGTTGACAGAAGCGTGACTCGTTTCAGAAACTCATCATCATCGGTGGTCGTGGGATAAACCCACTTGTGTGGACGTCCAGCCAAACTATCTATCGAACCGCGCCATAAGGGGGTGGGGAGTTCAAGATCCATCGTATTGGCAAGGTTTTGAAATTCAGCATTCAGTGATTCAAGTTCACGGACCAGTGCATTTACTGCGTTTGGTATTGTCTGCTCTTGTATAAGCACATTTCTTGTTTCCACGCCAGGTGGATCTACCACATACTGCTTCCAGTGGGGCCACTCTTCTAAAGGAACACCTTCCGCGAAATCACCGATAGCAGTCGCAAGCAATTCGTTTCCGATTCGTCTCGTACTGCGCCACAGACTCCAATAGTCCCGGCACGACACCGAACCATCGTCAGAAACCGTAAATCCGGAAGAACCCTCGTACTTCGACAACACTTCCTGATTGAAGTAAACGCGATCCATGAAGTCACAAGAACTTCCTTTGAACTTTTTCCGCCCTTCTACGTATCGATAGTGGCTCCAACGACCAGGAGCAACAGGACCGTTTACGGTTGGCAGCGTAAACTCGTAAGGATCGAAGGGCGGTTCCTCAGTCCACGGATCGTCAACATCAATCGCAGGCGGCTTGATCTCAAACCACAGATGAAGTCGCCTTGGTAAGAACTGTGGCTTCCCAAGGTCGTGTATCACGTTTCCAACGGACTCGAGTTTATCGAAGATCTCGGTAAAACCGTCAGGAGATAGGAGCACGCTCTGCCGTTGAATAAGGTCTTCAACACCTCGATCATCTGGTTGAGGTTTGAGAGTCAAGGCTTCCAACCGGAACCAAAGACCGCTAAGGCGATCAACGAGCAGATCCTCGCTGAAATCCAATTCTGGAACGCTGAAAAGGTGTGTTGGCAGATCGTTTCTGTTGAAGACCAATGACATCGTAACGTCATTACGCTGTCTCAGGTTACATTGAGGAGTAGTGTTTCAGATGGGAGGGGTTCTTCGGGAGAACGAGTACTTCTTAAAACGACCTCATTGGTATTCTCAAGTATGGCCTGTCAGGGTCGTCGTATATCAGGAACTGAGAGATTTCGACATATCTTGCGCGCCAGGCGGTCGGAAATCTCGGTATGACGAGGAATCGCTTCGACAGCCCCGGTAATCGAATTGCACCACAGAGAATGCGAACGTCCTTCCCGTTTGAGTTGGCAGTTGTGTCTCCGGAGGTGCCGGAGTAAACTCCCCCGTTTCACGGAATGGTGACTCTTTCTTTAATTGCTCCGGGGGCCGCACCTCGAAGACCTTCTTCCCGACGATCTTCCAGTACGAGGGCGATGGCCTCTGCCAAACTCTCGCGGGCTTCATCCTTGGTCGCGCCTTGGCCATTTGCTTCCGGTATTTCAGGACAAAAGGCGATGTACCATTCTTCGTCCCGTTCGATAATCGCCGTGAACTCGTTTTTCATCGTAGTTCGCTCCGTTGATTCGCCTGCAATGCATACAAGCGATCTGCGATTCCGTAACGGGGAAATACCTCGTTTTGATGGATAGGTAGATTCGACCGGCCCAGAAGATCCGACACATATATCAAGTACGATATACTATTCGGTCTGATTCCGCAATGTAATCAGATCATGGACCCTCGGCGCGGTCGGGGAGAGCTGATAAGGGTCTAAAGTTAGTGCGAGATGGCAAAGAGCGAGATCATCAACCTATAAATGTAATCAGGGAGTGATGTTACCCCGTTTTCGTAGACCGTTTCACGTTATCAGGTAGTTCCTATCAACCGACAAGATCCGGAAAACCCTATTGACCATATCTTCGACGTGTTGGTATGCGTCTAGGGACGACTTCCAGCGATGAACGCATCTTCTCATAAAGTACAAAAAGATGTTCTACCCGCTCTCGTTCTGAGGCAATTCTCCTTGGCCGATAGAGCCGGTCCACCGCACGATCCAGAGCTTGGTGGGCCTTGCGCAGATCGGGCGGCATCAGGTCCGGATCGTACAGGTCAGCCAGGGTCGCGTCCGAGTGAACGGCGCGGGCGTCAAGCACGGCTTGGGCCAGGGGATTCAGGTTTTGTAAGTCCGCTCCTTCATCAGGCATAGGGAACGTGTTGTATACGAGGCCGATGGAGTAGCGATAGTCACTCTTGAGCCGACCACTCACGTGACGAAGCCAGGCCATGTGTATGGCAGACGTGAGTAGCGCGAAATCCACGAGGGTGGCGTGTTCAAGTACGAAAACCAGATCACTGGGGATCGTTGGCGGTTCGAGCCAACCAATAGGTACATATTCTCTTCGTTCGGAGCTGACCTTGGGAACCACCAGAAACGGCGCCTCGGGAACGACGTTGACGTGATAGAGCGTGGGCGTTTCCGCCAGTTTCCGTGTGGGCGGGCTCTTGCTCGCTTCCCGGTATTCCCTGACGGCGGTCATTCGTTCGCGTACCCGTGGCAGTCTCGCCAGCGTATTAGGTTTCGCGTCGTGGAGCGCCAGGATCCAGCGCATGCCGCCCTGCAGGTATTCACGGGCGCCCACGAAGGGTCGCATGTAAGGCTCGGCGTCGGGTTCTGAAACCAGAAACGTATCCCGTTCATCCGCTTTGAATATATAGCAACCGCCGTCGATAGGCTTGGATCCGATGATCAGTTGCCGCACCCCACTGACCGGCCTGCTCTCCTCCCGTACCGTCAGATGAGGGTCCGCCAACCCGCCTGCGTCGAAGAGATAAGGCGAAATAGCCGCATGCCGTGTTGCTTCCGGGTCACCGTTGATGTCCGGGTAACTGAACAGCCTCTTTTCCGTTCGTGTGGCATCTCTTCGATCGAGTCCGATAATTACAACGTGTACATGAGCTTTACCGCGTACATCAGATCCCCAGGCGAAGGTGCGGTGCGCAAAGGAGATTTCCAGTTTGCACCGTTCGAACAGAATCGGCCACAATTGCGCCACCTGCTCGCCCTGCGTGATCGAATTGGTTGATACGAAACCGATGCGGGCATTACTCGTTTGCACGTATTCTCCCGCTTGGATAAACCACGCGGTCACATAGTCCAGCGTGCCTCCAGACTTCCCGAGTGAGGCGATCCGTCTCACCTGTTCACGCTGTTCGGCTGTCTGGAACTTCGCCCCTACGAAAGGAGGATTTCCTAATACGTACGAACATTCTTCCGGCGGTAATAATGATGCCCAGTCAATCTCCAATGCATCGCCTTGGACGATGTGGGGAGCAGTGCTCAGCGGGATGCGCGTATAGGTCCGGCCAAACTCGAGGCTTAGCCTGTTGTTCATGATATGATCCATCATCCACATTGCCGTCTCAGCTATGCGGGTGGAAAATTCACCCAACTCTATCCCGTAGAACTGATCCACATTGACAAGCGAGATCCACTCTGCGTCCAGCATTTCCTGTTCGCTATCGCCAGTTGCAGCCCGTATCTCCCTGATTACTTCGATCTCGAGCAGACGTAGTTCCCGGTAGGCGATGATGAGGAAGTTCCCGCAGCCGCAAGCCGGGTCGAAGAACCGCAATTGCCTCAGCTTTTTCTGAAACCTTCGAAGTTCGTTGACACGCCTGCTGTCCTTGCGAGAACTGAGCCTTAAGAACTCCGCACGAAGGTCGTCCATGAATAGCGGTTCGATTACCTTGAGGATGTTCTTCTCGGTAGTGTAGTGCGCCCCCGCAGCTCTGCGTTCAACAGGATCCATGACCGATTGGAACAAAGCGCCAAAGATCGCCGGAGAGATGTTCGACCAGTCGAAGTTGCACGCCTCCAGCAGCAGGCGTCGCATGGACGCATCGAAGGCGGGTATGCGCAGCGGCCCGTCAAACAGTTCTCCGTTGACGTACGGGAACCGCGCAAGGTCTTCATCCAGAGACAGCGTACGGTCGCTCTCCGGCGTATCGAGCACCTGGAACAGTTGAGCCAGCAAGGCGCCCAGGTCGGCTCCGTCCTCGTTCGTACGAGTTTCGATGAAGTCACTGAATATATCGCGTGTATCGAAGATGCCGGTGTCGTCGGCGAAAAGACAAAAGACGATTCTCACGAGAAAACGTTCGAGATCTTGCCCCTGGTAACCGACTATATTCAGTGCATCGTGCAATTTCCCCACCAGTTCGGCCGCCGCGATGTTGACCGGGTCCTGATCACGAAAGGTCTTGCGCTGTACGCCCATGATGAAGCCGAAAGACTCCACGTGGACGGGAAGGTCCTTAAGTTCAAAAGTAACAGATTCCTGCTCTTCGAGATCCTTAAGCTGGAATGTGTGAAAGTCGCTTACAAGGATGTATTGGGGTTTTTCGTACTCGGGCAGGGCGTCGAAATAATCACCGGCCTGCTCGTAAGCACTGTGGAGATCGCGTCCGGCGCTCTTCTGCTCGACGATTAGCATACTCGGCCAGAATAGGTCTATGAATCCCGAATTATCATTCAGCTTTTTTACATGCTCCTCGTATCGCGCAACACTTCTTCGTCGGACGCCGAATATCTGGAAGAAGTCGTTGTAGAAGGACTGCGTCTCACCCTTCTCATACGCCGCATCACGCCACTCTTCGGCAAAAGCAGCAGCACGTGTTCTAACCTCGTTCCAAGAAAGACGCATCAAGATACCTCGGCGTACTATTTGAGCAGGATGACCAGATTAGTCCGTTTACCGTTAAATTCGATCGGCCCTGTCTTGACTAACGTTCAACAGATACAAATCCTTGCAACAAACATCGCAGAGCCCATCGGGAAGGTGAGTACAAATACTATGTAGCACGCTCCGTTTGCACGTGTCGGAAAGAGGCAGCCGGAAAGTCGATTGTCAAGGAATCTTAGTTTAGGGAGGTAACATCTGTGGGAACTACAGTGGGGACTGCCACATACGGTAGGTGCCGGTCTTAACTGGAAGACCGTTCAGTCGCACAGTCGCACAGTTGCATCATTCACTGCCGACTAAGCGAGTTCATTGTCAGTGTTATTACATCTATGTTATTCCATTTTAACTCCTAAAGTGGAATAACGATTCATTAATTACGTTTTTGAGAATAAGGAATACGGTCATGGAACGCAGAAGTAGTGGTGCCAGAAAAAGCCTTTTCATGACCCAATGTCTGACGTTCATCCTATCAGAATCACCCCATCCTTAAACTGCGGTCCTCCAAAGGCAAGTCGACGCGGACATTGCCGCGGCGGTGGGATTCACGAATGGCGATACCGATTTCAAGGGCTTCGCGGCCGAATTCGCCCGGGCAGATGTCCTCGCGACCCTGTTCAATGGAACGGCAGACGCCCTCGATAGCGTCCACCATTGAACCCCTGGGATGCCAGGGTCCGGGCAGGTGCGTCTGGGTAGGCGCGCCGGTATCGGGATGGGGCGTCCACAGCTCGAACTGGGCATGGGCGTTGCGGGAGATGATACGACCCGTTTCACCGATGAACTCCAGGGACCAGGAATAGGACTGTGTTTCGGATCGGGAGTTCAGCATGGTCCGGATCCCGTTTTCATATACTATGATCCCCGATCCGGGTATATCGGCATCGGAGAGGGCCTGTTCGTCCGTATCGATCAGGCCGATAACCCATTGGGCCGGCGCGTCGGCGAAGAGGCGAAGCAAGGCCAGGGTGTGGCTCTGAATGTTGGAAAGGCTGGAGGGGCTGTGGCAGACCATGGTCTTCAGGCGGCCGATGGCGCCCTCAGCAATCAGTCGCCGCGCGTTTGTATAGTAACTGTACCAGTTGAGATGGCAGGCCATCGTAAGGATGACGCCGTTCCTGGCGCATGCATCAATCATGGTATCGGCATCGGCCAACGTGCGGCACATCGGTTTGGTGGCGAAAATGGCCTTGACCCCCAGTTCGGCCAAACCCACCGTTATTTCCGCGCGAGGTTCCGGGCGAGTGGTCAGACACACCACGTCGATCTGTTCTTTTTCCACCATCTCCCGGTAGTCGGTGTATGGAGCTGAAACGCCCCAACGACGTTTGAAATCCTCCAGTTTAGCGGGATCCTCATCCGCAGCGGCAACGAGATCGATTCCCCGGGCTTCGATCATGGCAGGCGCGTGTGCCCACGGCCATGGGTAATGAGGCTGACCGATGTGTTCGTCGTCAATGGTACTGCCCATCCTGCCGCATCCCACGATGGCGCCCCGATAGGTATTCCTGGGAGTGGTGTTTCGCACGACCTGAAAGGCTTCTTCTCCGGGTTCGGGCATCGGGGATTCCTTCTTCTTTCGTGACGGTTATCTGTCAACGTGAGCCGGCATTGCTCGAGAAATCGTTAATCGAGGGATTTCGATTTGAGGAAGGGATAACGTCTGTATATACATTGTATACACAGCGAAATAACAGTGGGAAATCAAGTGAGGTTATTGTCTCATTCAGCAGGTGCCGATATCAGCGGTTGATCTGACTGTTGTCGGAGACCCGAAGATAACCCTCTATCCGACCCAAGCGGGTATTCATGTCATGCATTTCCGTTGTTAATGTTCGTATTTCCTCTCGTAGCTCATTGGTAGATCGCCCCATGAAGGTCAGTACAGCCACTACCAGGACGCCTGCGGCTGTGATTCCCTGGATAAACAGGCCTGCGTTTTCCATGATTTAGAAATGCCTTAAGGCTTGATGCTCTCAGCGTCTTCAGATATACGGAGATGACCTTCAACCCGGCCAAGACGGGTGTTCATACTGTGCATTTCGGCTCGAACCTCTGTAAACTTATCATTTATTTCGGTTCGAATAGACATCATGTCGACGCTTACTACTTTAGTGTGAAATGCCCGGAGAATCTTGTAATGAATCTTGAATAATTCCCCTGCCAGGGGGGTTATATCTGGGCTACAACGCGAACGACATACCGGCTCCAATCCGCAAACCGCTTAAACCGATCGAACGGTCCGAATCCATGTCGTTGCCCTTCATGCGATGGTACTTGATATCCAGTCGACCTCCCAGGAGACCAAAGTCTGTGGCGATAAACCACACGTTAAGTCCCCCACCGAGGAATCCGCCGATCGACGCGCTCTTGTGGGATAACAATCGTGGCGGGCGTTCACGGGCACCCAGTATGGCATTCGGGAAATTGGCACTATACCGTGCCGCACCGGCCTGCAGATACAGGCGGGTCGTCCACGTTATCATTTTTGATGTTTCTACAAAAAAAGACAGCGCTGAAAGGGACCCGCCAGGAATTTTTGTGACGCTATCATCACCGTCCACAGTCATTTCGATATAGGGCGTAAGGATCAGCTGCGACCAACTGGCTCCTGCCCAGATAAAGTCCGTTATGCGGACCGAAGCGCCCAGATCACCGCCCAGGAAGGACTTCGTTGCCAGCTTGATATCGGGTACCGGCACAGGTGTTTGATTCGACTCGGTTAAACTCAGCCTTATGGCTTCTAAACCCAGTTCACCGAATTGTGCCATCCAGTTTCCGGTGTACCACACCGTGAATCTTGAATCTCTCGATCGAGTTTCGAACCTTGTGGCACGTTCAGTTTCATTCCTGTAGATAGCGTCAGCAAGATACTGCCGGATGCTATTGGCGTTCGGACGGTAAACCTCTTCGTAGCCTATCTGGTTCGGCCTTAATTCTATCAACACCTGGAACCGATCGATTGCCGCCGCATATGATCCCTGGTTAAGGAGATTGACCGCTGTATTGTACGTATCCCGAAGCTTTTCCACCTCCGAGGCGATGTAGGACACTTTCTGACTCTGCGCCAACATGAAGTAATCCCGGGCCGCCTTTTCATTGCCCTGGTCATGAGAAACCAGAAACGTCAAAAAGTAGGACGAAGCTGTTGATCCGGCCCTCTCCGTTGTGAATTCATCGCGTTTTCCGGCCGCTTCATCCAGGTCGACCTGGTAAGCCGCCAGTGCCTGTGGGTGGTTCGGATCTATTTCAAGACATTTTCCATAGTATTCTGCGGCAGTTTCCACATTCTGCTGTAGCGCCGCGAAAAGGGCGCTCTGGTACAAATGACCCACCAGCGCCTGCCGGACGTTTTCCCAGTTTTGCCATTCCTCTATGTACCTGTTGGCGGCATAGGGCGTCCGGGATTCAACTTCTTCAGACTTTGGCTGCCGTTCCAACTGGTGCCAGAGGTCGTAGTACGCGTTGAGCAGCGCTTCCGGTGTCGACGCCTGGGCTTGCGCCGATTCCGCATTCCAGCTCAGACTGGCAATACAGAGAAACGTCATGACTCTAATCAAAATCCAATGTCCCCTTGTTATCCATTAGAGCGTTTTAATCTCGGCAAACGGGCCGTTGTACTGGGCAATTCCTCACGCCCCGTCCTGCCCGATCAGCAGTTCCAGCGGTTGCTCGAGGATGTCCCTGAAGTGGGCCAGGAACCGACCGGAGACCGCGCCGTCGATCAGGCGGTGGTCGGAAGAGAGGGTGATCGACATCATGGCCTTGATCTCTACCTTGCCGTCGACCGCTACGGGCGTGTCCTTGATCCTGCCGACGGCCAGGATGGCCGCTTCCGGCGGATTGATGATGGCGGTGAACTGGTCCACGCCATACATGCCGAGGTTCGAGATGGTGAAGGTGCCGTAACCGTAATCCTCGGGTCCGAGGCCCCTTCCACGGGCCTTTTCGCCCAGCGCCCTGGTTATGGCTGCGATCTCGAAGACCGATTTCTGGTCGGCGGACGCCACCACGGGCACGACGAGCCCGTCGTCCAGGGCCACGGCGAATCCCACGTTCACGTCTGCGTACTGTACGATTTCATTGCCGTCCAGGGAGGCGTTCACGGCCGGGAAGGCACGGAGGGTGATCCCGGCGGCCTTGATAATCAGGTCGTTTACGGACACCCGGGCCAGCCCACGCTTTTCACCGTAAGCGAGGAGTTGTTCCCGCAGACTGGTGATCCGCGTCATGTCTACGTCCATGGTGATGTAGAAGTGGGGTATGGTCGAAGCGCTTTCTGCGAGTCTTGTCGCCGCCACCTTGCGTAGCCCGCTGAGCGGGGCGCGACTCTGTACGCGTTTCGATCCGGGTCCGGTCATGGCTGGCACGGCCGAGGGAGCAGGGGCAGTCGCCGGTGCCACGGGAGCCTGGGCGGCGTAGGCTTCCACGTCCGAGAAGACTATGCGGCCTCCGGGTCCCGTACCCGCGATGTTTTCAATGGCCACGCCGAGATCTTGCGCGTACTTCCGCGCCTTGGGCGAGATCTTTATTCGGTCGGGACGACCGTCCGTTTCTGCCGTGACGGGGATGCCCTGACCGTTCTGTTCCGGAGATGCGACGGCGTGGGTATCGTCACCAGGCGCGTCGATCGCGCCGATGCCAGCCGCGTCAACCGAAGCAACCGCCTCGGAATCTGTACCGCCTGCCGTGTCGCCGTCCCCGTCGTCGGCAATCGTCTCGCCCGGACTGCCGATGTAGCCGATGACCTGCTGAATGGGCACCTCGTCACCCGGACCGTGTAAGATCTTGAGTAGCGTCCCGGCCGCCCTGGCTTCCACTTCCATCACACTCTTGTCCGTTTCGACGTTGAAGAGCACCTCGCCTTCGGTTACGGAATCGCCTTCCTTTTTCATCCACTCCACGATGATGCCGGATTCCATGGTCATGCCGAGTACAGGCATGATGACTTCAGTGGCCATGACGGGCTCCCAGGATCCTTTTCTGTCTCTCGTTTCAGGTCGGAGTTAATCGTGCTAAATTACTTGTTTCTATTCGACTTACAACGTGGCTGAAATTCCGTAGAGCATACACTTCCACGGAGTCAGCGTCAAGCATTTTTTGATTGACTTCAACCGGCTGAAAGGGATAGATTCATCTCGATTCTGCATTCGAAAAATGCGGTAAGGAGGCCGTCCCGAGTAACGGCAGCCTTCATTCCGAACGAATGTATGAACAGGTTCTCTGAACGCCCGCGTTTTGAGGACCTGTTCGGCTGTTGTTCACCTTAACACCGTGGAGGATCGACGCCTCATGGAAATCAGAATCGATCGTTACACGAAAGTCGTGTTGACGCTGATCGCAGTCGGTCTGCTGGCTAATGCGTTCAAGGATGATCTGTCCATCGTGGCCACGCCGTTGAATCCCCAGCCGGCCAGGGCCGAGAACATCGTCATGGGGTCCACGATCGCGAATCTGGGTCAGCGTTTCATCACGACCAGCCCCGACGGGAAGACGGTGTATACCTGGTTCCGGGAAGAAGACCGGCAGTGGTACGATCGCGACAAGGTTTATTTCATAGACGCGACCCACGCGGACGATTAGTCCCGGTAACACGGATCCTGTCGCGTAAATCCGGACGCTTAATCGGGATGCGCGGATGAAGATATGATTTCAGGGCTTGTACTCGCCGCCGGCCGGTCCGAACGCATGGGCACGCTGAAGCAACTGTTGCCCTTCGGTGACAGAACGGTGATCGAGCATGCGGCACGGACGCTGACGCGTTCGCGACTGGGGACAGACGTGGTCGTCGTGCTCGGCCACCGCGCCGAGGAAATTGTAGCCCCGATCTCCGCACTGCCGGTCCGTTTCGCCTACAATCCGGACCCGGAAGGTGACATGCTTTCGTCGATTCGGTGCGGCCTGGCGTACATCGCTCCCGACCAGGCGGTCCTGATCGCTCTCGGCGACCAGCCCCTGGTCACGACGGGAATAGTGGATCAGTTGATTGCCGAATACGAACGGCATCCCGAAGGCATGATACTCCCGGTGTACGACGGAAAGCGGGGCCATCCCATGATCGTATCGCCCGCGTACCGGGAAGAAATCCTGTTTCAGTCCAATCCGGGTGGTTTGAAAGGGTTGCGGGACCGGCACGCCGACAGCGTTCGCCTGGTCCCCGTGGATACGGACGCGGTACTGGTTGACCTGGACTACCGGCATGAATACGAAGCGGCGTTGAAGAGGTGGAGAGAGGAGTCCCAGGACCTGTGAGCGCGAACGTACTAGTCACCCGGCGCATCCCCGACGAGTCCATCCGGATGCTGGAAGCGGCCTGTGGCGTGGTGGACGTCAATCCCTGCGACCGGGCGATGACCCGCGGTGAGTTTCTCGAGGCGGTCAAGGGACGCGACGGGTTGCTGTGCCTGCTGACCGAGGAGATCAACGACGAGGTGCTGGACATATCTCCCGGCCTCAGGGGCGTGGCGATCTACGCGGTCGGCTACAACAACATCGACGTGGACGCCTGCACACGGTGCGGGGTACCGGTGTCCAACACCCCGGACGTGCTGACCGACTCGACCGCCGACCTTGCCTGGGCGCTCATGTTCGCGACGGCCAGAAGAGTCGCGGAAGGGGACCGGTTCGTGCGGGAGGGCCGGTTCACCGGCTGGGGTCCGCTGCTGATGCTGGGCAGCGACATTACAGGCAAGACCCTGGGCATCGTTGGGGGCGGGCGCATTGGCACGGCCACCGCCGCCCGGGCAGCGGGATTCTCCATGCCCGTCGTCTACACGAGTCGCAATCGCAACGAGACCATCGAGCGGCTGGGGGCCCGGTACCGTTCGCTGGACGACCTCCTTCGGGAATCGGATTTCGTGTCCGTCCACGTCCCGCTGACGCCGGAGACGACCCATCTCATCGGCGCACGCGAGCTGGAGATGATGAAGCCCACAGCCTTTCTAATCAATACCACCCGTGGACCAGTGGTCGACGAGAAGGCCCTGGTGAACGCGTTACGCGACGGCGCTATCGCGGGAGCGGGACTCGACGTTTTCGAGCGGGAACCCGAACTCGAACCGGGGCTGGTGGACCTGGAAAACGTCGTCATGCTGCCCCACGTGGGCAGTGGAACGGTCGCCACGCGTATCCGGATGGGCAACATGGCCGCGGCCAACCTGATTGCCATGGTGAGCGGCGAGGATCCGCCGAATTGCGTGAATCCGGAATGGAAGCGGCATCGAACTGGATAGGAAAAGAAATCGCAGCTGAATCACCTGTCACAGGAGTCATTAAATGAAGCTCGTAACCTATGGAGAAAGTGGACAGGAACGGATCGGCGCCGTTGTCGGCGGAGAGATCGTCGACCTGCGGTCGGCCGATGAATCGCTGCCCGGCACCGTTTTAGCCGTGCTGGAAGAGGATGCCCTCGGAGCGGTTTCCCGCGCGGTGGAAAGCGGGGCCGGGACGCGGTCGGCCCTGGAAGGTGCCCGGCTGGCGTCACCGATCCCCCGGCCGTCCAAGATCGTCTGCGTCGGACTGAATTACCTGGATCACGCGACGGAACAGAACACGCCGCTCCCCGAACACCCGCTGCTGTTCTCCAAGGCCACCTCTTCCGTCGTCGGTCCCTACAACGACGTGGTACTCCCGGCCGAGAGCGAAGAGGTTGACTACGAAGTGGAACTCGCCGTGGTCATCGGAAAGAACGCCACGTCCGTGTCCGAAGAGGAGGCCTACGATTACATCGCCGGGTACACCGTGGCCAACGACGTCAGCGCCCGCGACATACAGTTTCGGCAGCAGCAGTTTCACCAGGGCAAGAGCTACGATACCTTCTGTCCCATGGGTCCCTGCCTGGTCACGAAGGACGAGATTCCCGACCCGAACGTGCTCTCCGTGCAGCTGACCCTCAACGGCGAGGTGTTGCAGGACAGCAATACGGACAACCTGATATTCAACGTTCCCACGCTGGTGTCGCGTATCTCCCATGCCATGACCCTCTTCCCGGGCGACGTGATTTCGACGGGCACTCCGGCCGGCGTGGGTGTGTTCCGCGATCCCAAGATCCTGCTCAAGGCCGGCGACTACATGGAGACATACGTGGCTGGCATCGGTACGTTGAAGAACCACGTCCGGTAGCCGTGGCAGACGGCCGGTACCGGTAGCGGCAGCCCGGGCGGGCACAATCCGCTTCCGCTGTCCGTCGCGGCCGGCGGCACGCACAAATTGAATGGACGTTCAAACAGGCAAAGGAACGATCATGGAAATATTGACCAGGGAACAGGCGCTGGCCCGGGCGGCGGATACGGGCGATCTTTCGGAGGTCGACCTGGGCGGCGTGGACCTGTCGGAAGCGGACTTGCCCAGCGTCGACTTCAGGGATGCCAACCTGAAGGGAACGAATTTCCGCGGTGCGGACCTGACCGAGTCGGAGTTCCGCGACGCCAGGATGAATGGCGCGGATTTCTCAGGCGCGAAGATGGCCCGGGCAGTGCTCATCGGCGCCCACATCGTGGGAGCCAGGTTCGACGGCGCCCATATGGTCGGCGCCTTTCTCAACGGCACGACCGCCGCGGGGGCCAGTTTTCGAAAAGCCGACCTGCGCGCAGCCCGAATCGGCGTGCCGAACTTCCAGTCCGACGATCCCTTCGCCGCGGCCGCGAGCTTCGAAGGCGCAGATATGACGTGGTGCCTGTTCGGCGAGGTGGACCTGACCGGTGTGGACCTGAGAAACGCAAACCTGTCCCATGCCCACATGTATGAAACGGAAATGCGCAGCGCCCTGCTCGATGGCGCGGACCTGACCGAGGTCAGGCTGAAGCGTCAGCCAAGCCGTCCGGGACCTGCTTCCGTTTGATCGGTGCCGCTCGCTCAGCGCGTTGCTATGGGCAGGATTGCGATTCCGCAGCAGTGGGTTGATCGATCTATTGCCGCGGGATGGTCAGTAAGTAGACCAGGTGTCGGATGATCATTCGATCAGACGGCGCAGGTACGCGCAGTAAGCGTTGTCCTCGGCGTATCCTGCGGCCTTCAGTACCTGTTCCCGGTCGATGAACCCCTTCCGGTAGGCGATTTCCTCGACACAGCCGATCTTCAGCCCCTGCCGGTGCTCGATGGCCTGGACGAAATTGCTGGCCTCCAGCAGGCTCTCCGGCGTACCGGTATCCATCCAGACGATGCCTTCGTCGAATCGCTCCACCCTCAGTTTGCCCTTCCGAAGATAAATGTTGTTCACATCGGTGATCTCCAGTTCGCCGCGGCCCGATGGGCGGAGCGTTTGCGCAATGGACACGACCTCGCTGTCATAGAAATACAGTCCCGTGACGGCATAGTTCGACCGGGGATGCCGGGGCTTTTCCTCGATGCCGACGGCAAGCTGATGCTCGTCGAATTCGACCACGCCGTACCGTTCGGGCTCATTGACGTAACAGGCAAAGACCAATCCCCCGTCATCGTGCCCCGCGGCCCTTTCGACCACATCGGACAGGCTGCTTCCGTAGAAGAAGTTGTCGCCGAATATCAGGGCGCAGGGATCATCCCCGATAAATGATTCACCGATCAGAAAGGCCTGTGCCACCCCCTTGGGCTCGGGTTGCACGGCATATTCGAAGCGCAGGCCCAGCGCGCTGCCGTCGCCGAACAGCCTGCGGTACAGGTCGATATGATCGGGGGAAGAAATGACCAGGATTTCCCGTATGTCCGCCATCATGAGCACGGACAGCGGGTAATAGATCATCGGCTTGTCGAAGATGGGTATGATCTGTTTCGATATGGCCAGGGTCTGGGGATATAGCCGCATCCCGTGTCCACCTGCAAGAATGATGCCCTTCATCTATGGTCTCCGGTTATCTATGCGGAATCGGCGTCTCTGGTTAGTTCCAATTTGGAATGACGAATCACCATTTGTTAGTGTGCGATTTTCATGGGCTACAATGTTGTTGCATTTAAGTTTTAATATACTCGTCTTATAAGTCCATTAAGGTACAAAAAACTCTTCATGGCTCTTTGCCCAAATAGAGTGTGACTGCAGATTATGATACGCGAATCGAACCGATATTATATTACTAGATTTACAAGAACCACGCCAGAATCTTGATACGGAACTCCTTGATACTCGAAAACGATGAATGCGAGGAACTCTCACCTAAATGCTAAGACTTAATTTTCATATATAGAATGGAGAAGTTCAACTAGACGTTCCATATCCTATAGACATCGAAACACCACTTTGTGTAGACTGTACAGTAATGCAAACGTATTCTACTTGGTTTGATAGTGAAACCGATTCGTGTATTGTTAGCGGAAATCAGCTATCGGCACATTACATCAAAACGCTATAACTTTGGGTAATGACATAATCGATACAATCGGCTTTCGGATAGCCGCATCAGACTGTCGCCTTCTGAGGACTCTCGATGAAGCTCCCTAAAGATCTGCGCTATATCCCGTTGAAGTACGACGGACTTTGCCTGTCGTGTGCGAGAAACCTCAGGGCTGGAGAGAAGGCGCACTGGTCACCGTCTTCGAAAACAGTCTGGTGTCGGGACTGCGTTCGTGTGGATTCTAAGTTACGAACCCAATCGGAGAGCGAAGCAGATGGTTCGAGGTCTGTGACAGAGAACAGTAAATTCAAAAGTACAGGCAAGTTAAAACCTGTTGGCGTCGACACTTCGCAATCACAGTGGAGACGGCTGTGTCAGTATGCCCAACGATGTGTTGAGGCCGAAGCCGCGAAATCACTGGTGCCGTTTGTCAAAGAGAAATCCTTATGGTTTACGCATCCTGGTGAAGAGAATCTGGTGGTCGGGCAGTACGACTCAATACCAGCAACAGTCGAACTTGCACAATGTCTGTCTCAGCCTCGTCGGCGAGACGGTCAATCAATTATATACGGCTGGCCAACAGTTGTTATTACTGATCGCGATAACGCGCCTAAGGTTGCACCCCTTTTTGTTGTTCATATAGAGCCGGAACGAGACCAGAATGATAAGTGGACTCTCCACGCAAAGGTGGAACCGGAGTTCAATTTGGCCATCACAGCAAGCGGAATCTTCGATCCTTCGATTACTGAAGATATACAGGACCTGCTTAGTGGTGGCTTGCCGTTTGGGGATGCTGACGCCTTTGCCACCCTAGCCGGTCGAACTGCTGACCATCTAGGATTGGTGATGCTGGCACGACTCAACCCGAAGTTGCTCGATACGCAAGTAGCTCGTAAACAAGGTATTTACAACGCCGCGATTTCGGTTGTAGCAGAGACGTTCGGTGAATACCAGGCTACCCTTCGCGAGGAGCTTCGGCAACTGCAGACTCGCGATGATTGGACGACAACGGCTGCGGCCTTTCTTCTTCCAAATGGATTAAGGTCGGTGGCGAATAGACGACCCCCACCTGGAACTTTAGCGGCGCCGCTTCCTTGCAATCAGTCACAGGAGGAAACGCTAGAGCAGATCCGCAGAAAATCCCTGACTGTCGTAACCGGTCCCCCTGGGACAGGAAAAACGCAACTTGTAGTCAATGCCGTTACAAATGCGTGGTTGGACAGCGATAATGTCCTAGTGACATCGACCAACAATGCTGCAGTTGATGTGGCCGTTGACCGAGCAGAAAGGGACGTTTGTAAGGGTCTGTTGGTCCGCACCGGAAACCGCGAAGCACGTGAGCAGATTCAGGACCGCATCTTTGCGGCGTCAGCTCAGGCAGAAACCCTACGTGACAACCAATCAATGTTGCGCGCCAAACTGAAGCAGACAGCAAATGAGCGTGCACTGTTGATTGAGAAACTGGCGCGCCTGGACGAACTAGATAAAGAACAGCTGCAGTCTGCTGAAGAGCGAGAGGAACTCGATCCAGCCCTAAAAACCACTGCACGAGCACTTTGGGGCCGAGAGGATACTCCAAAACTGTCTATTAGCTCCGGTGAGATAAAGAGGCGAGCGAGACGATTAATGCGGGCTTGGTTGTTCCTCCGTTTCCGAATACGACGTTTAAGTCGACGGGTAGGCTGTAGCGAAACTACTCCGCTGGAGCACCTTGTCGCCTGGGCTCGGATTGATCAGCGCATGACAGAGCTAACATCCCAGTTGGAGGTCGGACGAGCTGAACGTAAACTATTGGAGCATGGAATAGGCGACCCAACCGCCAGTATGCGGGAAGCCAACCAAAAATGGACCTACGCCAGCCTCAGTGTGGTCCGTTCATATGCTGCAGCACGTATCCGTACGGGTGCTGACCGACTAGCAGCGTTTGGCACAATACCCCCTAACATCGACAGGTATAGACGCGCCATCGCCAATTCGTTTTCCTATTTACGAGGATGGGCATGCACAGCACTCTCAGCGCATTCCAACTTCAACTTGGAGTCAGGACTGTTCGACCTTGTGATTGTCGACGAAGCGAGTCAGTGTAGTCTCGCAGCAGTGCTGCCGTTGGCTTACCGGGCAAAACGGTTGGTTCTTGTGGGTGATCCAAACCAACTGAATCCGATAGTTTCCCTTAGTGACGGTCTTTTACGGGAGATCGCAACACGGACGGGGTTAGACAACGGCGAACTCCGAGAGCAAGGTATCCACCATAAAGACGGTTCGGCATACCATGCGTTCGAGTTTGCCTCAAGACCCGAAAAACCGATTCTCATTAACGAACACTTTCGCTGCCATCCCCACATCGCCCGTTGGTTCAATAAGACGTTCTACAATGATGAACTCACGGTACTGACAGACGTCTCTGATACGGACCATCGGGATCGCGCAATCTTTTGGTACGATGTCGAGGGTGTCGCTGAGCGACCGAGGACGGGAAGCTGGATAAACCAAGCCGAGGCGGAACAGACGGTGAAGCAACTTCTTCGCATATTAAAGGCCGGCTATAACAACATCGGTGTAGTCGCCCCGTTCGTTGCACAAGCGCAACTCATCGCGAAAATCGCCCTAGGACGCTTGGGACAGGATGTACTGGACGACATCAGTTTTGTGAGCGGAACTGCACATCGGCTGCAAGGAGACGAGCGAGAGGCCATTATCTTTTCCTCTGTGCTATCTCCGGGTATGTCAAAAACAGGCGCCCGCTGGATAGAAAAAGAGCGGAATCTTTTGAATGTTGCTGTAAGCCGCGCCCGACGGGCGCTTATTGTCATCGGCCATCCGTCCATAGGTGACTTGGGTAGTCCTACACTTTCCTCCCTTCGCGCATACCTGCGCGAAGTGGTCGACAAAAACAAGATTGATGCTGAGATTACCGCAGATGTCCGTACGGACAGCAGGGCAGAAGTACTAATGCTAGCGGCAATGCAGTTACAGCGCCTCTCGCCTTACGCCAAGCTGAACGTGGAAGGATACGAACTGGATTTTGCTTTAATGGAACAGGGAATAAACCTGAACATCGAAGTTGATGGAGATCAACACATGGATATTCGAGGGAGGCAGCGGAGGCAAGATGTCACCCGCGATCGAGTGCTGTCCAACCTCGGTTGGACGGTCCTACGGGTACCGGCATGGCGATGTTACGAGGAATTAGAATCAGTAATTGACGAAATTAAGAATGCTAGGGATATGCTATTGCGAAAAACTCCCCATTTGCAGGAAGATAAATCAGGATATAATTAAGGTAAATAGACAAGAAAGAGAGCGGGAAACGACAACTATCCTTGGTCGCCTCAGCGATGAGCGATCACCGGCCGGTTACATCTCTGAATCTCCCATCGTCACAGCCCGCCTCTCATCCGGCCGACAGCCAGTCGATATCGAACAGGGCCAGCGTGATCGTTTCGTAGGGGTGCTCTTCCCCGCGTTCGTACAGGCAGGCGACGGTCCCTTCTGAGAGCACGGCCAGGGACGAATAGGCGGCCGGTCCGGGATGCAGGACCCGTCCGTGGGGCCAGGATTCTCCGGTACTGTCGGAAAGGCGCACGGTAAGGTTGCACCGACTGTCCCGGCTGGCCGGATTGGAGAACAGCAGGCGGTCGCCTTGACCGGGGTTTCGGAAGAGGGCGGCCTGGCAGATCGGTTCGATCAACTCGTCGTCGTGTCGCTGGTCCCTCCAGGTCATCCCGCCGTCGCCGCTGATGGTGATCTGCCGGGTGCGCGAATCCCGGTCGTAGTTGCGCGTGTTGAGCAGTACGTCGCCGTTTTCGAGCTCGGCGACGCAGCATTCATTGACCTGGTCCCTGGAAGTCGTTCCGCCCATCTTCCAGTTTTCCCCGTGGTCGTCGCTGTAGACGACATGGGAATAGTAGCGTTTGGTGCCGGCCTCGATATGGTCGCAGGGAATCAGCAGCCTGCCCGAGGAAAGCCGAATGCCGTTGCCCGGACCGGTGGCGTACCATGTCCAGTCCGCGCGCTTGGCGGTGGCGGTGATATCCAGGGGGTCTCGCCACGTGAAGCCGTCGTCCCCGCTGGCCGTGACCCATACGGTCCGCGAGCCCTGGCTCGTTTCATCGATGATCATGGATTCGTGGTCGATACCCAGGTTGTGGGTCATCAACAGCCATACGGTCCCGGTCTCCCCGTCGACCACCGGGCAGGGATTGCCGCAGGTGTTTCCGGCGTCCCTCCATACCACCTCCTGGCCCGACCAGGTGCGTCCGGCGTCCTCGCTGCGCTTCACCAGCATATCGATATCGCCGGTGTCGTTTCTGCCGTTCCTCCGGCCTTCGCAGAAAGCGAGTACCGTTCCCCCGGTCGTGACGACGATCGCGGGAATGCGGTAGGTATGGTATCCATCCGCGCCGCTGGTCCAGATTACGGATTGTTCACAGGCGCCGTTCATGATGTATTCCATGTATGGATGGCGATGACGTGTCCCCGTGGCCGGCTCTCATCGTTTTCAGTTGAATATGATGTGTCCCGTAATACCCGTCAATCCATCTATGATGACCCAGAAACCCGCGCTGACGAACTCGCCGAGGATCAGTCCCAGGAAGAAGGGCAGCATCTTGCGATAGATATCGATTCCGCCGTACTTGAGGATGAGTCCCTTGAGCATCCAGGCCAGAAAAATGGAGAACCACGCGGTGAGGAGCGGGGTGGACGCACCCACTGGAAACCCGATGAAATGGAGGGGCCACCAGATGAACTTCTGCCGCAGGAACATCAGCGCCCACATGATGGCGGCGCCCAGTCCGAAGAAGAACCACCGTCCGGAGGGTTCGGACGTGGATGTAATGGTGGTCGCGTAATAGCTGAACCGGTTCTGCTGAAGTTCACCGAAGAAATGCCAGTTGAGGTTGATGCCCCCGTATTCGTACGCCAGGTACATGACGGTATAGATCGAGCCGGCCAGGCTGCTCAGAATGGCCAGGCCGATGGCAGCGGTCAGCCAGCGCTGGTTCCGGATCCTCGCCGTGTCGGCCAGTTTCAGACCATTGGCCATGGACGGCATGATCAGCGTGCGCGTGTGGGTGAACCAGAACCGGGTCAACCCGATTGCCACCAGGTTCCGCGCGCCGAGAAAGGGTCCAGTGAATCCGTGGATCATGAACTCTTGGGGATTGAACGTTTCCGCAAAAATCAAGCCGCCTTCCGCCACGATCCGCGCGAAACCGATATAAACCGCCAGCACCAGGATCAGCAGTATGACCGCCAGCCAGGGGGAGAGGCCAATCATCCACAGCCATCCGAGAAGGAACAGCATGCCCAGTCCTCCTCCGATCACGGCGAACCGGTAGGAAAGACATTCGTTGGCATCGTCCTTGCTTCCCCCCTTGAATACCCCGCCCAGGATCTCGCGGATATGCCCCCGGGCCAGCCAGAGGCTGAACAGGGCCAGGACCAGCAGCGCCCCGAACATCTGGTACTCGCCCGGCAGGGTCGTACTGCCCGCCAGGTCGACGCCGAAGGTCGCGTTGGTTAGGTTCTGTATCCGGCCGATGAGAAAAAAGAGCCAGAGACTGAAGGAAATCTCGAGGCTGAGGAGATAGGCGAATCCCAGCAGCGGGAAAGACAGGTTGATGGGCAAGACAAGCTGGTTGTTGAAGAGGCCGATGGATTCCTGGAAGTAGATGGTGGGGAAGAAGTAGATATAGTTGTGTATGCTGTTCCACGCGTTGATCAGGAAGGGTATGGCGAAACCCGCCCACATCATCCGGTTCCGGAAGAACGGCGCCAGGCGCGATTGTGATCCGTCTTCGCCCGGGTCGATCATCTCGGCCGGCAGCTTGACCAGGGGGAAGATGAGGCGTTCCCGTTCCACCCACTGCTTGCGCAGGATGACGGTGATGCAGAACACCACGAAGTACAGCACCAGGATGAAGCTGAGCCATGCGGCGAGTGGAACGGCCCATTCGCCCCACGGGATGTCTCCGCCCCGGGGCAGGCCTTCGAAGAACGACCGGACGGCCTCGGGGTCCTGGGGCATCAGCCAGGGTTCGACATGAGGACCTACGCTGTCGAGCCAGCGGTTTTCCGGCGTGGCGTAGTACATGGAAGCCATGGCCGGAAGCAGGACCTCGGTCAGTCCGTAAGAAGGAATGGCCGACGCGATGAGCGACATGATATATACGACGGCCAGCTCACCCTGCGTGAGCGCGTGCTCCGGAGACCACGTCCGAAGGAGCGTGTTAACGATTCCGACGAGCACGGCAAAGAGAAAGACTACGCCGATGGGCGTGAAGTTGCTGCCCAGGTACGATCCCTGGATGATCATGTTGGAGTAGGGGTCGGCGATCCCCAGGATCAGCGAGCAGGCCATGCCAACGGCCACGGCGCGCGGAGTGACCATCTCCCTTGGCGTGGAGACGTGGCGTCCTTCCCGGGCTGTTCCTGGATGGGTGACCGACATGGGTAAGCCTTTCGGGCCGGCGTGTTTCAAGCATCACGCACGTCGGTCATCGGGGACGACCGGTGAAGGGAAATGGTATAGCCGTTTGAAGGCCGATGTCAAGGGTAATGTCTGCGCCGAAGGTGAACAGTCTACGGGGTTCCGGAAGTTAAACTTGACGCTGCCCCGCTCCTCGCTTACGGTTGTAATCCATGATACTGACCAGTTCACAGAATCCCCGTATCAAGGGCATTCGCGCCCTGTCACAGCGCAGGAAACGCCAGGAGACCGGACTGTTCTTCGCGGAAGGGATACGCCTCGCAGCCGAGGCCGTGGGCGAGGCGGGGGTCATCCTGCTGGGCGACACGGCGGACCCCTACGACCCCGCGGCTGTCCGGGGCAGCATGGGGTCTATCTTCTCGCAGCATATCGTCCGCACTTCGCTCGAAGCGCTGGTCCAGTGGAAGCACCGATTCAACGTACCGATAATCGGCGCTTCGGACGCGGCGGCGACCGACTACCGGAAAGCAGACTATGCCCCGCCCGTCCTGATGTGCCTGGGCGGCGAACAACACGGTCTATCGAAAGAACTCCTGGATGCCTGCGACACCGTCGTGCGCATTCCCATGGTCGGACGCGCAGATTCGTTGAACTTGGCCGTGGCCGCGGGCGTGGTGCTGTACGAGGTGTTCAACCGGGTCGGGGAAGGGGTGTAAGTGCGGTGGAGATTTCTGGAGCTAACTGGTTTGAGGTTTAAAAGCATGGCGTTTTCGATTTCACCTGATCACCTGATTTCAGACCAATAACTGAACTTGACTTAGCGTACTGTGTATATTTGCGAAGGCAATACCTCTTGATTTCGGATGAGAATATGGCTTACATCATCTTTTGCACGCTACAGTAGTATATTGTCAATCATTAGGATAAAACCTTTGAGGATCGTTATCGCCCACCGCGCCGGAAGGATACCGTGTTAAACAGCCCGGAAGAACTGCTGCGGAGGATACGCCTTGGGGAAGATACGTCGCTGGAATTCAAAGAAGTACGGCTCAGCGACAACCGGATTTCCGGTCCCGGGCGCGACGATCTGGCGAACGAGATGGCAGCAATCACCAATACCCGCGACGGCGTACTCGTTCTGGGCGTGAATGATACTACAAGAGACGTCGTTGGCATACCGGACAACCGTCTCGACGCTGTCGAACGCTACGTTTACGAAGTGTGTAATGAAAGCATAACGCCACCACTCCCGTTTCGTTCATTTCGCATGCAACTTCCTGATACCACGGGAGAGATGCGAACCGTGCTTACTATAGAAATCCCACGTAGCCTGTTTGTCCACCGAAGTCCGGGCGGATATTACTTTCGGCAGGGAAGCTCAAAGCGAGAAATGCCGCCGGAATACCTTGCGAGGCTGTTCCAGCAGCGAAGTCAGGCTCGTGTGATTCGATTCGAAGAGCAATCAGTTCTCCAATCGAGTATTGATGACCTGTCCGAAGAACTCCGGTCCAATTATACTACCCGATCCGACGAACCCGGCGACTTAGTGCTGCTTAAACGGGGGCTTCTGTCGAAGGACGAGACGGGATCCGTTAGAGCCTCCGTCGCTGGTGTGCTGTTTTGTTGTGATGGACCGGAACGGTTTCTGCCCAACGCGTATATCGAAGCGGTGCGTTATCGTGGGGTATATCAGGATTCCAATTTCCAGATAGATGCTCGGAAGATACGTGGCCCGGTGAACCATCAGATCGACCAGGCGATGGACTTTCTCTGGCGAAACCAGACGGTCTCGGCCGTAAAAAGGCCGCATCGAATCGAGACCTGGCAATTCAGCGAAAGAGCCGTTTTCGAGGCGATCGTCAATGCCGTGGCTCACCGCGATTACTCGATTTCCAATTCGAAAATCCGGTTCTTCATGTTTGATGACAGGCTGGAGATCTACTCGCCCGGCGCTCTTCCGAATACGGTAACCGTTGATAGTCTGGCACTACGTCAGGCTACCCGTAACGAGTTGATTACGAGTTTGCTTGCAGAGACTCCGGTGGCGGACACTCCAAGAAATGGAGGGCGCGGTTTCTACATGGAAAAAAGGGGAGACGGCGTGCCAGTAATCTTAGGCGAGAGTGAAAAGCTATCGGGAAAGAAGCCTGTATATCGTCTGATCGACGATTCTGAACTGCTGCTTACCATTTATTCTTCTTTGCCAATCGAAAATCTAAGCTGATCGGGAGCTATTCCTATCCGGTTTCCCTTGCCGGTATATCCAGATTTATCCAAACTCAGAGAGGTTCTCCCATGCCTGTTACCCGCCGCGCTTTCCTGGAAACATCGGCCCTCGCGCTGACCGGCCTCGCCGCGTCCTCAAAAGTCCACGCCGCTCCCGTCCCGGCGGACCAGGCTTCCGCTCCCGCGCCGCCCACGGTGGTAGCCTCGCGTAACGGCATTCGCGGCGTCGCCAGGGCCTACGAGATGATGACAAAGGACCAAACCGATCCCCTCGACGCGGTGATCGCGGGGGTGAACATACAGGAACTGGATCCCAATGACCAGTCCGTGGGGTACGGTGGCCGGCCCAACGCCGACGGCGTAGTGACGCTGGACGCCTCTGTTATGCACGGACCCACGAGGCGGGCCGGCTCGGTCGCCGCACTGGAGGACATCGCCTCGGCGTCGCTGCTGGCCAAGGCGATCATGGACTATACCGATCACATAATGCTGGTAGGTGCAGGGGCGAAACGCTTTGCCCTCGACCTGGGTTTCAAGGAACAGGACCTGCTCACAGAGGAAAGCCGACAGGACTGGCTGCGCTGGAGGTCCCAACTCAATCCGGACGACGATTGGCTCGACCACGAGGACGACATCGTGATCGAACGGCCGGGCGGCACGATCAACATGTGCGGCGTGGACGCCAACGGCGATATCGGCAGCGTTACGACCACGAGCGGATTGTCCTGGAAGATCCCGGGCCGCGTGGGCGACAGTCCCATCATCGGTACTGGTCAGTACTGCGACAACAACGTAGGCGCCGCCGGATCCACGGGCCGTGGCGAAGCGAACATCAAGGTATGCGGAGCCTTCCTGACCGTGGAGTTCATGCGTCAGGGCAAGTCGCCTCAGGAAGCCTGCCTGGCCACGCTCGAGCGGGCCGTGGCCATGACGGAGGACCGGCTGCTTGACGGTAAGGGCCGCCCCCTGTTCAGCCTGAATTTCTATGCCGTGGCCAAGGACGGCCGGTTCGGCGGAGCGACCATGTACCAGTACCCGGACGAGTATCTCGAAGTGCTCCCGGGTAGGGGAAGTTACGCCGTGGCCAATGCGGACGGCGCGCGCCATGAACCCCTGGCGTATGTATATGACAATACGCAGCTTCCCGCTTCGCTAAAGGAAAGTATGATGGAGCGCGTGGAGAGGATCAAGAACGAGCGGTCACGGTAGGATTCACCGAGGAACGATATGACACTTAACGACGAACAGACCGCCGCGTTCCAGGAAACGGGCTACCTGTTTTTTTCCGGTCTTCTCGATGAAAAGGAAGTGAAAAAGCTCAAGGAAGCGGTGCCGGAGGTGTTGAGCCGCCAGGGGCCCGAGGTGGTGCGGGAGAAGGACGACCCCACGGCCGCCCGCCTGGCCTTCGGGGCCCATACTTACTCCGAGCCCTTTGGAAGGTTGGCTCGGCTTCCCCGCCTGATGGACCCGGTCCGCCAGTTGCTGGGAGACGAGGTCTATCTCCACCAGACCCGGATGAATCCCAAGCAGGGCTTCGGGAGCGGGGCGTCGTGGACCTGGCACCAGGATTTTCCGTCGTGGTACAAGGTCGACGGCATGCCCGAACCCAACTGCATCATGGCGTCGGTGTTCATCGACGACTGCACGCCGGTCACCTCGCCGCTCCTGATCATACCGGGGTCCCACCGGTGGGGCCTGCTGGATTCGGAACTGCATCCCGATGCCCGGGGGCGCGGCTACGACCTGTTCCACATCGACCGGCCGACGCTGCAGCGACTGGCCGACGAGAACGGCATCGAGCCACTCATCGGTCCGGCGGGCTCGGTCGCCCTGATCCACGGCAACATCGTCCATGGATCGGCCGACAACGTCTCGCCCTGGCGCCGGACCATCTTCTACCTGATCTACAACGCCGTCGGAAACGCCTGTACGCGCGAGGTAAGGCCCTGGTACCAGAACAACCGGGACTTCACGCCCCTGGAACCGATCGAAGACGATGGGTTGAGAGTTCTGTCGTGAATCAGCAGGGAATCCTTGTTGGTGAGGCCACGAATTGAGGAGTTTGGTTCGTGAAACCGGTAGATGAGATAGCTCTGCGCCAGATGGTAAAAGCTATAGTAGAGGAAGTAGACCCGGAGCAGGTAATCCTTTTCGGTTCGCATGCCCGTGGCGAGGCTACACCAGACTCCGACGTGGATTTCGTCGTGGTTGAAACCTTGCCATTCGGAGATAGCAGGGATAGACGGAAGGAAGCAACCCTTCAACGTGTGGAGACGCTACTTGAAGCCGTCCGACGAAAGTTAGCTGGTATGGAAGCGCTTTAGCAGTCTCTACGATCATCCGACGATCAGTCCGCCGCGTTGGCCGCCTGGATCGCCGCGTGGATGTACCCGTAGGCGTAGGCGAATCCCACCTGCCCCGCCTCGGACCCCGAAATACCGGGTACGTGATCGGGCATGATCATGTACTCGTATCCCACCTCCTTGTAGGTCCGCATTGCCTTCAGCATGTCGATGTCTCCTTCGTCCGGGAAGACCTCCACGAAGTTATTCAGCCGGCCCTTGATATTCCTGAAGTGGACGTTGAAAATCTTCTTGCGGCTGCCGAAGTAGCGGATCACGTCGTGTATTTCCGTCGACGGGTTTTCCAGGCTCTCCGACATGCATCCCTGGCAGAAGTTTAATCCGTTGTAGGGACTGTCGTACAGGTCGATGAACTTCTTGAATCCCTCCGCCATGCCCAGAGGACGGGCCACGCCGCGGTAAGTCCTGCCGGAGCCGATGCCCGGGTCGGACGGGTGGCAGGCCATCTGGATCCTGTATTCCTCGGCCACGGGAATGATCGTCTTCAGCCAGTGATCGATGCGTTCCCACATCTCGTCTTCATCGGCCGGACCGCCTTCGAATTCGGGCCGTGACTGATCGAGCTTGTCGTATTCGAAAGAGGAGAGACGCGCTCCGCCCCGACCGAAACGGGAACCGGTCCGCAGGTGCCCCAGAAGCGTGATGTTGTAGTTCAGTCCCCGTAGTCCGGCCTCGGAGGCCATGCGCACCGTCTCGCACATGCGTTCCAGCGCGCGGTCCCGAGCGTCGCCCGGCTCCAGGAATATGGCGCCGGCCTCGTTGTCGAATGCACTGGCGGACCCGAGGGGAATGTGGATCATTTCGAGGTTGATGCCGTGGCGATCGAACCGCTCGCGCAAGGATTTTATCACGTCGACCGTCCACTCGGCCCATGGTTCGGCCGGTGTCTGGTCCACGTTGAACACGCCAAGCTGGGCAAGGACCTCGATATCGGTGTCGTTCCGGCACCGGGTCTGCGTTCCGATGTACATGTATTGCCTCCGTGGGTTACTCAGTGTAAGAATACACCTGGAAACCGTCTGTAATTGTGTGATTGGGTCCGTCAAGGTAACCCCAAACCTCTTTCCGCTCAACAGGGTTTTTACCGCGGGATAAAAACCTCGCCTTCAAAGGTGAAAAACCGTAATTTCAAACGTTGCACTCAGGTCACCTGGAGGGTTTCGCATTGCACGTCGCAGGTTTATACGGTGCGCCGAAAAAAGTTCTGGCTCGACTAACCTGGCTGTGTCGCGGAGCGGCCGCCACAGGCCTCCTTGCGGCGGCCGTGGCAGGTTGTGGTGGTACCGATTCGGACGTGGATCCGAACGACAAGGAGGCCGTGGCCCGGGTGTTCATGGCCCAGTTGATCAAGGGTACGATCACCCCTGGGACAATAGGCTTCCACGAGATCCCGGAGAAGTTCGTGCGGGAAGGGAAGGCGTTATACACCCAATACGGTTGCACCGTGTGTCATGGGATGGACGGGCGTGGCGACGGTCCGATCGCCTACACGCTGAAACCCCCGCCGCGCGATTTCAGGGAACTCGGAGCCTATCGCATCGGCCGTGACGTGGTCACGATCGCAGGCACGTTGAAAGAGGGTATTCCCGACAACCGTTCGATGCTGCCTTTCACCCACATGAAGGACGAGGAACGATTCAAGATCGCCATGTACGTTGCTTCGCTTCAACCGTCATCCGAAAAGCCGAACGCCGGACCCTAGGACGCGAGATGCCGCATTCGATCACTAGTAGGCATGTCCGATTGATCTGGATACTCCTGTTGATCGCCTCGGCCGGTTGCCAACCGGTGGACGACCTGGAGATCACGGGCGCCTGGGTCAGGGCCACGCCGCCGTCCCGCGACGTTACCGCGGCCTACCTGGTCATCGAAAACCGGTCGGACCGGACCCGTGAGCTGTTGTCTGTCGAAACACCGGCCGCGGAGTACACGGAGCTGCATACCATGCGGTATGTCGACGATATGATGGAGATGGAAAAGATCGATCGCCTGGCGATTCCACCTCGGGGTGAAGCGGCATTGCAGCCCGGCGGCAACCACATCATGCTCTTCGGCGTGCAAGAAGCGCTGGCGGAAGGTGATTCGGTGTCCCTGGTCCTGCACTTTGCCGACCAGGCAACCCGGACCGTAACAGCCGAGGTGTCGAAGGACAAACCATAAGTTGGTTGCGATATGAAAGCAGCTCTCCTGTTTGAACAACCCATGTTCTTGATGAATCGACCATGGCTCGGTTTTTGCGCGGTCACCATGCTTGCCGCGGCACTGCTGTTCTTCCCCGGCTGCCGCACCGAGACACCGCCACCGCCACAACCACAGATCGATATCCCCGAACTCCTGGATTACGGCGAACGGTTCGGCGGCGATTTTATGCTGACCGACCACGACGAAGGACGGTTCGATCTGTCGCAGCACCGCGGGGATGCGTTCCTGATCTTCTTTGGCTATACCTTCTGCCCCGATGCCTGTCCGCTCACGCTATCCAGGCTAGCGGCCGTCTACAATGTACTCGATCTCGAGCCCGGCCAGAACGTACGTACGCTGTATATCACGGTAGACCCGTCGCGCGATACGCCAAAACAGCTCAGAGAGTACCTGGCATATTTCTCGTCCGTGGACGTCCTGGGCCTCACCGGATCGCGGGAGGAGATCGACCAGGTCGCCGACAGGTATAGCGTTTTGTACAAGTTCCAGGATGCCAACGAGGCGGGCCACTACCTGGTGGCCCACACGACCACCCTGTTCCTGGTGGACCGGGAAGGTCGCCTGCGCTACCGATTCCATCCGAGCGATACCCCGGAATACATCGCGGCGGGCATAAAACTGCTCTTCTGATGGCCTGTTGATTTCGGGTGCGGAACAGCTCTTCCTGTGATCTATTGATCGCGGCGCAGCGAGTCAACCGGATTCATTGCGGCAGCCTGAAACGTCTGGGAGCTCACCGTTATCCATGCGATAGACAACGCGAGCAGGCCGGCTGCGGGGAACAGCAGCAACGAGATCTCGGCGTGGTATGCGTACTCCCGCAGCCAAAGCTGCATTACGACGTAAGCCACCGGCCAGGCGATGACATTGGCGATTACCACGAGGACGGTGTACTCACGGGAAAGCAACGTGACGAGTTGACGTACCGAGGCGCCCAGTACCTTGCGAACGCCGATTTCCCTTGTACGCTGCCGGGACGTGAACACCGCCAGCCCGAAGAGGCCGAGGCAGGCTGTGAAGACGGCGAGCCCGGCGAACATGGTAACGAGTCGGCCCAGCAGTTGATCTGACCGGTAGAGCCGTTCCACGTCTTCGTCGAGGAACGAGTAGGTGAAGGGTATGTGCGGTGTGGATGCCTTCCACATCGCTTCCAGGTCCCGAAGGGTGTTCTGCGGATCGCCGGGAACGCACCGAATGGCGAACACACCGGCGCCGCCGTAGGTAATAATCATCGGTTCAATCTGGTCGTGTAGCGTTCTGAGATGGAAGTCCTCGACCACGCCGACAACTCTCATCTGCTGGTCTGCGACCTCGATGAACCGGTCCAGTGCTTCCTCCGGGTTTGTCCATCCTAGGCGACCGGCGGCCTCCTCGTTGAGAAGACATCCCTCCGACGTATAGTTCGTGCTGCCATCCGGCTGTTCTACCTCTTTGAAATCTCGTTCGAATGAAACGTCGCGTCCCGCAAGCAATTTCAGGCCGAGTGTACGCACATATCCACCGGTCGTGATCAGCATCTGCACGGTTACAGGTGGCTCGGCGGGCCGATCAACGCTTCGCACCGGAAGGATCGGCAGTGTGCCTCGTCCCGCAGTGCGTCCGGGCACGTAGTTCGCACCAGTTACGCTCACCACACCCGCATGCCCGGGGAATCGTCCCATGATCATTCCGAAGTCCATGCCATTGAGATGTGGCATGATCACAACGTGTTCCCTATCGAATCCCAGGTATTTGTTCCGCATGAACTCGAGTTGCTGATAAACGACCGCGGTTCCGATCATCATCAAAATGGCGATAGAGAACTGGGCGACCACCAGCGCCTTGCGCAGGGAGGCCGCGCTGGTGTCGGATGCGGTCCTGAAGATCGCGGCGGGACTGATCCGGGACAGTACCAGGGCCGGATAACTCCCGGCAACAATGCCGACTCCGACTACAATGCCCGCGCCGCCGAGGGTGGACCACGGCTCCAGTGAAGGCATAGCCAGCAGGTGGCCCGTCAGCGTGCGAAAAAGGGGAAGGACGACCGAGACGACGCCGAGGGCGACCAGGAAGGCCAAGAGACTGATGAGCATGGTTTCGCCCATGAACTGACGGATGATCTGCGCCCTGGTCGCGCCGGCGACCTTGCGCATGCCGATTTCCCTGGCCCTGCCCATGGAACGAACGGTGGCAAGGTTGGTGAAGTTCATGCAAGCTATCAGGAGAATGAAGACCGTGACCGCGATCATCATCCAGATGAAGGACACGTCTCCATTCGCTTCCATCTCGTACTCCAGGTGAGAATAGAGATGGATGTCGAATACGGGCTGCAGCGTATAGGTTCGGGTGAACGCGACCATGCGGTTGTCGGTGTCCAGGCGTTCCTCCAGACGTCGCCGCAGCAGGCCGCCCACTTCGTCCGTAGATGTTCCGGGCGCCAACAGCAGGTAGGTATAGTACTCGCTGTTCGCCCAATTTCTCAGTAACCGGAGCGGATCGCCCCTTCCCGTTGTGGTGGCGATGGAGACGTAGAAATCGGGATGAAAGTGGACGTAGGCTGGCGGATCTTCCATGACGGCGGTGATCGTGAAGGGAAACTGGTGGTCTCCGGTGATCACCTTGCCGACCGGGTCGACATCCCCGAAATACTTGCGGGCCATGGATGAGCTGATGACCATGGTATTCGGCGCCGTGAGGGCGGTGGCGGGATTGCCCCGGATGAGCGGGACGTCGAATACGTCGAAAAGGTTGCCGTCAGCCCAGTAGACGCGCTGTTCATAGAATTGCCTGTCCTCCGTCGTGAACAACCAGGTCCCAATCGTAGCCCGCAGGCGCAACACCGCCTCCACCTCGGGAAGCTGGTTTGCTATGAATCCGCCCAACGCACCGGGAGTCCGCGCAGTCCGGTCCGTCACCACCCGGTAGATGCGGTCTCCGTGGGTGTTGTGGCGATCGTAGCTCAGCTCGTCGCGGATGTAAAGCAGGATGACCAGAGAGCAGGCCATGCCGATGGCGAACCCGATGACGTTGATCGCGGCATGAGACCTGGACTTCAGGATGTTCCGCCAGGCGGTGAGTAGGTAGTGTACTAGCATGGTCCGGCATCGCCAGGATAGGGTAACCAGTTCGAAGAACCGGGAACACAGATAAGGATCAAGATACGGACCGGGTCCCTGGCCTGTCCATTGATTTGCCGTGGCGGCACCTGGCTGATCGGACAGAACGGTTAAGGCGGGTCGGCATTCTGTTACGGCGTCAGCCTGGCCCAATGGATATCCATGGAAGGCTCTGTGCCGGCGTAGTAGACGACCAGGACGGTGCCGTCGGAAAGGGTTTCCGCGTAGGGCAGCCCGAAGGTCCACACCGAGAACCCCAGGGCGCCCCTGGGATCGTCGGCCGGCGCTTCGTGGGTGTAAAGGGTCACCTCGGATTCCGGATCGAATGGGCCGTCGATGGAAGGCGCCACGCGGGCTTTTATGGACTGGCTTTGAAAACGGTCCACCCAGGCCAGGACGGTACGACCGTCCGGGAGCACCGCGGGACGGGCGGCCTGGTCGGTGATGCCGATGTCTTCGGGGGCGGACCAGGTCTGGCCCCCGTCGGAACTGACGCGGCGGTGGATGTTCAGGTAGGATTCCGTTTCGGTGTCGTACGTCCACGCGAATGCTCCGATTTTGTCGTCCGGCGCCACGGCCGCCCGCTGGTCCCAGTTGAAGATACGGCCCGTGGGATCGAACCCTATGATCACCGGTTCGCCCCACGTCCGCCCATGGTCCGTGGAGTGCAGGGCCACGACGCGCTGGTACCACTTCGACGAGTCGAGGTAATGCTTGTTGCTTTCGATGGTCATGACGAGGGTGCCGTCCGCCAGTTGCATGATGGGATTGGTCAGGCTCGCCGGTCCGATCACCTCTGCCATGGGTTCTTCGCGCCAGGCAGACCAGGTTTCTCCGCCGTCCTCCGAGTCCGCGAGGAGAATGAACATGGGCACGCATCCCTCGGTCTCCGGGTTGAAGAGCCCCGGGGCGTCCGGGAAGGTTTCACGGTCGATCCACATGGATGCGGCGATGAGGCGTCCAGGCGCGAGTTCCGTGAGGTAGACGATCTTGACGGTGCCCTGTACGCCTCGGAGGGTCGGGATATCAAAGGGTCGTTCGGGCGCGCTCCAGGTTCTTCCCAGGTCCGTTGAACGGCTGACCTCCACCACTTCGTCGATACAGTCTTTCGTCGAACCGCTGTGCCAGGTGGCGATCAGCGTTCCGTTGGACATGCACAGGACGGCGGGAAAGGTGAGGTTGGCACGGTCGGTGCCGGGCACACTGCGGCTTAGGACGCCGGAGTCGATGATTCGCATGGTACGTTTCCTTTTACTGGATGGTTGGTTTCCTGTCGGTCTGACCGAATTGCATCGATCAAACTGCAAAAGGGTTGCTTCCGTTACATCTTTCCGCACATATCAACCATGGCTGTGAGGATGACTTCGGCCGTGCGGTCGACCGCCGGCCAGTCACGCTCCGTTACGTCTGACGCGCGGTCATACAGGTCCCGTGTCGAGGCGGATACGTAGTACTTGATCGTGGGCTCGGTGCCCGACGGACGCACGATGACCCGCGTGTGGCCGGACTCCGAAAAGGTGAAAACCAGGATGTTCACGCGGTCGCCGCCAACCCGCGAAGTTGTTCCCGCGCGCAGATCCACGGCCTGGCCGTTCTGCCGGTCGATCATGCGGCATACGGCGTATCCGCCTACCCGCTTCGGAGGCGCGGCGCGCAGGGAGTCCATGATGTCGGCGATCTTGCGGGCGCCTTCCGCACCGGGCAGGGCGACCGACCGCTGTACTTCCCTGAAATACCCATACATGCGGTAGATATCGTCCAGTTCGTCGCGCAAGGTCCGGTTGTCCATCTTCACCAGGGCGGCGTACTCGGCAAGAAGGATGCCCGTAGCGGCCTCCTTGTCCCGGATCCGCGCGTCCGCCAGGTAGCCGTGGCTCTCCTCGGTGCCGAAAACGAAGGTCATGTCGGGGGACATGGATTCTATTGCCGCGCCGACGTGCTTGAAACCGACGGGCAGGTCGTCTTTGACTTCCAGGCCGTAGGATCGGGCGATGATCGCGGCCAGGTCCGAGGTGACCAGGGTTTTACAGAACAGCCCCCTGGCGGGCAGCGTCCCCTCCGCCTGTTTCCGACTGAGCAGGTAGTGGCACAGGAGGACGCCGACCTGATGTCCATTGAGCACCAGGTCTTCCGGAGGGGCCGTCCAGCCCCGGTCTGCCAGCGGAAGGGCGCAACCGACGCGGTCGGCATCAGGGTCGCTGGCGAGCACCAGGTCGGCGCCGGATTCCGCGGCCTTTCGAATTCCGAGCCGGAAAGCCGCTGGTTTTTCCGGGTTGGCGATGCCCAGGTCCACCGTGGGGAACGCGCCGTCGGGGGCGACCTGATCACCCACGTAGTGAACGTCGTCGTAGCCCAGCTTCTCCAGGGCAGCTGCCACCGAAGTCATGCCTACGCCGTGTAGCGGGGTATAGACTACACGGATATCCCGCGCGTCGGCCAGCGTCATTTCCGAGAGGACGCCGATGTACCGGTCGTCCAGGTCCCTGCCGATGGTCTGAATAAGGCCGCGCCTGGCGGTGTCCTCGTATTCGACCTGCCTGATTTCGGTGACGTTTCGCATTTCACGGGTGATGTCTTCGTCCACGGGCGTCACGACCTGGCCGCCGTCGGAACCGTATACCTTGAACCCATTGTAGACCGGCGGATTGTGGCTGGCGCTGATCATCACGCCGGCCGCAGCCCGAAGATCGCGTACCGCAAAGGAGAGGGCAGGCGTGGATCGGCACCCGTCGAAGATCTTTACAGATATGCCGTTCGCGGCGAGCACCCGGGCCGTTTCATTCGCGAACAGCTCGGAGTTGTGCCTGGTATCCCACGCCACGACCACGGCACGATCGCCGTCACCGGTTCCGGTTTGCGCGCTGTCGTCACTGGACGACGTGCCCTCGATCCTCTCCGAACCGGCGATATACCGCGCCAGTCCCTGGGCGGCAACGCCTACAGTGTGGGTGTTGAACCGGTTCGGTCCCGGCCCCATCATCCCACGGATACCGCCCGTTCCGAAGGCGATATCGGAACCGAAAGCGTCTTCCAGTTCATCCGTGTCCCCGGCGTCGACCAGGGCCCGGATCTCCGCTCGAAACGCTTCGAAATCCGCGCCGGACAGCCAATGGAGGAGGACATCTCCCGCATTCTGCGACAGTACACCGCTGTCGACCCAGCCGGTGATTTTCCTGATGATAGGGTCGCTCATTTCATATACCGAGGGTTGGGAAACCGCGAACTATGATCCGCGGAAAGCGGTTTAGAATAACTGCAGTTCGTGAATGGAACCGGGAAAATACAGTACATCCGCCAGGATCGCAACGGCAGCGCCCAGGACGTAGCCAACCATGATACCGATCATTAGTGGCCGCACTTCCTGATAAAGGCTTACGCCACCAATCCGGATCAGAATGGTTTTCAGCAGCCAGGCGAGGAAGACGGAAAAGAAGGCGTTGCGGGCCGGACCGCCGGCCGCCACCACGAAACCGATGGGGGATATGGGCCACCAGCTGAATAAATAACGAGCGGCCGACATGCCCGTGACCATTAGCATGCCGGCGATCAGAAAGAACACTTCCGTGCCCGATATGGTGGTGCTGTTCTTCATCCAGGAGACGATCAGGTTGTAGAAGCCGGGGTCGCCGGCGATATTGCTGTAGTAATTCGCCGCGCCGCCGAGACGGTAGCCGGAATAGGCCGAGAATCCGATGGCGGTGATCGTGCTCAGGGCGAAGGTGACGACACACCAGAAGAACAACACGCGGCCCGAAACTCCCAATACCGACTGCAGCCGGGCGACGTGGGAAGGAATGATCATCGTAAAGGTCTTCCAGTTCCGGGCGAAAGCGCTTCCAAGACCCAGAACTGTCAGGTTTTGCGGTGACAGGGAGGCGGAACCCAACATGCCCACCGTGAACTGGTGGGCGTTGATGGGCAGATCCAGGAACACCAGGCCCGATTCCGCCAACACGCGGCACAGCGCGAAGTAGAAGAGGAACAGCAGCGTGAGGAAAACGGCGATCACCGGGAAGGACATGCCTGCCGCGTTCAACCACCAGACGACGTACGCCATGCCGAAGACCCCGATTGCCAGGGCGGCCCGGTAGGAAATCAACTCGTCCTCGTCGCGTAGATTCGTGTCATGACCCAGGACATGACGCCACACCGTTTTCAGGTGACGCCGGGCGATCCAGAATCCCCAAAGTGCGAAGGCGATCATCCCGCCGATGAACTGAACTGCGACCAGTCCGCCCGGAACGGCGGTTCCCGAGTCGGCGAAGATGCCGATTCGGGCCAGGACACCCTGTTCCAGCGTATTGATGATCTGGAAGACCCAGACACTGAACAGAATGTCCACGTTGATGAAGTAGGAGAAGGCGAACGTGAGGACATTCATGCGGATGGGGTGCGCGGGGAAGGAGCGTCCCAACTCGAGAGTGATCACGGTGTTCGCGTCGACGGGAAACGAGGACCACTGCGTCCAGTAGGACGCGGTGTTCCAGAGCATAATGGAGAAGGTGACCACCGCGCCGGCAATGAACATGCGGCTTCGCATGATCGACGGCAGGATCGCGTCCGTTTCACCGATCGTTTCCGTCATGACAACCGGCGTCTGCGCGAGAGGGTAGGAAAGCCGTTCGTGCTCGGCCCACTGCCTGCGCATCAGGATGACGAAGCAGATACCGACGGCCAGGAGTCCGGCGAATAAAGACATCCACCAGAACGAGGGGATGATCCACGCCGCCCATGGAATCGGATAGTGGCCTGACAACCCCCAGTAGTAGTCCCGGTTTGCGTTCTGTTCGTTGGTGACGATGACCCAGTCCGGCAGATAGGGAAAGACCAGTTCGCGCCACTGGTTCTCGGGCGAGGCGTAGTATTCCGCCGTGGCCATCATGTTGACTACGTAATTGGACATGCCCCATGTCGGCACCATGAAGCCGACCCAGCCGAGGACGAAGACGAACAGGAGTTCCTTGTTCCGCAATCCCCACGACGGACGGACCGCCTTGATCAGGATATTGGGACCCAGGACGCCCAGGAAGAAGGGAATCAGCAGACCAAGATCGATGTGGGCGAAGGTAAGGTGGACATACCCCAGGAGGTAGTTGCTCGACAGGGAGAAGAGGTTTACGACGACGGCAAGTGCCAGACCGATCAACACGGCCCGCGGTGTCGCTACACCCGGGTTGGAAGAATCGCCCACTGTTTTCATAGGCTGTACAAGGATCCGTGCTTGTCAAGGTCATGGGACGGGAATCGGTCCGTCTCGGAACATGCTTTAGAAGAGATGGATTTTATGAATTGCCCCGGGAAAATACAACACATTCGCCAGAATCGCAATGGACGCGCCGAGGACGTAGCCCACGATGATGCCGATCGTCAACGGCTGTACGGCATGGTATAGCTGCACGCCGCCTGCCCTGATCAGGATGGTTTTCAATAGCCAGGCGAGAAGGACGGGGAAGAAGGCATTGCGGGCCGGGCCGCCCGCAGCCACCACGAAGCCGATGGGTGATAGGGGCCACCAGCTGAAGAAGTACCGGGCGACGGTCATACCCATGACCATCGCCATGCCCGCGATCAGAAAGAACACCTCGGAACCGGAAATCGTCGTACTGTTCTTCATCCAGCTGATGATCAGGTCGTAAAATCCGGGGTGACCGGCGATATCGGCGTAGAAGTTCGACGCGCCGCCGAGCCGGTATCCGGAATAGGCCGTGAAGCCGATGGCGGAAATCGCGCTGAGGGAGAAGGCGACGGCGCTCCAGAAGAACAGCGTGCGACCCTCGACGCCAAGCACCGATCTCAGCCGAGCGACGTGGGACGGTATGATCATGGGAAAGGTCTTCCAATTGCGCGCAAAAGCGCTTCCCAGGCCCAGCGCCGTCAGGTTCTGGGGTGAAAGCGAAGCGGAGCCCAGCATGGCGACGGCAAACTGGTGGGCGTTAACGGGAAGGTCCAGGAAGACCAGTCCGGATTCCGCCAGTACGCGACAGAAGGCGAAATAGAAGAGGAACAGCACCGTCAGAAACACGGCGATCACCGGAAAGGACATGCCCACCGTGTGCAACCACCATACGATGTAGGCCATACCGCACGCGCCGGTAATCATGGCGGCCCGGTAGGAAAAAGAACTCGTCCTCGTCGCGCAGGTTCGTGGCGCCTCCCAGCGCATGTCGCCACACCGTCGCCAGGTGCCGCCGCGCGATCCAGAAACCCCACAGCGCGAAGGCGATCATCCCGCCGATGAACTGGACCGTGACCAGCCCTCCAGGCACGGCGGTTCCGGAATCTGCGATGATACCGAGCCGGGCAAGGACGCCTTGTTCCAGCGTGTTGATGATCTGGAAAAACCAGACACTGAACAGGATGTCCACGTTGATGAAGTAGGAGAAGGCGAAGGTAAGGACATTCATGCGAATGATTTGAACCGGGAAGGCACGGCCGATCTCGATATTGATCAGAAACTTCGTATCGATGGGAAAAGACGTCCATTGCGTCCAGTATGACACCGTGTTCCAAAGCATGAGGGAGAATGTGACCGTGAGCCCGGTTATAAACAGCCGGTTGCGCATGATTGACGGCAGGACCGATTCCGTTTCGTCGTCCGCATCCGTCATGACGACCGCCGTCTGCGCGAGGGGATAGGAAAGGCGCTCGTGTTCGACCCACTGCCTGCGCATCAGGACGACGTAGCAGAGGCCGACGGCCAGAAGGCCGGCGAAAAAGGAGAACCACCAGAACACGGGAATGATCCACGCGGCCCAGGGAATCGGTGCGCTGGCGGGAAGTCCCCAGTAGTAGTCCCGGTTCGCGTTCTGTTCATTTGTGATGATAACCCAGTCCGGGAGAAAGGGGAAAATCAGTTCACGCCACTGGTTCTCGGGCGTGGCGTAGTATTCCGCCGTAGCCATCATGCCGACCAGGTAGTTCGACATTCCATAGGTGGGCACCATGAAACCGATCCAGCCCAGGACGAAAACAAACAGCAGTTCCCGGTGCCGCAAGCCCCATGACGGACGAACTGCATTGATCAGTATATTGGGACCCATGATGCCCAGGAAGAAAGGGATCAGCAGGCCGAGGTCGATATGGGCAAAGGTGAGATGGGTAAACCCCACGAGATAATTGCTCGACACCGACAGGATGTTGACCGCGACGGCCAGCGACAGGCCCATGAGGATGGCCCGGGGGGTCGCTGCGCGTGGGGTGGACGGGTCGACCGAAGCGGTCATAGGCTGTACAGGGATCCGTACTTGTCGCGGATGTAGGCCAGGAAATAGTCCGCCGTGAGCGGCTGGCCGGTGACCTGCTGAACGAGTTCGCCGGCGCGGTAGGTCATGCCGGGCAGATGTATGTTCCGCTTGAGCCAGTCCCGCAGCGGCAGCAGTTCCCCGCGGGCGATCTGGTCCGCCAGGTCGGGCAGGTCCCGCTCGGCAGCTCGGTAGAACTGGGCGGCGTAGAGGTTGCCCAGGGTATAGGTGGGAAAGTAGCCGAAGCTGCCGTGTGACCAGTGGATATCCTGCAGCACGCCGTCCCGGTCGTCGGGCGGCTTGATGCCGAGGAACGTCTCCATCTTTTCGTTCCAGACCGCGGACAGGTCGTTGGCCGTGTATTCGTCCGTGAACAGGCCGCGCTCTATTTCTAATCGAAGCAGGATGTGCAGGTTGTAGGTGATTTCATCGGCTTCGACGCGGATGAGCGAGGGTTTCACCTCGTTGACCGCGGCATAGAATTCTTCTTCGCTCACGTCTGCCGAATTTTCGGGGAAGATGGCGGAGAATTCGGGGAAGAAGTACTGCCAGAAGGCCCGGCTTCGACCGATCATGTTCTCCCAGAGTCGCGACTGCGATTCGTGGATGCCGAGGGACACGGAAGCGCCTCGTGGCGTGCCCTCGTGCGCCGGGTCGTGTCCCTGTTCATAGAGACCGTGCCCCGCTTCGTGGATGACGCCGAAGAAGGACTGCATTGGCAGGGTCTCTGAGTACCGCGTCGTCAAGCGGACGTCGTGCACGCCCATGTGCGTACAGAACGGATGGGGAGAAATGTCCAGGCGTCCGGCCTCGAAGTCGAAACCCATGCGCTCGGCGGCCATGATGCCCATGCGCCGTTGATCTTCGACGGGGTAGTTTCTTTCCAGGAAATCGTTACGGGGCTCAACCCCCGATTGGTCGATACGCTGTACCAGGTCCACGAGGGGACCGCGAATCGAATCAAAAACCGCCCCGGTTTCTTTCGTGGTGGCGGCGGGTTCGTATTCATCGAGCAGAGCGTCATAGGGTTCGTCCTCGTATCCGACCGCCTCGGCGGTTTCGCGTTGGAGCCTAACCAGCTTGCCGATCCACGGAGCGAAGGCCGGGAAATCATTCTCCTCCCGGGCCTTGATCCAGACTCCTATGGCCGCAGAACTCGTTTCCGCCAACTCCTTGACCAGGGTGACGGGAATCTTGACCGCCCGATCGCTGTGCCGGGCGATTTCGCGGATGTTGACTTCCTCGTCGGGCGTCAGTGATTCCGACCGCGCATGGTCTATCGCCGTTCTCATTTCATCAGAAGTGAGCCTTTCGTGGACCAGGCCGGAGATGGTGGCCAGTTGTCGCCCCCGGCTTGCGGCGCCCTTGGGGGGCATGTTGGTCTCCTGGTCCCACCCCATCAGGGCCAGGGCTCCGTACAGATCGCTCACCTCCCTGTACATCTCCATCACCCGTTCGTAGTGCTTTGCCACTTAGTGTCTCTCCTTTCGATCCTGTCGACATCCTCTGCGAAAGGTCATCAACTGCCAAGGCGCCTCCGGAAGGTCGAGTGGCGACTGACTTCCATCGCGCCATCACTGCCGTTCAGTCCGCATTTCTAAGCTGCTTCAGAATGTCCATCCCCACCCGTTGGCCCCACGCTTCCATCACTCGCCCGAACAATGGACCGGGCTTTTCATCGCCAATGGACGTATTGTTGATGCGCGTACACGGCGCAAGGCAATAGGGCGTGCTTGTCAACCAGGCCTCGTCCGCATTGACCGCGTCGTAGGGCTGCAACTCCTTTTCAACCCAGCCCAACCCCAACTCGGGCGCCAATTCCCGCAGCGTCACCAGACTCACACCTTCCAGTATATTGCGGCTGGTGGGCGTAAAGATCGTATCGTTTTCTACCACGACGAAGTTGGCCCCCGAACACTCGGTGAGGTTGCCGTCCAGATCGAGCAGCAGCGATGTGGCTGCGGGATCGACAGCTTGAGACTGCTTATCGGCAAGCCAGTAGTGCAGACGAGAGCGGTTTTTAGTCTTGGGGTCAACGCACTGGGGCGGCACGTGGCGGATGGAGGGGGTGACCACGTGGACGCCCTGCTCAAAATAGGTCCGCCACACCGCAAAGGGCAGCGGGAAGGAGTGAATGCACAACGTGGGCGTCAGTCGCGCCGGTTTCCCGGCGCTGCCAGCGTAGATCCGGTTTTCTCCCGGCGTTACAAAGTGGACGACCCCCAGATCCTGCTCGGGACCGATCAGCTTGCTATTGGTCTGGATCAAGGACCGCGTGCATTCGACCAACCCCTCGTGGTCCAGGTCCAGCTCAATACCGGCGTATTTGCACGACCGTAAAAGGCGCCGCGCATGTTCCTCCAACCGGAACGGTTCGTGCCTGAACGTCCGTGTCATTTCGGTCAGGGTGGCACCCAGTATGATTCCCAGATCGTAGATATTGAGATGGGCCTGGGAAGCGGGGACGAAGCCATTGTTGAGATAGACGACCGGTTCATTCATAGCGCGTTACTCTCCTTATGAAGGCAGGACCTCCTGGACGCGCATTCGAAGTAGACTATGGGCCGTTCTTAGCGATTGTTCCACCTTTCCGGGTTCTTCTCCCCGGGCAAAAATGAAACCCGGATAGCTGGCGCCATCCGGAAGAGGAGTCAGGATGTCGCCTTTCTTCGCGGTGATGACCACGTCCTCCACGCCAGGGATCTTCTTCGCCTTGGCCACACCGGAGTATCCCTGGAACAGTCCGCCCTCGGGCACGGGCAGCATCATCACGCCGGTGGCTTTCGACTCGCTTTCGATCCCTTCGACGTCCTGTCCCAAGGCGTGGCGCAGGATGATTTCTTCCAGAGATACGCCCAGGCCGAATTCGAGGACCCGCGAGCACAACCCTCCGATCGAACGCCCCGCGATTTCGATCATCCTGGCTTCGCCGTCGTGTACCCGTAGTTCGGCATGGACCGGTCCCTCCGACAGTCCCACGGCCGCGGCGGCCCGGCGGACGGTTTCGACCACAACGTGCTGCATTTCATTGGAAAGGCGCGAAGGCGTCACGTAAATCGATTCTTCGAAAAAGGGCCCTTCCAGCGGGTCGGGTTTGTCGAATAGCGCGAGCACACGCAACCGGCCGCTCGTCAACAGTCCCTCCAGGGCCAACTCGGTACCGGGGATATAGGATTCCACCATGATGCGGCGGGAGTCGGGGTCCAGACTCGGCGGCCTGTCCGTCGCCCTGCCAAGGATACGCCCAATTCGGCGAACAGCTTCCACGAATTCGTCGGGCGTATCGGCCCGGATCACGCCCCGGCTTCCCGATAGCAGGACGGGTTTAAGGACGCATGGATATGGCTGTTCCAGGGCGATTGCCTCGGTCGGAGCCGTCACGTCGAAGCGAGCGAAATACGGACACCATTCACCGGCTCCCGAGAGCATTTCACGCATACGGTACTTGTTGCGCGCGGCGATGGCCGCTTCGGGTGTGTTGTGAGGAAGACCCAGGACCTCGCAAGCCCGGGCGGCGATTTCGGTGGTATGGTCATCGACGGGTACGATGGCGTCGAGCGTATGGTTCCGGGCGTACGCGACGATATCCTCCACCGCCTGCTGCACGAACCTGAATCGCAGCGAAAGCGGCACGCCCCATTCGTCTGCCAGGACGTGGCAGAAATCCGAGCCTACGACGACTTCCAGGTTCATTCGACGGGCCGCATCCAGAAAAGGATCGGCCCGGTAGGTCGTCGTCGGCAGCAGTAGTAAGAGTCGGTTCGAAGAAAAATCGTCTGGCATGGTAAGACTTGAACATACAATTTCAAACGGTCGAAATCAATGAAATCACCCGGCCCATCGTAGTGCCACGCCGATCGGAAACGAAAAAAAACTTGCATACTTTATTGATTACAAAATATATTGCACGTATAATTCGCGTAAATCACCCGCAAGCACAGGACCTTATAACGGTCTGTCGCGGGAATTCTCGCACTCTATCGGGGTGCGTTACTCCCATATTTCATCTGGAGGGTAATCAATGAATCGCACAGAATTGGCCGGTAAGGTTGCTGATGCTACTGGATTGTCCAAAGCACAGGCAGATAGCGCAGTTTCCGCAGCACTCGATGCCATCAAAAGCAGTCTCAGTGATGGGGATTCTGTCACGCTGATCGGCTTCGGCACGTTCAGCGTATCGAAACGTGCTGCTCGCCAAGGTCGAAATCCCGGTACGGGCGAGTCCATTTCGATCGCAGCGAGAAACGTGGCCAAGTTTACGGCGGGCAAGGCTTTAAAAGACGCCATTGGCTAAGGCATGATGCAACGACCAGTCCGGGCGAAACGACCGGACTGGTCGTTGTTGAACGACTCACCATCCAGAAGACCGGTCGCCCTGCAGGAACATGAGCCGGCACCATTCAATCGGGTTTCTGATAAAACGGGGTAAGTGAACCGGTCGTTTTTTTGTCTGATAATGCACACGTGTTCATCAATCTGGAATGAGAAACGTCACGGAAGCCGTAACTCAAACCGTTTCCGAAGAGATCACGGGGAGATCACCGTGCCCTTATATGAATTTACGCTCACGGATTTTCTGTTTCCCGCGGATCTTCCCAACAACAAAGCCAACTTCCGCTTTGTCGTCGATCTGCGTTTTATCAACCACAGGAGCCAATTCGCCACCGAACACGCCGTGATGCCCAGCCTCGACACCTTCTGGGAATGCGACACCGACAGGGCAGACAAGCCGAACTACGTACGCGGCGCCGGGGAGGAGGAACTCAGGCTGATCGATGGACCGGCCAGCCGTTGCGGCCGTTTCGAAATGGATGCCATCGACGATTGGGACACGCTCATCCTGCTGGTGCGTGGGATAAGCATACACTCCATACAGTTCAAGGTATTCGACGTGGACCGTAGAGATGCGTGGGATAAGATCAAGGACTTCCTGGCTGGAATCGTCGAAGCCGTCATCGGCAGAATCAGAGGTGCGATCCCGGAAAACCTGCCCCTGCATCTTCCGGAATCCCTGGGCGGCGCGGCGGACGATCTGCAATCCTTTCTGCTGAAAAAGATCGCGGGTGGCGACGCGGTTCTGTTCAGGGGATCTACCACGCTTAGGGAACTTTCCGACGGAGAATCGACACGGCTCACGGTCCACGGCCGGGGAACCAGGGGAACCTACATGATCGGTTTCAGCCTGACCCAACGGGATGGTTGATCTTACGCCGCCATGCTGGTAATCGTCAGCGACCTGCACCTGACGGATGGCACGTCCGGTCAAACCATCAAGGAAAACGCCTTCCGGATATTCGCCAACCGCGTTCGAGACATGGCCTTCGACGCCTCCTGGCGAAAGGGGGGCCGATACCGGCCGGTTGAACGCGTCGATATCCTCCTGCTCGGAGATATCCTCGACGTCATACGGTCCACCGCGTGGCTGGAGGACGAAGATGGGGCGCGTCCGTGGAACGACCCCGCTGACGCAGCTTTCATCGGGAAAGTAGAAGCAATAAGCGACGCTATCTTGCATCATAACGAGCCGTCGCTGGCGCATCTCAGGAACCTTACCCGCCCCGGCAGCCTCGCACTGCCTCCGCCTGGCGGCCCGAAGGGAGATCCCCAGCTTAACGAGCCCGGCCTGCCGGTTGAGGTCGGTATCCACTACATGGTCGGCAACCACGACTGGTTCTACCACCTTCCCGACGCGGTTTACCATCCCTTGCGCAGGAGAGTCGCAGGTGCCCTGGGTCTGGAAAACGAAACCGACAAGGGCTTCCCACACGGGCCCGAAGACTCGGCCAAACTTGCCGGGATACTGCGCGTACACGGGGTCCTGGCGCGCCATGGCGATATCTTCGACCCCTTCAATTTCTCCGGAACACGGGACGAGTCATCGCTCGGAGACGGCGTCGTGGTCGAATTGTTGAACCGCTTCCACTTCGATATCCACGACCGCCTCGGATCGCGATTGCCCCGGTCCTTCATCGACGGATTGCGCGAATTGGACAATGTCCGTCCCCTGGCAGCCGTCCCCGTATGGATCGACGCCCTGTTGCGGGAAAACAGCGTGTCCCGAATGCAGGCCGAAAGGGTGAAGGGTACGTGGAACGACCTGGTGGACGACTTCCTCAATTTGGATTTCATCCGGGAAAGGGATTCGTTCATCAACCCCTTCGACAGCGTGGACATGCTGGAATTCGTACTCAGGTTCACGAGAGATATCCCGCTGGGAGCGGCCAGCGCACTGGGTGCGTGGTGGGAGGATCGCACGAACGGCACAGGCGAGTCCTACCATACACACGCGGCCCGGGAGAAAGCCGTCGAGGACCAGGAGGCCCGTTACGTCGTATACGGCCATACCCACCACCACGAAATCGTGCCGCTCGACGCCTTGACACGGGACGGCCGGCGCTTTGAACAGGTCTACTTCAATGCAGGGACGTGGCGACGGGTACATCGCCTTGCCCAGGCGTCCCGGTCAGGCCGGACGTTCGTAGCCTACGACGTCATGACCTACCTGGCATTCTTCAAGGAGGACGAACGAAAGGGCAGGCCCTTTACCTGCTGGAGCGGGGCACTGGGAGAAGCTCGGAATAAAGGACTGGGACAGTGATGGGCAACCGTCGATATCTGGTCGTTTACAACACATTGTCGACGTAGCGGTTTCGTTCTTTTCCCTTGACTCACAAGGCGTCCCGCCGTACCATATTTCAATTGTTTTGGGAGATATCGGGACGGGTATGCCGGGGTGGTGGAATTGGTAGACACAGGAGACTTAAAATCTCCCGGACCTCAATAGTCCGTGCCGGTTCGAGTCCGGCCCTCGGCATTCGGGGTCATGAACACACTGGAAAATGCTGGTATTTGCAGGGCGCTTAGCTCAGATGGTTAGAGTGCCACGTTGACATCGTGGAGGTCAGTGGTTCGATCCCACTAGCGCCCATTCAACATCGAACGCACCACCCTCCGCGTGTACAGCCCAGCCTTTCGGTACTCTCATACCCAAACTCGCTAGATTCCCGGTCATCCATGAAAATAACGGATATCAAGGCCGTATACCCGGAATGGAAAAACAAAGGGACGGGCGCATGGCAGGAATACTACTGGCAGATCGTGGTCCGGGTCGAGACGGACACCGGGGTGGTGGGTTACGGTTGCGGAGGGGGTGGCGAACCGGGCAAAGTGATCGTCAACGGCCACTTGCGCGACGCGTTGATCGGCAGGGCGATCGACCATGTAGACGATATCCTAGATACCTGGGACCATCTCTACTTCAAGTCCCTGCCGTACGGCCGCAACGGCATCGTGATCATGGCCCTGAGCGGTATCGACCTGGCCTTGTGGGACCTGCTTGGGAAGGCAGAAGGCAAGCCCGTATATGAACTGATCGGGGGATTGAAAAAAGAAAAGGTGCGCGCCTACGCGACCGGAGGAGATCCAGCCCGGGTCCGTGACCTGGGTTACACCGCGATAAAACGCTCCCACCAGTGGCGAACGGACGCCGACTACGACACGGCCGAAGCCCAGGCGGTCCGGTGCCGTGAGATGTTCGGCCGGGACGCGCTGCTCATGTTCGACTGCTACATGTCCTGGAACGCCGAGGTCGCGCTACGGATGCGCGAACTCCTGGCAGGCTATGATCCTTACTGGTTCGAGGATCTCATCACGCCCGACCATCTTGACGAGTTGGCCGAACTTCGGCCCCGGCTTGCACCCGTACTCCTGGCCGGTGGCGAGCACGACTTTTCCCACCACGCTTTCGCTGCCATCGGCAGTGCCGGCGCGCTGGGTCTATGGCAACCCGATATTACCTGGTGCGGCGGCATTTCGGCGGGCCTGCGCATCATGGACCTGGCCAGATCGCACAATGTACCCGTATGTCCCCATCGCGGCGGCGAGATATGGGGGTTGCACCTGGTCGTCGCCACGGACTGTATGGATCTTGCGGAGACCCACCCTGACCGGTGGATCGAACCGGAAGGTCTGATCTGGCTCGACGAGCCAGCGGTATCCGGTGGCGAGATAGCTCCGCCGGACCGGCCGGGATTCGGTGTCACACTGAAACCGGAGTATGCTTAGGACGTGCATCCGCTGTCGAGGTACAATATAGGGACTTTTCGGATACTATATCGTTGAAAAGAAGCGACTTACTGGATTAAATCCCCGGTTTTCGGGGATTTGACGCCGGATCATATCCGGCTTGTTGATGCATCGGCAAGGACCGCGTCCTGTACCTGCAGCACAGCGGCGCAAAAATCGAAAGGAGGGTTTATGATATCTATACCACGGAGGTGTGCCGACTGATCTGATCAGTTGGCATGCCTCCAGACGTGAGCCGGGCGCCTTGTCTAGTGCGAGGCGTCCGGTTTTTTTGTGCTTGCGCCTCGAACCGGGCGGGTGTAATCGTGAAGTACCTGTATGCAGGTCGAGTGGCGATTGCGCGTAGCCGGCGCACCTTCCGTATCACAAACTTCTTGAACTCATCGGGTCTCATGTCTCTCTACCGCTCTTTGCGCCCCCTTTTCTTCAGCCTGGACCCCGAGTGGATTCATCGCGTCACGCTGTCCGCGGTCGGCGTGGCGGGACGCATTCCACCCGTGCGAGGCCTGCTCCACTGCCTGTTCACCGCGGAGGATCCGCGGCTCAGGGTGGAAGCCGGAGGACTTGCCTTTCCCAATCCCGTGGGACTGGCCGCCGGGTTCGACAAGAACGGCGTCGCCATGGAAGGACTCGCGGCGACCGGTTTCGGATTCGTGGAGGTTGGTTCGGTCTCAGCGTATCCGTCGTCGGGGAATCCCGATCGACCCAGGCTGTTCCGGGTGCCGGAGGATGATGCGATCGTGGTCTTTTACGGTGTGCCCAACGACGGTGCGGAAGCGGTGGCGCGGCGGTTCGCATCCACCAGGCTGCCCGTCCCCCTCGGCATCAACCTGGTCGAAACGAATACCGGAAGTCCGGCGGACGCGGACGAGGTGGTGGAAGAACTGATCACGGCCATGCGTCCCTTTCTCGGCCTAGCCGACTACGTAACGCTCAATCTGAACTGCCCCAATACCACCTCGGGACGAAGTCCTTTCGACGAACCGGACACCTTGCGGTCGTTGCTCGACGGATACGCGCAATACGAGGCTATGCCGCCCACTTTCCTGAAGGTGGTGCCGTCATCCGATCCCGGGACGATTGAGGGGACGCTCGCGGCCATGGATCCCTTCCCCTTTGTGAAAGGCGTCGTTTTCGGCCTGCCGACCGGAAAACCCTACGGCAACCTGAAGACCCCGGCGCAGGTCCTCGACGGCATGCCCGGCACACTTTGCGGCAGGCCCACCCGGGAGATGATCAACGCGTCCATCAGGGCCTGGTATCCCCGAATGGATCGCAGCCGTCACGTGATCGTGGGTACGGGAGGCGTGTTTACCGCGGAAGACGTTTATGAGAAAATCCGCCTGGGCGCCACCCTGGTCCAATTGTACACGGCCCTCGTCTACCACGGACCGGGCCTGGTGAAGCGCATCAATCGGGGCTTGTGTCGCCTCATGACCCGGGATGGCCTGGAACGGATTTCCGATGCCGTGGGTGCGGACAATCCTTCCTAAAACGTGCCTTCCACGCTGAGCGTCGCGTCGCCGGAATCCTCTTTACGGACCGTGGACGATCGGATCCGCTCCTGGAGTTTTTCGTAGTACAATGTTTCGTCCACCGGTATGTCGACCCAGTCATCCTGCCAGGCGGACAGCAGCATGGCGTTCGCCAGTTCGACACCCCGGATGCCTTCGACACCTGGAGCGATCAGGGGCGTTCCATCCAGGATCGCGCCTACCCAGCCCCTGGTGATGCCGCGGTGTTCCTCGCCGCCTGATTGGAACGGGATCTCGCATTTCCAGGTCTCCGGGCTCCCGAATCCACCTTTCCACTCTTTATTGAAGATGTGAGCCGGCGTACGATTGCGCCAGAAGGTGATCCTGCCTTCTTCCATGACCACCTTACCGTTGTCCCCGGTGATTTCCATGCGGTTGGTACCGGGAGATTCGCCCGTGGTCGTAATGAATATACCCGTAGCGCCGTTCTCGTATTCGGCGTAGGCCGTCACGTCGTCTTCCACCTCGATGTCGTGGTACTTCCCGAAGCCGCAGAACGCCCGTATGCGCACCGGCATGCCGCAGATCCACTGCCAGAGATCGAGGTTGTGGGGGCACTGATTGGCGAGTACGCCGCCGCCTTCGCCGGACCACGTGGCGCGCCAGCCGCCGGAGTCGTAGTAGCTCTGCGCCCGGAACCAGTTCGTGATGATGTAGTTTGTGCGTCGCAGTTCGCCCAGCTCGCCGGATTCCACGAGTTCCTTGAGTTTCCGGTGTTCTCCGAGGGTCCGCTGATTGAACATCAGGCCGAAGACGAGGCCGCTTTCTTCGGCCGCCGAGTTCATTTCCCGCACCTGCCTGGTATACACGCCGGCCGGTTTTTCGCAGAGGACATGAAGTCCCCGGGCAAAGGCCTTGATGGCCAGTGGCGGGTGATCGAAGTGGGGCGTCGCGATGATCACGGCGTCGATTCCCTTCGACTGGATCAGTTCGTCCGCGTCTCCGTACGCCTCGACGCCTTCGCCTGCCAATGTTTTCGCACGAGCCAGTTGATCCGGATTGACATCGCAGACAGCCTTCAGCACCGCGCCGGGTATTTCGTTCCCGGCCAGGTAGTCGATGTGGTGGTTACCCATGTTTCCGACACCGATGATACCGATGCGTACGACGTCCATAGATCACTCCTTCCAACGCCCCCGGCCCGCCAGGGTATTGCTTACCCGGCGAGAGCGGCCATCTTTCCGTTTCTCATCACGAAGGGGAAATGCTCGCCCGCCTGGTTCATAGGCGCTCCGTCCGGCAAGTCGACAAAGGCCTTCATAACGTGTTGTCCCGATGCGACGAAGCGGGACTCGCCGGTCATGTAGTGCATGGCGATGGCGCGCCTCGGCAGTTGAGACCGGTTGAAGGGCGAACCGTGCCAGGTCAGCGAGTGGTGGAACGAAACCTCCCCGGCCTTCACCGGCCACGGACGGGGTTCCACGATTATAGTCCCGGCATCGCCTGGCGGCGTGAAGCCCTCGATCTGTCCGAAGTCCACGGCCTGCTTCAAATGGGCCTGCGTACGCAGGAATTCGATCTGGTTACCCCACCTGTGGCTGCCCGGCGTCATCCACATGCACCCGTTCTCCACCGTCGCGTCGTCGAGGGCGACCCAGGCGGATACCGGGGTCATGGGACGGATGATCGGCCATAGAGGCGCGTCCTGGTGCCAACTGGTGACGCCGCCGTAGCCCGGCGGCTTGTACTGGATCTGGTCGTGCCAGACCATTAGTTCATCGGCTTCCGTGAGCCGGCTGATGGCTTCGACGATGAGGGGATGGTGGGTCAAGCGGTGGTACGCGTCCGAAACCTCCCAGATATTCACGATCTGCCAGACGCATCGCTCCGGTTCGCGCTCACGGACCATGTTGTGAAACAGTACCGGCCTCGGCCCTCCCTCGGGGAAGCCCTCCGGTCCGGTATCGAGAACGCGTTGAAGCTCGTCCCTCAGTTCCTGAATCTCCGCGTCGTCCAGGACGCGGCCCCCGTTGAGGAATCCCTTCCGGTGAAAATCGGCTGCCTGTTCATGGGTCAGCATGGCTTGTTCCTTTACCGGAAAATCGTCAAGTGTTTTTCAAAATCAGGCCCTGAATCTGGCTGCATGCAGAGTTAATCGTCCCTAATCAACGAAACACGCAACCCGTCCCTCTGCTCGAAGGCCGCGTCAAACCATTCCTGGTTCACACTCGTCCATGTTTCCGATGCAGCCTTCACCGCCCTGAGGATCTGGTCCCTGGTGAAAAGGAGGGACAGGCTGGAACCACTTACAAGTTAGGCGGCCTGGGAAACCTCGCCATCTCTGCTTATCCGGATCAGACGATCGCCGTAAACCGACCAGTTCCCCATGCCTCCCGTGTCGTCCGCGTACGAGGCATCGGAATTGAATCGGATGAGACGTAATCCGGCCAGATCGAGGGCGTGCTCTACGCGGTTTACGAATTCCCGGGCATTGCTTTCCAATACCGCAGGATCGATTTCGGTCCCTTCCAATCCGCTTTGGATACGATCCGCTGTATCGTCAGCAAAGTCGTTGCGCGATAGCCGCCACGTTCCCACCAGCGCCGGATCGGGTGCGTCGAAGCGCGACGCGGTTGACGCAGCCTCTGCGGTTTCTTTTTCGATATCAGATCGTATCTGGTCCAGTTGCCGGTCGATATGGTCAAACCGGTTCTCATGCCCACCCAGCCGATTCCTGACCTGCGTCAATTGCCATTCGATCTGGGTGAGTTTAACCATGATCTGGCTGAGTCGGAAATCAGCGGACTGATTGGACTGATCATCCGCGTCGGTCCGGTTCCATCCTGCGATAACCACAAGGAAGGCAACCATCACCATTGACAGGACTATGACGTGCCATCGACGCATACACTACCTCTTTCGTATGTAAGGCGGGTTAACAATTTACCTCCACGCACACCGGCGCCAAAGCCTTTTTTGGAGGAACCCCCGTGTTGACATTCCCCGTGGATATTCCTATAATACGCATGTTGTCCCGCCCGGCGGGTGCATGCGGAAACCTGGTATGAGACAACACTTTTCGAACAGGAATACAAACAGTACGGGTTGTATCCAGGAACTAAGTTACAGCCTGGGCCAGCCATATCACATGGGGAGTAGTTTCTCCCTTGCCTATCGAGGAAAGGTCAGACGATGTCCGAAGCACCTACCGCAACTACTGAAACGATGGAATTCAAGAGCGAGTTGCGTCAGATCCTGCATCTGATTACGCATTCGCTTTATTCCCACAAGGAGATCTTCCTGCGCGAGTTGATCAGCAATGCCAGTGACGCGATCAACAAGATTCGTTTCAATTCCATCAACAACAGCGACCTGCTGGACGGCGACAGCGACTGGAAGATCAAGCTGATCGCCGACAAGGAAAAGAACACCCTGACGGTTTCCGACAACGGTACCGGCATGTCCCGCGAAACCATCATCGATCAACTGGGCACCATCGCGAAATCCGGCACCAGTGCGTTCCTCGAGACCCTGCAGCAGACCGACGACGCCAGCCGCCCCGAAATGATCGGCCAGTTCGGCGTGGGATTCTACTCGTCGTTCATGGTGGCCGAACGGGTAACCGTGGTCTCCCGCCTGGCGGGCGACCCGAAGGACCAGGGCGTGAGGTGGGTTTCTGCGGGCCAGGGCGAGTTTACCATAAAGACCGTGGAGAAAGAGACCCACGGTACCGACGTAACGCTCCACCTCAAGGAGGACGAAAAGGAGTTTCTCGAGGAATGGCGGCTCCGACAGGTCGTCAAGGAGTTCTCCGATTTCATCGAGTACCCGGTCGTCATGGACGTGGAACGGAACGAACCGGTCGAGGGGGAAGACGACAAGACGGAGGCGGTGATCCGCGAAGAGACGCTCAATTCCATGAAGGCGCTCTGGCTGCGGTCGAAAGACGAGATCGAAGAGGAGGAATACAACGCCTTTTACCGTCAGATCTCCCACGATTACGGCGATCCTGCCAGGGTGATCCACTACACGGCCGAAGGACTCACGGAATTCAAGGTGCTGCTCTTCATACCGGCGAAGCGACCCTTCGACATGATGTTTGGCGACCCCAAGGTCGGACCCAGGCTCTACGTGCAGCGGGTACAGATCATGGAGCATTGTGAAGAACTGCTGCCGCCCTACCTGCGTTTCATCAAGGGCGTGGTGGACTGCTCCGACCTGCCCCTGAACGTCTCACGGGAGATCCTGCAGCAGAATCCCATACTCGACCGCATCCGGAAGAACCTCGTCAAGCGGGTCTTCTCCGCACTGGAGGAAATGAAGAAGGACGAGTTCGAAAAGTACGTGGATTTCTTCAAAGAGCTGGGCTTGATCCTCAAGGAAGGGATGGCGCAGGATTTCGAGAACCGGGATACCCTTACCTCCCTCGCCGTATACGAATCCATGAACACCGAGGCCGGAAAGTTTATCACCATCGATGACTACGTCGACCAGATGCCGCCAGACCAGGAGGAGATCTACTACCTGATCGGCGAGCACCGCGGCATGCTGGAAAGAACGCCCTACCTGGAGATCTTCCGGGACCGAGGCTGGAACGTCCTCTTCATGACCGATCCCATCGACGAATTCGTCATGTCGTCGGTGGCCGAGTTCCGTGAGAAGAAGTACAAGGCGGCCGACAAGGGAGATATCACGGCCGACGAGTCCTCCAAGGCCACGGCGGAGGACGATGAAAAGACCTTCAAGGCCTTGATCGAAACCCTGAAGGGCAGGATCACGGAGGTGCAGGATGTCCGGTTGTCGACGCGCCTCAAGGACAGCGCGTCCTGCCTGGTGGCCGACGAGGGCGCCATGAGCGCCCACATGGAGCGGCTCATGCAGCGCATGGGCGAAGGCGGGGCGCAACAATCCAAGCGCATCCTGGAACTCAACGCCGGCCACCCCGTCGTCCAGGGTCTGCAGAAGCTGCACGACAGCGACAGCGCCGACGCCCGGGTCGAATCCATCGGACGCTTGCTCTACGAACAGGCCGTGGTCGCCGAAGGATCCAAGCTCGACGATCCCGTGGGTTTCGCCAGCCGAATCAACGATCTGCTCGTCAAGGAATTGATCCGAATCTAACCCGTGCCGGGGAACGGACCGACCGTTATCCCACCAGCCACGAGAACCTGAGCATCGCCAAACCACTGTCCACTATGCGCATATCCATATTCATGGTCTCGATGTTCCTGCTGGTCTCCTGCGAAAACGGGGAACGGGGCGGGGAACAGGCGGCGAGCGGTGGACGGGTGAATTCGATCGGGGTGGTCCTGCCGGACGACGCGGTGGACGCCTCCCGCCAGGTGCTGAGATCCATGAGCCCCGAGCCTAAGAGCCTGGATCCCAGTATCGAGCCCTACGATACCGAACAGACGATCCTGCCCTTCGAAGCACTGCTGTTCAAGGACGAACACTGGAACCCGATTCCGGGCGCCGCGCACAGATGGGAGTCGGAAGACGGCAAGGTCTGGACCTTCCATCTCAGGTCCGGGATGCGCTGGAGCGACGGATCGCCCCTGACGGCCCACGACTTCGTGTATTCCTACCGTAGGATGGTCAACCCCGAAGAAACCAACATCTACGCCTTCTTCTATTACGACATCAAGAACGCCGAAGCAATCGTCAAGGGGGAGAACAAGGATCTCGAGTCCCTTGGTGTCTGGGCGGTGGACGATACGACCCTGGTAATCGAAACCGAAAAGCGGGCTCCGTACCTGCCCCATATCGTTTCCTTCGGCGACGCCATGCCGGTGCCGAAGCGACTGGTGGATAAATACGGCCGCAAGTGGACCGAGCCGGAGCACATCATCACCAATTCCGGTTTCAAGGTCACGGAATGGGTTCACGGCAGCCACATGACGCTCGTTCCGAATCCCTACTACAACGGTCCCTACAAACCCTTTCTGGAGAAGGTCATACACCCCTTCCGTAATCCGTCTGCGGCGACCGTTCTTCCCTACGAGAGCAACGAGGTCGACATGGAGAACGTGGATGTGAACGACCTGAGCCGAATCGAGAGAGATCCTGTGTTGAAGAAGGATCTCGTGCGTTTTCACGGTCTGAATACCTGGTATATCTTTTTCAGAACGCAGTTGCCGCCTTTCAACGACATTCGCGTGCGGGAAGCCTTCACGCGGGTGATGGATCGCGACAACATATGCAACGTCATTCTGCGCGGCGGGGCCGTCCCGGCCTATTCCATGATCCCGCCGGGATTCAAGGAATACGAAGGCGACACACACGCCGCGGCGCAGGGCTTCGACCCCGAACGGGCGCGTACGCTGATGCGGGAGGCCGGATACCCGAATGGACAGGGATTCCCCAGGCAGGAACTGTGGCTGCGGGCGCCCAGCCCGTCGGACCGCTTGATCTCAGCGGCGATTCAAAGCATGCTGAAGGAGCATATCGGCGTGGACGTGAATATCCGCGCGGCAGACCGGGGCACGTACATGGACCACCTCTACCAGTGGAACATGAACCTCGGCATGCTGAATTTCGGCGCCGATTTCCTCGACCCGCGCAACATGCTGGACATGATCTGGCACTCCCAACCCCGGGGCCATGCCCGGCAGGACTGGCACAATCCCACCTTTGACCGCCTCGTGGACTCGGCCGCGGCCGAACTGAACCTGGAATCCCGGTACGGCCTGTACCGGGAAGCCTCGGCCGTCCTGGCGGCGGACTATCCCGCCGCCTTCCTCTTTCACGGGATGGGCCTGCAACTCAGAAAACCCTGGCTAAAGGGCTATGCCGTGAACGAAGACGGTACGGTGGGCTCGTTCCGCTGGCACAAGTTATACATCGCCGAGGTGGACGATGGGGAATAGGGGTTTTCCTTCGGGCGGGGCGTACGGTTCCGTTCGGACCGCTTCCCTCTTGGCGCTCTCCTTCTTTGTGCTCATTCAGTTCTGGACCCCCGAATCCGCCCGCGCGCAAAGCGACACGGTTTTACTCGAAGAAATCGCCGTACTCCCCGTCGAGGGTCCCGAATTCAACCAGCCGTCGGGACTCTTCATGTACAACGATACCCTGTACACGGTATCCGACAAACACGACGATACCATCTTCCGAATCGATCTGAAGCCGGACAGGGCGGTGTTTGTCCCCCATGTTCGATTCAAGGCGTCCAGTTCTTTCGGCATATTCAGACTGGATTTCGAGGGCATTACCCGCGACGATGCGGGGAACTTCTACCTGGTCAGCGAGGGAGCCTTCGCCATTCTCAAGATCGGCGCGGATGGCGAAAACGTATCCTGGATAACCACAAACCTCCGGGACGTGGGTGCTTCGGCGGGCCTCTTCCAGGCTCGGGGTGGATACCTGGAAGGGATCACCCTGATGGGGCGGGACCGGTTTCTGGTCATCGCCGAACGACAGCCGTGCGGCCTGATCGAAGTCGACATGGCCGCGGAGCAACGGATCGTAGAGATCGCCAATCACGGTTCGACGAACAGTTATACCGGCCTGCACCGGGAAGAAGAAAACGTCTACATACTGCAGCGGAGCACCGCGACCATCCGGAAAACCATCCGTTACCTGGATGTTGACAGCCCCTCGACGCTCTGGTCCTTCGCCCATATCGTCAACAAGCCGGAATACCTCTATCAGCACGAACAGTTCGGTGCGAAAACGGCAGAGGGTCTCACCATGGACCGCGACCGGGTCTACGTCATCCTCGACAACAACAACGACGCGCGCAGAATGTACCCAGACGATCTTCGGCCGCTGCTCCTGATCATGAAACGACCCGGTTGAGGGGTCGACCTACCGCATCGGGACCGGAAAACCCAGCATGACGCCAGAAATCCGCGACAGCCTCGAGTGTCTCTTCCGCAGCAACTTCGGTGAAGCGCCGTCCGGAATCACGCCCCTGGGCGCGGATGGATCGAAACGGCGGTATTTCCGGCTGCAGGGCGAAGGTCAAACCGTCATCGGTACGTTCAACAACGACCTGCGAGAAAACGCCGCCTTCCTGTCTCTTACCCGGCACTTCCGGCGGCACGGCCTCCCAGTGCCCGAGATATACGCCGAGGACCCTGAACAGGGTGTCTATCTGCAGCAGGATCTGGGTGACGAGTCGTTTTTCAACCGCGTCTTCGCAATCCGCGGTGAGGACGGGACGTTCTCGAACCGACTCGTCGCGATGTACAGGCAGGTTCTCGACGATCTGCTCCGTTTCCAGGTCTCCGCCGGCAGCGACCTGGACTATTCCGTCTGCTATCCGCGCAGCCGGTTCGACGCTCAGTCGATCCGGTGGGATCTGAACTACTTCAAGTACCATTTCCTCAAACTCGTGCCCATCGACTTCGACGAACAGGCCCTGGAAGACGATTTCGAACGGTTCACGAAGTTCCTGTTGGAAACGGAAACCGGCTATTTCCTGTACCGCGACTTCCAGTCCCGCAACATTATGTGGCACGATGGCCGACCGCATTACATCGACTACCAGGGCGGCCGTCAGGGAGCCCTGCAGTACGACGTGGCCTCCCTGCTGCAGGATGCCAAGGCCGACATCCCGTGGGAGATTCGGGACGAACTCGTGGATTACTACGTCGAAGCGGCCGATGAGTACACCTCCCTTCGGCGGGATACGTTCTTGGCCCACTACTACGGTTACGCCCTGGTCCGTCTCATGCAGGCGCTGGGCGCATACGGTTACCGTGGACTGTACGAAGGCAAGTCCCGCTTCCTGACCAGCATCTCCCACGGTGTGCGAAACCTGAAAGGCCTGTTGGCGAGGGCCGAACTGCCGGTCAACCTTCCGGAACTGGACCGGGCCTGGTCGCGCATCGTCGACGATCCGACGCTTGGGCGGATGGGGGAGGTTTCCGGGGAAGGACTGACCGTCCACCTTTGGAGTTTCTCCTACCACCTCGGCCTGCCCCGTGACCCGAGCGGCAACGGCGGAGGGTTCATCTTCGATTGCCGGATCGTGAAGAACCCGGGGCGTATTCCGGAATACGCGGCCCTCACGGGAAAGGACGCTCCGGTGGCCGCCTTCCTGGACGACCTCGAAGAGGCACGGTCCTTTCTGCGGGATGCGAAGACCATGGCCGACCGGGCGGTCGACCACCACCTGCGCCGCGGGTTCACCGACCTGACCGTCGCCTTCGGGTGCACGGGCGGCCAGCATCGTTCGGTCTACTTCGCGGAGCGCCTGGCGGCGCACCTGAAGAAACGCCCGGGCCTGACGGTCCGGCTCACGCACCGGGAGCAGGAGCAATCGTGAAGGCCATGATCCTCGCCGCAGGACTGGGCACCCGGTTGCGGCCCCTCACCGACACCCGGCCCAAAGCGCTCGTGGAGGTGGCCGGCAGGCCCATGCTTTACTGGGTGATCGCACGGCTCGCCCGATATGGTTTCACCGATATCATCATCAATGCCCATCATTTTTCGGAGCAGATCGAGGCCTTCGCGGCCCGGTACGACGATCCCGGGGTCTCGCTGACCGTTTCCGTGGAGGAGGAGATCCTGGACACCGGCGGCGGGGTTCGGAAGGCCGCCTGGTTCTTCGACCGCGAGGAGCCGTTCCTGGTGCACAACGTGGACGTGCTGACCGACCTGGATCTCAAGGGCCTGACGGATGCCCATTCGGCCTCGGACGCCCTGGTCACCCTGGCCGTGAAGCAAAGAAAGAGTTCGCGCCACCTGCTTTTCGACTGGTCTGACCGACTCTGTGGGTGGAAGTCGGATGTTACGGGAGAAAACATCCTACCCCCCCGGCTGTCGGAGGATCCGCTTACCCCCGTGCCCTTCATGGGCGTCTACGCCATGTCGCCGATCGCCCTTGGATGGATGGCGGAGCCTCGTCCTTTTTCTATCATAGACTTCTTCATGGAAATGACGGGCGCCGGCAGGGGAATCCTGGCCTATCGGGCCGAAGAAGCGAGGTGGGCGGATCTCGGAAGCGTGGATCGCATCGCTTCTGCGGAACGGCTGTTCGGAACGGACTGGTTCGCGGAGATCGGTTAGTCCGTTCTCCTGACGAGCACATGCACACAGCGGCCAGGTCTTCCTGCCATCGCTCGAAATGACTTGAAGAGCCGTTCGCCTATGGTTATCTTGAGGCGGCGCGAGGCAGTGTCTGCGTGGTCTGATCTATCGCGGTTGTTGCCCCCGCCGGGACGATTCTTCCGCATAACCGGCACCAGCGGGTATATACGCGGTGAAGACGTTTCCCTCAGGATTCGCGCTCGTTGAGCGTCTCCGATAATCCTCGCGGAACGGCGTTCTCCCCCATTTCCGGCCCGGACGGCCTTAATGTTCGAACCCGGGGCGATGGCGGCTCGTGGATCTAAGGGAATCCCTGCTCGAAACCAGCCGGGATACCAACCCTGCAGCAGCCTTTCTCCCTGCCCCGCCCGCGGATCGTTCATTGCATGGATCCGAGGCACGACCCGTCGCGACCCCAGAACGAATCGAGCTGCGAGGAGCGCGCAAAGCGGGTTCTAATCTACGCGCGCCGGATCTCCTAAATCAGTAAGGAAGGTACAATGTTTGGCAGAATGAAGGGCAGTAAACCCAGGTTCCAGATATACGATCTCAGGAACTTCAGGAAAATACCACAGATCGAAGAACTCTCGGACGACCTTAAATTCGAAATGGAAGTCGTAGCGCAGGTTTTGCCGTTCCGGACCAATTCCCACGTGGTGCAGAACCTGATCCACTGGGAGAATATACCCGACGACCCCATGTTCCAGCTCACCTTTCCGCAGAAGGATATGCTGTCGCCGGACCACTTCGACGCAGTGGCGTCATTGGTGAAAAGGGGGGCGGGTGAAGCGGAAATGGCGCGAACCGTGAACCGGATCCGATGGGATCTGAATCCACAGCCCGCGGGTCAACTCGAGCACAATGTCCCCAGGGAAGACAACGGGAAACTGGATGGCATGCAGCACAAGTACCGGGAGACGGTCCTGTTCTTCCCATCACAGGGACAGACCTGCCACGCATACTGCACCTTCTGCTTTCGCTGGCCCCAGTTCGTAGGCATCGATGAACTGAAGTTCGCCAGCCGCGAGGTCGAAAGCCTTATCAGGTACCTTGAAGACAATCCCCAGGTTACCGACGTGCTATTCACGGGCGGCGATCCCATGGTCATGCGGGCAAAAAACCTCAGCGTGTATATCGATGCGTTGCTGATGGCGGACCTCCCCAATCTGCATACGATCCGAATCGGGACGAAATCGCTGGCCTACTGGCCCTACAAGTACCTTACGGACCCGGATGCGGACGACGTCCTTGCGCTGTTCGAACGGGTCATCCGCGCCGGTAAGCACCTGGCCATCATGGCCCATTGCAGCCATCCCACCGAACTCCAGCCCGACGCGGTGGCGAAGGCGGTCAGCCGGATCCGCGGTACGGGGGCGAAGGTTTATACGCAGTCGCCCATCCTGAGGCATATCAACGACGATCCGGACACCTGGGCTGCCATGTGGCGCAGGCAGGTGGACCTGGGGATGGTACCCTATTACATGTTCGTGGTGCGGGACACCGGCGTGCAGCGTTTCTTCGCGGTGCCGCTGGTTCGGGCCTGGGAGATCTTTCAGAACGCCTATCAGCAGGTAAGCGGGATCTGCCGGACGGTGCGTGGACCCAGCATGTCGTCCCATCCCGGGAAGGTCCATGTCCTGGGCATCAGCGAGATCCACGGGGAGAAGATCATCGCCCTGCAATTCCTGCAGGGCCGTAATCCCGACTGGGTGCTGCGGCCGTTTTTTGCCCGGTACGACGAAGAAGCCATATGGCTGGACGACCTAGAGCCGGCCTTCGGCGAGGAGGCGTTTTTCTTCGAGGGGGAGCTGGCGCAGTTGTGCGAGGCGGACCTGCCCTCCGGCCAGAGGGACGTGATGGAGTCGCTTGCACTGGAAGGGGTGGAATGGAAATGAAATGCAGCAGGGGTCAGGGTCTGGTACTTGACGCGACCTCCCTGGGATCCCAGTTTTCAGCTATAAATAACACATTTGAGACCAAGGCTATGTCTAATCTGGTATTTCAAATACAATCCCGTCTCTCTTCTTGTCGTAATAGATTATCTGGACATTTATAGAATCGTGAACGGTTGGGTCTTTGGACGTGTAGGTATCCGGTTTAATTGAAAACGCCTCTTCTCCCACGAACCCATCTATTCCCATAGATTCCTCGTACGGATTGGACAATCTATAGTCACAGTTCCTGATTTCAGCAAGTTTCCTAAGAATTGCTTCCTGAAACTTGAGTCCAGTAAAAGTTTTGACAAGAACTAGATCCTCTACCCATGTGCGAACCATCTCTCGGTCTATTTGGGGTGACGCCGCGTTCAGGTTTTCAATCATTTTAAATACGCGAGCGGTTGCTCTATCAATAGCATCGGGGTATCTTTCCTTGTACCACTGAGCCCAATCATCGTAAGTATCTGCTGGACATTCTTGGATCAAGTCGCTCATCTGACCAACTACAGTGGCCCGGGTACCTTGTGAGTTTTGATTCGCTAGGTTCATTATCTGAGTAGTGTATTTTGGAAATTCATTTCCAGGTATGTTAAGATATTCTTGTATCTCAGCATTCCTAAGTTTGATTCTCACGGCTGTTCGGCCTTTGGAACGTGTTATTTTGGGTTGTTTAGCAAATCGAGTTGAGGATGTGACCGACGTTGCTTCAGGTCATTTTGAACTCGGGAACTCTCACGAGTTCCGGCACACCAGTTAGAAAAACAGTATCTCGTCTCAGGCTTTTCAGAATACCCCACCTCAAAAGTATCCTCCCCAAGATTTCGAAATTCATTTAAACTGTTTAACGAAATAAACTGCTCTTGGCTTGTCACTACAGGACATTCATGAGGGCCGTTATTGTACTTCAATGATCCTGAGGTTTTGAAACGATTCTCAACAAAGTCAAAATGTCTTATCAACCTCTCGAACAAGTATTCATTTGAATAATCCAGTATCTGATTTGCAATAGAGTAAATGGTTTGGGTAAAACTCTTGTCAATTTCTACACCAATACTGTTTCGTCCCGAGGTCATCGCTGCAGCTATCGTGGTTCCCATACCGAGAAACGGGTCAAGAACTACGTCACTTTTTACTGAGTACATGTTGATAAGTCTATAAGCTAATTCAAAAGGGAACGCAGCACTTCTCAAACGTGACAAATCGTCGGAGAGATTCTGCCCCGTCCCCTTAACATCGAACCAAATATCCGAATACCAAGTATTTCGTTCCTCCCAGAACATGGCACTCTCACGGCGGTTTTGCTTTTCCTGTTCGGTCTTGAATTCCCTTTTTGATCCTTTACGTAGGATCAGTATGTACTCATGCTCAAGCGTTACATAAGCACCAGCTGGCAACATACCCGAACCCATAAATTTATTGGGTGCATTAGTCTGTTTTCGCCAGAGTATGTCTGGTAGCGTTGAAAAACCGAGACGGTAAAGGCAGTTCAGGATCCTGGCATGATTAGGATAGAGACAAAAGTCACTTTTGATTTTCCTTGTAGCATCACCAATGTTAATACAGGCGAACCGACCATCTTTCAAGATTCTGAATACTTCACTCCAGACGGCGTCAAGAGCACTATGCATCAATTCAAATGCCTCACTTCCGTCTGCGTTTTTTAATGTCCTTTTTACTTCCGGGTTCAGATCACCGAAAACGCTGTCCCACATTTCAATCATGGGGTAAGGAGGTGAAGTAACTATCAAGTCGACACTATTCGATGGAATGTTTTTTAAATTCCTAGAATCTTGAAATAATATCCTATGATTTGAAGTCACTGAGTAATACTCCGAAAGACTATGGTTTGATAAGGTTATGTTCAAGTGAGGTTAATTGTTAGGTAATTTATAGAATAGAAGACAAACCGACATAACGTCATCTAATTTAAGGAGTTATGATCGTTTAAGCAAGAAGAATAGTACTTACTATTCGTTGCTGGATTGATCGGAGCCTTGTTCAGTATCCTGATCTTCTTGTTGACCTTCCTGACCGGAATCTCCATCACCGCTATCCAGTATATTAAATGGTGTTTCAAGACTCTTGGTAGCGTTCTGGTTTTGCCCACAGTTTCAGTATTGTCGCCGTCCTCGATTCATTCTACTTGATCGTTCTCCGACATTTGGTTCTATTTTCTTAGGTTTGAAATTGATAAAAAAGATCAATAAGAACATACCGGTAATAAAGGTAATGCCACTTGTAAGACGAAGCACTTTATTGCCCCATCATAATTCGTTTTTTCCCTCCTTCCCTGTAGGCAACTTGTTTCTTTCCTGTTTCATGTGTTCTCTTTTTTCTCTCTCTCTTATTTACTCAAATTGGTTGTTCATAGATAGAATACTGAACAGACACGATACAAGCACTAGAGCGATTGTTACTAGGATTGACAGCCAAGAGAATAAAAGCGTGAGATCATGAACTGCGGGAAGACTCTTAATAAAGGTTTTTACGAATGTGATTGAAAGAACGATCGAGCCAGTTGACAGTGCTAACAAGATTCTGTCAAAAGCCCCTATTGATCAAGCTTTAAAATCGTCTAACTTGTCTATATATCTTAATTCATTTCTGTATAATTGACCATAATACTTGCTATTTAATCTGAGCCATTTTGATTGTCAAATCAGTAAGCTTTCTCCATACGGTTACACTTGACAAAACACTCATAAACATATATATTATAAATCAGTTAGGGACGAATAACACAAGCCAAAAATGGAAATCGAAGTGTAAGGGTAGTCAGTCAAGTGGACCGATGAAATGGTTTCGAAATTACCTTACCAATCTCGAGTTTCTGGATATGTTTCCAGATGACGAAACAGCCTGGAAATGGTTCGAATCGATACGCTGGTCGGCCGGCATAACGTACGCCCGATGTGGTGGCGACTGAGTATTGGCGGCCAAGAATCCGACCATGCAGTATCCGGGATGTGTACTATAGAGGGTTTAATTAGGCTTACTTAGGGATTAGGGAGCACAATTTGGGATTGTCAGAGGAAGAACGGCTTTATCAATACAAAAACCGCCTTTACAAAAGGACAGTTAGAGAGAACGAGTTTTTAGACAAGGCATTGTTAACATTATCGGCCGGTGCTCTAATAGTCTCGGTGTCATTTATTGATAAAGCCATCGATGATAGGGACCAAATTGTATTCACGGAACTGCTAATTGGTTCTTGGTGGCTATGGACAGGATGCTTGATTTCTATTTTACTTACGTTTTTGTTTAGCAAGAAATCGATTCAGAGAGTCAATAAAAAATATTGCCCCCAAAAACATACAACCACAGAAGATATCGAACGTTTGGGGGGCTTTTGGAGAACGTTAGTATCGTTCTTTTATTACGTTAACATCGCCTTGTTTATTGCCGGCGCAGTATCTATGACAACCTTTGCCTGTTTAAATGCAGGAGGGAATATGCTTGAGGAACCGCAAAATGTAAATATGCCGGAATTCAATGAAGAACCGGACTTGCCAAACATTAAAGACCTTCCGAGCGAAGACTTACCCCCTGCTCAACCACCACCGGTTGAGCCACCAGCTGAACCACCTGAGCCGCCAGCCGAACCACCTGTAGAAAGTAAATAAACAACAGCGGTCGGGATTTAAATCCAGCTTCCTTGTTAAGTAAATCAATGTTTAGGCGGAGGCATTGGTTGCCCTGAAATGAACTCACCCCAGTCGCGTTTCATTCTTTTTTCTTTGGATTTCTCCAACTTATTCCCTGTTTACTATTCCGACCATTGCAGAGCCAATTGCTACCGTTACAGTCTTTTCCGATGCCACAACAATGTAGCAAGAGATTGCCGTCATAGCATAGACTGACGTTAAGATTACCAAACCTAGATAATGGCACTGTTTATTCTCTTACCGGTGGGTCTTGAGGCGGAGTCGGATCGTTTTGCCAAGTATATTCCCCTATATGAAATTGTTAGAATAGGCCCGGAGCCGTCGATGCTCCGGGTTTTTCTGATTCTCTTTACCTAGTTCGTTCGGCACCGATTGTTGAAGATCGCCTTATTCTTTATACTTCGTCGGTTTCAAAATGACAGATCAGAAACACCAACATCTTCAAGGAGTTTTTTGATAACCGAAACCGAGTCGTGCTTCTCCCACTCTATCCAGTTGTCACGTATTGCTGGTCGTGCATTTGAAAGTAGATCATCCGGTTCCGGGTGTAATACGATAATGCGTCTCTTTCGACTACCACTAACCCAGCCAATGATCTCGTTGTTAATACCTTTGTCACCAAAACTGTAGCCACATACTATTAACTGATCGGTGTCGTTCAACGTCGAACGAAAGCAACAGTGTAGATCTCGAAAGATACCGGCATTGTATTGCGATATCTTGTTGAACGTGCCGATCAGAATCATTGGCCGCCCGGTTGTATTTAACCGCTCACCATTACTGTTTTGTAATCGTCTACAATCGAGATCAGACGAAACAAGTCCTACTTTGCTGTCGTAAATCGTCCCACCTTGGGTGTAAATATCAAACCAGTCAATAGATCCATGTAACTTTAAGAACGGTATTGATTCTATATAAGAAAAATCCCCGTTCCAATAACGTATTCCGGCGTCGTATGTATCTTTAAAGCCATCTGCAAGAGCAACACCTTCGTCTCTTAGATATGTCTCGAGATGGGTGTCGTGACAAAGCGTGGAAATACTGGAGACACAGGAGTTTTTGCAGATGTGCTTTATTATGCCAAGTTGACTTACGGAATTTGGGTTACCCCAAAGACATCGCCAGACAATATCTACAATGAAATTGAGGCTTTCTTCGAGAAGTGATGCGAGCATGTCTTCGTTCCCAGTATGATCGATGCATGTCTTAAAGTCATATTGTTCTAATTCATGAATCTCTGAAGACATATCACTTCTAAGTCTGTCAATGAAAGATAGTACAACTGGGTTATCTAGTTCTCCTTTCCACTGCTCACATCCTTGCGAAATCAGATAGGCGATATCTTCGTAATTCGGTGTCCAATTTAAGCCATAGTGTTCGCTGTACTGTCTCTGTTCTGCATGAAGTCGATTCACCATCTTTTTCACAAGTGTTGTTGTGCCTTCTTGCAAGGCTGTATTGTTGACATCTATGTAGTAGGACGAATCTGACTCCCTCGTAACGCCTCTTCCTGATCGAACTATTTTTGTCAATTTGCTTGTGGACGGGAATCCCGCTGGTATAGAGGATCCTGCTCCCAGTAGAAGTGCAGTTCTCACATTAAAGTACCTTTGATGAAACTACGGTGTTACATGACGTTAGATTTAACGTCTATACATTTGAAACATCATTATTGTGTTTTATATGTTGCTGAAGCACTCCATTTTTCAACCACAGCCTCGAACAGCTTTTCTCCAGCCCACTGGTTAAGCCTCACGCCGCTGATTTCGGCCGCCTCGGCTACCGCTGCATGTACTTCAGGATCGATACGCAAAAGAACCTTTCCTGAATAGGGTTTGTTCGGCTGCTCGCCCCGTTCGTTACAGCAGGCCAGGTAGTAATCAAGGGCCTTTTCGAACGCCTCGCGAACTTCTCCGACACTTTCTCCGTGAAACGTGATGATGTCGCGAATACCCGCCACGCGGCCAACGAAACATCGTCCTCGTCACTGTATTCGATTCGTGCTGGATATCCCCTATAGCGCATCGGCTCCATGGCTCAGTCCCCCAGACCAGCGTACCGGCAGACTATTTCCACCGCCTTGACCAGGGTCTTCGCGCCGAGCACGGCGTACTCATCGATCAGATTGCCTTCCTGGTCCAGCGTCCCCAGTCCGGGGCCGAGGAACATCTTGCCGCTGTAGATCGTGGCTGGTTCGACGCCCATGTTTTCCTGGGCGAGCACGATGGGATTGGTGTTGGACCACAGGTCTTCCAGGTTGAAGATCGGAATGCCGAAGGCGCCGTCTTTCCACGTGCGTTCGTAGTTGAGTTCGGTGCCGCCCAGCTGGTACGTTTTTGCGAAGATCAGGTCGTCGCGGAAGCGCGCGGGTTTCATATGCGCGAATTCCTCCACGATGATCTCGTGGAACCGGTCCACGGGGTCGGTGACCAGGTGAGGCCGGTCACGAAGGACCTTCAGGTACGCGGTCAACCCGACGAGGGTGTCCCTGCCCGGATCGCTGAAGGTATAGACCGCCTTGCCGTGGGAGGACAGCTCACCGTATCGCTGCCCGCCCAGGCCCATGCCCTTGCGAATCGGGTTGATGATCTCTTCTCTTCCGATCAGCAGTCCCGATGCGGGTGCGCGGCCCGGTTTGTCCATGCTGTAGGTGATGATGTCGCAGTCGATGTCCCGTGGATCCATGCCGACGATGGGAATCGAGCCCCCCGTATCCACGATGTAGGGCACGTCGTAGTCGCGGGCCACTTCGGCCAGTTTCTTCAGGAGGAAGGGCGCGCCGTTATCGTCCTGTTCCCCGAGCCCGTAGCTGGGCGTGTCGTATCCCACCGTGGCGATGCCCGTGAGCAGCGAAGCGTGCCGGGCGGCCGCTTTCTTCACGTTTTCGATGGTCCCGTCCACGTCGACCGCGGTGAGCAGCGAGGTGGGGTTGTACCGGATTCCGTGGGGTTCGTACTTAGCGCCCGCCATGCGGACGTAGAGCGTTTCCAGGTTCGCCAGGCTCTTGTTCTCTATGCCCAGTTCTCCGCCCGCGATCGTCCGGTCCACGAGGAGGTTCTTGTACCGCGGCGGGAACGCCCGGCCGTAGCCTCCCAGCCATTCGTAGTCCTCACCGTAGGGCATGAGCAGGCGGCCGCGGTAGATATCGCCGTGCCGCATGGAAGGCGGCGCGCAGAGGGTCTCCAGGGTGAGACGAAGCAGCGCTTCGCAGGTATTGGCGGCCACGGCGTCGTATTCGTCGCCGTATACGTCCTTGACGATCTCCCGGAGTTCATCCTCGACTACCCGTACCGGGTATGTGCGGTTCCCCTGGTTGGCCTTCACGATCGCGTCGAGCACGTATCCGGGCAGGTTTCCGGGTCGCGCCGAACTTCCGGCGTACAGTCCGATATCCTGCTTCAGTTTCAGCGTGCCGATCCGTTCGCCGTATTGCCGGGCTTCTTCGGCGATCCTGGACATATTGTCGTAGATCGACTGGTACCATTGAAACTTGTACATGGGGTATTCCGGTGTAAATCGTCGTCCGCGGAATCAGGGCATGCCGGCGATTACGTCGAGCGCCCGCTCCACGTCGCCCATCTGGTTGTACAGGTGGGGCGAGAACCGGATCACGTTGCCGCGCAACGCGACCCTGACGCCGGATTGATTCAGGTGTTGTGCCACATCGGAAAGGTCGCGGCCGGGAAAGCGGGCGGTAACGATGGCCGAACGTTCGTCTGCGTTTCGGGGGGAAGTGACCTCGGCGCCGATGGAGACCAGGCCGTCGATGAGGTTGTCGGCCAGGACCTGGTTGTAGGAGAAAATCCGGTCGATACCCGTATCCACGAGGTATTCGATCGATTTCGCGAACCCACCGGCGCAACCGTAGGCCATGGTGCTGAATTCAAACCGGGACGCGTCCTCCGGGTAGTCCGGCGGATCGGTGCGGATGTTCCAGATGTCCACCTGGCTCCGGAACCCCACCAGGCCGGGTTCCAGGCTCGTGGCGAGCGTTGGAGAAAGGTACATTACGGCTATACCGAAGGGGCCGCAAAGCCACTTGTACGCCCCGGCGGCCAGGGCGTCGATGCCCATGCCCGGCGCGTCGATGGGGACGGCGCCCGCGGATTGCGTGGCGTCCACGACCAGCAGGGCGCCGTGCCGGTGCGCGATTTCCGCGAAGGCGGCGAGATCCCAGCGCTGGCCGCTGCGGAATTCAACGTGGGAGAGGGCCAAAACGGCCGTGTTGTCGTCCACGAGGTCCTTGACCCGGTTGGGATCGACAGTGTCTCCCTTCGAGTGAGCCAGACGGATCTCGCAGCCCGTGTGATTGGCGACCCTTCTCCAGGGGTACACCGAGGCGGGAAAAGAAACGTCGGTACTGACGACATTGGTATCCGCACCGGGCATGACCGCCCAGGCGAGGGAACTCAGGAGTTCCGTGGTGCTGGAACCCGCGGCAATGTCGGCCGGCGACGCGTTAAAAAGCCGGGCCGCCTGCCGGTGGAGATCGTCGAATACCGTGGCTTCGGCTTCTTCGTCGAAGTGGTTGCTGCCGTTTTCGGCGACGTCCCGGTACCAGTCGGTGATGGCCGCGGCCGCCGGACGGTACATGGGCGCCACGTTGGCCGCGTTGATGTAAGTACAGGTCCGGGCCAACGGGAATTCATCGACCGGAACCAGCGGATCAAGGGGATGTGACATGGGAAGCCTCTTTCGATATCATCCAGCGGCGGCTGCGCGCTCGCTTTCCGTTCCCGCGGCCTCTTCTTCGGCGATCTTGCGGAGCAGACCGGCGATACGGAGCAGACCCTCCATCAGGAATTCCTGCGGCAGACCGTAACTGATGCGGAGATGGTTGGGTACACCGAAGTAGTCCCCGGGACCGATCAAGACCGACGCTTCCTGAATCAACCGGTTCGCCAGCGTCACCGAATCCGTATTCAGGTTGTACCGGACGAAGGAAACAGCGGTCGCCTGGGGCGGTGCAAGACTGAGGATGTCCTCGTTGTCTTGTATCCAGGGCTTGAAATGCTCCCATCCTCTGCGTATGTAGCCGCGGGTTCTGTCGAAGATGTCTTTCCGGACGTCCGGTCGCAGCGCCAGGGGAGCGAGAAAGTGGTTGGACAGCTTGGCGGTACTCAGCGTAAGGTATTCGTGGCGCCACCACAGTTTTTTGATCAGATCCTTCGGTCCCACCAGCCAGCCGATGCGCAGTCCGGGCATGGCGAAGGATTTGGACATGCTGCCCGCCGAAATGACCCGGTCATACCGGCCGTAGAAGGTAGGCGTTACCTCCTCGCGTTCCCTCTCGGACCCGGCGTAGATCTCGTCGGCGAGCAGGTAGGCGCCACTGCGTTCGGCCACGCCGACAACGGTTTCCATCTCGGATTCCGTCAGGATCTGACCCGTCGGATTGTTCGGATTGCACAGGGAGATCAGCTCGGTCTTATCCGTCACCGCGGCTTCCAGGCTGTCGGTGTCGAGGGCCCAGCCACGGTCCGGATCGAGGACGAAAGTCCTGCGAACGGCGCCCAGGTTGTGCGCGAGACCCCAGCCCTGCAGGTAGCAAGGTACCTGTACCGCCACCTCTTTGCCGCCTTCCAGCAGCGTCTGGAACGTGATGTAATTGGCTTCAATGCATCCGATGGTCACCAGGACGTTGTCTACCGTCGCGCCGGGGTAATACTGGGCAATGGCTTCCCTCAGTTCCGGCGAGCCGTTGGCATATCCGTAGCCCAGTTCGGTGTCCAGCATGCGATCCAGGATACCGGGATCGTAGTCGATCAGATCCTTGACCTTTACCGGGTGCGCGCCGCTCTCGGATAGATTGTAGTCGACAATCTGTTCCCAGTCCGACATGATGCGTTCCAAATCGAAAGTCTGGAAGGCCGCTGCCATGTCATGCTCCTTTTTGGATGCGCCTACCGCTACTTTACGGCGTGGTAGACGGCTTTGGAAATCTGGATGTCCTGCACCGCGACGCCCGTCGAATCGGCTATTGTGATCTGCTCGTCGGAAGTGCGGCCAAGGGAAGGATCCTGGATCACGTTTCCGAGTTCGACCACCCGTTCCTCGGTAATGGCGCCCGCCTTCATCGCCTGTGCGATCTCGCCCCGCAGCCTGCATTGCGGGATGCTGTCCGCCACGACCACGTCGGCTTTTGCCAGGACACCGGGATCGAGTTCGATTTTATCCGGTGTATCCGAACCCATGGCGGTGATGTGGGTGCCGGGGCGGACCTCGTCGGCGTTCAGCAGGGGAGAAAGGGATGGGGTCGACATGACGATGAAATTGCTCTCCGCCGCCACGGCGCCCGCGTCCCGCGTCGTCTCCACGGTGTACCCCTGGGCTTCCAGGTCGCTCTTGTAGGAAGCCATGCTCTCGGCGGACCGGCCCCAGGCGATCACGTCCGTGCAGTCGACGTACCCCTTGAGGTACTCGACCTGCATGCGTCCCTGCAAACCCGTGCCGAATACGCCGATTCGGCTGATGTTCTTCGGCGCCAGGGCTTTGGCCACGACGGGCCCCATAGCGGCTGTACGTACGTTGGTGAGGTATCCCTGGTCGAGCAGAAACGCCACCGGCTGGCCCGTCTTCTGGTTGAAGATCAGCATCATGCCCTGGACGCGGGGAAGGCCGAGACCGGGATTGTCGTTGAATCCGGACGCGAGTTTAATGACGTAGTAGTCGTCGTCGTTGATCGCGCCGTACTTGATATGCACGTTTCCGGGGGGATCCTCGAAGTGCAACTCGCCGACTGGAGGCACCTGCACCTTCCCCTGCGAATAGGCGACGAAACCATCTTCGATATCCTGTATGACGTCTATGCCTTTTACGGCTTCCTTGATACGGTCCAGTTCGACGATGAGCGGCATGATCAGACTCCTCCCGACGGTCTAGTTAATTTGAGATTATGCTCGGTGCAGCAGACATGTATAACGCGTAAACAAAATGAGCCAACAAAATAACGAATGCACGAGTCAAAGTCAAACATAACCGCGAGGATATTGCGTCTTGAAGCCATGTCGCGACGCACCCGGCCGTTTGCCACGACACACCAGCCTGGAGGGTATATTGTATTGACAAAACCGGTCACTTACCGCACAATACGGGAGTCCCGCAGACACACCGACAGGTTCCAGGAGGAATACCTGCATGGCGGATGTGGTACTGAAGAAGGTGGAAAAGCAGTTCGACAAGAACACGGTGGTCCGAGACGTTAACCTGCAAATCAAGGATCGGGAGTTCGTCGTACTCGTCGGCCCCTCCGGCTGCGGCAAGTCTACCACGCTACGAATGATCGCCGGACTGGAAGAAGTGACGTCCGGCGAGATCCATATTGATGGAAAGCGTGTGAATGACGTCCCGCCGAAGGACCGTGACATCGCCATGGTGTTCCAGAACTACGCGCTGTATCCCCACATGACGGTATACGAGAACATGGCCTTCGGGCTCAAGCTGCGTAAGTATTCCCGCTCCGAGATCGAGGCGCGGGTCAACGAGACCGCCGGCATCCTGGGCATCGGTCACCTCCTCGCACGCAAACCGAAGGCACTCTCCGGCGGTGAACGGCAACGCGTGGCGGTGGGCCGCGCCATCGTGCGAAAACCCAAGGTTTTTCTCTTCGACGAACCGCTTTCGAACCTGGATGCCAAGTTGCGCGTGCAGATGCGGACCGAGATCAGCAAGCTGCATAACCGTCTCGAAGCGACCATTGTCTACGTCACCCACGACCAGGTAGAAGCCATGACCATGGGAGACCGCATCGCCGTGATGAAAGACGGCGAGGTACAGCAGGTCGCCGCTCCCCTCGAGCTCTACGAGAAACCGGTGAACCGGTTCGTCGCGGGTTTCATCGGCAGTCCGGGCATGAACTTCCTGGAGGGAAGAGTCGTATACAATAACGGACATGCGGAGTTCGACGAAGGCAGTCTCCGGCTGCCCATTCCCGACGGCATGCGGGATGCCCTTGCGCCATGGCGTGACAAGGAGGTCACTTTCGGCATCCGGCCGGAAGACATCACCTCCGCAGATTCGAATAAGGACTGGAAAGAAGCTCGCCAGATACGGGCGACTGTCGAGGTGGTGGAACCCATGGGAAGCGAAACATTTCTGTACATGACCACCGGCCAGTATCCTTTCATCGCCAGGGTGGACGCCTTCGTGGACCCTGGCATAAACACCGAAATGCCGCTCCTCGTTAACATGGCCAGGGCTCACTTCTTTTCCAGGGACGATGAAGCGGCGATCGTCTGATTGGTGAGTACCGCATGCCGCCCCGTTTCATATTTTTCCTACTGCTGGCCTGTATTCCCGGACTGTCCTTTTCCCAGGTTCCTTCCGGCCGCGAACGTCCCTCCAGAGCGCCGGCCGACACCTCGAGCCGCCCGGGCATCGAATACACCGCGGACTCCATCACCTACGAATTCAGCGACAGCACGCTGGTGTTTTTCGGCCGGGCCGCTTTGCGGTACGGCGAAATCGAGTTGAAGGCCGGCCAGGTGAAGTACCATACCCATTCCGAACTGCTTACCGCGGATTTCCTGCCCGATACAACGGGGGTGTCCCCTAACACCAATATCAGACCCACGTTGAAATTCGAAGGCGGCACGCTGGTCGGGGAACGCATGCAGTACGACCTGAAAACCAGCGAAGGGCAGGTATGGAAAGGCCGTACCGAATACGAAGAGGGTTTCTTCGACGGCGATCACATCCGGCTGAACCCCGACCGGACCTTTGAAATCGACGGGGGAACCTATACCACCTGCGATAACCCCAATCATCTGCACTACTACCTGAAGGTCGGCCGGGCCCGGATTGTTCCGGACGACAAGGCCGTCGTGCGAAACGTAACCGGCTACGTGTTCGGCATACCGGTTTTTTATCTACCCATGTATGTCTTCTCTGTGAAAAGGGGCCGGCACTCGGGGCTCACTATACCAAGTTACGGCAACGGCGAGCGGGAAGGCCGTTACCTTCGCAACATCGGGTACTTCTGGGCGCCGAACGAATACCTGGACCTCAAACTCACGGGCGACGTTGAATCCAAGACCGGGTTCCTGCTGAAACAGCGGGTGCAGTATCGCCAGGACCGCCGGCTAAGGGGCACGGTGAGCGGTTCCTGGCAGTCCGAATTCGGCGGGAAGACGACAGGTTGGGATTTTTCGGCCCGGCACTGGCAGCAGATCCTTCCCGGACTTACGCTGAGGGGCCAGGCCGCCTACGCCAAGTCGCTGCAATACCTTCATTCGACGACTCGGGGGACCGATCCTGGTCGCCTCCGTTCCACGACACGTTCCGGCTTCTCGGTAAACCGGCGATGGGGTCAGAACAGCCTCGATCTGAACGTATCGTCCTCCAGTACCGCCGGCAGGCCGAGCCGGCCGAGCACCACATTGAGTTTTCGGTTCGCTACGCGTCCGATTTTCAAACCGGCACGCGACCAGTATCGTCGTGGCAGCATGCCCGACTTCAACCGGGTCCGCACCCGCACGGACGACAACGCTAGTTGGTACCATTCCATCCTGTTCGGGTTCAACAATTCGTTGAGAAACCGCAGGAACAGCGTCCGGATCGGTACGGACACGACCTATACAGTGGCGGGGGCCGACACGATGGAGGTGATCACACCGACCTGGCGGCGCGACGTGAACCAGACCTTAAGTAACGTGTTCAACCTCAGCGCGCCGCAGAACCTTATGGGCTGGCTGAAAATCCGACCGCAAGCCAGGTATACCCGGTCGTGGTTACAGATGTCAGGACGCACTTTCGAACAGAAGGAAGAGCATTCGGTGGGCATGTCGGCAAATACGACGCTGTACGGCCTCTTTCAGCCCCGGATCGGGCGGCTCACCGCGATACGCCACGTGGTCACGCCCCTCGTTTCCTTTACCCAGTCAGGCCCGACCAATATCAGGAAGGCAGTGCGATTCTCCCTGGACAACATTCTTCAGGCCAAGACGGAACACGATGGCAGGGAGAAGAAGTACAACCTGATGTACGTCCGCTCTTCGGCCTCCTACAACTTCCAGGCCCAAAATCGTCGTCTGTCCGACCTGGCCACCACCGTGCGCATTCCGAACCGCCGGCTGAACGTGAACGTGACGCTGAACCATGATTTTTACGATCCGGAGACCGATGGATACCGGCGTCCATGGCTGGAACGCCTCGTGGTAAACACCTCCTTGAACCTGGTGGGCTCACGCCGTACGGACCGACGCGACAGCAGGGATCGTGGTTACGGGGACGACGGTTCTTCCGGCGATCGATTCGGCGGTGATGATCGCAGCATCGGCAGCGGGTTAGATTCGGGTGGCTATGGTGGCGGCTTCGGTACCGGTTCTTACGGCGGATACGGCTACGACCGGTTCAATCAGCGATTCGGCCAGGTGAAGGGTCCGTGGACGGTGAGACTTACCCATCGGTACGTAGTAAGGCGGACCAACCCCGCCAAGGGATTCAGCACCAGCAGTCACGAAATCCGGGCCGTGAACCGTTTCAGCCTGAACGACATCACGGATCCGCTCAGGCTGTCCAATCCGGTGACCGACAACTGGCGCATTCAGCACGCGATCAACTATGACTATCGCCGCCGGAAGATCGTCTCCCACAGCCTGGATTTGTACCGCCAGTTGCACTGCTGGGAGTTCACGTTTCGGTGGGTGCCCACCGGCATCAATAAGGGGATTTACTTCCGGCTCAACATCGTCGCCCATCCAGACGTAAAAATAGAGCAGGAACGGCGGAGCGGAAGCTGAGCGTCAACCCAGGTGGGCGCGCTTGGCGAGGAATGTCAACAGGGCGTGGTCGAATGGCGTGCCGGTGTCCAGGCAGAGATAATCCGCGGAGTTTTCCCGGCATAGGCGGGTATAAAGTTCATCCTGTTCCTTCAGGTCGTTCAGGTACGCTTCACGAATGGCATGGGGATGGGTGTACACCTCTTCCCCGGTCTCCATGTCACGGAAACGGACGGGGCGCCGGAACGAAAACTCCTTCTCAGCGGGATCGAGCAAGCGAAAAACGATTACCTCGTGCTTGCGATGGCGGAAATGCCTGATGCTGGCGACGATGTCTTCGGGGTCGTCGAACAGATCCGATATGATGATGATCAGCCCGCGCCGCTTGATCCGTTCCGCCAGTGAGTGGAATGTCGACCGGCTCCGCGTCCCGGAACCCGGCGTCGCGGCGTGCAGGCGCTGCAGTATGGCGTGCAGGTGGTTGCGGATAGACCGCGGGGGAACGTACTGCCGTATGCGTTCGTCGTACAGTACCAGGCCGACGGAGTCCTGCTGGCTCAACATGAGGTAGGTGAGCGCGGCCGCCAGGTACTTGCCGTATTCCAGCTTGCTTATTCCTTTCGACGCGTAGTCCATCGACGCGCTGACGTCCAGGAAGATATAGGACTTCAGGTTGGTTTCTTCCTCGTACTCTTTGATGTAGAACCGGTCGGACTTGGCGAATACCTTCCAGTCTATATTCTTGATGGGATCGCCGGGCATGTACTGCCGGTGTTCCGCGTATTCGACGCTGAATCCATGGTAGGGGCTGCTGTGCAGCCCGGCGATGAAGCCTTCCACGACCAGCCTGGCCTTGAGGTCAAGCCGCGCGAGCCGGGACACGGTCATCGGGTCGAGGTATCTGCGATAGTCGGGTGTGTTCATGGATTTCCGGGAAGCGTGAATCAGGCCTGGGACGCTTTCATCTCGTCCACGAGCTGTGTAATGATGTCATGGGCGCTGACTCCGTCCGCGTCCGCGTTGAAATTGGTCACGATGCGGTGTCGCAGTACCGGCAGGGCCAGGGCGCGCACGTCTTCCGGTGACGGCGTGTAGCTTCCCATGAGCACCGCCCGGGCCTTGGCGCCAAGAATCAGGTACTGGGAAGCCCTCGGTCCAGCGCCCCAGCTGACCCTGTCCCGGATGAACGATGGGGCGTCCGGTTCGTTCGGACGGGTCATGCGTGCCAGGGAAACCGCGTATTCAACAACGTGGTCCGCCACGGGAACCCTTCGGACTAACTGCTGAAGTTTATTTACGTCGCTTCCCGTTAGGATGTGCTCCGGAACGGCTTCCTGCACACTCGTCGTGCTCCGGACGATTTCGATCTCTTCGTCGCGGGAGGGATAGTCCATGTATATACTGAACATGAATCGGTCCAACTGGGCCTCGGGCAGGGGATAGGTACCTTCCTGTTCGATGGGATTCTGCGTGGCCAGGACGAAAAACGGTTCGTCCAGCTTCATGGATTCGCCCGCGGCGGTCACTTCGTGCTCCTGCATCGCCTGCAACAGGGCCGCCTGGGTCTTCGGCGGCGTGCGGTTGACCTCGTCGGCCAGGATCACGTTGGCGAATATGGGTCCCCGGATGAACTTGAACTCCCGGTGGCCGGTCGTCCGGTCCTCTTCCAGGATTTCCGTTCCCGTGATGTCGGAAGGCATCAGATCCGGCGTGAACTGTATGCGGTTGAACTTGAGATCGAGCGTGTTGGAAAGGGTATTGATCAGAAGCGTCTTGGCCAGGCCCGGCACGCCGATCAGCAGCGCGTGTCCGTTGGCCAGGAGGACGGTCAGCAGTTGCTGTACCACGTCCTGCTGCCCGATGATGACCTTGGAAATCTCCTTCCGGATGCGTTCGCCTGCCTCTTTCAATTCCTCCACGATGTTCAGATCGTCGTCTTGCCGCTGTTCGTCTACCATTTGCGCTTCCTTAGAAGATGAGATTCCAGTGTGGCCTTAACGGACCGTACTTCCCCCAAACAACGCCCGTCAAAATACAGGCATACAGGGCAGGCTATCAAGGAGATTAAAACGCCCCGGTTCGTCCCGGGGTTCCCGATATGTCCGATACCGGCGACTTTCCGGTCCGGTTTTCGGGCATATGAGTTCGGACTGATTCAGGTTATTACTGTTCCCAAGCAGACCGGGGTCCGTCCACGTAATCCAGGAAGCGGTCCCCTATGGCGGCCTCCCGCGTATCACCGGTATGAATGACGACGCGCCACCGGAAGGTGGTTTCCCTGTCCGTGGCGCAATGATGGTCGTCCCAGATCATCCAGCAGTTCGCGGCGAACAGTCCGTACCCTCGCACGTGCCAGGCAGTGGGGTACCGGAGATTATCCGGGTGGTCGAACACGGCGAATCCGGCGGTTTCGTCGCCGACAGGGCCACAGTAGTCCATCCAATGAGCCCGCCGGGACCAGCATCCGGTCTCATCGCCGGCGCCGTAGGCATTGTGCATATGGCCGTCGCCCGAGGCGTTCATGGAGGGGTTGACGCGGATGCTCAGGAATCCGCCTTCTTTCGTGGAACCGATCGTAACGGGACCATGATCGGTGATCACGGTGAAGAGGACATCCAGTACCACGGCATCGCGCTCGGTATCGAAGAGGCGGTACCACCGGCGGTCGGACATCAGGGGCCGGTCTCCCTCGTACCACGTGTTGCCCGTGGCGAAGGAAAGCGACAGGGGTCCCTGACTGATGGACATTTCATTCTGAACGGTCCGGCCGAACCCGGGCCGGTCGAATTCTCCCCAGCAATCCACCCCGTTGATGGCGCCCTGCATCAGGGTAAGTCCCCGCTGCCAGGGATGTTCCCCATCGCTGTAAGCCGGCAGCGGTTCCCGCAGCATGTTGACGCCGCCCGGCGTGAATATGGGATTGATGAAGGCCTTGGGATAACCGGCACCGTGGTGGAAGGTCATGAAGGGCGCGCCGCCCAGCGATATCTCCACCCGGTCTTCGCGGCTTTCGTGGTTTATGCCGCAGAGAGGCTTCACATCGTCGATGGCGGTCGCTTTCCAGGTTGATTCCTCTCCTGCTTCCATGGAAGGCAGGATGACGTGGTAAATCGGTGAAAGGGGATCCCGCTCGGCGAGCAGGCTTGCCCCGCCCCGCCTGGACAGGCAAAGAACCGGGGCGTTACAACCCTCGGGCGCCGGTATGGAGGCCAGGCGGGCCGTTCTGTAACGTGGGGAGGTCAGAGTCAATTTCATGTAAAATTACACTCCTTTGCTTCATTACATGCAATACAGCGTCGGATCATTAAGTCTCGAGTGGCGGTAATGTTGCCTCGTGAGGCGGTCGTTTAATTTCAGTGTGGCAATCATTTCACTTCAGTTTGGCGATCATATGTTCCCGTAGCAGGGATCGCATGACTTCTCCGAAGGCGTCCAGGGTCGATGCGATATCCTCTTTGGTATGGGCGGAGGAAGTGACGCCTCCCGTGTAAGAAACCAGGTCTATGCCCCTGGCGAGCAGCGTTTTCTGGAATGCGGCGACCAGGGAAGCCGGGATATCCTTCAGGACGTTCACGTCGCTGGTCAACAACTGTTCCCGGTCGGAGGCTCCGCTTCCCGGATAGGCTTCGAGATAAACGTGGAAGATGGAAACGTCGCCGTAGACATAACCCGCCACGCGTTCCTCGCGGAGGATTTCATCCATGCCCCGCCGTAGACGTTCGGCCAGTTGGTTCGCCCTCACGTGGGGAAGACCTGTGGCCACTCTTTTCAGGGTGGCGATGCCGGCGGCGGTGGAAACCGGGTTGGCGTTGAAAGTACCGAGGTGATGTACCCGTTCGTACCGGTCCCGGTGCGCGTCGCCGGTGTAGTCGAACACTTCCATGATGTCGGCCCGCCCCGCGACCACGCCTCCCGGCATGCCTCCTGCCACGATCTTGCCGTGGAAACTCATGTCCGGTGTGATCCCGGAGTATTCCTGGTAGCCCCCGGGGGCGTAACGGAAACCGGTAATGACTTCGTCGTAGACCAGGAGTACACCGTGGGCCTCGGTCAGATCGCGAAGCCCTTCGTTGAACGCCACCGTCAGGGGTTCGGTACCCCAGGAGGCGCCGGATGGCTCCAGCATGACGGCGGCGATATCACGGTCCTTTTCCAACAGGGCTGCGACCCGGTCGAGTTCGGCCGGGATGACTTCAATCGTGTCCAGCACGCCTTCGGGGATACCCGCCGAAACGGGTTCGTTGAAGGGGATCATCGCGCCCTTGCCTACCCCGTCGTGCCATCCGCTGAAATGACCCTCGAAGCGCAGCACCCTGGTTTTGCCGGTATATGCCCGAGCAACGCGGAGCGCGAGCATGCTTCCCTCGGACCCCGAGTTCACGAAGCGCACGCGTTCGGCGCAGGGCACCAGCTTCTGAATCAGTTCGGCCCATTCCACCTGCATCGGATGGTCGTTGCCGAAATGGAAACCGAGGTCGAGGGCTTCATGCATGACCCGGCACACCTCCGGCGGTGCGTGTCCCAGTAGCAGTGCGGCGTTGCCCATGCCGTAGTCGATATATTCCCGGCCGTCCTCGTCCCATTTTCGAGAGCCCGCCGCCCGGGACATGTACAACGGCAGGGGGTGCCCCCTGCGCAGATCGTGACCCACGCCGCCGGCCAGTGTTTCCAGAGCCCGCGAATACAGTTCCACCGCCCGTGGCTGGGTCTTCCTGTGCGCCTCGAATGTTACGTCACCCATGTGCAAACCTCGCTTAAGCCACTCGATCAACTCAACCGTTCGATCAACGCCAGCGTACGGTCGACGACCCGTTGCTCCGAATCCGGTTGGATGGCCGTGGGCAGACTGTAGGCCTGGAACAGCAGATCGGGTACGCCGTACCAGCGCTTGTGGATGTCCCACCCTCCGGGCGGAAGATCCGCTGCCCGTGGAAGGTAGCATACGCAGCCGTTGGTGTATCCCAGGACGAGGGTATTAAGGAAAGGCGATCCGGTCTTTACGGCCATTCCGGTTTCATAGAAAGCTTCTGTGCTGTTCGCCGCCAGGATGATGTCGTTGATCCGTATGACCTGGATGACGATGTCGAACGCGGTCCTGTTGGTTTCAATCGCTTCGACGAGCCGCTCGCTCCAGTGCGCAAATCTCGTGTTTACAAGGATTTCCCACTCTCTTCCACCATCGGACACCGCCCGGTTTAGTGCATCGTGGCATTCCTCCCTCATAGCCTGGGCCTCCGCGAGGGGAGGCAGGTCGATGAACCGGAGCGACAGGGTATCGACCGCGGCGCCTAACCAGGTGCACGACTCGCCGGTGACAGGCTCCCAGGGCCAGACGGATATGCGGGACAGAGATCCCATGCTCCGGCGCGCCCCGCGTTTCCTGTGGGTGTGGATCGCCGAGGCGGTTCTGACTACTTCGGCCCCCAGCATGTACCCGGTCCGGTCTTTCTCGTCCCGGCAGTCGACATCCATACTCAAGCCGCCCCGCGGCATGATGTTGCCGCCGCAGCCCTGCAGGAAAAGCGACAGCCCGCCGATGGTGTTCTCGATCAGGGTGCGCGCCGCTCCCGGGAAGTCCGGCGAGGCCACCAGCGACCTGGGACCGATGGTCACCGGATGGCATCCGTAGCTGAACAGCGTGGCAATCGGGCGGCCGTCCAGGTCGTCCACGCGAAGAACCCCAACGGCCGAATCGATCGGATGGTCCGGCACTTCGCCGAGAAAAACATCTCCGTCGAGTCCGGTCTCACGGCGGTACACCCCGATACGGCTGTCCCCCCGGCCCGAGCCGATGCGCGCGGGAACCCGCCGACCGTCCGCTTCCCGCGCCGCTTCCGTGATCCACCCGCAGAGATCTTCCTGGTAGCGAGACTGAAAGGCGATCTGGCCGGGTTCGTCGGGAAACCACTCCGGCATGGAAGGTGAACTGTGGGTGTGGTTCAGGTTGATCATCACGTGGGAGGAGGTGGTTCCTACCGCTTCGGCAACCCGTTCCCGCAGGCCGTTCATCACGCCCAGGTCCATCCATCCGGTATCCGTCGCGACGATCACGACTTTGGACCGTCCGTCCGACAGGACCAGCGCCGTGGCCGTGAGGTCGCTTTCGATCGCCTGGACGACGCCCTCCCTCGAACTGAATCCGAAGGTCCGGATGCCCAGGGGAGGATTGATGACCCGCCGGCCGGTGCCGGCGTACAGGTCAGGCATGGTGAGTTATACCGAAACGTGTTCCTGCATCAGGTCTTTCGTGAAGATCGTCTCCGTCAGGCAATCGATCTGGTTGCAATCGTACCACGTCATGTAGACAAATTCGAGGGACAGGCAGCCGCGGTAGTTCAGGCGCTCGAGCCGGTGCGCAATGTCTACGAAATCGATGGTGTTTTCGTCCAGCCTCGACTGCAGCTTGCCGGGACGCGCCGCGCGGATATGGAAATGGTCGGTATGGGACAGGAGCGGGTGGATCCTTTCTTCCGGGATGTACTGCATGACGAAATGAGAATAGTCGAGGGTGACCGTGGCCCGCGGCGCCCGCTCCAGCAGGGACAGGGCCCGTTCAGGCGTATCGACCACGGACTGCACGTGGGGTTCGAAACGTACCGTGACTTCCTGTTCGCCTGCCATTTCGGTCAGGTTGTTCATTGCATCGACGGTCGTTGAGAGATCCTCGTCGAAAGACCTGCCAGGATGGTGCGTTCCCGGGCTGATGGTGAACCCTGGAATGCCCACGTACTTGCAGAAGCGGATGATTCCCTCGAATGAAGTCCTGTTCTTCTGCCGGACGGCCGGATCGGGGGCGTTGAAGGACCGTTCGTCCAGCGTGGCGCCGAACTGGGGAAAGAAATCGACGGCTTCAAGTTCGTATTCGTCCAGCAGGCGGTTGAGGCGGTCTGCGTGTCCCTGCGGATCGGCGCCCACTTCGTCGGGTTCCAGGCTGCATCGCCCCCGGTTGTGAAAACCCGCAATGTCCACGCCCTTGAAACCCATGGCACTGGCCAGCGCCAGCGTGCCTTCCAGGTCGAGGTATTCAAAGGAATGGTTGCTAAGGGTCAGGCGCATCGGCAACTCCCAGCAGGTTGTTCCAGCATTGCCACCTTATCTGGCGTTCCTTGTAATGATCGCTCTGCCCGACACCGATCGGGTTGCCGAAAGACAGGACGTTTCTGGGATCTTCCCGTTTTCCGCCCCAGGCGGTAGGCGTTTTCATCACGTCTGGATCGTGGTTCCAGGTCGGCGCCCTGTTGTCCCGAACCCGCCTGAACAGGAACTTGATCATGTGGCGTTTGGCCGTTGTGCGATTGGCGGCGGTGCCGTGCCAGAGGTCGTAGTGGGTAAAGGCCATGGTTCCGGCCTTGAGTACCATAGGCACCTGGCCGAGTATGTTGGTATAGGTGGCCATACGGTCTGTCGGCGCATTGCGGAACTGCGTACCCGGAACGATGATCGTCGGACCCATTTCAGGGGTAATATCGGTCGGATAGTACAGCCCGAGTAGCCGGTCGATACGGGTATCCCGGTTGTTGGTGCTGTCCTGGTGCCAGGACATGTGGCCGGTGTGCGGCTGCTTGCAATGCCAGTGGCGGTGTCCCATCACTTCGTAGTCCTCGCCGAGCAGGCTCACCAGGGCGCCCTTCACCGCGGAGTGTTCGATCACCTGCCACAGCTCAGGCACGGCTTCCGCGATGGCGTCGCCGGGGTTGTAGTCCAGGCCGTCCAGCTGGCCGGCGACCCGTTCATTGAGTCCTCCGGGTAGATCCAGTTCGAGCTGGTGATAGCCGTTCACGAGAAAACCGACCATCTCCATATCCGTGAGTAGAAGGGTCTTATCCATCCTGAACCTCCTCCAGTTTCTGCAAGATGAACTCGTAGCCTACCACGTCGAGATCCCTGTCGTCGATGGGGGCCTGGAGATAGGGAAACTGCACGATCTGCCAGCCGTCGACCAGGGCGTCGTGGACGGTGCGATAGGGCCATTCCGGGATATCCGCCGTGATTTCCGCCCTGTAGTCCCTGGTGGGTTCGATGGGCGTGTATCCAAGGATCTCGGAGAAAACGCTGGGCGTTCGCGCGTGCAGGTAGAGCAGCCGTTGCCTGACGCTGGAGTTCGGTGGCAAAGAAGACATGGTGGTCTGGACTGTGAAGATGAAAGATCGGGTCGCAGGGTTGTTCAACGGATTAAGATGGAGAAATTTGACGCTGCATCCAAGGGAATAATAGGGCACTGATATTCGTTTGACAACGTATGCGCGATCCCGTACCATTCGTTATTAGCCACCTATATCTCTCTCTTTTTCAAACCTAGACATTCCGAAATCGTCCTGTGGAACTCCTGGAATCCAGGCCCGCGGAGCATTGTATTCGTGGTCGACTGGGAGGGATATCAAAATGCGTGCGTTTACATTCTTGGCGTTTTTGATTGCGGTTGCGGTCGCGTGTGGCGGTACCGACAACGCGGCAGACGAAGATATCGGACCTACGATCACAGTCGAAACCGCGGTCGTAGCAGCGGATTCTGCGACGGACTCGGCAGCCGTTGCTGGCATGGCGGAACCACCAACATTTCAAACGACGGCCATGGTTCCATCGGACAGCGAAATCAACTTTGAAGGAGACGTGCTGCTCGAGGTTCGAACCGTAGAGGGTGAACTCGACACGGTATGGATCGCCGAGTCTTCGGGTTACCCGGAAGTGGACGAGTTCGCGTTGGATCATGTCCTGACCTCAGGAGTTGTAATCAGATTCGGCTGGGGCGATCCACCGTATCGAATGATGGTTTACGTGAGGATCCCCATCGACTCGGGCGATGAAGCCGGGAATCCTGAGGACAGGGCTTCGGTGGGAAGCACTCCAATGACGATACCTGTAACGATCCGGCCTGAAATTGGAATAAACAATGAAGGGGACGTGGTTTTCGAAGTGCGGCTGGTCGAGGAATTGGTCGACACGGCATGGGTCGTGCAATCATCGGGTTATCCGGAAGTGGACGAGTTCGCCATGGAGCATCTCATGTCATTGAAAGAGTCCGGTCATTTTTTCCAACTGGATTCGGAGAAACAGTCATTCCAGTTGCGTTTAGTCGTGAGACAACCCTCCGGTAAAGAAATCGAATAACCAGTGCTCGTCGACACATCACCCGCCCCTTCTCGACGGCCAGGTGGCGAAGTACCCGGGTGCCCAGCACCTGGCGAGATGGAAATCGTGTCTCAGACAAGCCCCCGCAGGCGGCGCCGTCTCCGCTTCGATCCAGGCCTCGGCGCCGTCGAGTTCGGGGAATTCCAGGATCCAGGTGAACTCGCCATTTACGCCGGTGCCCAACAGGCGGAAGACCTCACCATTGATTAGGCCGTGGTCTCGGCTTACCTCCCTCAGTCGCCGCCATCTCTCCTCGCCGCCGTGCTCCCGAGGATTGTCCTGGTCGGAACCGCGACACCAGCCGCCGAAAGCCAGCAATACGATCGATGAGGGATCGGCGGTCAGGGGCGGGATCGCGCGCGGATCGGCGTCCGGGGCCACGGGAGGTTCGGACTTCCGGGGCAGCCAGGCCAGGCACTCCGGTTGCCAGCGTCGGGCGAGGGCATAATCATAGAAGCCATAGCGTCCGTAGGGAGGTTCCACCTCGGCCGACATCCAGGCCTCGGCACCGGCAAGATCCGGAAATTCAATGGTCCAGAACCGCTCCCAACTGCCGCGGGGCCCCAGCAGACGGTAACCGTGCAGGCCGATCAGACCGTGGCACTCGGAGACCGACAGCATTAAATCCACGTGCCGGCGCTCGTAGTCGAGCCGCTGATCCTTTTCGAGTTGATGCCACGCCGGCAAACGTCCGCCCCGGAAAAGAACAACGATGCTGTCGTCCCTCGCGGTCATGCCCGTCCTCCCCTCGGTCTATCTGACGAATACATTGATTATCGTCTTCCTCCGCGTTCCTTCAAACCCTTGTCCTGTAAGAAGTTTGCCGAAAAATCGTTGTGAGATCTGGACGCTCGCCGGCCGTTGTACTTTTCACAAAAGCAGTATCAAGATCCAGCACTTCAGGCAGATACGAAAGTTCTGGAGGTCAATATCCGATGGACGACAACAGTAGCAACGGCAAGACCACCAGGACGCCCTGGTCATCATAGTATATGAAAGCGAAAGCATAAGCAACATGGTGGCAGGAAATTGTTCTATCTGACTCTTTCGAATCTGTCAAAATCTGGTGCCGGTCCGTCGCATCATACCCTTGACAACATGGGTTCATTCGGCCTACTTCTCAATATAGATACTGGAGTTTTAAGAGCGTACTCGGTTCCTGGTGGGAATTCGGTACGGCGTGACACCGGGGAGATTGAATAGCCTTCAGGGTTGCACTGCCCGTACTGTTAAGCCAGACAACGGTCCAGTAGTTTCACATGTGGGTCCACCGTCGAAAGCAACCATGTTCGATTCATTTCGACATATCGCCCGTCTACTTTGGCACGCATTGGCGAAGCTCGAATTCGATGACTTTATACCCCACCGACTTAAACGACTCTCACGGCGTTTTATCGGCATCGGATTCGGCGTGGCGGCCCTGGTTCATTTCGTCGTGGTCGTAACGGTTTATTTCTACAGGATTTCAGAATCTCCTCCTGAAGACGAGATCGAACTGATGGCCTATCCGTCTCAACAAATGGAAGTCATCTTTCCGAATGCCCTGATCACGGCCGAGAGCGGCGGAGGGGGAGAGATGGAAAGTGGCGGGGAACCTGGGGGGCCGGGAGACGGTTCTATGGGCGAGGGCGGTACGGTACCCGAAGACATGGACCTCCCCTCGCCAGTGGAGGACAGCGCACTGTCGGAGGATAACGAGATCGCGTCTTTCGAGCAACCCCCTCCGGTGGAAGACAGTGCGCTATCAGAGGCTGATGAGATAGCTACATTCGACCTTCCTGAGCCGATGGACGACATCGCGTTATCGCAGGCCCATGAGGTGACGACGTTTGATGTTCCGGAGCCGATGGATGAAATCGTGATATCGGAGGCTCACGAGGTGACGACGTTTGACGTACCGGAGCCGATGGATGAAATCGTGATATCGGAGGCTCACGAGGTGACGACGTTTGACGTACCGGAGCCGATGGATGAAATCGTGATATCGGAGGCTCACGAGGTGACGACGTTTGACGTACCGGAGCCGATGGACGACATCGTGATCTCGGCGGCCCACGAGGTAACGACATTTGATGTTCCGGAGCCGATGGACGACATCGTGATCTCGGCGGCCCACGAGGTGACGACGTTTGATGTTCCGGAGCCGATGGAGGACAGTGCGATCTCGGCGGCCCACGAGGTGACGACATTTGACATTCCCGAGCCAATGGAGGACAGTGCGATATCGGCGGCCCACGAGGTGACGACGTTTGACGTACCGGAGCCGATGGAAGACAGTGCGATATCGGCGGCCCACGAGGTGACGACATTTGACATTCCGGAGCCGATGGACGACAGTGCGATCTCGGCGGCTCATGAGGTGACGACGTTCGATCTACCGTCGCCGGTGGAGGACGGTGAGATATCGGGAACACACGCGATCACGACGTTTGATGTTCCGTCGCCGGTGGAGGACGGTGAGTTATCGGGGTCACATGCGATCACGACGTTTGATGTTCCGTCGCCGGTGGAGGACGGTGAGTTATCGGGGTCACATGCGATCACGACGTTTGATCTACCGTCGCCGATGGAGGACGGTGAGATATCGGGGTCACATGCGATCACGACGTTTGATGTTCCGTCGCCGGTGGAGGACGGTGAGTTATCGGGGTCACATGCGATCACTTCGGCAGAACCAGCGCGAGCAGGAGAAGGACAGGCAAGAGGCGCGGGGGGCGATTCAATCGGTGAGGCTGGATCTGAAGGCGACGGTGTAGGCAGTGTGGACGGTGTGAGATCGGGATCGGCTGGAAGCACGTCTGGAGAGTCCACCGGAAGAGGAGATGGGCTGGGAAAGGGCACGGGGGCCGGGTTAACCGGTGAGGTTGGCTCTGGAGGCGACGGTGTGGGCGGTGCGGGCGGTGTGAGATCGGGGTCGGCTGGAAGCACATCTGGAGAGTCCACGGGAAGAGGAGATGGGCTGGCAAGAGGCGCGCGGGGCGATTCCATCAGTGAGGCTGCCTCTGAAGGCGAAGTTGAGAGCGGTATCGGTGACGGATACTCAGACGCTTTGCGTTACGATACACCACCGATTCCGCGACGTGTCGACATAAGTTTATCCAGAAACGAGATACCCAGGGAGCTGCAGCATATCAAAGCCAGCATCGTGAAGTTCGAGTTGCTGATAAGTGATATTGGCGCGGTCATTTCCGCGAAAATAGTCGAGTCAACAGGCCACGCTGAGATCGACGCACTGCTTCTCGATAAGATATTCGCTTCCTGGTTTCATCCAGCCACACTGAGAGGCGAGTCGGTAAAAGCATGGATCGTCGTGGGCTATGGCTACCGGGTAGGTAGGTAAATCGCCTTTATGTCTGTATTCTACGGTTTTCGTAGTGCTCCTGATGTACCCGCTCGTGCTGAACGCGCTTGACACGAGTGACGGCATAAGTCATAATACCCTGGATTTTTGCGATTGATCTATACGAGATTCATTTTCATGGTGCTGATCACCATCCTCAGAATGATTATCCCTCCTCAGTTTAGCTATTTTATGACTGGAAAACGCCTGATCCTGGTAGGATTCCTGGCAATGGCAGTTTTGTGCGTTCCGACGCAGGCTCTATCCGTTCCGCCGAACTCATTAACGCCCAGCCTGTCTCCCCTCGAAGAGGGCAAGAGCCTCTACGAACAGGATCGATACACCGAAGCCCTGCCCTTCCTGCTACAGGCGGTGCAACAGAACGGGAAATCGGCCCGTGCGCACTACTGGCTCGGCATGACCCTCTTCGCCCTGACCAGGGACGAAGAGGCGCTCAAGGCGTTCGAGCAGGTGGTGCGGAGGGACAGGTTCTGGGCGCCGGGCCACATGGGCGTGGGACTCGTGTACTTGCGCATGCCCCATCGCAGACTCGATGCCCGGCAGGCGATGCGCGAGGCAATGAGGCTGGATCCGGGAAACGCGGAGTACCAGTACACCATGGGAATGACTTACATGGATCAGGGCGATACGGACTGGCTCATCGGCAGTGACCAGGACGGCCGGGATTATTTCCAAAGAGCCGTGGAGCTGGATCCACAACATCCTGACGCTTTTTACCAGCTTGGCCGCTGTTACGAGGAATTGAAACTGGCGGATCACGGAAAGCGCATCCGAGACCGGTACGACGATTACATCAAGGCGTTGACTGCCTATCTGGAACAGTACCTGGTCAATTCGGAACACCCCGAAGCGCTCCAGCGGTTTGCAGGCATCTGTCACCGGTTTGAATATTATGAAAGGGGCGCTGAACAGCTCAGGAAACTGGCGGAAGAGATGGTGGGCATCCCGCCCGATCTGATCCAGACCTTGTTGACGCAGTTCGCAGCGCTGTCCATGAGTACGAAGAAACAGTACGACTTGCTCCAGCGATCGCTGGAGACCTACATCGAGGGGCTGGACGTCGAGGAGCAGGCGGTTTACAGGGACCTGGTCCACGTGGCTCCTTCCGATATGCTCAAGGCATGGCAATTGGCGGAAGGTGAGGAGCGTGAGGTACTCTGGCGAAACTTCTGGAACGCACGGGACTCGAATCCCGCCACGATCGAAAACGAACGCATGGTTGAGCATTACAAGCGGGTGATGTACGCCAGGATCCACTTTTCCCACGCGCAGTTCCCCTACGACCGGCGCGGAGAGGTCTACGTACGCTACGGCGAGCCCGACGACCGGCGGAGATTCCTCTACCGTCCAGGTGAAGATCCAAGAGATTCGTATCCGCCCACCGGCAAACCGGCGGTGGATGCGATACGCGAACAGAACTGGCAGTTCGGGTACCGGTTGAAAGTAGACCGGGGGCAGGTGGCCATAAACCTGGATCAAGACGCGAAACAGCGCGTGGGCTTCGGCGAAGAATCCCTTCTGACGGCGAGCAGTCTAAGCGCGGACAACGTAGGAATTGAAAAACAAGACGACCAGGTCCTTTACGAAACCGGCGTCATACAACGGCGGGGAATTGGATCATCGTACAGGGCAGAGAGCTGGGTCTACGTGTCGCACAAGATGGAACTGTTTTTTGTCGACCAGACGGGAGGGGGCCGGTTCGACTATCCCCTGCGGACGCTTGCGATCGACGAGAGTTCCTCGAGCAGCGCGGCCTTCGACGGGATGCGCAGGGAGGAAGTGTTCCACCCGGAGAAACTGGCCGAAGAGTTGATCGAGCGCAGTCCCGAAGTATACAAACACGACTTCGGCGGCGAACCCCTGGACTATGCCTTCGATGTAGTTACTTTTCGAGGCAACGGTATAAGGACGGAGATGGAACTAACCTACAGCATTCCTGTATGGCAGTTCGGGGACGTGAGCGACGGAAACGGGACGGAAACCTTTCTGAACCACCAGGTCACGCTGCGCGACGCGTTATCCACCCCGGCCTTCAACCAGAGGTTCCGCTTCGGCCCAATCGAGCGGCCGGAGCGCAGGTTGAGCGCTGAGCAGTCCCGGGTATCCACTTACACGCTCGCCATCGACGTACAGGCGCCTCCGGGCCGGTTCACGGCGGCGGTGCATATGCGGGACAGTGCCTCCCAGCGAACCGGTGTATACAGGAAACCGGTCGACATCCGCGATTACCGGGGAAACGCCCTGATGATCAGCGATCTCAAGCTGTCCACGGGCATCACGCCGACCGACCGGACCGGGCCCTTCGTGCGCAAGGGCCTGAACATCGTGCCCCATCCCCTTCGCGCTTTCAGGCGCGGCCAGTTGGTGTACGTGTACTACGAGGTATACAACCTGAGCCTCGACGATTCGAGCAGGACCTCCTTCGAGACGTATTACGAGATCGTACCCGAGGGCATGCCCGCCCTGAGCAACCGATCAGCCCGTCAATCGAAGGACATGCAGACAGTCCTGCTGACCTTCGAAGGCGACGGTTTGGAGACAGAGGAAGCGGAATACACGGGGCTGGACACCACCAACCTGACTCCGGGCGTGTATGCGCTCACGGTGACGGTGAATGACCGGCATTCAGGCACAAGCGTGTCCGAAACATCCAGCTTCATAGTCGTGGAAGAGTAGGCAGCCTCAAAAACTCGATGGGACGAACCGATCCTGGATCGTCCTGAACCGATCCTGAATCGTCCTATCCCATGCCCAGGCAGACGATTCGAGCGCCGCGGCATCTCCCCAGTATTTCATACAGAGTCCTTATCGGATGTATCTCATATTCGGGTACGGACTTCATCGAACCTTCCCGTCTCAGGCAGTCCGGCCTCGGTGCAGTTCACGCTTGCGACCCGATTTGCCAGACGGGTGGCCCTGACAGGGTCTCGCGAGACCAGATATTCGGTGACGAAGCCGGCGGCAAAGGCGTCTCCGCAGCCGGTGGTGTCCACCACGTCCCGAACCGGCTCCGACGGAATGACGAAGGATTTAACGTCACTGTCCTCGCGATAAACGGTGACGGAACCAAGGTGGCCTCGGGTGATGATGCATACCGAGGGACCAAGCGCGGTAATCGATCGTCCGAAGGATATGAAATCCCCTTCCGCCTCCAGAAGTTTACTCGATGTTGCGGCCACTTCATTACCCTCGACAGCCAGTAGACGAGCCTCCACTTCGTTCATCTGAACGACATCGAACATTTCGATCCATAGCCGCCAGTCATTCGGAGCGCGCCTTCGCCGGTAGCCGTCCGCTTCGATGCCGAGACAGAGGTTATGCACGTCCAGGTACAGTAGCCCGGAGGCCCGCCCCCGTATCGCACTCATCGTCTCCAGGCCGATATCGTCGCCGACGATGAAGTTAACCAGCAGGGCGTCGAGGTCCAGGTACGGTTCGACCTGTTCCAGGGGAATGGGGTCGATATGGTTGGTCAGGCGCTCGACTTTTTCCATTGCCGCGTCGTAGCGGATGTGGTTTCGGCTGGTTCCTTCCGGGGACAGGGCGATCCCTGCGGTATCCACGCCGGGGCGGGACGCCAGGATGCCCCGCATATCGTCGTAGCAATCGGCGCCGATGCGGCTAACGGGATACAGTAAGGTCCCTACGTCGACCAGGTCCGCCAGCACGGTGGTGTTGTAGAGGATTCCTCCGAGATCGTGGAGTTCCCGGCCGTCGGCCATCTCGATCGTGTCGTGATTGATGATGCCGATGATGCCGATGCGCATGGGGGGATACCCGGATCTAATTGTTCACAGGGGATTCCGATTCGCCGAGGCGGACGGACACGGTATTCAGCACCTGTTCCACGGTGATGCTCCGCATGCAGTCATGGGTACCGATGGGGCATCGGTCGCCGCCGTGGGAACTGCACGGCCGGCAGGCCAAAGCCCGTTCGACGACCCGATGGCCTACTCCATGGGGCGTGAAACCGAATGCGGGGACCGTCGGGCCGAAGATCGCGATAACCGGTGTTCCCATGGCGGCGGCGACGTGGCCCATGCCGGTGTCGTTCGATACGAATGCGGTGCAGTGCGCGGCAAGCGCCGCAGATTGCAAAAGGGACAGACGCCCGGCGGCGTTCAAGGGATCGGTACCGGACGCCTGGGCGATATCGCTGCAGAGAGGCCGGTCTTCCTCACCTCCGAAGAGCACGACGCGGTAGCCATACTCGTAGGCTATCCGCCGGATCAAGGCGGCGAATCGCTCGGGTGGCCACCGTTTGGTGGCCCAAACCGACCCGGCGCCGATACCGAGAATCCTGTCCGTGGCTTGAATGCCGGATTCCCGCATCAGCAGATCACCGGCCTCCCGGTCCGCGTCATCCGGATAAAGGGCGGGGCGGAAACCGGCCGTGTCCACCGACCACGGAGCAAGCAGGAAGAGATTTCGTTCGACTTCATGGGCGGCAGGAAAGGGTACACGATCGGTCATCAGCCGTCTACCGGCGCTTCGATCAAAACCCACACGGATGGGGACGCCCGCCAGGTATCCCAGTAACGCGCTCCGGAACGACCGGTGCGGAATCAGCGCCGCATCGTAGGAAGCTTCCCGCAGCCGTCTGGCGAGGCGTAGCAGTTCCACAGGTCCTTTTTGCCGTCCTTTTTTGTCGTATAGGACGATGTCGTCTACATTGCGATTGTTACGCAGCAGATCCGCCGTCTCGGGCCGTACGACGGCCCCGATACGACCGGCGCCCAGCCGCGTCCTGGCCGCTTGGAACAACGGGGTCGACAGCACGACGTCACCCACGAAGGCGGTTTGTATGATAAGCACTTTCAAAATGCAGTGGTTCCTGATCCGGACTCGGGTCTCGCGTCGTCCGCGAGTTTACTTCCGTAGTGAATTCAAGAGGTCCTGAAACTCGCCTTCGGCGGCTAAAACCGTATTTTCCGGTCCTGTGAGCTTGAGGAACACGTTGCCTTCCGGCGCCTCGACAATGGCGCCGAGCATCTTGTACCCCGGTTTTTTTTCGGCGCCCGACTGGAACATGGGCCCCATGGAAGCAAGGTACGTGCCCGCCAGGGACACGGTGGTCACGGGTAAGCCGTTGATGGAGGATTGCCGCTGGGCCGGCGTTGGCGGTCCCCCGGATTCCGTCTCGAACTGATCCCGCCATCTCTGCAGGTTCAGCTCAACACTGCCTCCCTGTCCCTGTCCGAAGAAGAACACGGCGCATTCACCGGGTTCTTCTTCGCCCTCGGCTTTCGGAACCAGGTAGGTCGCCACGCGCATCATCCGCGGCGGCTGTACCTGCCAGCGTGCGGGCACGGTCCAACCAACCCCCGCGGCTTCGCCTGTCGTCATTTCGCCCGACGTTTCTGCCGCGGCCTGGGAATCCAGCACTTCCGGCATGGCGGGGATCGCAGTCGGCGCGGGGGGCTCTGCCGCCGGCTCTGGCGATGGTGGAACGGACTGCTCCCCTCCGTTGCCGCAGGCCGTGACGAAAACGAACAGTAAACCGGTGCAAACCGGGATGAGATGATGGCGTGGCATGTAATGTATCTCCTTTAAAAAACGGGATTTGAAACGGAAGGTGCACGGGTCTTCCATCGCCTGTGCACCCAGAACCAGTGTTCGGGATAGTCCAGTATGTAACGGGCCAGTACGTTGGTGTATGCCTGGGTAATCCGAGCAATATCGGCCGATTCATCACCTGACGGAACGGCATCGATAGGGGATTCGAACCGGACCTGGTGGTGTTCCGGACCGGATCGGATGATGAAACAGGGTACGATGGGGGCTCCTGTGCGCAAGGCGAAAAGCGCCGGTCCCTGGTAGGTCGAGGCCGGCAATCCCAGGAAATCGACGAAAACCCCGCCCGCACCGGCGTCCTGGTCGGCAAGCAAACCCACACACTCGTTGCGCCGCAACGCCCTCAGGATCGCGGGCGGCGCCGAATCCATGTTTGTCACGTCCATCCCCAGTCGTTCACGGCATGCCAGAATCAAGCGGTTGACGGCCGGATTGTGCAGATCTTTCGCGACGACGGTAACCGGATGTCCCAGGCTGGCGACCGTAGCGCCGAGCAGTTCCCAGTAACCGAAATGGCCGGTAATCAAAACAACCCCTCGGCCCTTTCGACGCGCTTGCACGATGAACTCTTCACCGAAGACCGTCAACCGGTCCCGTACGTCCGAAGTACCCCTTGCCAGCAAACGGGCGTGCTCCACGGCCGTACGGCCAAGTTGACGGTATACGGACCGGGCCATCCCCCGCAGCGTGTCGGCTTCCCCGGGATCATCGAATACGCGGGCCAGGTGTCCCATGACCAGTTCTTTTCTTATTCCAATCACATCAAATGCCAGGTCGCCCAGCCTTTCACCCACCCAGGATGCCGCGGAAGGAGACAACCGACGCGTCAGCGACATCAGCAAGCGAAGTCCCGCGTATTCAAACAGGTGCGACAGTTTCATGCGAACCGGGTTCTCATTCCCGCGGTTTCGTTACGACACGATCCGGGGCGGTGTAGGAATCGATAGACAAAAGCAGTCATTCATCCCGCTCTTTAGACATGACCCATTCTTCATTCATCCTGCGCCAGTCGTCTTCGTCCGAGTGCCAGTCATCCTTCTCTTCCCGAGCCCAGCGACGCAGCGTGGCCTTCCTCCGCCTTCGAATCAGCAGAAAGGCAAGAAGACACAGTACGCCGAACAGCGGCGCGATCACGATAGAAAGGCTTTCGCCGAGTATCATGCGCCAGCCATATGTGCGTTCCATGTAGGCCAGCCAATCCCGTTCGAATCCCACGATGCTGACGCCGAACGCGTCGAGGCAGGCCAGGTCGATGGACCCGGTGAACCGCAGGCGGTCGAACAGGATATGCAGCCCCGCTTCACCGTATTGACGGAGTATGTACTGAACGGCCAGGGCGCTTTCCTGGTAAGCCAGCTGGGCCCGATGTTCAGGAAAGGTGTTCACTCCCTGAATGGCTCCCAGTGACACCAGGTTTCCCGATACAACGGCGACAACCAGCGACGCACGGTCCCAGAATCCCCATTCCCGCGCCATGTGCATCGCGAACCCCTCATCGAGCCATCGTGGGATATCCGCGCCGCGAAGCGCACTGTGCAGCATCACGTGGGCCAGTTCATGCACTACGACTTCGTACGAACCGTCGTACGTGCCGGTTATTCGGGGGGATTTGAGTACGACGAGCCTTCTGTCGGGTACGGCGTAACCCGCGCCCCAGTCGGGTATCGCGCCGGGTGTGTAGGTCAGGAAGGCTTCCTGCGTGGGGGCGATGTGGACATGGATGGTATCGGCAGCCGGTACGCCCAGCGTCGCGCGCAGGTGAGGAGACGCGGTGCGTACAATGTCCAACACGTGTTCCACGAAGGGGGTGTCGGCGGGCTCGAAGGTAAATCGGACGCCCTCGGCGATTCTCACGGACTGTTCCGCGTAAGCCGAGAGGCCGGGCAACAGCATGAGCGCGCCGAGGACAAGGCCAAGATGTCGAAATCGAAGTCGGCGCTTGACGCGCCGGGGCGCCGGATCGACGCGCATAATGACCTCATTCGCGTATGATGCCGCCTCCCAGGACAGTCTCGCCGTCGTAGAAGACGACTGACTGCCCCGGCGTAACCGCCCTCTGGGGATGCTCGAAGACGACCTGTGCGACGCCAGGCTCACCCGGTGTGATGACCGCCGGGGTCGCATCCTGCCGGTACCGGATCTTGGCCTGTCCGCAGACCCTGTCAGTGGGTGTTTCCATGAATTGCCAGCTGACCCGGTCCGCAATAAGACGGTCGCTGCGGAGATCCTCGTCTTCACCCACTACGATCGTATTCGTTTCGGGCCGTATGTCGACCACGTAAACAGGGCGTCCTACGGCCAGTCCCAGTCCCTTGCGCTGCCCGATTGTATATAGCGGATGGCCCCGGTGCTCGCCCAGGGTCCGGCCACTTGAGTCCACCACCGGTCCGGGCCGTATGGGATCATCGATGGATAACAGTCCATCATCCGCGTGCACGGGATGATTCGCCGTCCACTCCCGCAGGAACCGCTCATGGCCTTTGTCCTGGATAAAGCAGATTTCATAGCTGTCTTTTTTAGCGGCTACCCGCGGCGCCAGTTGTTCGGCAATCTGCCGCGTCTGCGCCTTCGTGAGCATGCCCACGGGAAACACGGTCCGTGCCAGCTCTTCCTGGGTCATCTCCCACAGGGCGTAGGATTGATCCTTGTTCCCGTCGATACCCCGTTTCAGGATATAGCGGCCTGCCTGGCCCGCCTGGCCTGCCTGGCCCGCGCTTTCGTCGAAGATCACCCGGGCATAATGGCCGGTCGCCACGTATTCCGCGCCGAGCTCCCTGGCCCGGTCGAGCAGTACGCCGAACTTGACCTTGCTGTTGCAAGCTACGCAGGGATTGGGCGTTCGGCCCTGCATGTACTCGGAGACGAAATTTGAAATGACGCCCTTCTCGAATTCCTCTCGAAAGTCCACGATGTAATACGGTATGCCGAGTCTGCCGGCCACAACCCGCGCGTCGTTACGGTCCTCCACCGTGCAGCAACCGTGTTCGAAATGCTTATTGCCACCGACGCTGTCGTAGTCCCACAGATGCATCGTGACGCCGATGACTTCGCAGCCCGCGTCCTTTAGTAGCGCGGCGGCCACCGAGCTGTCCACGCCGCCGCTCATGGCCACTACGACCGTCGACCCTTTCGGCGGCAGCCGGTTGATGGCCGGATCGTACACCGCTTCCATTTCGTAGTCGCTTATTATATCCAAATGGGTACTCGTCGCCATTATATTAGGCTTTCGTGTTTAAACCCTGACGTGTCCGGTAATCTTCGATCGCCGTCCGTACACCGTCCGCGGCCATGGCGGAGCAATGCATTTTAGTATGCGGCAGTCCGCCCAGTTCAACGGCGATCGTATCGTTCTCGATAGCCGCGGCCTCTTCAATCGTCCTGCCAATTAGCCATTCCGTGACCATGCTGCTTGCCGCGATGGACGCCGCACAACCAAAGGTCCTGAACCTGGCGTCCGTGACGGTCCCTTCCGCTATCTTCAGATACAAAGCGATCGTATTCCCGCTGATTGGATTGCCCGCGTTGCCCACGCCGTCCGCGTCGGGAAGGTCCCCCACGTTACGGGGCGAACGAAAGTGATCCATTACAGTGGATGAATACATGTAACCCGCCTCAACCGGGTACCGGCAGGGAGGAAAGTTCGCGCAGACGGGATACGATGCCGGGCAGCCTGTTCAAGACGTAGTCCACGTCCTGCATGGTGTTGTCCCTTCCGAAGCTGAATCGTACCGAGCCGAGGGCGGTGCGGGGGTCCCTGCCCAGGGCCAGCAGCACGTGGGACGGTTCGATGGCGCCGGACGAGCAGGCCGAGCCTGTGGATACGGCTATGCCCTCGAGGTCCAGGCTCATGATCAGCGATTCGCCTTCCGCACCAGGGAAGGACACGTTCAACGTACCGGGCAGGCGCCATTCGGGATGCCCGTTTACCCTTACTCCTTCGATCTCGCCCAGGATTCGTCCTTCCAGGGCGTCGCGCATCTCCTCCAGGTGACGGTATTCGTGTTCCTGTTCCCTGGCTGCCAGTTCGGCGGCTTTTCCGAGGCCCACGATGCCCACGGTGTTCTCCGTACCGGACCGCACGTCGTTCTCGTGATGACCGCCGTGGGCCGTGGGTTCGATCTCGACACCCTTCCGGATGTAGATGGCCCCCACACCCTTGGGGCCGTAGATCTTGTGGCCCGAAAGGGATAGGAGGTCCGCGTGAAACGCTTTAACGTCGATGGGCAGCTTTCCGGCGGACTGCACAGCGTCCGTATGGAAGCACACGTTGCGATCCCGGGCGATCTTCCCGATTGCGTCGACGGGCTGCACGGTGCCGATCTCGTTGTTCGCGTGCATGATGCTGATCAGTATCGTACGATCAGTCAAGGCATCCGCCACCCGCCCCGGATCGACCCGGCCGTATTCGTCCACGGGAAGATAGGTCACTTCGTAACCTTCCCGTTCCAGGAAAGCGCAACTGTTCAGTACGGCCGAATGTTCGATTTTCGTCGTGATGATGTGCCTGCCGCGCTCCCTGCGCGCGTACGCAATGCCCTTGAGCGCCAGATTGTCGGACTCGGTGCCGCCGCTGGTAAAATAGATTTCGCCGGGACGTCCGTTCACCAGTCCGGCCACCTGTGCCCGTGCTTCTTCCACGGCAGATCGTGCATCCTGTCCGAATCTGTGGATGCTCGAGGCATTGCCGAACCGGTTCCTGAAGAAGGGTTCCATCGCTTCGAACACTTCAGCTCTTACCGGCGTGGTCGCGTTGTGATCCAGGTAGATGCTTTCCATAGGGGATTCGACCATCCGAACAGGGTGGAAATCGGCCAAAACCAGTATTCTCATCAAACCAGAAAACCGGCTTTCTGGAGTCGGTCAACGGTCTTTGAAAATAGGGATAATCTATTGAAATGTCAAGTGTTATCGGGGTTTCACGGTGTTCGAACCGATGTGGATTACACCACATCCCCACTTGACATTTCGGGCATTTTACTTAGATTCAATGTAACTCAGATGGTATACGCGCGTCATATAATATACGCGCAATAAACGCGCGGTTCGCAACAACGTGTGGTATACCATGAAGACTAGTAAGCATGGCGGCCGTCTATTGTGCCGTGCACATCCATACCTGCAACGGATGGACGGACCAGGAAGGAGTAGAGCATGCATGCACTGAAATACGCGGCTGGATTGGTGCTGGTCATACTCGTGACGGGTTGTACCCACAGCATCAGTATGAATCCCAACATTGGTCCCACGGCCAGTATTGCCAGGCCGGTGGACTTACAGGTCGGACTCTATATCCCCGAAGATGTCAGTGGATTTGAGATTACCGACAGGCCCGATCTCGAGAAGTTCATCTTCGAAATCGGCGAATCTCTCGAATCGATCATAACCAAGTCGGCGAACCGCGTTTTCTCCCAGGTTTCGGTACTGGACGCGCAACCCACCAGCGAAGTGATAGGGGAACGGAAGCTCGATCTCATCATCATCCCCAGGGTAACGTCGGCCAGGGTGTCGCTGAACAAGGAAGAAGGTCCATTTCAGGACGACGCCCGGGGAAGTACGTTGCTAACGGTCGAATTGATGTTCTATGACCCGGAGATGATCCAGTTCACTACCGTCATGGCTTCGGGCATGGGAATCGCTTCCGAAAGAATCGGGTTTTTCAGCAGAGGTCAGGAAGAATACTCCGCCTCCGTCGAAGATGCCCTCATCAACCTCAGCAATGACATGGTTCGTCAGATGTACGGCAATTACGACATCCGCAAGCGGGGTGAGGAGTCGGAATAGAGTCGGCATTCGACCACCGCCACCAAAGACGAACCAGCGGTAAATCCTTGTATCCAGATATGGCCGGGTTGTCTTTTAAAGAACGCTGGATTTACAGCCTCTATTCCTGGTGGGGCCGGTTCGGAACTTCGCCCTTCAGCCTGTCCGACATCCTGAAACGGCCAAGCCGGTTGCTTATATGCCTCCCATCGGATCCGGAGGAAACCCGAAAAGCGGTCGACATCATACCGGATCTGATCACTTGCCTGGGGGCGGAGGTCGTGTTTGTTGTCGGTGAACCCCGGTCTCTCGAATGTTGCGACCTGGCCGATGACCTCATATGCAAGGTGCCATTGGATCAGACCACCCGCCGGTGGACCGGACTGCCTTCCGCTGAAATAGTGGACCGGCTTGCGAGCGAGGATCTCGATTTTGCCGTTGATCTGAATCCTCGTGCGGAATTGTTGCCGTCTGTCCTCTGCCTGCGAGTCAATGCGCCGATACGTCTTTGCCTGGATGATCCACACCGCAAACGTTTCTTCAACATACATATCCTGCTTGTAAATGAACACACCATGCAGGATAGTGGCACTGATCGAGGGATTCCGCCGGATTCCAGTCAGCCCGATCCGTCTTTTTCCGGGACCGCCGCATCTCCTGGCACTTCGCTCTATGTACGCATGCTGCGGGTGATTCAACACTCGGCCGGCGCGCCGGCCGATCCCCGAATTTCAACTTGACAGTATGCCCTGGTTCCCGGATATTCGGAGCAGGACCAGGACAAGCCTGTAGCGCCTCGAGTAGACAAGGTTCGGCTTGTCATCTACCAAAACGATCCCTCCGTTGAGCCTATGCCCTCCCTGTCTTCGCGACCGCGCCAGGGTCGCACGATCATCGCTGCAATCCTGCTGTCCTGCTGCCTGCTGAGCCCCATCGTAGCCACGACATCGTTGAAAGCACAGTCTGAACCAGGGTCTGTCGAATCTCTGGAGTACCTGCTTGAGAAGGGCAGAGCTCTCTACGATCAGCGGAAGTTCGAGGAAGCGAAAACGGTCTTTCAGGAGGCGGTTCGCCTCAAGTCCAGGTCCGGGGAAGCCCGGTACTGGCTTGGGGTTACACATTATGAGACCGGCGACGACAAAGAAGCGGCGAAACAGCTGAGAATCGCCATTCGCCACGACCGCAGGAACCCGGACGGACACCTGGCCCTGGGGCGTGCATACATGCGTCTGAAGAATCGCATGGTGGACGCGCGCAAGAGTTTCAAGGAAGCCCTCAAATTTGATCCGGAAAATCCCGAGGTCCACTACTACCTCGGGATCTCGTATATGGCGCAGAGCAAGAGAGATCCCGCGGCTCCCCTCTACGTCCTGCAGGCCCGGAGATCCTTGAGCCGGGCAGCTGCCGCGAATCCGCTGCATCCTGATGCCTACTACCAGTTGGGGCTGTCCTACGAGAATCCTTCACGGGATTACAAGAAGGCGCTTGCTCTCTTCAGCCGGCAGCTCTACATCAAACCTACGCACAGGGATGCGCTATACCACCTGGAGAAATGCAGTTACCTGCTCATGCAGTACCAGCAAGGCATCGATCTCTTGATGCAATTGGTCGAAGTCCACGGAGACGGGGTGCCTGATTACGTTCACACGCTGATGAACAAGCTCGAAGCCACGATGTTGCAGTCGCAGAACAAATTCACCGAAGCGAATCAAGCCTACGAGGATTACCTGGCCAAGGTGGAACCAAAGGAACGGACGCACTATACGAACCTTGCCTACGTGGCGTCGGAAGAGGGATACCAACAGTACGCCGAGATGGAATCGGAAGAAGATAAAGCGGCTTTCCAACGCCGGTTCTGGGCTTCCCGCGATCCTAAGCCGGCCACCGCCGTGAACGAGCGGCTGGTCGAACACTATCGACGCGTCATGCACGCGCGCGAATATTACGCCAAGGGTCAGCAACCGTGGGATCGGCGGGGTGCTATCTACATTCGCTATGGGGAGCCGGACGATCTGCAGCACTTTATCATGCAGACCGGCGAGAATTCCATGAAGAACTACCAGCCGACGGGAAACGCCCGCATCGACGCGATCCGGGAACGAAACTTCATGAAGCGTTACCGCCTGAAAATCGACAACAGCGGGGCGGTGTGGAGAGGCAGGGCCAATCGCGAGACCCGCGATCCCGATGCGGGCAATTACCTGCCGGAACTGGACGAGCGGGTGGTTATGAGGAGAAGCGCCAATTCAGGGTCGACCACGGCAGAGTGGACCGAGAGAACGCACGCACTGGGGTATATCGCCGAAAGCTGGGTCTATATCGAACACAATATGGAACTGTTCTTCGTCGACCAGTTGGGCGTGGGAAAATTCGATTTCCCCCTGGGCGTGCACGAAACCAACATCACGGAAGCCGTAATTCAGAACGAGTATAACCCCAGGCGCACTGCGAACGCACTGATCGAAAAGGTCTCTGAATCCTACAGCTTCGATTATGGCGGTGAACCGTTGCAGTTTCTTTACGATATCGTGTCCTACAAAGGGGATGGCGACCGCGCTGATGTGGAGATCGCCTACATGGTTCCGGCCGCCCAGCTTGAAACCGTGGAGGATGGCCGGGGCCTGCACACGTGGTTCGACAGTCATATCGTGTTCCAGGACGAAAACTATAACCGCGTGGCCCAGACTTCCAGGCGCGTCGGACCGATCGATCGTCCGCTCAGTTCCGGTAACGGTAACGACGTCGGTGTCGAACTATATACGGGCATGCTGGATATGAATGTGCCGGCCGGCGATTTCCAATCCGCCATCGAAGTACGGGACGAAACCACCCTGCGTATCGGGATTTTCGAGCAGGAGTATTCCGTACCCGAATATACCGGCGACGGGCTGATGATGAGCGATATCAAGCTGGCGGTTTCCATATCCCCCGCGGAAACCTCCGATGGCCCGTTCGTACGGAACGGGCTCCAGATCGAACCCAATCCGGCACGTATATACCAGCGTACGGACCCCGTCCATTTCTACTACGAGATCTACAACCTGACCCGGGACGCTTCCGGACGCACGTCCTACCAGGTGGAAATGGAAGTGAAGACCAGGGACCGCCCGCAGCACATCTTCTGGCGCATCCTGAAGGGCATTGACCGGCTTGTGAGACGAACCGACCGTGACCAGTCCGTCCTGATGGTATTCGAGAACGAAGGGACTCTCTCCGACGAATACAGTTACACCTCGATCGATACCGGCGCTTCACCTACAGGCGCCTACGAAATGACCATCCGGGTAAAGGATCTGCATTCCGGCCAGGTTGCAACGCGGACCAAGGAGTTCGTCGTAACCAACGACCGGATTACCGAATTCACAACGGATTCGCAGTAGCAACCGGCCGGGTAGTCACCCGCTCAAGGACGGTGAAGTATGTCGAGCCTGAGAGTCTTCTCTCTGCTGCTGATCCTTATATTCTGTAGCATGGCGCCTCGCCCGGCGGGGGCACAGGACGCGGATGTCCTATTGGAACGGGCCATGGGGGAATTCTCCCAGGGCGATCATGAACAGGCGGAATCCACGCTGAGAAACCTGCTCGAGCAAAGGCCCGGATTGCCGGAAGCCCACTATTGGCTTAGTCGCGCGCTGGACGGGCAGGGAAGATACGACGAGGCTGAAAAGGCGGTAAAAGAAGCGCTGAAAACCGGTGTCGCGGAGGTAGATCATCACATTCAACTGGCCAGGATACTCATTCTGAGGGACAAGAAAAATGATGCGCGGAAGATCCTGGACGAGGCTGAAAAACTGGCGCCTGAACTCGCGGAGGTACACTACTACCGTGGACGATCGTACGGAAGGGTAAGGCTAGCGCTGTTCCGTCCCAAGGCGGCCAAGCGAGAATTCCAACTCCAGATCGATTCCTACCAGCGAGCCATCGAGTTGAATCCCCGGCATCCGGACGCCTACTTTCGACTGGGATATGCTTTCGAGGCGGTCGAGGACGACCCGGAAACCGCTTTGGACTGGTATTTCAGGCAAGCAACGATAAATCCCGGTCATGGCGAAGCGCTCAACCGCCTGGCCTTCTGCGCCATTCAGTTGAAAGACTACCAGAAGGGATTCGCGCTTCTGCAGCGGGTAGCCGGGTCTCAGGGTCCGTCGGTCAATCCCCTTGTCGAGGGGCTGTCGGCACAACTCGAAGCCTACCACTACCATACCCTGGAACAGCACGAACGGGCGTATCACGCCATGAGACGGTACGTCGCGGTCCTGTCGGATATCGATCCGGAAGAAGTCGCCGTATTCAAGGATCTCTCCGGTGTAGCATCCTCGGATGAAGCTGAAGCCTACCGTGAAGCGTCGGACCAGGAAAAGGAGGAGCTGTGGCGGGTCTACTGGGCGGCCCGTGATTCCGATCCCACCACGCGGGTCAACGAGCGCCTGGTGGAACATTACCGGAGGATGGTATATTCCAGGCTTCATTTTTCAATGGGTAAGGAACCCTGGGACCGTCGCGGCGAAATCTACATCCGCTTCGGGCATCCGGACGACCGTCAGCATTTCCTTCTGAAGTCCGGAGAAGATGTTGTACGCGCGATCTTTCCGACGGGAATTCGGGCCGTTGACATGATCCGCGAACAGAGCCGGCAACGTTTCAATATGGAGGTCAGTACCGGGGCGCCTAACCAGGAACTGGGTTACTTTGGAGAACGGGCCATGCGTGAAACGCGGTCGATCGCTTTTCCGACTGAGAGTTGGGTCTACGTTCCCTTCGGACTGGAGATTTTCTTTACGGACCAGCGGAATTCGAAGGTATACGACTATACCCTCCAGATGATCGATCTCCCTGAAGTGGTTTCCAGTTCCGGCTTGAAGAACCGGCTCGCGTACAGGTTTCTGAACTCGCCGCGAAGAGAAGTCGAGGAACTGATCAGGAAGGTGCCGGAATCCCACCGCCACGACTACGGCGGAGAACAGCTCACCTTTGTATACCACCTCGCTTCATTCAAGGGGGTTGAGGGCAAGGCCGACGTGGAAGTGGCTTACAGTGTGCCCACGGTCCAGTTGGGCAGCGTCGAAGACGGACTTGGTGAGAATACCTGGCTTTCCGGTCGGATCGCCTTGAGGGACAAGGACTTTGCCTATGTGCAGGGGATGCCCTTCTCCATGGGCCCGTTGGATCGACCGGCGAGCGAGGAAGACAACCTGAGGCTCAATACGGGGGCGTTCGTGTTCCGCGCACCGCCCGGAGAATACAAGTCCGCCGTTTCCCTGCAGGACTCGCTGTCGCGAAAGTTCGGTATCTATACGTCGCCTTTACATATTTCGGATTTTGCCGCGGACCGGCTGCAACTGAGCGATATCAAGCTCGCGGCGTCCATCGTTCCCAGCGAAGGAACCGGACTGTTTGTTCGCAATGGACTGCACATCACGCCCCATCCCGCGCGTCTCTACTCCAGGTCGACGCCGGTTTTCATATACTACGAGATCTACAACCTCACGCGTGACGCCGACGGCCGGACGGGTTTCAGCACCGAACTGGAAATCGCCGCCAGGGAACCCAACCGCAACTTCGCACTCCGGCTTCTTACCTCGCTGGGGCGCCTTGTCACCCGGGGATCCGACGATCAATCGACCTACGTGACCTTTGAAGACAGTGGTGCGTCGAAGGACGAACACAAGTATACGTCGATCGAAACAACGGAACTGGATCCTGGGACCTATACCTTGACGCTGACGATCACGGATACCAACTCGGAAATGAAGGCCTCGAGGACGGTTGACTTCATCGTGGTGCGAGGTTGATCGAGGGACGATCTTATCCACACCGATTCGCAGCGACATGTCCCTACGTCCCGACCGTACGGTAGCCGGTGCAATCCAAGGGTAGAGGGCCGTTAGCGGATCGGCATGCCTACGAACGGGAGACCGACGGAGCCATGAGACGATACAGGGCTGGCGTGACGAATAGAACGAGCAGCGTGGACAAAGTAAGGCCGCTGAGTCCGGTGTAGGAGAGACTGATCCAGAGATTCTGCGTAGACGGATGCCCTGCGATGAGCAGTGGCATAAGGCCTACAAGCGTGGTGAGAGACGTGATCAGGATGGGACGCAGGCGCTGACGACATCCCGTGGTGATCGCTTCGTCCAGGGACAAGCCCGCTCTTTGCAGGCGGGCCATGCGGTCCACCAGGAGTATCGCGTTGTTGACCACGATGCCAACCATGAATATAGTCCCCAGGAACGCGCCCCTGTCGAATGACAGCTCGAAAAACCAGAACACCAGGAAAATACCGGTCAGTCCCATCGGTACGGTCATCAGGGCGACCACCGCCCGTCGGAAAGATTCGAACAGGGCGGAGGTCACCAGCAGGACCAGCACGACGGCCAGGCAGACGGCGAGGTACAGATCCCTACTGTCTCCCCAGTCGAATCCCTGCCACGTGTTTTCTTCGAGCCGGTAGCCCGGCGGCAGTTCTACGGCGTTGAGAAAAGCCTCTCGATACCTGCGCGCCAGTTCCCACGTACCCACGAATTCGTAGGAAATCCAGCGCTGGTACTGCTGGTTGTTGCGGATTATGGCTGTCGGCACCCTGTTGAACTCCAACGTGCCGACGTCGCCCGCGTTCAGGGAGAAGTCTGGACTGCGAATAGGCAATCGGTCGAATTCCGCGGCGTCCGCCGGCCTGTTCACGACCATTCGGTAGGGAATTCGACGTCCATCGAGGATAGCTTCCCGCCCCCGGCCCTCGTAATCGGTATAAAGGCCTATCGCCGCGTTCAGTTCGCGCAGGTTCATTCCTGCCCGGACCAGCGTGCGTTGCGACGGACTGAACTGCAGCTCATAGAACCGTCCTCCTCCGAATCCTCCCCAAGGGTGGTTGGAGGTCTCCACTTTTCTGATGCGCCGGTGCCTTTCCAGTTGGCGTGCGAGGCGATTGGCATGTTCTTCCAGGTCGTCGAAGTTATAACCTAGAAGCCGAAGATGGGTGGGAATCGGGTTTCCCATACCGCTCGAGAATCCGTCGCCGAGGCCGTATACGCTAACGTACAGGCCCCCGAAATGAGTTGCCAGGTTGAACATCCTTGCCCGAATTTCGAAAGGCAGGCTCGTCTGTGCGGCATGGTCGGAGAACACGGCTTGTAGCCGGGCCTGCGTTCCGTCGACCCGGGTGGATACGTCGACGTTTTCGCCACCTGCTTTCAGGGCGTATCGTTCGAAGGCCAACGCCACCGAATCAACCGTGGACGTTTCCATGCCCGGGGGGCCGACTATCGTGACATCAATGCGCGTGTCACCAACTGTCCACCCAAAAGAAGGTCCTTTCCAGACATCTGTAGCGAAGAGATACGCGCTGACGCCAAACAGAATAAGCGTTACGAGCGAGATTGGCCAGCGCCAGGGAATAAGCCGCGCCACGTAATGTTCATATCGCTCCTGGAAACGCGTTACTCCCGGCGTCCTGTTTATCAACGGGGTGTTTTTCTCCAGATGGTGGGCGAGGACAGGGACCCAGATACCCGCAACGGCAATGGACGCCAGGAGGGTGAGTCCGAGTCCGAGAGCGAAGGGACCGAAGTTCTGTCTGTATTCGTCAGAGAGGTAGATAACCGGGAGCAGGGCGACAACGGTGGTCAGCGTGGTGGCGGCGACCGGGATGAGCATTTCAGAAGTACCTCCGACCGTCGCATCGTCTCGCGACGCCCCTTCCTCTCGCTTCCGCCGAATGTTTTCGTAGATGACCACCGCGTTGTCGACGAGTATGCCGAAGGCCAGCGCCAATCCGGAAAGGGTCAGCAGGTCAAGACCCAGTCCCAGCGCTTCGAAGCAGATCATGGCGATGAGCAACGACAGGCCGATTGAAGTGAGCAGGATGATCGACGCGCGAAACCGTCGAAGGAACAGCAACAGCAGCGCGATGATGGCGATCAGGGCAATGGCGATACGGACGAAAAGATCGTCCAGGGCCACCTGGACGTCTTCGCTGCGGTCCGTGATCATGGTCAGCGTCACTCCCTCGGGAAGTACGTTGACAAGGCCATCCATCCGCATTCGAACCCGGCGCGCCACTTCCAGCAGGTTGGATCCGGGTTGCCTGGCGATGTCGATGGTGATCGCGGGCAGTCCGTTCAGGCGAGAAATGCTACGGGGCGTTGCAAGTACTAACTGCGTTTCCGCCAGATCACGGAGGCGAAGGACCTGGCCGTAGCCGAAAGCGACGGGCAGATTGGCAAGATCGTCAATGCCCGTCGCAAGCGGTTTGGTCCAAAGCGGGATCGTGGACGTCTTCCGGCGAACGGTCCCGGCGGCATGGGAAGTGAAGGCGTCATCGACTGCCTCCCTGACCTGTGCCAGGGTGAGCCCGGCACCGGACAACCGCTCCGTGTCGATCCTCAGCAGCAGCTCCTCTTCCCGTCCGCCGATGACGTCGATACCGGACACGCCGTCAACTGACAAAAGGACCTGCGCGATCTCTTTCCGGGCAAGCGTTCTAAGGGCGTAGTCCGTAAGCGGTCCGGACAGACGATAACTCATAAATCCTTCGAGGTCGCGGAAGATCTCGGGAGGTATCTCGGATATAGAGGGAGGAAGCACCCCCAAAGGAAGTTCAGGCCGCAGTGAGGCAAGCCGATCTCTCAGAAGGGTTCGCGTCGCGGCGATCGAGTCACTTCTGTCGAGGTTTACGCGGATACTTACCATGCCTTCCCTCGTTTCCGAACTGACTTCGACCACACCGGGAACAGAGACCACCTCTGATTCAATCAATGCGGTCAGGTGTTTGACGACGGCTTCGGAAGAAGCACCAGGCCAGTGAAACGAAATCGTCAGGGCCGGGAACTCTGTATCCGGTTTGAGCGACAGCGGCAATCGTAAGACAGCCGTTGTGCCCAGCGCCAGAACAACCAGCGCGACCGTGCAGGCGGCGATCGGGCGTTGGATGGCGGATGACAGGAATCTTTCCATGATTAGACCGGACGGTGCTGTAATTCGGAATGCTCGGATTGAGTGACCGGTTTTCCAGCGATCAGCATGTACATGATAGGTACGACAAAAAGAGTCAATACAGATCCAATGAAGAGACCGCCAATCAAGGCGCGCGCCAGGGGTACTCCCAGTTCCCCGCCTGATCCGAAACCCATGGCAAGTGGAAGCACTCCGCATATCGTGGTGACGGTCGTCATCAGGATTGGCCTCAACCGGCGTCTCCCGGCTTCATGTATCGCTTCCCTGCGGGATAAACCCTCTCGCTCGGCGCGGACGATGAAATCCACCTTCAGAATGGCGTCGTTCACGACAATTCCGACAAGGACTATGGCTGCTATCCAGGTGATGATATTGACGCTTTCGCCCAGCAGCGATAGTGCGACAACGGCGCCGGCCAGTGCGAGGGGTATGACGGCGATGATGATCCAGGGAAGACGAAGGGATTCGAACTGGGCGGCCAGGATCAGGAAAACGACCAGGATGGAAAACAGCAGTGAAACCAGCAATGCGCGATAGGCGGCCCTCAGCGTCTGGTGTGCGCCAGAGACTTCGACGTGATATCCGTTCATCCGGTCGTCGGTGAACCCCGCTGACTCCATGAGGTCCAGGATGGCGTCAGACACGCCGACCAGGTCATCGCTTACTATATCAGCCTCGATAATGACCATCGGAGTCTGGTCCATACGGTGGATTTCTCCGGCGACCTCTATCGGTTCTGCGGTTGCCAGTACCCGAATGGGCAACCGGCCCTGCGCGGTATCCACGGGAAGATCCAGGATATCACGGACCGTTGCTTCGTCGCCAACGCTCCCCCGCACTACGATGGGTATGCGCTCGTCGGTCCGGTCGAAGGAAGTGGCCATCACGCCGCCCGCGAAGGTGCGTACCGCACTGGCTATCTGTTCCGGGTCCACACCCAGGGCCGCTGCCCGGCGTTTGTCCACCTTGATCTGGTAGGCCGGGCGCAGATCGACCCCGCGCAGGGTAACGTCGGCCAGTGGCAGACCGGAAGATGCCATGAGAGACCGGATGACTTCGGACGCTTCCGTTGCCGCGCGCTGCACAGCGGCACCCGGGCTGGCGGACGGTTCGTCGAGGTATATACGTATCGAAAGATCGGGCTGATTCCCGCCCAGAACGGCCGACAATGTCGACGCGGGCGGCTTCATGTCCACGTGGTTCCGAAGGCCGGGAGGGATGCTGTCCCGCAACGAGGAAATGACGGTCCGGGTGTCCGTAACCGCTCCGTCCAGGAAAACCTGCACCCTGGCTGTTTCAAATTTCATCGCGCCCGGCGATGTCCCGGGTACAAAGGCCGATCCCGCGGCCCCGGCCGTGGTCAGCGTATGACGTACACCGGGAAGGGCACGTGCGAGACTGGTCAGTATACCCGCTGTATCGACCGTCGTTTCGAGGGACGTGCCGGACGCCAATGAAAGATCGACCCAGAATACGCTTTCGTCGACCTGCGGGAAAAAAGCGCGGGGGAGGTTGCGTCCTATGGGCACGGCGGCCAGTACGAATACCAGGAGCAGGGCGAATCCCCGCAGGGGATGACTGATGGCGGCGTCCACGGCACGGCGATAGTAACTGTATATCCTGGCGGGTTGCCTGGATTCCGGTATCGTTTCACGCCGTGTCCACCGGCCGACCAGAGCAGGAAGCAGCGTCAACGCGGCCGTCCAGGCCAGCACAAGCGACGCGGTAACCGCCAGCGCCTGGTCACGAAACAGCTGTCCGGCCACGCCGGGTGTCAGGGCCATGGGCAGGAACACGGCGATGGTGGTCAGTGTGGACGCGGCCATGGGAAGCGCGACCTCGGCCGCTCCCTGTCCTGCAGCCGTCCGACTCTCGAGACCGGTCTCCCTGTGACGCGCGATGTTCTCGACCGAAATGATGGCGTTGTCCACAAGCATGCCTATGCCGAGGGCCAGTCCGCCGATCGACATGACGTTCAGTCCGACGTCCAGGCCGTCGAATATGGCGAAGGCGGCAATGACTGCCACCGGCATGGTCAGGGCGACCGGTACAGCGTAACGAAGACTGCGAAACCAGGCCAGCAGGACGATCAGGGCAAGGATTCCACCGCCGGTGAGCGCGGTCAGGGCGTTGCTTATCGAACCGCGAACGAAGGTGGCCTGGTCGAAGGCGATAGTAAGGGAAGTCTCGGGGAACTCAATGTTGAACCGGTCTATAAGCGTGTTGACGTCTTCGCTGGTCACAAGCAGGCTCGCATCGGTGGTTTTCTGCACCAGGATTCCGATTGCGGGCTTTCCGTCAAAGAGGACGGCGCCCAGCCTGTCCCGTGATCCCACATGCACTTCCGCCACGTCGCGAACCCGTATCAGCGCACCGCTATCACGTCTGGCCAGTACCGTATCGCGCATATCATCCAGGGAGTGAAAAGCGCCGTCGATGCGCAGCGTGTAGCGGTAGTTTCCACGGCGCAGGAGGCCAGCCGGAAGATCGAGGTTGGACGCTTTAAGCATCTCCCGGACCGTGTCCGGAGAAAGGCCGTAAGTGGCCAGGCGTGCGGGATCGATGGAAATCTGAACTTCAGGCCTCGCGCCGCCGATAACCCGTGCGCGGGCCACTCCAGGCTGTTGTTCCAGCCGCGGCCTTAGAACCTGTTCTCCCAGCCGCTGCAAGGCGGTCATGTCCCCCTGCCCGTTCTGAGCGCCGGCCCTGAGTATCAAGCCCATCATGGGGGCTCGATCGGGATCGGTGTCGAGTATCACCGGACGATCGCTTTCAAGCGGAAGGAGATACCGCTGTGCATCGAGACGTTCTCGCAAGGTGAGCACCGTGGACTGCAGGTCGGCGCTCCAGTCCAGGTCGACCGTCACGAGAGATTCCCCCTCGCGGGTGATCGACCGGACCTGTCTCGCCCCGGGCAGGTTTCGCAACGTGGATTCCACCGGTTCGGTGATCTCGGTGGCGACCAGTTGTGGCGGGGAATTGGACCAGGTCGTCCATACCGTAACGCTCGGTATTTCGAGTGGCGGCAGGAGATTGACAGGCAGGCGGGTCAGGGCGATGAACCCGATGAGGACGGCGGCGGCAGTGAGGCAGCAGGTGGCGACCGGCCTATGGACGGCGAGTTGGGGCAGATTCATGATCGATCAGGACCCGTTCACGCCCTTCAGACGGTAAACGACAATATGGGGGTTGAGTTCACCTGCTACGACAGGCGCATTGTCGATGGCGTACAATTCATCGTCCGCGGCGTAGATGAAATTCGTCGGCGACTCGATATCCATCTGTACCAGGTCGCCGTCCCTCGTGAAGATGTCGATATGTACAATTCCTTTCCCGGGTTCACCACTGTTTCTGGATCGTTGAATGACGACATAACCGTCGACTGCCAGGGGTCGGAATATGGTAGTCGCCCGTTTTAATTCATCCGTCGCGGATTGCATGTTCGAAACTATCATGGGAAAGTATTCCGGCGGTTTGGCTGTGTAAGTTACCCGGGTATTCCCATCCCACCCGAACTCTTTTACTTCGTACCACCTGACGGGAGAATAAAGGATTTCGCCCTCCGGGGTGAGCGAGAGGTGCTGGATTGGGTCAGGGAACAGGAATGTGTTCAATGGATCCAGTGGCCACTTTCGACTGTCGCCTTCGTTCAATTTGTTCCCGTCTGAGTCATATACGGTAAACAATGATTCGCCCAGTAGGGAACTCACGGCGATCCGTCCGTCATTACCAACGCTCATGCCGGTCGATCGTAAAACGTCGATACGAAAGTTGGCCACATATCCTCCATCCTTGGTAAAGACTGTAATCCTGTTGTTGTCTCTTTCGAGAACGACGATTTTGTCTTTAATAACGGAGACGTTGCGAGGCGTTCTCAGATCACCAGGCCCTGAACCTTCCTGACCGATTCGGCTAATCAGGTTCCCCTTAGGATCGGCCACCCAGATCGTATGTAGCTGCCAATCCGGGAGATAGTAGTTGCCTTCGGAATCACGGGCTATATCCGCGATTAAACCGACAATTTCATCACCGAAATCGAGGGGTATTTCCCGTACTTTCTCGATGCTGAAGTCTTGCGCAGAAACCGGAGCCACTACCGATATGCAAAAGGTAAGCAGCATTACTAATATGAGTTTCATTTCTACTCTCCCATATGCTATTCAGTGATGAATCATATCAGGGTTTTTGTCCGTCCTTTAGGCGGTAGACCGCGATATACGGGTTGAGTTCACCTGCTACGACGGGCGCCGTATCGATAGCGTACAGTTCGTCGTCCGTGGCGTAGATGAAATTCGTCGGCGACTCGATATCCATCTGTACCAGTTCGCCGTCCCGTGTGAATAGGTCGATCTGCCGGTTGCCACCCTCCACGTCGCCGTGCTTTTGTCTTTGAACGACTACATGGTTACCTACGACAACCGGACATAACAACGAAGACCACTTTTTGCTGTCCTCCTCCCTGTTTTCTATGCTCTTGATAACCATTGGGTGGTATCCCTGTGGTTCTGCTGCGTATGTCACCCGAACACTTCCATCCCAACCCATCTCGTGGACTTGGTAACTTTTTATGCGAGAATAAAGGATCTGACCATCTGGAGTAAGCGAGATGTGTTGAAACGCGCCCCCGAACATTACCGGGATCGGAGGATCCGGTGGCCATGTACGACTGCCTCCTTCGCTAATTTTGTTCCCTTCAGCGTCATATACTGTGAGCAAAGATTCACCCCAGAGTGAACCCACGGCGATCCGGCCGTCGTTGTGGGTGACCAAATTCGTGGGTCTGTCTAAATCGGTACGAAAGGAATCAAGATGTCCACCGGAATTGGAGAATACAGCTATTCTGTTGTTGCCCACGTCGAGTACGACGATTCTGTCTTCAGAAACCGAGATGCTGCGTGGCCGTGACAATTCTCCAGGCCCTGATCCTTCCCGACCGATTCGTCGAATCAGTCTCCCCTGTGGATCTGTCACCCAGATCGTATGTTGCTGCCAGTCCGGGAGATAGAAGTTGCCTTCGGAATCACGGGTTAAATCCGCGATTTCACCGACGATTTCATCGCCGAAATCAAGAGGAATTTCACGTACTTTTTCTACGCTGAAATCCTGTGCTTTAACCGAAACAGTAGCTACCGATATGCAGCAGGTAAGCAGAAATGCCAATAGAAGTTTCATTACAACTCTCCTTACGCTTTTCACAAAAAGTACCAATTCAAGGATTTTATTCGTCAGTCAGCCGATATACCACGATGGACGGATTGGCTTCCCCTTCGTCCACGGGCGATGTGTCGATGCCGTACAGGTCGTTTCCCATTGAAAAAACAAACCAGAAGGGTATATCGATCCCCTGCTGGACGACCTCACCGTCCTGTGTGAACAGGTCGGCACGGAACCGGAACCTGCCTTCATCCAGGAGACCCCTTCTCTGTACCAGCACGAGGTCACCGACAACCAGCGGTCGACCTATCCACGACCATCGGCCTCCCACGCGTATTCCGCCATCCTGTGGAGTGATGGTTAGTGGTATGTAACCGGGAGGTTTGGCAACATACGTGGTGCGCAGCGTGCCATCCCGATCTAGTTTCATTACTTCATATCTCATGATCGGTGAATACAACACATATCCGTCGGGAGTGCTGGACATGTGCTGAAACGCTCCCATGAGGACAAGTGGGGCCCTGCCAGACCATTCTAGGCTTCCCCCTTCGTATGCTTTTGTGCCATTCGTATCGTAAACCGTAAAAAGTGACGGACCCCAAAGAGTAGAAAGAACGAAATTGCCATGGTCGTCTATCAACATTCCGGTTGACATGAACACGTCGATGCGGTGGCAGTCAAGATGTTGACCGGTTGGTGAGAAAACGCCGATCCGGTCGTTATCGTCGTCTAACACATAGACCTTTTCATCTTGGAGAGCAACACTGCGGGGATTCGTCAAATCGCCAGGTCCCCGACCCTCTCGCCCGATTTTCCGGCTCAACCTGCCCTGGGGGTCCGTCACCCAGACCGTGTGTTGCTGCCAGTCAGACAGGTAGAAGTTACTATCGGCGTCTTGGCTTAAGTCCGAGATTTGACCAACGATTTCGTCACCAAGTTCGAGCGGTATTACTCTTACTTTCTCTACAGTGAAGTTCTGGGCGGAAGCGTCTTTTTCAAATGCGGGGACAAGGATCGCGAGCAGAACAAGCAATATCCGTTTCATTAGTAGCCTCATTCACGTAACGATGCCAAATATGTGTGGTAGTTACTATCCGCCGACCAAGCGGTACACCACGATCTTTGGATTGCCATCCCCTTCGTCCAGGGAAGTAGTGTCGATCCCGTACAACTCATTGCCATCGGCAAAGAAAAAAACCATGGGCAGTTCGATTCCCGTCTGCACTGCCTCACCGTCAACAGTGAATAGGTCAATGTACCGATTGGATTCACCGCTTGTCGTTTTCCCCATTCTTTGTACGAGGACATGACCGTTGACGTACAGAGGCCGGAACAGTGGCGTAAAGGATATCTGTCCTGGACGAGGTACTTCAGGAAGAGGACTATAACCGTCAGGATCGGCACTGTAGGTGTTGCGTATCGTGCCATCCCAGTCGACTCGGAAAACCTCGTATCTCTTGACGGGCGAATACAGGATACGTCCACCAGGCGTTCTTGACACGTGGTGGAAGTTTAATCGCATGGGCACGATCGGTTTGCCACCAGTCTCGACCGAACCGATTTCGTGTACAGGGGTACCTGTCAAATCGTAAACTTTAAAAAGCGGTACGTCCCACACGGAGCTCACGGCAATCTGTCCGCCAGCACTGACCATTAATCCGCTGGGCGGCAATAAAGGGGCGATGAGAAAGTCTGACAGGTACGTACCGTCCTTAGAGAAAATCGAGACGCGGTTGTTGCCCGTGTCGAGGACAACAGCCTTATCCTCAAAAACGGCCACGCTTCCAGGGCGCATCAACTCTCCCGGTCCAGCGCCTTCCCGGCCTAAACGCCGGGAGATCGTTCCCGATGACTCGGCCACCCAGATCGTGTTTTGCCTGTCGTCTGCGAGAAAAAACCTGCCGTCGGCATCCATGACCATATCCGAGATGCCGCCGATAATGTCATCATCCAGGAGCAGCGGGATATCGCGTACCTTCTCGACTGTGTAAGTCTGCGCGATGGACTGACCTGTAGAACTAAGAATCAAACAGGCTAAGGCTATGTAGACGGAGTATTTCATAGTGATACCTCTTAACGTGTGCTGACTGTATGGGGACGGTTTTTCTGCTTGGGCGCATTGTTTGGGATCTGGTCGCCGGGAATGTCCGTCTCGGTTTTGACCACGGAAATGCTCGTGGACTGTCAGCGGTCGGTTCCGTTCGACATGCGGTAAACCACGATCGACGGGTTGGCTTCCCCTTTGTCCACGGGACCGGTATCTACCCCGTAAAGCAGGTCGCCTCTGGCAGCGTGGAAATGATGCTGGAGTTCGATCGCAAGCCGTACTGGCTCGCCGTCCATGGTGAAGAGATCGCCGAAGTACCTCGTGGTGCTTTCCGTTCTGCTGGTGATGCTGATCTTCTGCCACTGGGCGAGGACATGGCCTCCGACTGCAAGGGGTCGAAACATGGGTGTCCATGTCTTTAGGACGTCCGTCAAGTTGATTATCATCCCCGGAGGTTTTTCGAATACGCCGAATCCGGAAGGTTTCGCATGGTATCTGCTGAGTACGTTCCCATTCCAGTCCATCCTGAGTACACTGTACCGCATGGGATCTGAAGTTAGAATCTGTCCACCAGGCGTCGTTGTGATGTAGCGCCTACCCAGGTTCAAGCCCCAGTAGTCCGCGGACTGAACTCCCCATTTTTCCTTCTCGTTCCCGTCCATATCGTAAACCGTTACCAGGGTGGCGTCCCAGGGGTTCTTCAAGGCAACGTATCGGTTTCCGTCGCTCACGATGCCTCCTGCTTGACCGTCTATGCGGAAATCGTGCAGTATACCGCCTTCTTCCGAAAAAACCGAGATCCTGGCATTACCGGCATCAAGAACGAAAATCCTATCATTCATGACGGCAGTACCGCTGGGGTTCATCAGGTCCCCCGGTCCCGAACCCTCTTGGCCGATTCGCCGGATCAGTTTGCCATCGCGGTCTGCTATCCAAATCGTGTGCTGTTGCTCATCGGCCATTTAAAACCGGCCTGTTTCGCCAATAACCACATCAACGATACGTCCAACGATTTCGTCACCTAGGTCCAGGGGAATCTCGCGGACTTTTTCGATTTCATATGCCTGGCCAATGGCATATGCCGGATGAGCCAATACCGAGACTGCAAGGATCCCGCATGCCAGAAGTCTCATGCAATCTCCTTAAGAACAGCGGACACAGGACTGAAATTGTCCTGGCACGATTTGGTAAGTGTTATGCCGTAACACGATGTTCTGGCGGGTCGTGCCTACTTCTTGTACGTCTCTTCACGTAGACGGTAGATCACCAGTTCGGGGTTCGGGTTCACCTCGTCAATACGAGTCATATCAATGGCATAGAGGTTGTTGTTCTCGGCCCAAAGGAAACCCGCAGGATCTTCAAACTCGGCGTATCCTGGCGGGTCAGCTGCATACGTCGCCAGCACGGTACCGTCCCAGTCCATCCTGACCACGTCGTATCGTTTTGGATTTGAAGCCAGGATCTCGCCGTTCGCGGTGAGGGATACATGCTGATCGGGCCGCAGGTCGAAGCTCACCATGAAATAGTCCGTGTTTCCGCTACCGCGATCTCCGATCCTTATTCCATGAAAGTCGTAGACGGCAAAAAAGCCGGCATCTCCTGCGGATTTGACTGCTATGTTTCCATCACCACCTGCAACGGTGCCCAAAACTAAGTGCTCCTCGACTCGGAAACTGGTTAAATGTTCGCCATCGGTTGAGTACGTTGAAATCCTGCTGTTGCCTTGGTCGTGAACAACCAGTTGATCCTGGAACAGAGAGATGCTGCGAGGACTCAGCAGTTCGCCTGGTCCGGAGCCTTCTCTGCCTATCTTCCGAACAAGTTTACCTTCAGGATCCGTTACCCATATCGAATGAAGATTCCAATCTGCAAGGTAGTAGTATCCATCGAGATCTACGGCCAGGTCTACAATCTCCCCCACGATTTCATCACCAAAATCCAGAGGGATAGTCCGTACCTGATAGAAGCTGTCTATCTGGGCAGTAGTATGAGATCGGGGAACGAGAACAAGACCCAAAATCATCACTGAAACTAGATATCTCATGGCAACCTTTCAACGCTATATCATTCCCTCAGCCGTACCCGGACCGGCACGTCGTGGGCGAGTGTGATGTTGCCGGTAACGGCCACCGTATCCCCTTCGCTGAGCCCGGAAATCACTTCACGCCAGTCGTCCGCTTCCTGACCCAGGGTGACATAGGTCCATTGTGCGCTTCCACCCTGAATGCGAAAGACCAGCGTACGTTCGTCGCGGCTGACGATGGCGTCGTCGGGAACGGCAAGACGGTTTTCGAATGATGTGCCGTCGATCAGCACTTCCGCGTACATCCCGGGCTTCAGGCGGCCTGCGGGGTTGGGCAGTTCGGCCTCTACATATCCCGTTCCGCTTTCGGTATCGACGGTGGGGTAGACACGGGAGATTCGGCCTTCAAAGAACTCACCCGGCCAAGTGGTGACGCTGATTCGTATGCGGTGTCCGACACCCACGGCGCCCAGATCGCTTTCCAGGACTGCAGCCTTCACGCGGATCCTGGAAATATCGACCAGTTCGAGGCAGGTTTCACCCGGGCTTACCTGCTGTCCTTCATCCACCAGTCTTGCCGCGATGACGCCTGAAAAAGGGGCAAAGATGGCGGTCTGCTCGAGTTCCCACTCTGCGCTGGCGTGTTCGACTTCGGACTCTACCAACTGGGTGTTCTGCGCGATTAGTTCAAGCCGCCGCGACCCGGTGAGCAACCGGGCGGCCTCGAGATTCCTCCGCGCAATCTTAAGGGACGTTTCATCGGTTTCACCACGCGAGAATGCCGCTTGCGCCTTCGAAAATGCATCGAGTTCCCGGATCAACCAGACTGTGTCAGGGATCGAAACGGCCGTGGTATCGGTGATGTACTGGGCATAGTCGAAGCGGGCATCGAGGAGCTTTGCCATTGCTCTTTCGACCTTCAATCGGAATGGCGCCTCTTCCAGCTGAAGGAGAATGTCACCTGAATTCACACGGTCGCCCTCCCGTACCTGAACGTCCCGGATCCTGCCGCTTACTCCAGAGCCCAGTTCCGTCCTCCGCCCGGCCATGAGACGCCCCGTGGCTACGATAGTACGGGTCAGGGTGCGGTGGGTCGCTATCACGGCTTCGACCGGGAAGGGCTGTACGGTGGCCTCGGTCGCCGCAGGAGCGTTCGCTGCGTCCACGGAATCCGACGGGGCCGATCGCAGGTAGAATACGGCGGCTGCGGCGACCACCGCAACAAGGACGATAGCGGGAATCAGTATTTTCACGATGTTTGATTCCTTAGGAATGGTAGCGGAAGGCGGCTAGATAGCCTTCGGTCTAGCAAGTGGTTTCCAGCGTTAATAATACACCGGGCGTTCGGTGCCGGGCAACTGATAGACCTTGTTTGCTCTACAGTGCTTGAAGTGGCTGACGGAGTTCATATACAACCACGGAAGGATTAGCCTGATCGTCGCTGGGTTCAACCAATAAATAAAGACGATTCTCCCGGGTGTAAAGTGCGCCAGGATAGCCCATGTATTCTGGCAATTGGATATCGCTTGCAATGAGGCTGAGATCGGAATCGTACAGGTCCATGAAGAATCTGCTGTATCCCGCTTCGGCGAAGACCACTCCCAGCCCCTGTTCTCCGATTTGCACCAGCTGAAGAATGTGACTCCACTGATTATGATAACTCTGAAGTTTCACAAAATCATCGAGAATCTGGGGATCGTATTGTTCCGGCGGAGGGGCATAGTGTGGGGATCGTCCCTGAACCCCATCCATAAGCTCTCCATCCTGCGTGTACTTTCTCAGTTCGTATTCATAGGGAGTAATGATGTAGACATGTTCCTTAAGCATTACCAACCCGCCACCTCGTGAACTGGCGGCGTAATTGAAATTCTTACTTTGAGGTGCAAATTGTCGCACCACCTGACCTTGACGGTCCAGTTCGAAAATCAGGTCGCCTTCATTACCAGTATCTCCAAATCCGAAACACCTGCCATCGTCTGCAAATTCGATACCATCCAATCTTACAGACGATATCAAACTGCTTGTGAAGTCGAAACTGCCGTTGAATCGTGAAATGCGCGAAAGCGTCATGTCGTACAGGTAGGTATCCCCGCCGTGATAGGTTAGCGAGAGTGGATACCGATACTCGCCAGGGCCATCGCCCGCACTTCCCATTATTCCTTTTCCAGTCCCGTTGCTGTCGAATACACCAATACGAGGAGTTACATCCAGGATCAAAAGGTCTGCATCCGGCGTGACCGTGCCGAATCTGGGCAGCGGGCCGATGAGATATTCGTCTCTCGAATCGAGTTCAATACTCGACTCTAGCCGAAAGATGTCATCAAAGGCAGACTGCTTATTGTTGTCGCAGCCTGACAATCCAAGCGGGATCACAATCGTGATCAGGTATCTTGTCCAATAAAGAGTCATGGGATAGAACCCGTGCTGACAATCAGGGTGAACTTTTATTACACACTAACCTAGTGGAAACCGGAACTGGTCAAAATAGGGTCTTTCACTACTTTCCATGATTTTTGTAGACTGATACAAACTGCATTCCGTTACCGTCAGAACTGTTCTGTGCAGTACCGTCTAAAGCTTTGCCCATCGTTCGGATGAAGTACAATATTAGACAGTCTTGGTGGGGTAAAAGATGGGTGCCGGATAAATATAGATACCCACGAGATTTTAAATTGCACAATTCACGCGCTGGGACTGCCGTACTCGGCAAGTGATAGTATGCTGTGCTTCCCTGTCCCTGAAACGCCTAAAATGCCGGCCTTTCCACGTCCTCTGCGGCCGGTCCCTGTAGATTGGCGTTGTCTTCGGTGGGCCAGCGCACGGGGTATTGGGTGGAGCGGTCCCGCTTGTATCCGGCGTGCCAGTAGTTGCTGGCCGCCAGCCACTCCAGCAGATGCTCCTTCATCATGGACTTGATCTTCCCGTAGTGGCCGTCGGACCAACGGTTCCACAGTTCTCCGGGATCGGCTTCCAGGTCGTATAATTCCCCTTCATCCTGGCCGATGTAGTAGACCATCTTGTGGGTCTGACTTCGCATCATGATCTGGTAGTTGTCCTCGCAAAAGACGTACTTCCTTGGAACGACCGGTCCGCGCGGGTCGGCGTAGGGCATGAGGGAACGCCCTTCCAGGTAGGTGGGGACCGAAACGCCTGCCGCCTCGAGAATGGTGGGTCCGAGATCCATGAGGGAGACGAGGTCGCTTACGTGGTCTCCCCGGCGCTGGCGGTCCGGAAAGCGTATGATGAGCGGTATGTGGGTGATCGTATCATACATCAGCCACTTGTAGGCCATGCCGTGGTCACCCAGGTTCTCGCCGTGGTCCGAGCAGAAGATGATCAGGGTGTTGTCCAGGTAGCCCCGTTCTTCCAGGGCGTCCAGGATTTCCCCCATCTTTTCGTCCACCGTGGTGACCTTCGCGTAGTAGTGGCGGCGCATGTGATCGATGCGGTCGTCGTTCGCCAGGTACATGTTGATACCTGATTCGTGGCCGGCCGTGGCGAACATCTTCTTCAGCGCCTCGTGCTGCCGGGGTTTTTGCGCAAACTCGTTTTCCCGTGTCACGGGGCGTGGTATGGAAACGCCGTTATACAGACTCAAGTGGCGCGGGAGAGGGTCCCAGGGTTCGTGGGGACCGGTAAAACCGATTTCGAGGAAGAAAGGCTTGTCGCCGCGGTGGCTGCGGATCCAGTTGAGCGCCGAGTCGCCGATGAAGACGTCGCTGTGGAACCGCTCCTCCTCGTGCCAGGGCACGCCCTGCAGTTTGGTCCACCAGTCGGGGTCCGTCTTGTGGCGGTCGTTGGGCCGTTCCACGCCGTGGAAGGTCATGTAGCGGCCCCAGTCGTCGTCCGCGCCGCCGCTGGCCAGGTTCATGTTGGTCGGGTTTTCGACGACGACCCGTTCATGAAAGCCGCCGGGAACGTCCCTGGGCATGAAATGCATCTTGCCGATGCTGGCGCACCAGTAGCCGTTTTCCGCAAGGTCATGCACCCAGTTGCGGTGATGTCCCCACGGCTGGAAACTGTAGACGCCCGTGTTATGCGGGTACATTCCGGTGAAGATGGCGGCCCGGGACGCCACGCAGGTGGCGCCCGGACAGTAGGCCTGTCTGTAGGAAACCCCTTCCCGGGCCAGCCTGTCGTGGGCCGGGGTGGTCATATGGGCGTTGTCCCAGGTGCGGATCGTGTCGATCCTCTGCTGGTCGGTCATGATGAGGATGATGTTGGGGCGATCCGCGGGCATTCATCGGCTCCTGGGGGGTGGGGGTGGTTAGGTGAAGAAGAGGATAAGGGAACCCTTGTCCGGTGATCGAAGGGGCGGGTCCGGTCAATGTTACGCTACCCGGTCCTCCATCGAGCCGGCGCCGCCTTCTTCGGACTGGGGGTGCAGGCGGCTGACCACCGCCTTGATGATCCGCTGACCCTCGACTTCGCGCACCACGATCCGAAAGTTCCGGAACGACACGTCCTCTCCGGGTTCGGGTACCCGGCCAAGTTCGTTGAAAACCAGGCCTCCGACGGTTTCGAATCCGTCCGACGTGATATCCAGATCGAGGAGGTCGTTCAACGTATCGATATTGAGCCTGGCGTGGACGAGAAACGATCCATTGGGCAGCGACTCGTACAACGGGTCCTCGTCGTCGTATTCATCCTGTATTTCGCCCACGATTTCCTCGAGCAGGTCTTCCAGGGTCACCAGGCCCGCGGTGGTCCCGTGTTCGTCCACGACGATTGCCAGGTGGATCTTCTCCCGCTGGAACTCCTTCAGCAGTTCGGCGGCTTTCTTGGTCTCCGGCACGACGTAGGGCGGGCGAAGCAGGTCTTCCAGGTTCTTCTCCCCGTCGGGGTCTTCGCTCAGCTGAAGCAGATCCTTGGCATAGACCACGCCCAGGATATCGTCAACGGAATCGCCGTAAATCGGAATCCGGGAGTGTCCCATCTCGCGGATGAGCTCGAGCAGTTCCGGTATGGGACGGGACTTTTCCGCACACACCATGTCGACCCGCGGCACCATCACCTCGCGGACGCTGGTGTCGTGCATTTCGATGATGCTGCTGATCATCTCCTTGTCGTCGGGCTTCAGTTCGTGGGTTTCTTCCAGTTCAAGTACGCGGTGCAGTTCGTCGTCGAGCCAGTAGGGGTTGCGTCCACTGCTGAAGAGCCCCGCGCGCGCCATGCGCCGGTTCAGTACGAGCAGCGGCGTGATCAGCGGCCAGAACAGCCAGTAGCTGATGAGTACAAGTACGGCGGAAACACGAACGGTCAGGTCGGAGTATCGCGACACGAGCAGTCTCGGCAGCCATTCGATAAGTACAAGCAACAGCCCGATGGCGAACAATCCCGAAATCGTCAGTGTCAGAATCGAGCCGAACGAGTCGGTAAGCGGAGGCGTCAGGGCCAGGGCTACCACGGAGACTACGACGCCGGCCGTGGTAATGATTTTTCCGATCAGCAGGGTGGTGAACAGGCGTTCCTGGTTGTCCAGCCAGCGCGTAACGCGGCTGGACTGTCCGCCTTCATGGGCGGCCTTGAGTTCCTGTAGCGTGGTTTTAGGCAGGCTGGAAAACGCGGATTCCGCGCCGGTGAGCAGCATGGCGTAGATCGTACATCCAGTAAGGATTAGCCATTCGACCAATAGGGGTATGTCGTCATCCACAACACTTTTCTCCCACATGACCCTCCGGAATCCCGCTGGCGTCCGCTGCCGCCGAATAGACCCGCTCTTTCTCCCGCATCACCTTGCGATCCGAAGTGTTGTGGTGGTCATATCCCAGCAAGTGCAGACACCCATGAACCACGAGCCGATGCAACTCGTCGTCCAGAGACACATGATAACGGTCGGCCTGGTCCCGTGCCCGGTCGACGGAAATGTACACGTCGCCCAGCGCTTCCTGACCGGGCCCGTCGTCGTCCAGGTTGAACGACAGCACGTCCGTCGCGCGATCCAATTGGCGATACTTGTGATTCAACTGCCGTATATAGGGGTCATCGACCAGTACCACGGTCACGGCCGCATGGTCTCGGCCTTCGCCCCGAAGTACCCGGCAAACGGCACTGCAAAGCGCCTCGCGCGGTATATCGAGCGCGGGCAGGATTGTTTCGATATCAATATTCAAGGTGAAAGCGGGTGGTATTACTGGTTCTCATGCCGTTCATAGGCCTTGATGATGTCCTGAACGAGCCGGTGCCTGACCACGTCCGTCTCCGTCAGGTACACGAAGGCGATGCCACGAATGTCCGCCAGGACCTCCTGCACGTGCACCAGTCCGGAAACCTTGTCCTCGGGCAGATCGATCTGGGTGATATCGCCGGTAATGATCGCCTTGGAGTTCGCGCCCAGCCGGGTCAGGAACATCTTCATCTGCGCCTTCGTCGTGTTCTGGGCTTCGTCGAGGATCACGAAGGCGTTGTTCAGCGTACGGCCGCGCATGTACGCCATGGCGATGATCTCAATGGTCCCGTCTTCGACAAGGCGCTCGGCCTTGTGGTTTGGGATCATGTCGTGCAGCGCGTCGTAAAGCGGTTTAAGATACGGGTCGACTTTCTCGCGCGGATCGCCGGGGAGAAACCCGAGACTCTCGCCCGCTTCAACGGCGGGCCGGGCCAATACGATCCGATCTACCTCTCCCTTGCGAAGGGCCGAGATGGCCATGGCGACAGCCAGATAGGTCTTTCCCGTGCCGGCTGGGCCGATGGAGAAAACGATATCGAATTTCTGAACCTGGTCCACGTACTTCTGCTGGTTCGGACTCCGGGCGCGAATCCGCTCCCTCCGGGAAAGCACGTCCAGCGTTTCCCCGGCGAAGCCACCTGTTTCTTCGCCGTTTTTCTTATCGGACCGCGTTGCCCGTATGATATCGTCTACTTCACGCGCCTGGCCCTGTTGGACCAACCGTATCATTTCGCGCAGCACGCTGGTAATCTGCCTTACCTCTTCCGCTTTGCCCGTGATCACGACTTCCTCGCCCCGGGCGGTTATTTTGGCGTCGAATTCGCTTTCTATGGCACGCAGCCTGGAATCGTACTGGCCATAGAGCGCAAGGGGATCAATGCCCTTGGCCGATAATCGATGGGTTACGGTGTTCTTCAATGATGGCATAGATTGGCAGGTTAGACGTACGCGGCGCGAATGGACCGCATGTTCCATTCGCAGGAAACAGGCGACTCAGCCTGTACGCACCGTATTTCCCTTAACTCAGAATTAAAGATAACAACCGCCGCTTGTCAAGTAGATTCCACCGTATGCCCCGGCGGTAATCCACCTCGAACCGGCGGGTATCTGAAGGAGACGCCGGACTAGCCAGCATACCGAGCAGGGCCAAGGGTACCGAGCAGTGCGTCGAAATTCGCCGTGATCGTGTGGATACGACGCTTAACGTCATCGGCGGATTTCCGTATCCGGTCCACCGTATGACGGTCGATCAGCCCATCGTCGCAGGCCTGCCGCAGTTCCTCTTCGTCCAGCACGCGGCAATCGCCGTCCGGAAAGAACCACAGGTCCAGCAACTGATCGTCATACTCTACACGGTCCGATCCGATCCGTACCCGGTCACAGAGGTGTACATAATGCCCGACAAGGCCTCCGTCCGGCCCGATCATCTTCCAGAGGATATATCGCAGCCCTTCCTCGTAATACGCCAGGGTCAGCGTGCCCGAAGGTATCCGGATGTCCCCCTGGCAATACTCCCGGGAGGATCTGTAGGAGATGACCAAGCGGCTGCTCCCGTGGTAGAGCAGGCTGCACGAAAAGGACTGGTCTGGCTTGTTGAGGTTATGCTTGATTTCCGTTACGGTACCGGCCATGGAAGGACTACGCGATCCGTTCGAGGACATCCCGTATTTCCGTTACGAGGGGACCGTTACCGTGTTGAACATACCAGGAACGGATGAGCGGGTAGATGTCTCCCATGGGAATCTTGCCCTTGTTGTCCCGCATGATCGACTGACAGTCCTCCGGGCGTGGTCCCCACCGGGCTACCTCGTTCAGGCTTGTGTCCATAAAAACCAGGTAGGGAATGGCCTTGGATCCGTCCGTGAGATACCGGTCCATGATGTCGAGATTCTCGTCCCTGCGGAAGATCCGGTACTCGATGGATGGACTGCGCTCCAGCGTGTGGACGATGGGAGGAAGACTCTGCACCACGTCGCCGCACCAGTCCTCAGCGAGGATGAGCACCTTCAAAGGGGTGGTGATGGTGGTAAAGAAACGGGCGTCCTCAGGATCCAGGTTCATCTTTTCGTAGTTCTCATTGAACCTCTCCAGGTTCTTCTCGCTGTTCTGCATGTAGTCTTCCCAGAGGAATCCCGAGGCGAATCGATCTTCGGAAACAACGGACATGGCGGCTCCAGACTGTATCTTGGTTGAATTGAACGGATATGTCGGATTAATCAGACGAACCACTCGGTCAGTTCGGCGGCGGGCACTCTTTTCTGGGCGGGGACAAGGGCAGGATAGCCGGCGTAGAGGAAGCTGACGAATTCTTCCACCCGGGAATCGACTTTGAGAAGATCCAGCGTCTCGGGATCCCGTATCAGGCCACCCGTGCTCCACTGTACGCCGATACCCACTTCCCAGGCGGCCAGCGCGATGTTGTGGATGGCGCAACAGGTGGCGGCGTAATCCTCCCGCGCGCGGAAGGCGTCCTCGTCCTTCTTGCAGACCACGCCTATAATGACGGGTTTGGACATGATCTTTGCATACCCCTTCTCGGTGGCCTTCCGCAGGATGTCGGGATCGTCCGACCTGGTTTTACCCCTCTGAATCTTGCAGTATATGTTCGCCAGGGTCTCCTTGGTCTTCCCGGTGACGACCAGGAAACGCCAGGGTTCCGTCAGCTTGTGGTTCGGCGCCCACACGGCCGTTTCAAGCACGCGGGCGATCGTCTCCCGGGGGACCGGTTCCTCCTTGAATTCATAAATCGACCTTCTGTTTCGGATCGTATCGAGTACGGACATGTGATTTCTTGTTTACTGCGGTGTGCTTTTCCTGTTGAACACGGGGCCGGTCATATGCTTTCCGAGCCGCGTTTGGAGAACGAAGGGAGTCGGGCGAAGCCGGAGGGGTCCCGCTATTCCGATACGGACTCCACCTGGATCAGTTTCCCATCCTGTGGCGCAGACGCGCCGCCCTGGGTACAGGACGAACATCCCTTGTGGTCCCGGGATGTGAACTGTCGCACAAAGGTGCGCAGGACAACCGCGACCGCGGCTGCGACAACGATGAAAGCAATGAGTGTTTGCAGGTCCATGTTCACAAGATAACGGCGAAAAACGAAAATGCCAAGTGGTCCGAACGCGGTTACCCGTAACCCAGGATCAATCCCCCCTGGTAGACGACAAAGGAACCGACATAGGCCAGGGCGGTCATGTACAGGACCATAACGATCGGCCACCTCCAGCTGTTCGTTTCCCGTTTCACGATGGCGACCGTGGCCATGCACTGGCAGGCCAGGGCGAAGAACACCATGAGGGATACCGCGACCAGCGGGGTATACACCCGTTCGCCTGTATCGGGATCCACCTCGTTTTGCAGGGCCGTCCTGAGATCGACCGAGGTCTCGTCGGCTTCCTCCACGTTGTAGATCGTAGCCATGGTGCTGACCAGCACTTCCCGGGCGACGAAAGAGGTAACCAGGCCGATGCCCACCTTCCAGTCGAACCCGAGGGGTTCGATGGCAGGTTCGATCAGGTGGCCGAGCTGGCCGGCGTAACTCTGCTGTATGCGCGATCTGGACGACATCGAATCATAGTCATCGGGTTGCGGGTAGGAAGCCAGGAACCAGAGGACAACCGATATGGCCAGGATGATCTGGCCCGCGTCCGTGACAAAGACCCTTGCCCTTTCGAACATCTGCAGGAATACCCATTTCAGGGAAGGCCTCCTGTAGGGCGGCAGTTCCATGACGAAGCTCGTGGAAACGGCGTCCTTCATGAAAAACCGCTTGAAAACCAGTGCGGCGCCTATCGCGGCGACGATACCCAGCAGGTACATGGAGAACAACATGAGGCCGGGCACCGAGAACACGCCGAACACGGAAGTCGCAGGATAAAACGCGCCGATCAAAAGGATATACACGGGCAGGCGGGCGCTGCAGCTCATCAAGGGTGCGATCATGATCGTGATGAGGCGGTCCTTCCAGTTCGAAATCCTGCGGGTCGCCATGATGCCCGGAATCGCGCATGCAAAGGACGAAAGCAGCGGCATGACCGAATGACCGGACAATCCCATGCTTTTCATGACACGGTCCATGAGAAAGGCGACGCGGGCCATGTAGCCGGTGTCCTCGAGCAGTGCGAGGAAAAAGAAGAGAAAGAGTATCTGCGGGAGAAAGACCAGCACGGCGCCCACACCGGCAATGACGCCGTCCACGAGCAGGTTGCGCAGCAGCCCTTCCGGCATGAACAGGTATACGTAGGTCCCCAGTGCGCCTATCCCGTCTTCGATGGCCGACATAGGCGCTTCAGCCCATGAAAAAATAGACTGAAAGACCAGCGAGAACACAGCCAGAACGATGACAGGACCGGCCACTCGGTGGGTGAACACGCGGTCCAGCCGGACGCTCAAGCTGGTCTCGGTATTCCGTTCTTCCCGGACGACCTTTGAATAGAGTTCGTCGATCTGGTCATACCGCAATATCGTCTCCAGCATACGCCAGGGGACCTGCATCTGGTCCAATTCTCCCCGCGTCCGCTCTACGATGTGCTTCAGGTCGTCCTTGCAGGACTGGTCCTGGCGTCCTTCCATCCAGGTCTTAAGGGCCTGGTCGCTCGAAGTCACCCGAAGCGCTTCCGAGGTCTGCGCGACCTCGTTCAGGTTCGTGCGTTCGCCGAACCAGGCCGCCGCGGGGGAGAGTACTTCGTCGAGCAGGCCGCCCAGCAGCCTGCGTCGCGGAAACCGTTCGGCGAAGGAAACCGTGACCGATGACGAGGGCGGTCCGGGCGGTCCGGGCGGTCCGGATGGATCAGTCGCTACCTCCCCCGTCGATCCAGTACCGCGCGTGGAAGCGTCCATCAGGTCGAACATCATCTGGCGCAACTGGTCTATTCCATGCTGCCGGGAAGCGACCACCGGTACGATCGGGACCTGCAACTGATCGGAAAGCGCTTCAAGGTCGATGTGAACGCCGCTGCTGATGGCGTTGTCCATCATGTTCATGGCCACCGCGACCGGGATGCCCAGGTCGATGAGCTGGGTGACCAGGTAGAGATTCCTATTTAGATTTGAAGCGTCCGCCACGACCAGTATGAGTTGGATGTCCAGGTCATCGTCCGCTTCCCCTATCAACACCTCGCGAGCGATGGATTCGTCGAGGGTCTTGGGGGTCAGGCTGTACATTCCCGGCAGGTCGTGGATACGGAGCTGTTTCCCGTCAGGTCCCGTCACGGTGCCCGTCTTTTTTTCCACGGTCACGCCGGGGTAGTTGCCCGTTTTCTGCCGGAGCCCGGTCAGTGAATTGAATACGGATGTCTTGCCGGTATTGGGATTACCGATGAGGAGTACGTCGTACACGGATTCCCGGGCTGCGTATGTATCAGTTGTATCAGTCATGGTTCACCGGTGGAATTGACAGCGGTTACCAGGGGATGTATATTCATTCTCGCTCGACGGGCGCAAATACGACTTCGCCTGCGGTCAGATCGACATTGGCGACACGGCGACCGATATGACGCAGCAGATGAACGATGGCGTGCCGAAGGCCGATGGTTCCAAGCTCGTCGAGCCGCGCTTTGACTTTGAACATGGACGCCAAGGCCCATATCGACGTATACGGGTACGCCGTACTCAAAGGGGCGTTGACTGCGGACCAGGCCAACGCCCTGCGTGATCGCTCGGATGAGTTGATCGCCGAGGAGCGGGTGGCCAGCGGGGAGCACGTCTACCTCGACGGCCGCGCACAGCGAGTAAGGATCGGATGATTCTGTTGGGATTCTTCTGCCGCTCGTTTATAAAACCACAGCAGGACCAATTCAAGCTGGCGCGCCCCGAGGTCGTCGCACGGGCGACGCCGACCTTGAAGCGCTTGCTGGGCTTCGAATCGCAGTCGGGAATGCGGACGTAGGGCCAATGAACTGCCCAACGCTCGACCACCGCTAAACACGCCATTACCGGACTCACAAAATCGACATACAGGCCGGGATCGGATAGTACTCGCAACGTGTACGAATCCCCCTGGTTCGGGGACTATCGGGGAGAGCCGGCCAGCCGAACCGATAGTCCCTTTTTTACAACCCTTCAGTTCAACTTCTTTCTACCATGACCGAACGTGCCTCTGCGCATCGAATGGACAGGTGGTAACTCCGAACGCGTATTTCAATCGGATCGCCCATCGGAGCGCGTTTGATCAATTCGACGATTGTACCGGGAAGCAGCCCCAGTTCCATCAGGTGCACTTCCTCTCCCGCCGTGCCCTTGATCTGTCGAATCGTCGCTTTCTCGCCTGGTTTCAACTCATCCAGGCAAATCGTTTGCGCTTGTGTGCTGGTAAAGAGTTCGGAATGCATGGGTTATCTCGTGTTAGAAGGTCCGATGCCGGTACTTGCTACGGAACTGAAAGGTGTTTTTCGAATAGGCGGAATCCCCTTTCGTCGGAATCGATCCGTTATTACGTTGACCCCTTCGAGGTGCCCCTGTATATTAAGGAATAAGAGGGTCGCGTACGTCCGTACCGCCCTCAGGGACAGTATCCCTGTCCTGCCCAGGGACTATCGCCGGGCTTGCCGGGCCATGTTGCGATAGTCCCTTTTCATTACCTGACGGCGGACATTTCACCGTCAATCCACTGGATGTTTCTGCTTCCCTCACGCCGACTCCGATCGGATTACCAGGCATTCGCCCACTTCCTCGCATACCGCGCAGGAATCGAAATCGCAGATCGACAGCACGTTGGCGTCCCAGTAAGACTTGAGGAACGCCTTGCCATGGGGATCCTCCGACAGGAGGAACTGCAGGAACAGCAAAAGCCGTTCCCCCGTCTTCGTGCTGATCAGGTGCTCGATCTTGCACGCATCGATTTCCGCCTGTTCCGCATCGATATGCAGGACGCTCTTGAGAAAGGCGATGAGAATCTGCCGGTGCGACCATACCGACTGCGCCAGCCGGTTCCCCTCATTCGAAAGTTTAAGAAAGCGGTTCCTGTCCTCTTCCAGGTATCCCTTTTCCCGGAGCGACTTGATCATGATCGACGCACTCCCCGGCGTGATGTTCATTTCCCGGGCCACGTCCGAAACCCGGGCGTATCCCTGGTCCTCGATCAACTGTTGAACCGTCATCAGGTAATGCGCGCCGCTGTGCGTGATCTCGTTGTGCTCGAATTCTCTCCAGACATCCATAGACTGTTCGATTCGCTATGGCAACAATCGCGTTGCCGGCACAATAAAAAGTTTGGCTACTCAAATATTACTTTGAATAATATAAACCTTCATGGGACTGTCAAGAAAAAAAGTGGCTAGACAACAATTTTTCGCGACAAGCGCGCGCCCACAACGCTCAAATGCGTGTTCCGGTTGTGTTTACGCCTGTATAAATGTATTTTGTATCGTAGGAGTTCTATCCCTTGGTAAACCACCTCGGAACCGAAAATGACGAATACATTTCCTTCCGCGGAACTATCGGAGCAGCTCAGGGGTGACGATCTTCCGGATATCCTGGTCCGGGATCATATCGGCAGGATGGAACCGGCCTATTTCGAGCGCTACGAGTCCGTAGTGATTCGGCGTCATATCGAGATGATCAGCCGTCTGGGGCCGGATAACGCCGCGGAGATCGACGCCGAACCCCTGGACGCTTCAACGTGGAGACTTACCGTTGTGGCGTTCGACTACCTGTCGGTGATTTCCATTCTGTCGGGACTGCTGGCGTTCAGCGGACTGAGCATTCGCCGCGGGGACGTATTCACCTACGCGGCCGCGGAACCGTCCGGTGAGACAGGAAGCCGGGCTTATCGGCCTCAGCGTCGCCGCCGCGGACGGTCAGGTAACCCAGCCGCGCTTGCCGGCATCACCTCGTCGTCGCTGCGTTCACAGCGAAAAATCGTGGATGTCTTCAACGTGCATGCGTCATCTGAGAAACCGCCGGACTGGCCCGCCATAGAACTGGAAATCAAGGACGCCATGAGGTGTCTGCGGATGAACAGCGCCAGGGCGTTGCAGAGACGGATCAACGAGCGTGTCGTGGAATACCTGCGCCGCGAGGAAGACCAGATGACTTCGTCCATGTTCCCGGCGCATGTGGCGATTGACAACTATACGGAATCTGGGGCGACCCGTCTGGATATCACGGGCCAGGACACGCCGGCGTTTCTGTACGCCCTTTCGACCGCCCTCGCGATGCGCGGTATCAACATTCGCCGTATCGACATCGCGGCGGCAGGGGTCCAGGTCCAGGATACGCTCGAGGTGACCGACCGGCGTGGATCGAAAATCACCGATCCGCGGAAACTCCGCGAACTGCGTTTCGTGATCACGCTCATCAAGCAGTTCACCCATCTGCTGACCCGCGCGCCCAATCCCGCTCAGGCCCTGGAACATTTCAACCAATTGATCGACCAGGTCCTGGGCAATGTAAGACCCGGCCGGGCGATGGAGGAGTTGTTCGATCAGTTGGAAAAGCAGGAAGTTATCGGCGCGATGGCTAAACTGTTCGGTACGAGCGATTTCCTGTGGAAAGACTTCCTGAGGATTCAATACAAGAACCTGTTCCCCGTTCTGCAGGACATCAAGGCGGTCGGTATCGTGAAATCTCCGGAGCAGATGGAAAGCGCACTGAGTGCCCGGCTTTCCAGAATCGAGAGTTACGACCGGCGCAAACAGTTGCTGAACCGGTACAAGGACAAGGAGATGCTGCGGATCAGCATGCGCCAGATCCTGGAGAAGCACGAAGACATCCAGGCGTTTTCCAGTGAACTCACCACCCTGGCCGAGGTGGTCCTTGAAGCAGCGTATGGGATCTGCGACCGGGAGCAGCGCCTGCATTACGGTGATCCGCTTCTTCCTTCCGGCGAGCCCTGCGTTTTCAGTATCTGTGCGCTGGGGAAATGCGGCGGCCGGGAACTGGGCTGGGCTTCGGATATCGAACTGTTGTTCGTCTACGCGGCACAGGGCAGTACAAGCGGACCCCTGGCCGTGTTGAATTCGGAGTACTACGAGCGGCTCGCACGCATGATCTGCAGTACCATAGAAACCCGGAGAGATGGCCTGTTCGAGATCGACCTCAGGCTGCGGCCCTATGGTGACAAGGGCGCGCTGGCTTCGTCCCTTGATAAATTCAACGAGTATTTTAATGTCAAGGGAGGCGCCCTGCCCTATGAGCGCCATGCTCTGATCAAACTGCGCGCCATTGGCGGCGATCCGGTCCTGGGCGCGAACGTCGAAGCAGCCCGTGACGCTTTCGTGTATAACGACGCCCCTGTTGACGGCCGGTCGTGGACCCATCTTCGCGAGCGGCAGAACGACGAATTGGTCGAGTCCGGCGCCATCAACGTAAAATACAGTTACGGTGGGTTGATTGACATCGAGTATCTGGTGCAGGATCTGCAGATACTCTACGGCGTAAACAATCCCGGCGTTCGCGGGACGACCACGCTGGAGGCCATGGGCGCGCTCAACAGGGCAGGTTACCTGTCGGACGAGGAGCACAGGATGTTGAGCCGGGCGTACCGTTTCCTGGTTCGGCTGATTAACGCCCTGCGCATGGTGCGCGGCAACGCCAGGGACCTGGTCCTTCCCGGCAGGACGTCACAGGAATTCCAGTTTCTGGCCCGGCGTCTGGGATATGCCGAGGAAGCCGGCGCTGGCATAGGCGAACAGTTGTGGCGAGACATTGAACGGAGCATGGAATGGGCGGCCCGGGCTCTTCGTACCCGGTTCGTCCACAAACTGTTCGATTAGCGGCCACGGTCTTCACTTCACGGTATCACACGATGAACCTGCGCCACATCAGATGGACCTTGGGACTGGGGATGCTGGCTTCCGTGGCAATAGCCGCGGGCCTGTCCGTCTTCATCCTGCTTGGAACCGGGTCAGGAATGAACCTGATCCGCCGTGCCGTGGTGTGGACTATCCAGGACCAGCTCAACGGTCAAATAACGATCGAACGGATCGAGCTCGGTGCGGAGAAGCACTTGGCGATGCACAATGTAACCCTCCATCTGCCGGACACGCTCGGCGGCGTGGAAGTCGCAGGAATGGATGAAATCTGGATAAGATTAAACGGGTGGAATGCGCTGGTGGGAGAGGCTCCGCTCTACCGCGTTGGTATCGACGGCTTCCGTATGGCCTATATCGAAGATGCCGTCGGTGACGGGCGAAATTCGCTGGATTTGCTTCTGGATGATCCGTCGCGTCCGGCCGGCGAGCCTGAATCATTGAATGGAGAGCATTCCGGCATGCCGTTCGCATTGCACGATTTGCAGATCCAAAATGGCCTGTTCCGTTATTTCGATCCGCGGGATTCCACGACGTTGAACGCCAGGGGAGTGACCTTTCGTGGTTCTGTACTCACGCCATTCCAGGTCGATGCGGAAATAAGCGCGCGACATGTAGCATTCGATATAGGGGGATATGGAGACGCCGTATCGAATATGCATTCGGCCGTATACTTCGAAGGGGACGCCCTCACCATTCACGACCTGACGATGGAAGCAGCCCAGGGTCCTCCGATTGGATTCCACGTGACCGGCGAGATTTCGTTGGCCGTCGAAAAAACCGCCACCCTCGATATCGCCGCGAACGGACAGGTAGGAGCCATATTGGGTATCATGGGAATGGAAAACACCATGCCAGGGATCTTCAGCATGGCCGGGTCGTTGCGGAACAGCCTTTCTGATCCGGCCATAGAAGCCCGGTTCACATCGCCGGTGGTCCGAACGGAATACGGATCGTTCAAACTGGCCACGGTGGACATGGGATATGCGCGAAATGTGCTCACGGTCACCCGTTTCAGGGGAATGCACGGAGCCGGATGGATAACGGGAAGGGGGTTGCTTGATTTTGCCGGGGAATCGATCGGGTATCGCTTGCAGCTGGAATCTCCAGGGATCGTCCTGACCGCCCTGGCCCCGGCCCTGGTCGGCGACGGGAACGAACTCGAAGGCGAAGTGGGTTTCGCCTTCGAAATGGAAGGATCCGGATTCAACGACCCGCCGCGCCGGGCTGATCTGAACGCTTCTTCGACCCAGGTAAGCATAAACCAGTATCCCCTGCGCGCCGCGACGGCATCGGCCCATTACCGTCGAGGCCAACTAGAGGTCGACCTGCGCGACGAGTCTTTCCAGGCCAACGCCGAAGGTCGTCTCGGCCATGATGGAAGCATTCAGTTATCCGGTTCGGTCGATGTGAATGACATCGGAAACCTGGCACCACCGCTGAAGATCGCAAACCTTCGCGGCTCGGCGAACCTGGATACTTACCTGTTAGGTACGCTGCGGCGGCCGACCGTCCGGTTGGCTGGCTGGGTCAGCGACTTTGCCTACGCCGATGTCCCTCTCGGCGAAATGAAGATCGAAGGGTTTCTGGACGAAAGACACAATCTCACGTTTAATGCCGTGCTGGACAGGCTGGAGTTCCATGCCAAGGCAAACCTCGCCGGCGACCAGGCTGTCTCCGGCTATCTGAACGTGCATGACCTTAGACTCAGGGACTACCTCTGGGACGACTCCGGGTGGGGCCTGGATGCCATTCTGAAGATGGAGGGAGAAATAACCGGTACCGTTCAACAGCCCCTCATTGCGACCAGGGGCACCGTACGAAACCTGGTGATCCGGAACGAAGCCCTGGGCGACACCGAAATAGAAATGACGGTCAGCAAGGATCGTCTCGATTTCACCATGACGCGAACCCCGGGCCCGTCTGTTTTCGCGAAAGGATCCATTGAGCTGACAGCGCAATATCCCTACGATCTGCAAGTCGAACTATACCATACATCGTTGTCTCCGCTCCTTTCCATACTTTACAAGAGACCGATCGAAAGAAGCACCGGCAGGTTCAGCGGGAATATCCACGCCGTCGGGCTTGCAGGGTATCCTGAACTGTCCACCATAAAAGTCTCTCTCGATTCGCTGGGGATCATTATGGACAACCGAGAACTGCATTTCGCGGCCCCCTCCACCGTTAAACTCGAGAATCAGGTCATTACCGTGGACGACTTCAGACTGACGGGTGATTTCGGCCAGGTGATGGTCAACGGTACAGCGAGTCTCGCCGCCAATGGCCGGGTCGACCTCGAAACTGTTCTGGAAGGCGTGCGGCTGGAATTCATCTCGCCATTCCTGGTATCCAACGGTACGTTCAGCGGAGCCATGGACGGCATGATTACCCTGGGGGGAACCCCCGAAGCCCCGATAATCAATAGCCTGCTGACCATTTCGGACGTAAGCTACGCTATCGAAGACAGAACCAATCTGCTCGGGACGGTGACCGCCTCGGCACTGTACGAAAACCAGGTGCTGCATGTTCCCGCCCTCTCCGTGCAGACTCCGTTGGGATTATCGGAGATCAACCTGACCTATCCCCTTGACCTGCGCTGGGCGCCGGTGGATTTGCCGGATGTAATACCAACCGGGGAAAGATATGCAGCGTCCCTGGTCGTGGACAACCTGGCCGTAGCGCCCCTGAGGGAATTCTTCGAGATGGTGCCGGCCGATCTGGATGGATACATCAGGGGCAGGATCGACGTAAACGGTTCGGTCCGGGACCGGGGCGACATGACCGGCATCGTGGCGCTGGACTCGCTGAAACTGTTCGGTCTGCAAAACGAGTTTGTGAACACGCATCCCATCAGGTTGCGCATCAACTCCGAATATATCGAAACGGACACGCTGGCCACCACGATACGCAGAATCAACCGGCCCGGTGACGCGCAAGGCTGGCTTACCATGCATGGCCGACTGGCTCACGGCAATAGTGAAAAGGGGACCGCTGAGTCGGATTTCACCATCCAGGGGGAGCAGATCAGCCTGGACGCGGTCTTGGCGCTGGCCAATCTCGATCTTCCAATGGGCGGGAACATGAATACCAGGATCGGAATCACGGGCCCGGTTTCCGCCCAGGTCATAGACGCGCGCGTTTCCGTGGGCCAACTGAGATACAACGAGGTCTCCATGGACAGCGTAGCCGCCCACATCGTGTACAGTAACCGTGAAATCGACATCCGGGACCTGCGTATTCGCGAAGAAGACGATACGATTACCGCTTACGGTACCATACCTTTCGATCCGGGCCGCATCGAACGGACCGCCGATGCGAAAGATATCGCCCTGACCGTAGAAGGAGACGACGTCGACCTTTCCTTCCTGAGCGGTATCGTATACGACCTGGAACGCATCGAGGGGATGGCCGACTTTCGATTGTCCATTGGGGGATCTCCCACCTCGCCCAGGTCCATCGGCCAGATCTCCGTTCGGGACGCAGCACTGCGGATCCGGGACTTTGAACCAATGTTCAAGGCTGAAGTATTGGAGGTGGAAGTCGACGGCAGCGCGTTTACGCTAAAGCCCGTTGAATTCCGGGCCGGGGACGGCAGAATACGGGTTTCCGGCGACCTGCTGCTGGATAACCTGTCCTTCGCCGAAATAAAGACCCATGCTGATTTCGAACAGGCGGAAGTGGAACGGCTCGGTTCCGCGAAACTGAAGATCGACGGGTCGCTGGCCTGGACCGGAAACCGGGACCATTCCCGGGTTTACAGTGTCGAAGCGCCAATCGTCGTGACCGGGGTGGTCATGCATCCTTTGAGTATCGGCGACTTCCTGTTCGACAACACGATCATACGTCCACAGGGCGCCCCGGATCCTTTTCTTGAAAGCATTTCCCTGGACATCGCCGTGGACATACCCGATCTGGCTGTCGAAAACGATATCGCCCAACTGGCTATCGAAGGGGGAGTGGCCTTCAGCAACACGGCTCAGAATCCCCTGGTTACGGGGAACGCCATTGCCAAGGATGACGGGGAAATCAGGTACCTGGACACCACGTTCGATCTGGACGTCGGCCGGGTCGACCTTACCAGGCGTGTGCCCCTCGAGAATTTTACGGCGCTGATCGAGTATCCTGTGGAACGTCTCGACCCGGACCTGACCATACAAGCCCGCTCCCCCCGTGTGCGCGACATATACGGTACCGAGTACGAGGTGGAACTGCTCCTGTCGGGCCCGGTATCGACGTCGACGCCCCAGTTGCGGGCGGCGCCTTTCGACGATATTGGATCCGAAGACGTTGCTTCCGCACCGCTGGCCGGTCCGGAGGTCATATCCCTGCTTACCTTCGGTCTGCCCGGGATAACCACCCTGGGCACGACCAACGCGATGGCCGGAATGGGCAGTCGGGCCATACTGATGGCCACGGGGGCTTCGGCGGAGAGACTGTTGAAACTCGATGAAGTACAGATCGAGGGCGACCTTTTCACGGGCAACGGCGATCAAACAGGATCGCCCGCCCAGATCACCCTCAGCAAGCGGATCAACCGCCGCGCGCGGGTCAGTTATACCCGTCTTTTCGAGTCTTCCGAATACACGTTGCGGCTAGGCTACCAGTTGACGGATTTCCTGTTTATCGAGACCTTTTCCGAACAATCGGGTGAACATCCACAGAACGGAATAGACCTCAGGGTTAAATTTCGCTTTCGTTGAGCCAGTACCCTTGCTTGAAATGACGTTAAGGGATCAAACGGTCGGAACGGTCGGAACGGTCGGAACGGTCGGAACAGTCGGAACAGTCAGGCAATTCACATGGTAACGGGTATGAGGCTTCCCTCGAAGTCGGCCGCCTTCGCAGCGGGCTGGATCATTTCATGCCGTGCGCTGTTTGCCGGGACGATCCGGTTACTGATTCTCGCAGCGACGGTATTCGCCGCGCCCGCGTTCTCTCAACAGCCCTCCATCGTTGAACGCATAGCCATTGAAGGAAACTCCGCCATCACGGATGACCGCATAAGTGGTCTGATCGAGACCAGAACGGACGGGGTTTTCCGCACCGGTCGATTGAATAACGCCGTCTGGCGGACCGACCTCGACGCGGTGGAGAGTTTCTATCACAACAGCGGTTTTCTGAACGCCAGGGTTCGATCGATCCGTGAACGCCTTGAATCCGATCGGATCGTGCTCCGGATCGTTATTGACGAAGGTCCGAGATACACCGTGCGCGACGTCAATTTCAAAGGGTTTGAATACCTGTCCGAGACCGAGGTCAGAAGGAATCTGTTGACGCGGGAAAGCCAGGTTTTCTACCGTCTGTTCACCGCGACGGACAAACGCTACATCCAGAGTCTGGCCGACCGCAGGGCACTGCTCGATATGACGGTGGAATCGAACATTGTTCCGCACGAGGAAGATCATTCGGTTACCGTCAACTTTCTGGTCGTCGAAGGTCATCCGATCCGGGTAGGCGAAATCCAGGTCCGCGGTCTTCAGAAGACGCAAAGGAACGTGGTGGTTCGTGAGCTGGAACTCGAACCCGGCGATTTTTACGACAACGGCAAAATTTCATTAAGCCAGACCCGCCTTTTTCAGACCGGCCTGTTCCGAAGCGTACGGCTGTCGCCCTTGAGGAGCGACACCGCCGCAACGGTCCGGGACCTGGTTGTGAATGTCACCGAACTGCCCGGAGGAGAAGTGAGTTTCGGCGCCGGGTTTGCTTCGGCCGAACGATTTCGGGGTAGTTACAGCGTCGCCTACCGCAACTGGCTGGGACGTGGAATCACCATTGGCACGAACGGCCAGATCAGTTCGCTCTTCCAGCAGCTCGACGTCGGGATCACGCAGCCCTGGTTGTTCCGGACCAGGACGACGGGCTCACTGCGGGGGTTCTTCCGGCGTGAGAACCGCATCAGCCATACCGAGCGTGAAATTGGTATGTCCGCAACGGTCAACCGCGAACTCTCCCGTACTTTCCAGAGTCAACTGATATATACGTTGAAAAACATCAAGATATCGTCGCTCAGTGACGAACTGTCCAGACTGCTTCGAGGCGGCACGGTGGCGGACAGCCTCCGTTCCAGACGGGAAGGCAGTTTGACCGGGGTCGTGGCCTACGATGCCCGGGATGATATTCTGAATCCGAAGACAGGATTCTACGGGCAACTTCAAAGCAGCCTGGCCAGCCCGGCGCTCGGCAGTTCTACGCGAAACAGAAACTCGATTCTGACCTTCCTGGCCATAGTCCGGAAATACATGTCCATACCCAATGCGCCTGATTTATCCACTTCCTTTTCGTTCAGTTACGTGAAGGCGCTGGACAACAACCTCATCCCCCTCGACAGGAAACTGTTTATCGGCGGCGACCGTTCGGTGCGGGGATTCAGCATCAACCAGATCGGCCAGCCCGACGGTGGACTGATCGCGATCAATGCACAGAATGAAATCCGTGTTCCCTTCTCCCGGGTCACCATGGCATTCTTCGTGGACTGGGGCGGGATCGGCAAGACTGTGGAGACTTTCAGCATCAAGGATTTTCTCGTGGGCTACGGGGGAGGACTACGGGTGGATTCGCCGATAGGGTTGATACGCGGCGACATTGGTTTTCACAATCAGAATGCGATCGACGAACCCAATTCAAGCCTGTACGATCGGACTTTCTTCTACTTCGGCCTCGGCCAGGCGTTTTAGTCGACAGGAAACGATCGCATGATTCACAAGGCGCAGGAACACATCAAAAACGCAGTGACGGGGTTGTCGAACATGATAAGTAAACCGGGCTTTCAAACATTCATCTACTACAACCATTTTTCTCGTCAGGACCAGTGGCGGTCGGATTTCGTAAAGTTGAGAGAGAATGGATTCCAATACATCATTCTGGACAGGGGGATCGATCTCAAAACCCAACTGGCCGTGAGCGACCATACGGCAAAGATAAAGGAGATCATCGAAACGGCGGAAAGCGAGGGGCTTTCTTCCGTACTGCATATCGGTAATCCCAGGGACCTGTACATTCTGCCCGACTCGCGGCAGTGGCGCCTGGTTTATGTAAAGCACGTGGTTTCTGTTTTGGGAGGATGCCGGGGCCTTTACGCCTTGCTGCTCGAAGACACGCCCACGGGTGGCAGCCAGTTCAGTCCGGAACGCTGGCGAATTGCCATGGAACCCCTGGAAAGAAGACTGGCAACGATGAAGCTCACCGAGAAGGAATACCAGTTTGAGCGGCGGACCTGGCAACAGGAACGATATGCGGTGTACATCGCGGACATGGTCAAGACCGTGAAAAAGGCAAAACCGTCGCTGAAGGCTACCGTCAGCTTTCACCTGGAAGCCCTTATACCCGCCGAAACCCATGTGCACTTCCAGAATACGGCCCGCGCCCTGGATTTCGTGATGATCGATCCAGGCGTCCTGCCCTATAACAATACCCGCCACATCGACCATGTCTCACGCTGGACGTCTTGTATCTCGGGGACGTTGACGGAAAAAGATATCTGGATGGTAGTTTTATCGCAGGTAGCCTCCGGCAGGTACCATACCACACTCAGGGATCTGAGAGAATGGACGCGCAAAGCCTGCTCAAACTTCGTATCCGCCGTCGGATGGCATAGCTGGCTGGACAACGTGTGGTACGAAGACAGCGTGGTCCGCGGCATGTCCCTGGAGGAATCGAACCCGGAACACTGGGCGACGATCAACGCCCTGAGCCGGTCGATGGCGGACAGGAAACGTACGGGTTACAGTCCTCCCAACCTGCGTTGCATGCTGTCCTACGATTCCATTGTGAACCGGATACCCTGGCTGGATCTCATGACGCCCCATCATATCCTGGAAGAAAGCACGGGGAGGGACGTGGGATATGTCTCCGATTCCCAATTGGCCGATGGCGACGAATTGACCGGGTGCCATCTACTGTTCTGCACCCCCAGTCCGGCGGTCAGGGGCAAGGTGGTCGACCGGTTGATCGGCTACATGGAACAGGGTGGATGGATTGTGGGATCGGGGGATGACTTTACCCTCGACGAGGGACTTCGTCATAGTGACGCGCGCAGGCGATTGTTCGGCCTACGCCGGGAGAGCGTCCTCAATGACCCGGACCGGATCCTGTTGACCAGCGGATGGCCCCATCTGGAGGAAGGCGGCGTAATGGACGCATGCCAGTCCCGGATCCGCCCCACGGAATGTGACGATGACGTACGGGTTATGGCAAGTTGGGGAGACGGGTCGGCGGCGGTTGTTATCAAGCCCCATGGCAAAGGAGGGGCTGTTTACGTCGGAACCGATCTGTATCTTACGGCCGACAGAGACCAGAACAGCGGCTGGCGCGGCTTCCTGCGGGACATCCTGAATCGACGTGTACTCAAGGGCCTGTCGACCAAATAGTACTGCTACCCGCTGGACAATCCAAGGGCATGCGATCGGCCGATGCTCATTCGAGATTGGCGTGACGGGCAAACATTCCGCATTCCGTTTCTTCGAGTCGTGCCATGAGCAGCATGACGCTCGCGTCGAGCATTACTCCGAGGCTTTGTTCGAATAGCGTGCCCATGGGCTGATCCGAGTGGCGTCCCTGACCGACGGCGTCTTTGGATGATTTCGGCGTCGGGGCGGGTATGACGATGACCACGTTCGCCAGTCGCGCGGCGGGAGACCCGGCGTCGGTTGTCGCCACCGCCAGCCGTGCTCCGGATTTGGCGGCTTGCCCGGCATAATGAACCAGGCGGTCCGTCTCCCCCGAACCCGATCCGATGAGCAGCAAATCTCCCGGTCCCATGGCCGGCGAGGTCGTTTCACCCACCACGTGGACATGAAGGCCAAGTTGCATCAGCCGCATGGCGAAGCACCGCATGACCAGTCCGGAACGCCCCGCCCCGGCGACGAAAACACGCCTGGCTGCCATGACGGCCCCCACCAGCGTTTCGATATCGCCGGTAGAAACCTGTTTCAGCGTCCGCCGGATCTCTTCGAGTATGGTCCGCAGGATTCCGTCAAATGGAGACATGGCCGTCCTGTCATTCATGGGTGCTGTCCATCATATGCCTGATCTGGCGAACCGCCCTGCCAGGATCTTCGTGCTGAGTAATGTAACCCCCCACGATTACGATATCCGGATCGTAACATACCAGACGCTCAACGGCCTGGGGATTCAACCCGCCCGCAACGGCCAGGCCTGCCCGGCGAATCACGGCGCCGACCCGGTCGATCCCTTTCAAATCCAGGTTTGAACCTTTTTGTTCCTGTATGTCAAAGGCCGTGTGCAGGCAGATGTAATCCATGCCGGCCGCGTCAAGCGTCCGGGCCAGTCGAACAGCAGTGTCCAAATCGGGAACGGCAATCAGGTCGGCCATGATTTGCCCGCCGGTTCGCTTTGCCTGCTCGCCAGCCTCCTCCAGCGTGGCCTGGTGAGCCGTACCGAGTACGGTAACGATATCCGCACCCGCGTCAAAAGCCAGGCTCGATTCCGTGGCCCCGGCATCCACGATCTTGAGGTCCGCCAGTATCCTCTTACCGGGAAAATCCCCCTTGATTTCGGAGATGATGCCGATCCCGTACCTGATCAGCAGAGGCGTTCCCAGTTCAATGATATCCACGCCGAAGGCGGTCCGGTCCAGCAGTCGGCGAATCGATCCGGCGTCCGGCGTGTCAAGGGCGAGTTGGAGCTGCATGATGGCCGTGCTCGCGGTGAGGAGGCGGACACCGGGTCCGGTCCGCCGATTCTAGTCCACGCGGTCGCCAATACATACCCGGAGCAGGTTCGGATGTTCCGGGATATCCTTCGTACCGGCGCCATAGCCGATCTTCCTCAATACCATCCTGGGCATGACACCATGCGCGTGGGCGGTGGCCTTCAGAAACGCGGCGCCGGTCGGGGTAACCAGTTCGCCTTCGATTCCGGTGTGATAAACCGGGATATCCCGCATCAGCTCCAAGGCGCCGGGAGCGGGAACCGGCATCAGGCCGTGGGCGCAGTGGATAAACCCCCTTCCCAGCGGCAGCGCGGAGGTGTACACCGCGTCGATATCGAGCAGTTCCAGACCGATGCAGGCGCCCACGACGTCGACCATGGCATCCACCCCGCTGACTTCGTGAAGGTGTACCTCCTGTTTCGAAATACCGTGTACCTTGCTCTCGGCCGTCGCCAACCGATCGAATACGCGGATGGCCTGCCGTTTGATGGAGTCGTCAAGTACACTGTTTTCGATGATGGATATCAACTCGCCAAGGTGCCGCGCATCCCCGTGGTCGTGATGGGGCGCGTCTTCGCCGGGCCCTTCGATGATTTCACGTCCGCTCGCGGTCCGGACGATGACATCGATCTTGGTACCCGCGATATGCTGCCGGGTCACCATCCTCCGGGTGAGCCGGTAACCGTCGACAGGAAGCTTCTTCAGTTCGTTGTTCAGCGCCTCGAAATCCATTCCGGCGTCAACCAGCGCGCCCAGGATCATATCGCCGCTGATACCGGAGAAGCAATCGAAGTACGCTATGGCCATCCAACCGCTCCATATATAAATGACCGGACGATCATCGTACATCGTCCGGCCATGTGATTCTGCAGAAACAGTTCGATGCGCTACTTCCGGGGAGCGTCGTCCGCTTCGCCGCCCGCATCCGTATCGCCGCCCGCATCCGTATCGCCGCCCGCGTCCTGGCCGTCGCTGGCTCCGGCGTCACTGTCGTGGCCGCTCCCTTCTTCCATCTCCCCGTGATCGTTTCCGCCGTCCGTATCCATCTCCTCTTCCGTCATTTCGGCTTCCGTCATTTCGGCTTCCGTCATCTCCTCTTCCATCATTTCGGCTTCCGTCATCTCGCCATCCGTCATCTCGTCTTCCGTCATTTCGGCTTCTTTCAATTCAAGGACCACCAGCAACTCGTCCACGTCTTCCGGCCAGGCTTCGTTCATCTCCAGCGCGATGGTCAATTGCTCGGCGACGAGTTCCATGGCCTCTTCCGCGATCCCAATCTCTCCCAGGCTTTGCTTGAAACTCTTGCCGTTGTACTCGATTTCACCACCGGAGATGGAAGTGAACTGGGCCAGCAGAGTCTCCTTCCAGGCATCCTGGTCGACGCCTTCCAGCTGGTTCATCAATTGCTCTTCTTCCACGGCCCCGGCAACGAAATCATCAATCACACCCCTGATCATCTCTTCGCCTCCAAGGCGGTCATACAAGGGGCCGTCCATCACCCATTCCATGTTCGGATCGTCATGCTGGGCGTGGACGGGTGTCGCGGTACCGGTCAGCAGCAATAGCGCGGAAAGCGCCATGGAAAACAATGCCAGGCGAATCATTTGAAGGTCTCCTTGTCCCCGGTCGGGGTACGGTGTCTCAATCCGGCCTCATACACTACGGTATCCTTGCGAACGGCCAACAGGATTATACAGGAAGATACAGGGAAATCTTTAAAAATCAAAGAGATTCTACCCAGGGATCCGGCCCTTTGACGCCCGGCTCACAGGAGACAGGTGTCGATTACGTGGGCGACGCCGTCTGCGTCGTTGGTTGGCGCGACCAGGTCCGCCGCGCGCTGAACGGGGTCGGGCGCATTCCCCATGGCCACGCCGAGGCCGGCGTATTCGATCATGTCCAGGTCATTGAAATTGTCGCCGATACTGATCATCCGCTCCGCACCGATACCGAAACGTTCACCGAGGAAAGCGAGCGCCGTCGCCTTCGACACGCCGGAAGGCACGATTTCCATGCACCAGTAGTCGTCGACCAGGGTGCTGCGCGACAATATGGTGCCGATCCGGTCGCCGTATCCCGCCAGTTCAGCTTCCAGGTCATGCATGGACGATCCCCTTCCGGCGACGGCGATCTGCGCCGGATCCCTGCTTAGCACCTGGTCGAGGTCTTCCACCTGAAAGGCTTTGTCCGCGTTGCTTTCCAGGTAGCGTTCCCGCCAGCCATTGGCGGAACGGGGATATTCATACCAGATATACCGGCTTTCCGGTACCGGTTCGTACACGAGGGGATCGTGTCCGCGCCGCTTGATATATTCGACCAGGTCGACTGCCAGCTTCCGCGGCATGTTCACCGCCCTGAGCAGCGGACCATCGAGCGACTCGAGGATGAGCGCGCCGCTGTGGAATACCAGCGTCGTGGAAGCGGGAACCTTTTCCGCGGCCGGCCTGCCGGAGTTCAGGCTTCGTCCGGTGCACAGCGCCACGTGTTTTCCCGCCGAAACAGCCCTTCGAAGCGCCTGGAGCGTTCTTCGGGAGATATCGCGGCGGGAAGTCAGCAAGGTGCCGTCGATGTCGATGGCGATCAGGTCATAGGACATGGTTGCGGCCGTTTCTGATCAGGGTATGAATCGCTCGATAACCCGGGCGACACCCTCTTCGTCTACCGAAGTCGTGACGTAGTCCGCCTGCTCCCTGGTTTCTTGCGCACCGTTGCCCATGGCCACGCCCAGGCCCGCGACAGCGAGCATTTCCAGGTCGTTCAGGTTGTCTCCCACGGCCATGACCTCGGAGAGATCTATACCGAGTAGCATAGCCAGCCCGCGCAGGCCTTCACCCTTGGACACGCCTGCGGGCATTACCGTGAGGTGACAGTAACGACGGTCCCATGGACTGATTTCCAGGGTCACCTGGGTACCGGGAAGTTGCTCCCTTATATAAGTCACCCGGGACATGATCTTCTCGATGAGACCGTCGCAGGAAACGCAGGTAACGTCCTCCCGGAGATAATCGCAGACGTCCTCCACCAGGTGAATGCGTTCTGCGTTCTGCGCGGCGTAGTCGATGAACGAATGGTTATCGGGATCGAAGGCGTCATAGTAGAAGTACCGCACTTCGGGCAGGGGGCCGTATACGATGGGATGCAACCGCAGGCCGCGAAAAAGTCCTACGGAATCCCTCGCGAGATGCTTCGGAAGATGTCGGATATACCGGGCGCGACTAAAACGGACGTCGTAAATCAGGGCGCCGTTGTTCAACACGTACGGCGCGTTCAATGACAATCGTTGCACAACCAGTACCGCGGACGAGAGGCTTCGCCCGGTGCACACCGTGACCAGGACGCCGCGGTCGGTCGCGTGTCGAACCGCGTCGACCGTGGCATCGGTCAATTCACGTTTGCTGTTGAGCAGCGTACCGTCGATGTCCAGGGCGATGAGACGATACATGAAGAACCGGATTAAAAAAACGGAGACTTTTGGAAAGCCCCCGCCTTTCAGGTTGGACCAATTCAGAGTATGGGCGCTAGTGGACTCGAACCACTGACCTCCACGATGTGAGCGTGGCACTCTAACCAGCTGAGCTAAGCGCCCGCCAAATGGGCCCGCCAGGACTCGAACCTGGGACCGTCCGATTATGAGTCGGATGCTCTAACCAACTGAGCTACAGGCCCATGGATATCACTCAAGCAGCATACCCGACGGACTGGGCCAATATAGATGGATTGAGGTTCATCGTCAAGCAAAAGATGGGGTTTCCTCAATCTCCGCGGGCCGTTTGCAGAAGGGCCTTTTCCTGGTCCTTGAGTTCCATGTAGGTGGCCATGGCTTCGTTCAGTTCGTTGCTGCGGCCCCCCTTTTCCATCTGCTTGATCTGTTCCATGAGGCGGTTCATGCTTTCCTTGAGGCGTTTCTGCTTGATGCGTAGGATATGGTCCCGGGCTCTTTGTTCCAGGTGAAGACCGGAGTCTGCCGTGTTGGTCAGTTCTGCAATGACCCGTGCCGCCTCTTCGTTGTCGATGGAATCGATCAGACCGGAGGGGTCGAATTTCCCCTCATCGCCCAGTTCTACGAAACTATGTTCGACGATCTTGCGGTACAGGGGGTTTTTGAAATCCTGGGGTTCCAGTTGCCTTTCGACGAGTTCGGCGATGGACCTGTCGTTCAGCATGAGTTGTACCAGGCTGCGTTCCACCAGCGCGTCGCCGCCACCCGGCTCCCGCGCGGGTTGAGGTGTTCGACGATCACGCTGGACGGCGCCCGGACTCCGCAGTTCCGAAGCCAGCAGACCCTGCAGCGCCGGAAACCGGCGTTCGGCTTCTTCCCTGTACCTTTCCCTGTGAACCAGGTTTGTCGTCTTCCTGATGAGATCGATAAGCGTTCGAAATACCTCTTCCCGGTCGACCGCTTCCTGGAGGTTGGACTGATGTCCCATGAAATCGGCGAAGGAATCGGCCTGCTCGACGAGTTTAAGGAAACCGCCGGGACCGTGCTTCCCCACGTAGGAATCGGGATCGTCGCCCTCCGGCAATCGCACGATCCGGGTCCAGAGACCAGATTCCACCAGCGGTTCGATCGCGCGCCAGGTCGCCCTCAACCCGGCCTGGTCTGAGTCGTAGACCAGGAACGCCTGCTGCGCGTGCCGCGCCAGGAGCCTGGCCTGGTCCCGCGTCAAGGCCGTTCCGCACAGGGCGACCACCCCGTCGATACCGTGCTGGTACAGGCCGAGCAGGTCCATGTATCCTTCCACGACCAGTATCCGTCCCTGCTGCCGCACCGCGTCCCGGGCCTGGTACAGCCCGTAGAGCACGTGGCTTTTGCGATAGATGGGGTTTTCCGTTGAATTGAGGTACTTGGGTTGGTCCTCGTCGGAAAGCGATCTCCCCCCGAACCCGACCACGCGGCCGCTCGGAGCGTGAATCGGAAAGACTAGCCGTTTCCTGAAGGCATCGTAGGTCCGCTGTCCGCTGGTCTTGGCTAGTCCGGCCTTGACCAGCAGAGCCGCATCGATGCCCTGTTTCCTTGCCGAGTTCAGCAGACCGTCCCAGGCGTCGGGCGCGTAACCGAGTGAAAAGGCCTTGATCGTCTCGTCCGACAGGCCCCGTTTCGTGGTATAGCGCCGCACGATCGAACCCTGGTCGCTGTTCAGCAGGCAGTCGTGAAAGAACCGGGCGGCAAACTGCGTCACGCGCGCGAGATTTTCCGCCTCGCTGCCTGCTTCGCGGTTCCGGTACGTTTCGGGTATGGTGATGTTGAGGCGACTGGCGATGTGTCGAACCGCTTCCACGAAGGCAACGTTCTCGTGTTCCATGAGAAAGGTGAATACGTTGCCTCCCTTGCCGCATCCGAAACAGTGGAAGATCTGGCGTTCCGGATTGACGCTGAAGGAGGGGGTCTTCTCGTTGTGGAACGGACACAGACCCAGGTAGTTTCTACCTGTTTTCCTCAGCGTGACGTAGTCGGAAACGACGTCCACGATATCCGCCTGCGACCGGATCGAATCGATGAGGTCGTCCGGTATCCGCGCCAAGGCTCTCTCCCCGTGCATGCCCGCCGGTTTCGGCCGGGTCTCATGATCCTTACACCAGATCGCAAGCTTCGGGCGGCATCCAGTGTGCGTCCTGGTTCTCCCATTTTACGTTGCAGCCGATGGGATTTGTAAGCGGCGTACGCACCGGCCTGCCAGCCGCGACATCTTCAAGCGCTTCTTCCAGGTCGTTGACCTTCATCCCGTTCGTGTCCCCGGGACTGTCGACCCCGCGTCCGGTATAGACCAGCTTGCGGTTCCGGTCGAAGACATAGAAGTGGGGTGTTCTGAGTGCACCGTACGCCCGCGCGGCTTCCTGGGAAAGGTCGCGCAGGTAGGTCCAGGGAAAGCGATGGACATTCATGCGGGTAACCATGTGGTCCAGGTCATCGTCGGGATGCGTAACTTCGCTGTTGGAATTGATTCCGACAAACCGGACGCCTCGGGACGCGTACTTTTCCGCGGTCACGCGCGTAACCTCGTCAGATCCCGTCACGTACGGACAGTGGTTGCAGGTGAAGAACACCACCAGGGTTTCCGCACCGGCGAAATCGGCCAGGCCGTACGTCCTTCCGTCCGTCGACGGCAGGGAAAACCCCGGCGCCGATTCACCCGGTTGCAGCGTAAAGGTCATGATTGCTCCTCCTGATGAAACGAGAGACTTGAAACGATGCGAATCGCCGTGTTCAGCGGGTTGGTCCATACCCCCACGGCGCCAACCGCGCGCCTGCGCTAATCCTTCATCTCCACGATGGTCACGCCGGTGCCGCCCTCCTGCTGCTCGGCGAAATGGGATGATTTTACCAGGGGGTGGTGTTGCAGGAACTCGTGGATCGCGCTGCTCAGGGCACCGGTACCCTTTCCATGCAGTATACGAATTTCTCCCAGGTCATCAAGGGCGGTCTGATCGATGTACCGGTCCACGGCGTCGATGGCCTCCCTGGCGCGATATCCCCTTACATCCAGTTCCGAAAGGGGAACGCGGGGCCGGTCCACCTGTACTTTGACGGAATTCGAGGACGTTCTGCCGGATGCTTCCGAGGCAGGTTTGTGGCGGCTGACCTCGGATCGCCGCGCCGTGATCTCCATCCTGCCGGTCTGGATGCGGAGCCGGTCGCCCTGGTCCTGGAGTACCGTACCCGGCTGCCGCACCGATGGCACCCATACCTCGTCGCCTACCGATACGGATTGCCCGGGATTTTCAGGGACGGCAACCCGGGCGCCGGTGTCGGTCGCAGGGATTTCCGGATCGACGGAATCAAGCATGCTCTGGAGCAGTGCGCGCTGGTCCCTGACCGTAATGCGCGATTCTTCGACGATCCTGGACGAGGCCTGTTCCGTGCGGACGCTGGCCACCGCCTGGTCGATGGCGGTTTGGGCGTCTTTCAGCAACCGGTCCATTTTTTCCCGGCTGGAAGCGACCAGGTCGCGCTCCTTCACTTTATAGGAGGCGATCTGGTTTTCGTAGGTATTTTTCAGGGTGTCCAGCTCTTCGCGAAGTTTGTCCGCCTGCTCCTGCGCGGAGACGAGCAGTTCGTGCTTCCGGTCCACGTCCATGATGACTTCGTCCAGGCGCCGTTCGGCGGAACCCATGAACCGGGAGGTACGCTCGAGTACTTCTTCAGGCATGCCGAGCCGACTTCCGATTTCGATGGCGTAGCTGGCGCCGGGAATGCCCTGCCTGAACAGGTAGGACGGTGTGAGGGTTTTCACGTTGAAAACCATCGAACCGTTTTCGACCCCTTCGGTTCGGGTGGCGAACGCCTTGAGCGCGTCGAAGTGGGTCGTGGCCGCCGTGACGGTTCCCCGCAAGGTGAGCGACTCCAGGATGGCCATACCCATGGCCGCGCCCGCTGAAGGGTCCGTGCCGGCGCCCAGTTCGTCGAGGAGCACCAGGGTACGTTCGTCGGCCTCTTCCAGTATGGTCCGGATATGTCCCAGGTGGGCCGAGAAGGTACTCAGATTCGCCTCGATGGACTGTTCGTCCCCTATGTCCGCGAAGATGGTATCGAACACGGCGATTTCGCTGTCGTCGTCCGCCGGAATGTGCAGACCGGCCTGCGCCATCATGCTCATGAGGCCGATCGCCTTCAGGGCGACCGTCTTGCCGCCCATGTTGGGACCGGTAATCACGAGCGTGTGCGCGCTGCCGCCGACTTCCAGGTTCAGCGGAACGACGGATTCGCACTGGTCCGAAAGTTGAAGTATGGGGTGCCGGGCGTTGCGCAGGACAATGCGTCCATCGGTATTCAACCGCGGCGGCGCCGACTGGAGGTCGAGGGAGAGCAGGGCGGCGGCGTGATAGAAGTCGAGTTGACCCAGGAGACCGTAGGAAGCGGCTACGGCCTCCACCTGCTGGTGTACGAGGTCTGTCAGGGTTAACAGAATGCGCTCGATCTCCCGGCTTTCCTCCACGATCAGTTCGCGAAGCCGATTGTTGAATTCGACGACGCCCATGGGTTCCACGAATACCGTGGCGCCGCTGGCGGACTGGTCGTGTACCACGCCGTTCACCTGGCCGCGGTGGTCCATGCGAACGGGAACCACGTATCGCCCGACCCGCATGGTTATGACCGGGTCCTGCAGCGACCGGGCGCCGGTATCGGATTGAATGAACTTCTGCAGCCAGTTCCGGGCGCGTTCCCGCATGGTCTGCTGATCCGCGCGGATCCGGCGCAACGCGGGACTGGCGTGGTCGCGCATGTTTCCGTCGGCGTCGATCGCGTGGCCTATCGACGTTTCAATATCCTGAAAATCTCCCAGGCCGGCCGTGAGGGACCCTACATGGGGGGCGGCGGACCCATCCCGAAGCCGCAGGCCGAATGCCCGCATGACCCGGCTTACCCGGAGAGTATCGGCCACGTCCAACAGGGTGTGGGGATCCAATATGGCGCCGGCGACGCCGACCTGGTCCAGGGCCTTCCCGATGTCCTTGATACCCCGCAGGGGAACGGTTTCATCCCGATCCAGGAATCCACGCATCTCGGTGACGGTTTGCAGGTTCTTCCGGATTACGACGATTTCGTTGCCCGGAACCAGGGACATCGCCCGGCGATGCCCCGAAGCGGAAACCGTCCTTTCCGACACCATCGTCCTAACGGCGTCGAATTCCAGTACATTCAGTGTATGGGAGGGTATTCCGGATTTCATATTCAATCGATCCTGTCGCGTCACCGATCACAAATAACGCGGATCGGCGCACGTCTGCTGCAGGTCAGATTCACGCTTCGGATATCGATCGACCAGCACGCCGGTCCGCCGCGTGGAACGCAGGTATTGCTCCAGTTGGTCCATGAAAGGCCGGGAACCGGGATCGACGCGGGTCATTACGGAATCAATGATGGCCGGGATGATGGACAATGCCCGGGGCGCAAGGGACGATCGGTCCAATTGCGACTTGGCCGTATCGGTAAACGGCATGAATACATACAAGATCAACAGGAGGCTCGCGATGACGGATCCCCGGGCACCCCCTAGCAGAAAACCGGCCACGCGGCCGAACAGGGACTGTGAAGCACCCCGGAACGGTCGGCCAACCACTCCGATTACGGCGTTGACCAGCGCGAGAGAGATTCCGAGGCACGCGAACAGGCTGAACCAGTGCAGCCATCCTGAAGAAACATTCGCCACGCGGCCCAGAATGTCGGAGACCAGGCCGAACTGGGTCAGTGAGATGACCACGGCGACGACGATACCCGTCAGGTCCAGCAGGCTTCTGGCGAAGCCCTTGCGGAAGCCGGTAACCATCTGGTAAAAAACGAGTATCACGATGGCGATATCGATCCAGTTCATGACATCAAAACACGGAAAGCCTCCCCGGGGATTCGGAGAGGCTTCGTAAAAGGACCAGTGTTGCTCCCGTTTTCACGGATCAAACGGTCAGGCATTCACGCACGATGTTATTGACGAGCTTGCCGTCCGCCCGACCCTTTACACGAGGCATGACCGCCCCCATGATCCTGCCCAGGTCTCCAGGTCCGGCGCCGCCGGACTGTTCGATGGCTTCCCGTACCACGGCTCTGATCTCTTCTTCGGAAAGCTGTTCCGGAAGATACGACGCAAGGATCTTCAATTCTTCTTCGGCCTGCGTTACCAGGTCCCTTCGATCTCCCTTGACGGCGAACGCCAGTGCCTCTCTTCGGGTCTTGATCAGGGAGGCGACCACTTCGATCACTTCCTCATCCACCAAGTCGTTACCCTTGGCGATTTCCCGGTTCTTGATCTGTGCGCGTATCATGCGAACCAAACCAAGGCGAACGGTTTCCCGGTTCCTGAGTGCCGACTTCATATCATCCGCCAAACGCTCTTTAAGCGACATGTCCCCTTCCGTCTATCAGTATTTTTCCTGCTGGAGCCGCTTCAGGTTCTTCCGCTTAGCCGCGTTCAACTTGCGCTTGCGTTTAGCGCTCGGCTTTTCAAAATGCTGATGCTTGCGTATTTCAGACATGATGCCGACTTTTTCGCAAGTCTTGGTAAAACGACGCAGGGCCTTTTCGAACGGTTCGCCTTCCCTGACACGTATACCTGGCATCCTCCCACCCCCTCTCATGCCGCCCAAATCGGGTGAACCAAGTCTATTTTTCGTCTCTATTCCAACCTCCCTAATATGCCAGGTGCCGGATGAAAAGGCAAGGATATAAATTGCTCCTGTCCCGATATTACCCGCTCACCCCTCCAATCTGCGCTTACGTGGCCAGTTCAGGCATTCTACGCCCCCCGAGCAGGTGCATATGGAGATGAAAAACGGTTTGTCCGCCGTCGGAACCGCAGTTGACGATCAGCCGGTATCCACCGGCGTCGACACCAACTTCCCGGGCGATCCGGTTTGCCGTTCCCGTGAGCCGGCTCATAACGCCGGCTGTGTCGCTGCCGAGATCGGCGACCGTTTCGATGTGCATTCGCGGAACGACAAGAATATGCACCGGGGCCGCGGGGTTTATATCCCTGAAGGCCACGACGTGTTCGTCTTCGTGGACGAATTCGGTCGGCAGCGAACCGGCGGTGATACGGCAGAATAAACACTCGGACATGACATCGACCTCCAATGAATGGGAATTTGCCACAAGAAACCCAGGGTTCCGCAGATCAAGGTCCGGTGATATCCAGTGCCGCCATGAGCAGGGTCAGTCCCGCGATGGACGCCGTATCGGACCGAAGGCGCGAGCGGCCCAGCGAAACTGGCAGTATGCCCGCCTCCCGGGCCATCGCGATCTCCTCCCGGGCGAAACCGCCTTCGGGGCCTATCATCAACAGGACGCGTTTCGTGTCTGGATTCCGGTCAGCCGCCTGGGTCGGGCTCGTTTCCTTTTCCTCCTCCCAGGCGATCAGTGCCAGGTCGTAGGACGATGCGTTCCGTACGACGTCCGCCAGGCTCGTGACCGGGGTGATGCGCGGCAGCCGGGCGCGCAGCGACTGCTTCATCGCACTCAGGGCGATACGCCGCCAGCGGTCCATGCGTTGACCGCCCTCTACGCCGCCGCCCGCGATCGTGCGGGAACTCTGCATGGGAACGATGGACGCAACCCCCAGTTCCGTTGCCTTTTCGACGACCGTGTCCAGCCGCGTCCCCTTGAGAAGCGCCGGTGCCAGCGTCACCTCGACGGACTCGTCCTCGCGGTCCCTCCGCCGATCGAGGATCTCGATTTCAATCTCCGGCTTCATGCGGATGAGAACGCCCTCGTAGATCCAGCCTTCGCCGTCCACGAAACGAACGGCGTCCCCGGGCTTCTTCCGCAATACACGCGCCAGGTGCTTCCGTTCGTCCGCATCGGTAACGTACGCCGAGTTCCCTTCGATCCGGTCCCGAGGTATGTATCCGTATTCCATAGGCTGCGCCGATCGCGAGGGTGCCGCGCTATCCGGCCTTCAATCCGGCGACACCCGCCCACCATTCCCCCCGGGTTTCACGATCTGCTACCGTAAATCCGTGGTTTTCCAGCTTGGTCTCGAACGACCGGACTTCCTCGGTGAGCAAACCGGACAGGATCAACCGGCCGCCGGGCTGCAGGCGACGGCCAAAATCGGGAAGCAGGCCGGACAGGTTGGCGGCGTCGATATTGGAGACGATAATCCGGTATCGACCGCTGACAGCGGGATGGTCCACGCGGCCGGCATGGATTTCAACCCGATCGGCCACCCCGCTCAACCGGATGTTTTCCCTGGCGTTCCCGATCGTTTCGGGATCGAGATCAATGCCCGTTGCCCGGGACGCACCCAGGAGCGCCGCGGTGATGGCCAGTATGCCCGACCCCGAACCGATGTCGAGCACGCGGTCTCCCGGACGTATCTGTTTTTCCAGGTGCCGCAGGCAAAGTTGCGTAGTCTCATGTCCTCCTGTACCGAACCCCGTGCCCGGGTTGATCCGGACTACGACAAGCTCGTCTTTCCCGGATACTTCGGACCAAGGCGGAACGACCAGGATCCGGTCCGAAACCTGGATGGGCACGACCTGTTCTTTCCATTTCCGGGACCAGTCGTCTTCGCAGATCTTTCGCGTTGTGATCCGGCAGTCTCCGGAAGCGAGACCGAGGCCCCGAAGATCCTCCCACAGGCTGGAGATCCGGTCGAGCTTTTCGTTCAATCCAGGCTGGTCGGGCCAGAACCCGGTCACACGTTCGGACGCGCCGGTGAGTCCGCCCCCCGACTGAACGACCCCGTTGGAACCCAGTTCCCAGAACGCGTTGGCGATCGCTTCTTCCGTTTCGGGCGTTATGGTTATGGTGACTTCAACCCAGTGACGCATAAATGAGGAATGGGCGGGTAGCCGAAGGAGGGTAAAGCGAGACTGCGACAGCTCAGTCGCCGAACAGTTCTTCCCTGATCCGGTTGAAGATCCCCCGGTCGTTGACTGGCGCCTTTCCGCTGTCCGACTGGGACAGTTCCTGGAAGAGTTCCCTATCCCGGCCGGTCAGTTTCGTCGGCGTCCAGACGATGACCTTGACGAGTTGGTCGCCCTGGCCGTACCCGTTTAGATGGGACATGCCTTTGCCACGCAGCCTGAATACCTTGCCTGACTGAGTGCCGGGAGGGATGGAGAGACGCACCTTGCCCGTAAGGGTCGGTACCTCTACCTTGTCGCCCAGGGCGGCCTGGCTGAAACTGAGGGGCATGACGTAAATGATGTCGTCATCCTGTCGTTCAAAAAACTCGTGGGGCTCCTGTTCGATGACGACGAGCACGTCGCCCGCCGCTCCGCCGCGGACACCGGCGTGGCTCTGGCCATGCAGACGCATGTAATTCCCATCGCCGGCGCCGATCGGGATATCCACCTTGACCGTAACCGTTTTCATCTGTCTGCCCTGCCCTTCGCACGGGCCGCAGGGCCGATCGATGGTCTTCCCCTGCCCCTGGCAATTCGGACAGGTGGTGACGTTCATCACCACGCCGAACAGGGATGACGAGCGCTGGTGGACCTGGCCCTGCCCCTGGCAGGTCGGACAGGTTCGCACGCTGTTACGGTCGGCGGCGCCGCTGCCCTGACAGAGGTCACAGGGCATGTACCGCTTGATGCGAATTGTCTTGCTTACGCCCTGGGCCAGTTCCTCCAGGGTAAGCTTGAGGTTCACCCTGAGATCCGCGCCGCGTCCGTTCCCCCGTCCACGGGTCCGGCCGCCGAACAGGTCGCCGAATATACTGCCCCCGAACAGGTTTCCCAGGATATCTTCGAAGTCTCCGGCATGGGTGAAGTCCGTCCACTGGAAACCACCCGACCCGAAGTCGCTCGCCACGCCCTGGTGGCCGAACCGGTCGTACCGCGTCCGCTTCTCCGGGTCGCTGAGCACCTCGTAGGCTTCGGCGGCAGTCTTGAATTTCTCTTCCGCCGCCTCGTCACCCGGATTACGGTCCGGATGGTACTGCATGGCCAGCTTCCGGTATGCTTTCTTGATCTCGTCCTCGGATGCCGAGCGCGCCACGCCCAGGGTGTCGTAGTAGTCCTGTTTAGCCATCTTCCGCTGGACCCCGCTTGCCTGTGTCGTCCTGATTCTGCGTTTTTGACGGCGGGCGCGTCACGATTACCTTCGCCGCGCGAAGGACCTTCTCGTTGAGGGTGTATCCTTTTTCAACCACGTTAACCACCGTGTCGGCCGGCTGGTCCCCGTTCTCGACGGCCATGACGGCTTCGTGCCGCGTTGGATCGAAGGATTCCCCTTCCGCCGTGATCTCTTTCATGCCCGCCCTTTCCAGTTTTTCCAGGAATTGCTGGCGGATCATCTCGAAACCCTGGGCGAATGACCGGGCCTCGTCAGAAGTCTGCGGTGCCTGGAGGGCTCGTTCTATGTTGTCCAGTATGGGCAGCAACTCGGTGATGAGCGATTCCCCGGCGTTCTTGACCAGCGCGCTGAATTCACGGCCGGTGCGTTTCTTGTAGTTGTCGAACTCGGCGGCCAGGCGCACCCAGCGATCCTTGTAGTGCCGGACCTCCTCGGCCAGTTTCGCCCGTTCCTCGTCCGGCGCTTCCTCCGGCGTTCCGTCCGTTTCCGCTTCGGTATCCGTGTCTTCGCCGGATGCGGAATCGGCTGCTTGATCCCCCTGCGCCGACACCTGCCCGTTTCCCGATCCGGCGCCAATGTCCGTGCCGGAACCGGACGCGGGTCCGGCCTTCGGGTCGTTCTCGTCCGATGCTGTCCCCGGCGCTTCGGTTACGTCGCCCGGCGACGCGTCGGATTCCAGCTCGATTTCCCGTCCCTTACTCATGATCGAATTCACCCTCCAACCAGAAAAGCAACTTCTTTCATTCCCTTGGGCGGTCCACCCGAGGGATTCCAAAACGAAACGGGCGTGATTACTCACGTCCGCGGGTAAACTGGATCGGGGCGAGTACCGCCGGAATCATGCGAACATCGTGTTCAGGTATCTCGCTGTATATCCCACGACAGACATCATGCGCGCGTAGGGCATGCGGGTCGGGCCGATTACCCCGATGATGCCCGTCATGTCGCTGATTCGATAGGTCGACGAGACCACGCTGCACGACTGCACTTCGTTCTGGCCGTTTTCACGGCCGATGGTTACGGCGATACGGTTGCCATGCTGGCGTTCGCTCAACCAGTGCGCCACGGTCCGCTTGTGTTCGAGAAACTCCAGCAGCGACGAGAGTTTCTCGTAGTCGGTCACGAACTCCGGCTTCGACACGATATAGGTGGTCCCGCCGATATGAGTCTTCTCGTTTTCCTCGAAATCAAAGAGATAATTGCTGTACTGTATGAACAGCTGGACGATCTTCCGCTTGGACTGGGGCGCGTCCTCCAGGCGCTCGTCGAGTTGACCCTTGATCTCTCGGAGGGAACAGCCGTTCAGCCGCTCATTCAGAAACCAGCTTGCATCGGCGAGCCGCTCCGCGGGTATCTCCGCGTCGAGTTCCGCGACGATGCTCCTGACCAGGCCGGAAGTGAGAGTCAGCACCAGCAGCACCTTCCTGTGGGCGACCGGTATCAGTTCCACCCGTTCGAGCCTTCCGTCATACAGCTTTGGCGCCAGCGCCACACCGACTTCCTCGCATACCATGCCGAGTATGTAAGCGGTATGGCTCAAAAGCTCCTGCACGCTTAGCCATTCGTTTTCGAGTTCGAGGTGGATCCTTTCCCTGTCCCGCTTGTTGATGGGACGTATGCGAAGCAGGGTATCCACGTAATACCGGTAACCTTTGTCGGTCGGGACGCCCCCGGCGGAGGGATGCGGCCGGGTAATGTAACCGGCGTCTTCAAGATTTCCCATCGTATTGCGCACCGTTGCCGGACTGACCGCAAGCGGGCCCTGGCTGGCTATCGACTTGGAACCGACGGGTTGGCCCGTGGAAACATGGTGTTCCACCAGGTTCCGGAGAATATTCTTATCCCGATCTGTCTGAAGAGTATACGTCATTTCGAACCTGCAGTCTGTATTGGAGGACACCCAGGACGGCTAAGGTTTGGCAAAGGCATGAACCTCAACCAAACCATGTCCGGGAAAACGGTGTCCGAAGCCTGAGCGCGGCGCGCGGACGCCGTTCAAAACCTGAAATTGTATTTACGAATCGGGCCGCTTTATGTCAAGCGAAAAGCTGGGTTTCTGGAACGCCTTTCCCCCGGGTTCTCAACGACTTTTCCTTGACTGAAAGGGGCATGACAACTATATTCCTGCATCACGTTCCTGGCAGCGAATATCCCCGCGAGATGCCGTCTGTACCCTGTTGACGGTTTGTAACACGGGTTGGGTTGGACGGGGTTGGATTCAGGCGAGAACGCATCGGGGCCTGTTGCAGGAGTATACCGTGCTGAGTTCGAAAGTAAAGACATGGTACGTGAACATGCTGGGGCCGTTCGTCCGGACGGCCGTTCGCTTCGGGATACATCCCAACGCGTTGACAATACTTGGCTTCGGAATCACCCTGGTCTCCGCCTATCTCTTCGGACTCGGCGCTTTCAGGTGGGCGGGACTGGTCATGTTCATCGGCGGCAGCTGCGATGTGCTGGACGGCCACCTGGCCCGGGCAACGGGGACCCGAAGCACCTTTGGTGCGCTCCTCGATTCCACACTGGACCGCTACGCCGAGATCGCCGTTTTCATCGGCATCATCGCCTTCTATCTTTTCAGTGCGGCCGACAGTGACCTGAACGCGTACTGGGTGCTGGCGTCCGTCATGGCCATAAGCGGTTCCCTGATGGTCAGTTATGTTCGCGCCCGCGCGGAGGGGCTTGGACAGGAATGTACCGTTGGGCTGATGCAGCGTCCGGAACGGATCATCTGTCTGGGCCTGGGCGCCCTGCTTGGGGAAACGTACCTGCCCGTCGCCCTGGTCTTGATCGCCGTGGTGTCGAACATCACGGCCATATCGCGCATGTTCTACATCCGCAAGAAGTCCAGAGGGTGAGGTAGAAGCCAAGATACGTCCCGCGGTTCGGGACGGGTAAATCGCCGGGGGCTGTCGACGATCCCGGTACGTATCACGACAGGTTTTCGCAACAGGAGTTCGGGACATGCGACCACGTAACAGAAGCATCACACTGGTCGGGATTCTGCTCATCGTCCTGCTGGGCGCCGGATGGGGGATCAATCACGAACGCGTGCAGGCGGTGGGAGAACAGCAGTACGATCTGAAACTGCTGCAGCAGGTCGTGGAGCGCATACGTGCCAAGTACGTGGACGATCTGAACGAAGGAGAAGCGATAGACGCGGCCATCCGAGGCATGCTTGGCACGTTGGATCCCTATACGGAATTCCTGGAAAAGAAGCAGAACGACGAGATGAAAATGATGCAGATCCAGGGGAAGTACGGTGGATTGGGCATCAAGATTATCAAGCAGGAGGACGCCCTGGTCGTTGTCGCGCTGTTTGACGATACGCCGGCCTACGACGTCGGCCTGCAGACCGGCGACCGCATCGTCCGGATCGAAGATCAGTCCACGGCAGACATCGATGTCTCGCAGGCGGCGGACCTCCTGAGGGGGAGTCCCGGCACTTCGGTGACGATTTCGGTCGGCAGGGAAGGCGAAGTGGCATTCATCGACTACACCCTGACGCGGGCCATCATTACCATACCGGTGGTTCCGTACGTGGGGATGCTTGAAGGGGACATAGGCTACATCAAGCTGAACCAGTTTACCGAAGAAGCCTCTAGAGAGGTTGAACAGGCATTGAAACAACTGGGAGACCAGGGCGCCCGGGGGTACATTTTCGATCTGCGCGGCAATCCGGGGGGACTGCTGGAACAGGCCGTCGGCGTCGCAGGAAAGTTCCTGGCGGAGGATCGTCTTATCGTTTATACGAAGGGACGGCCCGGATCGGACCAGCGGTCGTATCACGCTTCGGATACGTTCACGCTCGAGGAAGTGCCGCTGGCGGTCCTCGTCGACCGGTACAGCGCCAGCGCGTCCGAGATCGTCGCCGGAGCGATCCAGGACTGGGACCGGGGCGTCGTGGCCGGCCGGCCGACCTTCGGCAAGGCCTCGGTGCAGCAGATTTTCCCCATGAACAAGGGAACGGCCCTGAAGATCACCACGGCGCGGTATTATACGCCGAGCGGAAGACTCATACAGAAAATCAAGGAAAGCCAGAGCGATCCGGGCGCGTCGAATCCGGCCCGTGTCGAATCGGAGGAGCCGGAAAGGGAAACGTACAGGACGAATATTGGACGGACTGTTTACGGAGGCGGCGGTATCACGCCGGACGTCGAGATCGAGGTTCCCCAATATCCCAGCCTGATTCAAGCCCTGAACAACCAGAGCCTGTTCATCAAGTTCGCTTCCGACTACGTGTCGAACAATCCCGACGTCGTCCAGGCGAGGTTTGACGTAACGGACGAGATGATTGATGCCTTCCGCCTGTTCGTCGAAGCACGTTCCTTCGAATACACCTCCACGGCGGAACAGACGCTCAACGAGTTGGAAGAGATCGTCCAGGATCGCACGGCGTCCACCGAAGTACTGGAATCGCTCGCCGATCTGCGGAGGAAACTGAACCGGCAGCATGAACTGGAATACCTCAGGCACAGGGAGTTGCTCGTAGCCCGCATCGGGACCGAAATCAGCGCGAAACTCTGGGGAACGGCGGGAAGGTACGCCTTCGCCGCTAAACACGATCCCCAGATCAAGGCGTCCCTGGATATTCTAGGAGACGAAGAAAGATACCGGAAGCTGCTCGGAAACGACCCGGCAGAATGAAGACGGCTGGATGCGGCAGGTTTACACGCGGGAACATGTACACAGGCTGCGCGAGGGTGGCGGAACTGGTATACGCGCTGGATTTAGGATCCAGTGGGGCAACCCATGGGGGTTCGACTCCCCCCTCTCGCATCACGTCCACGACTTCCGGCCCCAAGGCGCCGGACTCCAAGCCCTTTTCCGTTGACAATCGCCCCTCTCCACGATTAATTGTCACGGCTTGCCGATCGACGGGCAGGCGTATTCGAACGCGCAGACAATGTTACCCCGCCGGTCATGCTCCATGAGAGCGGCGTAGGGAGGAATTGGTTTGAACTACACGGTATCAGAACCCAAACCCTGGAAACGCGTCCTGGAGATTGAAGTCCCCGCCGATGCGATTCAATCCGAACTGAACGCGGCCTACGCGCGTTACAGTAGAGAGATCCGTCTTCCCGGATTCCGGCAGGGGAAGGTGCCGCTCAGCGTGCTCAAAGCCCGGCTCGGCAATGAAATCCGGGCTGAAGTACTCGAAAGGAAAATCCCCGAGTATCTGAACAGCGCCCACGAGAAAGCCGAGATAAAACCCATAAGCCAGCCCGTGATCGAGGAAATCGACTACGACGAAGGACAAGACCTGAAACTTCGGGCCAGCGTGGAAGTAAAACCCGCCATAGAACTGAAGCAGTACAAGGAGTTGCGGGTGACCAAGCGCGTTGTAAACGTTACCGATGACGATATAAACCAGCGGCTCGAGGCGTTGCGGGAACGATACGCCACCGTGGTGCGGATCGACGGAGAAGCGGAGCGGGAGCACTTTATCCGGGCCGATATACAACACGCGGACAACAGCGGCGTGCCGATCATCGGACGCAAGGAGGAGAACCAGTTTTTCCAGGTCGGTTCAGGCCGCATGGGAGAGGGTTTCGACTCCCGGTTGCTCGGGGTCAGGGCCGACGAGGACCGCACCGTGAAAACCACGCTGCCGTCCGATTATCCCGAAGAGAACATGGCGGGCCAGGAAGCCTGTTTTCTCGTGAACGTCCGGGAGGTGCTGGAAAGGCAGCTGCCGGAACTGGACAACGAGTTTGCCATCGATATCGGCATGGAGAGTCTGGACGCCCTGAGAGAATCGATCAAGGAAGAAATAGAGCGGGAACCTGACTGGGAACTGCGCAGGGACCTGGTCACGCAGATCGTGGACGCCCACGATTTCGAAGTGCCCGAATCCATGATGACGGCCTATCTCGACCAGGTCGTGACGGACGCGCGCCGTACCTCGCGGGACCAGGGCGAAGTCGACGAGAACGAGCTCAGGCAGCAGTACCGTCCGGTAGCGAGCAGTCAGATCATGCGTCATCTCATCCTGGACGCCATCGGTGAGCAGGAAGGGTTGGAGGTGGACCAGAAGGAAGTGGACGAACGGCTGGAGGCCATCGCGGGACGCGGACAGGCGTCGGTCGACCAGGTCCGGCGGCTTTTCCGCGAAAATGGACGACTGGAACGCATCGAAGCGGATCTCAGGGAGGAGAAGGTCGTTGAGTTTCTCGTGCAGCACGCCGACATACAAACGGAGTAGAAGGAGAGCGTCATGTTAGTGCCGATGGTGATTGAACAGACGGGCCGCGGTGAGCGGGCCTACGACATCTACTCTCTGCTGTTGAAGAACCGCATAGTCTTTATCGGAACCCCCATCGACGACACCATCGCGAACCTGGTGATTGCCCAGTTGCTCTATCTCCAGTACGAAGACGCCGAAAAGGACATCAAGTTGTACATCAACAGTCCCGGCGGCAGCATTACAGCGGGACTCGCCATATACGACACCATGCAATTCATTCAGCCCGACGTGGAGACCTATTGCCTGGGTATGGCCGCCAGCATGGGCGCCTTCTTGCTCACGGCGGGAGGAGCCGGAAAACGATACGCCCTTCCTTATGCGCGCATACTCATTCACCAACCTTCCATCCCCCATATGGCCGGTACGGCGACGGATATCGAAATCCAGGCCGAAGAAATGCTGCGCATGAAGCGGACCATGAACGAAATCATAGGCTATCACACCGGCCAGACTGTGGAAAAAATCGAATCGGATACAGACCGGGACTTCTGGATGTCACCTGGCCAGGCTGTCGAATACGGCCTGGTGGACCACGTGGTCGAGACCTCCGCTTCCAAAGCCATCGCCGAATCCTTGAACGGCAAAACCGCTTAGGACTGGATCATGAAGAAACGATCGACGTCGCGGGACCTGCGCTGCTCCTTCTGCAACAGAAACACCGATGAGGTGGAACGCCTCATCACGGGGCCTAACGTATACATCTGCAATGAATGCATTCTGATGTGCAACGGCATCCTCGCCGAAGAGATGAGCCGCAGTACCCTGTCGACCGTCGAGCAACTGCCGCTGCCCACGGAAATCAAGGAGTCGCTGGACGAATACGTCATCGGCCAGGAACAGGCCAAGAAGGTGCTTTCAGTTGCCGTGTACAACCACTACAAGCGCATTCAGCACAGCGCTACGCAGAACGAGGTGGAACTGGAAAAGAGCAACATCATGCTGATCGGGCCCACGGGCACCGGAAAGACGCTGCTGGCCCAGACCCTGGCGAAGATGCTCCATTTTCCGTTCTGCATCGCCGACGCCACGGTACTCACGGAAGCCGGATACGTGGGCGAAGACGTGGAGAGCGTCCTGGTCCGACTCCTCCAGGCCGCGGATTACGACGTACCGAAAGCGGAAAGTGGCATCGTCTATATCGACGAGGTCGACAAGGTGGCGCGCAAGTCGGCCAATCCCTCGATAACCCGTGACGTGTCGGGGGAAGGGGTGCAGCAGTCCCTGTTGAAGATGCTGGAGGGCACCATCGCCAACGTGCCTCCTAAGGGAGGCCGAAAACATCCCGAACAGAACTTTGTCCAGATCAACACGCGGAACATCCTGTTCATCTGCGGCGGGGCTTTCGACGATCTCGATAAAATCATCGAACGCCGGATCGCGGAGGGAACCATCGGTTTCGGCGGGATATCGAAAAACTCCGGCGGCCGCAACACGGGTGAACTCCTGGCCCGGGTCGAACCGGATGACCTGCTGCAATACGGACTCATACCGGAAATCATCGGCAGGCTGCCCGTGGTCGCCACTCTGGGCGAGTTGGACGCCGATGCCCTGATGGAGATTCTGCTCAAACCCAAAAACGCCCTCATAAAGCAGTACCAGCGCCTGCTCGAAATGGAAAACGTCAAGCTGACTTTCACGGACGAGGCGCTCCAGGCCGTTGTAAACGAGGCGATGGACAAGAAGACCGGCGCACGGTCGTTGCGATCCATCCTCGAGGAAGTGATGCTGGACGTGATGTTCAACGCGCCGACACAGGAAGACCTGAGGGAAGTCGTCGTTACGGAGGAAACCGTAAAAGTGAAAGTGTCGCCCATATACGTTCAAGGCAAGGAAAGCAAGCAAAGCGCCTGACCCCATCCCGCGGCCTGTCCGCACGAACCGGCGGCCCATTGGTTTCCCCATGATGATTACTCTGCAACGCAGCGATCCCATTACTTTCGACGACAAGCTTCCCCTCATACCCCTTCGTGAAGTGGTCGTATTCCCCTACATGGAATATCCCCTCATCATTGCGAGGGACGCGTCCATCAAGGCCCTGGAGCATGGGGTCAACAACGACCGCCTGCTTTTCCTGACCGCCCAGCGTAATCCGGATATCGAGAATCCCGCCAAGGAGGATGTGCACAGAACGGGCATCGTGGCCCGGGTCCTGCAGGTGGTCAAATTGCCGAACGGCCTGATCCGCGTACTCGTCGAGGGGATAGTCCGGGCGCGGATCGCCCGGTTTCTGTCCGTGGATCCCTATATGAGGGTGAAAATCGCCCTGGTCGAAGAAACGGATATTAAAAAGGCGGAGGTACAGGCGAGACTACGGACGGTCGTCGATCAGTTTACGGAATACATCAAGCTGAATCAGCAGGCGCCGGACGAAATCCTGCTGTCCCTGCAGAACATGGATGACGCCCAGCGCCTGGTGGACACCATGTCGGCCTTCATACAGCAGACTCCCCAGGTCAAGCAGCGGCTCATCGAGGCGCCTTCGATCATCGAACAGCTCGATGAACTCGCGTCCATTCTGGCCACGGAACTGGAGATCCTGGAGATCAAGAACCAGCTCGACGGCGAAGTCCGGGAGAGAATTCACAAGTCGCAGCGGGAATTCTTCCTCCAGGAACAGATGCGCGTGATCAAGCAGGAACTGGGCGAGCTGGAGGATATGCCGGAAGGTCTGGGCGGGCTCGCGCAGCAGGTCGCCGATGCCAAGATGCCGAAAGAGGCCCATGAAAAAGCCATGAACGAGCTGGACAAACTCCAGCAGATGCATCCCACCTCCCCCGAAGCGACGGTGATACGCAACTACCTGGAATGGCTGATCGAAGTGCCCTGGAGGAAACGAACGCGGGACAACCGGAATATCGTCCAGGTGGAGTCCGTTCTCGATGCCGATCACTACGGGCTGGAGAAACCGAAGGAACACATCCTCGAGTACTTGTCGGTACTCCAGCTGACCCGGCACTTGAAGGGTCCTATCCTGTGCCTGGTCGGACCCCCGGGCGTGGGGAAGACGTCCCTGGGCCGGTCAATCGGCCGCGCCATGGGACGCAAATTTGTCCGCATGTCTCTCGGTGGTGTGCATGACGAAGCCGAGATACGGGGCCACCGCCGGACCTACATCGGTTCCATGCCCGGACGCATCATACAGGCGATGCGCCGCGCCGGGACCGTAAATCCGGTCATCCTGCTCGATGAAGTGGACAAGCTGGGGCGGGACGTGCGCGGCGATCCGGCATCGGCCCTGCTGGAGGTACTGGATCCGGAACAGAACAACGCGTTCAACGACCATTACCTGGAAGTGGATTACGATCTGTCCCGGGTGTTGTTTCTCACGACGGCCAACACGGCCGATACCATCCCCCTCGCGCTGAATGACCGTATGGAAATCCTGGAACTGCCCGGCTATCTGGAAACCCAGAAACTGGCCATTGCCCGGGGCTTCCTGGTGCCGAAACAGGTCGAGGCGCACGGACTGAAGAAGGAGCGCGTCACGTTCAGGAAGGATGCGCTGCAGAACGTCATTCGCGAATATACACGAGAAGCCGGCGTCCGGGGACTGGAACGCCACATCGCCGCCATTTGCCGCAAGCTGGCCCGCAGGGTGGTGGAAGGCAAGTCCCGGAAACGGATGCAGGTTACGCGCAACCAGCTTTCCAGTTACCTGGGCGTACCGCCATACCAGGATTCTGAAGTGGTGAAACAGGATTCGGTGGGCCTGGCGACGGGCCTTGCGTGGACTCAGTCGGGCGGCGACATCCTCACCATAGAGGTCAGCGTACTGAATCGCCGCGGCGCGGGGAGACTGACGCTGACCGGGCAACTGGGAGACGTGATGCGGGAATCGGCCCACGCGGCGCTGACCTATGCCCGGTCCAGGGCCTCCTCGCTGGGACTCAAACCGGATTTCTACAAGAATGTCGAGATCCACGTGCACATGCCCGAAGGCGCGATCCCCAAGGACGGACCCTCCGCCGGCATTACCATCGCGACAGCGCTTTGTTCGGCGCTGACCGGCGTGCCGGTGCGTTGCGATCTCGCCATGACGGGCGAGATTACGCTTCGCGGAAACGTGTTGCCCATCGGTGGATTAAACGAAAAACTGATCGCCGCGCTTCGTGCCGGCATCAGGGAAGTGGCGATTCCTCACCGCAACAGGAAAGACCTGGTGAATGTTCCGCCGGAAGTGAAAGGCGAAATCGTTATCCGCCCGGTATCGACCATGGACGAAGTGCTGAAACGGGCCATGGGCATCACGGTGGTAGAGTCCCACGTTCCCGCCCTGCTCCCCAATCAAACCGTCGTGCAGCCGTCCATAAAACCGCTGTAGCCTCCGGCCGTCCGGTAGCAGTGCGCCGGGGTTATGGCTCCGCCCTGCCTTCATCGGAAACCAGGCCGGTGACGCCGACTATCTCCAGCGTCCTGTGTGTTCCCGATCCGATACCGATACGAATCGCCAGCGCGTCGGAAGGCATGATCTCCGGGAACTTGTCTCCCCATTCTATCAGGCAGACGAAAGCCTCCAGGTATTCGTCGAATCCGAGGTCCAGCACCGAATCCGGGCTGTCCAGCCGGTAGAGGTCGAAATGGGCTACGGGTATAGGACCTTCGTATTCGTTCACGAGGGTGAAGGTGGGACTCGTAACCGGTTCGTCGATGCCCAGGCCCGTGCACAGACCCTGGATGAAACAGGTTTTTCCGGCGCCGAGGTCGCCGGTCACCAGCACCGTGTCGCCCGGTACAAGATAGACGGCCAGACGCCGTCCAAGCTGCGCCGTCTGGTCGGGACCGTACGTGTTGAAACTGCTCGTTTCAGGAAATGCCGGCATGTCTGGGGCGCAACGTTAGAATGGGCACGATCATCTCTTCCATCGAAATACCGCCGTGCTGGAAGCTGTCCTTGAACTGCTGCCGGTATTCCTGGAATCGGTTCGGATAGACGAAGTAGTAGTCTTGCCTGGCAATGATGCAGTTGGTGCGTTCCGTATACCTGGGCAGACGGTAGGCGCCCGGTTCTTCGATGATCATCGCGTGCTGCCTGTCGCAGTCGATTTGATTTCCGAATTTGTACCTCTGGTTGATGGACGTTTCGCGGTCCCCGATAGCCTGGGTCCCCGCATCTCTGCGGAAATGTGGTTTCACCCGATTTCCTTCAACCCTCCCATGTAGGGCACCAGCACCTCGGGTATGCGGATGCTGCCACGCTCGGTCTGATAGTGTTCAATCACCGCGATCAGGGTCCTCGCCATGCCCATGCCGGATCCGTTCAGGGTGTGCACGAACTGGCTCTTCCCGGCTTTGTTCCGATACCTGATACCGCTTCTTCGGGCCTGGAAATCCTCGAAGTTGCTGCAGGAGGAGACTTCCAGCCACCGGTTTACGCCTGGCGCCCAGGCTTCCAGGTCATAGCACTTCGCCGCGGCGAAACTCAGGTCGCCCGTGCTCAGGACCACCACGCGGTAGGGGATGTTCAACAGTTGCAGTACCTCTTCCGCGTCGTTAACCAGTGTTTCCAGTTCGTCGTAGGAAGTCTCGGGGCGGACGAACTTGACCATTTCCACCTTGTCGAACTGGTGCACGCGGATCAGCCCCCGGGTCTCCCGTCCGTACGAACCGGCTTCACGGCGAAAGCAGGGACTGTAGGCCGTGTAGTAGATCGGCAGGTCGTCCTCGGCGAGGATTTCATCGCGGTGCATATTGGTCACCGGGACCTCAGCCGTGGGAATGAGGAACATGTCGTCCATATCGGTGCGGTACATGTCCTCTTCCATCTTCGGCAACTGGCCCGTTCCGAACATGCTTTGACGGTTTACGATGTAGGGAGGAATGATCTCCGTGTAACCGTGCTTTTGAATATGGAGGTCCAGCATGAACTGAATCAAGGCGCGCTGCAGCCTGGCGCCGTCTCCCTTGAAGAGCACGAAATGACTGCCGGAAATCTTTCCCGCCCGCTGAAAGTCAATGATGTCGAGCGCTTCGCCGATATCCCAATGTGCCTTGCGTTCGAATTCCACCTCGGACGTGGCGCCCCAGCGGCGCGCCTCCACGTTGGCGCTTTCGTCCGCGCCGACCGGTACCGAAGGATGGGGAATATTGGGCAGGCGCACGAGAATGTCCTGCAGCCGGTCCTGGATCTCGGCCAGGTCGGAGTCGATTTCCCTGATGCGCGAGGACACCTCCCGCATGGCTTCAATTCGGCCGGAAGCGTCTTCACCACTGCGCTTCATGCGCGCGATTTCGTCGGACACGGTGTTTCGCTGCTGCTTGAGCGACTCGCTCGTCTGCAGCAACTCCCGGCGCCGGGCGTCCAGGTCGATGAACTGGTCGACATCGACCCGCTCGTTCTTGTTTGCGACCGCCTGCTTTACCAACTCGGGATTGTTCCTGACGAATCGCTGGTCTAACATGTTTCCTCCGTGCCCGGGCGGCCCGGGTGACCGTCAAACGCGCTGCTATCCGTGTTTCCGCGGACTCCTGTCCGATACAAAACACGTTAAAATACGATCGAACTTCCAACTCCGGCAAGCACAAACGAAGCGGCGGGACTACCGGTTTCTGAACTCCAGCATGCCCCAGTGGCACAGTGCGAAGTCGTATTTCACGGGATCGTCCGGATCGAATCTCCTCAGCGATCGCGTGACTTCTTCGGCCATCTTCCAATCCGCCTGTCGCCTGGACGTCAGTCCCAGCCGCCTGGATATCCGGGCCACGTGGGTGTCGATCGGCATGACCAGTACCGAGGGTGGGATCGTCTTCCACAGGCCCAGGTCCAGGGCGTCCCGGCGCACCATCCAGCGGATGTAGAGATTCATCCGCTTGCAGGCGCTTCCCGTTCTCGGAGAAGGCAACAGGTAGCGGATCCCCGTTTTCGCCCTGTGCCGCTCCGAAGGGTGATCCTCCTCCGCGTAACCGAGGAGCGTTTCAGTGAAATGGACCAGTGCGGGCCCTGTATGGGGGTCCGATGCACGGTAGCCCGAGGAGAAGAGCGCGCCCAGCGAACCGTGCCGGCGAAGCGCCTTCTGCAGGAGCGCGGCCAGTATCGACATATCCAGCCCCCGCGACCAGCGGTAGACGAACCCGTCAAAAACTTCGCCGTCCCGTCGCGGATCGTACTGCATGACGAAATCCCAGGGCGCATCCCCCATCCTCCTCAACACCTCACCGGCCGCGCTCGTAATCAATTCGGCCCTGCCGTAGGCCAGCGAAGCCGCGATCAGGCCGGCGATTTCCTGGTCTTCCGGACGGTCGTAACGTCTCACCACTTCGAGGGGATCGGGCGAAATCATCGAAGGATCGAAAGACCGGTACAGTTCCTCCAGCCGGTCTTTCAGCGCGGTTTTACCTATCCGAGGCATGACGTATGGTCCGATTTCATGTCCAGGTTTGAACCGGAATTCAGGTATGATATGCCACAAGTAGCTTGACTTGAATATATATTGTATGCTGCGTGTCTCGTAACCCGATTCGCGTCATCGACAGCCTGGGCGAGATTTGGAAGGCCGTGGTTCGCAGGAAAGGTGCTCGACGTGAAACCCGAACAGTTGATCGAACAGATAGAGCGCGACCGAATCGATCCGGTGTACTTTTTCTCGGGCGACGAGGCGTATCTGAAGGAAGAGGCCATACGCGCCCTGGTCGCCCGTGTCATAGAACCGGGCACGGAAGCGTTCTGCCTGGACGTGCATCGCGGGGACGACAGCGATGCCACGGCGATTCTGACCGCCGCGTCCATGGTGCCCATGATGACCGATCGCCGGATCGTCGTCGTCAGGGACTTCCACCGGTTGCCGCAGAAGGACAGGGAAGCGGTCGCAGACTACGCCGAACGGCCCGCGCCAAGTACGGTCCTGGTGCTCGAGACGCCCAGGGTGAACCTGAAAACGAAACTTTACGAACGGCTGTCGGGCACTGCGGTCTCCGTGGTGTTCTACCCGCTGTTTCCCGAGCGGGTCCCGCCCTGGCTTCAGCAGCATGCGCGGCAGTACGGCAAGCGGCTGACCTCCGAGGCGGCGAACCAGTTGCAGGCCAACGTGGGCACAGATCTGCGGGAACTGGCCGGTGAACTCGAAAAGCTCGCCGTATTCGTCGGCAGCCGGGACACGATAGCCGCCGCAGACGTGGAGAACACGCTGGGCCCCGTTCGCGCGGGCACGGTATTCGACATCGCAGAAGCCGTTGGCGAAAAAGACCTGGCCAGGGCGCTGGGCGCATACCAGCGCGCGTTAGACGCGGGGGATGAACCCCAGGCCATCGTGGCCCTGTTCGTCCGTCATCTCGTGATCCTGTGGAAGATCAGGTTTTTAAAACGGGACCGCCAATCGGACGACGGCATCAAGAAGACGTTGCAGCTGGGCTGGGGGTTCAACCGGTTTTACAACCGGTACGCCGCGCAGTCCAGACTGCTCTCGGGCCGGGATCTGCAAAACGGTTTCGAAGCCCTGTACGAAGCCGATATCGCCCTGAAAACCAGCGCGAAGCCGCCCGGACTCGTCATGCACCGCCTGTTGTACGAACTATGCGCGGGTCATGCGGCATAGGCCGGGACGGTCAAAAGGGGACCCTGGTAACCGTGCGGTCCCGGGAAATGAATCGGGAGAAAATACGTCGATATGGATACCACGGAAGGCATTGTAATACGAGAACACCGGGGTGTTTTTGACGTGGAGACCCGCCACGGGGTCTTCGCCTGCGCGTTGCGCAGTAGGCTGAAGAAATCGCTGATCTATCCCGAGCGGGACAACCAGCATCACTCCGTGGAGAAAGTCGGCCGGAACAGTACCGTGAATCCCGTTGCCATCGGCGACCGCGTCCGCGTGGTGGAGGACCGGGGTGAGACGGGAGCCATAGAGGAGGTGCTTCCCCGCCGTTCGAAACTCTCCCGTCTGGCCCCGGGCAGGCGGCAAGTCGAACAGATCATGATCGCCAACGCCGATTACCTCGTCGTGGTCTTCTCCGTCAGGAACCCGCTGCCGAATCTTCAGTTGCTGGACCGCCTGCTCGTTGCCGCGGAAGCCGGCAACCTGGCCCCGGTCATCTGCCTGAACAAGATAGACCTGCCGTACGACGATTCTCCAGGCATTGCGGGGATTTACGAACGGTGCGGTTACCGCGTCATCCCGACCAGTTCCGTCACGCTGCACGGTGTCGATGTGTTGAAGACCACGCTGCGGAACAGGATATCCGCGATCGCGGGTCCTTCCGGCGCGGGGAAGACCTCCCTGCTTAACGCTATGCAGCCCGGCCTGGGTCTCAGGGTCCGCGAGGTGAACCGAACGACGGGCCGGGGGCGGCATACGACCAGCTATCTCGCGGCGCACAAGCTCGAGGTCGGGGGCCTGGTGATCGACTCTCCGGGGATCCGGGAATTCAGCCTCTGGGCGGTCTCGCCCCGCGAGCTTCCGCTACTGTTCCCCGAAATGCGCGACCATCTGACCGGCTGCAGGTTTCACGACTGCACCCACGTCCACGAACCGGACTGTACCTTGCGGAGAGCCCTGTCGGCGGGCGCCGTGTCCAGAGAGCGATACGATAGTTACGTCGCGTTGCGCAACGAACTGGCAGTCGAGCGGTAGGGTGGGGCGAGCGGTAGGGTGGGGCCAAGCCGGTGTTAGCAGGACGGACCAGGCGGGCACGGCGGTCCAGGCGGTCCGGGCGGACTGAAGGATTCAGAAACCGATGTCCCGGTCCGTGTCCTCGCAAATGCCCGAGAAGGTGACCAGAACGTCCAGGGGCAGTTCCAGTTCCCGGCCCGTTCTTCGCTTCTCGCATAGAATGACGACGTTCAGGTGGTTGGGCAGGTGGGTTTCGTCGAATCCTGCGATCTTCCCGATCTCTTCCTGTCGGACCGAAACGGTGTCGCCACATAACAGCAGTCCGGTTTCCGAGACTTCTACGAAACCGATGTAAGCGGCCTGGTTCACCTTTGAACCCGGCCCGGCGTCATTTCTGTCGGTGCAGATGAGTTCCAGGACATCTCCCCGTCTCACCGCCCTGGAAAGTTGAGGGATCAGTTTCAGCCCCCGGTCCTCGGTACTCCAGTCCAGGACGGCGAACAGTCGCGTCTTCAGTTCCGTCTTGCTCGTATAGTGTGTCCGGTTTACGCTGCCCTCTTCGTGAGGATCCCTGGAACCCGACATGTCCCACCCCTTCCGGGAAGTAGATCTCCAGTCCGTTACTTTCGGCTGAAACCAGCCAGCAGGACTCCGATTTCATCCTGCGTGCGGCGGGCCGTCGAAGCCGGGCCGACGAAATTGTTCATCATAATCGAGAAAACCAGGGGTTCGCCGTCCCTGGTCCGTACGTAACCACTCAGGCAGCTCACGCCGGTCAGAAGGCCCGTCTTCGCCCTGAGATTGCCCATGGCCGCGGTGTCCTTCATCCGGTTTCTCAAAGAACCGTCCACACCGGCGACGGGCAACGCTTCTCGAAAGGCATCGCCGATCGAGGCATCATGGTAGATCGCGAGGAGCAGGTCCGCGATCTGGTCAGGTGACACGTAATTGTACCATGACAGGCCGGATCCGTCCGCGAACCGATAGTGGTCGGCGTCCAGGCCGATATAGTCCACCAATTCCTGCCGCAGAACAGCCAGCCCGTCGACGGTCGTGCCCGGATTGCCCGTCGCATGGCGTCCCATCGTTTTAACGAGCAACTCGGCCGTCAGGTTGCTGCTGTCCTTCAGCAGATGGGCCAGGGCCTTCGTCACGGGCGGCGAACGGTAGGTCGCGATCGACCGTGCGCGCGTCGGTGTGATCCCGCGCCGTACCGTTCCCGTAACGCGAACGCCGAGCGCGTGCAGCCTGTCCCGGAAGAGCCGCCCCGCGTACAGTCCGGGTTCTTCGACAGACCTGTGGAATTCCCTTTCGCCGTCATCAAGGCGGAGACGACCGGTTACTTTTATCCTGTTGGATCGCGATGGCCAGTCCCGTTCGACCCAGAGCGGTTCGATGGCCGACGTGTCCAGGGCCGCGGCCGCCGCGGTAACAGCCTGCACTTCGAAGGTCACGGCCGCCGTCGGTGGTTCCACCCTGACCGTAACGGGCGCGCCGACGGAAGCACCGGGCGATATGAGGATCTTCACGCTGTTGCCGTTTACCGCGAGGGCGTTCAGGGACGCGGAGTAACTGTACTGCACGTCGTCCCACATCCATCCCTCTCCAAAGGGTATCCTGTCCATGTAGGCCTCGTCCACGACCACGTCGCCCTTGATTACCCGTGCCCCGGAGTCTTCCGCGACGGCGCCTGCGATACGGTCCAGGTCCGCTGATTCCAACAGGGGGTCTCCGCGCCCTAAAAGATAAAGCGAAGTGAACAGGGTATCGGCCCGAATGTAGGCCTCATTGTCGGCGAACACACTCGTCAGGTACCGATAATCCGGGCCCATGGTCCGCAGGACGCCCACGGCGGTGAACAGCTTCGTGTTCGACGCGGGATGAAAAAGCCCGTTGGAATGATGAGAGAAAAGTGTTCGGCCGGTGACCGGCGATACGACCTTCACGCCTATGGTCATGGGCGCCAGTTCCGGACGGTCCAGGATGGCTTGCAGGTCCTCTGCGAGTCGCCGTTCCGGTGCGAAAGGCGCCTTGCGGAATTGAAAGGGGCCGCCGCAGGCCAGGACGAGAAAGGCAAGGGTCAGCAGCAGGGCGCCCGCGCCCCGGGTCGGTTTCGCTTTCATGCCAGCTTTCGGTCTATCGCCCGCACGACGTCATCGAAACGGGCAGGGAGCTCCAGGGGCGCCTGTCCATGTTTCACTTCGACCTCATCCAGCCGGTTTTCGTGGTACCCGACCTTGAAATCGGTGAACTTCAGACCGTTGGCCGTCGAGATGATGATCACCCGGTCCGAGGACCGGATCTCGCCCCGGTCGACCATTTTGAACAGCGCCGCCAGTGCGACTCCCGTGTGGGGACAGTTGTACAGGCCCGTCAGGTCGCCGCAGGCCACGGCGTTCGCGATTTCGTCCTCGGTCGCCTGTTCCACTTTGCCGTCAAACTCCTTCAACACGCGGATCGCCCGTTTGATGCTGACGGGATTGCCGATCTGTATGGCGCTGGCGATGGTTTTTTCGGCGTGGATGGGTTCGTATTCGCTGAACTCCTTCAGGTAACTCAGGTAGAGGGGATTGGCCCGTGCGGCCTGCGCGCACACGATCCGGGGCCGCTTGTCGATCAACCCCAGTTCCTCCATCATGAGAAACCCCTTGCCCAGCGCGGAGACATTGCCCAGGTTCCCGCCGGGTATGATAATCAGGTCGGGCACCTCCCATTCGAACTGTTGGCAGATTTCGATTCCAATGGTCTTCTGGCCCTCCAGGCGCAGGGAGTTCATGGAATTGGCCAGGTAAATGCCCTCGCTTTCCGCTACCTGCTGAACGATCTCCATGCATCCGTCGAAATCCGTGTCCAGCGACAGGGTCAGGGCGCCGTGGGAAATGGGCTGTATGAGCTGCGTCACGGAAACTTTGTCACGGGGAAGAAACACGATGGCCGGGATGCCTGCCGAAGCGCAGTAGGCCGCCAGCGAGGCCGAGGTGTCGCCGGTGGAAGCGCAGGCGATTCCCCGTATGTCCTGGCCTTCTTCTATCATCTGGTTGACCATGGAAACCAGCACGGTCATGCCCAGGTCCTTGAACGATCCGGTGTGGTTGTTTCCGCACTGCTTTACCCAGAGATCGTCGAGGCCGAGTTCCGCGCCGAGCCGCTCGGCCCAGAACAGGTTGCTGCCTCCCTCGTAGATGGAGACCACGTGCTGGTCTTCCACCGCGGGGCAGACCCACTCCTTTTTGCCCCACACCGAACTTCCGTATGGATACTCCGTACGCCGGTAGCGCTCGTCGAAAAGTTTCATCCACGCCGCGGCCCCGCGGGCCCTGAGACTGTCCAGGTCGTGGACGATATCGAGCAGGCCCCCGCAGGCACGGCATCGATAGATGATTTCGTTCAACGGATAGGTCTCATTGCAGCCTTCGATGCATTGAAACCACGCCCTGTGTTCCATGCGGACCCGCTTATTCGTCTTAAGACCGTACTTTTTTTAAAAAGAATGAAATAAAATGTTGACTATGAATCGGGCCGGATATATATACACAACCGAACCGTTACCAGCGCAACACCTTATGCGGGGCCGTGTATAAAGTCAAGGAAGATTTGGCGGCGGGTCCCGAAGGGAATTCGGTGAGTTGAGGATGCTGGATATGAATTTTGTTGTGTGGTGAAATTTGTTTCAGCCGGGACAGGATGATGAAAATTATTTCGTATTGTTTACCGGACGCGTCGTATTGAAGGCGGTGGTGGAATTTGGTTTACCATCCCCGTTTTGCTTAGGGTTCCAAAGGGTTTTCGGGTGCGGTCCTGTTTATGGTTCCAGACTTGTCGGAAATCTGGCACATTGTTTGCAATGACAGGATATTAGGAATTCTCACATATCCCAAGAGTGTTATCACTGCGTGTTTATGCCCTTGCACGCAGTTTAGTTAGTATGTCATTTTATATTTCAAGGTATTCATACTCTTACTCAATATACGATTGCCCCATTACCATCGCTGGAGGGAGGTGAAGGTTTATAAAGAAGTACGTTATTAAAGATTTGATTTTCAAAATCTGCTTTGCGACGATATGGTCAGCAGGCCGGGGCAAGCTGACAATCAATCAGAAGGGCTCTGTTAAAGAGGAGTAAATTGATGTCTATAACAATTTCACGAGCTTTACGCTTCGCATTCGCCTTTGCGTTATTGCTCAGTTTCTCGACGGTTGCGCAGGCGCAGTTGTCGCTGGGCAAGGTTTCCGGCGTCGTGGTCGACAAGGCGAACCGGGAGCCGCTGCCGGCAGCCAGTATACGTGTCGAGGGCACGGTGATGGGCGCGATGGCGAATGACATGGGCGAGTACTTCATCCTGAACGTAACGCCCGGCACCTATAACCTGATGGTGAATGTCATCGGTTATGTCCCGTTGCGCGTCGTGGGTGTGGCGGTGCACGCCGACCTTACCACGACGACCAACTTCGAGTTGGAATCCACGATTCTGGAATCTGCCGAAGCGATCGAAGTTATTGCGACACGGGACCTGGTCGAAAAGAGTCTGACCTCCACCCGTACCATCGTACAGGCCGAGGAAATCCATTCGCTTCCGGTGGTTAACATCGCCGAAGTCGTCCTGACCACGGCGGGCAGTTTCGCCGGTAATCTCCGCGGCGGCCGCGCGCAGGATCAGCAGATCACACTCGACGGTTCCACGGTGTCGACGCAGCACAACGATTCAGGCCGCAGCAACTACGCGGAAGGGTCTTTTACGATCAATCCCTACATGATCCAGGAACTCGAGGTCAAAACGGGCACGTTCAACGCCGAATACGTGAACGCCCTGGCGGGCATCACCTCGGTGGTGACGCGTGACGGCGGTTCGAGTTTCAACGGAAACTTCGAGTACCGCACGCTGGGCCAGAAGGGGCTCAACTGGGTCAAGCCGCCCGACCTGGATATCGTCGACGCGTACCGGGCCGGTACCTGGTCCGAGGCAGACCTTCGTAAGGTCATTCAGGACGCGATCGACAAGACGAACGAGTTCAACAACGATCCGGCTCGGCAGGACGACGGCCTTCTGTTGAAGGACCCTTTCGCCGTGCTGGACATGACCGGTGCGGTGGACAGTTGGACGGCCAGGTACAGCCGGGAAAACTACTACTGGGATTACGACCGCGTCATTCCCGAGCAAGAGGCCATCAACTGGTCTTACCTCACCGACGGTCTTACTGAAGCCCAGGCCAACAGTTTCGCGACCGACAGGTCTTTCAATCCCGACAAGTACAATGAGTTCGCCCGGAATAACCGGACCGAGAAGCGCCCGGTGCAGATCGATTTCGGCTTTGGTGGTCCGCTGGGCAGCAAGTTGAACTGGTTCGCGTCGGGTCGTTTCGATGAAAGCTGGGGACGGAGCCCGAACGAATACAAACGTCTGATGAACTCCTTCGTAAAGATGACCTACCGGCCCCGGACCAGTATGAAGCTGACCATGTCCGGTTTGATCGAAGACCAGGGTTTCTTCAGCAAGAAGGGACAAAGGACTGGAAATCACGGCTGGAAGTACAACATGGAAGGGCTCAATCAGAATTACCGCGGACGTCTGCATGTGAACCTGGCGTATACGCATACGCTCAGTCCCCGGACGTTCTACGAACTCCGTTTCAACCATCTTCGCGAATACAACGAACGCTACAATCCCAAGTACGGCAAGGAGCCGCTGCCGTCTCTTACGGACGCGTTCATCCACTCCGTCGGCTATGCGCCGCTGGAGCAGGGTAGCGGTGCCCAGGTACCCTACCAGGTGTACGGCGACGAAGCCTACGGTTCGATCGATTTCGGTAACTACACGAGTATCCGGCCGTTCAAGACGGACGTCAGTTTCTCCATCACCAGCCAGGTCACCTCGAACCACCAGTTCAAGGGCGGTTTAGGCGTAGTGATGAACGATTTCGAGGAGAACAGCCGGGGTCCCGCCCGTGGTAACGCCGTAACGCTGTTCAATGACCTGAACAGAGACCCGACCGCCAGTACGCTGCCGCTCGCAGGACGACAGGCGCACGTGTACCCGGTCGAATACTTCGCGTATATGCAGGATCGTATAGAGTACGGAAGCCTCGTGGTGAACGCTGGATTGCGGCTAGATATCTTCGACGCCAATGCCAACGCGATCAATCCGTACCGTCCGCGTCCGGGCCCCGATCCCGAACACGACGATCCGGAATATCGTACGTTGGCTCCGTCAATCAAGACGGGTCTCGCGCCGCGCCTGGGTATCTCTCACCCAATCACTGACCGCGCCGCGCTCCACTATTCGTACGGCATCTTCAACCAGCGTCCGCCGCTGAACAACCTGTACGACGGCCTGGTTCAGACTTCTTCGTTCGAGCGTAACCACGGCAATCCGGATCTGCCGTTCCAGAAATCCACGAACTACGAGATGGGCCTGCAGGCCGAGATTTATGCTGGTTACTACCTGGACGTCACCGGTTACTTCCGCGATGTGAACAACCTGCCGCTGACCTGGCTCTTTGCGCCGGATGTAGCGTTCATCGGTGGATCGCAGCGTGAGGTATCCATTCTGCTTCCGACGTTCGCCCAGGATTCGCGGGGACTCGAATTGTCCTTGCGGCGCCAGATGGCCAACAGGTTCTCGCTACGCGCGAACTACACCCTGGCCTTCACGTCTGATCTCAAGACTCCGCTCACTGTCCGCGAACGAGGTGGCGAGACGATTCTTTCATTCTCCGACTTCGTACTGGGCACGCCGGCTCCGGATACCTACATCCGCGAGTATACGCAGTTCGATCGCCGGCACCGTATGGTGGCCAACCTTCTGATCGATCTTCCATACGGCATCAGCGCGTCCTTACTGACGAAGGCTCAGAGCGGCAACCAGTACCGTACGTCCAACGAGCAGTCTGTCGATCCGCTTGGATTGCTCGCGGTAGCGCAACGTTCGCCATGGACGTGGACGACGGACCTTTTCGCTCAGAAGAACTTTAACCTTGGTAACGTCAGGCTCGGCGTGTTCACACAGATCAACAACATATTCGACCGTGTGAACATCTACAGCATCAGTGGTGGCGCCAGTAACGCAGCTTCCGACCGCTGGCAACGTCGTGGAGACCCCGTCGGTCTCGTGGGTGGTCCCGTTGGCGGAATCGGCACACAGGCTAACGGTCCACGCGATATCTGGATGGGTCTCAACTTCTCTTGGTAATCCCTAAACGTGGAGGCGCGTCTGCTAGCGCGACTCCACGTACGGTTGGTGGCGTTTTCGCAGAACGCTGCCGGCAAAGGAGGTTCATTTTGAAGAATTGGCGTCGAATTGTAACAGCCGGAGCGGTCGTGTTTATGGCGGCGGCTATCCTTGGGGTTGCTCAATACCTCACGGCGTTGCCAGACGCACCGGCAAGATCCGTAGCCGCTCAGGGAAATCCGATCCCGAACGAGTTGGCAGTGGATGAAAGGCAGGATGCCTATATTGGTGGCCAGACTTACATGGCCATCATGAATTCGGAGCTGACCGATACCTACACCGGCGTGGGCTGGCGGGGTTCGGGACGTTCCATGAGTCCAACGATGGGCTTTCCGTCGTATACCTTCCCCGCTGGAGGGTTGGACGCGCCGTTGTGGGCTTCTGCATTCGGTATAACGGCTTATCAGCCCAATGCCGTTGCCGGTATGCCCATCAGTCGAGCCGAAGGCGCTTTTATCGGTACCACGAATGTCTACCGGGCTCCGCCTCATAAGCGTGAACAGGCGCCTCAGGGCTTCTGGTCCGATCAGGGTGGTTCGAGCAGCCCCGGTTTTGGTGCCGGCACCGTGGGTCCAGGTGGATACCGTGAGCCATTCATCACGGAAACTACTTTTAATACGAACGCGGGAATTCGGGTCATGCGCCAGTCGTACAGTTTCAGTTACGGCTACGGCCATACGAATGATTTCGTGTTTCTACGTCACGTGATGAACGTCCATGGCCTCGTGGATGTGAATCAGGATGGTATGCTGGAAGAGGGAAATAATGGAGGCGTTCCGATCAAGAACTTCTTCATCATCTTCAACTATGACTTCGATATCCCGTGGACGAACAATCCGCTCCTGACGGGTGGCGCGACCGGCGGTGGTGCCGGCGGTGACGACAAGCAGCCGCCCGGTATGTTCCGGAGAGAGATGCCCCTTGCCGTACCGGAAGGGCTGATCAACTCCGGTAGGTTCAACCAGCCTCCTTACAGCGAGCGTTTCTATTCGGGCCTGGTCACCATGTTCGACGAGGACGATCCGGGACATCCCGGTATTGATTCCTACGTGTGGAACACGACCAACGGTAACTTCAATCCACTGCACGTGGGTGAAGCGTCCCTCATGGTATTCGAAGGTGACGGCACCGGTGCCAACGGCGATCTGGACGCCGTAGCGGCGCTGGATATTTACGAAGCGCCTTCCGTCGGCCTGTTCAACCTGCACGAATGGTGGATCGCCGACTTGAGAACCGTGTTCGGCTGGTATGAAGGTTCTGCCACCAAGTACCTGGAAGGCAAGAAAGTCAACGTACCGGGTGGTAGCAGCAAGCCGCATCCGGATCTGTTCATCAGTGGCTCATCGCTTGAAAGAAACACCGATATCAGCAACTGGGTCGCCAAGACGCAGACCGGTCAGTCAGCCGAGGGCATGGGCATGATGTGGGGCGACCCGCGTAACCTGACCCAGCCCAACAATCCTGGCAAGGCCGCTGTCGGTTTACAGGAGGGTCAGTACGATCACATCACCCTCTTCGATCTCGACGGCGTGTTCCAGGGTATCGTACCCGATCCGTACGAGGGCAGCGACACGAAGGAAGAGACCTCCGGCGCAGGATGTATCCGAAACGCGCTGGGATGGGGTCCCTACACCAAGTCGCCTGGCCAAGACCTGTCGGTCTGGCACGTTGACCTGATCGGTGCCGGCAAGGACGGCGCCTACGACGTGTACCTTCGCGCCCAGGACGTTTGGATGCAGCGTAAGTACAACGCCGCCAACAACACGTTCTACTGGGACGGCTCCAATGAACGTACCATCCCCATGTACAATGCGAACGGTTCTGTCATGCGGGACGGTGACGGTAGCGTCATGACCGTAACGCACAACTTCGGTCGTGGCGCCGACAGCGGCGCACTGTTCCATCCGGCTCCTCCGCCGACCCTGTCGGTCTTCCCGACCACCAACGGCACGATTGCGGTGGCATGGGGCAACAACGCGGAAACGGCCATTGATCCGGGTACGGGAGCTGCGGACTTCTCGAAGTACCGCCTCTATCGCGCATCCGGTTTCATCGATCAGTTCCCAACCGCTACGATCGCCCATGAAATTGGTTTTAACAGCACGATCATTCCGCCGAACCTCGGTCTGAGCGACGGCGCGTCCCCGATTACGGACGTGACCGATCCGAAGTCCAGTGCGGTAAAGCAGGGCCATCCTTACGCCCGGTTCATCCACGAAGGCCTTACCCTGGGTGCCGATTACAACATCGGACGGGTATACGACTTCATCGCGGATGACCTGGTGAAGCGCTTTGCGGCGCCGAACTTCTCCGGTCCCTACGTCCAGATCGGCGAGTTTGGCGGCGGCGGCGGCAATCAGACGAACACCCTGAGCCCGCCTGAATCCGTTTCGTACCCGAACCCGTATCCGCCAGAAGACAGGCTGCCGGGTTTTACGGACGATAACATCGAGACCACGCCCAGTTCGACGCAGATCGTCGAGGCGAACAACGGCCTGGGTGCCACGACGGCTATTGCCCTCAATTTCTCGGATCGCTATCCCGATACCATCGGATCCGGTGATTCGCAGATTACCAGTGTCGGTGGAATCGCAGCGGATCCCCGCCTGGTCGGCCAGAGCGGTTACATCTTCGAAGATCGTGCCGTACTGATCGGTTTCAGCTACTGGTACTACGTGGCAGCGGTGGACAACGAGAGCGCGGTACAGTACGATTTCGACAATTACGTAGCGGATCAGAATTCGTCACAGCAGCAGATAGCCCGTACGATCAACGGACTTGAAAGCTTCTACACCATGAACGCGAACGGAACGGACGGACGCTGGCATGGCCAGTATCCATACCGCGGTCTGACGGTAGGCCCGCAGGTACCGGGTCAGGATGTCATCCCGACAACAGTCGTTCGTAACGCAGTTGCTGGTCGTGTAGCGGAATTCGAAGGTTTGATTACGGTTTCGCCGAACCCCTTCGTCTTCCAGGCGCAGTGGGATTTGGCTACGAAGTCGCAGTCCGTCAAGTTCTTCAACATGCCGGTACCGGCCCGTATCACGATCTTCGACTCGGCTGGTCTTCAGGTCAGGCAGTTCGGCGTGCCGGACGAAGGTCAGACGACGACGGTCGGCGGTGTGACCGATTGGGATCTGAAGAACAATTCCAACGTACCGGTTTCCAGCGGTCTGTACATATGCGTAGTCCAAGCCGAAATCGGTGGCGAGAGCTTCACGAAAACGTTGAAACTCTACGTCCGGCGGTAAATCGCGGCGCGTCCCGCGCTGCAACGGATAGTAACCTGCAGCGCGGGCAAGTCCGATTCAGGGAGGTTTTCTAATGAGATTATTTGTTCGATGGGGCGTGGTCGCCGGATTGCTGATGGCTCTATCAACGCCCGTTCATGCCCAGGTCTCCAAAAGCGGAACCGCCGCGTCGAAGTTTCTGACGCAGGACAATAACGCCCGCATCGCGGGGGTTGGGTCTTCCGCCACGTCCTACACGGATCTGGGTGCGTTCTCGGCCCTGACGAACCATTCCACAATGGTGTTCGTCGAGGGCAGGGGTGCAGTCGGCGTTACCTATGCGAAGTATTTCGCGGAAATGACGCTGTTCAGCGCCGCACTGGTCTGGAATCTCGGGGACAACGGCGCCGTGGGTCTGGGTGTGCATTCGCTGCTTTCGGGCGACATACCCTTTACCACGTCCCAGGATCCGACGCACCTGTTCGCTACGGCCGGTGAGAATTTCTCCGTGACCGACTTGGCCATCGGTCCGAGTTATGCGCGTCGGCTGACGGACTCCTTCGCGGTCGGCGGTTCGCTGAAGTTCATCTCGGAGGGCACGAGCGGCGCAACCGGTGTGGATCGTACGAGCAGGTCCATTGCATTTGACGTGGGTACCATATATACCACGGATTTTCGCAATTTCCGTATTGGCGCCTCGTTCCAGAATTTCGGTCCGGACATGCAGTTCATCGATGATTCCAACGCTAGAGATCAGTTGCCCACGACTTTCCGTATCGGTTTCGCCGGCGAACCCGCCGAACTGCCGATGGGAAGCGTAATGCTCAGCGCCGAACTCTGGAAGCTTCGCGAGTTCGATTCCGTACTTAACCTGGGTATTGAGTGGTGGGTTAACGATTACATTGCGGGTCGGGTTGGCTGGAAAGCCGGATACAGCGGCGGCCAGGATGAAGGCGTATCCGCTGGTGCCGGTCTAAGGTTCAGCCAGGGTGAACTGAGTCTCAACGTTGATTACGCGTATACGCAGCAGGATCTTCTGGACGATCTGCATCGCGTGTCCATCGGTGTGGGCTTCTAACATAAGCCTGAATAGAGCACGGATGGATGTACATTATCGTTAGCTGGAGCATCAGGAGAATCCCTCAGTCCGTTCGATGAGGGATTCTCTTATGTACCGGAAAGACCTGTCGGGAGTACTTGATGAAGTTTAAAGTGGGACCTATTCTCGCATACGCACATGCGGTAAGAGCAATTGTCATTGGTTTAGTTGTATTGGCCACTGTTGTACCGGCCTCGGAGGCCAAGGCCATTCAGGTGAGTGGCGTAGTGATCGATGGGAAATACCCCGTACCGGGCGTACGAGTGCGAGAACACGGTAAACCGAATTTCGTACTTACCGATTCACAAGGAAGATTCACCCTGAATCTGCTTGAAGATCCGGTGCAGCACTTTGCTATTACAGCAGGCAAGGAAGGGTGGTTAAACGGCGGCGTCATGGTAGATCCCAAAACATCATATACAACGATCGTATTACAAAAAGTACCCGAGGAAGAAGACGCCTCCTACGATTTTATCACACCTCACAAATCCCTGGTCGATCTGCGCCAGGAGCCAGAGGAACTGGAGAGACTGCGAAGTCAGTCCCATACAGGCTTCGAGGAGGGCTGTAATCTTTGCCATTTCCAGCCGACCTGTTACCTCTGCCACAGGGATCTTTACGATCAATGGAATACTTCGCAACATGCGAAGGGCGTGGACAACCCGTGGACGTTGAATCTCTACGACGGCACGGATGCGGACGGGAATGACAACGTCGGTCCGGGATTCAGGCTGGATTTTCCCGGTGAAGCCGGAGAGTGCGCCGACTGTCACGCGCCTTCGGCCGCCCTCGATTCGCCGGGGAAAACCGACTTGAAGGTGGTGTACAATCGTTCAGTTACGTATCCGACGATCCAGGATTATAAAACTCTTGAACGCATGGAGTATGAAAGATTGGCGGGTTCGGTTGACGGAGCAGGTATTCATTGCGACTTCTGCCACAAAATACAGAATGTGGACGTTAATGATCATGCGGGCATAAATGGATCGATTACCATGCACCGGGTGAGCATGGAAGAGGAAAAGCAACAGCGGCTCATCAAGGGGAAGTTCCCGCCTATATTCGTTTACGGACCCTATGATGACGTCATCAACTTTTCGCCTTTACCCGGCACATCCAACACCTCACCCATGGTGGCGAGTTACAATCCGCTTTACACGAGCAGCGACTACTGTTCCGCCTGCCATCAACACAAAAACAGTCATGGCCTTCCGTTCATGGATACCTACCGGGAATGGAAGGAAAGTCCGTATTCGGCCATGGGTATCGAATGCCAGGACTGCCATATGGAGCCGGAGTCGGAAGGTTTCACGTACGGTTCGTTCGTAAACGGCGACGCGGAAAAATTCTGGACCCCGCTGGGATATCGGGATCCCACCACCGTGAAGACCCATGCATTCCCTGGGGCTACTGAGGTGCTGCTGGCGAACGCCGCCACCCTGGCCATCGATGCCGTCGTTGCAAATGGACAGTTGACGGTGATCGTGGATGTGCGCAACGTCAATACAGGGCATCATATCCCGTCGGGGATCACCATCAGGAATATGCTGTTGCTTGTGACTCCCGTTCTGGCGAACGGAGATACGCTGCGTTACGCGGGGAATCAGCGCGTCCCTGCATACGGCGGCGAGGGCGACCTGGCCGAAGGCAACTACGCGGGTTATCCCGGTAAGGGATTTGCCCTGGTTTTTGGCGATGACAAGGGAAATAGTCACGTGATGGACTGGCAGGCGACCCGTATTATCGCAGATACCCGAATAAAAGCGCGTGAGGCGGACCGTTCCGTGTATACTTTTGAAATACCGACGGGTGCCGAACGTATGGATATCCATACCGATCTGATTTACAGAAGAGCGTTCAAACCGTTGGCGGATCTCAAAAAGTGGACGCAGAAAGACATGACCGTGGCTTCGGACGTCACCACGGTAAGACCCGTCAATTCACTGAAAGCTTCCACGCCTTCGAAGGGACTGAGCCTCCGCGATCGAATCAGATCTTATTTCGATTGACGGGTACGGTTAGCGCGGATTGCCGTAACCATACCGTATCCGAGGCAAACTGTTCAGAATCTGAGATATCGTCTTCAGAATTTGAGATATCGTCCTCGATGCCGCACCGCATGAGCATATGCGCAATATCCTTCTCGCAGCCCTTCTGCTTTCCACTCCTTTATTAACGGACACCGGTCCAAACCTCACGTTCATACCCGCAGTCCGGCAGGATGATGCACCCAGACAACTGTCGCCGGAGGACGAGGATCGTCTGCTCAACGACGTGATGTATTTCCGTCAGCAGATAGAGAACAACAAAAGCGAGCCGGACAACTACTTCAATCTGGGCCTCGCCGCCATTTCGCTGGATAAACTGGCCACGGCCGAAGCGGCGTTTGTGGTGGTCACCAGGTTACGCCCCCAGGATGTGGATGCCCATTTCAATCTGGGCACGATCTACGCCCGCCAGGAACGGTTCGACGAAGCAATCGACGCTTTCAGTCTAGTCGTTGAAATGGATCCAGAACGCACCGAACCGTACTATAACCTGGGCCAGGCTTACCAGCTTTCTGGCATGCTGGTGGAATCGATCAAATCGTTTGTTCAGGCTACGACGCTCGACCCCGACAACAGCCTGTTTCATTACAGCAGGGGAACCACGGAAGAGAAACTGGGTGCTTTGACGGAGGCTGCTGTTTCATATTCAAACGCCGCCTCCATCGACCCGGATAATGTCAACGCGCGATATGCGTTGGGACGCGTGCTGTTGGATCAGCGAAAATTCCAGGAGGCACGGGATGCCTTTCGCGAGGTGCTGCGCGTAGATCCCCGTATGGCCAAGGCGTACAGCCAGCTTGGTGTGATCGCACTGAGCGAAGGAAGAATCGATGGGGCGATTCAGGCCTATGAGAATGCGTTGCGTATTGATGAAACATCCGTAGAGGCAATAGCGGGGCTGGCCCAATCCTTGTTGCGGTCGGGGCAGGCCGAAGAGGCAGTAGCGGTTTACCAGAAAGCCGTGGCCATGGATCCCGAATCGGCGGGCTTGCAGTACAATGCCGGCACGGCCTATGCGGGCGCTCAACGCCATGAAGAAGCGCTGGCAGCATTTTCAAGGGCCATTGAACTCAACCCGGAGAATCCCGAGCCCTATCTTGCAATCGGAAACTCACTTAACGTGTTGGGCAGACAGGACAACGCCAAACAGTTTCTCGAAACGTTTCAGCGGCTCAACACGTTCAAGGAGGAGCTGTCGCAGGCGGAATCCCTGGTACGACTTAATCCGCGTGTGGCGGAGGTACACTACAACATGGCAACCGCCCTGACCCGGCTGGGTCGGTACGAGGATGCCGTCAGCGAGTTCAGGATCGCTACGGAACTGGCGCCTCGTTTCGTGCACGCCTATAACAATCTGGGCATTGCCTATATGCAGCTTGGCCTGTTTGAAGAAGCCCGCGGCGCCTACCAGCAATCTATCCTGCTGGATTCGACCTTTGTAGACGCCTATACGAACCTGGCATGGCTCTACACCGAACACGGAGAGAATCTGGACCGCGCCCTGGAACTGGCCGACAAGGCGGCCAGGATCGCTCCTACAGCCGTCTCCTTCGAAACCCTGGCCATTGTACGGAACGCGAGAGGGAACTACGCCGGGGCGGACGAGGCGATAAAGGATGCGATGCGCATTGAACCGGATAACGCGATATTGCAGAAGCGATGGGAGCAGATCAGGAAGGATAGAGTCGGTTCATGAACCAAATATACTGGAAGGAGAAGCGGATGAGGTGGGTGAAGTCCGGGGTGTTGCCGTTCCTGGCGGTGGCAGCACTGGTGTCGGGTTGCGGCGACGAGAGAGATGATGGGATGTGGCGTGGCAGAATAGAAGTGGTCGCGGGTGCCTCGAGGGTAATCAGCGACGCGCCTATCCTGCACGCACCCGATCAAACGGCAGATGTAGCACTTGTAGAAAACCTGGTGATTGACGGGCGTGGGGATCAGACCTTTTCCTCGGTCTTCGGGATTACCACGGACCGTAACGGAAACATCTACGTTGCCGATTCGGAACAAAAACACATTCTCAAGTTTGACGAAGCCGGTACGTTTCTGACGTCAGTAGGGTCGGACGGCGTAGGACCGCTGCAGTTCAAGTCCCCTGTAGATATGGTTCTGGATGACGCGGGGCGACTCTATGTGGTGGACGCCGAACTCGACCGGGTTACGGTATTCAATCCAGACCTGTCCTTTGCGGACATCTGGGCCACGCAGGTCACCAAGCCCCGCCGCATCCGCATCGATGCCGAGGGCAACGTGCTCGTATTCGTCATTACGCAGCATGACCTCATTTACAAATTCAGTCCGAACGGAGAACCGATCGCCAAGTTCTACAATCCCAAGGAAATCATGCGCCGTGCCGGAACCCTCAAAGATTTTATCGCGTTTTCGGACGCGGCCATGGAAACGACGGAGGACGGGTACGTCATCGTTTCAGCGAGACACCCCTACTGGATTCGTAAATTCGACCGGGTAAATGGACTTCAGCTGGAATTCTACCGGACAACACCCTTTAGAATGGAACCAATGAAACGATGGGAGGCCGCATACAGTCGTCCACCTCCCGTTGGTATTTCCGGCGGTCTTGCGGTAATGCCCGACGGACGGATCATGAATACGATTCAGTACCAGGAATTCGAACAGGTAGGACTCAACATGATGGGCATGCCCAGGTTGAAGATGACGAAGCTGGATCGGTGGTACGATTTCTTTACACCGGAAGGCAAGTGGGAAATGACGGCACAGTTCGACGTGACCGGCATTCCGATGCATGTGGACCCGCAGGGTCGTATCTATTTCGCGGAATTGGAGGAAGATCGAATCGTAAGGTATTCTCTTGATTTTCCTGAGGAGTTGAACTAGTGCGCGGAATCTTAACGGTGTTCCTTCTGGTGATCGCGGCCCTGGCTTGTGGTTCGGCGCCTGACGATGACAAGGTGGCCGGTGGTACTTTCGTTGGCTATACATTCTCGGAACAGGCCGTGGTTGACGCCGCCATAGAAATGGAGGCCGGGTATACGCTGACCTTCAAGGCCTACGATCTCGGCGGCGACGCCCGGTTTGTCGTTTACGTCCAGCGAGAAATATCGGGCGAATACTACGCGGGCGTCATTCGGCTGGGGATCGAAGATCCGCATGGAAACGTATACACACACTACCACAGCGCCGAAGCCGAAGCTATAGACAGGCCGATCACGTGGACACGTCGGGTTTCGGGCGTACATAACGTCGAGGTCGAGTTCTCGGTGCGCGGAGATGAGAAAACGCGCGCCACCTTCGAGGTTCCATTGATCAGGGAACCGGTTTCGGGTTTTCTCGTCATTGGAATCAGCCTGGGTTTCCTGGTTCTCGTGGGCATAGCCGTAGTACTGATCAGAAAACGCAGTTGACAGACGCTGGTCGGAGCGCATGGACGCTGGAAGGGATCGGTAGTCTCATGCATGCTATATTCCGGGATTCGGCGTCCCCGTGCCCCCAGGTTGCGGTACTTCTCCTCTTCTCCCTTACCCTCCTTGCCTGCGACCGTTCCGCCAATCAGCCGGAAGCGGTCCGGCCGGTCGTTCAGTTCACGGACATCGCGTCGGCTTCCGGGATAACGTTCCGCCATACCAACGGTAAATCGGGCCGGTACTACTTCCTGGAAACGGTCGCGTCCGGTGGTGGATTCATCGATTTCGACGGGGACAGCGACCTCGATATCTACCTGCTGAACGGCGCGGCCATACCGGGTTTTGTGCCGGACCAGCCTATATCCAGCGTCCTTTATCGAAACGACGGGAACGGATCATTCACGGATGTGACCGACCAGGCCGGTGTGGGCAATGTCGGCGGTTACGGGATGGGTATGGCCGTGGCGGATTACGACAACGACGGCGATGACGATCTGTTCGTTACGAATTACGGAGAGAACATCCTCTATCGTAACGAGGGGGGCGGGGTTTTTGACGACATGACTGGTCAGGCAGGGTTGTCGGTACCGCGCAATCCCTTGTTTTCTACCAGCGCGGCGTTCCTGGACTACGACCGGGACGGCCACCTGGACCTGTACGTCTGCGTGTACGTCGAATTCAACTTCGACACCAACAAGCGATGCTCCAGGGACGGCATCCAGTCCTACTGCGGACCGGATATCTACGAGGGCGTGGCCGACCTGTTGTATCGCAACAACGGCGACGGGACCTTTTCCGATGTTTCCACGGAGGCGGGCATCGCCAATCCGAACGGAAAAGGACTCGGGGTCGTGGCCGGCGACTACGATGGCGACGGGTGGACGGATATATTTATCGCAAACGATCTGACGCCGGACTTCCTTTACCGGAACAACGGTGACGGCACGTTTACGGACCAGGCTTTGTTGGCGGGCGTGGCCTATGGCGAGGATGGCGTTGCCCGGGCGGGCATGGGGGTTGATTTCGGAGACTACGACCGGAATGGGTCCCCCGATATCTACGTAACGAATTTCTCCCTGGAGCCCAACTCGCTGCACCGGAACAACGGCAATGGGACGTTCACCGAAACCACTTTCGGCGCGGGGGTGGGGAATCCCACGCTCCTTTTTCTCGGTTTCGGCACGGCCTTCAAGGACTTCGACCACGATGGATGGCTGGACCTTTTTGCCGCCAACGGCCATGTGATCGACAATATCTCCCTCTTCGATCCCACGATCACCTATGTGCAGACCAATCAACTGTTCCGGAATGACGGGGATGGGCGCTTCACCGACGTAAGCGTTCGCGCCGGCGCGCCTTTCCAGGTTGAGCGCGTTCACCGCGGTGCGGCTTTCGGTGACGTGGACAACGACGGCGACATCGATATCCTGGTTACCACCGTGAACGACGTCCCCCTGTTACTGCGCAACGACGGGGAAGACGGGTCCGGAGGGATAGGCGGGTCCGGCAGTCTGCTCGTTTCCACTGAGGGTGTCCGCAGCAACCGCAACGGTATCGGAGCACGGGTCACCGTGGTCACGAACGCCATGCGCCAGCGCCGCGAGGTCCGGAGCGGATACAGCTACCTGGCGGCCAATGATCTCAGGGCGCATTTCGGACTTGGAGAGTCCGCCGGGGCGGATTCGGTCATCGTGGACTGGCCCAATGGCGCACGGGACGTCGTGGCCGGCGTCGAAGGCGGACAGTGGATCACGATCCGGGAAGGCGCAGGTATCGTCTTGCAAACGCCACTTCCTGTGCGTTGAAGAATCCGGTTGCGAACAGCGCCGCGGGGTAGGCTGCAATCAGAACGACCTCCAAGGGCCATGTGTTGCCGATAACGACGCGCACCGTGTACAGCACGCCACACACGAAGATCACCTTGAGAAGCCGTATATACTCGTAGGGAATCGGGTAGTATCTTCGTCCGACCGCGTATAACCCGGCCACCATCACCGCGTAAGCGGACACCGACGCCGTGGCCGCTCCGTACATGCCGAGAACCGGGATCAGCCAGAGGTTCACCAGGATGCATACCAGGGCCGACGCGGCCGTAATGAACGGCAGCAGGACGGTCTTCTTCTCCAGATAGACGCCCACGGTCAGATTGACGTAGATCCCGTAAAGCACGTATGCCGCGAGGAGAATCGGGACCACGCCGACCCCTTCCCAGTACGATGCCTCGATGAGGGTGTAGCCCCCGAAGGACAGGCGGACCAGGTCGTCGATCAGGAAGGAAAGCACCAGGAACACGCCGCCCGCTATGGCCAGGAAGTAGGTCATGACGCGTGCGAACAGCGGTTTGGGATTCTCCTCCTTGGAAGTTTCGAGGAAGAAGGGCTGCCAGGCCTGCCTGAACATCGTGACGAAGATGAGCATGCCAACCCCCAGCTTGCGGGCGGCATGGTAGATTCCCAGGATTTCGGTACCGCTCATCCGTTCCAGCATCAACCGGTCGATGGTTTCGATGATAATGATACAGGCGCCGGCGGGTACGTAGGGCAGGCCGAACTTCAGGAGCTGGCCCATGGTAGAACGAGACCAGGAGAAGGACACGTGCCTCAGCGTGATGCCGGCCAGGATGAGAAACACGATTCCCGAACCCGCGATGTTGCTGATCAGTATCCCTTGCAACCCCATGTCGAGCACGACGACGAGATAGCAGTTCCCGCCCAGCTCAATCAACACCTTCATCAGTTTGAGGGTGGCGAACAGCGTCGCCTTTCCTTCTCCGCGCAGCCGTGCGAACGGTATGGCGTTCAGGGCATCCAGCGCGAGGACCGCGCCGGCCAGTTGGATGTACGAAGTGAGGGAAGTAGAAACGGAAATAAAGGGCGCGATCCTGGCGGCGAACAGAACGATGACTACGGCGAGGCCCGTCGACGTGAACAGCATGGCGAGGTAGCCGGTACTCAGCGTTTCTCGCTTTCGTCCGTCGTCGAGCACGTAAAATCGAAGAAAAGCCGAATCCATGCCGTACAGGAAGACGACGTTCGCCAGGGCGATAAAGGTGTACACGAGCCCGTAGTAGCCAAATTCTTCCACGGGCATGACGTGGGTGTAAACCGGTACCAGCAGGTACGCCATGGACCTGCCGAGTACGTCGCTGAGTCCGTAAATCGCCGAGTGCGTGGTGAGTCGTTTGAGGCTCTGAAACATGGATCGTGGTTTGAGGACGGTCAGGGTTCTAGTTGCCTTGGGTGGGGATCGATGATCGCGTCGCCCGCGTAGCCCGCTCCGGGAAACAGGAAGCCGGCCGACCTTGCTGGGCGTATGGACGCTATCGAGATACGGGGTTGATCATCATAATGGTACCGTTGACCGAAAGGGTCGTCAAGAATTTACAGCTGCGTCGCGGCTGTTGGGTGCTACCTCGTCAACCGCTGCGGTCCCATACGGGTCGGGTTTCAATATTGCACGCGATAGACTACAAAAGGTTCGGTATTGCACGTACTGTTCTTTATCTTGACGTGGATAGTGATGTAATTCGTCAGGGCACGATCATTCCGCATCAATAGCAGCCACGATCATGTCAGAATTCATATACGGACGGAATCCGGTCCGGGAAGCCCTTCGGTTGGGCCGCAGCCTCAACCGGATCCTGATTGCCGACGGCGTATCCCGCCAGGAAATCGCCGACATTCTGGACCTCGCCAGGGAGCGGGGCGTCGTGTTCCAGTTCACGGATCGACGCCAGCTGGACGGGTTGACCGATGGCCGGCACCAGGGTGTCATCGCCATGGTCGCCGGACAACAGTACGCGGAGCTGGCGGATATCCTGGCCTCGGCCCGGCGTTCCGGATCTCCCCCCTTTCTGGTTTTGCTGGACGGCATACAGGATCCCCACAACCTCGGCGCCATAATACGGACCGCCGACGCCGTCCGGGCCGATGGCGTCGTGATTCCCCGTCGAAACGCCGCGGGCTTAACCGCGGCTTCGGTCAAGGCTTCCGCCGGAACCAGCGCCCACGTGCCGGTCGCGCGGGTGGCGAACCTGAATAACGCCATGCAGACGCTTCGCGAAGAGGGTGTATGGCTCATGGGACTGGCGGCGGACGGACCCTCCCTCTTTGACAAGGTGGACTATACCGTGCCGGTAGCGCTCGTCATCGGCGGGGAGGGCAAGGGGCTGCGTCCCCTGGTCCGAAGCAACTGCGACGAAGTGGTTCGGCTCCCTATCGCCGGACATGCGGATTCGCTCAACGCGTCCGTGGCCGCGGCCCTTGTATTGTACGAGGTATTTCGTCAACGACTCGGATCAGAGGGCGGGTGATGCCTGGGCGGGTAACGGCACATCAGAAGACCACACACCAGCCGTAGCGACGATACAAAACGGTTGACACGGCTGCGGCGAAGGGTTATGCTATCGCCTCTTGATTTTTTCTGCAAAACGACCCCAAGCCAAGCGTTGAACGGAGTAAAGGAGCACGGAAAAGCCATGGCGAAACATGTGTACTACTTTGGCGCCGGCGAGGCGGACGGGACTGCGGATCTCCGCGAGCTTCTGGGCGGAAAAGGCGCCAACCTGGCGGAGATGAGCCACCTCAAGATACCCGTACCCGCGGGTTTTACCATCTCCACGGACATATGCACCTACTACTACGGCCACGATCGCCAGTATCCGGCGGACCTGGATGGGCAGATCTGGCAGGCGATGGCGCAGGTCGAAGCCGTTATGAACGCCGGTTTCGGCAGCGCGGAAAACCCGCTGCTGGTATCCGTTCGGTCCGGGTCGCGATCCTCCATGCCCGGCATGATGGATACCATTCTGAATCTCGGTCTGAACGATGTAACCGTCCAGGGCCTGATCGCGCAGTCGGGCGACGAACGTTTCGCTTACGACAGCTACCGTCGATTCGTGCAAATGTACGGCGACGTGGTCATGGGTGTGCGTCCAGCGGGCGACGATGACCACGATCCCTTCGAGGCACTGCTGGAACGTAAGAAGGCCAGCCTGGGCGTCACACAGGATGTGGAGCTCGGAGCCGGCGACCTCAAAGCGCTGGTCGCCGAGTACAAGGCCGAGATCAAGGCGCGCACGGGCGCCGACTTTCCCGATGACCCCCGCGAGCAACTCTGGGGAGCCATAGGCGCCGTGTTCGGATCCTGGAACAACGAACGCGCCGCGGTGTACCGGAAGCTGAACAACATCCCGGATGAATGGGGCACCGCGGTCAACGTGCAGTCCATGGTCTATGGCAACATGGGGAACGACTGCGCCACGGGTGTCGCGTTCAGCCGCGACCCGGCGACTGGCGAGAAGCGGTTTTACGGCGAATACCTTATCAATGCCCAGGGGGAGGACGTCGTCGCGGGCATACGGACTCCCAAGCCCATCGAGCAGCTTCAGGAGGAAATGCCCGACGCCTATCATCAACTGGTTTCTATCTGTGACACCCTGGAGTCCCATTTCAGGGATATGCAGGATATCGAATTTACGATCCAGCGCCGCAACCTTTGGATGCTGCAGTGCCGCGTCGGCAAGCGCACCGGTTTTTCTGCCATCACGATCGCGGTGGACATGGTAAAGGAAGGGCTGATAGACGAGAAGGAAGCCCTGATGCGCGTCGAACCAGACCAGCTCGACCAGTTGCTGCGTCCGGTATTCGACGTAGAAGAGAAGCGCCGGGCGGAAAACGAGGGACGGGTCCTCGCCAGGGGCCTCAACGCCGGGCCGGGAGCGGCGGCGGGCAAGGTGGTGTTTAACGCCCGCGATGCCGAGACCTGGGCGAACCGTGGTGACCAGGTCATCCTCGTACGCATTGAAACTTCACCCGAAGACATACGCGGCATGAATGCGGCATCGGGCATCCTGACCGCCCGGGGCGGTATGACAAGCCACGCCGCGCTGGTCGCCCGGCAGATGGGCAAGGTCTGCGTCGCCGGCTGCGGCGAGCTTGAAATCGACTACGCCATGCGGCAGATGCGTGTTGGCGACAAGGTGATCGCGGAAGGAGATTTCATCTCCATAGACGGTTCTACCGGGGAGGTCATTGCCGGGGACATCCCGACCATTCCATCGGAAGTGCTGCAGGTCCTCTTACAGCAGACGATGTCGTCCGAAGACTCGGAGGTCTTTCAGCGGTACGAGAGCCTGATGTCCTGGGCGGACCGGACCCGCCGGCTGAGGGTGCGGACCAATGCGGATCAGCCCGATCAATCGGCCACCGCCCGCGCGTTCGGCGCCGAGGGCATAGGCCTGTGCCGGACGGAACACATGTTTTTCGAAGAGGACCGGATCGATTCGGTCCGCGAGATGATCCTGGCCGATGACGAGGACGGCCGCCGGGAGGCGCTGTCCAGGCTGCTGCCCTTTCAAAGAAGCGATTTCATCGGCATCTTCGAGGTCATGGACGGCTATCCCGTCACGATACGAACACTGGATCCTCCCTTGCACGAGTTTCTTCCCCACGAGACCGCGGCCATCGAGCAGCTCGCCGCGCACACCGGGGTTTCCGTCGAGCGTCTCACGCGAAAAGTAGAGGATCTGAGGGAAGCCAATCCCATGCTCGGCCATCGTGGATGCAGGCTGGGCATCGCCTATCCCGAGATCACCGAGATGCAGGCCCGGGCTATCTTCGAGGCCGCGAGCGACTGCCTGAAACGCGGCATCAAGGCCATTCCTGAAATCATGATTCCACTGGTAGGCCATGTAAACGAACTGCGCCTGCAGGCCGAAGTGGTACGTCGAACGGCTCGGACCGTGCAGTCGGAGACCGGCGTGGAAGTGGACTACCAGATCGGTACGATGATCGAACTGCCGCGCGCCGCGCTGACCGCCCACGAAATCGCGGAAGAAGCGGAATTTTTCTCCTTCGGAACGAACGATCTGACCCAGACGACATTTGGACTCTCCCGCGACGACGCGAAGTTCATTCCCGATTATCTGCATGCCGAGATATGGCCGGAAGATCCTTTCGTCAGCATTGACGCCAATGGCGTCGGCGAGTTGGTTAAGATCGGTGTCGAGCGTGGGCGTGCCGCAAGGGATGGAATGAAGGTGGGCATTTGCGGAGAACACGGCGGCGATCCGGCATCGGTCGTATTCTGTCACGGTGCGGACCTGGACTACGTCAGCTGTTCCCCGTACCGCGTGCCCATCGCCTGCCTGGCGGCAGCCCGGGCGGCCTTGTCCGACTAAGGCGCCTGGACAGGCACATCTTGCCTTCCGTACTGGGGTGTAACGGCGGCTTGCCGCGGGACACCGTTTAACATGTGGGAACTCTTCTGGCGATTCCTGGCCCTGGGATGTATCAGCTTCGGCGGTCCCGCCGCCCATATCGGGTATTTCCGTACCGTTTTCGTAGAGCGGCTGAACTGGCTTGACGACGCAGCCTACGGGCGGCTCATCGCCCTAAGCCAGTTCCTTCCCGGCCCCTCTTCCAGCCAGGTCGGTTTTGCCATCGGATACCAGCGGGCGGGCGTAGCCGGCGGCATGGCCGTCTTCCTGGGATTCACGCTGCCGTCGTTCCTGCTTCTGTTCCTGCTTGCGACAGCCGGCGGGGCACTGACGGACACGGTCTATTTCGGCGGATTCGTCAAGGGATTGAAACTGCTGGCCGTAGTCGTGGTCGCCGATGCGGTGCTGGGCATGTATTCCACCTTCTGCAGGGGCCGGTTAACCGGGACGCTGTGTATACTAACCGCGTCGGCCCTGTTGATCGCCCCTTCGATGGCAACCCAGTTCCTGGTCCTGGCCGCCGGCGCCCTGATCGGATGGCGCCTGCTGCGCGCTTCCGAAGTACAGCACGGGGGCAAACTTCGATTCGCCTGGCTGCCGCTTACGCTCTTCTTTCTCCTGCTCATCGGCCTGCCGTTTCTGGGAAACCTGTCGCCAAACGTCGATCTGTTTTCCCGGTTTTACCAGACTGGTAGCCTCGTATTCGGGGGTGGGCACGTGGTGCTGCCTTTGCTTCAACAGACCGTGGGCGAGGCGCTTTCAATCGACCGTTTCCTGCTCGGCTACGCCGCTGCCCAGGCCATTCCCGGCCCCATGTTTACCATGTCCGCCTTTCTGGGCGCGGAAATGACGCCGGATCATGCGCTGGTCGGGGCGCTGGTGGCGGTCATTGGGATATTCCTTCCGGGCTTCCTGTTGATCATGGCGTTTCACAATACCTGGGAGACCCTGGCGCGGAAACCGGGTGCGACCGGCGCCGTGGCGGGGGTTAACGCATCGGTGGTCGGGCTCCTGCTGGCGGCGCTGTACCAACCCGTTTTCATTAATGCCGTCTTTTCTCCCGTGGATCTATCGCTCGCCATCGTCGGGTTTTTCATGCTCCGGGTGTTTCGTTTGCCGATCCTGGCCCTGGTGCTGTACTTTGCCGTAGCGGGGATCCTGCCGGCCGTTCTGGGTTGACAGAAACCGCCGCCTCACGACCAGGCTTCGCAACCGGAAAACGACATGTGCTCACCATCCTGGTAAACGGGAAACGTACGGTAGGAGTTGACGCCTTCCACGGGTGTGCCCCGAAAAAGGAAAAGGCAGGGCCAGTCCCTCGTGACCTTCGTCGTCGCGGGCATGTACTGGATTGATCCTCCCCGACGCCACTCGTTGCTCTCGTTTGGGTTGGATCCATGCAGCAGCAGGGGATGGTGCACCGAGATGTCTCCAGGCGCAAGCGTCAGGTCGACCGCCCGGCTCTCGTCGAAAGCGTTGGGGTCCGCCTGGTTGAGGATATAGTTCTCTTTTCTCTTCGGCGAGTGGCTGTGCAGTCCGGATTTGTGCGATCCGGGGAGATCACGCGAACACAACCGTTGGCGGGCACCGAGGCGGTGACAGCGAACCAGACGGTTATGACATCCATGGGTTCAAGGGGCCAGTAATGTCCGTCCTGGTGCCACAGCACGCCTTTGCCCGTTCGAGGGGGCTTGCAGATGTAGTCCGCCGCGAAGAATGCTACATCATGACCGACCAGGGCTTCCGCCACGTCCACCAGGGTACGGTCGCTCAGGAACCGGATCCAGAAGGGATCGTCGGCAATGAGCCAGCGTCCCAGCGATTCAGGGGGCAGTTCGGGATGCCGCTCGATCAGCCAGTCGATATGCCGGTCCACCTCTCGAATCAGATCGGTTGGAAGCACATTACGCACGATGACGAAGCCATCCCGGTCATAGGCTGTTCCTATGCCCTTCAACACGGGATATAAGTAGTCAGCCATGCGGCCTTACCTCTCGTATGGGTGGTTGTACCGAAATCTCGATAGACGACCCGTTGACAACAGGGACGATTTTCGGTATACCGTGTTTATGTCGATTTAAGTAGAACAGCACGCACGAGGCAAGTCAAATGTATATTCTCCGGGTTGCAACTGAAAGTTCAGATGATGTTGATACGACTGTTTTGGCGATAACCACGTCGAGTTTAACCCTGAATGACCCATTTCTCTACCCCTTGAAATGACCATGCGACGAATCACCGGATGTCTCTTCCTGTTCGTGTTTTTAGCCGCTATGGACACCTGCGCCCAGCAGGTCAACTCCATAGGCATAGAGCTTCCGGAAGACGCCGCTCCGGCGGAGCGTCAGAGGCTCCGCTTCTTTGAGATAGATGGGACGTACATGGAGTGGTTCAAGACCGTTTACAAGCGCAGCCCGGCTACCAATCTCATTGCCGAGCCGCTGGTCCGCCAGGACGAGAACTACGAGCTTGTGCCGGCCGCCGCAAGGTCCTGGGAAACTACACCGGACGGTTACACGTGGCTTTTCCACCTGCGTTCGGGTATGCAGTGGGACGACGGCAGACCTTTCAACGCCCATGACTATGTCTTTACTTTTCAACGGGGGGCGGATCCAGACAACGCCTACGATTTCGAATGGCACTATCAGATCATCAAGAACTGGAACGCCGTGGTTTCCCGCCGGCTACCGGTCGATTCCCTGGGCGTGGAAGCAGTCGACGATACGACGTTGGCTGTCCATACCGAACAGCGCGTTCCCTATTTACCCTTCAACCTCATCATGAGCTGGGCGTCCCCGAAGCACGCCGTGGCCAAGTACGGCGAAGAGTGGTCGACCCGGGCGGAGACGCATGTCTCTTCCGGTCCGTTCAAGCTGTCCGAATGGCGTAAGAACGAGGTCATCGTCCTGGACGCCAACCCCATGTACCGCGGTTCGATGCCACCCTATCTCGACCAGGTGATTATCCGGGTGTTTTCGCAGTCCGCCCAGCCGCTTGTGCTGTCGGCCTACACGGCGGACGAAGTGGATATGATCCTGTTGTCGGGCCAGGCGTCCCTTGGACGCGTCAAGAGTGATCCGGTGCTCAGCCAGGAGCTGCATTCCATGGTCAACTTCGTCACCTTCTATATGACCATGGATGCGTACAATCCGCCCTTCAACGACCTGCGCGTCCGCCAGGCCTTCGCTCATTCCGTCGACCGTTCGGCGCTGATGGGTTCCGCCCTGAAGGACGTGGGCGTGGCGGCCTACTGCATGCTTCCGCCGGGATTCCCCGGTTCGGATCCGGATTCCTTCCGCGATACGCTGGACTACGATCCCGAGCGTGCCAGGCAGTTGCTGGCCGAAGCCGGATATCCGGACGGCCGGGGCTTTCCCCAGGTCGACATCTGGATCCGGTCCCTTGATTCCCAGGACACGCGTTTGCCTGCCGAGGCCATTCAGGCGATGATCTCGGAAGCCCTGAACGTCAAGGTGGGGGTAAGGGTAATCGAACGCAAGGTGTTCACGGACGGACTCAACAACCACGAAGTGACGCTTGCCCTTGTGGCCTACAGCCAGGATTTCCCCGACCCGGCCAACCTGCTCGGGCTCTGGCGATCGAGCGGCCGCCACGCCTGGCGCGACGAGACGTTTGAACGGCTTATACGCGACGGCAACGAGTTCATGGGACCACTGGGAGAAAGATACGCCATTTATCATGCCGCCGAGCGAAGGCTCGTGGAAGACGTCGGAGGCGTTTTCCTCTGGCATCCCGTGGAACACCGGTTGTGGAAACCCGACTTCTACAGCCCTACTCTCTTTCCCAATCGGCTCGGCATGGAGGTTTGGACCAACCTTACGTGGATGAATGGGTACTTCAGAAATACCGACGGTGCTACGGAGGTCCAGCCGCTCAACCGGGGCCTGTGGGACTGGCTGAAGTCCGCCCTGGACTGAGAGATCAATGCAAACGGTGCGCGCTACCGGGGTCTGAGGGCGCGGCGTGCCAAGTGCGCTACACCTGGACTGAGAGAGTTGCGTGGTGCGCTACGCAGTACGGGAAAAACGATCCAGCGCCGCATCGTCTATCCGGACACCCAGGCCCGGTTCATCAGTCACCGGGAAGGCGCCGTCTACGGGTTGGGAGACTTCCAGCGCGTAGCGGCACCTGGTAGAATAGGACTCGTGTCCGTGTTCCATGACCAGGAAGTTTGGTATGGCCGCGGACAGTTGAATGGTTGCAGCGATGGAGAGCAGGCCGCCGCCGCCCACGTGGGGCGACACGGGGATGTTGTGGGTGTCAGCGAGTACGGCGATGCGTTTGCCTTCTGTCAGGCCCGTTCGACCGATATCCGGCATCACCACGTCGCAGGTCCGCTTTTCGAAAGCCTCTTTCATCTCGTAACGGGTCCGATACCACTCGCCATTGGCCACGTGCATGTTGAGCGCCCTTGTCACGGCCGCGTGACCCTGTAAGTCCTCGGGAACCGTGGGCGCCTCCAGCCAGAAGACGTCCAGCGATTCAAGATCACGGCCCAATCTGATCGCTTCGGCCACGTCGAACTCGGTGTGCAGGTCCACCATGACGGCGATATCCGGACCGACACGTTCCCGGACCGCTGCGACAATGGCCACTATGCGTTTACGGTCGCTTGCGGGAGAAAGTTTCAGCCCCCGGTAGCCCGCGTCGACCAGCGATTTCGCCCGTTCCGCCGCGGTTGCGGGATCGCGGCCACCGCAACCCGCGTAAAGTTCGATCCGGTCCCTGAACCGGCCTCCCAGCAATTTGTGCACCGGTTTTCCCGTAGCCTTGCCTTTCAGATCCCACAACGCGATGTCGCACGCAGCCAGGGCGTCCACGTAGAACCCGGTCACGTGACCCCGTTCACGCATGCCATCAAAAAGCCGTTGCCACAGGTATTCAACGTCGAAGGGATCCATGCCGACCAGCACAGGCCGGCACAGGCTCTCCACGATGGTCTTTGGCGTTTCGGGAGATACGGGACTCTGTCCCTCGCCATAACCGACCAGGCCGTCGTCCGTAGTGATACGCACCACCAGGGTTTCGTGCATATCCGACTTGATGGAATGTCTTCCTTCCGGTATGGCGTACACGGGAGTCCCGTTGGGTTCCCCGGAGCCGCTGTCCCGCGGGATTCGTACCGCAAAGGCCTCGACGCTGGTGATTTTCATGGTGTTCAATCCTCGGGTCGCTCGCCCTGGGGCGCCATCTTGACCAGCCTGGGGTCGAAACGGGCTACGATGTCCACCAGGTCGGTCTGCGCGGCCATCACCTCTTCGATATTCTTGTAAACGAAGGGGACTTCGTCCAGTCCGGCAGAGATGAGTGTGACGCCTCTTTCCCGGAGCATCCGGTTGGCGTCCTGCCAGTTCAGACTGCGCATCGCCCTCTTTCGGCTCATCACGCGCCCTGCTCCGTGTGCGGCTGAATTCATGGCCTCCCGGTTGCCCTTGCCGCGCACCACAAAGGCTGGACTCGCCATCGAGCCGGGTATAATCCCCAGGACGCCCCGGCCGGCCGGCGTGGCGCCCTTTCGGTGCACCACCACTTCCCGGTCCGGACTCTGGCCGGCGATTGAGATCTTTTCCCGCCAGGCGAAATTGTGGTGGTTTTCCAGGTCCAGCAGGACCTCCGCACCCAGGTGTCCGGCCATGTGCCGGTGTATGCATGCGTGGTTGGCCGCCGCGTAATGGCCCATGAGCTCCATGGCCGACCAGTATTCCAGTCCAGGTTCGGAGTCCAGGTCCAGCCAGGCCAGGTGACGTTGTTCCCTGGGCAGTTCGGGGTGCATGGACATGGCCAGCCGGCTGTAATGCGAGGCGACCATGGCGCCGGTCCCGCGGCTTCCGCTGTGGGAAAGCAGGGCCAGGTAGGTGCCTGCGTCCAGTCCTTTCAGCGGTTCGCGCAGGGTCAGCTCCCCAAACTCCACGAAATGGTTTCCGCTCCCGCTCGTGCCCAACTGGCTCCATGCCTTGTCCCTGGCTTTACGGGTCACGGGAGATACGGACCATTTCCGGTCGAGGACCGGGTGACTGCGGCGCTGCTTGAAACTGGCTCCCACACCGAAGCGCGTCTCGGCGGAGATGGCCTTTCTCAGCCGGTCCTTTTCCCGATCGGATTTCAGCGTGGTTAATGGCATGTCCAGGACGGACAGCTTCATCCGGCAGGCGATATCGACCCCCACGGCGTATGGAATGACCGCGTTGTCGGTGGCCAGTACGCCGCCGATGGGCAGTCCATATCCCACATGGGCGTCCGGCATCAACGCGCCGGCGACGGCTACGGGCAACGCGCACGCCCGTTCCATCTGCTGAACCGACTGGGCGTCCAGGTCCCGTCCCCACTGGCGGTAGGGTACTTTTCGTGCCAACATGCCTGTTCCCTGGTTTCGGAGTCCTCAAACAGTATCGTGCGGACCGCGCCGAATCAGAAGCCGGCTATCTGCCGACCCCCGAAAGTAAGCCGGTACATGAGCCGTTCGTAACGCGTGCCGTCAAAGGGCGTGGGGGCGTGCGGAGGCGGGTCCGCCTGGATGAAAAGCGCCGTATACTTGCCGTTTTCCTTCGCGTTGCCGATGCGCAGAATATCGGGATATCCCGTAACCAGGAAACCCGGATCGTACTTCTCGTTACCTTCCGGCGTTCCGAACCGGGTAAGCGAAGCGTATTTTGAATGGGTAGTCATGTTGGTTGCGTTACCCGTACTGATGATCCGGTCGGCCGGCCGGTTCGAGTCAGCGCAGCCTGCCTCGGCCGACGATCGGCCACACGGTTTCGACGACTCCGTTGCGGATTCCGTACAGGTGATCGTGGAGGAACAGGGTGACATCGGTGTAAGCCACCATGAGATCGAGCTTGTCTCCGACAGCGATCTCGTGATTCGGCCCGTTGAAGGTTACGGTCCCGTGCTCCGCGGACATGCCCACGCTCTTCACATCCTTTACGCCTACCGGCATGGGCATGCCGAACCATGCGGGCACCGTCTTGAAGCCGGCGTCCACGATCAGGCGGTCCGGTTCGGGACGGCTGGTTACCGTCACGTGCACGTACAGGGCCGGATCGGTTCGAACACCCCACAGGGTGTACATCACGTCGTTGAAGATCGCGCCTCCCGCCTGGATTTCGGTGATCCCCTCCAGGTCGGGGGTTACCGTCAGCGTTCCGCTTCCCCCGCCGCTCACGATATCGCAGGGCAGTCCCGCGCTCCGGCACCGTTCCGCGGAGTCCACGAGTTGTCCCACGGCCCGCTTGATCTCACCATGTTTCCAGTCGGCTTCTTCATCGACGCAGGCATGGCCCTCCCAGGCCATGATGCCGCGGAACCGCAATCCGGGGGTCTGATGGACTTTGCGGGCAAGTTCCACGACCGCTTCCCCTGGATGGACCCCTGCGCGCTCCATGCCAGTGTTCAATTCGATAAGCACACCGATTTCGACGCCGGTCGCGTTCGCTGTGCGACCCAGGTCTTCCAGTGTAGCGTCGCTGTCGACGGCGACCTTGACGTCCGCCTGTCTGCAGAGATGCGCCAGCCGGGTATACTTTTGCGGTCCTACCACCTGGTTGGCGACCAGGATATCCCCGATGCCCCCCGCGACCATGACCTCGGCCTCGCCGAGCTTGGCGCAAGTCACACCGATCGCGCCGGCCTTCAGCAGCCGGTGGGCGATCGCCGGAATCTTGACCCCCTTGATATGCGGCCTCCACGACACGCCGGCGTCCTTCAGGCGTTGCCCCACGACTCGGATGTTATGCTCGAGACGGTCCAGGTCCACCCATAGCACAGGGGTATCCAGGTCCGACTTGCGTGTTCCGACCTCGTCCAAAGTGAGTTCCTTTTCTAGGTGCCAAATGACGGATATGCGGCGATTTCAGGGAAATATCGTAGTTACATTGAGGCATTCGATTCGGAAAGAAACAAACTAGTCGAGATGTTCTTTATTGCACCGACTGTATATTGAGTATGATATAGCATGTGCCCCGTCAAGGACGTTTGCCTTAGGATGGACAGAAACGGCGAGTGATTAACGAGGTATAAACTTTGGAAATCGCAGGACTTCTGATCCAACCTGCCGTCCTTCTTACGGCCTTCGCCTTCTTCTGGCGGGAAGCCAAAGCGGGAAGACAGGAGATGAAGGCTGATATGCATAGCATGGAAACCCGTATCCGCGAAGATATAGGGAAGGTAGAAAGCCGGATAGATCGGGTTGAAAACCGAATCGCCCGGATCGAAAATATCATGCTCAAGCAAAGTAGCCCATGATGAACGATCAACTGGCCATCGCTCTGTCTGTCCTGCACTATCCCTGATACCGCACGTCCCTGTAGGGCGAAACCAGCGGTTCATCCGGACAGTGCAGCCTGCCGTTTACCACCCATCCGCAATCCCGGGTCTCGAGTTCCGACACGAGATAGCCTTCCCACTCTTCTACTTCCTTTCCATAGGCCGGGTCTCCCACCAGGTTAAGGCACTCGCCGGGATCTTCATCCAGATCGAAGAACTGTTTCTGATCGATACGCGGCAGCCAGATGAACTTTCGATGGCCGTCCGTCACGTATTGCATTTCCTGTTCCGGAGCGTAGCACCAGCAGTGTTCGCCGTGAATATAGGACCTCCAGTCGTCGCTGTTGCCCCGGACCAGCGGTAGAAGGCTGTTTCCCGTGACCGTGGGCGGCACATCCAGTCCCACCGCATCCAATATGGTCGGCATGATGTCCCGAAGTTCCGCCACCCCGTCGGCGGCGGGCGATCTCGCCCGTTCTACCCAGCTGGCCGGCGGGCAGACAATCAGCGGTATCCTCGCGCTGCCCTCGTAGGCGTAGGTCTTGCGCCACAGGTTGTGATCGCCGACCATGTCGCCGTGATCTGAGGTGAAGATGACCCAGGTGTTGCTCCACGTCTCCGGTTCATGCCGTTCCATCCAGTTCTTGAGGCGGCCGATCTGCGTGTCGATAAAGGAGATCTCCCCGTAATAGCCGGATCTTCCGCGATGTATGCGCCGGGCCGACTGCCTGCCTCTCCACGCGTTGACGTCCGTGGAGTCGAAGGGAACGTCGTGCATGTCGGCCCAGTCGCCGATGTACGGGGGCGGGGTATCCTGGTCATGGTAAAGGTTGAAGTACCATTCGGGCGGCACGTATGGTGAATGGGGTCGGGCGAAGCTGACGTTGAGAAAGAACGGTTTCGTTCGATCCCGCTGAGCGATGAATCGGATCGCCCCGCTCATGGTCCAGGCGGTTGGATGGAGATACTCCTCCGTATGCCAGGGACGCCCGATCCACGAGTTCCAGAAAACCCCGTGATCGTCCGGCGTTATGTCCCGCTTTTTCTCGCGATCGAACCACTTTCGGTACTCGTCCCGAAGACCTTGCGCGGTCATGCGGCCGGATTCGTCCAGTTCCGCCGACTGAAAACCCATGTCCGCCCGTTGCGGCGTGAAGTGGCCCTTGCCGACCAGGTGGGTGGAATACCCGGCATCGGAAAGCGTGCCGGCCAGGGTATGGGGAAAGTCGTTGGGGATGGGGCCCTGCCCCCGGCCCATGCCGAGGACGCCCGTATGCCACTGGTCCATTCCCGTCATAACGGTCGAACGCGCGGGAATGCAGGATGGGACCGCCGTGTACGCGTGGGAAAACCGCGTCCCCCGGGCGGCCAGATGATCGAGATTGGGCGTTTCCACCACCGGATGTCCGTCGCAACTCATACAGTCGCCACGCATCTGGTCGGCCATGATGAATATGACGTTTGGACGGGACATGGATACTTGCTCCTGGAAATCGTGATACCCTATGTGCGATACGGACGAGAGGGGGATTCATAACTTAATACTCCCGGGTCTTCTGTCAAGATTGGTCGGCCATTCGCCGCACACGTTACGGGGGCAGATAAGCCGTTAAACCGCTTGACATTGGGGCGATGTCCTCCACATTCCATGCATGGCAGGAACCCCGGTTCTCCAGACTGGAAGACCCTATCACAGGAGGCATCCGCCCCATGGCCGCACGCAATAAACCCATTACCGAAGAAGAGCAGGCATTCTGGGCGGATATACGCCGCCAGTTCTACCTCGAGGACGGCGTGACTTTCCTTCAGGGCGGTTCGGTGGGACCATCCGCCAGACCCGTGATCGAGCAGGTGATCGAGTGGTTGCGACAGGTGGAAATGAATCCGCTGCGCAACCAGGGCGACAGGCTCATGGGGCCCCATGTCGAGGCGGCCCGCGAAAAGGTCGCCAGGTTCACCGGGGCCTCCGCGAAAAACGTCGCCCTCGTACTCAATACCACGATGGGCATGAACGTTCCCGCCCGCGGGCTGCCCCTGCAGCCCGGCGGCGAAGTGTTGATGAGCGACCAGGAATACCCCTCGGTCCAGCGCATGTGGGAACACATGGCGAGGACACAGCACGTCCTGATCCGCAGGTTTCCACTGCCCACGCCTCCGGATACGCCGGGTGATATCGTCGACGCCTACGCCGCCCATATCACCCCCCGGACCCAGGTAATGGTCTTTTCACACGTCTACTGTACCACCGGCCTGGTGGCGCCCCTAAGGGAACTGACGGCCCTGGCCCATGACCATGGCGCTGTAGCCGTGGTGGACGGCGCCCACGCGGTCGGCATGGTACCTGTCGACATAGAAGCATCGGGATGCGATTTCTACGCGAGCAGCACGCACAAGTGGCTGCTGGCTCCCAAGGGGACGGGGATCGTTTATGTCGCGGATCCGTATCTGAGCACGCTTCCGGCGCCGATACTGGGTTACAATACAGCGCCCTACAGCCACGCAAGCCGGTTCGACGTGACCGGGACCCACGATACGACCCATTTCGCCGGTTTGGGCGCGGCTATCGACTATCAACTGGGCATTGGATGGGAGGACAAAATTCGTCCCTATTGCCTGGGCCTGGCTCGGTACCTCCGAGAACTGGTCGAGGCTGAGATTGACGGCGCGCGCATGACCGTGCCCCCGGGACCCGAAATGTCGGGGTTTCTGACCTCCTTCGCCATAGACGGTTGCAATCTCCACAAAATCGTGCGGCTCATGTGGGAGGAGTATCGTATTCAGATCGCCGCCACCCATGCCGGCGGCCGCCAGTCCGTCTTCCGCATATCGACGCACTTTTACGACAGTTACGAGGATATCGACCGGTTCATCGACACGTTGAAGACTGTGCTCGCCACCCGGCGCGACGAGGTGTTTGAAGACCAGGATTAGACCAGGACGACATAACGCAAACCGGAACGACCTTTCGAGCGACTCGATGCGTACGTGCGAGCCGCCACGCGCGCGAGGCCCTGACAAATGCTCAGACTCGAATTCGACCGAGGGACCATCCTGGTGCACGGCGATCGGTCCCAGGTGGACGAGTTGGCACTGCCCGGCTGCGCCTTCGATCAACGGGTGGCACTGTTCCGCACTCCAGCGCGGCATTACCGTGCGATTATCACGCAGCTCACCGATCGCGGCCTTCCCTACCAGGACGACGCCCGGGCCTACGAGAAAGTGGACCTGTCCTTCCAATCGGACCGGTCCCCCTTTCCCTACCAGCAGGAAGCCGTCGACGCCTGGTGGAATGCCGGAGGCCGCGGCGTTGTCGTGCTGCCGACCGGGGCGGGCAAGACCTTCGTCGCCCTGATGTCCATGGCGCGTGTCCAGCGCAGCGCACTGGTGATCGTCCCGACCATCGACCTGATGCAACAATGGTACGGCGTTATTTCCAGCCAGTTCGACACGGAAGTGGGGCTGATCGGCGGGGGCTACTACGACATCGAACCGGTCACCGTGTCCACCTACGATTCAGCGTACCTGCATATGGAGCGGCTGGGTCATCTGTACGGACTGGTGATATTCGACGAATGCCATCATTTACCAGGCCCCTCCTACCTGATGGCGGCCGACCTTTCGCTGGCGCCCTATCGGCTTGGGTTGACTGCCACGCTCGAGCGGGAAGACGGGGCGGAACGCCTGCTGAAGGATGCGATTGGCGAGACGGTATACCGACAGGAGATCAGTACGCTGAGCGGGGAATACCTGTCCGGTTACGAAACCATAAAAATCAGTGTGCGTCTTTCACCGGAAGAGCGGACGGAGTACCAGGAGACACGGAATACCTATCGAGCGTTCCTGGACAGGAACCGGATCTCGTTGGCAGGTCCCGGTGGATGGGTCCGATTCCTGGCGGCCACATCCCGGAGCGAAGACGGACGCCGTGCCTTCACGGCCTACCGGACCCAGAAGGCGATCGCACAGGGTTCGCAGGCCAAGCTGCGCGTCTTGGAAAGGCTGATCCGGCAGCACCGCCGCGATCGCATGCTCATTTTCACCAGCGATAACGAAACAGTTTACCGTATCTCGCGCCGGTTCCTCATCCCCGCCATCACGCACCAGACGAAGGTGAAGGAGCGTCAGGAAATCCTGGCGGCCTTCAACGCCGGAGCCTACCCCTTCCTGGTCACATCCCGCGTTCTGAACGAAGGCGTGGACGTCCCCGAAGCCAATGTGGCCGTGGTACTGTCCGGCTCCGGCACCGTGAGGGAACACGTACAGCGTCTCGGCCGCATACTCCGGCGCGTGGAGGGTAAACACGCAATTCTCTATGAACTCGTGGCGGAACAGACGGGCGAGGAATACGCGAGTTCCCGGCGGAGGCAGCACAGTGCCTATCGAAAGTCTCCAGCAGGGAGAGGGAAACATGCTGACGGGTGACCTCCTGCGCGTTCGGTTCCGCAAGGGCCAGATTCATCTACCCTACATCGATGAGCAAGATCAGGATCACCTGGGTGTTGCCGAAACGCTGATCCGCGTCTTCGAAAATCATGAAGGCGGAACCCGGCAGGAACTCGACGAAGAGCTGACGGATACAACGGGCGCCGGGACGGATTTTCTGTTTCACCGTGGACTGGCCAAGCTGCTGAAGGACCGATGCACGTTTGTGTCCGCGTCGCCTGTCGATCCGATGGAACTGCGGAGGAAGATATTCGAAGGCGCGGCCGCGGCGTACCGGAACACGGACCAGGTCCGCATCGACCGGGACGCCATTCTGGCCGATGCGGCGAATTCGGCTTCGATAGAAGTTGAGGAAGTCGATAGGACCTTCTATGGCGATCTCAAGGAAGCCGAGCGGCAGGAGTCTTTTAAATCCTGCACGCCCGCGTGGCTTTTAAGCAGGTATAATGTCGCCCTTGCGCAGGCCGTCCTGCTGCGGGCATCGGGACTGGACCTGTATATCGAAGGGGAAAGCCCGGCCCGCTACAGGGAACTCTTCCGGAAGATGAAGTTCTTCCGGCTATTGCACGAAATCCAGCAGACGGCCCCGGGGAAATACCATATACATGTCGACGGCCCCATGTCGCTCTTCAAATCGTCCCAGCGCTACGGACTCCAGATCGCCCAGTTTCTCCCCTCGGTCCTACACTGTGTAAACTGGAGCATCGTCGCTTCCATCGTCTGGGGACCAAGGCGCCGGGAGGGTGAATTTCGTTTGACACCCGAAAAGGGCCTCAAACCGATCGGTACGTCTACGGGGCAGTGGGTGCCGGAAGAGGTGGGATGGCTCGAGGAGCGATTCGCCCGGTTGAATTCGGAATGGCAAATGGCAACCGGGTCGGAAATCATCGAACTGCGCGGCAAGGGTGTGCTTGTTCCCGACTATATTTTCACCCATCCACCTACCGGCACGAAAGTATACCTGGATTTCCTGGGTTACTGGCGTTCCGGAGGGGTGCGGACGCGCCTGGACTTGCTGAGTCGGTACGGTCCCCCTAACATGATCCTGGCGATCTCCGCGGAGCTCGCCGTGGATGAAGATACATCGACCGGAATACCCGGTGAGGTGTATGAATTCCGGAGAACTCCCGTAGCCCGCGACATCCTCAAAATACTAGAGACCATGGTGGGAACCCACTCCAAAGCAACACGGACGACGCTGGATCTCTTCAACCCGTAGACGGTACAAATAGATTGATTTGCCCCTCCCCCATGTCTTAGGTTATGGCCATGCGTTCCCATCCTTCCACAACCGTTTCGTCGCCATGGATCACCTGTGGATTCGAGGCGTTCCGCCGGGGTTCCTTTGGCAATGGCGGGCAGAATCTCTACGTCTCCCGTGCGGGTGTTCTGCAGCGCATTCACCAGTTCGACCTGGACCGGGACGGCCACGTCGACCTGGTCTTCTGCAATAGTCAGAATCACGGTGAAAAACCTCCGGTCACCGTGTACCACGACGTATTGGGCCAGACTACTTCCCGGTTCCTTCCTTCAGACGGTGGCAGAACCGGTGTCGTCGCCGATCTCAACGGGGATGGGTACGACGACCTGGTCATCGGCATGTTCTACAACGGCATCCGGCGGGACCTCAATGCGTATCTTTATTACGGCGGTCCGGACGGACTCGGCGAACGGCGGGTGCAGTACCTGCCGGTTCCCTATTGCACTTCGGTCGCCGCCGGGGACTTCGACGGGGACGGAAGACCTGACCTGGCCTTCGTTTCCGAGGGCAAAATGCGGCTGTTCTACCAGACAGCGCTGGGATTCGAGTCCAAGCGATACCAGGACCTGGATATCGAGGCCAACCAGGCAGCGGCTTACGATCTGGACGGCGATGGTTACTCCGACTTGGTCGTGCGCACGACTTCAGGGAGGCTCTGCGTTTTCTGGGGCGGGCCCGACGGGATCAGTCCGGATAGGTCATCGTCGGTTCCCATCGATCTCGACCCAACAGAAAACGCGGAACAGGTCCACGGAGGATATCCCGAAGAGATCGACCCCGCCGTTCCGCTTGTTTCCGTCCTCCGAATCCACGGCACGCCCCACCTGTTTGTCGCGCGGGCCGGCGCTGTATTACTGGTGCCGTTCAGTTCCGGACGGGAGACGGGTGTTCCGGTGCGTCTTTCCTGTCACAATACGCTGGCCGTTGCCGCGGGGGACCTGGACGGTAAAGGCCGTTGCGATCTGGTCGTGGCCTGCCGGGACCGGCACGACGGGGAGGAGTGTTCGTGGTTGTACCATGACGGTGAAGACGGATATAGCGACCTGAACCGCAGCCCGATCCCAAGTCACTACGCCTGCGACGCGGCCGTTGGCGACCTGGACGGGGACGGATGCTCCGAGATTGTGATCTGCCAGACCCATACGCCGGAGAACTATACGTCGGAATCCCTGGTATATCGCTGGAGCAAGGAGGGGTTGTCGGTACCGTACGCTCTCGAGACCCATGACGCCAGGCGGGTCCTGCTGGCCCGGTCCACGGGCGAAACCAATCCCCAAGCGGTATTCATTAACCAGTTCAGCCGGAACCTCATGGGAAACATCCCCGTTTACGTCTATCCCGGCGGCCTGGACGGCTTTGAACCGGAACGTCGCCAGGAGATCCCGGGGTGGGGCGCTGTCGAAGCGCTCCGCTGTGACGTGAATGACGACGGGTTTCCGGACCTTATCCTGGCCAACGCGTCCGAGAACTCGGTGGGTCAGGACCCCGGATCCTACGTATACTTCAACGAATCGGGACGGTTCGGAAGCGAACCGGACGTGCGTCTGCCGACCGTCCGCGCCCACGGGGTCTGTTGTGCGGACCTCAACCGGGACGGATACCTGGACCTCGTATTCTGTGGATTCGACAATCCCGATATCGTCATGTTCTACGGGGGCCGGGACGGGTTCGGCACCGAAAACGCCGAGCAGATCCGCCTCGAATACGAGGGCGTCGTCTACAAGGACCCACGCTGGATATTCCTCGTAGATCTGGACGGCGACGGCTGGCTCGACCTGGTCGTGCCGCAGATCGCCGATGATTACAGTTTCATCCTCTGGGGCGGTCCGGAAGGATTCAGTATGGACCGATGCCAGGCGCTTTCCGTCTGGCACGGCGCTTGCGCCCGGGCGGCGGACCTGAGCGGAAACGGGTTCCCCGACCTGGTCATCGGCGGACACGAACCGTCACACGGAGCTCCCCACGATTCCTTCGTGCACATCTACTGGAACGGTCCGGAGGGCCTGCGCGAGGACCGGCGCACCCTGTTGCCCGCGAACGCGGTGAACGCCATGTCGTTAATGGATTTCAACGGGGACGGACTGCTCGACCTTTTCATCTGTTCCTACCACGACAACCGCGTAAGGGACATCGATTCCTACATTTATTGGAACCGTCCAGGCCGCGGTTTCTCCTCCGCCGACCGCACCCGGCTGTTCACCCATTCCGCATCGGGGTGCGTGGCCGCCGATTTCAACGGCGACGGCCACGTCGACCTTGCCGTCGCCTATCACAAGGTCGAGGGAGATCATGTCGGCTATTCCGCCGTCTGGTGGAACGGTCCCGACGGATTCGACGCCCGGGGGGTGACCCGGCTGCCCACGACCGGACCCCATGGCATGACCGCGGTGCAGACGGGCAACATGCTGGATGCGGGCCCCGAAGAATACTATATCTCCGCGCCTTATCTCCTTCCCGAAGGTTCGTCAGTCAGGAGTATCGACTGGAACGCGGAATGCGGACCCGGGACCTGGGTGCACGCCCAGATCAGGGGGGCGGATTCGGAAGAAGCGCTGAACCCTGCCACCTGGCAAGGGCCGTCCGGAGAAGATTCCTGGTACGAGCGGCCCGGCCAGGCGTCGTTGCCATGGGACACCGGCGGGTGGATACAGTACAGGTTGGCCCTGGGTGCCGTCAATGGAGGAAGCACGCCGAGGGTAATGGAGGTCCGGTTGGAGTTTGATTAAAAACAACCGGAAAGGGTAGTATCGACGGTATTGTGAAAAGTGCGGCACATGTGATTGAAATAACATGGTCCGAGGAGTATGAGTTATGCGAAAGGCAAAGGAGATCTTCGATGAGTTGCTACGCTGGGCGGAAGAAAACGATCAGATAAGAGGTCTGGTCCTGTCGAGTTCCCGGGTCGACGGAGAAGCCGAAACCGATCTGTTGTCTGACTACGATGTGATGGTGTTCGTCAATGATCTGACGCCATACATGCGCGACGATGTCTGGTTGGAAGCTTTCGGGCCCGTACTCACGCTCTCGCCTCCCAACCCGGTATTGACTGAGGATGGGGAGGTGTTCCGCCTCGTGATTTATGACGACGGCATCAGAATCGACTGGAGTGTCAGAGTCGCTGAAACCATGGGGAAACTCAATGGTCCGTCCGAACCTTACAGGGTGCTGGTAGACAAAGACGATCTTGTTAAGAACCCGGTACGGCCATATCATAGCGCATACCATGTGCAAAAACCTTCGAAGGCCGAATACGACGAACTGGTTGCCGAATTCTGGTGGGATATCATTTATGTAGCCAAGAGCCTGTGGCGCGATGAACTCTACTGGGCGAAATGCATGAACAGAAAGGTTCATTTCCCTTTTCTTGAAAAGGTCATCGACTGGTATATCGGTATGCAACACAGCTGGGCGGTCACTACCAATAAACACGGTCGGTGGTTCAAACGATATCTGGATCCCGGAACATGGGCAGAATTAGAGTCCACGTTTTCAGGAGCGGATCTACAGGAGAACTGGGACGCGTTATTCAATGCAACCCGGTTGTTCAGACGTCTTGCCGTGACGGTCGCCGACGGGCTGAACTTCGACTATCCCCACGAAACGGACCGTCGCGTCACGGAGTACATGCTCAAGATCAGGCACCTAGACCGGGAGGCGGAAGACTTTGTATAGTTTCACGGGCGGCGGAACAGTGGCAAGTACGGCATCATCCTGAAGGAAAGATCAACATCCGATATCAAAAAACGAGGTGAAGATGAAGGCATTGCTTGAAAAACTGAACATCGAAGCGTTGAACGCAGGGGCCTGCACGGGAATCGACGGATGGATACACGGCGAAGGCCCGATCCTGACGTCGTACAACCCGACGACCAACGAGCCGATCGCGGGCGTGCGGCAGGCGACGCCCGAGGTCTACGACCGAGTGATCGACCATGCCCGCGGAACCTTCGACACCTGGCGGATGATCCCTGCGCCGAAGCGAGGCGATATGGTAAGGGATATGGGCAATGTCCTGAGGGAGTATAAGGAACCGCTGGGCGAACTCGTTTCCCTGGAAATGGGCAAGATCCGCGTGGAAGGCATGGGGGAAGTCCAGGAGATGATCGACATCTGCGATTTCGCCGTCGGCCTATCCCGCCAGCTGTATGGCTTGACCATCGTGAGTGAGCGTCCGAGTCACCGCATGAGCGAACAGTGGCATCCGCTGGGGGTCATCGGCATCATAACCGCCTTCAATTTCCCCGTCGCGGTCTGGTCGTGGAACGCCTCCCTCGCCTCGGTTTGCGGTGACGTAACGGTATGGAAGCCGAGCGGGCAGACGCCGCTTACGGCCGTGGCCACGCAGCATCTGTGCAACCGGGTAATGGCCGATCATGGCGTGGACGGCGTTTTCAACCTGGCCATCGGCCGCGGCAGCGACGTGGGCAATCTCATGCTCGACGACGAACGGATCCCCCTCGTTTCCTTTACGGGCTCGAGCGCTACGGGCAGGACCGTGGCCACGCGGGTCGCTTCCAGGTTCGGTCGAACAATATTGGAACTGGGTGGCAACAACGCGATCATTGTCACCGAAAATGCCGACATGGACCTGGCCGTTCCCGGCATCGTGTTTGGGGCCGTGGGGACGGCGGGTCAGCGCTGCACGTCCACTCGCCGCGTCATCGGGCACAAGAGCCTGACGCCGGCGCTCATCGAGAGACTGGCCAATGCGTACGGCCAGGTGCCGATGGGAGATCCGGTCGACGACGCCACCCTCATGGGACCGCTGGTCACGGCTGATGCGGTCGACGACATGATGAACGCCATCGAGCAGGCGAAGGCAGAGGGCGGCGAGGTGGTCACCGGCGGTCATAGACGTCCGGAAATTGGACCCAACTTCGTCGAACCGACGATCATTCGCATGCCCGCCCAGACGGATATCGTGAAAAAGGAGACTTTCGCGCCTATTCTGTATATCCTTGAATATGAGTCCATGGACGAGGCCCTGTTCCTCCATAACGACGTGCCCCAGGGCCTGTCGAGCGCCATCTTTACCGACAGCCTGCGCCAGGCGGAGCGGTTTCTCTCCGCCATTGGTTCGGACTGCGGAATTGCAAACGTCAACATCGGAACGTCGGGCGCCGAGATCGGCGGCGCGTTCGGCGGCGAGAAGGAGACGGGAGGCGGCCGCGAGTCGGGTTCGGACGCGTGGAAAGCCTACATGCGGCGTCAGACCAACACCATCAACTGGTCCAACGATCTCCCGCTGGCCCAGGGCATCGAGTTCGGACCCGGTGGTTCAGACAACGAATAGCCCAATACAGATAGTTTGGAACAAACCCATAGGAAGGGAGGATTGCCTGTGTCATCCAATGGGGCGTTTATCATAGACAAGAACCTTGGCGCGCGCCTGGACGAAACCCAGGCGAATCTGCCCAGGATCAATTCCGAGGGTGCGGCGGTGGTTCCGCCAACGGATGAGCAGAAGTATCTGTTCGACAAAGACGGCTGGCTTTTGATGCCGGGCGTGCTGTCCGATGCCGATTGCGCGGATATGAGAACGTTTTGCGAACAACTGCACCACGACCCGGAGTCCATTCCCGATTCCCAACGTTCGGCCCTGGGCGGTCCGCTGCAGAGCCTGTCGGACCATCCGCTCGTCGTGGGTTTCATGAACGAGTTCCTGGCCTATCCCGGTCTGTCCAGCCAGACCTGCTACGGTTTCAGGCAGGAATCGGCCAGTCTGTTCTACCGGACCGCCGGAGACGGCGCGTTCGGCCCCCACAACGGCAACGGCATGCTGCGCTTCCCCGGCGATTCCCATCTCTATCGCTGTATCCCGGGCAAGGCAAATTCCGCACTGACCCGGGTGGTATGGGAGTTGAACCCCGTAAAGGAGGGAAACGGAACGCTGCTGGTGTCCGGCAGCCACAAGGCGGTTTTTCCGGCGCCGCCTTCTATCCAGTCCCCGGACTCGCCCATCTGGAACACCTATTCCTGTCCGCCGGGTTCGTTGATGTTCTTCACCGAGGCCCTGACGCACAGCGGCAGACCCTGGGTCGATACAGAAAACCCGCGTATAGCCGTTTTCAGCTGCTATAACACGGTCAACAGCAAGTGGCACAACTGGGACCCGCACCCGGACCTGCTCGCGTCCATGCCGCCCCTGCGTCAGACGCTGTACCGCCCGGTCCACGTGGCAGGCAACCTGGTGGGCGGGGAGATTCACTGATCGTCGGGGCGTCCTGGGTATCTGAATACGGAGATGACTGGTAGTAAAGGGTTTTGGTGCCAGGGGAGATTACGACGGAATCTGGAGGTAGTCTTCCTGCAGCACCTTGCCCAGGCAATGCAGGAGATAATCGGCGTTCTCCCTGTTGAAGACCAGCGGAGGTTTGATCTTCAGGACGTTGTGCAGGGGTCCGTCGGTACTGATCAGCACGCCGTGATCGCGCATCCTGTTGGCCACGTACGCCGCCTGGTGTTCTCCCGGTTCCAGGCTGTCGCGGTCCAGCACGAGTTCCACGCCCACGTATAGTCCCACGCCCCGGACGTCGCCGATGATCGGATGATCCGGCGCCAGGGCGCGAAGGCCTTCCAGCAGGTAGCCGCCCACCTCCAGGGCGTTGGTCTGCAATCCTTCTTCCTCGATTACATCCAGTACCGCCAGGCCGATGGCGCAGGACACCGGGTTGCCGCCGAAGGTGTTGAAGTATTCCATGCCGTTATCGAAGGCATTGGCGATTTCGGGTGTGGTCACCACCGCGCCCAACGGATGTCCGTTTCCAATAGGTTTGCCCAGAGTAACGATATCGGGTATGGCCTGCTGGGTCTCAAATCCCCAGAAGTGGGTGCCCACCCGTCCGAATCCCACCTGTACCTCGTCGGCGATACACACGCCTCCCGCTTCCCGCACATGCCGGAAGGCCTCTGAAAAATACCCCTCAGGCAAAACGATTTGTCCCCCGCAGCCGGGCAGGGACTCGGCGATGAACGCGCAGATCCCTCTGTCCTGTTCCGCGAGGGTTTCGATCCGCTCCCGCACGTGGTCTGCGTACCGGCTCCCCGTTGCCTTCGAATATCCCGTGTACGGACCGCGGTAGGGGTCGGGAAGGGGTACTTTGTGAACGTACGGCGGCGCGCCGCTGCCTCCTGGACCGTCGAACTTGTACGGGCTGATGTCGATCAGCGACGTCAGGTTGCCGTGGTAGGCGCCGTCGAGGATGAGCAGGTCGCTCTGGCCGGTATAGCACCGCGACAGGCGGAGAGCGAGGTCGTTCGCTTCGCTTCCGGAATTCACGAAGAAGCACACGCTGAGCGGGTCGGGCAGCTTCGCACAGAGGCGTTCGGCGTAGTCCACGAGATTGTCGTGCAGGTAGCGTGTATTGGTATTCAACACCGCCATCTGACATTGACTCGCACGATTTACCCGGGGATGGCTGTGACCCACGTGGGGTACGTTGTTCACGGCGTCAAGGAAGGCGCGCCCTTCCTCGTCATACAGGTACTGCATGTGGCCCCGGACAATCTTCAGGGGTCGTTGGTAAGAAACGCTGAGGGATCTTCCGATACGCTCCCGGCGGGATGACAGGATCTCCCGTCGCGTCCGCTGCTCCGGCGGGTAAGCCTCGGCGGGCACGCCGACGATGGCGTTCGGATCCGGGGACAGGCTCAACCAGACGTTCCGCTGTCCCGGTCCCCCCACACCGGGGAAATCCCCCTTGTTGCCCAGCATGTCCGTGACGATCTGAAAGTGCAGGTGAGGCGGCCATCCTCCGTTTACCGACGGGTCGCCGAGTGCGGCGAATCGCTCTCCCTTCCCGATCCGTTTACCCTCGTACAGTCCGGGCAGCGATTCCTTGCTGAGATGGCCGTAAAGCGTGTAAAACACCTGGGCAAAGCCTTCCGTGGCATGTTCCAGGATGATACAGGGTCCGTAATCCAGCGGCTGGTTGTTGTTTTGAAAGCTGTGGACCGTCCCTTCCAGCGGGGCGAAGACCGGAGATCCGGCGGGCAGGAAAACGTCCAATCCAAGGTGGATGGTACGGCGTTCGGGGAGTTCGTCGAAGTCGAGAGTAAACTGGTTGGCAGTGTAGACCTGCCGGGCCTCGTTGTATCGACCGATTCCCGCTTCCGCCTTCGCAGTTTCCATTTGCTTGAAAATGTCCCGGGTAAGTACGTCGACGTCGTTTGAACCTCCCAGCAGGGCCCTGTCCGGACTGCCCACGCTTAGATCGAACACGAGCGCGGTGGAAAGGTCCACATCGGGACCCATGACCGGCGCGAAGGAACCTCGCTGTGATGACAGGTACGATTCGATCCCGGGAGTCTGGGGACAGGGCGGCAGTTGACAGGCGTCCCGGAACTGGTATTCCGCGAAGGCGGGAGGCAGGTCGTCCAGTTGCTCGAGCAGGTCCCAGGCGTTCTTCTCGCTGACAGAAAGGTAGGTGTTGTCTGGTTCGGCCACCTGTTGAAAGGCCGAAATGCATACGCTCATACAGAGCCGCATCACCGCGCAGTGGTAGATCAGTTTCAGATCCAGATCCGTCAAAGGATGCTCGGCGTGGTATCCCTGGACGACATGGGCAGCCGCCGACAGGGGCTCCGCTTTACCGAGCATGACATAGGCCACGGCGACGGCCGGCTCAAAGAGCGCGCAGGAATAGGTCATGTCGCCGAAATCGATCAGGCCGGCCACTTCCAGTTTGCTCGACGCTGGATCATCAGGGCTGGCGCGGCGGACCAGTACATTCTGGTCGTTGGCGTCGTTGTGTATGAACTGGCGAGGTAGGGACGAAAGACGGGGAACGACGGTCCTTTCGTATTCTTCGCAGAACCTTCTGACAAGTCCGCGACGGGGGTCGTCGCGGATGTGGATAAGATAACCGCGAACGACGGACGGTCCGTTGTCCATGTTCCAGATGAGATCCGGCTGTTTTTCTTCGTGGGAGAAGTCGGCGAAAGCGCGGGTCAACCGCCCTAGGAAGGCGCCCAGGTCCTTCAGCAGATCGGGACCGTGGGGTTTGACTTCGCACAAGGGGCGCCCATCGATGAAGGTCAGCATCCTGACCAGGTGGCGCAGTCCGCCGCGCCCATCGACCCGGGTGACGCTTTCTCCGTTCCCGGTCCTGCACACCCGCGGCCAGTTGGCTTCGCCGAATCGTGAGGCCAGGTGGTCGAGGGCGGCGTGCTGAAGGTCGAGGATGATGCGCTTTTCCGCCGCACCGGAGGTTTTAAGTACGAAACCCTCGCCGTTTTCACGGGTGATATGGAAATTCTGATCCCGTTCGCTGGGTAGCACGTGCAGATCGCCCGATACGCCGTACAGGGAGCGGGCCAGGTCGGCGGCTTCTTCGGCGGTAAACCGGGGACGCATTTGGGCGATTACAGACATGTCGCGCCTTCTACAATTGAATTTATACGGATGGTGTTACTACGCAGGCGTGGTGACGCGGGGCCGCCTCTTCTAGGGCGAACCTCCTCACCGTTCCTGTTGGTTCACCGGGCATAGTCGTCGTCGTTGTTCCCCCGCCAGTCGGGGAGGTAGCCTTCCGTGTGTCCGAAACCGTAGGAGGGTCCGATCTGGTTGATTGATTTCCACGGCCACGCCTGGCCGCCGATGATGCGGAAGTCGTTGCCCTTGCCACAGAGCCAGTAGAACATGTGAGCCACGTAACGGGCGGTGCCATGTCCCCCGTAATCGGCATGCCTGAAGTCGAATTCCGGCTCGACGATCCAGTCCCGTGCCGGCGGTACCGTGCGCCAGTAGCTGTACTTGAGCATGTGCCGCAGTCCGGCGGCCGTAGACTCCCCGCGTCGGTGCAGGATGCTCTGCGAATGCAGGCCGATGGTGCCGGCGGGACCCGAACACAACACCCCTCTTTCCTCCTTTTCCCTGCGGGTCGCGCGGATATGGGAACCGGGGGTGACTTCGGTGGGTCCCATTTCATCGGGGGTGTCCTGCGGGAAATAAAACACCTCGACGAAGTTGACCTCCGGACCGAACAGGTGGTCGGCGTCGTGGTGCCACGGCTGTGATTCCTTCGGACATTCTATCCTGTGATTGCTTACCAGCACAGGCAGGCCCACGTGCCGGCCCAGCAGCGAGCGCAAAGCACCCGCAAGCACGGGATTAAGGAGGACATGTTCAATGAACCAGTCTTCGAGCAGTATCGAACTCGGTTCGTGGGTAGCCCGCATGCGGACCAGGTCTTCCTCGGTCATGCCGTCGGGCATGTAGCACGGGTTGACGGGAATCTTGCCGTTCAGCCATTCGCATGTGCGTTCGTTGATCTCGTCGGCCACGACGCCTTCGAAATGAAGGTATCCCTCCCGGCAGAAACGCAGTATCTCCGTGTCGGTGAGCGAAGGAGCGCAGTCGAAGGTCCGCCTGGACGCGTCGTAATGCATGTTTTATTCCTTGATTATGGCTTTGCGTGGTGTCAACTTCCAGTTCAAACCTCTCTGAAGATCATTTTGAAATATGCAATGCGGTTCGCCGGCGGGACAAGTGATTTCCGGTCGGACGCATCCATTGCTCGCCTGAGGGAAGGGGTACTGAACCATGGGCATCTACGAAGACATCGGCGTTCGTCCGGTGATCAACGCCATCGGCACGGCTACGCGTTTCGGAGGGGCCCTGATGGCTCCGGAAGTCCTGGACACCATGCGCGTGGCGTCACAGGAATTCTGTCTTTTGGACGAATTGCACGAAAAGGCCGGTGAAAGGGTCGCCGGGATGCTCGGCGTGGAGGCGGCCTACGTCACGGCCAGCGCCGCGTGCGGGCTGGTCATTACCACCGCGGCCTGCATGACGGGCGCGGACCAGGAAAAGATTCGCCAGCTTCCGGACACGACCGGGATGCGATACGAGGTGGTTGTACAGAAAACCCACCGCATAGCGTACGATCAGGCCATCCGACTCACCGGGGCCAGCCTGGTCGAACTCGACGACGCGGACGGCCCGCCCTTAGAAGCCATGCGGGACGCCATCGGCGAGAACACGGCGGCGGTTTTCTATCTCGGCAAGAACTTCAACGCATCGAGGTCGGTGCCGCTGGAACAGGCAGTAGCCATGGCCCATGCCGCGGACGTCCCCGTGATCGTCGACGCCGCCTCGGAATGTCCGCCGGTATCCACGTTGACCCGTTTCACGGAGGCCGGAGCGGACCTCGTCATATTCAGCGGGGGCAAGAGCCTCCAGGGCCCACAATCGACCGGCCTCATTTTGGGGCGCAAAGACCTGATCAAGGCCTGCGCGGTGAACGGAACGCCCTTCGCCACCGTGGGACGGCCGATGAAGGTCAGCCGGGAGGAGATATTCGCCTTCATCAAGGCCCTCGATATCTACCTGAACCGGGACCACGAGGTGGATGCGGCAGGTTGGGAAGAAAAAGTGCGTCATATCGAAGGGGAGTTGGCCGGCATTCCCAACGTTTCCCTCAGCCGGCTTGGCCCGGAAGAAACCTACGCTGTCCCTCAACTCAAGGTCACCATTGGAAACGAATCCGGTCTAACCGGTAAAGAAGCGGTGAAAGCCCTGCTCGACGGCAGTCCCAGGATCATCGTGCAGGATAGGGGTGAGGACGGATTCTCGATCAATCCACACAACCTGCGGGACGGACAGGAGCGGATCGTTGCCGAAAGGTGCCGGGAGGTGCTCACGTGCGGGGAATGAACGTACTTTCCGATCAAGGTTCATCGAACACCGGGTCCGGTTCTTCCACGAGGTGCTTGATCCGTTGAAGGAACCGGGCTGCGGGAGCGCCGTCGAGGATGCGATGGTCGAAGGTCAGGCTGAGCGACATCATCCGCCGTATGCCCGTCGACCCGCTTTCCTCGTCGAGAACGACCACCCTTGGCGTTACGCGTCCCAGTCCGAGGATCGCGCACTGGGGAAGGTGTATGATCGGGGTGAAGGCGTCGATGTCATACATCCCCAGGTTGGTGAGTGTGAAGGTCCCACCCTGGAGTTGATCGAGCGTGAGCTTACCGGCCCTGGCGGCCTCGATCAGACGCCTGGATTCTTCGGCCAGAGCCTGGAGCGGCTTTTCGGCAATGTCCCGGATCACGGGAACGATCACACCTTCGTCGGTATCCACGGCGATGCCGATATGAATACATTCGTTCCGTACTACGCCGTCTCGCCAGGCGGCGTTCAGGAGGGGATGCTCGGCTAGGGCAACCGCGGCGATCCTGGCCATGAGCACGTACCAAGATGGCTGGAATGTTTCCGTAAACAGCACCGTAAGCGCCGTGACATCCACTTTGGTGTTCAGGGTTACCGGCGCCGTGGTCTGGTGAGAATCGACCATCCGTCGCGCAATCATTCCGCGCCGGCCGCCTACTGCGGCGGACGTGCCCGTCACCGGTGCATCATCAGCGCCTTTTTCCTGCCGGGTAGCGGCGTCCAGCACGTCCTTTTCCACGATTCGGCCCGAGCGTCCGCTCCCCTTCAGCTGGCGCCAGTCGATGCCCGCGCCTTCTGCCGCACGACGCGCCCGTGGACTGACCGCAGGGTTGCCATGGCTTCGCCCTGCGGCCGCGGTGGAACCGATCGTTGATTCATTCGCCTGTGTGACGCCAGACGCGCGTTCGACTGTCGCTCCGCCGCCGGGTTCGATCCCTCCCGACGCAGCGACCTGAATCCTGTCCCCTCCCGTATCGTCCGCCCGGACCGGGTTCGGTTCAAAGGTGTCCACTTCCTGCTCGGAAACGATGTACCCCAGCAGCGTGCCCACCGGCACGGTAAGTCCCGGCTGTGGAGAGATATCCGGGATCTTGAGGATCCCTGTTTCAAAGGATTCGATATCCGTCGCGGCTTTGTCGCCCTCGATGGTACACACCGTTTCACCCTGGCTCACCGTTTCGCCGTCCCGTTTGAGCCATTCGACCAGGGTGCCTTCTTCCATGTTCCACCCCAGGCGGGGCATGACGATTTCGTAGGACATTCCCCGTTCCTATTCCGCCAGCAGGTTGCGGACGGCCTGTTCGATCGCCTGTCGGTTCGGTATGACGGCCTGCTCGAGCGTAGGACTGTATGGGGTGGGCACGTGGGCGCCGTTCAGGCGCTTGATCGGCGCGTCGAGTTCGTCGAAACCGTGTTCCGTGACGTGGGCGGAGATCTCGGCACCGATCCCGCAGGGCATGAAGGTCTCGTCCACGATGAGCAGTCTGCCGGTTTTTCGCACGGACCCGAGTATGGTGTCCACGTCCAGGGGCGCCACGGTGCGCGGGTCTATGATTTCCAGGGATATGCCTTCTCCAGACAGTTCTTCGGCGACGTGCAGGGCATGATGCACCATGACGGACAGCGCCACGACCGTGGCGTCGGTCCCTTCCCGGGCCACGGCGGCCTGTCCGAAGGGGACCAGGTGTTCGCCATCGGGGACGGGTCCCCTGGAGTTCAGCAGCTGCCGGTGCTCCATGAAGAAAACGGGGTCGTCGCTGCGCAGCGCCGTGGCGAACAGGCCCTTCGCGTCGCCTGGATTGGACGGAAGGGCCACGCGAAACCCGGGAATGTGGGCTAAAATCGGATAGTAGCTACCGGAATGGTGGGTCGCCGCGGCATGCCCGACGCCGATGCAACCCCGGAGGACCATGGGCATCTTCAAGCGCCCGTTGCTCATGTACTGCATCTTGGATGTCTGGTTGATCAGTTCGCCCAGGCCGTCCAGGATGAAATCCATGAACATGAAATCCACGACGGGACGGGTTCCCGTCATGGCCGCACCTGTGCACAGGCCGATGAACCCCCGTTCACAGATCGGCGTATCGCAAAGCCGCATGGGACCGTACTTGTCGTAGAGTCCGGCGGTGGTTTCGAAATTTCCCCCTCGAATCCCCACGCCTTCTCCGACCACGAAAATCGTGGGATCGGCGTCCATGGCGTCGGAGAGCGCTTCTCGCACGGCTTCCGTGAAGGTCCGCTCGCTCATGTCGCCTCCCGGAACACGTGTCCGTCCGCCGTACCGCCGTCGGGCCACGGGCTGGCGGCCGCTTCCCGTTCCGCTTCGTCCACTTCCGACCTGATGTCGGAATCAATCCGGTCCAGATCGGTCTCCGTCATCGTCCCATCGGAAAGGATATGGTCTCGAAATCGAGGAATGGGGTCCTTTTCCCGCCACTTGGCGATTTCTTCCTCGGTGCGATACACGCCGGTGGGGCTCATGCCCTCGGCGTGGGGACGTGTCCGGTAGGTTTTGGCCTCGATGAGGGTCGGACCCTTGCCCTCCCTGGCGCGCCGTATGGCATGGGCGGCCGCCTCGCGCACGGCCAGCACGTCGTTGCCGTCGACTTCGATCCCCGGGATGCCGTAACTGGACGTGCGGGATGCCACGTCCGGGTTCCGGGAGGCATAGGAAAAGGCCACCTCGGTCGCGTACAGGTTGTTTTCACAGACAAATAACACGGGAAGGTCGAATATTGCGGCGAGGTTGAGGCCTTCGTGAAAGGCGCCGTTCCCCACGGCGCCATCGCCGAAGAACGCGACGCCGACCCCGCCGTTTCCCAGCAACTTGGCGCTGTAACCTGCCCCGGCGGCCTGCAGGATGCAGGGGCCGACGATCCCGCTGGTGCCCATGAGTCCGATTTCGGGGGCGAACAGGTGCATGCTGCCGCCCCGGCCGTGGGAAATCCCGGTCTCTCGGCCGTACAGTTCGGCGATGAGCGCGGCCGGCGAAACCCCCTTGGCCAACGCGTGGCCGTGGCCCCGGTGTGTGCTGAAAACCGCGTCGTCATCCGTCAGTCCGGCACATACTCCGGTGGCAACTGCTTCCTCGCCGATGTAGGTATGGCACGCGCCGTGTATCAGGCCGGCCATGAAGGATCTCGCCAGCCGTTCCTCGACGGTCCGGATCGTGAACATGGTCCTGTAGAGCCATCGGTACAGTTCGTACCTGTCCCCGGTCGTGGTCGGCATAGACATCCCCGGCTAAATAACTTGCCTGTTGTACTTGTGCCGTTAAATTGGGTCGTGTGCATTCAATAATACAGGTAATTCTTCATGCGGGGCAAGGGTGATCTTCCGTCCACGGGGGATCGTTCGAAAGAGGAAATGATCATGTCTACGGCACAGTCGGAAACGCATCGCGGGCTGACCGTCGAGCAGGTCGGCAGGTTCCACGACCAGGGATTCCTGGTAGCCGGCAAGTTGTTGGATGATGACCACGTCGAGGTCCTGCGGGCGGAGTACGACCAGGTCTTCGAATCCGCGCGCGAAAGCGGCCGTTACCGAAATCTGTCCATCGACGATTCGGAAGACCGGGACCGGAAGCGAACCGCCCGGTCACAGATGCTGCAGATCATGCAGATGTGCGAACGCAGCATTGAATTCAGGAAACTGTTGTACCATGAGGCCATACTGGACGTCGTCGAGTCCCTGCTGGGCCCCAATATCCAGCTGTTTCACGACCAGGCCCTCTACAAACCGCCCCGCCAGGGCGGTCCCGTCTTCTGGCACCAGGACAACGGTTACTGGCAATGTTCGCCCGCGAATCTCGTCAGCTGCTGGCTCACGCTGGACGACGTGGACGTGTCGAACGGGGCCATGCACGTGATTCCCGGTACGCACCGTCACCTGGTTACGCACGATAGATCGTCCCAGACCAGCGCGCTACTGGACCTGGGCGACCAGGCAGATTCGGAACGGGCGACGGTGGTGGACCTGCCCGCCGGGGGCGCCATGTTCCACCACTGCCAGACGATGCACCACACTCCGCCCAACATGACCGACCGGCAGCGCAGGGCCTACGCCATACACTACATGACGCCCGGAACAAAGAGTATCAAGTCCGGCGAGTATCTCGACGTATCGTTCTCCCGTCCCATGCTGCGGATGAAAGTGTAAGGAAATTGAAATGACGGACAGTAGCCGGTGGGAACCCCTCGGACCGGACGTGGAATCCATTCTGGCCGCCGAAAGTGATCCACTCCTGGCCCTGTCGGCAGGCCGGATCCCCGCCATCATATGCCGGCGGGCCTATTCCCCCGCCCACTGCCAGGGGTTGATCGACCGGTTCATCGATCGTGGGCTGATGCGGGATCCGAACGATCCTGAGGCCGCGGCCAGGGATAATCGCACGCGGATCGACATCGGGACGAGCCTGGCCAACAAGGGGTCCGACAAGGAGGCCTTTCTGGAGCACGCGGCCGGTACGCATACCCTGTACGAGACGCTGTTCGAGGGGTATGACGATCCCGTGAAGTTGCTGTACGGGGTACTTGATACGCTAGCGGGTGAGAAGCGTGTCATGACCGCCCGGGAGCCGGACGGCCGCCAGTACGGTCCGGCTATCTTCCGGATCCATTACGGGGGACATACCTATAAGCCTCACATAGACCACGTCACGTTACGGGAAAAGCGCTTGGATTACGACGTGACCCGATTCGGCCACCAGTTCGCCGGGGTCGTCTGCTTTCAGAACGCCCTGCACGAGGGGCGCAGCACCCAGGCCATCCTGCACCGGTGCATGTGGACGCCCGAGGTGCAGGAATCCATCGCGGCCGACACCTTTCACGACTACGCCCGGCGCAACGACGTCAGCAGCTACACAGTCGACCTCGAGCAGGGCGACCTTTATTTCTTCAACACCCGCCTCATCCACGAGGTTCCGGCCGTGGAGGGCGACGCTCCGCGCATCGTCCTGGCCACCTTCATCGGCTATTCACCGGACGATCCGGAAGTCTACGTCTGGTCGTGAGGTGATGAAGCGGTGGTTCCGGTGCCGATGCTCTCATCAGCCTATTCAACGGGTCAATTTTAAGGGTCGCGTAACCTTTCAACTTAAAGGCTCAAGATGAAACCAGCGCCATCCGATTTCTCACACCACGTCCAATACCGCCTGGAGATTCTTCGCCGCGATCATCATCAATGTTCGTGCGGCACCCGATGGGCGACGGCGGCCTTGCTCCCAATCCTGCAGCGTTCGAACCGATACACCTAATAACCGGGCGAACTGAACCTGTGAAAGACCTGCTTCCTTTCGAATCCGGATAACATCGGGCACATTGATTACACGGCCATTTTTACCTCGTTTGATTTCCTGAAGTCCTTCAAGAACCTCCTTGCCTACGTCTCGTTTAACCTCATTCATCTTCTACCTCCTGAACCAGGAATGACATCACCAGCCTCAGGATTTGTTATCAGGGCCTTCTGCAATTCCGTGTACTCATGATCGGTCAGGTATTCCCGCACAAGACGGGTAAAGAGCCTTGTCTCGATAAAGCTGTACATGGAATAATATACGGCATTGCCGTATGGAGTCAAGATACAAAATCCACTTGGTAGAGCACCGAGATGAGAAACCGCCCGGTCCGTTCCGCCACAAAACGCGGATTCGCGGTTTTCTTACGAGATTCGAGGCCCTTCTTCGTCTATAATAACAAGTCGTATCAACATAGAGAGGTGTAGCCGTGGCGAAGGTCTTCGACCTATCAGCAGCCGTGGACATCGGCCGCTCGCTGAACGAAAGGCTGTGATTCAATGGGATTCAGCAATTGGCTGGACAGAAACGGAACCAAACTCGTGTTAACGGTGTCGGTGGCCATTGTAACCGGCCTTTTTGCTATGGTGTCGCTGTTTATTTCCGAACTTGGTCAGGAAAACCGGGCCAGTATAGTACAAATACGAGAAGATATGCGGCAGATGCGCACGGAGATGCGCGAGGAGATGCGGAATATCAGGGTCGTCGTCGACCGGGTGGATACGAAAATCGACCGGGTGGATACGAAAGTCGACGAACTCGCGGTACTGTTCAAGTATCATCCCGTCCTCCTGCGTGACGGTGCCCCTCCTGAATCTACCAAGCCCTAACCACGTGACACTCGATGGTGTGGCCGATTTTATCTGTGTGTTTACCACCTACAACCTGCTGTCCCACAGCGGTTCGTCGATCCCCTTTTCCTTGTTCTCGTAACGCGACATGACGAAGAGCAGGTCGGAGAGGCGGTTCAGGTAGGCCAGCACGTACTCCCCGATCGTTTCACCGCGGGACAGGGCCGAGACTTCCCGTTCCGCCCGCCTGCAGACGGTCCGCGCCAGGTGCAGGTACGCCGCTCCTGGAGATCCGCCGGGAAGGATGAAGTTCTCCAGCGGCCCGACGATGGGGTTCAGTTCATCGATGATCGCTTCGAGGTTTTTGACGTGCCGGGCTTCGATCAGCGGGATCTGGTACTTCACCTTGTCCTCTTCCGTAAAGCAAAGATCCGAACCCAGGTGGAACAGTTCGTTCTGTATGACCGGCAGCGTTTCCGCCAGGCGCGGGGCCAGTCCGTGAGCCAGCGCGATGCCAATGACGGAATTCAATTCGTCCACGGTGCCGTAGCTCGCCACCCGGAGCGATTCCTTGGGCACGCGCTGTCTGCTGCCGAGCGCGGTCGTCCCGTCGTCTCCTTTGCGGGTGTATATCTTTGTCAACCTCGGCATGTAACCTCCTCGGTTTAAACACGGCGTTGTCGGTGCAGCAGGTACAGAAAGAACGGGGCGCCGAGCACCGTGGTCAGGATTCCTATGGGCATTTCGGCCGGAGCCATGGCTGTTCGGGCGACCAGGTCGGCCAGCACCAGCAGCAGGGCGCCCGCAAGAGCGGCCATGGGCGTCAGGATGCGGTAGTCGGGTCCCACGATCAACCGTACCATGTGTGGCGCCAGCAGTCCGACGAAACCGATGATGCCGCTCACCGATACCGCGGCCGCGGCGAGGCAGGCGGCCGCCGCCAGCAGGACCAGTTTGACCCGCTCGACGTGCACGCCCAGCTGGGCCGCCTGTTCATCGCCCAGCAGCAGGACGTTCAATTCCCGCGCGTATATATGGACGATGGTCAGCCCCACGGCCGCGTAAGGCAGCAGCATCCAGACGTGGTCCCACCTGCGGGCGGACAGGCTGCCCATGAGCCAGAAGAGCAACTGGCGCTGGTTCTCGCCGCCCATCACGAGCATGTAGGACGTGAATGAAGTCGCCATGGCGCCGATGGCGATACCCGTGAGGAGCAGGGTGGTGGACGCCACGCGGCCCCCCCGCCGGGAAAGCGCGTATACCGCCATGGTCACGGCCAGGGCGCACAGAAACGCCGCTATGGATACCGCGTTCAGCCCGAACATCCAGAATTCCATGTTCAGGGTGACCGCGGCCGTGGCGCCCAGCGCGGCGCCTGCCGATATGCCCATGATATAGGGGTCGGCCATGGGATTCTGGAAGAAACCCTGCATCACCCCGCCTGAACTGGCTAGGGCGGCCCCGACGAGCACGGCGAGGAGGGTCCTCGGCAGGCGGATCTCCCAGACGATCGTATCGGTAACGGTATTTGTCGACTCGAGTGCGCCGGTCAACCACGCGTGTTCCGCCAGCACCCGCAACACGGTGCCGGCCGGGATGTATACCGCGCCTACCCCCATGGAAAAAACGCAGGCGGCGAAGAGGACTGCGGCGGTCGATACCAGGATGAGGGGTCTTTTCATCGTCATTCCGGTCCGTCAGTCGCCCGGTTTCAGGATGATCTGGGGCGAACCCGAATAGGGGCTCTGTATGACGGTTACGTCGGTTTCGAAGACCGCCTTGATGTGTCGGTGGGTGAGGATGTGTTCCGGCGGTCCTTCGGCGTAGGTGCGCCCGTCTTTGAGCATCATCAACCGGGTGCAGTATTCCGAGGACAGATTGAGGTCGTGGGAAACGCACAGCACCGCGAGGCCGTCAGTGGCACACACGTGGCGCAGCAGATCGAATACCTCGACCTGGTGGTTCAGATCCAGAAAGGAAGTCGGCTCGTCCAGCAACAGGATCGAAGGCTGCTGTGCCAATGCCCTGGCGATGATGACGCGCTGTCTTTCTCCGCCGGACAGTTCGTGGATGGGGCGGTCCCTGAACGAAAGGGAGTCGGTCCGGCGCATGGATTCGAGGGCGATTTCCAGGTCCCCGGGACCCTCCCTTTGAAACCGGCCGAGGTGGGGTGTCCTTCCCATCATGACCACGTCCAGCGACGAGAAGGCAAAGGTAACGGGTGTCAGTTGGGGGATTACGGCGATCTGCCGCGCGATCTCCCGGACAGTGTAATCCTCAAGGGGTCTCCCGTATAGTTCTATGCTTCCGCGGCGAAGCGGCAGTATGCGCGTAAGCGCCCGTATCAGCGTGCTTTTACCGGATCCGTTCGGTCCGATTACGCCCAGCATCTCGCCCTGGTGGAGCGCAAAGGTCAGGTCCTCCAGTACCGGACGCCGGTCGTAACCACAGGACAGATTCTCTACTTTTATGGCGGTTTCCAAACTACGTCACCCCGAGTTGGCAAAAAAAACCAGCCGCTCCATGATGGAAGGGCTGGGACGGGATGGCAGACATGCGCATCCAGGCTCGGCCTCTCTGCTCACGGAGAAGCGTTCGCACAGCCTGCAGGCAGGTCTCCTGACTGACGGATCTTCCTACTCCTCAAGTCTTCCCGCCGGTCCTTGGGCTAAACCTGACCGGCAGTGACGAGTTTGAGTTTCGTCCCCGAACACAGTGGCGGGACCGTGATGGATTTTCACCATCTTCCCTTTTCAGCGTTTTCATTAACCGCCACCTGAGGCTGTATTCAATTGTAAAAACAATGTACCTGCTGCGCTTGCTTATGTCGACAAAAATCCTTCTACACCTTTCAAAGCGGGATAAAACTGTCGATTTCTGGGCGCGGTATTTTGTTCAACGATTCAATGTCCGTCACCTTACCACACCGTAGAATCGGGTCAGGAATCTGGGCGGGACGGAAAGGGTATACAGCGCCCGCAGGAGCCAGGTAAGCAGCAAAGTGCGCACAGGCCCGCGTCGCTCCCAGCGCCGTGCGGAAGTCAGTACGGGTTCGTCGATCCAGTCCAGGCCCCCCGCCTTCTTCAGTTGGTCGGCGAACCCCGCGTCTTCAAAGACCGGAATCTCGGGATATCCTCCCAACGCTTCAAACACTACCCGCCTGGTGTAGATGGCCTGGTCCCCGTAGGTGATGCCCAGGATCCGCGACCTGAAATTGGTACCCCGCGCGATCCATCTGTATATACGGTTCGTATGAGCGATTTCGAAACGGAACCGCCCACCCGCCATACCGCGGCGGCAGATGGATTCGATCACGAGTTCCCTCCAGTGCGCGGGCAGCCTGGTATCGGCGTGAAGAAACAACAGCACGTCTCCCGATGATGCCGCTGCGCCCGCGTTCATCTGGACCGCTCGGCCACGCTCCCCATGTTCGATGTACCTGACCCGGGGATAGGACCTGACGATTGGTCCGGTTCCGTCGTCGCTTCCACCGTCCACGACGATGACCTCCGGAGCGTCCGGCCTGACTGGTCTGCCCGGTCCGTCCGGCCTGCCCGGTCCAGAATCGAACTGGCACAGGCAGTCTTCGATCATCGTTGCTTCGTTGAGCGTCGGGATGATGATGCTGATCTGGAGTGACTTATCCGAGGGTCCGTTCCAATGCCCAGACAAAGGCTTCATTTTCTTCCCTGGAACCCGTGGAGATGCGGATATGGTTCGGTGACGCCCATTGGCCGGCGCCCGCGCGAACCATGACTTTCCTGGACCACATTTCACGTACGATACGCTGCGTCACCCGGCCGAAATCCGCCCACAGGAAATTCGTGTGGCTGGGCACGACCCGGGCGCCCAGTCTCTCCAGTTCGGCGGCCAGGTAGTCGTTGCCGTCCCAGACGACCTGCCGGGATCGCCGTACGTGCTCTTCGTCACCCAGGGCCGCGGCGGCCGCGTGGACGGACAGGACGTTCCGTCCCAGGAGGCCCATGGAGAAAGGCGCGAGACGATAGATCACGTCTCGATGGGCTACGGCATATCCCACGCGGATGCCGCCGAGTCCGTACACCTTGGAAAACGTCCTCAACACGATCACGTTTTCTCTTTCCTTGGCTACCTCGATGAAGTCCCGGTAGCCGGGATCACGCACGAACTGTACATAGACTTCATCGACGGCTACGAGGACGTGCGGGGGTACCTGGTCGATGAAGTTCAGGATCCGCTCGTGGGGCAGCAGCGCCCCGGTGGGATTGTGGGGGTTGCAGATGATTACCAGGCCGGTGCGGTCGCTGATCCGATTGCCCATGTCCTCGAGGTCATGGTTGCCGTCCGGCATAACGGGCGACCGCTGCGTCTGCACTTCGAAGCCCGCCTCGCGCAATTCGTCGCCGACGCGTGTGACCTGGCCGTAGGAAGGGAGCGCTTCCACGGCTTCGCCGTTTTTCATCAGGGCCTGCAGGGCCAGGATCTGGAGCAGTTCGGTCGTTCCCACGCCCAGCATCAGGCCGTGGCGGTCCCCGGTGGCCTTGAAATCGAAGCCCGACGGGCGGGGGATATCCAGGTCGTGGTGCCGGATAATCGCCGTCTGCAGGGTTGTCGTGTAGTCGTAGCGGTTCATCCAGTCCCGGTGACTCAGCACGGCTTCTATCGCCGCGGGCGACGCGCCCAGCGGGTTCTCGTTAAAGGCCAGCCGTACACGGCCCGGGGGGACGCCGACACTCTTGACGTCCGCGGGTTGACGCCCGGAAAGCTGGGCAGCAACCGATTCCGGAGACTGTAGCACAGCCGCCAGGGCAGCGGCGCTTGCTACACTGCCCTTGAGGAAGTCCCTCCGCGATACGGGATCGTCCCCAGGATATTCGTCTGGAAAAGTTTCGAAGGGATGGTCGGATCCGTCAGGTCTGTTCGGGGAAGGCACGCGGTTGGTCCGTAGGAAAAGGGTGAATGCGGTGAACCGTGCTTGTTACAGACAGCCGGTTAAGGTCAAAGGTCAGTTGTCGGGAACCTGATCGAGATGATCGAAGACGTCCTCGGATACACCGCCTTGTTTCACGCCCGATTCCCGTTCTACCCGTTCCACTCCCTTGATCTTCCTGATGCGAACGATCAGACGCTCGAACTGGCTGAGATGCACAACCTCGATGCCGAAATTTCCGTCTGCCAATCCGTCGGTCGTTCGCATCGCGGCATGGGTGATGTTGATACCGGCATCGGTAATCGTTCTGGAGATCTCGTTGAGCAGACCGGGCCGGTCGTTGCCGTAGACACGAAGACCGACAATGAAATCCTGGTTCTTCTCCACGTCCCAGTCCACCTCGAGGCGACGTTCGAGATCGTTCACGATATTCGAACAATCCTTGTGATGTACCGTCACGCCGCGGCCCCGGGTGATGAATCCGATGATCGGATCTCCGGGCACCGGCTGGCAGCACTGGGCGAACCGGATCAACAGGTTGTCTATGCCCTTTACCTTGACACCGCCCCGCGAACGGCGCATCCGGTCCACGAACCGCGTCAACACCGACTCTTTGGGCGGTTCTTTTTCAGCTTCGTCCTCATTGGGAAGCAGCCGCTGAGCAATCTGGGTGGCCGCGTATTCTCCCCGGCCGATCGCGGCGTAAAGCCGATTCGCGTCCGGCAGTCCGTACTCCTTCGCGAGTGTCTCCAGGTCTTCGGATATCTTCCTCTTGATCCTCAGACGCTTCAATTCCCGTTCCAGCAGGTCTTCGCCCAGGCTGATGCTCTGTTCCAGCGTGGCCTTTTTGAACCATGAGCGGATCTTGGAAGACGCCTTGGTCGTCTTGACGATATCCAGCCAGTACGAACTCGGGGTCTGGTGCGGAGAAGTGATAATGGTGACCGTGTCGCCGTTGTTCAGTTTCCTGGCCAGTGGCGCGATACTACCGTTCACCTTCGCGCCGCTGCACTGGAGACCGATGTCGGTATGAATGGCGAAGGCGAAGTCGAGCACGCTCGCGCCCTGGGGCAGTTCCTTGAGATCGCCGCGCGGGGTGAAGACGAAGATGGCGTCGTCGTACAGGTCCATGCGGAGGTAATTCATGAACTCCTTCGGATCGGTCATGTCAGTCTGCCAATCCAGTGCCTGGCTGAGCCAGTCCTGCTGCTCCCCGTTGCCATGGACCTCTTCATGGCCCTCCTTGTAGAGCCAGTGGGCGGCGATGCCCACCTCCGCGATCCGGTCCATTTCCCGCGTGCGGATCTGAATTTCGGCCGTTTCACTGTTGGACGCGATGACCGTGGTATGGAGGGATTGGTACATGTTCATCTTGGGACGGGACACGTAGTCCTTGAACCGGTCGAAGATGGGGGTGTAGAGGGTGTGAATGATCCCCAGCGCGTGGTAGCAGTTGGGCAGAGAGTCGGTCACCACCCGAAGTGCCAGGAGGTCATAGATCTCTTCGAAAGACCGGTTGCGGCGCTGCATCTTCGTGTAGATGCTGTAGAAATGTTTCGCCCGGCCGTTCACCGTGGCATCGATGCCCGCGTCCTTCAGGGCCTTGACGATCGGCTGGCGGATCTCATCGATCAGCCGTTCTCGCTCCGCCCGTTTCTGGTCCAGTTTGCTTGCGAGGTCCCGGTAGGTTTCAGGTGAAAGGTATTTCAGGCTGAGATCTTCCAGTTCCGACTTGATCTTTGCCATGCCGAACCGGTGAGCGAGCGGGGCGTAAATCTCCCGCGTCTCGAGCGATATGCGCTGCTGTTTTTCCTCCGCCAGGTAGGACAGCGTCCGCATGTTGTGCAGCCGGTCCGCCAGCTTGATGAGGATGACCCGCACGTCCTTTGCCATGGACACGAGCATCTTGCGGAAATAATCGGCCTGCAGTTCCTCCTGGCTTCTGAAGGACAGCCCGGTGATCTTCGTGACGCCGTTCACCAGGACGGCCACTTCCTCGCCGAATTCCGCGGCCAGTTGTTCGATGGACACGTCCTCCACGTCTTCCACCACGTCGTGGAGGAGACCCGCGGCGATGGTAACGGCGTCCAGCTGCAGGCCGATCAGCGAAAGCACCACCTGCGTACAGTGCACCATGAAGGGCTCACCCGACTTGCGTATCTGGCCGGCGTGATGCAGGGTGCTGAAATGATAGGCCCGCTCGATGAGGTCCAGCTGAGCTTCCAGCGCCTCGTCGGAATCGATCTCCGGATGGGAAATGGCGTATTGTTCCAGCAATACCTGGACCGGAACGATCGCGGAGTTCGTAAGGGCGTTTTCAACCGTCGCAGTCATCGGGATACTCGTCTGGTCAACCTGAACGACAGCCTGAAGTCGCTTGACAGTGCCATGGGGCAACTTAAACTACATCATGCCCCGTGCATACCACCTGGTGCGGAATGCGCGTGTAACATTGGCTATTTACAATAGGTTACCTTATACCAGTATAGATATAGGGCAAAACGGGTCGTTGTCAAGCCGGTTTTGGCCGGCCTAGGGGAACAGGAAAGTCGATACGCCGTGGATGAAACGGTCGAAGGCGGTTCGGTAGTCCGGGCCTATGTGGTGGATGTTTCGGATGGTCCTGATCATGGCGCGGGTCTCTGGCGCGCGCCGGTCGTAGACTTCGGGCAGCGGATCTCCCGTGGTGAAGGGGAACTCGTGAACGCCCAGTTCCAGGGACAGAACGGGCGCCGGACTCAGGTTCCATGCCGCCCGGTCGGCCGATATGACCCAGTCGGCGGGATTGACCACGACCAGCAGTCGATCGCCCATGGCTTCAATGCGGTCCACCAGGCGGTCGCCGTGAAACAGCACCTCCGCCAACCAGTTCGTGGGTGTTTCGACCAGGTGCCGGAGGTGGCCATCGACGACGTCATGAAGAAAAGACCGGTCGCCCAGGTACGCAGACAACCGTTGCGCAGCCGATTCGTCCATGATGAACAGGCTTCCCGGCCGAATGCCGTCGAGGGGGGCGCCGGAAGCGAAGAGCGCCGCGCGGCAATCGTTAAAACGGCCGTGGGGATCGGAAAGCAACAGGATCAGGGCCAGGTAGCCGCCGGCCGAGTAACCCAGGAAATGCACGCGCGCGCCGGCCCTGCAGCCTTCGTGATCGCCCCTGTCGATCCGCGCCTTAAGGTCCACGGCGTCGAAATAGGATTGGAGCCCGCCGAGATAGTAGCGTTCGGGCGACTGCCACAGCCGTTCGCTGATGAGGCCGTTGAATGGACTCGACCTGCCGTTGTCCGGCATGGCGGCGCGGTGAGCGGCGATACGGGCCTGGTCCTGTGCGTTCCAGATATTCGAACGCCTTCCGATGTGGAAGGACAGGGGAAAGAGGATAACGGGGATGTGCAACTGCAGGGCGAAACTGCAGGCCCAGGGTAACATCCGGGCATAACTTCCTTCGTTCAGGCCATGGAATATGACCAGGACTTCGTCGCCGCCTTCAGCGGGCAGATCGACCGGTTCCACCATGAGGTAGTTGAAACAGTTGTTTTTGACGATACCCCGGTCTTCCGGCAGAAGCAGGCCGGTCCACCGGGATTCGAACCGCGGGCTACGCAACCTGCAACGGCCGTCGTCCACGGATTCTCCGCCGGCTGTCCGGTACAGCCTGTACAACGCATCGGGTTCGTACACGGTCTCGGGCATCACACCGTCCTCAGGGCCCTTCGAGAGAAAACCGGCCCTCACTTCTAAACCTTCGCATGCAAACACCGAACCACCGCCGCGTGACGCTGCGCTCGATCCTGGTCGGAATCGTCCTGGCCGTGTTCATCAGCCTCTGGATCCCGTACAACGTCTGGGTAGTACGGGGGACCTTCATGGATTTCGAGCACGTCTCCGCGTCCCTGATGGCGCCTTTCCTTTTCTTCATCATCATCGTGAACGGACTGCTGCGCAGGTACAGACCGTCCGCGACCTTCAGCACATCGGAATTGCTCGTCATCCTGTCCTTAGGCCTGATCGCGTCCACTGTGCCTTCTCACGCTTTCATGAGCTATTTCATCGGGGTCATCACTACTCCGTACTATTTTGCGTCGCCCGAAAACCAATGGGTAGAGGTTTTCTTTCAGTACCTGCCGGAGTGGCTGCTGGTGTCCCCGGAAAACCATACGATCCGGTGGTTCTACGAGGGACTCCCCGCGTACGCGCATCTCCCATGGCGGCCCTGGATCGTCCCGCTGTTCTGGTGGGGCTCGTTCTTCATCGCTCTGTTCTTCACGGGATCCTGCCTGGTGGTGATCCTGCGTAAACAGTGGATTGTCCACGAGAAACTCAGTTTTCCACTGGCCCAGGTCCTTTCTAAATTGGTCGAGGAACCCGGAGGACGTTCGTTCCTGCCCTCCTTCGCGCGGGGTCGACTCTTCTGGATTGGTTTCATACTGCCGCTGGTCGTGATCGGCTGGAACATAATTGACTACTTTACGCCGGTGGGGGTGATTCCCATCGGGCAGCCCTACGCGACGGATCTCATCGTCGGCCAGCTGTTTCCGGCTATCAAGATCAAGATCAACATGTACCTGTTCTGCTTCGCGCTCTTTTCCCCGGTGGACATCCTGTTCAGCATCTGGGTCTTCCACCTGTTCGCCATCCTCGAGTCGGGCGGCATGAACGCCGTGGGACTACTGGAAACCGGCGCTTCCCCGGACGCCGCGGTCCGTCTCCAGGAAATAGGCGCGCTGATTGTCTTTGTCCTCTGGGGATTGTGGATCGCCCGGCGCCACCTGTGGGACGTGGCCCGTAAAGCGTTGGGCCGGGCGCCGGAGGTAGACGATACCGACGAGTTCTTTTCCTACCGGTCAGCCGTGCTGGGCGTGATGCTGGGAGCCGCCTACATGGCAGCCTTCCTGCAAATGGCCGGTATGAGTCTCACCATCATGGCGCCCTTCCTTTTTCTCCTGTTCGTGTTCTATATCGGCGTAGCCCGTATCATAGCGGAAACCGGCCTGGTCGCCCTCGACCTTCCCATGAACTCCCACGAGTTTCTCATACGCGGCGTGGGGTCGTCCAGCATCGATCCGTCGTCCCTTACGGCCTTCGGCCTGACCAATGCCTTCGCCCGGAACTGGAAAACCTTTACCATGGTCTCCGTGTCCCACATTACCCGTATCGGGGACCGCGTCTGGACCGAAAAAAAGCTGATGTTCGCCGTGATCTGCGGGGCCTTCGCCCTGGCGTTCTTGCTCAGCGCCGCGTACACAGTCTATTCCGGGTACGAGACAGTCGGCGCGTCGCAGTTCGACCAGTGGGCCTTCACGACGGGGAATATCCACTTTTACGAAAGTGTCAAGATATGGATCCAGAACCCGAGCAGGATGACGGTCCTGGAGACCGCGTGGTTTTTCCTGGGTGGCTTCCTCATGCTGGTACTGATCCTGTTTCGATACAAGTTTCCAGGGTGGCCGTTCCATCCCATCGGACTCACCATCGCCCGCGGCGTGGCGATCGACAACGGAGCGTTCACCCTCTTCATGGCCTGGGCGGTCAAGGTGCTGCTGCTACGTACCGGTGGCATCGGCCTGTTCCGAAGCGTTCAGCCGTTGATTCTGGGGATGCTGGTCGGGTTCTGCACGGGACTGGTTCTGTCCAACATCGTCGACATCATCTGGTTCCCTGGACAAGGTCACCGGATACACGGTTGGTAATAGTCCCGGACGGCCTACCCTGCAGGGGAATGAGGAAAAGGAAGGAATGTTGCAATTCCGCGACGAATAGAATTGACTTTCGGGTATCTTACCGTATATAATCAAATGACTGTGGCTTTCCCGGAAACAGACCGTCGCGAAGGGTCGTTTCATGGAGCAACTGGATCTTACCATACGCATAGCGGGCGAGAACGGCGAAGGCGTGCTAACCGTCGGCGACGTGCTGGCTGAAGCGCTGGCCCGGTCGGGGCTGTACATCTATACCTTCAAGAACCTGCCGGCTGAAATCAAGGGCGGAGCCTCCATGACCCAGGTCAGGGTGCAGGATACGCCCGTCCGTTCGCCGGGCGATGCGCTCGATATCCTGATGGTTTGGAACCAGGAGAACTACGATATTCACGTGGGCGAGGTCAAGCCCACCGGCGTCGTGATTTTCGATCCCGATGAATGCGAGTTGGACGAGAGCCTGGCGCTGACGCAGATTGCGGTTCCGCTCCAGCAGATCACGAAGACCGTCATCAAGACGATGAAGTCCAAGAACGTGTTGGCTTTCGGGATCCTGACGGCGTGCCTGGGCATTCCTTTCGATTCCGCGAAGCAGATGGTAACCGAGAGTCGCTGGGGCCGCCGCACGGAGTTTCTCGAGTCCAATATCAACGCGCTGAAGCAAGCCTATGTCTACGTGGACGAGAACGGCATCGACCTGGGTCTCAGGGTTACGGTCGAACAAAGGAACGGCCATGCCCAGTTGATCATGACCGGAAACGACGCGTTGTGCATGGGCGCGCTGGCCGCCGGTTGCCGGTATTACGCCGGTTATCCCATAACGCCCGCAAGCGACGTGATGGAAACGCTGGCGAAAGCGATGCCCAGGGTGGGCGGCGTCCTGATGCAGACCGAAGACGAGATCGCGGCCATAACCGCCTCCATCGGGGCGTCCTTCACGGGTGCTAAGGTGATGACCGCGACGGCGGGTCCCGGCCTGTCCCTCATGGTCGAGGCGCTTGGCCTGGCGACCATGGAGGAAATCCCCCTGGTGGTCGTCGACGTCCAGCGCGGCGGTCCGAGTACCGGCATGCCCACCAAGACGGAGCAATCGGACCTGAACCTGGCCATTCACGGCGCACACGGCGACGCGCCCCGCATCGTGATCGCGGCGACCAATACCGAAGACTGTTTTTATACGGCGATCAAGGCTTTCAATCTCGCGGAAAAGTACCAGACGCCGGTCATACTGCTCAGCGACCAGCATCTATCGCAACGGGCGCAGGTCATGTCCCGTCCCGATCTCAGCCAGATAGAGATCGCCGAGCGTAAGCAGCCTGACCTGAATGGCAGTGTCTTGCCCCAGGAATTCGACCGGTACGAGATGACGGACGACTACATTTCCCCCATGCCCGTACCGGGACGGCATGGCCAGCACTACGTGGCGACGGGCCTGGAGCACGATGAACACGCCCACATCAACTATTCGCCGGAAGCGCACATTCGAATGACGGCAAAGCGGTTCAGGAAAATCGAATCCGCGGTGAACGAACCGGGATACGTGCAACGTTACGGAGCGGAGGATGCCCAACTCGGACTGATCGGGTGGGGATCGTCGGAAGGACCCATTCTGGAAGCGCTGGACAGGACCCTGGCGAAGGGGTACAGGGTCGCCGCGCTGATTTTCAAGATGATCTATCCCCTGCCGGAGAAAGAGGCCCGCGCTTTCATAGAATCCATTCCGGTGGTCTCGGTGGTGGAACTCAATGCCAGCGGCCAGTTTGCAAACTACCTGCAGGGCCGCCTGGCCGTTTCCCTGAAGCGGTTCAATATCTATACGGGTTTGCCTTTCAAGGCGGGCGAAATCGAAGAGTACATCGAAGGAGTGCTACAGTATGGCTGAAGTCCGTACGGCTGACACCGCCAACACCGCCAACACCAAGGCGCCTGAGCAGGCCGAACGAACCAAACAGACCGCCAAGCGTACGCTCAAGGACTATCGAAGCCAGGTCAAGCCCACGTGGTGCCCCGGTTGCGGCGATTTCGGCGTGCTCGCCGCACTGCAGCGCGCCCTCGCCGAACGCAATCTGGATCCCAAGGACGTGGTCATCGTGTCGGGCATCGGATGTTCCGGCCGGCTGCCGGAGTTCGTCAACGCCTATGGTCTGCACGTGGTGCACGGACGGGCTTTGCCCGCGGCCCAGGGCGTCAAGGCGGCCAATCCCGAGTTGACCGTCATCGCCGTCGGCGGCGACGGGGACGGGTTCGCCATCGGCGGCGGCCACGTGCCCCATGCGGTGCGCCGTAACCAGGACATTACCTATATCGTGATGGACAACCAGGTGTACGGACTGACCAAGGGCCAGCCCTCGCCCAGCACGCCCACGGGAATGCAGGCGCTGCGGCGGAGCGCGTCCATGCCCAAGATGGCGCCTTACGAGGGAGTGCTGGAAGGCCAACTGAACATCCTGGCCATGGTGCTGGTCTACGGTTGCAGCCTCGTCGCGCGCACTTTCTCCAGCCAGGCGACAGAAATGGCCAAAATCATCAGCCAGGGGCTGGATCACCATGGATTCGCCTTTATCCATGCGATGAGTCCCTGTCCTACTTTCTACAACACGTACGACCCCTGGAAGGAGTCCTTCCTTCCCTTGCCGGATGGCTGGGATAAGGGCGACCGGATCAAGGCGATCGACCTGGCCATGGAAGAGGTGGGCGAGGGCGTTTTCCACAGCGGCGTGTTCTTCCAGGATCAGTACCGGACGTATACCGACAAGCTGCAGGATGTATACGCCAAGGCCTACGGCGACAAGCAGGCGACCATAGACGCCTTGATGGACCAGTACGCCTGATGCATTAGTTGCGTCCGCTTTTCCCGGTGCCTCTCGAACCGGGCAACCTCCCACCCCGTAAACTCACCGAAGCACGACGGTACGGCGTCCGTTGATCAGTACGCGACGCTGGATATGGTAGAGCACTGCCCGCGCCAGCACGATGGGCTCGATATCGCGCCCCACGGCCGCCAGTTCCGCCGGTGTCATGCGGTGGGTCACGGCCTCCACGTCCTGTTCGATAATCGGGCCCTCGTCGAGGTCGGGCGTCACGTAATGCGCGGTCGCGCCGATCAACTTCACCCCGCGTTGATGGGCCTGGTGGTAGGGCCTTGCGCCCTTGAACCCGGGCAGGAAGGAGTGGTGAATGTTGATGATCCGCCCTACCATCCTGTTACATACCTCGGGTCCGATTATCCGCATGTAACGGGCCAGCACGACGAAATCAATGTTGTTCTCCTCGATTTCGTCGATCAGGCGCTCTTCCTGCTATTCCTTGTTATCGGGCGTGACCGGCAGGTGCAGAAAGTCGATGCCCGATTCCTTCGCCAGTTGTTCGCCGTCGGTATGGTTGGAAATGATCAGCGGGATGTCCAGCCTGAGCTTGTCCATGCGCGTTCGATTCAGCAGTTCCAGCAGGCAGTGCAATTCCTTCGACACCATGAGCAGGGCCCGGGGCCGCGTGTCATCGGCCGAAAGGTCCCATTGCATATCCAGCTGCTCCGCCATGGGGGCGAATGGCTGCTGTTATTACTTCGGGAGACGATGAACGATGTAACGTAGAAGACGTTGAAGACTGGATGCGCTTGCCGTGGACGGCATGGCCGGTAACACCGAAACGTTGTGTGGAACAAACTATTACGGTCCGGCGGTATCGCGATCTCCTTCGGTGGAAATCACGTCTTGGCGAGGAGGGCTTGACGACGGCCCGCGTCCGCCGGGTCGGTTGCCGGTACGGCAACCAGGCTCGCCCGGGCAGCGGCATGCGCCCTGCCCGGGCGTTTATCTGTCATTCCTGGAAAAAATCCGCGTTGACCTGGATGAATTTCTCCCATTCATCCGGGGTATCTTCTTCGGCGAAAATGGCCTCAACCGGACATTCGGGCTCGCAGGCACCGCAGTCAATGCATTCTTCCGGATCGATGTACAGCATGCGTTCGCCATCCTTGGTGTGAATGCAATCCACCGGGCAAACATCTACACAACCTTTATCCATCACGTCAATGCATGGCTCTGCGATAATGTAGGTCATACGAGCCTCCTGGCTAATCTCTCCAACTAAATTTAAACCGGCTTTGCGGATGCGTTAAAACATGTAATGATCTATAACGAAAACAGGCAATCATTAGTTGCCATCGCAACGATATAGTATAGTCGGCCCGCCCGGTCGTGTCAAGCCTGAATTCGATTGACCGTGGGGATGTTCACCGTTAATATCAAAGGCCATGCCAACGTTCGCCGTACCCACAGACCTGGCCCGCCGTTACGATGTGTGTTACAAGAACATATCCATTGGCAAGTGGGTGACCCTGGACATCCTGGCGGTGCGCGACCCGGATGTCCTCATAGACGAATTGGACCCGGAAGTATACGATGAAGACGAACGCCTGCCCTACTGGGCGGAAATATGGCCTTCGGCGATCGGTCTTGGCCGGCACCTGTTCGAGTACCCCGCTCCCGCCGGTTCGAAGATCCTGGAGCTGGGCTGCGGTATCGGCGTGGCCGGCATTGCCGCCGCCGCGGCTGGACTGGAGGTTACCGCGTGCGATTACGAGGAAGATGCCCTGGCCTTCGCCCGTCACAATGCCAGGATGAACCGCCTGGACGGGCGCGTTTCCTTTCGCTTCCTGGACTGGCGCAGCCCGGATCTTGACCGGAAGTTCGCCATTATCATTGGATCGGACATCCTCTACGAGAGGCCGAACCACGGGCCCATCCAGAAACTGCTCGATCAAACGCTGGAACCAGGCGGTATGTTCTTCGCGAGCGATCCGGATCGCCGGGCGGCCGCCCCCTTCGTCGAATCCATGATCGCTCAAGGCTATCTCCACAGCGAACAGCCTCGAAGGATTCGGTACGAGACGAACGACAACCGGATCATCGTTCACCGGTTTATAAAAGAGATCTGATCCACCGTTTTCCCGGATCGGACCGGTTATGAGAGAAGTGATCTCGAAATTGCCTGAAGGGATTCAGGAGATACTGAGTCTGGCCGGTCGCCTGGCCGACGAATCGGCACTGGATCTGTACCTGGTCGGCGGAACCGTAAGGGATATGCTCCAGGGCCGCTCCAGGACGGACATAGACTTGGTCGTGGAAGGGGACGGGATGGGATTTGCATGCCGCTTGGCCCGAAAGGTGGACGGTCGTTTCACGCCCCACCCGGAGTTCCTGACCGCCACCGTGGAATTCCCGGACGGGAACAGCCTGGACGTGGCCACGGCGCGTAGTGAGACCTACCAGCAACCGGGCGCGTTGCCGAGGGTGGCGCCCGCTTCGATCGACATCGATCTGGAGCGCCGTGACTTTACAATTAATGCCATGGCGGTCGCGTTGAACGAACGGTGCATCGGCAACCTGGTCGATCCGTTTGAAGGACGGGCCGACCTGGACAAACGCCTGGTCCGCATACTTCACGAACGGAGCTTTGTCGACGACCCGACCCGCCTTTTCCGGGCCGTACGGTTTGAACAGCGATTGCGATTCAGGCTCGAGAAGGGGACGCAAAAACGATTTCGTGAAGCGGTCACAGAGGGAATGATCGAGCGTCTTTCGGGACCCCGGCTTCTCGAGCAGCTGAGGTTGATCTGCGTAGAAGCGGAACCCTGGCTGGTTTTCAATCGGCTGGAAGGGCTTAACGCGCTCAGGGCCATCGATCCCGCCCTCGCTTCCGACGATGGGTTGAAAACGCTGATTCAAGAGATCAGCCAACCCAGCGATTTTCTGTCTTCAACGCACAACGGATGGTGGATATTGTACCTGATCGCGCTGTTCAGGCCGCGGCGGGCGGAGACGCTTCAAGGTATCGTAGACCGGTTGAAGCCCAACCGGCGACTCCGGAAAGCCATCGAGGACATGTCCCGGTGGACAGACGTCGAACGGGCCATCGAATCGGGCGAAATCGAGACGCAGGCTGACTTCTGCCAGAGCGTTCGGACGATCTCGGAGGACACGATGCTGTTCGTCACCCTGACCCATCCGAATGACGGCATACGACGGCGTTGCGAATCGTATTATCACCATGACAGGCATCAGCGTTTGTCCATCGACGGGGAAACGCTGCGTGCACTGAATATCCCGGAAGGTCCCGTATACGGACATATCCTGGACGAGGTCTTGTCGATGAAAATAAACGGCGAAATCGGGACCGCGGAGGAGGAACGACGTGCGGCGCGGGATATCTGGTCGCGCCGGATCAACCCAGAGCCCTGAATCGATCCGCAGTCTACGTGAAGGAGTATTCATGCCCTTTGATATCACCGTCCTGTTCGTCGCCATGCCCGCGATCCTCTTCGCCCTTACATTTCACGAATACGCCCATGCCTGGGCGGCATGGAAGCTGGGTGATCCCACGGCGCGCAGCATGGGGCGTCTTTCGCTGAACCCCCTGGTGCATCTTGATCCGGCCGGTACCATCATGCTGGTCATTACCGTCATGAGCGGATTCGGAATCGGCTGGGCGAAACCCGTACCCGTGGATCCCCGTTACCTGCGAAATCCCCGGAAGGACATGCTCTGGATCGCCCTGGCCGGACCGGTATCCAATCTCATTCTCGCGTTCATCCTGGTGGGTGTTTTCACCCATATGCCGTCGGGAGGCGCCCTGAACGAAACGCTGCGCCAGATGTTACGGTACGGCATCATAATCAACCTTGCGCTGGCGTTTTTTAACATGCTGCCGGTACCTCCTCTGGATGGATCGCGGGTGCTGAAGGGAATGTTGCCGGCCGCGCAAGCACAGCGGTACGGCCAGCTGGAGATGTATGGCCCCATGTTGTTGATCGGGCTGATCGTTGCGGACCAGATGTTGAGACTGGGCATTATCCGGACCTGGATCCTGGTGCCGACCCAGATCTGCCTGCGTCTCATGAGCGATATCTTCAGCAGCCTCTAGACGAGGATTTCCGTCGCCATGCGTTTCACCACCGAGACGATCCGCTTGGACCTCATCCATCCCTTTCGCATCGCCCGCGAGGTCAGCGATCACAAGCAGAACGTGCTCGTGCGCATTGCCGACGGCGAGCTTGCCGGCATCGGTGAAGCCGCTCCTTCCCTTTACTACGGAGAAGACGCCGGGTCGGTGCTCCGCGCCCTCGCCGAAGCACCCGCCATGCTGGGCGGAGATCCCTTCGAACTGGAAGACACGATGGATCGCTTCGTGTCGCGGTTTCCCGGTGATTCCTCGGCGCGGGCAGCGGTCGATATGGCGCTTCACGACCTCGCCGCTCAACGGCTTGGTGTATCCCTTTACCGGTGGCTCGGCCTCGATCCCGGAAAGACGCCCGTCACCTCGTTCACCATTGGAATCGACGAACCTGAGACAGTCCGGCGCAAGGTTCGCGAAGCCGCCGGATACCCGGCGCTGAAGATCAAGCTCGGCTCGGATCACGATCTCGAGATCATGCGAACGATTCGGAGCGAAACGGACGCGCGCATCCGAATCGACGCCAACGCGGGATGGACGGTGGATCAAGCCGTGGAAATGGTGAAACGTCTATCCGAGTTCGACGTGGAACTCGTGGAACAGCCGCTACCCCCCGGTTCGCCTGAAGATTGGCGCAGGGTTCGCGAGGCGGCGCCCATGCCGATCATCGCAGACGAAAGCGTGCTAACCTCGGCGGACGTGCCGGCCATGGCCGGCCTGGTGGACGGCGTCAATGTAAAGCTGATGAAATGCGGCGGGATCCGCGAAGCGCTGCGGCTCATCCATACGGCCCGGGCCCACGGAATGCAGGTCATGATCGGTTGCATGATCGAATCATCCGTCGCCATTACCGCGGCGGCCCACCTTTCCCCGCTGGCGGATTACGCCGACCTGGACGGCAACCTGTTGGTTTCCAACGATCCGTTCAGCGGCGCAACCGTGCATAATGGCCGCCTGGTCCTGCCAGAGGGACCGGGTATCGGGGTAACGCCCCGGTCATAGGGATCTTCACGTCTCGAGTAAAAAGCGGACCGTCCTGTAAAAGTCCGGTCCGCCTCGCAAAAAGTCCTGCCTGTCTCGCTGTGCAGGTCCACCCGGCCGTATGGGGCTTCCCGCTGGAACAGGCCTGTTCTGCGTCACCCCCCATCGAAGGCGTATTTCTCCAGGCTCATTCTGCCGTCGCGCAGCACGCCATAGGTATCGTGCCGCAGCCAGTCCCCGAGATTGATATACACCTTTTCGCCTCTATACTGCAGCGTCGGGCAGTGGTTGTGTCCGAAGACTACGATGTCGTAACCGTCGTCGAGCAGTGAAAACGCCAGTTCCTGGTAGGTCTTCCCGGGATCCCACGCCGTAGGTGTACCGTGGCGTCGACTCAATCGCGAAACCAGGCGGCCGATAGCGAAACCGCAGTCCGGGTGTATCATCTGAAACAGGCGGATGCTGAGGCGGCTGTGCAGGACCTTCGAGACGATTCGATATCCGAGGTCCCTGTCAATCAATCCGTGTCCATGGGCAATGTAGATTCTACGGCCGTGGTGGGTGACTATCAACGGTCCGGCGGTCGTTTCCACTCCAACCTGCTCGTCCAGAAACGTACCCAGCCAGAAATCGTGATTGCCCGCAAGATAGACAATCCGCGTGCCGCTTTCGACCAGCGAGCTCAGTTCACGCAGTACCGTGAAGTGCTGACGGGGCACGACGCTGCGGTACTCGAACCAGAAATCGAATAGATCGCCAACGATATACAATTGACGGGTCCTGCCCCTGAGGCTTCTCAGGAAGGTCAGCAGGCGATCTCTCCTTGCTTCCTCCGCCGCGTAATCGTCGATCCCCAGGTGGGCATCGGAAATGAAGTAGACGGGACTTTCCATCATAGCCTGTGTACTACACCTGCAATGGGCCGGGAACCAGTCCGTTTCCCGGACACCTACAGGTACATCCCATGGTATTTACAGGTACAACTTTGATTTGACAATTGACCCCGTGTGCGTTAATTAAAATACATGGGGTCATACATTTAACTACTAAAAACTTAGTCGTAAACCATCCGCGGCTGCTACATACGGACGCGGTGACCCGGAGAACGGATCGGATGGCGAGAAAGAAGTTGTCGTCTCTGACGGACCTGGAAATCGACATCATGAATGTCGTCTGGCGGCTGCGCCGGGCGACCGTGCGCCAGATCGTCGATGCGCTTCGGATCCAGCGCCCCCTGGCGTATACCACGGTACAGACGGTCCTTACCATACTGACCCAGAAGGGCGTGGTGCAGTATACCCGCGAAGGCCGGGCCTACGTTTACAGTGCCATCATACAGCCCGAAGGCGTGCGACAGGAAACCATCAAGGCGGTGGTGGACAAGCTGTTCGCCGGATCGTCACAATCCCTGGTGCTGCACCTGATCGAATCGGACACGTTGACCGCCGAGGAAGCCGAAAGCCTGCGCAACCTGCTGGACAGAAGGGTCTCGGAGGCATCCGATGATTGATTCGGGGTACACCATCACCCTCTTCGACCGGATAGGCCGACAGGTCGCGGACATGCTGTGGCTGCCGAGCGTGGAAGCGCTGTTACTGGGTGTCCTGGTCTGGGCACTGCTTCTGGCGAACCGGGGCTGCACCGCCAGGGTCAGGCATTTCCTCTGGGTGCTGGTCCTGGTAAAGCCGCTGCTTACCGTCGTGGCGCCCTGGCAGGGTCCATTCGAAATCCCCTGGGCGCCTGTGGTACACGGAGGACTCCCCACCCCCGGTGATCATTACGCCCTGGGATCCTTTATCTACGCCGGCGCCGGCCTGGCCTGGATCGCCTTCGTCGGCCTCGGACTGATCCGCACCATTCCGGCGTTTATCGCGATGACGCGGCGCAGTCGGCGGGCCGTTCCGGTCACCGTCCCCCGCGTGCGGGAGTTGTTTGAGAGCTGTCTGGCCGAATTGGGTGTGAAGAAAACCATATCGCTGCGGATTTCCGACGAATTCGCGGGCCCCGTACTGATCGCCCTGGGCAGGCCCGTGGTTCTGATTCCTTCCTGGTGTATCCTGGAACTTTCCAATGCGGAACTCAGACAGGTTCTGCTGCACGAACTGGCGCATTATGCCCGTCGGGATCATCTGACGGTTCTCCTCGTCCATTTCAGCAGGATCTTTTTCTTTTTCCATCCCACGGTCTGGTACGCGGCGCGCAGAATCGGTATCGAAGCTGAAAAAGCCTGCGATGTGGACGTAATCCGGGTATCCAGGCAGCCGGAGCGCTACGCTTCCACGTTGCTGAAAGTGGCCGGGGGCAAGGTCCGTACACACTGGCACGTGGCGCTCGAACTTGCGCGGTCGGCCTCGCTGGTGGCCATGCGTATCCGGGATCTGCTGGGATCGGCGGTGAATCATGAACGCGGCGCCCGATTCTCCTTGCTGATCATGGCATTCTGCGCCTTGCTCGCGGTCATGCCCCTGTTCCGTCCCGCCGTCGAGACACCGGTCGACATGGACGCCGTGACACTGACGAGTGATCCCCCTGGTCCTGTGAATCTAAGACAAATCGATCCTGCCTCGATCCCGCTCGATGGCGACGGCTCGATTCCCGCGTTGGCTGTTTCCCGGGTAGAAAGTGTGCCGGGATCGTTTAGCCGCGATACCGACCCCAGGTCCATGGTCGACGGACGGCCCTCGTTGCGCAGACCTATAGCCTCCATGATGAATACGCCGTACGCCAGGCGTTCAAACGGGGGTTTCCAATCCATGGAAAGCCAGAAAATCAACCCCGCGGCACTCGGACTTTCCTCCGCTATGACCATGATGGATCGACCCGTATCGTTGGGAAAAAACCTCAGCCAGGGGCGCATCGAGGTGCAGGGCGTGGGTCGAACGGGAAACGAGTTGTTTAATTCCGGAACGGTCTCCCTGAGCGCCGGATATTTCGTTACGCCGACCCACCAGTTCGGCGGTGTGTTTTCCATCAGTAGACCGAACGATACGGAGGCCCTCGACGACACCCGGCTGTCTTCCGGCACCTCTTCTGACACCAACCTGCTTCGAGCCCGGAAACTGGCTGGTTTCGGCAACTCGGCGTCGTTGCCTGGAACGGTGTTCGAAGCCCAGGAAGAAGAGTTGGTGGACCAGATCACCAGGATCGGCGCGTTCTACCGTTACAATCTGCCCGTCCTGAGCAGTTCCTTCACGCCCTTCATCGGCTGCGGCACCGGCCTGGAGATCAGACCTCAAAACCGAAACCTGACCATCGTCGACGCCGGGGTCGGGCTGCGTTACTTCTGGACGCGGCAGGTCGCCGTGATCGTCCAGGCGGCCTACCGAAAGGAACTGGATGTTCCCTCTCATCCCCACCCGGAGATGTCGTTGGGTTTTTCTGCCATCTTCTAGCTTCTTCTCACGTCACATGCCAATCTGAAACTCGATACATGGATCGGAATACGAATAGAGCGACTTCGGCGCTCATCATCGCCGGCGGCGCAGGCGCACGCCTTCAAAAGGTCACCGGCGAGGTACCCAAGCCCCTGATGAAGCTTTGCGGCGTGCCCCTGATCAAGCGTATCATACTGACGGCCAGCCGGGCCGGCATAGCGCGTTTCGTGATCGTGACGGGATACGAGGCGGACCGTTTTCACGAGACCCTGTCCCGTGATCCCAACCTGGATGACTGCCGGATCGAATGGGTGCACAACGACCGCTGGAACCTGCCCAACGGGGTCTCCGCCCTTGCCGCACGGTCACACTTGGATGAACCGTTCGCGCTGCTCATGGCCGATCACCTTTTCGATGGACGGACGCTGGAGCGATTGCTCGAAGAACCAATCGCCGAAGGTGAGTGCCTGCTCGCCATAGACCGGAAAATCGATAGCGTGTACGACCTGGACGACGCTACCAAGGTAGATGTGAGTGGTGACAGCGTGGTCCAGATCGACAAAGAACTGCAGGAATACAACGCGGTTGATACGGGCATGTTCCTTTGCACGCCTGCTCTGTTCGACGCGCTCGATGCGGTGAACGGACCGGAAGGGTGCGCGTTGAGCGATGGAATAAGGGCGCTCGCCGGGGAGGGCAGGATGCGTGCCTTCGACATCGGCGAGGGATTCTGGCAGGACGTGGATACACCCGAAATGCTTGCGCACGGCGAAAAGATCCTGCTGAGGCGCCTCATAAAGCCCACCGACGGCTGGGTGTCCCGGTATGTCAACCGGCCGGTCTCGACCCGCATCAGCCGATGGCTGGTACAGACGCCGGTCACCCCCAACATGGTAACCCTGGTCACTTTTCTTTCCGGCCTGCTCGGAGCATGGTTCGTGTTGGACGGTGCCTACTGGACGGTGTTGCTGGGTGCCTTGCTGTTCCAGGTTTCCTCTATTCTGGACGGATGCGACGGGGAGGTGGCCGTCTTGACCTTCCGCGAATCGAAATATGGATCCTGGCTCGATACGATCACGGACAACCTCACCTACCTGGCGTTCTTCTCCGCCGTGGTCTGGGCTTACGCGGGCAACTCGGATGAAAGCGTGATCCGGTCCCTCGGCATGGGTTCCGTCGCGGTAGTGGCAGCGTCAATTCTCGTGATGTACTACTACCTGTTGCAGACCGGAGGCAGCGGAAGCCTCGTCCGGTTCAACCGGGCCTTCGCAAGGCACGCCGCAGGCCGGCGTCACGCCCTGGCCGCCCGGTTGCTCAACCTGTTTCGGATGATGTGCAAAAGAGATTTCTTCACCATGCTGTTGCTGTGTTTCGCCGCGTTGGGCTTACTGAATTGTATGTTCTGGACCGTGACGGCCGGAGGCTTGGCCATGGGTCTGGCCATCTTCGTTTCGACGGGACGGCTGCTGGCCCGCGACCGGGCCGTGGAACAGGCGCGACAGCCCGGCATTTGACGGCGTGGCGGGATGCAGTAAGAGACGTGCACACGAATACACGAGTATACGAGGTTCAGACGACCAGACAGGTAAGGGATAGGAGGCGCATGAACGGTTTTATGTACTGGTCGAGGGGACTTTTCGCCCTCCGGATCAGAAAGGACTTCAACTTCCGCCGGGTTCAGGAAACTGTCCCGGCGTTGCGCTGGTTAAGGCCGGGAACGGGCGAACGTATCCTCGACATCGGCTGTGGAGAAGGGACCTACAATTACCGTATCGCCCTGCGGGGCGCCCAGGTATTCGGTTTTGACCTGAATCAGCACCAGCTCCGCCGTGCCGCGGCGTACCACAAAACACCATCCACCGGCTACTTCTGCGCGGATGCCAGTGCGTTTCCACTGCGCTCGGGTCAGTTCGACACGGTCATGAGCCTGTGTGTCTTCGAGCATCTGCCCAACGACCGGAAGACCCTGCAGGAGATGTGGCGCGTATTGCGACCGGGCGGGCGCATTCTGTTGACGCTTGACAGTTTGAGCCTGGACGGGATTGGCGAGGCGTGGCGCGCTGAGCACCGGGAACGGCACAGCGTCCTGCAATTCTACTCGCATCAGTCGGTCGGTTCGCTGCTCGAAGCGTGTGGATTCAGACTGGAACGATACCGTTACCTGCTTCGTTCCAGGTTGGACCTGGCGTTAATCAGGCTGAGCTATGCCACGGAACGCATGCACGCGATACCGGCGGCGCTGACGCGGTTGGGATTGGTCTCGGTCGGCCGGATGCTATCCGCGGTGTGCAATTTGTTCATGAAGAACCATCGGGGATGGACCCTGATGATTGAAGCAAGCAGGACGAATTTCTAGTCATGGAACAAATCCGAGAGAAGCCGATCCCCGACCCGGTCCGAACCGCATCCGACGCTTCGACAATCGCCGCGGGGGCGGCTGTCAACTTTATCGGATCGCTGGCGCGGCTGATCAAGGCCGCATCGGTCATTGTCCTTACCCGGCTTTTCGGCGCCGAGGTGTTCGGCCTGTACATGCTCGGGTGGACGATCGTCGATCTTGTGGATAAATTCGGTCATTTCGCGCTCGACAAGGGAATGGTCAATTTCCTCCCGAGGTACCGCGACGACGGGGACGCAGCCAGCATCCAACGAACCATCGCCCAGGCCCTGGGGGTGGGCCTGCTCCTGAGCACCGTGGCGGGCGCGGCGCTCTTCATCAGTGCACCCGCGCTCGCCGAAGGCCTCCTGGACAAACCCCGTCTAACCGGTATGCTTCGGCTGCTGTCGCTCGCCATGCCGATGATCGCCCTGACAACGATCATCCTGGGCGTCGCCAGGGCCCACAAGGTCATGAAGTATGACGTCCTGGCCAGGGGGACCATCGAGCCGTTGATCCTCTTTGGCGGGGCCTGCGCGCTGTTCTATGGGGGCTGGCGAACCTATGGCATCGCCGCGGCGCAACTGACCGCCCTGGCAGGCAGCCTGCTGTTCGCCATATACGTGCTCACACGGTTCTACTCCTGGCGCGCCTGTCTCGGCTACCTGCGCGAACTGCGTGTTTTCACCCCGCTGACCCGGTTCTCGCTGCCGGTAATGGGCTACGAACTGGTGTATATTCTGATGATCCGCCTGGACGTGCTCATGGTCGGCTACTTTCTGCCGGCGGTGCAGGTGGGCATTTACGTGGTTGCGGTTGAAATCGCCCTGGCGACCAAGAAGGTACGCCAGTGGTTCGATCCCATTTTCAGTCCCATCGTCGCCGAGTTGAACCACCGAAACGACATGAAGCGGCTGGAGCGGAATCTCAGGCTGGTAACTCGATGGGTGCTGACCATAGGCGCGGCTTTCCTTTGCGGCGTGACCTTGATTGGCGATGAACTGCTTGGGCTGTTCGGCCCGGAATTCGGCGCCGGATTCATGACGATGGTCATCCTGGCCATGAGTCAGGTCGTGTACGGTGCCATGGGTTCGGGTGATACCGTGCTCATCATGTCCGGCCGGCCCTATCTCAACCTCGTCAACACGATCCTGGTCGTGATCGTGAATTTCGCCCTCAACCTGTGGTTGATTCCGTACCTGGGTATCCTGGGAGCGGCCCTGGGCACACTGTTCTCCTTCGCGCTGCTCACCCTGATTCGCCTGGCCGAAGTATATCATCTGTACCGTATTCATCCCTTGACCTGGCGAATGTCGAAGCCGCTTGTTGCCGCGGTCCTCGCTTTCGCATCCGCGTTCCTGGCGGGTGGCTACCTGCCCGATATCGACTGGATCCGCATGGTCGTGCTGCCGGTAATCTTCCTGGCCGGCTACCTCGGCATATTGCGCACGCTGGGCCTGGAAGAGGACGATTTGATTGTTCTTCGGCGTTTTCGGGAACATACGCCTTTGCGCAAGAAAAGATCGCGCGACAGCCTGGAATATGAGGATGAGCAGGAAACGCAGACCACCATCGACAGGGAGTATTCATAGTTTTGAGTTTCAGTGTGGTCCTATTCGCGGATACGGAAACCAGCGCGGCGGGAGCCGGGCGATCGGTTTACGGTTTCACCATGCTCGAACGGCACCTGCGGGTCTTCGCATCCCTGGGCGCCCGGCGGATCACGGTGGTCGGACCTCCAGGCGAGCGGGGGCCGGAGGTCCAGGTAGAAGGGTTTGACGACCACTGGTTTCATGAGGTACACCCCGTTTCCTGCGTGCGGGCCGACGAATCCCCCGTCCGCTGGCTGCCCGAAAAGGACGAATCGGTCCTGGCCATGGACGCGCACCACCTGTACGATCAACGCGTACTGAGCGCGATGATCGACGGCGGTCCCAACAGGAAGGCCGTGGATTCCCAGGCCCGGGAGTCCTGCAGGCTCCTGGTGGCGGACGCGGGTCTCCTCGAGAGACTCACCGCATCCTGGACCGGTTCCGAATCGCTGTGGTCCACGCTGGATGGGACGCCGGAAGCGTCCTGTTACGCGTTCGACCTTTGCGACATGGATCCCTATATCGTAGATCTTCGACGTAGTCTGCCTGCCTGGTGGCTGATCCTCGATTCGGACCTAGAAACCAATCGGGCCGAGGCGCTGCTGATCGACGCCGCCCAGAAGGGCACCCTGGATTTTCCGGCGGAGTTTATCCATCCACCCCTGGAGAACCTGCTTGCGAAATGGATATCCGCGAGTACCGTCACACCTAACCAGGTGACCACCCTGACCGTTCTGCTCGCGTTTCTAGGCACCGGTCTGATGGCCGCCGGGTACCTGGCTTCCGGGTACCTGGCCGCCGGACTAATCATAGCATTTGTCGTTGGCGTACTGGACGGGGTCGACGGCAAACTGGCCCGCGTGACGGTCCGCTGCACCCGGTTCGGGGACCGATACGAACACATCCTGGACGTGGTGTACGAACTGACCTGGTACTGGGCTATCGGATGGATGCTTAGCGGCGGCGGTGCAATGGCAGGCCCCTTCGTGCTCAGCACCGTCATCACCCTCTTTTATCTGCTTGACAAGTCGGCGACCGGGATGTTCAAGTCTCGACAGGGGATCGAACTGTTTGACTACGAACCCGTGGATCGTTTTTTTCGTCGCATTGGCGCCCGTCGTAACACGAACGTCCTGTTGCTGCTGGGCGGAACGGCAGTTGGCATGCCGGAGGAATCATTCACTTTCGTGGCAATCTGGACGGTGGTCACGGCGGCGTTTCACTGGACGCGGGCAATCTGGCTGATGTCGAAGGCACCGGTTGACGAGGCTGACCGGTCCCGTTAGGATGTGCCAGCCTTGCGTACCACCAGATACGGGTTTGTCACCGCTATAAATTGGATCAATAGGTGAACCGCCGCGTCTAATGTACTTAGATTCGTTGTGTGTCGACGCGGTTGATTCCATTCGGAGGCATCGTGTTTCGATTTCTGACCCACATCCTGGCGACAGCGCTTTTTATGGGATCTGCCTTTGCGCAGGGATCGGATCAGCCTGTCCGGATGACTCTGGAACAGTGCCTGGACAGGGCGTTGAGGGTTAGTCCGGATATCGATCAGGCCATCCTTGCCGTCAAAGGATTGGAAGCAAGGCTGAGCGAAGCGAAATTCGCCGGTATCCTACCCCAGTTACAGTGGACGAATATCTTCGGACCGGCGCCCGGGATAGAAGGCGATACGGAACAGATCGAGACCATCCGAAGCGATCTGTCCAACCTGGGGGTATTCTCCCGGACTCAGATTGAACTGGTCCAGCCGCTCTATACCTTCGGAAAACTCAGCAATGCAAGGAAGGCGGCCGGATACGGCCTTGAAGCGGGCGAAGCGGCCGTAGAGGTAAAGAAGAATAACGTTGCCCTCCAGGTCAAAAAACTGTTCTACGGTATCGTGCTGGCCAGGGAACTACGGGATATTGTCCTGGAAAGCGAAGAAAAAGTACAGGAGGCGAGACAACGTATCAACGAGATGATCGAGGAAGATACGGAGGACGTCGGCCAGAACGACCTGTTGAAAATCGACGTTTTCGAATTCGAAGTACAGAAAAGCCGGGCAAGGGCCGAGAAGTCGATCGAAATGGGCAAGGCGGCGTTGATGACGGTGCTCGAAATCGATCGGTTCAGGGATTTCGACATCATTGATACCTACAACAGGGAGGATCCGGCCTTGCTCGACGGCCTGGACGATTACATCGAACAGGCGAAGAACCGGCGGTACGACGTCCGGCAACTCAGGGCCGGGGTCCTGGTCCGCCGGGCGCTGGTTAAGGTATCCAAAAGCGATTTCTACCCCCATATCGCCCTGGCGGGGTCGCTTCAGTGGGGTATCGCTCCCCATAGGCCGGAACTCGACAATCCTTTCCTGAGGGACGAGTTCAATTTTTTCCGCGGCGGTGCGGTGATCACGCTCCGGCAGAACTTCAACTTCGGCCTTACCAGGGCAAAGTACATGGCACGTAAAGCGGAACTGGAGTCTCTGGTGAACAAGGAGGCCCAAGTGATGAATGCGATCGAACTGGAAGTGGAAAAGACTTACAGGGACGTGATCGAAGCCCGGGCCAACGTAATTGGCAGCGACCGCGCGCTTCGCTCCGCGAGAGCATGGTTGACTTCGGAGACAATGGGTTTTGATGTGACCGGAGACAGCACGGAATTGCTGAACGCCTACACCGCCCACGCCAAAATGCAGCAGGCGCACCGGCAGTCCCTTTTCGAGCTTCGAGTCTCCCTTGCTGAACTTGATCACGTAACGGGTAACGGAGATTCAAATGTTGGGCGATAATGCCGGAAACCGAGGATGGTCATGATGAGATCACGGGGACGCGGGAGCAAGCTGCTCTGCTTGCTGGCCGGCGGTGTCTTACTAATCGGCGCGGCGGTCATCGATCCGCCTTCCGTTCATCGTTCGACTTCAAGCGGATCGGAGCCGGCACCCGCTTCAACGTGGCCGCGGGTTGATACGTTCATCCCGCCTGTCGCCCGGGCGGACCGGTCGGCTTACCCCCAGCGCCGCGGCGATGATCAATTGTCTATCGTGATCGATGACTTCGACAATGGGGACCCCGGTGGTTTCCCTGCAAACTGGAAGGCCTGGCGGGGGGACGACGACCTGGCCCGAAACCTGTATTCGATCCAGGAGGAAAAGGGAAACCGGTATCTCCACGCGGACGACGACGGCTCCTCCATCATCATTCGCAAGCAACTGAGCGAATGGGATGCGAACGAATACCCGGTGCTGTCCTGGCGCTGGAGAGCGAGAGTATTACCGGAAGAAGGCAACGAAAGCATCGGATCCAGGAACGACAGCAGCGTGGCCGTCTACGTGGTCCTGGATCAGAATTTTATCGGAGTGCCCAAGACGCTGAAGTACGTCTGGAGCACCACCCTTCCGGTCGGCACGTACTATCGTCGGGATGGAATCGGCCGTCCCCACGTGATCGTACTAGAAATCGGGAAGGAAAAGCTCGGGCAGTGGGTCGAGGAGTCGGTCGACGTGTACGCGGATTATGTCCGGATCTTCGAGGAAAAACCGCCCCGTAAAGCCGTGGGTATAGGTATTCTGACGGATGGCAATGCGACAGGAACGGATTCACAGGGGGATTACGACGATTTCGTGGTTCATCGCCGAAACAACCGATTCTTGACCCAATAAGATGGAGGAGGAGATGCATTCGCTACGCCGTGAGATCCGCCGGGTATGTATCGTTGCCCCACTGGTGGTGGCCTCCATGCTGGCTTCCGGGAGTTACGCTCAGGAAACCTCACCCATAGAGACGTTGAAGCATAGGGACGCCGCGTTGCGGACCCTGGACGGGTCCACAACCGAAGCGGCGCGGGATAGCCTGGTGCACCAGGCTATCGTATCGGGTTTCGATTTCGAACGACACAGCCGCATATCACTCGGAAGGTACTGGCGTGAGAGAACTGCAGCGGAGCGGGATGAATTCGTGTCGGTTCTGCGTCAATGGACGGAAAGCAGGGCGCTCGATAAACTGCGCAAGCGCTCGGATAGTACGACGTACGACGGGGAAGAAATACGAGGCAGCCGGTCGCTGGTGAGAACTACGGTCTGGTACAAGGGCACCAAAACGCTCGTCGATTACAAGATGGAGTTAAAGCAGGGGAACTGGCTCATCTACGATATGGTGATAGACGGGGCGAGTGTCGCGCTGGCCAACCGGGACGCCTTCTACAAGAAGATCAGCAAGTCCTCCTATGCGGAGCTACTCAGCACGCTCCGCGCAAAAACCCTTGAATCTGGTTGATATTTGATGTATCTTTTCAAGCCTGTTTAATCGGTTGTAGCAGGCTAATAACCACAAGTACTATGTTTTTAGGAGACGGCATGGCGACATCACCGTTTAAGCGGTGTGTCTTTTTACTGGTCGACGGCGCCCGCGCAGACGTCATGCAGGATTTAATCGAGGCTGGTGAACTACCGTCCCTGCAGCGGTATATACTGGACAGGGGGGATTATCGGAAGGCGGTAACGTCCTTTCCGTCCACGACCGGTCCGGCCCATGTGGCTTTCCTGACCGGCTGTACGCCCGGTTCGTGCAATCTTCCCGGTATCCGCTGGTTTGACCGGTACCAACCCCACAGATTCACCCATTTCCACCAGTCGCGCAGTTACGTGGGGCCGGGCGGGCTATGTATGGACTCGGATCTTAAGGCTGATATCCGTACCATCTTCGATTACTTCGAGCATCCGGCAGGGGTCTTCAGTTTTCTGAACAGAGGACTGGGTATCCTGGAAAACCAGACGTTGCTGTCCAAAACCTGGTACTGGGTCTTCGCCCATTACTCGGGTTACTGGCAGTCGGTGGACGACGCCGCCTGGCGATACGTGGACCGGGCGATCGACCGGGAAGCGGATTTCCTTTCGGTCGTTTTTCCCGCGGTGGATGAATATTCACATTACACGGATCCTTTTTCGGATGAAACACTGAATGCGTACCGGGCGTTCGACAAGGGTCTCGGCAGGCTGGCGGAACGGCTCCAACGGCAAAACAAACTGGATGATACGCTGTTCGTGATTTCAAGTGATCATGGTTTGACCGCCACCCATACGCACTTCGAACTCTGGTCGTTTCTCGACGAATTGGGTTTTAATACGCTCTACTATCCGAAAATCCTGCGTAACGGGTGTAATGCGGTTTCGATGGTTTCCGGCAATGGGATGTCGCACGTTTACTTCAAGAAGGGTGATTCCTGGGAGGAAAGACCTTCCTACGAAGAGATTCGTTCCATGGGTGATGAGGACCCTGTCGACGCCCTGCTCTCGCAGGAAGCGATTGACCTGGTGGCGATCAGGTCCGCTGGCGACGGGGCCATCGTTTGCGGACGCCGAGGTGTGGCAGAGATTCGGGAGACGCGAAGCGGCATATCCTATCGGGTACGCGAGGGTGAGGATCCATTCGGCTACGGGGACATGCCGGAAGAGGTGTCCCAGGAGCAAATGCTCTCCACCACTTTCGACACGGACTATCCCGACGCGCCATACCAGTTGCTGCGGGTCTTCAGATCACCCCGTTCCGGTGATTTTGTCGTCAGTGCCCGGAACGGATTCGATCTGAGATACCGGCACGAGCATCCCGAACACAGGGCGACCCATGGTTCGCTCCACCGTGATCACATGCATGTCCCGTTATTCATGAATGCGGATATTTCGGCAGAGTATGTGCGCACCGTGGATATATTCCCTTCCATGCTGAATCTGATGGGGCATACGGTCGAAGGCGATATAGACGGCATCGATTTTGTCGCCGCCGCCTGAAGCACGGCGACGAAGGGGTAGCAGTCCATGTCCGAACAAATCCAGATCGCTCCGACGGCGGAATTCGTAGCGCCGTCTCCCGCTCCGCCTATCTCCCAGCCGGCAGCCGACCATCTCGGATATGACCAGGTATTGCTGCGGCCCATGTCCCTTGGCAGGAAGCTCCGGGGCGTACTCAAATACCTCTGGGTACGGTTGAGAGGCGGTCCGATGGCAGTGAACATGGAGGTGACGTACCTGTGCAACGCCAGCTGCGATTTCTGTGATTACTGGAAGTCGAAAGATTCCGGCAAGCTGGGCGATTACGACTACGTGGCTGCGATCAGGAAACTGGACCCGCTGACAGTTACGCTTACGGGCGGAGAACCGACGATCAACAAGCAGCTGCCCGAGGCGGTCAGGCGCATCAAGGAGTCCCTCGGCTTTGTGTATATCGGCATGGTCACCCATGGATCCCTCCTGACCGTGGAAAAGGCCACGGCGCTCTGGGAAGCCGGCATGGACCATATCTCGATTTCGTTGAATTACATCGGCCGTGAACACGACGAGGAACGCGGTATCGAGGGCCTGTACGAGCATATCTCCACGCTCGTGCCCCAGTTGACGGCCCGGGGGATCAACGTAATCTTCAACACCGTGATCATGCGCGATAACCTGGATCATATCCTTCCCATCGCGCACCTCGCCCGGTCCATGGGCGCGAAGGTCTCCTACAGTTGCTACAGCGACTTCAAGAACGGGAACGAAACCCACCTGGTCGATCCCGGCCACGCCCACCAGCTGGAAATCCTGATAGACGATCTGATCGACCTGAAGTCCAGGTTGGGAAATATTGTCAATTCCGCCTGGTACCTGCGCCGCATTCCAGCCTATTTCCGCGATACCCTGCCGCGTTCCTGTACGGCGGCGGGGAAGTGGCTGGTGCAACTGACTCCCGACGGTAACGTAAAACCCTGCGCAGAACTGCCCGAACTTTCCGGATACGCCGACTTCAAACCGGTATCCAGGAAGATCGACTGCAACCGCTGCTGGTACAGTTGCCGGGGAGAGACGGAAGCCTCGCTGAAGCTTGAAAGGGTGTGGGAACTCCTGGGGAGGGCCTTGCGGAAAGGCGCTTAATTGCCCAGCGCCAGTTCCCTCGAAAGAATCTGTCCGGTGTGGGAGAAAAGGGACGAGGCGATATCCTCCGGAGTACCCGCAGCGACCACGTGACCGCCCAGGTCACCGCCTTCCGGACCGAGATCGACGATCCAATCGGCCGTCTTGATGATGTCGAGGTTGTGCTCGATGACCAGCACCGTATTCCCCTTGTCCACCAGCCTGTTGAGGACGTTCAGCAGCTTGCGGATATCGTCGAAGTGCAGCCCCGTGGTCGGTTCGTCCAGCAGGTAGATGGTCTTGCCGGTACCTGGCCGGGAGAGTTCCTTCGCGAGCTTGACGCGCTGCGCCTCGCCGCCCGATAGTGTGACGGCCGACTGACCGAGCTGGATGTAGTCGAGTCCCACGTCGTACAGGGTCTGGAGCATGCGCCGGATACGAGGCACGTTCTCAAAGTGCTCGAGCGCCTCGGCAACGGTCATCTCCAGCGTATCGGCGATGGTTTTGCCCTTGTAGGTCACCTCCAGCGTTTCCTTCATGTAGCGCTTCCCGTCGCAGATCTCGCAGGTCATCCACACGTCCGCCAGAAAATGCATCTCGATTTTGCGGACTCCAAGTCCCTGGCAGGCCTCGCACCGGCCTGCGGGTACGTTGAAGCTGAACCGGCGGGGTTCGTAGCCCCGCATCCGGGCCTCCACGGTCTGGGCGAAGAGCGAGCGGATCGGCGCGAACAACCCGACATACGTGGAAGGGTCCGACCGGGGGGAATGTCCGATCGGGGTCTGGTCGATGTTGATGACCTTGTCCACGAAACGCAGTCCCTTTATTTCGTCGTGGGGTCCGGGGTTGACCTGCGAACGGTGCAGGGTGGAGGCCAGCACGGGATAGAGTATATCGTTGACGAGAGAACTCTTTCCCGAGCCAGACACGCCCGTTACGCATATGAAGACACCGAGGGGCAGCGTCACGTCGATGTTCTTCAGGTTGTTCTGGCGGGCTCCTACGATTTGCAGCTTGTTCCGGCCCGGCTTGCGGCGGTCTCGCGGCACTTCGATACGAACCCGGTTGCCGAGGTAGCGTCCGGTCAGCGAAGCCTGGAGTTCCTTGAGCGCGGCAGGCGAGCCTTCGCCCACTATCCGCCCCCCGAACGTGCCGGCTCCCGGACCGAAATCCACCAGGTTGTCGGCATGCTCCAGCGTATCCCGGTCGTGCTCGACCATAATGAGGGTATTGCCGAGATCACGCAGGTTTTCCAGGGCCTCGATCAGTCTGAGGTTGTCCCGCGGATGAAGCCCGATCGTGGGTTCGTCCAGTACGTAGAGCACGCCGGTAAGTCCCGAGCCGATCTGGCTGGCCAATCGGATCCGCTGCGCCTCACCACCCGATAACGTAGGCGCCCGGCGGTCGAGGGTCAGGTATTCCAGCCCCACGTCCAGGAGAAAGCGCATGCGGTTTCGTATCTCAGTCATCACCTCGCCCACGACTTCCGTCTGTGCGTCAGACAGATCCAGTTTGTCTATGAAAGACATGGCCTGGACGACGGGCATGGCGCTAAGACCGGCGATAGACACGCCGTCGATGAGCACCGAAAGGCTTTCTGCCCGGAGTCGCCCGCCCTCGCAGGCCGAGCAGGGCGTCGGGTGCAGCAGGCGGGCCAGTTCGGGGAATCGATTCGCGTACCGTGCGACCAGCTCAATCGTCGGAAATATGCCCCGGAACTGGAAGGACAGTCCGGGTACCCTGTGGTCGTCGATCCAACGTTCGCTTCCATAGAGAAACACCTGGACTTGTTCCGGCGACAGCTTGTCAACGGGTGTTTCCAGGGAAAAGCCCTGGGCGGCCGCGACCTGTTCCAGCAGGTCGAGCATGGAACGATCACCCACAGCGCCGTCACCCCATATCGACACCGCGCTTTCGCGGATGGATTTAGAACGCCGGGGAATCAGCAGATCGAGGTCGATGCCGGGCTGCGTTCCCAGTCCCTCGCATTCGCGGCACATGCCGGACCGGTGGTTGAACGAGAAGCTCTGGGGCGAAAGTTCTTCGTAGCTGACCCCGCAGGACGGGCACGAATAGAACCGGCTGAAACGGACATCGCGGGCGCCTTCGGAATCCGGTTCCTGCACCTCGGCGATCAGCAGTCCGCCCGAGAGTTCCAGGGCCGTCTCCACCGAGTCGGCCAGGCGTTGCCGTACATCCCCCTGGATGACGATCCGATCCACGACCACGCACAGTTCATGGCGCCGCCGCCGGTCGATCTGTATATCCTCTTCGAGCCGCCTCAGGACACCGTCGATACGTACCCGGATGAACCCGTTGCGCCGCGCCCGGTCCAGAAGGACTTCATACCCCTCGGAGCCTTCGGGCTCCAGCGGTGCGTGAAGCGTAACGCGGGTTTGCTCAGTCAGGGTCATGATCCGGTCCACGATCTGGCTGGCCGTCTGCGCGCCGATGGGTACGCGGCAGGCCGGACAGTGGGGAACGCCGACCAGGGCGTAGAGCGCACGCAGGTATTCGTATATTTCCGTAATGGTGCCCACAGTGGAACGCGGGTTCCGGCCCGGGGACTTCTGTTCGATGGATATGGCCGGGGAAAGGCCGACGATATGGTCCACCTTCGGTTTCTGCATTTGCTGGAGGAACTGGCGCGCGTAGGCGGAAAGGGATTCCACGTATCGTCTCTGGCCCTCCGCGTAGATCGTATCGATGGCCAGGGATGTTTTGCCGGAGCCGGATACACCGGTGAATACGGTCATCCGGTCCCGGGGGATGGACACGGATATATCTTTCAGGTTGTGTTCGCGGGCACCGCGCACGGTGATCTCCCGGATGTGTCCGTCCCCGGAAGCCGCCTGCTTCACCGGTTTTGGAAGCTCCTGGGGAGTCGGAGGCAGCAACGCCTTTCCCAGAATCTGGCCCGTAGACGAACCGGCGACGCCCGCCACGGTCTCCGGTGTCCCCTCCGCGATGACGCGTCCGCCTGCTTCCCCGCCCTCCGGACCCAGGTCGATGATCCAGTCCGCCGTCTTGATCACCTCGATGTTGTGCTCGATGACGACGACAGTGTTGCCCTTGTCCACGAAGGCGTTCAGTACGGCGAGCAGATGGGTGATGTCTTCGAAATGCAGGCCGGTCGTGGGTTCGTCCAGCACGTAGAGCGTCCGCCCCGTACTGCGCTTGCACAGTTCCCGTCCCAGCTTGATGCGCTGCGCCTCGCCGCCCGACAGCGTAGGCGCGGGCTGACCCAGCTTGATATACCCCAGGCCCACGTCGTAGAGGGTTCCGAGTACCCGGGAGATGGAAGGAATGTGTTCGAACAGTTCCAGCGCTTCCTGCACGTCCAGGTCGAGCACGTCCGCGATGGAATGTCCCTTGTACTTCACCTCCAGGGTTTCCCGGTCGAACCGTTTGCCCTCGCAGATGGGGCAGGAAACCCACATATCCGCCAGGAAATCCATTTCCACCCGCGTGGCCCCATTGCCTCCGCAGGCTTCGCACCGGCCGCCCTTCACGTTGAAGCTGAACCGCCCCGGCCTGTAGCCGCGCACCTTGGCTTCGGGGATTTCGCCGAAGAGGGAGCGGATCGCGTCGAAGACCTTCGTATAGGTCGCCGGATTCGATCTCGGTGTGCGGCCGATGGGCGCCTGGTCGATGTTGATGACCTTGTCCAGGTGCCCTGCGCCCTTGAGGCCGTCGTACTCTCCCGGGTCCGTGTTGGCCTTGTTCAGTGACCGGGCCAGCGCCGCGTACAGGATGTCGTTGATCAGCGAGCTTTTGCCGGAACCGGATACGCCGGTGACGCAGGTGAATAGTCCCGCGGGAATACGGACATCCAGGTTTTTGAGGTTGTTCTGCCGGGCGCCCAGGATCGAGATCCACTTGTCGTTCACCTCGCGCCGCGAGGAAGGAACGGGGATCACTTTCTTCCCGCTCAGGTACTGTCCGGTTAACGAAGCCTTGTTTGCGGCCACGACACCGGGGTTGCCTTCCGCTACGATTTCACCACCGTTTATGCCGGCGCCGGGACCGAAATCGACCAGGTGATCGGACGCCCACATGGTTTCTTCATCGTGCTCAACGATTATGACGGTATTGCCCTGGTCCCGCAACTGGCCCAAGGTATCCAGTAGCCGCCGGTTATCCCGGGGATGCAGGCCGATGCTCGGTTCGTCGAGCACGTACATCACGCCGACGAGGCCGCGGCCGATCTGGCTTGCGAGCCGTATGCGCTGCGCCTCCCCGCCGGAAAGCGTCGGGGCCGTTCGGTCCAGCGTCAGGTAGTCGAGTCCCACGTTGAGGAGGAATTCGAGACGGGCGACGATTTCCTTGAGCGCTTCGTCGCCGATCTGGCTCTCGGCGTTCGTCAGCGTCAGCGTCCGGAAGAACCCACGGATATCCAGTATCGACATCCGGCACAGTTCGGCGATGGAGAGTCCGCCCAGGGTGACGGAAAGCGCTTCCGGCTTGAGGCGTTCGCCTTGACAGTGGTCACACTCTCCAATGGCCATGTATCGTTCAAGGTCGGCCTTGTGACGCTGAGACTTTAGCGTATGGTACCGCTTTTCCAGGTCGGTCACGACCCCGTTAAACCGATCCTTATGCGTCCATTCACCGCCCCTGCCGTTGCGGAAGGTGAAGGTGATCCGCCTGTAGCCCAGACCATAAAGAACCACCCTGCGCGCCTCTTCGGCCAACTGCTCCCAGGGTGTGTCCAGGCTGAATCCCACGTGATGGGCGATTCCCTCGAAAAAGTGCCGTTTCCAGAGGTTGGTGATCAGGCCAAGCGGTTCGATCGTTCCTTCGTTGATGGATTTCGCCGGGTCGGGTACGATGAGACGCGGCTCGACCCGCATCATGGTGCCCAGCCCGTGGCAGTTCGGGCACATGCCCTGGGGACTGTTGAAGGAGAACAGTTGCGGCGTTGGCTCTTCGTAACTCAGATCGCACTTGTTGCAGGCGTACCGCGTGCTGAAGAGCAGGTCGGAAGTCTTACCGTTCTCATCCAGTTGGACCATCACGGTGCCCTGGCTCAGATGCAAAGCGCCTTCTACGGCTTCGACCAGCCGGGTGCGTATATCGTTCCGCAAGATGATCCGGTCCGTCACCACTTCGATCGTGTGCCGCATGTTTCGGTCGAGATCGGGATCTTCGGAGAGGTTGACGACCTCGCCGTTTACCCGTGCCCGCAGATAGCCCTGCCTGCGCAGGTCCTCGAACAGATCCCGATATTCTCCGCGACGCCCCTGGATAACCGGCGCCAGAACGTGCAGCCGCGTTCCCGATGGCAGCGCCAGGATTCGCGCGACGATCTGTTCGAGGGTCTGAGCCCCGATCAATTCACCGCATTTCATGCAATGGGGCGCCCCGACCCGGGCGTAGAGCACCCGCAGGAAGTCGTAGATCTCGGTGATCGTCCCAACGGTGGACCTGGGGTTCAGTCCGGAGGCTTTCTGTTCGATGGAAATCGCGGGCGCGAGCCCCGTAATCCGGTCTACGTCGGGTTTCTGCATCTGGCCGAGGAACTGTCTCGCGTAGGCGGAAAGGGATTCGACGTAGCGGCGCTGACCTTCCGCGTAGAGGGTGTCGAAGGCCAGCGAGGACTTGCCGGAACCGGAAACCCCGGTAAAGCAGATCAACGCGTCCTTAGGCAGATCCAGGCTGACGTTCTTCAGGTTGTGAACGCGGGCCCCTTTGATCTGTATGATCGGTCTGGCCATAGGAAAACAGCTGGATTTCGCAGGTCGGCGGAATTGGGTGTCGTGCGCTGGTACAGCAACCAAAAGGTGCTATACGGATGTTTAGAAATCAAGGTAATTTCACTACGGAACGGGAATCGCGGAAAAGACGCTTGAAATATGCAGTTGCCGGCGTTAACGTGGAGGCGGTTGGCTTTGGATTTCGACCACGCATCCACCGATGCGGTAACGGTCGTTGACGGGTACGGCATCCACTGCCACCGGCATACGGTCGACACGGCGACGCGACATGCTCTGGCATTGCGGCCGCCGGCGCAGGGGCGAATGGACGATCATCATGACGAATGCCTGGTACATCGACTACTTCGGCGAAGACTACTATCATTTCGATCACCACGAGGATACGGACCTCGAAGTGGACGGCCTCACACGCCTGATCGGGCATCCGAACGGGAACGGGATCCTCGACCTCGGTTGCGGATACGGCCGTGTCAGCACGCCACTGCGGAAACGTGGCTACAGGGTCGTGGGATACGATCTTTCCCCCGCGCTGCTAAAGCGTGCCCGTGAACAGGATCCCGGGGGAACCTGGGTGAGGGGCGATATGCGGGAACTGCCTTTTACCGGGGGGTTCGACGCGGTCATCAGCCTGTTCAACGCCATGGGGTATTTCGAGGGGGAAGACGAGAACTTCAGGGTTATGAGGTCCGTTTCGGAGGCATTGCGCCCCGGCGGCCGTTTCGTATGCCAGCTTGTCAACCGGGACTACCTGGTCCGCAGATTCTCAGCCCAGGAAGTCCATCGCCGGAAAGAGCGTATCGTACTCGAAGAGCGCGACTTCGACCCTGTCGCTAACCGGGTTCATACCAGGACGACCGTACTCCACGGCGCCGAAAAACGAGAGTACACGTCTTCCATCCGGGTCTATACAGTCACCGAACTGGACCTGCTCCTGGCCGCCGCGGGCATGACGATCAGGGAGGTCCACGGCGGCCTCGATTTCAGGCCCTATGACTGGGATACGAACCAGTTGGTCGTCGTCGCCGAACGGACGTTTCAGTAGGGGGTGCCAGGCGCGCCCGGTCCCCAATGTGCTTGACAAACACCCGGTCCGAACTTAGGATTCATTGTCGTTTTGTCACATCTGAGCACGGGTAAATCACAAAGGAAGAATCCATGGCATCCGACCTGTTGCGTGTGGGCGTTATCGGTCTGGGGTTCGGTCAATATCACGTCCGTGGGTACCAGGCCTGTCCCGACGTGGTGGTCGAGACGATTTGCAGCAGGACCACGGGAACCGCGCAGCGCGTGGCAAGGGACTTAGGGATTGCCGATACCCAGACGGACTACCGTGCGGTCCTGGATCGCAAGGACATAGATGCCGTCAGTATCTGCACGCCCGTGAACCTGCACAGGAAGATGGTCATCGAGGCCCTGGAAGCCGGAAAACACGTCCTGTGCGAGAAACCGCTGGGGTTAAACACCGAGGAAGCGAGGGATATGCTTGAAAACGCCCGTCGAAGCGGAAAGGTACACATGACAAACTTCGGCTGGCGGTTCAATGGCCCGGCTTTTCGCATGAAATCCCTGCTCGACGAGGGATACATCGGCAGGATATACCATCTAAACGCCCGCTACATGATGGGTTACCGGGCGAGCCCCAGGAAGGAGCACAGCTGGCGCGAGCGGCGCATGGAGGCCGGACTCGGCGCCATGGGCGATCTCGGCGTGCACCTGATCGACATGACCCGCTGGTGGGTCGGTGAATTCGAGCGGGTCTGTTCGCTGATGCATACGCTCATTCCGGAACGCCCGGCGCCTGATTCTTCCAGCATGCGGGAATCCGAGCTCGAAGACGCCTGCGCCTTCATTTCCCAGATGCAAGACGGGATACAGGCCGTATTCCACGTGAGCCGTTGCGCGCTGTGCACGGACTACATACACATCGATATCCACGGCAGCAACGGCGCCCTCCAGTTCCAGTTGGTTCGAGATACCATGCAGGCCAGTCTGAAAGGCGGCAAGGGGCTGCGAAGCAACCTGCAGACTTTGCCGCTGCCCGCCCAGAAGGGCACGCTGTCTCCGCAGAGACACTTCGTCGAAGCCATCCGTTCCGGCGAAGAAGCCAATCCCGGCTTCCAGGAGGGGTTCCGAGTGCAGCAGGTCGCCGACGCCATCACCGCATCCGAGGAAAAACAGACATGGATATCCCTGGTTTGACATCGAGACGGTTTGTGCTTCGACATACCGGTTTTCTGTTGTTGGCTCCTTTGTTCCTCGCTGGAATCCTGGGATGCGGCAACCTGGAACAGGATACGGGTTCAGCAGACAACAACCGGGACAAGGCCAGGATCATCGCGGAACAGGTGATGGAGGCCATGGGGGGGCGGGAGAACTGGAACGCCACCCGGTACCTGAGATTCTCGTTTTTCGGATTTCGAACGCATTACTGGGACAAGGACACGGACCGTCACCGCTTGTCCTGGACCGATCGAGAAAGCGGACAGTCCCACGTTATCCTGATGAACCTGAACACGCGGGAAGGAAGAGTCTACACGGACGGGACGGAAGTTACCGACAACGAGACGCGCGAAGGGTTCCTGGAACGCGCCAGGGGCGCGTGGATCAACGACACGTACTGGATGCTGATGCCCTACAAGCTGCAGGATCCGGGTGTAGACCTGACCTACGAGGGCGAGGAAGTCATCGACGACACCGTCTACGACAAACTGCATCTCAGCTTTGACGACGTGGGACTTACCCCGGGCGACGAATACTGGGCCTATATCAACCGGGATACCCGCATGATGGACAAATGGGTTTATCTCCTGCAATTACGGGAAGGCCAGGATGAACGAAGCCGGGGAGAATGGAAGTGGAACGGCTGGCGGAAGTACGGCGATATCATGCTGTCCGCGGAACGCGAAAGGATGGACGGTCAGAAGCGTTCCCACGAAGACGTGGCGGTATACGAACACGTGGACGACGCGGTGTTTGCATCGCCTTCACCGGTCACTCCCGAAATGCTCCGTGAACGCGCCGGTTCCGATGCTTCCGGTCCCTCCGGCGGCACCGGGGACATCTCCGCCTCCCGTCCCGCGACCTCCCAACCTGCTGAACAGTCATAGTGACGGAGTCTTCATGTCCACTGCCGCGCCCGCGCCTGTGCACCTGGCCCTCGACCATCCTGTAAAAGGCGAACTGGCCGTCTTCTGGAGCGACGGCCGCGCGAGTAAATACTCGCTGGCCGATCTTCGCAAGGCCTGCCCCTGCGCCACCTGCCGCGATCTGCGCGATCAACTGTCCTCCGCCGGAGGGTTGACCCTGCTTGCCAACGAATCCCTGGACCCGAGCGTCGAGGTGATCGACATGAGTACCGTTGGGCGCTACGCTCTCCAGTTTACCTGGAAAGACGGTCACAATACCGGTATATACACTTACGAGTTTCTGTATGACGCCGGACAGGACCTCGAAGAGGTTGGTTAGCCTGGTGCGGCGGGGAATATCCAATTCCTCGATGGGAGCAACTGTGCGATGCGCGGTTGAAGGATGGATAACATGAAGGTAAAGGTCGGATTCCTGGGTGTTACCCATCCCCATTCCGTTCCCCATTTGCGTACGCTCGAGTTACTCGAAGAGGTATCCGCCGTAGTGGCCTGGGACGAGGACGACAGCGCGGTGAAACGGTTGAGCAGCGAAGCGTATCCCAAGCTGGAGACTACGTGGGCTTCATTCGACCAGATCATGGAAAGGGAGGATGTGCCCGTGGTCGTATCGCTGGCGACAAACGACCGGAATCCCGATTGGGTGATCCGTGCGGCGAAGGCGGGCAAGCACGTCCTTACCGAGAAACCGGTCGCGGCGAGAAGCCGGGACATGGAGCCCTTACTCGACGCGGTTCGCGGCGCCGGCGTTCACCTGGGCGTTTACTACACCTGGCGGTCCAATCCCATCGTCAATGACCTCCGCGGGATAATCGAAGAGGGGGTAATCGGCAAGCTGTTGTCGGTGGAAGGCCGGATGGTCACGTCGCAGGTTCGTTTCCGCAATCCCTCGCACTGGCTTTTCAAGAAGGATGTCGCGGGCGGCGGGATCCTGAGCTGGCTGGCCTGCCACTGGATTGACGCGATCCGGTACATCACGCAGGACGAAGTAACCGCCGTTTCCGCCATGGTCGATACGTTAAATGAACAGGCCATAGACGTCGAAGATACGGCCGGGGTGATCATGCGCATGGGAAGCGGCGCGATCGCCACGCTGCACGCGGGGTACCTCCTGCCCATCAGCCAGGCCGGGTACCTTTCGGGGAGCTATGACACCTATCTCAGTTTTCGCGGACTCGAAGGCAATATCACCTGGTATCCCACGGAGGAAGACCGCCCCGTGGTCGTCGAGAGTACCGCGCAGACCTGGAACTCGACGCCCCGGCGCGAACTGAAGTATGTCGTCGCGGAAACCGACGCCTACGGTGGTCAGTACGGCCAGGATTTCGTCGGACGGTTCATCGGGTCGGCATTGCGGGGGGATCCCCCGGGCGACGACGGGGAAAACGCCCTGCGCGTACTTCGGATCATAGAGGCCGCTTACCAGTCCAGCGAAACGGGGCGCATGGTTTCGTTAGGCCACGATCGGTCAAGGAGGGTTTAGCGCTCATGGCTTCAATGAGCGGTAACGTAGTCGTGATTACCGGCGCATCGACCGGTATCGGACAGGCCACGGCCGAAGCTTATGCCCGCGAGGGCGCAACAGTCGTACTAGCAGCCCGTTCCGAGGGACGGCTGGCGCGGATCGCCACGGATATCAAGAAAGCGGGAGGACGCGCGATCCCCATGGCCGTGGACGTTACGGACCGGTCCGGCGTGTTTGCAAAGATGAAAGAAGTCGCAGAAACCCAGGGACGAATCGATGTGCTGGTGAACAACGCGGGAATAGGCCTGCTCAGCCCCGTGGAGAACATGGATCCCGCAGAGTTGAAACGGGTCTTCGAGGTGAACTTCTTCGGTCTGATCTGGTGTACGCAGGCGGTGTTGCCCTATATGATCAAGCGCAACTACGGCAGGATCGTCAACGTCTCATCCGTCGCCGGCAAGAGAGCGCTGCCCGACATCTCGGCTTACTGCTCCAGCAAGTTCGCCGTGCAGGCTTTCTCGGACAGCCTCCGCATGGAAGTGGCCGAACATGGCGTCACCGTAACCGTCGTATGTCCGCCCCGTGTCGACACGACGTTCCACGACACGCCCCTGATGAGACAGAAGGGACAGCGGATGAAGGCGCCCTCGATCACCGCGGATTCCGTTGCGGCGGCAATCGTCCGCGCGACCCGAAAGGGCAGCCGGGAAGTCGTGATTTCCTTCTACGGCAAATTCTTCACCTTCTTCCAGCGGCTGTCCCCCCGCCTGCTGGACTGGATCATGAAACGACTTTGGTCGCGGCTCGCCGGCAATAAGTCCACCAAGCCGGATACCGACGAGCCGACTTGACGTTACCCGTTCACCGATTTCGAAATCTCTCCAACAGCACCGAGCAGCTTGTCTACTTCGGCCGCCGTGACCATGATGTGCATCGAGGCGCGGTTGGCATCCCAGCCGACTTCCCTGTGCGCCACGCTCCTGATGTAGATATCGTAGTCGTCCCAGAGTTTCGTGTTCAGGTCGCGGGTGGGTACGCCCTTGATGCGGAAGGGAACCAGTCCGCAGTGAAACCGCGGATCCTCTGACGCGAACACCTCCACGCCGTCGATGTTGTGAAGTCCCTTGATGAGCTTGCCGGCCAGGTAGCGGATCCGGGCTTCGATCCCTTCGCTGGTCAGCTGGTTGTGGAAATCGAGCGACGCGTTGACGGATACCCACTTCGGATAACTGCTGGAACCGCGGCTGGTGTACTTCCGGGCCGAATTCATCCGGTCGAGCCAACGTTCGTTCGATGAAAGGTCATCGCCGTACATGTTCTTGCCCGCGAAAGGCGTGGTCGAAATGACCGGCTGGATACGATCAAACATGTCCTCTTTAACGTAGAAAAAGCCGGACTGCATGGAGGCCATCATCCACTTGTGCGAAGGACCGGCGTACATGTCGCATCCCAGGTCGTGCATGTCCAGTTTGACCATGCCCGGTGGCTGGGCGCCGTCGACCAGCGTGATGACCCCCTTGGAACGAGCCATCTCGCAGATCTCCTTGACCGGCATGAAGCAACCATCCGTATAATTCGCGTGGCAGAAGCTCAGCAGCTTGGTCTTCGGCGTAATGGCGGCCTCGAATCGCTTCAGGATCTCGTCGGGGGAATCAGGCGGATGAAGTTTAGGATCCGAAAGGTCGATAACGCCTACTTTCAGTTTGTCCCGGTGCGCCCGGTTCAGCACGGGATTGGTCCCCGCGCCGTGATCGTGGTTGGTGTAAACGATCTCGTCACCGGGTTCGAGGACGGGACCGAAAGTACCGGTGATCATGCCGTCCGTCGTGTTGTTCGCCTGGGCAATTTCATTGGGCTTACACCCAACGAACCTGGCAAACTTGGCCGTAAACGCCTCACTGTATTCCATGGTGTAGAAATCTCGTCTGAAGCCGACGTAATCGGTATTGATCCGGTTCAACGCATCGATCTGGGCCATATGGACGCTGCGAGGAGACGGTCCGCGCGTACCGGTGTTCATATAGGCGAGATCCTTGCGGATCAGGAACTGCTTGGTCACCAGTTCCCAGAACCGTTCGTCATCGGGCGCCGCGGCCATGCCCATTTCGTTCATGTCCTCGGCCGCGAACGCGGACTTTGCTCCCCAAGACAGCAAGGCGCTACCGGCCAGCGCACCACCGAGGACGCGGCCCAGGAATCCGCGGCGGTTGAGCGCCGCCAGTTCCTTTGGATCTTCAAATCGTGGATCGAAATTGAGGTCTGGTGCATGGGAATGCATGGGAACACCTCCGGTTCGGCAGTCTGCCACCTGAAGCGTGTGAGAAAGTGCCAGACCGATTGACTGCATCCGGTCGAAGTAGCATAGATGCGAGGGGGAAAGTAGTTATCAGTATATATGTATAGGAAGGTGACAACAAGCAACCTGTTTTTACTTATTGGATAAAGAAATAGCTTGACAAAAAGCCTCTTTTCCGTATATTTGCCACGAAGGTGCATATCTCTTAAAACCTCCTAACCCGACAATCAGTGAGTTACCGCAACGATCAGCCCATGCTGTCGTTGTAGTTGTTTCATATTCGAACACGTTTGAAGCAGTTGTCAGGGAAATCATTTCTTCCTGGAAGGTAGGAGTGTCGGTATGGAACGTGGCACGGTAAAGTGGTTTAACGAACGTAAGGGATTCGGTTTCATCGCGCGTGACGACGGGGACGACGTGTTCGTTCATTACTCGGCGATCGTCGCCCAGGGATTCAAGACGCTGAACGAAGGCGATGAAGTGACCTTTGAAATCACGGAGGGTCCCAAGGGCCTCCAGGCCGCAAATGTAACCAAGGTATCCGGTTAGAGACACCACTATAGCGCAGAACTTAACAAGATAGCCCGTGGACCGGTTAACACAGTTTCACGGGTTATTGTATATAGGATTGAGTTGCCTGGAAGGTCGTCTGGTTCCCGCGGCAACCCGTAATCAAGCACGCCCTTGCAGGTCGGGCGCAAAGGAGGTCACCTGTGCCCGGCAGCGATGCATCCGTTCCGGTTACCGATTTCACTTCCCCTTTTCTCGAATTCGATTTACCCCGCCTGAAAATAGGTTTCGCCGAGTATCCAGATGGTCCCACGGGATGTACGGTTTTTCTGTTTGATCAAGGCGCCGTCACCGCCGTCGACATACGAGGCGGTATGCCCGGTGTGGTCGAATCCGAGTACCAGTTCCACCATGCCATTTGTTTCGCCGGGGGCTCGCTGCACGGACTGGAGGCCGTATCCGGGGTGAGGGCCGTCCTGACCGCAAAAGAGGCACCAAGCAATCCCCCGCCGTTGCCCCTGGTCGCCGGCGCGATCATTTTCGACTGGATCAACCGTCGTAACTTCGTCTATCCGGACAAGACGCTTGGCGAAGCGGCCGCGAGAACGGCTTCCACGGGTCGTTTCTTCTACGGCAAGCGCGGCGCGGGACGCTGGGCCGGCGTAGGCCAGGGCGGGGCCTACAGAGAGATCGGAGTAACGAAGATTGCCGTATTCACCGTAGTGAACGCTCTGGGTGTAGTCGTCGACCGCGACGGCAGGGCAAGGACAGGTGGTCATCGCCATCCCCTTGACAAGCTGGAAGCGCGCCTTGCCAGGGGAGCGAAATCACTGGCCGATCAGCAGGGCAGGCATACCACGCTGACGCTCGTCGTGACCAACCAGAAATGGGCGCAGCACGAGCTGAACCAGATCGGTAAGCAGGTTCACGCGTCCATGGCGCGAGCGATTCAGCCCTTTCACACAATGCGGGACGGGGACGTGCTTTTTACCGCGACGACCGGTGAGGTGGAGAACAAGCACCTGAAGAGCACGACCGATTTCGGGCTGATCGCCTCGGAACTGGCCTGGGACGCCGTGTTGAACAGCCTTGGGGAATCGGGGTGAGCCCGGTGGTATGCGGGGAGCGCCCGGTTTTCCGGTTTGCGCGTTAAAAGCGAGATGCTCCGGGGTTACCGCGCGAGGTTTTCATAGACCGCCCGCGCTTCACGGAACTGGCCGATCACGTGGTCCCGTTCCTCCTGGGATCGCCAGCCCGGGTGTTCGTCGGCCATTTCGATGAGCCGGTCGATCCAGCGGACGAAATAGGCGCCCGAAGTCCGGTTTCGGATCGGGCCATCGCCCACGTATACCCGAATGGGCTGCGTGGTGGCCAGCGGATAGCGGTCGTCTACTGGATGGGTGGGTGTGGAACTTTCCGCCTGAAGGGTATACCATCCGCTTTCGCCGGCGGACAGTTCTTCATCCAGAACCGCCGTCTTCCCATCATCGGACAGGGGTATCTCCTTCACGACCTGGCCGTTCCGATAGACCATTACCCTGTCCAGAGAGACAATGCTCCACACCTCTCCTTTCAGTTTGAGGGTACCGCCCTCTGCTGAAAGGCGGATGGCTTCGCCCGGGCCCGCCCCGTTGATCGTGAAGTCAAGGAGTGGTCCGTTGGTGGCAAACGTCCTCCCGGCTCTAAGTCCGGACAGCCAGGCTTCCCAAGTCAGGGGTTCATCGCCCAGGTGGACGTAGGATCGTACCTGTCCCACGATGGCGGTCCGGTACATGCTGCTGATCGAATCTTCTCCACCGGTCAGGATGATATTGAAGTCGTTGTTGAGCAGGTTATGCCACACGTTGATCACGGCATGCCCCGCGCCAGATATCTCCAGGGCCTCGACGGTTCCAAGCGCGGCGTCCACTGGAAAAGCCTTGGCGCCCCCCAGGGTCGGATTCTCTCCACCCAGCGGATCTGCCTCTCCGCCAAAGGGATGGACGTACCCTCGGAAAGCACCCTGTTCCCCGGCCAGCCGGAGCATGTCCGTATTGGACGGGTAGAGACTGTATATCGCGGTTCCCTCGTATCCGGACGCGAAGGGCGACAGCAAGTGCTCTTTCAGATCGATAAAGTAGACGTGGCCGTGAAACGCCGGGCGGTATTCCTCGCCCACGTGCAGTATACGTTCCGGGGTAGATAGCGGGTCCAGCTTTCCGGTATAAAATTGGTAGTCGAGCACGCGGTTGTCCTTGTTGGCCACAAGTTCGTTCACCACTGCCTGATCTTCCGCGTCCGACATGTGCATCAGGTTCTCCAGCGTGTTGTGCAGATCCCCCGCGTAGTTCATATGGACGTGGGTGCTGCCGCTGTACCATCCCTTCGCCGCCATGTCCTCCATGCGCGTCAGCGTAAGGGCCACGGCGGTGGTCGTTCCTTCCTCGATGTCCACAGTCGTCTTTGAAGGGTAATACTCGAAACCTTTCATCGCTTCAACGGCAAAAGTACCGACCGGAACATCCATGGTAAACGAGCCGGTCGAATGAAAGAAGTGCTCACGGAGACGGCCGACGCGGTGGTAGGCGCCTTCAGGCGCATAGGACTTGCCGTTTGAGGCAAGGGTGTAGACCCGGGCCGCGGTCGGTTTGCCCGTATCCCCATCGACGATAGTTACAGCGACCCGTCCGCGGGGCCCGCGCCAGCGTTTTTCCACGTTTTGGACATCGGTATTCCTCCCGCCCACCGTTTCCGTGACGCGCAGACCGGGCAAGCCGTATTGGTTGGTAATGTACGCGATTTTTGAACCGTCCGGCGACCAGCGGGGATAGAAATCGTCCCAGTCACCGAAGGTGATTTTGTACGGGTGGCCTCCGTCCGCGGGGAGAAGATAAAGTTTCGTGTACTGTCCGCCGCGGTGGGAGGCGTAGACGAAGCGCGACCCGTCCGGCGACCAGTGCGGACGCGTCCGGTACAGGGTCTGTTCTTCGTGTACGATCCTGGCACTGTCGATTCCGTTCGGTACAACCGGCATACGCCATATCGCACCGGATCCGAGCGGTATGCCCCGGTTGCTGACGAACATCAGCTCCGATCCATCGGGTGACCAGTGCGGTTCGATGTGCAGGTCGTTTGCTCCGAAATAGAGCCGGCTCTTACCGAAATCGTTGTCACTGGTCAACTGTATGGGGCTGCCGATGGCGCGTCCGTCCCGCATGTCCTGTACGAAGATGTTGAAATAACCGCTGGGTTCTGTAGACACGTAAGCCAGCCTGGAGCCATCCGGCGACCACGACGGGTCGAGATACAGGTGGTCTCCGGTCGTCATTGCCGCGGATTCTCCCGTCTCCAGGTCCAGGATCGATATATCGATCGTCCGGTTGTTGGTCTCGGCAGTATAGGCGATCCAGTTGCCGTCAGGCGACCACGCCGGCGAGGAGTCGTACGTGGGGTTGTCCGTGAGTTCGTAGGCCGTATTTTCTCCCAGGCGCATCCGCCAGATGGAACCGTGAAGCGAAAAGGCCAGCTCTTCGCCGTCAGGAGACCAGGCGGGTCTACGGGGACTGGTCGTAGACGGTGGCGGCAGGTAGAAATTGTGCATGTAGTTGCCGCCCGACCTTGCGGCAGTGAAAGCCGAAGGGATCGGTTGCTGCGACACGGCGGGCATGGTTGTCGCGCAGAAGCAGGCGACCAGTATCAGGTGCAGGGAAACGGTTAATCTCATAATTATAACTCCGCCAGTACGAGGGTGGGATTTAACTAAAGGTCAGCGGTGAACGGTAGAATCGCGAGCGGATTGGCAGGCCGCCGGTCGTATTCAGCGCATCGATGTCAGAAGACGGGTATGACTCACGCCACGGAGTAGCCACGGTTCAGCGCCTTCTCCACCTCGGATTCCCACGAGCCCTCCACGCGAACGCCGTATTCCGCCACGCCACCCGTCGCGCGGGGCCCCGTGACGTACGGCCGGTAATCGCGGCCATCCTCAATGAGTTGTTTCGCCGCGTAGTCAGCGTGAAGAAAATGGAAGGCGATGCCTGCGCGGGCCTTGTCTGTCCTGTTGTGGCCGGTGCAGTGCGCGGTGCCATAGCAGAAGAACAGCGCGCCGCCCGCCTTAAGTTCGATGGTATCCACTTGTTCTTCTGGCGGATAACATCGGATATGGTGATCGCTGTACGGGTCCCGGCTGTGCTCGTAGGCCGTCTTGTAGCTGTCGGGGATCACCTGCATGGTGCCGTTGTCGACGGTCGCGTCGTGAACGGCGATCCAGACAGCTGTTCCCTTTAGTGGATCACTGATCTTGAAATAGGCGTTGTCCTGGTGCCAGTGGGTGCCCATGCCGTCCCCGGCCGGCTTGAGAAACACCTGGTCCAGGTGGAGAATGTATGGAACGCTGATCAGCTGGGAAATGGCCGTGACCACGTCGGGCTGGAAGGGAAGCGCGCGGAACAGGTCGCTGTGCCGGTACATCGGGCATAATTGCAGATTGCGCATCGTCGACGAGGAGGTCTCCCCGTCACCTTCCGTGGCAACGTTGCGCAGGACGCCTTCTTCCATGAGCCGGTTTATCTCGGCCTGCAGTGCACGGGTTTCCCTGTCGGAGAAGAATCCGGGTTTGGCCACGTAGCCGTGGGTCCTGAAATGGGTGACTTCGTTGCTTGTGAGTTCCATAATCCAGTTCCCTTTTTCGAGCGGTTCTGTCGGTCGCCAGGTTTTCCATCATCAAGGGAATGACGTGGATCAATAGGCATATCGGTTCGAGCGTGAGACCGGCGCCTGGCGTCGGGGGCCGGTCTCACTGTAATCGCACGGTGTCAGAAGCTCATGCGGCCTACCAGGCCGATTCGGTGATCGGACTCGCCGCCGCGCCGGTCGACCCGCATGCCGGAAAGCTCCAGGGAAACTTTGCGCGAGTTGTTTTCCACCCCGCCGAATCGTGCGCCGAGTCGCATCTGGCGTCGGTCATCCCCGGCGAGGTACATTTCGCCGAATGGCGTCATCAGCAGTCCCATTGATGGATAGGCGAGACCGTATCCCACCTCGGCCTTGAGCGCACGGGCGTCGCGGCCGCCGTTGATGGATGAGCCGGACAGTGGTCGCTCGCGCCACATCATGCCGGAATCTCCGGTAGCGGCGCCGATTCGTGGTGCAACGGACATCGAAAGACCCTGGCCACCGCCACCAGGTCTCAGGTAGGCTACAAGAGAGATGCCGTTTTCCTTATATCCCTCGGCTGAGTGAACCGCCAGGTACCGGCCCTGTGCGTTGATGCCGATCCGGCTGCCGGAAAAGCGCAGGCCTCCCGAAACCTCCAAGCCCTGACCCGTCTGTCCGTCGCCACCGTCATATCGCCCCGCCACCTGCGCGTAGGGCGTCACTGTTGTCCCGCCGCCGAGTTTGGATGACCGCGAACCCTCCAGGCCGATCCGCAATCGCCGTACATCGGCGGTCAGGTCGCCAAGGGAAGCGGATTCACTATCGGAGGTCGAAAGACGCAACAGACCGGCGTCTCCGACCACGTCGAAACCCAGACCCTGCGAAGTCGCCACCCGCGCGCGCATGCCTACCATGCCCATGCGCATGGAAAGTTCGGTCGCGTGTTCCTCCGACTCTACCTCGCCCGTCCCGAGTCCCAGGATCGACCACACTTCCGTGCAGCAACCCGCGCTGGTCCAGCGTACGTAGGGGAGCACACTGGTGAGACTTGTTTCCAGACCGCCGCTGGCCACGGTCACGTCATAGTCCGATTGGCCTAAGTTGCGGGACAGGACCAAACCTGCCATCCAACTCTGCCCCGTCGCCACGTCCACGCCCACGTACGCCGTCTTCAGGTTGCCGTCGTAACTGGAGTCGGTCTCGGGTTCACCCTGGAAGTTCTGCCAGTCGCCGGTGCCCCAGACGGTCCACCGCCGTCCGCCGTCCGCCATATGGTCCTCAAGCACGTAGGAGAACGAACTGCTCTGCATCAGGTAGCCGCTGTTCACGGTACGCCCGTGTTCGGTATCCTCTAGCAATGCAAGGTGTTTCGATCTCGCCTGACGCCGGTGACCCGTCAGTCCAGCCAGCGCCGATATGCCGGATGCAAGCCCGTCGATCCTGCGGCCTCCCACGGCGACACCACGTCCGCCATCGCCGGCGGAGAAGCGTCCGGCGATGGTGGTGGAGACGCTGGACAACATGCTCCGGCCCATGGCGGCCAGGATGTTCTGGTAGGCCATTCTCTCCGCAGCAACGGCAGTGACGGTCACTCCGACGGCCACGCTGGCGGTTTCCACCGCGTTGCTGGCCGTAACCGTAACGGTTGCCGTGCCCTTGCTCGCGCCTGTGACGGTCAGCGTGGCCGCCGACATGACGGCCGTGACCACACCGTTATCCGAGGAGGACGCGGAGTAACTCAGGCTGGTGCCGCTGAATAGCGAACCCGCGTTCAGCGACTCGGAGTCGCCTGCATCCAGCGTGACCGACGGTGGGCTGCCGACTGTCGCCGGGGCATCGTACGAATCGGTCACCGTAATCGTGGCAGAACCGAGGTCCGTTTCACGGTGGCTGGCGGTGACGACGATCGTCTCGTTATCGGATTCGTAGACCGTGTCGTCTGTGACCGAGAAGGTCAGGTCCGTCGAGCCCGTTGTGGCATCGGCGGGGATCTTGATCCGCAGTACCCCGTTTACGCTGTAATCGTCCTCTGTGGCCGTACCCGACAGCGAAAGCTGTATCACCGACGATATCGGTATAGGCGCGCTGGACTGCGTGGCCGTCAGTGTCACCGTCTGGGCCCCGCCGTCTTCGGATATGGTGGAAGGTTCCGCGGACAGGGTGATCTCCATGACGTAATTGGTCAGATCCGGGTAGAAACCGGAACCAATGACCAGTTCCTGTCCGTTCACTGTCGCCGGTTCGGCATAACCCACCTTGGGGGAACCGAGTTCTTCATCTCCGACGACCGTCGGATCGTCGAAGTAGTACTCAACATAACCGCCCCCACCCCGGGCGGCCGCAATGAGTTCCCTCACGTACATGACTCCGTTGAGGTCGGTCAGATGGATCAGGTTCGCGCCTTCGAGCGAAGGATTGGCGGCGTGGAATAAGATGTCACCGTCCGTCTCGGTAATGTATAGGTAGATGTCCCCCTGCTTCCAGGTCCCGTCTTCAACCCGGAAGGACTCCACGATTTCCGAATGCCGGTCGTAACCGTACATGTCCACCGCACTGGTATAGGCCGTCACCGCGCCCTGCACGAAGGCCTTTAAGCTTTCCCTGTCCATCACCTCGGCCGCGGTTACATCGCCGGCGGGCAGCACGGGAGTAGAGACGTCGTTCACTATAATCGTGGCGGAAGCCAGATCCTGCTGGTCGTGGCTGGCCGTGACAATGATGGTCTCGCCCCCCGGTTCGTCCACCGTCTCTTCCGCCACCGTGAAGGTCAGTTCCGTGGTTCCGACCGTCTGTTCGGCAGGTATAGTGATGACCAGATCACCACTTACAGTGTAGTCGGTGTTCTCTACGGCCGTGCCCGAAAGCTCCAGGGGCAGGCGAACTGATACCGGCAACGCACCCTCGCTGCGGGTCAGCGTGGCCGTCACGGTCACGGTCCGCGTACTGCCCTCGGTCAGCGTACCGGGTTCCGCCGACAACTCGATCGTCCCGACATGATCATCCAGGTCGAAGTACAACCCGGCACCGATGACGAGATCCACGCTAGTACCGCCGGGGGAAATACCGGATAGTGATTCCACGTAACCCAACTACGGCGAACCGGTATCTTCGTCTCCCGGCAAATCCGGATCGTCGCAGTGGTATTGAACGAATCCCCCACCGGCCTTCGCCTCGGCGATGAGATCCTGGACGAAATAGACCCCGTTCACGTCTTTATCATCCCAAGCATCCGTGTTCTCCTTGCTGGCGTCGGCGCCGTGGAAGAACCAATTTCCCTCGGGGGTCAAGGCGAAAAGGTAGGCGTGTTCGTGCCTCCAGGGCCCGCCTTCTTCCCTGAAGATATCCAGATTCGCCGCCAGGGTGTCGAACCCGTACAACTCGAAGGCTGTCTCGTAGCTGACGATGGACCCCTCCACGAACTTCACAAGGGTTTCCCGGTCCACCACCTCGGCAGCAGTGACCTCCGGGGCGGGGATGGTGGATGGATCGATCGTGGGTGGAGAAGGGTCTGAGCTGGAAAGGTCCTGCCGAAATCCGCCGACCATGATCACCTTTTCACCGGTTATTCCAGAGATGTAACTTACGGCAAAGGCAGGCCTTGCAAACGAAAGAAGCCCGGCGAGTCCAAACATACCCCCTAAAACTAGAATCGATACGAGCAACCTATCAGATTCAAATATAGAGGATCTCATTATATGCATCTCCCTGTGGAAGGATGTGATCACGTCTGTGTATCGGGTGTTTTCGATTATTGTAAGATTGACAAGATCAATTTATGAAAAAGTTGAGTATCTTAAAGTCAAGCGAAAGGTGAAGTTGAATGTAAGTTTCGGTTTCTTTACTTGGCCAATGCAACGTTTTTGGAATCGTTCGGCGCCGCCAGGGACTTTCATGTATTACTCCCAGGATTCCAGGTATTCCTTCTGGTCCGAAGTCATCGCGTCGCACGACAAGCCCATGCTTTCGAGCTTCAGGCCCGCGATGTGCCGGTCAAACTCCTCGGGTAGCGTATGGATGCCAGGCGTCAACTCGTCCTGTCTTTTGACAAGAAACTCAGCGGCTAGTGCCTGGTTGGCGAAGGAAAGGTCCATCACGGCCGCCGGATGCCCCTCGCCCGCAACGAGATTGACCAGTCGTCCTTCTCCCAGGACGTATAGTTTCCGTTTATCCGGAAGCGTGTACTCTTCCACGTGTGGTCGCATGGGTCGTCGCGCGACCGCCAACTCGTCAAGCGCTTCCAGGTCGATTTCCACGTCGAAGTGTCCGGCGTTGGCCAGCACCGCTCCGTCGTTCATGACGGCCAAGTGGTCACGATTCACTACACCGCGATTGCCGGTAACGGTGATGAACAGGTCTCCCAACATGGCTGCTTCTTCCATCGGCAAGACGCGATATCCCTCCATCGCCGCTTCCAGTGCCGGTACGGGATCCGCTTCCGTAACGACGACATTCGCGCCCAAACCACGAGCCCGGGACGCCACGCCGCGGCCGCACCAGCCGTATCCGCAAACCACCACGGTCTTTCCCGCAATCAGAAGGTTCGTCGCCCGTATGACACCGTCTAGGGCGCTCTGTCCTGTCCCGTACCGATTGTCGAACAGGTACTTGGTTTTCGATTCGTTGACCGCGATCACCGGGAAAGTCAGATCTCCATTGCGAACCATGCTCCGCAGGCGGTTTATGCCGGTGGTGGTCTCTTCCGTACCACCGATGATACACTCCAGATGACGTCGATGGTGGAGATGCGCCGTCGTTACGAGGTCCGCCCCGTCGTCGAGCAACACGTCCGGTTTCGCGTACAGGACGGTGTGCATATGGCGCCTGAGCGTATCGGGATCTTCGCCCCTTATGGCGTACACGTGAATACCGTGATGTATGACCAGGCTGGCTGCTACGTCGTCCTGCGTGCTGAGGGGATTGGAAGCGCATACGAACGGTTCCGCTCCGCCCGCCTTGATCGTCGTTACGAGGTTCGCCGTCTTGGTCGAAATGTGCAGGCACACGCCGACCCGCAACCCCTTGAACGGTTGTTCGCGGGAGATCCTTTCCCTGATCGAATTCAATACCGGCATCTGCCGGGCGTCCCATTCAATGCGAACGGCTCCGGACTCAGCAAGGTCCGGGTTGCTAATTTCGTATTCCATATACTGAATTCGATTTGAGAGTTGGGTCTTTACTGACGTTCTTCGCCGTTTACCTCTGGGACAGCAACGAAGTAACTTCTTTGCGACAGCCAACGGTATATATGGCACCCTGTTTATTGTAAGTCAAAGACTAATACAACACGCGTGCCCAATACCACACACAACATATGAACTTGACACGTCCCGTCTTTAACGAGTAACATGAGAAAATTTCGGTAAATAACGGATTTACCGGGTTTTACAACGATCAACCTCCGCCTTCTTCATGCACAAGTGAGCGCCCCGTGCTCGACCTCTCCAGACAACGCCTCAACCGCACCATACTGACCCTCGCCTGGCCGGCCATACTCGAAAACCTGATGCATACCTCCGTCTATGTCGTGGACAGTATTTTCATCGGATCGCTGGGCACGCTGGCCTTCGCCGCCGTCGGCCAGAGTTCCATGATCCTCTTTACGACGGTGTTCGTCTTCTACGGTATCGGCGTGGCCACGGGTGCCATCGTGGCGAGGAACCTGGGTCGCGGCGACCGGAAATCAGCCAGTGAGGCCGCGGGACAGGGCATCATACTCGGTACGTCCATCGGCCTGATCGTTGCCTCGGTAGGTCTGATGTTCGGTGAAGACCTTATGGTTCTGCTGGGAACGGAGCCGGATGTGGTCGCCCTGGCCCAGGAGTACATGCCGATCGTATTCGCATTCAGCGTCATGCGGCTGTTCATCTATACCAGTAGCGGCGTACTGCGTGCGGCGGGCGACACGAAAACACCCATGTGGATCACGGGCATCATGAACGTGTTCAACATTTTCGCCGACTGGGTGCTGATCTTCGGCATCGGTCCGTTTCCGGAACTGGGTATCACCGGAGCGGCGCTGGCCACCGGTTCGGCTTATGTCCTGGGCGCTTCCATGCTCGTCTACAAGTTGTTCCGGCGCCACGCCAAATTCAGGCTGCACGGCAGTGACCTGCGCGGAATCAAACCGTACTACATGCGGACCATCGTACGAATCGCCCTGCCTAATGTCGGGGAACAGATGGTCATGCAGAGCGCTTATTTTTCATTCATGTGGATCGTGACCGGTCTCGGTACGACCGCGATGACCGCCCATTTCATGACCATAAGGGTGGAGATGGTTTCCTTCATGCCCGTGTTCGGGCTGTCGATGGCGGTGGCCACCATTGTCGGGCAGAGTCTCGGGGCTGAGCGTCCTGAAATCGCGGAACTCTGTGTAAAGAAGGCTGCCCGCATAGGACTGATCGCCATGAGCCTGCTGGGTGTCATCTTCGTCGCGGTGCCCGGTCCCCTCGTCGGCATCTACAGCCCAGCGCCGGAGGTATACAGTCTGGCCGTTGTCTGTGTCCGGATCGCCGCTCTCGAACTGCCCACCTCGGCGATCCTCATGATTTACACCGGCGCCATGCGAGGCGCCGGAGACACCCTGAGTCCCATGCTCATCAGTATCTTCGGTGCGATTTTCCTGCGGATCGGCATGATGTACCTGCTGGTCATCGGATTGGGATGGGGGTTATACGGAATATGGTACGGGACCGCGATCGACTGGGGCGTTCGCCTGGTGATCGCCTGGTTCCTGTTCCGGAGAGGACGCTGGAAGCGCGTGGCTTTATAGAATACCAGGTCATTGGCAGATTTGACAATGTGTAATCTGACGACTACCATGCTTTCACCAAATCGCGTGTTCTTTATTAGTTGTATCCGGAGTTGAACCTATGCGGGTCGTATTGCAACGCGTCTCAAGCGCTTCTGTCAAGATCGACGGAACGGTTACCGGAGAAATCGGTCCTGGGCTCGTCCTGCTCCTCGGCATTGCGAAAGACGATACCCCGCGGGACGTGGAATATGTCGTCGACAAGTGCGTGCAACTCCGGATTTTCGGTGACGAGAACGGAAAGATGAATCGCTCCCTGCTCGACGTGGCGGGCGATGTGCTGGCGATTTCCCAGTTCACCCTTTTCGGCGATACCCGCAAGGGCCGCAGGCCCAGTTTCGAGACCGCCGCGCCACCTGACCACGCCGAACCTCTGTACGAACTGGCGGTTGAACGTCTCGGGGGATTTGGTATACGGGTCGCCACCGGCCGGTTCGGAGCCTTCATGGAAGTGGCGCTGGTCAATGACGGCCCTGTGACCCTTACCGTAGAGTCGCGTCGATGAAGAAAATCGTCCTGGCCTCATCATCGCCTCGAAGGTCCGACCTGCTCAGGCAGATCGGGTTGTCCTTCGAGGTCGCGGCGCCGGATGTCGATGAGTCCCTGTATTCATTTGACGAAGATCCGCCAGGTACGGCGGAACGGCTCGCGCTGGCCAAGGCGCGAAACGCAGCAGGAAGATTCGATGTCAGTGGCCGTCTTGTGCTCGGGGCCGACACGGTGGTCCTGTTCGAAGGTCGGATACTCGGCAAACCGGACGACGCCGAGGACGCGTACAACATGCTGCGCAGACTGACGGGCCATTCCCACAGGGTCCTCACGGGATTCGCTCTGCTGGATCCCGACACGGATCGCTCGGTGACGGGACACGAATGGACGACCGTCTTCATGCGGGAATGCACCGGCGAGGAGATCAGGGCGTACGTGGATACGGGCGAACCCCTGGACAAGGCCGGGTCTTACGGCGCCCACGCCCTGGGAAGCAGTCTCGTCACCCGCGTGGAAGGGTGCTTCTACAATGTAATTGGCCTTCCGCTCGCCCGTTTGATCATGACGCTTAAAACCTTTGACGCCGACGCGGTCGGACGAGACTAGCCCATGGCAGATTTCCGTGGACATCTCTGGGGCGGATTTTTCGCCACCATGCTCTCCGCCATGCTTTGCGTCGCCGGTCTCTGGTGGACAGGAACACTTGAACCCTACCGGACGATCGATGTCTGGCCAAAGGTGCTGCTCCTCCTCTCCATCGGGATGTTGTCGGCCTGCTTTCCGGATACGGACATCGAGAGCAAATCGCAACGGTTGTTCTACCGCCTGTTGATTCTGCTGGACGCATGGTTTATTTTGATAGGAGATTATAGAACTGCGGCCCTGATCGGTCTCGGCGCGATGCTGCCGCTGCTTGGCAAGCACAGGGGATGGACCCACACCTGGCTGGCCATGCTGCTGGTACCGGCTCTTTTTCTGCTTGTACCCATGTATTTGAAACAGACCGTTGAATCCTTTCCGATCGTCTGCTACGTCGTATCGGTATCGGCCTATGCCAGTCACCTTGTGCTCGACGGCTACATCGAACAAACCGCCAGGCGCTTTCGCCGTTTACTCGGCGTGAGATAGGTGGTACTGGCGGTACTGGCAACCCAGATATTCAAATCGGAGGTGTTATGAAAAGCGCACTGGAAATCGCTATGGAAAAAACCGCCGGCGCGGAGCAGGTCGGCAAACTGACGGACGAGCAGCGATCGGCGATCGGCGACCTGGAAAAGGAATACCAGGCTAAAATCGCGGAACAGGAGATCATGGTCGAATCGAAGATTAAGCTGCTCGCAGCCCAGGCGACGGGACACGAGTTCCAGGAACAGGTACACGCACTGCGCGAACAACTGGCACAGGAACGGGAACGCCTGGACGAGGACAGAAAAGCGAAGATCCAGGCGGTCCGGGACCAGTCGTCGTAGGCTGGCATCCTCCCGGACGGTCCATACTTCGGGTTTCAGGAATCTACGGAGCACTTCAATATGGCGAGGAAGCGTTTGAGAATCGGTTTAATCGGTTGCGGCGGAAACATGCGGGGCGCCCACGTGCCGCGAATCCAGGCGGATGGCGCTGTAGATCTTGCCGCGGTCGCGGACACTTCGGAAGAAGCCGCGTCGGCACTGATGAAGCGCTGGGGCGGCCAGGTGCCCTTCTATACCGATTACCGGGATATGATTCATAACCACAGGCTCGACGCGGTGATGGTCAGTTCTCCCCATGCCATGCACTACGAGCAGGTGAAATACGCCCTTGATCACGATCTGCACGCACTCGTAGAGAAGCCGCTCACCATTTCATCCAGCCATACCCGCGCGTTGATCGGCAAAGCGAAAGAAACCAACCGAATACTCCTGGTCAGTTACCAGCGCAATTTCATGGCGCCCCACGTCTACGCAAGGGAACTGATCGCAAAGGGCGCCATCGGCGAACTGCGAGGCGTGGTGGCTTACGTCACGCAGAACTGGGGCGGCGTGCGGGGATGGAGGCTCGATCCTGCCCTGTCGGGCGGGGGGATGTTTCTCGACACGGGCAGCCACCTCGTGGCCTCCACACTGTGGATTACAGACCTGAAACCCCTCGAGGTGACCGCTTTCCTGGACCGGGTGGACAAGGACGTGGACATCAACATGGTAGTGGCCGTGCGGTTCGCCGGCGGCGCATACGGTACGCTGAACACCTTTGGAAACGCATCGCGCCATGACGAACGAATCGCGATCCACGGCAGCGAGGGAAGCGTGGTATTCCACCTGCACCAGTGGCACGTCAAATCGGTCCTGTTGAACGATGAGCCGCTGAAGATCCCGGGAAGGATCCGGGAGGACACGCCGGATGCCGGGTTCTTTCGCATGATTCGTAACGGCGGGAGGGGGTACGAGCTTCCGCACTTCGCCCTTGCCGTATCCCAGGTCAGCGAAGCGGCATACCAGTCGGTCGAAGAGGGCAGGCCGGTCACCGTTGCCCGTTAGTCCAACCGCAGTAATACCCCGGAGTCAGACCATGAGCACACCCGGACGCCTGGTGGAGAAGAGGGCGATCGTTACCGGAGCGGGCAGCGGTATCGGCCGGGCCATTGCGCTGCGACTCGCGCGGGAAGGCGCCCACGTCGCCGCCGTGGATATCGACCGGGAAAGCGCCGAAGCGGCGGCCGCCCTGATCCGCGACGGCGGGGGCACCGCCACGGCGTTGACGGTGGACCTGGTCCGGGTCGACTACATCGAACCCATGATCCAGGAGGCCGTTTCCAGCCTGGGCAGGCTGGATATCCTGGTCAACAACGCGGGTCGGGTGGAGATCAAGCCGTTTCTCGACCTCACCGAAACGGAATGGGACCAGACCATGGATCTCAACCTGAAGGGGACGTATTTCTGCATGCAGGCGGGGGCGCGCCAGATGATCCGACAGGGAGACGGCGGCCGGATCATAAACATGTCCTCCATCTCGGGCCGGCGAGGGAGAGCCGATTCGAGCGCCTATGCCGCCAGCAAGATGGGCATCATCAGCATCACGCAATCCGCGGCGCTGGCCCTCGCAGGTCATGGGATCCTGGTCAACGCGCTGTGTCCGGGCGTCGTGGCCACACCCATGTGGGATCATATCGACGAGGACCGCGCCCGCCTGTTCGGTTACGAAAGGGGAACGGCCCGCGCCAGGCTTGTTGAGAAGATCCCGCTCAAACGCGTCGCCCAGACTGAAGAGATCGCCGCCGCGGCCGCCTTCATCGCCTCTGAAGAAAACACGCTGATCACCGGCCAGGCGATCAACGTCGACGGCGGCATGGAAATGAACTGAAAACCGATTCAGAGCCGGTCAAGGGCGCGTTCGAACCGATCGGGATTGACCTTGACAGGCTGCGAAGCCCGGCGTATACTCGGTAGATTCCAAATCCGCATATTGATCAAGTTCATTGCACATCGCAGGCATAGGAAAGACCCTCCAAATGGACGAAAGAAAACGTGAACGACTAAGCAAGCTGCTCTCCCTCATCCTCCGGCACAAACCCGACCAGTTTTCCATAACCCTTGATGAGCGGGGATACGCTCGAATTGACGATATCGTCGAAGCCGCCCGCGAAAAGTTTGACGATTTGAATCGGGATGAAATCTTGGAGATCACCAACGGTGCCGAGAAAAGAAGGTTCGAGGTGGAAGAGGACCGAATTCGCGCACGTTACGGACACAGTTTTCCCATCGACCTGGGTCTTTCTCCTATAGATCCTCCCGAGTTTCTCTACTACGCGACGGTACCCGACAGGGCGTCGGTCATCACCAGCGGCGGACTGAATCCGAGCGACCGGCAATACGTCCATTTGTCCCTGTCCGAGGATATCGCGACGCAGGTAGCCAGGAACCAGACGGATTTTCCCGTCGTGTTCCGGATCAAGGCCCAGGAGGCTACCGAGTCCGGCATCGATTTTTACGATCGCTCCCCCGTAATCCTAACGACGGGCGTCCCCTCTGAATTCATCGACGTGATGGAGGGATCCGAGGCTCCTCCCGCCGTGTTTGGCCGGCGGAAGCGAAAGGCCCCTTCGCGCAGATAGCATGCGCCGCTTCGTCATTCCCCTCTTCGGCCTGCTGCTCGCCATCAGTCTGCTGCTCTTCGACCTGACCATACTGTGGTCGGGCCGTACGGCCATACGCCCCGTGATGCAGAAAGGGGTCGTCCTGGGTATATTCAAAGCCTCGGAGGGGATGTCCCATTACCAGGCCTCCCTGGAAGAGATCGCGGCCCTGGGCGCTTCCCACCTTTCCGTGCCTGTTTTCTTCCTGCAGGATTCCGTTCATTCCACTACCCACTTTTCCCGCCCGTCGGACGGCGCCACGCCGGAACAGCATGATCGCGTGGTCCGGGAGGTCATCGATTACGGTCACCGGCTGGGATTGAAAGTCCTGCTGACGCCCATCGTAAACATCGATCGTCCCGGTAGAAAGGAGTGGCGCGGGACTATATCTCCCGGCAACTGGGACGCCTGGTTTGAAAGTTACCGCGGTTTCATCCGTCATTACGCCGTGCTGGCCGCGGAAATGGACGTGGAGTACCTGAGCGTGGGCACTGAACTCGTGTCTGCCGAGGGATTTACCGAGCGTTGGCGGGAGATCATCGCCGAAGTGCGGGGAATTTACCCGGGACAGCTCACCTATTCGGCGAACTGGGACCAGCAAGATCATGTCGGTTTCTGGGACGACCTCGACTACCTGGGTATTTCGGCGTACTTCGAGTTGGCGGAATCGACGGATCCCACCGTGGAAGAACTGGTCTCCGCCTGGAGGCCGGTCAAGGAACGGTTGCGCCGGTGGCAGTCCCGGTGGAACAAACCCCTGTTATTCACGGAGATCGGCTACATGAGCCAGTCCGGTGTCGCGGGGCATCCCTGGAATTACGTGTCGGAGGAACCCCTGGACCTGGAGGCACAGCGGAGATGCTACGAGGCATTGCGACTGGCATGGGAAGGCGAAGACCGGTTTGCCGGCCTGTACCTTTGGATCTGGGAACCGGACAAACTGGGCATGGCGGACAGGGGTTACAATTTTGCCGGGAAACCGGCGGAAGGGGTCGTTCGCGACTGGTACCGCAGTCTTCCGGATAATGCGAATGTCCTAGATTACGCCGTCAACGGAATGGAACGGTTTCTGCGGACCCTTCGGCAGGGAATGTGACGGCGTCACGAATCCCGTAACCTATACATGGTAGTTTTACGAACCATGCGCCCGGTGGGGGTTGCGGACGACGCCGGAGGGATTGCCTGTCTTTACCAGTTTTTCCACGTCGTCCTGGCTTCCCATGACGATCAGGCACGGTAGATCCTGCGAGTCCCGAGGCCGGTTCGATCTCGATCTGCTCCAGTTCCAGATCGAGCTCTTCCGCCATCGACGCCAGTTCGATGAAATCGGCCACGGCCGGCTTGAGCAGCATCTGCGCCATCTGTCTCGATCCTGAAATGACAGGCGAAACCACCTTGTCCGCGCCCGCACGGGTCAACCGGGGGATGACAGAGGCCTCGTTTGCGCGTGCCACGATATAAATCTCAGGGTTTAAATCACGCGCCGTCAGGGTGATGTACAGGTTTTCCGGATCTGAAGATACGGCGCACACGACGCCCCTTGCCCGTTCGATCCCCGCCGTCTTCAGCACTTCCTCGTTGGTTGCGTCGCCATTCAGAATGCGATATCCGTCAGACTCGATCGGGTCTGCCTTGTCCTCGGTCTCAATGAGTACGCAGTCCAGGTCGCGGGCGGCGATTTCCTGTCCGATTCTTCGACCGACGCGCCCCGCGCCGCAGACGATGTAGTGGTCCTTCAGTACTTGCAGTTCTTTCATGAGGCGTCGTTTCCCCAGCGAGTGGACGATTTCGAGTGACACGACCGACTGTACAGCGACGGATAGGGCGTAACCCAGCGTACCGACACCCACGACAATCAGGAGCGTGCCGAAGTAACGGCCGTTTTCGGTCAGATCCGCCGGTTCGGTGTAACCGATGGTCGTGATGGTTATAAGGGTGAAGTAGAAACTTTCAAACCAGGACCATTCCGTCAGCAGCTTGAAACCGAGGGTTCCGAATCCCAGGATAATGACGATCGCTACGGAAGCCCCTATGAGTTTGTTTCTGGGAGTCATGAAATAGAACAGTTTAACCGGGCACGGGTGCCAGGTGACCGCCGTAACCGAGGGTTTCGGCGTCCTGGTACAGACGATCGAGCACCCTGGACCTGACTTCTTCGAACAGGTCCCTGGTCAGAAAATGCACGCCGGGCAGGTCGCCCTTGGGTTGACCCACGAAGATGTCGGCCGGCATGTCGTACTCGGCCGCCGTGATGCCCTGTTTCTGCTCGAGGGCAAAGCCCAGCACATGGGCACGGTAGGTGGCGTCCAGCACCCTTTCGCCCGTGAACGGTACGCCGAAAACCGACTCTATCCCCTCGCTTACCTGGTCCGGCGGGGCCATGGTGAACAGGCATCCGCCATGGAGGTCCTTGTTCACCATCTTCCAGCCTTCCTCGGTGATATTGTGGACCCAATAGTCGGCCGAATCAGGCTTGCAGTCCGGGTCCATCACGTACAGGAGGAAGGTACGCATGGACATGTGTCCGCCGGCAACGGCAAAGGGGTAACCCGGATTGGTCTGTCCGAGGTAGGCGGAGAACTCGACCCCCTTGGAGTGCATGGCGAACGCCTGGCCTCCGATTTCTTCGGCGATCATCCGGACACCCTTGCCGTAGAGGGGTTCGCGGCCGTAGGCGATATCTTCCTTGAGACGGCGCGCGCCTTCCACGTCCCCGAAGGTAACGCCGCCCGCGACGGTACCGTTACCCCGGGAATTGTAATCCATCAGGAAGGACAGGACGACGTTGACCGAAATGGTATCGAACCCCAGATCATCGTCGAGCCGGGCGAGTTCCAGGTTGGCGAGGGGATCGAGGATGCCGAGATTGGCGCCGGACAGTTCCATGGGTTCGAATTCGAACCGGCCGAGATACTCACCATGGTTTTTTCGAGCCTGTCGCCAATCGGGATCCTTGCCGCCTTCAGGTACGTCGTAGAAGTCCTGGTGGCAGGTGATCTGGCAACCGAAGCAGCTCTTGTCGATGACGATGAAATCGTCCGATTCCCGCATGGTCTCCAGGTGTACGGGTTCGGCCACGTTCTCGCCGGGAGGCGCGAAATTCTTGAAGGGAAGCACACCGAACCCGTCGAGGATCTTGCTGTTTTTTCCGGTGCCGCCCAGTCCTTCGCGGTTGTGCGGATGGCGGTATCCCCGGCTCTGTTCGCCCCGTCCGATCTCGTTGTTGATGGCCTTCAGCCGGTCGTCGCCCTTTTTATAGTAGTCCTTCGGGGCCTCGGCGACGATGCCAATGATATTCTTGGACCCGAGCACCGACCCCATGCCGAGCCGCCCGGCGAACCGCCATTTGTCCTCCCCGCTCATCAGCTGTTCCTGCGTCGTACCCACCACGGCGGCGTACCAGACCGTTTCCCAGTGCTCACCGGCCGGGCCGATCACGGCAAAATGAGCCGGGTACTTCTTGTTGGCGGAATCATTGAAGCAGTCGTTCAGGTATACCATCTTTTCCCGGACGCGCGCGCCGACCAGGTGTTCTGGAGCATCGATAAGGGATAGATCTGGGCCGCCATCCGTCTGTTTGATTACCAGGATGCTTGGCCCTCCGGCGCGTCCGGTAAGAATCAGATCGCCGATACCGGTATATGAGAACTTGCGGCCGAAACTGCCGCTCATGGCCGACCACACGGGCATGGGCATGCCCGATCGGGTGCGCTTTAACGGAGAAAAGCCCGAAAAGTACGCCCGCAATCCGGTCATGAACTGCGTGCCGGTGAAGCAACCGGAATTGATGACCAGCGGGGCATCCGGTGCGAAGGGATCGCTCACGTCATAATCGGAGAGGATCTTGAAGGACCGGCCGATACCTCCCAGGAAGTCCATGTCGTCTTCAACCTGGAGTTCTTCATTGCCCGTCTCGCGTCCTTCGGACAGGTCATATTCGATGCGCGTATAATGGAAATCGGTCACGTCTCCTGGCGTGACGGTCCCTGGCTTCAGCACGATATCCCCCTCGCTATTGGGTTCTTTTCCTGTACTTATATCATCGGTTTGGAGTTCGAAAGGTACCACGCTTGATAGTCATGCGGTTCCGTATAATATACAGGTTTGCACGGATGAAAAAAGCAAATATCCCGGCGGGACAATGCGAGGTTGACATTTGCCCCGTGTTTCGTTAAGAATAACTCAAAATCGCAACCCCGAACCCCCGTGCAGTCGAGGCCATCGATGACAAACCTTTCCCAGCAGACCGAACCCGCGATCGAGGTCCCCGAGATCGTGGATGATGAACAGATCCAGTTCTTCGTGGACAACGGTTATCTCGTCGTACCCGACCTGATGAGCAGCGAGGAACTGCAGGAACTGAAGGACGACCTGGTCGACGTGGCCCGCGGCAAGTACCCCTGCCGGGGACTCGACCCGCCAAAGCCCGACGACACCGACGAAGACGTGCTGCAGCGTATCCTGTGTATTCATCAGCCGCATTTCGTCAGTTCCGTAATCGAGAAGTACGTGCGCCATCCCAGGATCTGCGGCGTACTGAGCCAGATCACCGCGGCTCACCTGCCTCACTGGGACGGGAGCGTCAAGTGCATGCAGTCCATGTACTTCGTCAAGCCGCCCCGGTTCCAGGGACAGGCCTGGCACCAGGACGAGATCTTCATCCCCACGCGCGACCGGTCCCTGATTGGCGCGTGGATCGCCGTGGACGACGCCACGATCGAGAACGGTTGCCTCTACGTTGTTCCCGGTTCCCATCGCAACGGCTATCTTTATCCCCAGCGTCAGCACGAGAATCCCGACGAGTTCGACTTCGCCCCGGAGAGCTACGGTTTCGACGAGTCCGTGGAAGTGCCGGTCGAGGTCCGCGCCGGCGCCCTGGTGTTCTTCAACGGCTACCTCCTGCATCGTTCCTACAAGAACCGGAGCGACCAGCCGCGCCGCGTGCTGGTCAACCACTACTGCAACGCATGGAGCCTGCTGCCATGGGGTATCGAAGAGGGCGAGCGGCCCGCCACGGCCGACCGGCGCACGATCGTTCCGGTCTCGGGCACCGACCCCTATGCGTGGAAAGGCTACGAACCTCCTCAGAAATCGATCTGGATCCGCAACTGCAAGGCCGCCGACGAGATGAGGGAGGGCGAGCACTAGAGGCCGACAGATTAGTCCATAAGTTACCTTAGGAACCTCTGATCAAGTTTCTGGCATTGCATTTATAAATGAAGTACTATGCAATCGTTCCAAGTCCACTATTTTGCAGCGCAGTCTCACCGAACAAGCTGAAACGGGGTAGCCGTCCATGAAACAGCGTAGCTTTTCCGACATGGCCTACGATCAGAAGAAGAAAAAGACGCGCAAGGAACGCTTTCTGGGCGAGATGGACGCGGTATTGCCCTGGCCGGTCCTGCTCGCGCCAGTTCTGGAGCATTATCCGAAAGCGGGCAACGGCCGTCGTCCCATCGGGGCTTCGGTGATGCTGCGGATCTATTTCATGCAGCAATGGTACGGTCTTAGCGACCCGGCGATGGAAGACAGCCTCTACGACGTAGAATCGATGCGCCGCTTCGCCGGCGTGGATCTGAACGGCGTGCCGGACGAGACGACGATCTGCAAGTTCCGACACTTTCTGGAGGCGCACGGCCTGACCGAAACATTGTTTCGCAATACGAAGCGCTACCTTTCCGATCGGGGGATGATGATCAGCGAAGGCACGATCGTGGACGCCACGATCATCCATGCGCCGGCGTCGACGAAGAACAAGGATCGGAAAAGGGACCCCGAGATGGCCAGCACGAAGAAGGGCAACACCTTTCACTTCGGCATGAAGGCCCACGTGGGCAGCGATCCCAAGGGGCGGGTGCACAGTGTGGCGACCACCCCCGCCTCGGTGCATGACTCCCAGGTGATGGAGGCTTGTCTGCATGGAAAGGAGAAGGCCATCTATGGCGACAAGACCTATGCGGACGACAAGCGAAGGCAAAAGGCCCAGTCCGAAGGCGTTACCTGGCGGGTGCACCGCAAAGCAAAACGCGGCAGGCGCCTTACCTGCGCGGACCGGTCGTTCAACCGCAAGAGCAATCGCGTAAGGGCCAGGGTCGAACATCCCTTTGGGATCATCAAGCACCTGTGGGGCTATCGCAAGGTAAGATATCGAGGCTTGGCCAAGAACACCGCCCAGCTCTTCACCCTGTTCGCCCTGGCCAACTTCTATATGGCGCGGCGCGAACTGGTCGCCACATAGGGACCGGTGCGTCCAAACCGGACGTAACAGGGCAAAACGGCTCAAAAGGACCGCATCCTGAGCCCCAATGCCCCGTCTAAACCCGTTAATCGGCTTCGCTTTCATCAGAAACGTCCGTTGTATCGACTCATATCATTCCACCCGATCGTATAGTCGGGTTGATCAGAGCTTCCCTTACTTTGTTCTGAGACAATCGTCCTTGTATTTGAAAAAGCCAGTGTTTCTATAGCATTATCCATTACTTTCTCCGATCCATACTTAAAGCGGTTGTTAGCTTCAAGAGCACCATAATATCAAATCATCGACTCTGTTCGTAGCTAGCTCGACAACGACTGCCTACAGCAGATCTGCTTTGATAATTCCAGAAGAAATCACTTCCTAAACGACGTGGAGCAATATGGAATACGAATCAGCGTTAGATAAAGCAGTGGAACTACTATCTTGGTATTCTGAGCATAAACAGGATTGTAACGAAGCGACTACTCGATCCCACCTCATCGACAGGATAGTTTTTGACTGTCTTGGTTGGCCACATGAGTCGGTCAAGATGGAGGAATCTTATGATGGAAACTTTTCAGACTACACCTTAAGTACAGCTAGGCCAGCACTGATCATAGAAGCAAAAAGGGAAGGTGTTTATTTTGAAGTCCCTGTTGGTAAAACGCAGATAAAATATCGTATCAATACACTCATTCATGGTAATAAAGAACTTAAAAATGCAATGGATCAAGTAGCCAGATATTGCCAACCAAGAGGGATTCCTTTGGGAGCGGTTTGTAATGGTCATCAGATTGTTACCTTTTTTGCTGTTAGATCAGATGGCATTCCCCCAATGGATGGCCAAGCGTTGGTATTCGATTCGTTAGAGACTATCGAGAAAGAGTTTTTGTCTTTTTGGAAATATCTTTCCTTCAATGGTGTACATGAGAACAACCTACTGAGTTTTCTTCTTGGTGTACAAGAGCCTAGTCTACCACCAAAACTATCGGCAAGTATTTCACAATACCCAAGAATAAAAAGAAGGAATGTAGCGCAGACAGATCTTCAAATAGTTTGCGAGTTGGTATTAGAAGATGTTACAAGATCGCGTGATTTGGAACCACGCTTCTTAAGAGAGTGTTATAGCAAAAGCGGTGCTCTGTCCCAATATGCACTTGTCAGTAGGCAGATATTGGCTGCAAGGTATGCAGCCCTTAAGCAGGCGATTTCGGATACACCGTCTGCAGTACCTGCAATTGAAAGAGAGGGTGTCTCACACGAACTTTTTGCTGAAAGTCTATCGAGGAGACCGATACTTCTTCTTGGAGATGTAGGCGTAGGGAAGACTGCCTTTATAAGGAACTTGCTCCTTGTTGAGGGGGATGAATTAGTAGATGACGGTTTGTTCTTATATATCGATCTAGGTAGCAATGCTGCACTCGGTCAAGACTTAGGATCTTTCATCATATCTGAGATAAAACATCGGTTACTTAACGAATATGAACTAGATATAGAAAAAAACTCGTTTATACGTGGGGTATACAATTTAGATGTAAAGCGTTTCCGGGAAGGTATTTACGGCCCTTTACAAGATTCAGATCCGAGCGCGTATCAACATAAAGAAATAGAGTATCTGGAAAATTTTGTTTTAGATGGGCGAGAACATGTACGTAGGAGTGTTGAACACATTGCTAAAGCACAAAGACAACAGGTAATCATAGTAATAGATAATGCTGATCAAAGGACACATGAAATCCAGCAGGAGGCTTTTCTTGCAGCTCAAGAGATAGCTGAACATTGGCAGGTAACGGTATTTATAGCGCTAAGGATAGAAACCTTTTATCGATCTCAACGGCGGGGAACTCTAAGTGGCTATCACCCTAAAGCGTTTACTATCGCACCACCTAGAATTGATACTGTAATTAGGAAACGACTGGATTTTGCACTACGCCTTACAAGTGGTGATATATCGGTGAGTACGCTGGGTGACGACATTGGTATTAACTTAGAACGTCTTGATGCCATAATCCGTATATTTATGGAATCGCTGGAAAGGAATAGAGATTTAATCGAGTTCTTAGATAACATAGCATGCGGTAACGTTAGGCTGGCTTTGGATTTAGTCCGAGGATTCCTGGGTAGCGGTCATGTAAATACGGGTCTGTCACGGATTTTGTGTAACTGACAGTTTCATGTGATGGGCACTCTGTCTTCGTACATGATGATGAACTGGTTGATTGCGGCTGTCCAGTGGACAAGGGGCCGGGTCCACCTTCGGGACAGATTGAGCAGGGCCAGATAGAGCAGTTTCCTGGCCGCCTCGTCCGTGGGGAAAGCGCCTCTGGTCTTGATGATCTTGCGCAGGCCCCGGTTCATGGATTCGATGGCATTCGTAGTGTAGATGACCTTCCTGATCTCCTGTGGGAAGGCGAAGAACGGGGTCAGATGGTCCCAGTGTCTGCGCCATAGCCGGCTGATCGTGGGATATTGCTTATCCCAGTGTTCGGCAAAGCGATAAAGCGCGGCCTCAGCCTGCTCCAAGGTAGCGGCCTGGTATATCGCCCGGAGATCCTTGGCCACCTGCTTACGGTCCTTCCAGGAGACGTAGGTCAGGCTGTTACGCACCATGTGGACGATGCAGAGCTGCACCTGGGCCTTGGGGTACACCGTCTCTATGGCCTGGGGGAAGCCGGTGAGGCCGTCGCAACAGGCGATGAAGATATCGGCAACGCCCCGGTTCTTCAGTTCGGTCAGTACGTGGAGCCAGAACTTTGCCCCTTCGTTCTGCTCGATCCAGAGCCCCAGGAGTTCCTTGTCGCCGCGCAGGTTAACGCCCAGGGCCAGGTAGACCGCCTTGTTCCGTACGCTGCCGCTATCACGTATCTTGACGAACAGGGCATCCAGGAACAGGATCGGGTAGATCTCATCCAGGGGCCGCGACTGCCAGGCCAGGGCCTCGTCGGTCACGGCGTCGGTGATCCGCGAGACCAATTCGGGCGAGATGGACACCCCGTAGAGGTCTTCGATATGGCCCTGGATATCCCGGGTGCTCATGCCCCTTGCGTACATGGAGATGATCTTGTCGTCGAAGTCGGGCCAACGCGTCTGGTACTTGCGGATCAACTTCGGATCGAAGCTGCCTTCGCGGTCCCGGGGGATCTCTACCGGCAGAGCGCCCTTGTCGTCCTTGAGCGTCTTGGTGGTCTTGCCGTTGCGACTGTTGCCGCGGTTCCTGCCATCGGGGGCATGCTTCTCGTAGCCGAGATGATCGGTGAGCTCGGCTTCCAGGATCCGCTCGGCCATGCGCTTCTTCATGCGCTTGAGCAGGCCGTCTTCGCCGAAAAGGTCCTCGGCGTCCACCCCGTCTTCCATAAGTTCATCGAGAAGACGGTCGATCTTACCTGGGGGTTTTCTTTCTCTGGCCATAGCACTTCCTCCTTTTGAGCAAGATACAGGCTATTGCCAGTTACACAAAACATGTTACAGACTCTCACTGTGTTAACCATGTATAACGGAAGTTTCAGGTATTTCACGATAGGACGTCTAAGTTTATTGTCTCTGTTTAGTAGATGTGAACACATAATTCCGAGCACGATTTTCTGTTCTAGTATGATATGATCTACGACTTTACTTTCAAACTTTAGCCACAATCTCTTTTCCTGCAAATCCGTTGACGTAATGGCTTCTTCCCCTTAGTTTTCCCTTTATTTATAAATATCCAAGATCAATTCAAAGTATCTACCCGATACCCAGCGGAGCCCCCGTGAACGTCATTTGTGTCTGCCTGGACACCTTTCGCGCCGACATCATCGGTCCGGGCAGGAAATTCAGCCACGCGCACACGCCCAATCTCGACGCCTTTCACAGCAGCGGCATACGGTTCAACCGCGCCTTCGGTGAAGGACAGCCCACACTGCAGGTTCGGCGCGCGCTATTCACCGGGATGCGCAGCTTCCCGTGGCGGTACAACTTCGACCGGCGCGGACACTGGCACCATGCCCCCGGTTGGCACAAGATCCCCCCGGAGCAGGACACGATCGCGGAAGTGCTGTTGGAGCGAGGGTATTTGACGGCCCTCATCGCCGACACGTACCACATGTTCAAGCCTACCATGAACTTCGCCCGGGGTTTCGCTCACCTGGATGTCGTGCGAGGACAGGAATCGGACAATTGGAAAAGCGGCGACCCCGGGTTGATCGAAGCGCAGCTCGCCCGGCACGTCCGGTCGCCGGTGGACTGGCCGGCACACGCGGGACTGGTTAACTACCTGCTCAACCAGCGCCACCGGAAGGAAAAGGACGACTACCAGTGCGCCCGGGTGTTCAACGCCGCCAGCGAGTGGCTCGCTGACAACCATTCGGTGGGACCATTCTTCCTGTGGGTCGACAGTTTCGATCCCCACGAGCCGTGGGATCCGCCAGCGGAATATGCCGACCGATACTGCGAGCATGACGGCCTCGATTTCATCCAGCCCGGTCCCGCGTACGCTGGTGACGGACCTTCGGAATTAGAACTCAGGCGCATCGAGGCGCTGTACCTGGGGGAAGTCACCCTCGTGGACGAGTACGTGGGCAGATTGCTCAATGCGGTGGCGGATCTGAACCTCCTCGATGAGACCATGATAGTGATCCTGTCGGACCACGGCACGCAGTTGCTGGACCAAGGGAAGTTCGGCAAGGGGGCCGATGAACTTCATCCTTTCAATACCCAGCTCAACCTCATGGTGCGGGTACCCGGCGGACCGACGGACCTGGACGTGGATGCCTTCGTGCAGAACCACGACCTCATGCCCACCCTGCTCGGTCGGCTCGGGGTCCGGGCGGACTGGACGGACGGCGAGGACCTGTGGCCGCTGGTCACGGGCGAGCAGACTGCCGTCCGCGACAGAATAGTAACCGGCTGGGCTTCGTTCGTCACTGGCAACGCCGTGGGTCGGGCCAGCGTTCGGGACGACCGTTGGAATTTCTGCACGTCGGTGGGTTATGAGGATGAGGCCGGCGATGAGTTGTTCGACCTGGAGACCGATCCGGAAGAGCGGCGCAACGTGGCCGGTCTGCATCCGGAGATCGTCTCGGAGCGCCGCGGCGACGTGGAAGCCGTCATTGGCCAGCCCCTCCCTGGACAGATGCTGGAGGTATGCGATGAGGCCCCGGGACCCATGTCGCACTGGCTGGGTAAACTGCTGCAAAGGCGGCAGGGGTGAATCGCGAGCGAGTGGAGCCAGTCGATAGGATGAGATCTGGAATGCGGATTCGTTTAGAGTTGTCCAATTGTACAACTAACAGAGTTGTCATGCGACAGGTAGAACCATCGTGCGGTTAGCACACAGGGCGGCCATCGTGACGGGCGCCGGGGACGGAATCGGCCGCGGGATCGCACTGGCCCTTGCCCGCGAAGGTGCTTCAGTGGCGGTGTGCGACATAAACACCGACACCGTGGCGGAGACCGGCCGCCAGGTCGCCGAGACCGGTCGGGCCGTTCTGGTAGAGTTCCTGGACATTACCGATCACGGCCGGGTCAGATCCTTCGTGGAGGATGCGGCGTCCCGGTTCGGGAGGATCGACATCCTGGTCAACAATGCCGCCATCATGCCGGTAGGACCGATCGAAGCCCAGGACGAACTGACCATGTCCCGCATCCTCTCCATCAACCTGCTGGCGCCGGTCGTCTTCAGCAAGTACTGCGTGTCGCACATGCGTGCGACGGGCGGTGGATCGATCATACACATGGCGAGCGTTACGGGCCACAACGGCCATCCGGGCGTGGCGGTTTACGGGGCGACGAAGGGCGGCCTGATCGCGCTGGCGCGGGGCCAGGCCATGGAACTCGCCGTGGACAACATCCGGGTCAACACGGTATCGCCCGGAACGGTCGATTCGCCCATGCTGCACAACTTCGTCAGGGAACACGCCGATGACCCGGAAGCGGCGCTACGAGCTTTCGACCGGTTGCATCCCATCGGCAGGATTGCCACCATCGAAGAGGTGGCCAACGTGTTCGTATTCCTGGCGAGCGACGAATCCAGCGACATCACGGCGACGGACATCCGGTGCGACGGCGGATACGCGGTCCAGGGACGGCAGCCAAAGGAATAAGGGAAAAGTAGCAGCGGTAAGGAGATCATATGTCTGTAGGAGTTTGCGCCTATTCGTTCAATACGGGACACGATGCCTTTCAGCTCATGGACATGGCCGTCGAACACGGCCTGGCCGGTGTCGAGTTTCCGCCGGACGACTGCCTGACGGATCTGACACCGTCCTCGTTGGAGGAAGTCCGCGCCCGCGCCGAAGCATGCGGGCTGTTCGTCGTGGCGGACGGCGGTCAGGTCGAACTCGAGATGCTTCGGCGTCTCATCCCTACGGCTTCCGGCCTGGGTGCCTCGATATTGCGGGTGGTCATGAGCGGCGTGCTCGGCGGTGACCGGCGCCCGCTGTCGGGTCGGTGGGACGCCCATCTCGCGGCGTGCAGGGACATCCTGCGCGAGGCTTTGCCGGTGGCGGAGAAGCACGGCGTAACAATCGCGGTGGAAAACCACTCGGATGCCACGTCCCACGACATGCGTTGGCTGTGCGAAGAGTTGAACAGCGAGTACATCGGCATCACGCTCGACGTGGGCAACGTACTGGCGGTCTGCGAAGAGCCCTTCGGATACACGGAGCGGCTTCTGCCCTTTCTGCGCCATATCCACCTTAAAGACTATACCCTGCATCCTTCCGGCGAAGGATACCGCATCGCAAGGTGTCCGCTGGGAGGTGGCGTGGTGGACTACCGCAACCTGCTGCCCCTGATCGACGGATATCGTGGTCAGCGTGGTCAGCCTGGTCAGCCTGGCCAGTCTGGCAGGGATGGCGAGATCACGAAAACCATCGAACTGGGCGCCATCCATGCCCGGCACGTGCGCATGCTCATGGACGATTACTGGGCTGAATACCCCGAGCGGGACATTAAAGACCTGCTGCCGTTTCTGCAGTTGTACTGGACCCACGTACGTCCCGGCGAGGAAGACTGGCGCACACCCCGGGAGAAGGACGAATCCATCGAGGTTTTGAAAGCATACGAGGCACGGCAGTTCGAAGAGAGCGTCGCTTACCTGAAAGAAATCGGGGCCGTCCCGAATTCCTCCGGAACATCATGATCCAGGCGGGTCCGTCTGATGAGCTTTTCCTTACAGTCCAATAACTACCTTGAAAAGAAGGCTGCAGAAATGAAGATTGAATGCCTGGACCAGTCCGACATGCACGGATCCATCGGCTCGATACCCGACCAGGTGGAAGCGGCCTGGACGGAAATGGCAGGACGCGCGTTCCCCGACTCGTGCCGTAACGTAAACCACGTCGTCGTGTCCGGGATGGGTGGATCGGCCCTGGGCGCCCACCTGATCCAGGATGTCTTCCGCGACGGGCTGCGCGTGCCGGTGACCGTGGTTTCCGATTACACGGCGCCCGCGTGGATCGACGAGCGGACGCTCATCGTGTTGTCCAGCTATTCCGGGGGCACGGAAGAAGTGATGGCCATGGCGGAATACGGTGCGTCACGGGGTATACCCATGATCGCGCTGACCACCGGGGGCGAACTGGAATCGTTTGCCGAGAGACAGGGGTTTCCGGCCGTGGTGTTCAGCAGCGAGTTGAACACCTGCGGTCAGCCCCGGATCGGCCTGGGTTACGCGGTGACCTACCTCCTGGGGATCTTCCGCCAACTGGGTTTCGTGGAGTTGGCGGGCACGGAGGTCTCCAGCGCCATCATGCTGCTTCGCGAGGCGAACCCGGTTTACGCGGACCCGGGGGAGGAGAATCCCGCTTTCGAACTGGCCAGGGCGACAAGGGGGAAGTCGGTAATGATCATGGCCTCCGAGCATCTCACCGCCAATGCCCATATCATGGCCAACCAGTGGAACGAGAACGCCAAGAACATGGCAGTCTGGTTTGCCATTCCCGAACTGAATCACCACCTGCTCGAAGGAATGACCCACCCCCGGGAAAACCGGGACCGGCTTGCCGCCGTGCTTATACAGTCCGATCTGTACGATGCACGCAATAAGCGACGCCACGAGATTACCCGTACCCTGCTCGAGGAGCAGGGTATCGCGTGTCCGGTCATATCGCCCAGGGGTGAAACGGCGCTCGAACAGGCTTTCGACCTGCTCTTGCTCGGCACCTATGCCAGTTTCTACCAGGCGGTCATGAACGACACCGATCCGTCGCCCATCCCATGGGTCGATCAGTTCAAACGACTCATGGCCACATGAGACACCACCCGCCGAGATGACCGCCCCGTCCCCGGGGTGCATCGAAAGACGGTTCGGTATGAGTGAAATTGTCACATACCTGCGGGGAAAGACGCTGTTGATCACCGGCGCCACGGGATTCCTCGCGAAAGCGGTCGTGGAAAAGATCCTTCGGTGCGCGCCCGAAGTCGGCCGCATATACCTGGTCGTTCGGTCCCGCCGCAAGAAGGACGGCACCACCCTGTCGGCGCAGGACCGCGTGGAGGACGAGATACTCCAGTCCGCGGCGTTCTCCCGCCTGCGTGAAATCCACGGCGATCGCTTCACGACGGTCATGGGTGAGAAAATCCACGCCATCGAGGGCGATCTGACCCACGATCATCTCGGGTTGGAACCGGAGCTGTACCATCGGCTCGCCGGGGAAGTAGATGTCGTCCTGACCTGCGCCGCTTCCGTCACTTTCGACGAAGAAATCGACGCTGCCCTCCAGCTCAACACCCTGGGCGCCCGCCGCATGCTGGAATTCGCAAAAGCGTGCAGAGACACCATACTCGTCCACGTTTCGACGGCCTACGTCAATGGCCAGATCAAGGGACGCATCCCGGAAGTCCCGCCCCGTCCTGACTGGTCCATGGCCGAGGAGATGGGGCGCAGCGACGGGTCTTTCGACTTGGAAAAGGAAACGCGGGATATCCTCGCGAAGGCCGATGAAATACATGATGAATCCCGGTCTATCTCCCGGCTGGAGCAGTTCCGCAAGATGGCCCTTCAGCAGAACGCGCGTCCCACCCCGCGCTGGCTCGACGCCCAGATGGAGACCTGCCGCAAGAGATGGCTGAAGGAACGGCTCATCGAAGAAGGCATGCGCCGCGGGCAACGATGGGGATGGCACGACAGCTATACCCTGACGAAGGCCATGGGCGAGCAGCTGATCGTCAAGCATCGCGGCGACCTGCCCACGACCATCATCCGGCCATCCATCGTGGAAAGCGGACTGGAAGAACCGGAGCCGGGATGGATTGAAGGGCTCAAGGTGGCCGATCCGCTGATCGACGCGCTGAGCAAGGGGCGATTGCCGGATTTCCCCGGCCAGATGGACATGATCGTGGATATCATCCCGGTCGACATCGTGGTAAACACCACCCTGGCGGCCATGGCGCGCACCGACCGGGAGGGCGGAGTCAGGGTGTACCACGTTTCTACGGGCGACCGGAACCCGATCCTCTTCCACCAGGCTTTCGAACTTTCCTATGACTATTTTCAGAAGAATCCCCGCCGTAACCGGAACAACGAACCCATACCTGTCCAGCGCTGGACATACCCGACCCTCGCCCGGTTCCGGCGCCGGTACAACCTGCGCTACATATATCCCCTGAACGCCGCGCTCTGGGTATTCAACCGCTTCAACCGGATTACCCTGCTGAACAACTGGAAGCGCAGGATCACCGTGTTGAAATCGGCGATTTCCCGCATGTTGTACTATGCTTCGATCTACAGTCCCTATACGTCCCTTGAATGCACCTTCGAGACCGACAGGACGGTCGCGTTGCACGAGAGTCTCGATCCGGAGGACCGGCTGCTGTTCAACGGCGACGTCTCCAGGATCCACTGGAAGACGTATTTCCAGGATATCCATATCCCCGGTCTGAAACGCCACGTGTTGAAGACCGGTGAGCCGAAGCCCTCGATCACGGAAGAGGAGGAAGTCGCGGAGCGGTCCGGGTTCGCCCAGTCGGAGGAGGACGCCCTGCCCCATCTCGACACGTTGACGGACATTCTGGCGAAGAGCGCTGATATGTACGGGGACAAGACCGCGTTGCAGATGGTGCGCGGGGATGACTGGGTCCGCTATTCCTACAAGGACGTGTTCGACCTGGCCGGTCACATCGGATGGCAGTGGCGATCCAGCGGTCTGCATCCGGGGGACCGCGTGTTGCTCTTCTCGGAGAACAAGCCCGAATGGGGTATCGCCTTTTTCGCCGGGATGGTAGCCGGAGCGGTGCTCGTTCCCGTAGACCGGAGGTCGACGGCCCAGGAAGTGTGGCGCATTGCCCGGTTCACCGGGTCGAGCGCGATCCTGTGTTCGGAAAGCGGTCACGAATTGCTCAAGGCTTCCGAGGCGCCTGGCCACGCCGCAGTATGCTGGAATATCGACAACTACGGTCTTCCATTCGACGCCCCGCGCCTGTCGTCGTCATCCGTCACTTCAATCGAGGAGCCGCCGGCATGGGCGCCGGTAGAACCCGATTCGCCGGCCGCCATCATGTTTACCCGGGGCATGGCGGCGGAATCCCACGGCGTGGTGCTGTCCCATCGGAATATCGTTTCGAACCTGCTGTCCCTCGCCGAGATCCTGCGCGCCTACCGAACCGACCATTTCCTGTCCCTGCTGCCGATGAGCCAGGCCCTGGAGTTCACCGGTGGATTCCTCATGCCGTTTTACGCGGGAGCGACCATTACATATACCACGTCGGTAAGGCCTCGATCCCTGGTTACCCTGATGGATGAAACCGAAGTCAACTGCCTGATCGCGGCGCCCCGGATATTCCGGTTGTTGCACCGATCCTTGCTGCGCGCGGTCGAAGAACTGGACCAGCGAGTCGTATCCCGCATTCGGCTGCTGGTCAGCGGAGGCGGCACACTCGATTCGGATCTATACCTCGCCTACCGGGATATTGGCCTCACGATACACGAAGGTTACGGACTCACGGAAGCGGCGCCGGTCGTGGCCGTAAACCCCATGGACCGAACCAAGCCGTCTTCCGTTGGCGTATCCCTCCCGGGGGTTGACGTGAAAATCGACGACCCCGATGAAGAAGGAAAAGGCGAGATCGTCGTGCGCGGGACGAACGTCATGCAGGGGTACTACAAGAACCGGGCGGCGACGGAGAAAAGACTCCGAGACGGGTGGCTCCACACGGGGGACCTCGGGTATATCGACCGGGACGGCTACCTGTATATCGCGGACCGCCTGGACCGCGTGGACCGTCTGGACCGCATTCGCAGGTCCCCGTCGGCAGCATCGACCGTAAGACCGGAGGAACGGACTGGGAACGGACGGACCCGGACCACCACCGCCTTCTTCGACGTGGACGGCACCATCATAGACGCCACCGTCGTACACTATTACGCCTGGTACAGGACCTGGGGCTATTCCGGACTGAGGCGCCGGCTTTGGGCGATGGGTTTTCTGCCGAAGATCCTCTATTTCATCGTGCTGGACAAGATCAGCAGAAGCCGTTTTATCCGGGTGTTTTATCAACAGTACCGTGGTTTCGAGCGCGGAGACTGCGTGTCCCGGAGCGAACAGCTTTTCGATGAGGTAATGCGCCCGCGTATGTACCCCGGGGCAGTCGAACGAATACGGGAGCATCAGCAAAGAGGCGAGCGCGTGGTCCTGGTCACCGGATCCCTTGATTTTATCATGGAACCCCTCGCGGAGTACACTAAGGCGGACGATCTCATCGCCCTGGCCATGAAGGAGAAAGATGGCCGGTTGACTGGTGAGACGGAAGGGCCGCCGATCGGCGACGAGGAGAAGGCCCGTATCGTCAGGGTCTACGCCGAACGACGCGGAATTGACCTGGACCGGAGTTATGCCTATGCCGACAGCAGTTCAGACCAGCCCATGCTGAGCGTGGTGGGACACGCCGTCGCGGTGAATCCGGGCGGGAAACTGAAAAAGGCCGCGGAGGCAGGCGGCTGGGAAGTCGTTCGCTGGACCCTTGTATGAAAGCGATACAATACATAAAAAGCGTTCCCCGGTACCTGTTCGTCCGGGTTATCGGTCATCGCCGTCCCGCTTCGGCGACCGGCGCGATGTCCTGCATACGCATGACGGACCTCGATCCCCCGGCGCTTCCAACCCCCGAGTGGGTGCGCATCAGGCCGCTTCTGAGCGGAATCTGCGGGTCGGACCTTTCCACCATACAGGCCAAGGGCAGCCCCTATTTTTCTCCCCTGATATCCGCGCCTTTCGTCCTGGGACACGAAGTGGTGGGCGAGATCCTGGAGACCGGATCCGGTTCCGATTCCTTCTCCCTTGGAGACCGCGTGGTGATCGAACCCGGTCTCTGCTGCTCCGTGCGGGGCATCCACCCGCCGTGCCCGCCGTGCCGGGAGGGTGATTTCGGCCTGTGCGAGATGGTCATGCATGGTGACATTTCCCCTGGAATACAGACGGGGTATTGCAGGGACACCGGCGGGGGATGGAGTTCATCGCTGGTAGCGCACCCCTTCCAGGTCCACAGGGTCCCCGCCCGGCTTGCCGACGAGGAGGCGGTCCTGATCGAACCGTTCAGTTGTTGCCTGCACGCCGTGCTGAAATCCTTTCCCGCCGACGATGAAACGATACTCGTAATCGGTTGCGGCGCTATTGGACTGCTCACCATCGCGGCCATCCGTGCCCTGGGCGGGAAGTGCCGTATCCTGGCCGCCGCGCGATATCCCCATCAACAGACCATGGCGGCCGCCCTCGGCGCCGACCGGGTCATCGGCCGAAGCGAAGACCTCTACGATACGGTCAGCGAAGTGACGGGAGCGGAAATCCATCGGCCCGAAATCGGGCGGCCCGTTTTCATAGGCGGTACGGACCGGACCTTCGACTGCGTCGGTTCGTCGCGCACCATCGACGACGCCCTTCGATTGACCGGTTCCGGCGGTATCGTCACCGTGGTAGGCATGCCCGGCATACCTTCCGGCATCGACTGGACGGCCGTCTGGTACAAGGAGTTGAAAGTGCAGGGAGCCTACGCCTACGGGACGGAAAACCATGAAGATCGATCCGTCCGGACTTTCAACCTGGCCTTGAAGCTCCTGGAATCAGGCACGGTCGACCTTAAAACTCTCGTGACGGACCTGTTCCCCCTGAAGGACTATCGAAAAGCGATCGGGCGTGCCATGGAAGCCGGCCGGCGCGGAGCCGTCAAGGTGGCCTTCGACCTGAGAAACGAACCGGCGCCGTAGGCGTATATAGCTGAAACCGCACGAATCGGAGCCTAACCGTGCCCTACCTGAGGTTATTGCACGCGGAAGACCCGCAAGTGTATGTCCTGGAGCGGGATGTCACAATCCTGGGCCGTTCCGGCGAGGTTGACATTCCCATACGCGGTGACCGCGGTGTCTCCAAGCTTCACGCACGTATCGAAGCGGAGGGGGCGGACTACGTGATAACGGATCTGGGCAGCCGTAACGGGACATACGTCAACGATCATCCGGTTGGCGGCCAACCAGCCCCGTTGTTGCCGGGAGACCACATCCGGATCGGCAAGACGATCCTGGGCTACGAGGCGGGAGCACCCGATCGGGCGAAAGCCGTAGCGCGCGAGAATGATCTCGAGGAGCAGGCGTCCCTCTTCCGGGCGGATCAACTCCCCTACACGCTTGCCGGCGCCACGCCCGGTCGCCGGCGCGGTGAATCAGACGGGCAACTGCTCAAACTGACGGCATTGAGCAAGGCCGTCATGACGGTGGGCAGTGCGGCGGAACTGGGAGACCTCGTGACCCGGCGTTTGTTGGAATGGCTGGAAGCGGACTGCTGCGCAATCATCCACCCCCGGGAAACCGAGGATGGATACGACCTGGAGATTCAAACGCTGGTATCCCGTCCGGGGAATGAAAACCGGGAGATCTCGATCAGTACGACGGCGGTGAACCAGGCCCTGGTAAACCGGATGGCCTCGATTACCACCAATGCCATGGACGATGAGCGTTTCAGGGACCAGCAGAGTGTCATCATCCGCAGCCTGGCGTCCATCCTGTGCGTGCCCCTGTGGCACGAAGACCGGGTGTTCGGGCTGCTGTACCTCGATACTTCGGACCGAACCCTGCAGTTTACCGTGGATCATCTGGGACTGGTCAGCGCCGTGGCCAATCTGGCCGCCATCAAGATCGACAACCTGCGCCTGTTCGACGCCGCCGTGGCCAAGAGCGCGATGGACAAGGAACTGGCCCTGGCCGGAGAGATCCAGGCGGGACTGCTCCCCGGAGAACACTATGCCTTCCAACGCCTCGTGTGCGTGGGCAAGCACCGGTCCTGCGGGGAGATCGGCGGGGACTACTATGATTTCATTCCTTTTGACGAGGACGTCCTTACGGTGACCATCGCCGATGTGACTGGACATGGTCCGTCCAGCGCGCTGCTCATGGTCGCCTGCAAGACCATGCTGACCACGCTCGTCGATATCCGGGTACCCCTGATCGAACGCATGGAGCGGTTGAACGAATACATGATCCACCACGCCGCGGCGAACCAGTTCATCACCTTCTTCCACGCCGAAATCAACCTGGGGGACCGGACGCTGCGTTACTGCAACGCCGGTCACAATCCCCCCATGCTCCTGCCGCCGGAAGACGTTCCGCTTGTGAGGCTGGCTTCCGCGGTTCCGCCGCTGGGCATCGTTTCCTGTCCATTCGAGGCGGTGACCGTGACGTTTTCGCCAGGGACCAAACTGGTCATGTACACGGACGGTATCACCGAGGCGGCTGATCCAGCAGGCGCGCTCTACGAAGAAGACAGGCTGGAATCGCTGCTGACGAGGTGCCGCCGGCAGGACGCGGACTTATTGAAGGATACCGTCATCGCGGAGATCCTGGACTTCACCGAGGGAAAGGACCAGGACGACGACGTCACCCTGGCCGTGGTGGAGTACACCTGATTTCCGCCAGGTTCCGCTAAACCGGTGGAAGGCAACTTTTTACATTCAATCGTCCGGTAAATGTCTAGATCCAACCATGATCGATGTTGACCGGCGATCCCGAACGCTGGTGGGTCCAATGACTCCCGCTCGCGAGGGGCACTTCCCGGCCGGAAATGGCGGACTGCTCGGCGGCGAAAACGATCTCCATGATATGACGACCCCATTCCCCCGGCGTGGGCGGTTCGATGTCATCACGGACCGACCGGATAAACCCCTTCCACTCGTTGAACATGGGATGGGGCGGGGCGTCGAAGGACACGTCCTCCCACTTGTTGTCCTTGCCGACCTTGACGTACTTCGCGCCGAATTCGCTGAAGCGCAGCGAGCCGTGCGCACAGATCACTTGGCATTCATGGTTGGGCCCCCCATCGGCGTATCCAACGGCTACCGCCACGCCCGCCGTACCGTTCTTGTACCGGATGAAGGCCGTGGCGGAGTCGTCCGCCGCCTGGTAATGCGCCCGGTTGCCGATGGAAGCGGAGACCGATACCGCCTGGGAGGCCATGACCCATGACAGGCGGTCCACCACGTGCACCCCGTTAGTCATCCACATGCCTCCCCCGTGATACCGGCTTCGGTATTGGGGACGACGGAATTCGTGCCCCCAGTTTTTGGACATGTAGCACACCGCCGTGATGACCGGTCCCAGTGCACCGGAATCCAGGATTTCCTTGGCCTTGATGCTGGTGCCAGAGAAATGCTGCGTCAGTCCCACCATGAGCTTGACGCGGTTGGCTGCCGCGGCCGTGATCATGTCGTCGCACTGGTCCAGGCTGATCGCCATGGGTTTTTCCACCAGGACGTGCTTGCCGGCGTTGCAGGCGTCCACGGTCAGCCTGTGGTGAAGCTGGTGGCCGAGTACAATGGCCACCGCTTCGACCGCGTCGTCCTTCAACAGTTCCGAGTGGGTGGAGTATCCGGTGGGGATGTCGTACTTTTCCATGTATTCACGGCGTTTCTCTTCGAGCAGATCGGCAACCGCGACGATCTCAACGCCATCCAGGTTGGTAATGGCCTCGCAGTGTGGCCGGGCGATGCCGCCCAGTCCGATGATACCGACACGCAGGTTAGGCACGGGCGAAACTCCTTTGTTTGATGTAGGGAACAGGTCCAGCCGCAACGGCCCGGGCGGTCCGGGCGATCCAGGCGGCCCAGGCCGCGCCGTCGCCGAGTTCTTAATCGATTGCCAGCCGTTTTAGGCCTTTGTATACTTTACCTGATATAAAAAGAAGCAGACACGCCGACATGCAATGTATTTATCCCCGTGACCATACAAAAACGAAACCCCAGGGAGCGATCCTATGTACTATCCCCGGAAGCACGGATGTCGAGGCAAACTGGGCCGCAGTCTGATCCTCATCATCCTCATCCATTTGACCACCCTGACGGCCGCCGCCCAGTACGCGCCGGTGGGTCCCGATGACGTGATCGACCTGTCGCCGATCATATCCAAACGACACTACCAGTACTGGCCGGGCGGCCAGGTGCACCATCAACCCCTCGTCGTACCGTATATCGTCCATGGCGACCGCCCCTGGGCTTCAGACCTGATTATCCTGGACGAAAACACGGCGACGCAAACGGATACCCCGGCCCACATGATGCCGCCCCAGCACAGCGGTCTGCCCAACGCGCATTACTGGGGCGAGTTGACGGTGGAAAAAGTCCCGGCGTGGCAACTGGCCGGCGAGGTATACAAGATCGACGGCCGTTCCATGCTGGACGAGTCGCCTCCGGGGGTGAGCCCCCTGTTCACCATGGACCAGGTAAAGGCCGCCGAGGCAGCCTACAGGCCCATGGGACCGGGCGATGCAGTCCTGTACTGGAGCGGTTACGACGACCGGCACGACCGGCCGGCGCCAGACGACCGCCGCCTGATCGTCGATCCGATCGCCGGTACGGCACCGGCCTGGCCGGCGCCGGATTACGATGCGGCGTAATACGTGGGCAGCCGGGGTGTCTGGATCATGGGCATCGACAGTCCGAGCATGGGTGCGTTGGGTCCCGCCCACTATGCGGCGCCCGGTCCCGAGGGCATGTTCGAGAATCCCCTCGCCCTGGAGAGCCATCTCGGTCATTTCAAGTACGGCGCCGTGAATACGGAGGGGTTAATCAACCTGGACAAGACCCCCAATGGCTCCCTGTACATCTCCCTGCCGGTCAAACACGAGAACTCCCCGACGGTTGAAACCCGGGCTGTCGCCATTACCAACCCCACCCTGGCCTCAAGCCTGCTCGAAGCCGTAAGGGCCCGGCGCGTGGTCGACCTGTCCGTCACGCTATCCATGCAGCATCCGGTCTGGTGGCCGGGGCGCGGCGTGGGACGCCACGTCTTTCCCTATTCCAGGGTGCAACCGGTCAACTACTTCGATGGGCCCTTCGGGCCGTACTGGGTCAACACGCACATCATGGACGCCCATACGGGAACGCACGTGGATCCGCCCGCCCACTACGGTCCTCCGCCCGGATTCGATGTCGCCGGATATGGGGAATCGACCCGCGAGGCGCTGCGGGACTTCGAGGCTGCTTACGGTCCGCTGAAGCGCACGGAGATGACGACGGACAAGATCCCGCTGCACTGGTTCATGGGGCCCGCCCGGGTCATCAACGTGCAGCACCGCGTGGGGACGACCTCGCAGGACGACTGGCCGGCATCGCCTGTCATAACGCTGGACGATGTCAGGAGGCATGAACGGCTATACGGGGAGATCGAGAGTGGTGAGGTCGTGTTGTTTCACACCGGACATACGGACGCCCACTTCCGTCGCTTCGAGCGGGGCCGCGCGGACCAGTGCGTCAAGGCGCCCCTGGACGGTCTGTCCGAAGGCTGGCCGGCGCCGAGTGCGGAAGTCGTCGGTTACCTGGCCCGGAAAGGCGTAAAGCATTTGGGTATCGATGCGCCCGACATGGGATCGGTGGATCCGGTTGAATCGATGAAGACGCACTGGGCGGCGGTGAACCACGACATGATCTTTTCGGAGTATCTGATGGGCGTCGGACAGCTTCCGCCGAGAGGCGCCTTCTACGTTTTCCTGAATCCCCGGCTCGAAAACAACCACGGCGGACCTGGAAGGGCTATCGCGATACTGCCGTAGTGCAGGGTTGACATATCGTCCGAGTGGAAGGCACTACGAATCGTCCGCGTCCCGTCCTATTCCGAGGGCGTCAGCGACGCGGTTGATGTAGTTGAACCACGAGGCGATCAGCGTGATCTGCAGGATGCCCACGTCGTCGAATCCCGCGGTGCGCAACGCCCCGAGATCGGCCCTTGTAACCTCTGTCGCATCCCTGGTGAGCTTGATGGCGAAATCCAGCATGGCCCGGTCCTGCGGGCTCAGGGGCGCCTTTTCGTAATCAAACTTGAGCGAATCGACCAGTTCGCCGTCCAACGTGACCCGCCGCAGAAACTCTGCGTGCGAGTCGATTCAGTAGACACATCGATTGACCGCGGAAACCACGGTCGAGATCATCTCGTGCTGCCTGCGGTTCAGTGGCAGGTCGGGCGACAGCAGCACACCGAAGGTGGCGAAGGCATGATGGAGGGCGTCCGGTATCAGCGAGTGCGACGCTACGATGCCCGATGTCCCGTCGTCGGTAGGATGGACCGGGCTGTCATACTCCCCGGGGTACAGGGATCGCTGCGTTTCAAGGGCGGCCAACAGCCGGTCATCCGCCTCGGACGTGGGTACGGTCTTTATCCAGGCCATGATCCTCTCCTGTAGTTCATTCCTTTGTGGACTGGTTACGAAAAACCAGGTAATACACCGGGATCCCCAGGGCGGTCACGCCGACGCCCAGCAAGGCCTGCAACGGGCTGTTGCCGAAGAGCAGGACGAGTAGAACCGCGGCAAGCACCAGGAATACGACCGGGGTGACGGGGTAGAAGGGGGTCCGGTACGGCGGCATATCGGTCTGTTTTCGGCGGATCACGAAGATGCCCGCCACGGTCAGGGCAATGAACATCACGGCAACGAAAATGAAGTAGTCGAGAATCTGGCTGAAGGTCCCCAGCCAGACCAGCAGGGACGCCAGTCCGCCCTGGATGGCGATGGCGCGGTAGGGCGTTCCGAATGTGGGATGGACCACCCCGGCGAAACGAAGAAACATACCGTCCCTGGCCATGGCGAAATACACCCGGGGCGCCATGAGCAGCAGACCGGTCAGGCTGCCGATGATGGAGACAATGACCACGGTGGAGAAAAGGATGCCGCCGCTTCTTCCGAAGAGCACTTCGCCGGCCTGCGCCGCGAAGGTTTCATCGCTGGTGACCTGGGAGACAGGCACGAGATACATGAACACGGCGCTGGTTGAGATATAGGTCAGTGCGACAACGCCCACCGCCAGGAACAGCGCCCTGGGCAGTGTTTTCGTCGGGTCCCTGATCTCGCCGGCCACCTTGTTCAGGTCCCACCACCCGGCAAAAGCGAAAAAGGCGCCCACGATACCGCCCGCGAGGGCACCGAACAACGGCCCGGAATCGGGCGGCCTTTCCACGAAGGGGGAAAAGTTCGACCAGTCGCCGAGACCCAGTCCAAAACCCAGGATGGATATGACCGCGAGTACGCCGACTTTGAACACGGTCAAGAAGACGATGATCCAGGCGCCGATGCGTACGCCCAGGATGTTGATGCCGGTAAGGACGACCAGTACGATGATTGCCACCACCTTCATCGCGGTGGGTTCCATGGCAAAGATATGGCCCGCGTAGCTCGACATGCCGGTGGCGAGGGTGGCCGTGATACCGGGATCCAGCACCATCAGCGACATCCAGCCGTAGAGAAAGGCCGTCTGGGTGCCAAAGGCTTCTCTGAGGTAGACGTATCCACCGCCCGCGTCGGGATACCGGGAAGCCAGTTCGCCAAAGCAAAGCGACCCGCAAAGGGCCATTCCCGCCATCATCAGCCATACGATGAGCAGGAGCAGGGGCGACCCCAGGGACTTGGCCATCCCGGCGGGCACCAGGAAAATACCCACGGCGATCATGCCGCTGATCACCATCGCCGTGGTCGGCCAGATACCCAGTTGACGACGCAGGTTAACTGAGGTCATGGAGTTCGTTCGCGAGGCAAGCCCGGTTTCTTACACCAGTTCGGGTTCGTTCTCGATCCGGGTCAGCCAGTAGTGGTTGTCGAATTGGTCGTCGCCGGTCAGAAATCGCCAGAACTTGATACGGTTCACATGCTCGATCCGGTCTTCGTTCCCATGCCACGGGTGGTTCGTGCCCAACAAGTCGCCGACTTTCGGGTCGTCGATGTCATCCGTGTTCCACAGGCGCAGCTGCCGGACCGTGGGATTGAGTCGGAGCTTGAACATGTACCGGAGCTCGTTCGTCCGGTTGGGTTGGGCACAGTGCCACATGCCGTGGTGAAGCACGATCACCGTTCCCGCCTCGCACACCATCGGCATCTGGCCCACGAAATTGTGGTACCGGGCGATATCGGATTCACTGATGCGGCGGTAATGGCTCCCCGGCAGGATCAGCGTGCCGCCCATTTCCCGGGGGGTGTCGTGGGCGAAATACATGAACTGGATATCGAAATGCAACCGCGTGTCAATGATCGCGTCGGCGTGCCAGTGCTGCCCCAGGCCGTGGCCCGCCGGTACGGTGTGCACCGCGTGGTGGTCGTAAAGCGGATCCGGGCCTACGAGACTGTGGATAATGCCTTCAATTTCCGGCAACCGGAATACCCGGCCTATGGCGGCGTCCTTCCATATATCGCCCAGGGGGGTGCCCGCCGATTCCCGCGGAATTTCCTGGTTGTCCATTTCCTCTTTCACAGCCTGGTTCAGGTCCCCGGTAACCAGTTCGTCGAACCGCAGATAACCTTCCGCGACGAACTGCGCCATTTGTTTCGAACTGAGTAGATGCATTCTGTCAACCATCGACCACCTCCATTTTTTCGAGTATGTACTCGTACTTGAGATAGGACGTCTGGTATTCGGTACCGGGATAGGCCGGGTACTGCTGGGGAAACTGGATGACGCGCCAGCCGTCCCGCATGGCGTCGACGACAGATTCGTACGGCGGCTCGGCGCCGTCACCCGACGAATGACGATGGCCGTCCGAAGCGGTTCCGTCGAATTCGGACCAGGCTACGACTCCGCTGTGCAATTCGGCGGTGCGAAGGTAGAGCACCAGCAGTTTCTGACGCGATTCGGGCATCTTTTTCCCTTCCAAGCAAGGTTGAAACGGCGCCAGCCGGCCTGGTCCCGGTCATCCCGGTTACCGTTCCGTCAGCTCGTTCCGGTTATCCGTTCTATGGTGCCGGTCGTGGAGATGCCCTCCAGAACGGGGACACGTTCCACCCGCCCGCCATACGCTTCAACCACGTCCCATCCCACCACTTCCCCGTGGCCGTAATGATCCCCCTTGACGAGGATATCCGGCCTGAGCAGGGTGAGCAAGGGTATGGGGGTCGGCTCTTCGAAAAGAACTACGTAATCCACGCAGGAAAGGGCGCCGAGCATATAGGCCCTTTCGGTTTCGCTGTATATCGGGCGTCCGTTGTCCTTGATCGCCCGGACGGATGCGTCGGTATTTATGGCCACGACCAGCAGATCGCCGAACGATCTTGCTGTCTGCAGCAGGTGAACGTGGCCGGGGTGAAGCAGGTCGAAACAACCGTTTGTAAAAACCACCGCGCTGCCCTTCTCTCGTGCGTTTGCCACCACCTTTGCAAGTACATCGCGATCGACGGGTTTGCCGCAGTTCTGCCGCAGATGCATAACGGGCCAATGGTTATCAGTTTCGGGAAGACGCAGGGATTTGTTCTGACTTAATACTGCTCTCCGTGGGGCGTGTCAACCGAAATCAGCCTACGGGGAAAGATCGAAATCGACGAGAGGGGAGAGGTCCGAAGAGTCTGGTCAGGACCGTACGAACATCATGCCCGGCAACTGCCGCACGGCGCCTTTGAGCTCGAGCGCCAGCAGGATGCCGAGCGCCTGTGAGGAAGAAAGGGCAAGCGCGGACGCCAGTTGATCGATGTGTTGCGGGTCGGGTGACAGGCGGTGGTACATGGTTTCTTCTTCGGGAAGGAGGTCAAACGATGGGGTCGACGGCTTTCGTTCGATCCTGGCCGGGTCGAAATCCAGGTGCGGCGCCAGTTCTTCGAGCACGTCGTCAACCCGTTGGATCAGCTTGGCCGTACCGTCCTTGATCAGTCGATTGACCCCCTCGCTGCCAGGCGTGTTCAACGGACCGGGGACAGCAAAGACTTCCCGGCCTTGTTCCAGGGCGTACCGTGCGGTAATCAACGCTCCGCTGCTCTTCCCGGCCTCCACCACGATCGTTCCCAGGGTCGATCCGCTGATGATCCGGTTTCGCTGGGGGAAATTGACGGCGTCCGGACCGGTGCCGAAAGGTTGTTCCGTCATCACGGCACCGCTATGACGGATCGAAGCCATCAATTTTCGGTTTTCGCCGGGGTACGGTTTGTCCAGACCCGATCCCAGTACGGCGACGGTTCGACCGTTCCGGCTCAGCGTTGTTCTATGGGCCAAAGTGTCCACGCCCCGCGCCATGCCACTTACGATGGTGAATCCGTACGAATAAAGCGCTTCGCTGAAGGACTCGGCCATGCTGCGTCCATAGGACGAGGCAAGCCGTGTCCCCACGATGGCAACGGAGCGCTCATCCTCCGTTTCCCATCTCCCGGACACGTACAGCAGGGGCGGTGGATCGTATATCTCCCGAAGGCGCGCGGGATAGTCCCTGTCGCGGAAGGTGACGATACGCGCCCCGTGCCGCTCCGCCAGGCGCAACTGCCGGTCGACGAAGGCCTCGTCCCGGTGGGTGCGTATGGCCCGGGCAATCTGCGGGCCCAGCCCTTCCGTCATGGTCAGTTCGTCCACGGAGGCGGACAGGACCGCGGAAGGTGATCCGAACCGGCGCAGTAACGCCTGGAACCGTGCCGCGCCTACGCCAGGCACGCGTGCCAGTGTCAGCCAGGATGCCAAATCCGACAAGGGCCAATCCTTACGGCCCGCACGGCCCGCACGGACCGTACAGACCGAGATAACGGTTCAGGTTCAGTTTATCGGGTAATCGTTCGTGCTCACTTCTTTTCGACGTGAGATTAGTCGAGCTTCGCGGGTCCGATCTCGTAAAGAATCTGGCCGATTTCTCGGAGGAATTCGGGAATTCCTTCGCCGGTGGCGGATGAGATTGCCAACACGGGATTTTTGCGCTGTCCTGCGTGTTTCGTGTGATCGGGATCTACCGGTAAGTGTTTCAACATGGATCGATCCACGATCAGGTCCAGCTTGGAGAAAACGACCAGGGCGGGCCGGGAGAGGAGTACGGAGTTGAACTGCCTGAGTTCGTTGACAAGCACTTCGTAGTCGTGAAGGGGGTCGGGCTGACTCGCGTCTAGCAGGAAGACGAGGATCCGGGTCCGTTCGATGTGCCTGAGAAACTGGTGACCAAGCCCCTTGCCTTCATGGGCGCCTTCGATCAGACCGGGGATGTCCGCCAGGACGAACCGGTCATAGTCCCCAAGCTTTACGATCCCCAGGTTTGGCTCCAGGGTGGTAAAGGGATAATCGGCGATCTTGGGTCTTACCGCGGACAAGCGCGACAGCAGGGTGGATTTGCCCGCGTTCGGATGACCGACCAGCCCCACGTCGGCAATCAGTTTCAGTTCGAGTTCCAGCAGGCGTTCCTGGCCCGGTTGTCCCTCTTCCCAACGCCGGGGCGCCCGGTTGGAGGACGTGGAGAAGGCCGAGTTGCCGCGGCCTCCGTTTCCCCCGTGGGCGATGACCAGGGTCTGGTCTTCCGCGACCATATCGGAGATCACTGCGCCTGTCTCGCTGTCCTTGACAATGGTCCCGGGAGGGATGCCGATGACCAGGTCCGGGGCGTTCCGCCCGTGCATGTCCTTGCCCTGACCGTGCGTACCGTTCCTGGCCCGGTACAGATGCTGGAACTGGAAGTCGAGCAGGGTGCGCTTGCTTGGCTCGACCTGCAGGATGATATGGCCGCCGTTGCCTCCGTGGCCTCCGTCAGGACCGCCACGGGGCACGTTCCTCTCGCGGCGGAAGCTGCAACATCCATTGCCGCCTCGACCGGCCTTTATGTGGATTCTCGCAAAGTCGACGAACATGAGGGATATCCGCTTACCCAATCACCGGCAATTCGGACATGGACGCCCCTGGGGGAGCCTACATCCGGTCAATGATGGCAGTGCCGAATTCCGAGCACTTGACTTCCTTCGTGCTATCCATCAGGCGGGCGAAGTCATAGGTCACGATCCTGTCCGCAATGGCCTTCTCGATCCCTTGCACGATCAGGCCGGCCGCTTCATCCCAGCCGAGATAGCGCAGCATCAGTTCGCCGGAAAGAACGACGGAACCCGGGTTGACCTTGTCCTGGTTCGCGTATTTCGGTGCCGTGCCGTGGGTCGCTTCGAACACGGCGTGTCCTGTGTTGTAGTTGATATTGCCGCCCGGCGCTATGCCGATTCCGCCCACCTGGGCGGCCAGCGCGTCGGAAATGTAATCGCCGTTCAAGTTCATTGTGGCGATGACGTCGAACTCGTCGGGCCGGGTCAGTATCTGCTGCAGGAAAATATCGGCAATGGCGTCCTTGACCAGGATCTTGCCCTCCGGAACGTTGCCCTGGCATTCGTCCCAACTGACAAGATGGTCAGGATACTCCTCTTTCGCGAGTTCGTATCCCCATTTCTGAAAGGCGCCTTCCGTGAACTTCTGGATGTTGCCCTTGTGCACCAGGGTGACACTCTTTCTGTTGTGCGCCAGGGCATACTCGATCGCCGCGCGAATCAATCTCTTGCTGCCCGTCTCGCTGATCGGCTTGATGGCGATGCCCGAATCGCTTCGTATTTCCCATCCGAACCGATCCCGGCAGAACGCGATCAGTTCGCCGGCCTCGTCGCTGTAGGCTTCTTGTTCCTTGCCGGCGTATACGTCCTCCGTGTTTTCACGAAAAATGACCATGTCCACTTTTTCGGGATGGCGCACGGGGCTGGGAACGCCGGTGAACCATCGAACCGGTCTCAGGCACACGTAAAGGTCGAGGATCTGGCGCAGCGCCACGTTCAGGCTGCGGATGCCGCCCCCCACGGGCGTGGTCAGGGGGCCCTTGATCCCCACCAGGTACTCGCGGAAACTATCTACCGTTTCATCAGGAAGCCAGCTACCCGTACGGTTGAAGGCCTTTTCCCCCGACAGCACCTCGTGCCACATGATGCGCCGGTCCCCTTCGTACGCCTTTTCTACGGCGGCGTCGAACACCCGCCGGGCCGTCCTCCATATATCCGGTCCCGTGCCATCGCCCTCTATAAACGGGATGACCGGGTGGTCGGGAACGTTCAGTACGCCTTGCGCATCGATGGTAATGTGCTGCCCACCTGCGGGTGGTTTTGTAGCCATGCCAGTTTCTTCCTCCTCGTCCATGAGGTGCAAAATGACTATATGCCCAGTTCGTCCAGGCTTTCCTGGTACACCGACGCGGAAGCATGCAGCGCCGCGCGCTCGTCGTCCGACAGTTCCAGTTCGATTACCTCTTCGATGCCCACGGCACCCAGTTTCACGGGTACGCCCACACAGACGTCCCGCAGGCCATACTCGCCTTCCAGCATCACCGAGGCGGGCAGCACGCGATTCTTGCCCTTCAGGACGGATTCCACCATCTGGACAACGGAAGCCGCCGGGGCGTAATAGGCGCTGCCTGTCTTGAGGTAGTTGACGATCTCCGCACCGCCGTCGCGGGTTCGTTGCACGATGCGGTCAATTGCGTCCTGGGGCAGCAATTCGGTAATAGGTATACCGGAGACCGTCGTGTAACGAGGGATGGGGACCATGGTGTCGCCGTGTCCGCCGAGGATGATCGCCTGCGTGTCTTCCATGGATACGCCGAGTTCCATGGCAACGAAGGACCGGTAGCGGGCGCAGTCAAGCACGCCGGCCTGTCCGTAGACGCGCTGCCGCCCGTATCCCGATACCTTGAGGGCGATATAGGTCATGACGTCCAGTGGATTGCTGACCATCAGGATCTGGGCGTCCGGCGCGTACTTCACGATGTTCTCTGTTACCGAGGTGATGATATCCGCGTTTTTCTTGAGCAGGTCGAGGCGGTCCATACCCGGTTTGCGGACCAGGCCGGCGGTGACCACAACGAGGACCGCGTCCTCCAGGACCGCGAAATCGTTGGATCCTTCTATCGCCGAATCATATCCCAGAACGGGGCCGGCTTCCATCATGTCCAGTCCCTTACCCTGCGGGATCCCTTCGACCACGTCGATGAGGACTATATCACCCAGTTCCTTCTGGGCGGCGTACAGCGCCGTGGTCGCCCCCACGTTTCCCGCACCGATAATGCCAATCTTTACCATGTGATCCTCCAAGAATTAACGATGTATCGGACCTCATCCGACCCGCGTTTTATCACTGAAGACGAAAATCCTCTGGTTCCCGACCAGCCCTTCCGCATCCAACCTTCCGTTCAAAACGACCGCAATCCCGGGTCATCGGCCCGGATCCATGCTGATCAGCAACGATTCGTCAATGGGTTGATAGCGGTCCGAGGCTTCCACAAGATCCCGCGCCGTGTTGTGCGGGAAGGAAAACACCTCCACGCGCGGCCCCAGTTCCTTGAGCAACTGGATCAGCGACACGAAATCACCGTCGCCGCTGGCCAGGATGACGACGTCGACCTTGTCGGCCATTCTGATCATGTCGATGGCCATCTCCATGTCCCAGTCGCCCTTAGCCGAACCGTCGCTGCGTCTGCGGAGGTCTTTCCGTTTCACCTGGTAACTGAACTGTTCCAGCATGGTAACGAATCCGCTTTGGTCGACCTCGGGGGTCTGTATGACGTAAGCGTAGGCGCGTATCAGGCGCCTGTCGCCCACGGCAGCCTGCATGAGTTTATCAAAATCCAAACGCGCCGATATACCGTAGTGTTGCCGGGCGGCATACCACATGTTCTGCACGTCGATGAAGATGCCCACCCTTTCGCTGGCCGCGGGAGCCGGGACGTTATACGTGCCCGGGAGGGAATCATGCCGCAGATTCCGCAGTTGATCCACCTCTACCCGGACGGCTTCCATGGTTCTTTGCACTTCCGCGTAGCGCGTTGCGATGCGCTCTACGGTATCCCGAATCGCCGTACCCACTTTTCCCGCCGCTACGGAAGACGTGGCGCCGGCCTCTTCCTGGAACCGTTCGATTCGCCGCTGCATCTCCCTGACGCGGTCTTCCAGCACCCGATTCCTCTTATCCAGGTCCGCGCCCTTCCGCCGGGCTTCGATCAACGCCAGGTCCAGGTTTTCGACCTGGCGCGCGTCCGTGCCCTCCCCGTTCAACGCCGGATCATCCTGAAGATACGGGGCAGTCATTTCTTCTGAGACACCGGACCAGGTCGGATAGGCTTGGGTCCGGTTCAAGAGTTCGATAGCCGGGGCGTGCACGGCTTCCCTTTCATCCAGCAGCATGGCAACTGCAAGGCGCCCGCACTCCCGGGTGAAAGCGTCGGTCCGTTCAGCCAACAGGCCGTTGAGGTGTTCGGGAGATATCTGCCTGATCTGCTCGATCTCCTTTGCGCTCGTATGAGCAAGGGTCTTGAAAACCTGCGTTGCCGTGACCTCACGCTCGAAGCAGTCCTCGGCAAGTTGCGCGGCGAGCGCATGCACCGCCTTGGATTCCAGGTCATGGCCGTCGTGGACCAGGCCGCAGATGTGGCACAGTTTGACAATCAGCTGACGATCAAGGGCCAGTTCCAGGATCCGGGAGAGCCCCCTTTCATCGACTGTTTTGAACAGATGCCGGAAGTCCGGCAACGCAATGTCCCGATTCTCCATATGTCCACCGTGCGTTCCACAGATACCCGCGTGTCCAAGGCGGTTACTCCTTCAACGCGAGGCACCCGTGGATCCAAAGCAGTTATCTCTTCAACGCCGACAACGCTTCCTCAACCCGGTCCATACCTTTTTTGATGATGTCCAGGGTGGTGGCGTAGGAAAACCGCAAACACCCTTCAGTTCCGAAGGCGGAGCCCGGTGCGGAGATCACCCGGTACTCCTCCAGCAGATACATGGCGAGGTCCAGTGATCCTTCGACGGGGCGCCCGTCGGGCCTTCTGCGGCCCCTATATGCCGACATGTCCGGGAACACGTAGAAGGCGCCGCCAGGCCGGACGCAGGCCACGCCTTCCATGTTTTCCAGCCTTTCCATGATGTAGTTCCGCCGACGATCGAACGCCGCGATCCTGGGTGGCAGAAAGTCTTCCGGACCGGTCAGTGCGGTAACGGCGGCATGCTGGGTTATTGCGCTCGGATGCATGACGGTCTGCCCCTGGAATTTCACGACCAGGTCCATCACCTCCAGGGGACCGGCGGCGTAACCCAGGCGCCATCCGGTCATGGAGTACGCCTTTGACAGCCCATTGACCACCAGCGTGTGTTCCTTCATCTGAGGATGGAGCGACGCTATGCTTTCGTGGCGATGTCCATCATACAGGATCTTTTCGTACAACTCGTCGGTGATGACATAGATGCCTGTGTCCATGACCACTTCGGCGATGGCGGCGAGTTCTTCCCGCGTGTACACCATGCCCGTGGGGTTGGAAGGGGTGTTGAGCATCAGTGCCTTGGTCTCCGGCGTGATCGCGGAACGCACCTGGTCGGACGTCACCTTGAAGGAGGAATCCGGTCCCGCGTTCAGCACCACCGGAACGGCGCCCGCGAGCTTGACCATTTCCGGATAGCTGACCCAGTACGGCGCCGGCACGAGGACTTCGTCTCCCTCGTCGCAGATCACGTAGAGCAGGTTGTACAGCGCGTGCTTGCCCCCGGAGGACGTCGCAATCTGGTTCGGCGTGTATTCGAGTCCGTTGTCCCTCGCCAGTTTATGGCAGATCGCTTCCTTGAGGTCCAGGATTCCGGTCGCGGGCGTGTACCGGGTTATGTTATCCCGGATGGCCTGCATACCGGCTTCCTTGATATGGTCCGGCGTAGGGAAGTCCGGCTCGCCCACGGCGAAATTGAAAACCTCGACGCCGTCGCGTTTCATCGCGATGGCCCGTTCATTAAGCACGGTGGTCGCGGACGGTGCGATGCGATCCAGTTTTCGGGAAAGGGGACGGGTAGCGGACATGGGAATGGGGAGGAGGGTGGTGTAGGGAAGTCCTTGGATAACCGGCGGTCAACTGATCGTGCTGCGCTTTTCCAACAAGGCCTTTAACACGGGAGGGGGGACGTGATGGCTTACATCGCCACCGAAACGGAATACCTCTTTGACGAGAGAGGAACTCACATAAACCGACGGTTCGCCGGGAAAGAAAGATACCGTGGTCACCGATGGGGCCAGGCGGCGGTTCATCAGCGCCATCTGGGACTCCGTCTCGAGATCTCCGGCTGAACGAACGCCTCGGACGATGGCCCGGGCATTCAGCCTAGCGGCCAGGTCGACCGTCAACCCGTCCGAGGACAACACCTCGACCCCCGTCCAGACTTCCACGGCCTGCCGAAACATCTCCACCCGTTCCTCCACCGAAAACATCGGGTGCTTTCCGATATTGGGCGCGACGGCAACCACGACCCGGTCGAACACGGTCATCGCCTGTTTCAATATGTCCAGGTGTCCGTTGGTTACGGGATCGAATGTACCGGGATATACCGCAATTTTCATCGCCGGGTTCTCGATGCAGGAGGTGGAAGATCGATGGGCAGGACTTCCGTTCGAATCACGGTTGTTTCCGGATCGGCCTCGAAGAACGATAACGCCGTTTCTCCGATGTCCCGTCTGCGCACCAGGTCGAGTCCGTTATCGGTATCAGGCGGATCGTCTCCGCGATGCTCTATGACGAGTAAGCCACCGGGCGCCAGTACCGCCCGCTCGCCAACGGTTCGGATAATATCCTGAACAACGGGGTCGCCATAGGGAGGATCGGCGAGGATGATATCTACCGAGCAGGAATGGGCGGCCAGGTGACCGAGACTTCGAACGGCATCTGTCAGCCAGATCCTGCTCTGTCCATGCCGGCCATTCGAACCATCGGGACCATGCTGACCATGCCGGCCAAGCTGGCCATGCTGACCAGGCTGGCCATGCTGACTAGGCTGGCCACCGAATCCACAGCGGTCCAGGTTGTCCCTGATTATTCGGACGGCGCGCCGGTCGTTGTCGATAAAAAGACAGCATCGAGCGCCCCGGCTCAGGGCTTCTATGCCCAGGCTTCCACTGCCGGCACACAAGTCCAGCACCGTGCTGTCGACGATTCGGGTCGACAAGATGTCGAACAACGAACCGCGTACGCGGCTGCCGGTGGGTCGAATCGCACCGGTTACGGACCGTAGCCGGCGTCCTTTGGCGATTCCTGTGCCGATTCGCAGCATATTCCCCCACTTCCCATCATTACCGTTCGGACCACACCGAAAATAGGATTGCAGGGGGTTGTTGTCAACAAAAAAGCCGGACTCAGAACCCTTGTTTAAGGGCTGGCCGCGGGGGATACCACCCTGTGTAACAGGGGATCGCGCCAGCCTTCTACCGCAGTTCCACGTAGGGGCGCAGCCGGTCGAGTTTGGCGGGACCTATCCCCTTCACCTCGAGCAGCTGTTCGACGGTAGCGAAGTTCCCTGACCGTTGCCGGAAGGCGATGATTCTCTCCGCCAACTTCGGACCGATGCCAGGCAGTTTCTGAAGTTCGGACGCCGGGGCCGTGTTCACGGGTACGAGCAGGTTATCGAAGGATAATGAGGACTTTGTTGAAAACCCTGGGTCCGGGTATCCCCGGTCGGTTAGCCGGGACACGGCGTGGGACTCAGGACTTTCGACGTTCGATCGATCGGCCGAGGACTCGTTACGTATGGACCTGGCATTTCCAGAGGTCGCAACGAGGTCCGTGGGTATTCCCCCATTCTCCGGCCCGCCCGCCACAACCGGATGCAGGTCGGGCAGGAAATCCGAATCGTACTGCTTCAACAGCAGTACAAAAGCACCGGCCAGCAGGCTGACCGCGACGAAAAGTACGGCCTGAATCTCCCCTTTTGTCATAGTCTAACCGTAAGCCAGTGTAGATTGGTGCGTTGAGACAGATTCTGCGGTCCCCTTCATTGGGCGTCAGTTGAAAAGAAACTCGGTCCACAGCCCGCCGCCTCGTCGAATCCGCTTTTGCTGGGTAATGACGTTCAGCGTATTCGTAAGTTCGACCGTGAAGCCGCCGCGGACGTACCTGCTGAAACGGTAATCCGTCGTGACTGAGAACCGATTCTGGTTCTGTCCGTTGTTAGGTTGGAAACCACCGCTGGAGCGGGAAATCAGTATCCTGCTGGTATTCCGGGTGAATTGCAGCCGGGCGTTTATGTCCCCGCTCGTTCTCTTCCCGAATATCCGGATCCCCGGCCTTAACCTGTAATCTACCGCGATCGAAAGCGCCCTGTTCCGCTGTTTCTGGTCGGTCGCGTTCCGTCCGAACTGGATCAATCCGTCTGTCGTGGTGAAATTGCCTCTCATCACCAGGCCCGCGTTCAGATCGATAACGACGCCGATCAGCGGAGACAGGGTAGTCGTGGTCGTCCGGGTGATCCCGGCTTCATTGGGATCGGCGGTACCTGCAACCCCGGCTTCCTGCGCGACCAGACGATCGGAAAGGCTTAGGTCGGTAGTCTTCCCCTTGCGTCTAGAAAATCCGCTGGACACTTCGATCCGGCGGAACATCCGACCGAAGTCACCCATGCTCCTGGGATTGGGATTCCAGCGCAGGGACATTTCGGGCCAGGTGGTGTTGTTCTGCTTGCGGTTCAGATTCGTGGACCGGTTGTGGGCAGATACCCAGGTCGGCCTTACGGACAGGGTAGCCCCCAGGAACCGGAGACCCGTGCCCAGGTTGAAGGACGACCGGTTCGCTTCCGTTTCCTGGTTTCGTTGTATGCCGGTAACCCCGCCGCCGGATGTCGCCGTGTCGAAAGGAACCGTGATATCATCCGACAGCCCCACGCGCTCTCCGAATGAAGGCCGTGAAATCGCGTTGAAGAAGTTCTGGTTGCGACTGATGGTGTAATTCAGGGTGATCGGCGTGAACATACTGAAGATCGAGGCGAACCGCGTCGTGGACGATCCCCCGAAAACATTCGATACCATCCTGGCCATATTGACGTTTGTGCGTATGCCCTGCTGGTTGCTGAACGTAATGGTTCGGGCTTCGGGCGAAGCGCCGTCAAGCTGCAACTGGGGATTCCGGTTTTCGGCATAAGACGTGGTAAAGTTGTAGGTTGGCCTGAACCAGGTCGTGATTTCGGGGCGGAAATCGATGCCCAGGTTTTGGCGGTAGCTGGTTTCCGGACCGAATTCCAGTCTGGTCAACGCTACCGTGGAGTCGGATTTCATGTCGTTGGAAACCGAAAGGTTGTAGTTCATTCTCACGGATTTGAAAGGTTCCATGATCGCCCGGACGTTTCGATTCAGATACCGGGTAAACCGTTCTCCACGGTTCGTACTGGCCGATTCGTCTTCACCGGTTTCTTCGACCTCGACAGCCTGGATCTGCCTGTTGAGATAGATCCGCTTGTTGCGGTTTATTTCAGAAAACAACTCCAATCGCACAGGGAGCGGGTTAAAGGTCAGGTTTGAAATGAATTCCGGTAGGCCCGTCCACTTGAGAACCGGCCACTGGATCTTTGAACGCGGGGTCATATTGTAATACAGACGGGCCCGGTAGGAACCCGAGGTATCGATCCTCGAAACGGAGTGCCGAAAATTGCTGGTCGACGAGAAATCCAGCCGGAAACGTTCCAGTGTCCAGGCGACGAAGGGATTCTTCGAACCGATGCTCTTGGAGAAAGAAGCCGTAAACGAGTGGTCGGTGTTTTCCGTACGCTGTTCTTCACGTTTCTCCCTGCTCAGAAGTATGATATCGGAACCGACCTGCAGACGCGGCAGCCTAAGATCGTTCCTCCAGCGGAATCGCATCGGGATGGACAAACTCCAGTCATCCGGCAACATGCTTCCCAGGTTCAGCACGGTTGACAGGTTCATTAACGTGGACCGGCTTCCCGATTCCTGCCCGCCTATCCTTCGGAAGTGACTGCCCACGCTCCGGACGGTTCCGAATAGAGAGAAGACGTCGGCAAGATCCGCGTCGATCTTTAAACGGCCTGCCAGGCCTCGGTCCCGCCTTACGTCACCCGCCCTCAACTCGTCGAGCCAGAGCTCACCGCCCGCAAGCGTTTCGTCGTAGGGGTTGTAAATGCCCACCGTGATATGGCGTATCCGGGCCAGGGCGGGTGAACCGAGCACCCCGTACTGCCTGTTCCCTTCCAGTTCGACCATGGCCAGCGTGAGCCCTTCTTCCGGCGGACCCTCTTTGAATCGCACCGGGCGTTCCTTTCCGTCGCTCAGCGTGACGGTGTAGGCGGTGTCCGCCGCCGTCGCCGTTTGCCGTGCCATTTCCGTCTCGCTCTTGAGAATCGTCAAGTCGTCGAAAACCACCCTGAGATGGTTCTCTTCGTCCCAGCCAGGCAATACACGTGTCCGATACTCGTAATAGTCGAATTCCCCGCTGCCGAATCGTATGAAAAAATCGGGCGACCTGTCGACTTCGAAATCGTCCGATCCGTATATATACAGCCTCAGGGTGTTGTACAACGTGTAATCCTGGTCGGCAAACAACGTTCGGTAGGCCTGGGCGCTGTGATGGGGCTGCAGGTTGGTATAGGTGAGGATCAGCGACTGCTCCTTGTTCTGCAGACCGGTGACGCGATCGTATTCGACGATCGCGCCGGGGGGTGACGTGTATTCACCGGGGTTGTCGTACGTATTCTTCACGGCAACATCGAAAGTCTCGCCGAAGGCGGACAAGGTGGAAGCCGATACCGGGTTGCCCATGGAATCGGTGATGGCCCCTTGAAAGTTTTCCTGCCACTGGTTGCCCACTATATTAATGGAGGCGATGCGCATTTTTATGGGCTCATCCACCTTCGTGATCCAGAGCCGGACCATTTTGGTCTCGTCGAACCCCGGCATGCCCACCGCACCGTCGTATGCCCGGTTCAACTCCGGAGATCCGCCAGCATCTGCTTCGCCGTTCGTGCCGCCCGGTTGACCCTCGCTGTTCTCCCCAGGATTCCCGCCGGCTTGATCGGCCCCTAAGAGTTCGGTATCCAGCGGTATGCGGTACAAACGCCAGCTGTCCGGGCTCCCCCAGTTGGTGCGCTCCTGGTCGCCTCCGGCGACAAGCACCGTGTCTTCGTGGTCCGAGCTCAGATTCACGACAAACTTGAAATAGTCGTTCTGTCTTTCCAGGAAATTGGAGTTGTCGAGATCCTCGGTATCGGGACGCCGGTTCTGATCGGGATCTGTGGCGTTTTTTTCCGGGCCGTTGATCCGGCTGTAATCGACCTGGTCGACCGGCACGGTGCCCCCGATCGTGCCCTCGAAGGAGAAGTTGTCCCCGTGCGGGTCGGGATTGTTAACCGGGTCGTAACCGTCCTCGTCCTCGTCTCTCAGACCGTCCATGCCGATGTCTTCTTCCGGTTCGAGGAGATTGTTGCCGAATCGGTCGCTTCTATCGTCTTCCGTGTCGAGTCTGCCGTCGTCGTTGACATCCTCGCTGATTACGCCGAGGTCGATATGCAGCTCACCCCGGTTTCCATTCACCCATATTTCGATGAATCTGCTGCGCGTCTGGTCCACGTTGTCCCCCACCAGCGGGTGCATCAAACCGGCCCACCGGTTCAGTACGTCATCCTGATCGTATTGTCGCCAGGGAGCGTTGAAGGTAGAATCCGTGGGGATCCCGCCCCAGCGCAGGTCGGGCTCCGTGGGATCGAATTCCATGATCAACACGTGTTGCAGCTGGTCCCGGCCCGTTACCTCGCGGGTGGGAAAGATCTGGCGGACATCGACCTGCTCGAGGGGATTGTACCAGGTCATTCTGCCCCGCTGGTCGTGCGTGAGCTGGTCGGGCGGACTGGCCGGCCGCCAACCGCTGCGGCGCACACCCAGGTCGGTTTCCTCTTTGCTTCCTTCGAAATCGTCGATGAAACCGTCGCCCAGTATGTTCGGGTTCGGTACGCTCTGGGCGAGTTCGGCTTCGATGCTAAACGAGGACTCGGCATCCCCCAGGTCGGCGGGAGAAATAAAATCCATGAAGGAGGTCAGGAATTCAGGTTCGAAAGCCAGGCGGGTATCGATCCCCCACATCAGGTAGCGGCCGGTTTCGCGGCCGATCCTGGATTTCTGCTCCAGGGACTTGTCGGACCGGTAGAGCACCGTGCCCTTCACCCAGGACTGTTCGTTGAACTGGTATTCCCCCTGCAATCCCAGCAGGGTGTTCGAGACGGGTTTGAAGAACGGGGCGAACTGGTATTGGACGGTCACCTCCGCGTCCGGACTGAGGGCCTCTTCGTTCGTAAAGCGGATCTGGCCGACCTCGTACAGGATGATGTAGTCCGACCCCCGTTGCAACTGTTGGCCGTTCAACCGTACGATCTCGCTTCCTTCGATGATATTGGATCGGCCCAGCGAATACTGGGACAACTGGTTGCGGTATTCCACCTCCAGGTAGTATTTGTACAATGTACTGTACTGACTGTTGACCAGTTGGCTCGTGCGGTTGTAGAACTCGGGCGTATCATCGGGAAGACCTTCGCCCTGCGTGTCCGGATAGGCAAGTTCACCCGTGGTCGTTTTCGAAAGGGTCGGTGCGAATGGATACTGATCGGGGAAGATCAGTTCACCTCGCTTGAAATCGATCAACGCGAGGTCCTTATCGACGAGCCGGTCGGGTTCGGAGCCGGGATCCAGCCCCCTGCGGTCGAGTCCCAGCAACTGAATGAAGGGCGTTCCGTTCCGATCGACTTCACTGTGCTCGCCTTCGGATTGCAGACGGAAGATCTTCAGATCGAAATTATCCGGCTCGATGTCCGTCTGGCCGAGGAAATACACGTTTCGCCACTCGTACTGCCAGGTGCCCCACTGGGAGGGATCGTCCGGCACATCGGGAATGAGTTCCTGTTGTCTCTTGAGCAGGCGCAGTTGCGGTACATCGCCGTCCAGTCGACCGAAAGTTTTGACGTTGCCGTCCCGATCCACGGTCTCGTAGTAAACCGCCAGCATGTCGTCTTCCTGGAGCGGCGTGTTCAGTGCGATGTAACCGAATCGTCCGTTGACGTAAAACTCGTCGGATTCCAGGTACCTGAACTTTCCTTCTACGAATTCGTCGGTCACCGATTCCTGGATGAGCATTCCTGACGAGTCGTACTCCGGGGGATCGGGATATGCCTTCGCATTGACCAGCTGCGCCTGGTTGGTCAGGGTGAGCCGGCCTGATACGTAAACCTGTATCAACCGGACCGAGTCCTCGTCAGCGACATGGTATCCGTTTTCGTCCCTGAGGGCGAAATTCTCGCGGTATCGTTCGTCGATGAAATAGTAGGTCCTGCGCTTGAAGTCAAGATCCCTGATCACACGCCGTGTTCCACTCGTACCGGCCTGGAACGTGGCGGATTGACCTTCCCCCTTCTCCTGGCTGGCGATGGCGGTCAGGTGAAAGTTGCCGAGTTGGCTTATCATTTTGACACCGAAGAGCCCGTTGTGTTGTTGCGTGTAGCCCGTGAATTCCGTGTTCTTCAGTTCGAGGGATACGTTTCCCGCCTCGAAGCTTTTCAGTATGCCGTTTCCTTCCCGGCCGTCATCTGAGACGTCCTGGTAGCGTATGCTCAGGTTGTTGTCGAGGTCGGTGAACGCTTCGCTGTTCTGCTTGATGTTCACTTCCACCTTCTCGCCGATGTTCCCCGTAACGGTAAATTCCTGGGTCTGCTTCATGGCCACGTTGGGTGCACGGGAAACCCGGTTCGTCGCCGTACTCGCGCTGCCGTCCTCCCATTCGCTGGCCATGTCCATCTCGATTCTCTGGTTTCCGATAATCCGGATTACGGGCGTGCCTCCGCCAAGAAACGTAGGCAGGTTCACGGGAAGATCAAGGGTCAGCAATCCTTCCTGGTTCGTTCGTGTTTCGGTTTCGAACACGTAGGATAATACCGACGAACGCCACAGCCTTTTGAACTGCGCGGAACTGCGAAGCTGGAAATACTGGTCAAAGGAAAGGACCAGCGGCACGCGCCGCCCGAGCCCTTCTTCTTCGTCGATGAACGCCAGGAGCTGGAGGTTGGGATAAACGACGGTCCGGCCGCCCAGTGGCCACGGCCGGTCAGTGAGGGTACGCAGGGTTGGTCTGCTTTGCCCGCGGGCGATTTCGTCAACCTCTTCGAAAGTAACGACGTGCGGTCGTGCGCTTTCGAGCCGGATGGTCGGCCCCGCCGCCTGTACGGCGACGGTACACAGGGATACCAGCACGTGGCTGAAAACAATCGTGCAAATGCGTTTCATAGATAAACGAAAATAACCCGGTGAGTCGACACTCGCAACACCTGTTCATACTACTGAAGGGTGCCGGTCGTTCCGCGATTCGAACCCTACAGGTAAAAGACTTGACAGGGACCAAAGCCGGGATTAGAGTATGCGCGTCTACCTGCAGACCCGATTCTTAAACAGAAACCGGAAGTTGACTTCTCATGGAACAGCAGGCCACCGAGCTAACCACGGGCGGATGGGTTTTTCTGATCATCGCATGGACCGTCATTACGGGCCTGACCGCCGCCTGCTTCTACCGGGTAAGAAAGCTGAAGTAGGACCCGGCCGGTAAACGGGCTGCCGCGGTAGTTTCCCGACTCCGCGTTCCGTGCCGCCAATCCCCGCTGACAGGTCCTTTCCACGCGTTGCGAACACGGCTTCCATTCCGTCCTAAATGGACGTCCCGCTTGACATTCGGACGTTTTCGTCTTATCGTGTAACGGGTTTCGTGACTTCGGATGACGCCTGCAAAGGACAGCCATGCAGATCATCGTGAGCAGTTTCGCCGGGTGTAAGGAAGCGGTGGGCGCGTCATCGGTTGCGGTGGAGGTCCCGGCGGGTACCACCGTGGGCGAAGCATTTGCCAGACTGGTTGAAACGTATCCCGCCCTTGGAAACTATGACAAAAGCGTGATGCTGGCTGTAAACCGGGAATACGCCGGTCGGCAGGTCGTGCTGAAAGATGGAGATGAACTGGCGTGCATACCACCGGTGAGCGGTGGCGCCAATCCTCGATGAAGGGGTATGTACAAGCGCATGTACAAGATCACTACCGATAGAATCAAGCCGGATGCCCTGTTCGAATGGACCCTGAAACCCCATCATGGCGCAGTGGTCACCTTTGCCGGTACGGTGCGGGACAATACGGATGGTCGAAGGACACTGCGACTGGAGTACGAGGCTTACGCCGAGATGGCCGAAGCCAAAATGCAAGAGGTGGGCGACGAAATCCGCGCCCGGTGGAGCATTGAAGACGTGGCCATGATACATCGCGTCGGTACGCTTGATATCGGGGAGATCAGCATCCTGATCGCCGTGGCGACCCCCCACCGCAAAAAGGCATTTGAGGCCTGTTCCTACGCGATCGACCGCGTGAAGCAGATCGTGCCCGTCTGGAAGAAGGAAATCTGGGCGGATGGCGAGCGGGAATGGGTTGAGCGCAGTCCCTGAAGACCGGCCCCTGTCATGATTTACTTCGACCACAGTGCGGCGCCGCCGGTTGACTCCCGTGTCATCGACGTGATGGTGCCCTACCTCCGGGAACACTTCGGCAACCCGTCGAGCCTGCACCGGTTCGGCGTGGATGCGCGCCATGCGCTGGACCTGGCGCGCGGCCGGGTTGCCGGACTGATCGGCGCCGATCCCGGTGAAATCGTATTCACGGCAAGCGGGACGGAAGCGGACAACCTGGCCGTCAAGGGACTGGCGCAGGCGAGAACGAAACACGGGCGGCACATCATCGTATCCAGCATCGAGCATCATGCCGTGCTGTATGCCGCGAAAGCGATGGAACGCCAGGGGTTCGCGGTCACCCAGGTTCCGGTTGACGGAAACGGGATCGTACATCCCGACGAGGTGGCGCGGGCCATGCGGGACGATACAGTACTCGTTTCCGTCATGCTGGCAAATGATGAGACCGGTACCATTCAGCCCGTAAGCGATATCGTCGATATCGCCCGCCGGCACGGTGCTGCCATGCATACCGATGCCGTGGGCGCGGTGGGACGGTTGCCCGTAGACGCGCACGGCTTGAAGGTAGATGCCCTGTCGGTTTCCGCCAGACCCTTAAACGGTCCGCCCGGAACCGGGGCGCTCTATCTGAAAGCGGGTACCCGGTTACGTCCCCAGGTGGAAGGAGGCGTCCAGGAAGACGGCCGCCGCGGCGGACACGAGAACATCCCCGCCATCGTGGGATTCGGCAAGGCGGCGGAGTTGGCGGCAGCCGAACTTCCCGGCCGGTTGGACCGGCTGAAACGGCTGGACACATTGCTCTGGCACGGTTTGAAGGACCGCCTGCCGGATGTATCTATCAATGGGCACCCTCATCTGCGCGTGCCGGGCCATCTGAACGTCTGGTTACCCGAGACCGACGGGGAGTCCGCGGTCCTGATGCTCGACGCCCGGGGGATTGCCGTCTCCGTTGGTTCATCTTGTTCGGCGCACGCGTCCAAGCCGTCCCACGTGCTCCTGGCCCTGGGCAGGACGCCGACGGAAGCCCGTTGCTCGCTGCTGATATCCGCCGGCCCGGACACACGGGAATCCGAGATCGACGAGATCGTGGACGCGTTGGTAGAAGTAGTGCGGCAACTGCGCACCATCGCCGGCGTGACGGTCTGAGGTGATCTGGGCATTACAGCAGGGGAGGCGTCGACGAACCGTGATCCATTCTGCCATGACCCTCGACACCTACGGCCTGCTCTGTCCCGTGCCGATCATGAAGACCGCGGCAGCCATCAAGGAGATTTCCGTGGGTGAAGTACTGGAAGTGCTGGCCGACGATCCCCAGATTCTGGAAGATATGCCTGCCTGGTGCGCGAGTCATGGACACGCACTGCTCGATACCATCGAAGAGGATGAAGAGTTCAGGCTGTACGTGAGAAAGGTAAAATGATTGATCTGGCGTACCGCCGGATGTAGATTGTGCAACGCGAATAGACCCCGTCGGGGATTTCGCGCCGTATCGCCGTCATTCAGGAGGAAAAGATGGCCCATGAAGTGACTATGCGGGACGTGGTGGACAGCCTGAAGCAAGTCATGTACCCTGGATTCGACCGCGACATCGTCTCCTTCGGCCTGGTGAAGAACGTACAGGCCTCAGATGGTCACGTGGCGTTCAGCCTGGCGTTTTCCACGCAGGACGAATCCACACGGCAACAGATCACCATGACGGCCAGGGAAACGGTGGAACGCATGCCCGGGGTGCGGGACGTGCAGATCTCCGGACCTCCACCGGGCCAGTCGGCCACGGCTCAGGGGCATGGGGCGGGTCAGCCTGGGCAGACCGGCAAGATCGAACTGCCCGGGGTCAAGACCATCGTGGCGGTGGCCAGCGGAAAGGGCGGCGTGGGCAAATCCACGGTCTCGGTGAACCTGTCCGTGGCCATGGCCGACGCCGGCCTGAGCGTGGGCTTGCTTGACGCCGATATATACGGACCCAGTATTCCAACGATGATGGGCGTCAAGGACCAGCCCGGCGTGGTGGGGGAGAAGATCCTTCCGATGATCGCCCACGACATAAAAATGATGTCCTTTGGATTCCTGATCCCGGAGGACCAGTCGGTCACCTGGCGTGGTCCCATGGTACACCAGGCCGTGCAGCAGTTGTTGCGCGACGTGCTGTGGGGGGAACTGGATTGCCTCGTGATCGACATGCCCCCGGGTACGGGGGACGCGCACCTTACGCTTACCCAATCCGTGCCGCTGACCGGTGGACTGGTGGTGACGACACCGCAGGACGTGGCCCTGATCGACGCGCGGCGCGGCGTGGCCATGTTCCAGCAGGTAAACGTGCCCATACTGGGCATCATCGAAAACATGAGTTATTTCAATTGTCCCCACTGCGGCGGCCGTACGGACATTTTTACGACAGGCGGCGGGAAACGGGCCAGCGAGGCGCTGGGCGTGCCCTTCGTCGGCGAATTACCCATTGATCCGGCGGTTTGCCTGGCGGGCGATCAGGGTACCCCGATCGTCCGGTGTGAGCCGGACTCGCAGCAGACAGAGTCCTTCCGCAGGGTGGCGGATACGCTGCGGAAATCGATCGGGGTCTAAGGGGGGAAGCCACCATGTCCAAACCCGTTAAGGCGGTCGGTTTGCTGTCCGGCGGACTGGACAGTACGATCGCGGCCGCCATGCTGATGCGGCAAGGCGTCGAAGTGCAGGGACTCACTTTCTACACCGGTTTCTGCGTCGTGGAGCATAACCGAAGATCCAAAACGCGGAAGCGGAAGAAACCGGTGCGCAACGAGGCCCTGCAGGCCGGCGCCAAGTTGGACCTTCCCGTCGAGATGATCGACATCTCCGGTCGGGACTACCTCAAGGTGTTGACCGATCCTAAATATGGTTACGGCTCCGCCGTGAACCCGTGCATCGACTGCCGCATTTTCATGTTCAGGCGGGCCCGGCAGTACATGGACGAGATCGGCGCCCAGTTCATGTTCACCGGCGAGGTCCTCGGCCAGCGGCCCATGTCCCAGCGCAGGCAGCCTATGAACGTCATCGACCGGGACGCGGAACTGGACGGTCTGCTGCTGCGGCCGCTTTCCGCCAGGAACCTGCCCCCCACCGTACCGGAACAAAAGGGGTGGGTGGACCGGGAGCAACTGGGCGACATCCGGGGCCGTTCCCGACAGAAGCAGATGGAAATGGCGACGGCCTACGGCATCGAGGACTATCCCTCTCCCGCGGGTGGCTGCTGCTTCCTGACCGACAAGAACTTCGGCCGTCGCATCCTCGACTTCTTCGAGTACGAAGGCAAGGAAAACCTGACGATGGACGACGTGATGCTGCTCAAAATCGGACGCCATTTCCGCATAAAGCCCGACGTCAAGGTCGTGATGGGACGTGAAGAGGGGGAAAACAAGTTCCTCGACCGCTACGCACCGGGCCGGTGGAGACTGGAAACGAAGGATGCCACGGGTCCGACCACGCTCGTCGAAGGCCAACCAACGGACGACGACCTGCGGCGGATCGCGGGCATGACCGTGCGGTACGCTGGACCGAAGGCCGAACCCGACGCCCGGGTAGTTTGCCGCTACGAAGATACAGAGCGTATCCTCGAACCTGCCCAGGTCGAGGAAGCGGTATTGGAGGAATGGCGGATATAGGGGAGCGGGTGCCTGGCGTCCCGCTCAGGTCATCAGCAGTTCCGCCGCGTTATCCCGCATGATGGCCATGGCCGCGTCGTCCGGAAGATCGTTGAGCACGCGCGCCACGGCCGCCGCCGGCATGAACACCGGGGCATGCGATCCGAAGAGCAGCCTGTCCCCTAAACCCTCGTCCAACAGCATCGTCACCCTGTCCATCCCGTCTACTTGGGATGTATCCACGTATAGTCCTGGTAGAGCGCGCAGCCGTGACGCGAGATCCCTCACGGTTGCCGCGCTCGCCCCTCCGATGACCAGTTTCAGGTCGGGATGGCGTTCCGCCGCTTCCACTACGTCCCTGGCGGGTACGTCAGGAACCAACGCCAGGGGATGGTGGCGACGGGGGTCGTCAATGCGGACCTGCACCGTCACGACCAGATCGGCTTGGCCTGCTTCCACGAGTAGATCATCCGCTACGGCCAGGTCATACTCACCGTAACCCGGCAGTAGTTTGATCATACGGACGGCGGAGTGTCCAGTTGCCTTCTCCAGTTCTTCCCGCCAGGTCGGCAGCGTCGGATCCAGGATGGGTACGGGACTGATATCGTCGTACTCGTCAGACGCTGCGTAGACCACCGGGTTGCAGAGATGGGGATTGGTGCTCCACGCGGCCGCCAGGGGCGACATGAATATCCGCTCCACGCCGTACGCTCGTAACGAAGATCGTACCGAAGCGGGATCGTAAGGCACGTCGATCAGGGCAGGCCAGGGACCGGCCCAGGCGTTTATGTCGATGAACACCGCTGATCTCCCGGTTAACCGTCCAACTTCAATATCCGCAATGCGTTGTCCCACAGGATCGCCCGCTTGTCGGATTCAGAAATATCGGCCCCCAGCATCTTGTTCATGGTGACGCCGAAATGGCGTATAGGTGCGTCCGAACCGTAGACGACCCGGTGGGCGCCCAGGCGGAGGACGGCCGTTTCGACCAACCCGCTTTCCGGATCGCCGCCCGATGTATCCACTACGACGTTCGGCACATCGACAATCGCCTCGATACCCCTGTATCCCACGCCATTGAGATGGGCCATGATGATCCTCGCCCCAGGGTGGCGCCGTGCGAGATCGGCCACGTCAAAAGGCGTCGATTCACCGGGCAGGTTGCCGGTAGTCTTCAGCCAGGCGTGCTGCAGCACGGGGACGTCCTTCGCGACGGCTGCCTCCATGATCGGATCGAGAACGGGGTCCGTCGCCCGCCGCGCCACCCAGAGCTTGACGCCGGCCATGGCCTGACCGCCCACACAACGCTCGATTTCGGCGACGGCCTCGTCCGGAAAGGCCGGCGTCACATAGCAGAACGGCAGGATCGCCTCGGGCTTTGCGTCGCGCATCCGCAGCGCATAGTCGTTGGCAAGCCGGCACTGATCGGGCGTGGGTTCATACGGTGTGGTCTCGTACAACGAAAACACGCACAACCTGGTAACCCCGGACCGCCGTGCGGTGGCGACCAGTTTTTCCGCGTCCGACGTAGGCGAGGAAACCCGGTAGTGTCCAAAACAGTTCAGGGGATGTACATGAATGTCCAGCGCCGGTCCGTCGGGCAGGAGTTTCTGGCGCAGGGATGCAAGGGACATGGCTTGAAGGGGGCGCAGTCGTTACAGCCGGTAGAAGGAGATGGCGTTGTCCCGAAACAGCTTTCGTCTTTCCGATTCAGAGAGCCCGCTGGTCGCCCACGAAAGGGTCTGCACCCAACGCGGATACTCCGTAGCCTGGAAGGCGACCGGCCAGTCTCCGCCGTACATGACCCGGTCGATGCCGAAACACTCTATCACGTGATCGATGTACGGTTTAAGGTCTTCGGGCGTCCACCGTTCCATGTCTGCTTCGGTTACCAGTCCCGACACCTTGCAGGATACGTTGGGCGTTTCCGCCAGGGTCTTAAGTTCGTCCTTCCATGGATCGAACACCTGGTTCTTGATATCGGGCTTGCCGATATGATCCAGGATGAAGGACACTTCGGAGCATTGACGCACGAATTTGATGGTATTCGCCAGTTGTGGATGAAAGATGCAGATATCGAAGGACAGTCCATGGGACGGCAACAGGCGTACACCCTCGATGAACCCGGGTTGCAGGCAGAAGTCCGCGTTCTCGGGCTGCAGCAGTCGTCGGATGCCCTTGACCAGCGGAATTCCGGCCAGTGCCGCGAGATCATCGTCGACATCTTCCCCTAGTTCGAGCGGCGCGTTGGCCACGATCCCGCGAATCCGGCTGTCCAGCCGGGACAACCCGTAAACCCACTCCGCTTCCTGTACGTGCTGGCCGCCGTCGCACTCGCATTGCACGAAGACCATTTGCTCCACCTGCACATCCCCGCAGGCCTGCCGGTATTCTTCCAGCAGGTATCGCCTGTTCAGCAGGGGGATGCCGTCCAGCCAACTGTATCGCAGATGATCCGGGTCCCAGAGGTGTACGTGGGTGTCGACAACGGGGAAGTCCACCATGGCGCATTCCCTTGTAGCGGTTTATGAGGCGATGTGAAGGCTTGGATGATCGAGAGTCCATTCTACGAAAGGGATCGTTTTCCGTCAATGGTATTCACGCCTTTTGTGCTTGAACTATCTCTCCGCCTCGTGTACAATGCTGGATCGATCCGCAGTCGTTTCGCGAATCATTTCCATGTAAACCTCGCATGCCCGATCTCGAACCGGTCCGTTTGTTTCTGACCTGGATCGTCACCACCCCACAGACCCCACTTAATGTCCGCTGAAACCACAACCGAAGCCACCCGACCGCTCGGCCGCCTGGCGCCGCTCAAGATGGCCGCCGTGCCCACCTTCGTCGGTATGTTGAAGTACATGGGCCCGGGCATCGTCTGGGCCGGACTGGCCCAGGGAAGCGGAGAACTCATCTGGTGGCCGTACCTGACCGCCAAGTACGGCGCGGCCTTCATCGGTCTGCTCATACCGGCCGCCCTGATGCAGTACTGGGTGAACGTGGAGATCGCCCGGTATACCATCATGACGGGCGAGACGGCCCTGACCGGCTTCAGCCGCATAGGGAAGTGGTACGTGTCTTTGATCTGGGTGGGGGTCTTCCTTGAAAACATATGGTTCGGCGCCTACGCGTCGGCGGGCGGCGGCGCGCTGGCGGAACTGACGGGATTCCCGGACGGATGGACGGCCCGGGGCCAGTCGCTTTTCTGGGCCTACCTGACCATCGGGATCTACCTGGTCGCCCTGTTCATGGGCCGGGTGGTCTACCTGATCGTGGAACGACTCACCATGGTCGTGGTCGTCATCACGATCGTGGGCATTGTCTTCGCCGTGTTCCAGCAGCCGGTGCTGGCCGTGGCGGGCGAGTTCTTCGGCGTCCTGCTCACTCCAGGCTTCCACAGGCCGGCCAACTGGGATCCCGCGGACCTTTCCACGGTCCTCACCGCCATCGTCTTCGCCGGCGCCGGCGGTTTCGGACAGCTCTTCCTCTCCTACTGGATGCGGGATAAAGGTGTGGGAATGTCGGTCTACATCGGCCGCATAACCAGTCCCCTGCGCACGGCGCCTGAGGCCATTTCGGCGACGGGATACGCTTTCGAGGACACCGAATCCAACCGGACGAACTACCGTAAGTTCATGCGGTACCTGCACATCGAATCCGGAATCGGCGTCGCGTTGAACCTGATCACCACCGTCATCATGTGCTGGCTGGCCTGGGCCCTGCTGAAGCCGCAGGGCATTGTACCCCAGGGCTGGGAAATCGCCGTGGTGCAGTCCGCGTTCTTCGAAGTCAGCTGGGGCGCCATCGGCAAGATCATATTCCTGGTCATCGCCGCGGCTTTCCTCTGCGATGCCTGGCTGCAGTCCACCGACGGCTTCGCCCGCATGCAGGCCGACTACATCTACGCCAACGTAAAGCGGGCGCGGCGTTTTCATTTCCGTACACTATATTACGGTTTTGTGGTGGTTTTCACTGTTCTGACGACGATCACGCTGCCCCTTGCGCAGCCTGGGGATCTGCTCATCATTCGGGGCGTCATCGCCTTCATGGCCATGGGGCTCTTCTGCCCCGGGCTGATCTACCTGAACTATGTGCTCGTCCCCCGGGCATTCCCGTCGTGGACCAAACCCCATCCCCTCACCCGGGTCATCATGGTCGCCATTACCGCGACCTACATCTCCATAGGGCTGTGGTACGTATTTGTGCGGCTGACTTCCTGACGTTCAGCGTTTCCGGCGTCCCGGACTGCCGTCCCGGGCGCTGTTATATCGTTACCAGTTACCGAGCCTACTTAAACAATCCCCTGTGCATCAACGCATCACACCACCGCCGGCGCGACACGCGCGGTCCGTTCCTCCGCGATCCGCAGCCCGGCCTCGATGATTTCCATGGACTCGTCGATCTGCGCTTCTGTTATTGTGATCGGCGGCATGAACCGCAGTACATGGGAACCCGATAGCTCCATGAAGCGGTGGCTCAACGGGTCGTTTTTCTGCATCCTGGGCACGATGGGCAGCCAGAGCCCGTTCTCGTAGCAGTATTCCGTCACCATGGCGGAACCTTCGAAATTGGGCTCCCGGCTACGCTTGTCCTTCACCAGTTCGACTCCCAGGCAGAGACCAAGCCCCCGGGCTTCGCCTACGATTTCGAGTTCATCTTCCAATAACTTGAGTTTGTCCATGAAGTAGTTGCCTACGTCCCGGGCGTTATCGACCAGGTTGTCCCGGTCGACGATTTCGAGGTTGGCGAGGCCGGTCATGCAGAGCAGCGGATCTCCGGCGTGGGACGAGAAGGGCATGAATCCCTTTTCCACCGCCGCGTCCGCGATCTCCGCGCTGGTCATGACCGCGCACAGGGGTACGCCGCCCCCGAGACCCTTGGAGCAGGTCACGATGTCGGGCACGAAATCGAAGTGCTCGAAGGCAAACCACTTTCCGGTCCTCCCGAAGCATGTCAAAGCTTCGTCGGCCACCATCAGGATGTCCCTTTCCCGGCAGATTTCCACGATCCGCTGGATCCAATCCTTGGACGGCACGATCTGTCCCGCCGCGCTCATCATCGGTTCGAAGAAGAAAGCCGCCGGTCGTCCGGAAGTCGCCGAGTCGATCACGTTCTCCGCGGCGTCCGCGCATCCGAGATTACAGCAACCTTCATCCCGGCAGAACTGGCACCGGTATTCGTAAGGCGTCGGGATGAACGAGGCGCCCGTGGGCATGGGGCCGTATCCTTCGCGAAGCATGCCGCCCCGTCCGGTGATGGACGCGCTCCCGTAAGACTGGCCGTGGTAGCCGCGCATGAGAGCGATAACCTCGAAACGGTCCGTGTACTTCCGCACGAGGCGCAGCGCCATTTCATTAGATTCGGATCCCGTACAGGCGAAGAAGGACTTCTGCAATGGATCGGGCGCAATTTCGGCCATCTTTTTGGCCAGCAGCACCTCGGAAGGCGCGATGAAGGTCGTTCCCACCTGGATGATCTTGTGGGCCTGGTCGCAGAGGGCCTGCACGTATTCCGGGTGGGAATGGCCCAGGGTCACGCACAACTGTCCCGATTGAAAGTCGATGAACCGCCGGCCTTCCACGTCCCACATGTAGAGTCCCTCGCCGCGTTCGGGCACCAGCGGCGCGGTACGCATCGGATGACGCAGCAGATACTGGTTGCCGAGGTCAAGCCAGCCTTGGTTCGTAGTGGGTAACGACGCCATGATCGGTCTCCTGGGGTAATTGAGCTTTGGATACTACCAGTGTTTCAAGGGAGAAATTGGTAAGGGCATGCTATACCACCTCCCGAAGCGTGTCAATACAATTCAGCGTTGTGGGCTGCCGGAGATTGTTTTTGCCATGCCATCGATCCGGTTCTATCTTCAACCGCAATGGAATGTGGCGGTTCACCGCGAAACCCAACCGTGAAAACCAATACATATCGGGGTACATCATGAAAACCTATCGCGTGGGAATCATCGGTCTCGGCCGCATGGGCAGCACGATCGACGACGAGAGGCACACCCACCTGCCTTACTCCATCGCCACGGCCTGCCGGGCGAGTGAAAAACTGGAGATTGCCGCCGGCTGCGACCTCCGTTCCGAGCGTAGATCGGCCTTTGCCGAGCGCTGGGCCGTCAACGGCCTATACGAAGATTTCAGGGACATGGTACGAGAGGAACGGCCGGACATCGTCGCCGTCTGTACCACCGCGTCGGGGCTTCAGAAGCCCGCCCGGCAGGCTCCCGACGCTACGTTCCGCGGAGATTCCCATGCAGAACTGGCCGTCGCGCTGGCGGAAATGGGCGTGCCCATGCTCTACGTCGAGAAGGCCATGGCTAGTTCCATGACAGCCGCCGATGACATCCGCGATGCCGTGGTGAAGAACGGAACGGTGTACAACACGGGAGTGCTGAGAAGGTTCGACAACCGGTACGAAGTGGTCCGGAACGCGGTACTGCGCGGTGACGTGGGCGAGCCCAGGGCGGCCGTCCACTACGCCCAATCATCCCTGATGCATGGACACATTCATTCCATCGACACTTTGTCGTGGCTGATCGGCGATCCCGCCATTACAGCCGTTCGCGGCGAGATCGTCCCCCGGGAATACGTCATTGAGAACGACCAAATTCCCTATGACCCGGTCGCGACGTACGAACTGGCCTTCGAAAACGGCGTCCGGGCCTGGTCGATTCCCGCGGCGGGATGGGAATACGAGATCATCGGGACCGAAGGGACCGTCCGGTCCCTCAACAACGGGGCCGGTGCATCGTTAAGACGGGTCCCTCAAAGCGAAGGGGAGGGTCGCAAGGGGCGTAGCGCCTGGGAAGAGGCGCCATTCGAATTCGTTACGCCGAAGAGCACCGTCGTGTCCTGCCTCGAAGATCTCGTCGATGCCTACGAAACGGGCCGGAAGTGCCTGGGACACATCGAGATCGCCCACCATATAACGGAAGCGTGCATTGCCGTCGCCGAAAGCCACCGGCGCGGTGGCGCGTGGGTGGACTTGCCGCTGGCGGAGCGGGACCTGTATATCTGGCACGTTTGAAACTACCACTTGACATGTTGCAAGAGGAGGGTCTTTTCCGATTATTTGCCAGCCGATCGGCCTTGGGTCGGTTACCATACTTTGAACAAAGCGACGACCAATCCTGCGAAATTGACGAATCCCACGAGCGCGCCAACCAACACCCACATTTTTGTCGCCATTGTTTTCTCTACGACGCGTAATCTGGTCAGGATACCGTCCTGACCATTGATTCCATTAATGGTGTTGTCCAGTCGATTAACTGTGTTTTCCAGTCGATCAATGGCGTTTTCCAGATGATCGAGTTTATGAACAACATACGATTCGAATGAATCGGGCGACTGCTGGAAGTCCGGTTTACGAGGGGGTTGATCTTTGTCTACTGGCATCGGTCCACTCTCCGCAGGTGTTCCCATATTCTTATTGGACGAAGAATGGGCTCGGAATCTCGTAAAAAAGACAAACGGAATCGCTGTGTATCACTAATCCTCACGTGTTTTCTTGAATCCTGTACCCTGTACATAGGCATATTCGCTCCCTGTCATTCTTTCTTGATAAAATCATTGCGAGGAAGGCTGGATTCAACCTGCACGACGCGGTCCTCTTCCACCACGTAGGCGCTCAGTTGCCCGCCGTAGACACAACCCGTGTCTAGCCCCACTACGTAAGGGGAGCTGTCGCCTCGGTGCTTGATGACTAGACCACCGGGCGCGTCATGTCCGAATACGACCAGCTTGCCCACGGGATCGTACGCGTCATGCCAGCGCGGCCCCACGATGCCGTCCACGGGCGGCCAGGTGCGTATGGTGAGGAACTCGTCCACGGTAGTGCCATGCAGGCCCGTTTCCGGGTTGACACCCGCGTGGACCAGGAGGAAACCGGGTTCGTCGATCCACAGGGGCAGCGCTTCCAGCCAGGGGATCAGGGAATCCGCGGCCGGTCCAAGGGCTTCCAGGGTTTGCTGCTGGTCGGGCCACCGTGTTGGGACCGGGGCACCGGACACGTGCAGGCGAAGCCGGTCCGGCAACCTGACGTCGTGGTTGCCAAGGACCATTCTCGCATCGGTATCCCGGATCAGCCTCCACACCCCGGCGGGGTCCGGACCCTTGGTAAACGCGTCGCCAGTCAGGTACAGAAGGTCCGAGTCCCGCTGAAATTCCAGTTTGGAGAGCAGTTGTTCAAATTCACGGGCGCAGCCGTGTATGTCGCCGATGATCAGGGTTCGCACGAGGCCTCGTTATTCTTAAGTCGTTATTATGAGGATTCAAAGTAGACGGAAGGTTGATCTTTTTCCTTCAATCGAATGGACCGCAAAAGCGGTGTAACATGACCGCCTTACATTATACCCGCGTTGTTCCGAAGCGGTCAAGGGATTGAACCCGGAGAGGTGAATTGCCTTGAGTACATCCCATCCGGCGCTTATATTGACCGGGTTATGGAAAGGAATCTAAACCGGGGATACTGTAAACGCATCGAGGTTTACTTTGCGTAGAATCGGCATTTTCGGCTGGGGTATCGTGGCTCCCCGCTCGCCCAACATGGAAGCCTTCGCCCGTAACCTGGAGCATTCGGAAAGCTGGCTGGCGCCATTCCACGGGTTTGGCCCCAATAACTTCCTGGTCGGCGAACCCGATTTCGACTTCCGGGATTACAGGGAATGGATCGACGCCCGATTCCCGTCGAACCGATACACCCGCCTGGTCGAAAAGATGGACCCCACCACGCTTCATGCCATCGGGGCCTTCATCCAGGCGCTGGACCAGAATCCGGGACTGGAGCAGGAACTCCAGGCGCTGAGAACTGCGGCCCACGTGTACATCGGTACCGGCGTAGGCAATATCCCGACGATTAGCCGGATAAGCATGGAACTGTACCGGGCCCAGCGCGCATGGGACCGGTTCTGGGGTTCGGCCGAACGGAACGCCCGGCTTCGCGCGTATCTCACAAGGCATGACGACGAGCACGTTCCGGAAGACTTGCCCGCCCATCCGGAGTCGGCGCCTTCCGCATCGCGAGACCAGGCAGAGGAAGACTGGAACGCGTACTGGACAGCCGAATCGGAAGAATTACGGGAATACCTTGAGACCCTCGCCGAAATCGAAGGAATGAGCGTGGAGGGATCCGTTGAGTCGGGTAAGATTAAACTAATCCGGGAAAAGCAGCGGCGCAAGCAGCAGCTTCAGGATAAATGGGGAGCCCCGATTCCGCCATGGGACTGCGTCTCGGCCGATCTGGTGTGGAACATCCACAACACGCCTGCTTCACAGGTCACCATGTTGGGGAAGATACATGGTCTGTCCATGGCCCCCGTGGCCGCCTGCTCCACCTTCGGCGTGTGTCTCAAGCTCGGGATGGACGCCATTCGCCGCGGCGAGGCGAAAGCGGTCGTCGTCGGCGCCACGGACCCCCCGCCCACGGCCCTCGTTGTGGGCGCACTATACCGCGCCAGGGTGTCCTCCGCGGACGGTATGGTTTCCAAGCCCCTGACCGGCCTGCGCGGCACCCACGCCGCCGGCGGATCCGTTCTGTGGATCATCGGAGATTACGAATACATGACCGCAAAGGGATTCGAGCCGATGGGAATGGAACCCCTCTCGGTGGGCGTCAGCTCCGATGCCGACCACATCATCACGCCTTCGAAGGAGGGTCCGAAAATGGCCGTCGGCCAGGCCATCGAAGAAGCCGGCGTATCCGCGGACGATATCGCTTCCTGGGACCTGCACGCCACGGCCACGCCCGGTGATTTCCTCGAGATGGACAACCTGCTCGAAATGGTGCCCGGTTCGGTGACGGTTACCGCCCGAAAAGGCACTTTCGGCCATGGCATGAGCGCCGCGGGCGGCTGGGAACTGACGGCACAGTATCTCGGCTACGAACGGGGCGCCCTGTATCCGACGCCACTGGGCAGGGACGAACTGAACCCGGAGATCGGCCGTCTGCATGACCGGTTTGTCTACGACGCGTCGTGTCCGCTCCCAGAGGGCGTTGCCGGGAAGTTGTCCATGGGGATCGGCGGGATCAACGCCTGCGTCATCTCCAGGCCGTTGACGAAGGACTGAAGAAGCGTACCGACCGTCCTTCCCTCGTACTTCTACTCCGTTTTCACTTTTTCTTCAACATCGAAGCCAGTGCGTCCACCGTGGTAACGGGCTGGCGGCAAACGAACTGTTCGCAGACATATGCAGTGGTTGCGCCATCTATGGGCGGCCGGTTGGCCAGGAGCGGTATAAGCTCCGGCGCCTGCCCGTCCCCCGAGGTGGGATCGTGCAGCGCTACGACCTTGTTCGGCAGGAAAGTGCTGTCGATCAGATCCAGCATGGCCCGCGTCCCGGCGTCTTCCCTGGCGCCGATCAGGGCGATCTCCACGGGCGTGTCGAGATACCAGGAAAGTCCGCACAGCAACTGGCTGAAGCCGCCGGGAGCCGCTCCCATGTAGTCGGTGAAGAGGGAGAGGGTCCGCCCGGCCTTGTCCCGGTATACGGACTTTCCGGTAAACGCCGCCAGCCTCAGCATGTTCTGAACGCTAACGGCGTTGCCCGAGGGGATCGCGTTGTCGTAGGGGTTCTTGGATCGGACGATGAGGGTCTCGTGATCGATGCTGGTGAAGAAGAACCCACCGCCTTCTGTATCCCAGAACCGGTCGATCGTCGTGTCCATGAGCGTCACGGCATGCTCGAACCAGGAAAGGTCAAATGTCGCTTCGTAAAGGTCGAGGAGGGCGGAAACTGTAAAGGCGTAGTCGTCCAGGTAGCCGTTGAAACGGGCGCGGCCGTCCTTGTACGCGTGCAACAGTCGGCCGTCTTCGTAGAGCTCGTCCAGGATGAACCGCATCGAATCCGCCGCGGCATCGAGATAGGCCTGCTCGCCGAAAACGCGGCTGGCCCGGGCAAGGCTTCCGATCATAAGTCCGTTCCAGTCCGTCATGATCTTGTCGTCCCGGCCCGGGTGGATACGTTTTTCGCGGTGATCGAAGAGTTTCCGGCGGCCGTCGGATACGATCGACTGTAACTCGTCCGGCGCCACCCTCAAGTGGGCGGCCAGCGGGTCGAGGTCAACGTCCACGTGCAGGACGCTGGTCCCGTGTTCGAAGTTTCCCCCTTCTTCCACGCCGTAGTAACGGGAGAACAGGCGGCCTTTTTCTTCCCCCAGGATCTCCTGGATTTCATTCGGTGTCCACACGAAGAAACGGCCTTCCTCGCCTTCGCTGTCGGCGTCCTGGGTCGCGTAGAATCCACCGCCCGGCTCCAGCATTTCGCGGATGATGTAGGACGCCGTTTCCGTAACGGTCTTCTTGAACAGGGCGTTTCCCGTAGCCTGAAAGGCCTCGGTATACGTCCGCAAAAGCAGGGCGTTGTCGTACAGCATCTTTTCGAAGTGGGGGATCAACCATTTCGCATCGACGGAATACCGGTGAAAACCACCACCGAGATGGTCGTAGATGCCGCCGTTACCCATCTTCGTCAGGGAATGATTGACCATGTCGAGGGCCGTCTGCCGGCCGGTCCTGTGGTGATCGCGCAGGAGGAAGGACAGCGTCATGGACGGGGGAAACTTGGGCTGTGTACCGAACCCGCCGTTGGTCCGGTCGTACGAAGCGGCGATTCCGGTGAAAGCCTTGTCAAGGAGCTCCGAAGCCAGGGATTCGTTGCTCGAAGTGAATTTGGCCAGTTCGAGGAGGCGTTCCTTCAGCTTGTCTCCCTGTTCCTCGGCGTCGGACCGGCGTTCCCGGTAAAACTGGGCTACCGCCTGCAGTATGCGGGGAAATCCGGGCCGCCCGTACCGGTCGTCCGGGGGGAAATAGGTGCCCCCGTAGAAGGGTTTGAGTCCGGGTGTGAGAAAAACGGTCATGGGCCAGCCGCCGCTGCCCGTCATGGCGGTGACGGCGTTCATGTAGATCTCGTCCAGGTCGGGCCTTTCCTCCCGGTCTACCTTGACGTTTACGAAATGACGGTTCATGATCTCCGCCGTTTCCCCGTTCTCGAAGGATTCGTGGGCCATGACATGGCACCAGTGGCACGCGGAATAGCCGATAGACAGCATCAAAGGCATGTCCTGCGTCCTGGCTTTCTCCAGGGCCTCTTCGCCCCAGGGATACCAGTCCACGGGATTATAGGCGTGCTGCCGGAGATAGGGACTGGTCTCGTGGACCAGCCGATTGGCTTGCTGCTTAGCGTTCTGTTCAGCGTTCAACTCACACCATTCCTTCCCTGACCATGCGTTCAAGGGGAAAATCGCGGACGGCGATGGGAAATTCCAGGGCGCATCGCCTGGCAGACGATTCGAAAATGCCCATGATGGTTTCCAGTGCCACGCGGGCGATCTTCGCTTCGGACCGGTGCGCTGCGCGGCCTTCCACGGCGGAGATCAGTTCCTCCAGTTCACCGCAGATCGTCGAATAGATCTCCTTTAACTTCGGCGCTTGCCACCCGTCGGAACCGGACAGCACCTTCAACGGCGGACCCTCGGGACTGTTCACTTCGATGACGCCGTCGGAACCGATGATCCGGAAGGCGAAGGCCTGGTTCGCCCGTTCCCCCAGTTCGATGAATCCCACCACCCCGTTGCTGTACCCCACCCGTCCGATCGCCATGTCTTCGACCAGCATGTCGGGATGGTTTCGCCGGCCGTCGACTTTGCGATGACGGTCGATCTGTCCCATGACCCAGAGGGGCGGGCTGTCGCTGTTCAGGTAGTTGATCAGGTCGATGACATGGGTGCCGTTGTTCATCAGGTCGAGGGTGCAGTGCCCCCATATCATGGAGATCTCGCCGATATCCCCCGCCTGGATCCGTTCCCTCGCCTGGACGGCCTGGGGCGAAAATCGGTGGGCGTGGCCGATCGCGAGGGCGACGCCGGCGTTTTCGCACGCCTCGATCATCCGGTCGGCTTCGTCCAGGGAGACGGCCATGGGCTTCTCGCACAGGATGCCTTTCACGCCACTCTCCGCCGCCGCGATGGTCGCTTCGCAATGTCCCCGGGGCCAGGTGCAGACGCTCACGAGGTCGAGGTCTTCCCTGTCCAGCATTTCTTGATGGTCCTTGTATATCCGGATGCCGTGTTCGCCGGCAAGATAACGCGTTTTCTCTCCGTCCGGGTTGATGTCCGTTCCGGCGACCAGTTCGATATCGGCGTTCTCGACATGGCGGTATCCGTCCGAGTGGGCCGTGGCAATACCGCCGCAACCGATGAGTCCTGCTCGATATCTGTTCATATGCTGTTGTCAAGTATGGTGTCTATAGTCACGGTTTCAGTCTATCGGTGTACCGCAGACCACTTTTACGCAGACGCCTTATAGAATTCATCGTCATGCCCGGTGGACGGGGCGCGTCAGGCAGGTCGGCCCTCCGCTTCCCGCGTAGCAGATGTGATCGCCGGCGAATTTTTCGACCAGGCAACCGGCCTCCCGCATGCGTTCCACGGTAACCGGATTGCCGCTGCGCACGACAGCATGTCGGGGTTTTACTGCCAGCACGTTGCAGCCGAGACTGTCGTATTCCTCGTCCGGAACCTGGACCAGTTCTATCCCCAGGGCGGCCAGCATGTCCCGGAAAGGTATGGGAAGGAGGCGCTCGAAGACGACCGCCAGGTCCGTGTCCAGCATGCTGATGATGGACATCAGGTGCAGTACCGCGCCCGGTCCGTCCCAGTGGACCATGGGGACGGCCACGACGTCTATGTCATGGGGTTTTAGCAGTGCCTGGAACTGCCGGATCCCCTCTCCATTCGTGCGGTATGTCAGCCCGATCACGACCAGGTCGTCCTTTAACCAGACCACGTCGCCGCCTTCAACCGTCCCGGGAAATTCAATGCGTCCCGCAACGGGGATTCCCGCTTTTGTATACCAGTCTTCCTGGGCGTCCGGTTCCCGCATGCGGGCCTCCTTGCCCATGCGGCCCAGGATCACGCCCTGGTCGGTCACAGAGGCCACGGAATCGTGTGTATAGAGGGAGTCCAGCCCCGTTCTGCCGTCTGGAGACAGGCAGGACACCTCGGCGCCAGCCGCTTCGAGCAGGGAGGTGAACCTGCGGTGTTCCTCGACCGCGCATTTGAAATCCGGTCTGCTAAGGTAGTCCAGCGCCCGCCACTGCGCGTCGATCCGGCCCTGGTTTTCGAAGGCCTCTTCGGGGCGCTTGACCAGTACCTTTTTCAGCGGGCGCACCATGGATTGGCTGCCGTATGAGGACATGTCGATCACCTATTGAGACAAACGAGTTTCGAGTTCCGCCTCGTTCAATACTTCGACTCCGAGCGATTGCGCCTTCTGGAGCTTGGAGCCTGCGTTTTCTCCGTAAACGAGAATATCCGTTTTTTTGCTGATACTGGACATTACTCTTCCTCCCGCGGCTGTTATCCGGTCCGCCATCTCGTCCCGGTTATAGTTCGCAAGCGTACCGGTAATGACGACGATCTTGTCCGCCAGCGGCTGGGTAACCGCGCTGCTGTCCAGTGGGGCCAGTTCCATGCTGAGTTCCGCCGTCCTTAGCTTTTCGATGATCTCGAGGTTTCGTTCATTCCGGAAGAAAAACACGATGCTTTCGGCTATCTTCGGACCGATTTCCGATATGGCGACCAGGTCTTCTTCCGAAGCCGCCATGATCCAGTCGATGGAGCGGAATCGATCGGCGATCTGCCGGGCGGCCCGCTCTCCCACGTGAGGTATGCCCAGGCTGAAGAGAAGGCGGTCAAGGGGCTGGTCCCTGCTGGCTTCGATGCTTCTAAGCAGGTTCTCGGCGGACTTATCACCCATGCGGTCCAGCGTCCCGAGCTGCTCGCGGGTCAAGCTGTAGATGTCCCCCACGTCCCCGATCAGGCCGCGTCCAAGGATCTGTTCGGTGACCGCCGGACCGAACCCTTCGATGTCCATGGCGTTCCGAGCGGTGAAATGGGTGACGCGGGCCTGCATCTGCGCGGGACACGCCGCGTTTTCGCAGCGTACCGCCACCTCGTCTCCCACCCGCACCAGAGGAGAATTGCAAACCGGACAGTCCGTGGGCATCACGAAAGAAGATGACCCTTCCACCCGCCTGGTCCAATCGACTGAAACGACCTTTGGAATGACGTCACCGCCTTTTTCGATATACACGGTATCACCGACGCGCAGGTCCTTGCGTCGGATCTCTTCCTCGTTGTGCAGCGTGGCGCGGCTGATCGTCGACCCGGCCAGGAACACCGGTTCGAGTTCCCCAACCGGGGTCACCACGCCGGTACGGCCGACCTGAAGCCGGATGTCCTTGAGACGGGTTACGGCCCGTTGCGCGGCGAACTTGCTGGCGATAGCCCAGCGGGGACTCTTCAGCGTGGCGCCGAGCTCACCGTGCAATCCGATGGAATCGACCTTGATGACCATGCCGTCAATATCGTAAGGCAGGGACGAACGCCGGTCTTCCCATTCATGGCAGAAATCGATCACTTCGGATATGGTATCGCATCGCCTGGCTTCACGGTTGGTTGGGAACCCCTGTCCGGCCAGCCAAAGCAGTCTCTGGTAGTGGCTGTCCAGTTCGGGCTGTACGGCGAGCGCGCCGCCCTCGTCCTCGAATCGCAACGTGTAGAGAAACACCCTGAGGGGTCTTTCGGCGACTTCGCGGGGATCGCGAAGCTTCAACGAACCCGCCGTGGCGTTGCGAGGGTTCACGAAAAGCGGCTCCTCCCGTTTCGCACGCAGGGCGTTCAGTACCTGGAAACCGTCGTGGGGGAGGTACACCTCGCCCCGAATCTCTATGTTGTTAAGCCGGGGTTGGTCTTCCGGAATGCGAAGCGGTATGGACCGGATGGTTCGCAGGTTCGCCGTGATATTATCGCCCTGTTCGCCATCCCCCCGCGTGGCCCCCAGCGCCAGAACGCCATCCTCATACCGCAGGCTGACGGCCACGCCGTCGATCTTCAATTCGACCACGTAGGCGTATTCCCGCTCCCCGCCCATCAAGGCGCGGATACGGCTGTCAAAGTCCCCGATCTCCTCATCGTTGTACGTGTTGCCGATGGAGAGCATGGGAACAGGGTGCCGGACGACGGGAAAGGAAGAGGAAGGCGATCCTCCGACACGCTGCGTGGGTGAATAGGGGGTGATTAAAGCGGGGTGGGCCGATTCAAGGTCCCGCAGTTCCTTCATCAGCATGTCGTAGTCGTAATCGCTGATGACCGGATCGACGAGTACGAAATACCGATGATCGTGCGACCGGATTTCACGGCGCAGGACTTCAATGCGTTCGGCAGGCGACATGGGATCTGCGGGTTACGCTAACCGGTGCTGGCGACTTTCGACCGCGGTGATTTTCTTGCGCGTCGGATTTCCTCGCGCTTCTTCGAAATCCAGTTCTGCCACCAGACCACGATGGGACTGGCTATGAAGATCGAAGAATAGGTTCCGGTTATGACGCCAAAGGTCAACGCCAGGGCGAAACCCCAGTTGGTCGACGCGCTGCCGGCCAGCAGGAAGACCAGGACCAGCAGGACAGTGAGCGACGTCATCATGGTGCGGTTCAGGCATTCGTTAATGCTGCGGTCCACCACGCCGGAGAATCCTTCCGTACGGGTACGGCCCAGGCTCTCCCGGATACGGTCGTAGACCACGATGGTATCGTTGGTGGAATACCCCACGACGGTCAGCAGGGCCGCCACGACCGCCATGGTCAGTTCCTCGCCCACCAGGGTGAGCAGGGCCAGGACGATGAGGACGTCGTGGATCAACGCCACGACCGTCCCGATGCCGAACCGGAAGCCATTGACCTGCCGGAAGCGTATGGTGATGTAAAGGACGATGCCGATAATGGAAGCTCCGACGGCGCCCATGGCGTCGACCGTGAGTTCCTTTCCGATTTTGGGACTGACGTTGAATTCCTGCCGCAGCCAATCCTGTTCGTCGCCCTTGAGGTTATCGGGAAACCGTTCCACGAGGGTCGTCTTAACGGCGCCTGCGACCTGCTGTTCGTTCCAGTCGCTGGCCGCCGCCCGTATGAGGATGTTTCCTTCTTCGCCTATGACCTTGATCTCGCTCTGGCTCAGGTCCACACCCTGGTTCTCTATGGCGACGTTACCCAGCGCGCTTCGTATTTCCTGTACCTGTACCGGGGGGTCGAAGCGCATCTCGATCAGCGACCCGCTTTGAAAATCCACGCCCCAGTTCACGCCGCCGCGTATGGCGATGGTCGACAACCCTACCGCGATCACACACCAGGTGATGAGAAAGGCCACCTTTCCGAACCGCATGAATCCGAAGAACAGGCGGCCGAAGGGATCGGCCCTGCCAATGCTGACCTGAACAAGTTGCCAACGGTCGATGAGCGCGTCGAACAGGGATCGTGTGATGAAGATCGCCGTGAACATGCTGATCATAATGCCGAATCCCAGCGTCACGGCGAATCCCTTGATGGGACCGGTGCCGAACTCGTACAGGGCGAAAGCGGTAATCAAGGTGGTGATATTGGCATCCACGATGGTGCGGAGCGCGTTCCCGTAACCGCTGTCCACGGCCTGTCGGATCGTTTTCTGCCCCGACCTGAGTTCTTCCTTGATCCGTTCGAATATGAGGATGTTGGCATCCACCGACATGCCCATGGTCAGTATGATACCCGCGATGCCGGGCAGTGTCAGCGTCGCCTGGAATGCTCCCAGGACGGCCAGAAGGAAGAGGAGGTTCAGGATCAGGGCGAAATTCGCGATCAAGCCTGCCGTGCGGTAGTACACGGCCATGAATATCATTACGGCGATCAGGCCCAGAATCGAAGCCCATTTTCCGGAATTGATGGCGTCTTCGCCCAGGGACGGACCCACGACGTACTTGCTGATGATCTCCATGGGAGCGGGCAAAGCGCCGGCGCGCAGGACGATAGCCAGGTCCCTGGCGTCTTCCAGGGAGTTGATCCCGGTGATCTCGCCCCTGCCATTGGGGATACGTCCCTGGATTACCGGTGCGGAGAACACGCGGCCGTCCAGTACGATGGCCATGCGCCGTCCGATGTTGCTCCCCGTAACCCGGGAAAAGGTCCTTGCGCCGTCATCGGTGGTCGTGAAACCGACCGACGCCACGCCCAGGCTTCCGATATCGGAACCGGATCCGGTTTGCGGATAGGCATCCTCCAGAACCGCGCCGGTCAGTTCCGGCTGGGCATTCATGTAGAAATAAGATCTAATGCGCTGTCCATTGGCGGCCGTGCGCAGTACCCCGCCCCGGATTTCGGCGCCGTTGGGAATGAAACTCTGCACCTGGGGCTGGGCCAGGATCTCCTCCACCCGGGCGATGTTGCTCGCCGGTACGATGATTTCGTTGTCCGAAATGTCGATAAGGCTCAGAAAGGGGTTGCGTTCCGATGTGATGTCCGCTTCGGGGATCAGGGCATTCGTGTCCGCCACCGCGGAAGTGGTATCCCGTGCAGCCAGCAGGGCATCGATCCGCTCCACGACCGAGCGCAGTTCGCCGCCGTCGCGAAGTAACCTGAATTCCAGTTGCGCCGTCTGGTTGATCAGCGTCATCGCCCGGTCAATGTCCTTCAATCCCGGCAACTCGACGATGATGCGGTTTTCGCCTTCCTGCTGGATGATCGGTTCGGTAACGCCGAACTCGTTGACCCGGTTGGAGATTACCTGCATGGCCCGCTCCACCACGTCAATGGCCTCGTCTTCAGGCAGGTTGGACTTGTCCACCTCGAGCTTGATGTGCACGCCGCCCTGGAGATCCAGACCCAGGCGGATGGACTGGTCCTGAAACCGGTCGCGATCGGCCTTGGTCAGGTTCATTTGCTTGAGCTGGGCCTTGTCTTCCCCGGTCAGGAGGGGATCCGAGTCGATCGCTTCGTTCTGTTCGGAGGTGAGGGCGTTCTGAACGGGAGAGAATTGCCAGTAGTCAGATGTTCTGATGGAAGGGTAGACGTACCAAAGTGCGGTGAAGATTACAACCAGAATGAGGACGATACGTACCTGTTTCCACTGCATGCAACCCGGCTCCTAAGCAAACGAAGGCGGGTTGCCTGACTGCCTGCGACCCGCCTTCGTATCTGCTTTACGTGTAGGTAAAATCGATTTTTCAATGGGAATCGAAGCGTTTAGTCTCTCAGGGCGAAAAGTACGTTCTGGCCGGTAAAGTTATCCGGCGCGAGCAGTTCTATGGATACCCTCTCGCCCGAGGGATGGAATGCGACGACGTAGTCCTGGCCGTCCCTGAAGGTGCGCGGGAAAACGTCCACCTTCTTGATACGCTTCAACGACGGGAAAGCAGACCGTTCGATCGTAAGGACCGTGCCCTCGCGCAGATCCTGGGACTGCGAAAAACCCACACCGGAAAGCGATTCGACGCGGGGTCCGCCAAAGAAGGGATCCTTGATGACCCGCGAATCCTTCCAGTGATCCATGGTGTTTACCGCGTAGAATATGGAGTTCAGCTTCATCTCGGCCGCGAGCTTGGCCTGTTCTTGCATGTCCCTCTGCGCCAACGCTTCGTCGCGCGCCTCGGACAGCATCGCGATCTGTCCATTAAGACGCTCTTCTTCGCTGCGCAGGAAAACGATACGCTCTTCGAGCATATCCTTGACCTGGTTCAGCGAGTCGGCGATGAAGGCCGACCGGGTCTGGGCCGCGTCGCGTTCGTCGGTCAACGTCGCGATCTTGCGATTGATACGGGACCTGGCGATGCGCTGCGCACGGCCCGGCGACATGTCTGCCGTACCCTGCGTCACGTACGTGCCGAGGATTCCATCCATGTACAGCAGCCAGACCTGGTTGCCCACGTTCAGGCTTTCGACCAGCGCGGTCTGCTCCACGGCGTCGCGGGCTTCGGCAGCCGAAAGACCATGGTTTTCCATGAGATACTCCAGCGTGACCTGGAGGTGCGAGTCCCCACGCTGAACCGTGTAAGGCGCCGGCAAGTCGTCCCTGAGATCCTGCATCTCCTGCTGAAGTTCGGCGACTTCGCCCCGGGTGTCTATAATCTCCTGCACAAGCCCGCGGTACGAGACATCGGCCTCGGTGGCCAGCATTTCATTCAACACGGCTTCATGATCGGGATTCAGCGCCATGTTGGTCAACGATTCCGCATCGACCTGGTTTTCGGGGTGCGTTTCGTTGTATTGGCTTATCGTAGCCTGGATCTCATCCTGGCGGGCGCGGATTTCCTGCTCCGTCGTATCCAACCGTTCCACGAGTTCCTCGAAGGTCTCGATCTCGGTTGCGCATCCCATGATCAGCGTCATGGATAGCAGTACGAATATACCTCGCATTTGATTCCTCCGTTTAATTTGGTTTACCGTGGAATCCCCTTGATTCACGGTAGATTTAGTTTTCAGACATTACACCATTATATACCAGAAGATAAGTTCTGTCAAGCATACTTGGCGCATGCCTCAAACATTGTCGGGATATCTATCCGATATACGTTTTTGTCCGACATTCGTTCCATTACGACGGCCGGTTGACGGATTCGGTTCACCCCCGTCATTCAGCGTGGAAACCTCCGCCGCATATCGGCAGCCGCTGCGCTCACAAGAGACTCCAGCACGTCCAGATCCACGTCGGCGAGTTTGTTGACGTACAGGCAGGACTTGCCGGTCTTATGCTTTCCCAGGCGGGAGAGCAGGTCCTGGTATCCCTTGAAACCGGGCATGATATAGATCGACAGGTTCTGCCTGCGCGGCGAAAACCCGGCGATGGGCCAGTCGCCTTCCTGTCCGCTCGTGTACCGGTAGTGGTAACTTCCGAACCCCACGATGCTCGGTCCCCACATCACGGGTTCTTCCCCGGTCACCCGGCGCATGAGTTCCAGCAGGATACGCGCGTCTTCCCGTCTGCGCGCATGGTCCACGGCGTCAATGAATGCTTCCACGCTGGCGTCGTTGGGTCTGGTTTTCAGATCGGTCATGGTGGATACCCCGAATCTGCACGGGCCGAGGGATGAGACTGGATACCGGGGATCAATCAGCCAGGCCGGCAACGCGGCTCTCATGACAAGGTATCCAGGTACTCCTCCACCTAAGCAATGCATTATAATACCAATGGTTCTGGTGAATTACCAGTTCAGAGATTCCGGTCTGCGGAAACGTGTATCACCCGGTTGCATTACAGCTTGACAGTGCCGCACATCGGACTACATTTCAATATACCTCTCATGAAGCAGACATTTGCGCTTTGTGTCGTGGTGTCAGTGACCTCGATTCTGATCGATGCCTACCGGAACCGAAGAGGCAAAACCGATATCCGGCAGTACGGATCAGCGCGCTCCTTCCGGATGCCGGCGTTGCCGTTACCAGATATCCCGCACAATGTCTCAGACAACCCTACAACATGATAAGGCGCGGTCGACGACGACCGGAGAAACCCCCTTCCGCGCGTGTCCCGTAACCTACGTGTTCACGGGAGGCGGGACAGGCGGCCACGTCTATCCGGGTCTGGCCATCGCCGACGAGGTTCGATCCCGGAACCCGGAAGCCCGCATCATGTACATCGGCGCCCGGGGGAGAATGGAAGCCACGCTCGTGCCGAAACGGGGCTACCCTATTCACCTGGTCTTTGCCCGGGGACTCCCCGCGGTGCGACGGCCCTTCGCCCTCCTGCTCTTCGCGATTTCTACCGGTTTCGGCGTTCTCCAGAGCCTGGTCCACCTGTTGAGGTACCGTCCGCGAATGATCGTTGCCACGGGAGGCTATGCCAGCAGCCCCGTCCTCCTGGCCCACGGGTTGTTGAAACTACTCGGCCTTTCGCGCACCCGCCGGTGTTTCGTCCATGAACAGAACGTCGTACCCGGAAAGGTAAACCTGCTTGCCGGCCGTATCGCAGATCGGATCGGCGTGTCCTTCGAGGCGTCTCTGCGGCATTTCCCGCCGGGGAAGGCGACGTGGGCGGGCTACCCGGTAAGGCGGGAGATCGGCGCCATGTCCCGGGAAGACGCGCGGGTTTCGCGGGACCTGCCGGCCGACGCGAAGGTCATATTCGCCTTTGGCGCTTCATCGGGCGCCCGCTCCATCAACCGGGCCATGGTCGACGCGCTGCCGCGGCTTCTGGCCCGGCCGGATGTCCACGTCATCCACGTCATCGGGCAGACACGAAGCGCGGATTACCATGCCGAATCAGACACGCGGGATCGCCTGGAAAGTATCGACCTGACCGATGAACAGCGGTCGAGATACGATCAGTCCGACTATTCCCACGAAATCGAGACGCTCTACGCCGCAAGCGACCTGGTCGTCAGCCGGTCCAGCGCGGGGGTCATCACGGAAATCGGAATCTGCGGGATTCCGTCCATACTCGTACCGTTGCCTTACGCGCCAGGCGATCACCAGGCCGTGAACGCCAGAGCGCTCGAATCGAGCGGCGCGGCCCGTGTACTGTACGAATCGGTTTCCTGCGAAAAGGGCAAAACCATCGGCGCGGTCGACGGTGAACGCCTGGCCGGCTTGATCCTCGGGATCCTGGACGACCCCGCCCACCACGCGGCCATGTCCCTTCGGGCACGGGAGACCTTCGACCGCGGGGGGTTGGACCGGATCGTCGATCAACTGGATCACCTGTTGACGGAAAGACCGCCGGACCGGGTTCTTTCAAACGGCAAACCCGAGGAATCCGATCCGCCCGGGCAGGCCACTCCGCCGGCATCCACGCTGTCGTCCTTTTCGCTTGTCCGTCGATTCAACGAAGACCGCGACCAGGCGTTCATCGACTCCGTAGGCGAGGACTACCTGAAGTATCGCGTCGACGGATTCCTCACAGACACGCGCTGGCAGATTCGAAACGAGGGGGTCAAACTGGTCGGACTGCTCCGCTACCGGGACCGTCTGTCCTTCATACTGGGGCTGCTCCGCGACAGAACGCCGGCACCCTGGCTGCAGCGGCTGTTCGGCGGAGACTACCGACAGGTCGGCTTCATCCGCCGCAACGCCGTGACCACGATCAGCCAGCTGGGCGTCTACAATGAATCGATACGCGCCGTGCTGCTGGACCTGTTGAACGATCCCTACTACGAGGTGCGGTCCGCGGCCGCCCGGACCTTTGCTGCGCTCGCCCCGGACACGGGGGATACGGACGTGGAGGCGCTGAACGGACTTCGCGGCCTGTTGCGCGAATCCTCCTTCGAAATCAAATCGGCGGCCATACTCGCCATGGGGAAAATGGGCGACGGCGCCGTACTGGAAGATGTCCGGCCTTACTACTTGGATCCGAACTGGAAGGTGCGCCAGGCCGTCATCGACGCCCTGACCTGCCTGGTCGGAAGAAGGTTGATCGACGACCTGGCCGGTTTGCACGAAGAACTCGACGGGATCCTGGTCACCAGCAACCATTTCGATCCGGATTTCCCGATCAAACGCAACCTGAACCGGCTGATCGAAATCATCGAAGGTCAGCGGAAAACCTCGTGAGATACCCATGATTTACCACCTTGTCACCTATCTCTTCGACACGGTCGATACGCTGTCGTTTCTGCGCCTGTTCCAGTACCTGAGCTTCCGCGCGATCTGCTCGGCGCTGACGGCCTTCGGCGTCACCCTGCTCTTCGGCGAACGCATCATCCGCCTGCTTTACGTGCATCACGTGCGGGACAACCCCCGTACGCACGGCGTGCTGTCCACTGCTTCGAAAGCCGGCACACCGCTCATGGGCGGACTGCTGATCGTTACGGCCATCTTTTCCAGCGTGTTGCTGTGGAGCGACCTGTTCAACCGGTTTACGGCGATCTTCCTGTTCGCACTGGTCTGGTTTTCCCTGTTCGGGTTTATCGACGACTACCGGAAGATCAAGTACCGGGACAGTGACCGCGGCCTGTCGCAGGGTATCAAGTTGCTTTCCCAGGCGGTATTCGGCTTCGCCTTCGGCTTTATCTTCCTGGTTCCAGCGCTATCGCCCGTGACAGCGGAAATCGCCTCGGAACTCTACATCCCCTTCGTCAAGGATCCCGTCCTCGACCTGGGCTGGTGGTATCTGCCCTTCATCGTATTCGTCGTGGTGGCCATCGCAAACGCGGTGAATTTCGCCGACGGACTGGATGGACTGTCGATCGTCCCCGTTTCGTTTACCGTGGTCGTGTACGGGGTATTCGCCTACGTCATCGGAAACGCCATCTACTCGGGATACCTGCAGTTCACCTATCTCCCGGGCAGTGGTGAGCTGACGGTGATCTGCGCGGGGGTATTCGGCGCCTGCATGGGGTTTCTCTGGTACAACGCCTATCCCGCCCAGGTCTTCATGGGCGACGTGGGCGCCCTGCCGCTGGGCGGCATTGTCGGCACCCTCGCCGTACTGCTCAAGCAGGAGTTCCTCTTCGTCATCACCGGCGGGATCTTCGTGGCCATGGCCTTCTCGGTACTGGTGCAGCAGAAGATCGGGATCAAGTGGCTCGGCCGGCGCATCTTCTACATGGCGCCGCTCCACCACGCCTTCCAGTATCGTGGCCTGGCCGAAACCAAGGTCGTGATCCGCTTCTGGATCATCGCGGGCATCCTGGCGATCATCGGACTTTCGACCCTCAAGATCCGGTAGTCCGCGGCGGAAGGGCGGTGGTCGGAATGATCGGAATCCAGTATACCAGGTGGGTACCCCACGCCGACGATGCCGAAGACCGGCTCGAACAGCTTTTCGGCCTGCTGAGCCAGATACTCATACACACCAGCGGCGACGTGGAAGAAGCCCTGAAGTGGATGCGTTACATCGACCAGCGGCAGGGCATCTTCGACGACAGGATAAGCTATGAATCCTTTGTCAAGGAGCTCGAGAAGCGGGGTTACGTCAAGCAGGACGACAACACTTTCACGCTGACCGAAAAAGGCGGCCGGCGCATCCGGGAAGACTCGCTGCGGTTCGTCTACAGCAACCTCAAGAAAGGTCTGAGCGGCGGTCACGAGACGCCTTTCGAGGGAGAAGGCGTTGAACGGCTCAGCGAAACCCGGCCCTACCGATACGGCGACCAGGCGTCGAACGTTGATTTCACCTCCACCATCGGCAACGCGATCCGCAGGTCCGGATTCAATCTCGATTTACACGAGGACGACTTCGAAGTCTACGAGGTCGAACACACCACTTCCTGCGCCACGGTCATGCTCCTGGACATCAGCCACAGCATGATCCTGTACGGCGAAGACCGCATTTCCCCGGCCAAGCGCGTGGCCATGGCCCTGGCGGAACTCATCCTGCGCAAGTACCCGAAGGACGAACTCCACCTCGTCCTGTTCGGCGACGACGCGAAACAGGTGAAGATCGAAGATCTGCCCTACGTTTCAGTCGGCCCCTACCACACGAATACCAAGGCCGGACTCCTCATGGCACGGAACATTCTCCGGCGGGCACGGAACGTGAACAAGCAGATCTTCATGATCACCGACGGCAAGCCCTCCGCGATCTACGACCGGAACGGCCGCCTGTATCTGAATTCCTTCGGCCTCGATCCCCGCATCGTGAACCGGACCCTCGACGAAGCTATGACCTGCCGCCGGGAGAAAATCACCATCAGCACCTTCATGGTCACCCAGGATCCCTACCTGGTCGGTTTCGTGGAGAAACTTACGGAGATGAACCAGGGCCGGGCCTATTATTCTTCCCTTGACAGCCTGGGTGAATACATCCTCGTGGATTACGTTAAAAACCGCCGCCGCCGGTTGAACTGAGGGCGGGCGGACCATTGACTTACATTGAAAACCAATGGAATGACGGTCCGGACCCGTGAATCCAGGCCACAAGGAAATGGCCATGACACCGGCCGGCTTCGTAGAAGCCCTTCAAAAACTTGAATTCGACCATACATTCAACCCGTATTCGGATCTCTGCCCGGTTTACGACCTGGAAGACGCCCCCCAACAGCGATCGAAAATCCTGCTGTCCGTGCTCGAGGCGGCGCTGAGGCGACCCGTAGATTCGCTGTGGATCGGCCGTGATGTCGGTTATCGCGGCGGTCGGCGGACAGGTCTGGCCTTCACGGACGATGAACATCTACCGGAGCACGGTAGAAGGTGGGGACTGACGGTTCAAAGCGCGACCCGTGGGGAGATGGTCGGCGAACGATCGGCCCGTGTAGTTTGGAAAGTACTGTCACGCATCAACGTGCCCGTGTTTCTCTGGAACGTTTTCCCCCTGCACCCTCACGATCCGGGCAGCCCCTTCGGGAATCGAATGCACAACGCCAGCGAACACCGGTCCGGACAAATCCTGCTCGATCAGTTGGTCCAACTCCTGAAGCCGTTGAGGATAATCGCCATTGGCAATGACGCGGAAAAGGCAGTCAGGGAACTTGGCAGCCCGGCGGAGGTCACGAAAATACGTCATCCCAGCTATGGAGGTCAGAACGAGTTTTTATCGGGGATGAGCCTATATTACCGCGTCCAATGAACTGATACAGATCAAGAAACTTGTCTTTCGACCGATGGAGCGGCCCTGTACAGTACCCATGAACCGGGAATCCCTGTATACCCAACTGGTACGCGGAATACGGTCAATCAGTCTTGACGCTTATGACTGTGCCGTGTAGTATATCTCGACATTCATCACTACCATTCCACATCGCCGCACCATCTTACTTCACCTGCTATCATCGGTGTCATTCGGGAGTTCACACCATGAGTGCATTCTACGACTACCTCGAGTCCCACAGGCCTCGCGGTATTTCGGTAGTGAAACTGCTGGCCGTGCTGGCCGCGCTGGTCTGCGGCGCCGGAACCGCGTACGCCATGGCAGAGCACGAAAGTGTCCTGGTCGAATCCCCGGACCAGTTCGTGTTCAATACCCTTTCGTTCCTGATCTGGGGCGCCCTGGTGATGTGGATGTGCGCGGGCTTCACCATGCTGGAATCCGGATCGGTGCGGACCAAGAACGCCTCCATGATCTGCCTGAAGAACATCGGCCTCTATTCCATCGCCGGCATCGCCTGTTATTTCATCGGTTACAACCTCATGTACGTGGACGTGGGGAGCTACATCGGTTCCATATCTTTGCTATACGGACCGACGGCGGACGAGATCTCCCTGATCAACGGCGACGAGAGTGCCGCGGCGGCCGTGATTGCAAACGGATACTCCACCATGTCGGACTGGTTCTTCCAGATGGTCTTCGTGGCCACCGCCGCTTCCATCGTTTCAGGCGCACTGGCCGAACGCGTCAAGCTCTGGTCGTTCTTTCTGTTCATCCTGCTCCTGACCGGGATCATCTATCCCATCGTCGGCGCGTGGACCTGGGGAGAGGGATGGCTCAGCCAGTTGGGGTTCAAGGATTTCGCGGGCTCGACCATCGTGCATAGCACGGGCGGCTGGGCTGCCCTGGCCGGTCTGATCGTCGTGGGGCCGAGACTGGGCAAGTACCGCAAAAACGGCACGGTCATGCCCACGCCACCCTCCAACGTGATCCTGGTTACCCTGGGCGTTTTTATCTTGTGGCTCGGATGGTTCGGGTTCAACGGCGGTTCGCAGCTGGCCCTGGGAAGCCCGCTGGACGCGGTGGCCATGAGCCATGTACTGGTCAACACCAACCTGGCGGCCGCGGCCGGCGCGATCACGGCGTTGACGTGCGCTCGACCAATCTTAGGTCGTATCGACCTGTTTGCCTGCTTGAACGGCGCCATCGCGGGACTGGTATCGATCACCGCGGGTCCTGACATGGTTCAGCATTTCTGGGCCATCATTATCGGGGCTATCGGCGGTGTCATCTGCACGATCGGGATGAAACTGCTGGAGTCGGTGAAGATCGACGATGTGGTCGGCGCCGTGCCCGCACACCTCTTCGCCGGTATCTGGGGTACGCTGGCGGTGTGTATCGTGAGCGGCGGCAACTTCGGCGTTCAGTTGATCGGCATACTCGCGATCGGCGCCTTCGTGTTTATCGTATCCTTTGTGCTCTGGCGCCTGATCGACCTGGTCATACCCGTCCGGGTAACGGCCCAGGCCGAGCGACTGGGCCAGGACGTCGCCGAACTCGGAATCGAGGCATATCCCGAATTCGTGCTCATGCCCGAAGAACCGGACGACGACTGAGATTGACGCAGGCCAACTGGTTGTCCGTCCAAAGTTCCAACCTGACGATTGGCTTTTGACAATGACAATGGCGATAACCGGAACCGGTTATCGCCATTGTCGTAATCCATCATTTTTACCGCGGTTGCGGGCCGACCTATATCAGTCGCACGGCAACCCGGGTCGAAGCCGGTGTCCGCGTTCAGCTGGCCTCTTCGTTTTCCGCCTGGTCTTCCTTCTTTTCTTCCGTCTTTTCTTCCGTCGTCTCGGTCGCCTGATCCTCCGTCTTGCCTTCCCGGTCGATCAGTTCGAGTATCGACATGTCTGCGGCGTCACCCTGCCTGTGCCCGACACGGACGATGCGGGTGTATCCACCGGGCCGGTCCGCGTACCGGTGGGCGAGCGTGCTGAACAGTTTCGCGACGACGGTTTCGTTGTGGATCACCCGGAGAACCTGCCGCCGGGCATGGAGATCGTTTCGCTTGCCGAAGGTAATGAGTCGCTCTACGAGTCGCCGCACTTCCTTGGCCTTTGCAGTGGTAGTCTGCACGCGCTCCAGATCCAGCACCGAGGTGGCCAGGTTGCTCAGCATTGCCTTACGGTGGCTGGGGGAGCGGCTCAGACCGCGTCCCTGCTTTCGATGTCGCATTCCAGTACTCCTGTTCCTACTACGGTATGACCCGACTATACGGTCATACGATTACTGGTTATCGGCTTCTATGTACTCTTCGATGTCCATGCCGAATGTAAGTTCCATTTCCTGAAGAATCTGGCTCAGTTCGGTCAGCGACTTGCGGCCGAAATTGCGGTACTTCAGCATCTCGGTCTCGCTCTTCTGAACCAGGTCCGCCAGCGTCTTGATGTCGGCTGCCCTCAGGCAATTGCTGGAACGTACCGACAGCTCCAGTTCCTCCACATTCATCCGAAGCAGTTTCCGGATCTCTTCGAATTTCTCGTCCACTTCGTCTTCTTCTTCGGAGACGAAATTGTCGTCGATGGAGATAAACAGCTGGAGATGGTTGCGCAGTATCTGGGCCGCGGTCGACAGGGAGTCCTGCGGACTGACACTGGCATCGGTCCAGACCTCCAGCACAAGCCGGTCGTAATCCGTTCGCTGTCCGATACGCGTATTCTCAACCTGGAAGTTAACCCGCGTTACCGGGGAAAACATGGCATCCATGGGTATGACGCCGATGGGTTGGTCCGGTATCTTGTTCTGCTCGGCGATTACGTAACCCCGGCCGGTGTCGACGTGGATTTCCATTCTCAGCTGACCGCCCTCGTCCAGGGAAGCGATATGAAGATTCGTATTGAGAATTTCCACGTCGATGTCGGTCTGTATGTCCAAGGCAGTAACGTCGCCCTTGCCTTCCGCTTCGAGCATCAGCGACTTGGGATCTTCGCTGTGCAGGTTGAGCCGCAGTCCCTTGAGGTTCAGAATGATCTCGGCCACGTCTTCCACCACGTTCGGCATAGTGGAGAACTCGTGGGCAACCCCGTCAATGCGGACACCGACCACGGCCGCGCCGGGCAGGGAAGAAAGCAGGACCCTCCGGATGGAATTGCCGATGGTCGTCCCGAATCCACGCTCCAGCGGCTCGATAACGAACTTGCAGTAGCTATCGGTTACCGACTCTTCTTCAATCGTTACGCCTTTCGGCATTTGGAAATTCTCTAATTTCATATCGTTCGTCGCCCCTCATCGCTCGTTACGAGTGAACACAGGGATGGCAGAATGGCGGCCCTATTTCGAATACAACTCAATGATTAACTGTTCCTGTACAGGTGTCGGTATGTTTTCTCGAATGGGTGCTTCCAGCATCCGTCCGGCGAGTGTCGACTTGTCCAGGTCCAGCCAGTTCACTGCCGGGCGCTGGTTCGCGGCGCTCAAAGAGGCGTGTATGCAGTCGAGTTGACGGCTCTTCTCCTTGACCTGGATGATTTCACCCGTTCGGACGATGTACGAGGGGATATTGACAATACGGTCATTGACCAGGATATGGCGATGGCGGACCAGCTGGCGGGCCGCTTTGCGCGACGGCGCGAAGCCGAGGCGGTAGACGATGTTGTCCAGCCGGGTTTCGAGCAACTGGAGGAGACGCTCTCCCGTGTTGCCCTTGGTACGGGCCGCCTTCACGAAGTATGAACGAAACTGTCCTTCGCCAATACCGTAAGTTTTGCGCGTCTTCTGCTTTTCACGAAGACGGATACCGTATTCCGTAGGTTTCCTGCGACCGATGGACCCATGCTGACCCGGTGGAAAGGCACGACGGTCCACCGCGCATTTCTCGGAAAAGCATCGATCGCCTTTCAAAAACAACTTAACGCCTTCACGTCGACAAATGCGACAGTTGGCATCCGTATAACGAGACATATATGCTCCTAACGCGCACGACCCGGGCAATAAACGCTCACCGGCTTCCGCCCCGTGGCGTCCGCCCGGTGTTTCACGATCAGACGCGACGTCTTTTCGGAGGTCGGCATCCGTTGTGGGGAATAGGTGTAACGTCCTTGATAGCGGATATTTCGAGGCCCGCAGCCTGTAGCGCTCGAATGGCCGATTCGCGGCCGGCGCCGGGACCCTTCACCCAGACCTCAACGCGTTTCAACCCCAGTTCTATGGCTTCCTTGGCCGCAGATTCCGCTGCGATCTGCGCAGCAAAAGGCGTACTTTTCCGAGAGTTCCGGAACGTGCCCCCCTTGCCGCCGCTTGACCAGCTGATCGTATGCCCCTGCAGGTCGGCGAGGGTAACGATCGTATTGTTGAACGTCGCCTTGATATGGGCTACGCCGATGGAATCCACGTGCCGGTCGCGCCTGCGGGCGCGGCTTCGCCTAGCATTAGCCAACCTTCTACCTCCACGGAATAAAGTTAGTTACAAAACCTTCTTACGCTTCGCGCCAATCGTGCGGCGCGGTCCCTTTCGTATACGGGAATTGGTACGGGTCCGCTGCCCCCGAACCGGCAACCCGCGGCGATGCCGCAAGCCCCGGTAACACCCGATATCCATCAAACGGCGGATATTGAACGTGATATCGCCACGCAACGCGCCCTCAACCTGATAATCGTTTTCGATGCTCTGGCGAAGTTTCGTAATCTCCCGGTCGGTCAGGTCCCTTACGCGGGTTTCCGGATCGATGCCGGTCGCTTCAAGCACCTTGCGGGCGGTAGTAAGTCCTATTCCGAATATGTATGTGATGCCGATCTCCACCCGCTTGTCGCGGGGCAGATCGATACCGGCAATACGTGCCACCATTCCCTCCTTGGCAACGAGTCGTTGCTATCCCTGCCGCTGTTTGTGGCGCGGGTTCCGACAAAGCACTCGCACGACACCTTTGCGGCGGATGACTTTGCAGTGTTCACAGATTTTCTTTACCGAAGCGCGTACTTTCATCTTCTGATCCTCAGTTTCGGGCTGTTTCCGGTTTTTACCTTATTCCCGTCTACGTCTACAACCGGCTCCCGGATGCAGTCGATCCCAGGGTTTACTTGTAACGATACGTAATCCGGCCACGCGTCAAATCGTAGGGTGACAACTCCACCATCACCTTGTCGCCCGGCAGAATCTTTATGAAGTGCATACGCACCTTGCCGGATATATGAGCCAGGACCCGATGGCCGTTCTCCAGTTCAACGCGAAACGATGCATTGGGCAATGGCTCCACCACCGTACCTTCCACTTGTACCGGGGGTTCTTTCGGCATGCGAATTAACCTTTCACCACTCAGTCTCGCCTAAATACGACGACGACCGTGGTCGGGTGTCGGACCCCTTTAAGCCGTCCGGGCCAGACTCGTCAGAATGCGTTGCGTTACTTCCTCCAGCGAACCATCACCGTCGATCCGTTTCAAAATGCCCGCCCTGTCATAGTAATCGACGAGCGGCGCCGTGACCTTCCTGTAGACTTTCAGCCTGTGCCGGATGGTCTCCGGCGTGTCGTCCTCTCGATTCCTGTAAGTCAGGCGGTCAATCACCGTACTGTCGGTCACTTCGATGTTGAGCACCACGTCCACGGGCGCTTTCATGCGCTGAAGGGCCCCATTTAAGAAATCGGCCTGGTTCAGGTTCCTGGGGAAGCCATCCAGTATGAACCCGGGCGCGCAGTCGGCTTCCCGCACTCGATCTTCCAGTATGGCCTGGGTGATTTCATCCGAGACCAGTTCGCCCATGTTCACGTATTCCGATATTCTGCGCCCGACCGGTGTCTCTTCCTCCATTTCCCGCCGCAACAGTTCGCCCGTAGATATGTGCGGTATGTCAAACTTCTTCGACAGTATTGTAGCCTGCTCGCCTTTACCCGCCCCCGGCGTTCCAAGAAGAATCAGTCGCATAACCTACTCACCTGACGTCAGGTCGCCGGTAGACGCAAGGAGCGGACGTTCCTAAGCTTTATCCTGCACGTCCACGTACGCGTCCACGTTTCATGAATCCCTCGTAGTGGCGGGACACGAGATGCGACTCGATTTGCTGTAGCGTATCCAGGGCGACGCCCACCACGATCAGCAGGGCGGTGCCGCCGAAGAACGAGGATGCGCTCAGAGAGACGTTCATGCTTCGGATGATGAGAAACGGCACGATAGCGATAATCGCCAGAAAAACCGAGCCGGGCAAAGTAATGCGTGTCAGAATGTGATCGAGATAGTCCGCCGTTCTCTTGCCGGGCCGGATCCCCGGGATGAATCCGCCGACGCGTTTCATGTTGTCCGCCACGTCCACGGGGTTGAATATGATGGATGTATAGAAATACGTGAAGAACACGATCAACAGGCCGTACAGGGCGTTGTATATGAACGCGCCGGGCTGAAACCATTCGACCATGGTTTGGAACACGGCCATGTTCGGAAAGAAGCTCGAAAACGTTCCCGGAACGAACATGATCGACTGTGCAAATATAATGGGCATCACGCCGGCGGCGTTTACGCGCAGCGGCAGATGCGTGCTTTGCCCGCCGTACACCTTGCGTCCGACCACGCGCCTTGGATACTGAACCGTGATCCTCCGTTGCCCCTGCGTAATAAGTACCACCGAGGCGATGATCAGGACCCACACGGCCACGATGAAGATCTCGACGAGACCGCTGCGCAGCCCGTTCATCACCGCGTCGAATTCGCTCTTGGCCGCAATGGGGAACTGGGCGATAATGCCGACGAAGATGATCAGCGATATGCCGTTTCCTATTCCCCGTTCCTGGATCTGTTCTCCCAGCCACATCAGGAAGATGGTACCGGTGGTCATCGTTACAACCGTAACGAATATGAATCCCGCCCCCGGATCGACGACGGCGGAACGACCTACCTCGTCCCGGATGTCCTGGAGCCAGTAACTGATGCCAAGGGCCTGTACCACCGACAGCAACACGGTGCCGTAGCGCGTGTACTGGTTGATCTTCTTCTGCCCTTCCTGTCCCTCCTTCTGGAGTTTCTGCAGGTAAGGCCACATGGAACCCAGCAGCTGCAGGATAATGGACGCGCTGATATAGGGCATCACGCCGAGGGCGAATATGGTCGCACGCTCGAAGGCGCCGCCCACGAACATGTTGTACAGACCGAATATGGTCCCGCCCATCTGGCTGAAGAAGGCGCTCAGTACGTCGTGATCGATACCCGGCGTGGGAATCTGGCCGCCTATTCGGTAGACCGCGAGCAGGCTGAGGGTGAAAATGATTCGCCGTCGTAATTCCGGAATGCGGAATACATTCTGAAAACTTTCGATCATCCGGAGATCACCTCGACCGAACCGCCCACCGCTTCGATTTTCTCCCGCGCCGCTTCACTGACCTTGTGGACGCTTACTTTCATGGGCCGGTCGACCTCGCCTTCGCCGAGTATCTTTACCGGGTCCGAGGATTTCCGGATCAGGTGCCGGTCCGCCAGCGAACCGGCATCCACGACCGTTTCTTCGTCCCATCCTTCAAGGTCCCGCAGGTTGACGATCTGGTAGGTCTTCCGGAACAGGTTGGTGAATCCCCGCTTGGGCAGCCGGCGCATGAGGCGCATCTGCCCGCCTTCGAAGGAAGGATGGATCTTCTTGCCCGACCTGGAACGTTGCCCCTTGTGCCCTCTGCCGGACGTCTTGCCCGTACCGGATCCGGGTCCGCGACCCAGTCGCTTGACCTTACGCACCGCGCCGGAGGCGTATTTCAAACTGCCGCCATTCATAACAGCCGTGTTCCTTTCTTCATGACACGCCGCCGACTATTCGTCATCCGTCGTGATCTCTTCCACTTCCACCAAATGACCGACGCGGGCGATCATACCCTGAATCTGGGGCGTATCGTTATGAACGGCGCTATGATGCAACCGTCGTATGCCCAGCGCTACCAGGGTCTGTTTCTGCCGCCGGTGTCTGCCTATAGCGCTCCTTCTCTGAGTAATACGCAGGCGCGTCGCCATGAAAACTACCCTTTCAGTTTCTCGATATCCACGTTGCGAACGTAGGCGATTTCCGAAGCCACCTTCAGGTCGAGCAGCCCCTGCAATGTGGCCTTGGCCACGTTGTACGGGTTCGAGGAACCGATCGACTTCGTGAGGATGTTGTGTATACCCGCCGATTCCAGCACCGCCCGGGCGGCATCGCCGGCGATAACGCCTGTACCAGGCGACGCCGGTTTAAGGATCACCTCTGCCGCGCTGAACCTTCCGATGACGTCGTGCGGGATCGTGCCGTTGACCACCGGTACCCTGTGCAGGTGCTTCCGGGCCGTTTCCGTGGCCTTGCGAATCGCCTCGGACAGCTCCAGGGCTTTGCCCATGCCCAGGCCCACGTGACCGTTTCCGTCGCCCACCGCGATCAACGCGTTGAAGCTGAACGTGCGGCCGCCCTTGACCACCTTGGCAACCCGGTTGATATCGACCAGACGTTCCGACGACAGATCGAATTCATCGGGATTGATTCTCGGCAATGTCGACTCCCTTCATCAGTATTGATACGCTGGACGCATCGACGCACAGAGCGATTTCAGAACTTCAGTCCGCTTTCGCGCACGCCGTCCGCCAGCTCCTTCACTCGGCCGTGATACCGGTACCCGCCGCGGTCGAAGGTTACGCTGGACACACCCTGCTCTTTCATCTTCTCTCCCAGCACCTGGCCCACGAGCCTGCTCTGCGCCTTCCGGTCCATGCCCGACTCCAGTTTCACCCTGATCTCGGGTGTGTTGGTGGAGAGGGAAAGCAACGTGGCGCCCTCCGCGTCGTCGATGACCTGGGCGTAGATGTGCTTGAGACTCCGGAACACGTTCAACCGCGGCCGGGCCGCATCGCCCCGGATGGATTTTCTTACGCGGCGATGGCGAACCTGCCGCATTCTGGCTCTCTGTAGTGTTTTCTTGGACATGAAACTTCACCAGTCTCCCGTCAGGCGCCGGTTTTGCCGGCTTTCCTGCGTACCTGTTCGTCGTCGTACCGTATGCCCTTGCCCTTATAGGGTTCCGGTTTCTTGAACGACCGGATCACCGCGGCTACCTGGCCTACGAGTTGCTTGTCGATACCCCTGACCGTAATCCGGTTACCGTCGGTGACCTCAAGGTCGACGTCCGGAGGTGTCTGGAAGATCACGGGGTGTGAATAACCGAGGCTGAGCGTGAGGTTCTTGCCTTTCAGTTCCGCCCGGTAGCCCACGCCGACGATTTCGAGCGTCCTGTCGTATCCGTTGACGACGCCTTCCACCATGTTGGCAATCAATGAACGGCTCAGGCCGTGCAGGGCACGCGACTGCCTGGATTCATTTTGACGTCCCACCAGCAGCTGGCCGTCTTTCAGGACGGCGCTGATCTGGGCGGGGACCCGATGGGAAAGCTCGCCTTTCGGACCCTTCACCTTGATGGATCGATCATTTATCGAAACTTGGACCCCGTCCGGGATCGCAATCGGAAGTTTACCTATTCGTGACACCCCGACTCCTTCGTGTATTCCGGTCTACCAGATGTAACACAACACCTCGCCGCCCGTATTCAGCTGACGCGCTTCGCGGTCCGTGACGATACCCTTGGGCGTGCTCAGTATGGCTACACCGAGTCCGTTCAGTACCCTGGGCAGCCGATCCGCCTTGACGTACACCCGCCGGCCCGGCTTGCTGATGCGCTTGAAGGTGGAAATGATCGATTCTCCCACAGGACCGTACTTGAGGTAAATCCGGATGATGCCCTGTTTTCCGTCTTCCACCTGGGTATAATGGCTGATGAACTTGTGGTTCAGCAGTATACGGGCGATCTCCGCCTTCACCTTTGAAGCCGGCACCTCGACCCTCGGATGCTTCGCCTGGCACGCGTTGCGCACCCGGGTCAACATGTCCGCGATCGGATCTGTCATTGACATCTTGCAGTTCTCCCTGAGAAACGGCCCCGTTCTACTACCAGCTGGCCTTGGTCACTCCCGGAATCTCGCCCTGCAGGGCCAGCGTCCGGAAACAGATGCGACAGATCCCGAAGCGGCGCATGTAGGCGCGGGGACGTCCGCACTGCCTGCAGCGGCTGTACGCGCGCACCTTGTATTTCGGCTTTCGTTTCGCTTTCGCGATTAATGACTTCTTGGCCACTCGTCCCCCTCTCGATGTTTCCGATGTCCGACTCGAAACGGCCGGTCCGCCTGGACCTTACACGGGCTGATCCCTGAACGGCATGCCGAGGTGCCTGAGCAACTCCGCACTTTCTTCGTCGGTACCCGCCGAGGTTACGATCGTGATATCCATGCCCCGGAACAGATCTACCCTGTCGTAGTCGATCTCCGGAAAGATGGTCTGTTCGGTCAACCCGAGGGTGTAGTTGCCCCGGCCGTCGAAAGACCGCGTCGACACGCCGCGAAAATCTCGAATACGGGGTATCGCCACGTTGATCAAACGATCGAGAAACTCGTACATGTGTGTCCCCCGGAGGGTTACCCGGCAACCGACGGGCATGCCTTCCCTGATCTTGAAGTTCGAAATGGCCTTCTTGGCACGGGTCACCACCGCTTTCTGGCCGGTGATCGCCGTCAATTCCGAAACCGCGCTGTCCAGCAGGCTGGCATTCTGAGATGCCTCGCCCACGCCCATGTTCAGGACCACTTTTTCAATACGCGGCACCTGCATGATATTGCCGTAGCCGAATTGCTGAACGAGGGCGGATTTGATCTCGCTGTTATATGTATCTTTCAATCGTGCCATGCTCGTATTCCTGTTATCCCTCGGCGATCACTTTAACGTTGGATGCATGCATGGGAGCCTCTTTTTCGAGACGGCCACCCTGCGGATTGGTCTGCGTGGGTCGCGTATGGCGCGTAACGAAATTCAGGCCTTCCACGATCACCCTGTTCTTCTCAGGCAGAACCTTCAATACTCTTCCGGTCTTGCCCCGGGTAGCGCCGGTGAGAACCACCACGGTATCGCCCTTCTTTACGTGCATCCGACTGCTCCTTCCCATTCGGCGGTTACGCGGACCTTACAGTACCTCCGGCGCAAGTGAAACAATGCGGGTGTATTCCCGTTCGCGCAGTTCCCGGGCGACGGGACCGAATATGCGCGTACCCAGCGGTTCGCCCTGCGCATCGATCAGAACGGCCGCGTTCTCGTCGAACCTGATATAGGATCCGTCGCGGCGTCGCACTTCCTTGCGCACACGCACGACCACGGCCTGTACTACTTCGCCCTTCTTTACCGAACCACCGGGAGAGGCTTCCTTTACCGATGCCACGAATCGATCCCCCAGGCTGGCGTATCGCCGGCCGGTACCACCCAGGACCTTGATACAGCGGACCTGTCGGGCGCCCGTGTTGTCGGCGACATTCAGCCAGGTGTATTCTTGAATCATCTTGGATTTATCCTGTTTGTCTCTTTCCGATCTGCCGCCGGAAAACTAAACCTGTTCCGCGCGCTGGATGACTTCAGTCAGCCGCCAGCGCTTGTTCTTGCTCAAAGGACGCGTTTCCGTCACCCGGACGATGTCGCCGATCCGGCACGTCTGTTCTTCGTCGTGGACCGTCAGCTTGGTGGTGCGTCGCACGTACTTGCCGTAGAAGGGATGCTTCACCATTCGCTCAACGGCGATGGTAATGGTCTTTTCCATCTTGTTGCTGAGTACGCGTCCCACGCGGTTCTTCCTGTGTCCCCGCTCCTTCATGCTTCTTCTCCCGGATCACCCTGTCCGTCGTCCCGGTTCTGATCGTTCGCTGCACGGATGGAACGAATACTGAGTTCATCCTCGTGCAGAAGCGTGAGAATCCGGGCGATTTCCCGGCGGGATGCCGATATGCGCTTCGCATCCGCCATCTGCCGTGTCGCCTTTTGAAAGTTCAGGTTGAATATCTCTTCCCTCAATTCGGCCACCCGATCATGCAGTTCCGTTTCGGTTAATTGCCGAAGCTCGTACAGTTTCATTGCTTCCCTTCCTCGAGAACAGGCCTAGATGAGGTCTTCACGAACTACCAGACGGGTCTTGACCGACAGCTTCTGCTGGGCTAGCTGAATGGATTCCCTGGCCATCTCGGAGGCCACGCCCCTCAATTCGAAGAGGATACGTCCCGGCTTCACCACGGCGACCCAGTGTTCGGGATTGCCCTTTCCTTTGCCCATGCGCGTTTCGGCGGGTTTTTCCGTAAGCACTTTATCGGGAAAGATGCGGATCCACACCTTGCCGCCGCGACGCATATGGTGGACCATCGCGATACGGGCCGCTTCGATCTGCCGGTTGGTGATCCATCCGGGTTCAAGCGCTTGTATACCGTAATCGCCGAATTCCAGCGTAGCGCCACGCATCGCCTTGCCCTTCATGCGGCCGCGCTGTTTCTTACGGTATTTCAATCGCTTGGGCATTAACATCGCAATATCTCCTCGAAAAACCCCGTGTCCCTGAAACGGACACGAAAAACAAGACAGTCCTACAACGTTGATTCCCGTCCTGCGCCGGCTCCTGTTTCTTCGCCCTTGATGATTTCGCCCTTGCAGATCCACACCTTGATGCCGATGCACCCGTAGGTGGTATGGGCGGTGGACCGGGCGTAGTCTATGTCCGCCCGGATCGTGTGCAGCGGAACCCTTCCGTCGTTAAAGGTTTCGGACCGGGACATTTCCGCACCACCGAGCCGGCCTCCGCAGGTGATCTTGATGCCTTCGGCGCCCATGCGCATGGCCGCGGTTATGGACTTCTTCATGGCTCTTCTGAAACTGATCCGCTGTTCGATCTGCCTCGCTATGCTGTCACCGATAAGCTGTGCGTCGAGTTCCGGACGGCGGATTTCCTGTATGTTGATGTATACTTCTTTTTTTGTCAGGTGCTGGAGCTCGTCCCTGAGTTTATCCACCTCGGCGCCCTTGCGGCCGATCACGATGCCGGGGCGGGCGGTATGAATGGTAATGGTGGCTTTTTGCGGCGCCCGTTCGATTTCAACCTTGGAGATGCCGGCCCGCGAGAGGCGGCTCTTGACGTAGCGACGGATCATCAGGTCTTCCTGAAGCAGATCCGCCATGTTCTTGTCGGAATACCAGTTGGACTGCCAGGTCTTGATCACGCCAAGACGAAAACCGATCGGATGTGTTTTCTGACCCACGTCGTTAACTCCTGTTGACAGGACCCCTTGGTGTATGGCTAGTCCGCGACCACCACGGTAATATGGCTGGTGCGTTTCCGGATCGTGGACGCGCTGCCTCGTGGTCCGTAATGGATGCGCTTCATTACCGGTCCACCGTCGACAAAAACGGTCTTGATCTTCAGATCTTCGATATCCACAGTATGTTCGTCGTCCACGTTCATGGCGTTCGCAGTCGCGGAGCGAACGGTTTTTTCCATCGGCCTGGCACACGCCTTGGGTACGAATTGCAGAATGTTCAGGGCTTCCTGCACGGACCGGCCGCGGATCATGTCCGCCACCTGGCGTATCTTGCGTGCGGACCCTCGAACCTGCCGCGCCGTTGCACGGGCTTCCATCGCTATATTCTCCCCTGTTCCAAAGTCTGACTACTTCAGCGAAGTAGACCGTTCCGTAACGCGGCCGCTGTGTCCCCGGTAAGTGCGCGTCGGCGCGAATTCACCCAGCTTGTGACCCACCATGTTCTCCGAGATATAGACCGGGATGAACTTGTTGCCGTTGTGAATAGCCAGGGTATGGCCAACGAAATCCGGCGTGATCGTGCATGCGCGGGCCCACGTGCGTAACACCCGTTTCTCGCCGGTTCGATTCAGATCGTCAATCTTCTTCTTGACGTTGCTGTCTATGTACGGCCCTTTTTTTACCGAACGAGCCATCATCACCTCCCGCGATAATCCGTCGCTTATTTGCGCCGCATGACGATAAGCGCGCCTGACTTCTTGTTCTTGTTACGCGTCCGCAATCCCTTGGTTTTCTTACCCCAGGGCGACACGGGGTGCCGTCCCCCCGAACTCTTGCCTTCTCCCCCGCCCATGGGGTGATCCACGGGGTTCTTCGCGACACCGCGTGAATAGCCGCGCCGTCCCAGCCAGCGGGCGCGCCCGGCCTTGCCGAGGGTAATGTTTTCATGATCCGTGTTGCCCACTTGGCCGATCGTCGCGGAACACGCACTGGGCACCCGGCGGATTTCGCCGGAAGGCAGGCGCAGCTGGGCAAAGCCGCCGTCCCGGGACATCAGCTGGGCGGATCCTCCGGCGGACCGCACGAGCTGGCCGCCGCGGCCCGGTGTAAGTTCGATGTTGTGCAGCGTGGTTCCCAGCGGAATGTCATCCAGCGGCATATGGTTGCCGCTCCGGATCTCCGACTTGCTGCCGGCCATCACCGTATGCCCCACCGACAGGCCGAGAGGCGCGAGAATATAGCGTTTCTCGCCATCCGCGTAAAAAAGCAGCGCAATGCGTGCCGAACGATTCGGGTCGTATTCGATGGAATGCACCTTGGCCGGGATCCCGGTCTTGTCGCGCCGGAAGTCGATTACGCGGTAACGCCGTTTGTGGCCACCGCCGCGGTGGCGGGCGGTCATGCGTCCCAGGTTGTTCCGGCCGCCCGACTTCTTCAGGGGACGGATCAACGTGGATTCCGGCGTCTCCTTCGTGATTTCCTTGAAAGAGGACACGGTCTTGAACCGCTGCCCGGGTGTTTTGGGTCGAAATGTCCGAACTGCCATGCTTGGCCTTCCTCTTTCTGACGCGAACGGGGTATCAGGTTCCTGTGTACAGGTCGATGATATCGCCATCGACGAGTTTCACGATGGCCTTCTTCCAGTCGGGCCGGCGTCCTTCGAAACGGCCGAGGCGCTTCACCTTGCCCTTCATGCGCAGCGTGCGCACGGACTCGACCCGCACGTCGAAGATCTCCTCGATGGCACGCTTGATTTCCAGTTTGTTTATGTCCCTGGCCACTTCGAACACGTACTTGTTCTCCGCTTCCTGAAGCACGTGGTTCTTCTCCGTTACCAGGGGGCGTGTGATGATCGCGCGTGGATCTTTCTTCATGATTTCAACGCCTCCTCAACCTGCTTCAACCCTTCTCGGGTAAAGATGAGGTAGTCGCTGTGCAGAATCTCATGCACATGGGTATCCGTGGCCACGTTGATGTGCACGTCGGCAATGTTCCGACAGGACTTGTACACGGCCTCGTCGCTGCGTTCCATGAGGACCAGGCACTTCCCGTCGCTCACATTCATGTTCGACAGCACGGAAACCATTCGCCGGGTCTTGGGCGCGTCGAACTCGAGCGCCTCTATGACGAGCACCGAACCGCTCTGCGCCCGGGTCGAAAGCACGGACTTCAGCGCGAGGCGCCGCACTTTCTTCGGAATCTCGTAACGGTAGCTGCGGGGCTTCGGTCCGTGTGCCCTCCCTCCCCCGATGCGAACCGGGGAACGTCGGGAACCCATGCGTGCGCGGCCCAGGCCCTTCTGACGGTAGGACTTCTTTCCGGTGTAGGACACTTCCGAGCGGGATTGCGCACTGGCCGTACCCTGCCGCTGGTTGGCCCGGTACATTTTCTCCGCTTCGTACATGGCGTGCGCATTGGCGGAAATGCCGAAGACCGATTCTTCCAGATCGATCTGGCCCTGCTCCGTCCCATCGCTGTTAAACAATCTTGCTACCGGCATGATTTCTCCCATCGCGCCTTCCAGGTCCGCGCCGATCGTTATTCGGCCCGGTTGATCAATACGTATGCATTCCTGTGGCCCGGAACCGCTCCCTTAACCAGGAGGATGTTCTTCTCGGTGTCGACGCCGACCACCTGCAGGTTCTTGACCGTCATGCGCTTGTTGCCCATACGGCCGCCCATGCGGGTTCCCTTGAAAACCCGGGAGGGCGACGCGCTCTGTCCAATCGATCCGGGGTGGCGGACGCGATCACTCTGTCCCCGGGTCTTGTCACCGCCCCGGAAACCGTGGCGTTTCACGACGCCCTGGAATCCCCGTCCCTTGTGAAAACCCGTCACGTCCACCAATTCGCCGGTCTTGAAAATGTCGGCGCCGATTACCTGGCCGAGTACGCACGCCTCGATATCATCCACCTCGACCTCGCGAAGGATCCGTTGGGGATCGATGCCCGCCTTCTTGAAATGGCCCTGCAACGGCCTGGTGGTCTGCTTCTCTTTTTTCGGTTCAAACCCGATCTGTGCCGCCTGGTAACCATCCCTGTCCAGCGTCTTCACCTGGGTGACATAACATGGTCCCGCTTCGAGCACCGTGACCGGTATCGCATCCCCGTTCTCGGCAAAGACCTGGCTCATTCCGATTTTCCTGCCTATAAGACCATGCATCTTCGAGACTCCTACACCCTGATTTCCACGTCCACGCCAGCGGGCAGATCCAGCTTGAGGAGCGCGTCCACCGTCTGCTGGGACGTGTCATAGATATCGATCAGACGTTTGTGTACACGCGTTTCGAACTGTTCCCGCGATTTCTTATCGATAAACGGAGAGCGAAGGACGGTATACACTGTTCGTTTCGTCGGCAGTGGTATCGGTCCCATGACCCTGGCGCCCGCCCGCTGTGCCGCCTGGGTAATATCCCTGGCCGATTTGTCCAGCATTGCGTGATCGCAAGCCTTCAATCTGATCCTGATCTTCTGGTCCGCCTGATCGGCCATGACGGCCTCCTTCTCCCGTGTTACTCGATGATCTCAATGACGACGCCCGCGCCTACAGTGCGTCCGCCCTCTCTGATGGCGAACCTGAGTTCCTTGTCCATGGCGATGGGCTGCATGAGGTTGACTTCCATGTCGACGTTATCTCCGGGCATGACCATTTCCACGCCCGAAGGCAAGCTCACCGACCCTGTAACGTCCGTGGTGCGGAAGTAGAACTGTGGCCTGTAGTTGTTGAAGAAGGGCGTATGCCTTCCCCCTTCCTCCTGCTTGAGGACGTATACCTGGGCCTTGAACCTGGTATGTGGCGTGATGGATCCGGGCTTGGCGACCACCTGTCCCCGTTCGAGGGATTCCTTGTCGACGCCTCGCAACAGGAGTCCGACGTTGTCTCCGGCCCTGGCGTCGTCTAAGAACTTGCGGAACATCTCGATGTCGGTGACGACGGTCTTTCGCGTGTCCTTGATGCCGATGATCTCCACCTCGTCGTTCTTGTTGATGACGCCGCCTTCCACGCGTCCTGTGCCCACGGTCCCCCGCCCTGTAATGGAGAAGACGTCCTCCACGGGCATGAGGAAGGGCCGGTCCTCGTCGCGGACCGGTGTGGGTATGTAGTCGTCTACGGTATTCATGAGCTCTTCGATAGACGTGGTATCGTCGGAACCGGACCCGGCTTCCAGGGCCAGCAGCGCGCTGCCGCGCACCACGGGGATGTCGTCGCCGGGGAAGTCGTAGGAGGACAACAGCTCCCGGACCTCGAGCTCGACGAGTTCGAGGAGTTCCTCGTCGTCGACCTGGTCGCACTTGTTCAAGAAGACGACGATGGCGGGCACGTTGACCTGCCTGGCCAGGAGGATGTGCTCCCGGGTCTGGGGCATGGGTCCGTCTGCGGCGGAGACCACGAGGATGGCGCCGTCCATCTGGGCGGCCCCTGTGATCATGTTCTTGATGTAGTCAGCATGGCCGGGACAGTCCACGTGGGCGTAGTGCCGGTTCACGGTCTCGTACTCGGCGTGGTGCACGTTGATGGTGACGCCGCGCTCCTTCTCCTCCGGCGCGTTGTCGATCTCGTCGTAATCACTGAACTTGGCCAGCCCCTTCTCGGCGAGGACCTTGGTGATGGCCGCCGTCAATGTCGTCTTGCCGTGGTCCACGTGACCGATCGTGCCGATGTTCACGTGGGGCTTCGTACGCTCAAATCGCTCCTTCGACATGCTGCAGATCCCTCCAGATAATAAACCGTTAAGCTCCGCCGCGAATCTTTTCCAGGATTTCCTGTCTGACGCTATCGGGTACTTCCGCGTAGTGCGAGAATTGCATGGTGGACACGGCCCGTCCCTGCGTGGCGGAACGCAATGCCGTCGAGTAACCGAACATATCGCTCAGGGGAACGGTGGCCGCCACCACTTGCGCGTCCGTCCGGGGAATGATCCCTCCGATACGCCCCCTGCGCGCGTTCAGATCGCCAACTACGGCGCCCACGTATTCGCTGGGGACCACCACTTCCACGTCCATGACCGGTTCCAGCAGCAAGGGATCGGCTTTGCGCATGCCGTCCTGAAACGCCATGGAGGCCGCTACTTTGAAGGCTATTTCGGACGAATCGACTTCGTGATAGGACCCGTCGTTCAGGGTAACCTTTACGCCCTGCACCGTGTATCCTGCGAGTACGCCGTTGTGGGCGGCTTCCCTCACGCCGGCTTCGACGGAAGAGATGTATTCCCGCGGGATGACACCCCCGACTATGCCGTTTACGAATTCGACGCCGTCCCCTGCCTCCAGGGGTTCCATTTCAAGCCATACGTGTCCGAACTGTCCGCGACCGCCCGACTGCCGCACGAAACGGCCTTCGCTTTTCACGGCCGTTCCTATGGTTTCCCGGTAAGCTACCTGGGGACGTCCCACGTTCGCTTCCACGCGAAATTCTCTCAGCATTCGATCTACCAGGATCTCGAGGTGCAGTTCACCCATGCCCGAAATGATCAACTGGCTGGTTTCTTCGTCGGTATGTACGCGGAAAGTCGGATCTTCTTCGGAGAGTTTCTGGAGGGACTGGCTGAGCTTTTCTTCGTCGGCCCGGGTCTTGGGTTCAACCGCTACGGACATCACCGGCTTGGGAAACTCCATCGCTTCGAGGGCGATGGGCCATTCCGGATCGCAGAGGGTATCACCAGTCACCACGTCCTTGACCCCCACCAAGGCCACGATGTCGCCTGCTTCGGCGACCTTGAGCTGCTCCCGCTTGTTGGCATGCATCTGAAGGATCCGGCTGATTCTTTCGCGCCGGTTGGTCCGGGTATTCAGCACGTAACACCCTGAGGGCAGCGTGCCGGAATAGATCCGGTAGAACGCCAGCTTGCCGACGTGAGGGTCCGTCATGATCTTGAAGGCCACGCCGGAAAGCGGCGCATCGGGCAGGCTTTCACGAGTCTCCTGTTCGCCGGTCAGGGTGTTCTTTCCCATTACGGGCGGTACGTCCTGGGGCGAAGGCAGGTAATCGACCACCGCGTCGAGCAGCGCCTGTACGCCCTTGTTGCGGAACGACGAACCGACCAGGACGGGGATCAGGCTGACGGAAAGCGTGGCCCGGCGAATGGCGGCCTGCAGTTCCGAAACCGTTGGTTCCTCGTCGGACAGGTAGATTTCCATCAGTTCCTCGTCGACTTCGGCGAGGCTCTCGATCAATTTGTTTCGGTGCTCCACGGCGTACTCGGCCAGGTCCTTCGGGATATCGTGCTCGTCGAAGGTGGCTCCCATGTTGTCTTCATGGTAGCTGCGGGCCCTCATCGTGATCAGGTCGATGGATCCTGTAAACAGGTCTCCGGTGCCGACAGGCAACTGGATCGGGATGGCGTTGGCTCCCAGCCGTTCGTGAATCATGGAGACGACCTGGTGGAAGTCCGCGCCCACGCGGTCGATCTTGTTCACGTAGGCCAAGCGGGGGACGCCATACTTGTCGGCCTGCCGCCATACGGTCTCGGACTGCGGCTCGACGCCGCCCACGGCACAAAAAATCGCCACGGAGCCGTCAAGCACTCGCAGCGATCGTTCTACCTCGACCGTGAAATCAACGTGACCAGGCGTATCTATAATATTGATCCGGTGGTCGCGCCAGAAGGATGTCGTGGCTGCGGATGTGATCGTAATGCCCCGCTCGCGTTCCTGGTCCATCCAGTCCATGGTCGCGGCGCCGTCGTGGACCTCGCCCATTCTACGCACACGTCCCGTATAGTAAAGAATACGTTCCGTCGTGGTCGTCTTCCCCGCGTCGATATGGGCCATGATCCCGATATTCCGGGTCTTTTCCAGGTTCGATTCGGAAGAAAGCTTTTGGGATTCCGTGGACATTTTCGCTTTCGTACTGATCGTTGCTTCTGTCACTGAGCTATGCACCTCATAAAGTACGGATCATCGCGAGGGATGATCCGTTTTACTGTTTCGACGTAATACCTATACGCGCTTACCACCTGTAATGGGCAAAGGCCCGGTTCGCTTCCGCCATCCTGTAGGTTTCTTCCTTGCGGCGAACGGCGGCGCCTTCACCCTTGGAAGCGGCGGTAAACTCACCGGCCAGACACTCGAACATGTTTTTTTCAGAACGGGCTTTGGCCGCGTCGATGATCCAGCGAATCGCCATGGCCCGTTGCTGGTCTCCCCGGACTTCCACGGGAATCTGGTAGGTCGAACCACCCACCCGGCGGGATTTGACGTGAACGACGGGTCCGACACTCTTGATCGCCTTCTCGAACACGGGAAGAGGTTCCTGGCTGGTCCGTTCTTCAATCAGATCGAGAGCCTGGTAGAAAATGCGTTCCGCTATGCTCTTCTTCCCCTTGCGCATCAACCCGTTGATGAACTTGGACACCAATACGCTGTTGTACTTCCAGTCCGGTTCCGGTTCCCGTCTTACGACTTCTTTCCTTCTCGCCATCTCGTTCTCCCAGTCAAACCTCGAAGATCGTCTTCAGCCTACTTGGGTTTCTTGGTTCCGTATTTCGACCGGCTGTTGCGCCTGTCGGGCACACCGCTGGTGTCCAGCGCCCCGCGGATGATGTGGTAGCGTACGCCGGGCAGGTCCTTCACCCGGCCTCCCCGAACCAGCACGATGTTGTGCTCCTGCAGGTTGTGGCTTTCACCCGGGATATAGCAGGTGGCTTCGATGCCGTTCATCAGGCGGACGCGAGCGATTTTCCTTAATGCCGAATTCGGCTTCTTGGGCGTCTGCGTTTTCACCTGGAGGCAGTTCCCCCGCTTCTGGGGGCTTCCGCGCAACGCGGGTGATTTCGTCTTCCTCTGCGCCTTTTTCCGACCGTGACGAATCAGTTGATTGATTGTTGGCATTTCAGCCTAACCTTCCCCTGGTGCACGGACCCGGCTCAGTCATTGTAGCACGGGTCTTAAAAAGGTCAAATAAAACGGCTTTTTCCCAAAAGCCACAGGTGGAACAATTTACATAGGTCCGTCTATCGTGTCAAGCTTTTTTCAAAAAAACCGAGCACCACCGCGTTACGGTTCTGTCGACGCCCGATTACCGGTTTCGTCCGCCGCCGCTAAACCGTTTCCACGGTCGGCGATTTGGCCTCGGCCACGTTCGGCAGCGATTCGGTCTTGGCATCCCCGTTCACCGATTCCGCGTCGAAAAAGGGTCCCACTTCCACGGTCGGCGCCTTGATCTCGTTGCCTTCTTCGTCGACAAGCCGCATCTGGCGGTACCTGTCGAGACCGGTGCCAGCGGGAATCAGGTGACCCATGATAACGTTTTCCTTCAGACCGAGCAGTGGATCTCTCTTGCCCTGTATGGCCGCTTCCGTCAGCACGCGGGTGGTCTCCTGGAAAGCCGCGGCGGAGACAAAGCTCTCGGTGCTGAGGGCCGCCTTGGCGATGCCGAGCAGCAGCGGCTGGTTCGTCGCCGGGTCGCCACCCTCGCGAAGCACGCGTTCGTTCTCCGCCTGGAACCGGTTGCGGTCAACGGCTTCGCCCTTGAGAAACTCCGTGTCGCCCGGGTCGTCGACCTTGACCTTCTGGAGCATCTGGCGCACGATGACCTCCACGTGCTTGTCGTTGATGCTCACGCCCTGCATGCGGTACACTTCCTGGATCTGGTTGACCAGGTATTCCTGAACGGCGTTCACACCCTGAATCTCGAGTATGTCGTGGGGGTCGATCGAACCTTCGGACAGGGGTTCGCCCGCATGCACCCGGTCGCCGTCACGCACGCTGAGATGCCGTCCCTGTGGGATCAGGTATTCCTGTTCCGACCCGTCGTCGGCGCGCACGAGGAGGCGGTGAGAGCGCCGGACGATGCCGGCGACTTTTACGACGCCGTCCACCTTCGCCACCGTGGCGGGATCGCGGGGCCGGCGCGCCTCGAAGAGTTCTGCGACACGCGGCAGGCCGCCCGTAATATCCCGGGTTCTGCCGATGGAGCGCGGAATGCGCGCGAGGACCGCGCCGGGCTGCACCTGGGTCCGTTCGGTGTTTTTCTGGTCCGTGTACTCTGTTACGAGCAAATTCGCGCCGGTAGGCAGGTTGTACTCGTCCCGCATCTTGCCGTCGGCATCCGTGATGTAGATGCGGGGATGGAGCGCCCGCGACCCCCGGTTTTCCGTGATCACCTTCTGTCGCATGCCCGTGGTGTCGTCCAGTTGTTCCCGCAGCGTCTCGCCCGCCACTACGTCTTCCAATTGCACGAACCCGGACTGTACGGCGATGATCGGAATGTTGTAGGGGTTCCATTCGAACAGGGCCTGATTTTCCTCGACGACTTCACCGTCCGTCGTGAGCATGACTGCGCCGTACGGGATGAAGAAGTGGGCCCGCCGGTTGCCGTCGGCGTCCAGGATGGTGATCTCGCCGGCCCGGCCGATGACGACCTGGGAGCCGCTTTCCTCGGTGACGGTTTCGACCGCGGTGAAGACGACTCTCCCTGGCTGCTTCGTGTTGATCTTGTTCTGCGTGGCGTCACGGCTCGCGATCCCCCCGATATGGAAGGTGCGGAGCGTCAGCTGCGTGCCGGGTTCGCCGATGCTCTGCGCCGCCATGACTCCGACGGCCTCGCCCATTTCCACCATGATGCCCGTAGCGAGGTTCCGGCCGTAGCACCGGGCACATACGCCGCGCTTGACCTCGCAGGTCAGCACGGACCGGATATGCACGGTTTCGCTCATCTCCGCGTCCTGGTCCGATGAGTACTGCACGCCGCCGCGCTGCTCGATGATGTCGGCGACCTCCTCGATGATTTCTTCGCCGGCGGCCGTCAGCAGTTCCCGCGTGATGGGATCGAAGATGTCGTCCAGTACGACCCGGCCCAGCACCCGGTCGCCCAGCGGTTCCATGACGTTCTCGCCTTCCTTCAAGGCGCCGATTTCAATGCCGCGGATCGTACCGCAATCCACCTCGTTGATGATTACGTTCTGCGCAACGTCCACCAGCCGCCGGGTCAGGTACCCGGCGTCGGCCGTCTTTAAGGCCGTGTCGGCAAGCCCCTTGCGGCCGCCGTGGCTGGAAGTGAAGTACTCGAGTACGGTCAGCCCTTCCTTGAGGTTGGACAGGATGGGCGTTTCGATGTATTCACCGACCTGGCCGATGACTTTCCGCTGCGGCTTGGCCATGAGGCCGCGCATGCCGCACAACTGTCCCACCTGGTCCAGTTTGCTCCGCGCGCCGGAGGCCATCATCATGTAGAAGGGATTGAATCCGTCGTCCGCTTCGGCCAGCGTGGTTTCAACGATTTCGTTGAGCTTGGTCCGCGTATGCTGCCACACGTCGATCACCTTGTTGTACCGTTCGCCCTCGGTGATGGCGTGGCCCTCGTACTGGTCCTGGATGGACCGCACCTCGGCCTCGGCCTCCCGGATCATCTGCGCCTTTTCATCGGGGATGACGACGTCATCGATGCCCGAAGTAAGGCCTGAAAGGGTCGCGTAGTGGAAGCCCAGCCGCTTGACTTCATCGAGGAGTAGGCACGTGCGGTAGTTGCCCAACCGGCGGTAGACGTCGGCCACCATGTTCCGGATGGCCTTGTTGTCGAACACTTCGTTCTGGAAGCCGATTTCCGGCGGCAGGATCTGGTTGAATATGACCCGGCCAACGGTTGTTTCGATCATTTCCCCGTCGAGACGCAGCCTGATGATGGCATGGAGGTCCACGAAGTCGTTGTCGAAGGCGAGCATCACCTCGGACGCGCTCGCGAAGGCCTTGCCTTCACCCCGGCAGTCCTTCAGTTCCTTGGTCATGTAGTAGCATCCCAGGACGATATCCTTGCTGGGCGCGCAGATCGGTTGTCCGTTCTTCGGGTCGAGGATGTTGTTGGATGACAGCATCAGAACCCGCGCCTCGATCTGGGCCTCGAAGGACATGGGGACGTGCACCGGCATCTGGTCGCCGTCGAAGTCCGCGTTGAAGGCCTCGCACACGAGCGGATGGATGCGGATGGCCTTGCCTTCCACCAGCACCGGCATGAAGGCCTGTATGCCCAGTCGATGAAGCGTGGGCGCCCGGTTCAACAGGACCGGGTGGTCCTTGATGATTTCTTCAAGGATGTCCCAGACTTCGGGTTCTTCCCTTTCCACTATTTTCTTGGCGCTCTTGACCGTCTGCACGAAGCCCTTGTCTTCCAGCCGCTGAATGATAAACGGCTTAAAGAGCTCCAGGGCGATGTTCTTGGGCAGCCCGCACTGATGAATCTTCAACTCTGGTTCCACCACGATCACGGAACGCCCCGAGTAGTCCACCCGCTTGCCGAGGAGATTCTGGCGGAATCGCCCCTGCTTGCCCTTGAGCAGATCGGAGAGGGACTTGAGAGATCGATTCCCGTCGCCCCGCACCGCACGCGATCGCCTGCCGTTGTCAAGCAGCGCGTCCACCGATTCCTGCAACATCCGTTTCTCGTTGCGGAGAATGACATCTGGCGCGCGGATATCGAGCAGTTTTTTCAGCCGGTTGTTGCGGTTGATGACACGCCTGTAGAGGTCGTTGAGGTCCGATGTGGCGAACCTTCCGCCTTCCAGGGGCACCAGCGGCCGCAGGTCGGGAGGGATGACCGGCAACACTTCCATGATCATCCATTCAGGACGGTTTCCATCGGTGTCCGGTCCGTTGGAATTCCGGAAGGCCTCGACTACTTTCAATCGCTTCAGGGCGTCGTTTTTCCGTTGTACCGACGTCTCCATCTTTACCTGGGTCCGCAGTTCGACGGACAGGTTATCAATGTCGATCTCGGAAAGCAGGCGGCGGAGGGCGCCAGCGCCCATGTCCGCCTCGAACTCGTGACCGGCCTCCTCGAGATCAAGGAAGGTATCCTGGTCGATGATTTCGCCCTTCTGGTAGTCGGTGTCACCCGGGTCAAGCATAACGTAGCACTCGTAGTAGATCACCCTTTCCAGGTTCCGTATGGACAGGTTCAGCAGGTTGCCGATACGGCTGGGCGGCGACTTGAAGTACCAGATATGGCATACCGGAACAGCCAGTTCGATGTGCCCGAGGCGTTCCCGCCGCACCTTGGCCTGCGTAACTTCCACGCCGCAGCGGTCGCAGATGACGCCGCGGTACCGGATGCGCTTGTACTTGCCGCAGTTGCACTCCCAGTCCTTCACGGGACCGAAGATACGTTCGCAGAAAAGTCCGTCCCGTTCGGGCTTGAAGGTCCGGTAGTTTATGGTTTCCGGTTTCGTCACTTCCCCGTACGACCATCTGCGAATGGTCGCGGGCGAGGCCAGTTGTATCCGAATCGAACTGCGGTGCTTAGGCTGCGTGTTCATTAGATCGACCACTGATGACACCTCCTGATCTCTGATTCCTTGTCAAGCCTCTGTCGACAACCGGAGCCTTCCTGCGGACTCCGTGGGCGAGGTGTAAACCGTTTCATTCTTCCAGTTGTACGTCCAGGGCCAGGCTCTGTAGTTCCTTGACCAGCACGTTGAAGGATTCGGGTATCCCCGGTTCCGGCGGATTGTCGCCTTTTACGATGGCCTCGTACAGTCGGGATCGTCCATTGACGTCGTCCGATTTCACGGTCAACATCTCCTGCAGCGTGTAGGAGGCGCCGTAGGCCTGCAGGGCCCAGACCTCCATTTCGCCGAAACGCTGACCGCCGAACTGCGCCTTGCCTCCCAGAGGCTGTTGGGTAACCAGCGAGTAGGGCCCGATCGACCGGGCGTGTATCTTGTCCTCGACCAGGTGGTTCAGTTTCATGACATACATGAAACCGACCGTGACTTCCTTGTCGAAGGGAAGTCCGGACTTGCCGTCGAAAAGCGTACTCTTTCCGGTATCGGGCAAGCCGGCCCCGACCAGCGCTTGTTTTATTTCGTTGATGGAGGCCCCGTCGAATACGGGCGTCGCGATATGGATGTTTTTCTCCCTCGCGACCCATCCGATGTGGATCTCCATGATCTGGCCGAGATTCATGCGGCCCGGAACGCCGAGGGGATTCAGGATGATGTCTATGGGACGTCCGTCCGGCAGGTAGGGCATGTCCTCTTCCGGGACGATCTTCGCCACGACGCCCTTGTTCCCATGCCGGCCGGCCATCTTGTCGCCCACGGACAGTTTCCGCTTCTTGGCGACGTACACTTTTACCAGTTGAATGACGCCGGGAGCCAATTCGTCTCCACGCCGGATCTTCTCCTGTTCGCGTTCCAGCTGGTTTTCGAGTTCCCGGATATTCTTGGACGAAGCCTGGATAACCTTCCTGACCTGTTCGTTCAGGTTGGTGTTGACCACCCACCGCTCGCTCTGGATGACCCGGTCGAAATCAAGGTCCGCCAGCCGGCTGTCCGTATACTTTCGCTTGGCCGGGACCACGACTTCGTCGGTCTCCCCGTCGCGCAGTTCGACGCACACTTTGCCCCTGAGCAGTTCTTTCAGTTTCTCGTTGCGCGTCTCCTTGACCTGGTCGATCCGCTGCAGGTAATCGCGTTCGAGTTCGCGAAGCGTTTCCCTTTCCTTCTCACGTGCGATGCTGTCGCTGTCCTTGCGGCTGTAAAGACGGGTATCGATCACGATGCCCTGCATGCCCGGAGGCGCCTTCAGGGAAGCGTCCCGCACATCGCCCGCCTTCTCCCCGAAGATCGCGCGCAACAGGCGTTCCTCCGGCGACAACTCCCTTTCGCCCTTGGGCGTCACCTTCCCCACGAGGATATCGCCGGGTCCCACTTCGGCCCCGATGCGGATGATACCCGACTCGTCGAGGTTGCGGACGGCGTCTTCGCTCACGTTGGGGATCTCGCGGGTGAATTCCTCGGTGCCCACCTTCGTTTCCCGCGCCGGCAGTTCGAATTCGGTGATATGGATGGAAGAGAAGACATCCTGCTTGACCAGCCGCTCGCTGACGACGATGGCGTCCTCGAAGTTGTAGCCTTCCCAGGACATGAAGGCGGTCAGGACGTTGCGGCCCAGGGCGAGTTCGCCCCGGTCCGTAGCCGGTCCGTCCGCCAGTACCTGTCCCGCTTCCACGCGGGCGCCGGTCCGTACGATCGGCTTCTGGTTGATGCAGGTTTCCTGGTTGGACTTCTTGAACTTGGTGAGCGGATACACGTCGGGAGGGGTGTCGAAAAGACCGGAATCTTCGGTGGCGTCGAGAGTCACCGTGATCATGTCGGCGGAGACCTGCGTCACCGTTCCGCTCTGCCTGGCGACCACCACCGCGCCGGAATCCACGGCGACTTTCCGTTCCATACCGGTGCCTACCAGCGGCGCCTCGGTACGCAAAAGGGGTACCGCCTGCCGCTGCATGTTGGATCCCATGAGAGCCCGGTTGGCGTCGTCGTGTTCCAGGAAGGGAATCAGGGCAGCGGATACGCCCAGGAGCTGCTTGGGCGAAACATCCATGTAGGCGACATCAGAGGGCTCGACCAGCTTGATATCTCCCTTGTTCCGTGTCGGAATGCGTCCTATAATGCGCCCTTCATCGTCCAGCGAAATGGCGGCCTGGGCGATCATGTAATCCTCTTCCTGGTCGGCCGACAGATAATCGATCGTTTCGGTGATCTGACCGTTTTCGACCTTGCGGTAAGGCGTCTCGATAAAACCGAACCGGTTGATCCTGCCGTAGGTGCCCATGTAGGCGATCAGGCCGATGTTCGGACCTTCCGGCGTCTCGATGGGGCAGATGCGGCCATAGTGCGTATGATGGACGTCGCGGACTTCAAAACTGGCGTGTGACCGGTCCAGGCCGCCGGGACCGAGGGAACTGAGTCGCCGCTTGTGGGTCAGTTCGGCAAGGGGGTTGGTCTGCTCCATGAACTGCGACAGCTGACTACTGCCGAAGAACGCTGCAATGACGGAAGAAACCGTCCTGGCGTTCACCAGGTCCTGTGGCGTGATCTTATCGGCGTCGTGGAGACTGATTCGGTCCCGTATGGTCCTTGCCATGCGGGTCAGCCCGGTGTTGAACTGGCCGGCGAGGAGTTCGCCCACGGATCGTGTTCGACGGTTGCCCAGATGGTCGATATCGTCGGTGACGCCTTCGCCGCGCCGCAGCTTCAGCAGATAATCGATGATGGCGATAAAGTCTTCCGCCGTCAGGATGGTCGTATCGGTCGGCACGTCCAGGTTCAGGCGCTTGTTGATCCGGTGGCGCCCCACGGCCGCCAGGTTGTACCGCTTAGGGTTGAAGAACATGCGGTCCATCAAGGCCTGGGCGGTTTCGAGGTTGGGCGGGTCACCCGGCCGCAGCAGGCTGTACATGCGCGACAGTGCGTCTTCCGACGATGAAGTCGTGTCTTTCTTGAATGTATTGGCCAGGACATCCGGTTCCCGGGTCGGGTCCATTCGGACGACCTTGATCTTGCGGGCATGGCCGTTCCCTTCGGCCAGCCGGGCTACCAGCGCATCCGTCAGCGGTTCGCCGCTTTCGGCGATGATCTCCCCGGTTTCCTTGTCGACAATCGGCGTGCCTATACTGCGGCCAACCAATTCACCGGCCTTGTTGGGCCGGACGTCGTCGAATTCATAGAACAGCTGGTAGATATTTGCATTGGTCTCGTAACCCAGCGCACGCAGCAACAGCGTTACGGGCAGTTTCCGCTTCCGGTCGATATGGACGAAAAGCACGTCGTTTACGTCCAGGCTGAATTCGAGCCAGGTGCCGTGTTCTGGAATAATGCGGGCGGAGTAGAGCTGCTTCCCGTTGGGGTGGGTCTCTTCAGAGAAAAACACGCCGTAGGACCGCTGCAGCTGCGACACGATGACCCGCTCGGCGCCATTGATGATGAACGTGCCCTTTTCCGTGATCAGGGGAAGTTCGCCGAGGAAGACGGTCTGTTCGATGATGTCCCTGACCTTCTTTTCGCCGGTGCTGTTCCCCTCCTCGCGAATGACCAGGCGAAGCCGCGCCTTCAAGGGAATCGCGTAGGTCATACCCCGTTCCTGGCATTCCAGGACGGTGTACTTGGCTTCGCCGAGCATATACTCGATGAACTCGAGCGAGAAGTGTTCGTGGATGTCCGTGATGGGGAAGATATCGGTGAAAACGGCCTGAAGACCCTGATTCTTGCGCTCTGAAACGGGTACGTCGGCCTGCAGAAACGCCTTGAAGGAATCTATCTGTACTGCCAGCAGATTAGGCATTTCGATGACAGAAGGCAGTTTGGAGAAATCACGGCGTGTGATCTGAGTATTATCCATCGGCTGACCACATCCTTTCGGCAGGTAGGTTAAAAGAACCCGTGGACGAACCGTGCAACGACCCCGTGCTGCCACGGGATCGCCGCTCTCGCCACGCGGACCCGATCCGGTTTACTGCCGCCTATTTGAGTTCGACTGTTCCGCCCGCTTCTTTGATTTGCTTCTGCAGGTCGTCTGCCTCATCTTTCGTGACGTCTTCCTTCAGTGTGCCGGGAACGCCGTCAACCAGCGCCTTGGCCTCCTTCAGGCCCAGGCCCGTGATTGCGCGGACGACTTTGATGACCTGGATCTTCTTGTCGCCGAAACCGGTCAGCACGACGTCGAAGGAAGTCTTCTCTTCCTCCTCCGGCGCGGCTGCGTCGACAGCACCAGGCGCGGCAACAGCTACTGTCGCCGCGGCTGAAACACCGAACTTGTCTTCGAGCGTCTTCACGAGATCATTCAGTTCCAGTACGGTAAGCTGTTCGATCTGATCGACGATATCGGACACGGCCATAACGCATACCTCCATTATATATTAAGGAATACTACCTTTGATTATTCCTAACAGTCACATACAAACGATTACTAGCAACCATACCGGCGAACCGGTACACATGGAATTCATTCGCCGCCTTCATTCGCCGCCTTCTGCTGCGATATGGCGGACACGGTGCGGACCAGGTTGCCCAGTACGCCGGACAACGTGAACACCAGGCCGGTAATGGGCGCGGCAATACCGTTGACCGCCCTGGCCAGCAGTTCATTCCTGCCAGGCAGTGCGGACAGTGTCTGCGCCTGCGTGGCATCGATGATCGCACCGGTCAGGAACCCGCCTTTGATTCGGGGGCAGTCATCGTGTTCCTTGCCGAAATTGATGATTACTTTCGCCGGAGCCACGGGGTCGTTCGACATGACGAGCGCGGTAGGACCATCCAGGGTTTCACCCAGGTCGGGCAGGCCTGCGTTGGCGACGGCGAGGCGGGTAAGGGTATTCTTGATGACGCGGCATTCCACGGATTCCGCCCGCAACTGCCGGCGCAACTCCGTTACCTCTCCGACATCCAGGCCGGTAAGGTCCGTCAGGTATACGCTTTCGGTTTCCTTCAAACGCGTCGTCAGATCCTGAACGATCTGCTCTTTTACGGCACGCGGCTGGGGCATGGTGTCAAGACTCCTTTTCTTTCAACGGCTCCTGGTCGTGAATGCATCTACGCCTCAACGGTCGCCGTCTGGCGATCGACCGACACACCGGGTCCCATGGAAGATGAAATGGTAAGGCGCTTTATGTATTGCCCTTTGGCGGATGCAGGCTTCGCCCGATTGACCGCGTTGATGAACGCCGAAGCGTTTTCCGTCAACTGTTGGACGGAGAAGGACACCTTGCCCACGAGACCGTGCAGGTTTCCGTTGCGGTCTACGCGGTACTCGATCCGGCCCGATTTCACCTCGCGGACAGCCGGTCCGACGTCAAAGGTCACGGTTCCGCTTTTCGGGTTGGGCATGAGGCCCCGCGGACCCAGTACGCGTCCCAGCTTGCCCACGTCCCGCATGATATCGGGCGTGGCGATCACGACGTCGAAATCGGTCCAGCCCTTCTCGATCTGCTCGATGTACTCGTCGGCGCCGACGTAGTCCGCGCCCGCTTCCTGGGCGTCTTTCTGCGCTTCGCCGCGCGTCAACACGAGTACCCTGGTTTCCTTGCCGGTTCCGTGGGGCAGCGCAACCGCCCCCCTCACCATCTGATCCGCGTGCCGGGGATCCACGTTGAGCCGCATGGCTACCTCGACGGTCTCGTCGAATTTCGTCTTCGATCCGTCCTTGACGATCGATAATGCGTCCTCGAGGGGGTAATACCTGCCCTCCTCCGTTTTTTCCTTAGCAGCCAGATATCGCCTGCCTCTTTTCATGGTCCGTCTCCTTGCGCCTTTCTGCGGTTATCCGTCGACCTCGATACCCATGCTGCGGGCCGTGCCTTCTATCATCCGCATGGCCGCCTCCGTATCCGATGCGTTCAGGTCCGGCTTCTTCAATTCAGCGATCTGTCTGACCTGGTCCCGGGTGACCCGGCCGACCTTGTCACGGTTCGGTTCGCCCGATGCCTTGGCCAGACCCGCTTCGCGTTTGAGCAGCACGGCGGCCGGGGGCGTTTTCGTGATGAAGGAAAAACTGCGGTCGGCGTAGACCGTGATCACGACCGGAATGATCAGCCCCATCTGATCCTGGGTCTTCGCGTTGAAGACCTTGCAGAACTCCATGGGATTGACGCCGTGCTGGCCGAGCGCCGATCCCACCGGGGGGGCCGGATTCGCCTGGCCGGCCGGAACCTGGAGCTTGACCACCGTAGTTATTTTCTTGGCCACAAGACCCTCCTAAGTAACGTGGGAGACCTGTAGAAAATCGAGTTCCACCGGTGTCGCACGTCCAAAAATACTCACCATGACCTTGAGTTTCTGCCGGTCGGCGTGTATCGCCTCCACAACGCCCGTGAAATCGGTAAAGGGCCCATCCGTTACCTTGACCTGGTCGCCGGTCCGGTACGGGATTTCCACGCCCTCGCCCTTTTCCTTGTGCGGTTCGTCCCGGTGCAGAATGCGGTTCAGTTCGGCTTCCTTCAGGGGCTGCGGCCTGGGTCCGCTTCCGACGAAATGGGTAACGCCCGGCGCGTTGGTCACCATGTGCCAGGAATCACGGTCCATCTCCATTTCCACGAGGACGTAACTGGGGAACAGCTTGCGTATGGTAGACGTTTTCTTCCCCTGCTTCATCTCTACGATTTCTTCGGTAGGGATGAGGATTTCACCTATTTTCTCTTCGAGTCCTTCTCTGACCTTCAGCTTCTCCAGATGGGTTTTCACCTTGTTCTCATGACCTGAATAGGTATGTATCACATACCAGTGCTTTTCCATGACTCACCTCATCATCTCTTGCGACGCGTCAGGCCCCGAGCAAACGGCTGAGTATTATGGACAGTATGAAATCGATAACTCCCGTGAAGGCGGCCAGGATGAGCGTGATAATGATAACCACGGTCGTCGAACCGATCAGTTCGTTCCGGCTCGGCCAACTCACCTTCGAGAGTTCCGTTCTAACTTCTCTTAGAAAATCAACCGTTCGTTCGTACATGTTCCGTGTATCTTGCTGAAATGACCGCCTGTCTTCAGTATTTACGGATAGTCCGGTCATTTATCGGTTCATGGTATCTGATGTGCCTGCGCGCAAGCGAGATTCGCATAAAAAGGCAGGCCGGAACTGTGGTTTCCGCTCAGTTCGAGTCGCCGGCCTGCGATTTTGCGCATTTTCTATGTCAAAATCATACGGACCAACCGGGTGGATATCCTTTCGATCCTTCCACCCGTGTCTAAATGTCTAAACCTGCCGTTACTCGATGATCTCAATGACGACGCCCGCGCCTACAGTGCGTCCGCCCTCTCTGATGGCGAACCTGAGTTCCTTGTCCATGGCGATGGGCTGCATGAGGTTGACTTCCATGTCGACGTTATCTCCGGGCATGACCATTTCCACGCCCGAAGGCAAGCTCACCGACCCTGTAACGTCCGTGGTGCGGAAGTAGAACTGTGGCCTGTAGTTGTTGAAGAAGGGCGTATGCCTTCCCCCTTCCTCCTGCTTGAGGACGTATACCTGGGCCTTGAACCTGGTATGTGGCGTGATGGATCCGGGCTTGGCGACCACCTGTCCCCGTTCGAGGGATTCCTTGTCGACGCCTCGCAACAGGAGTCCGACGTTGTCTCCGGCCCTGGCGTCGTCTAAGAACTTGCGGAACATCTCGATGTCGGTGACGACGGTCTTTCGCGTGTCCTTGATGCCGATGATCTCCACCTCGTCGTTCTTGTTGATGACGCCGCCTTCCACGCGTCCTGTGCCCACGGTCCCCCGCCCTGTAATGGAGAAGACGTCCTCCACGGGCATGAGGAAGGGCCGGTCCTCGTCGCGGACCGGTGTGGGTATGTAGTCGTCTACGGTATTCATGAGCTCTTCGATAGACGTGGTATCGTCGGAACCGGACCCGGCTTCCAGGGCCAGCAGCGCGCTGCCGCGCACCACGGGGATGTCGTCGCCGGGGAAGTCGTAGGAGGACAACAGCTCCCGGACCTCGAGCTCGACGAGTTCGAGGAGTTCCTCGTCGTCGACCTGGTCGCACTTGTTCAAGAAGACGACGATGGCGGGCACGTTGACCTGCCTGGCCAGGAGGATGTGCTCCCGGGTCTGGGGCATGGGTCCGTCTGCGGCGGAGACCACGAGGATGGCGCCGTCCATCTGGGCGGCCCCTGTGATCATGTTCTTGATGTAGTCAGCATGGCCGGGACAGTCCACGTGGGCGTAGTGCCGGTTCACGGTCTCGTACTCGGCGTGGTGCACGTTGATGGTGACGCCGCGCTCCTTCTCCTCCGGCGCGTTGTCGATCTCGTCGTAATCACTGAACTTGGCCAGCCCCTTCTCGGCGAGGACCTTGGTGATGGCCGCCGTCAATGTCGTCTTGCCGTGGTCCACGTGACCGATCGTGCCGATGTTCACGTGGGGCTTCGTACGCTCAAATCGCTCCTTCGACATGAAGTCTTTCTCCTGAACCAGATAGGTTAACGAAACGAAACACCCATATTGTCTAATGTCTGAGCCAAGCCCTCGGCCGGACTTGAACCGGCGACCCACACCTTACCATGGTGTTGCTCTACCAACTGAGCTACAAGGGCGCATTGTTCAAGGTTCAGATAAACTTGTACATTTCAACGGCTGAAACCTTCAGTTTTCCGAACCCCGAACCTCAAGAGCGGGAAACGGGACTCGAACCCGCGACCCTCAGCTTGGAAGGCTGATGCTCTGGCCAACTGAGCTATTCCCGCCGGTTTTCATTCTGCTGCTGCTGACCAGCCCTCTTCGGATTCACATGGGGAGGGCAGGATTCGAACCTGCGAAGGCTGAGCCAACGGATTTACAGTCCGTCCCATTTGACCGCTCTGGAACCTCCCCTGGCTGCCATAAAGCCACCACTCGGATTCGAACCGAGAACCTACTGATTACAAATCAGCCGCTCTACCATTGGAGCTATGGTGGCCCATTATAATCAGTACAGATCCCCTATAGGAGCAGCTCAAAAACACAGACAGGTAAATATAATAAACATCGTGATTTTTGTCAAGGGTGATTCGAAATTAAATTGAAGGCGGGGCTGGACTACCGTCGGAGGCGAATATGAAGTTCCCGAAGCTGTTTTTCGCTGACCTCTCCCGGCGCGCCCATCAGCAGATCCTGGGCGTTCTGGTTCAGGGGAAAGGCGATCACTTCCCGGAGATTCGATTCGTCTGTGAGGAGCATGACGATACGGTCTACGCCGGGCGCGATTCCGCCGTGGGGCGGCGCGCCGTATTTCAGCGCGCTGATCATCCCGCCGAATTCCGCGTCGACTTCGCTGGTGGAATAGCCGGCGATTTCGAAGGCCCGGTACATGATATCGGGCCGATGGTTCCGGATGGCACCGCTGGACAGTTCCGTACCGTTGCAGACGATGTCGTACTGGTAGGCCAGGACCTCGAGAGGATGGGTGTTTTCGAGGGCTTCCAAACCGCCCTGGGGCATGGAGAAGGGATTGTGCGAGAAGATCACTTTTCCCGTTTCCGCGTCGTATTCGTACATGGGAAAATCAACGATCCAGCAGAAACGGTAGGCGTTTGGATCTCTTAATGACAGCAGGTCGGCGAAGTGCAACCTGAGCTTGCCCGCCACATCGCTGGCCCGGTCCTCCGTGTCGGCGACGAAGAACCACGAAGAGCCCGGTTCGGGTTCAACGGTGGATTTCAAACGCTCGAGGGTCCGGTCGTCCACCACGCGGGCGATCGATCCCTTGACCCCGTTGTCGCTGAATGAAATGTAGGCGGCGCCCATGCCCCCGAATTCCTCCTTCACGGTCCGGTCCAGGTTGTCGAAGAAACTGCGGGGCCGCACGGCCACGCCGGGAACGGCCAGGACCCGGACTACGCCGCCTTTCTCCACGATCTGGCGAAAGGCGTTGAATTCGGACTCCCGGAAGGCTTCGGTTACGTCCTCGATCTCCAGGTCGAACCTGAGGTCGGGTTTGTCGGTTCCGTACCGGAGCATCGCGTGACGATACGGGATGCGCGGGAAAGGCGGGCTGGTGACATCCCAGTCGCTGAATTCCGTGAAGAGGCCGTAGAACAGCGTTTCCAGCGCTTCGAAAACATCATCCTGCTCGACAAAGGACATCTCCACGTCCAGCTGGTAGAACTCGCCCGGCGACCGGTCCGCCCGGGCGTCTTCATCCCGAAAGCACGGGGCGATCTGGAAATACCGGTCGAATCCGGATATCATCAGCAGCTGCTTGAACTGCTGGGGCGCCTGGGGAAGGGCGTAGAACTTGCCGGGATGCACGCGGCTCGGGACCAGGTAGTCCCGGGCCCCTTCGGGCGAACTGCTGGTAAGGATGGGCGTGGTGAATTCATTGAAACCCATTTCCGTCATGCGGCGACGTATGCTGGCCACGATGCGCGACCTCATGATGATGTTGTTGTGCAGTCGCTGCCGGCGGAGATCGAGCATGCGGTACGTCAACCGGGTGGCTTCAGGATATTCCCGCTCGTCCGCGACGGACAGGGGCAGGGCTTCCGCCGCGCTAAGCACCGTCAGGGAATCGACCTTCACTTCAATGTGTCCGGTTGGCAGGTTGGGGTTGATCGCTTCTTCTGTCCGCAGGACCACTTCCCCGGTGAAGGTAGCGACGGTCTCGGGCCTCAGGTCGCCCGCCTCCTCGTGGAATCCGCTTTCAGGCGTGACGACGACCTGCGTGATCCCGAAGTGGTCTCTCAGATCGATGAAGAGTAGACCGCCATGGTCCCGCTTCCGGTGTACCCAGCCGGCTAGCCTCACCGCAATTCCCTCGTCGCTCTGCCTCATTTCACCACAGGTGTGTGTCCTGTATGGGTGGTCATTCATCGACGGATCCTTTCTCCCCTTGCCTCGCGGACCTCTACGCGGGTCGACCTACGCCCAGTTCTGCCAAGAGGTCCAGCGTGTTCTTCATGCATATCCTGGAAGCCGCTTCCCCCGCCTCCGAATATTGTTTTCCCCCGGGCCGGTCGATCAGGGTCTGTTCAATCTGCTCCGGTCCGATGCGCCAGTGGGTCTCAAGAGACAGGCAACCATCGTATCCCTGTTCGACCAGGTCGGCGAACTGTCCGCGATAGTCGATTTCGCCTTCGCACATAGGCACGTTGACATCGCCCGCGGCCGTACCCCTGGTCCCATCCTTGAAGTGCATATGGCACATGTCCGACCTGATGTGATCGTAACCGTCCGGGTAGGGTTTCTGTCCGTCATTGTCGAACAGCTCGTTGCAGGGATCCCAGAGCGGCTTGACGACCGGCGTTGACAGGGCGTCGACCACGCGGCGCGTCTCCGCGCCGGTGCCGATCATGGTGGACGCTTCGTTTTCCAGTCCCAGTACGACCCCCTCGCCCTCGGCGATCCGCACAGGTTCCCCGTACCGGTCGACAATCCGGCCCCAGTATTTCTCGAGGGGATCCTGCTTCCAGAAGGCGAAGACGCGAACCAGCCGTGTGTCCAGGCTGTGGGCGACCCGTATGCACCTGCGGAGGATATCGAGATGTTCGCGGCACGAGCCGTCGTCGTCGATGTCGCACTTGTAGAACGGCGCCGCTACGCCGACGACCGACAGACCGGCCTCGCCGGTTCTGTCCCTGATCAGCGCGATCTCGTCGTCGTCGAGGTCCTGGGGCGGCTTGTCCCAGATCGATCTGATCTCGATCCCGTCCAGGTTGAAATCCCGTGCGAATGCAATGACCGTTTCCAGGTCCTGTGACACCTCGTCGGTTATAACGGCTATCGAGAACATGGGACCGGCGATCTCCTTTACGCGTCGTGTTTTGCCAGGGATTCGGCGAATCGAAAAACCGCCGATTCCTGATCAAACGTTTCCACCGATCCGGGACGGTTGGTGCGGATTTCCTCCATGGCGGCTTCCGGAGTAGATCCCCGCCATACGAGATATCCCGCTAGCACTGTACCGGTACGGCCTATACCCGCCATGCAATGCACGGCCACCCCTCCCCGTTCGATATATTCATCTATATAAAGAACGGCCCGGCGAATCTGTTCCGGTGTGGGCGCGGTCATGTCCTCCACCGGAAGATGCAGGCTGTGAAGCCCGCAACACTCCATAGTCTCCCCGTGCAGCGGATCGCGCGTCAGGGATACCACGGTGTTCACGCCCAGTTGCTTCAAGCTCATCAGGTCACGTTTCAAGGCCTGGTCCTCCTCCCTGCCGGCGCGCGGGCGATAGGCGCTCGTGGGCAGGGCCATGCCGGCCAGCCGCCTGGGAATGACCCAGGTGAAGTTCCTCAGCATCCAGTACTCCCTGTGTCACTTTTCGGGGATGTCCTCGAACCGGCCTTCCACGATATTCTTCGGATCGATGGTCGTCTTCGGCGTCTTCGGGGCCTTCGGTTTCGGCTCGGAAGCGGACCTGGGGGGACGGGTGATCATGGCGGCCAGGAAACGGAGCGCCTGCTGTATCAAGATCCCCGCCAGGAACCTCATCACGAACCTCAAAAGGTAGTGCATGGCTTTACCTGCCGCAGTAGGGTTGCATCACTTCTTCCACTCGCCCGCGTATTTCGGTCTGCACTTCGTCGGGCGGGCGGGCGCCATCGATGATCTCAATGCGTTCCAGGGCTTTTCTGCGGTGCGCCAGTTCCTGGTAATTCGTGCGGATGGCGCGGAGGCTTTCCAGTTCTTCGAACAACTCCGTATTCGCCCGCGACCGTTTAACGCGTTCCATGCAGACTTCGGCGGGCACATCGATCAGCAGCGTCAGGTCCGGATGTATCGCCTTGGCGTTGATCGACTCGATCCAGTCCAGATCGCCGGGCATCTCCCGCCATTGGTAGGCGAGCGAGGAGAGATAGTAACGGTCGCACAGCACGGGGATTCCGTGTTGAATATTAGATTCGATTTCAGATTTGACGTGGTCGATCCGGTCGGCCGCGAATAAAAGCGCGTGGCAAACTCCGTCGAGTTCCACCTTGCGCTGAAGGGCGTCCTTCAACAGCCTGCCTATGGGGCGGTTCGTAGGTTCCCCGGTGGTATGAACGGAACATCCGTACCGCGCTTCCATCCACTGGTGAAGCTCTTTCAACTGGGTCGTCTTGCCCGCGCCATCGATCCCTTCGATCACGATGAAAGGCGCGACGGTGTCGCCGGAATCTCCGCTGGCCTCCTTCCCCTTCATGAATACCCCCATGGACGGAGCAGGTCCCGCCATCCCCGCGCTTCTTCCAGGACGTCCGTGTCCGTGAGATCATAACGTTTCTGAATCTCTCTCAGTCCGGTGCTGAACAGTACGCCCGTGGCCGCGACGCCGAGAAAGAGCATTCCTACGCCGCTGGCCAGGCTGAAGACCATGGTGAGGAAACCGGCCAGCAACAGCATGAAGGAATACCTCGCGTTGTCCATAACCAGGAAAACGCCTGACCGGATGATCTGCTTCACGGGCGCCTGGCTTCGCTGCATCAGCGGAAAGGTGTATACGCCCGTCAGACCTACGAAAACGATCAGCCACATCATCACGCCGGTCAGGATTGCGCCCGCCCAGGGCCAGTCTTCCATGATACGAACGTAGAAAACGACATTGGCCGCAAGGAGGAGCACAGCGCCGGCATACAACGCGCAAAGACGAAAACACCGGCCCAGGTCCCCACGGGTGTGGGAGAAGAAATCCCGTATGCCTGTTTCTTCGTAAGCCGCGATGCGTCCCGTGACCCGGAACAGTCCGGCGAAGGCAAGGGGAAGGGTGACCAGGGGGAGTAGGAACAATAACCAGAGGATATTGATCACGATCAGGGTTCCCAGGTAATCATAGGTGTTCCAGAACCATTTTTTAAACAGCCCGGGTTCCTTGTCCTGCATAGACGGCGTACCTTTACATGCGGCTTGCGACCGGCCGCCGCGGCGTGCAAAAACCCGTTTCCACCGGCCGACCTGGCCGGCTCAACAACGCCTGCATGGTACAGGCTGACCCTCTGGTTCGCAACAGTTTTCTTGGTGATAAAAACCTTGACTTTAACGGCGGAGCGCTCTATATTGGCTCAGTCTGCAGTCATAGTGTCAAACAGGTCGCACATTTGAGTCTGGACTGAAATGACAACCGTCAACTCCTCCCGGTCATCCCTATTCAACTATTGGTGGAAGCAGAGCAATCTGTTTACCTGGTGGCCTTTTTACGGGAAGAGGCGGCATGTCATGCGAAGCGGCGCCTGACTGAAGTAAGTTCATCCTTCGTTGATTTGACCGGCCTCTACCCTCATAAGGTAGCGGCCTTTTTTGTTTTATATGGAAAATACCAAGATGGGTCGCTCGATGTAGAGGATATCGCAGGGGATCCGAACCACGTAAAGGTCTGCACCATGTACAGAACATCCTACGACACCTTTCTGGAGTACAACCGGCAACCTGATTTCCCGCTGGTTCCCATCTGGCACGAACGCGACCTGACGGATGAAACGCCCGAGGAGACCTTCCACAGGATAAGCGCGGGATACCGTTACACGTTTCTGCTGGAGAGTATGGAAGGCGATCAGAAGACGGCCAGGTACTCCTTCGTAGGCGCGGATCCCTTCGAACGTATCGTCGGAGCGAAACACGGGATCAACCGGATCAACGACCGGGGCGTCCTGACACTTAAGGGCAACCCCATCAAGCTGATGCGGGAGATCATGAAGGAATACCGGACCCCCGTACTCGAACATCTGCCGCGGTTTACGGGAGGTGCCGTGGGTTACTTCGGGTATGACGTCGTGCGGCATTTCGAAGAGATCCCGGACAACAATCCCGATGACCTGATGATGCCCGACCTGCATTTCATCGTGGCGGGTAAGATCGTGGTTTTCGACCACGCGCATAAGCGCATGTACGTAATAGTCAACATGCTGTCCAATACCACCGATCCAGCATCCGCCTATCAGCAGGGCATGACCCAGGTAGACGACATGCTGAAGCGGATCGACCAGCCGTTGCCCCTCACGCATGTTTTTGACGAAGGCGCATCCATGGATACAGATCGCGCCGTGTCTTCCAACATGACCCGCGAAGACTTCGAGGACACCGTGCGAACGGCCAAGGAATACATCGCGGCGGGCGACATCTTCCAGGTGGTATTGTCCCAGCGGTTCAGCATGGAAATCGACCAGGATCCCTTCGACGTGTATCGGGCGCTGGCCAGGCTTAATCCTTCGCCCTACCTGTTCTACCTGCGGCTGGACGACGTGCATATCGTGGGCGCCTCGCCCGAGACGATGGTGCTCGCGGAAAACCGGAGGGTGACGGTGAGGCCCCTCGCCGGGACGTGCCGTCGTGGAATCGACGACGAAGAAGACCGGTTGTTGATCGAAGAGATGCTGAACGATCCCAAGGAGCGCGCGGAGCACGTGATGCTGGTGGACCTGGGCCGTAACGATATCGGCCGAATCTGCGAGTACGGTTCGGTGCGAACGACGGAATTGATGGGAATAGAGCGGTATTCCCATGTGAGTCATATCGTATCGAACGTGGAGGGACGTCTCAGGGAAGGCATAGATGGTTTCGACGTACTGGAAGCGACCTTTCCAGCAGGGACCCTTTCCGGCGCGCCGAAAATAAGGGCCATGGAAATCATCGACGAACTGGAGTGCTCGCGGCGTGGCGTATACGGCGGCGCATTGGGCTATATCGGTTTTTCCGACAATCTCGACCTGTGCATCACCATCCGGACGATGGTCATAAAAGATGGCCAGGCCTACATCCAGGCGGGCGCCGGCATCGTCGCGGACTCGAATCCCCGGAAAGAGTACGAAGAGTGCTGGAAAAAGGCCGAGGCGCTGCTCCGGGCCTTGAAGGAATCCGAGGTGGTATCATGATTCTGGTCATCGACAACTACGATTCGTTTACCTACAACCTGGTCCAGTACCTCGGTGAACTGGGTCAGGAGGTTACCGTGCACCGCAACGACCGGATCTCCGTTGCCGGTATCGAGGCGCTCGCCCCGGATCACCTGGTACTTTCGCCGGGGCCGCGCACTCCCGACGAAGCGGGGGTGTCCGTCGATGCGGTCCGCCACTTCTCCGGGCGTCTGCCAATCCTGGGCGTCTGCCTGGGACACCAGTCCATCGCTCAGGCCTTCGGGGGGTGTATCGTCCGGGCTCCCATGCCTGTGCACGGGAAGACCTCTTCGATCACCCACGATGGCGAATCCATCTACGAGCGATTGCCGAACCCCTTTACGGCGACACGTTATCATTCGTTGACCGTGGAAAAAGAGACGCTGCCCAGGAACCTGGAAGTGACCGCCCATTCGGAAGACGGCTTGATCATGGGACTCAGGCACGGTTCCCTGCCTGTTTTCGGCGTGCAGTTTCACCCGGAGTCCATACTGACCGAAGTCGGAAAGCAACTATTGCGGAATTTCATGGAGTTGAAAGGCATATGAAACAGCCCGGTGTCATCCTGAATCGGTGGATCGGTATAGGTAATTCGACGTAGAGAGGATTCCATGATACAGCAAGCGATTTCGAAGGCCATTGAGGGGACCTCGCTGACCGAAGCGGAAGCCATGGAAGTCATGGAAGGGATCATGTCGGGCGACGCGACACCGGCACAGATCGGCGCCTTCCTGGTCGCCTTTCGACTGAAGGGCGAGACGATCGAGGAAGTCACCGGCTTCGCCCGGGTCATGCGCGCGAAAGCCACGCGGATCGACTGCCGGGCATACCCCATCGTGGATACCTGCGGTACGGGGGGTGACGGAAAGCATACGTTCAACATATCGACGGCGGCGGCCTTCGTGGCGGCGGCCGGGGGCGCCTTCATCGCCAAGCACGGTGGCCGTGCGGCATCCAGCCGGGCGGGCAGCGCCGACGTACTGACGGCCCTGGGGGTCAATATCGAGACGCCGCCCGAACGGGTATCGGCATGCATAGATGAAATCGGTATCGGCTTCATGTTCGCCCCTGCCCTTCATTCCGCCATGCGTTTCGCCAGCGGGCCGCGCCGGGAGATCGGCGTACGGACAGTGCTCAACCTGCTGGGACCGCTAACCAATCCGGCCGGTACCACGGCCCAGGTCATGGGCGTGTATGACGCCGGTGTCGTCCAGACCGCGGCCCACGTGCTGAACAACCTGGGAGCCGAACGGGCCTTCATCGTGCACAGCGCCGACGGGCTGGACGAGATCACGACCACGGCGCCGACCCACGTGGCGGAAGTGAGGGACGGCAGTGTCAGGTCCTACGATATCGCGCCGGAAGACTTTGGTCTGCCACGGGCATCAATTGACGACTTTAAAGGCGGAGAAGCGGACGAGAACGCCGACATCATCCGATCCATTCTGGCGGGTGAAAAAGGCCCCCGCAGGGACATCGTCCTGTTGAATTCCGCGGCGGCGCTCATTGCCGGCGCCCGGGCGGACGATTTCAACGAAGGCATCGCCACGGCGGCCCTGGCCATCGACTCCGGCACGGCACGTGAGAAACTCGACGCCTTGATCAGCATGACCAACGGGTGAGAATCCCGCGGCTGAGCGTGGAAACCATGAATATCCTGGATCGAATCATAGCCCACAAGATCGATGAGATCGAAGGCCGGAAGCAACGCAGGCCTCTGCCCCGGGGCGAGCCTGGACTTCGCATGGATGTACGGCCTTTTGACCGTGCGTTGAAGCAGGAGGACGGCATCGGGGTAATCGCCGAATTCAAGAAAGCTTCGCCGTCGAAAGGAGCAATTCGTACCGGCGCCGTACCCTCGGAGATAGGGCCTGTCTACGCGGCCCACGGGGCTTCGGCCATATCGGTGTTGACGGACAGTCGATTCTTCCAGGGTAGTGACGAGGACCTGGTGGCCCTTCGCCGAAGTGTACCGGTACCCGTGCTGCGCAAGGAATTCATCGTCGACGAGTACCAGGTGCACGAGACCGCGGCCATGGGCGCGGACGCCATGATGCTGATCGCGGCGGTTCTGGACGATGACCGCCTTGTATCTCTACAGTATACGGCGGCTGTGTACGGCCTGCACTGCCTGGTGGAAGTGCACGACGAAAGGGAACTCGAACGGGCCCTGGAAGCCGGCAGCCGCATCATCGGCATCAACAACCGTGACCTGACGGACTTCACCGTGACGCTGGACACGTCGCTGAGACTGAGACAGCGCATTCCTGAAGGGGTCGTTACCGTCAGCGAGAGCGGCATTCTTACGCGCCAGGACGTCCTGCTGCTGCAGCAGGCGGGATTCGACGCCATACTCGTGGGCGAGTCCCTGATGCGTGCCACAGAAATCGGCGAACAGCTGGATGCCCTGCTGGGCCGGGCGTCCGTTCGTACCGAACAAGGGGTCTGATATGATCCCATTGCGGTTATAGTCATGAATTCGATCAAGATCAAGATATGCGGCATCACGAACGAAGCGGATGCCGCCGCGGCCGTCCACGCCGGTACGGACGCGCTGGGTTTCAATTTCTATGAAGGCAGTCCCCGTTACGTGGAGCCCGGCCTGGTCGCCGACATCGTGGCGGGCCTGCCGCCTTTCGTCGTCACGGTAGGCGTATTCGTGAACGTGCCGTTGGGTGCGGTGCGGGAAGTGTGCGGGGCCACGGGGATCCAGGTGGCACAGCTGCACGGCGACGAATCACCCGGTTTTTGCAGGGAACTGGACCGGCCCGTCATCAAGGCCCTGCGCGTCCGGGACGAATCGTGGCGGTCCGATGCCGCGGGCTATCCCGTCAGCGCGGTGCTGCTCGACACCTTCGTCGAGGACCGGTACGGCGGTACGGGGAGGACGTTCGACTGGCGGCTGGTGGAAAACAGTCCCCACCGCGTCATACTGAGCGGCGGTCTGAACCCTGACAACGTGGCCGAGGCCGTACGGAAGGTGCGTCCCTACGGTGTGGATACGGGAAGCGGCGTGGAACGGGAGCCGGGACGCAAGGATCACGGAAAAATACTGGCCTTCGTAGAGGCGGCGAGACTATCATGACCCCTTCGAAGGAAAACCGGTCCACGGCGCCCGTCATATCCGGTTCGACCCGCGTGGTCGGCGTGTGTGGACAGGGCATCGGATACACGCTTTCGCCGGCCATGCATAACGCCGCCTTTCGGCATTGCGCCCTGGATTACGTGTACGTCACCTTTGAAATCGCGCCATCCGACATACGGAAGGCGGTCGAAGGGATACGGGGACTCGGACTGGCGGGCGTCAACGTGACCAAGCCGCTGAAAACTGATGTAATGCCTTACCTGGACGAAGTGTCGGACGAGGCCCGCAGGATCGGATCGGTCAATACCATCGTCAATCGTACGGGCCGCCTCGCCGGCGCGTCGACGGACGGTGCGGGACTACTGCGCGCGCTCCGGGGAAAAAACGTTTCCGTTATCGGATCGAGGGTGTTGATCCTGGGCGCCGGCGGCTCGGCTCGGGCGGCCTGCGCCATGGCCGAAAAGGCGGGTGCCGCCTCGATCGTCGTAGCCGCCCGTAACACGGCGCGGGCCGAAGACACCGCGGCGGTGGGAGGCGCTACGGCGATCTCCCTGGAGCCGCGCGAACTGGGTGCCGCGCTTGGGAACGCCGACCTGGTCGTCAACGCGATCCCCACGGACCTGCCCCTGGAGCGGGATTGGTTCACAGGTGGCCAGTTCGTCTACGACACGCGTTACGACCAGGAGGAAACGGAATTGATGCGATGCGCCCGGGCACAAAGCGCGGAGGCGTCGAACGGCATCGACATGTTGCTGCTTCAAGGCGCCGAGTCCTTCGAACTGTGGACCGGCCGGCCGGCTCCAGTCGAGGTGATGAGAAGCGCGTTGGAAGATCAACTGCGGCACCGGGCGGTCCAGGATGGGGCAGGTAATTCAGGACATTAAACCAGGACAGGTAACGCGATAAAGAAATGAATACCGTCTGCATGGGAAACTCCTGCCGGCGGCTTTGGAAAGCGTGTAGACCCGGCCCAGCCGGGAACGGACGAAGAACCTCGAAATCTGGAGACGGCATGTTACGATACCTGACCGCAGGAGAATCTCACGGACCGGCGATATCGGCGATCCTCGAAGGGCTGCCCGCGGGGGTACCGGTCGAGGCGGAAGAGATCAACCGCGACCTGAAGCGGCGCCAGGGTGGATATGGACGGGGCCGGAGAATGCAGATCGAGACCGATACGATTGAAATCCGGGGTGGCGTGCGCCACGGAAAGACCATGGGCGGCCCGGTATCCCTGGTGGTTCAGAACAGGGACTGGAAGAACTGGACCGACGTGATGGCGATCGAGGAGGTCGATGGCCCGGTGAGGCGCCAGGTAACCAGGCCCCGTCCGGGTCATGCCGATCTCGCGGGCGGCTTGAAATACGATCGCCGCGATCTGAGGGATATCCTGGAACGGGCGAGCGCCCGTGAAACGACCATGCGGGTAGCGGTAGGCGCGGTAGCCCGCGCGCTCCTGGCGGAGTTCGGCATCCACGTACTCAGCCACGTGGTCCGGATCGGACAGGTGGACGCGGACGTGGCCGGCCTTTCGAACGAGGATATCCTGGAACGCGCCGAGCGGTCGCCCGTACGCTGCGCCGACGAGGATGCGGCTCCGAAGATGGTCGGGGAAATCGATCGGGCGAAAGAGCTCAAGGATACGATCGGGGGCGTCTTCGAGGTCAAGGTGCTGAACGCGCCGCCCGGCCTGGGCAGCCACGTGCAGTGGGACCGCAAGCTCGACGGCCGCCTGGCCCAGGCAGTCATGAGCATCCAGGCCGTAAAGGGCGTCGAGATCGGATTGGGCTTCGGCGTAACCCGGGTGCTCGGTTCCGAGGTCCACGACGAGATCTTCTATGGTGACGGCCGGTTTTACCGGAAAACGAACCGGGCAGGCGGTATCGAGGGCGGCATGACCGAAGGCGAAGAGATCATCGTACGCGGCGCTCTCAAGCCCATAGCGACCCTGATGCGCACCATCATGTCGGTGGATATCGAAACCAAGGAAGCCTTCGATTCCGCCAAGGAGCGATCGGATGTCTGCACCGTGCCCGCCGCCGGCGTGATCGGCGAGGCGGTGGTGGCTTTCGTGATCGCCGACGCCATGCAGGAGAAATTCGGTGGCGACAGCCTGGATGAAATGAAGCGCAACTACCAGGGTTATATGGAGCAACTGGACCGCTATTAACGAATCAAGCGTCCTCGGCGTGGATCGGTCGGGACGCGTACGACAGGCAGGCAAAGCGTGGTGAAACCAGGAGAACGGAAAGCCGGCGGCGTAGTCCTGATCGGCTTCATGGGTACCGGAAAGACGGTGGTAGGCCGCCGTCTCGCGGGCGCGATGGGCGTGCCGTTCGTGGATACCGACACCATGATCGAGGAGAAGACCGCGACGAGTATCCCCACCCTTTTCAAGACGCGCGGCGAGACCGGTTTCAGGGCGATCGAGAAGGAGGTCATCCACAGCCTCGCGGACGGGGAGCGCAGGGTGATCGCCACGGGCGGAGGCGCGGTGCTCGATCAGGATAACTTTGACGTGCTCCAATCCCTCGGTTCGGTCATCCACCTGAACGCGCCGGCATCGACGATCCTGGCTCGTACCGGGGGTGACGCCGGGGCCAGGCCTCTCCTGGCCGGGGACGATCCACTGGAGCGGATCCGGTCGCTTCAACGCGACCGCGCGCCGGTATACGGCCTGGCGGACCACGAAGTCGACACGTCCAGGCATTCGATAGACGAGACCGTGGAGATGGTGATGACATGGATGCGTGACGGCAAGCGCGTGATCCGGGTGGACCTGGAGTCCGACGGCTACGATATCGTCATCGGACCCTCCTGTCTCGACCGGCTGGGTCCCATGATGAAATCCTTCGACCTGACCGACCGCGCGCTGGTCGTTACCCACCCTGGCATCGCGAAGATGTACGGGGAACGGACAACGGATTCCCTGCGGTCGGCCGGCTTCGAACCGGCCGTGATCGAGGTGCCGGACGGCGAGGAACAGAAGTCGCTGCAATGGGTCGAGAAGCTCTACGACGCCATGCTGTCCCACCGCATGGACCGCCGTTCGCCCGTCGTTGCACTGGGCGGTGGGGTCGTCGGGGACCTTACCGGATTCGCCGCGGCCACCTTCCTGCGAGGCATCCCATTTATACAGGCGCCCACTTCCCTGCTGGCCCAGGTGGATGCCAGCGTCGGCGGCAAGGTCGCCGTGGACCACCGGCGCGGGAAAAACCTGATCGGCGCTTTCTACCAGCCCCATCTCGTGCTGGTCAGCCTGGATACGCTCGACAGTCTTCCTCACCGGGAACTGCGCGCGGGCATGGCGGAAGTGATCAAGTATGGCGTCATTGCAGACGCGGATCTTTTCTCCTATATTGAGGGTCGCCTGGACGAGATCCTGAAGCGCGACCACGGCGTGCTGGCGCATCTTGTAGCCCGATCCTGCGAAATCAAGGCCGAAGTCGTCGCGGGAGACGAACGGGAACTGGGACGGCGGGCCATACTCAACTTCGGCCATACCATGGGGCATGCCATCGAGACGCAGACCGGCATGATGCACGGAGAAGCCGTGGCGATCGGCATGGTCTACGCAGCGCGGGTCGCGGAACGCTTGGGCATGCTGGACGGCGGGAGCGTCCAGCGATTGATCGATCTGTTGAGACGCGCGGGGTTGCCCCAACGTTGCGACGGACTGGACGCCTCGGCGACGATTGAAACCATGAAGTTCGACAAGAAATCGGTCGGAGGCCGCCTGCGTTTCATACTGCCGAATCGAATCGGCGAGGTGGTCATCCGGGACGATGTGCCCGGTGACTATATAAGGTCGGTCCTGATTTCGGGGACCTGAACGGCGGCCTGTCCGCGCGAAAATGGGATGGAATCATGAAAATTCTCGTGTTGCACGGTCCAAATCTGAACATGCTGGGTGTCCGGGAACCGGAGGTGTATGGAAGAGATACGCTGGAGGACATCAACCGGTCCCTCGAGTCGGCCGCGGCGGACCGGGGGATCGAGATACGCGTCCGCCAATCCAACCACGAAGGGGTGTTGGTGGATGAGATCCAGCAGGCCCTCGAATGGGCGGACGGCATCCTGATCAATCCAGGAGCGTACACGCATACGAGCATCGCCCTGCGCGACGCGTTCGTGGCCGTGGGACTGCCTGTCGTGGAAGTCCACATGTCCAACATACACGCCCGGGAGCAGTTCCGACATCATTCCCATATCGCGCCCGTGGCTCTGGGGCAGATCTGTGGATTCGGGCGAAACAGCTACCTGCTGGGCCTCGAGGCCCTGATCGATCACATAGTGAACGGGAGCGAAGTGTGACCGGTATCGCACTACCCGACGAAAGAGGTCATTTCGGGGTCTTCGGCGGCCGCTACGTGCCGGAGACGCTGATGACAGCCCTGGACGAACTCCTCGACGTGTATGAAACGGCAAGGCGGGATCCGGCTTTCGACGAGGAATTCCGTTACTACCTGGGAGATTACGTAGGCCGGCCTTCACCGCTTTACTTTGCGGAACGCCTGACGGATACCCTCGGCGGTGCGCGGATTTACCTCAAGCGGGAAGATCTGAACCATACGGGCGCCCACAAGATCAACAATACCATCGGCCAGATCCTGCTGACCCGGCGCATGAAGAAACCGCGGATCATCGCCGAGACCGGAGCCGGACAGCACGGCGTGGCCACGGCGACGGTGGCTGCCCGTTTCGGCCTGGAATGCGATGTCTACATGGGGACCGAGGACATGGCCCGCCAGGAGCTGAACGTCTTCCGCATGCGTCTGATGGGGAGCCGGGTCATCGGCGTCAACGCGGGCAGCCGAACGTTGAAGGACGCGTTGAACGAAGCCCTGCGCGACTGGGCGACGAACGTGCGCCATACCCATTACATCATCGGTTCGGTCGCCGGACCCCATCCCTTCCCCATGATGGTGCGCGATTTCCAGTCGGTCATAGGCAGGGAAGCCCGCGAACAGATCATCGAAAAAGAAGGACGGTTGCCGGATGTGCTCGTCGCCTGCGTGGGGGGCGGCAGCAACGCCATCGGTCTCTTCCATCCTTTTCTCGAAGACGGGGACGTTCGCCTTGTCGGCGTGGAAGGCGCGGGGCACGGACTCGATACCGGAATGCACGCCGCGACGCTCGGCCTGGGCTCGCCGGGCGTACTGCACGGCGCCATGAGCTATACGGGACAGGATAAGTACGGCCAGATCCAGGTCGCCCATTCCATCTCCGCGGGACTGGACTATCCCGGTGTGGGGCCCGAGCACAGCTACCTGAAGGACTCCGGCCGCGCGGAATACGTAAGCGTGACCGATGATGAGGCACTGGAGGCCTTCGAGATGCTGTCCAGGGTTGAAGGCATCATACCCGCCCTGGAAAGCGCCCACGCCATTGGCCACATCGCCCGGATCGCACCGGAAATGGACCGGGAACAGGTTATCGTCGCCGGTCTTTCGGGCCGAGGCGACAAAGACGTCCAGCAGGTTTACGGATTCCTGGACCAGAGCGGACGGGAAACTGAATGAACCGAATTGCCGATACCTTCGCATCGTTGAAAGCCGCGGACCGCAAGGCGCTGATCCCGTACATTATGGCGGGAGACCCGGACCTTGAAACGACCGCCGCGCTGGTCCAGGAACTGGATCGCCGCGGCGCCGACCTGGTCGAACTGGGCGTTCCTTTCTCCGATCCCATCGCGGACGGACCCACCATTCAGCGCGCCGCGCTGCGGGCCCTGTCCCGGGGAACAAACCTTCGTGGCATTGTCGATACCGTCGCAACTATACGCGGGCGGTCCGGTATCCCGATTGTATTGATGACGTATTACAACCCGGTGCTCGCGTACGGGATCGAGACCCTTTGCAGGGACGCCGCCCGTGCGGGCGTGGACGGCCTGATCGTTCCCGATCTGCCGCCGGAAGAAGGGGCCGAACTGTCCGACGCCTGTCAAAGGCAGGGGCTTTCCGTCATATTCCTGGTGGCGCCCACGAGCACTAAGGCCCGGATCGAGCTGGTAAACCGCCATACCACCGGATTCGTCTATTGTGTCTCCCTGACCGGGGTCACGGGCGCCCGGGGGCAGTTGGCGGAAGGGGTAAACGAGTTCATGGCGGACGTACGTTCCCGCACGGACAGGCCTCTTGGACTGGGATTCGGCATATCGTCGCCTGAACAGGCCTATGAGGCCTCGCATCTGGCCGATGGCGTCATCGTGGGCAGCGCCATCATCAACGTGATGGAAGAACACGCCGGCGAGGCGGATATGACGCGGTCCGTGGGCAAATATGTCGCATCACTGCGGCAGGGTATCGATAAGAAGGTCGCGGTGAACGCTCCCGGGTAACAGTGGGCGGCCGCTGCAATCGGTGCTTGGTATTACAGGGGTTTTGAGCATGAATCCGGGTCAAGTCATTAAAGGAGAAGCGTGTGGGAGTCCAGGAGCCCGTCCGGGTCTTCGCGACTCCCACGTATTTCCACCTCCTGTTTCATGCTGTCGCCGGGTGAAATCAAGAAAGCACCATCCCAGGAGGGACCATGGTTCGAGGCGTTCGTGGCGCCATAACCGTTGAATCAAACACCGCCGAAGCCATTCGGGAAGCGTCGCGTCGACTGCTTTCAACGATCGTCGACCACAACCGCATCGAATTGGGACAGATTATCAGCGTCATATTTTCGGCGACGAAGGATCTCGACGTGGAGACACCCGCCTACGGCGCGCGACGGATGGGGTGGACCTCGATTCCCCTGTTCTGCACCCAGGAGATGGAGGTTCCGAACGCGCTTGCCCGGTGCATACGGGTATTGGTTCATGTAAACTCGGAAAAATCACAGGATGAAATCCGGCATGTATACCTGGACGGCGCCGTCGTGCTCCGGCCGGACATTGCCGAAGGGGGTTGAAATGGTAGTCGTGATGAAACCACAGGCCACGGAGGAACAGAAGGAACACATTCGAGATACCATCCGGGCCTTCGGATGCAAGCCGCGAGACATTCAGGGTGACGTGATCACCATCATCTGCATCATCGGCGACACGCTGAGTCTTTCGACGGAACAGTTCGAAATCATGGACGGAGTGGACCAGGTACAGCGCATTCAGCGTCCGTACAAGCTCGTCAGCCGGGAAGTGCAGCCGCACAAAACGACCTTTCGCGTGGGGGACGTACAGATCGGCGGCGATGGTATCACCATCATCGCAGGCCCCTGTTCCATCGAATCTTACGACCAGTTCCTGGAAGCAGCGCAACATGCACGGGCGGCCGGCGCCCACATCATCCGCGGCGGAGCGTTCAAACCGAGAACTTCTCCCTACAGTTTCCAGGGTCTCGGCGAGGAAGGCCTGAAGATCATGGCGAGGGTGAGCGAGGAAACGGGGTTGCCGTCCATCTCCGAGGTGATGGAGCCGGAAATGGAGCCGATGGTATCCCAGTACGTGGACATGCTGCAGGTCGGTGCACGAAACATGCAGAATTATCCGCTGCTGAACGCCGTGGGACACAGCTCCAAGCCCGTCATGCTCAAGCGGGGCCTTTCCGCCACGATCGAAGAAATGCTGCTCGCGGCCGAATACATCCTGGCCGCGGGGAACCACAAAGTCGTCCTGTGCGAACGGGGCATACGGACTTTTGAAACATGGACGCGGAATACGCTGGATATTTCAGCCGTGCCCGTGTTGCAGAAATACACTCATCTACCCGTGTTCATCGACCCGAGCCACGGAACCGGAAACGTGGATTACGTGGGGCCTGCATCGCGGGCGGCCGTGGCGGTCGGCGCGGACGGGCTCATGATCGAGATGCATCCCAGGCCGGAGCGCGCACTGTCCGACGGGGATCAGTCCCTGACCCCGGAAGCGCTGACCGCTCTGATCCCGGAATTGCAGGCGGTCGCGACGGCCGTGAACCGTACCATCGGTTGAGTTCGGATATGCATATCACCATCATCGGCGTGGGTCTGCTGGGCGGTTCGTTCGGCATGGCGGTCCGCAGGACGGGAGCGGCGGAGCGCGTCGCCGGCGTAGACCTGGACAGGGCCACGCTGGACAGCGCCTTCGAGCGCGGGGCCATTGACGAGGGGTTCCTGGACCTGGCCGAGGGGGTGGCCGGGGCCGACGTGGTCGTCCTCGCCGCGCCCGTGCGGTCCATTCTGCAGCTGCTGCCGGCGCTGGCACCGCTGCTAGGCCGGGAAACGATCCTCTTCGACCTGGGCAGCACGAAGGAAGCCATCGTCTCCGCCGTCGCCGACCTGGCCGGTTTCGCGCGGTACGTCGGAGGCCATCCCATGGCGGGCGCCGAGTACGCCGGCATCGAGCATGCCGATGACCGGTTGTTGCGCGACGCGACTTTCGCCCTGGTTCCACCACGTGGGGCGGATGAAGGGGCTGTCGATCGGCTCGCAGACCTGGTCCGGCGGATCGGGGCCCGTCCCGTGGTCATTTCCGCCGAACGCCACGACCGGATCGTTTCCATCACAAGCCATCTTCCATACCTGTTGTCCGTCGTGCTGTCCCTTGCCGCTGAAGAAATGGCGCGGGAGGAAGATCTTACGCGGGAGTTTACCGCGACGGGCTTTCGGGACACCACCCGACTGGCCGCGTCCAACGTACGCGTAATGGCCGACATCTGCCTCACCAACCGGCAACCCATATTGCGCGGCATCGATGACGTAAAGCGGCTGTTGGACGACCTGGCGGTACAGATAGAACAGGGGAATGAAACGGAACTGGTGAGGTCGCTGACGCAGGCGAAAGAGAGCCGGACCGCGATGTTCGGCGAAAGGAGGACCGATTGACGAAGTACAGGACCGGCTTCCAGGGTGAACTGGGAGCCTTCAGCGAGATGGCGGTGCTCGAGTATTTCGGCGATGCGGCGGAACCGGTGCCCCACGGGTGGTTCGACGACGTGTTCAGGGCCGTTGAAGAGGGCCGCTGCGACTACGGGATGTTGCCTATCGAAAACACCCTCGCGGGCAGCATCCACGTCAATTACGACCTGATGCAGGAGCACGATCTGCAAATCGTCGGCGAAATCATGCTGCGCATCGTCCATAACCTGATGGCGAAGCCGGGCGTCCGCCGGGAAGAACTCCGGAGGGTCCAGTCCCATCCCAAGGCGCTGGAACAGTGCGTACGGTTCTTCCGGGAGAACCCTGCGTTAAAACCCGAAACCGTATACGATACCGGCGGCGCGGCCAAGATGCTTAGTGAAGGAGACGCCCGGGATATCGGCGTGATCGCGAGCACCCGGGCCGCCGAACAATACGGACTCGAGATCCTGGAGGACGGGATCGAAGACAACGCCGAGAACTATACACGTTTTCTGGTCCTGTCCCCGGGGGCGGAGCCATCGGATGCCAAACGCATCAAGACGACTATCGTCTTTTCCGTTCCCCACGAACCCGCCATGCTGTTCAAGGCCATGAGCGTGTTCGCGCTGCGGGACATCTCCATCAACAAGATCGAATCGCGGCCCCTGATCGGGTCGCCCTGGGAGTACCTGTTCTATCTCGACTTCGATGGGCATGCGGACAGTCTCCTCTGCAGCCGCGCGCTCAACCACCTCCGGGAGATCACGACCAACTTCAAGCTGCTGGGATCGTACCCGGAAGGAAAGATCGTGGATCGAGGTTGAATGCGGTGGATGGCCTGGTCTGCCTGGCCCGCCTGGACGGCCTGGCCCGCTCGGTCCACTATGTCAATCCACGCTGTCACCTATTCAACCGTCCACCGTCGCGTCCGAAGGAACGGCCTGGCTGAGTTCAAGCTTCGGTTCGACGAAGAGCGTCTTTTCACGGGTGAATTTGACCTGCCCCGGTCCGCCGTTCTTCATCTTTCGGACATAGCGGCGCTCGGTGTAGTCCACCGGCACGGTAGTGGAGCCCCGGCCCTTGCTGAAGTAAGCCGTCAGGCAGGCCGCTTCGTACAGGGTCTTCCTGCTCGGCATCTGGGTCTTGTCCACGCGCCGCAGAATCACGTGGGAACCGCCCAGGTCCCTCGCATGGAGCCAGATGTCGTCCGGTGACGCCGATTTCGTAAGCACTTCGTTTTCCCGGCTGTTGCGGCCCACGAGCAGCAGGTGCCCACTGGTGGTCAGGTACCTCCTCGGGTGAATGTCCCCTTTAGCCCGGCTCCGGGTCCGGTTTGAAGCATCCGTCTTAGCGGGCGACTTGACCAGTTTCAACTTGGCGCACGCCCGGTAGGCGTACTCCAGCATGATCTCGTCCGGCTCGTCCCCCAGCTTCCCGCGGATTACCTTTACCTCCTCCAACTGCTTCCGGGTCTGGGCGATCCGATGCTCCACGGCCCTTCGGCCGTCCCTGGCCTTTCGGGCCTGACGAAAATACCTCCGTGCGTTCTCGGCGGGCGACAGATCCGGTTTCAGGGGTATGACGATTTCCTCCTGGTCTCCGCTATAGTAGTCTTCGACCCGGGCTTCCGTCATCCCGGTCTTCAACTGGCCCAGGTGGGACGTGATCAAGTCGCCGTACCTGCGGTATTCCGCTTCACGCTGCACGTGTTCCAGGTCGAGCTTCAGGTTTCCTGCCAGGCGTTCCAGCCGCTGGATTTCAACCTGCAGGGCGCGCTGAACCGTCATCGTCCGCTGTTTGGTCTCCTCTTCGGCGATCCGTACTTCGTAGAACCGATCCACGGCACCGCTGATGGACTCGTGGTATTCCACTTGCTCCTCCGGCAGGGAGTGGATCGGCACCGCCGAAAGAATGCGGGGCCGTCCGTCCGTAGTTCGTCCCAGGCAGGGCGTCCACTTTCTGGACTTAACGCGCAGGACCAGGTCCCGCAGACTGCTCCATATCCGGACTACGCGGGTGTCCGCGTCCGTATCAGCAAGCGTTTTCTCATCGGCCAGTCCCGCGTGGGCAACGATCTCCACGGCCATTTCCCTGGAGAGTCCCGCGAACACGCCGGTCAAATCCCTCACCAGGGCTTCCGGTGTCGACCGGTTGCCCGATCCGGCCAGCAGTTCGCGCGAGGCATCGGCAAGCGGAGTTTTCTCCATCGGGGGCGGAAACGCGTAGGTTTCGCCGGGGACCAGAGATCTGGCCGGGCCGCGGATTCGTCTGAGGGTCTCCAGAATCCCATGGTCCGGCTCGGTCATGAACACCAGGACGCCCCTGTTTCCGATGAGTTCTGCGATCAGCCGGTAGCGGCGGGATCCCAGCGAAGTGCGTCCAACACAGCGAATATCCACTACCCTTTCGAATGGGACGGCTTCGATCTCTTCCATGATCCCGGGAAGGAGATGATCACGCAGCACGGTCAAAAGGGCCGATGAAGCGGCGCTCTTCTTCGAAGGATCCGCGAGATGAACCCGCGCGAAACGCGGATGTACGGAAAGGAACAGTACCCGCCGGCCCGACTTGCCTTTGAGAACGAGACCGAGTTCCATGGGCCCGTACTGATCGACAGCCACGATCCGGGAACCATTGAGGTCCTTGCACTCGTCTATCACGGCCTGCAGGGTCAGGGCGTCCATGGATCGGAAATCCTGTGTGCGTTTCCGGGTTGATCCGGCTGCAAACCCGGTTTTATGTTGATTCGATTTCTGCGTTCGGTCCTGTATCATAATATAACCGGCCCGGTGCGCTACGGGTCGTTTATCTTCATTTCGGCGCAGTGAAAAGCACGCGAACGACCCCCGGCCGTGCGCCAATATGTTATTGACAAATCGCCGTTTAGCGTGTATTTTCATGTTTCTTGGACATTGGCCTGAAACGGGGATTCAGGGGCATCGGATGATTTGCAGCATGACCGGCTACGGCGCCGGAGAATCGGACCTCGCCGGCGTCCGCACCACCGTCGAACTGCGATCCGTTAACGGTCGATTCTGCGACATAACGGTGAGGTTGCCCAGGTCTCTCGGATCGCTGGAGGCGCGCGTCCGTGCGATTGTACAGGACCACGTGACCCGGGGAAACGTTTCCGTTTCGATAAGATGCGATGAATCCGACACCGGCGCACCTGCCATGCGGGTCGACGTGGAAGCCGGGAGAAAGTACTGCGAATCTTTGCGGCTGCTCAAAGAGCGCCTTGGGGTTTCGGGTGACGTGACGCTTGAGATGGTAGCCGCCTACCCGGGTCTGGTGACGCCTGAAAACGAAGAGACCGACCCGGACGAGAGTTGGAAGGGCATCGAAGCAGCCCTGGCGAAGGCGCTTATCGCTTTCAAAGACATGAAGAGAGGCGAGGGAAAGGCCCTTGAAACAGACCTGCGCAACAGGATCGAAGTCATATTCGCGATCCTGGGCAGTATCGAGGACCGTGCGCCGGAGCGGGTGTCCGAGGTCCGGGAACGGCTGAACGACCGCCTCGCCGATCTGCTGGACCAGGGACAGGTCGATCCGCAGCGGGTGGCCATGGAAATCACCCTCTTCGCGGAGCGCAGCGACGTGACCGAGGAATGCGTCCGCCTGAGAGCCCACTGCGCCGCGTTTATGGAAGCGCTGACTGCCGATGGGAGTCCGGGAAGGCGTCTCAACTTCCTCATACAGGAGATGAACCGGGAGATAAACACCATAGGATCGAAAGGGAACGACACGGAAATCAGTCATTCCGTCATCGAGGCCAAGGAAGAACTCGAGAAAGTACGGGAGCAGGTGCAGAACATTGAGTGATTCCGTACCATACGGCCCTTCGGCTTCGAAGGGGTTCTGCCTGGTCCTGTCCGCGCCGTCGGGCACAGGGAAAACCACTATCGGTCAACTGCTCACAGCCGGGGATTCGTCCATCGTACGGTCGATATCCATGACAACCCGCCCAAAGCGGTCGAAAGAGAAAGACGGGGAGGACTACTACTTTACCACCCCGGATGATTTCAAGACGAAGATCCGTCAGGGCGCGTTTCTCGAATGGGCCGAAGTTTACGACGGTCTGCTTTACGGCACCCCCCGGGAGGCCGTAAAGTGGATCATAGGTTCCGGGGACGTTGCCCTGCTGGTCATCGACGTGCAGGGCGGGCGGGCTGTCAAGGCCATATTCCCCGAGGCCGTCCTCGTATTCCTGATACCACCTTCCCTCGACAGCCTGGCGAGCAGGTTGCGAGAGCGGGGCCTTGAAACGGAAGACCAGATACAGAGCCGGTTGAAAAAGGCGAAAGCCGAAATGAGGTACCTGCCCGCGTATGACTACGGGGTAGACAATGACGATGGAAAGCAGCAGGAAACCGTCGACGCCATTCGCGGAATAATAGCTGCCGAGCGGCGCCGCATCAACCGATGGGAGGAATAATGAGTGCCAAGAAGCCCACGAGTGCCAAGAAGCCCACGAGTGCCAAGAAGCCCACGAGTGCCAAGAAGCCCACGAGTGCCAAGAAGCCCACGAGTGCCAAGAAGCCCACGAGTGCCAAGAAGCCCATGCAGTACGTATCCCAGGAACGCATGAGGGAAATCGCCGAAAATACCTACGAGGCCGTCATTGTAACCGCCCTGGAGGCCCGGCGAATCAATCTTCACAACAAGATGCTGGGTACGCAGGAAGACCGCGCGGAAAAGGTAACGACCACCGCGCTGGAACGGTTGCTCGGCGACGAGTTGCGCTACCACTACCTGGAGACCGAAAACGACGAGGCCGAGTAGATACAGGGGTTCCTGATGTCACGGTTGAATGGTCGCCGTATTGTCCTGGGAGTGACGGGCAGCATATCGGCTTACAAGGCGGCGGAAGTGGTCCGCGGGCTTGTTCAGGAGGAAGCGGACGTCCGCGTGGTCATGACGCGCGAGGCAGTCGCCTTCGTGGGCGCTGTAACGTTCAGCGCGTTGACCGCCCATCCCGTGGCCATCGAGCAGTTTCCCGATAACGGCCAGGCCGGTGAAGAGCACATCGATCTCGCCGTCTGGGCCGACGCGGTGGCCATTGTGCCCGCCACGGCCAATATTATCGGCAAGATGGCGAACGGCCTGGGCGACGATCTGCTCTCCACCGTGATGCTGGCCTGCGAGGCACCCTGCTGCCTGGCGCCGGCCATGAATTTCCGCATGTGGAGAAACGCGGCCGTCCAGGCGAATCTCGACCGGCTACGAAGCCGGGGAATCCACGTAATAGAACCGGAATACGGCATGCTGGCCAACGGCGAAATGGGAGAAGGCAGATTGGCGGCGCCGGACAGGATCGTGGAGGCGATCGCCATCCTGGCCGACCCTGAACCGGATCTGGCCGGACGCAAGGTGCTGGTAAGCGCCGGTCCCACGGAAGAGGATATCGATCCCGTCCGGTGCATAACCAACCGTTCGAGCGGCAAGATGGGTTTTGCCGTCGCACGGTCGGCTGCGCGGCGCGGCGCGGCGGTCACGCTCGTGACGGGACCGACAGGTCTCGACGATCCGTACGGGATCACCGTGGAACGCGTTCGCTCAGCAAGGGAAATGCACGAGGCCGTCCTGCGGTGCCGCGAGGGACAGGACGCCGTGATCATGGCGGCGGCGGTGGCGGATTACCGCCCCGGTGTCCAGGCCGGGCGGAAGATCAAGAAGGAGGCGGCCGGCCTCACGCTGGAAATGACGCGGACCACCGACATCCTGAAGGAAGTGGCCGCCGACAGGCCGCCCGTTCTGATCGGCTTTGCCGCCGAGACCCATGACGGCCTGGACTTCGCGCGCAGAAAACTGACGGAGAAGGACCTGGATCTGGTGGTATACAATGATATCACCGTGGAAGGGGCCGGATTCGGTACGGATACGAATATCGTCACCCTGATACACCGCGACGGTCGAGAGGAATCCCTGCCCAGGCAATCCAAGTCCGGCGTGGCGGACCGTATCATGGACGAGGTCGCCAGCCTTCTGAGAAACGGGGAAGGCGTTCCTTCATGAACCGAGAGAAGCTGCTGACGGATTTGATAGGCCAGACCGTCGAAGTTGTGAAACAGGAGGAGGAGCAGGGATTGGAAACGCTCTTCCTGCCGGGGGGACTGGATGCGGTGCTCCCGTTGCAGGAACGGAGGGGCCGCCTTGATCCGGATGTTCGCATTGATTCGCTGGAGTCCCTGTATGGCAGGTACCATCGCTGTACGGCCTGCGCGCTCGGTCACAAGAGAAAACACTTCGTATTCGGCGCAGGCAACGAGAACGCCGACGTGATGTTCGTGGGCGAAGCGCCCGGGGCCCATGAAGACGAACAGGGGCAACCGTTCGTAGGCGCGGCGGGCAAACTGCTGACCCGTATTTTGAACGCCATCGATTTCACCCGGGACGAGGTATATATCACCAACATCCTGAAATGCCGTCCACCGAACAACCGGGATCCGCTACCGGGGGAAATCGATGCCTGCGACACCATTCTGAAGGAGCAAATACGTCTCGTCCAGCCCCGCCTGATCTGCGCCCTTGGACGCGTGGCCGCTCAGGCGTTGCTGAAGACGAACAGCTCTATTCGTACCCTGCGGGGCAGGTTTCACGACTACCACGGTGTGAAGCTCCTGGTGACGTACCACCCATCCGGCCTGCTGCACAACCCGGCATACAAGCGGCCGACCTGGGAAGATGTGCAGATGTTGCGAAAGGAATACGATCGCATCGTGACATCGGATACGAATACGAACTAGGAGCGCGAGTCCATGAATAGTCAAAGCGACGGGGCGGAACGACTGCCGCCACAGGCCGTGGAAGCGGAAGCGGCTGTTCTGGGCGCAATGCTGCTGGAACAGGACGCCATATCGATCGTCATCGAGATCCTCGACGATACGGCGTTCTACCGAGAAGCCAACCGCAAGATATACAACGCCATCATCGCCCTGTACGACCGAAACGAACCTACCGACCTGATCACGCTGAGCGAAGAACTGGACAAGCGGAACGAGCTGGCCTCCGTGGGGGGATCGTTCTACCTGGCCGGGCTGGTGGACAGCGTGTCCACGGCGGCCAACGTGGAGTACCACGCCCAGATCGTCCACGAGAAATCCCAGGGCCGCAAGCTGATCAACGTGGCCACCCAGATCGCCTCCCGGGCCTATGAATCCAAGGAAAGCACCGCGGATCTGCTGGATGAGGCCGAGCAGATGGTGTTTGCCCTTTCCCAGCGCGACGCCCGCCGCGGATTCACCCAGCTCAACCCGATCCTGCACGATACCTTCGAGAACATCGAAAAGCTCCATGAACAGGACACTACCGTCACCGGCGTTCCCACGGGGTTTACCAGGCTGGATGAAATGACTGCCGGGTTTCAGCGCGGGGACCTGGTCATCATCGCGGCCCGGCCGGCCATGGGCAAGACGGCCCTCTGCCTGAATATCATCCGTCACGTCGCGGTGGAAAAACAGACCGGGGTCGGGTTCTTCAGTCTCGAAATGACCAGCCACCAACTGGCCCAGCGGATGCTATGCAGCGAAGCGAGGGTGGATTCCCACCTGATGCGGACCGGCCGGCTGCCCGGCGACGCCTGGTCGAACCTGAGTATCGCGGTGGGGGCCCTCGCAACCGCGCCCGTATTCATCGACGAATCTCCGGCGTTGTCGGTCACCGAAATGCGCTCCCGGGCGCGGAGACTCATGTCCGAGCGGGACGACATCGGCCTGCTGGCCGTCGATTACATGCAGTTGATGCGGGGCCCGAAAGACGCCGAGAACAGGCAGCAGGAGATCTCCGCCATCTCCCGGAACCTGAAGGCCCTAGCGAAGGAGCTGAACGTACCCATCGTCGCCCTCTCGCAGCTTTCCCGTGCCGTGGAAACCCGCGGCGGCGACGGCCGGCCGCAACTGTCCGATCTCAGGGAATCGGGCGCGATTGAACAGGACGCCGACGTCGTTTTGTTCATCTATCGGCCCGCCCGTTACGGAGAAGGAGAGGAACACGAGCAGAACCATGCGGAGATAATCATCGGCAAACAGCGCAACGGTCCCATAGGCACTTTAGACCTGATTTTCGTGGACCGCTTCGCCCGGTTTGAAAACCCGGATCTGTACCACGAAGATCCGGGTTCCCCCTCGTACTGATCATCCTTGCGCAGGACGCCCGTTACCAGCCCATGATCGAAATCATTCACTTACAAAAAGCCTTCGGAAAATCGGTGCTGAAGGACGTCAACCTGACCATCGAATCCGGGGAGACCACGGTCATTATCGGCCGGAGCGGATGTGGCAAGAGCGTGCTGCTCAAGCACATCACGGGACTGTTGCGCCCGGATGGCGGCACCCTCCTGGTGGACGGCAGGGACGTGACCCGGTTGAATGGGCACGATCTGGACGAGATCAGGAAACGGTTTGGGTTCCTGTTCCAGGGCGGCGCCCTGTTCGATTCCATGACCGTGGGTGAAAACGTGGGGATCGGGCTGAAGGTTCATACCGACCGAACGGAGTTAGAGATCGACGAACGGGTGCGGACCTGCCTGCAGATGGTCGGCCTATCCGGCGTGGAGGAGCAGAAACCCGCTGAACTGTCGGGAGGCATGCGGAAAAGGGTGGGGCTTGCCCGCGCAATCGCCATGAATCCGGAGTACATTCTGTACGACGAACCCACCACGGGCCTGGATCCGATCATGGCGGACATCATAAACGACCTGATCCTGGACATGAATCAGAGGCTGTCGGTGACGGCGATCGCGGTGACCCACGACATGATCAGCGCGTACAAGATCGCGGATCGTATCGCCATGCTCCATGACGGGGTGATTCACATAGTGGGGACGCCGGATGAAATCAGGAACAGCGACGACCCGCTGGTTCAACAATTCATACTGGGCCGCGGCGAGGGGCCCATCAAATCGCTGGAATAGTCATGAATAACATGTCAAGAGGGCTGCGGGACTCCCGGTATGGCGTCGCTGGACTTTAACCTGTCCGCCGTGGACCCGGCTTCCAACGCGCGGGCCGGGCGCATGAAGACGCCCCACGGCGTGATCCGCACGCCGGTGTTCATGCCCGTGGGAACCCAGGCTACGGTGAAGACACTGACCCCGGAGGACCTTGAAGCCGCCGGCACGCAGATCATGCTCAGCAATACGTACCACCTGTTTCTCCGTCCCGGGCACGATCTGATCAGGGAGATGGGGGGGCTGCACGGCTTCATGAACTGGCAGCGCCCCATATTTACGGACAGCGGGGGTTACCAGGTATTCAGCCTGTCGGACCTCAGGTCAATCCAGGAAGAGGGGGTGACGTTTCAATCACACATCGACGGCTCGCGGCACCTGTTCACGCCCGAGTCCGTCATGGAAATCGAGACGGCGCTCGGAGCCGATATCATCGCGCCTCTCGACGAGTGCCCGCCGTACCCGTGCGATTACCGGTACGCGAAGGATTCCGCCGCAATGACGTTGCGCTGGGCGGCCCGGTCCCGGAAACGCTTTGAAGAACTGGAAGAGGTACGGGCGAGCCCCCAGGCGCTGCTCGGCATCGTGCAGGGAAGCGTGTACGAAGACCTCCGGGTCGACTGTGCGCGATCGCTGGTCGACCAGGAATTCGACGCCTATGCTATCGGCGGCATGTCGATCGGAGAGCCGAAGTCGACCATGGGTGATCTGATCAACGCCACAGTCGAGTGCCTGCCGAAAGACCGGCCCCGATACCTGATGGGCGCGGGGACTCCGGAAGACCTCGTCGACGCGGTGGGCCGGGGAATCGATATGTTCGATTGCGTGATTCCCACGCGCGAGGGTCGTAACGGCGCGCTCTATACCCGTTTCGGCCGCATCAATATCTACAACGCCCGATTCAGGGAGGACGCGGGCCCCATCGATGAATCCTGTTCCTGTTACGCCTGCCGGACCTTCAGCAGATCGTATATCCGGCACCTGTACCGCGCAGGTGAGATCCTCGGTCCGAGAATGGGGACCCTGCACAACATCCACTTCTACGTCGGCCTGGCCACCGAGATGGGAGAAGCCATCCGGGAGGAACGGTTCGCCGCGTGGAGCAGGTCGTTTCTGACCACGTATCGCAAGGAAAAAGAACGAAAGGAGTGTCCCAAGTGATTCAAGATGCCTTTGCCATGGGTCCGTCCACGGGCGGAGGGGATGCCGGCGGTCCGGGGTTCCTGATATCCATGATCCCCATACTGTTGATGTTCGCCATAATCTACCTGCTGCTGATCCGGCCGCAACAGAAGAAACAGCGGGAACACCAGGCCATGCTGGAAAGTCTGCAGAACGGAGACAAGGTGGTTACGCAGGGAGGGATCATCGGCGTCATCACCGGGCTCAAGGCGGACACGGTCACGGTGCGGATTGCCGATGACGTCCGGGTCGATCTGCAGCGCAGCGCCATATCTCGCCAGGTCAGCAGCAAGAAGGGAAGTAAGGAAGAGTAGGAAGGCAGCATGGCGGTCAGACCCATACGCATATATGGCGACCCGGTCCTTCGGGAGAAAGCGCGTCCGGTCGGGGAAACGACGGTAGATCTTCGCCGCCTCTCGGAGGATATGATCGACACCATGATCGAGGCGGAGGGCATCGGTCTCGCCGCTACGCAGGTCGGCGAGACCATCCGCATGTACGTCGTGAATCTCGGGGCGATCAGTCCTGAACTCCTCCTGGACCGCAGTGGTCCGTCTCTGGAGGGTAGCCCGGAACACGTCGTGCTGGTGAATCCGTGCGTCGTCAAGCAGGAGGGCGAGCAGACAGGCGACGAAGGCTGCCTGAGTTTTCCGGAAATATTCGACAAGGTGACCCGGCCTGAAGTCGTACGCGTCGAGGCCACGGATCTGGACGGCCGAACCCTGGAAATCGAAGGCAGCGGACTGCTGGCCCGGGTCCTGGCGCACGAATACGACCACCTGGAAGGTGTGCTGTTTATCGATCACCTGAGCAAGTTACGGCTCCAGTTCCTCCGCAGCCGATTGAAGAAACTCAAAGCAAGCAACCAGGCTGAATGACATGCGTGTGGTATACATGGGCACGCCGGATTTCGCGGTACCGAGTCTCGAAGCGCTGATCGGGCGACCGGGGCGGTCGGGACAGGAAGTGGCCGGAATCATCACCGGACCCGACCGGCGTAAGGGCCGCGGGTTAAGGACTGTTCCATCGCCGGTTAAGCAAGTGGCCCTGCGGCAGGGCATTCCCCTCTGGCAACCGGAACGGCTGCGAGATCCGGATTTCCTGAACGCCCTGCGGGCCCTGGAGGCCGATCTTTTCGTGGTCGTGGCCTTTCGGATTCTTCCAGCCGAACTACTGAAGATTCCGCCTGCCGGCACGGTCAACCTCCATCCGTCCCTGCTCCCCAGGTACCGTGGCGCGGCGCCCATACAGTGGGCGGTCATGAACGGGGACCAGGAGACGGGCGTCACTACGTTCCTGATCGAAAGGAAGGTGGACGCGGGAGACATACTCTGCCAGGAGACGGTGCCGATCGAACCGGAAGAAACCGCCGGTGAACTGAGCGAACGCCTGTCGCGTATCGGAGCGGAACTCGTCCTGCGTACCGTGGACCTGATGGCGGCTGAAGGCATCCGGCCACGGCCCCAGACGGGCGACGCGACCCCGGCGCCCAGGATCTCCAAAGAGGACGGCCGCATCGACTGGAGTCAGCCGGCCCGAGTCATCCACAACAAGGTGCGGGCCCTGAATCCTGTCCCCATGGCCTTTACCTCGTGGCGGGACAAAAACATCAGGATCATATCCAGTCAGCCGGTTTACCACGGAGGGGAAAGCGGATTCGCACCGGGCAGGATCGTCACCGCCGACGAACGGCTGGGTATTACGGTACAGACCGGAGAGGGCGGGTTGAAACTGGTCATGGTACAGCCCGAGGGACGAAACCGGATCGATGGAACAGCGTTCCTGCGGGGCTACCGGCCCTCGATAGGCGACAGAATCGGCATGAATGACGCGGAGTCCCCATGATTCGCGAGGTCGCGCTGAAGGCGCTGCATCGCGCGGAAACCCGTGGCGTCATGCCGCGCGACGCCCTCAACACCTTCTTTCAGGGTAACGTATACAGCGATCGGGACAAGGCCTTCGCGACCGAGGTGGTATACGGCACCATCCGCTGGCAGCGCCGCCTGGACTGGATGCTCGGTCAACTGATGCGGGGAAACCCGGAATCGTTGACACCGTGGATCCGTCAGATTCTACGGATGGGCCTGTACCAGCTTATGATGATGGACAAGGTTCCCGACGCCGCCGCCACCCATGAGTCCGTGGAGCTTGCCCGTCGGTATGGACACCAGGGAACCGTTCGCCTGACCAACGCCATCCTGAGGACGGCCATTCGAAAGCGGGATCAGCTTGAGCGGCCGGAATTCAGGGAAGATCCCGTCAAGGAACTCGGGGTCACGCATTCCTACCCGGCATGGTTGACGAAGCGATGGATCGAACGATACGGTACGGAGGTCGCCGCAGGCCTGATGGAGGCCGGAAATCGAACACCGCACCTGACTGTGCGGGTGAACACGACGCGCACCACCCCCCGGGACCTGGCAGAGACGTTGAATCGTCACGAAATCCACGTGGAACCGGGTCGCTGGCTCGGGGATTTCCTGGCGATTCGGCACACGGGCGACCTGCGCCGTCTACCCTGTCACGAAGAGGGCCTGTTCCAGGTCCAGGACGAAAGCGCGGGCCTCGCGGTGAGGCTGCTCGACCCGAAGAAGGGCGAGACGATTGTCGATTTATGTTGCGCACCGGGCGGAAAAACAACATATATTGCGCAATTTGTTTGCGCGGGCGGACGGGTGATTGCCTGCGATACGTCGCTGCATCGACTCCGCCGGGTTGAGGAACACCGGCAGCGAATGGGGTTGGGGCAGATACGTCTCGTCGTTATGGACGGCAGGTTGCCGGGACTGGATTTCGAGGCCGACCGCGTCCTGGTCGACGCCCCCTGTTCGGGACTCGGCACCATCGCGCGCAGACCCGATCTGCGCTGGCGGCGCAGGGTGGAGGATATCGGCAGGCTCCACGACGTGCAACTCGCGCTGCTGGATAGAGGCGCCGGAATGGTGAAGAAGAGCGGCGTTTTGGTTTACAGTACGTGCACCAACGAGCCGGAAGAAAATGAAGACGTCGTGGCCGCGTTCTGTAAGAAGCATCCCGGTTTTCACGTGGAGAAACCCGGGGACTGGCCGGAGGAACTGGCCGGGGTAATGGATGACGAGGGCAGGATCGGTACGCTGCCTTCCGTACACGGCGTAGACGGCAGCTTTGCGGCAAGGCTGAGAAGAGACGGCTGACCGCATCGGAGGGAATCGTGTTCGAAGAACTGTCCGGTCGCATGGAGGGGATCGTCAGAAAGCTCCGCGGCCAGGGTAAACTGACGGAACAGAACATCGACGACAGTCTCCGCCAGGTGCGTCGTGCCCTGCTGGAAGCCGATGTGAATTTCAAGGTAGCCCGCACGTTCATCGACACGGTCAAGGAAAAGGCGCTGGGGCAGGGCGTGTTGAAAAACCTGTCCCCGGGACAGCAGATGGTGGGGATCGTCCACCAGGAACTGGTGTCCCTGATGGGGGATGAAGCCGCCCCCGTCGCCTTCGCTGAATCGTCCCCGACCATTGTCATGATGGTCGGCCTGCAGGGATCGGGAAAGACGACGGCCACGGGGAAAATGGCCCATTACTGTCTCAAGGAGGGCCGCCGACCCATGTTGGCCGCGGCGGACGTATACCGGCCGGCGGCGGTAAAGCAGCTGCAGGTGCTGGGGGAACAACTGGACGTGCCCGTCGTATCCCTCGAGGACAGCCGTTCGCCCGAGGCGATATGCAAGGTTGCCGTGGATCGCGCCGGGCAGCAGGACTGCGACGTGGTCATTCTGGACACGGCGGGACGCCTGCATGTCGACGACGAGATGATGGGCGAACTGCGAAACATTCGCGGGGCGGTCCATCCCCACGAGATCCTGCTCGTAGTGGACGGGATGACGGGCCAGGACGCAGTCAACGTGGCGGAGGCCTTCGATCAAAGCCTCGATATCGACGGTTGCATCCTGACTAAAATGGACGGAGACGCCCGGGGGGGCGCGGCGCTGTCCATACGGCAAATCACCCGCAAGCCCATCAAGTTCGTGGGGGTAGGCGAGAATCTGGAGGCCATGGAGGTATTCCATCCCGAACGGATGGCGTCCCGGATCCTGGGGATGGGCGACGTGGTGTCCCTGGTCGAACGCGCGCAGGCCGCGATAGACGTGGAGGAAGCGCGGAAGCTGGAAGACAGGTTGCGGAAGCAGACGTTCGATCTCGAGGATTTCCGCTCGCAACTCCAGCAACTGGGAAAAATGGGCTCCATGCAGGAACTGGTGGAGATGATGCCCGGCGTCAACAAGAAGGCGTTGAAGGGTATGGACATGGATGAAAAAGCGCTCGTTCGCATGGACGCCATCCTGAGCTCCATGACCAGACACGAAAGGGCGCGCCCCGTGGTCATCAACGGCAGCAGACGCCGCCGTATCGCCCGGGGAAGCGGTACGAGCGTGCAGGAGGTGAATCAGCTACTCAAACAATTCAACATGATGCAGAAAATGATGAAACAGTTGAACCGGCCGGGCGCCCTAGAGCGACTCGGTCAGAAGATGGTGCCATTCAGATAGCAGAGGAGCGAAACATGGCAGTGGCCATTCGGCTTCGTCGGTCCGGAGCCAAGAAAAGACCTTTTTACCGTATCGTCGTAGCGGACTCCAGAACCCGCCTGGGCGGGAAGTACATCGATAGCCTGGGATACTACAACCCCATATCTCCAGAACAACTGGAGATGGACGTGGAAAAGGCTGTTGACTGGCTCAATCGCGGCGCCCGGCCGAGCGACACGGTACGGTCGCTCCTGGTGAAAACCGGCGCCATGGCGAAGTGGCGCGGCGAAGATCAGGCGGAAGCCGAACCGACCGAGTGAAACCAGGTCGATCGCTCGCCGGTGCGCCGAGGCGGAGTGCATTGAGCGCAGACTGGATCAATATCGGGTTCATCCGCAAACCCCACGGTCTCAAGGGCTACGTCCGGGTGGAAGGGTTGTCGGACGCCCCGGACCGGTTTGAGGCTCTGGACCGGATCGGCGTGGAACTGAGGGACGGACGCCGGGAGTCGCTGGAGATCGAGTACTGCAGGCAGGACGGAAACAACTGGTTGATGAAGTTCCTCGGAATCGACACGACGGAAAACGCGGAGCGCCTGCGCAGCGCTTACATCCAGGTGCCCGAAGAAGCCGTCGCCGCTTTGCCCGAGGACGCATACTATGTTTTCGAAGTGGAGGGATGTACGGTCGTTTCCGAGGATGGAGCAGAGATCGGAATCGTAAGGGAAGTGTTGTCCTTGCCGGCGAACGACGTGTTCGTCGTGGATACGCCGGCGGGAGAAGTGATGATCCCGGTGGTCCGGGACATCGTGGTGGAACTCAACCCCGAGGATTCGAAAATCGTCATCAGACCGATTCCGGGGTTGATCGCATAGCGGTATAGACCATGCGTATCGATATTCTGACCGCGTTTCCGGGCGTATTCGCGGGTCCGTTCGGCGAGAGCATAGTGGGCCGGGCGTGCAAGCGGGACATGGTGGACATTTTCATCCATGACCTGCGGGCGTTTACGACGGACCGCCACAAGACCATTGATGATTACGCCTACGGCGGGAGCCCGGGCATGGTGCTCAAACCGGAACCCATATTCCGGGGCGTAAGCCATATACGCCGGCAGGCGGACCAGGCGGGCCAGGCGGACCAGGAGAACCGGTCCCTTACCGTGTTGCTGTCGGCCCGCGGAAGGCCGTTTCTCCAGGAGACCGCCAAGTCCTTCGTGGAACTGGACCAGCTGGTGCTTATTTGCGGGCATTACAAGGGCGTTGACGAGCGTGTGGTTACGGACCTTGACGCCGAGGAATACTCCGTGGGCGATTTCGTCGTCACCGGCGGCGAGATACCGGCCATGATGATCGCGGACGCCGTGATCCGACTCATTCCCGGGGCCCTGGGTGAAATGGCATCCGCGGTGACGGATTCGCACTACGATGGACTGCTAGGCAACGCCGTGTACACGCGCCCGGAAAACTTCCAGGAGAGGCGCGTGCCGGAGGTGTTGCTCTCCGGGCATCACGAGCGTATCGAAAGATGGCAGAGGCAGGATGCCCTGAGGAAAACCTTCCGGCATCGGCCCGATCTGTTGGAAACAGTCGAATTGACCGGAGATGATGAAACCTATCTGAAAACCCTGCAACGGAACGAGAACGGGTAGTTCACGACCCGCGGTCGTTCGAAAGGACGGTAACGAAACCATGAACGTACTTGACACGGTATCCCAGGACCAGTTGCGGACCGACCATCCCGAATTCCGCGCCGGAGATACCATCCGGGTGGAGGTCAAGGTTCGCGAAGGCGACAAGGAACGCGTACAGCTCTTCCAGGGCGTGGTGATCCAGCGGTCCGGCCACGGCATCGGCGAGACGGTCACCGTTCGCAAGATATCTCAGGGCATTGGAGTCGAGCGCATTTTCCCTGTCCATTCTCCGTCGATCGGCAGTATCCGGGTATTGCGCCGCGGCAAGGTAAGGCAGTCGCGGATCTACTACCTGAGAAAGTTGAGGGGCAAAGCCGCGCGGATCGCCGAGCGACGCAATTGAGCAAGGTGCCGGGCGATGCGGAGCTGGCCAGACTCCGGTCCATGGCCGTCCTGGAGAGATCCCTCCGTGAGAGCGGTGTACGGAACCCGGCCGGTATCGACGAGGCCGGCAGGGGCGCCCTGGCCGGTCCCGTGGTCGCGGCAGCCGTTATTCTACCGGATGACGCCGTGATTCCGGGCCTGGACGATTCGAAACGCCTGACTCCGACGAAACGCGACGCGTTATTTGATGAGATCACCGACATGGCAACCACATTGGGAGTCGGCAGTTCCGATGCGGCGGTAATCGACAACATGAACATACGCCGTGCGAATCTCCTGGCCATGAAGGAAGCCGTCGAAGCCCTTTCGCCGTCCCCCGGCCATCTGCTCATCGACGGGATCGACACCATAGACTGGCCGGGTCCCCAAACCCCCGTGATAGGGGGAGATGCGAGAAGTCTCTCCATCGCCGCCGCATCCATCATTGCGAAGGTAACCCGTGACCGTATCATGATCGCCTGCGACCCGGATTATCCGGAGTATGGTTTCGCCCGGCACAAAGGTTACGGCACCGCCGCGCACTTGGCCGCACTCGATATCCACGGTCCGTCTGCCATACACCGCCGTTCCTTCCTGCGAAAAAGACTCCACGTCCACACGGCGTGAAATCGATCAAGATTGTATACTGTTTATCGGGCGATCTGCCCGTCTTTAATCTGAAGGCGCCATGGGGGAATCGACTCATACCCGGGGTTCGCGCGGTGAATCCATTGCTTTAGCGTTTCTGCGGCGGAAGGGTCATGTCATTCTCGACAGGAACTATCGGGATTCCCTGTCCCGGTGTGAAATCGATATCATATCCCGGGACGGGGACGAACTTGTCTTCGTGGAAGTAAAGGCCGGCACGGGCCAGCGGTTCGGTGAACCTCAATCCTGGGTGCGCGGGCGGAAACAGCAACATATCTCCCGGGCCGCCCGTCGTTTCCTGCAGGATCGCAACTGGCACGAGGTTCCGTGTCGTTTTGATGTCATCGGGATCGACCTGTCGCGGAATCCACCCGGGGTAACCCACATTGAGCGCGCTTTCTGGAGTACGGTCTGATACGGCGTGTTCCTCCCTGCGAGCTTTTTGACAACTATGTCCATGGAGGCGCACAGGCCGGCTCAGGCCAGGCGGCAAACCATGCGAAATGCACGGAACGCGTTGAAAATCATCGCGGCGATCTGCGTACTGCTCTGGATCGTCGATGGGTTCCTGCTCATCCGGTCCGAATCGCCCCGGCCCGCGCCGACTCCCGGCCCGGACCTCCCGGTGCGGTACTCCGGCGCCATCCATGTCCATTCCACCTATTCCGATGGTGGCGGTACGGTTGCTGATATTGTCCAGGCAGGACGGGATGCGGGACTGGATTTCGTGGTCCTGACCGACCACAGTACGTTGCAGCCCCGGGTCGACGGCCACCAGGGATACCATGACGGCCTGTTGCTGCTCATCGGCGAGGAGGTCAATACCAGCGCGGGCCACCTGCTATCCCTCGGTGCGGACAGACACGTGGAACAGCATGGCCCCCTGGGATTGCCCGCGCTGATCGGGGAAATATCGGAGGCGGGCGGACTGTCCATCGCGGCCCATCCCACGGGCCGGAGACCATGGACCGACTGGACCGTGGATAGGATGGACGGCCTGGAACTGCTCAACGCGGACAGCGCCTGGCGCGACGATAACGCGGTTGAACTGGCAAGGGCCCTTGTTTTCCTGCCCTTCATGCCGGACGGAGTCTTCAACAGCCTGATCGACCGTCCCGACGAAGCCATCCGGCTATGGATGCACCGCGTACAACGACGGCCGGTGACCGTGATCGGCAGCGTGGACGCCCATGAGCGCGTACCGCTCTGGGGTGAACGCTACCTGGCCTTCCCATCCTATGCGCGCTTGTTCGGGTTGATCAGGACTTACGTGATCACCGGCACCGAAGTGACGGGCGACGCGGACGTCGATGAAGCGATCCTGCTAAGCGCGGTGCGGAGCGGAAACTGTTACGTGGTGCTGGAAGGTTACGAACCGGCGCCCGGTTTTTCTTTCGAGCTTACCATGGGGGCGGAGAAGCAGTCCATGGGGTCGCTGATTGAGTTTCAACAGGGCGGCAGGTTGCACGTAGCCGCGCCTTCATCGGGTCCGGTTCGAATCAAGTTGTACAGAAACGGGATGCCGCTGGTCGAAACGGATGGCCACGACCTTTTCGTAGAGGTGCCCGGTCCGGGCGTCTATCACACCGAGGTCTACCAGTTGCGCAACACCTGGCTGCGCGGCGACCGGCAAAGGCTCTGGATCATCTCGAACGCGATCCGGGTGGAGTAAACTGCTCCTTCGCACCGGCCACCTTCGATCTATCCCGTCTCCGCCACCTTCCAGTCCAGTTCCCTGCCCGGATACATGGGGATGACGTCGCCGTATCGCTCGGGTATGACCGTGCCGGTTTTCTCGAATACCACGGTTTTATTCGGCGGTGTGACGCCGTAGATCTGCCTCGCGTTGTCGGAGACGAAAGCCTGCAGCCGGTCCAGCGCGCAGTGTTCTTCGAAGAGTCCGACGAGCATCTGCAGGGCGATAGGCGCGGTAAATACCCCCGCGGCGCAACCGGCGCACTCTTTCCTGTCGACGGGGTGGGGCGCGGAATCGCTGCCGAAGACCAGCTTGGGATGGGCTTCGAGGGCAAGCGCGAGGAGCGCGTCGCGGTCTTCCGGCCGCTTGGCGATCGGTTTGCAGAACAGGTGGGGATTGAACAGGCCGCCCGCCACGTCGTCCAGGGTAATCATCAGGTGCTGCAGGGTGACGGTCGCGTACAGGTTTTCGTAGCGGTCCAGCAGCGCTGCGGCCTCCCTGGTCGTGATGTGTTCCATTACGATGTCCAGCCGCGGAAAGCGCGTGGCCAGCGATTCGTATTCGGGGAGAAATCCGTGCTCGCGGTCCATCACGAAATCCGTAGTTTCGCCGTGCACCATCAGCCGGATGCCCATTTCCTGCATCAGCTCCAGCGTGTCCTCGACGTCTCCGATGTCGCGGACCCCTTCGTCGCTGTGGGTGGTGACGCCCGCCGGGTACAGCTTGACGCCGATGATACGGTGCTTCATCGAAGCCAGCTCTTTTTCGGTGTAGGATCGCATGAACAGCGTCATGAAGGGCTCGAAGGCGAAGCCACCTACGGCTTCTCTTACCTCCTGTTCGTACCGGACCAGCCGATCGAGGTTGTCTACGGGAGGAACCAGGTTGGGCATGATCACACCGCCGGCAAAAGTCTCGGCGCTCAGCGGCGCCACCCGCCTCAGCATTTCGCCTTCGCGGAAGTGTATGTGCATGTCCAGGGGAGCGTTCAGGCTGAAGGACGTTTTCGCCATGAAATGAATGATTCCGTAATGACGGTTGTCGTTACCGGCCCGGGGCGTAGAACGGCAGGTCGACTATTTCGGCGCCGGCCAGTCTGCCGTTCACCGCCACAGCCACGGGTTCGCCCGACTGCTTGAATCTCCGACGGACGAATCCCAGCGCGATGATCCCCGTTATCGCCCGTCCATGCACGGCCGTGGTGATCCATCCGGCGTCCTTGCCGTCCTTCTGAATCACGGCGTTCCGTTCCGGCAAAGATTCCCCTTCGATGACCAGGCCCGCGAGCAGCCGGTTGGGACGTCCCCTGTGCTCCATCATCACGACGGGTTCCTGTCCGATGTAGCACCCCTTAGTAAAACTGACGGCCCGGTCTTTCACCGCTTCATTGGGAATGACCCGTTCGTCCAGTTCCGCCGTGCAGCGGGGAATGCCCGCTTCCACGCGAAGCACTTCCAGGGTCTCGAAACCGACGGGTACGCAGGCGGCCTTTTCTCCTTCGCCGTGCAACGCAAGCCAGGCATCGGCCGCGTTTTCGGCGGCGACGAATATATCGTAATCACTTTCGCCCGTGCGGCGGGACCGCGCCACGGTCAGGGGCGTACCGTTCCATTCGATCTCGACGTGACCGCAGGGGGGCAAAGGGTCCAGGGGACCGGTCAGGCGCCGGAGGCATGCTTCAGCCCGCCTGCCGTAAACGCCGATCAATCCGTATTGCGCCGTGACATCCTCGATTTCCACGTCGTCGATGAGAGCGTACCGTTCCAGCGTCTCCTGCAGGACGCCCGCCATTCCCGGTTCCACGTCGATGAGCAAGTCATCCCTGCGGGCGTAGACCGTCATGTCCGAAATGATCTTACCCTGGGGCGTAAGCATGCAAGCGTAGACGCCATCTCCGCAGCGCAGCTGCTTCACGTCATTAGTCACCACGCGGTGCAGGAAGTGCTGCCGGTCCCCGCCGGTAATGCGCAGCTTGCCGCGATGGGACAGGTCGCACAGGCCGGCCTCAGATCTGACGGCCCGGTATTCCGCGGCGGCGTCCCCGTAATGAAGCACGGTGGCACGTCCCTGGAAATCGTCGACGACCGCTCCGTAATCGGCGTGGTTTATGTGAAATCCGCTCATCGGTTCACCAGGTGTCGGATAACGATTCATGGCGATGGTTGAAGACTTGAAAACGCTAAGTATCAATGCGCGCGGCACCCGTTCCTGTCAATCTATATTTTCGATGCGGCAGGGGCCTTTTGGGTTGACACTAAACGGTGTTTACGTTATGCTGAACGAGTTATTCGCGGCACGATGAATGGCCGCGCCACCCGTCGTCTCCCCTTAAGTTCGAACCGAAAGGACCGCGGTGCCCGCTGTCTCCCTGGAACAACTGGTCTCGCTCTGCAAACGCCGCGGAATCATCTACCCCGGATCCGAAATCTACGGCGGGTTGCAGGGACTGTACGACTACGGCCCGGTGGGCGTCGAGTTGAAGAACAACATCGTGGATTCCTGGTGGCGGCGGAACGTCTATGAACGCGATGACATGGAAGGGCTCGACAGCGCCATCCTGATGAATCCGCTGACCTGGAGGTATTCGGGTCACGAGGAAACCTTCGTCGACCCCCTCGTGGACTGCCGGAAGTGCAAGGGACGCTGGCGCGCCGACCAGGCCGGGGAAGCCTGTCCGGCCTGCGGTTCCACGGACCTGACCGAGCCGCGGCCCTTCAACCTGATGTTCAAGACCCAGGTGGGTCCGGTCTCGGAAGAAAACGCCTACGCGTACCTGCGTCCGGAAACCGCCCAGGGCATATTCGTCAATTTCAACAACGTGCTGACCACCACGTCGCGCAAACTGCCCTTCGGCATCGCGCAGGTTGGCAAGGGATTCCGCAACGAGATCAATCCCCGCAACTTCCTGTTTCGGGTGCGTGAATTCGATATGCTTGAAATCGAGTTCTTCGTCCATCCCGGTACGGAGGACGAATGGCAGGACAAATGGCTGGAAGACCGGCTTTCCTGGTGGGAACATATCGGTGTGAGCCGTAACGCCATTCGGATTCTGGACGTGCCGCGGGAGGATCTGGCCCACTATTCCAAGAAAACCTATGACCTGATGTACGGCTTTCCTTCCCTCGGTTACGAAGAACTGGAAGGCATCGCGAGCCGGACCGATTTCGACCTTGGTTCCCACACGAGGTACCAGGAACAGTACGACCTGACGGCGAATGTGGCGGCCAACCAGTCCAGTACGACTCGGCTTTCCTATTTCGACCCCAAGACGAACCGGCACGTGATTCCCTTCGTGGTCGAGCCTTCGGCGGGCGTAGGGCGCTGCCTGCTGGCCGTGCTGTCGGAAGCCTATGACGAACCGATGGTCAAGGCCCCGTCCGAGGACAAACTGAACGTCGTCAGGGACGGACTGGACGCCTTCAACGCCTCGGTTTCAAAGAACAGCAAATTGCCGGACGAAGCGCGGGAGTCCTTGCTTTCCTTCGGCGAGTCCATATTCAGCGAACTCCCGGACAGTATGCCTCGCATAGACGCGCTGCTGGCCATGCCGGGCGCCGATCGGATCAGGGAGGGCAAGACGCTTCGGAACCTGTCGCAGAAGGTCATCGGCGACCACTACCGCACCGTGTTGCGGCTCAAGCCCCACCTGGCCCCGGTCAAGGTGGCGGTGTTTCCCCTGAAACGGTCCGACGACCGGCTCGCGGGAACGGCCCGGGAAATTCGAAAGTCGCTGCAGTCCGGGGGCAGGATACGCACGGTCTACGACGACACGGGCGCCATCGGCAAGCTCTACCGGCGCCAGGACGAAATCGGCACGCCGCTCTGCGTCACGGTCGACTTTCGAACCATCGACGACCAGACGGTGACGGTCCGCGACCGGGACACCATGGCGCAGGACCGGGTGCACAGGAACGAACTGGCAGCCTGCGTGGAGCAGAGATTGTTTTCGAATTTACGGAAACTCGGGCAGGACTAATCCAATCCCGAGTTTTTGGATGGATCTAGTCATTGTAAATGTGGGTGTAATATCGCGATAAATGGAATGGCGATGGTATGACGAAGGAAATTGCCGTGATGCGATCCTGTGTACTCCGCCCCCTTTTCCCGGTCATTCTTCTACTGCTGCTATTCTTGCTTTCTCCCTGCGGCAGGGACAGTCCGACCAGGCCCTCAGTTCCATCCCGTATCACCATTACGCCGTCGGCATCGATTCTGACGTCATTGGGTGCGACCGTACGACTCATTGCCTCGGTACAGGATCAGGACGGCAAAACGCTTTCGGGCGCGGTGGTGACGTGGTCGAGTAGCGCCGCCGAGGTAGCCACGGTGAGCGCCTCGGGCCTGGTGACTGCCGGTGGGAACGGCGCCGCGACCGTCACGGCCATCTATGGCGGAGTGCAGGCACAGGCGTCGGTGACGGTTTCCAGTCCGGTCCCGACGCATATCGCCGTTACGCCGGCCCTGGTCAGCTTGACGTCCCTGGGCCAGACGGCTCAGCTTACGGCCGTGGTGCGCGACCAGCGGGAGAGGCCGCTTCCGGGCGCCGCGGCGACGTGGTCCTCCAGCGATGTCACCGTGGCCACGGTGAGCGCCTCTGGCGTGGTGACTGCCGTGGGTCGTGGCGCGGCCGATATCACGGCGTTATCGGGCGCGGCCTCTGGCCTGTCGAGGGTATCGGTGATGCAGCGTGCGCACAGCGTAACGCTGTCTGTCTCCTCGTTCTCGCTGGTGACGGGCGACACCCTTCGCATCGCCGCTGAGGCGGTGGATGCGAGCGGCCACGCGGTGGCGGACGCGGTCTTCACCTGGATGTCCAGCGACGAGGGTGTGGCGACTGTTAACGCCTCTGGCGTGGTGACTGCCGTGGGCGGCGGCGCCGCGACCGTCACGGCCACCTCGGGCGGAGTGCAGGCACAGGCGTCGGTGACGGTTTCCAGTCCGGTCCCGACGCATATCGCCGTTACGCCGGCCCTGGTCAGCTTGACGTCCCTGGGCCAGACGGCTCAGCTTACGGCCGTGGTGCGCGATCAGCGGGAGAGGCCGCTTCCGGGCGCCGCGTTGACGTGGTCGAGCAGCGCCGCCGAGATAGCCACGGTGAACGCCTCTGGCCTGGTAACGGCCCGCGAGAACGGCGCCACGACCGTCACGGCCTTCTCGGGCGGGGCGTCCGCCTCCTCCGATATCACGGTGACTATCCCGGACAGGTCAGAGCTTGCGGCGCTGTATCACGCGGCGAACGGACCGAACTGGACGGAGGACGCGGGCTGGCTGAGCAATGCGCCCTTGAGCGAGTGGTACGGAGTTACGACGGACGGCGATGGCCGCGTGATCGGGCTTGATCTTGGCGATAACAACCTGTCTGGGGCGATCCCGTCTGCACTGGGCGGTCTTGGCAGCCTGACGCACCTGGATCTGAGTACCAACGATCTGTCGGGGGCGATACCTCCCGAGCTCGGCGATCTTGACGGCCTGACGCACCTTGATCTGAGCCATAATCCGCTGAGCGGCGTGATTCCGCCATCTCTGATCCGCCTTGATCTTCAGTCGCTGCGTCTTTCGGGCACGGAGCTGTGCGCGCCGCTGACCACCGAGTATCAGACGTGGCTTCAGAGTATCGCGGACAAAGGCGCGTTCTCCTATTGCGAGAATCCGGACCGGGACGTTTTGATCGCCTTATACCACGCGACGGACGGTCCGAATTGGAGGCATAATTCCGGCTGGCTGAGCGATGCACCCCTGGGCGAGTGGCACGGGGTGACGACGGACCGCCAGGGTCGGGTGACGGGTTTGACTACGAGCAAGGGCATTGGGTGTAACAAGCTTAAGAATTCGCTTCCTCCGGAGCTGGGCAACCTGTCCGGGCTTCGTACGCTGAATCTTTCCTGCAACCAGCTGTCGGGTCCTATTCCTGCTGAGCTGGGCAACCTTTCGAGGCTCGAGCATCTGAATCTGCATAATAACGCTCTTAGCGGTCCTATCCCTCCCGAACTGGGCAGCCTTGAGGGCCTCCGCGCCCTGTATCTGACCAGCAACGCCTTGAGCGGCACGATCCCATCCGAACTGGGCGCCCTTGCAAGCCTGGACACCTTGTCGTTTTACAATAACAACCTGTCGGGCTCGATCCCTGCTGAGCTGGGCAACCTTTCGAGCCTTACAGCCATGTATCTTGGCGCCAATGAGCTTTCGGGTTCGATCCCTGCTGAGCTGGGCAACCTTTCGAGCCTGATAGAACTGAACCTTCACGATAACGCCCTTAGCGGCTCGATCCCGCCGGAATTGGGCAACCTTTCAAGCCTGAGCGATCTGTTTCTCAATCAGAATCAGCTTACGGGACCTATCCCCCCCGAGCTGGGCAACCTTTCGAGCCTTACGGATCTTGAGCTTGCAGAGAACCAGCTTACGGGCCCGATCCCTCCCGAGCTGGGCAACCTGTCCCACCTTGACGGCCTGAATCTTTCCTCCAATGCCCTGAGCGGCGGGATCCCCTCGTGGTTGGGTGATCTTGCCAACCTCCTTGGAGTGTTTATTGGAGGCAATCAGCTTTCGGGTTCTATCCCTCCCGAACTGGGCAACCTTTCAAGGCTCGGATACCTGCGGCTTCATGACAACGATCTTAGCGGCGGTCTCCCTCCCGAACTGGGCAACCTCACCAACCTGTGGTCGCTGACTGTTTCCGGCAATAGGCTGTCGGGCGCGATCCCGCTTTCGCTCAGCGGCCTGGAGCGCCTGTCCGTGCTGCATCTGGACGATACGGGGTTGTGCACCCTTCCCGACGCGGGATTCGAGACGTGGCTGGAAGGCATAGAGGAAAGGCGCGTTCCCGGTCCGTGCGCGTATCCGGACCGGGAGGTCCTGATCGCGCTGTATCACGCGATGGGCGGCCCGGGCTGGACGAACGATGCAGGCTGGTTGTCCAGCGCTCCTCTAAACGCGTGGTACGGCGTGAGCACGGGCGGCGGCGGCAGGGTAACGCAGCTGTCGCTTGAAGGCAACGAACTGCGCGGGCCGCTGCCGTCCGAGCTGGGCGCCCTGTCCGGCCTCGAACGCCTGAATCTGGGCGACAATCAGCTTCAGGGTCCTGTTCCTCCGGCGCTGAGCAGTCTGGTCGGCCTCGAACATCTGGACCTTGGGGGCAACGCGCTATCGGGCCCTTTGCCGCTCTCGCTCTCCCGCCTGGAGCGCCTGTCCGTGCTTCATCTGGAGAGCACGGGGCTGTGCGCCCTGGCTGACGCCGGGTTTCAGGCGTGGCTGGAAGGCATAGAAGATAGGCGCGTGTCCGACTGCGGGTCCGGTGAGGACTGGGACGTCTTGATCGCCTTTTACCACGCTATGAACGGAGCGAATTGGTACCGGAACTCGGGTTGGCTGATCGAGGATCCCCTGGTCCCCTGGCATGGTGTATCGACCTTCGGTAAGAACCGCGTGAGGGGGCTGCAACTTCCTTTTAACAGGTTGTCGGGCCTGCTCCCTTATTCTCTGGGCAACCTTGAATACCTTGAATTGCTTGTTCTGTATGACAATAAAATACTAGGCGCTGTCCCTTCTTCCTTGGCTGTCCTCTTCCGTCTCCAGCGCCTGGACCTTTCCCTTAATCGGCTAACGGGTCCAGTCCCTTCCGAGTTGGGCGCCCTTTCCAACCTGCGAGAACTGTTCCTTTCCTCGAACCAGTTGTCGGGTCCAGTCCCTTCCGAGTTGGGCGCCCTTTCCAACCTGCGAGAACTGTTCCTTTCCTCGAACCAGCTGTCGGGCCCAGTCCCTTCCGAGTTGGGTGCTCTTGCCAACCTGCGAGAACTGCGCCTGGACAACAATCGGCTATCGGGTCCAGTCCCTTCCGAGTTGGGTGCTCTTGCCAACCTCCATCGCCTGTCCCTGCATGATAATCGGCTATCGGGTCCAGTCCCTTCCGAGTTGGGCGCCCTTTCCAACCTGCGGCATATGTTGCTTCACAATAACCCCGGCCTATCCGGCCCGTTGCCGCTTGCGCTCACGGACCTGGACCTGGAGACGCTGCGCCTGGGCGGCACGGGACTGTGCGCGCCGCAGGACCCGGTATTTCAGGAGTGGCTGCAAGGGATCCCGAGCCAACGGGTATCCCCGTGCGCGAACGACATGGAGACCAGAGCCTACCTGGCGCAGGCGGCGCAGTCGCTGGACTACCCCGTACCCCTGGTGGCTGGGGAGGACGCCCTCCTGCGCGTGTTCGTCACGACGGACCGTCAGGATGAGGTGGCCATGCCGCCGGTCCGGGCCACCTTCTTTCACGGCGGCGAGCCTGTGCAAACTTTGGAGATCCCCGCCCAAGACACAGCAGTGCCTTTGGAAATCGACGAGGGATCGCTCTCTTCTTCCGCGAACGCTCATGTGCCCGCCTGGGTGGTGACGCCCGGACTGGAGATGGTGATCGAGATTGCGCCCTATGGCGCGCCTGATTTCAGTGGCGGCGTCGGGGCGCGCCTGCCCGAGTCGGGCCGCACGGCCGTGGACGTGAAGGACGTGCCGCCGCTCGACCTGACGATGGTTCCCTTCCTGTGGACCGAGTACCCGGATCGCTCCATACTGACGCGGACCGGTGGGCTGACCGCCGAGGACGCGTTGTTCTGGCAGACGCGCGATCTGCTTCCGGTGCGGGACTTCTCCCTGACGGTGCGCGACTTCGTATGGACCTCGGCGGACCCCGTATTGGATAACGGGCAGCATATACAGGGGGAAACCGCGGCTGTCCAGGCGCTGGACGGGGCGGGCGGCCACTATATGGGCGTTCTCAGGGACGAACGCGGAGGTCGGGCCGAGTTGTCCGGCACGGTGAGCGTAGTCGGCCTGAATGGGATTGTCATCGCCCACGAGCTGGGCCACAATATGAGTCTTCTGCACGCGCCCTGCGGGGTCTCCGGAGGCGTTGATCCTTTCTATCCATACGAGGGTGGCGCGATCGGGTCTTGGGGCTACAACCTGTGGGATCACGTTTCGTATTTCCTGGGCCGCGATCCGCTGGTGCCTCCGGATACCAAGGAGCTGATGAGCTACTGCTTGTTCAGACCTTGGATCAGCGACTATCACTTCGGCAAGGCGCTCAGGTACCGGTACAGCGAGGAGGCGGCATCGCCGGCTATGGCGGCCGGACCTTCGCCCTCTCGCTCGCTCTTGCTCTGGGGTGGGGTGGACGCAGGCGGCGTCCTCGATCTCGCGCCGTCCTTCGTGGTGGACGCGCCGCCGTCCGCGCCTTCTGGCGGCGGACCGTATACGCTCACGGGCACAGGCGGCGATGGGCGCACGCTTTTTTCCTTGCGCTTCGAAATGGGCATGTTCGCCGAAGGCGATGGCGGCGCCTTCGCCTTCGTGCTTCCGGCGGCACCCTCGTGGCGGAACCGGCTTGCCCGGATCACGCTGTCCGGTCCCGAGGGATCGGTGATCCAGGACGCCGAGGGCGATACCGCTGCGGCGCTGCTCAGGGACGCCCTGACCGGACAGGTGCGTGGTTTTCTCAGAGACGTGCCCATTTCGCCATCGGGTGTGGTGTCTGCGCGCCGGTCCCTGCCCGAACCCGGTCTGGAGATGGTGATCAGCCGGGGCGTACCCGATCCGTCGGCGTGGTGAACGGGGCGGGTGAGCGTGATGATAAATCCATTGACAACATCATAATCATAGGTATGTTTTAGGCTTACCCTCCTGATTTTCGTTGGTATTCTTGCAGAGCACCCAATATCTGTTCTGTTTCGGAAGATACCCTATGTATCTCTGCGGTACGGGAAAAGCACGCTTCCGTATTCTCCTGACGTTCGTTCTGTGCGCCGGATGGACGACAGAAGCCAGTGCGCTTGCGCCGCCCGACCCAATCACGCCGTCTAACTACATACCTGATCTTGCCGCCGAGACAAATTCTAGTTTCTCGATAGACCTGTCCAGATTCTTCAGTGGTGACGTGGATACCTATGGCAAAGCCTACGGGTATCAGAGTGACACGACCATGGTTACGCTGACCGTCAACAATGTCTCCGGCATGTTGACGGTCACCACGCATACGACGACGGGGTGGACGGCTAAGCTTTACGGGACTGCGACGGACACTTCCGGTGTGACCGTCTCACAGGATTTCAGTTTATACATCTATAACACTTTGCCCACCGGTATATCTCTGAGCGTTTCTCCGACGACGATATCGGAGGGCGGTGGCGCCAGGGTAGTGACGGTCACGGCAGGTTATACGAATTCCTGGACTCTGGCCGCACCGCAGACTGTGAACGTCTCTCTGAACACTAGTAGCGATGGTGTTGACGCCGAGTTGTCGCGGACGACCATCAGCATGACCATTCCAGGTGTCGCCGACACCTTGAATCTCTTTGACAGCGTGCAAGACACCGTTACCGTGACGCCGACTGACGACGATGTGGCCAACGCCGACGGGACGGTGACGGCGAGCGGTACAAACTCGGATATGAGCGTCAATTCGGCTACCCTCACGATAGCAAATGACGATACGGCGGGCGTAGAGGTGTCGCCGACGGCGGTTACGGTGGCGGAGAACGGCGGCACGGATAGCTACTCGGTGAGGTTGACTTCGGAACCTACAAGCGCCGTGACGGTTATCGCCTCTTCAAGCGCCACCAGCGCGGTCAAAGTCGGCGGCGCGCAGAGCGACACGTTGACCTTCACAACGTCGAATTGGGGTACGAACCAGTCGGTGTCGTTGACGGGCGTGAACGACAATGTAGACAACCCCAACGACCAGCGCACGGCTACTATTTCGCACGCGGTGAGCGGCGGGGACTACGGCAGCGTCACCGCCCCCAGCGTCTCGGTTACGATCACCGACGACGACACTGCAAACCTGTCCTCGAGCGTGTCTCCATCGTCGATATTAGAATCGGCCGGCGCCACGGTGGTGACGGCGACGGTGTCGCCATCGGACAGCATCGTCTTCGGCGCGGATCAGACGGTGACGGTCACGTTGTCGGGCAGCGGGGCCAGCAACGTGGTAGGTTACGCGGCTTCGCGCACCTCTTTCGGCGTGACCCTTACCGGCGGCGCCACCAGCGTCAGTGATATCTTCACGGTGACGCCGACGAACGACGATGTGGACACGAATGATGAGACGATCACGGTGTCGGTCAGTGCGGCTCCTTCGGGGGTGGATGCGACCTCTGCCACCCTTACGATAGCAAATGACGATACGGCGGGCGTAGAGGTGTCGCCGACGGCGGTTACGGTGGCGGAGAACGGCGGCACGGATAGCTACGAAGTGAGGTTGACTTCGGAACCTACAAGCGCCGTGACGGTTATCGCCTCTTCAAGCGCCACCAGCGCGGTCAAAGTCGGCGGCGCGCAGAGCGACACGTTGACCTTCACAACGTCGAATTGGGGTACGAACCAGTCGGTGTCGTTGACGAGCGTGAACGACAATGTAGACAACCCCAACGACCAGCGCACGGCTACTATTTCGCACGCGGTGAGCGGCGGGGACTACGGCAGCGTCACCGCCCCCAGCGTCTCGGTTACGATCACCGACGACGACACTGCAAATCTGTCCTTGAGCGTGTCTCCATCGTCGATATTAGAATCGGCCGGCGCCACGGTGGTGACGGCGACGGTGTCGCTATCGGACAGCATCGTCTTCGGCGCCGCTCAGTCGGTGTCGGTCACGGTTTCGAGCAACTCCGGCAACGTGGTGGGAGTGGGCCTTTCGTCCACCTCTTTCACCGTGACCCTTCCCGCCGATAGCACCAGCGCCAGCGGCACCTTCACGGTGACGCCGACAGACGACAACGTGGACACCAATAATGGGATGGTCACGGTGTCTGGCAGCGCGCCTTCTTTGAGTTGGATCGACAATGACGACACGATTACGATAACCGACAACGACGACTCTCCTACTCTGTCCTTGAGCGTGTCTCCATCGACGATATCGGAAGGGGCCGACACTACGTCGGTGACGGCGACAGTGACGCTGTCGGGGAGCACCGTCTTCGGCGCCGTTCAAACGGTGACGGTCACGTTGTCGGGTAGCGGGGCCAGCAACGTGGTAGGTTATTCGGCTTCGCCCGACTCTTTCACCGTGACCCTTCCCGCCGATAGCACCAGCGCCAGCAGCACCTTCACGGTGACGCCGACAGACGACAACGTGGACACCAATAATGAGACGATTACGGTGTCTGGCAGCGCGCTTCCCTCTGGGGTGAGCGTATCTTCTGCCACTATCACGATAACCGACAACGACGACTCTCCTACTCTGTCCTTGAGCGTGTCTCCATCGATGATTTCGGAAGGGGCCGACACTACGTCGGTGACGGCGACAGTGACGCTGTCGGGGAGCACCGTCTTCGGCGCCGTTCAAACGGTGACGGTCACGTTGTCGGGTAGCGGGGCCAGCAACGTGGTAGGTTATTCGGCTTCGCCCGACTCTTTCACCGTGACCCTTCCCGCCGATAGCACCAGCGCCAGCAGCACCTTCACGGTGACGCCGACAGACGACAACGTGGACACCAATAATGAGACGATTACGGTGTCTGGCAGCGCGTCTCCCTCGGGGGTGAGCGTGACCTCTGCCACCCTCACGATCACCGACGACGATACGCCGGAGGTCACGATAACGGCTGGCACGAGTCCCGTGACGGAAGGCACGGCGGCGGGGTTCACGATTTCGGCGTCTCCGGCGCCAGCAGCCGCGTTGACGGTGGACGTTTCGGTGTCCGGCGCTTCCGGGTTTCTGAGTTCCTCGGTGTCAGACACTAGCGTGACCATCGACTCGGGTACCACCAGCGCCGCGCTGTCCCTGGCCACGGTGAACGACGTGGTGGATGAGCCCGACGCGACCTTGACGGCGGCGTTGACGTCGGGTACCGGATACACGGTGGGCTCAGCCGACACGGCGCAGGTTACGATAGCGGACGACGACGCGGCGCCTGCGGGCATCGCCTTGAGCGTTTCTCCGTCATCGATATCGGAAGGGGACAGCGCCGCGTCGGTGACGGTGACGGCGTCTCCTACTGGTGGGACGCTCTTCGGCGTCTTGCAGACGGTGAGCATATCGGTTGCCGGCAGCGGCGGCGGCAACGTGGTGGGTTTTTCGGCGTCTCCCGACACCATCTCCGTGAGCATAGCAGCGGGCGATTCCAGCGGCAGCGGCACCTTCACGGTGACGCCGACGGACGACGAGGTTAACACCAATGACGAGACGCTCACGGTGTCAGGCAGCGCGTCCCCCTCGGGGGTGAGCGTATCCTCTGCCACCCTCACGATAGAAGACGACGACGTCCCGGCCGCCCCGGAGAACCTTGCGGCAACGCCCGGGGACGGGCAGCTCTTGCTCGACTGGTCGGCGGTACCGCTTGCGACGAGCTATCAGCTGCGTTACAAAGCGCAGAATCAGTCGCCGCCTGCCTCGTGGACCTCCTGGACGGATATAGGCAACGTTACGAGCTACGCGCTAGGCTCCCTGAGCAACGGGACGACCTACAAAGTTCGATTGCGTGCGAAGAACGATAACGGCTCGGGCCCCTACGCCGTTGTCGCCGGAACGCCGGTGGCCATCGTGGTCACGATATCTGCCGATGCGGATTCGGTGACCGAGGGCGCTTCGGCCGGGTTCACGCTTACCGCGTCTCCGGCGCCAGCAGCCGCGTTGACGGTGGACGTTTCGGTGTCCGGCGCTTTGGACTTTCTGAGTTCCTCGCTATCAGATACGAGCGTGACGATCGCGGCGGGCGACAGCAGTGCGGCGCTGTCCCTGGCCACGGTGAACGACGTGGTGGATGAGCCCGACGCGACCTTGACGGCGGCGTTGACGTCGGGTACCGGATACACGGTGGGCTCAGCCGACACGGCGCAGGTTACGATAGCGGACGACGACGCGGCGCCTGCGGGCATCGCCTTGAGCGTTTCTCCGTCATCGATATCGGAAGGGGACAGCGCCGCGTCGGTGACGGTGACGGCGTCTCCTACTGGTGGGACGCTCTTCGGCGTCTTGCAGACGGTGAGCATATCGGTTGCCGGCAGCGGCGGCGGCAACGTGGTGGGTTTTTCGGCGTCTCCCGACACCATCTCCGTGAGCATAGCAGCGGGCGATTCCAGCGGCAGCGGCACCTTCACGGTGACGCCGACGGACGACGAGGTTAACACCAATGACGAGACGCTCACGGTGTCAGGCAGCGCGTCCCCCTCGGGGGTGAGCGTATCCTCTGCCACCCTCACGATAGAAGACGACGACGTCCCGGCCGCCCCGGAGAACCTTGCGGCAACGCCCGGGGACGGGCAGCTCTTGCTCGACTGGTCGGCGGTACCGCTTGCGACGAGCTATCAGCTGCGTTACAAAGCGCAGAATCAGTCGCCGCCTGCCTCGTGGACCTCCTGGACGGATATAGGCAACGTTACGAGCTACGCGCTAGGCTCCCTGAGCAACGGGACGACCTACAAAGTTCGATTGCGTGCGAAGAACGATAACGGCTCGGGCCCCTACGCCGTTGTCGCCGGAACGCCGGTGGCCATCGTGGTCACGATATCTGCCGATGCGGATTCGGTGACCGAGGGCGCTTCAGCCGCGTTTACGATCAGTGCGTCTCCGGCGCCAGCAGCCGCGTTGACGGTGGACGTTTCGGTGTCCGGCGCTTTGGACTTTCTGAGTTCCTCGCTATCAGATACGAGCGTGACGATCGCGGCGGGCGACAGCAGTGCGGCGCTGTCCCTGGCCACGGTGAACGACGTGGTGGATGAGCCCGACGCGACCTTGACGGCGGCGTTGACGTCGGGTACCGGATACACGGTGGGCTCAGCCGACACGGCGCAGGTTACGATAGCGGACGACGACGCGGCGCCTGCGGGCATCGCCTTGAGCGTTTCTCCGTCATCGATATCGGAAGGAGCCGGCGCCACGGTGGTGACGGTGACGGCGTCTCCTACGGGCGGGACGCTCTTCGGCGTCTTGCAGACAGTGAGCATATCGGTTGCCGGCAGCGGCGGCGGCAGCGTGGTGGACTTTTCGGTGTCCACCATCTCCGTGAGCATAGCAGCGGGCGATACCAGCGGCAGCGGCACCTTCACGCTGACGCCGACGGACGACGAGGTCAACACCAATGACGAGACGCTCACAGTGTCTGGCAGCGCGTCCCCCTCGGGGGTGAGCGTGACCTCTGCCACCCTCACGATCACCGACGACGATACGCCGGAGGTCACGATATCAGCCGATGCGGATTCGGTGACCGAGGGCGCTTCGGCCGCGTTTACGATCAGCGCGTCACCGGCGCCTGCTGCCGCGTTGACGGTGGACGTTTCGGTGTCCGGCGCTTCGGACTTTCTGAGTTCCTCGGTGTCAGACACCAGCGTGACGATCGCTGCGGGCGACAGCAGTGCGGCGCTGTCCCTGGGTACGGTGAACGACAATGTGGACGAGCCCGACGCAACCTTGACGGCCGTGTTGACGGCGGGTACCGGATACACGGTGGGCTCTGCCGACACGGCGCAGGTTACGATAGCAGACGACGACGCGGCGCCTACGGTCATTGCCTTGATTGTTTCTCCGGCTACGATATCGGAAGGAGACAGCGCCACGCTGGTGTCGGTGACGGCGTCCCCTACGGGCGAGACGCTTTTCGGCACGGATCAGACGGTGACGGTCACGGTGTCGGGCAGCGGGGGCAGCAGCGTGGTGGGCTTTTCGGCGTCGCCCATCACCTTCTCCATGACTCTTCCGGCGGAGGCTTACACCGTGGGCTACATCATGACGGTGACGCCCGTGGACGACAGCGTCCACACCAATGACGAGACGATCACGCTGTCTGGCAGCGCGTCTCCCTCGGGCGTGAGCGTTGCCTCTGCCGCCCTCGCGATCACCGACGACGACTTCCCCGTGGTCACGATATCAGCCGATGCGAGTTCGGTGACCGAGGGCGCTTCGGCCGGGTTCACGCTTACCGCGTCTCCGGCGCCAGCAGCCGCGTTGACGGTGGACGTTTCGGTGTCCGGCGCTTTGGACTTTCTGAGTTCCTCGCTATCAGATACGAGCGTGACGATCGCGGCGGGCGACAGCAGTGCGGCGCTGTCCCTGGCCACGGTGAACGACGTGGTGGATGAGCCCGACGCGACCTTGACGGCGGCGTTGACGTCGGGTACCGGATACACGGTGGGCTCAGCCGACACGGCGCAGGTCACCATATCAGACAATGACGCATCTCCCACGGGCATTGCGCTCGCGGCTTCTCCGGTCACGATATCGGAAGGAGACAGCGCCGCGCACGTGACGGTGACGGCGTCCGTGACGGGAGGCACATTCTTCGGCCTCTCTCAGACGGTGACGGTCACGGTGTCGGGCAGCGGTGACAGCAGCGTGGTGGGCTTTTCGGCGTCCACCGACACCATCGCCGTGGGCATCGGGGCAGGTACGTCCAGCGGCAGCGGCACCTTCACGGTGACGCCCGTGGACGACAGCGTAAGCACCGATGACGAGACGATCACGCTCTCAGGCAGCGCGTCTCCCTCGGGGGTGAGCATTGCCTCCGTCACCCTCATCATAGAAGACGACGACGTGGCGCAGGACGCGCCCACCACGGCTCCCGACAACCTCCTGGTAACGTCTGGCGACGGAGAGCTCGGGCTCAGCTGGTCGGCGGTGGCGCTGACGGAGACCTATGAACTGCGGCACCGGGTGGAGAATCAGTCATTGCCGAACCCGTGGACCTGGACGGATATAGATACCGTTACGAGCTACATGATAGACTCTCTGAGCAACGACACGGAATACGTCATTCAGCTGCGTGGGCAGAATGCTTACGGCGCGGGTCCCCGCGCCACCGTCACCGGGACGCCGGCTGGCACCTACGGACGGCGTACGGCCGGCGCGCCGGGGCAGGCGGCTCCGGCGGTGGTGCGCGCTCCTGCCGCCGTCACGGTGGAGGCGGGCGTCAGCGTGACGCTGGACGTTTCCGCCACCTTCAGCGGCCAGGCGCTGACCTACTCGGTCCTGGCTGCAGGCGACGCGATAGCCGCCGCGGTCATGGCGGATGCCGCGATGACGGTGACGGGCAGGAAGATGGGCCGTACTTCCCTTACCGTCATGGCCCATAACGAGAAAGGCAGTGCCAGCTATGACCTGCAGGTGACCGTGACGACCATGGCAGCCGAACGGAAGGCTTTCGAGAACGTCCTGTCCGCCATGGGCCGCGGCATGCTGTCCAGCGTTCATTCCATCCTTGGCGACCGCTTCTCGATCACCGCGGCCAGGTCTCGGATGACCCTGGCGGGCCGGTCCGTGGAAGATCTGCCCTCGGGCCTTTCGGCGCTCCTGGGTCTCTCGGGCTATAATATGTCTCCTGCCACGGCGAACGATCCCATGCGGGGGCAGCGGCGCGCGGTCGGAAGAGCGGATCTGCTGCGCGGCAGTTCCTTCGCCTATACGCTGCCGCGTACGGACGCCGCCGGGGCCGGGCGCCGGATAACGCTCTGGGGCACGGGCAATATACAGACGTTCAAAGGCCGTCCCGACGGCGCTTCTTATGACGGCGACGTAAGGGCGGGTTATCTGGGTGTGGACGTATCCTCTCGAGGCTGGATGTCCGGTCTTTCGGTCTCCCGAAACGTGGGTGCTTCGAACTATGACGCGTTGGTGAGCCAGGGTACCGTGAGCGCGCGCCTTACCAGCGTATTGCCCTACGCCCGCTGGCGTTCTTCCGGCCGTCCCATCGAGGTATGGTCGATACTCGGGGTGGGCGCCGGCGCGGTGGCTGCCGGCGCCGAGACCCGCGATCTGTCCATGCGCATGGGCATGCTGGGTCTTCGCGCGCTATGGGTTGAAAGCGGCGGCATCAACCTGTCGGTTGTGGGTCACGTGGGGCTGATGAAGCTGTCGTCCTCGTCGGGGGCGTCTGCTCTCCTAAACGACGTGGAAGCCAGCGTGCGGCGCGTTCGCGTGGGTTTCGAGGGATCGCACGCGTCCCTGCGCGTGGGCGGGATGAGCCTTATGCCTTTCGTGCAGGTAGCCGGTCGTCATGACGGAGGCGATGGAGAGACGGGGCAAGGAATCGAGTTGACCGGCGGTCTTCGGGTTCTCAGCGGCCGCGTGGGTCTGGAAGCCCGTGGCCGCCTGCTGGCGACGCATACGGCCACGGACTACCGGGAACGAGGCCTGTCCCTCATAGCGTCGGTGAATCCGGGCGGCGGTGGCGGCGGTCTGACCGTTACGGTGGCGCCTCGCTGGGGCGCCGATACCCGTTCATCGGGCGCGATGTGGCGCGATGAGCCGCTGAAAGTCGGTGGGGGCCCTTCGGCCGGCCGCCATACAGGGGCTGTCAGGACGCAGATCGGCTACGGCCTGTCGTCTCCGGCGCTGAGCGGCATGGTGCTCACGCCCTTCGGCGAGATGGACCTCTTGAGCGCCGAGCGCCATCGCCTGCGCCTGGGTACGCGCCTCGGCATACCGAGGAGCATGTTCAGCTTAGAACTCGCCGGCGAGCGGCGGGCAGACCGGGCACGGGCGCCGGATCACAGCATCGGACTGATCGGAAGGATGCGATTCTAACGCGATCGCTCTGCCAGGGGGTGAAAGAGGACGCACGCACTCTCTTTAAGGCGAATCGAGAACAGCACTGCGACTGAGACGTGCCTCGACCGAGCGAATTGAACAGGAGCGTTATTTCATGGCACGCGACGTTAACGTGGGTCTTGTGGGTTATTCGTTCATGGGGAAGGCGCACAGTCACGCCTTCAAGGACATGTCCTTCTTCTTTCCGGATGCCGCCGGTGTGCCGGTCATGAAAGCCATATGCGGCCGGAACGAGGGGAATGTAAAAGGTGCGGCTGACGAGTTCGGATGGGAAGGATACGAGACCGACTGGAAGACGCTGATCGCCCGTGACGACATTGATCTCATCGACGTTTCGACCCCGGGCGACACCCACGCGGAGATCGCCATCGCCGCCGCGGAAGCGGGCAAGCATGTATTCTGCGAGAAACCGCTTGCCAATAGCCTCGCGGAAGCTCGCACCATGTCCGACGCCGTCAATAAGGCGGGCGTGAAGAGCATGGTCGCCTACAACTATCGGCGGGTGCCCGCCGTCGCGCTGGCCAAGCGTCTCATCGAGGAAGGGCGAATTGGCCAGGTTTACCACTGGCGCGCCGTCTACCTCCAGGACTGGATCATGGATCCCGACTTCCCCCTGGTCTGGCGTCTGCAGAAGGAGAAGGCCGGCTCCGGTCCCCACGGTGACCTGAACGCCCACATCGTCGATCTGGCCAGATATCTCATCGGCGAGATTGTCGAAGTGACCGGCATGCAGGAGACCTTCATTAAGGAGCGCCCCATCGTCGAGGAGATCGACTCCGCCCTGGGCGCCAGCGCCGGCAGTTCCACCCGAACAGGACCGGTGACCGTCGACGACACGACGCTCGCCCTCGCCCGTTTCGAGAACGGCGCCGTCGGTTCCTTCGAAGCCACGCGGTTCGCCGGAGGAAGGCGGAACGGGAACCGGTTCGAGATCAACGGCAGCAAGGGTTCCATCGCCTTCAACCTGGAGAGAATGAACGAACTGCAGTACTACAACCGCGAAGACGAAGACCACGTCCAGGGATTCCGAGATATCCTCGTGACCGAAAGCGTTCATCCCTACGTGGATCGTTGGTGGCCGCCCGGACACATTATCGGCTGGGAACACACCTTCATCCACGAGGTTTACGACTTGATGCAGGCCATCGCCGGTGCCGATGAAGGGTTGCATCCGGATTTCGATGAAGGGGTCAGGGACCAGGCCGTGCTGGAAGCCATATCAATTTCAGCCGAAAATGGTTCCTGGGTCAGGATCTCGGACCTGTAACACGAACCTTGAACACGGGACGGAACCCCGTTCCCGTGCGGAAAAGAAAAAGAGAGGAGTCTCCTTTCATGTCCCGTCCCGTAACGCTTTTTACCGGCCAATGGGCGGACCTCACGTTGGATACGCTCGCCGAGAAAGCGGCAAGCTGGGGATTTGACGGTCTGGAGCTGGCCTGCTGGGGTGATCATTTCGATGTTCGGCAGGGCGCCGAAAGCAAGACGTACTGCGAAGACCGCAGGGCGTTGCTGGAAAAGCACGGCCTGCAGATATTCTCCATCAGCAACCACCTCGCCGGACAGGCGGTCTGCGACCTTATCGATGCCCGCCATGAAGCGATCCTACCGCCTCACGTTTGGGGTGGTGGGGATCCGGAAGGCGTGCGCCGGCGCGCCGCCGAAGAGATGAAGCTGACTGCCCGGGCGGCCGCCAACATGGGCCTCGGCGTGGTCAACGGTTTCACCGGTTCGTCCATCTGGCACCTGCTCTACTCGTTTCCGCCCGTGGACCCCGCTTCGATAGACGCGGGATACGAGGATTTCGCGGCGCGCTGGAATCCCATCCTGGATGTATTCGACGAAGTCGGCGTGAAGTACGGGCTGGAAGTACATCCCACGGAAATCGCCTTCGACATTTCCTCTGCCCGGCGGACGCTGGACGCGCTGGGTAACCGCGAGACCTTCGGCTTCAACTACGACCCCAGCCACTTCGGCTACCAGGGCGTGGACTACGTGGAATTCATTCGGACCTTCCGCGACCGCATCTACCACGTACATATGAAAGACGTATGGTGGTCGGAGCGACCGACCCGGGCCGGTGTATTCGGCGGTCATATCGCCTTCGGACACCCCGATCGCTACTGGGACTTCCGGTCCCTGGGCCGCGGCAGCATCGATTTCGAGGAAATCATCCGCGCGCTGAACGAGATCGGTTACGGGGGACCGCTTTCCATCGAGTGGGAAGACAGCGGCATGGACCGTGAACACGGCGCGGAAGAGGCGTGCGCGTTCACGAAGGGCGTCGACTTTAAGCCTTCCGACGTAGCCTTCGACGCCGCCTTTTCAGATGAATGACCGAATGACCAGAAGGAATCAATTGGCGTAGCGGTGCGTGGTAGGCACGGGGGATCGATGCGACAGAGGACACGATCCATTCTGTGCGTTATGGCGCTGACGGCGGCGGCTTGCGGATCGTCCGTCGACGGACCCGCGACCGGACCGCAAACCTCGCGCGTCAACACCGTGGGCCGGGAACTTCCGCCCGGCGCCGCCCCGCTAAGCGAACAGTATATCCGCCTGAGCATGCTTGAGCCGTCCACCCTGGACGTGGGCATCGCCCTGTTCGATGCCCAGTTCAACGCGTTCCTCTTCGAATCCCTGCTGGTCTTCGACGACATTATGGAGGTGAAGCCGGCGGCGGCCGAATCCTGGTCCGTGGGGGATGACCACCGGACGTGGACGTTCAAGATCCGGCCGGGCGCCACGTGGAGTGACGGCCGCCCGTTGACCGCCCACGATTTCGAGTGGTCGTTCCGCCGCCTGGTCAGTCCGGACGCGGGCAACATATTCGCCTACTTCTACTATCCGATCAAGGGCGCCCGGGCCTTCAACACGGGACAGACCGACGACGCCTCGGTCGTCGGCGTCAGGGCGGTGGACGACCGCACGCTGGTAATCGAAACCGAAGAACCCTGTTCGTACTTTCCCTACATCCTCACCTTTTTTACCTCCGTGCCGGCTCCGCGGTGGCAGGTGGAGAAGTATGGCATAAGGTGGTCCGAACCGGAGCATCTGGTGTCCAATTCCACCTGGCGGCTCGCGTCCTGGAAAAAGGGCGTTGACATGACCTATACGTTGAATCCCCACTACAACGGTCCGTGGAAAGGGTACCTCGAACGCCTCGAATTCACCTTCATTCTACCGGGATGGCGGGGTTTGCCGGCCTATGAGAACAACGAGTTCGACCGGATTGCCGTCATAGGCCCCGACTACCATCACGCGCGCCAGGATCCCGCGCTGAGCGGCGAACTGGTCACCTATCCCAACTTCGGTACCTACTATACCATCTTCCGGACGAACGAGCCGCCGTTCGACAACCTCCGGCTGCGCCAGGCGCTCGCCCATGCGATCGACCGGGAATCCATCTGCAGGATCGTGCTCGGTGATGCCGCCACGCCGTCGTACGGCATGCTTCCCAAGGGGTTTCCAGGCTACCAGGTCGACCGGATCCGTTAATACCAGGCCTTCGATCCGGAACTCGCCCGGCAGAGGCTTGCGGAAGCGGGGTACCCCGGCGGGAAGGGACTGCCGGCGCTTGAACTATGGGTGCGGGGCCAGCCGCCGACGCCCGATGAATGGAACGTGGTGGTCGCCATGCAGCAGATGTTCCAGGAGCACCTGGAACATCAAGGTGAATCTACGGCAGCAGTCCACCAATGCCTTCAACGCTTTCATGCGCAACCACGAGATCCCGTGGGGGTTTCTCTGGTTCAACATGGACTACCCGGATCCCAGCGACATGATCACCGTCCCCTGGCGCTCGCAACCCGCCGGTTCGGGTCGGCAGGATTGGAAGCACGAGGGATTCGACCGCCTGGTCGACGACGCGGCGCGGGAATTCGACGACGAGAAACGCGTGGCCATGTACCAGGCCGCCGAGGAGATCCTGGCTGAACAGACGGCCGGAGTGTTTCTATACAATATGGTGAACGCGACGCTCAACAAACCGTGGGTCCGGGGCATCGACGTGAACAAGTACGGCGACCGCCGGTGGAACGGGTTCGCGCCGTCCTTTGCCTCTCTATATATCGGTGACCCCGGGGATGGGGAGAAGAGACGGTAGGGTCAGGAGAAGGGATCCCGGTCGAAACCGGTTTCAGGCAGGATCGTTTCCGCGCCTTCCGGCCAATCCACGGGCCAGTTCCACCCGGGAATCTCCAGGCTGGCGGCCCGGACCCGGTGCGCGGCGGCTCTTCGATGAACCCCCGCTGAAGCCTTGCTGACCTCCGAACTGTGGAGCATGGTAGGGTAGTAGAACGTGACGCTCCCTTCGCCCGCCGTGCAGTCGATGGCATCCCCTTCGTGCCGGGCCACGTATTCCTCCTGGCCGCCGGACAGTTCAAGAGGTCCTTCGAGATAGGAACCGGGGATGACCTTCATGGCCCCGTTCTCGATGGTCTGTGGATCCACGTTGATCCGGACTATGATGGTTCGTTGGAAAAGGTCTTCCTTCCAGTCGATATCGGCCGGCCGGACGTGCACGTGGCCGAACTGCTGCCAGTATCCGGTGAGATCGACCTCTTCGCTGTCCGGAGGGTCGACGATGAAGAAGGTATCCTGGTGCCAGCCGATCGCCGCGTCCCCGCCGGCCACCTTGTCGAACATCGTACCGATACTCGCGTGCTTGACCGGTTCGCCCAGCGCGCGCTCCAGCACGCCTACGATCGCGGGATGCCGCGAAAACCGGAGTCCGCCTTCACAAACGGCGTAGAGTTCCCACAGCAGCCAGACCGTATCCCTGGATTTTCCAAGGAGCTTGTCGGTCGGCCTTCCCTTGTATTCTTCGACCTTGTCGGCCTCCGCGATGGTGTTGTCAAGGATGCCGCGGAACGTCTCCATCTCTTCGGGTGAATATACTCCTTCAACGGTAACGATGCCCTGGGTCTTCAGGACATCCACCGTATCCTGCAACGTGGTGCCGGAGGTCTGGCTGTTCATGGCGCTGCTCCTTTTGCGCGCTGTCTTAGCTTAAGGATTCAGTTTGAGCGCTACGTCTTCCGTCTCCCATCCCGATCGTACCTCCACGGTATCGGGATGGACCATCGATCTTTCGGCGGGCATGAACGGCATCGCGGTACCGAAATCATACCGGCCATTGTCGTTTGCGTCCCGATAGGCTTGCAGGATATACCGGCCTGGCAGGACGCTGTCAAATCGAAAATCGCCGGGGCCGTCCAGCTCGAGTTCCGAAACGGCGTCTGTTCCCCGGTCACGGAACAGGGATATCCCCACCGGTCCCCCTTTTGTCGCGTCTTCGTCTTCGAACCGGCCGGACAGCGAACCGTAGTCCGCCGGATCGATGGTCGAGAAGGAATAACGTAGCGTATCGGAACGGTCGTCCGCGGTCTGGAGGGATTGGCCCGACCCGTTGTTCACCAGGCTGGCGAGGATCCTGATCCCATACTCGGCACTCGGCCAGAGCAGGGAGTCGGGGCGAACTGCCGCCACCGTGGGAGAGATCCATCGGAGATCGCCGTCCACCTCCTGTCCGGCGGAGTCTCGCAGGGCCACGGAGTGCTCCCCCAGTGACACGGGTTCGCTGAATGCAAACGTGATTTTGGTGGACTGCGCAATATCCTGCGAACGGTCAGCTGGCCGGACCTCTAAAATCCGCGGTGGTGACGAGTCTTCGAAGGAGGAACCGGTGAATTCAGCCGAGTTCCGCGTCGAATCGATCGGTTCCGCCCAGACGTTTTCCAGCCCGGTCACGGTGAGAAGGTAGGCCTTGTCCCGAGTCTGGGGAGCAGTGATCAGCACGATGGACGTCGAATCCGACGGGTCCGGGTAGGCGGACTTAACCTCCAGGCTATCCCCGTCTTCCACGCCGCGAATGGCGTAGGAACCGGTGTCCATGACCAGGTCCCCGCGGGGCGCCTCGCTCAAAAGGACATTGAGCTCATGCTTGTGGGGCGGCCGTGCGGAAACTACATGCATGGAGGAGGAATCGTTGACGGCGAGCCGAAACCACATCGGTCCGTCACCGGTTTTTTCTTCCGACAGGATAACGTCCCGCGTGGGGACCCCGATGGGATCCATGCCGGCATCGTAGAGGCGGTCCCTGCCCTGGTCCATGAAGGCGAAGAAGCGGTAGCGGCCGGCGGAGAGATGGGTAAACCCGAAGGAACCGTCCGTACCGGCCTGGGTCAGGTAGTCGGGAGGCGTTCCGGCCGGATCAGGAGCGGGCTTGCCTGAAAGGCTGTAGGCCCAGATGTAGGCCCCCCTGGCGGGACGGTCGTTGTAGACTGCCAGGCCGCTGACCTCCCCCTGGTCTATGCTCGAACCCGTGGACAGGGCGTATACATAGGTGGAATCCATGCGGTTGCCGCGCAGGTCCCTGACTCCAGTGCCCACCGTGATAATATAAGTTCTCTCGCCGTCGATGGGCTCCTCGAACCGGATCCTGACCTGGTTGCCGCTCCAGTTCGTTTCGGTGTCGAATTCGACGATGGGCGCGATGAACAGGTTGCCCGAGATGGAACGGGGTTCAATGCGTTCGTTGAAGATCAGCGTCGGAGAAACGTCGACCGGGACATTCGTCGAGCCCTGGGGCGGATCGCTTTTGACCACGTAGGGCGGAAAGGTGTCCCTTGGGCCGCCTGGCGGCAAACCTTCGCGAGCGCAGGCCATGGCGGCCAGGCCGACCGAGAGCATCAGTGCGAAAATGACCAGCGTCCCGTTCATATATCAGGCGCGGGGATGCGCTTCTTCGTACATTTTTTTAAGGCGGTCGAGGGCGACGTGGGTATAGATCTGCGTGGTCGAAAGCCGTTCGTGGCCGAGCAGTTCCTTGACGGCCAGCAAGTCCGCTCCGGCGTCGAGAAAGTGCGTGGCGGCTGTGTGCCGGAGTACGTGGGGCGTCAGCCCCTGCTGGCTTATCTTCATGCCGTACCTTGCCAGGATGTATTGGACCCCGCGACCCGTCAGTCTTCGGCCGTGTTGATTCAGAAGCAGCGCGGCCGTATCGTCCCGTCCCGTTTTCAACAACAGGAGCCGCGCGTCAAGATAGGATACGAGCACGGACAGGGCGTGCCGCCCCAGGGGTACGATCCGTTCCTTGTCCCCCTTACCGATCACCCGGATTCGCTCTTCCGTCAGATCAATCGATCCCGTGTCCAGCCCGACGAGTTCCGACAGCCGCATGCCGGCGCCGTACAGCAGTTCAAGGATGACCGCGTCCCGCAATCCGAGAACCTGGCTCCGGTCCGGCTGGCCGAGCAGCGCCTCCACCTGGTTCCGGTCCAGAAACCGGGGCAGGTGACGGTCCCATTTCGGCGTGGTCAGATAGATGCAGGGGTTGGCCGAAACGACCCCTTCCCGGCAGAGGAAATGGAAGAAGGACCGCACGGCCGCGAAACGGCGCGCTATGGTCCGTCTGCTGAACCCTTCCTGGTGCAGGTGGTGGAGGAATGCCCTTACCGCGGACTTGTCTATCGAGTCGGGTGCCACCGTGTCGACGGAGCGGTATTCGGCGATGAAGGACAGGAACTGATGCAGGTCTCCGGCATAGGCCGAGAGGGTATGCCGGGAATAATTTCTCTCCATTTCGAGATGTTCAAGGAACTCGCTGACCTGCTTTTCCATAGTCGGTCATGCCTCCTGGTCCGCATGGTCCGGACCGGCGGGTACCGGTTCGGCGGACCGGATTCGGTGCTTGCACCCCGGACACTGCAGCGCGGACCCGCCCGCCCGGTCCTGCTTCTCGACCATAATGGGATAGTCGCAGGAAGGACAGCGCCGATCGACGGGGGTGTCCCACGCCACGAACCGGCATTTGGGGTAGTTGGTGCAACCGAAGAAGTTTTTGCCCCGCTGCGACCGGCGCGCCGTCAGGGAGCCCTCGCAACCCTCTTCGGGGCAAGTAATGCCCAGGTTGACCGGACGCGTCTGCTGGCAGCGCGGATATCCGCTGCACGCCAGGAACGGGCCGTACCGTCCGGTTTTCACGACCATTTTCTGACCGCACTTGTCGCAGACTTCGTCGGAGGTCATTCCGGCTGTCTCACTTTCGTTTATCGGCCTGGTGTTCTTGCACGCGGGAAATCCCCCACAGGCCATGAAACGACCGTTCCGACCCCACCTGATGATCATCGGTTTACCGCATTTCTCGCAAGTCTCGTCCGTTTCTTCCGTAAGGGTGCTCTTCAATTTCGATCGCTGGGCGTTAACGGACTGAAGCCGTTCGTTGAAGGGGTGATAGAAATCCACCAGGGTGCCCGTCCAGTCCAGTTCACCCGATTCAATCCGGTCCAGGGCGTCTTCCATCCTGGCGGTGAAAGCCACGGCGAAAAGGTCCGGGAAAGCCATGACCAGTATTCGGTTCACGGCTTTCCCGAGATCGGAAGGCGAGAACCGGCCCTGTTTCATCGCCGCGTACTTGCGCATGCGCAACGTGCTGATGATCTGGGCGTACGTACTGGGCCGGCCGATCTGACTCACCTCGAGTTCCTTGACCAGGCTCGCTTCCGTGTACCTGGGCGGAGGCTGGGTGAAGTGCTGCCTGGGTTCGAATTTCTCAAGGGCGAGTTTTTCGTCCTCCCGCAGCTTGGGCAGCGATTTTTCTTCTTCCTTCTGTTCGGCATCTTCATCTACAGGCTCTTCGTACACCCTCAGGAAACCCGCGAAAGTGGGCACCGAACCCGTGGCGCGGAAAAGGTACTGTCCCGCCCGTACGTCCACGGTGGTCACGTCGAAACGGGCCGGCTGCATCTGGGAGGCGACAAAGCGCAGCCAGATCAGTTCGTACAGCTTGAACTGGTCGGACGTCAGGAAAGACTTCACCTTCCCGGGAGTGCGGTCCGCCGCCGTGGGCCGGATCGCTTCGTGGGCGTCCTGCGCCCCCGGTTTGGTCTTGTACCTCCTGGGCTTTGCGGGCACGAACTCCGCACCGAAGATTTCGGCGATCAGACCGCGTACGGCCTGGACCGCTTCGTCCACGATACGGGTGGAATCCGTCCGCATGTAGGTGATCAGCCCGATAGTACCCTCGTCACCCAGGTCGATGCCTTCGTAGAGCTGCTGGGCGATCATCATGGTCTTCTGCGTGGTAAACCGGAGGCGCCTGGCCGCGTCCTGCTGCAGGGTGCTCGTGATGAAAGGGGGATATGGATTGCGCTGCGTGCGCTTCTTGGTGATATCCTCGATTTCGAATACCTTCGCGCGCATGTCTTCGATCAGGCCCCGGGCCGTTTTTTCGTCCGGTATATGAATCTTATCCTCGCCCGTTCGAATCAGTTTTACCGGGAATACGGCGTCCTGATCGGACCGGAGATGGGCCGTTATGGACCAGTACTCTTCGATCTTGAACTTTTCGATTTCGTCTTCCCGATCGCAAATCAACCGAAGCGCCACAGACTGCACCCGTCCCGCGCTCAACCCACCGGCGATCGTCTTCCAAAGAAAAGGGCTGACCTGGTATCCGACGAGCCGGTCCATGACGCGGCGCGCCTGCTGGGCGTTAACTTTCTGCATGTCGATGGGAACGGGCTTGTCGATCGCCGATCGGACAGCCTGGGGGGTGATTTCGTGGAAGAGAACCCTACCCACCTCTTTGTTGTTGTTTCCCAACTGGCTGGCCACGTGCCAGGCTATGGCCTCGCCTTCCCGGTCGGGGTCCGTCGCGAGGAAGATCTGGTCGGCCGATTTCGCCGCGCTGCGCAGATCCTTCACGACCTTTTCCTTACCCGGTATCGTGACGTATTCGGGTTTGAAATCGTTGTTTACGTCGACGCCCAGGCTCTTCGGCGGCAGATCCCTGACATGGCCCACCGACGCCATGATTTTGAAATCCTTGCCCAGGTATTTCTTGATCGTACGGGCCTTGGCCGGGGACTCCACAATGACTAGGGACTTGGGCATGTATGTGCGTTGACGGGTTGGGGAATGGGATGAAGGAGGGACGGCCTCAGTTCCCGATAATGCCTTCTTCGAGGTCGTCGGGCAACCAGATCATGGCCTGGCCGGATTCCGATTCAAGCAGAATCGGGGCGGCGATGGTCTTGATGTCTTCCCGGGTGACGGAACGGGCGCCTGTCAGCATAGCCCGTTCAATGATCAGTTCGGTCTGCGTATCGCTGATCAGGCCCAGTTCCCGGAGTTCCAGGAGGTAGCCGTACGCGTCCGGCTGGATCATCAACTGTTCTACGGCGTGCAGAATGCGGTTGGGTTTGGGCTGAAGGGGCAAGGTCGGATCGACCACGACTTCCGCCTGTGCCTGAAGGCGGTCGAATAACCAGGCAAAGGCCGTGTTGACCTCCTGCTGGGTATAGCCGTGTCCGACCAGGGTCTGAGAGACATCGGCGATGTCGTTGAAGCGGCCTTTTTCATCCTGCATGTGCTTCATCAGGAAAACGATGATTTCCATCACTTTTTCCATGATTCTCTCCTGAATGAATGCGAAGATGGGATCAGGACCGGGCCGAAGAACGACTCCTGGCTGCTCACGGTACTTCCGGTTTTACGACTGCAAATCTAATCTTCGAAAGGGGTAATTGCAAGTGTTTTTCCCGACGATGGATGCTATGGTCACGCTTCGAATACCTTGCCGATTTCATCCCTGTCGAACGCTGGGAGATCGTGTAGCGTTCCTTTCCGGCGTATTCGGATACCGAAATCGGGAGGCTGTACGCAACCGATGGCGACGGCCGGGATACCGGCTTCCGAAAGGCGATCCACGACAGGCTCCGAATGGCCCGGGTCCACCACGATCAGGAGGGCACCGGAGGCGATCGTCCCCAGCGGGTCCAGTCCGTAGAACGAGCAGAGGGCCTGCGATTCGGGCAGCAAGGGCAGCCGATCGTCCTCGATGAGCATGCCGACTCCGGACGCGGCGGCGATTTCCCGCAAACCCGAAGCGAGACCACCCTCCGTCGGATCGTGCATGGCATGGACCCCGCCGGTTTCCATCGCGATGAGGGCTTCTTTAACCACGCTGAGACCGGGTTCCTTAAGGTACCGTCGGCACGTCTCGAGGAAACCGTCGGAAAAACGGGCTTTGATCTCGTCGCTTTTTTCCATGGCGATCAGCGCCGTCGCCTCGATGGCAATGCCCTTGGTCAGCAGTATCCGGTCGCCCGCCCTGGCGCCGGAACCGGAAACGTAGCCGTCGGGGGTCGTTTCACCCAGCATCTGGCCGATCAGCAGCGGCCGGTCCAGGCCATGGGTGATTTCGGTATGTCCGCCGCAAAGCGTGATGTCGAGTTCCGCGCAGGCGTCGGAGAGCCCCGAGAAAATGCGATCCACCAGTTCTGGACTCGTTTTCGCTTCCGGGAGCAGTATGGTCGCCAGGAACCACCTGGGCACGGCACCCATGGCGGCGACGTCGTTTGCGTTTATGTGAACGGCGTACCAGCCGATCTCTTCGGTGGCGAAGGTGATGGGATCCGTTTTCGTTACGAGTACGCGGGAGCCGAAGGAGATGACCGCCGCGTCGCGTCCGATACCCGGACCCACGAGCAGTCTCGGGTCGGTACCGGAAGCGTACCGCCGCAGTATGCGGTCCAGGTCTTCCGCGGGCAGTTTACCGACCGGGTAGTAGGGAGGCATTTTCGCTGATCGGAGTGGAGACGTCGAATCTTGCGCGGCGTGCATTCGGGTGATCTGCGGCCGTGTTACTCCTGCCGCTTTCTCTGGGCCCGCAATGCTTCCTTGAGTATTTTGCCGGGTTTGAACTTGGCCTTCCGCCGGGCCGGGACCTCGATGGTATACCCTGTCCGCGGATTGCGGGCCGCGGGCTTGGGCCGGGTGTTCTTGATTTCCAGCGCGCCGAACCCCCTGATTTCGATCCGGTTGCCCTCGACCAGGTTTTCCCGCATGATTTCGAAGAGCGCGTCGATCACGGGATAGATCTGGGTCTTCTTCAGTCCCAGCGTTTCGCTGATCTCATTGACCAGTTCTCTGCGCGTCGTTGTCATGATTCTTCCTCGGTCGGAATCATTCATTCATGACCGGCCATACAGTTGGACCAACTTGCCCACATCCTCATCATTTATGGTGTTGACCCGGCCAAGCAATCGAGCTACGAGGGCAATCTGCGCAATATGCTCCATGGTTTCCATCTTGTGATACGCCGTGATTATGTCAGGACCCAATGTCAGTGCGCCATGGTTCTCCAGTAAAATTGCATCATGATCACATACGTATTTTCTGAGCGATTCGACCAACTCCATCGTTCCCGGTGTGCCGTATGCGGCAGTGGGAATGGAACCCAGGGAGACGATCACTTCGGGCAACAGGTTTTCGGGCAGATTAATACCGGCCACGGAAAACCCCGTCGCCGTAGGAGGGTGGGCGTGGGCCACGGCGTGCACATCCGGACGCTCACGATACACCATCAGATGCATTTTCATTTCGGACGACGGCTCGAGATTGCCGGAGACCACGCTGCCGTCATAGTCGACGACGATTAACTGTTCCGGGGTCAGGAATCCCTTGCTGACGCCGGTCATCGTAATCAAAAGGCGGTCTTCGGACAATCGAACGCTGATGTTTCCATCGTTCGAGGCTACGTAACCCCGGTCATACATCCGCTTGCCAACCTGGACTACGTCGGATATGGCTTGCTCAAGATGCAAGATAAAACATTTCCATGTAATTGTTTACGGATTGAGAAGCACGGATTCGAATATATCCGGCACGATGATCCTGCACAAGTTTTTTAATTCCATAAGTTATAAGTCCGCCTCAACGATCCTCGCCACGTCCGGGATCCGGCATTTTTCCACGCCGCGCATATCGATCAGGAGCCGGTCGCGGCCGTAATCGACGAGCAGGGACGGGGTACCGCGCGCCCATCGGACAGCCTGGCCGGCCAGGTCTTCGGACCGCGCGCCTTCCGGATGAACCGATACCGCGAAGCTGGTCATGCTGTCGTGGGGGAGCCGGTACGGCGTCAGGTACGCCGGTCGTTCGACTACCGCGCATGACGCACGGAAGCGGCCGTTCTTCGACAGCAAATCGACGAGTGCCCGGGCGCGTGCACCTACCTCATCCCGCGAAGCGGTGAGCATATGGACCGCCGGATGGCTATCGAGGTCGCATGGGCTGTCTGAAAGTTCCTTCAGCCTTGCTTCGAGTCCCGCCCGCACATGCCTGGATGCCTGCATCGCGGGCCACTGCCCGTGCCCGCGTATTGGCGCCAGCACATGGCGCCTTCCGAGCAGCAGGCCGCAGGGAGGTCCGCCGATCAGACCGCCGCCGGCCAGGATGATCAACGGCGTGCCGAATCGAAGGGCCTCCGCGACGGAGCACGCGGGCTCGTAAGCCGCGGAAGCAACCGGGCGCAACGTCGTATCACCGGCCAGGTAGAGGACCGTGGCGCCGGTTTCCGCCCCGGTTCGTACGATCTCTTCCAATCCGGCTTCTTCCGTGAAGCCCCTGATGGCGTATGTGTACGGCCGAATACAGGTGATCAGCGCGGTCTGGTTACCCACCGCGGACCGGTAGTCGGACAACCGGGTCTTGTTGGTGGCGCCGGTCTCGACCACCCTGGCGCCGGCAAGACCGCAAAACGACACCGGGTCGACGGGCCTGCCATCGTATGGTCCGTCGATCAACCCCAGATGACTCCGGTTGATGACGACTTCCTTCCCTTTCGCGATGGATTGGACCGCAAGAAGTAACGCAGCGGGGACGGAACGGGCGACCAGGGCGTCTTCCGCGCCGGTCAGTTCACGCAGCAACCCGGCGATGCGGCCTTTTTCCTCGTATGCCGCGAATATAAGCGCCAGGTCGGAAGCCCTCCGGGCGGCCGTCCCGGCGTACCGATCCCGCGTCCCGGGATGGAAAAGGATACCGGAGGCATTGATCAGTGCGCCGTCCAGGGAACCGCTTTCACTTTCCAGGTGCGCAACGACCCGATCGGCCAGGATCTGCGGCTGCAGCCCCGTCTTCTCCGCAGCGTGGGGCTGGTACCGGATCCTGTTCCTCGCGTCGCGCAGGACCATGCGGATCACGGTGTCGATTCGCCGGTCCTCGTATCGACTGCGCAGTTCCCGTATGCCGGGATGGCGCTGCAGGACATGCACCGAAGGCAGGCGGGCGAGCAAAGGCCTCAGGTCTTCCCGGCCGGGTCTCATGTCGGATTTCTTCCCCGGGTCAATTCATCCAGTATGGATTCCGTGTGCCGTCCGGTTACACGGTCACCGTCGGCACGCAACAATCGTATTTCCCGGGAAACCCTTTCAAGGTCGGCGGGACGGTCCACGTCGTACCACGGTGGGAGTTCGTGGCTGGAAAGACCGCGTTTACGGATCGCCGTCCGAGTCTGCCGCAGTACGCGGCCGGTGCTCCAGTCGATGGACTCGAACAGGCTCGCGTAATGTTCGACGGCCTTTCGCCCGCGTCCCAGCCCGATCAGGTAGTAGCCCCCGTCGGTGGCAGGTCCCAGCACCACATCGTGGCGGTCCAGCGATCGAAAAGCCTCGTCGACGTACGCGAGCGGGAGAAGGGGGCTGTCTCCACCCAGAACGACCGTTTTGACCGCTTCCTTTTTCAAGAACATCGTGAAGGCGTTCGACAGCCGTTCTCCGAGATGGGCGCCGCGCTGTTCGAACCAGTTCACTTCCGGGTTGCCCAGGGCGGCCTGGAGTTCCGCCAGTCCGTCATCGGGCGTCCAGGCAACGTACAGGGACGCACCGGCAACCCGCCGTGCAAGATGAAGCGTATCCAGTATGAAGGCGCGATAGAGTTCCGCCGCCTCGGCGTTCGAAACCAGTGCAGTCAACCGGGTCTTCACCGTCCCCGGCCTCGGCGCTTTCATGAACAGGACGAGTGCGTTCGTCATGCCATTGCTCCGACAGAAGGGGTATTTCGGGGCGTAAGACCGGATCCGCCGTGGCGGGATGGCCAGGTGCGGAAGCCGATGCAATCCCGCAAGTTACCGCATACTACCCACCTGACCCTGTCGTGTCAAATAAAACCTTATTTATCAACCATTTAACTAAATTCAAACTCGCTCCTGATCAACATTAAACCTTGACATGGAGGGGGTTTGAACAGTATATTCGGCGCTTCTAACCGTATGCGGGGTCCCCGTTCCGCCGGAACGGAGCACGGGATAGACGAGTTACGACGAAATACAAGGTCCAATCCATGGGATATGGCCATGTGGGATGAAATAAAGGCGGTCATCGAATCGAATCAGTCCTTCGTGATCTCGAGTCACGTCAATCCCGACGGTGATTCAGTCGGGTCGGCCCTGGCGATCTACGAGTTTCTGAAGGCGATGGGGAAGAACGCCGTCGTGGCCATGAACAACGCCATACCCGATGCCTACACCTGGCTGGATCCCGATGGGGATATCCTGGCACCCGCCACGGAGGAGGATATCGGGCGTCTGGGATCTGTGGACGTGGTTGTCATCGTGGACGCCAACAGCTGGGACCGGGTGGGACGGCTGCGGAAGTCGCTGGAGGGATCCCCGGCGGTGAAAATCGTGATCGACCACCATCCCTACAACGAACTGATCACGCCGCTTTCGGTGATAGAGACGAAGGCGTCGTCCACGGCCGAACTCGTTTACGATCTTATCGGCTCGATGGGCGCGCCGCTAACGGCACGGGCCGCGGACGCGTTGTACACGGGCATCCTGACCGACACCGTATCCTTCCGTTTCGCCAGGAGCGCTCCGTGCGCCCACGTTGTTGCGGCCAAGCTCCTGTCCGCGGGAGTTGATCCTTCCCGGGTCTACGACCAGGTATACAATCATAACACGGGCGCCCGCACCCGCCTCATGGGACGGGCGCTTTCCAATATTCGATTCACCGGCTGCGGCCGCATCGCCTGGCTGACCGTGACGCGGGCCATGATTGAAGAAACGGGTGCGTTGTCATCGGACACGAGCGGGTTCGTGGACGTGACCATGACCATCGCCGGGACTGAAATCGGGATCATTTTCGTGGAAGCCAAAGACGGCACGGTCCAGATAAGTTTACGGTCACGTCGCGAAACAGACGTCAATCAGATTGCCGTCGGCCTGGGCGGCGGCGGCCACAGGAACGCTTCCGGCGTCGTGTATAACGGTACGCTAGAACAAGCCGTCAAGACCGTCACGGAAGCGGCTGTCACCGCCCTGTAGCCCGGCAGGTCTTCCCCTCAAAAACCCCACCGGTCAAGCCTGGCCGTTGACCGGCCGAACATTTCGAACGCATGATGCTCCTGACTCGAAAAACACGGTTCTCGGCAGCGCACCTGTGCCGGAACCCGGACTGGTCGGATGCCAGAAACAGGCAGGTTTACGGGACCTGCGCCGCCGGCAGCGGCCATGGCCACGACTACGTGGGCGAGTTCACCTTCGGGGGGCCTGTCGATCCCCGGACCGGCGTCGTCCTGAATCTGTCCGAAGTCAAGGAAATGCTGGGCGCCGCAATCGAACCGCTGGACCTGAGTCATCTGAACCATGACCACGGGGCCCTGAAAGGAGCGGCTCCTACCAGTGAAAGACTGGCCCGGTTTCTCTGGCAGACGCTGGAAAGCGTAACCGGGCCCTGCAGACTGATGGGAATCCGGCTGCATGAAAGCCGCGCGAGAAATATCGAATACACCGGAGACGACAGCATGGTTTACGTCACGAGAAGTGTCGAGTTCAACGCCGCACACCGTCTTCACAGTATAAGGTTGAGCGACGAAGAAAACGTGCGTATATTCGGAAAGTGCAACAATCCTCACGGTCACGGCCACAATTACGAACTGGCGGTGACGGTCTGCGGCCCCGTGGACGAAACGACGGGGATGGTCATCGACATGGGGCGTTTCGATGACATCCTCCGGAAGGAAGTCGTGGATCGCTATGATCACCGGCACCTGAACCACGACCTGGCCGAATTCAGGACGGTCAATCCGACTTCGGAGGAACTTCTGAGAGTGATCTGGAAACGGCTGGCCCCGTTTTTCGAAAAGCCTTCGCTCTACAGGATTCGCCTGGTGGAGACTTCCAACAACGCTTTCGAGTACTTTGGAGAAGAGGAGCGGTAACCACGATGGATCCGATCGAGGGATTGACGAGGTCGCTGCTCGCGGAAATCGGCGAGAATCCGGACCGGGACGGCCTTAAGCGGACCCCCCAACGCGTAGCCCAGTCCCTGCGGTTTCTGACACAGGGATACGAAAAAAGCATTGAAACCGTCATAAATAACGCTATTTATGAAGAAGACTACGATGAGATGGTGCTGGTGAAGGACATCGAGTTCTTTTCGCTGTGCGAGCACCATCTTCTGCCGTTTTTCGGCCAGTGCCATATCGCGTACATTCCCAACGGCAAAATCATCGGACTGGGCAAGATCCCCCGCATCGTGGATGTTTTCTCCCGGCGTCTCCAGTTGCAGGAACGCCTGACCTGTCAAATCGCCCAGACCCTTCAGAACTATCTCAATCCCCTGGGAGTGGCCGTCGTCATGGAAGCGGGCCATCTCTGCATGATGATGCGCGGCGTGGAAAAACAGCACTCCAAGGCGACGACGAGCGCCATGCTCGGTGTGTTCCGGGACGATCGCAGCACCCGGATGGAATTTCTTGGATTGACCAAGTCGTAGGATAGTGGGTAGCGCCGCGTCAGGCACGGAGGCTGTTTTTAAAGGAACTGCCGGAGAACGCCCTGATGATCAAAGACCAACTCGTTGAAAAACTTGCGGCCGTTCTGGGCCGGGAAAACGTCATTGACGCGCCGGATCAGCTGATCGTCTACGAATGCGACGGGCTGACCATCGACCGGAACGCCCCCCATGCCGTGGTTCTCCCCACCACGACCGAGGAGGTGGCGGCCGTGGTCCGGATTCTCCATGAAGCGCGGATTCCCTTCGTGGCGCGGGGAGCGGGCACCGGGTTGAGCGGCGGTAGTCTGCCGCCGGAGGGCGGCGTCATGATCGCGCTCACCAAGATGAACCGCATCGTGGAGGTCGACATTCGAAACCAGCGGGCGCTGGTAGAGGCCGGGGTGGTCAACCTTCACCTGTCGAAGGAAGTCGGACGGCAGGGCTATCATTTCGTGCCGGATCCCTCGAGCCAGTACGCCTGTACCATCGGGGGGAACATCGCAGAAAACTCGGGCGGCCCGCACACCTTGAAATACGGGGTCACGACCAACCACACCCTGGGCGTCGAGGTCGTCATGCCGGACGGGCGGATAACGTGGTTCGGCGGCAAGTCGGACGACGCCGTCGGATACGATCTGCGTGGTCTCCTGATCGGCTCCGAGGGTATGCTGGGTATCGTTACGCGGGCATGGGTCAAATTGACCCGCCTTCCCCAGGCCTGGCGGACCTTTCTCATGGTTTTCGACACGGTGGAGGACGCGTCCCGCGCCGTCGCCGGCGTCATTGCCCGCGGGATCGTCCCGTCGGCCCTGGAGATGCTGGACAAGGTGGTCATAGGCGCCATCGAGGAAGCGTACCATTTCGGTTTTCCCCTGGACGCGGAAGCGGTGCTGATCATCGAACTTGAAGGACACGAGGCCGGCCTGGACACCCAGGCCGAAGACGTGATCGCGGTGTGCAGGGAGAACGGGGCGTGCGACGTCCGGACCGCCGGAGACGAGAAGGAACGGGCCCTGCTTTGGATGAGCCGCAAAAGGGCCTTCGGCGCCATGGGCCGCCTGAGTCCGAGTTATTACGTACAGGACGGGGTCGTTCCCCGAACGAAAATCCCGGACATCATGCGGGTCATCCAGGCGATGGGCAAGAAATACGAACTCCTGATCGGCAACGTGTTCCACGCCGGCGACGGCAACATCCATCCCTGCATCGCCTATGACGACCGGGACGAGGACCAGTCGCGGAGGACCGTGGAAGCCAGCAACGAGATTCTCCGGGCCTGTGTCGACTTGGGCGGATCCATAACCGGGGAACACGGGATAGGGTACGAAAAGGTCGACCTGATGCCCCTGATATTCGACGAACCGGATATACGGGCCATGGAAACCGTCAAAGAGGTTTTCGACGAGGAAAACCTCAGCAATCCCGGCAAGATGTTTCCCACGAACCGTTCATGCATAGGATGTGGAACGGTGGAACTTAAATACACCAATCGGCAGGCAGCGCTGTTATAGATTCATGCTATAGATTCAATGGAGCACAAGTACGCCCATGCCCAACGAGGTGCTGCACAGCAGGCTCGAATCCCTCGTGGACGGATATGAACCCGCGAGCGGGGAAGCGCTGGCGTCCCATGCCGTGGACGGGATCGTTCCCGCAGCCGTCGTAGCTCCGGACAGCATAGCATCCCTCTCGGCCACCGTTAAAATGGCCTCGGAACAGGGATACGCCGTTATTCCGCGGGGCGGCGGCACCAAGATGGACTTCGGCCTTCCGCCATCCCGCGCGGATATCGTGGTGTCCCTGGAGCGCCTGAACCGGATCGTATCCCACGAACCCGCGGACCAGACGGCCACGGCGGAGGCGGGCATCACCATGGCCGGCCTGCAGTCCAGCCTGGGGAAACGGGGCCAGTATTTGCCCCTGGATCCGCCCCATGGCGACGCCGGTACCCTGGGCGGCGTACTCGCCACCAATACTTCCGGCGTATTGCGGACCTCCTACGGTACGGCCAGGGACATGGTTATCGGGGTCCGGGTTGTCCAGGCGGACGGCACGATCGTAAAATCAGGAGGTCAGGTCGTCAAGAACGTGGCGGGTTATGACCTGAACAAGATGTACATCGGATCCCTCGGCACGCTCGGCATACTTGCCGAGGTGACCCTGAAACTCCAGCCCCTGCCGGCGGCGGGAAGGATGGTCATTGGACGGATGCCGCTCATAGAGACGGCAACCGACTGCGCCTTCCGGATCATGGATTCCGATATCATGCCTTCCTTCCTGGAACTGGCTAATCCCGCAAGCTTCTCCTTGATGACAAGGCCGGCCGGCGGGGGACGGGACGGCGATATCCGGGGCGCCGCGGGTTTTCCGCTCATCGCGGGCATGATCGGTCCGGAAGAGACGATTGACTGGCAGGTCGCGGAATGCGAACGGATCTTTAACGACATGGGAGCGGTCGAGGTCATCCACCTGACCGGGGACGGGTACCGCCAGGGGCTTGAATCAATGCGGGCGTTCCCCTCGGGCCGGCTTGTGCCCCCGGGCGCGCGTCCCGGCGTGACCTGCCGGGCCAGCGTCACCCCGGACGAGGTCGGAGACCTGTATCAACTGGCCGAGGACCGCTGTCAGCGCATGACCATCGGCTGCGGCATGCTCTCGCATTTCACCAGTGGCCATGTCGCCTTTGTCTTCTACCGGGACAGGTCTTTTCAGGAGGCGGATTTCGACGGGCTGGCGAGCCTGGTTGCGGATCTGCGAAACGCTTCGGAACAGCACGGCGCCTTCGTCGTGGAACATGCCCCGGCGGCTTTGAAGAAAAAGGTCAGTGTCTGGGGCGCTGCGCGAGGAAACCAGCACATCATGGAGATGCTCAAGTACCGTTTTGATCCAAAAGGCACGTTGAATCCCGGGCGGTTTGTCGACGGAATTTGAAGGAATCAGACCCGACACCGCGAGGGGATACGCCGCACATCGCATGGTAAAATGGGGGAACCCGCATGAAACTGCCTGAATTCACGGAGATACGTCAGCGGTTCGACGCACCCGTCGTCGAGGACCTGGCCGGGACGACCGGAAGGGAAGTCTCGCGCTTGATCGAAGAAACGGGTATGCGTCCCGGTTCGTCGGTGGCCGTGGCGACCGGAAGCCGGGGCATCGGCAACATCGCGACCATCGTAGGAAACGTCGTATCCGTCCTCGGGGAAACCGGTATGAAACCCTTTGTCGTGCCGGCCATGGGCAGTCACGGAGGAGCGACTTCAGAAGGACAGCGCCGGGTCCTGGAAAACTACGGCATCAGCGAATCGACGATCGGTTGTCCCATTCGCTCCGAAATCGAGCCGGCGAGTCTCGGCGAGACCGCGGACGGACTGCCGGTATACCTGGACCGTAACGCCCTCGGCGCGGATCATATCGTGGTGGTAAACCGCGTGAAACCCCATACGGACTTCAAGGGATCGGTCGGAAGCGGATTGATGAAGATGCTGGCCATCGGGCTGGGCAAGCAGAAAGGCGCCAGCTTCTACCACGGCGCGGTCTTCGAGTACGGGTTCGAACACATGATCACGACCGTGTCGCAACATGTCCTGCAACACGCGCCCGTGGCCTTCGGACTGGCCATCATCGAAAACGCCTACGATCAGACCGCCCACATCGTCGGCGTGCCGGCGAACGTCCTGCAGGCGGAGGAACGCAGGCTCTTCCAGGAGGCGCAGCGCCTGATGCCCCGTCTTCCGTCCGACGACATCGACATTTTGATCGTCGACGAGATGGGCAAGAATATCAGCGGGACCGGAATGGACACGAATATCATCGGCCGGCGTATGCAGAATTTCGAGACCGAACCCGCAATCCCGCGGATCCTGCGTATCATCGTCCGTGACCTGACCCCGGAAAGCGAGGGCAACGCGGTGGGCATAGGGCTGGCCGATTTTACCACCCGCCGCCTGGTGGACAGGATCAATCACCAGTATACCTACGTGAATTCCATCACGGGCATGAGCCCGCAGAAATCCCGCATACCCGTGTTTTTAGACTCGGACCGCGAAGTCATCGAAGCCGCTTTTTCCACCATCGGCATGAAACCGCCCGAGGAGGGACGAGCCGTTCGCATCAAGAACACATTGTCGCTCGGACGCGTCGCGGTTTCCGATGCGCTGGTGGAAGAAATGGCCGACAGGGAAGACATTGAAATCGCCGGCAACCACGGCCCACTCGTGTTTGACGGACAAGGCACCCTGTCCTCCCTGGCAGACTGACGCATCTCGCCCTGTCTGTTTTTTGTTGACAAAACGCCCTGTATATGTATATTACCAAACCTACCGGTTTTCGGCCAGGTATGCCGTAAGGCCGGAATCGGCAGGATATCTTTGGTAAAGGGGGCCGACAGGGCCCCAATGTCAAACTGTTAAACGGGAGTTGACGCAGAGCGTGAGTACCTTATCAAAAACCCATTCGGCAGCGTCAGAAGGCCGTTCCCTCGATCTTTACCTGCAGGAGATCGGCAACGTTCCGCTGTTGATGGCCGAAGAAGAAACCGAACTGGCCCGGTCCGTACGGGCCGGTGACCAGAAAGCGCTGGAGAAGCTTACGGCGTCCAATCTCCGTTTCGTGGTCAGCGTGGCCAAGCAGTACCAGAACCAGGGTCTCTCTCTGTCCGATCTGATCAACGAAGGCAATATCGGACTGATGAAGGCGGCCAAGCGATTCGACGAAACCAAGGGCTTCAAGTTCATCTCCTACGCGGTGTGGTGGATCCGCCAGTCCATCCTCCAGGCACTGGCCGAGCAGTCCCGAATTGTCCGGCTGCCCCTGAGCCGCGTGGGCACGCTGCACAAAATCGGCAGGTTGTCCAGTGAATTCGAGCAGGCAAACGGCCGAGAACCCAGCACCGAGGAAATTGCGCAAAAATTGGATATGAATCCCGGTGACGTGAAAGACACGATGCGTATCGCAAGCCGACACGTGTCGCTGGACGCGCCGCTCAAGGCGGGGGAAGACAACCGCTTGCTGGATCTAATCGAGGATGATGACCAGGATGCTCCCGACGAATCCCTCATGGTAGATTCACTGAAGGATGAGATTTTCAGGGCGCTTGGTTCCTTGACTAAAAGGGAAGCGGACGTTATCGCGCTGTACTACGGCATCAACATAGAAAAATCCTACACCCTGGAGGAGATCGGATCGCGTTTCAGTCTGACACGGGAACGCGTTCGCCAGATCAAGGAAAAGGCGCTACGCAGACTGCGCCATGTCTCCAGGAGCCAGAAGCTTCTGGCCTATCTGAACTGATCGATCCTCTTTCCGTGTCACGGCGGGATCCTCGCCGGGCAACCCGTCGTGAATCGTCCTTCGACGAGAACGCACCGGCCTTCGGGCCGCGGAGTGGGGTATGCCATTGCGCAGATTTGTTTCACTTATACATCTACCGGGTAGTTCACTCAACGATCCCAAGATATTCGGCATCTGGTCGATCCTGTTCGGTATCACCGTCCTGGTACTCCTGTTCCTGACGGGATGGCACTTCAGCGCGTCGTATCATGTTACCCTGCTGGACGATGGAGCCCTGGCCGAAAGGGAAAGGGAAAACGCGAGGTTGAGCGAGCAGTTGCGGGCCCTGCATCAACTGGATGATACCCTCGAAAGGCAGATCTGGTCATTGACGGAACGAGCGGAGAACATAAGTACAATCGTCCATGGAACCGATGCACCCGGTCCGGTTGGCGGATCGGTCGTTTCCACTTCGTCCATGTCAACCATCGAAGCGACCGGATCGCCCGGAGCGGCTATTCGCGAGATAGGCGGTAAGATCGACCTGTTGCTGATCGAAGTACGTGCCGAACTGGCCAGCCTGCAGTCCATCGAAGCACAATCCAGGGAGAACGAGCAATACTGGCGCGACATCCCCGTCGTGTCGCCGGTCAGCGGTCCCGTTTCGAGATCCTTCGGATCGTCGCGAAACCTGCTGAGCGACGAGCTACGCGTGCACGGCGGCCTGGACATCGCCGCGTCCAGGGACGAGCCGGTTCGTGCGACGGCCGACGGCGTCGTTTCCCGCACCGGCGTGAATGCGAGTCTCGGCCGGTACGTTGACATTGCGCATCAGAATGGATACACGACGCGATACGGACATCTATCTAAAGTGCTGCCCAAAAGAAGGAAGCAGGTGAAACGGGAAGAGATCATCGGGCTGGTTGGCAAGACCGGCAAGACCAGTGGATACCATATACACTACGAGATACACCACACGGGCCGTATTCTCGATCCGTCGACCTGGTTTTTCCCCGATCCGGGACCGTAAGTTGCCGGCCGGCTGATTAAAATCGCAAAAAAATAGTTTGACACGTACGCCGAAGCTGTTCATCTTGATATGTTCGCGATAACTGGTTTATACGCAATGGCAAAGGTAGATTTGTAACCCGTATCAGGAACGGTTGTTTTGAGAAAAATCCGACTGCCTACCTGGCTCCTGGTCTTGCATTTTGGGGGTCGGACGATACGCATACCCAGCTTGATGATTCCTGTTATGCTGGGCGCGCTGGTGATGGCAACCGGTATCGTGTACTCGGGCGCGAGGTTGTTATATGCCGAGTTCAGGCATAGCAGTTTTCCCGAAGAAATAAGGATCCTGGAACAGTCCAGCCGGTCGAACAAGGCCAGGTTGGACATGCTTGTTTCTTCCGAAGAATCCGCCCGCCTCATATCGGGCCTGCCCATGATTCACCCGGATGTGCGCCAGGTGGGTGTGGGTGGACGAGCCGAGATTCCAAACGTGGGGTTCAATCTCGATTCTCCTTATTTCCGGGCCTCCAAACTGCACTCCGAGATGGAAACCACGAAGCGCATGTCGAAGCTTTCGCTCAGGAGCATGGAGGATATCGAGCAACAGATCCGTGAGATCGACGACCGCTGGCAATTCGTACCCTCGATCACCCCGGTGACCGGCGTTATTACCAGCCGGTACGGACCGCGGAACGATCCTTTTACCGGTCTCTACTCCATGCACAACGGGATCGATATCGCCGCGGCCCGGGGTACGCCCGTCAGTTCCCCCGCCAACGGTGTCGTGATCAAAACCGGAGTGGACGCCCGGTACGGCCTGCATATAGACGTGGACCACCGGAACGGTATCAAGACCCGCTACGGTCATCTTTCCGCCATCCTGGTGAAGAAGGGCATGGATCTGAAGCGTGGCGATGTCATCGGCCAGGTAGGCATGACGGGAAGAGCCAACGGATTCCACCTGCATTACGAGATTCAGAAAGACCGGCGACGGGAAAATCCCATAAAGTACATCCGGTCGGAAAACGACTGCTGATCCGTACCGATCGCGAAGCATGAGCAAAGGCAGGGGGTGTTGTTTCCTCCCTGCCTTTTCCATTTTCAGGAGGTATGCTGAATGCCTCGTATCGTTGTCGTCGGCAGTTCGAATACGGACATGGTCATTTCGGCTCCGCGGATTCCTGTTCCCGGGGAGACGATCCCAGGGGTACGCGCTGCGCCGCGGTCTCCGTGACCCGTCGGGGCGCCCAGCCTTCCCTGCCGGTCCGGGAAGAGGTGGAGGACTAAGTATATGTTCCGCCAGGACTACATCATGAGAACCATCCGTGTTTTCATAGATGCCATAATCCTTTTGATCCGATCCCGCCGCGACCAGGATTACCACCGCGCCCGATCGATCATCGCCCAGACCTGGGAAGACATCTTCGGACTTTCGACCGCGTCCGTAATGGCGCTGTCCGAGCGTACCCTGCTGTCCATGCTGATGAAGCGGAGCGCCGGGGCCGTCGACACGGCCCTCATGGCCGCCCGCCTGTTCAAGGAAGACGGCGTGCTGGCCATGGCGGACGGACAGGAAGAAGACGGACGGCGGCTCTTCCTGAAGTCCCTCAATTGTTACCTTGAAATCTCCGTGGAGCCGTCCATCGGCGCGGATGGCTTTCGCTGGATCAGCGAAGAGATCAACTCCTCCGGTCTCGTTACGGATCCCCACGAAGCGATCGGGGAACTGCTGGATCTTCTGGCGGACGCGGACCTGCCCATGTCAACCACGATGCTGCAGTTCAGGTACTACGAACGATTCGGCCACTTCGGCAAGGCCGAAGACATCCTCTTCCACGTGCTGGACGACTACCCGGCCGAACCTGAAATCGCCAGGCTTGGCCTGGGGTTTTACGAACGGCTCGAATCCATGGCGGACGACAGCCTGGAAAGGGGTGGGCTGCCCCGCGGGGAAGTACTCGAAGGTCTGAACCATTTGAGGTCGCGGATACGCAGGTACGGGTATGTTTTTGATTGACGATACCACGCCGGTTCTATAGATTACCGGAACCTTGAAAACGCGCAAAAAGACAGGATATCATGGTTACGGACAGGACAGTTCTGGAACCGCCAACGGCTTCTCCCTCGATTCAAACACGTGCGCTGTACGTGGAGACCTACGGTTGCCAGATGAACAAGGCGGATTCGGAGTTGATCGTCGGTTTGCTCACCCGCGAGGGATACCGGGTGACCGACCGGGTCGACCGCGCCGACGTGATCCTGGTGAACACCTGCGCCATCCGCGAAAACGCGGAGCAGCGCGTACTCGGGCGCATGTCCGAGTTGAGCCGGTTCAAGACGGTCAATCCCGACCTGATCCTGGGACTCTGCGGATGCATGTCCCAGCACCTCGGTGACCGGATCATCGAGAAGGCCCCCTATATCGACCTGGTCGCCGGTCCCGACGGCTACCGCCGCCTGCCCGCCATGCTTCGGTCCCTGGACGCAGAAAATGAACCGGCGTTGAACCTGACCTGGGACCGGGCGGAACATTACCTCGATATCGATCCCGTGAGAGAACCGGGGGTGAATGGCTGGATTACGATCATGCGCGGTTGCGACAAGATGTGCTCGTTCTGCATCGTGCCCTTCGTTCGCGGCCGGGAGCGCAGTACGCCCCACGGAGAAATCATTCGGCAGATCGAGCGCCTCGCGGCGGAAGGATACCGGGAAGTGACTCTACTCGGCCAGACCGTGAACAAGTACCAGGACGGCGAAGTCGATTTCGCGGACCTGCTTTCCCGCACGGCGGAAGTGGAAGGTATCGAGCGTATCCGCTTTACATCGCCCCACCCGGCGCACTTCCCCGACCGGCTGATCGAGGTCATGGCGGCCTCCACGAAGATATGCCCCCATACGCACCTGCCGCTGCAGTCGGGTGCGGCGACGACCCTTTCCCGCATGCGCCGAGATTACACCCCGGAAGTGTTTCTCGACGTCGTCCGCGGGTTGCGGGACAACATTCCCCATATCGCCCTGACGACGGACATCATCGTGGGGTTCTGCGGCGAGACGGAAGAGGAGTTCGAAGCTACCCGCGAGATGATGCGGACCGTAGAGTTCGACAGCGCCTTCATGTTCAAGTATTCGCCAAGGCCCGGTACCGCTTCCCATAAACGGCTTGCCGACGACGTGCCCGAAGAAGCGAAGGCCCGGCGATTGACGGCCATCATCGACATGCAGAAATCCGTTTCCGAAATCAGAAACCGGGCATTCAAGGGACGAACCGTGAACGTGCTCGTCGAGGGCCAGTCCAGGCGCGACGCCCATAAGCTTTACGGCAAGGCGGACAACTTCAAGACCGTGGTGTTTCCGAGACGGCCTGGCATTGAATCCAACATGATCGTTCCCGTACGCGTCAACGGTTCTACGCCCTTCACCCTGTTCGGAGATATCGCGCTGCCGGAGTAGTGCAGACCGGCCGCGGGTGATCCAAAGGAAATCCCAATAGCATGAAACCAGCAGAACAAGAAGCCGATTCGCCGGAACGCGAAGCAGGTTCCCGTTCCGAGGTCAGCAGGGACGGCCCCGGCCTGTCCCGCCGAGGTTTTCTGGGTCGCATTGCAGGCGGCGCCCTGGCCGGCATGGCCGGCACCGCGATTCTCAACAGTTGTGTGCGTTCATCCCCAAAGGAGAGTACCATGTCTTTCACGCTGCCCGATCTACCCTATGCCCACGACGCGCTCGAACCCCATATCGACACGCGCACGATGGAAATCCACCACGGCAAGCACCACAACACCTATGTGACTAACCTGAACAACGCCCTCGCGGACCACGGTGACCTGGCCGGCAAGAGCCTGGATGAACTGCTCGCGGACAATCTCGCCATTGTTCCGGACGCTATCAAGACCGCGGTACGGAACAACGGCGGCGGCCATGCCAATCATTCGCAGTTCTGGACGATCATGAGCGGCAGCGGCGGCGGAAACCCGACAGGGAACCTGGCCGACGCGATCGACGGCGCTTTCGGTAGTTTCGACGCCATGAAAGAACAGTTCGCGGCCGCGGGCGCGACGCGCTTCGGTTCCGGCTGGGCCTGGCTCGCCAGGGACGGCGCGGGGAACCTGGAGGTTTATTCCACGGCCAACCAGGACAGCCCGATCATGGAAGGCAAGACGGCCATCATCGGACTGGACGTGTGGGAACACGCCTACTACCTGAATTACCAGAACCTTCGTCCCAACTATATCGCGGCCTGGTGGAACACCGTGGACTGGGCGGAGGCGGAAAGACGCTTCAACGGCTGATTGAAACCACCCTTGGGTAAGAGCGGCTGGAACGATTCCTGGAGTCACGATGGCGCGAACGGGAAAAGCGGCGATCCTGGACAAGGAACGGGGAACCTTTACCGTCGGCGAGGCGGTGGTCCCGGACCCGGGGCCGGGCGAGATACTTGTACGACAGACCATGTGCGGCGTTTGCGGCACGGACGTTCATGTCTACCACGGGCACATGCGCCGCAAAGCATTTCCCCTTGTTCTGGGTCACGAGATCGTCGGCGTCATCGAAAAGATGGGATCCGGTGTCGATTCGGACGCGATGAACAAGCCTGTGAAAGAGGGCGATCTCATCGCCGTTATTCCGGGGCAGCAGTGCGGAACCTGCTATTTCTGCGCGGTGGTACGGGAGCCCGGACTCTGCCCGAACGTGCTGGCGTACGGATTCCGGCCCTACGGCGACATCAAACCCCATTTCCAGGGAGGGTACGCGGAATACGTACTGCTGAATATACCCCGCACCAAGTTCCTCAAGGTACAAAGCACGCCTGAAATCGCCGTGCTCCTCGAGCCGTTCACCGTCGGGTTGCATTTCGCAGAGAAAGCCCGGATGAAACTAGGGTCCACGGCGGTGATACAGGGCGCCGGCGCCATAGGCCTGTTCAGCCTGGCAGCGGCCCGCGAGGCCGGAGCGCACCGCACCATCGTCGTGGGGGCGCCCGCTTCCCGGCTGGAACTCGCGGAAGCCTTCGGGGCCGATGTGACCATAAACATCGAGGAAGTGCCGGACGCGCGGGAACGCATCGAACTGGTCAAGGCGGAAACGCCCGGCGGTTACGGCGCCGACGTGGTATTCGAATGCACGGGGGTGCCGCCGGCCATCCCGGAAGGCGTGGAAATGCTGCGGCGGGGCGGAACCTACGTGGAAGGCGGTCATTTCACCGACGCGGGCGACGTCTCCATGAATCCCTTCAACCACTTCGTGTTCCGCCACATCACCCTGGTCGGCGTTTGGGCCAGCACCATCACGCACTTCGTCCGCGGCCTGCCCATCCTGGAATCGGGCCGCTATCCCTTCGAGGAAATGGTCTCCCACACCCTGCCGCTCGGCCGGGTCGGCGAAGCCATCGACGCCCTATCGACCAACTACCGCCTCGACGGCGAAGAAGTGCGGAAGATCGCGATATCCGGCGAGATGGCCGGGTAGAGGAGCCCCCGTTGGGATTCAAACTGGGATACAGCGGACTGCGCTGGAGTACCCCCGACCTGGACCTCATCCTTGCGCAGCTGAAGGAAACCGGTTGGGACGGATGGGAAATCCGGCAGTCGCTGGACTGGCTCGGATCGGCATCGCGGGTCAAATCCGTCTCGGACCGTGCCGGCGTGCCGGTCGCCGTGGTGTGCGGTACCGGAATCAGCCTCGACAACGATCACGAGATGCTGGAGCGGAACAAGCGCCGTATCGATTTCGCCGCCGACGTGGAAGCCGACACCTACATGTTCATGGGCGCCAGCCGTCCCTACGGACGGACATCGACCACGGACGAGATCCAGGCCCTGGCGGACCTGTCTGACGCATTCGCCGACTACGCGTCGCAGTACGACCTGGACGTGTGTTACCACATACATACGAGCACCACGGTCGATTCCCGCGAAGAGTGGGAACTCCTCATGCGCCTGATGAAACGGGCGCAACTCTGCATCGACGTGTCCCATTCGGCCTTCTGGCACTACGATCCCGCACAGTCAATCCGGGATTTCAGGGATCGGCTGGTGTACGTGCACCTGCAGGATTACAAGGACTATCGCTTCGTCGAACTCGGCGAAGGGGGGCTGCTCGACTTCGGTGCCGCCATGAAATCGCTGGAGGAGATCGGCTATGACCGGTGGGTGACCGTGTGCCCCAGCCAGTCGGACATTCCTGACGAAGAAAAGATGCGGCGGGACCGCGCCTACCTGCGAAAACTGGGGTATTGAACTTCCCCTATTTGCCCCGGGATCTTTCCAACACGGCCAGTGCGATATCCGTGACCCGCTCCGGGTCGCTTGCGATGACCCTGATCATGGGTTCCTTCCCCTCGTCGCCCAGATCGTAGACGATATCCGGTACGAATCCCTGTTCTTCGATGACCCGGGCCGTTCCCCATTCCAGGGACGAGCCTTCCCGCGTTTTAGATTCGAGGGGTTCCTCGTGCCGGTCGAAGGAGGCGATCGAGAGGCCCAGGCTTCGGCAGGCGCCCAGGATCGATTCGTCGTAGCGGATATTCAAGACGGAGCGCTTGTCCGGATCCCGCCGCATGGCGGTGAGTATGATCCGGGCCACGTGTGAAGACGCCCCGAATTCCGGCGGCGCCACGGAACGGATATCGCGGCGAAGGCGGATGAGCCGGCCGGGAAAGGCCGCCACGTCGCCAGCGGACCGCGCGTCGGCCAGCCCCATGCCCAGGTTGCACTGTACTTCCGGGACGAGATTCCCGGCGTGGGCGCCCTCGAGGCGCCGTACCGCGACCGCCAACTGGTTGAGCACAGCGATACGATCGGCTTCGCGGTAGAGGTCGTGAAAGTGATGGACCGGACCGTGTCCCCGGCCCATGGGCACGGCGTGACGCAGGGCTCCCGTGAGGTAGGACTTGGCGTCTTGCACGGCGTCAGCGACACCGGCGCCCTTTGCCAAACCTGCGGCAATAGCCGAAGCGAAGGTACATCCGGTACCGTGGGTATTCTTTGTATCGACGCGATCGGCCTCGTAAGAATGGAAATCCGTACCGTCGTAGAGCACGTCCACGGCCGGCCCTTCGAGATGTCCGCCCTTGACGACCACGTGGCGGGGGCCCAATTCAAAAAGCCTGCGGGCGATGGTCTTCATCCCTTCAACGTCCGATGCCTCGATACCCGTCAATTCCCGCGCCTCATCCAGGTTCGGCGTAATGACGGAAGCCAGGGGAAACAGCCGTTCGATCAGCGTGGACACGGCGGTGGATTCCAGCAGCGTGTCGCCGCTCCTGGCGATCATTACCGGGTCCACGACGAGGGGAATGTTCCGATACCCTGACAGCGTATCCGCTACGGCGGCAATGATCTCCGCGTTGGCGAGCATGCCCGTCTTGATCGCCTGGGCCCCGATGTCCGACAAGACGGATTCGATCTGCTCCGCCACTGCTTCGGGGGGCAGGTTGTGCACGGACTGGACGCCGATAGTGTTCTGGGCCGTGACCGATGTGACGGCGGACATGCCGTACACGCCATTGGCCGAAAAGGTCTTTAGGTCCGCCTGGATGCCGGCACCGCCGCCGGAGTCGGATCCTGCGATGGTGAGCGCTGCGGGGATCATGATTTGTAAAACGGTATGCTTGACATCAGGTGGTCCGGACCTGGTCTTCGTAGAACTTCTTGATCAGGCTGTCGAGGTATTCTCCAGGATTCCGGATCGCCTCTTCGGTTATCTTGAGCTCTCTGGCCTGGATCAGTTTCAGGCCGTGGACGTAATCCTTAAACAGCTCCATCCCCATATCTTCGGCGGTCTTTCCGTGCTTTTCCGCCACCTCCGCCAGGACCGATGCGGCGGACTGGTCCAGCGTAAGCGTTATGCCGTGTTCCTCGAAGAACAGGTGCTCGAAACTCAGCGCCGGCGCCTCGGCCAGAATCCGTTCGAGTTCTCTTTCCGGGTGCTTCACCACCTCGGCCGTCACCTCAAACTGTTTCACGGTGCTGGAAGGCAGTTTCTTCTCGAACTTGATCAGGATCCGCTCCATCGCGCCGATGAGACCCCGCGCGCCCGTACCCGACTGGTGGGCTCTTTCCGCGATCAGGCGCAGTGACGCCTCGTCAAAACTGACGTCGATGCCGTAAGCCTTGAAGTCCAGTTTCTTGGCAGTAATGACCGGACCGTTCGGGTTAAGGAGGATCTGGAACAGGTCGTCGACACTGAGTTTGTGGAGTACGGCGGTTACCGGAAGGCGCCCGATGAATTCCGACTCGAAGCCATACTTGATCAGGTCCTCAGCCGTAACGTGCGGCAACCATTCACCGTCATCCGGCAGGGCCGCGTCTCCACCCTGCTCGAAACCCATCGACTGCACGCTCAATCGTTTCTTGATGATCTCTTCCAGGTTGGCAAAGGCGCCGCTGACGATGAACAGGATGTTGCGTGTATTTATGCGCTTTCTTTCCACCTTGCCCGTTTTCTGGAACTGGAGCGCGTTCTCCATCTGGGACGTGAGATCGTGGGGCGCCTGCAGGTCCACCTCCGTCTCCTCCATGAGTTTCAGGAGAGTCCGCTGGACGCCGGTTCGCGAAACGTCGGGTCCGACCACGTTTCCGGACGAGGCAATCTTGTCGATTTCATCGATGTAGATGATGCCGTGTTCCGCCAGATTGATATTGCCGTCGGCCTCGTGCACCAGCGAGCGGACCAGTTCGTCTACGTCTCCGCCGACATAGCCCGTTTCGCTGAATCTCGTGGCGTCGCCCTTGACGAAAGGTACGCCGATCCGGCTGGCGATGAGCTTGATGAGATAGGTTTTCCCCACGCCGGTCGGACCGATCAGGATAATGTTGTTCTTGATGTTTCCGACCGGTTCCATCTCTTCCTGGAGCCGGATGCGGTTGAAATGGGTACAGATCTTGGTGGCCAGGACTTCTTTCGCCTCGTCCTGTCGGATGACGTACTCGTTGAGGAAGCCTTCCAGTTCTTCCGGCTTCATGTCGAACTGAATCTCCGGAAGCGGGGCTTCTTCGGCCGGCGGGTCGGTAGGAGTGCCTTCGTGTTCGGGTTGGGCGAACTGTACCTGCGCGCCATATTTGTGCGAGAAGAACTCTTTCAGATCCTTCTGCAAATCACCCAGGTCGGGAGACTTGGCCATATGGGGACATTCCTTTCGGGTGGTGTATTCTACCCTGGTCGTGTTAAAGCGGTTTGCCGGTGAAATGCCTCCGGCGCTTCACGCTTCCCCGCATTGTAGACAGCGGTACAGCCCGACAATATAGCCCAAACACGGCCTCCGGGCAATCGTAATTGACAGGAATCATAGATGCGGTAGGGTAAGAACGGTTTCCGGGGTTTCTGATTACATGGTCCCGCTCGGCTTTATTCCTGGGATCCTTCGACGATCCACGCGATGACCTGGCGCATATCCGCAGGAGCGTTCTGTACCCTGAGCTGGTGAATGGCGTCGGCCGCGCGGTACGCCGCTTCCATGTCATCAGGTCGGAACGCCGCCCCGGTGTTGTGCAGGTACAAATCGGCGGGCGTAGCGAGTGCCACGGCAGCGGCCAGTCCTCCCAGCCGCCGCAGCACGGGTATGAACAGCTTTTCCTCGTACTCCCTGTCGCTGTCCGCATCGAAATGATTGACGTCGATCACGGCCCGAACGACCTGGGGGCAGAGTCCGCAGGCCAGCAGGCACCACGGTCCGGCCTCGCCGATACCAACGAGGGAAACCGAGGAACATCCGCTGGAACGCCTGAGCCAGGTCACGGCCGTGACGATGTCCTGAACGCGGTTGGCTGTAACGGTGCGGTTGTATGTGGAGTAGTAGTCGTGTTCCCCGGTGTCCATTGCACCGTCCGCCGTACCCGTGAGAAAGACGTCCGCCACGAGAACCGACTGACTTTTACCCAAAAGCTGCTGAATCAATGGGAGCGGTTCACGACCGCTTCCCCGGGTCAGTTCTGACACGCCCCCGGGATGGACGACAAGGACGGCGCCCCGATGGGAACCGTGCGGCCGGAACTCGGTGACAGGCACCCGGACCCCGGTGTTCTGACATCCTATGAACAGGGAGTGTACAGTACAGGCATCGGTCCGGTGTATTCCCTGCCGGCTCACGACGAGGTCGTCATCGGACGCGCTGGGCGATCCGATGGCTGATCGGAATCCGGTCGACATGACCTGCCGGTACCTGCGCAGCGACTTGGCGTCCACAGGCTTCATTTTAACGAGCTGTTTCCGAGCCCGTGCAATCCAGCCGCTCGTCAACCCTTCCTCATCGACCCAACTATCGGGTGTAGCGTCCGGCATGACAGCCAGCATCGACTCCGGGGGTTCCACTTCAACGGGTTGATCAGAGAACCGATCGCCGTTGTCCTCTCCCAGCACCCACCTGCCGAACCAGGCGTACACGGCCTCCCGGCTCGCTGCATTGTAATTGTGCCCCGCGTCAATCTGCTCTTCCGCCAGATGGTCCTCGGCATCGTACAGCGAATAGACGGCCCTGATGGCCGGATACTCCATCACGGGCGTGTTGACCGTCCAATCCCCCGTAGCCGATACCAGCAGCAAGGGTCGGGGCGCGGCGAGGGCGGCGATTTCCACGTTGTTCGTCTCGATGCGCAGATTAGGGCCGTTTTCGCAGATGCACCCGCCCTGCATGTGGCCGGAAACCATGTTGACGGGCGCCGCGGCCATAACCCGGTCGTCCACCGCGGTCAGCATGAATGTCTGCGTACCGCCGCCGGAAGCACCGGTGCAGGCGATACGGCCTGAGTCCACGTCGGGCAGCGATGCCAGGAAGTCGACGGAACGAATACTGTTCCAGAGCTGCAATCCCATGAGGCTGAGTCCCCAGAGCGATTTCAGGTCGTCGCCGAAAGTCCGGTGTGACAGTTGCGTACTGTCGTTGTAGCCGGCCATGGACCAGGCGAAGGCTATGTATCCCTGCCGAGCGAAATGGATGCAGCGGGCCGGCACCGAACCCTCGGGTGCATGGTGCAGGCGTCCCTCTATCCAGTGTCCGTGGGGATTCAGGATGGCGGGGCACGGCGGCGTCATGCCGGTGGGACGGTACAGGTTTCCGGTCACGTAGTATCCGGGTAGGCTCTGGAACCGGACGTTTTCAATGCTGTATCCTTCTCGCTCGATCCGGTGGGTAATCTCCGCGTTCAACGGACTTTTTACAGGGTTAGGCCAGAGTCCCATGCTGACCAGGATATGCTCTCGGAGCGCTCGGGCCCGTTTCTCCCAGGCTTCCAACGTGGCCGGGGCGACAAATTCACAGGGAAGGTTCAGGTGGCGGATTTCCGTCCTGCGGCGATCGACGGGTGGCAGGGGGTCGTGACTGAACATGGAACGCTCCGCTGGTAAAACGCAAGTTATTGGAATATCGCAGCTTGCCGTATAGATGTTGGTCAATACGGCGAAGATGAGACGAGCATATTAACGGCAAGACAGGCGCACTTCCAGTACGACGGACACGGGTCTAGTCAGGACATGTTCCATGGTGCAGATGGCCGCTGGCAGTCCGCGTCCACGGGCGGAAGGAACTGCCGGAGGTGCCGGCCGCCAAGGGCGAAACCGGCCAGGCCGGGCATGCCCCGGTCTTCGTTCTCGACGCAGAGAACGTAGTCGTAGCCGGATTCTACCAGGGCGCCGATAACGGTTCCCCAGTTCAGCTGTCCCCGTCCCGGCACGCGGTACTGCCACCACCAGTTCCCAATGATCCCCTGGCGGAACAGCATCGCCTTGCTTACCTCGGCGTCCTTCACGTCCGCGTATACCCACTTACCAGCGAACATGCGGATGGCGTCCTCTGCGGGGAGGATCATCATCCACAACCAGTGGGAGGGATCGCACGAGAGCCCGAGATGATCGGAAGGGACGGCGTCCAGTACCCGCTCCCACATCTCCGGGTTGCAGGCGATGTTGCCCATGCGCACCGCGCCGTCCAGGGCGATGGTGACGCCCCGGTCTTCGGCCAGTCTCACGATGGGTTCGTACCGCTCCCTGAAGCGCTCCACGAGTTCCACGGACCGGTCGCCCGGGTTACCCGGCGGCGAGGAATACTGGCCGTAGAAACGGGATCCCACCGGACTCCCGGCGTGGGTGACGACCACGGGTGTGCCGAGTACGGAAGCGGTCTCGATCGCCTTGCGGAGCCGGTCCGCGGCGGCCTCCGCTTCCTGCGCGTCGTCGTCCAGCAGGTTATTGTGGGCCGACAGGGCCGCGAGATATACGCCATGATCCTTCAGGACGCCGTTGACTTCACCGGGACCATCCGCGAGTATCCGATCCGGATCGACAGCGCCGCTCGCCGAAAGCCGCACGGCGTCGAATCCGTTTTCCTTCGCCCACCCTGCGCATTCCTCCAGGGACCAGGCATCCTCCCCGGCGCTAGTAAAAAAACTGATGTCCATGAATCCGTTGGTTTCTTTTTTTCCTGTGGTTATTGCATTCGGTCAATGGGCAGAGACAGCGCTTGAGACGTGCGACGCGCCATGGTTGGCCGCTAAGGGCCCGGCGATACTTTTACGCCGCGTCGTATCGGTTAGTCGGCGTCTTGACCAGTTGCAGAGAGGGAATATAGCCTTCATTTTCGACGTAGTAGTGCGCAGTCTCATGGCACCCGGGTGCCTTCGTCCCGTCAAATACGTTGATGGTAAACTCGTCGCTGTTCGTACCGTCGCTCCCATGCTCGTAACCCGCGGGAATCATCCAGACGTCGCCCGCTTCAAGGACGAAGTCTTCCCGGTTTCCATCGTGGTCCACCCAGTAGGAAGTGCCACTGCCAGAAAGGATCAGCCAGGTCTCGTCGTGGTCATGGAAATGCTTCTCGCAGGTTGGCAGGGCGAAACCGCCCTTTAACAGGGCCTTGTGGTGGGCCATTAGGGTGGTCCTTTCCTGGTGTCTGTACTTAGTTTATCGGAAGGGAATTACATGAAGTAAATCCGATTTTCATATGTGTCTAAGGTATGGAGATCTGGATGATACATCAAGCATCATTGGCGTCGAGTGTTTCGCGCGAGTAAGTTCGCGCGATTTGCACGCTGGGAGGGTCTGTCACGGATTTTGTGTAACTGACAGTTTCATGTGATGGGCACTCTGTCTTCGTACATGATGACGAACTGGTTGATGGCGGCCGTCCAGTGGACAAGGGGCCGGGTCCACCTTCGGGACAGATTGAGCAGGGCCAGATAGAGCAGTTTCCTCACCGCCTCGTCTGTGGGGAAAGCGCCTTTGGTCTTGATGATCTTGCGCAGGCCCCGGTTCATGGATTCGATGGCATTGGTGGTATAGATGACCTTCCTGATCTCCTTTGGGAAGGCGAAGAACGGGCTCAAGTGGTCCCAATGTCTGCGCCATAGCCGGCTGATCGTGGGATATTGCTTATCCCAGTGTTCTGCGAAGCGATCCAGCGCGGCCTCGGCCTGTTCCAAGGTAGCGGCCTGGTATATCGCCCGGAGATCCTTGGCCACCTGCTTACGGTCCTTCCAGGAGACGTAGGTCAGGCTGTTACGCACCATGTGTACGATGCAGAGTTGCACCTGGGTCCTGGGATACACCGTCTCTATGGCCTGCGGAAAGCCCGACAGGCCGTCGCAGCAGGCGATGAAGATATCAGCAACACCCCGGTTCTTCAGTTCGGTCAGTACGTGGAGCCAGAACTTTGCCCCTTCGTTCTGCTCGATCCAGAGCCCCAGGAGTTCCTTGTCGCCGTGGAGGTTGATGCCCAGGGCCAGGTAGACCGCCTTGTTCCGTACGCTGCCGCTATCACGCACCTTGACGAACAAGGCATCCAAGAACAGGATCGGATAGACCGGGTCCAGAGGCCGCGACTGCCAGGCCAGGGCCTCGTCGGTCACGGCGTCGGTGATCCGCGAGACCAGTTCGGGCGAGATGGACACCCCGTAGAGATCTTCGATATGGCCTTGGATGTCGCGGGTGCTCATGCCCCTTGCGTACATGGAGATGATCTTGTCGTCGAAGTCGGGCCAACGCGTCTGGTACTTGCGGATCAGCTTCGGATCGAAGCTGCCTTCGCGGTCCCGGGGGATCTCTACCGGCAGATCGCCCTTGTCGTCTTTGAGCGTCTTGGTGGTCTTGCCGTTGCGTGAGTTGCCGCGGTTCCTGGGTCTGTCACGGATTTTGTGTAACTGACAGTTTCATGTGATGGGCACTCTGTCTTCGTACATGATGATGAACTGGTTGATTGCGGCTGTCCAGTGGACAAGGGGCCGGGTCCACCTTCGGGACAGATTGAGCAGGGCCAGATAGAGCAGTTTCCTGGCCGCCTCGTCCGTGGGGAAAGCGCCTCTGGTCTTGATGATCTTGCGCAGGCCCCGGTTCATGGATTCGATGGCATTCGTAGTGTAGATGACCTTCCTGATCTCCTGTGGGAAGGCGAAGAACGGGGTCAGATGGTCCCAGTGTCTGCGCCATAGCCGGCTGATCGTGGGATATTGCTTATCCCAGTGTTCGGCAAAGCGATAAAGCGCGGCCTCAGCCTGCTCCAAGGTAGCGGCCTGGTATATCGCCCGGAGATCCTTGGCCACCTGCTTACGGTCCTTCCAGGAGACGTAGGTCAGGCTGTTACGCACCATGTGGACGATGCAGAGCTGCACCTGGGCCTTGGGGTACACCGTCTCTATGGCCTGGGGGAAGCCGGTGAGGCCGTCGCAACAGGCGATGAAGATATCGGCAACGCCCCGGTTCTTCAGTTCGGTCAGTACGTGGAGCCAGAACTTTGCCCCTTCGTTCTGCTCGATCCAGAGCCCCAGGAGTTCCTTGTCGCCGCGCAGGTTAACGCCCAGGGCCAGGTAGACCGCCTTGTTCCGTACGCTGCCGCTATCACGTATCTTGACGAACAGGGCATCCAGGAACAGGATCGGGTAGATCTCATCCAGGGGCCGCGACTGCCAGGCCAGGGCCTCGTCGGTCACGGCGTCGGTGATCCGCGAGACCAATTCGGGCGAGATGGACACCCCGTAGAGGTCTTCGATATGGCCCTGGATATCCCGGGTGCTCATGCCCCTTGCGTACATGGAGATGATCTTGTCGTCGAAGTCGGGCCAACGCGTCTGGTACTTGCGGATCAACTTCGGATCGAAGCTGCCTTCGCGGTCCCGGGGGATCTCTACCGGCAGATCGCCCTTGTCGTCCTTGAGCGTCTTGGTGGTCTTGCCGTTGCGACTGTTGCCGCGGTTCCTGCCATCGGGGGCATGTTTCTCGTAGCCGAGATGATCGGTGAGCTCGGCTTCCAGGATCCGCTCGGCCATGCGCTTCTTCATGCGCTTGAGCAGGCCGTCTTCGCCGAACAGGTCCTCGGCGTCCACCCCGTCTTCCATAAGTTCATCGAGAAGACGGTCGATCTTACCTGGGGGTTTTCTTTCTCTGGCCATAGCACTTCCTCCTTTTGAGCAAGATACAGGCTATTGCCAGTTACACAAAACATGTTACAGACTCCGGTTCCTGCCATCGGGGGCATGTTTCTCGTAGCCGAGATGATCGGTGAGCTCGGCTTCCAGGATCCGTTCGGCCATGCGCTTCTTCATGCGCTTGAGCAGGCCGTCTTCGCCGAACAGGTCCTCGGCGTCCACCCCGTCTTCCATGAGCTCATCCAAAAGACGGTCGATCTTACTTGAGGGTTTTCTTTCTCTGGCCATAGCACTTCCTCCTTGTGAGCAAGATACAGGCTATTGCCAGTTACACAAAACTTGTTACAGACTCCGCTGGGATACCCAAAATATGATCTGCCGGATGCCACTTGTGGTGTTACATCAGCACTACTGCCATTCATCACCTTGACATACAGCCTCTCCAACCCACAATTTGTAGTAAACCCCCTCTTCTACGCCATACATCAGCCTTCCCTGAATAGAAAGAGACCTCCCATGGCAGACTACCTTCCCCTCGACGTGTCGTCACTGTGCAACGCGGGTCTTGAAGTCCTGAACGAAAAGACCAACGCCCCTATCGGAGATCAATTGTTCCGCGGTCTGCCCTTTCGGATAAACGACGATCCAGCGAACTGCTTCATCGCATCGGACAAAATCTCGGGCAGTGTAACCATACCGATCAACAGTTCCGCAACGGGACTGATTCTCGCACATCGGCTACTGGAATCCGACCTGATGGAAGGCGGACCGCTGGGGATCCCCGTCGCGGACTACGTATTCCGCATAGAGGGCGGCGAAGAGGTACGCATCCCCATCCGCGAAAGGTTCGAAATCGCCCATATCTCTCTGGGCGGCAAGCCTTTCGTCGCACTCCCGGACCACGGTCAAGTAAAGATGCAGCGTTACGAGGGGCATTGGTCCAACATGGGCCGGCGTCAGACGGAAGTTACGGGAGACTATTCCAAGGGATACTTCCTCTGGGCGTGGCGGAACCCCCATCCAGACCGTGAGGTCGAATCGCTGGAGATCATTCCGAGCGGTCCCCGTTTCATCATCGCCGGGGTTACGGTCTCGCAGGTCAACGAGCACCCTTTCGTTCGCCAGGGAAAGCGGGAGGCAAGGCTGATCCTGACCGATCCTGAAGACGCTGAAAAGCCCTTTGATTTGAGCGTGAAGGTGGACCGGGGAACGGCCACCTACGTCCATCCCCTGCCGGAGGCGTCGGCGGATGATTTCGTCGACGACGATTTCGCAGGCTGGGGAGAAGTCCAGAATCCTAAATCGAGCCCGGCCTACGTCGAGGTGGCCGCCATTCCGTCCGCGACGGTGACGGTAAAGCAGGGCGAGGATAAAGTAGGCGAGGTCAGGTGGGGAGACGTCGAGCAGAAGAAGGTGGTCGAGACTCCGCGAATGCGCGTGGAACTCCTGGACCGGGGGCGGAACTGGGTACACGTCAACGTGCTCGACGACGACACGGACCGGCCCGTTCCCTGTCGCGTCCACTTCCGCTCGCCGGAAGGCATACCCTACCAGCCCTACGGCCACCACAACCAGGTCAATTCCAACCTGGATACCTGGCATATCGACATCGGCGGGGATCTGCGTCTGGGTCAGATAACCTACGCGTACATCGACGGCCGATGCCAGGGGTGGCTGCCTCGCGGCGAGGTCGTCGTGGACGTGGCACGGGGATTCGAGTACGAGCCGCTCCGGACCCGGGTGAAGATCGAACCAGGGCAGCAGGAATTGAACCTGCGCCTCAAGCGCTGGGTGAATATGAACGCCCAGGGATGGTACAGCGGGGATTCACACGTGCATTTCCTTTCGACCCAAGGTAGCCATACGGAATCCCAGGGTGAGGACCTGAACATCGTGAACCTGCTTCCGTCTCAGTGGGGTAATCTCTTCACGAACACGGAGGATTTCACGGGCCGCCCGAGTATTTCCCAGGACGGGAACAACATCGTCTACGTAGGCCAGGAAAACCGGCAGCACTTTCTAGGCCACCTCATCCTCTGGGGCCTCAAGGAGCCGGTAATGCCCTGGTGCAGCGACGGTCCGGGAGAAGCCGAACTGGGTGGTACGCTCGAAATCACCATGAGCGACTGGGCGGACCAGTGCCACGCACAGGGCGGATCGGTCATCATCCCCCATCTCCCGAACCCGAACGGCGAACCCGCGGCGCTGATCGCCACGGGCCGCGCGGACGCCGTGGAGATGCTGCGCCACGCGCCATTCAATCATATCGAATACTACCGCTACCTCAATTGCGGATATAAGTTGCCGCTGGTGGGCGGGACGGACAAGATGAGCAGCGACGTACCCGTCGGCCTGTACCGAACCTACGCCTACATGACCGACCAAGACTTCAACTACGACAACTGGTGCAATGCCGTGTCACAGGGGCGTACCTTCCACAGCGGCGGTCCCATCATCCACCTCAACGTGGATGGACATCAGGTCGGCGACACCATGCAACTGTCGGGTGCCGGCACGGTGGAAGTGGAAGCATGGTCTGAAAGTATCTTTCCGATCCATACGCTGGAGATCGTCCAGGGCGGTCGTGTAGTGGCCTCTACGGAAGACCGCAACGGTACGCGGCGGCTTGAACTGAACGCAAGGGTAACCGTGGACGGGCACACCTGGCTGGCTGCCCGGTGCGCGGGTCCGGATTACACCAGCGTACCCCATCACGACGGCTGGGGACGGGGTATTTTTGCCCACACTTCGCCGATCTACATCGCCTGTGGGGGCGAGTGGTGGATGTTCGACCGGGAAGCCGCCCAGTACATGCTTACGCTCATCGACGGCGACCTGCAGTACATCCGACGGACCGCGGCCCGGCACGAACCGGGCACCGCGACGCACCATCATGGCGAAGAGGACCATCTCGCCTACCTGGAGCGTCCCTTTATCGAAGCCCAGGAAGCTATCCACCGGCGCATGCACCAGCATGGGATTCCGCATTAGAAAACTCAAAGGGAGTACATAGAAGGAGTCCGAAATGAATTCCAAAAGAGAAGTACGTATCGGTTGCGTTCAGACGCCCGCCCTGGCGACTTTTGACGAGGCCATCGGAGCTGCGGTCCGTCTGGCCGGCGACGCGGTGGCGTCAGGCGCCGAGTTGGTGTGCCTGCCCGAGTATTGCGGCGGACTGAGGAGCGACAAGGGCGTGTTCAGGCCCCCGGCGGCCCCGGAGGCGAGCCACCCCGTGCTCGGTGCCTTGCGAGAATTCACCCGCGATGCCGGCGTGTGGATGCTCATCGGTTCCGTGGCCGTGGAAGGACTCGAAGACAGGCTCATTAACCGCGGCTTCCTGGTAGACGACCAGGGCGAGATCCGCGCGCGCTACGACAAAATTCACCTCTTCGACGTGGACCTGTCCGATACCGAGCAGTATAGAGAATCTACGGTGGTCTCCCCGGGCGAGCAGGCCGTGGTAGCGGACACGCCGTGGGGACGTCTCGGTATGACCACCTGCTACGACCTGCGGTTTCCCCACCTTCACCGGTCACTTGCCCAGGCCGGCGCCGAGATCATCACGGTGCCGGCGGCGTTCACGAAGATGACAGGCCAGTCTCACTGGCACGTGCTGAACCGCGCCCGGGCCATCGAGAACGGCGCAGTGGTCGTGGCGCCTTGCGCCGTTGGGGCCGTGCCCGGCGGCGGCGCGGTCTACGGCCATTCGCTCATCATATCGCCCTGGGGCGAGGTCCTCGCCGATGGCGGCGATGGCGTAAGCACCATCGTTGTTACGGTGGACATGGAAAGCGTCGCCAGCGTACGCAAGCGGGTGCCGAGTCTTCGACACGACCGTCCATTCAACCTGCCGGCCAAGTCCGAAGCGGACCGCCGCTCGGTTGCCTGATTTAACGGTCCGCGTTTCGTAATCCTGGTTCACGGGACCGGGAACTTTGCTCATATATGGAGAGCGCTTACCGGTGAAAGAGTTGATCATTGTACGGCATGCCAAGTCGAGCTGGAAGGACGCCACAGTCGACGATCATGAAAGGCCGCTGAACAAGCGGGGTAAACGAGACGCGCCGGAGATGGGCGCCAGGTTGAAACGGCGCGGGTGCGAGCCGGACCTGATCGTATCGAGTTCCGCTGTCCGGGCGCTGGAGACGGCGCGGACTGTCGCTGGTGAGATCGGTTTCCCCCGTGGAGGCATCATGGTGGATGAACGCCTCTACGGCGCGGGCGTCACTGAACTTCTTCATGTTATAAACGGTGTGGATGATTCGGTGGATTCCTTGATGCTCTGCGCGCACAATCCAGGATTGACGGATCTTGCGAATCACCTTGGACCGCGAGAGATCTTCAATATGCCCACCTGCAGTGTATTGCATCTTGGATTCGAGGTAGACACCTGGTCGGCCGTGGGACATGTGCGCGGCGACGAGATGTTGTACGACTATCCCAAACGCACTTCGACTCATTAGCCCCATACAACCGGTCAGGCTACACGCGAAAATCGGAAAACCTTACGAATGGTGAGGAAGGTAAAGATCAATAAAGAGGAGGAATCGATGTCCGTCGCAACAAGTGAATTGAAGTTCACGGCGACTGTAGAAAAAGGCAAGGTGTCGGCTATATTCGCCTTGCCGAGCGACGCGCGGGCACTACTGGTCCTCGGTCACGGCGCCGGTACCGATATGCGTCATCGATTCATGCAGGAGCTGAGTGACGCGTTGAACGATGCCGAGATTGCCACTTTCAGGTTCAACTATCCCTATTCCGAGAAGGGTGGGGGCATGGATGGCGAGAAAGTCAGGCTGGCCACGGTACGTGCGGCCATCGAGACGGCTATGCGGGGGGCAGACGGGCTTGCGGTGTTCGCCGGCGGACATTCCATGAGCGGCCGGATGGTATCTATGGCCTGTGCCCGGGAAGCCATTACCGGGCTCAAGGGTATCGTGTTCTTCGCCTTTCCTCTGCATTCGAGCAAGCCGAATACTGAGCGCGCCGTACATCTGAAGGAGACAGACGTACCCTTGCTGTTCCTGTCCGGCCAGCGCGACAAGATGGCGGATCTGGATTTGCTGCACCCGGTCATAGACGATCTGGAAAACGCGACCCTGCACGTAGTGGATACGGCAGATCATGGATTCAAGGTGTTGAAAAGGAGGAATACCGCCGAACCCGTCATGAAGGAACTGGCCCGGACCGCGGCCGAGTGGATGTCTGGGTAATGGTGATCGGCATGGGGCGATCTTCCTCAGAACTCGGCGGCTGTGCCGTGGTTCTTCTGACGAAAGGCGTGTTCTTCGTTTCAGATCCCGAAGTCAGTTACAGCACCAAGGCTTCGAGAACCCCCTCCTAACCCGCCTGTGTTCAGACTCCTTGACTCCAATCCCCCCTTTCGTACCTTATTATCCTGCATGTCAATTACACTGTATGTCACCCGGTAGCAATGGTAAGGGTGTTACTAGATTGGGAGCACGTTAAGCAAGTGTAGGAGCAACACGAACGAGGTCCCGGAAATGGACACACTGACGATCATCCTGCTCATCGTACTTTTCGCAAGCTTGGCTCTGATAGCCGCCCTGTTGATTTGGGGCATGAAGGCCAACGGTCGGATCAACGAGTTGAACAGCGAGAAGGCAGGAATGGAGGCCGAACTGGGCGCGGTGCGCGAACAAATGGTCGAAGCCCAGAAAGCGCTTGAGGAAGCCAGGGAACTGGAAATCGAGCAAGCAAGGCTGCTCCAGAAACTCTCAAACGCAGAAGAGCGTCTCGGCGAGCGCGACGAGGTGGAAAAGCGATTCAAGGACACGTTCAAGGCCCTGTCGTCGGAAGTCCTGAAGTCTCAACAGGAATCATTCAACACCAACGCCGAGGAATCGTTGAAAGCGCGCCAGGAGGCGGTCGAGAAACTGGTCAAGCCCCTGTCCGAGAAGATCGAAACACTGGACAAGGCGCGGGCCAAAAACGCGGGTGAATTCCAAACGCAAATATCCAACCTCATGCGGACCAACAAGGAACTTGCCGTAGAGGCCCAATCGTTATCGAACGCGCTGAAGAGACCTGATGTCCGGGGGCGCTGGGGCGAGACCCAGCTCGAACGCGTGCTCGAACTGTCCGGACTGCGTAAGGATATCGATTTCACGGTGCAGGATTCATTCGACACGGAAAGCGGCCGACACAGGACCGATGTGATTGTGCGTCTGCCTCACGAAAGAACCGTGATCCTCGATTCCAAGGTCTCGCTTGCCGCATTGATGGACGCTTTCGAGGCAAAGGATGAAGATACCAAGTCGGCGGCCTTCGACCGTCACGTAACCCAGGTCAAGACCCACGTCGACTCACTTGCAAAAAAAGAATACTGGAACGTACTCTCCTCTACGCCGGACATGGTGGTGATGGTCATGCCGGAATTCGCCTTTCTGCCCGCCATAGAGCGCGAGCCTGGTCTGACCGAGCGGGCGCTGGAGAAGAATGTGATCATCGTCACGCCACCGGCCCTGCTGGCGCTGCTCAAGGCCGTGGAGATGTCCTGGCAGCAGATACGGGTCGCCGAGACCGCGAGGGAGATCAGCGACCTGGGTAAGGAGATGTATGAGCGATTGGCCATATTCGCGGGGCACTACATCGGTGTGGGCAAGGCGTTGAGGCAGGCTATCGAACGCTATAACCAGGGCGCGGGTTCGTGGGATTCAAGAGTAGCGACGTCGGCCATGCGATTCCCCGAATTGAATGTCCCCGTCACGCGGGAACTTCCGGAAGTAGGCCCTGTGGAAGAGATCCCCCGTACAATCCAGAAATTGACGGACGGTAAGCAGGCAGACGGCCAGGATGAAAATGAGATCGAGATTGATGAAGCCGTGAAAAAGGAGGAAAGAGAGTAATTACCTTGAGCAAGGGGTGAATCCCTCACCACGTCCTCTCCTTCAGCATTTCCTGGATCGCCTCCTTAGAGACCGGAAGTTCGTCCATGTGACCTTTCAGCCACTCGGAGAAATCCGCCTCCATCTCGTCCGTCCACCGGTCGTCGATCTGTCCGGGCGTGTACCTTCCTTCCCGCAGCCGCTGCTTTCCGAACATATCCCTTAGCTGGACGAGTTCGGATGTCTTCACGACGGTCTCCGCGAGGTGAGGTGGGATGAAGACGATCCCTTCCCGTTTGCCCAGGACCACGTCGCCGGGCATGACGGTGGCCTGTCCGATGCGCACCGCGGTGTTGACGCCGAGGAGCATGATCGTGGGCGAGGCGAAGGAGGGGTGCCAGCCCCGGACGAAACAGGCGAAGTCCGGCATCTCTTCGATGCCTTCCAGGTCGCGCACCGAACCGTCGAATACCACCCCGTTGCCGGAATTCGCGTAGATCGCCATCGCCAGGTTGTCGCCGATGATGGGTCCCTCGTCGACCTTGCCGTAAGTGTCCGCCACGTATACGTCGCCCGGAACCAGCATGTCGATGGGCCAGGAGATCTGGTCGCCGATGCAGCCGTGAGCGGCTCCTTTTTCCTCCATCACCGTACGCATGGCCGGACGCCGGGGCATGTACATCGCCGTTACCGCCCGTCCCACGAGCGTCTTTCCGGGATGGGTGTGCTGCCAGCCGCCCTCGTACTGGTGCGCGTAGCCCGCGCCTCGCACCACGCCCCAGGCCTGGGTGATGGATACGTTTTTCATCCGCTCGATGATCGGGTCCGGCACCTTCGGGCGGCCGTCCGGAAAGCGTCTGCCCTCCCAGTCCGGCGTGTACTCGATGAGTTCCCCGGGCGTCAGGTTCAGGGGGCAGAACTTGTCGGACATGGCTACTCCTTGTTCATTCGTATCGATCGTGGTCCCATTGCCAGCATGTAAGGCGGAGATCTTTCCCCTCCACGGCCAGCGCCCCGATGTAGTCCGGACCGGGATCGATCGAAGTCATGGACCAGCGCTCCGCGTCGGTCTGGTCCCAGCGCGTGGCCAGCAGTTCAGCGGGGTCATCGGGATCGACGGTGACGTCAAACTGGTCGAGGGGACAGGAAAGGCCCTGCCCAATGGCTTTTATGAAGGCTTCTTTCCGCGTCCAGCACGCCAGGAAAGCGTGATCGCGCCGGCCCCGGGGCAACGCTTCCAGCGCCGCGCATTCCGACGAGGAAAACAGGCGGCGGGCGATCTTCATTCGGTCCATGATCGAGCGGCGATGCAGGTATTCCGCGTCCACACCGACTGATCGGTTTGTGGTCAGGGCGTACACGGCCAGGTCGTGGGAGTGGGAAACATTGAACCGGATGGATGTCTCGGGATGGGAGAGATCGGGTTTACCGTGCTCGGCATAGCGAAATCGCAGATTGGACGGCGGTTCGGATACGTATCGCGACAGGAGGTTACGCAGCACGGCCCGCGCGGTGATGAATCGGTTCCGCACATCATTCACGACGAATCTCTTCGCCCGTGCGCGCTCGTCCGGGGATAAACAGCGCTCCAGAGCGCGGGTCCGCTCCGGCGACAGATCAAGGCACGCCCGCCAGAGATGTACCTGGTCGTTGGAAAGCCGCCACTCGGCTTCTGACGAAGCGATCGACCACTTCCCGCCTTGCCTGAGGCCGTCAACGCTCATAAAAAACTGTACCGCCGACCACGGCAAGGTCGATTTTCGCTTCCCTGATCTCCTCGTGCGGCATGGTGGTCAGGTCACGGTCCAGGATCACGAAGTCCGCGAGCTTGCCGGGCTCCAGCGATCCCTTGATGTCCTCCTCGTAGGAGGCGTACGCGGCGTCGAGCGTGTATCCACGGAGCGCTTCCTCCACGGTGATCTTCTGTTCGGGAACCCAGCCATCGGGGTTCATGTCGTCCAGCGTGCGACGCGTCACCGCCGCGTAAATGCCTTCGATGGGTGTCGCGGGCGCCACCGACCAGTCGCTGCCCAGGGCCAGCCGGGCGCCGGCGTCGAGCAGGGACCGGAAGGCGTAAGTCGTCTTGATGCGTTCGGGACCGATGACCTTTTCAGCCCACCGGCCATCGTCGATGGCATGGTAGGGCTGCATGCTGGGAATGATGTCCAGCGCGCCGAAACGGGGCAGATCGGCGGGGGCGATGTGCTGGGCGTGTTCAATGCGGAAACGGCGGTCCCGGGGTCCGTTCTCCGCCGCCACGCGTTCGTAGATGGCGAGCTGCAGATCGATGGCCCGGTCGCCGATGGCATGGACCATTACGTGCAGACCGGCCTTGTCGGCGCCGGAGGTCCAGGCATACAGGTTTTCCTCGGTGTTGATGAGCAGACCTGTATCTTCCGGCGCGTCGGCAAATGGTTCCATGAAGGCGGCCGTGTGGGATCCGAGGGAACCGTCCACGAAGCCCTTGAGCCCGCCCAGGCGAACCCACTCGTCTCCACGTCCGCCGGAAGTGATCCGGTCTTCGAGGCTCTCCCAGTCATAAAGGGGAATGGCGGCGTACAGGCGAGTCTTCAATCGATCTTCTGACCGGGCTCGCTCGAAGACGGCCACGTCGTCCCAGGTGCCCATATTGTGGACCGACGTGACGCCCTGGGCCGCCACGTAATCCATGGCCGCGTCGAGTGCGCGGTCCTTCAACTCATCCGGAGGATCTGGAATGACGTTTGCGACGAGATACATCGCGTTGTCCTTGAAGATGCCGGCCGGTTCGCCGTCCTCATATCTTTCGATGGTACCGCCGTCTATTTCCTCTGTCTCCCGCGTCACTCCCGCTGCATTCAGCGCGGCCGTATTGGCCAGGGCCATGTGTCCGTCGAGACGATTGACCCAGACCGGGTTGTCCGTCGTGACCGAATCGATCCAGTCCCGGCGGGGGAGTTCTCCACCCCACTGCTCGTGATCCCAGTCGCCCCCGGTGATCCAGACGCCCGGTTCCAGGTCCCTGGCGAACTCCGCGATGCGGTCGATGAACACCTGCGGTGTTGGAGCGTCCCGAAGCTGAACGGACGAAAGATTGAAACCGCCCGAAATGAAATGCACGTGGGTGTCGATGAATCCGGGCGTAACGAGGCGGCCGCCGCCTTCGATGACCCTAGTCTGACCGGTGGCCATCCCGTCAATTTCTTCGTTACTGCCGACCGCCAGGATGCTGTCTCCTGAAACCGCCAGAGCCTCTGCCCAGGGACTGGATGGTTGCCCGGTCCACACGCGGGCGTCCCGGACGACCAGCGAAGCCGTTTCATCGGGACTCGTACAACTCGCCAGCGCCGCGAGGATGGACAGGCCAAACAGTGCCGCGATCAAGAATCTGAACATGCCGGTTTCCTTTGCTGTCTTTTAGGTCGGTATCAGACTACTACCAGTCCGCAACGCTACCGTCCGCCTCGTGGTAATGCTCGCCGCCCAGCTCTTCCCGGTAACTTACCCGTCTGGACACTTCCGCTTCGTCTATTTCAAAACCCAGTCCCGGTTTGTCGGGCAGTTCGATATGTCCTTCGACGACCTGCCAGCTCTCCGTCAGTATACCCGCGCCCAGCGCCTGGTCGACCTGCTCCTGGGCGAGAAAGTTAGGAATCACGGCGTCCACGTGCATGCAGGAAGTAAAGGACACGGGACCAATGGCGCAGTGGGGGAGGACGTGGATGTAGTATACCTCGGCCATATTGGCGATTTTCTTCAGTTCCGTGATGCCGCCGGCATGCGAACCGTCCGGCTGAATGTAGGCTGCCGCCTGCTTTTCGAAAATCTCGCGGAACTCCCATCGGCTCAGCAGCCGCTCACCCGTGGCGATGGGGAAGGTGACGTGGTCCGATACGAGCTTCAGGGCGTCGACGTTTTCCTGGGGTACGGGCTCTTCCACGAACATGGGCCGCATGTCCTTGATCTCGTGGCATATCTCGATGGCCAGGGCGGGGGTCATCTTTCCGTGGAAATCGAAGGCCAGTTCTACGTCCGGCCCCACCCACTCCCGCATGAGAAACGCGCATTCGACGAATTCATCGATGACTGCCGGCGGCTCATGGCCCCGCCATTTGCCGCCGGGTCCGGACTTGAAGGCGGTATATCCGCTCTTCTGCAACATGTCCAGCCGTTCCCTCGCGGCGGACTGGCTTTCATCGGTAAGACCGCTGATACCCCAGTGGGCGTAGACGCGGATGCGGTCGCGCACCGCGCCTCCGAGGAGCTTGTAGACGGGAACGCCGTAGTGTTTCCCGGCGATGTCCCATAACGCCTGGTCCACGCCGGACATGGCGGTCATGAGGATGGCGCCGCCCCGGAAGAACGCCGACCTGTACATGTGCTGCCAGTGATGCTCGATACGCAGGGGGTCCTTGCCGATAAGGTAGTCCGCGAGTTCCCTGACAGCGCTTTCCACGCTTTCGGGCTTTCCTTCGAGGGTGGTTTCCCCCCAACCAGAAAGGCCGGTGTCCGTGGTGATCTTGACGAGCCGGGTACGATGGAGGGGAAAGAACTGTTCGACGGTCGCGATTTTCATAGCAACTCCGGATACCGGGACGCTCCCCGGTTCAATGGAATGCCCGTGGCATCGGACCGTGCTTGGTTCCGGCCTGTGACCCGGATGACCAGCTATGCAGGATGGTTCGTTTCATCTGCCGAAGAGCCGTCTCGTATCGAGGGATTCGATGGCGTATCCGGCCGGGACGGCGAATATGGATGGATCGACGTCTTGTCGATTCACCTCGGTTACGGTCAGGGTCATGATCATGGGGGTGTCGGGGAACGACGTGGTAATTTTAAGTGGAAAACCGGACAGTCCCTCGGTCCAGAAGGGCATGCTATCCTTCAATACACCGCTGAATGATGTGGCCAGGTCAATTTGAATCGCGTCGGTGACCCACATGTACTGTATCATCGCACCGGATGGATTGTTTCTCATGATCTTATACTTTTTGCATTCGTAACCGGCAATTTCGATCGTTTCATTTTCGTCTACGATGACCGGCGGCGCGCGTTCTTTCAGGTTCGGGTCCGCGGAGATCTCGTAGGCGGTGTCGTTCATGTGGCTGATGACGTATCCCCGTCCCGTCGACCCGTCGATCACGACCTCGCCCATCATCATCCCGATCATGCCGCCCCTCATGTGGACCTTCGTCTGGTTTCCCTTTATGAAAATTCTGTAGGATTCCGGTACCATCAAGGCCACCTTGGCCCGGTCCTGCAAATCGCCTCCCGTAAAGCTCACGTTGAAACGGAGACTGCCTTCGAAGGTGTTTTCAAGTGGAAGGGCCGAGGCGAAGGGCGCCAGAAACGGGGACAGAAGCACATAGATCGCCGCGTATCTCGTCATAGTTCTTTGACCGGGTAGCTTTGCCGAGTCCGCCTGCTAATCTTCGGATATGATCGCGAGTTCACCGGCGTGACAGGTGTAACAGGTAACGGACTGCAGGTTTTCCTTGCTCATGACGTTCGCGTTGATGGCCGCCACCTGCTCGTTGATCTGCACAACGAGTTTGATGAACTCCCGGCCGATCAGCTTCGTTTCCTTTTCGTCGCTGGGATAGTCTTTCAGATTGTGACAGTAGTTGCACTTCTCTCCGATGCCGCTGCTCACCGTTTTCATAAAGTCGCGAATCTCCCGCGTAGATCGATCTGTCAAGACCTGGACGTTCTTAGGCGCGCGCTGGGCGTCTACGCTCGCGTCAACCAGGACCGTCAGCACGAAGCACGCGGCAATGATCGGTATGAGCCGTTTCATCGCGATTCCTTTCGTCATGGGAGTTACGGGGTTTCTAAACACGTCGCCGGCTGCGTTTCTTTCCCGATAGGCGGTTCGGGAAACTTAGGTATGCCGCGTGGTTCTGTCAAGACCTTTCAGTGTAGTTTGCCAGCCTGCCGACCGTTCCGGACCAGGCCGGCCTGCGGCCTTATTTGTATTGACAGTACCGGACTCTTAGCGTTTCAATAACGGATGACTGGACTGGTACCGGAACCGTCCAATCGAGGTCTTTTCCAAGACTGTCAAACCGGATGGCCCGCCATTTCCCGGTAAAATAGAAACTCCACCTGGTATCCGCCGTTATGGATTCTTTTCTTCGTACGCTCGGTTTGATCGGAGCGTCTGAGCACCTGGCTTTCAGAACCCCTTCCCCATACTGGACCATCGTCCTGCTTGCCTTGATCGTGGCCGGACTCGTGATCCTGTTCTACCGCCGTATGCCCGTGGCGACTTCCCCGGGGATGAAGGCCGTGTTTACCGTGTTGAAGATCCTGCCATTGCTGCTGGTCGTATTCTGTCTCCTGGAACCCGTCGTCGTAACGTCCGAGGTCACGGCCCGACAGGGTTTCCTTCTGCTGATGTTTGACGATTCGAAGAGCATGGGCATACAGGACGGCGCCCGGGATCTGTCCCGCGTGGAAGCGGTCAAACGCCGGTTCCAGGATGACGGACTGCTGGAAGGCCTGGGCAGCAGGTTCAGGGTGAGGACTTACCGTTTCGCGGAACGCACGGACCGGGTCGCCGATATCGCGAAACTCGACGCATCCGGAAGCGCTACGGATATTGCCGGCGCCCTGAGTCAGGCCGCCGGCGAATTCAGGGATCTGCCCGTGGCCGCCATCGTGCTCGTAACGGACGGTGCGGACAACATGAACGCGGGAACGGACAGGCTGGCGAATGCGACGACATACCTCGAATCGCAGAACATGCCGGTCTATACCGTGGGGGTAGGCGAGGAGCGGATCGCGCAGGATGTCGAGATACTCAAGGTGGCCGCGTCCGACAAGGTGACGGAGGGGACGATCACCGACCTTTTCGTTACCCTGCGAAGTTACGGTTACGCGGGCAGATCGATCGACCTGAACATCAAGGAAGGGGGACGCGTCGTCCAGACGGTGCCGGTTCGTCTCGACAGGGACGGGGACATACAGCGCGTCCGTTTGTTTCTGTCGCCCGAATCGCCGGGCATTCTCGAGTACACGGCGGAAGTCGCCCCGCAAAACTCGGAGACGATCGCGGAGAACAACACGCGGCCCTTCCTGTTGGATAACCGATCCAGAACGGGACGGGTCCTGTACGTGGAAGGATACCCTCGCAGGGAGTTCAAGTTCATCAGGCGGGCGCTGGACGAAGATCCGCGGATTGACATGATCTCGGTGGTCAGAATCTCGCCCGACGGGAGGATCTACCGGCAGGGAATCCGGGATCCGAAGCAGGAGCTGACCGTTGGATATCCCCGAAGCAGGGAGGAGTTGTTTACATACGATGCCATCGTTTTCGGCGATATAGAGGCGGCCTGGTTTACACCCGAACAGCTTCAGCTAACCGAGGCCTTTGTAAGCGAGCGCGGCGGTGGATTCCTGATGATCGGCGGTCTGAACTCCTTTCGGGAAGGTGGTTACGCGGGTACACCGGTTGAGGACATGCTGCCTGTTCAACTCACCGGCGACAACTGGGCCATGGGTATTGTCGACCATGCCTTCCACCTGGCTCCGGCCGAGGAAGGCATCCACCATCCCCTGCTGCGTTTCGGGTCGAATCCCGAGGAAAACCAGGCAAACTGGGATCGCCTGCCGGAATTGATCGGATACAACCGGGTCGGGGCCGTCAAGCCAGGCGCCGCGGTGCTGGCGGTGGACCCCACGGTCGACGTGCTGGAGGGGTCCAATGTTCTCCTGGCGATACAGCGTTACGGAAGGGGGCGGTCAATGGCCTTCACCGGCTTCAGCACGTGGCGCTGGCAGATGCATCTGCCGTCGGAAGATCAGTCGCACGAACGATTCTGGCAACAGATGGTCCGGTGGACCGCCCTGTATGCCCCCGGACGGGTTTCCGTCACCACGGACAAGACGAACTACGGCGGACATGAATCGGTCACCATAGAAAGCCGCCTGTTCGACCGGAACTACGAACCGGTCGACGGCGCGACCGTATGGGCACACGTAACCGGACCAACCGGCCAGTCGAAGGCCGTACAACTCGAATGGTCCCTGGGGAACGAAGGACTGTACCGCGCCGAATACCGGCCCGAACTGGGCGGCGTGCACAAGGTCGAAGTGTCCATCCGGTCCTCGGGGGAAGCGTTGCTTCGCGACCAGACCGGATTTACCGTGGCCCCGTCGGCCACCGAATTCACGAATGCGGGTCTTCACGCAGAGGACCTTGAAAGGCTCTCTGAATCCACGGGCGGCGCATATCTACCCCTGTCGGAGTCGGGACGGCTGCCAGACATGATCAGGCCCGTCGATCAGACGGCCACATCGACCCGCGAAAGAGACTTGCGTGATACGCCTTTCCTGTTCGCGGCCATTCTGCTTTTCCTGAGCGCCGAGTGGTTTCTGAGGCGCCAGAAAGGACTGTCGTGATGCGCCTCGTCGCCGGCATTTTCTCGGGGTTGTTGTTAAGCGGCCTTATATCTTCTGAGGCATTCTCGCTGCCGCCGGCAAGCAGGACGCAGGATTCGGCCCATCCTCCGGCCGTGGAGGAACCGGGATCGTCTCCCGGCGTGCAGTACGGATTGATCATCGCGGGGCTTGGTGGAGAAAAGAAGTACGTCGACCAGAACCTGGCCTGGGCCATCGGCTTATACGACGTGTTGAAAGCCGATCATGGGTTTGCGGACGACCGGTTGATTCTCCTCGTTGAGGACCCGGCCGCCACGGGCGCGACCCCTGCACGGAAGTCGACCCTCGAGGAGATACACAGGGCGCTGTCCGACCTGTCCCTTCGTGTTCACCCCGCGGATGACCTGTTCGTCCTGCTGATCGGACACGGCAGCGCCGCGGGTACGGGCGCCAGGTTTAACATCCCCGGTCCCGATTTGACGGCAGACACGCTCCGCGACGCGCTTGGCGACATCAACGGGCGATACACGGTCGTGGTGAACGGCGCGAGTTCGAGCGCCCCTTTTATCGCAGCGCTAAGTGGTCCCGGCCGCGTGATCGTAACGGCGACGAAGAGCGGCGGAGAACGCCTGTCCACGGTTTTTCCCGAACACCTTCTCGCGTCGTTAAACGGGACGGAAGGCGACCTGGACAAGAATGGGCGGGTCTCCGTCCTGGAGTCCTTTGTCTACGCCAGGAACAAGACCGCCGAATGGTACGACGGACAGGGCCTCCTGGCCACCGAACATTCCCTGCTGGACGATGACGGCGACGGAAGGGGCGCCCGGGACCCGGGAGACGGCGGCACGGACGGGGCGCTGGCCGGCCGGGTGTACTTCGGCCGCGTGTCTATACCGGCGGTGGTTGCCGGCTCGCCCAGGGCACGGTCTTTGTGGGCGAGGATGGAGGAACTGCGGACGATGATCGATGAACTCAAGGGTGAGAAGAACCGGCGGGATCCGTCGGAATACTCGGAGCGGATGGAGGACCTTCTGATCGAACTGGCGCGGGTCAGCAATCAACTCAGAATGCTGGAAGAGACTCCGCCCTGACGCCTTCCGTCTTGTCCTTGACGCATGGACCAAAGCCTGTAACATATAGAGCGATTGAATGGTAAGATTCAGCTATGTATGAAGCAGGGAGCAGCTGAAGAATTCTTGAACCGCAACTCAGGATGGGTCCGGATGACGGAAATCGTCTCGATTCTTGGTCGTGAAATACTGGATTCAAGGGGAAACCCCACGGTCGAGGCCGAGGTGCGGCTGTCCTGTGGCGCTTTCGGGCGGGCGATCGTTCCCTCGGGCGCATCGACGGGCGCCCACGAAGCGCATGAACGCCGCGACGGAGACGGTTCACGCTACCTTGGCAAGGGTGTGCTGAAGGCCGTCGCCAGCGTCAACGGCAAAATAGCCGAGGCGTTGCGCGGGCGGGACGGGGCCGACCAGGCCGGTGTAGACCGCGCCATGATCGAACTCGACGGATCGGCCAACAAGGACGCCTTGGGGGCCAACGCCATACTGGGCGTGTCCCTGGCCGTGGCCCACGCGGCGGCGGCGGCGGTGGACAAGCCGCTGTACCGTTACCTGGGTGGCGACGGAGCCAGCGTGCTCCCCGTACCCATGATGAATATCCTGAACGGGGGATCCCACGCCGATAACAACGTCGATCTGCAGGAATTCATGATCATGCCCGTCGGCGCGTCCACCTTCTCCCAGGCGTTGCGCATGGGCGCCGAGGTTTTTCACAGTTTGAAAGCGGTGCTCCTGAAACACGGTTATGTGACCTCCGTGGGAGACGAAGGCGGTTTCGCTCCGGATCTCTCATCGAATGCAGAGGCCATAGAGATGCTCGTGTCCGGCATCGCCGATGCCGGGTATGATCCGGGTACCGACGTCATGATCGCCCTCGATGCCGCGGCCTCCGAATTCCACGTACAGGGCATCTACAGGCTGGAAGCGGAATCCACTCCCGAAAAAACCGCACCGGAACTGGTCGACTTCTACGCGGACCTGGTCGGCAAGTATCCCGTGGTGTCCATAGAAGACGGGGTGGCTGAGGACGACTGGACCGGCTGGAAGATGCTGACGGACCGGCTCGGCGATGACGTTCAGCTCGTCGGCGACGATCTCTTCGTGACCAACACCGACCGGCTTTCCCGTGGTATCCATAGCGGCATCGCCAACAGCATCCTGATCAAGATCAACCAGATCGGCACGCTGACGGAGACCTTCGAAGCCATCGATATGGCGCAGGCGTCGGGATACACCACGGTGATCTCCCATCGATCAGGTGAAACGGAAGATACGACGATCGCGGATATCGCGGTCGCGAAAACGGCCGGCCAGATCAAGACCGGATCCCTTTGCCGGTCCGAGCGGACCGCGAAGTACAACCAACTGCTGCGGATAGAAGAATCGCTGGGTGAACGGGCCCGGTACGCGGGCCGGTCCATCCTGCGCCGGGCCTCGTAGCCGGGGCGGTATCCCATGGCCGATTTAAAACCCGACAAAACCACAGCCGGCACCGGATCCGAATCCAGGCGGCGCAGGCGAACCGGAAAGAGAAACCGGCTGAGATGGATGATCCTCGGCGTGATCGCCATCGTATTCGGTTACCTCTATTTAGGCGGCAGTTACGGTTGGTACAACATGTTGAAACTCAGGAAGCAGAAGACCGAGCTGCAGTCTGAACTGAAGGAACTGGAATCCCGGAAGCGGGAACTGACCGGAGAACTGGAACTGCTGGAGGGCGATTCCGAAACGGATGAACGGACTCGCTTCGAGCTGGAAAGGCTGGCCCGGGAGGAACACGGCCTGGCGCGGGAAGACGAGTTGATTTACCGGTTCCCTGCGGAAAAAGAAGATACGACCGAAGTCAAAGCGTCGGATCTCGACCCCTGAAGCGCATACTCCTTAGGACCACTGGGCCTGCCACATGGCCATACAATCCTCGGAAGCCATCGTCCTCAACAGAATCCCGCTGGGGGATACCAGTCTCCTGGTCACGGTGTACGCCCGTGCCTTAGGAAAGATTAAACTCGTAGCCCGCGGCGCCCGGCGACCGAAGAGCAGGATGGCGTCCTCCCTGCAACCGTTCTGCGTAATCAACGTAACGTTCAACCACCGGGAGAACAGGGAGTTGCAGACCCTGTCGAAGGTCGAGGCCGGTCCGTTCTTCAGACACATCGGGGAAGACCTTACAAGGGTGGCTTACGCCAGCGCCGTATGTGAACTGGTCAACAGGCTGGTCCTCGGCGAAGAGCCCGGAGATTCGCTCTTTGGACTGATCATCCGTACGCTGCAGGCGATCGACCAGTTGCCGGCCGAAGCATGCGAAGTGCTGTTCTGGCGGTTTCAACTCGAATTCGCCGATATATACGGTACCGGACCTGAGTTCTCCACCTGCATGGGATGCGGAAGGAATCCGGAGGAAGCGTCGGTCCGTTTCAGTCCGTCCCTGGGCGGCATCCTATGCCGGGACTGCCAGGTCCAGGATAGTGATGCAATGCAACTCTCCCTGGGAACAACGCGGCTTCTCACCCGTGTGCGACAGATGCCGCTGGAGCATCTGCCCAGGTTGAAACCTATCAGGACGTCCAGGCAGGAGATTCAACGCGCCATCAGGGCCTTCTATCTGTACCAGTTGGACGACGGCCGTGAGTTGAAATCGCTGAAGTTCCTGGAGTCGATCGAGGCAGACGGTATGGAGAACCGGAGATGACAAACGATGGGGCCAGATACGACGTCGTGACCTGGGGCGAGGGCTTCCTGCGCCTTTCTCCGAAGGGGAAGGAACGATTCGAGCAGGCCGGGGGATTCGATGTCGACGTGGCCGGCGGAGCCCTTGAAACGGCGGTTGGGCTCGCAAGGCTGGGCCTCCGTACGGCATGGCTGTCCGTGATCGGAGGCACGCCCCTGGGCATGAAGGTGGTCAACAAGGTTCGGGAGCACGGGGTTGACACCGGATACGTGGAACGGGTAGCCGACGGACGCACCGGTCTGTGTTACACCGAGGCAGGTAGCGCGCCCAGGTCGACCCATTCGTGGTACGACATGGATAATACGGCTTTTCGTACGACTTCCCCCGGCAGGATGGACTGGTCCTCCGCCCGCGAGACGGCCATCTTTCACCTGGACCTCACGGCGCCCATGGTCGATCCCGTAAACGCCGGCTGGATGGAAGCCGCCCTCGCTGCTGCCCAGGCTGCATCTGCCCAGGTCAGTATTCTGCTGGACGTACCGGACGAACGGCGTCTCGACGCCAAGGTCAGGAAACGGGTGCTCGATCTCGTGGAAGCCTCGGGAATCTTCGTGGTAACGCTTCGGGCCCTGGAAACGATCTGGGATTTCGATGGCCCTTTATCATCGTCGCCCGAAATGGTGCGGTCAGGGTTCAGCACGAAGAATACGGCAGTCGTGGAACACCGCCTCTCCGCTGCCGGAACAGGTGTCTGGAACGGAATCGCGGTCTCCCCGACCGGCGAGGTGTTCGAGGACAGTCCCGGCGAGATCACGGTGATCGATTCCGATGGGGCGCTCAGTGCCTTTGCATCGGGCTATCTTTTCGGTTGCCTGCGGGATTGCGCCGGTTCCGCCCTGCGGTACGGCAATGCCGCTGCTGCCCTGGCCTGTTCCGTTCCCGGTCCATTGAACTGGTTCACCAGGCAGGACCTGGAATCGCAGATCGAAGGAACCGGGTCGGGTCTGCAGCGTTAGATTAGTCGGGGTTTGGGATTTTTGGTCTCGAATCGAAGAAAAGTGCATCCGAATTGTAGGTATTTAGATAGCGTCCTGATACCCGCGGGGCCCTCTTTGCGATTCGCCATGGACGATTTGTACTTTTCGGTCCTTTATTACCAGTGTCCTCCCCGGGACAAAACACGCAAAAGGAGGCATGATGATGGCAACAGACAAGCATGCAACGTGGTCCGTCACCGGCCCGAAGACCTTCGTCTCTGACGAAGGCACGCCGATCTCGTCTCCGGAGTGTTGTTACACATCCCCTGAATACCAAAGGTGAAAAAGGGGTACTAACGCACGTCCTCCGGAGCCGCGAGACCCACGTCACGCGGTTTTTTTTGTCCTTGAACGCATCGAAACCGGAGGTAAAGTCAGGTCATGTATAATCCTGAATTCTGGGAAATCCGATTGGACCAGGTTGATTTGGAACAGTTTCCCAACGAAGCGAATATCTGGTACGAAACAGGGGAGGACCGGGTGCATCGGTACCGGCGCGAAGATCGGGTGGACGAGCTGGCCGACGCGGTCTACGATTTCCTTTCCCAGTATCTGACCCAGAAGCAGTGCGAGGTCGTGGTGCTGTATTTCATCTACCAGAAGACCCAGCAGGAAGTCGCGGAGATCATGGGTATATCGCGCCGGGTCGTGAGTCAGCACCTGTTCGGAATCTGCCGGGATGGCAAGCATATCGGCGGCGCGGTCAACAAGTTGCGCAAAATGTGCGACCGGCACGGAATTGATTTTCAACCGGTCGAATCGTTGTTCGGCGCACGGGAATACCGTGACCGTCTCGCCATATCCGCCTGAACGCAGTCCCGTACTGCCATTGTCACTGAGGAAAAGCCGTCGGAAACATCATCCGGCGGCTTTTTCTAACTGAAAGCGATGAGATCGATGGACCATGAAAGATACGCGGACGCAATAGAACGCATCGACGCCGCCAACGGCGCGGACCCGGAAACGGAAGAAGTAGAAGGACGTTCCTGGCCGAAGGCGCTGCTGTACGGCCAACGGATGTCCGCCTGCCTGGAAGAGCAAATATCCGACGCAACGGAAGCCTTGCGGCTCGCCGTGCGATGCCAGCATATTCAACGGTGGAAGATGCCCCGTGGCGATTTTCCCGTCGGCCGGCTGGGCTACAGGCAGTGGCGGACGGAACTGGACAGGTACCACGCGCAGACCGCGGGCGATATCCTGCGGGACGTCGGATATGACGATGCCCTCGTAGAAAGGGTGGAGTCCCTCGTAAGAAAAGAGCGATTCAAGGCCGATCCGGAAGCGCAGATCCTGGAGGACGTCGCCTGCCTGGTGTTTCTCCGTCACTACCTGCCCGCTTTCAAGAAAAAGCAAAGTGAGCATAAGGTGATCGATACCCTGGCCAGGACCTGGAAGAAGATGTCGGAAGCGGGCCGGGCCGCCGCCCGGAACATTGATCTTTCACCCGCGTTGAAGTCGTTGTTGGACCGGGCGATCAGACGCGGATAGCGAGGCATGTAAAATTGGCCAATCAACATGCTCCCAACATCGTATTCGTTTTCGGCGATCAGCATCGATGGTGCAGTACCGGGTTCGGCGGCAGCAGCCAGGTACGCACGCCATTCCTGGACCGGATGGCGGATGAAGGCGTCGTTTTCGACCTGGCTGTCGCCAACATACCGGTCTGCACACCCTGGCGGGCGGCCTTTCTGACCGGCCAGTACCCGCTGACGACCGGCATGTTCATGAATGACGTGCGGTTGCCGGTGGACCGGCCGACGCTGGGCACGGTCCTGCGCTCGGCAGGTTATGACACGGCGTATATCGGCAAATGGCATCTTGACGGTCCGTCCCGGGGTGGATTCACCCCGCCGGGACCTCGGCGGCAGGGATTCGATTTCTGGGCCGTGGGAAACTGCACGCACGATTACATGCACTCCGTGTTCTACCGGGATTCGGAAGATCCGCTGTACTGGTCGGGGTATGACGCGGAGGCCCAGACATCGCTGGCCATCGACTACTTACAGTCCAGAAAAGGAGACAATCCCTTCGCGCTGGTGCTTTCGTGGGGACCGCCGCACAATCCCTACGAAGCCGTGCCCGGGAAGTATATCGACCTGTATCCGCCGGATGAAATCGAAGTACGTCCCAATTGTCCCGATCCGAGCCGTGCCGACCTGGCGGGTTACCATGCCCATGTCACGGCCCTCGACGACCAGTTGGCGCGCCTCGGCAAAGTCCTCGATGAACGGGGACTGATGGATCATACGGTTTTCGTCTATACTTCGGACCACGGCGACATGCTCGGATCGCACGGCCGGCAGCGCAAGCAGCACCCCTGGGATGAGTCCATCCGCGTCCCCTTTGTGATGCGATGCCCGGACCAGGCGTCCAGGGGTCTTCATATAGCAACCCCCCTAAACGTGGTGGATATCATGCCTACGCTGCTCGGCCTGGCCGGAATACCCGTCCCCGAAACCTGCGAGGGCCGCGACCACGCTCCGGCGGTACTTGGCGAGGCCTTTACGGGCAACGAAGCCGCCTATATCATGAGCATCGCGCCTTTTTCGGAATACCGGGGCCAGCCCTGGCGAGGAATCAGGACCCGCAGGCATACCTACGTACGCAATCTCGAAGGACCCTGGCTGCTGTTCGATAACCAGGAAGATCCCTACCAGATGCGGAACCTGGCCGGCAGTGTGGAACACGCCGATCTGCAGCGCCGGTTGGACGATCAGCTGAAGGATGAGATGGCCCGCCGGGGCGACGCGTTGCTTCCCGCGCGACACTACCTTGATCTTTACGGCTACGAAGTGGGCGAATCGGGGGCGATCCCCCATTGGACATCTGTCAAACCGTCCGGACGACGCTAGATTCCGGTAGCGGAGCAGGAATTTCAGGATACCAAGGGAGATATAGATGGCGGAAGAAAGTAATCTGCGGCTGATCAACCCTGCGCGGGATGCCGCCGCAATCGCCGAAATGTGGAATGAAAGCGACCTTGAATGGCCCGGGTCGTGGAACGCTGGCGTACCCATGACGGCGCGGGACATCCGGGACTGGCACGAGCGGGAGAAATACCTCGCGGTCTACGTGTGGAATGAAGGAGAAAAGATAGGAGGTTACTGCTCCCTGATACACGATCAGGATGATGACGAGACCGTGTACCTTCCCCTGCTCAATGTTTCACCGCGTTTCCAGGGCAAGAGCATCGGGCGGCGGATGCTCGTCCGGTCCGTTGAGAAGACGATCGAGGAGAAGAAAACCCGTCTCGATCTGGATACCTGGCCGGGTAACGTAAAGGCGATGGTACCATACAAACGGACGGGGTTTTTCTGGGATGCCGGACCCTATCCGCTGATGCGCAACTACGTACCCGCCATTCGCCAGATGCCCTGTACAAAATACTTCTTCGACCGGCACGATTGGTACGGAACCCTGCGGAGATCGTTCGAACAGGTGCCCGACGAACAAAAGTGGGAGGGGATGCGGGTTTTCACCTACCGGTTTGCGGCAAACGGGGACCAGCCGTCGTCCGACGGCGGTGGGTCAACCGACGGCAAGGACTTCCTGACCGTCCGGGTGGACCGCGAAGCGCGGCACGTCACCGCGGTGGAGACCGCGGAGTTGTACGCGACGGCGAGCGTGGACGACATCGAGCCGGTGCGGGGCCGGCAGACCACCCTGCGGTGGAAACTGCACAACCGTAAAGACAGGCCGGTTACCCTCGCATTGACGGCAAAGGAGTCCGGAGACCTGGCCATCGACTATCACGAACGGCACCAGATCCGGCCCGGAGAGACGATCACGTTAGAGGCACCGGTTGCCGTATCCGGGGAGGCCGCGGCCGTCGACCGGGACAAGACCGCGCCGAGGGTATACACACACATCCGCTGGGACGACCTGCCCATCGTACTCGCCACGGGTATACGCCCGCGGGTCGAGATGTCTCTTTCCATCGATCCGGACGAGATAACCCTGGTACCCGGAACGCCGCAGAACGTGCGGGTAAACCTTCACTGCCATCTGCCAGATGATGTCGAAGCGCAGGTTCGTATCACCGTTTCAGAAGGCCTGTCGGCGGACAGGCGGGAACACACCGTCAGGGTGCCAGCCGGAGGATACGGCGGATTCGAAACGGTCCTCGAGACGGACCGCCCGGGCGTTTTCGAATTCACGCTAACCGGTCGCCTGGAATGGGATGGTAGAACGGTGAACCTGTCCAATGTCAAACATGCCGTCTTTGCCCTGGAGCCGGGTGGGCTGCTGTACCTTCAGGACGGCGCGATCCGCGTCGAGAACGAAATCTACAGGGCGACCCTGGAGACAAAAGGCGGCCAGTTGAAGATCAGGGACCGGTCCACGGGGAAGGACCTGGGGACGGAGGGAGCGCGCCCCATCCCGCCTAAATGGCCCAGCGAATTCATCCGGTCGGACTTCAAGTTGAGGGCGGAACGGGAGGGCCACGACCTGGTCCTCGTGGCTTCCTGTGCGGCCAGGAAGACCCCCGGCCTGGTCTTCAGCCGGATCATTCGGTTGAACGCCGGACCGATCGTATCGGTGGTACACACGGTGGAAAACACCGGGTTCGATCCCTTAAAATTGAGCCTGTACCAGTTCGTTACGAACGGGGCCACGGAGAACTCTACGCTGACGCTTCCGCTCAAGGAAGGGATGCTGAGCGCGCGTTGCAGCGACCGTCCCGCGCCGGAGACCACGACTTCAAACGTGGTGATTCATTCGCAGAGACGTGGGGCGCCTTTGAAATGCCCCATGGGACGATCGGGATCCTCTGGCCCGGCGGCCTGGACGAGATCGAATGGAACGGTTACGAATACCAGTCGGTGAGCCGGGAGAAGACCTGTGCGCCGCAGTCCCGGGTATCCTTTGGCGCCCTCCGTATGTACGTCGGCGACGGTGGTTGGCAGGGCGCGCGCCGCGTATGGCGCCGCACGAAGGGACAACAGGTCAAAGAGAGCGAACCGGCGCCGCCGGTCCTGGATGAATTCGAGGTGTCGACCGATCCGCCGGTGGCCGTGGTCACCCGGGAAGATACCGACATCCGGTTCCGCATAGCGCAGTGGAAGTCCCGGAAGGTCTGCGGGACCGTTACCTTCGTCATGCCCGACGGCTGGCTTTGCGACCCCATGTGGTTTTCTTTCTCGGAGATCGACTGGCAACATCCCTTCAGCGGTTCGGTGCGATTGACCACATCCCAACCGCCGGGCGTCTACACCGGCCGCATGGTACTCGAAGGTGCGGAGCGCGACGTCGAGGTCGAAATGCCGCTTGTCAGGCTGGGAGACGGGTCGGCCGTAGAGGTGGACGATGGCGAAACCGCGGGGCACAGGGTATACACCATTCGAAACCAGCGGCTCGAAATCGAAGTGGTCCCCTCCTTCCTTGGCTCCGTGAGCGCTATCCGGGACGCGGGGGGCGAGTGCAACCACCTGGCTTCGGCCTTTCCGGAACCCAGGGCTTTCGGATGGAGTTACCCCTGGTACGGCGGTCTGCAACCGCAAGTAGAGGTGGACCGGCTTTCCTGGACGGCCGCTCTGGAAGGGGAGACTTTCACCGCGGAAACCGTTTCCTGCAGGGACGCGCGCGGAGTGGAATGGACCGGCGTGCGCCAGCGGGCAGCGCTGTCTCTCGATGAGACTCGCGGCCTGACCCTGGAACTCGATACGCTGACCCTTGGGGGCAGCCCGGTGGTCAAACAGGTATGGAGGCTTGTGAACGGTGGCGAAACGCTACGTCATCTGAGTGGAGGATGGAATTACCTTCTGCAGCCCGATGGCGAGATGCACGACACCGTCCTGTTCTCGGCGGACTACGAACGGAAGCGGAAAAACTGGGATTACCGTCACCATGGCGGTCACTGGACCGCAGCCGCCAATCCGCGAACCGGACGTACTTTCGTGCTCGTATCTCCCCTGAAAGAAGCCAGGCTGGATGGCTGGGGTACCGAAGGAGGGCACCTGAAACTCAAGACGAAGCTCGAGGTCCCCGCCCACGGTGTAAAGGAGATGACCGCTTACCTGGTCCTGGCCGACACCAGGGAAGAAGCGCGCCGGTACGCGGTTTTAAAGGATCTGCGATGAGCCCTGTCGGGCCGACTCGGCTAACCCCAGAGATCGGGGTTTTCCGTCAGGATCTCGGGGCCGTCGGACAGGATGGCGACGGTGTGTTCGAAATGGGCGGACAGGCGGCCATCGGCGGTAGAGGTCGTCCATTCGTCGTCTAGGACCTGGATCCGGTGCGCACCCGCGCACACCATGGGTTCAATGGCGATGACCATGCCCGGCTTGAGACGGATGCCGCGCCGCGGACTGCCGTAATTGGGGACCTGCGGTTCCTCCCAGAGGCTGCGGCCTATACCGTGTCCACACAGGTCCCGCACCACCGAGTAGCCATGGGATTCCGCGTGTTTCTGCACCGCGTGGCCGATGTCGCCGATGCGGTTTCCCGGTTTTGCTTCCTCGATTCCCTTGTATACCGAAGTTCGGGTGACGTCCAGCAGCCTCTGCGCCTCGGGTGAAATACGGCCGACGGGGAAGGTAAAGGCCGTGTCGCCGTGGTATCCGTCGATAATCATGGCGAAATCCAGGCTGAGAATGTCCCCCTCCACAACCGTCCGCCGCAAGCTGGGGATGCCGTGGACGATCTCATCGTTGATGGATGCACAGATCGTGGCAGGAAAGGGTGGATGGAAGGTGGGCTTGTATCCCAGGAAAGAGGAGGTGCCCCCGAAGTCCCGGATCATCTTGCGGGCGATCATATCGAGTTCGGAGGTCGCGACGCCCGGTTTTACGGTTTCGCCCATGTATTGCAGCGTCGCCGTGGCCGCCTGGCCGCTGCGGCGAATGGTATCGATCTGTTTTTCGGTTTTGAGAATGATACCCATGTTGGGGAAACCCCCGGACTCCTGGTGTTGAAACGGAACGGGCAGACCCCGCTGCCTTGATCCGATGACGATATCCGAAACGCACCATGCATGATACAGGGGAAGGGGATTTAGTCAAGACCAATAAATGGGTTCTTCCAGCCGTCGATCAGGGCCGTTCAGCGAGGTCCAGATTCCCCTGGAGGCGGGTTGCCGCCGGCTTTGCGGCGCAGTGCCGCGGACCGCGCCCTGGACCGCTGCGCGACGCCTTAAAATACCTTGTCCCGCTCCCCCTCGTCGTGTAAGTTCAGTCCGGGACGGCGCCCTTTTTTCGTTGCCGTCAAGGCATTGAAATGTATTCACCAGAAACCAGGAGTGGCGTCAAAAGGATTATGGACCAATCAGCTCTCAATGAAGCGCCCACACGCAAGTGGCTGACCTACCGGCCGGAGATCAAGCTCATCGATTGTACCATAAGGGACGGCGGCCTGATGAATGACCATCGTTTCGAAGCCGATACCGTCAAGGCGGTATACCGGGCCTGCGTCGCCGGCGGGATCGACTACATGGAAATCGGTTACATCAACTCGCGGCAGATCTTTTCCCCCGAAGAACACGGACCATGGAAATTCTGCTCGGAAGAGGACATCCGCGGCATCGTGGGCGACAACGATACGCCACTCAAGCTAGCGGCGATGGCCGACGCGGAGAAATCCGATTACGAGACCGACATTCTGCCGGCCGGCGACAGCGTGCTCGACATGATTCGGATCGCCACCTACATCCACCAGATCCCCCTTGCGCTGGATATGATCCAGGACGCGCATGAGAAAGGCTACGAGACCACGCTGAATCTCATGGCGGCTTCGACGGTACCCGAGAGTGAAATAGACGAGGCCTTGTCCATGCTCGTAGAATCCCCTGTCGACGCCATCTATGTGGTGGACAGCTTCGGCGCACTGTACAGCGAACAGATAGAAGCGCTCGTCGACAAGTTCCTGAACGTCCTGCAGTCCACCGACAAGCAGGTAGGCATCCACGCCCACAATAACCAGCAACTGGCCTTCGCCAATACGATCCAGGCGCTGATCCGCGGTGCGAATTACCTGGACGCCAGTCTGGCCGGCCTCGGCCGCGGCGCCGGCAACTGTCCCATGGAACTTATCGTCGGTTTCCTCCACAACCCGAAGTTCCGCCTGCGTCCGCTGCTGGAATGTATTCAGTACGAAGTCGAGCCGATGCGGGCCGAACTGATGTGGGGATTCGACATCCCTTACATGATTACGGGCCTGATGAACCAGCACCCCCGGGCGGGCATGCGGTTCAACGCGGTTGCGGAACGGGGCGACATGGCGAGATTCTACGACGAGATAGAGGACGCCGGGTAACCCTGCACAAACAAGGTCTCCTATCCACGCGCAACGCAATGGCACTGGACAACCACGTCACCCGTGAGCCCATGATCACCCCGCGCGAACAGCGAATCGTGGAACAGGTAGACGTCCTCCGCGAAGACATGATATCGTTTTTGCGGGACCTGATACGCATTCCCTCCATTAATCCGCCGGGAGACGAATACCTGCCCTGCGCCCGGTTGGTGGGCGACCGGTTGAAGATGCTGGGATTCGAGACCCGTTACGTAACTGCCGAAGACCATCCGGTCCATTCCGCGGAACGTCCCCGGGTAAACGTTGTGGGCCGTCTCCCCGGTGTCTCGCCGATGCCGACACTTCACTTCAACGGCCATACCGACGTGGTGCCGGCTGGAGAAAACTGGACGGTCGATCCCTTTGGCGGGCTCGTGAAGGACGGCAGGATCTACGGTCGCGGCGCTTGCGACATGAAGGGCGGCATCGCGGCGGCGCTCTTTGCGGCGGCCGCTGTGCGAGAGGCGGGCGTCTCCCTGCGCGGGAGCCTCGAATTCAGCGCGACGGTGGACGAAGAAACCGGCGGTTTCGCCGGCATGGCTCATCTCGCCCGCGAGGGTCTGATTTCTCCGGCCCGGACGTCGTACGTGATCATCCCCGAACCCTTCGGTCCCGGCCGCATCTGCCTGGGCCACCGCGGGGTCTACTGGTTCCGGATCGACACCTTCGGACGCACCGCCCATGGGAGCATGCCCTTTCTGGGCGTCAGCGCCATCAGCCAGCTGGAGCGGGTCCTGCGCCGGATCGAATCCCTCCTGGTTCCAGCGTTCCGCTCGCGCACCACGGACATGCCCGTAGACCCCCCAGAGGCCCGCCACGCCACGATCAACGTGAACGGGATATCCGGTGGGCAGACGGACGGGGGCGTCGGTTCACCGTGCGTCGCCGACCGGTGCTCCGCGGTCTTCGACCGCCGGTACCTGAAAGAGGAGTCCTTCGCCGACGTACGGAGTGAAATTGAAAACCTGGTAGCCGACCTGACCGCGGGTGATCCTGATTTCAACGCCGAACTTACCGACCTGATGGTCGTTCAACCGGTCGAAACGGACCGAAACTCCGAACTGGTCGAGACAGCCGCGCGTACGATCGAGGATCTCCTTGGCGCACCGATTGAATACGTGGCCAGTCCGGGCACATACGACCACAAGCACGTTTACAACACGGGACGGGTGAAGCAATGCATCGCCTATGGCCCGGGACTGCTGCACCTTGCCCACCAGCCCGATGAATACTGCGAGATCGATCATCTCGTGCAGAGCTGCAAGGTCATGGCGCTCACCGCGGTCCGGCTGCTTGGCGTAAACTGAAAAGGGAGAACCGATGGACTTCGCACTGAGCAGCGATCAGATCATGATGCGGGACACGGCCCGCCGGATCGCCGAGGAGAAACTGAAACCCCATGCCCGGGACATCGACGAACGCGAAACCGTGCGCTACGAAACGATCCGGGAACTCGGCGAGATGGGTTTCATGGCCATGATGGTCCCCGAGGAGTACGGCGGCGCGGGGCTGGATACGATCAGCTACGTGCTGGCCGTGGAGGAATTCTCCAGGGTATGCGCTTCAACCGGGGTGTGCGTCTCGGTCAACAATTCTCTTTTCGCCGATGGTGTCTACGCCTTTGGAACCGAAGAGCAGCGGAACACCTACCTGCCGCCGCTCGGTCGCGGCGAGGCGCAGGCCTGTCTCGCGCTGACCGAGCCGGGCGCGGGGACGGACGTAGGCTCGACGACCACGTCGGCATCGAAGGATGGCACGGACTACGTCATCAACGGCAAGAAACATTTCGTTACCAATGGCGGCTTCGCGGACTACCTGCTTGTCCTGGTGACCACCTCGCCCGGTACTGGCCACCGCGGCCTCGGCATGCTCCTGGTGGATAAGGACACACCGGGGTTTACCGTCGGCCGACAGGAACAGAAGCTCGGAATACGAGGTTCGGATACCAGCGAACTCCTGTTCGAGGATTGTCGCGTGCGGCAGACTAATCTGTTGGGCGAGGAAGGACGGGGCCTGAACATCGCGCTGTCCATATTGAACGGCGGCCGCATCGGAATCGCGGCGCAGGCCCTGGGCATCGCGCAGGGGGCCTACGACGCCTCCGTGCGTTACGCGAAGGAACGGACGCAGTTCGGCAAGCCCATCGGAGCGTTCCAGGCGATCGCCTTCAAGCTCGCCGAAATGGCCACCGAACTCGAGGCGGCCCGCCTCATGACCTACAGGGCTGCGTGGCTCAAAGACGCCGGCCAGGACTACATCACGGCGTCGTCCATGGCCAAGCTCTACGCTTCGGAGGCCTCGATACGGATCACGAACGAAGCCATACAGATCCACGGCGGTTACGGGTATATCCGGGACTTCGACGTGGAGCGCTTCTACCGCGACGCGCGAATCACCACCCTTTACGAAGGCACTTCCGAAGCCCAGAAGATCGTCATCTCGCGAAACATCCTGAAATCAGACGCCGCCGGGTCCTAGGACAGGCGCCACGGTCCGGTATCGCCCGGTCCGCCCGGTCCGCCCGGTCCCCGCTCGCGGGCATCGTTTTATCTTGACATGATACCAAACAAACGTAGGGTATATTGACACGAATGTACGATGGCTATATATTGTGCTGAATTCATAGCTTGACACGACATGTTCTAATGCCGCTACGGTATGGAAGATGTCCACTGTCAAAATTGACAGCTACCGAGGCATGACCGATGGCGACCCAAAACGGTTCCGGCAACGGAAAGGACCGTCGCGCCCAACTCGACCTGCTTGCGCGGACTGACGATTCGTCGGACGACCGTTCCCGCAACGGAAACTCTGCGCGCGGCGGCGACAGCGCCGCGACAGTCGGAAGCGCGGTTGAAACGGAGAACGGCGCCAAACCGGTTGAAGGCAACGATTCGCCGGCCTCCGCGGAAGCGGCCGTCTATGACGAAAGCAAGGTCAAGACCCTCTCGTCCCTGGAACATATCCGGCTTCGGACCGGCATGTATATCGGCCGGCTCGGGAACGGCACCGACCCGGAAGACGGCATCTACGTCCTTCTGAAGGAAGTGATCGACAACGCCGTGGACGAATTCATCATGGGTTACGGCCGGAAGATCGACGTGAATATTGAAGACAACCGGGTCCATGTCCGCGACTTCGGCCGCGGGATTCCCCTCGGCAAGGTCGTGGAATGCACTTCGATCATCAATACAGGCGCCAAGTACAACGACGAGGTCTTTCAGTTCAGCGTGGGCCTGAACGGCGTGGGCGCCAAGGCCGTCAACGCCCTTTCCGTCGATTTCCGGGTCGTGGCCTACCGGGACGGACGGTTCGCGGAGGCGGTATACGAGCGGGGACAGCTCCTTGGGCAGAACGAGGGCGCCACGGAAGAACCGGACGGTACCTTTGTCGAATTCGTGCCCGACGAGGAGATCTTCGGAGAATACGCCTACCTGCCTGACTATGTGGAACGGCGCATGTGGAACTACGCCTGCCTGAACAGCGGCCTCCGCATGATCTACAACAGCAAGCGCTTCGTTTCCCGGTATGGACTGCTGGATTTCCTGAAGGCCGAGGTGGGGGATAACATCCTCTACGAGCCCTCCTACTACAAGGGCCAGTACATCGAATTCTCCTTCACCCACACCACCAACTACGGCGAGACGCTGTTCTCCTTCGTCAACGGCCAGTACACCGCCGACGGCGGGTCCCACCAAAGCGCCTTCCGCGAAGGCATCCTCAAGGGGGTCAACGAGTACTTCAAGAAGAGCTACGGCGGGGTGGACGTACGGGAGTCCATTGCCGGCGCCCTCGCCATCAAGCTGAAGGATCCGGTTTTCGAATCCCAGACCAAGAACAAGCTGGGAAACACCGATATCAGGGGATGGCTCGTTTCCGAGATCCGCAGCGCCGTGGTGGACTTTCTCCACAAGAACCAGGAGTCCGCCCAGCGAATCCAGGAAAAGATCACCCAGAACGAGCGGCTCCGGAGAGAACTGAACGCGGTCAAGAAAGAAGCCCGGGAGGCGGCCCGGCGCATCGCCATCAAGATCCCAAACTTCAAGGATTGCAAGTACCACTACAATCACGACAAGTACGGGGATGATTCCTCCATCTTCATCACCGAGGGACCGTCGGCCGCCGGTTCGATGGTATCGGCGCGGGACCCGCTGACCCAGGCGATTTTCGGGTTGAAGGGCGTGCCGCTGAACGTCTTTTCCCGTTCGCGGGCGGCCATCTACAAAAACGAGGAACTCTACAACCTCATGATGGCCCTCAGCATCGAGGAGGGGATGTCGAATCTCCGGTTCAACAAGGTGATCATTGCGACCGACGCCGACTACGACGGCTACCACATACGGAACCTCCTGATGACCTTCTTCCTGAGCTTTTTCGAAGACATGGTGCTCGCGGGGCACGTCCATATCCTGGAAACGCCGCTCTTCCGGGTGCGCAATACGAAGGAAACCGTGTATTGCTACAGCGAGAAAGAACGCAACGCCGCGCTCGACCGGATCAGGGGAGCCGAGGTGACCCGGTTCAAGGGGCTCGGCGAGATCTCCCCCGGGGAATTCGGCCAGTTCATCGGTTCCGACATGCGGCTCGTAAAGGTCAACGTCCGTTCCATCCGCAGCATTCCGGATACCCTCACGTTCTACATGGGCAAGAACACGCCCGAGCGCAGGGATTACATCGTGGAAAACCTACTGGACGAAGTATAGGATCCCCCCATGGCCTACGCCGATACCCTCTTCGAAGATTACTACCTGAAGTACGCCTCGTATTTCATCAAGGACCGGGCGATCCCGGAAATCGACGACGGCCTGAAGCCCGTACAGCGGCGCATCCTGCATACCCTGTTTGAGATGGATGACGGGAAGTATCACAAGGTAGCCAACGTGGTCGGCCAGACCATGCGGTACCATCCCCACGGCGACCAGTCGATCTTCGGATCGCTGGTCAACCTCGCCAACAAGGACATGTTCATCGAAAAGCAGGGCAACTTCGGTTCGATCCTGACCGGAGACCCCGCTTCCGCGGCCCGGTATATCGAATGCCGTCTGACGCCGCTGGCCAAGGAGACGCTGCACGATCCGGAAATCACAGAATACGCGGATTCCTACGATGGCCGCAACAGGGAGCCGCTGGCGTTTCCTGCGAAAATCCCCGTGCTGCTCGCATTGGGCGCCGAGGGTATCGCGTCAAGCATGGCGACCCGGATCCTGCCCCACAATCTCATCGAGCTCATGGAGGCCCAGACGGCCTGCCTGAGGGACGAGACCTTCGAAGTCCTGCCCGATTTCCCTACGGGTGGACTGGTGGACGTCTCGGATTACAACGACGGCAACGGGAAGGTGATCGTCCGCGCGCAGCTTGACGTGTCGGACGCCAAACGCATCGTTATCCGCCAGGTCCCCTTCGGTTCGACGACCGAGAGCCTGATCGCGTCCATCGAGTCGGCGGCGAAGAAAAACAAGCTGAAAATCGCCGGCATCTCCGACTTCACGGCGGAGGAGGTGGAAATCGAAATCCGGCTGGCGCGGGGCGTGCATTCCGAGGAAACCGTGGATGCCCTTTTCGCCTTCACCGATTGCGAGTCACCCATATCCACCAACGTGCTGGTCATCCGGGCGGGCCACCCGTGCATCCTGCCCGTATCCGACGTCCTCAGGCACAATACGCAGCGGCTTCTCGATGTGCTCGACGCGGAATTGAAATTCGAGCGGAAACAGCTGCACAATAAACTGCGCGCGAAAACGCTGGAGCAACTTTTCATCAAGGAAAGGATCTACAAGCGCATCGAGGAAATCGGGGCGCAGGAACGGATCCACGAAGCGATCAGGGCAGGATTCGAACCCTTTGAATCCAAGGTGAAAGACCTGACTTCCGAAGATATCGATATCCTGCTCAAGGTACCCATCCGCCGGATTTCCCTGTACGACATCAACCGCGCCAACGAGGAGATGAAAGGCATACGGAAGCGCCTGGGCGAGATCAGGGACCACCTGGGCAGTCTTTCCACGTATGCGATCACTCTCCTGGAAGGGCTCATCGAGCGGTACCGGGAGGCCTATCCCCGGCGGACGACCATCACCTCCTTCAAGCGGATCGACGCCCGGGAGGCGGCGCAGCGCAATCTCGCGCTCACGTACGACCGGAATACAGGCTACCTGGGGTACGAACTGGACAGCGGCGACACCCTTTTCAACGTGTCGCCCTACGACCGCGTGCTCGTGATCCGAAAGTCCGGCGCCTACGCGCTGCACGACGAGATCGAAAGGCTATTCGTGGACAAAGGCATGCTGTTCTGCGGGTTCGTCGATCCCGACCTGGTCTTCACCGTTATCTACCGGGACGAGAAAGGCCACCCCTGTATCAAACGCTGCAAACTGGACAAGTTCATATTGAACCGGGGATACGAACTCGTGCCGGAGGGCTGCCGGATCCTCCAGCTGACCACGGACCGCGACGTCCTGGCGACCGTCACCTACAAGCCCACGCCCCGCATGCGGGTTTTCGAGGAAGTCTTCGACCTCTCCCTCTTTCCGGTACGGGGAAACCGGGCCAAGGGCATCCGCCTGGCGCCCAAGGCGGTTAAGGGCGTGAAGTTGACCAGTAAGCCGGAGGTCAATGGAAATGCCGTCGAGCCCGATTGAACCGGGTATCTTCGGGATCACGGCTTTCAAATGAAAAAGGAACCGACTGATATGACCCTGGATATGCGCATCGGCCTTGGACAGTTCAACGTGCTAACCGACGAAAAACTGGCCTACATCAAGCAGCTCGGCGCCGATGATTTTCTCATGAACACCCCCCGCCTGCCCGGCGATGAGCGATGGGAAGTCGAGGATCTGATCGACCTGAAACAGAGGTCTGACCGCGCCGAACTGCGGCTGATGGCACTGGAGAACGTGCCCGTTTCCTTCTACGACAAGGCCATGCTGGGCTTGCCGGGGCGTGATGACCAGATCGAAAACATGAAGTATACCATCCGGAACATGGGCTGGGCCGGCATCCCCATCCTGGGGTATCACTGGATGCCAAGCGCCGTGTGGCGCACCCCGGATCCCGCCGTGCTGCGCGGCGGGGCGACGGCCACACGGTTCGATTTCGAAGCGCACAGGGACGTGGCACCCACACACGGCAGGGTTTTCACGGCGGATGAGATGTGGGACAACTACGAGTATTACATGTCAAGGATCCTGCCGGTCGCCGAGGAAAACAACGTCAAACTCGCCCTGCATCCCGATGACCCGCCCGTGCCCATGCTGGGCGGGGTGGCCCGGCTTTTCGGAAGCTTCGAAGGTTTCAAGCGGGCCATGGACACCTTTGACAACCCGTACCACGGACTCGATTTCTGCATGGGATGCTGGTCGGAGATGGGGGGCCACGACTACGTGATCAAGGCCGTGCGGCATTTCGGCGGCCGGGGCAAGATCATCTATGTGCACTTCCGGGACGTCCAGGGGAACGTGCCCTGTTTCAACGAGTGCTTCATCAACGAGGGTAACGTCGATCCCTACGAGGTCATGCGAACGCTGAAGGAGGTCGGGTTCACCGGGTTCATGATCACCGACCATGTACCCCATTTCGTTGACGACACCGACTGGAACCACCGCGGCCGCGCCTACGCCATCGGGTACATGACGGCCATGCTTGAAATGATAAACAAGCCGCAACCCGCCCCGGCGTAGCTAGATTCCTCATTCCCGCCTAGAGCGAAAACCAGTAGTTGAATTTCAGCAGGAAGATGTTCGAGGGATAGGTGTCGAAAAGGTCGCCCAGGTCCCGGTTGACGGAGAAATCGCCACGGTCTCCCGAGCCGTTGCGCTGCTGGGACCACACGAGGAACAGGGTCGAGCCCGGCGTATATTCCCATCGCAGTAACAGGTTTGACCTGAACTGCAGGAAACTGAAGTTGGGATCGTCAAAGGAATAGTCGGCCTGTCCATCCTGGTTCTCATCCGCCCGGTACACCCCGTCCGAATCGTCGTAGTCCAGCACGCCATCGCCAAGTGTTTCAAACCGGTCGCCGTACCGGTCGGCCCTTGGATCCGTAATGCGCTTGAAGTGGGAATAGCGGCCGGCCGAAACAAACGGCTGACCGTAATACTGGATGGACATGTTGTTGGTGATGCTGTAATTGAGCCGGATACTGATCCCCAGCGTTTTCTGGGCTACCCGGCCGAGCACGTACCGCTCATCCCCTTCATATGACCTGTCGGCTACGTACTGAAGCTCGTTCCACCTGTTGTTGAAAAACGGGCCTATGCGAATGCGCATGGCGTTGTTCGGCCGGTACCGCATGGAAACGTTCACGGAGTTCGAACTTGCCGCGTTTTCAAAGCTCCGGGCGAGATTTCCGCCAAAACCGAAACTGACCGGTTTTCTACCGTCGGTATCCACGTCGATATTGAGTCCCACTTCACCCGGTGTTTTAAGCGATGGTCCGCCGCGCAGCGCCGTGCTGGAAACGCCGTTGGCTCCGAACTCCAGGTTCATCCATGCATCCCAGTAGTTTGTGAACTCGCCGCCCACGTTCAAAGCGCCTCCCAGGAATTCGCGTTCGCGGCCGAAGTTCAACCCCTGCCATTGATTCAGGTTAACGTTGTATTTACGGAAGATTCCCTGTGGACGATCTGATTTGTACCCTATCCAACTGTTCTGCATGAATATGTCGGCCCGGCGCAGAAACCCCGCGTCGTTCAGCTCGAGGCCGGGAGAGCGCCAGGTCCCGGCGACGCCCATTTCCCAGGGACTGTTGCCCGATCGACCAATGCCCACAGAGCCGCCGTGGCCGCCCATTGCGGTAAGGGTGGAGTCGAGCCGAACGTAGGAGGCATCGGGACGCTGGTAGTACCTCGCGGAGCTGCGCTGCACGCGCGTAATGGCTTCCTGGTCGCCCCGGATATGGCTGAACGAGAGGCTGGCGTTGAGCCAGTAGGTCCGGTCGCTCCACCGGTGGTTGAAATCGATCCCGCCCGTGTAGGCCGCCCGGTTGAGAAAGTAGAAGTGACTCTCGTTGTTGTTTCGATTTGTCGCCGTGAACATCGATCCCAGCGAGGAGGCGCCGTCATTGAAGTCCTGCTGCAAGCGCGCGACGAAGTAGTTCGTCAGCGGTTCAACCGACTCTTCGCTCCGTGCGCCTTCCGTATCGATCCTCGCGGCGGTCTCCGCGGTCACCGCGTTCACGATGCCGATCGACAGACCGCCGGGCGTCTTGCCGGTAACTTTGGCCGCGGCGACGATGGGCGTGTTCCTGGGCCTGTCCATGGTCTGGCCGTCCGATAGATCCGGGCTGCGCTGGGGAGACCGGCCGATGCGCCTGGAGTAGAACAGCTGGTCGTTCCAGAAGGGGCCGCCACCGCCGACGTGGAACTGGGTGATGTTTTTCCCTTCTACGAAAAACGGCCGCCGTTCTTCGAAGAACAATTCGTAAGCCGAGAGGTTGACCCGCGAGGGATCGGCTTCAACCTGGCCGAAATCGGGGTTCACGGCCAGGTCCAGGGTGAGATTCCCGGCGAGGCCGACCTTGCCGTCCAACCCGATGCGACCGTCGGTGGTCTGGCCGTCGCGAAAGGGGTTCCGCGCTTCGGACTGGTATCGGTTGAGGTCGCCTACGATGTAGGGCAGTACCTCGATCCGGTGGGACGACTCGATCCCATCGAGGCCGTGCAGCTCCCCGAATTGGCTGACCCAGCCCGGAGCGTTTCTGTGGATATGCTGCCAGCCGGATCGTTCGTCTAAACGGTAGAGCCGTCGATGCACCTGGATTCCCCAGACCTGTTCCATTCCACCGGAGAAACGCAACTGGCTGAGTGGAATACGCATTTCAGCCAACCATCCCAGATCGTCTATCGTAGTCGCCCCGAACCACACCGGGTCCCAGCTGTCGTCCCAGTCGTTGCCATCGTTGGATATGGCCTCGTCACCGCGTCCGCCGGCCGCGGTCAAGCCGAAAGAAAAGGCCGTACGTCTGTCGAAGTAGCTGTCTATGTTAATCTCGACCCAATCGCTGTTGAAGTCGTCCCGGCGGGTGACGCGCCGCGTGATCTTGTCCGGTTCCGTATCATAGGCGCGGATCAACACGTAGAGACTGTGGTCGTCAAACAGGATCTTGAAGGCAGTCTCTTGTGTGGGTTCGCCGCCGTCGATCGGCTCAGCCTGGATGAAATCACGGGCCCATTCCACTTTACTCCACGCCGTATCGTTTCCCAGACCGTCGACATTCGGCGGCTCCGACTGGATGTGCCGCGTGTTGTAAACGCGTTTTTCCGGTGCCGGCTGACGCGCTTCCGATTCGACCGAAACCAGTAAGGATACGATGGACAGGGTTATGATCCACCGATGTAGTCTGTTGTGATGCAACGTCTTGCCTCCAGCCTTTTCTCAACCTTCCCTTACTGTGGTACGGATATTACGGATACATCCCGAACACTACATCTACGACGAGATAACGGGATTAAAGGTTGCAATAATATCTTCCGGCCACTATTACGTTTGTATCTTCTTCAAAGCCTTTCTTCATACATTTCGTTGGACAACCATATTCACAAAAACCTGTCTCTTAATCCTCACGATGGATGCACCTTTCCACGTCGATCCGGTGATGCTGTACGCATTAATAGGGAATATGCATTTGCCTGACGGAAACACGGCTGCATATTACAATTGGTAGTACGGATACGCAATTCGTTGCAGTCCGCGACAATGCATCGTCCCGCACGTTTGCCCTGCGCAGTGCGCCGAGATCCCAAATGCCCGGTGATCGACCGAACGTACTCTTCATCATGACCGACCAGATGCGGGCTGATTGCATGTCCTGCGTCGGCCACCCCGTTGTCCGGACGCCCCACCTCGACGAACTCGCATCCGGCGGAGTCCTGTTCCGTCGGTCCTACGTGCAATCGGCCGTCTGCGGTCCCAGCCGCATGTGCTTCTACACGGGCCGGTATCCCCACGCCAACCGCTCTCCCTGGAACGAGGTGCCGCTGCCCGCGGACGAGAAAACCATGGGGCATTACTTCGGTGACGCGGGCTACCGGGCGGCCCTGTGCGGGAAGACGCACTACACCCCCGACCCGTTGGACGCCCCGACGGCCCAGCCTTCCGAAGGCATTCGCCTAACAACCCTGGCCGGGCTGGAATCGTGGGAATTCAACGACAACCGGGGAGAGGGATGGCTGGCCTATCTCAGAAACAGGGGATATCCCGACGAAGTCGTGAACGACCCGTTCTCCGTGGACATGCCCGCGGATGCCGACCGGGATCACTCCGCTTATCCCACGCGCTTCAGCAGGGAAGACAGCGATACCGCGTTCATGACGGACCGCGCCATGGCCTTCATGCAGGATGCCGCCGGGGCGCCCTGGTTTCTCCACCTCTCCTATTTCAAGCCCCATCTGCCCATCGTGGCTCCATACCCGTACAACCAGCGCTACGATCCCGCCGAATCCCCCGCGCCGAACCGGTCACCGGAAGAACTGCGGCGTCCCCATCCTTTTCACGTCCCGTTCCGGATAGAACGCGGGGGCGTGGATTACGACGACGAGGCGGTCTGGCGACAGCGAAGGGCTACTTACTATGGACTGATCACGGAGATCGACGATCACCTGGGCAGGTTGTTTCGCTTCATGAAGGATCGCGGGCTGTGGGAGAACACGCTGATCATCTTCACGTCCGACCACGGCGAATACGTGGGTGACCACTGGATGTTCGAAAAGGAACTCTTTTACGACGAGGCGTACAACGTCCCCTTCATCGTTCGCGATCCACGGTCCTGCGCCGATGGGACGCGCGGCCGGGTGATGGAAGATTTCGTCGAATCCCTCGATGTCCTTCCGACCTGCATGGAAGCGTGCGGACTGGACGCGCCGCCGGTCCTGCAGGGCCGGTCCCTCGTCCCCCTGCTACGGGGAGAACGGCCGGTCGACTGGCGTACCGAGGTCTACGCGGACTGGGATTTCAGGTTCTACTGGACGCCGAAAAAGCTGGGCATCCCGCCGGACAGGTGCCGTGGCTGGATGTTACGGGACGACCGGTACAAGTACTGGCATTTCAACGGAATGCCTGACGTGCTGTTCGATCTGGAAGCGGATCCCGGTGAACTGTATAACGTAGCGGGCGACCCCCGCTATGCCGACGTGATCCAGGACCTTCGCGTGATACTCATGGACTGGCGGATGTCCAATGAAGACGTGAGCCGGGTCGCCTGGACCTATGAGCGGCGCCCCGGATTCGGGCGCAATCCCTTCGTGGCGTGACCGATCCGCCGCACGATGTACCGGAGTCGATATGAGCCGGTTTTTTTTCCTTGCCAGGAGATTTGTTGCGGGGGAATCCCTCGAGGCCGCGGTCGGAGTCGTCCAGGCATTGAACGACTCGGGGCTCGGCGTGACGTTGAACATGCTCGGCGAAGGAACCCGGGAGCGAGAACAGGCCGAGCACGCCGTCCAGCAGTATCTAGTCATGCTGGACCTGATCGGGGACGGAGCGCTCAAGGCCAATATCTCCGTCAAACTCACCCACCTGGGATTGGATATCGACGAAGAATACTGCGTGGGCAACCTGTACCGGATCCTGGAAGCCGCGGGAGAGCGGGACATCTTCATCCGGCTGGACATGGAAGGGTCGCCGCATACACAGCGGACCCTCGACATCTTCTACAACCTTTACAACAGCCACAGGAATACCGGCGTGGTGATCCAGGCCATGATGCTGCGCAGTTCCCACGACATCTTCGTGCTCAATAAGATCGGAGCCCGGGTAAGGCTGTGCAAGGGATCCTACCGGGAACCTTCCGACCTGGCGCTGCAGAGAATGCCCAATATTCGAAGCGCATATCTCTCCATGGCGGAACAACTGTTGCGGGATGGCCATTTCCCCGCTTTCGCTACCCATGACGACTATCTGATCGATGGTGTAACGAGGTATGCCGAGCAAATGGGGGTACCACGGGACCAGTACGAGTTCCAGATGCTGTTCGGGCTGCGGCCCGGATTTCAGCGGGAAATGCGCGGCAGAGGTTACCTCATGCGGATCTACGTGCCTTTTGGAACTGAGTGGATGCCCTACTTCTACCGAAGACTCCGGGAACGCAAGGAAAACGTATGGTTCGTCCTGCGAAACCTGCTCCGAAGTTGATGCCCGAACCGGATTCGTTCTACCAGGAAATCGCCGCCCCCGCTTCGGCGCGGCATAATCTATTGACAATGTATGCCGCCGAACATCATTTTCTGGAAACTAAAAGCATAACATGGGCCTATGTTTTACCGAGTCGACCCCTGGGACGGGAGGTGCATACGTGACAGACTTGACTTTTCCGTTGTGTCAGAAATGCAAGGTGGGCGTGCTGATTCCGCTCTCCGCCTACGGTCATATCGCCGCGACGATCGAGTACAAGGCCTGGGCGTGTACCAATCCGGAATGCGGATTCAACATTCGCATAGACAACGGCGATATCAGTTACGGCAGGCCCATGGCGCAGTCTCACAAGTAAGTTGATGGGGGTGTGCAGTGCTCATCCTCGGAATCGATACTTCCTGTGACGAAACCTCGGCTGCCGTATTGCGCGATGAAACGACCGTCCTTTCCAATGTCATTTCCTCGCAGGGCATACACCAGGCATACGGCGGTGTTGTACCGGAACTGGCTTCCAGAGCACACCTGACCCTGCTTCTGCCCGCCATAGAATCGGCCCTGCGACAGGCTTCCTGCGAACTGGAGGAACTGGACGCCCTCGCAGTGACCTACGGCCCCGGCTTGGCGGGATGTCTGCTGATAGGACTTTCCACGGTCAAATCCATCGCGCTGGCGCTCGATAAACCGCTGGTCGGCGTGAACCACATCGAAGGCCATGTATTCGCCGGGCGCCTGGCTGATCCCACCCTGAATCCCCCGTTCATCGCGCTCATCGTTTCCGGGGGCCATACCCAGTTGGTGCACGTCGAGCGCTGGGGCAGGTACCGAATCCTGGGCAATACCCGCGATGACGCGGCCGGCGAGGCGTTCGACAAGGTCGCCAGGCTGATGAGAATCGGGTATCCCGGCGGTCCGGTCATTGATCGGCTCTCGCGGAACGGTGATCCCGGGTTCGTGGATTTTCCCAGGACATACCTGGACCCCGACGGGTTCGAGTTCAGTTTCAGCGGTCTCAAGACAGCGGTGCGCACGTACCTGTCGAGCCGATCGGAAGACGAGATCGACCGGGACCAGGCGCATATCGCCGCCTCCTTCCAGGAAGCCGTAGTCGACGTATTGGTGAAAAAGTCCATCGCCGCCGCCGTCGCCGCAGGCGCGGAGGCCATATTGATCACGGGCGGAGTGGCCTGTAACGGCCGGCTGCGCGAGCGCATGACCGAACAGGGTGCGGAGCAGGACCTGGATGTGGTCTATCCTCCACCCATCCTGTGTACGGACAACGGCGCCATGATCGCGGCGGCCGGTGCCTATCATTTTGGAAAAGGACAACGGGACGGGTTTTCGCTTTCCGTCCATCCCCGGGCGCGCCTGTCCTGTTCCATCGGGACCGGCTGAACTGGATGCCAGGGACAGATCGCAGTCACAACCATGTCGAAACATCAGTCATTTCCTGGATCAAGAGCATAGCCCATGAACCGGATCGCGTCCTACTTCAGGTTTGACGAACTGAATACGGACTGGCGTACCGAAGTGACCGGCGGTCTGACCACCTTCATGACGATGGCCTACATCGTGGTGGTAAACCCGGGTATTCTCTCGGAAGCGATGGGCCAGGCGTTGTTCGGGGAACTGATGTTCGCCACGTGCGCGTCCGCGGCGATCGGGACGTTGCTGATGGCGCTGTTGGCGAACTACCCCTTTGCCCTGGCGCCCGGTATGGGCCTCAATGCTTTTTTCACCTATACCATCGTGCTGGGCATGGGCGTGGACTGGCGTATCGCCCTCGCCGTGGTGCTGGCCTCGGGACTCCTGTTCCTGTTGCTGACGATACTGAGGGTACGTGAAGCGATCATCACCGCGGTTCCGGATCCGCTCAAACGGGCGACGGCGGCGGGTATCGGTCTGTTCATCGCGTTCATTGGACTCAAGAACGCGGGCATCATCGTGGACGATCCGGCCACGCTGGTCAGCCTGGGTGACGTAAGGTCCTGGTCGACCGGACTGACGCTGGTCGGACTTTTTGGTATCGGCGTGATGCTTGCGCGGGGAATCCGCGGGGCGATCCTGCTGGGCGTAGCCGGTGTCGCTTTCCTGGCCATGATCATCGGGGTGGCGCCCTGGCCTGCCGGCGTGGTCAGCATGCCCGCATGGCCCGCAAGTCTGTTCGGGGAGGCCGTCACCAACCTGCCGCTTACCCTGGACTCGGCGTTGATACCTCTTGTATTCGCCTTTCTATTCGTCGATCTGTTCGATACCATGGGAACGCTGGTCGGACTTTCGGAACGTTCCGGGTTCCTGGACGACCAGGGCCGGTTGCCCCGGGCCAACCGCGCGCTTCTCGCGGATTCTGTCGGGACGGTGCTCGGCAGCGTATTGGGATCATCGACCGTGACGACCTACATCGAGAGCGCAACCGGGATATCTTCCGGGGCTCGGTCGGGATTCGCCAGCCTGGTCGTCGCCGTCCTGTTTCTCGGGGCCCTGTTCCTGACTCCCCTGGTAGAGTCGATTCCGGCTTTCGCCACCGCGCCCGCACTGGTCGTCACGGGCGTGTTGATGATGGCGTCGGCCGCGCGGGTCAACTGGAGCGACGCCTCGGAAGCGGTCCCCGTTTTCCTGACGTTGATCGCGATCCCGTTGACCTTCAGCATCGCCGACGGCCTGGCCGTCGGTTTCGTCGCCTATCCGATCATCAAGAGATTGAGCGGCCGGGGCGGTGAAGTGCATCCGCTTGTCGACGCGCTGGCCCTTGTCTTTATCGCACGTTACGTCTTCTTGCAGTAAGAAGCCGTCGAAATCCATCCGAATTCCGGGAAGCCGCTACACCTCCCGGGGTTCAAACACACATTGGCTCGGCAGGGAGTATCATCATGCGATTGTCATCTGTCCTACTACTCGTGTTGCTCAGTGTATGGCCCTTGGCGGCCCAGGAAAACGGCGGCCTGGAGGGCAGGGTGGCAACCGAAGACGGAATGGCGTTATTCGGTGCCAATATCGTCGTCAGGGGAAACGCGATCGAAGGTCTGCTGGGAACGACGAGCGACGGAGAAGGAATGTATCGAATCGATGGCCTGCCGCCGGGCGACTACGAGGTCACCGTGTCCTTTCTCGGCTACGAATCGGTCATCACGTCCAATGTCGGGATCAGGAACGGTGAAGCCATGCGGCTCGACATCGACCTGGCCGCCACGACGCTGATCGGTCAGCAGATCGTGGTATCGGCTTCCCGCAAGCAGGAAAAGCTGCTGGACGCACCGGCTTCCGTGTCCGTGGTCGAACTGGACGAAATCACGAGCCGGCCGTCCCTGTCGGTAACCGATTATATCAACGACCTGAGCGGCGTGGACCAGGCTAAGGTCGGCGTCATGCAGAGCAGCACGGTGATCCGTGGATTCAACCGCACGTTTACCGGATCCCTGCTCACGATGGTGGACAACCGCATCGCGCGGATCGCCTCGCTCCGGCTTAACCAATCCGGTTCCATACCCATCACGAACGAGGACATCCAGCGCATCGAGGTCGTTCGCGGTCCGGGATCGGCCCTGTACGGTCCCAACAGCGCCAACGGGGTCATGCACATCGTCACCCGCTCCCCCTTCGGTTCGGAGGGTAATTCCATCGCTGTCTACGGCGGCGAACGCAGTCTCCGCAAGGCGACCTTCCGGCACGCCAGCAGCGTCAACGACAAAATCGGTTTCAAGGTATCGGGCGAGTATATTAAAGCCCGCGAATGGGAATACGACGACCCTGCGGAAGTGGTCCCCCGGGATAACGACAACGATCGCCTGATAGGGGAAATACGGGTCGATTTCCAGCCCACGGACGACCTGTCCGTGATCACCTCGGCCGGATATTCACGGATCCATGGCATTCAGATGACCGGGCAAGGCGCCGCCCAGGCCGACGAGTGGTCCACCCGGTTCTTTCAGGCCCGGACCCAGTACAAGGGCTGGTTCGCGCAGATCTTCCACAACCGGAACGACGCGGGCAATACCAGGCTGCTTCGGACCAACCAGCCTATCGTGGATACGTCCGCCCTCACTGTCATGCAGCTTCAGCACAACTTCGGGCTGGGCGACAGGCAACAGTTCACCTACGGCGCCGACGTGTTGCTGACCCGTCCGAACACCGGAGGCACGACCCACGGCATCAACGAAGCGATCGACAACCTCAATGAATACGGGTTCTACGTGCAAAGCGAAACGACCGTGAACGATCAGGTCAGTTTGATGCTGGCCGGACGTATCGACGAACACAGCAATATCGAAAATCCGGTGTTTTCGCCCCGGGCCGCCCTGGTGTTCAAGCCTTCGACAGAGAGTACGCTCAGGTTAACCTATAACCGGGCGTTCAGCACGCCCAGTTCTCTGAATTTCTTCCTGGACCTCAAGGCAAGCTCCGATCCATTCGGCCTGGGCATGAATTTCGGCGCGCTGGGCCTGGGTCCGGACCGCACCATCGACCTGCGCACGCAGGGCGTCGCCTCGCAGTTCACGTTCAGGCGGGGGGGCGGCGGCCTGCCCATGTACCGTTCGCCCTTCGCCCCGGTGGCCGGACTGCCCGTGGACACTTTCCTCCCCATGAACGATCCGCAAAGCACCAATCTCCTGTGGGGCGTGGCCCGGGGGGCCGTGCTGGCCCAGCTTACGCCGCAACTGCAGGCGCTGGCGACCGGAGCCATAACGCAGCAACTGATCGGGTTGGGTTTTACAGCCGAAGCGGCGGCGCTGGCGGCCGCACAGAAAGCCGCTCAACTGACCGCCGCGTTCCCGGGCATCATCCCGTCCGCACTGCCGGGATTGACCAATTCGCTGGGCATATTGGACACGGGGACGGGTTCATTCAACCCGGTCGATCCGGCGTCGGTCACGGATATAGACAAGATCAGGTCGTCCATTACGGAGACTTTCGAAGTGGGATACAAGGGCGTTATCGGCAACAGGCTGGTGCTGACCGCGGATTTCTACCGGAACAAAATCCACGATTTCATCAGTTCCATACACATCGTGACCCCCAACGTGTTCCTTGATCCCGGTCCGTTGAGCACGGCTCTTGGATCGGGCATCGCGCAACAGCTCGCGGACCCGGCCAACGCGGAACTCGCAGCGGCCGCCGCCGCGATTGATAATCCGGCCGCCGGCGTGGGCGGTAACGGGGATGGATCGCCGGTGGACGAACTGACCCGCATCTTCGTCAGTACCGCGGCGAAGATACCCTTCGGCACGGTGACCCCGGAGGAAGCTTCGGATCCCAACGCCGTGATGTTGACCTTCCGGAACTTCGGTAACGTAACGTACTACGGCACGGACCTGGGATTCTCCTTTTATCCCAACAATATGTGGAACGTATCGGGCAGCTACTCCTACTTCAGCGACAATCTTTTCGAAAACGTGGACGGCATCGACGACATCTCCCTGAACGCGGCGCGGCACAAGTTATCTGCGGCGATCGGGTTCAAACCGCCCAATACTTCGCTCACCCTCGGCACCCGTCTCCGTTACCGGGGTACCTTCAAGATGGCAGACGGGGTATACGCCGGCGACGTGGATTCCAATACCATCGTGGACGTGAATGCCTCCTACGAGTATTCGAAGATCACTTTGAGCGTGGAAGCCAGCAACCTGCTCAACAGCGAATACCAGGCTTTCGTGGGAGCGCCGATGATCGGACGCATGGTCATGGCGGGTCTCGCTGTACGGTTCTGACGGACGGCATGGCCTGGACTGGCCCGGATTGGCTCTGACTAACCCGGACTGGGCTGGCCTGGATTGGCCGGTCTGGCCGCCGACAAACGGCTTGACAAAGTCGCTGGTTTGATTAACCTTCAACATACCGTTATACAAAACGAAATAGCCGGTTCGAGCGAAAACCGCACGCCCCATCGTATCCGAAGTTGCATGAACCCCGTACGCCCGTATGCCCGTACGCCTCATTCCCGTGGGAAGGAGACCCTGACATGCGCCTGACAGCCTCTTTTCTGGCCCTGATGTTCAGCGTCCTCCCGGTAGCGGCGCAGGATGCGGGCAGCCTGACAGGAAAGGTGTTATCCGAGGCCGGGGAAGTCCTTCTCGGAGCCAATATCGCGGTCAAGGGACCGGGGATCGAAGGGCTGCGGGGCGCGACGAGCGATGACCGGGGAATGTACCGCGTAGATGGCCTTCCCGCCGGTGAGTACGAAGTCACCGTGTCTTTTCTGGGTTTCGAGAAGGACACCTCGAAGAATGTGACGGTACGGGGCGGACAGGACACGGTAAGGGATTTCAACCTGGCCGCCACGGTTCTCGTGGGCCAGCAGGTCGTAGTGTCCGCCTCCCGAAAGCAGGAAAAGGCGCTGGACGCCCCGGCATCTGTCGAAGTCGTCGAAATGAAGGACATCCGGGATTCCCAGGCGCTCACCGCCAATGAACATATCAAGGACCTCAGCGGGGTCGACTACGCGAAGACGGGCATCGTGCAGGCCAGCACCGTGATCCGCGGTTTCAACAAGGCTTTGTCGGGCCTCATGCTCACCATGGTGGACAACCGGATCGCACGGATTCCGTCGCTGCGCATCAACTCCTTCCAAGTCATACCGATCACCACCGAGGACATCGAACGCATCGAGATCGTCCGCGGTCCCGGTTCGGCGCTTTATGGCCCCAACAGCTCCAACGGCGTGATGCACATCATATCCAGGTCCCCCTTCGGATCGGAAGGCAACTTCGTGTCCCTCTCCGGGGGGGAACGCAACCTGCGCAAGGCGTCGTTCCGGCATGCGAGCAGTGTCAACGACAAGATAGGACTCAAGATCTCGGGCAAGTACCTGAAGGCCCGGGACTGGGAATACCACGAGCCCGAGGAGATCGTGCCGCGCAATCTCAACATCGACGGCCAGTACGGGGAAATCAGGCTCGACGTGCGTCCTTCGGATGAACTGACGTTCATCACCTCGGCGGGATATTCCAAAAGCACCAGCATCCAGATGACGGGACAGGGTTCTGCCCAGGGTAAAGACTGGGTGTACAGTTACCTCCAGGGCCGTGTGCTGTACAAAGGCTGGTTCGGCCAGTTTTTCTACAACAAGAGCGACGCGGGAGCTACCAGGTTGCTGCGCACTGATGAGAGCATTGTGGACAAGTCGTCGTTAACCGTTATGCAGTTGCAGCACACCTCGGACATCGGCGATCGTCAGCAGTTCATCTACGGCGCGGACCTGCTGCTCACCCGTCCGCGGACCGAAGGGACCATCCACGGGGAAAACGAGGACGATGACGAAACCAATGAATACGGGGTCTACCTGCAGAGCGAGACCAAGTTCACCGATCAGGTAAGCCTGATGCTGGCCGGGCGCCTGGACGAGCACAACAGGCTGGAAAACCCGGTATTCTCGCCCCGGGCGGCGCTGGTATTGAAACCCAATCCGGAAAGTACCTTCAGACTCACCTATAACCGGGCGTTCAATACGCCCACGGTTACGACGTTTTCGCTGGACCTAAAGGCGGTTTCCGACGCCTTCGGTTTAGGCACACTTTTCGGTGGGCTGGGGCTGGGACCCGAGAACACCATCGATATCCGGTCGTACGGCGCAGCCAATCCGTTTAACTTCCGCCGTGACGAAGCCGGTCTGCCCATGTACCGGTCGCCCTTCGCCACCGTGGCCGGGCTCTCCAGAGATACTTTCCTCCGCCTCGACGATCCGGCTGCAACCAACCTGCTTTGGGGGGCGGCAAGGGGGCTGGTGGTCTCCGAGATGGTCAAGCAACTGGGCGTGGATAGCAAGGGCCTTGTAACACCGGAACTGGCTGCCGAGTTCACCGGCGTGATCCCAGAGTATCTCACCGGGTTGAGGAACACCCTGGGACTACTCAACCCGGAAACGCAGGAATTCGATCCCTATGACGTCTCGTCCGTACAGGACATTGCCAAGATTCAGCCGACCACCACGCAGACCCTCGAGGCCGGCTACAAGGGCATCATCAATAACAAACTGGTCGTGGCCGCCGATTTCTACCGAACGCAGATGAAAAATTACACCCTGCCATTATGGATATTCACGCCCTCCGTTTTTCTCGACGCCGGATCCCTGCGTAGCGCCTTGAGCCAGGGTATCGCCGACTACCTGGCGGACCCCGCGAACGCGCAACTGGCCGGTCTGATCACGTTGCTCGACCAACCAGCTTTTGGCGGCAACGGGAACGGCGACCACGCGGATGAAGTCAACGAGTACATTGTTCAGATCGCGAACGGCGCCGCTATGATTCCCTTCGGCACCGTGACTCCCGAGCAGGTCACCGACCCAACCGCGGTCGCGCTGACTTACCGAAATTTCGGCGACGTTACGGTCTACGGCGCCGACATGGGGTTTTCCTATTTCCCCAACCGGTCGTGGAGCATCACGGGCAGCTACTCCTATATCAACAGGAACCTGTTTGAAAACGTGGAGAACCTCGGCGACGTCCCCCTGAATGCGCCGAAGCACAAGTTTGGCGGTGGTGTTACGTTCCGCCCGACCAACAAGCCCTTTTCCCTGGGCGGGAAGGTCAGCTACCGCGGATCCTTCCCGATGCTGGACGGCGTATATGCCGGTCCCGTGAATTCCTACACCCTTATGGACGCAAACGCCGCCTACGAGTTTTCCCATATCACCGTAAGCGTGGAAGCCAGCAACCTGCTGAACAAGAAGTACCGGTCCTTCGTCGGCGCCCCGGAAATCGGTCGTCTGCTTTCCGCCGGCGTAGCCGTGCGGTTCTGAGTCTTCCAGCCTGAAAAGGCGCCGGGCTCGTTCGTATTCATTGAACCGCGGACCGTCCGATCAACGGGCTTTCTCCTGGCCCGTTGTTTTTTGCCGCTTTAAAACCTATCGGGAATGATTTCGCTCCCACGGTGGTCTAATCCTGGGGCGGTTGCGCATTCGGCTTCGCGACCATCGAAACGATCCTTCACCGCAGACTGCAACTTTATGGTCGGAATACCGTGAAATCCATTATGAGGGCAGCCCGCACAGCGACTGTGCTGACCCTGGCCTTGACGAGCGCGGACGGCCCATAATTGGCTTGACACGGGGTGGGACGGCTCGTAAGATGAGACCATTCTCAAGGAGACTGAAAATGCCACATTGGGTGCGGTATATACTGGCGGTTTTGTGCCTGCTTGCCACGCCGACGGTTGTGTTTGCGCAAGGGGACTACTTCGGGCGGAACAAGGTCCAGTACCGCGACTTCAAGTGGGAAATCATCTCCACGCCCCACTTCGAGATCTACTACTACCAGGGCGAGGAGGAGGCCGCCTATGACGCCGCGAGGATGGCGGAAAGATCGTATAACCGGCTGAGCCGCATTCTCCAGCACAGGTTCAGCGACAAGGTCCCGATCATCCTGTACGCCTCCCACACCGACTTCCAGCAGACCAATGTCCTGCCTGGCTTCATAAGCGAGGGCACTGGCGGCGTAACTGAGTTCAACAAGAACCGCATACTGCTTCCTTTTACGGGATCGTACGCGGAGTTGGAACACGTCCTCACCCACGAACTCGTTCACGCCTTCCAGGGTGACGTGTTGTACGGCGCTGGCCCAGGCGTTTCCATTCTGAATCCCATGGCCTTCGTCGCGCCCCTGTGGTTCATGGAAGGCATGGCCGAGTACCTTTCTCTGGGACGGATCGACGCGTATACCCACATGTGGCTTCGTGACGCCGCGCTGCAGGGTTACCTTCCCCCTTCCATCCCGGCCATGGACTACAGTTTTGGCGTATACCGGTTCGGACAGGCGCTGTTCGCCTACATCGGCGACCGGTACGGAGATCGGAAAATCGGCGAAATACTCCGCAAGGCGGGACGCATGCGAAACATGAACGAAGCTTTTCGTTCCGCCATAGGCAAGGATATCGAGAAGCTTTCCGATGAATGGAACGAGCATATACGCAAGACCTACCTACCGCAGATAAAGGATTACGACAAGCCGCAGTCCTTTGCCCGGCAACTGACCGACGTCCGGGAATCCCGGGCGGGTTTTCACCTCGCCCCGGCCATTTCGCCACGCGGTGACAAGCTGGTTTTCATCTCCAACAATAGTCTGTACAACGACATTTATCTCGCCTCCGCCATCAACGGCGAAGTCATCTCCAAGCTCGTCGAAGGCGAACGCTCGGCCGATTTCGAGTCATTGCGGTTTTTTTCCACGTCGATTTCATGGTCGCCCAATGAACAGTACATCGCCTTTCCGGCCAAGGTAGGAGCTCGGGATGCCCTGTACATCATGGATGTCAGGCAGAAGAAGGTGATCAGACGCATCAAGGTCGACCTGGACGGCGCCACCTCGCCAAGCTGGTCGCCCGATGGCAACAAGCTGGTGTTCGTAGGTCTCCAGGGCGGGCAGTCCGACCTGTACGTGGTAGACGCCTCGGGGGGAAATCTAAAGGCCCTGACCCGGGACCGTTACACGGACCGCGATCCAGTGTGGTCCCCGGATGGTAACAAGATCGCCTTTTCCACGGACCGGGGTGAAGTGACCAATTTCCGAACGCTCACCTTCGGGTACCAGCAATTGGCGGTGTACGACCTGGCCACGGGAAAGATTGAAAAGATCCCCGACCAGTACGGAAAAAGCATTTCGCCACAGTGGTCCGCCGACGGCGAGAAGATCGCCTTTATTTCAGATCGCACCGGCGTCTCCAACATCTTTATCTGGGACAGAAAGTCCGGCGAGACCTATCAGATCACCAATATCCTGACCGGCGTGACCAACGTTACGGCCGCCGGACCGGCCATAAGCTGGGCGCAGAAGAGCGACCGACTGGTCTTTTCCGCCCTGTCCTGGGGAGGATTCGACCTGTTTGCCATCATCAACCCGGCCGGGTTGATGAAGGAGCCCTACGATCACGACAGGGCGGCGGCGCCCGGAGCCGCACCGACGGCCCAGCAACTGGCCCCTCCTTTAAGAACCGAACCGCCGGACGAACCCCTGGCTGCCGATGACGGCGATACCACCGCGCCGGACATTTCGGCGACAGTGGTTGAGCCCATATCGATGTCGCCGGACACCACTACTCTGTCGGAGCAGTCTCTTTCGAAGGCCACGCCGGAAGCGGTAACCCCGGTCCAGACCATAGTGACGGCGCCGCCGGACACCTCTTCCGCCACGGTGGAAATGGAACCGGACGACCTGTCCGCGGTTACGGAGCAGGACGAAGATTCCGAGGATTCAGAACTGCCTTCGCGCGTAGCGGACCCTCTGATGCCGTTCCAGCCGTTCATGGGCGGCATCGGTCCGGGAGGCGAGTTGCCCGATACGACCGCGTGGTCGGACGGCACGTTCAAGAAGAAAAAGTACTCCCCGCGCTTCGGCCTGGATTTCATCGGCGGCAACGCGGGCTACGCCACGAACATCGGCCTTGTGGGTAGTTCCATACTAGCCTTCAGCGACATCCTGAACAATCACAACATTCTCATCGGCGCCAACGTATTCGGGTCGTTGACCGACGCAAATCTGTTGCTTCAATACACCAACCTTTCGCGTCGAATAAACTGGAGCGTAGCGGCTTTTCAATACCGGTACGACATGTTCTACGACCCTCGCAGTCCCGTACTGACCCAGGTAACCACGCAAATAAACCGGGGGATACAGTTTCACGTCAGGCGCCCATTCAGCAAGTTCAACCGGATCGAGCTGGGTATCCAGGGCATCAACCGGTCCCGCGAACTGGTGGACGTCAGCTTCAGCTACTTCTATGGTATCCGGAGAACAAGGCGCGGCAGCCTGGGCAGCGTGAATTTCATACAACCCACCGTGGCGCTGATCACGGATAACACGCTGTACGGAATAACCGGTCCGATCGCCGGCGGTCGGGGACGCCTCGAAGTGACGCCGACTTTCGGTGAACTGCAATTCACCCGCGTCGTCGTCGATTACCGCAAGTATTTTAATGTCCTTCAACGCTACGCTTTCGCTTTTCGGTTTTACGGATTGGCCAGTGAGGGCCGCGACCAGGAACTCTTTCCATTTGGCGGTCCCTATGATTTCCGTGGGGTGGATTACTGGTCCGTCTGGGGCAGCAAGGTCGCCATGGTCAACGCGGAGTTCCGCTTTCCGATGATTGAATTACTGGCCATGGGCTGGCCGCTTCCGCTGGCCTTCCAGCAAATCCGCGGCTCGCTGTTCGTGGACGTGGGAAGCGCGTGGGACCAGAACACCAGTCCCGAGCAGGCCAACCAGTACGCCGGTTATCCCAACGTGGGCGAATTCAACGAAGGTAGGCTGGACCGGGGCAACGGACTGGGGCCGAGTACCATGGAAGAGATTGCAGGAGGACCGGTCGCCGTCGCGTACGGAATCGGCATGAGGGCCCGTCTGGGCTTCCTGATCCTGAAGTTCGACATCGCCCATCAGCTGGATCTAGGGAGGAAGCCCGACTGGTATAACAATGAAAACCTCCCCAACGTGCCCAAGGGGCTCGAATCGGAGTTTCCCGGTACCCGGTCATATCGTCTTAGAAACGCGTTGGATGATACTCAGTTCTTCTTTACAATTGGCGCCGATTTCTAGGTAGTCTCTTCGGCAACCGGCCTGGAATCGGCATGCCGTTCGATGATCAACCATTGGTGATACACGGGAGACACGACAGGTATACATGCACACAACAGAAGAAATCAAAGCCTTGAGGGAGCAGCATTACAACGCCACGCTCACAGAAATCCATGAACTAAACCCCGAACTGTGGATCATTCGGGTGAAACCGGACGAAGAACTCCCGCCGTACAAGCCGGGACAATACACCACCCTGGGGCTGGGCGACTGGGAACCCACCAACGATCCAGCCAACAATGAGGATGTCAACGAGAACCTCAAGACGAAACTGGTCCGCCGCGCTTACTCCATGTCCTTTCCCATGTTCGAGAACGATCCCCGGCAATTGCTGGCGCCGGAGAACATGGATTACTACGAGTTTTATATTACAATCGTGGGGCGCGACGGCGAACCGGGCCAGGATCCGTCCCTGACGCCCAGGCTGTGGTTGCTCAAGGAAGGCAACCGGTTATGGATGGGGCCGAAGGTAACCGGTCACTACACGCTGGATCACATGGGCCCGGATGACCAGGTCATCTTTGCCGCGACAGGCACAGGAGAAGCTCCGCACAACTGCATGATTGCGGAACTGCTTCGGAACGGTCACAGGCCCGATATCATATCCGTGGTCTGTGTACGGTATGCCCGTGACCTGGGCTACCAATCGACCAATGAGCAGTTGAAGCGTCTCCATGCGAACTACCATTATATCACCCTGACCACCCGGGAGGCGCGCAATCTCGACCGCAAGGTGTATATACAGGATCTGGTCCGAACCGGGGAGTTGGAAGAAAGTACGGGTATCACCCTGGACCCGGAAAGGACCCACGTGTACATCTGCGGAAACCCCGACATGATCGGCGTACCCAAATACACCAGGGAAGGCGACAAGTCCTACCCCTCGCCCACCGGTATAGTCGAACTGCTCGAATCGCGCGGATTCAAGGCGGATCATCGCAGGGACAAGGGCAATATCCACTTCGAAGAGTACTGGTAGTGTAGAAGAGGCTGCCATGCAGATATTGACGCAGGATACGGATGGTAACCTCGCGGTATCCAGCGGTCCCGTACCCTCCTGCGGCGATACGGAGGTGTTGATCAAGGTAAGGGCGTGCGCTTTGTCGCGCCGGGGGACCGCAACCTCCGACCCCCCGGTTTCCGTCACCGCCGGCCAGCGCGTACCGTTCAGCCGGGGTTTCACCGGAATCATCGAATCAACTGGAAAGAACGTGGATGCGCTCGCGCCCGGTGACCGGGTCATTGCCTGTCACACCGACGGCGGTTTCTCCGAATTCCACAGCGTACCCGCGTACCTCGTCGTCTCGCTGCCCATGGACATCAGCTTTGAAGAAGGCGCCATCGTACCCCGCATGCCGACGGTGCTGAACGGCCTGGAACGGGCACCGGTAAAGGCCAGGTCGGTTTTCATCAGCGGTGCGGGGGCTACGGGCCTTTTGAGCACACAGATCGCGCGTATATCGGGCGCCACGACCATTATCGTGGCAGACCTGCATGTAAAGCGCCTGCAACGCGCGCGGGACGCGGGTGCCGACGCCGTGATCAACGTCTCGACGGAGGACGCCCATCGGCGCGTCATGGACCAGACCGGCGGCCAGGGTGTGGATGTATGTCTCGAGTGCGCCGGAAACGAGGCGTCTTTTGCGCAATGCGCGGCGAATCTTCGTCCGGGCGGAGCGCTCGTCGTTCTGAAAGCCATGCCGCATCCCGTATCCATCGATATGCCGGCATGGGCTGTACGATCGCTCCAACTCGTCATGGGCCGGGAACAACCCTTTGAAACGCCCTACCTGGTAGAACGTGGATTGAAACTGGTCGCCATCGGCGCGATCAGGCTGCGTCCTCTCCTGACCCACGTATTTCCCGTTCATCGGATAACCGAAGCCCTCGACCTGGTCGACGGTCATCCGAACCTGGCCGTTGAAGTCGCATTGGTACGGCCATAGAGATCGACCGATTCTATATTGCTTGACACGCTTGCTGCGAGGCTCTTATTTTCAACCCGCCCTGAGGAGCCACGAGATCAATCTAACAGGATAAGAAAGCGCCTTGTCATCTGAAATCAGTATCCTGAATCTGATCCTGGATTCGGGCACCGTCGCCAAGACCGTAATCATCGTCCTCCTGATCTTTTCGATCGTATCATGGGCGATCATGGCGGAGCGTTGGCGTTACTTCCGCCGCGCCCGGGCGGAATCCCGACGATTCCTCGCATTCTTTCAGACTCAGACCGATTTCGACCAGGTATATCCCGTCACTTCGAAGTGGCCCCACAGTCCCGCCGCCGTGGTTTTCCGAGAGGTTTACGAGAAGCACCGGTCGATCTTCTCACGCACAGTCAGGAACGAAGACCGGCCGGCGTCAATAGGCCAGGACCTGCTGGAGGCCGTCTACCGCGATCTCAGGCTGGCCGCCCATCGTGAACTCGCCAGATTTGAACAACGACTGTCCTTGCTGGCCACCGCGGGAAGCGTGTGTCCGTTTCTCGGCCTGTTCGGGACGGTCTGGGGCGTCATGACTGCTTTTCTGGACATCAGTTCCAAGGGCTCGACCAACATCGTGGTCGTCGCACCCGGCATCGCGGAAGCCTTGATCACCACGATCGCGGGACTGGCCGTCGCCATCCCGGCCATGGTGGCGTACAACTACTTCGTGCAGCGGTCGCGAATACTGGGACTTGAAATCGAAGACATGGCCACCGCGGTCTTGAATATCCTCCAGCTGCGAGGACGTCATGAACTCGTTTGATTTCAATGGCGCGGGTTCGCCCCGCGCCGTGTCGGAAATTAACGTAACGGCGCTGGTCGACGTCATGACCGTTCTGCTGATCATCTTCATGATCACCACGCCGATGATCCAGAGCGGCGTCCAGGTGGATCTGCCCAGTGCGAGCGCCGCCGCCCCGGATCTTGACGAGGGCCTGGTTATCACGGTTACCAGCGAGGGTTCGGTGTACCTGGAAGACCGGCTCCTTTCAATCGGCCAGTTCGACGGGGTGTTCAAGGCGGTATTCGAGGAACAGCAGGACAAACCGGTTTTTATCCGTGGAGACGAACGGGTCCCCTACGGCGCCATCATTGCCGTGCTCGACAAACTCAAGGAGCACGGCGTAACCCAAATAGGACTGGCGACCAGTCTGAAACCGTCACGATAATGGCACGCATGATCTGGGTTTCTGGAATCCTGCATTTTGCGGTGATCTTTGGACTTATCGGTTCGAATGCCTGGTGGCCCGCCTCGGTTTCGTCCCAGGGCCAGCAGGTCTACCGGGTCGATCTCGTTACGCTGGCCGAAAGCGTATCGATTCGACGTCCCCCCATGATCGACGAGGCGTACGAAGTCGTTTCGAAGAAGGAAGCCGCCACGCCGCAGGAGGAAGCGGACCTGGCGCTGGAACGGACGCCGCACCTGGTTTCCGAAGAACCGGACCCGGGACCGGAAACGCCCGAGTCCTTTGAGACGGACTCCCCGGGTATCCGGCTGGACGAGCGGACCTTCGAGTTTCCTTACTACCTGGGTATCATGCAGCGGAAGATCCAACAGCATTTCGTAGTGCCCAGGTTGCTTGGGGTAACGCAGCTCGAGACCGTCATCTACTTCCGCGTACGGCGTTCGGGGCGGATATCCAACGTCGTCGTGGAGCGGTCGTCCTCCAACCCGGTCTTCGACCTGGCGGCGCAGCGGGCGTTGAACGAGGCCGATCCAATGCCGCCACTTCCGGATGGCTACACGAAGTCTTACCTGGGCGTGCATTTTGCTTTCCAGTACTCCTTGTGATCCACGTGCGCGTTTATTGCAACCAACCGGTATCCCATGATCACTTTTTCGCAAAGAAAGCCTGAAACGAAAAGACCAGGGCGCTTACCGGCCGGTATGTGGCCTTTGCGGATTCTGTTGCTGGCAATCGTTCTGTCCCTGGTCGGCGTGAAGACCGTGCAGGGCCAGGACGAAGTCAATCTCACCGTGCAGGCCCGTGTCTCGCCCCGCATACCGCTCGCCTTCAAACCCTTTACCACCCAGGACGGAACCGGGTTCAACGCCGCTTTCCAGGACACCATCAACCGGGTGCTCATGAGGGACCTGGCGTTCTCCGGCGTCTTCGCTGTCCGGGACCTTTCCATTCCGGCCCGGATAGGAGACGGCGGCGAATCCTCCGTGCTGACAGACGGGGCCGATGACACCACCTACGTGTTCCTGGACGATGCCGGCGAAGTGGATCTCGAGCTGCTTCGCAAGTTGACCGTGCAGGTCATGGTATCGGGGACGTACGAAGTTACAGGCTCGCAGGTGGAAATGTCCGTGCGCCTCATCGATGTGGGCACCCGGCGAACGATCGTGGAAAAGGGCTACGCCGCCTTCGATCTGACGCTGAGGCGGATCATACATCTCATGGCCGATGACATCGTGCTGCAATTGACCGGAGACAGGGGAATCGCGCAGACCCGGGTCGCCTATATTTCCCAGCTAAGCGGCGCCCCTGAACTTTACGTATCGGACTACGACGGATTCAACGCACGCCGGTTGACCCGGGACGGAGCCCGGAAATACTCGCCGAACTGGTCGCCGGACGGCACCAGGATCGCCTACACTTCTTACCTGGACGGTCCCCACGAATTGTATGTCCTCGATCTGCGGACCGGGGAAACCGGCAAGATTCCCTTCAAGGGGAGAACGGTCCTGTCGCCGCGCTGGTCGCCGGACGGCCGCCACCTGGTCGTGGGTCTGATCACGAACGGGATTTCCAAGCTCTTCATCAGCACGCTGGACGGAAGCCGGCTGATTCCGCTGGCGACCGGTTACGGGATCAACATTTCACCGTCCTGGTCACCGCGGGGCGACCAGGTGGTATACATGTCGGACCGATTGACACAGAAGCACCTGTACGTTATTAATATAGATGGATCGAACGACCACCGGATCACCTATGAAGGCGGTTACAACGGATCGCCCGCATGGTCGCCGCGGGGAGACCGCATTGCCTTCGTGGGCGGTGATTTGGTGCCGCGGAGACAGGGGAGCGCTGAACGAGTCTTCAACATCTACACCAGCGACGTAAACGGAAGGAATCTCGTGAAACTGACCGGTGTTCGTGGACGGGAAGGTGACAACGTGAACCCGACCTGGTCTCCAGACGGTCTGCATATTCTTTTCGGTTCCGACCGGGGCCGCAAGGGCGAATTTCATATCTACCGGATGTATTGGAACGGAGGGGGCGTCCATCCTGTCATCACGGACGGCAACAACCGGCAACCCACCTGGGGTCCGAGACCCGACGACTTCGAAATGGATTGAGATGACATGAACAAACAGATCGCAAAAAGCCGCGGGCCGGGCGCCTTGCTCCTTGTCTGCATTCTGATCGTTACCGGCGGATGCGGTGCGCAGTCCGACCTGACCAACGTGAAGAACGATACCACGTATCTCAGGGCCCAGATGCAGGTAATGCGGGAGGAGGTCGCCCTTCAGGAAGACATTGACACGCTTACGGTCCACATAGAGCGCCTGGAAGCCCTTGTGCGGGAACAGATGAACGAGTTATGGAAAATGCGGGCCGACATGGGACAGCGTGTCAGCGGCCTCGAAAGGCAGCTACAGATACTGGATACGCGCATCACGGAAAGCGACCGGCAGTTTTCGACCCTGGTGCGCAGGTTGGAGGGAATACAGGCCCTGTTAAGCGGATCGGTAAGACCGGATACTTCCATGGCACAGCCCCAGTCCGTCGTTCCGGGAGACCTGTACGACCTTGCACTGAGGGATTATCAGCGGGGCAGTTATGACGTGGCCATCCGGCAGTTTACCCAGTATCTAGAGTATTTCCCGGACTCGGCCCTGGCCGACGACGCGCAGTATTACATCGGGGACTGCTACTATACGCAGAGCCTGTACACCCAGGCCCTCGACGCCTACGAGATGCTGTTGAACAAGTACCCTGATGGAAACAAGGTACCGACCACTTTGCTGAAGATATCTTTCATCAAGCTGGCCAGGAAGGAACAGGCCGAGGCGCGGACCTACCTGGAACGCGTCATCCGGGAATATCCCAATTCCGAGGAGGCCCAACTGGCCAGGATGAGGCTGGATTTGATGTCGGACGAGTGATTTTTCTTTACTTTGGTTACTAAATCAGTGATTATTCTTTACTTGAACCAACTAAAGTTATGTTCATTTTCAAAAAATATGTTGTAAGAAAGAGACTGTTTACATATACTTGCATCACGGAATGAAACAAATGTTAAGTGGTACGTGTCCAGACAATATGGTTAAGAACAAAACAGGTGCTCACTCACACCAAAGGAGTTCTTCATGAAACGATGGAGCAATACGGCTTCGGTTCTGGCGCTTTGCGTGATGATCGCGGCGCCCGTGTGGATGGGGGCCTGTTGCGCCGTAACCCGGGGACCGTCCGCGGGAGAACTGGCGGCCATGGAAGCGGAGCGGCAGCAGGCCATAGAAGATTCCCTCAGGGCGGTACGCGCTGAAGAGGAAACCCGTCTAGCGGCCGAGGAAGAAGCCCGGCGGATGGCCGAGGAAGAGGCCCGGCGGATGGCGGCCGAGGAAGAGGCCCGGCGGATGGCCGAAGAGGAAGCCCGAATGGCCGCTGAGGCGGAGGCACTGCGCCAGGAGATGATGTCCCTGTCGGCCGTCTATTTTGACTACGACAAGTCCAATGTCCGGGAAGACCAGCGTTCGGCCATGGACGAAAACGCCCGCAAACTGCGAGATTATCAACCCGAGGACATGGTGGTTGTAGGAGGGCACTGCGATGAACGCGGTACCATTGAATACAACCTGGCGCTGGGAGAGCGGCGTGCCCAGGCAGTCAAGATGTTCCTCGTGGATGCCGGCGTGATGGACGGCCGCATCGAAACCGTCAGTTACGGCGAAGAAAATCCTGCGGTCATGGGCAGTGACGAAAGCGCCTGGTCGATGAACCGGCGCGTGGAGCTCATGCGCAAGTAAGCCAGCCAGGTCATTGCCAGTACGGTTTCACAAGGGCGGCCGCCACGGCCGCCCTTTTTTTATCCCTCCTGTAGAAACGGTTTCCAGTTCTCATAAATCATGTTGTGTATGGCCTCATCCGGGAACGCGGGCAGGGAGGTATTCCGGACGATGTCGTTCACCTTCCATTGCCCCGCGATGACCTGCGCCGGCGTGGCGGAAGGGAAATCGGAACCGAAGATCAACTTATGCTCCACACCGTACTCCAGGGCCGAGATGAACGCCATGTAATGCCGCAGCGGACGGTAGTGCAGGGCTGATATGTCCGCGTAGAGATTCGGATGCTTCCGGATCAGGACCACGCATTCGTCCTCCCACGGATGTCCCATGTGGGCAATCATCATACGAAGGTCCGGGCATGCCACCGCGATGTCCTCGAGTTGAATCGGATTGGCCCACTTGAGCGGACCCGGTCGAACGAACGAGGTGCCCTGATGCCATATGACGGGGATATCCATCGCTTCCGCTTTCTTGAACAGTGGAAGATGCGCCGGGTCCTGCGGGTCGAAGTGCTGGTAGATCGGCGCGACCTTCAGTCCGCGCAGGCCAAGTTCGTTGACATTGTACTCTAGTTGTTCGACGGCGTCACCGTCGTTGGGATCGACGGAACACCAACCGATGAATCGGCCGGCGTGTTTCGACACGAAATCGGCGACGAGATCCTGGGGCACGTCCACTCCGCAATAGGGCGCCCTGAGTCCGAACACCACCACCTTGTCGCAGTCTTCCGTCGCCTTCAGCAGCGTTTCGGGCGTAGCGTCGAAAGCGTTCTTGTACTGGACCTCGTGGCCGGCGTAGTAAACGTCTTCGGACAGCCGCATCTTGGCCTTCTTGGCCGCGTACGCGTATTCCACGAACTCATCGGACATGTGATCCGGGTACCACATCAGGTTGGTATGGATGTCGACTAGCATGAATGGCGATCCCGGTGGTTGGAGTGATCGTTCCCGCTTGTCAGGCAAGCATGGATCATGTCGGCGGCATCTTCCAGGTGGAAACAGCCGGTATCAACGGGAAACCCGGCCCTGCAAACGGCGGTCATCAGGTTGCACAGACCGGGCCGGCCCGGCGACCACGCGTCTTCGCCGTCATCCATGGCAAAAAGACGATCCGGCCTGACATCCGCCGTTATTCTGCCGTTTTCCATGACCAGGATCCGATCCGCCAGGCGGGAGATCAGATCCATGTCATGGGTGATCAGAAAAAGGGTCGCTCCCGTTTCGTTAAAACCTTTGAAAACGGCTTCCACCTGACGAACACTTTGCGGATCGAGACCGGACGTGGGTTCGTCCAGGGCCAGGACGGTCGGTTCCATGACCAGGATCCCCGCGATCGCGGCCCGACGTTTTTCACCGCCGCTCAGCGACAGGGGATGCCGCCCCGAGAAGCGGGAAGGATCGAGGTTTACGCGCTCCAGGGCAATGTTCACCATGGCGGGGATTTTCGATTCTTCCACCCCCATCTGCCTGGGACCGAAACCCACGTCGTCGAACACGGTTTCCTCGAACAGCTGGGTCTCGGGGAACTGGAATACCAGTCCCACTTTCTGCCGCAGCTTCCCCAGGTCGGTTTCCGAAGCAGACACATCCACACCCTCGACGCGAATCGTGCCCGATTCCGCTTTCAGCAAGCGGTTCAGGTGCTGAATCATCGTGGATTTGCCGGAACCGTTCGGACCGGTAAGTGCGACGCATTCGCCCGGAAACACCCGCGCGGTCACCTCGCGCAGCGCGGAGATCTCCAGGGAAGTCCCTGGGGAGTAGGTATGACTCACCTGGTCGAATTCGATGATGGGCGGCCTGGCCGGCGATACGCTGGGCCGCGGTCTGCCCTGCGTTTCGTGATCGGGCGTAAAGCGGGAAGGCGAATTGGATTCGTCCGGCATATTGGATTCGTCCGGTGGAATGCTCTCCCGCGCCGGGTTCGCCGGCGACACCGGTTTTTGTTCCGACAGCCATTGTACCAGGGATTCTGGACGGACGGTGCCGGCAGGCACCTGGACGCCGCGCGCACGCAGGGCATCCGAAAGCCGCTTGGCCAGGGGCGCCTCGAGTCCGTGTTCCGCGAGCCCCTTCGAATCCAGATAAATCGTCTCCGGCGTACCCGAAGCGACGACTTCCCCATCCACTACCAGGACAACTCGGTCCATCCGGGCGGCTTCCTCTGGAGACTGCGTGATGAATACCACGCTCATATGGTATTCATCCACGATCGACATGAGCAGACCGAAGATGTCTTGCCGGTCCCCGGGGTCCAGCGAGGAGGTGGGCTCGTCGCATATGAGGTACTGTGGACGCATTGCCGTTACGGAAGCGATGGCCAGTCTCTGCTTTTCACCGCCGGACAACCTGTGGGGAGGGTAATAGCGGTACTTCGACATGTGAAACCGGTCGAGGGCCCACGCGACCCGTTCGTGAATCTCCGGTGAAGGCAGGCCGAGGTTCTCGAGCCCAAAGGCCACTTCCCGTTCCACCGTGGTCGAGACCAACTGGTTGTCCGGATTCTGAAAGATCATCCCGGCCAGTTGATGGACCTGCCACTTGTTCTCCGGATCGGCTGTATCCAGTCCGTCAACCAGGATTCTGCCGGATTGGGGCACAATCAGCCCGTTTAGACAGCGTGCCAGGGTGCTCTTCCCGGAGCCATTGGGTCCGATCACGGCCACGCTTTCGGATTCGCCGATCTCCAGGGACAGGCCGTTCAGCGTGGGGACATCGTTTCCGGACTGGAGGTGATATCGGAAGATTACGTCTTCGGCGACGATCACGGCAGATTTTCCAGGTCCATGCGACCGGCGGCCTCGTGGACGGCCGCGTACACGTCGGCGAGCGGAATCCCGGACCGGCGAGCGGCCTGGCGGCAATCCTCGTATTCGGGTGTATATCGCCGGGAATCCTCGAGCAGCACGACCTTGATCCTTACCGCGCCATAGGGAGTTTCGACCGTGGTTTCGTGGCGGGGCAGGACGCGTCTGGAGGCGGGATAGCTTCTGAGCCCGATGGTCGTCGTCTCCTTTAAGATCAGTTCGGACAACCGGCCGGCCAACGCAGGCGGGGACAGCACGGTGAGCAGCACGCCCGGCCGGTTTTTTTTCATGATCACGGGCGTAAGAAACGCGTCCAGCGCGCCGGAATCGAGCAGCAGGTCCACGACGTGGCCGTAGAACTGCGGGTTCATGTCGTCAATCTGCGTTTCCAGGACCTGCACGGACTCGTTATCGTCCTGCCGCGCAATTTCACCGGTACACAGGCGCACCAGTTCACCTTGCTCATGGTCTGCGTCGTGCCCCCCGTAGCCCACTTTTCGCAACGTAATATCCGGCACGTTCTTCGTACCTGCCGAAAGCGCGGTCAATACGGCGCATCCCGCCAGGTCGGCGGGGGCGCGGACAACGGGACGGATGGCGACGCCCCGCATCAGGGCGGCGTGGAGAGGCGGCGTGGGGTCGATTCCCGAGGCGAAGGGCAGTGCCTCGTGGTAAAGGACGTCGATACCGTGAAGATGCAGGGCGTTGCAGAGGGCCAGGATCCCCACGGCCGCCTGACGGCCGCCCACATCATCATCCGATGGTACCTGGTCCCGTGTCCCCCAAAGGTCGTTGACGTTCTTCTCGAGGTGGGCAATCACCTTACGGATAAGCGCACCGGCCGGGGTGTCCACCCCTCCCGGTATGGCCCGGAACGACTCCGGTACGGACGCCTCGCCGGCCGACAGGGAGGCGTACGCGACCTGCGTCCGGTCGACCTGTCCCGCTTCCACGCTGATCTCGCAGTCCACGCCATGGTGACGCTTCAGTGCCGCTTCGATCCCCTTCCGCACCGCCTGGCCCGCCTGGCCCGCCCGGTCCGCGCCCGCGTCTATCAGCGCGCCGAGCAGCATGTCCGCGGTAAACCCGGAAACCTGGTCGAAGTAAGCCGCCACAGCCATATGGACTCGCCGTCCCTATTCGTTCTTCCGGTTGATGAGGCCCGCCGCGTATCCGGCGCTGAAACCGCCGTCTATGTTCACCACCGTGACGCCGGAGGCACAGCTGTTCAACATGGCCAGGAGCGCCGCCAGGCCGTTGAAACTGGCGCCGTACCCTACGCTCGTCGGCACGGCGATCACCGGCCGGGAGACCATACCCCCGACCACGCTGGCCAGGGCGCCCTCCATGCCAGCCACGACGATGAGCACCGACGCGCTCATGATGGTCTCGCGGTGTGAAAGGAGACGGTGGATGCCCGCCACGCCGACATCGAAAAGGCGTTCCACGCGGTTACCCATGACCCTGGCGGTCAGCGCGGCTTCTTCAGCCACCGGGATGTCGCTCGTTCCGGCTGAGACGACCAGCACCTCACCGATGCCCAGGTCCTGCCAGGTTTCCTGTGCCACGATCGCATGCGCCGCCTCGTGGTATTTCGCCGAGGGACACCGTGCGGCCACGGCTTCGTACATGGCCGGGGTCGCCCTCGTGGCCAGCAAGTCACTGCCCGCCGCGACGATGCTTTCCGCTATCGCGGCCACCTGTTCTTCGGTTTTCCCCGCGCAGAAGATCACCTCGGGGAACCCGCATCGCAGCGCCCGGTGGTGGTCCACCTGTGCGAATCCAAGGTCTTCGAAGGGCATGGTCCGCAGCCTGGTGGACGCCTCGTCTACCGACAGGGCGCCCGATCGGACCTCTTCGAGCAGTTGCCTGATCTGCGATTGGTTCATAGATCTCTAATCTGTCGAGGTAGGTAGCCCCGCGCATCCGGGATTTCAATGACAGGCGCGGTTACTCCCCGTCCCGTGGTCCCATAGTCGCCGCGGCTATTCCCCGTCCGCCACTTCGATGCGGGCGCCCGAGGGATTGCGCTCCTGTTGCAACCGGGCGGCCACATCCTCCGCACCGCGCATCACGCGCAACACATTGCGGCCGAGTATTTTCAGGATATCCTCGTCCGTGTATCCCCGGCGGATCAGCTCGGCCGTCAGCATGGGGTAACTGGAAACGTCCTCCAGCCCCACCGGCACCGTGGAAATGCCATCGTAATCTCCGCCGATACCGACGTGATCGATTCCTGCCACCTGCCGGATGTGGTCGATATGATCGGCCACCTGGGCGAGCGTGGCGGGCGGCGCGGGATTGGCCTCGTTCCAGGCGGCCATGCCGGATCCCACTGATTCATCCGTACTTTCGGGCAGCGCCTGGAGCCGGTCTCGCTCCTCGCTGCGCTTCACGCCGTGCAGGCGCGTTTCTTCCGAAATGTACGCGGGAACGAAGGTGACCATGATCACCCCGCCGTTTTCCGCCAGGCGTTCCAGGACGTCGTCGGGGGCGTTACGCACGTGGTTGCACACGGCGAGCGACGAGGAATGGCTGAATATGACCGGGGCTTCCGACACCTCGAGCGCATCGCGCATGGTCGCCGGGGAAACGTGGGACAGGTCCACCAGCATGCCCAGCCGGTTCATCTCCCGCACCACGTCTTCCCCGAAATTCGTCAGGCCGTCGGCCGCCACGGTATCGGTGGCCGAATCGGCCCAGGGAACGTTGCGGCTGTGTGTCAGCGTCATGTATCCGACGCCGAGCCGATGAAACATGCGGAGCGCGCCCAGGGAGGAATCGATGGAATGCCCCCCTTCCATGCCCATCATGGATGCGATCCTGCCGGCAGCGAAGGCCGCTTCCACCTCGTCGGCCGTAGTGGCCAGTTGAAACGTGTCCGGGTACCGCGCGATCATCTGGTACACGATGTCGATTTCCTCGAGGGTCGCGCGCACCGCTTCCTTCCCCTGCATGGAAGCGGGTACGTAAACGGACCAGAACTGGGCGCCCAGCATGCCCTCGCGCAGGCGGGGAATGTCGGTGTGCAATTCCGGCTGCGGTTCGTTGATGTCCATGGACCAGACGTCCCGGTTGGCCTTCCTGCGGTACTGCCACGGCAGATCGTTGTGTCCGTCGGTCAGCGGAACTTTCGCGTGCAATGCCCTGGCGCGTTCGACGGGGTCTTCCGGCATGGGCTCTTCCGCCGGCGCACACGCGGTGGTCAGCGCGATGAAACAAAGGCTGGTCAGAAAAAGTGCGAATGGATGCATTGGGTACCTCCGGGATGAAGCCAGGTTATATACTACTATACGGGTTCTAGATCGGGATCGGTTCTCCTGATTCGGAAGGGATTTTCGCTTATGGTGTGAATCCAGTCCGATGTAGTTGATCTCATCTAAAATTAACGATATTTCGGTCAGGGCAAGTGTTATTTGGGTATCCGTACCACCGCGATCACGTCACTTCAGTGGGCCAAGACGATCCCGGAAACACCGGGTGAAACGCACATCGGACCACGGTCAAATTCTCATGTTGCCATTCCTGCCGCCTCGAGTTACTTTTCACTCGTCGAAAGTGCCCGATACCTCTCATCCGAAGGAGTCTGCATGGCTCGATTTACCATTCTCGCACCCGGTGATCCCGACCATCCGGGTCCCAATGAATACATCCGGGACGAACTGAATACCATTGGCGCCGAACTGAAGATCCGACCGTACCGAACGATTGAGGAGATGCTGGATGCCGCCCGGGACGTGGACGGATTCACCCAGGGCGGCCTGACTTTTTCACGGGAAGACATCGAGGCGCTGCCTGATAGGATACGCGTCGTAGGCGCGGGTGGGATCGGCGTGGATTTCATCGACGTGGAAGCGGCCACGAAACGGGGCATCATCGTCTACAATATACAGGGCATATTCGAACGGGAAGTCGCGCAGCACGCCATGATGCTGCTGCTCGCGCTGGCCCGCCGGTTGATGATCATCAACCGGGCCATGATCGAGGGAACCCCTGTCAGCCGCGGCACCATTCAGCCGCTGTATGAGCAAACACTCGGCCTGGTTTCCTTCGGAAACATCGGCCGTGCCATGGTGAAAATCGCTGCCGGATTCGATCTACGCGTCATCGCCTACGACCCCTTTGTCAGCCAGGCCGACGCCGATCCCTGGGGCGTGACCATGGTAGACCAGGAAACGCTGTTCAGGGAATCCGACTTCGTCTCCTGCCACGTACCCCTGACGCCGAAGACCTACCATATTATCGGAGAACGGGATTTCCGGAACATGAAGCCCTCCGCCTATTTCATCAATACGGGCCGCGGCAAGGTCGTGGACGAAAAAGCGCTGATCCGGGCCCTGCAGGAAGGGCGGATCGCCGGCGCGGGGCTGGACGTGCAGGAACAGGAACCGCCGGCCCCGGACAACCCGTTGCTGAAGATGAAACAGGTGGTCCTCACGCCCCACTACGCTTCCGCGTCGGAAAGGGGCGGCGTAGAGCGCTTTAAAAAGGCCGGCCGGCAACTCGTCACCATTCTCAGCGGGCGCTGGCCCGACGACGGCCTCGTCAACCCCGCCGTGAAGAAACTCGCCGCCGAAAAATGGGGCATGCCCGCGGAGTGACCGAAGGGCGGTACGGATCCACCATGTTCTACGATACCGTGATCTTCGACGCGGCAGGTACGCTCATCGGCCGGGAATCCCCCGATTTCTTCGAGGAGTTCTTCGTCGTCGCGGCCGGGGAACTCGGAACCGCGATCACGCTGGACCAGGCAAAAGCGGCGCTGGCGAAGGCCATGGAGGAACCCCGGTTCCGGCTTCGCGAAGGACGCATGAGCACCCCGGGCCAGACGCGGCAGTACTTTCTGGATCTCTACGCCCACGTATTGAACGCGGCGGGCGTCGAGGGCGATCTGGTTCCCGGTCTGCAGCAGTACTACGACCGGTTCCAGGACGGCAGGTACCTGGACGTGTACAGCGACGTCCGTCCCACGTTGGAATCGCTGAAGGATCGCGGCGTGCGCCTCGGCGTGCTATCGAACTGGTCGGAGCACCTGTCCCTCGTCCTGGAACGGTTCGACCTGGACCGGTATTTCTCCTTCCTCGTCGTTTCCGCGGAAGTCGGTTGCGAAAAGCCCGACGAGAAGATCTTCCGCATGGCCATACGTGCCGCGGAAACCCCGATCGATCGTATCCTGTATGTCGGGGATTATCCCGATGAGGACATCCTGCCCGCGGAAAGAATCGGCCTGGACGCTATCCTCATTGACCGGTACGACAAGTTCGGACGCTATCGTCTTCCCTCCATCCGGCGACTGACGGATATACCCGGCTTGGTGGGTATCTCGTAAGTGGTTCTCTCCCAAGTGGTTTTCTCGTAAAGGATCAGCCATGAAGGATCAACCGATCCGTGTAGGCGTAGTGGGCGTGGGGCGCGGAAAGAGTTTTGCGGAGAGCGCGTCCAGCGCCGTGGGCATGAAACTCGTCGCGCTGTGCGACATCTGGGAGGAGCGCCTGCACCGGCTGGCCGGTGACCTCTCCGTCGCCGCGTACACCGACTACGATGAATTCCTCACCCACGACATGGACGCCGTCGTCCTGGCCAACTACTTCAACGAACACGGGCCGTTCGCCATAAAGGCCCTTCGTGCGGGAAGGCACGTCATGAGTGAAACCGCCTCGAACGCCACCCTGGCCGAAGGGGTCGCGCTTTGCCGTGCCGTGGAGGAAACCGGCCTGATCTACATGCTGGCCGAGAACTATCCCTACACGGTCTTCAACCAGGAATTGCACCGGCTGTACCGGGAGGGGGAGATCGGCGAAGTTACCTATGCCGAAGGCGAGTACAACCATCCGATGGCCCGGGAGGACAGCCTGCGGATTTCACCGGGTTTTGACCACTGGAGGGCCTGGACGCCGTCCACCTACTATTGCACCCACGCCCTGGCCCCGCTGGTGTACATCACCGATACGCTGCCGGTCAGCGTCAACGCCCTGTCCATCGCCCGTCCACCGCGCACGCTCACCTTGCGAAGGGGAGATCCCGGTTCCGTCATCCTCTGCCGCATGGATAACGGCGCGGTCTTCCGGCTCTTCGGTCTCAGCCTACCCGGTCACAGCAACTGGTACCGCCTGCACGGCGAACGCGGCGCCATGGAGATCACCCGGGGACCGGGCTACTTTGGTCCGGGAGAGGTACGGGTGTGGCATGAACCGTGGCACCTGGAACCCGGCGAGGAAGCGGAACGGGTCTATCGGCCCGACTGGCCCGAGTACGGCGATCTCGCCCGCCAGGCCGGTCACGGCGGCGGCGACTTCTGGACCAGCTTTCATTTTGCCCGGGCCATCCGTTCCGGCGAACAGCCCTTCCTGGACGTGTACCGCGGCGTGGCCATGTCCTCGGTGGGCATACTGGCCTGGAAGAGCGCACTGGAAGACGGGCGCCCCTTCGAGGTACCCGATTTCAGGGATGAGACCGCCCGAAAACCCTGGGAGAACGATCACTGGTCGCCCTGGCCAAAGCATGCCGGACCGGGACAGCCTCCGCCTAGCATTCTAGGTCATCGCGACCCGGATCCGGAGCACGTCCCGTACGCCCTTCGTGTATGGAAGGACATGGGTTACGAAGGGTAAAAAAGGCTTGCGTTACGAGGTGCCGTCGCCTATTTTATGACGGCTTTGGAGGAACGCGACCCCATCGTCTAGCCTGGCCAAGGACACCGCCCTTTCACGGCGGCGACACGGGTTCAAATCCCGTTGGGGTCATACCAGATAAACATGACAGGCAGAGGGGGTTGCATTCGCGGCCCCCTTTTCGCTGTCCAGTCCTGCAGCCAGGCTCAGTGGACGAACGGGACGACCCGGATAACTTCGATCGATCCTGCCTCGGTAAACTGCCAGACGGCCACGAAACCGGCGGATAGGTCGCCGTTCTCGTCCCAGTCCAGGGGCATGGCCGCGCCTTCGTAGTTGATCTCGCCGCCATCGGCCAGGATCCTTAAACCATTCGCAATGCTGCCCGCCTCGGCGATAACGAGTTCACCGGGCGGCCTGCCGATGCTGCGCAGTTTGTCGCGGATGGCGGTCCCGTCCAAGCTGCCCGCCGCCTGGGCCGCGAGGGCCAGCGCCACGGTCGCGTCGTAAGCCTGTTTTACATAGGGGAATGGCGGGGGATTTCCATAAGCGCTCTTATAGGCATTCTCCCAGGCCAGCGCCGACGGAGTGTCCTGCGCCGCGCCGGGCGAGGTACCGCGCATGCCGGCAAGGTGCTCTGTACCGATCGACCGGAGCAGGTCCAGGCTGCGGCCGGTGGGTCCGAAGACGAAATTTTTATAAAGACCTTTATCTATAGCCTCTCGCACGATGTCTTCCTGCTGGGGCTGAAAGGCGAGGACGACCAGCGCCTGCGCGCCTAGCCGGATACTTTCCAGCAATTCATTCGCAAATGTGGTCTGGGCGGGATCGAGAGCGACCCGTACAAGTTTACCCTCCCATTCGTTCTCGAAGGCGTCCGCGATGCCCCGGCCCCATACGTCGTCGCGGTAGATGAGGCCCACGTTGCCGTACCCCTGTTCGAGGGTAATCTTGGCAAGAACGGGTCCCTGGTCACGATCGGACAGGGTGGTGCGGAACAGGAAATCGTTGTCCATCGCGTCCGTGAGCATGGGGGAGGACGAGGCAGGCGAGATGGTGGGAATGCCTGCTTCGGCCGTTACGTTCTCCACGATGGCCAGCGTCGAGGAACTGGCCCAGGCCCCCACGATCGCGTGGACACTATCGGACTCCACCAGGGCACTTGCCTTCGATACGGCCTTTTCGGCATCCAGTCCGGTATCGGCCACGAGTCCCACCACCGGATTACCCAGCACACCCTCCTCGTTGATGTGCTCGATCGCCATTTCGAATCCCAGTCGCATGGTTATCCCGTGTTCCGATCCTCCCCCGGTCAGATCGATCAGCAGGCCGATCTTCAGCGCAGGAGTTGCGGGCGGTTCAGTTGGTTCGGGTGATACCGGGTCCTTCTTGCCGCACGACATCAGGATCGTCAGCACCAGGGCAACCGCCAGCCAGGGTCCGGTTGTAAAGAACGATACTCGCATCCCACGCATCTTCATGCCTCCCGCGCTACAAGTGCATCTTGTCTCGAGTGTCCGGTTTCGGGTTACGTACCCATATCAGGATACATATACCGCATACCGTTTGACCTGTCATCTGTTTTCTTATCTACTGCGATCACAACAACTTGGGAGGGCATCGTCCTTGTGCTGAATTGCCTTGCCGGCTCGTACCGGCGGGCATACATTGAACGCCATGCCCGACCATACCGCCGTTTCCCCGAAACCGGCCGACGAGGTTCCGCCTTCCCAGGTCCTTCGTCACGTATGGGCCATTGCCTGGCCCGTCGTCGTTGCTTCGCTGATCGACGCCACTGAAGGTCTTGTAGACATCTACCTGGTGGGACTCCTGGGTCCCGCGGCGATCTCCGCCATCGGCATGAGCCGGCAGATCGTGTTTATCGTCATGGTCATGGCCATTTCGATCACCGGCGGCACGCGGACGCTCGTAGCCCAGTACTACGGGGCCGGAAGACACGGGGACGTCAGCCGGACCGGCCAGCAGGCGCTCCTGATGGGCACCTGCCTGGCACTGGGCTTGGCGGGCATCAGTATCGTGCTTACCAGGCCCGCGTTGATCCTCCTTGGCGCCCCTGAAGAAGTGCTGATCCACGGCATCCTCTTCCTGAAACTTTACTTCGCCGGCATGGTTTTCATGATCCTGAACTACGTGATGAGCGCTATCTTCGGGGGCGTCGGCGATACCCGCACACCGCTTAAAATCTCCGTAATCGTCATTATCGTGAAATGCGTGACCTCGTACGGGTTCATCTTCGGCGCCTGGGGACTGCCCGAACTGGGCGTGGCCGGCGCGGCCGTGGGCATGATCATCTCCCGCCTGGCTGGTTGCGTCATCGGGTTGTCGATCCTGGTCAGGGGCCACGGACAGGTGCGCCTCTCGCGGAACTGGCGCATAAAACCAGACTGGAACATCATGTCCCGCATGCTGGACATCGGCCTTCCTTCTGGCGCATCCGGTTTCTTCCGAAACGGCGCCCGCGTACTCATCTACCGCGTTGTAGCGGGTGTCAAGGAGCCCACGGCCGCCATAGCGGCCCTGACCATGGGGTTTCAGATCCGCCTGTTCGCGATCATGCCCGCCCTGGCGTTTTCGGTCGCGGCGATCTCCCTGGTCGGGCAGAAACTCGGCGGGCGGCAGATCCGGTCGGCCGAACAGTACGGTGGGCAGACGATCCTGCTCTGCATGATCCTGGTCACGGCCGGATCGACTTTGATCTGGTTGTTCGCCGACGCGATCGCGGCCGTATTCACGACGGACGAAACGGTCCTCGGAATCAGCTCCGTCATGTTGCGTTTCTTTGCAGTCGCCCAGGTATTTTCCGCGCTGTCCATCGTGGCCAGCGGTGTGCTGGCTGGAGGCGGCGAGACCCGGCCATCGCTTTACTACACCCTGATCTCCCAATGGGGCATCATGCTGGTGTTCGCCTACATCCTGGCCTTTCCCCTAGGGCTGGATGTGAAAGGCATCTGGATCGCCTGGCTTGCCGCGAGCGTACTGCAGGGTCTGCTCACCCTTAAACGCTATTACAAGGGAACATGGAAAAGGGCAGTGGTCTGACGTCAGGCGCCGTCGCGCAGTATCCGAATGCCTTCGGCGACGCCCTCCGGATGCTTGAATACGGCCGTGGCGGCCACCAGGACGTTCACGCCCGCAGACACTACGTCCGGCGCGGTATCGGCGTTCACGCCGCCGTCCACCTCAAGATCGCAGGAGATTCCCCGGTCTGTTATGGTCTTGCGGACCTGCCGGATCTTCGGCAGCACGGTTTCGATGAACCGCTGTCCCGAGAACCCCGGGTTGACGGACATGACCAGGACCAGGTCGATTTCGTCGATGACCTCGTCGAGGACGTGGGCGGGTGTGGCCGGATTCAAGGCGACCCCGGCCTGTTTCCCCTTCTCCTTGACGGACTGTACCACGCGGTGGAGGTGGGGCGTGTTTTCCTGGTGCACGATGATAACGTCCGCGCCGGCGTCCATGAAGACTTCGACGTACCGGTCCGGATCCTCGATCATCAGGTGGGCTTCCAGCGGCAGGTCCGTGAGCGAGTCGATGGCCTCGACGATGAAGGGGCCCATGGATATGTTGGGTACGAACCGGCCGTCCATGACATCGATATGAATCCGGTCCGCGCCGGCTCGTTCCACGGCCCTGACTTCATCGGCCAGGCGGGTGAAGTCCGCGGACAGGATGGATGGAGAGATCTGGATCATGGTCCCTCCCCGGTTTTCTTCAGTTCCACGTGACCGCCGAACTGGTGGCGCAGGGCCGAAAGCACCCGCGCAGCGTAGGAATCATCCTGCCGCGACTGGAACCGTGTAAAGAGCGAAGCCGTGAGCACGTGGGCGGGCACGTCTTCCTCGATGGCCGTCTGTACCGTCCACCTGCCCTCGCCCGAGTCCTGCACGTAACCGGAATAGGCCGAAAGGCTCCGGTCCTCCCTCAGGGCGATTTCAAGCAGATCCAGCAGCCAGGAACTGACCACGCTTCCGTGTCGCCACACCTCGGCTACGTCGTGCAGGTCCAGGTCGTACCGATGGCGCGGGTCCACGCGGTCGGACGCCGCTTCGCGCAGGATTTCCAGTCCCTCGGCAAAGGCCTGCATCATACCGTATTCGATCCCGTTGTGGATCATCTTGACGAAGTGCCCCGCGCCAGCCGGTCCCACGTGCACGTATCCGCTTCGGACCCTTGAACCCGGTGAGTCGTCCGAGCCTGGAGCGCCTTCCGAGCCTGGAGCGTCGTCCGAGCTTGAAGCGTAGTCCAGACCGGGACCCGGAGCCAGCGTCGTGAACAGCGGGTCCAGGTGTTCGACGATCTCCGCCGGGCCCCCTATGGTCATGCAATAACCCCGTTCAAGTCCCCACACGCCGCCGCTGGTACCCACGTCGATGTAATGCAGTTTCCTGGCGGACAACATATCCGCGCGGGCGACATCGTCCTTGAAATAGGTATTTCCGCCGTCGATGACGGTATCGCCCGGAGACAGAAGATCGGCCAGTTTGTTAATGGCTTTTTCCGTGGCGTCACCGGCCGGCACCATGATCCAGACCGCACGGGGCGCGAGGAGGCCGGCTACGAGGTCGTGCAGCGTCAAGGCGCCCGCGGCGCCTTCCTCTTCCATCTGGCGAACCGCTTCGATACTGCGGTCGTACACGACGACTTCGTGGCCGCCACGCAACAACCGCCGAGTCATGTTTCCGCCCATCCGGCCGAGTCCGACCATGCCCAGCTGCATGCATTCCTCCCGAGCTCCGGCGAACCCGTGGCTCGCCGAGGGCGTCTCCGGTTTCCAGTGCCTCGATTCCACCCGGCGCCTAGGCCAGCTGCATCCGTTTCCGTTCTATGGCGTCGATCAGTTTAACGAAGGGGTCCACGAATTTCTTCACCCCTTCTTCGACGAGTTGGTCCGCGACGCGGTTCATCGAAATGCCGGCTTTCTCGACGTTGACCATGATCGACGCGGCTTCGTCGACATCCGCTTCCAGCGTATCGGACAGGCGCCCGTGATCGCGGAAGGCGTTCAGCGTTTCATCGGGCAGGGTATTGATGGTGTCCCTTCCGATCAGCTCTTCGACGTACAGCACGTCCCGGTATTCGGGGTTCTTGGTACTCGTACTGGCCCATAGGAGCCGCTGGGTCCTGGCGCCCTTTTCAGCCAGTGCGCTCCAGCGCGGCGTCGCGTACAGCGCCTTGTACCGCTGGTAGGTCATCTTTCCGTTGGCGATGGCGATCCTGCCGATCAAATCCCGTACCATGGCGTTTTCCGACGGGTCGGTACATCGATCCATGTGTTCAGCCAGCAAGGCGTCGACCAGCGTATCGATCCGGCTGATGAAGAAACTGGCCACGCTTGCGATACCGCTTATCTGCCCGCCAGCGGCAAGACGGTCCTCCAACCCGCTGACATAGGCCTCGGCCACCGACTCGTACACGTCCCTGGAAAACATCAGCGTCATGTTGATGTTCAACCCCTCGCCGATCAACTGCCGCATGGCGGGTATGCCCGCCGTCGTCGCCGGCACCTTGATCATGACGTTCCGGCGGTCCACGGCCTTCCAGAGACGACGGGCCTCTTCGATCGTACCCGCCGTGTCATCGGCCAGTTCCGGGGAAACCTCGAGGCTCACGTAGCCGTCGCCGCCATCGGTCGCTTCATATACGGCGGCCAGCTGGTCTGCAGCCAACCGGATATCCGAAATCGCCAGGGCCTCGTAGATCTCCATTGCGGTCCTGTCCTGCCCCGCCAGTCGCTCGATGTCGTCATCGTAGTCCGTGCTGCCGGCAATAGCCTTCTCGAAGATGGCCGGGTTCGAGGTCATGCCTTTCAGTCCATCTTCTTCGATCAGTTTCCTCAACCGGCCGGAATAGATCAGTTCGCGGCTGATGTTATCGAGCCAGAAGCTCTGGCCATGTCGTTCGAGTTGGATGAGAGGATTTGCCATGGCGGATTCCTTTGTGCGCCGGTTCGCGGCGTGAACGCGCGGTTCGTGCTGCGGACTCAGGGTATCAGGACGATTTTTCCGTAGGCGCCGGCTTCCATGACGGCGACATGGGCCCGTGCAGCGTCTGCCAGTGGAAACTCCGTTCCCACCACCGGGTTGAGCGTGCCGTTTTCCAGTCCGGCGTACAACCCGGCGTGGATGGCGGCAAGGTCTTCCGGTGAGGCAAGCAGCAGGACCATGCCCAGGATGCTGGCGTCCCGTGCCATCGCGTCCCGAGGATTGATCTCGATGACGCCCCTGTTGCCGATGACGACGACCCGTCCGCCATAGGCCAGCATATTCAGGTCTTTGTCCAGGTTGACGTTGGCCAGCATTTCCATGATAACGTCTACACCCAGGCCGCCCGTGAGATCCATGATCTGTTCCGTGTAGCCGGCGTCATGATGGTTGACCACGTGATGGGCGCCCTGTTCCGCCACCAGTTCCTCGCCCCGCTCCGAACCGGCGGTGCCGATGACCGTTATGCCCGCGGCCCGGGCAAGCTGTACGGCCGCGATACCCACGCCGCCGCTGGCGCCGTGCACGAGCACGGTCTCGCCCGCCCGGCCTTCCGCCCGTTGAAAGAGGCCTCGCCAGGCCGTAGCGTAGGGGATGTAGATTCCCGCGCCCTGCGCGTCGGAAACGACATCGGGCAGCGGATACACCTGGCTGGCGGAGCACAGGGCCTGGGACGCGTAGGATCCGGTAAGCGTACCGGCCAGGTACACCCGGTCGCCGACGGAGACATGGGCCGTGTCGTCGCCGATCGCGGCTACCGTTCCCGCGCCGTCCATGCCCGGCGTGAAAGGCAGATTGGGTTTCATGGCATAGGTGCCCGCGCGGATATAGGTGTCCACCGGGTTAACGCCGGCGGCCTGTATGTCGACCAGTATCTGCCCGCCGCCCACCTGGAGATCCGGGCAGTGTTCCAGCTTCATTACGCCCGGATCGCCGAATTCGTCAATGCGAATCGCTTCCATATACGTCTCCTGTATCCTTTATCAACCACATAGTTTTTCGATAACTTCGTAAAGAATCCTCGGACCCCGTTCCATGTTCTCCACGGAAATGCGTTCGTCGTTGCCGTGAATGCGGCGAAGGTCATCGTCGATCAACAGAAAGGGCATGAAGCCATAGCAGTGAATCCCCAGGTCGCGGAAGTAGTGACTGTCCGTAAACCCGGAAAGTATGTTCGGCACGACGTCCACTTGCGCATGGTACCGGGACACGACCTCGCGGACCGAGTCTACCAGGCGGGAATCGAAGGGCGATGACGAGTTTCCGAAGTTCAATATGGTTTCCATCTCGATCCCGTCGTCGCCCACCACCCGTTTCAACTCCCGGACGAAGTTTTCCGGTTCTTCCCCCGGCAGCAGCCTGCAGTCCAATTCCGCTGTCGCCGTCTGAGGTATGATATTGATTTTATCGCTGCCCTGCAACATGGTTATCGAGATGGTGTTGCGGAGAATCGCCGCATGGTGCTGGTTTCGAAGCAGGTCCGCCAGAAACCTGCGGTCCCGGACGGCCTCGCGGATGCGGGTGAATCGCTGGCGATAGCCGTCTTTCTGCAGGTGCGCTATGCCTTCGAAGTAGCGCTCGGCCGCGTCCGTCACCCTGATAGGCGGTTTGTATTCCATGATGGCGTTCAGGGCGCGGATGAGCCGGTTCACGGCGGAATTGGGCTTGGGACGCGAACCATGACCGGGTTCTCCGCGGGCGACCAGGCGTACCCAGCAGGGCGATTTCTCGGTAATATCGATGGAATAGATGGCCTTGCCATGCTCCAGGCGTCCCTTTCCGCTCTCGTTGATCAGGAATTCCGCGTCCGCCACGAGTTCCGGACGGTTTTGGGTGATCCAGCGGGCGCCGGCCGATCCTCCGGCCTCCTCGTCGGCGGTCACGAGAAAAATGACGTCTCGTTTCAGTGGAAAACGATTTCGGTGCAGCGCGAGGAACACCACCAGTTCCGCGATGCCCAGGTTCTTCATGTCCAACGCGCCCCGCCCCCAGATGTAACCGTCCCTGACCAGTCCTCCGAAAGGATCGACAGACCAGTAGGCACGGTCCGCGGGAACCACGTCGCTGTGACTCAGCAGAACCACGGGCCGTTTCGAACCGTCTCCTTTCAACCTCGCGTAGAGGTTGGACCGGCCCGGGGCCGATTCGTGCACCTGGCAATCAATGTCTTCTTCGGACAGGATACGGTTGAGGAAGACTGTCGCTCGGTCTTCATTGCCGGGCGGATTCGTCGTGTCGATCCGGAGATACTCGCTGAGCAACTTTACGGCTTCCCGCCCCATCGCGTTCCAGTCCAATGCCCTAAACGCTCCCTTCGGCCTGCACCGCCTGCCTGATCACGGCAATAGCGGCAAGATCGCCCACGGTGTCTCCGAGCCCGGCGGGCACGACCCGCACGGTGTCGTACACCCGGGACCAGGTTTCGCTTTGCAGGTAGCTTCGAATAGGTTCGAGCAGAAGATCCCTGGCCTTGACCAGTATGGTGCCGATGACGATGATTTCCGGATTCAGGATGTTGACGATGTTCCCCAGTCCGACGGCCATGTACCGGGCCGTTTCGTCCACGATTTCCCGCGCTGCGGGATCGTTTCTGCGGGCCGCTTCCATGACAGTTTCCGACGTGATGCGTTCCAGGTCGCCATCCCACAGCGAGACCATGAGCGAACCGGGTGTCGTCCGCGCCTTTTCCCGGGCCCTCCTGGCGATTGCCGGTCCCGAACACAACGACTCCAGGCAGCCGCGCTTGCCGCAACCGCAGTACGGTCCGTCCTCGACGATGGTCATGTGTCCCACTTCGCCGGCCGTGTCATTCGGGCCGCGGTAAAGCCTGCCGTCGAGTATGATGCCGCCGCCGATCCCGGTGCTCATGGTCATGTACACCATGTGGCGAAAGCCCCGGCCTGCTCCGAAAGACCACTCCGCCAGGGCGCTGGCGTTGGCGTCGTTTTCTACAAACGCCGGCAGCGACAGTGCTCTTTCGAGCCACTCCTTCAGCGGCACCTCGTCCCAGCCCGGCAGATTGGGTGGTGCGTAGACCACACCCGTTTCCGTGTCCAGGGGACCGCCGCAACTGACGCCTACTCCGGCCACGTCCGCGGGGTTGACGGAAGTACGCGCCATGACTTCGCGGGACATGTCCACCAGGGTCGCCACCACGGCTTCCGGACCTCGTTCCGCTTCGGTCGGTCGCCGGATCTTGTGCAGTATGTTCCCGTCCCAATCGGCAATGACCACGGCCAGCTTGGTGCCGCCGATATCATGGCCGACAAGGTATTGGGCGTTTCGGCCGGACTGTCGCATGACCGCCAATCACATCCCTGTCTCGTTGTGTTTCGGGCACCTCTAAGAATACCCGGACAGCATGCAGTTATTATAGCCGGAAGAAGGGTTCTGTCAACTGCTTTCACCGGACTTCAGGAGCGTGCCGGCGGGCCAAAAAGTGATTGACAACGACGATGGGTCACGGTCATTTTGGGGGTGTCCTGAGTGCGTCCTTGAGAAACCTTCGGCCATGGACTGGAGCGCGTGGTTTAGCAGCGGGAAACCGGCCCGCGCCAATACGGGAGGAAGACGGCACATGATGCTAGATACAAAACTATTGTGGATGTGGCTGCATATCCTGGGTGTCGTACTGTGGGCAGGAGGTTTCTTCTACGTCCTGATCGCGCTCACACCGGTACTCCGGTCAGGCAGGGCCTCGGAGGAACGCGTGGAAATCATGCGTAGGACAGGTACCAAATTCCGACGAGTTTCCTGGATGGCGATCATCATCCTTACCGTAAGCGGTTCATTCAGTCTGTATAACCGAATCATGGAGGGACTGGCCGCGCGCGCGATGTCGATCCAGCCGGAGCTTTACCCACTGCTGCCCCCGGGTTACGAAGCCATCATGACCGTCAAGCTCCTGATCGTAATAGCGCTTATCGTTCACCACGCGGTCAGGCTACTGGAACCCCGCGTTCTGGAAGATGGCAGCATCGGATTCAAATCCCGGGCTTCGGGCATCGTGGGCGCCGTGCTTTTTGCCGCGGCGGTGCTGCTGGGCCTGGTCCTGCTCACCTTGAACGTTTCCGTCTGATCCTGCGACCAGACTGGTCTACCCGGTAAGCTGCGAAACAGGAGATCGGACCGGCACGGTAACCATATCCGCCTCGCTGCCACACGAAAACGATATTTCGGCAAGCCTGAGGCCCAGGGGTCCTGTCCATGAAGGACTTCATCGCGTTAACCAAGCCCGGCCTGGTCATCATGCTGGTGCTTACCACCTGTGTCGGGTTCTATCTGGGGACCGACGGGCCGGTGGACTGGCTGCTGTTGTTGCATACGCTGGCTGGAACCACCCTGGCGGCCGGCGGCACGCTCGCCCTCAACCAGTTCATGGAACGAGACCGGGACGCCTTGATGCAAAGGACCCGGAAACGTCCTCTCCCCGCTGGAAAGTTGCGACCCGCCCAGGCGCTCTGGTTCGGCGTGAGCATCACGGTGGCCGGACTGCTCTACCTGGCGCTGGTGGTCAACGTGCTGAGCAGCATGGTCACCGCGGCGATCACCGTCACCTACCTGTTTCTCTACACCCCTCTCAAGCACCGAACCACGTTGTCGACCGTATTCGGCGCCGTCCCCGGAGCGTTGCCTCCAGTGACCGGATGGGCGGCGGCCCGAAACGAACTGGGGTTGGAAGCAGGCGTTTTGTTCGCCATCCTCTTTCTCTGGCAGATGCCCCATGCCCTCGCGCTGGCCTGGCTATTCCGCGAAGATTACGCTCGCGGCGGATTTCAGCTGTTGCCCGCCGTGGATCCCGACGGCCGTTTCACGAGCGTGCAGATCCTGATCAACTGCCTGGCTTTGACCGCCTTCAGTCTTGTCCCGACCATTCTCGGCATCGCCGGGGTCCTGTATTTCTACACGGCCCTTGCAGCCGGACTGGGACTGCTCGCTTTCGCCATCCACCTGACCGTGACCCGGACCCAGGCGTCGGCGCGGAACTTGTTTTTTGCGTCCCTTGTGTTTCTGCTGGTTCAGTTTTCGGTGATGGCCTACGACAAGGTTTGAGTCCGTGATGAAATTGCACCGGGACCTGCTGCCGTAACGAAGTTCTGTCGCTTGGACGTAAGGATGATTCGACATGCGGTCGCTACTACGTGCAATTGCTACGACGCGCGGTCGCCAATGGTTTTAGACACGGAATCACTCTTGGGGAGAACCCGCTGACATGTTGGAGATCTCCGATCTGCCCCTGGTGAACGCCTGCCTGAACACGACCAGTGCAACGTTCCTGGTTGCGGGTTATTTAAACATCAGGAAACGCAGGATTGCCGCACACAGGATCTGCATGTTGGGCGCGGTCGCGGCGTCGACCCTGTTCCTGGCGACCTACCTGGTTTACCACTACAACCACGGCAGCACGCCCTTCACCGGCGAGGGTTGGACGCGCTACGTCTATTTCACCATTCTCATCAGCCACACGATCCTGGCGACGGCCATCGTACCGATGGTCGTGCTGACTCTGCGCCACGCGCTGAAAGGCCAGTTCGAGCGTCACGCACCCCTGGCCAGGTGGACCCTGCCGACCTGGCTGTACGTGTCCGTTACCGGCGTGCTGGTGTACCTGATGCTGTACCACTGGCAGGGATAGGTTACCCGATGGCTTCCGTGACCGTTCGGAACATTACGTTGACCGCACTCGCAATCGCGTTGACAACCCTGGCGACGCTGATCATCCGAATCCCCAATCCGGCCACGCAGGGATACATCAATCTCGGGGACGCGATGCTGCTCACCATCGCACTTGTCTTCGGCTGGCGCATCGGCGGCCTGGCCGGCGGCGTCGGTTCCGCCCTGGCCGACGCCCTGGGCGGTTACTTTTTATGGTCGCCCTGGACTTTACTCATCAAGGGGATCGAGGGAATACTGGTGGGACGGATCGCGGCATGGGGAGGACGTGACGGTACCAGGTCGCGTAAGGTCACGGCGGTCGCCGCCGTTGTAGCGGGCGGCGCATGGATGGTAACCGGGTACTACCTGGCCGGCTCGGTGGTCTTCGGCGCCATCGCCGCGCTGACGGAGATCCCGGGCAATCTGATACAGGCCGGTGTGGCGGTGGTGGTGGCACTGCCCCTGTCCGCCATTTTGAGAAACGCCTTGCAACGGAGCGATTATGGACCTCACGCACATCGATGATAAGGGAAACGTCCGCATGGTGGACGTGACGGATAAACCGGTTACGGACAGGCGGGCAGTGGCCTACGGAGAAGTGAAGGCCGCGCCCGAAACGATCCGGAAGATCTCCGCGGACGAGATGGGCAAGGGCGACGTGCTGACCACGGCGAAAATCGCGGGCATCTCGGCGGCCAAGCGAACGGGCAACCTCATCCCCATGTGCCATCCCATCCCGTTGACCCACGTGGAAATCGACCTCACCCTGAACGAGGACGAGGGCAGGATCGGTATCCTTGCCGCGGCCGTGGCATCCAGTAAGACCGGCGTGGAAATGGAGGCCTTGACAGCTGTTTCCGTGGCCGCCCTGACCATCTACGACATGTGCAAGGCCGTTGATCGGACCATGGAAATCGCCTCCATCCTGCTGGTGGAAAAGCAAGGCGGCAAGTCCGGCACGTTCAAGAGACCCGGCTGGACGTATCCGGGGTAGTTGTTGATTCTTCCAGTTAGCAGGACACACTAGTCGATTACTATACCGCTTGTTGTCTTTGTTCCCGAGTTTCGAGGCCCAAGCCTACGACATCTTTAACTCCGGGAAATAGGTGGTATAGAAACTACGATCCCGCGAGAGAAACACGTCTGCGGAAAACAGTGCATGAGACCCAATGAGGAAGTCGGTAATGATCCGATTTCTCGGCCCGCCTGCCCGGCGAAATCGTAGCCAGCGCGACCCCGCTTCGTAGGCAATATCCGTATCGATAGATGACAATCTTATGCCTAATTCTCGTAATACACCGTCGAGAGTCGTTCGATCATTGAAGGCCGGAACAAGTTCAGCGTACACCACATCGCACACAATAACGGCTCCCCGATCATATGCTATTCGAAGAGCCTCCAAAGAACCAGGGCCGTGACGGTCGTCAGGCAGGCAAACGTCTAGCATGACACTGGTGTCAACTGCTGTAATCATCTTCCCCGTATCTCCTCGATGTACTGGTCGGTGTCTCCTCCACCGCCCAGAATGCCGTATATCCTATCGACCGGGTGTTGAGCTGTCGCCCTTTTCCGAATCAGCAGACCATTCTCCGTCGGCGTGATTTCAACCTCGACATCACGATGCATTCCGAAACGATCTCTAAGCCGTTTCGGAATGGTAATCTGTCCTCTTTCGGATATTTTCATATTTCCTCCATATGAATTTCCTATTTATTTATTCATATTCGGATAGTACCCGTAACCTTGATGCTTGTCAAGTACACCAGTCGAAGATTTCAACAAAAGACCGACACTGTTCGGTCTTTTTTCTTGACGTGTTGTGATTTGTCCATATATTGAAATGCGGTGATTGGAATATTTATTCCACTAAAAGTATATTTATTCACGAGAAATCATATTGAACACCATGAACGCCAAGCACCAGCGCCAGGGAAGGATACGATCGCTCATCGAGAGAGGGCATTTCCATACCCACAAGGAGGTCATCGCGGCCCTGCACACGGAAGGCATTGCCGTCAACCAGGGAACGCTGTCCAAGGACTTCAAGGAACTGCACGTGATCAAGACGCGTTTGGCCGACGGCCGCTACAAGTACGTGATGCCGCGGTACTATTCCCTGGAAACACAGGACGAACTGATCGAGCGCGAGATCCGGGATTTCGTCGTCAGTGCGGACGACGCGATGCACCAGGTCGTTCTGAAGACCTCCGCCGGACATGCGTCAGGGGTGTGCGAGGCGATTGACCAGGCGGAATGGCCGGAGATCGTAGGCAGCGTCGCCGGCGAGAATACAATCCTTCTGATCACCAAGTCTACGGCCCAGGCCAGGGAAACGCTGAAACGCGTCAAGCGCATCATGAAGGAAAAGAGGAAAGCAGATGATTAAACTGGGCATTATCGGTGCGACGGGATACACCGGCATGGAACTTTACCGGCTGGCGTCGCGCCATCCCGGCATCGAAGTCGTTTTCGCTACATCGAAGCAGTACACGGGTCAGAACCTCGGCGAGGTGTTTCCACGGATCGATCCCGACAGGGACATCACCTTGAGATCCCTGGATGACATCGCCGAAGAGCCGGCCGACGTGGTCTGCTTCTGTACGCCGGACGGCATAGCCATGGAACGGGTCGGCGCCTTCCTGGATCGAGGCGTACGCGTCGTGGACGTGAGTTCCGATTTCCGGTTCGACGATCCCGATGTGTATACGTCGTGGTACAAGCGTCCGCACACGGCGCCGGCGCTGCTCGATTCCGCGGTGTACGGAATCCCTGAATTGAACAGGGATCGCATCCGGACTGCAGATCTCGTGGGCAATCCAGGCTGTTATCCCACAGGCGTGATTCTCGGACTGGCCCCGCTGCTGGAAGAGGGCGTGATAGACGCCGGACAGATCATCGTCGACGCCAAGTCGGGCGTCAGCGGCGCCGGCCGGGGTCTGAAACTGCGCAATCTCTACGTGGAGGTGAACGACAGCATCACGCCGTACAACATCGGCCATACCCATCGCCACGTGGGTGAAATCGAACAGGAGCTGTCCAGGCTGACCGACGAGCATCCCTACGTCGTCTTTTCACCCCACCTGACCCCCATGAGCCGCGGCATTCTGGCGACCACGTACGTTCGGTTGAAGAATGGCGCGACCAATGGGGACCTGGCAGCCCTTTACGAGAAGCGTTATGACGGAGAACCCTTTATCCGGCTGTCCCATTCGGGATATCCCGAGACGCGCTTCGTAACCTGGACGAACTACTGCGACCTGCGCGTCGACCGGGTCGATGGCTCGGACCTGGCTATCGTTACGTCCGCCATCGACAACCTGGTCAAGGGCGCCGCCGGGCAGGCATTGCAGAACGTCAATGTCATGTGCGGCTGGGATGAAACGACAGGATTACTTTAGGGTAGGCATCGAAAGAAAAGATTCAACATGAACGGACTGACAATGGATCGAAGCATCGTGGTGAAACTGGGCGGCGCGACGATTGAACAGGACGGCGTGATCGAAGAGCTGGCCGCCGACCTGCTGGACATGCCGTCCGTGTTCCCTATCATAGTCCATGGCGGCGGTTCTGAGATCGGCCGTTACCTGGAGTTGCTCGGCAAGGAATTTACCTTCGTGGAGGGACTACGGGTAACGGATGCCGACATGGTCGAGGTAGTGGAAATGGTCCTTTCCGGTAAGGTGAACAAGCAACTGGTTTCCCGTTTCCAACATTGCGGCATTAACGCCCTTGGGGTGAGCGGCAAGGATATGGGACTGCTGAGGGCGGAACGGTATCAGAAAAACGGAAACGACATCGGTTTCGTAGGCGAAATCGTCGAAGTGAATACCACCCTTTTCGACATCTGTGCCTCGCACCGGGTCACACCGGTAGTGTCTCCCATTTCCGAAGGCGCCAACGGGGAAACCTACAACGTCAACGCGGATCACGCCGCGTTGGACATCGCCAGGGCAGTGGCCTGCGACGACGTCGTGTTCATCTCCGACGTGGCGGGCATCTACCGGTCCGACGGCCGGCCCGTGCGCCGTCTCACCCCGGAACTGGCCGATGCGCTGGTCGAAGCGGGCGAGATCACGGGCGGGATGATTCCCAAGGTCCGCTCCGCCCTCGAATGCCTGTCGTACGGCGTCCGCCGTGCCCGCATCATCGCGTGGCATGGCCCGGGGACGCTGCTGAAGGAACTGTCATCGGAAAACAGCCTGTATGGTACCGTGGTAACCACTGGATGAAAGGAGCATGCATGACTACGGAAGAGATCATCGCCCTGGAGGAAGAGTACATCGCGCCGACTTACGTGCGCCCGCCCGTCGTGTTTGACCGGGGCAATGGCGTTTACGTCTACGACCTCGAGGGCAAACGGTATCTCGATTTCCTGGGCGGCATCGCGGTGAACTCACTGGGCCACGGGGTACCCGAGATCATCGGCGCCGTCGCGCAGCAGACCTCGAAATTGATGCACATCTCCAACCTGTACCACACGGAACCCCACGTGAAACTCGCGAAACTGCTGGTGGAAAACGCCTTCCCTGCCAGGGTGTTCTTCTGCAACAGCGGGTCGGAGTCCATCGAGGCGGCCATGAAGTTCACCCGCCGGTGGGCGTCTGATTTGGGCGGAGAATCCAAGCACGAAATCGTAACGTTCGAAAACGCCTTTCACGGACGTACGTACGGCGCCGTCAGCGCCACGGCCCAGCCAAAGTACCACGAAGGATTCAAACCCATGCTTCCGGGCATGGTCTATCTGCCGCTTAACGAGATCGAACCTCTCGAAGAGGCGATATCGGAGGAGCGGACCGCGGCCGTAATGGTCGAACCCGTCCAGGGTGAAGGCGGCGTCAATCCCTCCCAGATCGAATTCCTGGCGCACCTGCGCAAGATCTGCGACGAACGCCGCGTCGCCCTGATATTCGACGAGATTCAATGCGGACTGTGTCGCACGGGCAAACTCTTCGCCTACCAGCACCACGGCATCGAACCGGACGTCATGACCCTGGCCAAGCCGCTGGCCGGCGGCCTGCCCATCGGCGCCGTGATGATGAAGCCCCATATCGCCGAGGTCCTCAAGCCGGGCATGCACGGTTCCACCTTCGGGGCGAATCCAGTTGCCTGCCACGTGGCCCACGCCGTCGTGAGCAAGATGATCGACGAAGGACTGGACCAGCGTGCGCTCGAAATGGGCGGGAAACTGACGGAGGGCTTGAAAGCGCTGGGGCAGAGGCATGAAGACATCAAGGATGTCCGCGGCACCGGATTGCTGATCGGCGTGGAATTCGAAGACAAGGTGGACGGCATCGTGTCCGCCTGCCGGGAGTCGGGCCTGATCGTGGGAACGGCCGGCGAAAAGGTGCTTCGCTGTGCACCGCCCCTGGTCATCGAACAGCAGCACGTGGATGAAGCGCTGGGGATCATCGGCGGAGCGCTGGACGCCCGTTGAGGAGAGGAAGCGACATGCCCGACAGCCGGGACGAGGTATTAAAGCGATTGATGGCCGATTTTCATGCGTCGATCGATGTGGATCGTCGTCTTTTCCGCGTGGACATCCGGGGCAGTATCGCCTACGCCCGGAGTCTGGTCCGCATCGGTGTACTCACCCTGGAGGAGGGTCGTACGATCGAAGAGGCGCTGGGTGAAATCGAAGGGGAGATCGAAAGCGGCGCCTATGTTCTGACCCGGGACCTGGAAGACATCCATATGGCGGTGGAGAAGCGTCTGATCGAGAAGGCGGGACCGGTGGGGGGAAAACTCCACACGGGTCGAAGCCGCAACGACCAGATCGCCACGGACGAGCGCCTGTATCTCCGCGAGGCGGTGGATGACATCGATAACCGGATACAGGGCAGCCAGGAAGCCCTGTTGGACCTGGCCGAACGCACCGTGGACGTCATCTTCCCAGGGTATACCCACCTGCAGCAGGCGCAGCCGATCCGTTTCGCCCATTACGCCCTGTCCCTATTCTTCGGACTCCAGCGGGACAGGGAGCGGCTTGCGGACTGCAGGAAGCGCATCAATGTCCTGCCTCTCGGCGCCGGGGCGATGGCGGGCAGCGCCTTTCCCATCGACCGCGCGTTTCTGGCCAGGGAACTGGGATTCGACGGCCTGTCGCCCAACAGTATCGACGCGGTCAGCGACCGTGATTTCATCGCCGAGTTTCTCTCCGCCTGCACGATCATGATGATCCACATCAGCCGGGCCTGCGAAGATCTTGTCGTCTGGTCATCCACGGAATTCGGGTACATCACGCAGCATCCCCGGCTGGCGACGGGAAGCAGCATCATGCCCCAGAAGAAGAACCCGGATGCCGCCGAGCTGCTCCGGGGCAAGACCGGCCGCGTCGTGGGAAACCTGGTCGCCCTGGTCACCATGCTCAAGGGTCTGCCCCACGCGTACAACAAGGATATGCAGGAAGACAAGGAACCGCTGTTCGACGCCATCGACACCGTGACGGCCGCCCTGACCGTTTTTGCCGCGATCTGGGAGACCCTGGAAGTAAGGGAGGACCGGGTGCGCGAAAGCATGGACGACGCGATGCTGTCGACGGACCTGGCGGATTACCTGACCCGTTGCGGAGTGCCTTTCCGCGAGGGACATGGCATCGTGGCCGCGCTTGTGGACGAAGCCATAGGCCGGGGATGCAGTCTAAGAGCCTTGCCGCTGGATCTGTACCGCCGGTACTCGGAGCATTTCGACGAGGAAACGATCGGCCAACTCAGTTTCGACGACAGCGCCGACAAACGCGGCTTGCCCGGCGGTACGGGCCGGGATTCCGTTCTGCGGCAACTGGCCCAGGCCCGCGATCTCATCGCGTGCGGGACGTAAGGGAGGAAGATTACCATGGGTGTTGGAAGTATACCCACGAAAACGGACACGACGGGTACTGAAACCATGATCCGCGAAGCGGTGATACAGGACGTACCCGAAATCATGGAGATCCTTCAGCCCTACATCGACGAAGACATCCTCCTGCCGGTCTCGGTATATCGGCTGTTCGAACATATCCGTTACTTCGTGGTCGCCGAGCGGGAGGGACAGGTGATCGGCTGCGGATCCCTCGTAATCGTCTGGCACGACCTGGCGGAAGTACGTTCGCTGGCCATTCGCAGGGGATGCCAGGGTGGTGGTATCGGGGGGCGCATTGTCGATAAACTGATTGAAGAGGCGGAGGAGCTGGGCGTCGCCAGGGTTTTCGCCTTGACCTACGAGACCAACTTCTTCGGTCGCCACGGATTCGACGTGGTCGACCGGGAAACCCTTCCGCACAAAGTCTGGAAGGATTGCACCTTCTGCGCCCGTTTCACCCACTGCGACGAGATCGCAATGGCCAGAACGCTGATCCCCGAAGATCAGCGCGCCCCGGAACCGGCCCTGCCGGCCATGAAGCAGGACCCTACCCTGATCATGCCTTCTCCCGCTCCACAGTGATATCCTTTTAGTCGGCTATACTATGTCGAGCTTGGACGGCCTCCCATGTCGAACCACGTGATCGAGGCGGCGGATCAACTGAGGTGGTGGCTGCGGCTTCCCCCGACCAACTTGATCGCTCGCGGCGACCATGTCCGCTTCCGCCATGCTCTCTACCTGATGATTCACCAGACCGCCACCGTACTCTACGGGATGAACGGTCTGCCCGAAATCATGTACTATCCTTCGCGGCTCGCAGGGGCAAGGGACCAATTGAACGGCTTGTCGAAGGCGCCGTTCAATGCGGGTACTTCCCTGTGGACTATGGCGACGGAACGGGATCCAAATAAGGCCTGGGAGACCGCGGCCGGGTTGATACGGGAAACGCAAGCGTTGCTGGACGAGGGGTCTGAAGCCACGGACTTAAGTTATAACAGCGCGTTGCCTCTGGAAATTGAAGAAGGTGTATTTAAGCCGGAGAGTTCAAACTCCCCAGACGAGCTGTACGCCATAGCCGTAGCTGCGGCCGAATGGATTTGGCACATTGCAGGCGTGGAATCCGTGGCCCTGGGCGGTTCACTTTCCCGGGGCATGGCCGACGGCCAGTCCGATATCGATCTGCTCGTATTCGGCTCGAGTATACCTGACGAGACCGAACGCAGGCGGCTGATATCGAAGTGGCCCGACCTCCAATTCGGCCCGTTGATTGAAACGGCGTGCGACAGCGTACTGGTTGATGGCGCTATGGTACACGTACGCTACTGGACCACGGGTACGGTGGATGATATGCTCGCATCGTTCCCCTCTCCACCTGCACAGCGGATCCTCTCGGAAGAACTGCAATGCAGTCACGTGCTGATTGATCCGGACGGTCGACTCAACCAGGCGAAACGGGTACTCGAACAGCTGCCATCCCAGCTGATCATGGCGGTGATGGAAGAAGCGGGGAAACGACTGCCGGCATTTCGAACTCACTGGCAGAACGCCGTGGCGGCAGGTGACCATATTCACCTGTACTGCCTGGTCAACCAGGCCGTTAACGATTACCTGATGGCATTTTACATCAGGAATGGCCGGTTTTTAAGTACGCCGCGATGGACGCACCGGGACATTCCTTCATTTGAAGTGGTTCCATCGGAATTGGAAACAGGGATGTCTCAACTGACGGATGGAGTAAAGAATATGGACGAAGCGGTAGCGAGATGGCGGGTGCTGGAGGGTTTGTGGAAAGAGTTGGTGAGTATGAGGTCAAAATTGCCCTGAAAGATACTTGTTCCTGCGAAGCTTTCGACTCCCTTCATCGTCGATAGATCTGATCTCGTTTGCCAATCCTGATGACCAGAACTCGATGCACTGCGGTCTGTATATCGCAGATCAAACGGTAAGTCACCGATACGAAAACGCCACAGTCTTCCCAACGGGCCGGTAAGCGACTTTCCAAGGCTGTGAGGGTCGGTTAGCTCAGCGACGCGTTCGTTCATGTAGTCGATGATTCGGTATGCCGTTGGCTTGTCGAGCTTTCAAAGTTGGCTCAGGGCGGTTTCGGAGAACTCAATCTTCCAGGGCAAGAGACTCTTTCACTTCCGAGACCGTGTGGACTTTTTCCTTTCCGCTACGGATACGTTTCAATACATCCGCCGCCAGATAGTAGTCTTCGACATCTTCAAGACCGCGTTCGATGATTTCGTCCAGGTAGGAGTCTTTGCTGCGGCCCGTCTCGGATACCATCAATTCCAGACGTTCTTCTGCGTCCGGGGTTAACTGAATCGAAGTCGCCACGCCGCGATCGTCCTTTCTTGAAATCAGCTACATTATGGATTCGAATAGTTTTGATTCAAACGTATCGCAATCTTGGGCACTCGTCAATATCGGATTGTCAAGAGACTACGGAGTCAGTGATCCGAGGCGGAATCAAGCAAAGCCTACCGTTCACCGATCGCCCACATAGACCTGTTCTATCGCATTGATCGGCAGGATAACGTCCACACCCGGTTCGGCGCCAGCAGATTGCTTTATACTCATATTGACAACAATCGAACTGGCTGAGCCCTGGCTTAATTCAACCACGAGCCTGTTGCCTGCCGATGGAAGCACGTCAGCCATGCCCTCGGGAAGATCAGCTGTTTCCACCGCAATGGTAAGCCGCTTCTCGTCCATTAACGACACCACGCCGGTCACTTCCTGAATCTGCCAGCCGACCTGTTCGCCGGATGCATCGGACAGGTTTACGGATAGTCCCGTATTCAGTAAAACAGTAATCCTGTCTCCCTGTGCTATACCTTCCAGCGCCGCCTTGACTTCGGCACTCCGGTCACCACATCCAGCCGAAACCAGAACTCCGGCCAGTACGACGAAACACAGACTTTTCCAGTTCATTGTCCTGCTCCTCCCATGAGTCATGCCTCTTCAATAAACGCCTCCACGTCCACACATGTACCATCCTGCCGCGTCGACGCCCATCCTGCCAATATGGGCGCCAGCGACCGCAGGCCGTCGTGGTAGTCGCTCTGCAGCAGTTCGGGGCGGTTTGACCGGACCGCCTCGACGAAGGTCAGGTCCTGTTCCAGCCAGGGATCGAAGGGATCGGCTTCGTAAACGACCTCGTCGTTCACCTCGATACGTTCGTAACCGAAGACGGCGAGCCGCCCGCCCTCGAAGTAGATTTTGAAATAAGGTTCCTCTCCCGGTCCGGTCGGATCGGCCTCGATGAAGGTCAGCGTCGCAGTGGCGCCTTCCGACAGGTGGTAGTGAAACGACGACGAGAGGGGCGTGTAGTATCCTTCGGGATGGCACAGGAAGGCCTGGGCCCTGAGGACATGCTGCCCGGTCATGAAGCGCGTGTAATCCGTGGCGTGTACCCCCCAGTCGAAGAAACGGACGCCGCCCTTGCCCATCTGGCTTCCCCATGCGGCGCGCTCGGTCGAACTCAGTGCCCGGTACGGCGCGATCTGTTGAAAGCGGACGTGTACCACGCGCTTGTCCCGGAGCAACCGCCTCGCCTCCTTGAAGATCGGGCGGTATCGTTCCCGGAAGCCCACCGTGCTGATGACGCCGCCTAGTTGCACCGCCGCGTCGATCCGCTTCGCCAACCCCATGTTTATCGCCTGGGGCTTCTCGCTGAAAAGATGAATGCCCTGCTCCGCCGCGGTGATTTCCACGTCGGTCCGTGCGAAGGCCGGCACGATGGACCAGAGCGCGTCGGGTTTTTCAACGGCGAGCATCTCGTGGGCGTCCCTGTACGCGTGTGGGATCCCGAACTGCAAAGCCGCTTCTTGCAGTGCATTCCTGGCTATATCGCACAAAGCCACGATTTCGACGCCGTCAATTTGGATAAGGTTGGGAATATGAGTGGCACGAGCGAACGCGCCGGTTCCGTATACGGCCACGCGAACGGGTTTGGCGGGCATGAGGTCTCCTAGAGCGCAGGCATTTCCACGCCCGATTCATCGGCGGTTTCCGCGATCGTGTTCCAGGTTTTTTCGGGTATATAGATGCCCTCGGCGAGCCGTTTCCGCCGGATGTCTTCTTCGATTTCTCCGGGGGCGTAGACCTTCTCAAATCCCGGAAGGGGTTTCGCCGAGCCCACGTAGGCCACGTGGGCCTCGATCTCTTCCTTGTAATCATCCAGGTCCATGAAGGCGGCAATGTCCAATGCGGCAATCAGTATCCCGCCTCCACCTTTGCCGCCCGTACACCCGGCATTCGAAAGCGGACCGATGATCATCTCGATCATCATGGCCAGTCCGTGTCCCTTGTGGCCGAACTGCAGGCCGCCCAGGGGCAGCACGGCCACCTGGTCCGGTTCGGCGTGGAACCGTCTCCCGTCGTTCACGTAGCGGCCCTGCTGATCGATCAGCCAACCATCCGGCATCGGTTCGCCGCGTTCGATTTTCTGTTCCACCTTGCCCCCGGCGACCACGCTCAGCGTCATGTCGAGCATGAGGGGCGGACCCTTTTCGCGGGGCACGGCAAAGGCGATGGGTTCGGGTCGCAGCCGGCGGTCCGCGCTGCCGAAGGGCGCCACGAATTCGCCGCCGCCGTTCAGTCCGACCATGCCGATCATACCTTGTTCGGCGATCCTCGGGGGAAAATCACCCAGCCGCCCGATATGGGAGACGTTCCTCAGGGCGACCATGCCGATCGTGGAGTTCCGCGCCTTCTCCACCGCCAGGGAAAGGGCCTTCGTCACCGCCACGATACCGTTGGCGCCGTTACCGTCGATCTGGGCGAAACCGGGCCGATCCGCGATCACGGCATGATCTTCCCAGGGCCTGTAATCCGATCGCAGGGACGGGACGTAACGCGACATGAACCACACGCCGTGGGAATCATGCCCCAGCAGGTTGCTGTTCGTCAGGTGATCGGCGAGGATATCCGCGTCTTCTTCGGGGATGCCGGTCGACGAGAAAATGGCGCGGCTCAGTCTATTCAGCTTGTCATAGGGTACAACGGGCATGGACTGACTCCTGTAATCTTTGTGATCTGAACTTGTACCTGGAATGGTGACCGAGGCGGATCAAAAGAGTAAAATACCAGATCGCCGGGTTATGACAATCAGAATTGCAGTTGGCCTTGACATGTCATATCGGCATGTATAAATTGACACAACGGGTCATTATGAAGTTGCCAAATTGGCACGATCGTGGGAATGTGATTGATCGACATCATCCCGGAGGCCCAGTGACTACGGTAGTGCATATCTCTTTCAAATGAATCAACACCAATAATATCAATATGTTATATAGTATCCTGAGCAGCCAGGTGTAGAAGTATTACAATATTGGCATGGAAAATGCATAAGATAGTAGTGGATTCAAAAATCGAGCTGATTGCAGATCAGCGTACTTTTCACTTGTGAAAGGAGCATGCAGCAATGAATGTACAACCTTTGGGCGACCGGGTACTGGTCAAGCGCCTCGAGGAAGAAGAGGTACAGCGCGGCGGTATCATCATTCCCGATACGGCCAAGGAAAAACCGCAGCAGGGCGAAGTTGTAGCGGCCGGTCCGGGTCGCGTTGGCGACAACGGCGATCGCGTGGCCCTCGAAGTCAAGGTCGGCGACAAGATCCTCTTTGGCAAATACTCCGGCACGGAAGTCAAGCTGGATGACGACGAGTACCTCATGATGCGGGAAGAGGACATTCTGGGCATCGTGTCGTAGAAAATCACTGAGATTAACCGCAACTGCGACTCGGTTGCGGTTGATTTGGAACGTATTCAAGGAGGTATGATTTCGTGGCGAAGCAGTTAATCTTCAGGGATGAAGCGCGACGGGCCGTTCTAAGGGGCGTAGAGACCCTGGCCAAGGCGGTGAAGGTCACCCTGGGTCCCAAGGGCCGGAACGTGGTGCTCGATAAGAAATACGGTTCGCCGACGGTCACGAAGGACGGTGTGTCGGTAGCCAAGGAAATCGAATTGAAGGACCCCTACGAAAACATGGGGGCCCAGATGGTCAAGGAAGTGGCTTCGAAGACCAGCGACGTCGCCGGCGACGGAACGACGACGGCAACGGTACTGGCCGAGGCCATTTACCGCGAAGGGCTGAAGAACGTGACCGCCGGTCACAATCCCATGGCCCTCAAGCGGGGTATCGAGAAGGCCGTGGCCGCGGTGGTCGACGAGATCCAGAGCATGAGCCAGCCGACGGCCGGCAAGACCGAAATCGCCCAGGTAGCGACGATTTCCGCCAACAACGACGCCGAGATAGGCGACCTGATCGCCAATGCCATGGAGAAGGTGGGCAAGGACGGGGTCATTACAGTCGAAGAAGCCAAGAGCATGGATACCATGCTTGACGTGGTCGAAGGCATGCAGTTCGACAAGGGTTATATTTCTCCGTATTTCGTCACCGATTCCGAACGCATGGAATGCAGCCTGGACGATCCATACATCCTGATCCACGAGAAGAAGATCAGCGCGATGAAGGATCTCCTGCCCATTCTAGAGAAAGTCGTACAGCAGGGCAAGTCCATGCTGATCGTCGCCGAGGACGTGGAAGGCGAGGCCCTGGCCACGCTGGTGGTCAACAAGCTGCGCGGCACCATGCGCATCTCGGCCGTCAAGGCGCCGGGATTCGGCGACCGCCGCAAGGCCATGCTGGAGGACATCGCGATCCTGACCGGTGGCCGGGTGATCACCGAGGACATCGGCATCAAGCTGGAGAACGTGACCTTTGAAGACCTCGGACAGGCCAAGCGCGTGGTCATCGACAAGGACGAGACGACCGTCATAGAAGGCGCGGGTGCGCAGTCCGAAATCGAAGGCCGTATCGCCCAGATCCGTCGTCAGATCGATGAAACGACATCCGATTACGATAGCGAGAAACTGCAGGAACGCCTGGCCAAGCTGGCTGGCGGCGTGGCCGTGATCAATGTCGGCGCGGCGACAGAGACGGAAATGAAGGAAAAGAAGGCCCGCGTGGAAGACGCTCTCCACGCGACCCGTGCTGCCGTGGAGGAAGGCATCGTTCCCGGCGGCGGCGTCGTGTACCTGCGAGGGACCGGCGCGCTGGACGCGCTGCAGCTCAACGGCGACGAGGCCACGGGAGTGGGCATCGTGCGACGCGCCCTGGAGGAGCCGCTGCGTCTTATAGCGGCCAATGCCGGAGCGGAAGGTTCGGTAGTCATCGAGCACGTCAAGCAGCACGAAGGCAGTGTAGGGTATAACGCCAATACCGGCGCCTACGAGGACCTCCTTGCGGCCGGCGTGATCGATCCGGCGAAGGTCACCCGCATCGCGCTGCAGAACGCAGCCAGCATCGCGGCCCTTCTGCTGACGACCGAAACGCTGGTCACCGACATTCCCGAGAAGGAGCCTCCACCCGCGCCAGGCGGTTACGGCGGTGGCGGCATGGGCGGCATGGGCGGCATGATGTAAGCTCCCCTGCCGGGCAGTTCAAATGTGTGAAAACCGGCGTCGGCTTTCCCAGTCGACGCCGGTTTTGTTAGGAAGGAACACATGCCTACCTACCAGTACCGATGCAACGAATGCAGTCACGAGTTTTCCGAGTTCCAGTCGATCACGGCGGATCCCCTTTCGACGTGCCCGGAATGCGGCGGTACGGTGCAACGCCTCATCAGCGGCGGCGCGGGTTTCCTGTTCAAGGGCGATGGATTCTACGTCACCGACTACCGTAGCGAGAACTACAAGAAGGCCGAAAAGGCCGACAAGGAATCATCTTCTCCCAAGACTGACGGGTCCAAGTCCGATGGCGCCGGGTCCTCCGACGCGTCCGGGTCCGGGAACAAGTCGAAATCCGACTCCTCTTCGAAGGTCGATTCGTCCTCCGGCACAGGCACGTCCAACTGAAGAATCAACATGACCCCGGAAAACGCGAAATCGCCGGATGACATCAAGGTCATCCACGACCGCATATACGAGCAGAGTGTCTTCGTCGACCGGCTGACTTCGGAAATAGGCAAAGTGATCGTCGGTCAACGGTACATGATCGAGCGTCTCCTGATCGGTCTGTTGACCAATGGGCACATACTCCTCGAAGGCGTGCCGGGGCTGGCCAAAACCCTGGCCGTTCGAACCATGGCGTCGACGGTCGCGGCGCATTTCCAGCGCATCCAGTTTACGCCGGACCTGCTTCCCGCCGATCTCACGGGCACCATGATCTACGAGGCTGGCAGCGGTGAGTTCATCGCCAAGAAGGGCCCGATATTCGCCCACCTCATCCTGGCGGATGAAATAAACCGGGCCCCCGCCAAAGTGCAAAGCGCCCTCCTGGAAGCCATGCAGGAGCACCAGGTGACCATCGGCGAAGAGACTTTCCCGCTGGAAGACCCGTTCCTCGTGCTCGCCACGCAGAATCCCATCGAGCAGGAGGGGACCTACCCCCTGCCGGAAGCCCAGGTCGACCGGTTCATGCTCAAGTTGACGACGACCTATCCCCGCAAGGAAGAAGAGCTTGAAATCCTGAACCGCATGACGACCGGCCAACCGGTGGAGGTGGAACAGATCGTGTCGCTGGAGGATATCGTCCAGGCGAGATCGACTATCAACCAGGTCTACATGGACGAGAAGATCAAGCAGTACATCGTCGACCTGGTCTTCGCGACCCGGAACCCGGAGGACTACCGCGAACTAGGCGACATCCGCGACCTGATCGAATACGGCGCCTCACCTCGCGCTACGATCTATCTCGCGACGGCTGCCCGCGCCCACGCTTTCCTGCGCCGCCGGGGCTACGTGACTCCCGAGGACGTCAAGTCCATCGGCATGGACGTACTGCGTCACCGAGTTATCATCACTTACGAGGCGGAGGCGGAGGATATGACCTCGGAGCAGATCCTCCAACGCGTCTTCGACTGTGTAGAAATCCCTTGATACCCAAGCAGGTTCTCCAGAAAATCCGGCAGATCGAGATACGGACCAAGCATCTCGTGAACGACGTGTTCAGCGGTGAGTACCACAGCGTCTTCAAGGGACGCGGCATGGAATTCGCCGAGGTGCGTGAGTACGAACCGGGCGACGAGATCCGGTCGATCGACTGGAACGTCACGGCCCGCCTTGGACGTCCCTTTGTCAAGCGCTACACCGAGGAACGGGAACTGACCGTCATTCTCATGGCCGACGTGAGCGCATCGAGTGATTTCGGGACGGCAAACCAGATGAAAGGCGAGATCACCGCGGAAATCTGCGCCCTGCTCGCCTACGCGGCAATTCAGAACAACGACCGCGTTGGGCTTCTCATGTTTACGGACCAGATCGAGAAGTTCATCCCGCCGAAAAAGGGTCGCACCCATATTCTCCGGGTGATACGGGAAGTGATCTACACCCGGCCCGAACATAGCGGCACCGACATCGCCCAGGCGCTGGACTACCTGAACCGGTTGCTGACGCGCAGGTGTATCGTCTTCATCATATCGGATTTTCTGACCTCGGACTACATCAAGCCGCTGCGGGTGGCCAGCAAGCGCCACGACGTGGTCGCCGTTACGATCACGGATCCGAGAGAACTCGACCTGCCGGGCATCGGCCTGATCGAACTGGAAGACGCCGAGTCGGGCGAGGAAGTGCTGGTCGATACCAGCGACGAAGCCTGGCGCAGGCATTACGCGGAATACAACGCGGCCATCAGAAACGACCGCGACCAGCAGTTCAGGATCACCGGCGTGGACGCCATACACATCCGTACGGACCGGCCCTATATCGATCCACTGCTGCAGTTCTTCAAACTGCGCGAACGCAAATTCGCACGGTGAATCGAAACCGGTGCTTCAGACGCCGCAAGGATTGGATCGAATGGCAACAAAGGCTTGCGTTTCATCACTTTCCGCGATAAATTAAGTTACTTTGAAAATCGCCGACCGTTCAGCGAAACCTGCAGGAAAAGGCACGGGGAGCCAGTTGTGATAGAAGTCAAGGATCTGACAAAAAAGTACGGTAACTTCACCGCGGTCCGGGATGTGAGTTTCAATGTGGAGAAGGGCGAGATTCTCGGATTCCTCGGACCGAACGCGGCCGGCAAGACCACCACCATGCGCGTGTTGACGTGTTTCATGCCCGCGTCCGGCGGCACCGCCCGCGTGGCGGGTTACGACACGTTCAACCAGTCCCTGGAAGTGCGCCGCCGGGTGGGATACCTGCCGGAAAACGTACCACTATACCTGGATATGCGTGTTCGCCCCTACCTGGATTTTATCGCCAGGATAAAGGACATACCTTCCCGCGACCGCAAAAAGGCCTTAGACCGCGTGATCGAGTTGACTGCGCTGGAAGAGGTGGAACATCGGATCATTGGACATTGCTCCAAGGGGTTTCGGCAGCGGGTTGGATTGGCGCAGGCGTTGATACATGATCCCGAGGTCCTGATCCTGGACGAACCGACCAACGGTCTGGATCCCAAGCAGATCAATGAGGTCCGGGAGGTCATCAAGGGCCTGGCCGGGGACCACACCATTATTCTGAGCAGTCATATTCTTCCTGAAGTGAGCAAGACCTGCGAGCGGGTGGTGATCATCAACCAGGGCCGCATCGTGGCCGGGGATACGCCGGCCAACCTGGACATGCGGCTGCGGGGTTCGCGGTCCATATCGGCGCAGATCCGCGGTCCGGTCAAGGACGTGATGGACATGTTGAAGAAGAAGGAAGGTGTCATCGACGTGAAGACGCGGTCTTCCCTTGGCAATGGCCTGTGGCAGTACGACATCGACGTCAAGCCCGGACAGGACCTGCGTCCGGCAGTGGCTTCCTCGGTGGTGGAGAACAGCTGGGATCTCGTGGAACTTACCACCCTCGGCATGAGCCTGGAAGAGATATTCCTGGAGTTGACGACCCAGGAAGAGGAGGTCGCCTGACTATGCAGGGATTACTGGCCATTTGGAGTCGTGAACTGAGAGCCTATTTTATTTCGCCCATCTTCTACGCCCTGTCGACTGTTTTCATCTTTATCGTAAGTTTCATGTTTTTCCAGCAATTACAGTACTACACCCAGTATTTCATGCAGGCCGCCCAGTACCCGACGATGATGGAGCGGATCAATATCAACGAGATGATCATGCGGCCGCTTTTCAATACCATGAGCTTCGTGGCGGTGCTGACGCTCATGCCCATGCTCACCATGCGGGTGTTTTCCGAGGAGAAGAAATCCGGAACGATCGAACTATTGTTGACGTCTCCGGTCCGGGACTGGCACGTGATCCTGGGCAAGTTCCTCGCGGCCTTTACCCTGTACTCGGCCATGATCGGATTGACGGTGATCTATCCGCTGGTGCTCCAGGTTTACGGCGACCCGGACTGGGGTCCCATCTGGGCCGGCTACCTCGGCCTCCTGCTCCTGGGCGGCGGCATCATCACCATCGGGCTGTTCGCTTCGTCGCTGACGGAGAACCAGGTCGTGGCCGCCGTGATCTGCTTCGGTGCCGCGCTCATACTCTGGATGCTGGATTTCGTGTCGGATTCGATGGCCGGTCCCCTTGGGGAGATAGTCGGGTACCTGTCCGTATTAAGACACTACAATTCGTTCGAGAAGGGTATCATAGACTCGACGGACTGCCTCTTTTTCCTGAGTTTCATTTACCTGGGCCTGTTCATCACGGTCCGGTCGGTGGAATCGACCCGCTGGCGCGGTTAAACTGTTTGTCTATGCCAGGAGTGTGTAGCGTTATCATTCGGAAAGGGAGAAAATCTGTACATGAATAGTCTCGTTTCGTCCGCCGGATACCTGGGTTGCATCCTGATCCTGGTCAGCGGTTACTTCTATGCCTCGGATGCGACTACCCAGCGTACGGCGTTGATCGTCCTGCTGGTTGGACTGGCCCTGGGGTCCTCCTGGATAGTCTTCGAATGGGAGACGGTGAGGAACCTGCTGGGCCGGCGTACGACGCGTTACGGCGCAAACACCGCGGTGATGGTCCTGCTGCTCGTGGGCATCCTGGGATTCGTAAACCTGATCGGTTCACGGTACTCTCAGCGGGTAGATACGACTGCGAACAAGCGGTTCAGCCTCGCAGACCTGACTGTCAGCGTGCTGGAGGAACTGGACCGGGACGTACATATCATCGGATTCCTAAGATCCAGCGGCTCCGAGGCCGCGGTGCGATATGAACTCGACGACATGCTGAATCAGTACACGTACCACTCCGACCATGTTAATTACGAATTCGTCGATCCGGACAAAGAGCCTAACATCGCTCGGCAATACAACATCACGTCCTACGGCACGGTCGTGTTCGAGAGCGAGGGCAAGACCGAACATATTAACCGTTATCTCGAAGAAAGCGTCACCAACGCGCTGGTCAAGGTCACACGCGAAGGCCAGAAGACCATTTACTTCCTGGAAGGCCACGGGGAACACAACGTCAACCTGACGGACCAGGCCGGCTACAACAAGATCCAGCAGATGCTCGAGAACCAGAGCTACGTTGTCAGGAGTTTTTCCCTGCTCAGCGAAGTGGAAGTCCCATCGGATTGCAACGTCCTCGTGGTGGCCGGACCCAGGACCAACCTGGTGGGTAACGAACAGGAGGCCATTCGCAGCTACCTGGACCGCGGTGGCCGCGCCCTCTTCCTGGTCAATCCCGAATTTCCCGGTGAAAGCGCCGATTTGTCGTCTCTGCTCGCCGACTGGAAAGTAAAGATCGGCGACAACGTGGTGTTAGACCGCAGCGCCGTGGGCCGATTGCCGGGCATGAACGAATACATGCCGGCCGTCATGCAGTATCCGGCCCATCCCATTACGCGCTCCCTTCAAAATACCGTGAGTTACTTTCCTCTGGTCCGATCCATCGATCCGGCATCGGCGTCCGACGACACGGTGGAGATTCAAACCATCGCCATGACCAGTACCCGTAGCTGGGCGGAAACCAGCCTGCCGGGTACACCGGAAGAGGCCATGGATTATACGCCGGAGCTGGACTCGAACGGGGACGAGCCCGGTCCCGTTTCCATCGCCGTCGCCATAGTGGCGGTCCCAAGGGCCCTGCCGCGCAGGGACATGACCACGCTGACGCCGCAGGAACTGGCCATGCGTCCCGAGGAGCACGAAATAAAAACGCGTATAGTGGTTGTCGGCAATTCGTCCTTTGCTTCCAACGCCTATATCCTGCTGCCGGGCAACGGGGACCTGGCCCTGAATATTTTCAACTGGCTCGCCCAGGAGGAGGACCTGCTCGCGATCAGGCCCAAGTCCAGCGACACCAGGCTCGTCCAGATTTCGCTGAGCCAGATGCGGGATATCTTTATCATCACCGGCATCCTTTCGCCCATCGGTATTCTGATCGCGGGCATTATGGTGTGGTGGAGAAGGAAATAGGAGACGAAGCGCCGTGAGCGGTGGCCGTTACACGATCATCCTGGCAGTCATACTGGGACTACTGGCTTCCTTTTTCTTTCTTTTCGTGTTTGAAGAGGAACAAATCGTAGAAGCCGAGCGCTTGTTCGAGGTCGATACGGCGGAGATCGTACTGATCAAGGTTACCGCGGACGGTGCTACGACGACGGTAGAAAAGGCACCTATGACGGGCTGGGAGATAACCGATCCGTTCAGGTACCCGGCGGATCCGAACATCGTGGGTACGCTGCTGCGCGAGTTTTCCACGCTGTCCCCCGCCCGTACCGTGGCCGATTCGGCTGAATCCCTGTCGGAATACGGCCTGGAGTTTCCTTCGGCGTCCGTCGAGGTAAGCCGTGGTCTCGACAAGCCCCTGGTGTTGCTGCTCGGAGACGTAAATCCCACGGGTGCGGCCTACTATGCCGTGGAACAAAGCGCCAGGCGGGTCTTTCTGGTCTCTTCGCAAATCAACGAGAATCTTCGCAGGTCGACCGATGCGCTGCGTGACCGGAGCATGATGAGGGTGGATCGGAACAAGGTGGACGAGGTTGTCCTTGAGAAGGGCGGCAGCAAAGTCGTCATCAAACTGGACCCGTACGGTACCTGGCGCGTGGAAGAACCATATCGCCTGCCGGCGGCGCGCGATGAAGTGATAAACGCGGTGAACAATATCGCCGGGGCATCGGCCATCACTTTCGTTGACGAGGCGCCGTCCTCCCTCGAAAGATACGGATTGACGAATCCTGTGATGACAGCGACCATTAAATCAATGGACGGCAATATTAATCATACGCTTTCACTGGGTCACGTCGAAATGGGCCGAGTCTATGCCATGACCAGCGAAAAACGCAACGTGTACTCTGTTTCGACGACGCTGCTCCAACAACTGGACAGGGAACCCGATTTCTACAGGCGGCTCACCGCTTTCGACTTTCAATCCTTCAGGATTCCCACGTTTTCGATGGAGTTGGGCGACGAAACCGTGACGCTGGTCAAGCACGCCTTCGAGGACTGGCGCATGACCTCTCCCTACGAGATAAGAGCCAACGACCGTCTCATAACGGCCATGCTGGACAGTCTTGAGATCATGCGCATACAGGAGCACATCCCGGTGACGGCCGCCAATACAGCGCGATTCGGATTCGAGAACCCGGTCGCCAGCCTTTCCCTGACGATCGAGGAACGGGTGAAATCCCAGGACATTCTGGTGGGATTGGCCTCCGAGGACGGGAGGTACATGTACATAATGGATCCGGGGGAGGAATGGATTTACGCGGTGAATGCGTCCGGCCTGCAAAGGTTGCCGTCCACCGTGCTCGAATTTCGAGACAACAAGATTCTCCGGTTCAAGGGCTACCAGGTGCACATGTTCGAGGTAGTAACGCCCGAAGAGCGCGTACGGGTGCGGCGTGATCAGAAGCAAAGAGTCGTCTGGAAGATGGAAGAGCCCGCGACGGGCGACGCGGACGCGATATCGGTAGGCAGGGCGTTCAGCGAACTCGATTCGCTGTATTCCGAAGCGTTCATAACGGCGGATCCCGATGCGGACCTTGGGTCTTACGGGCTGCACAGACCGTATATGGAACTGACGCTGCAGATCGGCGGTCGGGACGATGTACCCGAAGAACGTATATCACTCCTGGTGGGCAAGTCCTTTCCCGCGGACAGGAATCTGGTCTACGTCAAGCAACGAAACAGCCCTGTCGTGTCCCTGGCCAAGGCCGGGTTCGTAACCCGGATCGAAGATATGATCGCCCAGACACCGAAATCGTGACATGAGGCGGCGTGCGGTGAGGTGTTCCTGTTTACTCGCCACCATCCTGGTGGTCGTCTCAACGAATCCGGTCGGCGCCTTAGCCGTCTCCGTACCGCAAGATGGAGAAAGCGGGCTATCGATCGTCGCCTCGGTAGATCGCGACCAGATTACCGTGGGCGATCCCTTCCTATACCGGATCACCGTGAAAAGCCCCGGAAGCGCCGCGGTAGAGTGGCCGGAATCCGGGCGTCCTCCGGAAGGTTTCGATCTGGTATCGTTCGAGCACGCAGGACCCGTAACCGGGCCCGACGGCACGAACATCGATTCTCTCCGCTACGAACTCACACTGTACCGGACGGGCGAGCATGCCATCCCGCCCTTTTCCCTTTCGGGTATCCTGTCGGACGGTACCGAACTCTACGCCGTATCGGATTCCATCCCCATCACCGTTATCAGCGTATTGGACTATGACGCGGCGGATATCCGCGATCTGAAGAGTCCGGTGGAAATTCCCGATGAGATACCCTGGTACTGGTGGGTGATCGGCGGATTGGTGCTGCTCGCCGTTGCGGCGGCGGTCATACTGTACATCAGGCGCCGCAGAAGTCAGGATGCTCCGACCGCTGCGGACGCGGGAGACGATCGTTCGCCGGAGGAAATCGCTCTGGAAGAACTGGACCTTCTGGTCCGCAAGGAGTGGCTGGCAGAGGACCGAGTAAATGCCCATTACTCCGCACTGTCGGAGATCCTGCGCCGGTACCTGTCAGCCCGCTACCAGATAGCGGCCATGGAATACACCACCACCGAATTGATGGCGTCTTTGAATGTGCTCGAACTTGGTCACGAAGAAATCCGGGCCGTCCGGGTATTGTTCGAGGAATGCGACATGGTGAAATTCGCCAAGTTTACACCCGAATCCCATCGGCAATCTCTTTCAGTTCCGGAAGGCAGGGAGATCGTCGAGCGTACGCGACCGCCCGTGGTGGAAGAGATTTCTGGTGGAGACGAGTCGCCTGCTGAAGACATGTCTACCGGCACCGGAAAACCTTCCGATACCGGAGATTCTCCCGTTGACGGTGAGTCTCCCGACGCCGATCCCGGTTCCGTGAAGGTCCCGGTAAAGGACTGATGCCTCCATGTTTTTTTCCACACCCCTTTTTCTGGTTCTGCTGGCGCTTCTCCCCGTCCTCGTGTGGTGGTATCGCCGTCAACGCATGGGACGCCGGGGAGGACTCCGGTTTTCCGATACCTCCGTCGTACACCGGTTTAGACCCGCGTCGATCCTCAAGTACCGCCACGTTCCCAGCGTGCTGCGCGTCGTGGCGATAGGCCTGGCGATACTCGCCCTGGCGCGTCCCCAGACGGGTACCGAAGGCGCGGAAGTGATGACAGAAGGAATCGACATCGTACTGGCGCTCGACATTTCCGGCAGCATGGGCGCCGAGGACTACAAACCCAGAAACCGGCTCTATGTTGCCAAGACCGTGATATCCGAGTTTATCAGGGAACGGAGAAACGACCGAATCGGCATGGTGGTCTTCGCGGGGCGCAGTTTCACGCAGTGTCCGCTGACGCTGGACTACGAAGTGCTGCTCGGCCTGCTCGACCAGGTGGAGATCGGGTTGACCGAAGACGGTACGGCCATCGGTATGGGGATTGCCAATTCCGTCAACCGGCTCCGGCAGAGCAGTGCCGAAAGCAAGGTGGTCATCCTGCTGACCGATGGCGTAAACAACACGGGAGCGATCGATCCGATTACCGCGGCTAAAGCGGCAGAGGCGCTCGGGATCAAGATCTATTCCATCGGAATAGGTAAAGAGGGAGGTGCGCCCATTCCGGTCGACGACCCCGTGCTGGGCCGCACGTACGCGCGAAACCGCGACGGCAGCCTCGCCCTTACGGAGATCGACGAGGAGACCCTGAAACAGGTCGCGCGCATTACGGGGGGATTCTATTTCAAGGCGACGGACGGGGAGATGCTGTCCCATATCTACCAACGCATAGACGCGCTGGAACGCACGGAGATGAAAGTCATCGCCTATTCGAGGTACACCGAGTTGTTCGGCTATTTCCTGTTGCCTGCCATGTTCCTGGTACTGGCGGAAACCCTGTTGACGCACACCCGGTTCAGGAAACTGCCTTAGACCAGGCGGCGGATCTTCAAGGTCCTGGAGTAAACATGCGCTTTGCTCAACCCGAGTTTCTGTATCTGCTGGCGGCCGCGCCCCTGCTGATCCTGTTCTATGTCGTTCGGTTCCGGCACAGGCGCGAAGCGCTCAGACAGTTGGGAGAACCGGAACTGGTGGACAGGCTTTCGCGTTCAACCGTCGCGGGCAGACAGTCCGTCAAGGCGGCGCTGGCGCTGCTGACGCTGGTCTGTTTTACCCTGGCCCTTGCCCGTCCGCAGTTCGGTACCCGGTCCGAAACGGTCAGTCAAACCGGCTTTTCGGTGATGGTCGCACTGGATGTTTCCAACAGCATGCTGGCCGAGGACATCCGGCCTAGTCGGCTCATACGGGCCAAGTATGCCGTCCGGTCCCTGGTTCGGAAGCTTCGGAACGACCGGGTCGGACTGGTGGTTTTCGCCGGGTCGGCGTTTCTCCAGTGTCCATTGACTTCCGATTACAGCATCGTGGAACTCTTTCTGGACGGAGTAGATACGCAGACGGTGGGAACCCAGGGAACGGTCATAGCCGAAGCGCTGCAGATCGCGGGCCGTTCATTTCAACAGGATCACAAAGGATACAAGGCGGTTGTGCTCATAACCGACGGCGAAGACCACCAGGACGATCCCGTCGCCGCCGCCAGGGAACTGGCAGCCCAGGACGTTCGCGTGTACGTAGTGGGTATCGGTACTCCCCTGGGCGTACCCATACCGGTCAAAGGCGATGACGGCCTGGTCTCCGGACACCTGCGGGATCGTTCCGGTGAAGTGGTTATGAGCAGGCTGGACGAGTCTACGCTGCGGCAGATCGCCGAGACTACTGGAGGCGCGTATCACGAGGCTTTGCCGGCAGGGGAGGAGATGGACGTGATTTACGATACCATCGCCTCGCTGGAAAGGTCCGAATTCGAAAGCAGAGAATTTACACAGTACGTGGAGCGATACCAGTATATATTGTTGTTCGGATTGCTGCTCCTGGTGGCGGATACCGTGATCCGGGACCGCAGGTTGCTCATCGAATCGTAGGAGTCGGGACGCTAAATCATGGGCGTTTTTCTGGTCATCATACTGTTTCTCGGTTGGCAGCCGGCCGCTAAGAACGCGCGTGCCAACGAGTTGTATCACCAGGAAAAATACGATGAAGCGCTGGCGGCCTATAACGAGGCGCTGGTGGATGACGGGGAGAACCCGGCCCTTCACTACAACCGGGGCAATGCGCTTTATCGAAAAGAGCAGTATCCCACGGCCGTACAGGCGTACACGACCGCGCTGGACGGCGATCCGCCGCTCAATGAACAGGCATACTATAACATGGGCAACAGCCTGTATCGCCTTGGCCGGTTGGAGGAATCCATAGAGGCCTACAAGGAGGGCCTGCGGATCAACTCGGACGATATCGACATGAAGTACAACCTGGAATTCGTCACACGACAGCTCCAGGAACAGCAGGATCGGCAGAACGCGCAGAATCAGCAGGACGGACAGGACGACCAGGAAGACCAGGATCAGGAAGCGCAGGATAATCAGCAGAAACCGGAAGAAGAAGAGCCCGAACAGCAACAGCCCCCGCAAGAGGGAGAACTCAGCAGGGAAGAGGCGGAACGACTTCTGAACGCACTGAACCGGGACGAGCAGGATATACAGAAACAACTGCGCAGGCAGCAGGCCACGCAGGTCAATCCGGAGAAAGACTGGTAAGCGGATTGAAGAACGCAACGGTACCATCTATGATTGTGATGAAATTCGGCGGGACTTCCGTTGGCAGCGTGGCGGCCATCAGACAGGTCGTCGAAATCGTTGGAAATCACCGCGAACGTGATTTGCTGGTGGTTTTGTCGGCCATGAGCAAGGTGACCGACGCCTTACGGGCGATGGCGGTGGAGGCCTGCTCGGGAGTGGAACCGAAGGCCGCCCTCGAAGCCCTGTTGAAACGCCACGAGGAGACGGTGTTCGCCCTGGCTGACGGGGATGAACGGCAACGGGCCCTGGAAGCATGCGCCCGGTTGATCGATGAACTCACAGGAATTCTCCACGGTATTACGTTGCTCAGGGAACTCTCGCCGCGGTCGGCCGACCTGGTCAGTTCATTCGGCGAACGGCTGTCCGTGATCGTCGTCTCCGCGGCACTCAGATCGGCTGGTTTGCCGTCCGTGCCCGTCGACGCGCGCGAATACGTGATAACCAACGAGCGCTACACCGAGGCGGAGGTAAATTTCGCGGAAACGGACCGCCGCCTGTCGGAGGGGCTGGTCCCCATGGTTTCCATCGGCGGGATCCCGGTCATCACGGGGTTCCTGGGGTCGACGGATGAAGGCGTAACCACGACGCTGGGTCGGGGTGCATCGGACTATACCGCTTCCCTGGTCGGCGGTGCTTTGGAGGTCGAGGAAATCTGGATCTGGACGGATGTGGACGGCGCCATGACGGCCGATCCCAGGATTGTCGCGGATGCCCGTGTACTCCATGAGATTACGTATCTCGAGGCCGCTGAGATGTCCTATTTCGGCGCCAAGGTACTCCATCCCATGACCATGCTCCCCGCGGTGAAGCAGGAAATCCCCATCCGTATCCGGAACACCTTCAGGCCCGAGATCAGCGGCACGATCATCTCATCGCGTACCGGAGAAGCGCCCCAGGGTGTGAAGGCGGTGACGAGTATCGACCGGCTGTGCCTGGTCATGGTCGAAGGAACCAGTCTGAGCAGTACCCCGGACACCCATGCGCGTCTCTTCACGACCACGGCGGAACGCAAGACACAGGTCGTCATGATTACCCAGGCTTCTTCCGAACACGACATCTGCCTCTTGATCAACGAACGGGACAGCCAGGGGACCGTTCACGCGCTGAAAGCGGAGTTCCGTCACGAAATCGCCGAAGGCAGCCTTGAAGAAATCGGCGTTCAGCCCGACCTGGCCGTGGTGGCGGTGGTCGGCGCCGGCATGAAGGGGACGCCCGGCATCGCCGCGCGTACTTTCGGTATTCTCGGTGAACAGGGCATCAACATCATTGCGATCGCCCAGGGTTCATCGGAGTTGAACATATCGTTCGTCGTCGAGCGGAACGATTTGCAGAAAACTGTTCAGCTGGTGCATGCATCCTTTGAGCTGGGAGGAGACTGCGGTATTGAGAACAATTAACCTGTTTCAGTTCGGAAAGGGCAATATAGGCGGCGCGTTGATCCGGCAGGTGGCCGAACGGTCCGGCTCCCTTGCGGAAGCCACCGGCCTGTCCTTCGAATACGTGGGCATATGCGGCCAGAGCCGGGTGGTATACGGTCCAGGCGGTCTCAACGCTTCTCTTCGGACCACCGGCGGCCTGGACCGGCTTCTAGGCGCGTCGGACACGGGGAAGGACTACCCCGGCGCGACGGCCATGATCGAGCGTTTCCTGCATGATTATCCTCAGGATCTGTGTGTGATCGATACGACGTCCGCTGAATTGACAGAAGTGCACCTGGCCTGTCTTCGCCGGGGCGTCCCGGTCGTAACGGCCAACAAGAAGCCCATTACCGATCAGAGCGACGCCTACGACGAGATCCAACGGCTCGGCCGCGGGAACCGGATGCGTTACTGGTACGAGACGACCGCGGGGGCGGGCCTGCCCGTCGTCAGCACGGTCAGGGAACTGGTGGACACCGGGGACGAAGTGACTGAAATCATCGGTTGCCTCAGCGGTACGCTGGGTTATATCTGTTCACAGCTGGATCATGGGCACGCGTTCTCGGAAATCGTCCGGGAAGCAAAGGAACTCGGATATACGGAACCCGATCCGCGCGACGACCTGAACGGCATGGACGTGGCCAGGAAGGCGCTGATCCTGGCCCGGGAGATCGGATACCGCCTCGAACTCGAAGACCTGGAGGTCAAGGGCATGGTGTCCGAAGGGCTGCTCGACGCGCCTTCGGTGGAACAGTTCATGGAAATGCTGCCCGGGGAGGACGCGGACTACGCGCAGCTGGTCGAGTCCGGGCGTCAGCGCGGCAAGGTGCTGCGATACGTCGCCGCCGTGGGTGGCGATACCTGCCGGGTAGGACTCGAAAGCGTGGACCGGGAGAGTCCGGTGGGAAGTTTGACCGGACCGGACAATATCGTCGTATGCACGACGAAGAGATACCGCGACAATCCGCTGGTAGTGCGGGGACCGGGCGCGGGACCGGAAGTGACTGCGGGCGGACTGTTCGGCGACCTGATCAAGGCGGCGAGGGCGATGCCCTGAGGTGAACTGCAATGAACGCAGTTTCTCATAGGGGAGCTTGAAGTGTCGACGAATGAAATCAAAGTGGGCATACTGGGCGCCACCGGGGCGGTCGGACAGCGGTTCGTCCAACTGCTCGAACACCATCCATGGTTTCGCGTAACCGCCCTCGCGGCATCGGAACGTTCGGCCGGTAAACTCTACGCCGAAGCCATGACCTGGCGGCTGGATTCGCCGATTCCCGACGCGGTGCGAGAGATTCCGGTAGCACTCTGCGAACCGGGGCTGGACTGCGATCTCGTGTTCTCCGGCCTGGATTCCTCGGTGGCCGGACCGATCGAGGCGGCCTTCGCCGCTGCCGACTACGGCGTCGTAAGCAATTCAAAGAACCACCGCATGGACGACGATGTGCCGCTGCTCATTCCCGAGGTAAACGCGGATCATTGCGGGATCATCGACTACCAGCGGAAACGGCGGGGATACGATCGCGGCTTCATCGCAACCAATCCGAACTGTTCCACTATCGGCCTGACGATGGCGCTGAAGCCGATCGCCGATCATTTCGGAATCCGCAAGGTCGCGGTCACCACCATGCAGGCCCTCTCCGGCGCCGGTTACCCGGGTGTTCCCTCCCTCGAAATTCTGGATAATGTACTTCCCTTCATCAAGGAAGAAGAAGAAAAAATGGAGCGGGAAACCCTGAAGTTGTTGGGCAGGTTCCAGGATAACCGAATTAAAAACGCCCAGACCGTCGTCAGCGCCCAGTGCAACCGGGTCCACGTCCAGGACGGCCACATGGAATGCGTTTCCGTAGAGATGGAGACGAAGACCGGCACGGAAGGATTTGCCGAAGCGCTGCGCACCCATACGGGCCTGCCACAGCAACTCGGACTGCCATTCGCTCCCAGACACCCGGTTATCGTTCGGGATGAACCGGACCGGCCGCAGCCGAGAATCGATCGTGACGCTGAAAACGGCATGGCCGTGACGGTGGGCCGTATCCGTCCCTGCCCGGTGCTGGACATGAAATTCGTGGTGCTGTCCCACAACACCATTCGCGGAGCCGCAGGTACCGCCATTATGAACGCGGAACTGTTACGAACCCAGGGATACCTGGATTGAGTAAATGGGGAAACGAATGCACAGAAGCCTGTGCGCGTTAGTGCTTTTCTGGTCACTATCACTGTGGGGTCAGGAAATCTCCGTCACGGCGGAGGTGAATCGCACCCGGGTGACCGTTGACGAATCGCTGATACTGACTGTTACGGTTTCGGGATCCGGCCTGGACGATGTGCCGAAACCAGTATTGCCGGACATGCAGGCATTCATCGTCGTCGGCAGCACGTCCTCCTCCTCCTCAAGCTTCAATCTGGTGAACGGCAAACTGTCCTCTTCCAAGTCCGTCCGGTTCATCTACCCGTTGAAACCCCGGGAGACGGGAACCTTCGTCATCGGTTCGGCCGAACTGAACTACGATGGAGTCATCCACGAGACGAGGCCGATCACGGTTGAGGTTTTACAGGGCACCGCGGGCGCTGCGTCACCGGGCAGTCCCCGCGCCGCTACGCAAGGCAGTTCCCGGCCCGCGCCATCCCGTCCGTCGCAGGGCGGTTCGGTTCAACCGGACCTGGAGGACGCCGTGTACATCCGCACCTCCATCGACAAGAAGCGGGTCTACGTGGGTGAGCAGGTTACGGTGACCTACACGCTTTACACGCGCCTCGGGCTGAGCAATGCGCGGTACGAGGATGTTCCCTCATATACCGGTTTCTGGATGGAAGAACTGTTTTCTGCCCAACACTTGGATTTCATGGAAGAGATCATCGGGGGCAAGCGGTACGCCGTCACTAAATTGCGTCAGATCGCGTTGTTTCCCACCGTGACGGGTGAACTTAAAATCGAGGCCCTTTCCATGATTTGCGACGTACAGGGCGAACGAGCCCGCAGAAGCCTCTTCGACAGTTTCCTGAACGATCCGTTTGATACGTTTTTCTCAACCTCGCGACAGATCAAGGTGGCGTCGGGCGAACAGGCCGTCATGGTTTTACCTCTTCCGATCGAAGGACGCCCCGCCGATTTCAACAACGCGGTGGGCAGTTTCTCTCTGAAGGCGGCGGTCGATCAGGCCACCACGGAGGTAAACCAACCCGTGACGTTGACAATCGAACTGTCCGGCGACGGCAACTTGAAGACCGTGGCAGATCCCGTTCTGCCGCCACTGGACTTTTTCAAGGAATACCAGTCCGGAAGCGAGGCGGCATATGAATCGGGGGGCCAGCGTATATCGGGAACGAAAACATGGGACCACGTACTCATACCCACGCTGCCCGGCGACCATACTATCGCGGCGCTGTCCTTTCCCTATTTCAATCCCGATGCGGATGCCTACAGGATCGCGACAACCGAACCGGTTACCATAGCGGTACTGCCGGCGAGCGGGGAACAGGCTGCGGCCGTCGGTACGCCGCGGAAGACCGTCGTCAGGCAACTGCGTCAGGATATACAGTACATTAAGGCCGAAACTGTTTTTCTCGGCGACCAGGGAGAGGCCCTGTTCCGATCGTCGTGGTATCTCCTGCTACATGTCCTGCCCATCGCGGCGATCCTGGCCACGGTCTTTTACCGCTCCCACGCCCACCGTTTGCGATCCGACGCCGGTTACGCCCGGCGGCGCCGGGCAAGAAGCAACGCCCTCAGCGAACTCCAGCAGTCGAAAAAGAAGCTGGACCTAGGGGTGCTTGATCAGGCTTTTACAGGTATATCCAACGCACTTTACGGTTACATCGCCGACAAGTGCAATCATCCGACGGCCGGTCTCACGTCGCCCCGCGTTGCCGAGCTCCTCAAGGAACGAGGCGTGGACGACGACTCGGTGAGGCTGTTGAAAGACTGCCTGGATGCCTGCGACATGGCCCGATTCGCGCCGACGGCGCTCACGGCGGAACACACGGAAGACGTGCTTGACAGGGCCCGGAAGGGAATCGAATCCATCGAACAGCAGATTACGAAAGAAAGTTGAAAGGCACTCCTTCCCATATTACGCGTTGTCCGGGTTCATCAGGGACTGTTTCGAAACGGACTGCCGCCGCTTCGAAAACGAAGGAGCGTCCAGGAGACCATGTCCGTACCCGGCTGTTTCCATGGCCGATACTGGTCGCGCTGATCATCGGATCCTGGACCGCGGGTTGCGCCGTAGAACCGGTCGATACGCAGACCGAGGAGTTGTACCGCCAGGGCAATCTGCTGTATGAAGGCGGAAAATACGCGGAGTCGAGCCGGACCTACGAGCGTATCGTAGATCGCGGGATACGAAACGGCTACGTGTACTACAATCTGGGAAACGCGTACTACAAGCAGGATCAGCTCGGTCGGGCCATCCTGGCCTACGAGAGGGCTTCCCGCCTGATACCCCGGGACGGGGACTTGAAAAACAACCTGGACCTGGCCAACGAAAGAACGGTCGACCAGATTACCGGCGACGTGCCGTGGTTCGGCCGACAGGCGCTGGACGCGGTGACGATGAACGAAGCCACGGTCGCCGCAACCATCACCGGGTTCATCGCGTCCCTGTCGCTGATGATCTACCTGCTCGCCAGACAGACAAGCTTTCGGGTACGGGCTGGTTACCTTTCAGGGGTCACCGGCCTCATTTTTCTTCTGGCCATTGGGTTCACGGGTGTCAAGATTTACGATCATTTCGCGAATGAGGAAGGGATCGTCTTGAGTGCGACAGCCGTGGTCAGAACGAGTCCCGACGAAGCGTCCGACCCGGTGTTCACGCTGCACGAGGGCGTCAAGGTCCAACTGGTTGAACACCGCCAGGACTGGATGAGAATCCAGTTACCGGATGGCAAGAACGGTTGGCTTGCCCAGGACGAACTCGAAGGCATCTAACTCCAGACACAGGAATCCAGGTTAAACCCATGCTTACATCCATTTCCGATCCGCAAACCCAGTCCATCGATCCCAGGGATGGTGCGTACTGGTCCCAGGTCCGTTCACAGTTCATGCTGGAACCGGGTCACGCCTATCTCAACAATGCCGCCCTGGGGATGCCGCCCAAGCCGGTTCGGGATGCCGTTGCCGAGGGTTTTCGCCTGATGTCTGAAAACCCTTCGAAGGCCAAGACGACCTTCCACCATTACATCGAAGATGAACTCAGGCCGGCCATGGCGGTCTTTCTGGGCGCGGAAACCAGTGAGGTCGCCCTGGCGCGCAACGCGACCGAGGGCCTCTATCATATCATAAACGGACTGGACCTGGCTCCGGGTGACCGGATCCTCGTGACCTCGCAGGAGCATCCCAGCGCGATGCGGCCCTGGAGGGTGCGGGCGGAACGGGACGGGATCGAGATCAAGGAGATCCAAATCCCCAGCCCGCTGATCGGAGAGGATGATATCCTGGAGCGCATATCCGGGGCGATCGACGATCGTACGAAAATCCTCTTCTTCTGCCACGTCACCCGCGGTGGTTATCTCTATCCCGTCAAGCGGCTTTGCGACCTGGCCCGGGAGCGGGGACTGATCTCGGCCATCGACGGCGCGCAGGCGGTGGGGATGCTGGACGTCGACCTGGCCGCCATAGGAAGCGACCTGTATACCAACAGCCTGCACAAGTGGTTTCTCGGTCCCGCCGGTACGGGGTTTCTTTACGTCAGCCGCGCGATGCAGCCGTCCTTCAGTACGCTGTACTCGCCGGCGGACGAACCCGGGGAGGATGCCCGCCGTTACGAGATCCAGGGGACCTACGATCTTCCGGTGCGCGCAGCCCTCGGGACCGCGCTCGACTTCCTGAACCGCATCGGCATATCCAACATCGAAAACCGGCTAAGGACGCTTTCGGACTACCTGCGGCGGCGCCTCCAGGAAATTCCGAGGTTGCGGCTGCTCACCAACCCGTCCCACGACATCTCTTCGCCCGGCTCCACCATCTTTGAATTCGAAGGGATCAACGCGGCGCGGTGGCGCGGCCCCATGGAGCAGGAAGCGAACATCCACGTCGACGACCACGACCGCGACGGACACCATGGCATGCGCATCTCCACCCACTATTACAATTCCGTGGAGGAGATCGACCGGTGCGTGGACCTTTTGAGGGAAATGCTTAGGCGGGAGGGGTAGGATCGATCCTGCTGTATCGCGAGTGAGAAAACCGCCCTGGTCGTTCTATGTGGCACAAGCCTGCCTGGCTCGCGGGAAACCTACTGATCTATCAGACTTCGTATCCCGTTTCCACCAGCGCCTCTCGAAGTAAATCGAGGGGGAAGTCGCCCTCCGCTTTTTTCCATCGACCCACCGCTTCGGGCCGCACGACGATACGGCTCAGGGGAATGCCGAGGAAACCTTCCAGGCGGCGAAGCGTTTCTTCCTGGTCCATCACGAAGTCTTCGAAGCGCACGGTGAGCAGGTTTGCCGGCCGAGGCGTCGCTTTCATGAGCTGGTACTGGTACAGCCAGGAAATGGCACGTTGTCTGCGGGTGTCCTCCGTGGCGGGATACGCGATACCGAATTGGCCGAGATCGTCCGTCCTGTGGGGGGCGAGTATGCCGTCCCGCGGGTCGCGGATCCAGTGTATGTACCGGATTTCCGGATACAAGCGGACGATCCAGGGATAAATCAGTGTCGTTTCCGGAAGTTTCCAACCACGGTAAGGGCTCTCGTAAGCCATTACATCGGCCAGGTAGGTTTCCACCTTCTCCACGAATTCCGGGTCTACATCCATTTTCATCACCCGCGAAAAATCCCAGGAAAGTCCTCCCGTCCACTTGACGTATTTCGCGAAGATACGACAGGCGTCGTACAGGTCGTGCGGAGGCACCTTGTCACCCGAAGTATTTATGGTTCGGCCCATGTACACGCCGCTGGTATAGAGCGTGTGGGACATGGCCCGCGTTCCGGAGTGTCCCCGGCCTATGATGGTGACGAGGGGCAATGCTGAGCCTCTTCAGAGAACGATTCCCGAACGAACTGAAGCGCTACAAGTAAACTTCGATTCCATTTTCTAGCACATCACTATAGGAACCTCTGATCAAGTTTCTGGCATTGCATTTATAAATGAAGTACTATGCAATCGTTCCAAGTCCACTATTTTGCAGCGCAGTCTCACCGAACAAGCTGAAACGGGGTAGCCGTCCATGAAACAGCGTAGCTTTTCCGACATGGCCTACGATCAGAAGAAGAAAAAGACGCGCAAGGAACGCTTTCTGGGCGAGATGGACGCGGTATTGCCCTGGCCGGTCCTGCTCGCGCCAGTTCTGGAGCATTATCCGAAAGCGGGCAACGGCCGTCGTCCCATCGGGGCTTCGGTGATGCTGCGGATCTATTTCATGCAGCAATGGTACGGTCTTAGCGACCCGGCGATGGAAGACAGCCTCTACGACGTAGAATCGATGCGCCGCTTCGCCGGCGTGGATCTGAACGGCGTGCCGGACGAGACGACGATCTGCAAGTTCCGACACTTTCTGGAGGCGCACGGCCTGACCGAAACATTGTTTCGCAATACGAAGCGCTACCTTTCCGATCGGGGGATGATGATCAGCGAAGGCACGATCGTGGACGCCACGATCATCCATGCGCCGGCGTCGACGAAGAACAAGGATCGGAAAAGGGACCCCGAGATGGCCAGCACGAAGAAGGGCAACACCTTTCACTTCGGCATGAAGGCCCACGTGGGCAGCGATCCCAAGGGGCGGGTGCACAGTGTGGCGACCACCCCCGCCTCGGTGCATGACTCCCAGGTGATGGAGGCTTGTCTGCATGGAAAGGAGAAGGCCATCTATGGCGACAAGGCCTATGCGGACGACAAGCGAAGGCAAAAGGCCCAGTCCGAAGGCGTTACCTGGCGGGTGCACCGCAAAGCAAAACGCGGCAGGCGCCTTACCTGCGCGGACCGGTCGTTCAACCGCAAGAGCAATCGCGTAAGGGCCAGGGTCGAACATCCCTTTGGGATCATCAAGCACCTGTGGGGCTATCGCAAGGTAAGATATCGAGGCTTGGCCAAGAACACCGCCCAGCTCTTCACCCTGTTCGCCCTGGCCAACTTCTATATGGCGCGGCGCGAACTGGTCGCCACATAGGGACCGGTGCGTCCAAACCGGACGTAACAGGGCAAAACGGCTCAAAAGGACCGCATCCTGAGCCCCAATGCCCCGTCTAAACCCGTTAATCGGCTTCGCTTTCATCAGAAACGTCCGCTGTATCGACTCATATCATTCCACCCGATCGTATAGTCGGGTTGATCAGAGCTTCCTATATTCTACACGGCTGATTGGCTACTGTATATTACATGCCATCGCACAATACAAACAAACCAAAAGCATCACATACATGAAGTACCGGGATGCTGTTATAACTGCCCAAGCCCAGGTCTACGGTGATGGAATCAGGAAAGGTACAAAGTTTTTGATCAAATACACCCGCTCTTCCATATTGTCAGCCGCCACCATTTCAGTATTCCTGTTGCTGTGGGCTGGTTGCATTCAAAACCCAACCGCATCGAACGATCAAATTCCAACATCGATTTCGGTTTCCACATCACGTCTTGATCTTGATATCGGTGAGACGGCAGTGATTACTGCCCGGGTACTGGATCAGAACGGTTTGCAGATCCTGAACGCGACATTGAGTTGGTCAAGCAGCGACCCGGCGGGCATAAGCGTAAACAGCCATGGGGTCCTTACTGCCCTTTCGTTCGGAATGGCAGAGATAACCGTGACGTCGGGCACCATTTCAGCGGTGATCCGGGTGACTGTCAGCATAGACCGGGCTGCCCTTGTTGCCTTTTACAAAGCAATGGGCGGACCTCAGTGGGAGAACGGGACAAACTGGTTGAGTTCCCAGCCTGTGAACGAATGGCATGGTGTCACCCTCAATGCGAGCGGCCGTGTTGAACGACTGAATCTCGATTACAATGGTTTACTTGGTGAATTACCATCAGCGCTGGGGGACCTTGATGAACTTAAAAGCTTGTCGCTGGATGGGAATATGATCGGAGGCTTCCCCGCGGATATTGGTCGCCTTACAATGCTGGATTCCTTGTCACTCTCGAGAAACCCGATTAAGCGTATCCCCCCAATAGTGGGTGAACTTCAAAGCTTAACATATTTGTCGTTAAATGACTGCCAGCTGGTCGGCGAAATCCCCTCTTTTCTTGTAAATCTTGGCAATCTCGAGGAACTGAATCTTCATCGGAATGAATTTAGCGGTGAGATTCCAGCGATTTTGGGCAACCTCACCAATCTTAAACACTTGCGGCTCTCTGACAATAGTCTCGGCGGAGAGGTACCCGCTTCGTTGGAGAAGCTAACCAGTCTAGTTCTCCTGGATATCCATCGCAACCGTTTAAGTGGAAATCTTCCCGATGAACTTGGGAATCTCTCCAGCCTCGAGACACTGACTCTCAGCAGCAATGAATTAAGTGGCGAGATCCCGTCATCTCTGGGTAACCTTGTTAGTATCGAGTCACTGAATCTGGATCAAAATGAACTTAGCGGCGAAATCCCGTCATCCCTGGGTAACCTCGAGAATCTTACACATATGTCGCTCCAATACAATCAGCTCAGTGGCGAAATCCCGTCATCCCTGGGTAACCTCGCCAATATCGAACAAATTGATCTTGATGTGAATCAGCTCAGTGGCAAAATCCCCGCTTCGTTAGGGCGACTTACCAGTCTTGTTGGTTTATCTATTCGGGGCAACCAGTTAAGCGGAGAAATCCCCTTTGAAGTGGGGAATATATCTAGTCTTAGGAGTTTAACTATTGAAAACAACCAACTTACTGGACATATACCTCCTTCATTGGGTAACCTCGGCAATCTTGAAGAGTTACGTCTTTCTCTCAATCAACTCAGCGGCGAGATTCCTCCTTCTTTAGGCAATCTCGGCAATCTCAGGTACTTATTCCTCGACTCCAATATGCTCGCCGGTTCGATTCCACCGGAATTCGGCAGGCTGACAGGACTCCTGTTTCTGATTCTCGACAACAATAGCCAAATGAAGGGTCCATTGCCCCTGGAACTCATCAATCTTACCCAACTCCAGAATCTGTTCCTGCACAGGACCAACCTTTGCGTACCGCATAATTCAAAATTCCTGGACTGGATGCTGGAAGTAAATTTCCTTTTTGAAACCAATAGACCAGAGGATATTCCGCTTTGTACTGGTAATTAAGGGGGATTATCCCACTTTCACAGTAGTGTTAAGAGATGGTGACAGAATCCGAGGATTCGGCATAATTTCCGATCTCACCCTGGAAGTTTCCGTTGCATTCATGCTCTCCCAGGGGGCATACAAGGTTAAACATGAATCCCGGTGTTTAACGCTCCAAGGAACCGGTTAAAGCTCGAGTAGGCTTTCCAACTATGATCAGTAGCATTTATCGTCCCTCCACAATAGCCGCCACATGCGCGTTATTCCTTACGATAATCGCCTGCAGTGATAAAGGTCCAACAGGCTCGGACTCCCAGGTCCCAACCTCCATTTCCGTTTCCACCTCGCTGTTGTATTTAAAAATTGGTGAAACAGCGGTGGTGACAGTCGAGGTGCTGGATCAGAACGATAGGCCGATCACGGAAGCGGAATTGAGCTGGTCAAGCAGCAACATCGAAGTGGCAAGTATAAGTAATGACGGTGTTATTACCGCGCTTTCGTTCGGAAAGGCTGAGATTTCGGTCAGATCAGGCTTAAGGTCGACCGTGATTCAGGTGTTTGTCAGCAATGACCTGGAAGCTCTTGTTGTCTTTTATACAGCATTGAACGGACCGTTCTGGAGAAACAATTCGAATTGGTTGAGTACCCGGCCTTTGGATGAGTGGTACGGCCTCACGATCAATGCTGAAGGCCATGTAGAGCAGTTGGACCTTGAAAACAATGGGTTAAAGGGTGAATTGCCCCCGGAGTTGGGAGATCTTGAAAAACTCCAAAGCCTGAATCTGCGGAAAAACAGCATAAACGGTGGCATACCACGTGAGTTGGGTCGTCTATCAGAGCTTCAGATTTTGACACTGTCTGAGAACGCAATCACCGGAAGTATCCCGAGTTCAATCGGCGATCTTCGTAATCTTGAAAGTTTCTCGATTTTCGGTAATGGATTAAGCGGTGAGATACCCTCATCGTTGGGAAATCTCTCAAATCTTTGGTATTTGACTCTTGATGACAATAGACTTAGTGGTGATATCCCGCCATCCATTGGATATATGGGAAATCTAAGGCGGTTATCCTTCCGAAATAATGAACTCAGTGGTGAGATACCAGCAACGTTAGGTCGACTTACCAACCTCTCTTACCTGAACCTCAGCAACAACCGGCTTGCCGGTAATCTACCCCCGCAGTTGGCAAACCTGTCAAGTCTGAAGATCATGTTTCTCAGCAACAACGGATTGAGCGGAGAGATTCCTCCTCAGTTTGGAAACCTCGGTATGCTCGAAAGGATATTCCTATCGAGCAATCGACTTACCGGGTCGGTCCCGCCTGAACTGGGCAGGCTGAACAGTCTCTGGCAACTGAACCTTAACAACAATCCCTTGATGATGGGCCCCTTGCCCCTGGAACTGGCCAATCTCACCAACCTGTCTGCGCTGTGGTTAACAGGGACCGGACTGTGTGCGCCAGCCGACCCCGAATTTCTCGCATGGTTGGAGGTTGTTGGTCAACATTCAGGATTACAGGGTGTTGAAATATGCTCAGGGATATAGACAAAACCATCTGCATATGCGGGACAGCAGATAGAGGAAAGATTCTTAGTCCAATAGAGTCCCGTCAAACCCCGATTTTCGACAGCGTTACGTGACCATTGAAGCATTGATCGATGTCACCACCGGGTTGCCGCTGTCGTTCGTGGTAGAAATGGGTGGGCATAAACCCGTCTTCCGTCGGTGTAAACGAGTTCTGGTAGGGGCTCGTGTCCACGACGGTCTGTTTCGTTTCCAGGAGGGTCCCCGAATGTTCCGGATGGGGCAGATTCACGCTGAGAAAATACCCGGATTCGAGAGGTTCGTGCAACAGGCGTTTCAACAACAGTCCTAGACGTTCGGCGGCCAGCGGCCAGTCGATGGAACGTCCCTCCGCCACATAGTGTGACAGCGCCAGGGCTCTTCGACCTTGGATAGCAGCTTCCCTGGCCGCGGCCAGGGTGCCGGATTCATAGACGTCCACCCCGAGATTGGCGCCGTGATTGATCCCCGACAGCACCCAATCCGCGTCGGACACAAGGTGCTCGAGCGCAAGGCGTGCGCAGTCGGCCGGCGTTCCCCATATCCGGAAACGGCCTTCGGACAGTTTATCCACACGGACAGGCCGGTTGATGGTCAACTGGTGTCCTACGCCGGACTGCGATTCCGCCGGCGCGACGACGACAACTTCGCCCCACCGCGACGCCAGGTCGGCCAGGGTGCGCAGACCCTGCGCCTCGATGCCGTCGTCGTTGGTAACGATCAGTTTCACCGCGGCCTACTTGCCCTTGGGAATTGATTTACGGGATGGATGGTACTGCGACCGGGATGATGAAGAAGCTGAACGCAAGCCTCGCGATTCCTGGCTCCAAATGCCTTTTATCCGGCGCCAGCAGGGATAGATCAATCCGAATACAGGATAGATAACGATTATTGCGAGCCCACCGCTTATCCCCTGTATGGTTCGTGCGAGAAGTAGGTTATTCTTTCTTTTCATACTCTGTCGTTCATATGGTGGTAGAAAACGACGGGTTCCCGGTGCTGTCTGATCGCGGAATACGCTAGTGGTATGCATGCCGATTGTCAAGTTCATTCGAGAAGTATGAACCGGAACTGGAGGGGTCGTACGGGTCTTGCCAGGGGATACACGCTAGGTGTCGTTTCCGGGGCTTTCGGGACGTCCTACAGGCATGACAAAGGCCATGAAGAGATAGAGCAGGGTAACGGTTCCCACGGAAAACAGAAAGGCCACAAAAAACCCGATGCGTACCAGCGTTGGATCCAGGTCGAAAGAATCCGCGAGACCGACGCACACACCGAAGATCTTTTTGCCTTCCCTCAATCGGTACAGTCGTCGATGTCTGAAGAAACCCATGATCTGCCCTCTGTAATTGATCAGGACAAATACCGCAACGGAAATTACCGCGATGGGTACCAGCGGCAATAGAAAGGAGAAGTGCGCAGGTCCTGAAGAGTAAGAATAGGTCAGTACCACAGCGGCCAGCAGGATCAGCAGGATACCCCAGACCATGCTGTTGTTCTCGGTTTTGACCTGGAAGCCCTGGCCCGTCTGGTCCGTTTGGTTCGCCTGGCTTGCCTGATTTGAATCCCCTGTGCCCGACGTCTCATTGGTTACATTCGCAAGCGTCTGGTCCGGATTCCGGGGTATGATGAAAATGCACACCAGGTAAGCCAGGAAGACAAAGGGGCCGAAAACAGGCAGGGTAATGACCGTGAAGGCGACCAGGGCGATCCGAAGCACGGAGGGATCCAGATTGAAGTATTCGCCCAGGCCGCCGCATACGCCACTTATCATCTTGTTGGATGAGGACTTGTAGAGCGTTTTTCTTGGCATATGTACCCTACACCCCGTCTTTCTTTGTTGCTGTCTGTGCTTCGACACCTTGGGGTTCTTCAGTTGGGGCCGGCGTCAGGCTTTCCTGCTCTTTTTTTCTTTGGTGCAGCAGCCTGGAGCGAACAATCAGGCCGATTCCCACGAACAGCAGTGCGAAGCCGAAGTACTCCACGTCGCTCGCAATAACCGTTGCCAGGCCGATGCCGACCAGGAATACTACGGCCAGGGAGGGTATGCCGGACTCATGTCTCCTGGCTTCGATATAGATGCCTTTCTCAATCATCGCCAGCCGTTCCTGGTGCCTGATTTCCCTGCCCCTTTTCAGATACCCCAGCAACGCGCAGACCATTCCCAGTGCGAAAGGTGCTGACACGGCTATCCCGAGTACTGCCATGTAATCATAGTAAGCGAGGACGGATACCATGATGCACGCGCTCATGAACAACGCCGCCCAGGCTTTCCAGTTATCCATACCGGCCTCCGAATCGAGCCTGCAATAAGTCTTCCTCTACATTTGCTTATGCCGTACAAGAATTCGACACGGAAATTGGTTAAATTGTTTCAGAATCTGCAAATTTAATCGTTGTACAGGAAATAACACACAGGAAAAGCATGTTCATGTTTTGAAACATTTATAGATTCGAGGTAGTCATATCAATAAGAGGGGATACCGACCGGGTTTCCTTAAAGGGGTCGAATCTGTCCGGTGGAACGGCCCTGCAACGCGGCTGAGACACGCTTGAGACAGGATGAGGCGACCCATGGATGTCAGCGATGAGGAACTTGTCGCACTGGTCCGAAAAGGCGACAGGCCGGCATTCGCTTCCCTCGTCAACCGCCATAGGGTTTCCGTATTCAACCTGACCCTGCGCATCATCGGGAACAGGGAAGACGCTGAAGAGGCGGCGCAGGATGTTTTTGTACGGGCTTACAAGAGCCTTGACAGATTCAGGGGAGACGCCAGGTTTGTTACATGGCTTTACCGAATCGCCGTCAACGTCAGCCTCAGTTCAGTCCGGCGCTCGCGGCGAGACCTGTCCACGGCTTCCCTATCGGACGATGAAGAAGACGGACTGCCGTTGCAGGTACCGGATACATCGGCGAATCCCGCTGAACTGTTCGATCAAAGGGAGTTCAGAGAAAAGGTAAGAGACCTGGTGGCGGCGCTGCCGCCGATATACAGCGCGGTGATCACGATGCATCACATTCGGCATCTGTCGTATGACGAGATCGCCGAAGCGCTGGAACTGCCCATAGGCACCGTCAAGGCCCGTCTCTTTCGTGCCCGCGCCGCGCTGAGGAACCTGGTGGTCCGCGCCGCGGACAGCGGCTCGCTGGATTGACTGCCGCGGGCGGAGATACCGGAGTCACGAGATCATGAATTGCGAATCCGTACTGAGACTGATCTATGAATCCAACGACCGGGCGCTCACTCCTGACGAGCGCCGTTTGATGGATGTCCATCTGCCCGGATGCGAACGATGCCGGTCGGAACTGGCGTTGCTGAACGCCTTGATAGAGACGGTCGAGACCACCCCTGAGGAGCAACCTTCCGAAGCCTTCGCGCTCAATGTAATGGAAAGGCTGCCCTTGCCGGTGCGTTCCCACGGATTCATGCCCGGCCTGGTCGTACAGCGCATCGCGCTTGCCATCGGGATGGCGGCCGCCACGTTGTTCTGGCTGTATTTCGCTCCAATTGCAGAATTCGCAGGACGATTCATGCCAGTTCAGGAAGTTCTTAAACCTCTCTCGACTGCGATTCGCGACCTCCAGGCGTACATCCAGTCAACGGCCGGCGCCGCGGTGTCACGCCTCCCCGAACCGGTATCCTCTTCGGTCGACTGGGGCTCCCTGCTGGTGGTTGCCGCCACTCTGGTGGTTGGTTACATACTGGTACGCACCGCCGAAGCCTTCGAAGTCGGTGGTTCGAATCTTCAAACGGGAAAACGGTCCTGAGTTCAGCCTCGTCCATCCTGGAACCGCACCACCCGTCGAACCGTGGAACCCACCGGTTTCCGCCCCTGGAACGGAACGCCCGCAACCCGCATACCTGTTGACTTTCCCCCCGTTTCTCGTTTTATTTCACCCGGTCGCATTCGATTTGCAATAAGGGGTTTTTCCAGTTTCCTGGATGACAACACGGGATTTTTATGTCAACGGAAAATATCCGAAACTTCTCCATCATCGCGCATATCGACCACGGCAAGTCGACACTGGCGGACCGTTTGCTGGAATTGACCGGCACGATATCCCCCTTTAAGATGCGCGCGCAGATGCTCGATAACCTCGACCTGGAAAGGGAGCGGGGAATCACGATCAAGGCACACGCGATTCGCATGTCATATGAATCGCCGGAGGGACAGGCCTACTCCCTCAACCTGATCGATACCCCAGGTCACGTCGATTTTTCCTACGAGGTCTCCCGCAGTCTCGCCGCCTGCGAGGGGGCGCTGTTGATCGTCGACGCGGTCCAGGGGATCGAGGCGCAGACGATCAGCAATCTGTACCTGGCCCTGGAGAACGATCTGACCATCATCCCGATCATCAACAAGATTGATCTGCCCAACGCCCGTGTCGATGTCGTTACGGGACAGATCGTGGATCTCCTGGGCATCGAATCCGAAGAGGTCATCCTGGCCAGCGCGCGGGACGGAATCGGCATCGAACAGGTGCTCCAGGCCATCCTGGACCGTATCCCGTCACCGGAGCCGGACGACGGCCCGTTGCGGGCTCTCATCTTCGATTCGATTTTCGATCAATACCGCGGCGCAGTGCCCTATGTGCGCGTCATGAGCGGCGAAATACGTCCGGGCATGACCATCATGATGTGTTCCAACCGCAAGCGATTCGAGGTCGCTGAGACCGGCATTCTTCGTTTTGACAAGGCTCCCGTGGCCGCGCTCACGGCGGGGGAAGTCGGTTATCTTATTGGAAATATCCGAAACGTGGCGGACGCCAGCGTGGGGGACACGATCACCGATGCCTCGCGTCCCTGCGACAATCCTCTTCCCGGATATCGCGAAGCCAAGTCAATGGTGTTCAGCGGTCTTTACCCGGTTGCTTCGGAAGACTACGAATCGCTTAAGGAGGCCCTGGAAAAATACCAGTTGAACGACGCCGCCCTCTCGTACGAACCCGAAACCTCGATAGCGCTGGGATTTGGTTTTCGCTGCGGATTCCTGGGGCTCCTGCACATGGAAGTAGTACAGGAACGCCTCGAGCGGGAATATGGACTAACGATTCTGGCCACCATGCCCAGCGTCGAGTACCGGATCACCACCGCCGGAGGCGAGGTGCTCATGGTGGACAACCCGGCCGACATGCCCGACGCCTCGCTCATCGCCTTCGTGGAAGAGCCGTTCATCCAGGCGCAGATCGTGGTGCCGACCGACTACATTGGCAATATCATGAAACTGACCCGGGATCGCCGGGGGATCTACAAGTCCATGGAATACCTCGACGCGAACCGTGTCGCCTTGCAGTATGAACTGCCGCTGGCGGAGATCGTCTTCGATTTCTACGACCGGTTGAAATCGATCAGCCGTGGATACGCTTCCTTCGACTACGACTTCCTGGAATTCCGCGCCTCGCCCCTGGTCAGGCTGAACCTGCTCCTCAACGGCGACCTGGTGGACGCCCTTTCGATCATCATCCACAAGGACAAGGCCTATGAATGGGGTCGCGAACTTTGCCAGCGGCTGCGCAAGATCATACCGCGGCAGATGTTCGAGGTCGCCGTGCAGGCCGCCATCGGGGGAAGGGTGATCGCAAGGGAGTCGATCCGTGCCCTGCGCAAGAACGTCACGGCCAAGTGTTATGGCGGCGATATCACCCGGAAGCGCAAACTTCTGGAAAAGCAGAAGGAAGGCAAGCGGCGCATGAAGCAGGTCGGTAACGTCGAATTGCCGCAGGAGGCTTTCCTTGCCGTGCTCGATATCCGGGGCGATAGAGCGGCCGTCGGCGGTTAGCAAGCAGGAAGCCGACCAGTAATGGATGGCGTCTTGCGAAAACAGAGAGGAAACGAGGTCTTGGCGAAGGGAAAATCCGTTCTTCGAGAATACACGGAAATCGTTCTATTCACCGTGATTCTCTTTGTCTTCATCAGGGCGGAGGTCGTACAGGCTTTCCGTATTCCGTCGGAATCCATGGAAGCCACCCTCCAGGTGGGTGATTTCCTGCTGGTCAACAAGTTCATCTTCGGTCCCGGTGTCCCCTTTACCGAAATACGTCTTCCCGCCTGGCGCGAACCGGAACTCGGCGACATCCTGGTGTTTCCGTATCCCCGGAATCCGGCGCAGATGTTTATCAAGCGGTGTATCGCCGTCGCCGGCCAGAAGGTGGAGATCCGGGACAAGGAAGTATACGTGGACGATGTGCTGTTGGATAACCCGCCGTACGTCAAGTTCGACGACCCTTCGGTCAGGGCAGCGACTCGAAGCACGCGGGACAACTGGGGACCCAAGATCGTACCGGCCGGCGCCCTGTTCGTCATGGGCGACAACCGGGACTACAGCTCCGACAGCAGATATTGGGGGTTCGTGGATACGAAGGACGTCGTGGGCAACGCCTTCATCATCTACTGGTCCTGGGATCGTCACCGCGACGATCCGGAACTGGTGTGGCAATCATCCAGGCCCCTGGAGAGCGTCGCCTCCCTGGTCTACGTGCTGGGTTACAACGTCGTGCATGTTCCATGGCGCGTGCGTTGGAATCGCATCGGCAGACTGGTCATGTAGACCGGAGAACCGGACACGCCCGGACAGGGCGGGTGAACAGGAGCAGCCTGGTCCTGTTCCGGGGCACGCGAGTCACCAGGAATCCTTGGTACCGTACGGTTTCCCTGGCGTATCCGCCGGGCGCGCATCGGGACGCAAACACATTGACCGGTCTCTACATTCATATTCCCTTCTGTACCCACGCCTGTCCGTACTGCGATTTTTCCTTTGAGCTGCTTAAAGAAGGTCGGGTGGACCGGTTGTTGACGGCCCTGGAGAATGAGGCTGAGCGTCGAGGCCGGGAATCACCGTGGCCCGATACCATCGTCGAGACGATCTTCCTGGGAGGCGGCACCCCCACCTGCCTCACGGACCGCCAGCTGGACCGCGTCTTCGGGCTGGTCCATGATCATTTCCACGTCGACCCCGACGCTGAAATCACGGTAGAAGCCAACCCCGAAACCGTTAGAACCTCCAAACTGCAACGGCTTCGCAGTCTGGGGGTCAACCGGCTCAGTATCGGCGTCCAGTCGTTTTCCGATGAAATCCTGCAACATCTCGGGCGGTGTCATACGGCGGATCAGGCCGTACAGGCGTTCAGCCTCGCGCGGGACGCGGGCTTCGAAAACATCAATCTCGATCTCATGTTCGGCGTGCCAGGCCAGGCCGCGTTGGACTGGGCGAACACGCTGGACCGCGCGGTTACCCTGGATCCGGAGCACGTGTCGATCTACGGTTTGACGGTCGAACCTGGTACGGCCTTCGCCCGGATGGAGGAGGAGGGCCGGCTTGACCTGCCGGATGAAGAACTTCACGTCGGATACTACTACCAGGCGCTTGACCGCTTAACCGCAGCGGGTTACCGGCACTACGAGGTTTCCAACCTGTCGAAGCCCGGCGTTGAATGCAGGCACAATGTATCCTGCTGGAACGGGGGCGAATACCTGGGACTGGGGCCGTCGGCCCACTCGCACACGGGAGGGCGGAGACAGGCCAACACCCGCAGCCTCGCTGATTACCTGTCGGCCATGGAAAAGCGTGGACAGGCCGTAGAACTGGACGAAACGCTCACGGAAGACGAACGTATTCACGAGTACATCCTGTTGAGCCTGAGGTCTATCGAGGGCATGGACACCCGGACCTTCCGAGACCGGTACGGACCCGAAGCCATGGGGAAACGAGACCCGGCGATCCACACCCTGACCGAGGAGGGGTTGCTGGCGAGGCGCGGTTCGCGGCTTTGCCTGACTCGAAAGGGCCTGGCCCTGGCGGATAGCGTTTGCGAATACCTCATGTAGCTCGGCCGCCTGGTCGAAACACAAACCGAAAGAGACGGAACCATGAAGAAAATCAGGGTAGGGATCCTGTGCGGGGGCAGGTCGGCGGAACACCAGGTCTCGCTCCAGTCGGCCAGGAATATCATCGACGCTATCGACCGGTCCCGGTACGAGGTAGTCCTGATCGGCATCGATCGCACGGGACAGTGGCACCTGGGGGATTCGGCGGAATTCCTGCTCAATCCTCACGATCCGAAGCTGATCTCCCTGAACCGCCTTAGTGAAACCATTGCCCTCGCTCCGGGTGCGGCCAGTGACCAGATGATGACCAGGAAAACGCACCGGCCGGCAGGAAACATCGATGTCATTTTCCCCGTCCTCCATGGACCCTTCGGCGAGGACGGCACGGTACAAGGCCTGTTGAAGCTTGCCAACCTGCCCTTCGTGGGATCCGGTGTCCTGGGTTCGGCGGTATCCATGGACAAGGACGTAATGAAGCGTCTGTTGCGGGATGCCGGCATCGCCATCCCCGATTTCATGACGATCGCGTCCGCCGACAGGGACCAGGTCGATTTCAATGCCGTCCGCGGCCGCCTGGGCATGCCGTGCTTCATAAAACCCGCCAACATGGGTTCTTCCGTTGGCATTACCAAGGCCCAAGATGCCGACGGATTCGAAGCAGGGATCCGGGAGGCATTTCGGTACGACCGGAAGATCCTGGTAGAGGAATTCGTGAACGGCCGCGAGATCGAATGCGCGGTGCTGGGGAATGCCCGGCCCGAGGCTTCCGGCCTGGGCGAAATCCGGCCCACCCACGAGTTCTATTCCTACGAGGCCAAGTACATCGACGAGGACGGCGCCGTGCTGGAGATTCCGGCCGCGCTGCCGCCCGAACTCACGGAAAGAATCCGTGCGACCGCCGTGGAAGTCCACCGGGCGCTGGCCTGCGAGGGCATGTCTCGGGTCGACTTTTTCCTTAGGGAGGACGGTGAAGTCCTGGTAAACGAACTCAATACCATACCCGGTTTCACCCGGATCAGCATGTTTCCCAAGCTGTGGGAAGTCGCCGGAGTCTCTTACGGCGACCTGATCGACAAGTTGATCCAGCTCGCGCTGGAACGGTTCGAGGAAGAGAAGTCGCTAGAAACGTAGCCCATGGCCCGACGGCTGCCTGGCGGGGAAAGCGAGGCGCGGGCTGTTCCGGATATCGCTTGACACGGTGGCGGGTCACGGTTAAAATACGGTGAACAACGACCATCCCGGTCCTGTTTTCCCCGCGGGAATAGCTCAGTTGGTAGAGCATCAGCTTCCCAAGCTGAGGGTCGCGGGTTCGAGCCCCGTTTCCCGCCTGTCTGTCCTGTGGTTTACCGATCGCAGGGCGTTTTCTTTTAAGGAGGTTCCCGTGCGCTGGTCGGCGGTCTGCCTGGGAATGGTCATCTCGGCGTTGCTGTTCGTCCGATGCGGTTCCAAGACCATGCAGTTCCCGGATTCGCTCAATACACCCGAGGCCGAATACGCGAGGGCGCTGAGTCTGCTGGAATCAGGCGCACTTGACGAAGCTGAAGCGGCGCTGCGCAGAACGATGCAACTCGATGAAGGTTACGCGCCGGCATATGTGGGGATGAGTCGACTGTTCTTCGAACGGGGTGATGTGAAGGAGGCGATCCGTTACATTCACATGGCCAGGACACGGGATGTCGACTACGTGCCCTGCTGGCTGATGGCCGCCCGCCTGTACGACGCCTCCGGGCAGTACCAGGCGGCGGTAAACGAGTTCCGGGAGGCGATCTCCAGGGACAAAGATCAATTGTGGGCCGTGGAAAGCTACTTCGATCTGGGCCGCACCCTGGAAAAGCTGGATGAACTGGAAGAAGCCCACGAAGCCTACATGGAGGCGATCTCCCTGGACCCACTTCATCTCGAGGCTCGTGCCGGGGTCACGCGTATCTGGAAGACCCTTGGCCCCGAATTCCTGATGCGGCTGCGTTACGAGAACCGGGACATCATCCTGCCGTGACGGGTATCGACCGCCCGGAAAGGCGCGCCAAAGCTCGCGGCGGCGGAATACCGGGCAGCCCGGGCAGCTCGGTCAGGAAATCTCCTCGATAACACCCTGGATGTACTTTACGGAGCGTTCCAGCGCTTCGCGCCTCTCCTCCCCGCTGTCTCCCGTAATACCGCATTCATAGGCCAGGTACCCGTCGAACCCGATGTCCCTGAGGGCGGACAGCCCGGCCATCCAATCGATGTCGCCGGTGCCCGGCTCCAGGCGCGTATTGTCGGCCATGTGCACGTGACCGACGTATCGGCGTCCGGCCCTGCGCAGGGCGGCGGGGGTGTCCGTCTCCTCGATATGCATGTGGAAGAAATCGCAAAGCAGGCTTGCCGATGGGGGGTCGCCGGCCCTTTTGATGATTTCGATGCCCCGGTCCTGCTGTCTCAGCAGGTGCTCCTCGTAACGGTTCAACGGTTCCAGCAGTACCTTCGTGCCCTGCTCCGCGGCGAATTCCGCCAGGTCCCGAACAATTTCCGTCAGCAACTGCATTTCCAGGGTGATTGCGTCGGCCACCGGCGTGAGATCCGGAATGCGCGGCGGCCCGAAAATGGGTGGCAGGATCAGGCCGACGGCCCCGAAGTGCCCGCACACCTCCAGGTTTTCCTTGGCCTCGGCGATGCTGTGGTTTCTCTTCTCGGGATCGGGATCAAGAAAGTCGAATGTCGACTGCCCGCATAACGATACCAGTCGTATATGGCGATTCCGGAGCGCGGTTTCCAGTTCTTCGATCCGCCCGTCCGGCCCCCGTCCGGAGATTTCGAGGCCCTCGACCTTCAAGGCTTCGGCATAATCCAGTTTTTCGTTTAAGCTGTCCCCGGGGAGCAGGCCCTCCTGCAGAGCGATTTTCATTTCGTTTCCTTACGATTCTTTGTCGATGAATATCGAGTTGGACCAGCCCGTCGAAGTATCGGGTACATCCGCGTTTCGGTAGGTGGGAATGAATGACCAGCGTTCCTGGCCGGAACGATTCGGATAGGAACTGTGCAGCAGTCTGTCGTGAAACACCAGGACGTCTCCGCATTTCATCTCCACGTCCACCATTTCCTCGCCCTTCAGTTCATCGACCGAAACGCGGTTGGTGAATCCCCTGGCGTCCTGGACCGACGCATGATCGCGCGTCTGACGGTGGGAACCGGGTATGACCCGCAGGCAGCCGTTTTCCGGTGTCGCATCTTCCAGGGCGATCCAGGCGGAGTACTTGGTCGAACCGCCCCAGTAAGCCTGGTCCTGGTGCCAGGGCGAAGCGAAATGGACCCTTGGAGATTTGAAGACCGGTTTCGCGCTGAGGAACTCGATGCGGGGTCCGACCAGCGGCCGCAGGATCGACACCATACGCGGATCGCAGGAAATCGCTTCGAACATGGAGGGTATGGTGTCGCACTTCCACACGAATACACCGGAAGGACCTGTCCGGCTTTCCACGAGTTCCTTCGCCGCGGTCTTGCACGCCGCCATCTCGTCCACGGAGAATACGGACTCGGCGAAGTGGTAACCGTTTTCAGCAAACGATGAAACGGCTTCGTCAGAAGCATTCAGCATGGAAGCCTCCTCGTATGCTAGTGGGAATCCCTCGCGACCGGAGCCCCGCTGCCGCCGACCAGGAAATCGAAATCCACGCCCCGGTCGGCCTGGAGCACGTGGTCCAGGTACAACCGGCAGTATCCCCGGTCCATCGCCGGTTCGGGCGGTGTCCATTGGGCGCGTCTACGCGCCAGTTCGTCCTCGGGCACGCCGAGGGTCAGGCGGCGCGCTCCAACGTTCAGTTCGATCATGTCGCCATCTTCAACGAGCGCGAGCGTTCCGCCCGCCGCGGCCTCCGGCGCCGCGTGGAGCACGACCGTACCGTAGGCTGTGCCGCTCATCCGGGCATCGGATATACGGACCATGTCCGTCACGCCCTGCTGGAGCAGTTTCGCCGGAAGGGGCATGTTCCCTACCTCCGCCATGCCCGGATAGCCCCTCGGTCCACAGTTCTTCAGAACCATGACACTGTCCGCGTCCACGTCCAGGTCCGGATCGTCGATGCGGGTGTGGAGATCTTCGATGTTTTCGAACACCACGGCGCGGCCGCGGTGCCGCATCAATCCGGGCGATGCCGCAGATGGTTTGATGATGGCTCCATCGGGACAGAGGTTGCCCTGGAGCACGGCCAGGCCGCCGGTCGCGTTCAACGGGGCGTCGAGGGTGCGGATCACGTCCCGGTTGTAGCAGGGCGCTTCCGCCGTGTTCTCCCCGATGGTCCTGCCGTTTACGGTCATGGCGTCGCGGTGTATCAGGTCGCCCAGTTCGCGGATCACCGCCGGCAGGCCGCCCGCGTAGAAGAAGTCCTCCATCAGGAAGTCTCCCGACGGCATCAGGTTCACGAGACAGGGGATGTCGCAGCCGAGGCGGTCCCAGTCCTTCAGGGAAAGATCGACTCCGAGCCGGCCGGCCAGCGCCAGCAGGTGCACGACCGCGTTGGTGGAACCGCCGATGGCGCCGACCACCCGGATGGCGTTTTCAAAGGCATTGCGCGTGACGATCGTGGACATGCGCAGGTCCTCGCGAACCATTTGCACCGCCCGTCTGCCCGCCTCGTGGGCCAGCGTCAGCCGTCGAGAATCCACCGCGGGAATGGCCGCGTTGGCCGGCATGCCCACGCCCAGCGCCTCTACGACACTGGCCATGGTCGATGCGGTTCCCATGGCCATGCAGTGCCCGGCGGACCGGTTCATGCAGGATTCCGCCTCCAGGAACTCCTCCACGCTCATGGTGCCGCCGCGCACCTCTTCGCTGAATTTGTAGACATCGGTGCCCGATCCGATATTCCGTCCCCTGAACTTGCCGTTGAGCATGGGGCCGCCGGATATTGCCAGGGTGGGTAGATCGCAGCTTGCCGCGCCCATGAGCAAGGCGGGGGTTGTTTTGTCACACCCGGCAAGCAATACGACGCCGTCGAGAGGATTGGCGCGAATGGTCTCTTCAACGTCCATGCTGACCAGGTTTCGGAACAGCATGGTGGTGGGCCGCATGAGGGACTCGCCCAGTGACATAACGGGGAATTCCACCGGAAAACCGCCCGCCTCGTACACGCCGCGGCGGACGCGCTCCGCGATGGTCCGGAAATGTGCGTTGCACGGCGTCAGTTCCGACCAGGTGTTGCAAATGCCGATAACGGGCCGGCCGTCGAAGACATGATCCGGAAGCCCACGGTTCTTCATCCAGCTTCGATGTATGAATCCCACTTTGTCCCTGGGACCGAACCAGCGCGCGCTGCGAAGGGGTGATGTCATGAATGCTCCTGGAATTGAAGAATGGTCTCGTTTTATTCCGGCCGTCTGGACGCGGTCCAGGCCGCGCGAAGCGTGGAAGGAGAAAGGACAAACCGGGCGGCGGGCAAGAGCAGGGTTACGGGAACGATGCGGATCACGCCCCGGCTGTCCAATTCGAATACGGCTTCGTTGAATTCGGGTTCGACGAGAATCCAGACACGCTCCGCGCCGTGCAGGAAGCCGGTAAAGGCGCAGAGATTACCCCAGAGACGGCCCGTATCATAGGGATTGTCCAACCCGAAGCGTCCGGCGACGTGCAACGACACGAAACGGACGCACCCCGCCACGTTGCGCAGGAATCGCAGCGCGCCCCTTATGAATCCCTTGCTCTTAAGCAACTTCATGAAGCGTTTCGCCGAAACGCCCGATGCTTCAGACGGGGTTTCGCCAGGATCAGCCGGCGCTTTGCGGGTCCGGCGCTTCCTGCTCGAATCACTGCTTACTGCGAGAGAGGGGGTGTATTGAAGCAGACCGAACAACCACCCGATCGTGATCCCGCCCGTGAATGCTCCCCTTCGAACGATCGAGAAGGAAATCGTCACGGGTATGACGAGAAGCAAAAGGACGACGAGTAGAATTGCGGCGAAAATGAGAAGTACCGGTTCTAAGGTCTGGGGCACGGCTTATCTTTCTTCGCTTTCTTTGGGCTTCAGCCACCGGTCCAGCACTGATTTCATGAGGTCCACCACCGTGTTCGCGGTTGATGATAAACCGGACTGGCCCGCCATGCGTTCCAGGCGCACGTCGCCGTCCTTGACAACCAGGACGGCAACCGGTTGCACACCGCCGCCACCGCCGGTGCCGCTAAGTCCGCCGTTTTTGTCTTCCGTCCCGCCCCCGCCAAAGCCGAAACCGAGTTTGACCAGGGGAATGACGGTCGTTTTTCCGACCTCCACGGGATCGCCGACGACGGACTGTGCCTTGGCCATTTCCCTGAGTTCGCCCAGGGTGGTTCTGACCAGATTCTCCAAATCTGCCATGCGTGATCTCCCATCTATTTTTGAAGTCCCGGTTTTCTGCGGGACCGGGATACGATTGCCCAATGTCGCGCCGGCGCCGATGGTGGTCCTTTCCGGCTTCGGCTGCGTACAGCCGGCGATGAACCTACCGACTGCCCCACAAACCTTCCAGGCGTCGGTCCCGGCCGCAGTTGTACCGGTAGAACTTGTACCGCAACGGGTTCTTAAGGTAGTAATCCTGGTGGTACTCTTCCGCGTTGTAGAACGCCGAAGCCGGGCTGATCTCGGTCACCACGCGGTCGAAACGACCGGAATCGATCCATTTCTGTTTCGATGCCTCGGCCATCGCTTTCTGTTTGTCGTCGTGGTAGAAAACGGCCGCGCGGTACTGGCTGCCCCTGTCGCAGAACTGGCGGTCATCCACCGTCGGATCGATGTTTACCCAGAAAACATCCAACAGTTCCTGGTACGTGATCTTCAACGGATCGTAACGGATTTCCATGGCTTCCGTGTGTCCGGTATTGCCAGCGGATACCTCGCCGTAACTGGGATTACGCAAGTGACCGCCGGTATATCCCACTATGGTGGAGATGACGCCGTCCAGTTCATCATAGGGCGGTTCCATGCACCAGAAGCAGCCACCGGCGAAGGTCGCCAGTGCGTACTCTCCGGTCTGCCTGGTTTCTCCTGATTGAGGTTCCGGTTCGGCCGCCGGTCTGGCCAGGGAGTACACGGTAAACGCCAGCAATCCGGCGATCAGCACAGTCGGGAGGGTGTATTTCTTGTTGAACACTGGTGTCTCCTTTCTCATTGAACGGGTCCAGCCGGTTCCCAACGGGGATCCGGTCCTATCCGAACAGGCCCAACTGGTTCGACGGTCGCGGTTTTGCCTTTTTCCGCCGGTGTTTGTCCGGTCTATGCGGTCCGTCGTATTGCTTCAACTGCTCTTCTATATCGGTCAGGAAGGGTGACGGGCGGGATGAACGCACCTCGCCGAACAGCATTCGCTTTTTTGACCATACCAGGTAAAGCCTTTCCCTGGCACGGGTCATGCCCACGTAAAACAGGCGGCGTTCTTCCTCCACGTCGGACTCCATTCCGGCGTGTCGCAGGGGCACCAGGCCGTCTTCACAGCCCACGACCAAAACGACCGGAAACTCCAGCCCCTTGGCCGCGTGCAGGGTCATGAGGTTCACGCGCTCAGATACTTCACCGTAGGCGTCGTATTCCTGGCTGAGCAGCAGCTTGTCGAGCAGCACCGGCAGTTGAGTCTCTATTCGGGCGCACCGGGTCAACTCCCGCAGGCTGTCGTCCGCCCTGGGATAGCGCCATTTCAGTTTGTCCCAGACGGAAGTGTGGGTAAGGCGTTTCAATACGTCGACCGCCGCGTGATTCTCCTTGTCGAAGTCTAATGCATTCAAGTCGTTCAGCAGGCCCTCCACTCCGATCCGGGATCGCTTCATGAGCAGTCTCGGCTGGTCCATCAGATCCCGCACGTGGTCGATCGTGATCTGCGTGCGTTGTTTCCATAGCACTTCGATGAGTTCCACGGTCCGGTCCCCCAGTCCGTCAATCGTCGACGACAGACACCGAAGCGCGGAACCGGTGGTGACGGTCCTCCCGTCGCCCAGCTGAAGCAGGGTAACCATCTCCTGTACGCCCGGTCGGTTGATGAGGGACGTGTCGCCGGTGACCTGGTAGGGGATTCCGCTGCGATCGAAGGCTTCCATCAAGGCGGTATTCTGGCTGTTCATCCGGTACAGCACGGCGATGTCTCCGAAGGATCGTTCCTCGCCCGGGTCCGTCCCGTCTTCCAGGCGGCCTGAATCCTGGGAGAACAGGCTGGTCCCGCCCACCAGACGTTCGATCTGGTGCACGACGTACTCGGCTTCGGCCTTGTCCGATCGGGTTTCCCTTATGACCAGGCGTCCCTGGACGAATAGGGCGGCGACCAGGGGCGGCGCCGCGGATGCGCGGGAAGCGTTCATGACCTGGGACGAGGCGTCAATCAGAGAAGCCGCGGAACGGTAGTTCTCCCTCAGGTAGTGTACCCTGGCACCGGGAAAGTCGTCCGCGAAGGAATGGAAGTACCGGGTATCGGCACCGCGGAAGCCATAGATAGCCTGGTTGGGGTCGCCTATAGCGGTAATCCGGGCTCCTCCTTCCACCAGGATCTTCAACAGGGCGTGCTGGGCCGGGTTGACGTCCTGGTACTCGTCCACGAAGACGTACCGGAACCGTTCGTGCACGCTTTGCCTGAATCGGTCGGCCGATCGAAGCAGCTTGGTGGTCTCGAGGATGACATCGTCGAAGTCCAGGAGTCCATGTCTGCGCAGAAGGCGCGTATAGGCCGAGACCGCTTCCGGTATTTCACCGCCGCGCCCCGACGCCTTCCATCGCGCGACCTCCTCCAACCGCCGCCGCCGCTGGACGGTGTTGTCCAGCGGCCACTGAACGCGGGCCAGCCGGTCCTGGTCATCGGGCGTTGCCACGCTTAAGCTGAACGGGACGCTCGTATTGCGGGACCACTGGCGCATCAGCGCGAGGCAGATTCCGTGGAACGTGCCGACCATTACATCTTTTGCCTGGCCGTCCAGCAGGTTTTCCAGTCGCGACTTCATTTCCCCAGCGGCCTTGTTGGTGAAAGTCACGGCCAGCATCTGGTCCGTCGTGGTTTCATGCCGCGCAAGGAAAGCCATGCGGTGGGTCAGCGTGTGGGTCTTTCCGGTGCCGGGCCCCGCCACGATGAGCAGGTGGCCCTCCCGGTGCCCTATGGCCTTTAGTTGATCTTCATTCAGCGGTGCAGCGTTTGATGACGCGGCGGCCGCCGGATCGGGCGCTTCGAGTACGGTCACGGTTTGTGCGGTTTCGTGAGACAGCGAGGAAGGAGCCGTAACGGTTTTATCCGCCGGTTCGGGTAAATCCGTCAAAGCAGGCGGCGGATCGATGGTCCCGGTCGTCCCGTTTATGCGATGAGGGATTTCTTCCTCCATCCCCGGTGTGCCGTCGTTTTCGGGATACTTGCGAGACGGTACCGGCACATCGCGGGGAAGCGCGTCGAGCAGGGCGATCTGCGTGTCGCTTCCCAGGCGGTCCGCCTGGTTGAACAGCTTGACGACCCCGTAATCACCATCGTAACCGGGCAGGATATCCACCTCCCCGACCCGCATGCGACGAATGCCCTCGGCGATCAACGAACCGGCGACCTGAGCGATGTCTACTTCGGGTATTTCCAGGAGAATCTCGAGTTCGCTGCCCAGGCTAGCAACCATGGCCTGGTAAATCATATCTACGGTTTTTGTTCCAGGTCCGACTTGTTTCGCCTCGCCGATGATCTCGGGGAGGGGGATCACGCTGTAGAAATGGCGCCAACGGGCGGATTTTGTCCCCTCGGCCCGGTCGGCGAGTTCCTCCACGCGGGCCATGACGCCGACGGTAACCGGCTTGCCGCAATCCGGACATTTCCCGTTTTCGGCGATAGTCTCCCTGGGGTGCATCCTTCTCCGGCACTTTCGGTGGCCGTCGTAATGGTATTTGCCCTCTTCGGGATAGAACTCCACCGTCCCCGCCAGCCCGTCGTCGTCCGGATCGGAAAGCGCGCTGTATATCGCGGGATAGTTGCAGGCCGTATCGAACACGGTGGTCTCCCGGCCCAGCTTGCCGGGTGAATGGGCGTCGGAATTCGATACGAGCAAATAGGAGTCGAGTTGTTCCAGGCGCCAGTTCATCAGGGGGTCGGACGAAAGCCCGGTTTCAACGGCGAAAATGTGGTCCGTAAGATCGCCGTAACAGTCCGATATTCGATCGAATCCTCCCCTGGATCCCAGGGCAGAAAACCAGGGCGTCCAGACATGGGCCGGGATGAGGCAGGCCATCGGGTCGGTCTCGAGGGTGATCTCCAGGAGGTCCCGGGAATCCAGCCCCAGGATGGGCCGCCCGTCCGACCGGATGTTGCCGATGGCGTCCAGCCTGGCCTGTATGCCCTTGGCAGCTTCGAATCCGGGGGCCAGGAGGATGTTGTGCACTTTTCGAACACGGCCGAGCCGTTTGTATATGTTCGAAATCTCCACCGTCAACATGAATCGAACCGGCGCCCGGCAGGCCGCAGGCACCTGGTCCTGCATCGCCCTTTCGTGTTCGGGTTTCAGCCGGAACAAACCCTCTTCGGCCGGCTGTAGTTTCTCCTCCAGTTCATCCATCCATCCCGGATGAACAAAATCCCCGGTACCGACCACCCGGATTCCCTTCAACTGGGCCCATTTGTACAGATGTTCCAGGTTCAGGTTCTTGCTGGTTGCCCGGGAGTAATGGGAGTGGAGATGCAGATCGGCATGAAAAGGCACGGCGGCCCCCTGTTCGTTGACCCGTCGCGGTATTCGTCAACCGGAAGAATACTCGATTCGGGTCCGGTTCGGCGCTACCGCATCTGTTTGAAAGATGGAGGAATATGCGGGTACTGGCAAGGAATTTGTAAGGGTCGGGGTCGCGGTCAGGAAGCCGGTGTCTCGACCGCTTCGCCGGATTCCAGGACCTGCCCTTTCACCCGGCTCTGGATGCTGGCAAGGACTGCAAGCCCGTCTTCGAGAATGTAGTAGCTGATGGGAACCAGGATCAACGTGATGGCCGTGGCGAATAGCACGCCGAAACCCAGAGATATGGCCATGGGAATGAGGAATTGAGCCTGGAGACTTTTTTCCAGCAGTATGGGGGTGAGTCCCGCGAACGTCGTGAGCGAGGTCAGCAAAACGGGCCGGAAACGAGCGACGCCCGCGTTGCGTATGACCTCGTGCAGGTCCGCGTCCGGTCCCGAGCGTTCGCGACCGCGGTTGATGAAGTCCACCAGCACGAGGCTGTCGTTCACGACGACACCGGACAAGGCGACGATACCGAACAGGGACAGGAGCGAGATCGCGAATCCCATGATCAGGTGCCCCATAACCGCGCCTACGATGCCGAAGGGAATGACGCTCATGATGATCAAGGGCTGGATGTATGACTTGAAGGGAATGGCCAGCAGTCCGTAGATCACGAGCAGGGCGACCAGGAATCCGTAGCTCAGGCTTTCGATGGATTCCTGCTGATTTCGTTGTTCTCCTTCGAGTGAATAAGTGAGGTTGGGGTACCTGGCCATCAGGCTCGGCATGTAAGATGCCGTAAGATCGCCCAGGATGTCGTTGGCACTGGCGACGGCGTCGTTGACGTCGGCGGTGACCGTAATAACCCGCATGCGGTCCTTCCTCCGGATATTGGAGTAACCTCGGTCCATCTCCGCCATAGCGGCGAGGGAAAAGGGCACCTCGATTCCGGTCGGCGTACGGATGCGCATGTTTTCCATGTCGCCCAGGGACCGTCGTTCCGTTTCGGGATACCGCACCATGACGCGGACATCGTCGCGTCCCCGCTGGATCCGTTGTGCTTCCTCGCCGTAGAAAGCCTGGCGTACCTGTCGAGACAGACCCGCCATGCTTATGCCGAGGGCCTCGCCTTCGGGCGTGACGGTCAACCTGATTTCCTGCTTGCCGGGCCGGAAATCGTCGGCGACGTCCAGGACGCCGTTGTAGTTGGCCAGCGTTCGCTTAAGTTCCGCCGTCGCCTCAAGCAGGTCCTCGTGATTCGGACTCGTCAGTTCCATGTTGATCGCTTCACCCACGTTGAACAGCGAGGAGGTAAAGCTGAGTTCCACGACGTCGGGGATCGAGCCGATGAGTTCCCGCCAGCGGTTAACGATTTCCTCGCTGCCGATACTTCGGGTCTCCGATGATGACAGACCCAGCGCCACTTCACCGATATGCGACGCCGAGGCGGACCCGATGACGGAGCCTGCGTTCTGTTGCGCCCGCGCCGCGTACGGCTGTTCGCCAATGGCCGCCATGATGTGACGAACCACGTGGGGGTCGTCTTCTGGATAATCCTGGGATATCTCGTCGTTCAGTTGCCGCTGCAATCGCACGGCGCTGTCTTCGATGCGCGAGATGACCTGGCTGGTTACCTCGGAGGCCGTGCCCTGGGGCATGGTGAGGTGCGCCGCCACGTATTCGTTTTCAATCGACGGGAAAAACACGAACCTCATGATTCCGCCGGCGACGAGCCCCACGGTGAGGACAATCGCACCGACGCCGATGGAGAGCGTGACGTACCGCCAGGCCAGGGCTTTTTTCAAAAGCGGTACGTAGACGCCTTCCACGAATCGCCTGAGATACCAGGCCACGGTATCCTGGAGGTCGTGCAACCACTTGTCCAGGTAAAACAGCGCCAGGTAGAACGGCCTGACGAGAAGGAGCGTGTGCTGCAGCGGGCGGTCCCTGCGCTCCGGCTGGCCGTGGCGCAGGTGGGTCGGCAGTATGAAGAGTGACTCTACCAGTGAGAACAGCAGCATGAGGACGATCACGATGGGGAAGATTTCGAAGAACTTGCCCATGAGGCCTTCCACGAAGAACATGGGTGAGAAGGCCACGATGGTCGTCAGCACCGCGAAGATGATCGGTTTGGCGATTTCCTGTACACCGATCCGCGCTGCGGTAGCGGGTTCCACGCCCCTTTCCTGGTGTGCATAGATGTTTTCACCGGCTATGATCGCGTCATCCACCACGATGCCGAGCACCATGATGAATGCGAAGAGTGACAGCATGTTGATCGACGCATCCAGCAGCGGCATCATCCAGAAGGTGCCCAGGAAGCAGATGACGATGCCCATCGCGACCCAGAACGCCAGGCGGATGCGCAGGAACAGAGCCAGGCAGAGGAAGACAAGCAGGAAGCCCAGTTGGCCGTTGTTGATCATCAGGTCCAGGCGGCTTTCCAGGAGTTTTGACTGGTCCTGCCAGGTGGTCAGTTCGATGCCGTCCGGCAGAGTCGCCCGCTTTTCGTCCACGTAGCGGTGCACGGCGCCGGAAACGTCCAGGATGTTCTCATTTCCGACGCGGAATACCTTGACCAGGGCGGTCGGTTTTCCATCGAAACGGGAGCTGACGTCCGTCTCGGCGAAACCGTCTACCACGCGGGCCACATGGCTGAGCAGGAGGCGGGTGCCGTCGGGCCTCGACCGTAGCACGATCTGGTCGAATTCGGGGCCGACCAGGGCTTGCCCCTTCGCGCGGAGAAGGATCTCGCCGGCGGGAGTCTTCACCGAGCCGCCCGGAAGGTCGAGCGAAGAACTCCGAACGGCATTGACCACCTCGGTGAACGTCAGACCGTAGCGGCGCAGGGCGGCTTCCGATACCTCGATGGAGATTTCGTAGGGCCGTACGCTCGCCAGTCGCACCTGGCTGATTTCCGGCTGGGCCAGGAGGTCTTCCCGTATCTCTTCGCCGAGTCGTTTCAGATAGGTCTCGTCAAGGTTTCCAGCCACGGCAATGTCAATAACCTGCCGCCGGAAGAGGATCTCCTGGACCACCGGTTTTTCCGTCTCTTCCGGAAGGGTGTCTATGGCGTCCACTCGGGACTTCAGTTCATGCAGCAGCGTACGGGCATCGGCGTTGGGGTCCACTTCGATTTGAATCGTTCCGACACCTTCGGCGGCGGTGGAACTCAGCCGTTTGATGCCGTCCAGGTCCTGAATGGCTTCCTCGACCCGGACGCACACGGCTTCTTCCACTTCGGCCGGGGCCGCCCCCAGGTAGGGGACGGTTACGATGATGATATCGGTCTCGAATTCAGGAAAGATCTCGACCTTGATCACCGGGATCATCAGCAGGCCGCCGACGATGATCGTCATCATGAGCAGATTGGCCGCCACGTTATTCCGGGCGAACCAGGCCAGCACGTAGTTCATTTACCCGTGCCTTCCTCTTCCTGGACGGTAGGTCCGGATGGGTTTCCGTTCAGGACTCGGACCTCCATGCCGTCTACCTGGGTTTCGAGCGCGGATAGGCAGACGAGTTCGCCCTCATCGATCCCGCTTTGGATGAGAACGTGGTTGGATTCCATCCTCAGGACATCGACCATGCGGAACCTGAGCCGGTTTTCAACATCTATGATGGCGACCCGATTTTCGCCGTGCATGGCAGTCCGGGGCAGGACCACGACACCAGGATAGCGGTTTCCCCGGATTTCCGCCTTGATGAACATCCCGATACTCAGGGGTGGGCGGCCGGGATTCGAACCGCGTCCGTAAGGGTTCTGCACCCGTGCTACCGCGTAAACCATCCGGCTCAGTGGATCGATTTCGCCTTCCATGCGGACGATCCTTCCGTTCCACTGGTGCTCGCGGCCGGCGAATTCAGCGCTGATCACGACTTCCGGTCCCGCGTCGATAGCCGTCTCCGTCTCGCCCCGGTACTGCATGGGTATGTCAACGAACGCGAGTTGGTCGTCGGGGATGGGCAACCGCACTTCGGCATAGTTGGTCGCGTAAATGGTTGCCAGCGGCTCCCCGCGCCGCAGGAACTGTCCCACGTCCACGTTTTTCTGGCGAATTCTACCCGCGTAAGGCGCCCGTATTTCCGTTCTGTCCAGGTTGAGTTGCGCCTGCTGCAGCGCCGCGACGGCCGCCTGGAGATTGGCCTGGGCCTGGGCTAACTGGGGTTCTCTACGGACCAGGGGCATCGGTGCGCCCGATCCCAATTGGCTCCATTCGTCCAGGGCCAGGCTTACCTCCTCTTCTTCGATTTGAAGTGCGGTGGCGAACCGCGCCGTATCCGCCGCGGCCCGCGTCACCGCCAGTTCGGTGTCCCGCGGGTCGAGGCGTAACAGCAACTCGTCCTGTTCAAAGAATCCACCGGAAACAAAGGACGGGGACACATAGACGATCAGTCCGTCCGTCTCCGCCGAAAGGGCACTTTCAGTCCGCGGAACCACCGCGCCCTGGGACCATACCGTGAGCTGGACCGTGTCCAGTTCTGCCGTTGCGACGCGGACCAGGGGTGGTGGTGTGACCGGCGGTTTGCTTTCCACTTCGGGCTTGTTCCGGACCATGAAGACCACGATCAGCAGCGATCCGAGGACAATGGCCACCGGCAAGGCTGTTTTTACCCACTTGTTCATCCCGTTACTCCTGTGTTTCCGGTTCAGTCCGTCCAGTCCGTTCAGCCCGTTCAAATCCGCCGCCCAGCGCCAGGTAGAGGTCTACCCGGGCATCCAGCCTTTGCCGCCGTACAGCCAGGTACTGTCCTTCGGACTCGAACGCGCGCCGCTGGGCGTCCAGCATGGTGATCACGTCGCTCAGTCCGCTGTGGTACCGCGACTCCGCCAGCTTCCGGGCGGCCGCGGCCTGAGTCGAAGCTTCCAACAACGCGGCTTCCCGCTGTTTGAGCAGCGAGTCAGCCACCAGGGCGGATTCCACCTCGCCGTAGGCCCGCAGGGCCTGGCCCGTGAAATTCGCCAGGACCTGGTCCCGGTTGGCTTCGGCCAGCGCCACGCCCGCTCTAAGCCGTCCACCCTGGAACAGGGGTTGAAGCAAGCTGGATGCGAGACTCCAAACGATGAAATCGCCGTCGAGCAGGTCGGTCAAAGCGGCTGTAGAAGTTCCACCCGAACCGGTCAGACGAATCGCCGGATACCGCGCCTTCTTAGCGACGCCGATCCGTGCGCCGGCCGCCGCGAGTTGCCGTTCGGCGAGCATCAGGTCCGGCCGCCTCGCGACGAGATCGGCGGGCAGTCCCGCCGGCACGGCGACGGGGACCGGGGGAAGGTCGGCCGCGATCGCCAGTTCCGCCGACGGATACTTGCCCAGGAGGATCTCCAATTGCCGGACGACGCCGTCGAACTGCTGCATTCTCTGCACGACGACCGCCTCCGCCGCTGCCACGTTGGAAAGCGACAGCCGCAGGTCCAGGGAGGGCCTCAGACCCCTTTGATACCGGTTGGCGATACGTTCGTTCACCACCTTGAAATTGTCTCTGGTCGCCCGGGCGAGTTCGAGCTGCCGATGGGCTTCGATGGCGGCGAACCACGCCTTGGCGGTTTGGCCGGCGACAGACGACCGGACCCCGTACAGGTCGGCCTGCGTGCCCTGCAGATCGGCCAGCGCGGCCGCCTTGTCGTCGCTCAGCCGGCCCCACAGGTCGATTTCCCAGTTTACATTGGCAGACACCCCGTAATTCGTCGAGGTCGTCTTCAACACACCGCCGTTGCCGCCCGGTATGGGAAACCCGATAAAGTTACGGCGCTGTCTCGATCGGTTGAAATCCAGGTTGACCTGGGGGAAGAGGGGCGCGCCGACGATGCGCGCCTGTGCCCGCGCGGCCTGCATTCGGTCGGCGGCGGCCTTCAGGTCGTAGTTACGCGACAGGGCTTCGTCAATGAGCGAGTCCAGCCGTGCGTCACCGAAATCGGCCCACCATCGCAGACCGATACGACCCTTGTCCGCCTGGGCGGCGGTCCACTGGGAGGGAATACCGTCCTGGAGTGATGGATGCTGCAGTTTCGGGGCCGAAGCGCAACTTATTACGAGCGCCACGGACGCAAAAATGGCACAAACCGATCGCAAGAAAACCCCCTGCCTGGCTGTGAAAACAATCCTTTGCACTTGGCGATTCGGACGAACGACGACCACCTATGCTCCTCTTTGACAATCGATATTTGCGGTATCCTGCGCTCGTATAGCAGTGATGCATCCCGACAAACTCACGCAGTGCTATGATTTCTGTGAAAAACTCGGGAAATTCAGGGATACAGTCAAGGCATTTCACGGATGGCACATACGTCAGACTCATACGTCAAACATAGTATGCGGGCCATCAGGATTCGAAAGAAGCATATATGTGTTGCAATACGTATGCGGATCCATAATATGTTATGCGCTGAACCAGGGTATGCGCTGACTACGGATCTAAATGGTAAATGCATGAGTTGAAGCATGTCCGATAAACCGCGCGAGGCGCAAAGGCCATTCGTCCTCTGGTTCACCGGGTTTTCCGGATCGGGCAAGAGCACCATTGCGGATCGAGTCTATGAAACGTTGCGCGACAGGAAGATAAAAGTGGAGCGGCTCGACGGCGACGAAATCCGGCTGGTTTTCCCCGACACGGGATTCGACAAAGCGGGTCGCATGGCTCATATCGCCCGCGTGGGTTATCTCGCATCGGTTCTCGAGCGCAACGGAATCTGTACGATCGTCTCACTCATCTCTCCCTACAGGGAAGCGCGGGACAGGGTAAGAGGCCTTTGCGGCCGATTCATCGAAGTGTATGTCTCCACCCCCCTGTCGGTATGCGAGGAGCGCGATGTCAAGGGACTGTACGCAAAATCCCGGCGAGGCGAAATCAAGGGGTTTACGGGTGTGGACGATCCATACGAGGAACCTGAAAGGCCCGACCTGGTGATCGACGCCTCGCGGCAGACCGTTTTGGAATCCGTGGCGGCGACGATGAGTCATGTAGAACCTTACCTATGAACGGCGTTAATCGATCGGCGTTATTATGAACAGCGAACCAGCCGGTTCGGAAGTGATCGAGGTGTGACCGACAGGTCCAGCCTCAGACCTGTCCAATCCCTCCTCGTTAACCAATGCTGTTACCCCCATGCCCCAGTTCTCCATATCGCACCTGATGCAACTCGAAGCCGAGAGCATATACGTCATGCGCGAAGTCGTCGCGGAATTCGAACGGCCCGTGATGCTGTATTCGGTCGGCAAGGATTCCTCGGTCATGCTGCACCTCGCGCGCAAGGCCTTTTATCCGCAGAAACTGCCCTTCCCGCTCATGCACGTAGACACGGGGTACAAGTTCGAGGAGATGTATGCCTTTCGAAAGCGCATGGCCGAGGAATACGAGGCGGACCTGATCGTCTATCGAAACGAGGAAGCCATAGCCGAAGGCGCCAGTCCCTACGACCTCGGCACGCAGCGATGCTGCGGTCTGTTGAAGACCCAGGCCTTGCTCGATGGGCTCAAATCCAGGCGCTTCGACGCCGCCCTGGGCGGGGCGCGCCGCGAGGAAGAGAAATCCCGTGCCAAGGAACGGTTTTTCTCCTTCCGGGACCGGTTCGGCAGGTGGGATCCAAAGAACCAGCGGCCCGAACTGTGGAACCTGTACAACTGCCGCATCGGCCAGGAAGAATCCATCCGGGTGTTTCCACTTTCCAATTGGACCGAACTGGATATATGGATGTACATCCACCGGGAAAACATCCCGGTCGTGCCCCTGTACTTTGCCCGGGAGCGCCCGGTCGTGGTCAGGGGGAAACAACTGATTCCCGTGGAGGGACAGGCTCGCATCCTGCCCGGTGAAACCACCCAATCCATTGTCTGCCGGTTCCGCACGCTGGGCTGTTCTCCATGCACCGGCGCCGTACGATCCACCGCGACTTCCGTCGAAGAGATCATCGAGGAAATGATGGTGGAACGCATATCCGAGCGATCCACCCGTATCATCGATCACGACCAGGAAGGATCGATGGAATTAAAAAAGCGGGAAGGCTACTTCTAGAGGCGATAAAACCGCCAACGCACGGTGTAATGACCGACATACAGACCTTTCTGGCCCAGAACGAAGAAAAAGAACTGCTGCGTTTCAGTACGGCGGGCAGCGTGGACGACGGCAAATCCACGTTGATCGGCCGGCTCCTGGCGGACTCGAAGAACATCTACGAGGACCATCTCGCCTCGCTCAAGAAGTTGGCCCGGAAGGACGAAGCCCCCGATCTGGCCCTGTTGCTGGACGGCCTCAAGGCGGAACGCGAACAGGGCATCACCATTGACGTGGCCTACCGGTATTTCTCGACGCCCAAACGGAAATTCATCATCGCCGACACGCCGGGCCATGAACAGTACACCCGGAACATGGCGACCGGCGCGTCCGGCGCAAACCTCGCGATCGTGCTGGTCGACGCGCGCAACGGCGTGCTGACGCAGACCCGGCGGCATGCCTTCATCACCTCCCTTCTTGGCATTCAACATCTCGTTGTGGCCGTGAACAAGATGGACACGGTGGACTACAGCGAAGAGGTATTCGCCGCCATCCGCCGGGAGTTCCTGGACTACGCAGCCAAGCTGAACGTAAGCGACATAAGGCTGGTTCCGGTCAGCGCCCTGATCGGCGACAACGTGGTGCAGAAGAGCGGCCGCATGCCGTGGTACCACGGCCAGACGGTGCTGGAAATCCTGGAGGACGTACAGATCCTTACCGATCGCAACCTGGTCGATCTGCGGTTTCCCGTGCAGTATGTCATCCGCCCCAACCAGGATGCGCGGTACTACGCGGGGACAGTGCTTTCCGGCGTGGTCCGGCCCGGAGACGAAGTGCTGATCCTGCCCCGGCAGAACCGGACACGGGTGAAGTCCGTCTCAAGTTTCGACGGCGACCTCGACGCGGCGTATCCGCCCATGTCCATATCGCTGCAACTCGAGGACGAGGTGGATGTCAGCCGGGGAGACATGATCGTTCATCCGAAGAACCTGCCCCACGTGGAGCGGCGGTTCGAGGCCATGATGATCTGGATGAATGAAGTCCCCATGGATCCGTCCCGTCACTACCTGATTAAACAGACCACGCAGACCGCCCGGGCAAGCATCGATCACGTGGACTACCGGATTGACGTCGATACACTGCACAAAGTCAACGTGCCCCATCTTTCCCTCAACGAAATCGGCCGGGTGGCCCTGACCTCGAACAGCCCGCTCTACTACGATGCGTACCAGGCAAACCAGCTGACCGGGAGTTTTATCCTGGTGGATTATCTCACCAACCATACCGTCGCCGCGGGAATGATCATCGACCGGCTGCCGGGAGATCGCGTGCCCATGGACGTGGACACCGATTCCCAACCCAGGGCATCCATTTCGCGAAGGTCCAGCCTGGTGAACCTGGGACGGCGGATCACGCGGTATGGCCAGACGCCCTGTACGATTTGGATCACGGGCCTGGTGGGCTCGGGGAAATCGGCCGTTACTTACGGACTGGAAAAAGCGCTGTACGAGGAGGGGTATTCGGTCGTGGTGCTGGACAGTTCGGTCGTTCGCAGCGGCCTCAGCCGCGATCTGGGCTTTTCGGCGGCGGACCAGGCCGAAAACCTGAGGCGCGTGGCCGAATGTGCGGCCATGCTTAACGAATCGGGGCTTATCGTTATCGCCTCCTTCGTCTCACCCGGCGAGGACACCCGTCGCCAGGTGGCTGAACGGATCGGAACCGACCGCTACGTGGAGGTGTTCGTCGATGCGTCGTTGGCGTGGTGCCGTAAGCACGATACCACGGGCTGTTACGAGATGTCGGACCGTGGGCTGCTGCGCAACCTGGCCGGTGTGGATTACCCCTATGAAAAACCCCGCGACCCGGCGGTGACCGTTTCGTCGGAGACCGACCCGGTCGAGCAGTCCGTCACGCGCATCGTCGACCTGATGAAAGAAAAAGGCTACCTGCTTCCGAGGCAGTAGATCGATGCCGCCGCGCCGGGCGGACATACCCAGCCAGGTTTGAAGGCCGTGCTTCCCGATATTACCATCCCGCAACGCCCATGATCCAGTAGGCGGTCTGGGCGATGATGAACAACAGGATGAAGGCGATGGCCAGGGGCATGAGACCGCTTACGACGGTCCATTTAACGCTCTTGGTTTCCTGGTAGACCGTCCACATGGTCGTGGAACACGGGTTGTGCAGCAGGGAAAACAGCATGAGGCAGACGGCGGTTAGCAGGGTCCACCCCTGCTGGTCCACCAGGAGATGCTGCAGTTCTGCCATCGTGTCCAGTTCAATCATCATGCCGGCGCCCGTGTAGGCCATGATGATGGTCGGGACCACGATTTCGTTGGCGGGAATAGCGATGATGTAGGCCAGCAGGATTACCCCGTCGAGACCTATGGCCCGGCCGACCGGTTCGAGCCACTGTGAAACCCATACCGTCAGGCTCTGACCACCGGCGTTGATGTTGCTCAGCAGCCAGATCACCCCACCTGCCGGCGCGGCCATGACCACTGCGCGCCATAATACGAAGATCGTCCGGTCGATCAGCGAGGTGTACAGCACGCGCAGGATGCTGGGACGCCTGTAGGGCGGGAGTTCCAGGGTGAAACTGCTGGCTTCGCCCCGCAGGAAGGACCTGGACAGTATGGCCGATACCAGCAGGGTCGTCACGGCGCCGATCAGCACGATGAAGACCAGGGATCCGGCCGCGGCCATGGCCGCGAAAGCCGGTGGGAAGGCAGCCGCCACGAACAGGGTCGCCAGTATGATCAGAGTCGGCCACCTGCCGTTGCAGGGCATGAAATTGTTGGTCAGGATGGCGATCAGCCTCTCTCGCGGCGAATCGATGACTCTGCACGCCACGACCCCCGCCGCGTTGCAGCCCAGGCCCATGCTCATGGTCAGTGCCTGTTTGCCGTGAGCGCCGGCCTTCTTGAACAGCGCGTCGACGTTGAACGCCACGCGGGGCAGGTATCCCAGGTCTTCCAGGATGGTAAAAATGGGGAAGAATATCGCCATGGGCGGAAGCATGACGGCTACCACCCAGGCCAGTCCCCTGTAAACGCCGTGCCAGATGAATCCGGTGATCCACCAGGGGATGCCCAGGCCATCGAAAAGATCGACGCCGCGCGCGCCCAGCCAGAAGAGCCCTTCGGCCAGCATGGCGGAGGGGACGTTCGCCCCCGATATCGTAATCCAGAAGACGACGCCCAGGAGCAGGGCCATGAAGGGGAGACCCCAGATCTTCGAGGTTACGATACGATCCAGTTTCTGGTCCCAGGGATACGAAGTCGTTTCGTCGGTGCGGATCACCTTGCGCGTGATGGCTTCGGCGTCGTGGTAGATGGCCTCCACGATTTCGTCGCGGTATGACCCCTCCAGGTCCCGTTGCATTTCTTCGACCCTGCCGAGTATCTCGTCGCCGGTGTATGCTTTCGCCTGTGTGTTGCTCATATTCCTTCTTCCTGTCCGTGGATTTCCGTATTGACGCCCATGCGGCTGAGTTCTCCAAGTTCCAGGGCCTGCCGTACCCGGTAGTCTCCATCAAGCAATCGAAAGGCGATCCAACGGGGATTCGGCAGATCCGGATAGGATTCGCGTAGCATGCCCGTGAGCGTATCCACGGTTCGATCGAGTTCGCCGTTGCCGGTTATGCGCCGCGGCGCGTTCCGGATCGTTCCCAGTATCACATCGGCGACCGTGCGCATCAACAGGCCCAGACCTTCCTTCTTCCTGGCCGATACCGGCACTACCGGCACGCCCAGTTCGCGCGAGAGGGTGCGATGATCCACGGAGATACCCTTGCGCGCCGCCTCGTCCATCAGGTTCAGACAGACCACCGCTTTTTCCGTGATCTCCAGCACCTGAAGCACCAGGTTGAGGTTGCGCTCGAGCATGGTGGCATCAACGACGATCATAGTGCAGTCGGGGCGCCCGAAGAGGACAAAGTCCCTTGCGATCTCTTCGTCGATGGACGCCGAAAGCAGTGAATACGTGCCCGGCAGATCGATCATCTTGTACCTTCTGCCGTTAAACTCGAAGCCCCCCTCGGCCCGGCTCACCGTCTTGCCGGGCCAGTTTCCCGTATGCTGCTTCAAACCGGTCAACGCGTTGAAGACCGTACTTTTTCCCACGTTGGGATTCCCTGCCAGGGCGATGACATAGTCCCACCTGTCCAGTGAAATACCCATCTGTACCAGGTTTTCCTGCAACGCGCACGACCCGCAGTCGTGTCCGGGCGGTCCGGGCGGTCCGGGCGGTCCGGGCGGTCCGGGCGGTCCGGTATCCGTACTCATATCTCAATCCCCCCTTCGTTCTGTTTTCCTCGCTCGATCCTGATCATATCGGACTGTTCGCGGCGCAGGGCGATCAGGGTATTCCGCACCCGGTAGGCCGTCGGATCGCTGAAGGCGCTTTGCATGACCCGTTCGATGCGGGCGCCGGGCGTGAGACCCAGGTCTTGAAACCGCCGCCGCGTCAACCCCTGGCAGGCCGGGATCAAACCGACGACGCGCCCCTCCTCGCCGTGTTCCAATGTCGTGAGCGGGACGCCCTCCGGTTCCACCTTGCCGGTGGGCGCCTCACGCACGGAAATGTTCGCAGCGACCACCGGGGCCAGTACGTATTCCGCGTCCGGCGTGCCGATTACCACCCGTACGTGAGACATCTCCACGATCGTTATGACCATTCCGGGATGGAGTTCCTCGGCGATAATCTGGGCATACACTTCCGGGGGTTCGTCTTCGATATGCACGATCTGCGCCGGTATGCCCTCGGGCCAGTCTACGAGTTTCTGGCTCGGAATTTCCTTCATGTCGCCGGCCGCGTTCGGTATCGGATCTCCCTGGGGATCGAAGGCGGGATGGCCCATGTCGGCATCCATCTTGTCGACCTGCGCTTCGGTCACCGTGTGTTCCAACTGGTGGGCGTGGGCGTGGATCTTTTCCCGGGGCACCGAAGTCTCATCGGCGAGATACCGCTCGAACAGACGATGGGCCCGTACGATCTCAAGGGCCCATCGGTGGCCTGCCGGAGTGAGCCGCATGCCATGGCCGGTCATGACGACCAAGCCCTGTTGCGCCATGCGGTTGACCAGGACCAGCGTGTGCTTCGTCGAGGTGCCGAGGGTATTGGACAGGGATTCCACAGACGCCGGCCGACCGTCGTGCTGGAACTGGTGCAGATGGGCAAGGGCGTCCTCGATGGCCTGACGGGAGTGCAGCCACCGTCTGCGCCGGATTCGCCAATACAGTCCGTATTGCGGAATGAAAAGCACACCGGCTATTAATAGCGCTATGACACCGGTCATAATTCCGCCTGTTGACCTTTCACCCAATCTTCGACAGCCACGCATTCCACCAGGACGCAACTGGCGACCTGGTGCCCCACGTGGCGTTCCTCTCCTCCCACCTGCAGGTGCATCGGGCCTTCGAAGGGTTCTTTCTTCACGACGTCCACCCGGTTGTCCGGTCGGAGACCAAGTTCAGCCAGGTACCGCAGAAGGGCAGGTTCCGTGTCCGTCACCCGGCGAATGACCACGGTGTGTCCGGGATCTATGTCGGACAACCGGTCGTGGTTCGTGGGGGTTATGGAGCCGTCCTTCCCCGGTATGGGCGAACCGTGGGGGTCGGTCGTCGGGTATCCCAGCATGGCATCGATTTTGTCCTCGAATTCTTCCGAGATCACGTGTTCGAGCCGTTCCGCCTCCGCATCCACCTGGTCCCAGGTAAACCCGAGCGCTTCCGCCATGTAAACCTCCAGCAACCGATGGTGGCGGATGATTTCGAGGGCGATCTTTCTACCCGCGTCGGTAAGGGTGATCGCCTGGTAGGGCCGGTGTTCGACCAGGCCCGTTTCCGACAGCCTCTTCATCATGTTGGTGACGGAAGCGGCCGATACCCCCATCCGGTCCGCAATGGCGTTGGTCGACGCGGCTTCCGCGTTTTCCCGCAACTTGTAGATGGCTTTAAGGTAATCTTCTGTGGCGGGCGTGGGCATAGGGCTCTTCCGTAAGTCGGTTCACGTACTGTTTTGTAAAGAAGCACATCATAATTTAGTCTATATTAAAAATATAATTATTATAGGTATATGTCAAGAATTAATAGTAAAAAACCCTGAACCGATTGGAATTTGATCGCGCGAAATCCAGATTGGGACCCTGTTGCGTGTCATAACAATACCCTTGTTTCCCGTTGAACGCTGCCTGTATATTCGATTGCCGCCGCGTCGTCAATCCCTGGTCGCGGCAGCCGGTTCTGTCGCCCATAATCTAGTGAGCGGGTGAACCGCGCGTGATCGTAGACAGCGACTGGATGCCGGCCTGAATCCGAATTAAATGTGCACCCGGTCGCTTTTGACCCTGGAGCCGTTATGACCAACAATACCGTGCTCGTCGTAGTGGATGATCTATTTTTCTCTTCGAAAATAGGAGAGACCATTCGGCAACTGGGCGGCACCCCGCTTTTCGCGGCGGAGCCCGGCGAGATGCCGGAAGATTTCGACCGGTGTCCGCCCGCCGCGATCATAGTGGACCTGGACCTGTCGCGGATGGACGCCGTACACGTTATTTCCCATCTCCGGAGCATCGGAACGCACCGGGACGTGCCGATGATGGCCTACGGTCGGCATACGCGGCCCGAAGCCTTCGTGCGCGCCCGGGAGGCGGGATGTGAACGGTCGGTACCCAGGTCGGAATTCGTGAAACGATTGCCGGAATTCGTCGAAGCCTGTATGCAGACGACTGGAACGTAACGTTGAATTGACGCCGGGACGATATCGAAAAATGACCAACAAACAGATCGGCAAGATACTCAGTCAGATTGGATCGCTGCTGATTATGCAAGGCGAGAACACCTTCAAGACGCGGGCCTATGCGAATGCCGCGCGAAGGGTGGAAACCCTCTCCGAACCGGTAGAGGCCATGGTGCATGAAGACCGTCTGAGTGATGTGCCCGGCCTGGGCGCGTCCATGGTCCGCCACATCACCGAACTGGTCAGGGAAGGACAGTCGAGTTATCACCAGTCCCTTGTTCAGACGGTACCGGCGGGATTTCAGGAGATGCTCACCATATCCGGACTCGGCGCCAGGAAAATCCGTACGATCTATGATCATCTGGGAATCGATACCGTCGGAGAACTGGAATACGCCTGTCGCGAAAACCGGCTCGTCAAGCTGGACGGATTCGGTGCGAAGACCCAGGAGCGTGTGCTCAAGGGCATCGACCTGATCAAGCGTTCACGGGGGCTCCACCTCCTGGACCGCGCGTTAAACGAAGCACGATCACTGGTGGAGGACCTGCTGCGCCACCCGGACGTGTGGCGCGTCGAAATCGCGGGAGACGTCAGGCGCAGGATGGAAGTGATCCGCGAAATCGACATCGTCGTGGGTCACCCCGGTTCCGACCGGATCATGCCCGATCTGCACCGTTTTGGCCAGGTACAGGAGGACGACGGCCATCACGTGACGGTCACCGGTCCGACCGGACTGCCCGTGCGCGTGCACTGCGTTCCGGACGAGACCTTTGCCGTGACGCTCTATCACTGGACGGGCAGCGATGCCCACCGGACCGGTATCGCGCGGCACGCCGACGATCGGGGGATCACCATCACGGACCGGCACGTAATCCACAACCGCGCCGTAATTCCCTGTCCCGACGAATCCGTGATCTATGACATACTCGGCCTTCAGTACATTCCCCCTGAACTCAGGGAGGGCGGCGGGGAGGTCGCGCGGGCCGCGGGAAATCTCCTGCCGGACCTGCCGGTTCGAGACGATATCCAGGGCGTGATACACAACCATACGTCGTACAGCGACGGCATGCACAGTCTCCGTGAAATGGCCGAAGGCGCCCGGGCCAGGGGGTTCCGTTACATCGCGGTCTGCGATCACAGCAGGACCGCGGCCTATGCCCATGGATTGAGTATCGAGCGGGTGCTTGAGCAGCAGGAAGAAATCGATGCCCTGAACGCCCGGTATGATGGTTTCCGCATACTCAAGGGCATCGAGTCCGACATCCTGCCCGATGGCAGCCTGGACTACCCGGACGAGGTTCTGGCTACCTTCGACCTGGTCGTGGCTTCCGTACACTCCATGTTCAACATGTCCGAAGCCGACATGACCGAACGCATGGTCCGGGCGGTCAGGAATCCGCACACGACGATTCTCGGCCATCCCACGGGCCGTCTTCTTCTGGCCCGGGACGGTTATCCCGTGGACGTGGGTCGCCTCATCGACGAAGCGGTCGCGCACGACGTCGCCATCGAAGTCAACGCCAATCCCCACCGTCTCGACCTGGACTGGCGGCACCTGGATTACGGGATGTCCCAGGGCGCCCAGTTCAGTATCGGACCCGACGCGCATCACGTGGACGAGCTGGACTACCTGGACTATGGATTGTCCATGGTCCGCAAGGGAGGAGTCACGGCGGACCGCCTCCTGAACCACCTGACGGCGGAAGAGTTGATCCGGCGGAAGATCGGTAAACCGCGAACGGCCGTGAGTTGACCGGTCCCCGCGAGGAGAGCCTGGAGCATGCCGAGCAGGAAAGCGCAGCGGGAACGGATGGGCGAGGTACTGGACCGCCTGAAGAAAACCTACCCGGACGTGGGCTCGGCGCTGAACTACTCCAATCCCCTGCAACTGTTGATCGCGACCATCCTGTCGGCGCAGTGCACGGACCACCGGGTAAATATCGTCACCGTAACCCTCTTCAACAAGTATCCGTCCCCCCGACATTACCTGGATGTATCCAGTGACGAGCTGGAAGCCGATATATTCACCACCGGCTTCTATCGCAACAAGGCCGCGAACATCCGGAAATGCTGCCGGTCGTTGATCGACCTCCACGGCGGCGAGGTACCGGCGAGCATGGAGGATCTCACGAAACTGGCCGGCGTGGGCAGGAAGACGGCCAACGTCGTGCTCGGCAACGCTTTCGGTATTCCGGGCATAGCCGTGGACACCCATGTAAAACGATTATCAAGCCTCCTTGGTTTTACGAAAAAGACCGACCCCGACCGGATAGAGTCCGACCTGATGAATATCGTGCCGGAATCGGACTGGACCGGCCTCGGACATCTGCTTGCGACCCACGGCAGAAAGACCTGCATCGCCCGTCGTCCGAAATGCGACGAATGCGTGCTGAGCGACCTTTGTCCATCCGCGAAGTAGGCGTCACCGTCGAAACGGTGGTAGTTTTGTGTTTTCTCCAGGCCCGATCCCGGATATATTGACCATACTTCACGGTAGTTCAGGCAGGATAGCCGAGGTCATGGTACGACGCGTCGGGAAAGACCTGGCCGTAGATGGCGGGGAATGGAAATGCGCCAGACGATACTGGTCGTGGATGACGAACCGGATATCGTGGAAATCATACAGTACAACCTGGAAAAATCGGGTTTCGATGTAATCGTGGCGGAGGACGGCCCCATTGCCCTGGAAAAAGCCCGCGATGAATCGCCCGACCTCATCGTCCTCGATCTGATGCTGCCGGGACTTGAAGGCACCGATGTCTGCCGGATTCTGAAGCAGGACGAACGCACGCGATCCATTCCCATCCTGATGCTGACCGCGAAAAGCGAGGAAATCGACCGGATCATCGGCCTCGAACTGGGCGCCGACGACTACGTGGTCAAACCCTTCAGTCCCCGGGAAATTGCACTGCGCATCAAGAACATTCTACGTCGACGAGCTGTCCCGGAAACATCGGCGCCCGCCCGGGTGGGGCCCATGATCATCGACGTGGAAGGCCACCACGTGTCCGTTTCGGGCCGTACCGTGTCCCTGACGGCTACCGAATTCAAACTGCTGGTCATTCTCTTTCAACGCCGCGGCCGGGTACAGACGCGGGACGCACTGCTCGACGTGGTATGGGGCTATGATTACATGGGATACGGACGAACCGTGGACGCCCACATCAAGCGTCTGAGGGAGAAGCTCGGAGAGGCTAGCGTCATGGTTGAAACGGTGCGCGGCGTGGGATACCGCTTCGCCAAGTAGGCCTGTCATGCGACTGTCGCTCCAAACCAAGATCCTTGTCGGTTACGTCGCCTTTACCGTGGTAGTGGCGGGTGCGGTGTACATCTATTTGAACACGTCACTGCGCCAGGATGTCAGCGACTACACCCGACAGCAGTTGCTCAACGACGCGCGCCTGGTCAAATCCTACCTGGAAAACGCTCCGCTTCCATCGCTTTCACACGGGACTATCGATCCGATCGCGGACCGCCTCGGCGAGCAGTGCAGCGCCCGAGTGACCGTGGTGGCGGACGACGGTGTCGTGGCCGGCGATTCCTCCATCCCCCTTTCCGCCGTTCCGTTCATGGAAAACCACGGCGGCCGACCCGAAATCGTCGAGGCCGTCGCGTCGGGAATCGGAAACAGCATCCGCTACAGCAATACCCTGGAAACCGACATGGCCTACGTGGCGGTTCCCTTTCAAACGGAGGGGGCAAGGGGTGTGGTACGGGTCGCGCTGCCGCTGCAGCAGTTCCAGTGGATAGAGTCCCATATCTGGAAAATCGTACTGTCGGCCCTGTGCATCGGTCTTGTCCTGAGCATTGTGCTGAGTTGGGCCACGGAGAGGCTGGTTTCCCGTCCGATCGAACGCATGACGGAAGTCGCGAGGCGCCAGGCCGCAGGTGATCTTACGGTCTCGGCCTCCGCTCCGACACATACCGAATTATACGATCTTGCCTCCGCCCTGAACGAGATGGCCGATCAGTCAAAGGAACGCCTGTTGCAGATCCGGGAGGAAAACGCCCAACTGGAAGCCGTTCTTTCCGGTATGGCGGAAGGCGTCATGGTGACCTCCTCGGATGGCCGTATCCTGATGGTCAACCCGGCTTTCAAACGAATGATGGACGTGGACGCCTGGTGCCTGAACAAGCGGCCGATCGAGGTGGTGCGCAACTACGAACTGCAAAGCGCGGTGGACGCCGCCATCGACACGGCGCCTTCCCTGCTCGAGGACGCCGTGTTCGACCTTACGCTGGAGTGGAGCCAGCGCATTTTCCAGGTACACCTCACACCCATACGCATCGGCGACCAGCTTCATGGCGTCGTCTCCGTGTTTCACGACATAACGAAACTGCGTCGCCTGGAGCAGGTGCGGAAAGACTTCGTGGCCAATGTTTCCCATGAGTTGAGGACGCCCCTGACCTCCATCAAAGGCTATGTCGAAACGCTCCTCGACGGTGCCATGGAGGATACCACCGCGTTACGCCGGTTCATCAATTCCATATTGCACCACACCGATAGATTGCAGGCGCTGGTCGAGGATCTTCTACAACTCTCGCGGATAGAGTCCGGGCAGTACGAGGTCGATTTTTCGGCCTGTCATCTCAATCGGATATCCGAACGGGTCGCCGAGGCATTCGCGGCACAGATCGCCCGCAAAAACCTGAAAATCACGCTCAGGTTCGAAACGGACAAACCCGCCCTCGGTAATCCGGGTCTCATGGAAAGAGCGCTTTCCAACCTGGTAGACAACGCCATCAAGTACACCCAGGAAGGCGGATCAATCACTATAAACGCTTTGGAAAGAGCCGACGAGGTCGTCCTGTCGGTTTCCGACACGGGACCTGGAATACCCTCCGATGCCCTGCCTCGGATATTCGAACGATTCTTCCGGGTGGACCGGGCACGATCCAGGGCGCTGGGCGGAACGGGACTGGGCCTTGCGATCGTCCGTCATACCATGGAAATTCTGAATGGAAGGGCCTGGGTCGAGAGCCGGGTCGGCGAAGGCGCGACCTTCTACCTTTTGTTGCCCGTATGGACGGCGACGGAGACGGCCGACGAATCGAAGCGTCTGCCGCACGGAGCTCTGGATGAGGTTTCCGGAACATCAACGGGCGAAACTACTTAAGGCGCCATTCCTTTCTATTTGCATCTTCTCGAGCACGGTCCGGACATGACCGGCCACCTTTATATCGCTTCGGCCAAAACCAAACTCGGAAATTGTTGTTTTTTGGGGGCAAATTCACGATTACCCTTGACAGTCCTTCCCAGCCGGTATTTATTGATTACATAACCTAAAAAACGCAATATAACTATCGGGAAATAGGCACGATTCCGCATGACTCCGACCAGGCTTCTGAAGGCAGTCGATGACGCGCGGACGCGTACGACTGAAAATGTCGGTTCGAGAGAAGTTCGTGACAGGTGCGGCTTACTGTGCGTGCTCGACGCAAGTTCGTCTCGCCGTTGTTTCCCGTCACGGGTGCGTATTTTCGCAGACCGTGGCAATACCGTTCGCCTCTAGGAGGTAGACATGGTAACCAGAGTTGTTGTAATATTGATCGCCCTTCTGGCGATTGTTCAAGGATTAGTGGGTGCCATGATGCCCTCGGGTATGATGATGCTCGCGATCGTCATCCTGGGCATCATTTACGGCTTCATGGGAGTCGACGCTGAGGACGCGACGGACTACCTTGTCGTCACGATTGCTGTCGGCGCCGCGGCGGGAGCGGACGTTTTAAGCAATATACCGGGAATCGGCGCGTCCTTGGACGCCATGCTCGATCCGGCCAGTATGGCACTGTACGCCAGTGTGGTTTCCATTCTGATCATACGTACGGTAAACCGGATCAAAGGTTGACGATATCAATCCCATGGGACCGCGGCCTGGTGTCGTGACGATCCTGGCGAAGTTATAGTGAAATGAGTCGTTTATACGATTCAGGAGGTTAGATTTATGGCAACACGATGTGTAATTGCCCTTTCGGTCCTTCTTGCCTTACATGAGGCTCTGTTACCCGGAATGCTGCTTCCGGCGGCATTGGTTTCGCTGGCGCTGGTGATCCTGGGCCTGCTTTACGCCCACATGGCGGTAAACGCCGAAGACGCGACCGGCTACCTGGCCCTTACCATCGCTGTCGGCGCGGTAGCGGGAATGGATGTACTAGGCAATATCCCAGCTATCGGCGGCCACCTGGACTCCATTATCGATCCGATCAGCGTGGTGCTTTATTCCGGTGTCGTAACTGTGCTCGTCAAGCGGGCGGCAAGCCGCATCACGGGCTGAATATAGTTACAGGCGGATCGGGGAAGCCATGGACCTCCCTGGTCCGCCTGTTTCGATTCCTGCATTTACAAACAGCCTGTCCGGGACCCTCAGGATCTTCCAGACCCGGTACGTTTTACCCCGGAATTGACCCTCAACGTTTCACAGGCCTGTTCGAACAATACCTTCTGCGAACGTATACGCTTTCCGTTGTTTTTCACGTACCTGTACGTCCCATCCCGCCGCAACGCGCGCGCCTTCACGTTATCCTTCAGTTGAATCTTCAGATACGCCCACAGTTCCGCCTGGAGCACCCGGTCGATGACCGGGAAGGAAATCTCCACCCGCCTGTTGAGGTTTCGGTCCATCCAGTCCGCGCTGGATAGCAGGTATTCCGGTTCCCCGTCGTTGTAAAAATAGAAAAGCCGAACGTGCTCGAGAAAACGGTCGACGATGCTGATGACGCTGATGTTCTCGCTTAACCCCGGAACGCCCGGTTTCAGGCAGCATATGCCACGAATGATCAGTTGAATCTGCACGCCGGCCTGGGAAGCCTGGTACAGTTCCACGATCATGTCCGGGTCGACAAGGGAGTTAATCTTGGCGATTACGAGGGCCGCGTGCCCGTTCCGTGCCCGTTCGCTTTCCCGCCGCAACCGCTTCACCATGTCCTCCCGCATCGACGTAGGAGAGAGAATGAGATGGTGAAAGCGCGTGGGCAGCGCGTAACCGGTCAGCAGGTTGAACAGCTGCGTCACGTCCTCGCCGAATTCCTCCTTGGCCGTGAAGAGCCCGAAATCGGCGTATATCCTCGCCGTCTTGTCGTTGTAGTTTCCCGTTCCCAGGTGACAATAACGGAGGATACCCTCTCCCTCCCGGCGGACCACCAGGCAGGCCTTGCAATGGGTCTTGAGGCCCGGAATCCCGTAGATGACGTGGGCGCCCGCCTCTTCCAGTTGTCTTGCCCACTGTATATTGGCCGCCTCGTCAAACCTGGCCTTCAACTCCAGCAGCACCGATACTTCCTTGCCGTTTTCCGCCGCCCGCGTCAGCGCCCGCGTGATGGGCGAATTGGCGCTGACCCGGTACAGGGTCATCTTGATGGCGAGCACATGGGGATCTTCCGCCGCCTCCGAGACGAAACGGACCACCGCGTTGAACTGATGGTAGGGATGGTGCAGGAGTATGTCTTCCTGCTTTATCGCGGTCCATATGGACGTGGATCCATCAAAGGTCGTAACGGGTTGAGACGGAAAGGGCTCGTCCCTGAGATCCGGCCGGTCAATGGCGTCGTAGAGCTCGATGAGGTCGGAAAAAGCGGTGAAGCCCTCCGTGGGATAAAGGTCCTCAGATTCCAGTTCGAGTTCTTCCACCAGGATATTCAGCACACTGGTTGAAAGCCCCGGATCGTACTGCAACCGGACAGCGGCTCCGTTGCGCCGGTTTCTAATGCCCTCTTCGATGACCTTCAGCAGGTCTTCCGCGCCTTCCTCCTCGTAGTCCACGTCCGCGTCCCGCGTAACGCGAATCGACGCACAGTTCAGCACCTCGTAGCCGTTGTAGAACATATCGAGGTTCATGAGGATGACGTCCTCCAGCATGAAGAACGCCTGCCGGCCGTTTTCGGACGGAAGCTCCAGGAACCGCGGCATGACCGAGGTGGGCAGGTGGATGACAGAGAGATTCGTGTGGGGGAATATGGACCGCTGGATCTTTCGGATTTCGGCTACCAGGCAAAGGGTGCCGTTGGCCAGGTAGGGAAAGGGATGACCCGGGTCCACCGCCAGCGGGGTTACCACCGGCAGGATCGTCCTGCGAAAATAGTCGTCGATATAAGCCCGCTGCGAATCACTGAGTTGATCGGGTTCGAGTATGTCGATGCCGTGCTCGGCGAGTTGCGGCAAGATCTCGTTGATGAACAGTCCGTGCTGCTTGTTGACCAGCTCGTGCATCCTGGCCGAAAGGCCGGTCATTACGTCCCTGGGACTCATACCGTCGGCCGTCCGGGTCGACTGAATCCGCGCATCGATCTGTCTCTTGACGCCGGCGACGCGGATCATGAAGAACTCGTCCAGGTTGTTGCTGAAAATGGCCAGGAATTTCACGCGTTCCAGCAGCGGCACCGTCGGGTCGAGCGCTTCCTCCAACACCCGCGCGTTGAATTCCATCCAGCTCAATTCGCGGTTGAAGAAATGCTCCGGCCGCCAGTAATTCGTCACCAGCGGCGCCACGGGAGGCCGGGGCTTGCGGGTCGATCGGCGGCCGGCTCTCCTCGAAGCGATGGTCCGGACGGAGGTTGCCCTGGAGTTGTTTCCGTTTGATGCAGGCATGGTCGGTTACCCATATGTCGCGCGGCCATGGGCTCGTAACTCGGCAAACGCGCGTACTGCGGTACACAGATTGTGCACCCAGGGATTTCGATCAAGAAGTTAACAGGCCGGACCGGATCAATTCGATACTCCTCGGTCCGAGTTACAATAAAACAGGAATACAGACGTTTTTGTCAAGCCGTCTTTCCCGTATCGACCTTCAGGCATAATAAAAAACAACTTTAATCATATTGTCATGGCGCCGTCATGGTTTTGTCATCCGGCATCGTTATCATACACCGCAAATGAGAATGGATACACCGTAGAGTCGTGGAGAAATCATGCACAAGCGCGGAGAGATTAAAGCACTCAACGAAGCCGGGCCGAAGTGGACGGCATGAAGTTCCTGTTGGACTATGAGGATCTCATCTGGCGCATGTCGCCGAATGCCCATTCTGTCCAGTCATTGAATAGAAATGCCGTATGAGGAGCATGACAGTCATCCCTTCAAAATAGGGTTTATGTCACCAGAAAATAACTTTGACGTCATGGATTTGTGGGTTGTTCGTAACAGAATCGTCAAATGATTTTATTAAAATACTGACGGTCCAGATCAGTATCCAGTAACGAGGTACATCGAACATCACTCGAATTCATTCATATGTTGTACAGATTTCCGAGGTATCGGCCTGCCGTTACAGCGCCTGCAGGCGGATGCGTCAGACATGGGTAAAGGGAGAGTCCGAATGACCCAGTGCCGCCATCTTAACCAATCCTGCCTATCCCAGTTTCGAACCCGGTGGTTGGCCGGTCCCCTGATGGCCGCGGTGATGGTTTTTGTTTGCATCGCGGGTACGGCCGTCGATGTCCACGCACAGCAGCAGGTCGGACGTATAGCGGGTACGATCGTCGACGCGAACACCGGCGATCCCCTGATCGGCGCTACGGTGTTGGTGGTGGATTTCGGGATCGGCGCGATGGCCGACCTCGAAGGCAGCTACCTCATCCGAAACGTCCCGGTCGGGCAGCACACGGTCATGGTTTCCATGATCGGGTATGCGCAGCAGCGGATAACCGAGGTCCAGGTCACCTCCGGCCAGGTAACGAAGATCGACCTTGCCGTCGAGGAAAAACTGTTGGTCGCCGACGTGGTCGAAGTTACGGCCAGGGCCGTCGAGAACACGGAGGCCGCCCTCCTGAAGCAGCGCCAGAACGCCCTGTCCATCAGCGACGCCATCAGCGCAGAGGATATCTCCCGGGGCGCGCAGGGCGATGTGGCTGCGGCTATGACCCGTGTCACCGGCGCATCGGTGGTGGACGGCAAGTACGTCTACATACGGGGATTGGGAGAACGATACAGTACTGCACAGTTGAACGGCACCACCCTGCCGAACGCCGATCCCAACAGCAAGTCGGTCCAGATGGACATCTTCGCCGCGAACCTGCTGGACAATATTACTACGGTAAAAACCTTCACACCGGACAAGCCCGGCAATTTCACCGGCGGCAGCGTCAACGTGAAGACCAAGTCCCTGCCCGAATCGTTCACCATGTCCTTCTCCACATCCACGAAGTTCAACACCCAGTCCTCCTTCAAGGACATGCTGAGTTACGACGGCGGGGAATACGATTTTCTCGGTGTGGATGACGGAACGCGGGACCTCCCCGTGGCTCTGCAGGATCCCGACGTGGAGATACCCAGCATTACCAGGGCGCTGCGGGATCCACAAGCCGCGCAGGTGCTGGATCTGTACTCCAAGTCGTTCGGCGACAAGACGATGACACCGACCACGAAGGAAGGCGGCCTGGGCCAAGGTTATTCCTTCTCGATCGGCAACCAGACGACGGTCTTCGACCGCCCGTTCGGGATGTTGGGCAGTGTGAGTTTCAGTCGTAACATCTCGGCATATGACAATGGCGCCACCGGGATATGGAAGCGCGTGTCCCGGGAGTCGGAAGGCCTGAACAGAGAGCGGTTCGCGAAGGACACGAGAGGTTCCGAGGAGGTTCTGTGGGGTGGACTGGTGAATGCCACCTACCGTCCGAGCATCACCAGCGAATTCGGAGCCAACCTGCTCTACAATCGTAGCGGTGAAAAGATGTCGAGGTACCAGACCGGGGCCTGGCCTTCATCCCTCCCCGGCGACAACGTGCGGTACGAGTCCCGGGTATTATCCTTCATCGAGCGCGAAATGCGTTCCCTGCAGTTCCGCGGAAAACACGTCCTTCCCTCCGTGTCCAACATGGAAATCGAATGGACCGGCGCCTTTATCCGATCCAACCAGGACGAGCCGGACCTTCGTTATTTTACCAACGAATATCAGACGGTCGAAGCGGCCGGCGAGGGCGCTTCGGATGTCGAAAACTATACCATCGCACTCTCAAATTATGCGGCGCCGACCCGTTACTACAGAAACCTGGTCGAATCGAACCGTGATTTCAGGCTGGATGTCACGCTGCCGTTCTCGCAGTGGTCCGGATTGACCGCCCATCTCAAGTTCGGCGGCGCTTACCTGGATAAGGATCACACCTTCAGGGAAAGACGTTTCTCCTTCCGGCAGGACAACCTGCAGTACCGCAACGATCCCGTTGTCTTCTTCTCCTCCGAGCGTACGGGCATCCTGCCTGACCAGTTCCAGGATTCCCCCGGATTTACCCGGTTCGGCAATTACGTAACTGAAGACTCCGACCTGAAGAACAATTACGACGGCGATCAGAAGATCCGGGCCGGTTACGCAATGCTGGACCTGCCGCTTGGAACGCGTCTCAAGGTGGTAGGCGGCGCCCGGTACGAGTCCACTTTGCTGGATGTAGTCAGTCACGAAGCTTCGCTTACGCCAGGCAGATTGGACGAAAAAGACTGGTTGCCTTCGGTTAACGCGGTGTACCAGGTCATGGATAACATGAACGTCCGCGGAGTCTTCAGCCGGACCCTGGCCCGGCCTTCCTTCCGCGAACTGGCGCCATTCGCATCCTTTCTCTTCGTTGGCGACTACATTTTTGTCGGAAACAGCGAGTTGAAACGTACGTTAATCGAAAACTACGATTTCCGTTGGGAGTGGTTCACCCGTCCCGGCGAGATCTACGCGCTCAGCTACTTCTACAAGCAGTTCGAAAACCCGATCGAGCGTGTGATCGTGACCACGAACGGAGAAATCCAGTTTCAGAACGTCGACCAGGCTTTCGTTACCGGGGTGGAAATGGAGTTCCGGAAGAGGCTTGACCAACTCCATCCGTCCCTTGGAAACTTCCAGATCGGAGGTAACCTGTCCCTGGTAAAATCCCAGGTGGATATCGCGCCGTCGGAACTCGCCATCATTCGGGCACTCGATCCGGAAGCGGGAGATACGCGCAAGTTACAGGGTCAGTCACCGTACGTGGTTAACATCGATGCCATGTACGACAATCCGGATACCGGGACCCTGGTCAGCCTGCATTACAATGTGTTCGGAGAAAGGCTTTCCGAAGTGAGTACGGGCGGTACCCCGAACGCCTTCGAGCAGCCTGCGGGTATGCTCGATATTACCGGATCTCAGCGGCTTGGGAACCGGGTCACCCTGAAATTCTCCGCCAAGAACCTGTTGGATCCGGACATCAAGAAGGTTCATCCGTTCAACGACGCGGAATTCATCCGCGCCCTATACAAGCGAGGTCGGACGTTCTCCATAGGTTTTTCGTACGGGATATAGGGCGGGCGACCTGCGAGGACGCGCAACTCTTTCATTACATCTGTAAGCCCTTATATGGAGGGGGTATGTTTCGGTGGGTTCCCGTCGCTGTACTTGTCGTATCGTTGGTTTTTCCAGTCCTCGCAGAAGCACAATCGGCTACAAAACCCTTGGTGACAGTCACCGACGCCGATGTCGTCGGCAACGTAACCTTCACTTCCAGCAATACATACCTGCTCTCCGGCCTGGTGTTCGTGGAAAACGGCGAAACGCTGACGATCGAGGCGGGCACGGTGATCAAGGGCCGGGCATCCAGTATTAGTGGTGATGATTCGGTGCTCATCGTAGCCCGAGGAGGAAGGATCTTCGCCGACGGTACGGCCAGGGATCCGATCATCTTCACGGCCGAAGCCGACGACTTGAACGATCCGAACGACATCCTGCTCACCTCTCCGACAGCCTCGCGCGGCCTTTGGGGAGGTGTGATCATCCTGGGCCGTGCTTCCATCAACACGGCCACGGGCGAGAACAATATAGAAGGTCTGGACGCGAGTACCGAGCCCCGAGGCATCTACGGCGGTGGCGCCAGCCCCATTGACGATGACGACTCGGGCGTGTTCCGCTACGTGTCGATCCGCCACGGCGGCACCGACATCGGAGCGAACAACGAGATCAACGGACTGACCATGGGCGGTGTGGGCCGCGGCACGACCATCGACCACGTGGAGGTGTTCTACAACCAGGACGACGGGTTCGAGTGGTTCGGCGGCACGGTGAACACGCGCTACCTGATTTCGGCCTTCTCGGGTGACGACAGCTTCGATTACGACGAGGGCTTCCGGGGCGGGCACCAGTTCTGGTTCTCGATCCAGGATCCCGGCCTGGGCGACCATGCCGGTGAGCACGACGGTGGTACAGATCCCGAGGACGGCAGACCCTATGCCAGTCCGACGATCCTGAACGCGACGTACATCGGCCGCGGTGCGGGCGCCACGGGGGACAAGGCGAACAACGGCATTATCTTCCGGGACAATGCGGGCGGGATGTATTTCAACAGCATCTTCACCGAGTTCAAGGGCCACATGCTTTCGATCGAGGACCTGGATCCGTCGAAGAGCGTGCAGGACAGCAAGGCGCGCCTGGACGCGGGCGAACTGCAGTTCCAGTACAACATCCTGGGCGCCTTCGGTGCGGGTAATACGCCGGCGGACCTCGCCCCGCAGAATGAGGATCACACCGCGGAACTGCTCGCCGACGCGGCGAACATGAACCGGATCGTCGACCCCATGCTTCAGGGCATAAGCTGGAACCGCAACCAGGGCCTGGATCCGCGGCCCGGAAGCAACAGCCCCGCCTGGGATTCGAGCGGGGTCAAGGAAGAACCCCGCAGCAGCGGCTTCTTCACGGACGTCGATTATGCGGGTGCTTTCGGCCGGGAAAACTGGGCGTTGAACTGGTCCGCGCTATCACAGTTGAGTTATTTCGGCACCGCGCCTCCTCCCGAGCCGCCGGAGCCCGTGGACCCAGGCGTAGAGTCGCCCGACGCTTACAGCCTGTCGCAGAACAGTCCGAATCCCTTTGATGTGACAACGAATTTCAAATACGCGGTATCCTCGACCAGTCACATCAAGATAGAGGTATACAATCTGCTGGGACAGCGGGTGGCGACGGTCGTAAATGAAATCAGGCTTCCCGGGTACTACTCGGAGACGTGGGATGCGCAGCATCTGTCGAGTGGGGTGTATTTCTACCGCTTCGAAGCGACGGCGGACGGCCGGACCGCCCAGGTCTTCAACAAGAAAATGACCCTGTTGAAGTAGTCCGTCCTGATGGAGTATGAACGGGTTCCGTCCGCCGAATGGACGGTCGAAGGTAGAATAAAGGGCCCTGCAGTTGTGTTCTGCGGTCCCTTCGGTTTAATAACCAGTGCAATGACTACCTGGGCCAGGTTCCGCCATTACACATCCGGGTATTTGGAGTTTTCGGTCTTGGTTTTTTCGTGTATTATCTGGGTGGAACTCCGGGAAGCTTCCCTGCCGATGGCCTGCACGTCCACCCTGTTGCTGCTGATTATCGTGGTTGCCTTGAACGCGGCGGCGATAGGTCTTCGCTCCCGGCTGAGAAGATGGTATTCTCTGGCCGCGGCCTAGGAGCGCCTGGCTCGCGTCCGCGAGGCGCGTCCAAAGGGAATTTTGCGCATGACGATGGAAATTGCGCCATCCTCGCCGAAAAACGAGCATGAACGACCGTTGATAGCGATTGAGGACGTATCGTTCTGGTACGGCCACCATCCCGCGCTGCAACACGTCACCATGTCGATCGATCGCCACGGCATCACGGCGTATATCGGTCCTTCGGGTTGCGGAAAGACGACGTTGCTTCGGCTGATGAACCGAATGAACGACCTGATACCCCATACCAGGATGACAGGAACGATCAGGATGAACGGAGAGGACATCTACGGTCCAAACGTCGACGTGACGCGGCTGCGCCGGCGCGTGGGCATGGTTTTCCAGCAGCCGAACCCTTTCCCCAAGTCGATCTACGAGAATGTAGCCTATGGTCCCCGAATCCATGGTGTGAAGTCCGGGGGGTTTCTCGACGAGATCGTGGAACGGTGTCTGCGCAGAGCCGTACTTTGGGACGAAGTCCAGGATCAGCTTCAGGAAAGCGCTCTCAGACTCTCCGCCGGACAGCAACAGCGGCTCTGCATCGCACGGGCGATCGCGGTCGAACCGGAAGTCCTTCTCATGGACGAACCCTGTTCGTCACTTGATCCGGTCGCCACGAGCAGGATTGAGGAATTAATGCTTGATCTGAAGAACGATTATACCATTGTTATCGTGACACACAATATGCAACAGGCGGCGCGCGTATCGGATTACACCGGGTTCATGCTTACGGGCGAACTGGTGGAAACGGGCGTGACCAACTTGCTGTTCACCACGCCCCGTGACCAGCGTACGGAAGACTACATCACGGGCCGGGCAGGATAGCGCAACCGGGTAGCTTCCATCAAGTGCGATCATGGAAACCCACCTTCAACAACAACTGGAAAACCTGAAATCCGTCCTGCTGAGCATGGCCGCGCTCGTCGAGGAACAAATCGCCAGGGCGATCACGGCGTTGATGGAGCGCGATGTCGAGTTGTGCGACCAGGTCATCCTCGGCGATCAGCCCATCAATGCCATGGAACTGGAGATCGACGAACAGTGTATTCGGTTACTGGCCCTTCAGCACCCCATCGCACGGGATCTCCGCTTTGTTTCTTCCAGCATGAAGATCACCATCGACCTGGAACGCATGGGGGATATTGCGGTCAACATTGCCAAGAAAACGAAACGACTCGTCGGAATGCCGCTTCTTAAGCCGCTCGTCGACATTCCACGAATGGCCGATCTGTCCCAGTCCATGGTAAAGGACAGCCTGAACGCCTTCGTACGAGGCGACGATCAACTGGCCTTGCGGGTATGCGAAAGGGACGACGAAGTCGATCAGTTTCAGGACCAGATACTCAGGGAACTGCTGACCTGCATGATGGAGGATTCCAGGTCGGTACCCCAGGCCCTGCAATTGATCTTCATATCCCGCCACATCGAACGGCTCGCCGATCACGCGACGAATATCGCCGAAGGCGTGGTGTATTTTTCAGAAGGACGGGTGATCAAGCATCATGCGTATGACGATCCGAATCAGCCACCCACTCGTCGAGAATCCGATGGGCCTGCGTGACGGTGTCCACCTGGACGAGGCTGGTTCTCAGGTGAGATGCGTTGGGAAAGCCCCTGAAGTAGGAAGCGAAGAACTTGCGCATTTCCATCACGCCGACCTTCTCCCCCTTGTACTCCACCATCATGCCCAGGTGATCCCGGGCAAGCTTGACCCGTTCTGAAAACGACGGCATCAGATCGCCGGAGAATATGTAGGGATTGTCGCGCGCGGCCCGGGCGATCATCACGCCGGCGCAGCCAGTCTCTTTCACCATGCGTACCGCGTCCTGGAAGGTGAACACGTCCCCGTTTCCGAAGATCGGCACGGGGGAAACCTCCACGGCCCGGGCGATCCATGACCAGTCGGCGGTCCCGTTGAATTTCTGGGCCACGGTACGGGCATGTACCGCCACGGCGTGGGCGCCTGAATCCGCGGCGCGTTTCACCACCTCCAGGATGCTGATGTTGTTGTGGTCCCAGCCCAGCCGCGTCTTGATGATGACGGGAATCGACACCGCGTCGGCCACGCTGCGCACCGCGTTCATCATCCGGTCGATGTCCTTGAGAAAGGCGGCTCCGGAATCGGAACGCAGGATCTTGGGTACGGAACACCCGAAGTTTATGTCCATGATCTGCGCGCCCCGATCTTCCAGGACCCGCGCCCCTTCCACCATGCTGTCGATGTCGTTTCCGTAGATCTGCGCCGCAAGAAGCGACATGCCGGTATCGCGGTAGATATCGGCGTCGCAGAAATTCATCATCTGCAGCGTCTTCGGATTCTCGTGGAGAATGGCGTTGCAGTTGATGAACTCCACCCCGACCATGCGCGCGCCCATTTTCGCGCAGATCAACCGGAAAGGCCAGTTGCTGATGCCGGCCATGGGCGCCAGCGTAAGGATCGGCATGCCCGGTCGAAGCGAAGTGATGCGATAGCGCCCCACGGCGATTTCGTGCATCATGATGTCGAGACGGCTCCGCGTGTTTCCTTTGACGTTGACAACCGCAAACTGTGCGGGTAGATTTGTGCCCTGACTGGTTACCCGCGTTGAAGTTAAGTCGAAATCCAACTTTGTCGCAAGTTGTTTGTCTTCCGCGCAAGGTTCTGCAACCCCCGTGCACCGGGTTCCGCAACCTCACAGGACACCTGGATAACATAGGAGCGTGCCATCATGCCGGTGGCGTTCATACCGGATCAGAAGCGGTTTTCGAAAGAGAAGTTCCAGAAGGTCAATCTCTTCGATACGGAACGCATGTTCTGCGATATCTACTGTTTCGAACCGGGACAGGAACAGAAGGCCCACAGTCACGCCGAAAACGACAAGATCTACTACGTGCTGGAAGGCGCTGGAGTTTTCACGGTCGGCGACGAATCGATAGAAGGCGTTCCGGGAACGGCGATACTGTGTCCGCCCGGGGTGGACCACGGCGTGCTCAACACGGGCGACGACCGGCTGGTGGTGCTGGTTTTCATGGCGCCCCATCCGTGAACCGAGTGGATACGGGAGGCTTGCGCCGGTAAGCCGGTTTCGTGCCTTGCGAGAAACCGGGCAGCCCACATACCGGGAAACGCCTGTAGGAGTATCCCTCGTGGAACGATTCATCAGGACCTGTGTTTTTATCGCCGCAGTGCTATTGGCCGTATTTCGTTGCAGTTTCGCCAGCGGACAGAAACCTGCCGGGGAACCGGAAGCGGATTCGTTTCCGGGTCACTTCGAAATCGGCGGCGTCGTTGAACTGTCGGCCTCCTACGAGTTTCCATACGAGGGCGGAAGTAACACGGCCACGGCGGCCGGACAGTTGGAACTCGGAGTCGGCGTCGAACTGCACAAATGGATCGGTACCGAAGTCAATTGGATTCACGAACATGAAGACGAGGAAAACAGAGAGGACGAGGGGTACAATCTGGGGTTCTTCACGGCCACGGTAGTCATCGGGCCGCAAGAAGGATGGTGGTGGCTGAAAGGCGGCATGCAGTTCCTGCCTTTTACGCTGTTCGAGCTGGCCAACGTGCACACGGTCCACGAACCGACCATAGGACCGTTCAAATCCGCCGCGATCGTGGATCCGATGTCATACGAGTACGGCAAAAAAAGAGAAAAGTCGCTGCAGGTGGGGCTTTCACTGGGACCGTTCGAGGGAAACGTCTACGGTTACTATGGAGACGACCAGCGCTCGAACGATCCCAGGGCGGGTTTCGGCGCCGCGGTCGGGTACAGGAAGACGACGGACGACGAGTCCGAAGTCGCGGTCAACCTGTCGTATATTGATGATCTGGGCACCCTGGACAGTTTTCAGGAGGGCGTTTTCGAGCACGACGGGTCGGTCAGGGAAGAAGGACACGAGCCGTCCGCGGTTAGTAACGACGAAAGCGTACCTGGCTGGGCGGCGGCCACTCAACTGTCCTTACGCGATATCTGGATTGTAGGGGAATATATGATCGCACAGAAACGATTCGGACAGGAGGTGCTGGAATTCTCGGGCCGTGGCTCCCGTCCTTCCGCGTGGATGCTCGAGGCTGGCTACGGGTGGGAACTGGCCGGCCGGCCGGGAGACATTGCGCTGGGTTACCATGGATCGTCTGAAGCGATTGATCTCGATCTACCTTCGTCGAGATACGTCGCGGTGCTGAATATCGGTTTGTGGAAGGAGGTGTTAACCGGCACCTTCGAATGGGTATACAATCGAGACTACGGAAGGGCCTACGACGGTACCGGCGAGAGTTCGAACACATACATCCTTCAACTGGGCATTGCATTCTGACGGACACGGCCGGATGGATGAGGGCAAAAGAGGAGCTGGATCAACGTCCGACTACGCCATCGCCGAACGGGGTGGTCGGTATATGCCGCTCGTTCAGGGCATGACCCAGGCGGGAGAGTCCTTCAGGGTCTCCCCAGGCCAGGACGGATTTGCCAGCGCGCGTTTCATCAAGCACCCGGCTGATGCAACGGTTGAAGAACGGTTTGGCCGGAAACATCACGGTAACCCGGTCCGAGTCTCCCCGGCTCCACTTGAACACCCTGTTGCCTTCGAATCCGCGGTAAATCAAGACCATATTCTACCCCTTTCCGAAAGCATCCCCGAATAACTAAACATAAGATAAGCATAAACCGGCTATTTGTCAACTTTATGTCGGTTTTTTTATGTTTTGAGATTCGGCAAAACACCGCGTTTCGTGCCTGGATTCCGTCCCGCGCAAGGTAAAATCAAGCGTCTGAATGCGAAATCCGAAGAAACGGGTACCTCGATGCTGTTCATCCTAACAGTCGGAAAAGGGAAGAAAAACCCGAAGAAAACGTACGGATCCGGCTCCTTTGCAACCAGGTCCTCCCCCCGAGGTCATCCTCCTTGTGGTTTCGCCATGATGGCGCCGCAGTGCTTGCAGGTACGATGTTCTTCGCTTCCGAAAAACCGGTTCATGACGGGGGGCAACTGGCTGACGATGTCCTCCAGCTCGAAATGTTCCTCGTAGAGTTTCTCTCCGCAGCTTTCACAAAACCACATGAAGCCATCGATTTCACGGCTTCTTCGCTTGGTTTCCATGACCAGGCCCACGGTGTTGGCCGGTCTCTGGGGCGAGTGGGGCACACCGGGCGGCAGCAGGAAGATCTCGCCTTCGCGTATAGGGATGTCCACCGGTTTCCCGTCGTCGATGATCTTCAGGACGATATCGCCCTCCACCTGGTAGAAGAACTCTTCGCCCTCGTTGAAATGGTAGTCCTTGCGGGCGTTCGGTCCCCCGACGACCATGACGATGAAATCCTCCGCTTCCGTGTATACGCATTGGTTGCCGACCGGCGGTTTTAGCAGGTGTCTGTGTTCGTCGATCCAGGTTTTGAAATTGAATGGAGCCGTTACCGGCATGATCGAACCTCCTTGTTCAAATGGTGGCGATGCATTTCAGTTCAATGGCGATTTTAGTGGGTAGCCGCGAAACGCCGACGGTGGTGCGGCAAGGCTGGTTGTCCCTGAAATACTCGCGGTAGATGTGGTTGAACACCGCGAAGTCCTTTTCCATATCGGTGAGGTACACGGTGATGTCCACGAGGTTTTCCCAGCTGCTTCCCGCGTCTTCGAGAATGTACCGGACGTTCCGGAAGACCGAGTGACACTGTTCCTCGATGTCATAGGACACGATCTCGCCATCCGGACCGAGGGTAACGCCCGGAATAGACTGCTGGCCCCTGCTGCGGGGTCCGATGCCCGAAAGAAACAGCAGGTTGCCCACGCGGCGGGCATGGGGATAGGGTCCCACCGGTAAGGGAGCGCGTTCGGAGTGATGATCCTGGCTCAAGCGCGGCCTCCGGGTTCTACATTTTTATGCATACGTTCTTGGGCTCCGTGAAGAAGCGCAGGGCCTCGAAACCGCCTTCGCGGCCCAGCCCCGATTGTTTCATGCCGCCGAAGGGCGTGCGGAGGTCACGCAGCATCCAGCAGTTGATCCAGATAATGCCGGCGTGCAGGCGCTCGGCGACGCGATGGGCCCGTCCCAGGTTGTCGGTCCACAGCATGGCGGCGAGGCCGTATGACGTACCGTTGGCCTGGGCTACAACCTCCTCTTCGGAATCGAAGGGCAGGAGAGACACGACGGGACCGAAGATCTCTTCCTGGTTGGTCCGGCAGTCCGGCGGCAGGCCTTCGATCACGGTCGGCGCCACGAACCATCCGTCCCGGCACCGCCCGTCTTCCCGCACCCGGTGCCCGCCGCAGAGGATCCGTCCGCCTTCGTTCCTTGCCAGTTCGATGTAGGACAGGATCTTGTCCATATGGGCCTCGGACACCACGGCGCCTAGACGGTTGCCGGCGGACCTTGGATCGCCGACGGTCAGTTGCCGGGTCCGCTCGACGAAATCGTCTCGAAAGGTCTCGTAAAGGGGTCTTTCGACGAATATCCGTGGACCGCACAGGCAAATCTCGCCCTGGTTGGAGAATGAAGACAACAGGGCGGTCTGCAGCGTATCCTCGTAGGGGCAGTCCGCAAAGACTATATTGGGATTTTTGCCGCCCATTTCGAGGGATACCCGCTTGAAGCGCGGCGCGGCCGCGGCCGCGATTTTCCTGCCCGTGTCCGTTCCACCCGTAAAGGATACGACCGGGATCCGGGGATGGTCCGCCACGGCCGCCCCGGCCTTGTGCCCGTAGCCGTGCACGATGTTCAACACGCCGGCGGGCAGTCCGGCTTCCACGCAGATCCTGGACAGCAGGAACGCGGTGGTGGGCGTGAGTTCCGACGGTTTTCCGATCACGCAGTTGCCGGCGGCCAGCGCCGGCGCGATCTTCCACGTCAGCAGGTACAGCGGCAGGTTCCAGGGTGATATGCAACCGGCTATTCCGATCGGCGTGCGCAGGGTGTAGTTGAGCGCGGTGGAGCCCATGGCGTGGGATTCGCTGGAGAAGTGCTCGATGGCCGTGGCGTAGAACCGGAAATTGCTCGCGGCCCGGGGAATGTCCACGGTTTCGGCCAGCGTGACCGGTTTACCCGTGTCGTCGGATTCCGCACTGGCCAGTTCTTCCCGTCTTTCTTCGATCAGGTCGGCGACGCGGAGTAGATACCGGGAACGCGCCTGGACGGACAGGGACGACCACGCGGGAAAGGCATTTTCCGCCGCATTTACCGCTTCGTCAACGTCCCGCGCGTCGGAATCGGGAATCTTTCCCAACACGGTGGCCGTGGCGGGATCGAGGTTGTCCAGGTAACCGCCGCCGACCGGTTCACGCAGATCGCCGTCGATGTAATTGAGTACATGCATTTTGCAGTGAAAATCGCCGGAGATGTCGAAGTGGAAGCGTGTGGTCTGTAGCACTGCGTAAGGTTAAATGTAATGTAGACTTACCCGCATAGCCTGTCAAGCCGGCGGGAGGTTGTCCATCCCGGCTGCCATCCCGTGTTTCGGATAACTTCCGGTCAGTGGGTGCCAAGCCGCTCCTTCACCAGGCGGTCGGCCCGGTTCCAGTCGACCTGGTCCTCGGAGGAAGCCGCCGCGCACAATTCCCGGAGGATTTCATCCTGGATTTCACCCCGGTGCAGAGCCTCGGTATAGGGCATCCGGTGGAACGACACCATGGAGTACCGCGGGATGAATACGTCGGGAAACCGCCTTTCAAGCAGGAATCCCACCTTCTGCTTGATTTGAAAGGCGGGATCGTTCACGAGGTCGCGCATCTCCACGTAATTGGCCAGCGCCATGTCGGCGATGGCATCCGTGTTTTCCTTTCTGCGCCGTCCGAACAATTCGAAAATACGCGCCCAGTCCGGCCAGTAGGCTTCGATACACTCGTCCAGGATGGTACAGTCTTCGAAGGCGCAGTTCATGCCCTGTCCGAAGAAGGGCACGATGGCGTGGGCGGCGTCGCCGAGCAGCAGCACCTTGTCCTCGTAATGCCAGGGAAAGCACTTCAGCGTGACCAGCGATCCCGTGGGATTGTTGCGGAACAGCGTGGTAAGATCGGGCATCAATGCCGTGGCGTCGGGGAACTGTTGCGAGAAAAAACTCCGTACCTTCTCCGGGGTTACCAGGGTGTCGAAGCTGTATTCGCCTTCGTGGGGAAAGAACAGGGTGCATGTAAAACTGCCGTCCAGGTTGGGCAGGGCGATGAGCATGTACAGCCCCCGGGGCCAGATATGCAAAGCGTTCGGCGGCATCCGGAACGATCCGTTCGGTCCGGACGGAATGGTCAGTTCCTTGTAGCCGTGGGTCAGGAACTGCTGGGAGAGGTCGAATCGCCCGGCGTTCATCATGGCGGTTCGGATGGCCGACGCGGAGCCGTCGACGCCGATGATCCTTTTAGGCCTCAGGGAGTGCACGTGATTGGTCGCGTCGTCCCGGATGTACAGCACGCCGGTACGGAATTCCAACCCGGCACACCGGGCGTTGAAATGAAACCTTACACCGTCCTCTCGCTCCGCGGCGTTCATCAGGGTCCGGTTCAATTCTCCCCGGGAGACGGAATAGATGACCTCGTCGTCCTTCTGGCCGTAAGGTTGAAAACCCAGGTCTCCCGCAAGGGGATGGATCATCCGTCCCGCCATGGGGATGGCCATTTCGAGAATCTCATCCTGGAGTCCGACCTGGTCCAGGGCGTGGATGCCCCGGATGGACATGGCCAGGTTGATCGACCGGCCGGCTTTGCCCGAGCCTGTTGATTCACGCCGGATATCGGGCCGCTTTTCGTACACTTCGACCCTGAATCCCCGCCTGGCGAGAAAGATCGCCAGTAGCGAACCAGCCAGGCCCGCGCCCACCAGGGTGATGGTTTCTCTGAAGCCGCCCATGTGCATATTCATGGGGTAAGGGGCGGTCGGACGGTCATCCGGCCGAATCCATCCCTTCCTCCATGGCCTCCACGAAGCGATGGATATCCGAGAACGTATTGTACAGCGGTACTGGCGCGACGCGTATCACGTCGGGTTCCCGCCAGTCGCATTGAATGCCGTTCTCCGAAAGGTGCCTGTGTACGCGGTGTCCTTCCGGTCCCGTCCTGAGGGAAAGCTGGCATCCCCGCTGCTCAGGGTCCACGGGCGAGATGATGGACAGATCATCTGGGAAACGAGTCCTGAGCAGGTGTACCAGGTACCCGGTCAACCGTTTGCTTTTCGCACGCAGCCGGTCCATGCCCGCCTCGTCGAACAGTTCCAGCGACGCGCGCAGGGCCGCCAGCGGGAGGATGGGCGGATTGCTGAGCTGCCACCCTTCCGCGCCCGGGATCGCCTCGAAACCGGACGGCATCCGGAACCGGGTGGACTTGTCGTGTCCCCACCATCCCGCAAACCGGGGCAGATCGTCTCTTCGGCCGTGCCTTTCGTGGACGAAGCACCCGCCGACGCAACCGGGTCCACCGTTCAGGTACTTGTAGGAACACCACACGGCGAAGTCGACGTTCCAGTCGTGCAGACGAAGAACCACGTTGCCCATGGCGTGGGCGAGGTCGAATCCCACCACGCACCCCTGCCGATGGCCCGCCCCGGCGATCCGTTCCATGTCAAAAGCCTGCCCGGTCAGGTAGTTCACCCCGCCCAGGATAACCAGGGCAATGGTTTCGCCCTCTTGCTCGAGCAGATCCTCGATATCCTCGGTACGGATGGTGTCTTCTCCTTTCCGCGGCTGAAGTTCGATCACGCTTTCGCCGGGATCATAGCCGTGCCAGGCCGCCTGGGAAGCGACGGCGTACTGGTCGGAAGGGAAGGCAGAGCCTTCGATCAGGATCCGGTTTCTCTCCGGCGTGGGACGGTAGAAGGAGACCATCATCAGGTGCAGGTTCACCGTGAGGGTGTTCATGGCCACGACTTCGACGGGCAGGGCGCCCGCGAGACGGGCCAACGGGTCCGTCAACGCTTCGTGGTAGGGCATCCACGGGGTATCGCCCTCGAAATGGCCTTCGACTCCCAGCATGCGCCAGTCATCGAGTTCACGGTCCACGTAGTCCCGGGCGGACTTCGGCTGGAGACCCAGCGAATGGCCGACGAGATAGACGGTTTCTTCCCCGCTGTCGCTTATGGGTATGTGAAAGCGGTTTCGATACGCCGTAAGTTCGTCTTCGGCGTCCATCTCGGCGGCGTCCAATCGGTGATCGAGTCGAGTATCCATGGGGCGAAACGGTCCCGTTTCCAGTGGAGCCCTAACTTTCGGCGGAATTGCTTTCCGCGTCTGATTTGACGCTTTCGTCCAGTGTCGCGTCGCCGGTCCCTTCGAAAAACATGTCTGTTGCCAGGTCCAGCCAGTCGAGGGCGGAGCGGTACAGCAACCGGGACTTGACGTCCATGTCCAGGTGTTTCATGGATTCGATCATCCTGCCGGGCACCGCTTCGCCCAGGGGAAAGGGGTAGTCCGATCCCAGGGCGATGTGGTCCGCGCCTATCAGGTGGATGAGGTAGTCCAGTATGCGGCTGTCGTGGACGAGGGAATCCAGGTAAAACCTGCCCAGGTAGGCGCTGGGCTTAACGTCGTTGTCCACCGCGCACAGGTCGGGACGGATCTCGAAACCATAGTCGATACGCCCGATGGTCGCCGGAAAGGAACCCCCGCCGTGGGCAAAGGCCACGCGCAGCGACGGCAGGCGCTCGAAAACGCCCCCGAAGATCATCGAACAGATCGCCCGGGAGGTCTCGGCGGGCATGCCCACCAGCCAGGGCAGCCAGTACTTTTCCATGGTCTCCTGCCCCATGATGTCCCAGGGATGAATGAAGACTGCCGCGCCCAGTTCCGCCGCCGCTTCGAACACCGGAAAAAGGTGGGGCTCGCTCAGGTTGTTCCCGTTGATGTGGGTCCCGATTTCTATGCCTGCCAGACCCAGTTCCCGGACGCACCGCTCCATCTCCCGGATGGCCAGGTCGGGTGCCTGCATCGGCACCGTTCCCAGGCCGATGAACCGCCGGGGCCAGGTGCGGACCACATCGGCGATGTGGTCGTTGAGCATGCGAGACAGATCCAGCGCGTCCTCCGGCTGTGCCCAGTAGCTGAACATGACCGGGACGGTGGACAGGACCTGGACCTGCACGCCAACGGTGTCGCATTCCCCGAGTCGGGTTGGCGGGTCCCACGAGTTGGCCTGGATTTCGCGGAACTGCCTGCCGTCGATCATCATGCGTGCGCAGCCCGGCCTGTAATGATCCAGTTCGACGAATCCGCCGTACCCGTACCTCTTGTGCAGATCAGGCGAATTCTCCGGAAGGATATGGGTATGGATGTCGATCTTGGGAATCGGATTGGGTCCGGTGTAATCGCACATGGTTTATGGAGGGATTTAAGGACCGCGGGACATCGGGACCGCCTACCCGATGTGCTCGATGGCGGTACGTTTTTGGAACCAGAAAGGAATCGGTTTATGCAGAATCAGGATAACGGATAGTGCGAGATTTTGTCAAGGTTATTGCAGGGTCATTCTTTACGCTGAAGACGCGTGTTTTCATGGCGCGTATGGCCAAATCGCCGGGGCGTGTCAACACCTCGCAAAACCATGCACTGTGTCGAAGATCAGGACACCCTTTCGCGGTATGGGGCCAGGTCGATCCCGGGAAAAGCGTGGGAGAGCAGGTCCAGGGTCTGTTCCGTGTAGTACGGGTGTCCGGGCCCGGGCCAGCCGAAGAGGGACCGGACGCGCGGTGTCGTTTGCGTGACGAAGGGCAGCATATATTCCCGCTCGCCGTAAATGAAGGGATTCGAGAACCGGGTCCACCGGTCCGCGTCGCTCCGGCACATGGAGAGGGTCCAGAACGCACGTTGCTTTTTCTGATTTTGAAAGGGCTGCGCCGAATGAAGCAGGTAGGAGGAATAAAACAGCGCGCTTCCGCGGGGACCCACGGCCGGCGCCGGATCTTCCAGGCCCGCTTTGCGGATATCCCGTACGTGGCTGACGCCGGCCATGTTGTCCGCTGCGTACCCCTCGGCAAATACATCGGCAGCCCCTGTGTGCGAACCGGGAACGAGCAGCATGGGGGCGCCGTCCTCGGTCACGTCATGAAGGTACACGCCGGAGTTGACATAGGAAAACCGGCCCGCGTCCGTGGAAGGCGGGAGGACGCAGTTGGTGTTGTGATCGATGTGATAGCCGCTCCAGGCCTGGTCGGGGTATCGCTTGTCCACCGGTCCCGTCCGCATGAAGAGATGAGCGTTGCAGTAACTGGCCCGGTCGCCCAGAAAACTTTCGAAGAGATCGAGATAGTTGTCGTTTTCGATGAGCCGGTCGAGGGCCGGGTCGCCAACGGGAAACTGGGATCGACCGACCACCTCGTCCTGCTTGGTGGTGAATCCATCGCCCACGGCACCGATCTTGCCTTCGTTGAAGTCGTGGAGCCATGACGCGTAGGGTTTTCCGTAGAAAACGCGTTCCATGGCTGCCAGCGCTGCGTCCATTTCTTCTACGCCGAAGACGTCGGGAACAAGGATGTATCCGTCACGTTGAAACTGTTCCAGCATGGTTTCCCCCGGAGCAGGTATGGTTAACCGACGTCAGACATTACTTATCAGGTCGTCCCACGGCGGCGCGATGCCGTCGCGCCTGCGCCTGGATATGTTCAGGGCGGGTCCGTCGGGACGGACGCCGTGGCGTATGATCACGTCGAAATAGGGTTCCCGCGCGGCTTCCAGCATCTCCAGCAGGCGGGTTCGCATATCCGCGGCCATGACAGCATTCGAGTGCGACAGGTCGTTCAGTTCGTAAGGATCCTCCCACAGGTCGAAGAGCAGTTCGTGGCCGGTCTCGTAGAAGGCGTACTTCCACCTGTCCGTCACCAGTCCGCGCCAGTCGGCATAGTCGTAATGAACCCGCGGGCTGCCCACCATCTCGAGCAGGACTTCCAGGGGTCCGTCGAAGTCTTCGTCCCGGCAGGCCGGCGAGAAATCGGCGCCCTGCATGTGCGCCGGCACGGGCACGCCCGCCAGGCCCAGGGTCGTGGGCGCCATGTCCACCAGGCTGAACAGGTCCATCCGCGTGTCCTGGGGCTGGAGGACCCCGGGACCGTGAAAGATCGCGGGTACCCGTACGGATTCTTCATGGGGGTGCCCCTTGTCCTCGATCTGGTTGTGGCTCCCCATGAAGTCGCCATGGTCCGAAAAATAAACCGTAACCGTGTCGTCCCGAAATCCTTCGGAATCCCCGATCACGCTGAGCATTCTGCCGATGTTCCAGTCCAGATTTTCGATCATGGAGTAGTACCCTGCCAGACCCTCTCGAAGGTGAGGCTTGTCGCCGAAATTGGGCCGGGTCTTCAGGGATGCCGGATCGAACCGCATGAAAGCATCCGGCGCTTCGATGGGCCAATGGGGCGGCTCCACGCTGAGGACGAGAAAGAGCGGCCGATCTCCGTCGTAGCCCTGCAGGTACTCGATAGCCAGGTCGGTCAACGCGTCGGTCTGGTAGCCCCGCAACCGGGTCGGATCGACGTCGTTTCCCCGGTAATAAAAGCCCTTTAACGGGGCGTTGTTCATCTCGAACCCGAACCAGTCCTGGAACCCGGCCCGGTGGAACTCGGGTGTGCGCGGCGCCGCCTCCAGGTCGTAGTATCCCGGGTCGCGCAGCACCTCAGGGGAAATCTGGTCGCGGACCGTCCCGCAGTGCCACTTGCCGAAATAAGCGGTATGGTAGCCGGCTTCGCGCAGCACGGTAGCGGTGCTTGGCGCCGCGGGCTTGTACACGTCGTGAAACCCCTGCACGGGACCGGCGTGGGCATGGCGGCCAGAGAATATGGTGCCCCGGGAAGGCGTGCATACCGGACAGTTGGCGTACGCGCGCGAGAAGCCGACTCCCTCAACGGCCATGCGGTCCATGTTGGGCGTGTGCACATTGGGATCGCCGGCGTGGCTCATGGCCGTCCCGGCGTGCTCGTCGGACAGGATGTAGATGATGTTCGGTTGAGTCATGGCCTGTCTTATTCTTCCGTCAGACTGGCAGTCGCCTGTTGTCTTTTCCAGTAGAAGTAGAAGGGCAGTCCCACGGCCAGGATCAGGAGTCCTAACAGGGGTCGCGTGTAGTCGGTGATGAAGGCATTGATCAGGACACCGCCGGAAATGAGGAGGAACAGCACGGGCGTCACGGGGTATCCCCATGCGCGGTACGGACGGGGAAGATCCGGTTCCTTCTTGCGTAGTATGATGAGGCCGATCACGGCCAGGGTGAGAAATACGTAGGTGTAGAACATTGCAAAGCTGACAATCTGGACGAAGGTTCCGGTTAACGCGAAAACCGACGCCCAGATCCCCTGCAGCACAATGGAAACAACGGGTGTGCGGAAGCGGGGATGTACGTACTGGCACGCTCTGAAGAAGATGCCGTGGTTGGCCATGGCGTGGTAGACCCTGGGCGCTACCATCAACTGGGCATTGACCGTGCCGAAGGTTGTCAGCATGATCGCCGCCGAAATGACCATCGCGCCGGTAGGTCCGACCAGGACCTGGAGGGTATCGGCGGCCACGCGGCGAGAGGTCTGGAGTTCGTCGAAGGACAGGACCGTCAGGTATACGATGTTGGCCAGGATGTAGACCGTGGCCACGATGGCGAGTCCGGTGAGTATGGACCGGGGAATACTCCGTTCCGGGTTTTTAATCTCGCTTGCTACAAAGGTGACAAAAAACCATCCATTGTAGGCGAACAGGACACCCAGTATGGCCAGGCTCAGACCTCCCATCAGGGAAGTTCCCGTCTTTTCCTGCACCAACGGCGTCCACGAGACATCCGCTCCCGTCCCGAGGGTGAACCCCAGCACGATAACGCCAAGGACGGCTCCGACCTTGATGAAGGCGAAGACGTTCTGCAGCCCTCCGCCAACCTTAACACCCAGGCAGTTGACCCCGGTCAGGAAGAGGATGCAAGCCACGGCCAACCAGCGTTCGGTCCACGGGTCTTCGATAGCGAAGAGTCCGCCAGCGTACCGGGCGAAGACGGTAGCAACCGCTCCCATGGCGCCGGTGATGATGATAAAGAGAAAGGCCCAGCCGAAGAGAAAGGCGATCAAGTCCGTGTTGTAGGCCCGTCTCAGGAAGGCGTAGGTGCCCCCGCTCCGCGGTATGGCTGCGCCGAGTTCGGCGTAACAGAGTGCTCCAGCAAGCGTGAGGATACCACCCAAGATCCATACCAGGAGACTGAGGGATGGAGAACCGACCTGGGACGCCACCGAACTGGGCACCATGAAGATGCCCGATCCGATGATCGCCCCTATGATCAGCGCCGTACCGGTATTTGCGCTTAGCGCCCGAAGCAGTTTCGGCTGCCCGGGTGGTGTCTCAAAATCATCGAACCTGGTTTCCGGGTTTAGTGACATGTAGACTCCTGTACGTATGTAGTCTGGATATACATCGCGGGGTGAGCGTTGTTCACGACGGGCCGGTTGAAACAACGCATGCAATGCGATTTCGGAACGCTGCACTTCGATTTACGCTGAGGGATACCTACTTGAAAGTACAGCGTAACCATCGTTCGTCAACGGGTATCCTGTCCAGTACTCGAAGTTGGACTCAAGACGGGTGGTTCCAGGTTTCTTCACGTGTCCATGACCGGCCTACTCGGGCGCTATGACCGGCGCGGCGGCCAGTGGCGAGGGGACGGGATCGACCCCCTCGAACAGGGTGCCGTGCTCGAACCAGGACCGGGGAGCGGCCTGTCCCCACAGGGTCTGCCGCCGGGTGTCCTTCAGGTCCCAATACCGCGTGGGATGATCCGGGTCGACGGTAACGTAATCTCCCGTGAACAACTCGATCCGGTGGCCGTCCCGGTCAAGCAGGTAGAGGAAGAAGGCGTTAGAAATGCCGTGTCGTCCCGGCCCCCGTTCAAAGGCGTCGCGGTGCTCCGAACTGGCCAGGCGGTCGCAGAAGTGGATGATGTCCATGGCCGTGGGAACATAAACGCCGACGTGGTGCAGGCGCGGCCCAAGGCCGTTTGTAAAGGCGATATCGTGGACGCCGCCCCGGCGGTGCAGCCAGGTGGCCCACAGGTCCGAATCCTCGTCCTCGATGTCGGCCACGGTCACTTCCGTCGGCCGGAAACCCAGGGATTCGACGTAGAAGGCCGTCATCCCGTTGACGTCGTTTGAGAACAGGTTGAAATGGTCGATGCGCTGGATGTGGGCGCCCCGGTACCGGTGATACTGCTGCAGCAAGAGGTCCCGGCGTTCCATCTCGTGGTAGAACTCCAGGGGGATACCAAAGGGATCTTCAACGTGGAGCGTACGGCCCTGGGCGTGCCGGTCTACGAAGGCAGTCCGGCATCCGGCCGATTCGTAGAATGCCGCGGCCCGGTCCAGGTCGGAATCCCCTGCGACCTTGAAAGCGATGCGGTACACGACCGGTACGTCGGCCCGGGTAAGGATCAGCGAATGATGGTTACGTTCCTCCATCCCCCGCAGGTAGATCGTGTCGCCTGAATCATCCTCGCATACGTACCCCAGCAGGTCGACGTAGAAGTCCCTGGCGTAGTCCAGGTCCGTCACGCCCCACTCCGCGTGGCTGCTGCGGACAATGTTGAACGGAGGGGAAGGGTTCGCATTCGGAACGGGCACGGGTTCGTCCTCTCATTGACCCAGTTTTGGCACCGGGTGGTGTTCAAGGGCGATGTCGATGTTTTTCGTTTCCATGTAGAAATCGAAGCTGTAGTCGCCCCCGTCCCGGCCGATACCGCTCGACTTCATACCGCCGAAGGGCGTCGGAAGATGGCGCACGTTCTCGGAGTTCACCCAGACCATGCCGGCTTCGAGCCGCTGGGCAAAGGCGTGGGCGCGGGTGACGTCGCTCGTCCACAGGTAGGCGGCCAGGCCGTAATCGACGTCGTTGGCGACGTCCAGCGCTTCTTCTTCCGTGTCGAAGGGAATGGCGGTCAGAAAGGGACCGAACACCTCTTCCCGGGCGATGCGCATGGACCGGTCGGCGCCGCCGAACAGCGTGGCTTCGAAGTAGTTTCCGGTCCGGGCCTCATCCGGGCACCCGCCGCCGGCCACCAGCGTGGCGCCTTCCTCCAGCCCCGCGGACACGTAGCCCAGGACCTTCTCGAGATGCCGGGGGTGAATCATGGGGCCCAGTTCCGTAGCCGGATCGAAGGGGTTGCCCAGGCGGATACGCTTCACCCGTTCGGCGAGCCGTCCGAGAAACGTATCATAGATGCTTCGTTCCACCAGCAGGCGGCTGCCCGACGTGCACCGCTCACCGTTGAGGCTGTAGATCATGAACACCGTGGCGTCAAGGGCCCGGTCCAGGTCCGCGTCGGCGAAGACGACGACCGGGTTCTTCCCGCCCAGTTCGAAGTGCACCCGCTTGAGCGTTTCCGCGCCCTGGCGCATGATGGCGCGGCCGGTCCGCGTGTCTCCCACGAAGCCGATGGCCTTGATGTCCCGGTGTTCTGTGAGGGCCCGCCCCGTGGTTTCGCCGATGCCGTTGACCACGTTGACCACGCCCGGCGGCACGCCCGCCTCGTGTACCAGTTCGGCCAACCGCATGGCCGTGACCGGGCTCCATTCCGCGGGCTTGTGCACCACCGTGCAGCCGGCCGCCAGCGCGGGCGCCATTTTCCAGGTGCTGAGCATGAAGGGGGTGTTCCAGGGCGTGATGATGCCCACCGGTCCGATGGGTTGCCGAAGGGTGTAATTCAGGTGTCCGGTTGTCGGCAGCGCCAGGCCGTCACGGGCGCTTTCGGCGCGGTCCGCGAAGAACCGGAAGTTTTCGGCGCCACGCACCGCGGCCTTGGACATGAAACGGATGGGTTGGCCCGTATCGCAGGTTTCCAGCAAGGCGATCTCTTCGCCGTTTTCCTCAATCAGGTCGGCAACCCGGCGCAGCAGCCGTTTTCTCTCGTCTCCGCCAGTATCCCGCCAGTCTTCAAACGCGGCCACCGCCGCGCCGGCCGCCGCGTCGATCTCTTCCGTCCCGCCGTTCGCGACGGTGCAAAGTACGGTATTGTCGATGGGGGTGGCATTCTCGAAGGTGTCGCCACTGGCGGATTGTACGGACGAACCGCCGATGAGATGGCCGATGCCCTGCTCGCGAAACCGGGCGACGTGGCGTTCCGCCCGCGCCTGGTTCGGATGTTCCTGGATGGCTATGATACATGCTCCTTGAGATTGGACACCACGTCGTTTTCCAGTGCGCCCAGCCCGTCCACTTCCAGCCGGAGCCGGTCACCCGCGTGGATGTGGGAAATACCCTCGGGCGTGCCCGACCAGATCATGTCCCCGGGATTCAGGGTCATGTAGTCGGTAATGTACTCGATGAGTTCGGCGATGCTGTGGCGCAGGTTGCCGGACCAGCCCTCCTGGCGGAGCTCCCCGTTGACGTAGGTGCGCAGGTGCGCGTCCGTCGGATCGATTTCGTCCGCCGTGGTCAGGAAGGGGCCGAGGGGTCCGAAGGTGTCGAATCCCTTCGCCTTGATCGGCGGCCGAAAATAGTTGCTCACGAAGTCCCGGATCGTCAGGTCGTTGCCTATGGTGTAGCCCCCCACGTAGTCCAGGGCGTTTTCGGCCTTCACCTTGCGCGCCGGCCGGCCGATCACGGCGACCAGTTCGCATTCGTAGTGCAGATAATCGAATTCCGGGGGAACGACGATCTTCGCCCCGTGTCCGATGAAGGTCTGGGGCATCTTGTTGAACAGGATGGGTTCTTCGGGCAGATCCAGGTTGAGCTCTTTCGCGTGCTCCGTGTACCCCAGCGCGACCCCGATGGCCTTGCTGGTGTGAGGCACCGGGGGCAGGAACATGACGTCCTCCGGATCGTAGGCGACCGTTCCCACCATGAGCTGACCGTTTTCGTAGACGGCCTCGAGGACCTGGCCGTTGCATGCGAACCGCGCTGTTTTCATGGAATCTCTCCGTTACACTTCATACCACTGGTTCACGCTGCGTTCCAGTTCCCCGGATCGGGGATAACGGTCTTCCATAGCCTGGATCGCGGCTTCCACTTCCGTTTCGGATGGAACGAGATCCCTTTGTCCGGCGGAAAGGTCGTAGACCGAGCGGCCCTCCGTGGAAAGGGGAATGTCCAGGTCAATTCGGCCCGAGGGCCGGCGCTTGAGCAGGACGGAATAGGCGTCGCAATACAGATCGGGGTCGTATTCGCACGTCCTGCCTTCCATTTCTTCCCCGTCGATGAGCCCGGATCGCAGGGCCACCGCGCACAGGTCCTCCCACAACGCGTACATGATGCCGGGCCGGGCGTCCCCCTTCTCCCGCTCGTGCAGGGGGCTGCTGCTTCGCTCTTTTCGTTGTGCTTCAATGAGCTGCCTTACCCGCCGCGACGGCGTGGGGATGCCGAAGAAAGTCGTTTTTTCATCCACGAGCAAGGGTTCAACCGGGTCCTTCTCCGCGCGGACCAACTCGACCAGCCGGTTGCCGATGAGCGGGGTTTCGCCGATGAGGATGTCCCGGTCGCCGCGGTGCCTTTCCGCCCAGTTTCCGACCGCGAGCCTGGCCCACATGCCGACTGCCTTACGAACGCCGGCATGGGTTATCCCGTCCTTTTCGTGATATTGTTCCATCACGCGGGTATTTGTCAAGAACGGCAGCCGGCAGACATCCCACTGGAGGAGGTGCGGCGTCCTGCCATGACCGTGGGCCAGGATGGCCAGTTGCTGCAGCAGCAGGCTCTTCCCGGTACCCGGCAGTCCGGCGAGGAACACCATCTTCCTGCTGTCCACCAGGCGCCGGAGCGTCTGGAACAGTCCGCTGTCTTCGGGAATCAGGAACATGTCTGTCGGGGTTCCCTTCAAGGCGCGCAACGACCGGGTCCTACCATTGCAGGGCGTGTTCGGAACGGTCAGCCGTTCCCCGTACGCGGGCGCCTCGTTTGAAGCGGTCCACGTCCGGCATCTCTCCCACGGGTATCTCCACCAGCGTCGGACCGTCTTCGGCGAATCCCTCGCGGATGGCATGGCGCAGTTCGCCGGGAGTGGTAGCCCGGATGCCCCGGGCGCCGAAGGATTCGGCCAGCTTGACGAAATCGGGGTTGTGCAGGTCGGACGCGATCACCCGGTTCCCGTAGAGTTTCTGCTGCATCCGCTTGACGTTGCCGTAGGCGTTGTCGTTGAACAGAAGCGTGACCAGTCCAATGCGGTGCTGGACGGCGGTAGCCAGTTCCTGCACGCCGAACATGAAGCCGCCGTCGCCCGCGACGGCGAGGACCGGCCTGTCCGGGTGGGCGACCTTCACGCCCAGGGCCGTGGGGAAACCCCAACCCAGGGTGCCCTGGTAACCGGTGGAGATGAATGTGTAGGGCTTGTACACCGGCAGAAGCTGCCGGCTGGCGTATCCGACCTGGGTCAGTTCTTCTATGAAGATGCCGTCCTCGCCCAGCTCTTCGCGGATGACCCTGAGAAAGGAGATCTGGGGTTCGAGGAAGGCGAACATGTCCGCTGTTACCGCCTTCAGCGCGAGCATTTCGTCTTCCCGGGAAGGACGGGCTCGATTAACCCGTTCCACCAGGTCGATCAGTTGCGGCATGGCGTCTTCGGCTCGCGCGGTTATCGCCAGATCCGGACGGGCGATGCGGTCGTGGGCCCGGGGGTCCACTTCGATCCGGATGGTCGTCAGGTTCTCGTCCACACCCCAGTAGAGCTGGGGGATCGCGAGGCGGGACCCCACGGCGAGGACGACGTCCACTTTCGGCCACAGCTTGTGGGCCGCCGGGTTTGGATGACTCAGGTAGTGGCGGCTGTCCAGCACCCCCCGTCCCGTCCGGTAGCCGACGACCGGCGCCTGCAGGAGTTCCGCGAGGCGCCTGACCTCGTCGGACACGTTCATGGCCCCGCGTCCGACGAAGATCATGGGGTTCTCGGCCTGGCCGAGTTTCCGCGCGGCGGCTTGCAGTATCTCCGTATCAACCGGGGGATGGACAATAGGCAGCGGACCCGGAAAACGGTCCACCGGGCCTTCGGAAGCCAGGACGTCCCAGGGGGTTTCCAGGCCCACGGGGCGCGGCCGGCCGGAATTCAGCTGCCGGATAGCCTCGGCCGTCTTGGACGGCGCTTCGGCCGGACCCCTTACCCTCGCGGACCACTTGGTCAGGGAACGAAGTACCCCCAGCTGGTCGTTGATTTCGTGCAACTGGCCCGTGTCCCGCCCGAGGTACTTCGTCGGGATCTCGCCCGTCAGACAAAGCACCTTCGCGTTGGTGGCGTAGGCCGTGGACAATGCGCCGGTACTGTTGAGGAAGCCCGGACCGGGAACGACGTTGTAGACGCCGGGACGGTCCGTCGAGAGGGCGTAACCGAGCGCCATGTATGCCGCGCCCTGTTCATGGCGGGTGTGTATGACCCGGATGCGGTCACGGTTGTCGTAAAACGCGTTGTAGAGCGCGTCGTTCTGTACGCCCGGCAGGCCGAAAACCGTGTCGATACCGTGGGAAACAAGGGTCCTGACGATCGCTTCGGCGGTGGTCAATTGATCCATGGAAGGCGAGGGGACGGGAGAGGCCGCATGGGTGGTCACAGGTCGATCCGGTACAGGGGCTCCTGGCGCCGGGCGACCCGGTCCGTGTTCTCAGCGGCCGCAGCGGCTCGCCGCCGGGAGGTACCGTCCGTTACGCCGGCGATGTGCGGCGTGGTCACCACGTTGGGCAACTGGTAGACGGGAAGCGCTGGATCCGATGGCTCCTGGGCGAACACGTCGAGACCGGCGCCGCCGATCTTCCCCGCGTCAAGCGCCTCGTAAAGGGCCGCCTCGTCCACGAGGGCGCCCCGCGCCACGTTGATGATACTCGCCGTCGGTTTCATGAGTCGGAGCCGCCGGGCGTCGATGACATGGCGGGTTTCGTCGTTCAGATGCAGGTGGAGGGAAAGAAAGTCGCTCTCCGCCACGACCCGGTCGAGGTCGTCCGCCGTGCCCATGAAGTCCGGCTGAATGTCGTCGAGCACGGAAGACTCTATCGCGCGTACGTCGATGCCCATGATCCGCATGCCGAAGGGCTTCGCCCGCCGGGCCAGCGCCTGGCCGCTCGCGCCGAATCCGACGATGCCCAGCGTTTGGTTTTCCAGCTCGTATCCGAGGGGACCGTAGAGCCGTCCCTCGCGGAAGTATTCCACCGCCTCCTGATACCTTCTGGACAGCATTATGATGAACATCATGGCCGTTTCGGCCAGGGCGACGTCGCTGAAGAGCCCGGGCGTATTGGCCGTCGGAATGCCCTTCGTCTTGATATAGGCCAGGTCGAAGTGTTCGAAGCCCGTGCCCACGATCTGCCACAGCCTGCAGTTGGTCGCGGCGTCCATCATTTCCCGCGTGCCCCGGCTGCCGCCCTGGTCGATCACCACGTCCATGCCGGCGAACTGCGGTGCCAGTGGCTGGTCGTCATCAAGTTCCTTCAGGATGTGCCGGTCGCCGATGGCCGCTTTTATATTCTCGCACCAGGGGGTGTACATACGGGGCAGGGGCAACAGGATAACATTTAATTTCTTCATGTGATTTCCTTAAACTCCTCCGGGTTGATTTCCCTGGAGTTCATGCACCGGTGTCGTGTCCTGCACGTCGGTCCGGAACACCCAGGTCCCTTCCTTGACGTAGTGCACGGCGAAGGCCAGGCGGGACCGGGTACGGGACCGGTTAGCGTAGGAACCGTGCACTGTCCTGCTGGTGAAGAACACACCGCTGCCGCGCGGTACCGTCAGCCGGACGAGGTCCTCTTCCCCGATGCCCAGCACGTCGAAGGAGTAAAGTTTCTCGGTCCATTCGCGGCCGTCCGGCGAACGCATGCCATATTCACTCTCCCAGCTTACGTGCTCGGGATTGGTGTTCAGGGTCGTCTCCCTCAGGGCGTTTTTGTGGCTGCCCGGCGCCACGCACAGCCCGCCGTTTTCCGGATCGGTATCGCTCAGGGCGATCCAGCAGACCATCAGCGTATCGGGCTCGTTGGGCAGGTAGTGGGAGTCCTGGTGAAGCGAGATGCCGGCGTCGCCCAGTACCTCTCCCGGCCTGGCCGGCTGCTTGGACATGTACATGGTCTGCACGATGCAAGGCCGACCGCTCAGGATCTGGCTGGCGACTCCGGCGACGTTGGGATGGGTGGCGAGTTGGCGCCAGTACGGGTCGGATAGGTGGGTGCGCAGCCCCTGCCTAAGGGACGCCGATTCGGGATCGGCTTCGTGTAGCAAAAACGCTTCCACTTCTTCCGCCGTCAGCAGGTCCGGGACGACGAGGAAGCCATCCCCGTGAAACTGCCCGATCTGCTCGTCGGTAAGCTGTATGGGTGACGGTTTCTGCGGCATGTTCGGCGACCTTCGCTGGATTTGCCCGCAAGAAGTGGACTCGGGAAACAACCTTCAAATGAGTTCTTAAACAACCATCCTATGAAAATGTACGCGGGGAGTCCGGTCAAGGAGTTTGTACGGGACGGACTTCGTCGAAAACCCGGATCTACAGCTGGTTGAGCAGCATCAGTTCGCCGGGAAAGGGATGGAGGTAGGTCTGGTCTTTCAGGTAGGTGATGTCGAATTCCCGGACGTAGTGCCGGAGCATGACCACGGGGACGATCAGGGGCAGGAGCTCCTCGCTGTACTTCTGGATCATGCGGGTCAGTTCCCGCCGGGTGCTGCGGTCGAGCCGGTCGGAAACGTAGCCTGCCATGTGTTGCAGCACGTTGGTGTGGTTCCTTCGGGAGGGGGACCTTTTCATGACCCGGGTGAATTCGCCCAGGTAGGCGTCCGCCAGTTCGTGGGTGGTGGCGTAACGCTCCGGTTTGGCCAGCAGCCTGCCGAGCCGGCGCGTGCCTTCCTGGCTATGGGCCATGAGGAGGTATTTGTATGCCCGGTGGTAGCTCACTAGCGATTCTCGCGACAAACCCATCGCGACGAGTTGCAGCCATCGGTAGCAGGCGAAAACCCGGCTGATGAAGTTCTCCCGGAGCCGGGGATTATGCAACCGCCTCTCTTCCTCCACGGGTAGATGGGGCAGGGCTTCCATCAGCCTGAGGGCGAAAACGCCGCGACCGTTCCTGAGGGCGGCGCCTTCGGGCTGGACCACGGGTACCCGCGCCATGCCGCACGAGGGGGAACGGCTTTTCAAAATATAACCGCTGAGCTTCGCCTGCTCCAGGGACTGGACGCGTTGTTGCGCGTAGCCGTCCATGACTTCGGTGTGATCGATCCCGCCTCTAGTCAGAATCCGTATATCGCCGTAGACCTGGGTCAATTGCACGGTCTCCCTCGGGGTACCCATGCCCGCTTCCACTTCCGGACAAACCGGGACCCACTCGACGTATCGGCCGATCACGTCCACCAGGTAGTCGTCCCGTTTGTGTCCGCCGTCGTAGCGGACTCTTTCGCCGATCAGGCAGGAGGAGATGCCGATGCGTACGGGCAATTCGGCCCGGTGAATATCCATCATAGACGCCTCGCTACCATCGATCGATGGCTCCGAGCAGCAGTTTCTGTTCGTTCGTCCCCTTTTCCCGCAGGGCGGTTACACGGGGGCCGTCGAAGGGTTCCCGGGATTTCATCCAGGCGTTCTGATAGCACATCAGGCAGACCCTGCGGGTCCGTTCCGATTGGTTGGCGGCCCCGCGGTGAAAGAGCCAGCCGTCGAACATGACGGCCTGTCCCGGCCTGGCCAGCACGTGCTTTTCGTCCGGAAACCGGGCATGGGTCTCCGGGGGCTTGAAAGGAGCGCGGTGGCTGCCCGGAACGATGACGATGGGGCCGTTTTCCATGGTCAACTGGTCGAGGTAATATCCGCAATTGATCTGGTCCGGTTCGTTACCGTAGGGCGGCGGATCGGGATCCTTGGGCCAGGGTATGTCCCGGTGCCATTTCTGGTCCGGTTCGTCGGGTTTCGTCACCCGCGCCGTCGCGCTGTGCAACTGGACGCAGTTGCACAGGATGGCCTTCATGCGGTCCAGGACGGGCGGGTTGTCGAGCAGGAAGGCGAACCGGTCGTCTTCCTCCAGGAGCTGGTGGGTGAACGACTCACCGCGCCTTGCAAAGGTCGCGTCGAGGGCGTCCCGGAGCTGTTCGATCTGATCGGCCGTTAACGCGTTTTCCACGACGAGGTAGCCCCATTTACGGAAGAAGGCGGCCTCGCGTTCCCGTTCGGGGGTCAGGTCCGGATTCATCCGCGGACCGACGATTTCGGCGTCATATCCCATGGGTTGTCCCTCAGAAAAACCCCAGGTCCTCGCGGGTCGCGCGACGGGCCGTCTCTTCGTCCAGCGTAACGCCCAGGCCGGGTTTCGTGGGCAGGTCGATGTGCCCGTTCCGGATCAGGTCTCTTTCCACCGTCAGCGTGTTCCATACCTCGTTGTCCAGGTGATGGAATTCCAGTACCTGGAAATTGGGCACCGCCGCGCACAGGTGGCACACGGCCACTGTGCCGATGGGCCCGCAGATGTTGTGCGGCGAGATGGGAATGTAGTACATGTCGGCCAGATCGGCGATCTTCCGGCCTTCGAGCAATCCGCCCGCCTTCGCGTGGTCGGGCGAGATGATGTCCGCCGCCTGCGCTTCGATGAGGTCCCGGAAGCCGTGGCGCGTATAGAAGTTCTCCCCGGTGCAGATGGGGACGCGCGTGGCCTGGGTGACTTTCGCCATGGCCTCGATGTTCTCCGGCGGCACCGGGTCCTCCAGCCACATCAGGTTGAGATCTTCGCAGGCGTAGGCCACCTTGAGAATGTCCACCGGGGCATAGTTCCAGTGGGCGTCTATGAGCAGATCGGTGTTGGGGTCCAGGGACGCCCGAAGGGCGGTAATGACGTCGATGAAGTAGGCCACGTCGTCGTTGCTGATGGTCCGGTTGTACCGGTCCCGCCGGGAGGGCCGGGGATCGATGTCGAACTTGATGGCGTCGAATCCCCGGGCTTCCACGGCCCGGGCCTTTTCCGCGTACGCTTCCGGCGTCTCGTCGTCGCCGGCATGACAGTCGTTGTACATGCGGATGCGGTCCCTGAACTTGCCGCCGAGCAGTTGCCAGATGGGTACGCCGCAGGCCTGTCCCGTGATGTCCCACAGCGCCATTTCGATCCCGCTGATGGCGCTCATGACCGCGCCCTGGTAGAAACCGGAAGCCGACATGGAATACATCATGTCGTGGAAGAGCTTGTCCACGTTTCGCGGGTCCCCGCCGATGAGCGCCCGCTCGACCAGCCTGGGATCGGTGGCGATCTGGTGAACCCCGGCGCCGTGGTAAGCCTCGCCGATACCGACCAGCCCCTCGTCGGTCTTCACCTTGACCAGCACCCAGGGCATGGGCTCGAGCAGCACCGCCCCCACGTGTGTGATTTTCATTCCGGCTCCTTGTACCGATTTCCGGGCGTCACTGCATCCTGGTCAGCGTGTCCTTGACATTCAGAAAGGGAATGGATCGTTCCAGGAAAGTCTCCAGCAGTTGTTCGGGCGTGAGGTCGGACGTGTCTATTGCGAATTTCCGGTGTATCCAGGACTGCGCGACCTCCTCTTCAAACCGTTCCAGAACGAGCGGGACGTCTTCCGGCGGAACGAGCTGGCGGGGATGGGGATCCGTTTGCATGCGCCGCCGGATGACCTCGGGGCGGGCATGGAGATGGACCAGGATCGCGTCATCGGGCATGTCCGGCTCGTACTCGCGCACCGCGATGTCGATCCCGGGATAATAGTACCGGGGACCGTACACCATTTCCTCGATATGAAACCCGCCGAGCAGGATGTGATCGAACTTGCGCATCAGGCGGACGTGATACACGATCTGGAATCGTTGAAACCGTTCCTTGATGGCCGGCAGCATATCGATGAAGCCCTGCTGCTCCTCCTCGTCCAGGTGATAGGCGTCCGGTATGGTGAAGTGGTCGTCGAGGTGGTGGTGGACGCCCCGCTCATTGCCCCAGGCGTAGAGGCCGTCGATCAGTGTCGTGACACCCGAGTATTCGCAACCCACGGCGATTAACCGCATGAACGCTCCTTTCGCGGTACCGAAAGAGATGTTTCAGTTCAGTTCCTCGTAGCACTGCGTGTAGCGTTGCAACGCTTCGTAATCGAGGTCGCATCCGAGGCCCGGTTTCATGGGCGTGTTAACGAAGCCGTTTTCAAAGTGGATGGGCTCGACGATCAGGTCGTCCTCCCGGGTCCACCCCCCGACGAAATCGGAAGCCATGGTGCAGTTCGGCGCCGCGGCTGCCGCGTGAACGAAGGAGGTGTCGGCGATGCCCAAGTCGTTACCGGAACCGTGCCAGCATGGAAGACCGGCCGCCGCCGCCGTGGCCGCGCTGCGCTGAAAGCCGAACATGCTGCCGCCCAGGTTCACGCAGTCGATCACGCCCCGGCCCCCGTCCGCCTGCAGGGCACGGACCACGCCGGGGCCGTCCCCCAGGTGCATGGCCAGGGGGAAGGGGATGGCCCGGTGGATCTCTTCATACCCCTCGATATCCGTTTTCGGTATGGGATCTTCGAATACTTCCACATTGCCCAGGGGTTCCAGGCGTTCGGCCAGCTCGATGGTTTGCGCCGCGGTGTGGAACCGTTCGTTGGGGTCGACGGTAACCTTGAATTCAGAACCGCCAATGTCGTGCATGGCTTTCAGGCGCTCGTACATGGGCTCCTCGATCCGGCACTTGATCTTGACGCCCGTGAACCCATGGCGGAGCGCTCTTTCCACGGCCTTGAGGCCATCCTCGGGCGTCTGGTGGCCCATCCAGTAATCGGCCCGGACTCGATCTCGCACGGCGCCTCCCAGGAGCGCGTGCACGGGTAGATCCCGCACCCGCCCTACCAGGTCAAGTACGGCTATTTCGTAGGTATCATAGGCCGGACCTACACCCGTCTCGATGGCGTCGTCGGGCCGGTCCCGCCGCACGGTGAAGAGGTCCTGGAGCGTCAGCGCCTCCGGGTCCCGTCCGATCAACCGCTCCGCGCCTTCCCTGATCTGCTCGATGGGCACGCCGCGCCAACTCTCCCCGATACCCGAATACTCGGTGTCCGTATCGATCCGGATGATGTGTTTAGGTACCTCGTCCCAACCTGTATTCGCGGCGTATTCCGGGCTGTGCACCCGGCCCGGAATGGTAGGAACGACGACCGTCCACACGGCTACGGATGTGATCTTCATCCTGGTCTCTCCAAATCGTATGAGGACGCGTCGGTTTTCTGCTTGATCGCGTCGGTTCTCCGGCGGCCGCGACAGTTCCCGGCCGGGCGACGTCAGTTCCGCCGCCAACCCGCCATGAACGTATCCATGCCTGCGCCGGAAGGCATTTCCTCGAAGTAGTAATGCATGGGGCCGGACTGGAATCCCGGCACGTACTGCTCGACTTCAGACTGAATGCATTTGTCCAGCGGGGCGAATCGCCGCCAGAGGGTGTCCAGCTCGCCGTCGGAAAACCGGGGCTTCAGGTCCTCGTCATGGGAGATGTCGCCGCCGTAGGACACCCGGTCGGGATGGGTGGCGAATTTCATCTTGTAGACGATCTTGGATAGGAGCACGGCGCATACGATACGGCCGGCCTCTCCCGGATGCAGCGCTGCGACGCCTTCGTGGAAAGCGTCCTCGTCCCGGTCGATGGCGGCGCGGAAGATGGATTCGATCAGGTCGGACTCGCCGTCATATCGCCTCTTGATATCCCGAAAAACTGCCTGGGTATCGGAAGGCAGGCAGTCGATAAAGTCAAGGTTCCTGTGGGTCCTGTTGACGTAGGGAAAGATCGGCCCGCCGTAGGACCGGTAGCCCAGGTGTATGGTACGGCGCAGCCGGGCGCTGTAATCGCTCCCCCAGTGGAGGATCGTATTGGTATAGACCACCCCGTCGCCCGCGTTCAATTCGACCTGCACGCCGCCGGGAAGCGGTTCGCGGGGATTGCGTTCCAGGTGGCGGTTCTCCTCGTCGGTATTGCCCCTGCGGTGACTCCTCGGCACGACCCAGAGCACGTTGTCATCGTAGAGGGGAATGTTCCACTGGAGATAGCCGGGGGCGTTGTTCAGCAGGTCGGTCTGCAGGCTGCGGAGCGGGGCCTGGTCGATGGGGTGTATATCCCGGTGCCACGCCGCCGGACCGCGGTCTTCCACCGGGTTGCACATGAACATGAATCCCGTGTTTCCCGCGGTTTCCGCGTCCATGATGCGTCGGCTGACGCCCATGGTGTTCTCGTGGAGACAGAAGGCCATCGTGTTGGCCGTCGTCTCGTCCACAAGGGTCTCGAATTGCAGCCTGGGCTGATTGCTGGCCGCCCACTGTCCCCCGGGCGGTTCATCCGGTTTTCTGTCCCTGGCGCTGAGGGCCTTCTGCCGCTCCACCATGTGCTCGAAACTGTCCCTCAGGGGTCCGAGCCAGTCAGGAGGAACCACCCCCCGAAGCACGATGAAACCGTCTTCGATCAGTTGTCGAGGTTCAAAATTCATGCTAGGTTTACCATTAAACGATGCGACGCGGAACGATGTCCGCGCCGTATATCAGGGTATCCGTTAAATCTACAATGCCGATAGGGAATGTCAAGGGTGTGTAGACACAAGTTACCCCATTGTCTTATTTAAACAGACGCCGCCCGCCGACGCCGTACCTGAAAGGGATTCACCTTGCCCCCGGCTCGTCCGGTTTTTAGATTACAGCCCGTATTTCACAAAAAAGTTTTCTGTTTGAACCGTGTCCATGAGCATCATTCTGCCTTCCGACGAAGGAGTTCCCATGGCCGATCCGAATGACTGGCGCCGGTTCGTGGTGCTGCTCATCGATGTGCAGCGGGACTTCTGGCCCGAAGAGACGGCAATGGCCTTTCCTGATTTCACGTCGAACGTCGCGAAGCTGCTGGATTTTTCCCGAGCAGCGGGCCTCGACATCGTGCACGTGCGCGCGGAGTTCGAACCGGACGGAACAGACTGGATGGCGTCTTACCGGGTCAAGGGGGAAACCCCGTGTATCAGAGGAACGCCTGGCGCCGACGTGCTGCCCTGCGCCACCGAACGGACCGGCGAGACCGTCTTTCGCAAGCGGACCTTCGACGCCTTCCTGCAGAAGAACCTATTAACCCATTTACAGCGGGCGCGTAAATCCTTTATACTGTTTGCGGGGCTGGAGACCTCGGTCTGCGTGCTTTTCACCGCGGCTTCGGCGGTACAGCGCGGGTTCCTGGCCGCGGTCGTCGAAGACTGTTGCGCCGACGATCCTTCCAAGCACGGGGCGACGATGACCGGGTATCCCTTTGTTTTCGACCGGACGTCCCTCGACACGTTGGTATCCGATCACGACCGTTGGATGGACATGCTGAATACGTTTCATCGATCCGGAGGCTGCCCGTGAATCATCTGAACGTTGGCATCGTCGGTCTCGGCTGGGTGGCCGGGGCGCACATCGACGCTTTCAAGGCCGTCGCCGGGGCCGACGTTACCGCCGTCTGCTCCCGTCGGATCCATGACGACAAGGCCCTGTCGACACAGTTCGGGACACCGCTGAAGTCCCATGTCGACTATGAACAGATGCTTTCCGATCCCGACATCCACGTAGTCGACATCTGCACGCCCCATCCCTATCACGCCGATCAGGCGGTGGCCGCCGCGGAGGCCGGCAAGCACCTCATCATCGAAAAACCGATCGCACTCACCCCCGCCGACGCCGCGCGCATACAGTCCGCCGTGGACCGGACCGGCGTGTCGGTCTGCGTCTGTTTCGAATGCCGATACAGCGCTCACTTCACCCTCATCCGGTCCGTCATCGACCAGGGGTTGCTCGGCGACCTGCACTATGCCGAAGTCGACTACTACCATGGCATCGGACCGTGGTATGGCCAATTCGATTGGAACGTGAAGAAGGATTTCGGCGGAACCAGCCTGCTGACGGGCGGATGCCATGCCCTGGACGCCATGTTATTCTTCATGGACGGCAAGGTGGAGGAAGTCACCAGCTACAACACGAAGTCTTCGAGCCGTCATTTCGAGGCGTACGAGTACGACACCACCAGTGTTTCCATCCTGAGGTTCGAGGGCGGGAACCGGATCGCCAAAGTGACCTCCTGTATAGATTGCCTGCAACCGTACTATTTTCACGTGCACCTGGTGGGCAGCGAGGGCAGCCTGCTGGACAACCGTTTCTACTCGGAAAAGATCAAGGGGATGGAACGTAGCCGCTGGAGTACGCTCGAAACGTCGCTCATCGATTCGGGTGACGTACAGGATCATCCCTACGAACCCCAGTTCCAGGCCTTCGTAAACAGCATCCACGGGGGCGGTCCCATGCCCCTCACCGATATGAACGCCGCCTACGAGTCCCACCGCGTCGTCTTCGCCGCCGACCGGTCCGCGGCGGAAGGCCGGCCCGTGCGGCTGGACGAAATGGAGTAGAGGGCATGCGGAAGGACGATGTCGTTCTCCATTACCGCATCGAAGGAAGTCTAGGACGGGGAGGCATGGGCGAGGTTTACCTGGCCGAGGACACCCGTCTGAAACGGCAGGTCGCTCTTAAGGTGCTGCCGGAGGACCTGGCCCGCGACCCGGTGCTGCTCCAGCGGTTCCGGGTCGAAGCCGAGGCCGCCGCCAAGCTCAACCATCCGAATATCGCGCAGGTCTTCGCCATCGAGGAAGCGCGCCTTGATGACGCCGGAAGCGATGGTCCCGGAACGGTATACTTCATCACCATGGAATACGTGCCCGGCCGTCCGCTCCACGAGCACCTGTCGGGCTCACCCCTCCCGTTGGAATCGTTCTACGACTGGTTCGTGCCCATCGTGGACGCCCTGGACCACGCCCATGAACGGGGCGTCGTTCACCGGGACCTGAAACCCGCGAACGTCATGATATCGGACGAAGGCATACCGAAGATCCTGGACTTCGGACTGGCCCGGATCGCCGCCGAGAGTTCCGACGAAACCGACGGCGGCGCCCCCACGGTAAGCCTTACGCAGGCCGGTACCGTAATGGGGACCCCCGCGTACATGTCACCGGAACAGGCGACCGGCAATCGGGGCGATCACCGAAGCGACATTTTCAGCCTGGGCGTCATGATGTACGAGGCGCTGACGGGCAGTCGGCCCTTTACCGGCGACCATTACGTATCGATCATCAGCAGCACGCTGAAGGATGAACCGGATTCGGTGGGAGAACACAACAGGGAAGTTCCTCCCACGCTGAACCGCGTCGTCCGGCGCTGCCTCGGCAAGGATCCCAGGTCTCGTTATCAATCCATACTCGACGTGGGCCATGACCTGGTCGACAGCCGGGGAGAATACACTATGGATCCCCATGGGGGAATGAGCGCCGGTGCGTTCCGGGCGGGAAAGAACCTGTCCTTCCTCCAACGGTCGGGCGTGTTTGCCGCTTGCGTATTGGGTATCGTCGGAATAGTCCTTGGCATAGCCGGGCTGGCGGGGTTTCTCCGGGAGGAACCGCCCGCGCCCGTCCGCAAGTTCCAAGTTACCCTGGACAACATCGGCCGGGATAACGTAGCCATCTCGCCGGATGGAACCATGCTGGCCTACGTTCATGGCAATCGATTGTGGGTGCGGGCACTGGACCAGGTCGACGGCCGGGAGATTCCCGACACGGAAGATGTCAACCTGGTCTTCTGGTCGCCCGACAGCCGCCATATCGGCTATCGTGTGCGGCGTACGTTGTGGAAGGTCGCGCCCGACGGCGGTGGACAGGTCCGACTCTGCGATCTGCCCGACCTGCGGCTTACGGGCTTTTCGTGGGGCGTCGATGGACAGATCCTGCTGGGCCTGGTCGGCCGGCCGCCGGGTGGTGGGTTGTACAACGTTTCCGAGCATGGAGGCGAACCTGTTCTGGCGCTGGAACCGGACACGGAAGAGTCAGAATGGGGATTTGTTACGCTACTCAGCCTCGCCGATCACAATCTTCGGCTGTACTCGGTGGTTATGACTTCCGAGGATTCGGAACGAATCGCGGACCTGAGCGAGAAGTACCAGGGGAACCCGAATCTCCACCGGCTGATCGCCGGCGCCCGCGTCGTTTCCTCCCGGATCGTAGTGGATACGCCGGGCGGCGCGCGCCGCACGCTGCCCCTGGAAGGTGAGTTTCTGACCGTGGCGGGATACGCGGCTGGTTACCTGCTGTACTACCGCGATACGGCCCTGGCCGAAGGCGACCTGTGGGCCGTGCCCTTTTCTCCCGGTCTGGGAGAACTGACGGGTGAGGCCTTTCCTATCGTTCGGCACGTCAACACGATCAGCCTATCCGATGACGGCGTCATGGTGTACCGGCAGGCCTTCCGGTCCCCGCAGCAATTGACGCTGGTAGACCGCCGTGGTCGGATCGACCGGGTCATCGGCGGTCCGCATGACTGGATCGGCCAGCCGGTCCTGTCTCCCGGCGGAACGCGGGTCGTGGCGGAAGCGATAGACGACAGCCAGCCGGCGCTCTGGGAGTACGACATCACGAATGGCGTTAAAAGCCGTCTTACCTTCGCCGACTTGGATTACAGCGCCCCGACCTTCGATCCCGACGGCGCATCGATCCTCTTCGCCGTATCCAATCGCCTGAATCCGGGAAGGTTTCGGCGCGACGGGCTCCTGATGCGCATGGATCTCGAAACCATGGACGGGATGGTTCCCTTCTCCGCAGATTCCCTGACAGGATGGGCGCCGATAGTGTCGGATGACGGGCAATACCTGGTGTACTTCAACCGGATGAGCATGCAGTATGTTACGACGGAACCAGGCGCTAGGCCGCAGGTGTTCATGGAGGATCAGAGGCGGGTCTGGCAGGCGGCCCTTTCACCGGACAACCGTTACCTGGCCTACGTGTCGGACCAGGGCGGCAGCCTGGAAGTGTACGTAACCCGGTTTCCCTCGGGTACGGGCCGGTGGCAGGTGTCCGCCAACGGCGGCTGGACGCCGTGCTGGAGTCCGGCGGGCAATGAACTGTTCTACGTTGAAAACAACCGGATGATGGCCGTTCCCCTCCTGGTTGGCTCCGGGTTCCGGTTCGACCAGCCGCAGATGCTCTTCGACGGCCTTCAGGCCGGTGCCGAAAACCTGCGGTTTGCCGGCTACGACGTAACCGACGACGGTGAGCGGTTCATCCTGGTGACCAACGCGGAAGAAGCGCGCCCCGTGCTGACCGTCATCGAGAACTGGACGCGGGAATTCGACCGGTGACCGGCCTGATCTGCCGCTGCCATCGAACCTGATCGTTCACAGAAACGAGGTGTGATTTGGAAACACTCAAGCAGACGATCCGCAACGTTCCGGATTTCCCCATTCCCGGAATCAACTTCAAGGACGTGACCACGCTGTTCAAGGACCCCGTTGCCTTTTGCACGGCAGTGGACCGTTTCGTCTCGGAATACGCGGATAGGTCCGTTGACCTCGTCGCCGGCATCGAGGCCCGGGGTTTCATCCTGGCGCCGGTGCTGGCTTACTGCATGGGCAAGGGGGTCATTCCCCTGCGCAAGCCCGGTAAGCTCCCGGCGGAAACACGACGGATCGAATTCGATCTGGAATACGGCACCGACGCGCTTGAAATGCACCTGGACGCCGTGCGGCCTGGCGATCGGGTTCTCATCGTGGACGACCTGCTGGCCACGGGTGGGACTGCGTCCGCGGCCTGTCAGTTGGTGGAGGATGCCGGCGGGGTCGTGGCCGGCGTGGGATTCCTCATCGAGCTGTCCTACCTGGACGGCCGGAAACGACTGGGCACCCGTCCGGTCTACTCTCTCCTGAAATACGAATCAGACGGATAGGACCGCCTCGGTGGGCCCTACACCGCCTCTGCGCGCCAGGAGCACCGGTCAACCTGAGAGCCTGCGTTCCGCCTCTTCGATGACGCGCTGGGGCGGGAGATCCTCCATGCACGCGTGGGTGCCGAACCGGCAGGCCCGGTCCCCGTGCAGGCTGCACGGGCTGCATGAGAGGTCGAGCGATACGGCGGTGTCTTCCGGTCCGAGGGGTGAAAACCCCAGGCGAGGATGGGTCGCCCCGAAGATACCGACAACCGAGGTGCCTACGGCCGTCGCCACGTGCATGGGGCCGGAGTCGTTACTGACCAGGAGCCGGCATCGCTTCACGGCCGCGGGCAGCAGCGAGAGGTTCGTAGTCCCGGACCAGTTCAAGGCACGTCCCTTCATGGCCCCGGCCACCTCTGCGACCACCGAACGGTCCCCACTGCCACCCAGAAGCAGGATCCTTATCCCGTGTGCCTCCGCCAGGTGGTCGGCAACCCGGGCGAACCGGTCCGGCGGCCAGCGCTTGGGAGCGTGCGAGGCGCCGGGCGCTAAGGCGACCACCGGGACCTCCGGTCCTATGCCCGCGTCGGCCATTCGATCCGCCACCTCCGCCGACGCGGCGTCGTCGACGATCAGTTGCGGGATTCTATCCATTTCCGCCCGCCCCACCCGCGCCGTCCAACCGCGGGGAGAAGCGCCGCCAGCATCCAGTTCACCGCCGGCATCCAACGCGCCGCCAGCATCCAACGCGCCGCCGGCATCCAACGCGCCGCCAGCATCCAACGCGCCGCCAGCATCCAACGCGCCGCCAGCATCCAACGCGCCGCCAGCATCCAGCGTGTCGAACGTGTAGAGCGTATCGAGTACATCCAGGTATCGGTCGACCGTATGGGGTACGGACGTAGAGCGTCCGGGCATGGCAACCATGGCCATGCGGGCGAACCGGCGTTTGTCGTAGCGCACGATCCGGTCCGCATTGCTCGCCAGCGACACCAGCCTGCTGCGTATATTCCCGTGCAGGTCGATCACCAGGTCGTAGCGTCTTCGGCGTAAGCGGGAGACGAGCCGCCAAAGCCCTTTATTGGGTTCAAAGCGCTCCACCTGATTCACGCCGGGAAGCGATCGGGCCAGGGGGGCGTATTCGGTCCGTGTGAGAAAGTCGATTTCCGCACCGGGGCAGATCCTGCTCAACCGACGGGTAACCGGCGAGGTCAGCACGATATCGCCCATCGAACTGAATCGGATGACCAGGATGTGGGATGGTGCTTCGGACACGGTCATGGCATCGGACAACTTCAAGGTAAAGGTTTACCGGCCGGGGCCGGGTTGTCGTGCCCTTTATCCAGCTGTTCCCTCACGGCGTCCCGGACCATGTCAACGGTGATCCCGGACAGTTCGCACAGGGGGCCGCGGTCGCATGTGGGGCACTGTCCTTCGGGCGGAAGGAGGTTTAGGTCCCGGCCGCCCAGGGGACGCCATCGCAGAGGCGACCTTGCGGGCAGTGGACAAAAGATCGATACCGTGGGAACCCCCAGCGCGCCGGCAAGGTGCATGGGACCCGTGCTGCTGCTGACCAGGAGATCCAGTTCGCCGATTATCGCAATCAATTCGCGGAGGGTCAGCTTTCCCGCCAGCGACAGGAAGGGGCCATTCAGCCGTTGGCCGATAGCTTCGGCGAGCGGTGCCTCGTCCGTGCTGCCGGTTATTACGATTTTCGCTTTGTGGCGCTGCTGGATACACCCTGCCAGTTCACCGTATCGTTCGGTCGTCCAATTCGGGGCATTGCGGCCGTTACCGGGATGAATGCCGATAATCGGACGTCCATCCGGCCGCTTCAACATCTCCCGGGCCCTCGTTTTTTCCGCTTCCTTCACTTCTATGAGAGATCCATGGCCCGGTACCCGGGCGCCGATAGCCCGTGCCAGTTCCAGGCAGTAGTCTTTTTCGTGGCGTAGCGGTATGTAGCGGTGTCGGCTGATCGAACGGGTGAAGGTGAGCGCGTGGTACACCTTCCGGCCCACGCTGATGCGGCGCGGGATACCGGCCATGAAAAGCAACCAGGCTATACGCGCGGTGGGCATGAGTATGAGGGCCGTATCGAAGCCGTGGGTTTTCAGGCGGCGTACCTGTCCGAAAAACCCCGCCAGGCCGCGATGGCCTGCTTCCGGGTCGTCTTCGATAATGGCGTCGAGACAGGGATTTTCGACGAGTACGTCCCGGGTATAGGGTCGCACCAGCATGGCGAGATAGGCTTCAGGCCAGCGGTTGCGAAGAGCGTCCAGCACCGGCAGGGACAGCACTACGTCGCCAATCCGGTCGGGCCTGACTACGAGGATCCGGGGGAACGTTGTGCGATCCATGGGGAATGCTCCATCCCGCCACGGGCTCCGAACCGGTCAGCGGCCTGCCCGCGGCCCCTGGTCCGTCAACCGCCGTTCCTGGATTCCGAAAGACGCAGTTGACCGCACGCGGCGTCGATGTCCCGTCCGCGTTCCCGGCGAATGGTCAACTGATGTCCACCCGCGCGTAGCGCTTCCACGAAAGCCGTCCGCCGATGTTCGTCGGGCGTTTCGTAGGGGAGTCCCTGCACCGGGTTATAGGGAATCAGGTTCAGTTTGCACTTGTCTTTTCTCAACAGCCTCACGAGGTTTTCCGCGTCCTGGAACCGGTCGTTCACGCCTTTAAGCAGGACATATTCGAAGGTGATGACCCGGTCGGTCACTTCGGTGTAATGACGACAGGCTTTCATGAGCTGCTTGAGGGGAAAACGCTTGTTGAGCGGGACGATCATGGACCGGGTCCGGTCATCTGCCGCGTGCAGGGAGACGGACAGTTCGAACTGAATCTTCTCTTCGGCCAGTTGGTAGATCTTGGGAACCAGTCCGCTGGTGGAAAGCGTGATTTTCCGGGCGCCGATGCCGAGCCCCCAGTCAGCGTTGATGATCCGCACGGCCCGCAGCACCTGTCGGTAATTGGCCAAAGGTTCCCCCATGCCCATGACGACGATGTTGTTTATGGGACGGGTATCGCCGTCCAGCTTTCTGACCTGGACGACCTGGTCGACGATTTCGGCCGACGTCATGTTGCGCACAAGTCCTTCCAGCCCGCTCGCGCAGAAACGGCATCCGATGGCGCATCCCACCTGCGTGGAGATGCAGAGCGTATTACGCCGCGATCCGCCGATCAGCACGGTCTCTACCTTCTGTCCGTCCCCGAGTTCGAAGAGGTATTTCGTGGTCGGACCGTGGCGTGACTTCGACCGGTTGACGAGGGTCAGCGAGTTGAGGCTCGCGCGGTCCGACAGTTCGGCGCGAAAGGACCGGGACAGGTTGGTCATTTCCTCGAAAGAACCCGCGGCCTTATCATACACCCACGAGACGATCTGCCCGGCCCGGTAAGGCGGTTCATTCACCTCGGCGACGATCCGCGAGATCTCGGGCAGCGTCAGACCCCTTAGGTCGGGCTTCCCACCCTCAGTCTGCCGATAGGCTTGTTTTTTCGCGTTTTCCCGTATCATTTGCGTATTCAGGCACCCGCTCCGGTTATCGTATGTGAACCGGACCAAGATAGGGTGGAAAGCCCGTTCTGTCTATTGAAAAGCAATCCAGGACTACATAAGTAAAAAAAGAAAAGCCCCGGAACCTGCTGATCCCGGGGCGCGGTTAGCGGCATTAAAGTCAAATGCGCATGTCTTGAAGTCAATGGCGACGGTTCGATCCTGTCACCGACCGGTGGATATCAGAGCGAGAAGCCATACTTGACGTACCAGAATGCGCCGCCAAAGCCAAATGGACTGTACTGGCTGTACTTGTTGCCGGGGCCTCCTGAGGCGCCTCCAGCGGCATGCGGATTCTCGTCCGGATAGGTATTCAGGATATTTTGCCCGCCAATGGTTATCCTGGACCGTTCGTCGTTGAACGTGATGGTACTCTCAAGATCCAGCAGGACCTTGCTGCCATAGGTCTCACCATCGCGAAAATCGAAATAGGATCCGTAGTAGCTGGCCCGTCCCATGGTGTTCCAGTTATCGGACAGGGTCTGGGTCAGGCTCAAATTGCCGCGTTGCCTGGGGAGTCCCTCCTCCAGCGCCTGGATCTGCACTTCATCCAGGATTTCCGGATTGTAATCCGTGACCTCGGAGTTCGTGTAGTTGTAGGCCAGGCTCAGCGTACCCGACCGCACAGGCGCCGAAACAACGACATCGATTCCCCTGTTTGCAGAGTCGAAATCGTTGGTGAAGAATTGAAACCCCTGCAACCCGGCCGCGCTGGTGATGCCCTCGGTGATCAACTGGGCTCTCTTCGCGTCGCTGAGCTCGAAATTCTGGGAGACCGTCAGTCGGTCGCGCACCCTGATATCGAAAAAATCGATCGTGGCGTTCACGGAACCCAGATCGAAGACGAGGCCTGCCGAAATGTTTACGGACTTCTCCGCGTCGAGCGGTTTGCCTCCCTTTAACTCGGCCGCGCGGCTGATGGAAGGCACCGTTCCGTTATTCACCAGGTCGTTCAATGCCAGATCAAACTCCGTCGTGATGTTGAAAGCGTTCTGCTGGCCGGGCGTCGGTGCCCTGAAACCCGTGCTGTAACTGCCGCGCATCCTCACTTCGTCGGTAAAGCCGATGTTGGTAGCTACCTTGTAGTTGGTGGTGGTTCCGAAATCGGCAAAACGTTCGCTGCGCACGGCCACGTCGACCAACCACTGGTCCATGGGCGTGATTCCGCCTTCCACGTATATCGCGGAGTTGGAACGGTCCCATTCTCCCGCGGCGACCTTGCTGAATCCTGCGAATCCATTGGTAGCCGGTGCAAATCCCTGGCTGGCGAGGGGCTGGCCAATCAGGTAGGACTCGACCTGGCCTTCGACGAGCTCGAAGGTCTCGGTCCGGCGTTCGAGGCCGGCGGCAAGGACCAGTTTCTGGCCGACCGGGTAGGTTACGTCGAAGTTCAGGTTGACGTCGGACTGGACATAGGAGCCCGGATCGAAATAGGTCGGGGTGTCGGGACCCATGGAGGCGTTTACTGTATTATAGATGAAGTAGTCCGCCTCGTTGCGTCCATACGATGCGCTCAGTTCCCAGCGCATTAAATCCAACGCACGTCCTTTAATGCCAAGGACCACGGATTCATCCGACGCGAAGGCGCCAAACCGGGGCGTGAAACCCCCTGGAAACTTCTTCAGGAACGAGAAGCAGTTGGGATCGTCGCGAATCCGCAGCCAGGCTTCCTCATCCGGCCTGTTGTTTCTGATGGGCACCGGCATGCATTCGCTGCCCTGGCCCACGCCATCCAGGTCGCCGACCAGTATCGTAGGCAGCATCACTCCGTCTATATCCACCACGGGCCCCTGGTACACGCCGCCGCGTGTAAGCGGATTACGAAAATAAAACCCGCCGTCGACTTCTTTGCTGGCATAATTGGCGTGGCCAAAGAACTCGAGGTTTTCGCCGATATTAGCGCCGTAGTTGGCGAAGAACTTAAAGTCGTTTCGGACAAACGGCTGGCCCCAGAAAGTCTCGGGATTGGCGATGTCGAGATTGCCGGCCGCGATCTGGGCCGCTCCGGAGTTCGTCTGCACCGAACGGACCGTTTCGCTGGAGTTGCCGAATTCCACGCTGAGATTGGCCCACGCGTTTTCGGTGCCCACGCCGAGATTCCCCGCAATGGAGAACAACTCTCCATCGCCAAGGTACCTGCCGGAGCCGTCCTGTAAACTGCCGACCTTGGACTCAAAGGTAAATCCCTGGTAGTTGTTTTTCAGCTGAAAGTTCAGCACTCCGGCGATGGCATCAGATCCGTACTGCGCCGAGGCGCCGTCGCGCAGGACTTCCACTCTTTCGAGCGCAATTGCCGGAATCGCGGCCAGATCGGGGCCCTGCGCACCTTCGGCTACGGCGTTTGCATACCAGTTGATCACTGCGCCGCGGTGGCGGCGCTTGCCGTTGACGAGGACCAGCAACTGGTCGGGCGCCAAGTTACGCAGATTGGCAGGCCTGACGATAGTGCCCGCGTCGCTGATCGGCTGGGAGTTGATGTTGTAGGAGGGTACGACGTTTCGTATCAGGTCACCCAGATCCGATCCGCCTTGCTGGATAACTTCATCAACGAGAATCACGTCGATGGGCACAGTGGATTCGGTGATGGTCCGCGGTTGCTACCGGGAACCGGTCACCACCAACTCTTCTAATGCTTCTTCCAGTATTATGATCTGTTCTTCCTGCATCGGCTGCTGGGTCGTCGCTTCCTGTTCATCTGTCGTGGCGGCCTCTTCGGCAGCCTCCTGGGCCAGGACGACCGGCGCGGCGATCATGAGTAAAACCGCGAAGAGGTATAGAACGAGAGTTCCCGGTGTAATTCCAGGCTTCCGAATTATGATTTCCTCCTTCATGAATCCGTTGCAACCAAATCGAGGATACATGAACGATAAATGAGAGTTTCTGTATGAGTTTACTGGACTAACATGGTAGTAAACAAACTTTAATCGCACTCTTTCTCGTATCGCACTCTTTTCGTCTTGTATCCAAACAGATCCACTTCACCTCCTTTTAAATCATGAGTTTCTGATTGAAAGACTGCGTATTGAGTCGACGTATTCCGGCTGCATTTAACGCACACGGGTTTACGTTAGACAACCCATGCTACTTTCTCGCACACGTATGCGCCAGGCAACCCATCTTCGGTAAGTTTAGATATCTGAATAAACGGTTATTTTAGTAGGTGGACCAGTCGTACTAAACTACTGCTTTTTGTTGCATTTGTCAAGGATAATCGTTAGATTGAGCACGTTGAGCAATCTATCTAGATCATTATGGTATTTAACTGCGACGAAACAGGCTGAAACAACTCGTTTGGGAGGAAAAGACATGGCTAAGGACAGAAGTTTCGCGGCCAAGATGTCGAAGGGCAACCAGGACCAGGATGAGCAGGCACAGACCGCCCTGGTGGTCAAACCCGTCAAGTCCGAATCAGGCAACTACAAGTTCAAGCGTACGCTGGCCAAACTGACCCCCGAGAACAAGAAGGCCCTGGGCATCTGACGCAGGACCGGTTCTCGAAACGCCCCCACCATTAAAACAGGGCGCTGACGAGCACGTCCTTTTCTTCCGTCATCTGCAGTGTGCCGAGCAGGTTGTTTACCCCGTGGATGGCGAGGGGAACATAGAGGGATCCGCTGCGCTCCCGGGCGATCCCGAGCAGGATCCCGATCAGGGCGATCAGCGTGAGGAAATACTGGTCGTACTGTGCGGTGTGCAGCAGCGTCCAGAGCAGCGTCGTGACGACAATCGTTCCTCCGGCGCCTATCCTCGTCTGGCGCAGTCCCTCGAACAGAAAACCCCTGAACAGAACCTCTTCGAAAACCGGCGCGGCGATCACGAGCGCGAACCAGAGCAGCGTGGTGTATCGCGTCGTTTCGATCATCGTTTCCATGATCGGCGGAACGGGTGAACGTCCGAGTTCGACCGTGACCAGGTCTGCCAGTTGCAGCACCACGAAAGCGAACACCACCCAGCCGAGCAGGGTCGTGGTCCGAACCGGCAGGAGCGCCAGCCAGGATCGCGGATCGATGCCCGGCGTACGGTTCAGAATGAGCAATACGAGCGCCGTAGACGGAATGGCGGAGGCGGTTACGCCCAGGGCGACCAGGTCGCCCATGCGTTCAGAGGGATCCAGGTCCAGCACGATCACCGAAAGGAACGTCGCGGCGAACTGCAGAACGAGATAGGCGCCCAGGATGAGCGCACCGAAAACAAGGATGAACCTGAGACGCAGCGGAGGATGGGATTCCCTGGATTCAACTTTGTTCAGGGACGTGTCGTTCATAACGGACGCCTGAAGTTAGTCTGGATCCGGACCGGCAGGAGGTTATCCGGCGAGAAATCAGAATAGGAACCGGAACAGGTAGAAGAAGACGATCGCAAGCAGGGCGCCGATGGGAACGGTCACGATCCAGGATGCCGCGATTCTGCCCAGGATGCTGAAGTCGAGGGCCTTGACGCCCTGGGACAGGCCCACGCCCATGACGCCGCCGACCAGGGTCTGGGTCGTCGAGATGGGCAGGCCGAGCCGGCTGGCCAGGACGATGGTCAGGGCGGCGGCGAATTCGGCCGAGTATCCCCGGGTGGGCGTCAATTCGGTGATTTTGGTTCCGATGGTCGCCATGACGCGGTATCCCATGGTCGACAGCCCGATGACGATGCCGATACCTCCGACCAGCAGGAGCCAGCTGGGTACCGGCGACTCGGGGTCGACCACGCCGGACTGGCTGATGTGCACCACGGCGGCGAGTGGCCCGATGGCGTTCGCCACGTCGTTGGAACCGTGGGCGAAGGCCACGGCGCAGGCGCTCATGATCTGGAGCACGCCGAACATTTTCTCGACGATGGTCATCTGGGAATCACCGGACGATTTATCAGTGGAATTGGATCCCGACCGGTTGCCGATCATGCCGAGCAGAAAGTGGCCTGCGATCACCCCGAAGATACCCAGGATGCTGGACCAGAGCAGGGATTCGGCCAGGGTGAGATCCAGGTTGACGTTCTTGAGCCCTTTGAACAGGGTGACCAGGGAAATGACGACGACGACGCAGAAGATGTACAGCGGCGCCCATCGCCGGGTCTGCCGCACGGGATCGGGATGGCGAAGGATCGTCCATCGTATCGCACGGTAAATCAGGAAGGCCAAAGCGCCCGACAGCAGGGGCGAGACCACCCATGAAGCGATGATCTGCATGAGTTGTTCCCACTGCACGACGCTGGTGCCGAAGGCGACCAAACCGAACCCCGCGATGGCCCCCACGATCGTATGGGTGGTCGATACGGGCCAGCCGAGCCTGGAAGCGACCACGAGCCACGTGCCGCCCGCCATGAGGGAAGCGAGCATGCCGTAAATGATGAGTTCCGGAGCGGCCGCGGAGATCTGCGGGTCCAGTATGCCTCCCCGGATGGTCTTGGAAACCTGTCCCCCTACCAGGAAGGCGCCCAGGAATTCGAGCACCGCGGCGATGAGGACGGCCTGCTTGATGGTCAGCGCCTTGGAACCCACGGAGGTTCCCATGGCGTTCGCCACGTCGTTCGCGCCTATGGAAAAGGCCATGTAAAATCCGAGTAATACGGCCAGAACGAGCGTGAATTCGGCACTCATGGTTCCTTTTCCTCCCCTTGCGTATTGTCGATGTCTGGATGGTGGACAGCCGTCCAGGACCAGAGCCCGTCAGGCGGGTGTCAATATAAAGAGCAGGCCCGCGGACGCTACAGATATTTATGGTACATGGCGAACAACCTCGGCATGCCTAAATCACCGGGAAACCGGATGGTTTCGTCCTCGAATTTCAGTACTTCAACCCGGTATAGAGTTCTTCGTCCACGAGGGCGACCAGGACCCGTGCCTTGCGGCGCCCCACCCAGCGCCCTACAGCGTCGCGGGTTTCTTCCAGGGTACTCACGGTCTCGGCGGAGATCCCGAATCCCTCGGCGACCTTCACCCAGTCCACCGGTGAGAAATCGACCCCCGTCGTGGGCAGTCCGCGGGCCTGCTGGGCGATCTTGATTACGGCCAGCGAAGCGTCGCACAGGACGATAACCAGGGGCGCGATACCGGTCCGGTTTATGGTCTCGAGTTCCTGTACCATCATGGCGAAGGCGCCGTCGCCCGTCACCGCGGCGACCGGCCGGTCGGGACAGACCGTCGCGGCGCCCATGGCCGCGCCCAGGCCGTACCCCATGGAAGAAAGGCCGTTGGACATGAGGAAGGTGTCCGGTCCGGGCGCCGTCCACCGCTGGCCCATGACGTTCTTGTGGGCGCCCACGTCCGAGGAGACGATGGTGTCTTCCGGGAGGGTTTCCCGCAGGGCGCCGACCAGGTGATAGGGCGACATGCCGCCCGGTCCCGATGAGGCGGGCGGATGGTAAACCGCGTCGACCCGCTCTCTCAATTCCCTTATTTGTTTGTCTGTCCACGCGCTTCGGCCCGTGTACCCCCCGCCGATCCGTACGAGCAGGACGGATACGTCACCCACGCAGGACGCTGGGGGACTGTAGGCCCCGAATCCCACGGGAGCGTTGGCGACGACCTGCAGCGGCGCGTCGAAGTGCCAGAGACGGGATATCTCCACCGGGTCGAATCCGATGCCCAGGACGCAGTCGCTCCGTTCCAGCCATTCGATGATCCGTTCTTCCCCGGCGGCCGGCGCGATCGTTCCCAGGTATCCTCCGCCTTGCTCGTCGGCGATGCCTTTCGCCTGGACGGTCGTGGTGTAGGGTATGGCGGTGTCCCGGAGAAATCGCCGCACGGCAGGGGCGTCCCTTGCGGCGTCCATGGCGATGCCGACCACGGCGACCGGTCTTTCGGCCCCGTTCAGGCTGGCCAGGATGCGCGGGAGATCGGAATCGTCCGCGGGGGTGGGAGGAGGGGGACTTGAGGATTTGACGTCGACATCATGATTCATGGACTTGCCGTCGACATCACGAACTGCGGAATCGCCGTCGATCACAGGCCTCCCCGCCAAGTCGGACGGCACGGAAAGGTACACCGGTCCCCGCGGCGGACCGGCCGCGATGGAAAGGGCGCTTTTGAGGGTATCTTCGACCGCCGCGCCTTCGAGGTCGACGGACCACCGGGTGATGGGCGTGAAAAGATCCATCAACGGCAGGTTCTGCTTGTTGCTCCTGTGGTGCCGCTGCGTCGACGTCCGCGCGGAGATAGCCAGGATCGGATCGCGATCCAGGAAGGCCGTCGCGACGCCCAGGACCAGGTTGCAGGCGCCCGGGCCCAGGGTCGCGACGCACACCCCGGGGATCCCGGTCAGGCGTCCAACGGCCGCGGCCATGAACGCCGCCGTGGATTCGTGGCCGGTCAGGACGAACCGGATGCCCGCCCGTTCCAGCGCGTCGATCAGTTCCAGCACTTCGCCGCCGGGATGACCGAAGGCAAAGCGAACGCCGGCCTCACGCAGGGTGCGCGCCATGACCGCCGCGCAGGTCTGGTCTTGGGTCAATCGGACATCCTCGTTGGCGGTTCGTCGAACCGATTGATCGGATTACGAGAGGGAACAGGAAACGCCGCTGTCCAGGTACGGGGTTTGGTGTAACCGCCGAAGCAGTCACTCGGAGGTGGCCAGGTCTCCGCGGCGGAGATGGATCCGGTCGAAGCTGTCCGCCGAGATTACGTAGTACCACTGGGCGAAACGGGTGTTCAGGTCCGCGGAGGTCCTGCGCCCGTTCTCGACGTTCCTTTTCCAGGCTTCGTGTTTTTCGTGCAGGTTCGCATTGGTCCGGTCGGCGTTCGTCCACAGCGAGTCCGCCCGGGCCTGAAAACCCGTGTCGGCGGGATTTCGCGGCTCCGGAAAAACACCGGCGTCGAATCTGGTGGTGATGAACAGGTACCGGTTCTCACCCGGTCCGCCCGCCCTGCCCGGTCCGCCCGGTCCGCCCGGCCCCGACATCTCGGTCCCGGCCGTGACCGCCTCGCCCGCGCCATAGACGATCTCCCCGAAGCGGAGCGTGTAGACTACGCCGTCCTTCGAGCGGACCTGGGCTTCTCCTTCGTTGGAAACCAGCTGGCCGTCCCGGGTGAAGTAGTAGCCTTTTTCCTGCAGGGACACCAGGGCCTCGCGGTTCAAGCTGATGCCTTCGTCGTTGTCTTCCAGGCTCCTGGACAGACCGGCGGGCTTGGGACGGACGCCCACGATGGTCAATTCGTCGAGGGCCTTGAGCAGGTCTTCCATCTTCACCCCGTCGACTTTCTGCCCGCTCCTCATGCGGTTGGCCGTCCAGTCGGGGTCGCCCCGGGTCAGGACGATCGTGTCGCGCTGGTCCAGGACACGGGTGCTTTCGTCGATGGAGTAGTCTTTCAGGGTCACCTGCTCGATACGGCCCAGGTCCAACTCCAGCAGGTCCTTTTCGATCCAGTCGCCGAACCGGGAGGAGACATCCACGTCGAAGCGCGCGGCGTAGGTCCGCTTCTGGCCCGGTACCCGCAGATACCGGTACCTGCCCTCCCGTCCGGCCACGTTCTTGCCGACGATGAGGTCGGCGAGGAGGTTGTCGTTCCCATCCTTGATCGAAACGCGCTTGCCGCGACCGGCCAGGGAGGCGACGGATTCGTCCAGCGGGTCCACCACGCCCAGGGACTCGTGGTCCGCGGCGACCTCGGCGACCACGTCGTCCTTGCGGACGTCGATGAGCCCGGCGGCCGTTCGGGCCAGGCGGTCCTTATCATCGGCCGGGTAATTATGGTGGGAAGGGATGCGCCATCGCGTGCCTTTGAACACCACGTTGAAAGCGTCGATACGCCCGGTTTCCTCGTCGAAATCGATGACTTCCAGCGAGGTCGCGGCGTTCGGATCGGTGAAATCCGGAAAGAACATCTCTCCACGGTCCGAGAACGCCTCCGGTGTCAGATCACCCGGCGCCGCGAGAAAAGCGACAAAGGCCACCAGCGCCGCCGCGGCGACGAAGATCAGGGTCTTGCGCATTTCGTCCATGATCAACTCCTCAACCGACGCGCTGCTGCGGCCGCCTCGTTCTCGCGCCGCCTGCGCCGGACGAAAATGAACACGCCGAGGAGGAAGACCGGCACGGGTGGAAGCAGGGCGGCCAGGTTCTTGATGGTGTTCTGGATCAGGCGGATCTGGCTTTCCATCATCTCCTTGCTGTCCTGGATCCTGGCCTCCTTTTCGGCCTCGATGTTGGTCTTCAGCGTCTCGAACCGCCGGTCCTCCACTTCCTCCAGGTTGCGGACCATGATCCGCCGGGTCTGTTCGTCCAGGTCGTTCCGCTGCCGGACCTCGTCCACGCGGGCCGTGAGGCGTCGTCGCGCCTGGTCCAGGGCCGCCTGTGCTTCCTGCTCGGCTTCGTCCTCGTCCTTGACGCGTTGCTGGGTGTAGGCCAGGGTCTGTTTTTCGACGGTTTCGAGCGTCCGGTACCGCACCCGCTTGCTACGCAGGGCGATGAAGGACTCGTCCCCGACCAGCACGTCCATGGCGTTCAGGAAGAAGGTGACGTTGTCGAAGTTTAAACCCCCGGCGCCGAGGCGGCGGATCTCGAAGAACTGCTGCGAAGCGAAATCCACGTCGGCCACGACGACCAGGTTGACCCGCGCGGTTTCATCATCGCTCGCCGAAGTGTCCGCGTATCCGGTGACATGGGCCGCCATGGTGTATGCGTTCTGGCTCGCCCGCCTCGGGACATTGGAAAGGACCAGCTGCGACCCGCCGAAGAAGTTGCGCTGAACGAGTTGGGAATAGGCGGTAAGTCCCGACGCCTCCCCGCTCTGCACCAGGGACGTAAAAGTGAAGTCTCCGACTCCGGAAGGTTGCAACCGGCCGGGAAAAAGAAAAACCAGTTCCTGCAGCGAAGCCGTGCCGACTGCTTCCTGGTTGAAGGTTTCCGGATTTTCGTTTCCCGGCGAGGCGAAGACCACCTCGGGCGGAAGATGGGCCATGCCGGGATGGGGATTGTAGCGGTCCCACACGATCAACCCGGCATTCCATTCCACGCCGAATTTCCGCAGCATGCCCTGTATATCGCCTTTTGGCGTGGGAGGCGGCTGCTGGTTTCCAGCGAAGGGATTGGCGCTGGCGCCCTTCTTCTCGGAGGGGGATAGGGACAGGTTGAAGGACGGCAGGGGGTCCGCCAGGATCAGCGTGGGATGGCCCGCAGCAATGTAATCCGAAAGCCGGTCCATTTCCGGCTGGGTCAACGTGTTGGGCAGGGCGACCACGAGCGCGTCGAGATCGTCCGGATAGTCTTCCTGGGCCTGGACCTGCGCCACGTCGTACTGCTTGCGGAGTTCTTCGGTCATGGCCCAGGGCTGCCGGCTTTGCATGGTGTTGAAATCAAAGCCGCCGAAGAGCCGCACCTCCGTGGACAGGATCCCGAGTTTCGCGCGGTCCGCGCGGGCGATCACCCTGAGGCTGCGCACCAGTTCGTACTCGACGGGCAGTCCCGTATCCAGGAATCCGATGATTTGTTCCTCAGGACCCGAGGTGACGGCGATCCCGGCGAATACGTTCGTAACGCCTGATCGGGCACTCCGGAGGTCCGGCAGCCCCCGGGGCGTAATACCGAACCGCTCCCGGGCTTCCCGGGCCTCGGGAGAGTACATCTCCGTGTCTGCTATACGTACCTGTACGCGATTGCCTCCCACCGCGTCCAATTCCTTAAGCACGTCCACCAAATTCGAACGGGTCTGCACGTAGGACTCCGGCACCTCGGGACTCACGAAGGCCTGGATGAACACGGGTCGATCCGGGTCCAGTTCCTCCAGCATCCGCACGGTCTCGTCCGAGAGCGAATGGAGTCCTTCGGCGGTTACGTCGAGGCGGAAGCCCGCCCTGCCCAGGATTACGTTCAGCCCGATGACCGCTGCGACGAGCGCCGCGGCGCGTACCCCGTGATGTATCCCCATCCCGAATCCCCCGGATTTCGCGGGCCAGTGGCGACGGCTGATCAGCACCACGTTGAGATACAGCATCAGGCACGTGACGGAGACGAAATGAACCAGGCCGGAGAAACTGACGACGCCGCGGGCGAAGTCGTCGAAGGCGTTGAACAGGCCCAGGGACGAGAGCAGGTTCCGCAGCCCTTCACTGATGCCGCCCGCAATGGGGCCGATGAGCACGAAGGCCCCGCAGAAGAGTGCGCCCAGGATGAAGGCGATAGTCGCGTGAGAGGTCAACAGGGACGCCAGCATGCCGACGGAGACGAGGGCGGCGCCGGCCAGCCAGTAACCCAGGTAGTTGCCGGCCATGAGTCCTGGATCGGGGCTTCCGAGCCACATCAATACGAGCACGTGAGTAAGGGAGAGAAGCAGCGATGCCGTGTAGACACCCAGCACGGCGAGGTACTTGCCCAGTACGATTTCCAGATCTGTCGCCGGAAGCGTAAGCAGCAGTTCATCGGTCCCCTGCCGGGCTTCCTCGGCCCACACGCCCATGGTCAACGCGGGGATGAAGAATAGCAACAGGTAGGGGAACAAGGCGTTCAACTGGTCGAGATTGGCCAGGTTGTTCAGGAAGAACTGGACCTGCCAGAAAGCGGCAGCCGCGCTGAGGAAGATGAACAGGGTGACGAAGACGTATCCCGTGGGATTGCTGAACGCCATGCGCATGTCCCGCCGGACGATGGCCGCCACCACCTTGCCGTTGAACCGGCTTGCCGGGCCGAGGTTCATTCGCCTGCCTCCGCGCCGTACGCCGTCCTTTTTCCCGTTTCCCCGTTTCCTGCCTCCTCCGTCGCACGGCCGTATCCGGTCAACGCGTAGAATGATTCCTCCAGCGTGCCGTCCCTGCGCAGGGTCGCGGGCGTGCCGTCGAAGACCAGCCTGCCCTCGTTGATCAGGAGCACGCGGTCCGCGATGACGTCCACTTCCTGGAGGATGTGGGTGGAGAGGAGCACGGTCTTGGTCTGCCCGAGCAACCGGATGTCCTGCCGGAAATCACGGATCTGGTTGGGATCGAGACCGGCGGTCGGCTCGTCCATGATGAGCACGTCGGGATCGTGGAGCAGGGCCTGCGCCAGGCCGACCCGCTGCTTGTTTCCCCGGGACAGTTTGTCGATGGGTTTTTCGAGAGCCTGGTCCAGGCTGCACCGGTCGATGACATAGTCCAGGCGATTCGCCAGGCGTACGGGATCGAGTCCACGGGCCTCGCCGAAGAACCTCAGGAGTTCCAGCGGTGTCATACTCTGGTACAGCGGTCCGTTTTCGGGTAGATAACCCAGGTGTCTCGACATGGCGAGACGGTCGCGCCTTACGTCCAGTCCGGCGATGGCCGCGCTGCCCGCGCTGGCGCCAAGGTATCCGCTCAGGATCTTCATGGTCGTGGACTTTCCCGCGCCGTTTGGACCCAGGAACGCCACGATTTGACCGTCGGGTATGGTGAATGAGATGTCTTGCACGGCGACAAAGGAACCGTAGTACTTGCTGAGCCCCTTTGCCTCGATCATTACTTTTTCGGACACCTCTGTTTCCACTCCTGTTTTTACTTGAAATACCAGATGTCAGCGTCTGAAGTACTTGCGTTGGTTTTCGCGGCGTCGAATGATAAACAAGGCGTAAGATCGTGTCAAGCGCAGAATGGCCGGCATATCGAAATCACTTGACATCAGGCACGAGATTACTTATCATAAGTTACTGATTAATCAATAAATAACAAATACGGTAATGTATCCATGGCGAGCCTCCGGATTAAGCGATTCGCATGAAATTCCTCTCGCTGTCCTGCATCCTTGTCTACGCCCTGCTCTTCGCCAGTCCGGCGCTCCACTGCCATGGGCTCGAGGCGAGCACCGGACATGAAGACCACTGCCAGGGATGCCAGTATACCTTCGCATCCTCTGCGGTATTGGACAAATCGACCGCGCAGGTACCGACCTGCGACGCATTCGGTCCCATAGTCGACAGAACCAGGCTGTGCTTTTCCCAGTCGCACACCGGAATCCTCGGTAGCCGCGCTCCTCCAGTATAGTCCTGGTACCGCGTTTGCGTGCGCCGGTCACCCGACCCGTTCAGAAAAAACCCTCGACCTCCCCGCGATCTTTCGGCATCCCGCCGATCCGTACCGTTGAATTCGATCCGCGGCGGTGGTGATCGCAAAGGATCGACGATCGGGTTCGGCGGGATCAGGACGGCCGTGACCCCTGGCGCCGCCGACTGCCCTGAATCATTTCTGAACCTAACAAGTGCCACTACCAGTCCGATTCGACCGTGGTGACGGTATTTTCGAACGACTGGTTCGAGGACGTCGCATCAGTGAAATCAGCATCGTGAACGAAAAGGAGCCGCGAACATGTTTAATCAACGCTTTTCCATACTCGCAGCTTTACTGTGCTTCGCCGCCGCGCTCGCTGTCGCCTGCGCCGACGACGAGACCAGCCCAACGGGTCCCACCGATCCGACCGGTCCGACCGGTCCGACCGGTCCCGCGGGACCGGGTGAGGAAGAACTCATCACGACCATCGCGATCACCCTGACACCGGTCGGTGGCGGAACACCGGTCAGCGCCCGGTTCCAGGACCTGGACGGCGAGGGCGGCAACCCGCCAGACGTCGACGATCTCACGGTGTCCAAGAATACGACCTACGACGGAAGGGTGCAGGTCCTCGACGAGTCGGTATCGCCGGCGGCGGACATCACAAAAGAAGTAAAGGAAGAGGCGGAGAACCACCAGTTTTTCTACGAACCCAGTGGCGGCATCGCAGACGCCATCGTGACCTACACGGATCTTGAATCCGATTACGGTGATAATATCGGCGTAGACCATCCCGTCGGGGTGACTTTCCGCATCGCGATACTACAACCCGCACCTGCCGGCAAGCTCAGGGTAACCCTCAGTCATTTCGACGAGAGGCCGAAAGACGGTCGGACACCGAGCAACGAAACGGATATAGACGTGACGTTCGACGTGATCGTGGAATAAGCGCCGGTCCGAGTTACATCGATTGATCCGCGCCACCGAGGTTTCAGGAAGTTTCGAGGCCGGGTGTTCCGTCAAGGAGAGATAAACATGAACAAAGCCCTGACCGGAGCTTTACCGGTCCTGGCGCTTCTGCTGATCTTCGCGGGACCGGCTCATGGAGCAACGCTAACCGGTACGGCACTGGACGACAAGGGCGAACCGCTGCCGGCAGTGACCGTAGTCCTTCCCGACCTGGAGTTGGGCGCGTTCACCAACGAGGAAGGCCGGTTTCGCCTGGATAACGTGCCGCCGGGCAGACACAGGATCGAATTCAGTTTCGTGGGTTACAAAACGATAAAGACCGAGGTCATCGTTTCCGAACACCGGCCGACCGCGCTCGAGGTAAGAATGGAACCGGAGACCCTCGTCGGTGAAGAAGTTGTGGTGACCGGCGACCGGGACCTGGCCGGCGAGCTCACCGGGTCGAGCCAGTCCGTCCTGGTCCTGCCTCCGTCCGCCCTGGAGGAGAGACGGGGCCAGACGCTGGGCGAGACGCTGGAATCCCTGCCCGGCGTGTCCGCGCTGACCACGGGACCGGCCGTTTCGAAACCCGTGCTGCGCGGGGTCCACAGTTCCCGCGTGCTGATACTCAACGCCGGTGTTACACAGGAGGGCCAGCAGTGGGGCGGCGACCACGCCCCGGAGATCGACCCCTTCTCACCGGCCCGCATCGAGGTGCTCAAGGGCGCCGCGAGCGTACAGTACGGCGCGGGCGCCATCGGCGGCGTCATTCGTATCGAACCGCCCGAACTGCCCGTGAACCCCGGTATCGGCGGCAGAATAAACACGAATGTGTTTTCCAATAACCGGCAGGGCGCCGGTTCCGTCCTCGTACAGGGCGCGCTGCGCCGGCTCTGGGGACTCAAATGGCGCGCGCAGGGTAGTCTCAGGCGCGCGGGAGACGCCCGGGCGCCTGCCCACGTCATCGGTAACTCCGGTTTCGACGAGCGGGACTATTCCGTCGCCCTTGGGCTGACCACGGACCGGGTGGACACCGAGGCTTACTTCAGCCACTTCGGGACGTGGATCGGAATCTATAAGGGCTCCCATATCGGCAACACCACCGACCTGGAACGAACGATCGCGCGGGGCGACCCTGTCATTGCGGGAACCTTCAGCTACGACATCGACAATCCGCGGCAACGGGTGGATCACGACCTGCTCTCCCTCCGTTCCCTGGTGCGGTTCGAGGGCAAGGGAAACCTCGAATTGCGATACGGACAGCAGTACAACCGGCGGGAGGAATGGGACGCCCACGCCCGGGGAGGCGGCATGCCCACGAGACCCGGTTTCGCCCAGGGACTGCAGACCCACAGCGGCGACGTGATCTACCAGCACCGCAACATCGGGGGATTGTTCGGCAAGGCAGGCATCAGTGGAAACCGCCAGCACAACAAACGTTTCAGTACGGGGTTCCTGATTCCGGATTTCCGCGTATACAGTTTCGGCGTTTTCGCCCTGGAATCCTGGACGAAGGACCGGATTACGCTGGAAACGGGTCTGCGTTACGATTACCGCTGGATGAAGATCTATCCAAACGAAAGCAACCGGGCCTCCGAGCGGGTCGTGGGCAGAACCCATACCTACAGCAACATGACGGGCGTGCTGGGCCTGATCTACCAGTTGTCGCCGAACCTCGCCGTCGCCGCGAACGCGGGCCGGGCCTGGCGGCCGCCGGGGGTGAACGAGCTTTACAGCCACGGCGTGCACCACGGCACGGCGCAGTTCGAGGTGGGAGATACGGAACTGGAGACCGAATCGAGCATAACCACGGATCTTACCCTGCGCTACCAGGGCGAGCGCGGCCGCGGTGAAATCGGGTTCTTTCGGTCGCGCTACAGCAACTACATCACGCTGTTGCCGTCAAACGATCTCGTCTTGACAATACGGGGGGCTTTCCCTAGATTCAATCACATCCAGACCAACGCCGTCATTCAAGGCCTGGACGGATACCTCGAATACGACCTGGCCCGGTATCTGGACGGGTATTTTTCCTTGTCGCTCGTCAAGGGCCGGAACACGACGGAAGAACGGCCCCTGTACCAGATGCCGTCTACCCGGCTGATCGCCGGCCTGGATTTCCACCTTCCCACCGCCGGACGCCTGCTTGAAGCGGGTGTCGGCTTCGAAGGCCGTTTCGTCATGAGACAGAATAGTTTGCCCAGGGACATCGACTACGTGGATCCTCCGGCCGGTTACAGTCTCTTCGACGTACATATGCACGGCGAGTTCGCCGTGGCCGATCAACCGGTCCGAATGCAGTTCGGGGTGCACAACCTGTTCAATACACGGTACCGGGACTACCTGAGCCGGTTCCGGTACTTCATAGATAACCCTGGCCGCAATGTCACGTTCAGCCTGTCCGTTCCCTTCGGGCAGCCCATGGAGGATTAACCCTATGCACTGGTGTTGCGGTCTGCTGCGCTTAGTAACCGCTATCTGTTTCGCCGCGTTGCTCGCAGGCGGCCCCGCGTCCGCGCAGGAGCGGGAGATGGTCCCCCTGCGCATCCTGGAGTCGCTGCACATGGACGGGGTACTGGACGAGGATACCTGGCAGAACGCCCTGGCGGCCAGCGGTTTCACGCAGCAGCGTCCCGACGAAGGCCGGCCCGCGTCCGAGCGGACGGAGGTGCGGGTCCTGTACGACGAAGAGACCCTGTATATCGGCTTATGGGCCTACGACTCCGATCCTTCCCAGATCATCGCCACGCAGATGCAGCGCGACGGTGATCTTGCCGACGACGATTACTTCCAGATCATCCTGGATACGTTCCTGGATCGTCAGAACGGCATTCTCTTTGCCACCAACCCCGACGGCGCCCGGTACGACGCGCAGGTGCGCAACGAGGGTCGTTCGGAGGGCCGCTTCAATACCAACGTCCTGACGGACTGGAACGGCGTGTGGGACGTCTACACCTCGCGGAACGAAGAGGGTTGGTACGCCGAGATGGCCATACCCTGGAGTACCCTGCGCTACGAGGCCGGAGAAGACGTGTCTTTCGGCATTAACCTGGAACGTCAGGTCCGTCGACGAAACGAACAGTCCTTCTGGGCGCCGGTCATCCGGCCATTCAGTATTTCCCAGGTGTCGGTCGCGGGGACGCTGAAGGGGTTCAACCTGATGGAACACGCCAAGCGATACCTGCAGGTCACCCCCTATTCACTGGGCGGCGCCACGTGGACCTACGATCCGGGAACGACAAAGCGGGACGACGACTTCGACGGCGGAGTGGACGTCAAATACGGACTGTCCAACAACCTGTCCATGGACCTGACCTACAACACGGACTTCTCGCAGGTGGAGGTGGACGACGCGCAGGTCAACCTCACCCAGTTCAACCTGTTCTACCCGGAAAAACGCGCCTTCTTCCTGGAGAACGCGGGACTGTTCCGCTTCGGCGTAGCCCGGGCGACGGAGCTGTTCTACAGCCGTAACATCGGTCTGGCGCGCGATTTCAACGGTACGCTGAGACAGGTGCCGATTACCGGCGGCGGCCGGCTGACGGGCAAGGCCGGACGCACGAACTTGGGCTTGCTGCTCATGCGGACGGGCGACGAGCGCTTCGGTGACTTCAAGATCAACGACAATATCTATGCCGTGGCGCGGGTCAGCCGGGACGTGGGAGAGAAATCGAACGTCGGCCTCATCTTTACCAACCAGCGGACGGGAGGCGGCGATTACAACCGTGCGGGCGGCGCAGACTTCAACCTGGCGATCGGTCCGAAGCTGGCGGTCACCGGTTTCCTGGCCGGGACCACTTACGGGGAAGACGAGAACAGCGAATCGGGTTTCGCGGGCCGGCTGTGGTCGCGGTGGAACGGCCCGCTGTGGCAGCTCGAGGGACTGTACATGGGCGTGTCCGAGTATTTCAATCCCGGCATGGGGTTCTTCAGCCGCAGGAGCCTGGCCCGGAATTTCGGCGGGTTTCACGAGGTTTCCGGCCGCGTATTCTATACGCCCGAACCCGAGAACAGCATCGTCCGGCGGTACTTTCCCCACGTCGTGGTGGGGGCAACCTTCGGAGACGACGGCACGCAACTGACCCGAAGGGAACACTACCATTTCGAACTGTTCTTCACGGGGGGTGAACAGGCGGGGATCACCCTGGACCGCGCCTTCCGGCGAATCAGCGAGGACACGCGGCCCATCCTGGGCGTCAAGCTTCCCGCGGGCAACTACACGGACGCGTCTTCGCGCATGCATTTCACGACGAACCTGAGCAAACCTCTGTCCGCCGACATCGAACTCAACGTGGGCCAGTACATAAACGGCGACCGTCGCTCGCTGAGTCTCGGGGGCGGATTACGCACCGGTTCGAAGTTCACGATCGGTCCCCGGTACGAGTTGAACGACGTGACGCTCACCGACGCCGGCCAAATGAAGCGGGAGGTCACCGCCCACATCTTTGGGGTCAGGACGAGCTATTCCTTCTCGCCGGACCTGTCGCTCCGCGCGCTGGTGCAGTGGGACACCCAGCAGGACCGGTTCGTTTCGAACTTCCGGTTCAACTATATCATCAACCCCGGGAGCAATCTCTTCGTCGTGTACAACGAACGGCGGGACAACGGGGAGATGACGGACACCCTGCTCGGCGATCCGCTGGACCGTACCCTGGTGGTCAAGCTGGCCTACCTGTTCAACCTGTAGGAGAACCATGAACGTACTCGGCGGACCGCTCACGGGCTGTTCGACGGATCCCCTAACCGGGTTCTACCGCGACGGCGCGTGCAATACCGGATCCGGCGACGCCGGCGTCCACGCCGTATGCGCGGTGATGACAGAGGAGTTCCTGGTCTTTTCCAAGGCGTCGGGAAACGATCTCAGTACGCCCGTACCGGCTTTCGGATTCCAGGGACTTAAACCCGGCGACCGCTGGTGCGTATGCGTGAACCGCTGGAAAGAGGCCTACGACGCCGGCGCGGCGCCACCGGCCGTGCTGAGCGCCACCCACCTCATGGCCCTGGAATTCGTGGCGCTGGAGGAACTGAAGGCCTGCGCCCTGGAAGAGGCGTAGGATCACCGGTCCGGACATTGCCCCGGCGTCTCGACGGGGTTCGCGGTATGCGCGCGGTTATATGCAGATGAATAAGTATTATTTTCTTGATTTTCGTGTGCGCGCCTGTTAAATTCGATCGCTTGATCGGTGAAACCTGCATTTCTGAAGATTTGTTCATCGAGGAGTACAGCATGGCCAAGGGCAAAAACCGTGAACTGGTGAAACTGAAGAGCACGGAAAGCGCGCATTGCTACTACACGAAGAAAAACCGGCGTAATACGACCGCCCGCATTGAGATCAAGAAGTACGATCCCTCGCTGCGGCGGCACGTCATGTACCGGGAGACGCGGTAGCGGCGTTCCTGGAGGTTTATCCCATGTCGAGAAAATGCAAGTTGACCGGAAAGAAACCCCTGGTCGGCAACAACGTATCCCACGCCCATAACAAGACCAAGCGGCGCCAGTATCCCAATCTTCAGTTGAAGCGTATCTACGTGCCCGAATTGGGCCGCACGGTGCGCATCAAGATGTCCGTCAACGCCCTGCGGACGGTCACGAAGATCGGGCTGATGCCTTTCCTGAAGAAACAGGGACTGCGGCTGCAGGACGTGCTGTAGAATCCGGTCTCATGTCATCGAAGAGCGCTTCATTCCACAAATCCCGCGCCGCCGAGCGCGGGTCCGTGGGAGTCGCCGTCGTAACGGTCAGCGATTCCCGGACGCCGGAAACGGACGTCAATGGAGATTATCTCCGGGCGCGCATCGAAGAAGCGGGCCACCGGGTCGCCGCCTACCGGCTGATCCGGGACGAACCGGACCAGGTCGAGACCGCGCTTGAAAGTTGCACCGGCGAAAACATCCAGGTCGTGATATTCAACGGGGGCACCGGGATCTCCCGGCGGGACCGGACCTTCGACGTGCTGAACCGCAGGCTGGAGAAGCCCCTGCCCGGCTTCGGCGAAATCTTCCGCATGCTCAGTTACGAGCAGGTAGGCGCGGCGGCCATGATGTCCCGCGCCACGGCCGGCGTGTACCGCAACACGGTGGTCATTTCCACGCCCGGCTCCCCGGCAGCGGTGAAACTCGCGTGGGAAAAACTGATCGCGACCGAGATTTCCCACATGGGCTGGGAATTGACCCGATAATCATCCCCATCCACGGAGGTCTTCATGCTGTCCCCGTACCGAGGTTCCGCATTCGGGGTCGCGTATCGCGTGATCCTTTGCTTTTCCCTCTGCCTTTCGCTGGCGGTTTCGCTGGCGATATCCTTCGAAGTCCGCGCCCAGACCGACGACGAGAAAACCGTCGCCGCCATCTACGATGAACGGCTGACTTCAGGCGAGATGTACCACCTGCTGGGCGACCTGTGCAAGAACATCGGGCCGCGTCTGAGCGGTTCGGAAGGCGCTGAACGGGCCGTGGCATGGGCACGCGAGGTGATGGAAGGCTACGGTTTCGACCGGGTGTACCTGCAGGAGGTGATGGTGCCCCACTGGGAACGGGGCGACGCCGAACAGGTGCGGATCGTAGATGTCGAGGAAGGGATGATCGAACTGCGGGCCCTGGCCCTTGGGGGATCGGTACCTACCGCGCCGACGGGGATCACCGCGGAAGTGGTGGTGGTCCATTCCCTGGATGAGGTGGAAGATCTCGGCCGCGATGCCATTGAAGGCAAGATCGTATTCTACAACCGGCCCTTCGACCAGACGGTGATCGGAACGGGAGCCGGCTATGGCGGCGCGGTGGGCCAGCGTTCCGCCGGACCCTCCCAGGCCGCGAAACACGGCGCAGTGGGCGTGGTGATCCGGTCGGTCACCTCGGGCTTCGACGACGAACCCCACACCGGCGGACTGCGCTATCTCGACGGTACGGACCGCATCCCCGCGGCGGCGCTGGGATTCCAGTCCGCCGACCGGCTGATCCAGGTCCTCGAGGCACAGCCCGACGCCAGGCTCTACATGCACCTGTCCACAGCATGGCATCCCGACGCCCTTTCCCACAACGTGATCGGCGAGATCAGGGGCAGCGAACGGCCGGACGAGATCATCCTGGTCGGCGGCCACCTCGATTCCTGGGACGTGGCTGAAGGCGCCCACGACGACGGCGCGGGCAGCGTCCACGCCATCGGCGTGCTGCGCACCTTCATGAAACTCGGTATTCGGCCCCGGCACACCATCCGGGCCGTCCTGTTCATGAACGAGGAAAACGGCCTGCGCGGCGGCATGAAGTATGCCGAGGCCGCGAAGGAATCAGGGGAGAAACACCTGATCGCCCTCGAAAGCGATGCGGGCGGATTCAGTCCGAGGGGATTCGGCGTCACCGCTGACGACGAGGTCATCGAACGGTTTCGGTCGTGGCTGCCCCAGTTCCCCCGGAACACGATCTCCTACATCAACAAGGGCGGCGGCGGCGCCGACATCGGTCCGCTACGCCGGGAGACGGGCACCCCGACCATCGGGTTCATCCCCGATTCGCAGCGGATGTTCGATCTGCACCACGCGCCGACCGACGTCTACGAAACGGTGAACCGCCGGGAACTGGAACTGGGCGGCGCCTCCATCGCCTCGTTGATCTACCTGATCGACAAGTACGGCCTGCGGGACGAAAAGGCGCAGTAGGAAGGGGGCGATGACAACGTTCAGAATCCTCCTCTGCCTGCTGGTCATCCCCGTATTAGAACCAGCCCCGGCACAGGCCCACGTGTTCTACGTGAGCGTCACGCGGGTCAAGTGGGACGCGGACGAAACGCGTCTCGACGTGTCCGTGCGGATCTTTACGGACGACCTGGAGGAGGCCGTCGTGAAGGCGGGCGGCCCCCGGTTGCGGCTGTGGACCGACAGCGCTCGGGAAGACCGCGACCGACACGTGGCGGACTACCTGGCGACCCGGCTGGCCTTCCGGGTCAACGGAGAGGAGCGTGAACTGGCTTACGTCGGCATGGAGGACGCCCTTGACGCCACGGCCTGTTTGATGCAGATTACGAATGTGGACCGCGTGGAAACGATCGAGGTCGAGAACCGGATCCTGATCGATCTATACGACACGCAGGCCAACGTGATTCGGTTCGAAGTCGGCGGCGAGAAGAAGTACGTCAACCTGAGCAAGGGAACCGTCAAGGGGATGGTTCGTTTCGGTTCCTGACGCCCGGGCCGGCCCGTGGCGGGAACATGTCCGAATTCCAGACCTATCTGCAGATCGGTTTCGATCATATTTCGGACCTGAAGGCCTACGACCACATCGTTTTCATCGTCGCCCTCTGCGCCGCCTACCCGTTGAACAGGTGGCGTGCGGTGCTTTTGCTCGTAACGGCCTTCACGGTCGGCCATTCGATTACCCTGGCGCTGGCCACGCTCCGCATCGTGCTGGTCCCTTCGGACCTGGTCGAGACGCTCATCCCCGTGACGATCCTGGCGACCTGCCTCATGAACGTGTTCAGGCCGTTCGAGGGGAAAATCGGCAGGAAGACGAACTACGAGCTGGCCCTGTTCTTCGGCCTGATCCACGGCCTGGGTTTCTCGAACTACCTGATGGCGCTGCTCGGCATGGAAGAATCGATCATCATGCCGCTCCTTTCCTTCAACATCGGACTTGAACTGGGGCAGTTGATGATCGTGGCGCTGTACACGGGCGTGGCCCTCGTGTTTCTTGGTATACTGGGAACGCCGCACCGCCCGTGGAACCTGTTCTTATCGGGCGCCGCCGCCGGAGTATCGGCCATGCTGTTGATGGGGGTGGACTAAGCTAGGAGGACGCGCAATCGTGACGCTTGACACGACGATAGAAGAAGTGCTGGAAGACTTCGAATACCTGGATGACTGGGAGGAGCGCTACCAGGAGATCATCGACCTGGGCAGGAAGCTGCTGCCCCTGGACGAGTCCTACAAGACGGAAGCGTACAAGGTCAAGGGATGTGTGAGCCAGGTCTGGCTCGTTCCCCACGTCGCCGAGACCCTTCCGCCGACCATCACCTTCGACGCCGACAGCGACGCCCACATCGTGCGCGGCCTGGTGGCCATCCTGCTCATGGTCTACTCCGGAAAAACGCCGCGGCAGATCCTGGATGCCGATATCGAGGGCATCTTCGACCGGCTTGACCTGGCCTCCCATCTCAGTCCGAGCAGAAGCAACGGTTTCCGTTCGATGGTCAAGAAGATCCGCTTGATCGCCGGCGGCGCGCAGGCCAACTAGTTTCCTTAACCGTTCAGATCAGCCACGATCTCGTCGATCAGCAGCCGGTGCTCGTCGGAAAGCGCCCAACCCACCGCGTCGATGTTCTGTTCGACGTGGGCCGGACGCGTCGCGCCGCACAGGACGGACGTGATCCCAGGCTGACGGGCCGTCCAGTGGATGACGAGCTGGGCGATGGACTTGCCGTATTCGTCCGCGATCGGCTTCAGCCGGTCGAGCGTATCGAGCGTGCGATTCAGGGCGTCCCCCTGAAACCGCCTGTCGTCGTTTCGGGAATCGCCTTCCGGAAACCGGTGGCCGCGTCCGTACTTCCCGGTCAGGAGTCCCTTGTACAGCGGCCAGTAGGAAATCACGCCGATGCGGCTGTTCCTACAGTGGGGGAGTATCTCCGCCTCGATATCGCGGATGAGCAGGTTGTACGGCGGCTGGTCCGAGTGCAGCGGCGCGTGGCGGGCGAAACTCTTCATTTGCGCCACGTCGTAATTGCTCACGCCGATCGCCCGGATCTTGCCCTGCTCTTTCAGTTCGGCGAGGGTGGCGGCCGTTTCCTCGAAGGGAGTATTCTCGTCGGGCGCGTGCACCTGGTACAGGTCGATGTAGTCGGTATTCAACCGGCGAAGGCTCTCCTCGACCTGCTCGAGAATGCGGTTCCTTGAGCTGTCGCGCAGCAGCGTCGCGCTATCCCAGTACAGGCCGCATTTCGTCGCCAAAACGATCTGGTCCCGCCTGCCCGCGATCGCCCTGCCCACCAGCCGTTCCGATTCGCCGTTTCGCCCGTACATGTAAGCGGTGTCGATAAGGGTAATACCGCCGTCCATGGCCGATTCCAGCGCCGCCAGGGACTCGTTGTCGTCTATTCCGGTCCAGCCGACGCCGGCCATGGGCCAGCAACCCATGCCGATGACCGATACCGTCAGGCCCGATTCACCGAGTGCTCTGTATTCCATTTTTGCATCCTTTGACGGAAGATCCGGGTAAGGCCAGGCTCCGGAAAAAGCCCGAATGCTACCCGTGATCGATTCAAATTCCGATTGACGAGGCAGACAGGGAATATATATATTGAATGTACCGGGATGTTTCCGGTACGGTAGAATATAATACCGCTTACCTTTTTCGCGTACAAACGATATTGACCAGGGTAACGGAAACGACTGGCTGTCGACTCGTTTTTGAATCGACAGGCCCAGATTCTCTGGCCAGAAAACAGAGGTTCCTTTCAACGCAATACAGGAGGTGGATATGTTGAAAACCGGTTTCTCTCTCATGGTCGCGATGATCCTCGCGGCGTCCCCGGCGATGGCCGGTTCTCCGTCGTTTACCGGCGATTACGTGGAAGTGCGGTCCAACCACATCCTGGGCGGCGGCTGCACGTACTCGGCCGAGGCTGGCGGCGACGCAAACCAGGCCGTGGTGGCCTGGCGAATCCGCGATGGCGCGCTGGCTGATCTGTCCGTCGTAGCCGTCATTCTCGGGGAAGGCAACCTGCAACTCGGTCATCACGCCCGGGAAACCGTGCTGTTGATCGACAGTAAGGCGACGCCGACCCAGCACCAGGCCTTGAAAAACACCTTCACGGCCCGGTACGGCGATCTCTTCGGTACGGTAACGTCGGTGAAGCCCACCGACATTTCCTTCCGCCACGAAGGCGGGGATGCCTTCGCCGTTACGGTGGATGGCCAGGTTCGCGTGTCCACCCGGACCATGCTGGCGACCGACCACGAGCCCAACTGCGACCGCATGGTATGGTACGATCCCTTCACGCGGGACGCGTCGGCCACGCTGGTCCAGACCGCCGCCCACGCGTACAGCGGTTCGGACCTGATCGCGACGTGGAGCATACCGAACAAGCGCAGCGCGTACGTGGGGACATTCGCCTTTACGCCCTAGACCAGGCGCGGCCTTCAGCTATCGCGAAGCAACCGGCGCCGCGGCGGTGTCCGTTTTGCCCGGCGACCGGTAACCAACGGACGGAGAGCACACTACGGCGCTCGGACTCCTCCTGCTGATCACGGCGACGGTCGTGACGTCGTGCTTCGGCCTGATTCTGAAATCCGCCCACCACAACGGGCGCAACCCCGTGGCGGTGGGCAGCCTGAATTATGCCGCCGCCGCCCTGTTTTCTGGCCTGTTGATGCTCACCGATTCGGGTTGGGCCTGGCACGGCACGACCGTGTTGATCGGCGGGGCCAGTGGGGTCTTCTACTTCGTCGCCTTCTACTTCCTGATCCAGGCGCTCCTGCAGGGCGGCGTCGCCGTGACCCTGGCGATCGTCCGTCTCTCCGTCCTGATTCCCATCCTCTGTTCGATCTTCATCTGGTATGAGATCCCCAACCTCCTGCAGACCGCGGGGATCGTCACCGTCTGCGTCGCCCTGCCTTTCCTGAGTCTCGGCGTGGGCAGCCAGGCCGCGCTTTCGATGCGCGGCGTCGCATGGCTCGTCGGCGCCCTCTTCATCACGACGGGATTCTGCCATCTATCCCCCAAGGTCTTCAGCGAACTCGCGCCTCAAAGCCAGATGCCGCTATACCTGTTCTCGCTCTTCGCCGTATCCGGGGTAATGGGGCTGTGCTACGTCCGGTTCAAGCCGATCCGCGCCAGCCTTCGCGACATGCGGTGGAGCGTCATGCTGGGCGCGTGCAACGTCGCGGGAACCTGGCTCCTCGTCCTCACGCTCAAGTTCCTTCCCGGTACCATCGTCTTTCCCTTCGTCAGCGCAGTCGGCCTTGTCATCACCACCGTCGTGGCTATATTGTACTGGAAAGAGCAGGTGCGCAGGCTGGCCTACGTCGGCATCGGCCTGGCGCTGATCGCGGTCGTCCTGGTCAACAGCGGCTAAGATCGTTGCCCTATCCAGAGGCTTCAGCGGTCCAGTAACCGTTTAAGGCGGCACGGCGCACGAACGTGGCCGCCATGTGAACGAAATGGGAGCAGCGTTTCGTGTTCAAGGACATTGACCGGACCCGCAGGGTCGTGGGCGCGGGCAGCAACGTGGTGGACGTGATCTACCGCGTGAACCGGATCGCGGGGCCGGAGGAAAAGACCTACATCGTGCCCGATGAAGGGGGCGCGATTGTCAGCGAGGTGGTGGGCGGGGTGACCCTGAACCACCTGGCGTGGTCGGCCCTTCTGGGCGTTCCGGCCGGCCTCTTCGGCTTCCAGGGGGACGACCGGTTCGGCGCGATGATCCGGGACGAGATGGATCGCCGAGGCATCGACCGGTCGGCCATCCGGGTCCGCGAGGGCCGCCCTTCCTCCTTTTCGATCGTAAACGTGGCAGACGACGCGGACCGGGCGATCTACATGGCCCGTGCGCTGACGGCGGAAACCACGGCGGCGGACGTGGAGACTCATTTCGCCGATTACATTCGTTCCGCCGCCATGGTTACGACGGAAATCTCCCAGCTCCCGCTGGACGCTGTCATCGCCGTACTGCGTATCGCCCGCGAGGCCGACGCTATCACCGTGCTGGACGTGGACGTCCCCCCGGATTTCGCCATCGAAGTGGCCAGGCTCGGTTCCGCGGCCGAATTAGAGGAAGCTCTTCGCCTCGCCGACGTCGTGAAACCGGCCAAGGCCGCCGCGCTCCAGATGATGGAAGCCGGCGGATCGGAAGAACGGGCCGAACGTATTTTAGACCGGTACGGCGCCCGGCTGGTGGCCATCACCGAAGGTGCGCAGGGCGCGGTCATCACCGACGGGAACCAGACGATACGGCCGCCCGTAAAACCCGTGGATGCCCGGGACACGACGGGCGCCGGGGACGCCTTCCTGGGTGGACTGATAGCCGGCCTCTACCACGGGCTGACGTTGCGGGACACGGCCGGCCTCGCCAACGCCTGCGGCGCCGTATGTTGCCGCATCGCAGGGGCTATCCCGCATCTCGTTGAGAGCCGGGACGACGTGTTTACGCTATATGACGGCGCGCCAATCCCAACGCGCAACCTGCCGGAATCGGTTGCCGTGACAGCGTCGATATCCGAGGAACCGGCATGGGATGGTTCTACGGATACGTCCCCCGGAACGGCCGGACTGAACGCCGTGCGGCGGACCGCAGACGCGCTTGTCAAACTGCACGAAGGCATGTCCGCCATGTACTTCGACGAAGCCGTCGCGATCATCCGCAAGGCGGAAGCCTCGGGTGGCCGCGTCCATGTCACCGGCGTGGGCAAGTCCCGCCATATCGGCCGCAAGCTGGCGGCCACGCTGCAGAGTACCGGAACGAGGGCGTATTTTCTGGATCCGGCCGACTGCAACCACGGGGACAGCGGCCAGGTGGCGGAAGGGGACGTGGTCCTGGCCCTTTCCCACAGCGGGCAAACCGCCGAATTGATGGCGGCCGTGCACACCCTGTCGACGAACGGCGCGACCTTGATCGCGATCACCGGGAACCGTTCATCCGAACTGGCCCGTTCGAGCGCGACGATCCTGCACGTGCCCGTGGAAGGCGAGGCCGGTCCCCTGGGTCTTGCGCCGACCGCGAGTACTTCCTGTCAACTGGCCGTGGCAGACGGACTCGCCATGGCCCTGAAGGCCGACCGCGGGTTTACCCGGGATGATTTCGCCCGGTATCACCCCGGCGGCAGTCTCGGAAAGAAACTGGAGAATCGGGAAGGAACGAAATGACCGTCGAAACACCGCAGATAAAACTGATCGCCTTCGACCAGGACGACACGGCCCTGCTGCCCGACGGAAAACCGTCTTTAGAGGGCCTGAGCGCCATCGAAGCCGCCCTCGACCATGGGTTGATCGTGAGTTCCGTGAGCGGACGGAACATCGACCGCAGCAGCGAACCCTTTCGCGAAGCCCGGTCCATGTTCGACCGGCTCTACCTGATCGCCAACAACGGCGGAATCATACTCGGGCCGGTCCACCAGGGGCAAAGGCCCTTGCTCTTCGAGAAACGCATGCCCCGGGACACGTTCCTTGACCTGCTCGACTTCATCGAAGAAAACCATTTCAATTTCGTATACAGCTGGCTGCGCGTGACGGAGAACGGTCCTCTTGACAGCGTGATCACCAACCAGTATACCCCTTCCATAGCATCCATAGAGGAACAGAGCCGAGCCGCAGTCGACCGGGACGACGACCTCCTGGCACGGCTGAGACAGGGCGACTACCCGCCGCCGCCCAAGATGCTGATCCTTCCCGGACTGGAGCGGCGCGAGGCGGTCCTGGCGGAACTGAAGGCCCGTTTCGATTCCCGCCTCTATCTCGTCAAAACGAACCCGGACCGGATCGAAGCCATGCATGCCGGTGTCAACAAGAGGGTCGCCGTCGAGTTTATCGCGCGCGCGCACGGGATTTCAATGGATAAGGTGATGGCCGTCGGGGACGGCGACAACGATCTGCCCATGCTTTTCAACGCGGGAATCGGCGTGATCATGGACAACGCCCAGGACGCGGTCAAGGAGGCTGGTATTTCCCGCGGCCTGGTCATCGCCCCGGCGAACCACGAGAACGGGTTTGCCTGGGCGGTGCGCCGATTCGCGCTGAACGACGGCCACTGAACGGTGCAACACGATTTCCGTTGAATGAATGGATCCCTTCCCATGAGCACATCCCTCCTCGATCATCTCCATTCTTCCCTGCTGGTGGCGGACGGCGGCTGCGGTTCGATGCTGTACGCACGGGGCGTGCCGATGGAGGTCAGCTTCGACGAGATCAACCAGAGCCAGCCTGACCTGATCCGGCGAATCCACGAGGAATACGTGGACGCGGGAGCCAGGTTGATCGAAACCAACACCTTCGGCGCCAACGCCCTGTCCCTGTCCAAGTACAACCTGGAGGGCCAGGCGGAAACGTTGAACGCCCGGGGCGTCGAGATCGCCCGGAAGGCGGCGGGGTCACGAGCCTACGTAGCCGGCGCCGTCGGGCCTGCCAGCGGACTGCCCGACCAGGAATATACCGAAACGGACTGCAGGCGGGTCTACAGGGAGCAGATCTCGGCCATTGCGGAGGGCGGAGCGGACGTGGTCATCCTGGAGACTTTTCTCCGGCTCGATGAACTCCAGGGGGCGCTGGCGACCTGCCGGGACGTCTGCGACCTGCCGGTGATCTGCCAGCTCGCAGTGGACCAGTACGGGCAAACCGACGACGGGTTCAGGGTGGTGGAAGCCTTCGATCAACTGCGCGCGGCCGGCGCCGACGTGGTGGGTGTCAATTGCCGCAGCGGTCCCAAGGGCCTGCTGGACGCCCTCGCACCGGTGCCCCTTGTAGAGAACCTGGTACTTTCCGCCTTTCCCAACGCCGGTTCCCCCGTCTACGTGGACGGGCGTTTCTTCTACGAGGCGACCCCCGAATACTTCGCGTCGAGCGCACTTCGGCTGCGCGACCAGGGTGTCCGGCTGATCGGCGGATGCTGCGGTACCATGCCCGAGCACGTCCGGGCCATGGCCCAGGCGCTCGAGGGACAGGAAGTCGTCACCCGAAAGAAGGTCGTCCCGGTCGAAGTCCAGTCTCCAACGCGCACGGTCCGCCCGGTTCAGAAGCCTCCGGCCGCCGAGCCTACGATCGTGGAACTGGTCCGGAAGCGGGTGACCGTCATCGTCGAACTCGACCCACCCCGGGACCTGGATCACGAACCGATCGTTCGGGGAGCCAAAGCCCTGAAGGCAGCGGGCGCGGACGCGCTCACCATGGCCGACAATTCCCTGGCCGTCACGCGGATCAGCAACATGGCCGTGGGACAGATCGTCAAGGAGGAGGCCGGCATCCGTCCTTTGTTGCACATCACCTGCCGGGACCGGAACCTGGCCAGCCTGCAGTCCCAGGTGCTCGGCCTGCACGCCCTGGGCATTGACCATGTCCTCGCCGTCACGGGCGATCCCGTGAAGTTCGGCGATCAGCCGGGGGCGAGCAACGTGTACGACGTTTCTTCATTCGAACTGATTCGATTGATCAAACGGATGAACGAGGGCGTGGGTTTTTCAGGTCGTACCTTAAACGGAAAAACCGGGTTTACCGTGGCGGCGGCGTTCGATCCCAATGGTCCCAACCTGGAACGAAGGATCAGGAGGCTGGAACGGAAGATCGAGGCCGGCGCCGACATGATCATGACGCAGCCCCTCTTCGACCGGCGCCAGGCCCGTGCACTGCACGAGGCTACTCAAAACACCAGCGTTCCAATCCTGCCGGGCGTCATGCCGCTGGTCAGCGACGGCAACACGGAGTTCCTCCACAACGAGGTGCCCGGATTCGTGGTGCCCGACGAAATACGCGCACGCATGGCCCGTGCGGGCCGAGGAAGAAAAGCCCGGCGAGAGGGTATCTCGATCGCACGGGAAATCATCGAATCCGTCTTAACGTACTTCAACGGCCTCTACCTGATCACGCCGTTTAACCGTTATCCCATGACGGTAGAACTGACGAAGTACGCCCTGCAGACTGCTCCACGCATCGATACTCAGTAGCCTGATGATGCGGCGCTTCCGCAAAACGTTCGACGTTTATCCCGCATAAAGCAAGCTCGCGATAATCGAACCGGCTATGACGATCATCGCAATCAAGAGCCTGTTGGCGGCCCACATGACCCTGGCTTCCACCTTTGATTCGCTCGCCGAGATTCGTTCATCCGTGGCTTGAAACCGGTGGTGAATCGTATCTTCCAGGCCGGTGAAACGCGTGTCGATCTTACCATCTATGGCGGTGAAACGCGTGTCGATCTTATCATCTATGGTGGTGAAACGCGTGTCGATCTTCTCTTCCATGACCGCGAACCGGTTTTCCATCTTCTCTTCCATGGTGTCGAGCCGATTATCCACGGCCGCAAGGCTTGTTTCCAGGCGTTCTTCCATGATAGAGAATCGGTTTTCGATCTTCCCGTCCATGACCGTGAACCGGTCATCAATTTCGGTTTTTAACCCGTGCAGGGCGGCATTCAGGTCCAATACGGTCACGTAAGCATCTTCGGGCTTGCCCTTCAACGTATTTTCCGACATGGTGGCCTCCCTGCCTGTTGTGGGAACTACGAGTGTACGTGTGGCCATTGTTGTAGGTGGTTGCTCCATGTTTGCGATCGCTCGCGAAATCATCTGTACAAAGGGCTGGCCTAGTTAGCCTTACTCTGTTCAAGCATGATGTCTTCAATCCTGCCCACACGCGCGTCCAGTCGATCTATCCTGGTATCCATCTTATCCAGGCCTTTCATCATCCTCGATTCCATGTTCCTCATATCTACGCGGAGGTGGGACTCCATCCTCTGTACGTCTTCCTTCAGTTCATTACTGCCGAGCTTAGCTTCACGCCAGAAGAAGATAAACGCGGTCAACAGGACAATGGGTTGCAGCCAGATTTGCAGTGCATCCACAAGAACTCCCTCTTCCCTTTGACGGAAGTCCATCCTTCCACGTAACGTTCCACTAAACCAGTCGGAGTATTCCGCGGAATCTCGTATTCGGTTTAAAACGATATTGCTGTATGGAAGAAAAACCGTCGCGGTCAGGAAACCGGCCGGTTCTTGTAGTAAAGGTAGGATACGGCAATGAGGATGGCGCTCAGCCCCAGGAAGGCGAAGATCCGGTAAAGCGTGTCCAGGAACATGAGGTCGATGATAAATACCTTCAGGACGGTACAGCCGAAGTAGACGATGGCTGCGGCGCGCAATGCCCGGATATCCAGCCACCTCCCCATGATCATGACCAGGGTCGCGCCGAGAAGCCAGACACCGGAGACAGCCAGTTGTCGGAGGTTTGCCAGCTGTTCCGGCGAACCGCCTTCAAGCGTGATGATCCGGTACTGGAAGTAGTGCAGGACTTCCACCGTACCCCAAGCCACAAGCAGGAACGTCCAGGCGACGTGAAATACCATACCCAGCCTGAGGTCGCCCTTCGATTCAGTGCGGCCCTGCATCAAACTGGTGCAGGCAAGCAGTGCGCCACCCACGACCCAGTATGCGCCAGTGCGCAACGAAAGTACCGGCACATACCCGGAAACGAGGTTTGATACGTAGGCGCCGCCAAAGAGAAAGATCCCTACGGCTGAAAGTGTGAACAGGACTGTACCGGCGTGACGGACGGATCGCCGGCCGAAATGGACGCCAAAGCCAAATAAAGCGAATGCTTCCAGTCCCCAGGTGATGATGACTCCGTAACTGGTGAAGAACCTCAACGGTACGATCACAGCCAGCAACACGGCCGCCGTCGCGTGGCTCGCGGCCGCGGTGGTGTCATCCGTTCGACGCACGATCCACGCCGTCAGCGCGAAATACACCGAGGAAAGAACTCCCGTCGCGGTGCCTGCGGAATAGACCCAGAAATTCTGCTGGTAGAGAAACTGGAATCCGAAGAAGGTCCATATACCTTCCGTGTACTGTGCAAGCCCCATAAGCATTCCGTAGTAGCCAATGATGTTGAAAGATACGGCCGTCCACCGCCACCTGCGGTTTCCCGGATCCCCCGTGAAAGAGCGGTAAAGATCCATGCCGACGAAAAGCGCCCACCACAGGGTCAGGAAGATCAGGGCGATCGCAAAACCATCGGGCAGGTCAGCCTGGAAAGACCAGGTGAGGTACGTTCCGTAGGTGGCCGCGATACCCAGCGGTTCCAGCAGTCTCCAGCGGCGCCGATACAACAGGATGGCGATCAGGCCGGCGTCGAGTAGCGTGATGTACGCGAAGAGCCCGATGGTGTTCAGTTCGGCGGTGACGAGCAGAAAGGGAGTCAGGAACCCGCCGGCCCATCCCAGCAGGGCAATGGCCCGGCCATCATAGCGCAGTGAAAGAAGAAAAGCCGCCACCGTCACCAGGGCCATCAGGAAAAAGGCGGCGGGATGCGGGATGAGATGGTAGAAGTCGTAGGCGGCGTATATCGAAAGGTAGAGAATCGCCACGCCCGCGCCGGTCAGTCCCTGGGAAAAAACGGCCAGATTTCTGAGATGGAAACGGTAGCCTCCGCCGATCAGCAGCAGGCCGGCCGCACCGCCCATGAGCACGCGCGCCAGTTCATTCAGCCAGTCGTTGTCGAAGGCGTATTTCAGGAAGAAGCCCACGCCGAGTATGAGGGCGAGAGCGCCCACGCGGTTCAGCAGCTTGCCGCCGATCAGGATTTCCCACTCTTCGCGGCTTCGGGGGCGCAACACGCGGGCAATCCCGGTTGGCCGGGGAACGCGTTCGGTCAGGACAGGAACAGGCGCGGGCTGCAGCGGGGCGGTTTCCGTTTGCTCCTCGCCTGCTTCCGCTTCAAGCGACTGCTCCTCACCGGCCTGATCCCCGCCTCCCGATGCCGGCTCTTCCCTGTCGGGTATCCCGTCCGCCGGGTCCTTCGTTTCTTGGAACTGCCGCCTGATGACTTCCTCGAGGTGCTTTACACGACCCGAAAGCGACAGGTACGTCCCAATGAGAAAAAGAAGCAGAAGTATATTGAGGACGATGAGCAGTTCCATGGTATCGCATACTAAGCCCCGCAGAGGGGTCGTGTCAAGGTCGTCTCACGCACAGCGCCGGACTTTGTTCCCCGTGCCGCGTCCGGGTTTGGAGACGACGCGTAAGACTCCGGTACCGGCGCCGCGTACGGGCTCGGAGACGGCATGCACTGTGCCCGTTGGGATCATTGACACGCCCCTGGCTGCCGTCTATATTCCGTTATTCGATTTCAACACCAGATACAAGACACAAGAAACCAGACACGAATCTGAATCCGATTTCAGGGAGGAGTACTCGATGTCCACGGTCTATCGCGTCGGCATTATCGGGTGTGGCAGCATCTCGCACCTGCACATGAAGGGATACCTGGGGGAAGAGCGGTTCAAGGTCGTCGCGCTCGCGGATCCCGTGGCCGAGGCCCGGCAGGATTTCGGCGACCGGTACGGTATCGAAGGCCGCTATGCCGACGCCCGGGATATGATGGACAAAGAGAGCCTGGACGTCGTAAGCATCTGCACGTGGCACAAGCTTCACGCCCCGATGACCATCGCGGCCTGCGCCCGCCGGCCCAAGGCCATCCTGTGCGAGAAGCCCATGGCCGTCAACATGGGGGATTGCGACGAGATGATGATCGCCGTCAGGCGGAACGACGTCAAGCTCGCCATCGCCCACCAGCGGCGGTTCAACCCGGTGTGGACCGACGCCCGCAACCTGATCGCGGAAGGGGCGGTCGGCAAGGTGCGCCACGTGACCTGCAGCGGAAGCCAGGGCCTGCTCAACGACTGTTCCCACATGTTCGATTTCATGCGCTATGTCCTGGGCGACCCGGCACCCGATTGGGTGATCGGAAATATCGAGCGCAAGACCGACCGGTACGAGCGGGATATCCGGATCGAGGACCGCAGTGCGGGTATCGTAGGTTTCGACAACGGGGCCGTTGGCATGCTGCTGCAGGAACTGCATCCCGAGCGACGCCAGGGCGGGTATGTCTACGGCTCGGACGGCATGATGGACATCAACGAGCAGCGCGTCCTGCTCATCAATTCGAAAACCGGCGGCTGGGAAGAGCGGCCGTCGACGGGAGAGGACCCGAGCGTCGGGCAGGCCGTGGAACTGGCAGACTGGATCGAAGGTAAATCGGGACACCGCGGAGAGGCGTCCAACGGCCGGGCCGCCGTGGAGATCATCATGGGCATCTACGAGTCCGCCCGCCTCCACGAGGTCGTCCAGATGCCGGTCCGTACCCACAGTTCGCCCATCGAGGAGATGATCGATAGCGGGGACCTCCCCGTGGAACGCCCCGGCCGGTACGACATCCGCGCCTTCCTCCTTCGCGGGGAGCAGATGCAGGGCGAGGAATATGAAAAAGAATGACCGGGCGGAAATCGGCCGTACGGGGTTGAAGGTCAGCCGCATGGGACTCGGTGGTGCACCCCTGGCCGGTCTGTACCAGGGTGTTTCCGATGAACAGGCCCATGAAGTCGTAAACACCTATCTCGACCACGGACCGGGATTCTTCGACACGGCGCCGCTGTACGGCAGCGGCGTGAGCGAGACCCGGCTGGGCGCGGTGCTTTCGCAGCGCGACCGCGACACCTTCGTGCTCGCCACCAAGGTGGGCCGCCTTCTCGTGCCCGATCCGACCCGGGACCAGGACGTGTGGTCCGACGATCTCCCGCCCGTCGGCCCGGTATTCGACTACAGCTACGACGGTACGATGCGATCCCTGGAGGAGAGCCTCGAACGTCTCGGGCTGGACCGGGTGGACATCCTCCACATTCACGATCCCGACAACCACTACGGCGAGGCGCTGAAGGGCAGTTTCCGGGTCCTGGCAAGGCTACGGGACGAAGGTGTCATCCGGGCCGTCGGCGCCGGCATGAACCAGGCGAAGATGCTGGCCCGTTTCGCCCGGGAGGGAGATTTCGACTGCTTCCTCTGCGCCGGCCGCTATACCCTGGTGGATCACACGGCCCTCAAGCGGCTGCTTCCTCTCTGCGAGGAACGGAAGATCAGTCTCATCATCGGCGGGCCGTACAACAGCGGCATCCTGGCCCAGGGCTCCGTGGATGGGGCGAAATTCGACTACCGAAAGGCTCCGCCGCAGATCGTGGAACGGGTTCGGCGCATCGAAGAAGTTTGCGGCCGCCACGGCACACCCCTGAAGGCCGCGGCGCTGCAATTCCCCCTGGCCCATCCGGCGGTGGCCGCCGTCATACCGGGCGCCCGTTCTCCGGAAGAATTGAACGAAAATGTAAGGATGTTCGAATTCGAGATTCCCGCGGATTTCTGGATTGAACTGCGCGAGGAAGGACTGATCCCCGACGAGGCGCCGACGCCGGAATGAAGCGCGACCCACTCAAAAGACCGCTGCATTTCGAAATGGTACCCGGAATCAGGAACATCGATCAACTACAAGTAGTTCCAGACGCAAGGAGACACCAATGGCAGCATCCCAACGCTACGGCATGGTCCTCAAGATCCGGCCGGAACGACTCGAGGAATACAAGGAGTACCATGCCGAGATCTGGTCCGGCGTGGCGAAGATGATCACGGAATGCAACATCACGAACTACTCCATCTACCTCAAGGACGATTATCTCTTCTCCTATTTCGAATACGTGGGCGACGACTTCGAGGCGGACATGGCGAAAATGGCCGCCGACCCCGTCACGCAGCAGTGGTGGGACGTGATGATGCCCATGCAAGATCCGCTGCCGACCCGTCAGGAAGGCGAGTGGTGGGCGGAGATGGAAGAGGTATTTCACCAGGACTAATCAGGGAATCGGTTTTGACCTTACGTCCTGTCACCGTATCTTTAACGGTATGCAAACATTTGAACCCTCCCCTGAATTCTCGAGATTTTACATCCGGAGCCACGATCATGACAAACTTGTCGCGTTCCCTCATGCCGGCCGCACTTTGCGTGTCGGTCTTTCTTCTTGCCGCCTGCGAACGCACGACCCTCCCCACCGTACCGATTCCACCCGAACAGGATCCAGCCCGGATTGAAATTACCCCTTCTGTGCTGAACCTCACCTCCATTGACCTGACCCAGAAACTGTCCGCCGAGGTATTCGACGTGGACGATGAGGTCATATCCGACGCCGTGGTGTCCTGGTCGAGCAGCGACACGGCCGTGGCCGCCGTGTCTCCGCAGGGAGACGTAGTTGCAAGGAAATTGGGGGTCGCACAGATCACGGCGAGATATAAAGACGTTTCCGCATCGGTGGACGTCACGGTGATCCAGGTCATCGGCTCGATCGAAATATTTCCGATCTTCTTTACGCTTTCTGTGGGCTCTGCTACCAATTACCACTCCATCGTCAAAGATCAGACTTTCAGCGTTATACCAAACGCGGCCGTGGTGTGGACGGTAAGCGATCCTTCCGTAGCCGAAGTCGAGCCCAGACTGGACGGCACGGCGTGGGTTACCGCCATTGGAATCGGCACCACGCAGATCACCGTCACATACGGCGACAAGTCCGCTACCGCGACGCTCACTGTGGAATAATCCTGACCAAACCGGGAAAACACAACGCCGTTGTGGCCATTGTCTGCATGACTTTAATTTTCAGATTTTCCGATGTTGCCATCGTACTCTGAGTCGATTATGTTTTCTGATCATCCCATCAGAAATCCAAGAACGCATAGGAGACCGCCCATGGCCCTGACCGACGCGCAACTGGATGAGTTTCACGATCGAGGTCTACTCGTCGTCGAGGACGTGCTGACCGATGCCGACCTCGATCCCGTGATCGACGCCATGTCCGATTTCATTGACCGGAAAGCACGGGACCTGCAGGCGGAGGGCAAGATCACCGATCTTTATGAGGACGAGCCCTTCCTGACGCGTTACGCCCGGCTGTTCGCCCAGAGTACGGACATCGGCCGCGGAATGGACATCTACGACCTCAGGGCGAAGCCGGTCTTCGATTTTCTCCGGAACGACAACCTGCTCGACGCCGTGGAGTCTTTCCTCGGCCCCGAAATCACGTGCTCGCCCATCCAGCACCTGCGGGGCAAGCCGCCGTCCCGCCTGGACGCCAGTCCGTCGTACAACGTACCCTGGCACCAGGATTCGGGCGTGAGCTGGGCGGAATCGGACCGGACCCTGGCGCTGACCTGCTGGCTTCCGCTGGTGGATGCCACGGTGGAACGCGGGTGCCTGGAAGTGATCCCGGACGTGATCAAGACGGGCCATCTTTCCCACGTGTCGGACGGCGGTACTCGAATCAGGACGGACCTCATGCCCGAGACCGACGCGAAACCGGCGGAAGTACGCAAGGACGGGGTGGTCTTCCTGAGCCAGTATACACCTCACCGTTCCACGCCGAACCTGACGGAGTGGGACGTGCGCTGGAGCCTGGACCTGCGGTACGTGGCTTTCGGCGAGCCGACGGGAAGGCCCTTCTTTCCCGATTTCTGCGTGCGCAGCCGCGCCCATCCGGAACGGGTCCTGACCGATCACCAGGCCTGGGCGGACAGCTGGGTCGCCGCCCTGGAGGAGCAGAGCCGGAATCCCAGGCAGGCTCACCGAGTTTCGCAGGAGCATTGACCGGATTTACGCAGGGACCAGGATAGCTCCCAGGATGGCCAGAATGATAGAAGTAGAGCAATGATCAGAGAACGGACTACGCGTCCGATTGGAGACACATCATGCTTTGAGGCCTGATTTCAGGCGCCAGGTTCGGCGCCTTACTCGGCAGTCTGATCCTACCCGGTCTGGGTCAGTTGTACCAGGGCCGCAGGAATCACGCGATCGTGCACTTCGTCCTCGCCATTGCGATGTGGATCTTCGGCTACGGCTGGATCGTACACTTGTTTTCCGCCATCGAAGCGGCCATGCAGAAAACGGACGGCGAGAGTTGCGCTTCATAGGCAGAGGTTCCGCGATAGGCATTGTAGCGTGTCAGGTATTGAAGCATAAGCTCAGATGCAACGTGACACAGTTTAGCACACCCAACAGTGAGAGGAATATCTATGAGTTTCGGCGGCAATGGATATACGTACGAAGTCCACGAGAACTGGTGGAAGCTTCCCGAAGGCTGGTCCTTCGGCTGGATAACCGGAGTCGCCTGCGATTCGAAGGACCAGGTGTACGTCTACTCTCGAAGCGAACATCCCTTGATCGTGTTTGACCGGGACGGCCGGTTCGTCAAGACCATCGGCGACGGCATCCTGAAGGACGCCCACGGCATCTTTATCGACGACGAAGACAATATCTTTCTGGTCGACTGGCTGGATCACTGCGTCCGCAAGTTCGACCGGGACGGCAACCAGGTCCTGGTAATCGGCACGCCCGGCGTTCCGAGCGGCAACGACGGGGATCCTTTCCGCAAGCCTACGGAAGCGGTCGTCGCGCCCAACGGCGACATTTACGTGTCCGACGGGTACGACAACGCCCGCGTACACCGATACCACGCCGAAGGGAACCACATCCACTCCTGGGGCAACTGGGGGGACGGTCCTTCCCAGTTCGCGCTGAGTCATTGCGTCCGCATCGACCGGCACGGCCGGCTGTGGGTGTGCGACCGCGAAAACCAGCGCATCCAGCTATTCGACCTGGAAGGCAAGTTTATCGAGGAGCGTCACGTTCCCGGCAAACCCGACACCGTCTACTTCGATCCGGTGGAGGATATCGCGTACGTGGCCGAACTGGAGCAACAGGTGGGTATCTACACCCTGGACGGTGACCTGGTCAGTAGCTGGGGTGGGGGCAGGAGAAGCGACCGGGCCGGTGAGTTCGCCGGCTGTCCCCACGGCATCTGGATGGACTCACACGGCGATCTCTACGTAGGGGAAGTGCAGGCCGACGCCCGGCTGCAGAAGTTCGTGCGAACAAGCTGAGATTTACTTCTTCACTGCCATCAGGGCTTGGGATTACTGAAATCCTTCTCCAGCCCGAGATATCCTTCGACGCGGGATAGTCGAGTGTTCAGGTTCCTCAACTCCGCCCTGACGGATTCAAATCCCTCCCTCATTTCGTTTCGGATGGAAGCGAATTCCTTCTTCAATTCGGTTCTGACGGCGGCGAGCCCTTCCTTCATTTCTGCCATGATGGAATCGGACTCTTCCCTCATTTCCTCGCGAAGATCATCGGTGGACTGACCGAAATAGGTCAACAGGCCAATCACGAGTATACCGAAAGCCGATACGGCCTGAAGCCCCAGGATCAGGTTTTATCTATCCATGCCAATAATCCTCACTTTCTCCTTGATTAAATCTTCTTCCGCTTCCACATATTAGAGTTCCGAATTGGCAGTTTGATCTAACTGTCTTACTTTCCCTTGAAGTACACGGCAGAGTGCTTACATGCGCATCATCGATCCCCACACCCACATCTGGATCAACGATCCTGCTTTCCCATGGCCGGCCGAGGAAGAGAACCCCGCCTTAGAGGACCGGACCGCCGAGATGCTGCTCGACCTGATGGACCGGCACGGCGTGGACAAGACGGTCCTGGTGCAATACATTGGCTACCTTTGGGACAACGCCTATGTGTCTCACGTCCTGCGCAAATACCCGGACCGGTTCGCGGGGGTCTGCCGCGTTAACCCTGAAGATCCGGATGCGCCGGACCACCTGAGCCACTGGGTCGAAAACCACGGGTTCCAGGGCGTGCGGCTCAGCCCCTCCGCGGGACCGAAAGGAGATTGGTTCACGGGTTCCCTCATGCCGCCGATCTTCCGTCGTGCCGAGGAGCTGAAGTTACCGCTTCTCATGCTCACGAGGCCCGGCCGCCTGCCGGACCTGGCAAGACTCCTGGACCGCTTCCCGGATCTCGACGTGGTCGTGGATCACATAGCCGACGCGCGGCCCGACCGGCCGGAGGAAATCCGGACCGTTCTCGACCTGGCGCGGTACCCAAACGTCTACGTGAAGATCAGCCATACGTGGTCCATTTCGAATCAGGGCTACCCCTGGTTGGACACCCATGATATGGTCGAGCGGGTCTACCAGGCCTTCGGAGGGCGCCGCATCATGTGGGGCACCGACTGGCCTGTCTGCCTCCCGAAAGCCGCCTACGGACAGACCCTTTCCGTGGTCCGTGACGAAATGCCGTTTATCGCTTCCGAAGACATGGCCCGCGTGCTGGGCGGCACGGCCCTGAATCTGTGGACCTTCGAAGAGACGAAGGCCTGAAGTGGTTAATCGTGCAGGACAGCACCACCGGGAGGCACGCGGGAAGGCCGCCGTGGTGACCTTGCTGACATTTGTCGGAAGGGAGCCGGAAGTCTCGTAGTAAATCGACAGAATCTCGTAGAGAACAGACCGAAAATCCAGCAAGTACGAAACAGAAAACCTCCGAAACCACGAAAAGGAGCACCCATGAATGTCCTGATTACCGGCGCCGCGAGCCGGCTGGGACAGGCCGTCGCCGATGCATTGAAAGACCACCAGCTTCGCCTCATGGATGACTCGCCCGTCGAAGCGCCCGAGGAGGGCGATACCTTCGAGGACAGCCTGCTGGACCAGGATGCCGTCTGGCGGGCGGCGCGCGGCATGGACGCCATCGTCCACACGGGCGAACCGCCCCAGGCGCTTCCCGAATCCGAGGTGGGCCGCGAGCAGCACCTCCTGGAGCTGGCTACCCGGGGCACCCACCAGCTCTTCAAGGCTGGCGCTGAGGCAGGCGTCAAGCGCTTCGTTTACGGCGGCACCCTCGACCTATTCCGATCCTACCCCGACGACGTGTACATCAGCGAGCTGTGGAAGCCGCTGCCAGAACCCGACATGCCCGCCATGTCCCGCTACCTCGGCGAGCACACCGCGCGGGAATTCGCCCGGGATTACATGATCACCGTCACGGGGCTGCGTCTGGGCAAACTGGTATGCGAGGAGGAGGTGGCCGGCCAAACGCCCGACCTGCTGTGGCTTGACTACAGGGACGCCGCCCAGGCCTTCCGTCTGGCCATGGAGCGCGACGCCTCGGACCAGGTATGGTGGACGAGCCGCTACGCCATGTACCACATCTGCGCCGACCTGGAGAATCCCAAGTATCTCATCAACCAGGCCCGCAGGCTGGGCTACGCCCCGGTCCACAACTTCGCCGCGAACTGGCAGGACTGAGGAGGTCATGGGAACAGGATTGAGGAGCAACGAATGAAGAAAGTGCTGCTGCTCGGCGCATCCGGACTCATCGCGCCGCATATCATCCCCGCGCTGAAGAAGGACTACGACTTGAGGCTGGCCGACATCAAGGAACATCCCGACGGCAGGCCGGTTCGCAACGTGGACGTCCGTGATTACCACCAGGTCCGAGAGGCCATGGAAGGCGTGGACGCCGTCATGAACTTCACGGTCCTGCGCCACGACGACACGCTCAGCTTCCAGGTCAATACCATCGGGGCCTGGAACATCATGAAGGCGGCGGCCGACGCCGGCATCAAGAAGGTGATCCACACGGGGCCGGCCCAAACGCTATTGCTGTACGCTCACGACACGGACATCCCCGTCGACGCACCCGACGCGCCGTCCTCCGACTACTATTTCATCACCAAGCACCTGTCCAACGAGATCGTCAGAAGTTTCGCCAGGCAATACGAGATCCAAACAGTCTGCTTCCTGTTCCAGGGCCTGGCTCCCCGGCCGACGGAGAACGCTGTAAAAACATCTACCCGGGACTTTCTCATCATCTACGACGACCTCGCCGTGGCCTGCCGCCAGGGGCTCGAACTCCCCTCGGTGCCCGGCTACTACCAGACCTTCAACCTGCACAGCCACTACGGCCCGGGCAAATACAGCCTCGAAAAGGCAGAGCGCATCCTGGGATACGCGCCGCAGGAGGAGTGGTGGAACTGGCAGCGTAGGCCGACAGGTTAGCGACGCGACAGCGACAGAATCAAAGGAGGTCAGTCGAGCTGGTGAGGTGGTCTGTTGGATAGTCTTGGATGCTTCCAGCCACGCCAGATCTTGTCCCGGTAACCGCTGGCAAGCTTAACATCGATCTCGATGCCCAGGGTCAGGATCTCTTCGTCATTCAATGTTTCCAACAGCGTGTTTTTTATATGTTCAACGATATCGGGGGTTAGAACCCGGCCTTTCTTCGTTGCCATGGCCGTCTCCCTTCGATCAATCCAAAAACAGTTTGAGCGTAATGGTGACCTGGAGACCAATCACCGCAAGAACACATGAAAGCAGGACGTATCTCCACCGTCGTGCATCTCTTTCCATGTTCTTCAGCCGTTCCGCATTGTATTCTATGAGTTCCCGCATGCTGTCGTCCAATGTTTCCAGACCAGCCAGACGGCCCTTGACGCACTGGTCCTTGAAGTACTCTTCCTCCATCAGTTCCTCGGTGTCTCGCAGGTTTCGGTCATTGTTCATGTTCAGGTACTGTTCCCAATTGGGGGTATGCATGGCCCCACGCAGGTGAACCTGTTTTAATGAGGAATTTCGTATATCTGTCGTACGCTCAGTCGTAATTCCATTAGTCGGAGAAACTTCAATAATCTCGGCGGAAATCTCGACAGGTAAGAAAACTGTAATCGTTTGTAAATGGACACCAAATCAGTAACGGATTCATCCCAACCTGACAAGGAGAATCACTAAATGTACAGCACCGTACGCGTATTCGTCGGCACCTACACCCAGACCACCAGCAAGGGCATCTACGTCTACGACGTGGACACCGACACCGGCGTCATGGAGTACGTCAGCCACGTGGGCGGAATCACCAACCCGTCCTTCCTGGTCCTGACGCCCGACGCCCGCTTCCTGTATGCCGTCGGCGAGACGGGCGATCCCCACGGCGGCGTCTTCGCCTACGCCGTGGACGCGTCCGGGACGCTAACGCCTCTGAACAACCAGTCGACCCACGGGTCCGGGCCCTGCTCCATCGACGTGCACCGCGGCGGCAAGGCCGTGCTCGTAGCCAACTACGGTGGCGGATCCGTTTCATCCTTTCCCGTGAACGACGACGGCTCCCTGGGTGAGGCGGCGTCGGTGATCCAGCATACCGGCTCGAGCGTCGACCAGAGCAGGCAGCAGGAGCCGCACGCCCACATGATTCGCCACGACCTGGACTACAACTTCGTCTTCTCGCCGGACCTCGGAACCGACAAGGTGATGATCTACGCCCTCGACCCGGATACGGCCGTCCTGACCCCCCATGGCGCGGCTTCCGTACCGCCCGGGTCCGGCCCCCGGCACATCGAGTTCCATCCCAACCGGAAGTTCGCCTACGTCATCAACGAGATGGGCAACACGATCACCGCCTTCTCCTACAACGCCGGGGCCGGCACGCTCAGCGAGATTGAGACCGTGCCGACGCTGCCCGACGACTACGACGAGGTCAGCCACACGGCGGACATCCACATAACCGGTAACGGAAAACACCTCTACGGGTCCAACCGGGGCCAGGACAGCCTCGCCATGTATGCCGTGAACGGGGAAACGGGACGGTTGTCCCTCCTCGGCATCGTGCCGTCGGGCGGCGAGAACCCGCGGAACTTCGGCATCGACCCGACGAACAGGTTCGTCCTCGTCGGCAACCAGAGCTCGGACACCGTCACTTACCACCGCCTCGATCCGGACACGGGCTTGCTTCATCTCTCGGGCGTCGTGGCCGATATCCCCATGGCTGTATGCCTGAAGATGATCCTAGTGGATTGAGTGCGGGAGGCGGATCCATGACATCCAGCCAAGGAAGCGAAGGATCCGATCCCGCGCAGCAGGATCTCGCCTGGCGCGCGTTTGTCGATCGCGTCCGCCGCGAGTCCCTGCCTTTCGAGGCCCAACTCGAGGCGTACCACAGTATCTTCGACGGCCGTCGGCCGGAGTGCGGCCCGCCCGTGATCTGGTCACCCAACGAGGAAACCGACCGCCGGTCGAACCTCCGGGTCAGCATGGATGCCGTGGGAATCGCCCGTTACGAAGACTTCCACGCCTGGTCCGTCCGAGACCGCTCTGCCTTCTGGGCCCATACCCTCGAGCGACTCGGCGTGGTATACACACGACCGCCGGACAACATCCTCGAACTGTCCGGAGACGTCCGCGACCCCCGCTGGCTGCCTGGCGCCGAGATGAACATCGTCGACAGCTGTTTCACCACCGATCCCGATCGTCCCGCCGCCATCACACCCGCCCTGGATGGCCGCTCACTCTCCACGATTACCTACGGCGAACTGGAACACTTCGTCAACCGTCTCGCCAACGGTCTCGTCGACCTGGACCTGGCGCCCGACCGGGCCATCGCCCTCTACATGCCTTTGTCCCTGGAGTGCGTGGCCGCCTACCTGGCCATCATCCGGGCGGGATCAAGGGTGGTGTCCATCGCCGACAGCTTCCCGGCGGCCGAGGTGCGCAACCGTATGGCCATAGCCGGCGCAGACTGCGTCGTCACCATGGACCACATAGTCCGCGGCGGCAAGACCATCCCGCTGTTCGACACGGTGGTCGAGGCCGGCGCGTCAACAGTCATCGTCGTACCCGCAAGCGGGCCGGTGATCCACGAGGGCGCCCCGCCGGCTCCTTACAGTGACCATGCATCCGGTTGGGGTGAAAACGAACCCCGCATTCGCGACGGAGACATCTCCTGGACCGACCTCTTGTCCAATGACGACACCTTCGAATCCGTCACCGGAGACCCCTACCGGACGACCAACGTCCTGTTTTCCTCGGGAACCACCGGCGAGCCGAAGGCCATTCCCTGGACCCACCTGACGCCCCTCAAGAGCGCCATGGACGGATTCTACCACCAGGACGTTCACGGGGACGACGTAACAGCCTGGCCTACCAATATCGGCTGGATGATGGGACCATGGCTCATCTACGCCACCCTGGTAAACGGCGCATGCATGGCCCTCTATCCCGATGCGCCCGGCACGGCCGACTACACCCGGTTCATTCAGCGCGCCGGCGTCACCATGCTGGGCGTAATCCCCTCCCTGGTGCGGATCTGGAGGCGCAACGGCGCGACCGACGGCGTCGACTGGCCGGACATCCGTTTCTTCAGTTCCACGGGCGAACCCGCCAGCCGAAACGACTACCTTTGGCTCATGAGCCGCGCCGGCTACCGCGCGCCGGTTATCGAATACCTCGGCGGTACGGAGGTCGGCGGCGGCCACCTGGCCTGCACGGTCCTGCAGCCCTGCTCACCGGCGGCTTTCACCACGGCGAACCTGGGCGTGGATATCGTCATCCTGGACGAAACGGGCGGGGAGGTCGAAGCGGGGGATTCCGGCGAACTCTTCCTGATACCGCCAGCCCTGGGAATGTCGCAACGCCTGCTCAACGGCGACCACGACGAGGTTTACTACGAGGGATGTCCGGCAAAGCCTGGGGGCGGGACGCTTCGACGACACGGCGATAACACACGGCGGCTTCACCGCGGCTACTACCTTGCCCAGGGAAGGGCCGACGACGAGATGAACCTGGGCGGCATCAAGGTCAGTCCACTGGAACTGGAACGGGTCGTGGACGGCCATTACGCCGTCTACGAAAGCGCGGCTGTGGCCGTACAACCCGAAGGGGAAGGCGCCGAAAGGCTGGTCATCTTCGCCGTGCTCAAAGCAGACTGTCGCAAACTCGACCCCAAATCACTTAAGCCCGAACTCCAGTCTCTGGTTTCTTCCGGGCTGAACCCATTGTTCAGAATCTTCCGTGTCGCCATCGTCGACGAGCTGCCCCATACCGAATCGGGCAAGCTGGTCCGCCGCATTTTGCGGGATCAAATGAAGGGTAAAAGGTGAGTCCTTCTCATGCAGGGTGGGTCTCCCAGCCATTCTCGAAACAAGCCCTCCAGCCGTCCTTCGATACGATAAATTCGAACTTCAAGATTCGACACCCGATCGTCGGGATTCAACACCCGGTTATAAAGGGTCGACACGCTACCTCCCACAGAAGCAATGCCATGATGACCGCTGTCGGCAGCCAGCCAATGAACAAAAACAGATCCACTGTCCGCTTCTCAGTCAATTCCATGCATCAACGTCCTAAGTTGCCCCACTACGCGTCCCAGCCTGCCGTTCATTTCGTGAATGTCGGACCTGATCGCCTGAAATCCATCCTGCATTTCGAGGCGTAATTCCTTCGTGGATTGTCCGATCCAGCTGATCACCGCGATAACTAAAATGCCGACCGCGGCTACAGCCTGAATAAGGACGGTGAATCTCTGTAACATGGCGCTCCTCTAATCATCAAGCAGATTCACATAGTCTTTCCCTGAAGATGCCTTCCAGCACATCCTCGATGCGGCAGACGCGGCTATCGATGTTCGAAATCCGGTCACTCGGTATTCGTCAGTAGTGTATGGACGCCATAGCAATTCAATAGCCGTGTATAGGATCAGTCGGAATCGCGCCGATTATCTCGAATACGATTTCCTGCATACCTCCCGTCCTTCCCTGCTTCCCTTCCATCCTTTGTTATGCATCCGAAGTCGTATATAGTGAGGTACCGTTATAATCAATTCGTCGTAGCAACATCTTTTTCCACGGGCTTTCCACGCATTCGTGTGTGTATTCCTCCGATCATTCAATAACCCTCAATGTAATTTACGATATTTAATGACTAAACAGACCTTGACTTATCTTTTATTTAGGATAAATACATCTATATTGTACATCACATCGCACATTGCATTAGGTCGTTTAAGTACCGGAAGAAACAACGAAATCGGCAAACTTCACCGTGTACGAAAAACGCGCGTTAGAAACGACGTCAGCAAATGTTTCCTAGAACGGACAACACTCAAAACCAGTCGAGCCAGATAAGATCATCGAAATGAACCGGAAACGGGTCGCCATCGTCGCCGGAGGACGCACGCCCTTCATCAAGTCAAACCGGGCCTTTGCGGAACTGGATTCCCTGGCCATGGCCGTGCATGCCGTCCGGGGCACGCTGGACCGGAGAGGGATCGACCCGGGGCTGATCGAGTCCGTGGTCTTCGGCACGATGACGCCCGATCCACTCAAACCCAACCTGGCCCGGGAGCTCGTCTTCGAGGCCAGGCTACCGATCTGCGCAGAGGCTTACACCGTGGCCTCCTACTGCATCACAGGGCTGCGGGCCGTCACGGTGATCGCGGACGCCATCGCCGGCGGCCGCATCGAGGCCGGGCTGGCCGGCGGAGTGGATTCCCTGACCCGGGCGTCGCCGGACCTCTTCCGTGAGCCGTCCACCGGATTGACCATGGGCGAACACATGGAACTGACGATCAAAGAGTGGGGCATTTCCCGAGAACGCCAGGACGAGGTGGCCCTGGCCAGCCACCGGAACGCCGTGGCCGCCCGGAAGAAGCTGGCCGAGGAGATCCATCCTCTCGCCGGGGAGACCGTGGACTCTGGTCCTCGGGCTGACACGTCGCTGGAGGCGCTGTCCTCGCTGCAGCCGGTCTTCGATCCCGATAACGGCACCCTTACCGCGGGCAACTCTTCACCGGTGACCGACGGCGCCGCGGCAGTGGTGCTGATGAGCGAGGAGAAGGCGGCTATTTGCGGACTGGAACCCCTGGCCTATATCGGGAGCATGGCTTACGCCGCCCTCGATCCTGCCGACGGCCTGCTCATGGCCCCGGCTATTTCCGTACCGCGACTCATGGCTGAACACAACCTGACGATGGAGGACATGGACCTTGTCGAGATCCACGAGGCCTTCGCAGCCCAGGCCCTGGCCAGCGCGGCCGCGTGGGAGCAGGGCTGGAAAGGTGCGCCCACTGGGCAGATCCCCTGGGACCGGGTGAACGTCAACGGCAGTTCCATCGCCGTGGGCCACCCCTGGGCGGCGACGGGCACCCGTATCCTGACGACCCTGTCGAACGAGATGGCGCGGCGAGACGTCCGCTACGGCCTGGTCAGCATCTGCGCCGCAGGCGCCATGGCCGGGGCGTTCCTGCTGGAACGGTAGATGAAAAGGGAGCAGGGAGGGGAAAGTGGACTGGGAAGTTGCCCCTTACTCAAGACAAGCTGCGGCATCGTGTTCGTGGAAGACTGTTCAGCTTCTCAGGGAAATTGGAGAGTGGCTCTATAGCCAACGAGTGCAGGTTCCGGACCATGCATTGAAAAGCGATCATAAAGCCGAAGAATCCCAAAAACTTGTTGACTTGGGCGTATTTACGGATTTATCTACTTGTCATCGCGGGGAGCACCCCGCTATACTAACACTTGTTAAATTCCTCATATCAAAGATAAAGTTGTTGACTTTGACGCATTCGCGGCATAATTTACTTGTTTTTGTAGCACGGACCATATATACTAACTCATGTTTTCCGAAGCAGTTTCGACCACGGAAAGCACACTGGACGAATGGTCAAGAAAGCGATACCCTTGCACCTCTTGGCATTTTCGCAGGATAACGGGTAGCGGTTTTACATGTTTACAGGTTCAGGCTATGGCCTTAGATCATTTGGGTAGGAAGCGGTTTTCATTCAACTGCGCGTACGCCTATCAAGGAGAATCAAACTATGTGTGTCAGTTCGTTGCGGCTTGAAACAGGACTACGTTCTAATGTTGCATTCTCCCGACGGGAATCCCGGTTTGATCATGCCGGTGTTTCCGCAAGCGTATAGATATGTGTGATCATTCATCCTTTATATTAAGATTTAAGGAGAATTTACCTATGCGGTATATTTCCAGGTTCAAGAATTCTATACGTGCTTCGAGCGTTTACAGCCTGGCGTTCATGCTGACCTTCGCCCTGGCTGCCGGTCTGACGACCTACGAGGAAGCTGCGGCGCAGGCCCCGTCGGTGACGTTGAAAGCGGAAGCAACATTGGGCGGGAACACTGTGACGTCTATAATGGAGGATGCCGACACGACGCAAGTGACCGTAACTGCTTCGCTATCTCGGGCGCCGGGTTCTGTAATGAAAATCGCAGTAACGGTTGCTGAAGACGACGATCGGTATACGGCGACCGACCCCGATACAATTAGGGTAGCAGTTGGCCAGCTCACAGGTACGACCACATTTGATCTTATTCCCATAGATGACTCCGATTACAAAGGCGATGTGACGATCGCTATTTCAGGTACATCGCCGAATTCATTTGTAACGGGAACCGAGTTCAAAATACTCGATGAGGATTCCGATATCAATCTTTCGGTAAATCCGTCGGTCGTTACGGAGCAGGGCGGCACGCAGTCCGTTACGGTGACGGCCACAGTGCCGGAAAGCGGTACGGTGGATGATGCGACAACGCTGTCGTTATCATTCGACGCACCTGACGACGTCACGATCGGCGGTACGACGGAGTTCACGATTGCCAAAGACGACTCGACAGCTAGCACGGTGATCACGATTACTCCGACCAAGGACGGGATATACACGGGTAATAGGGATATCAAGGTGACGGGCAGTTCCGGTGAACTCGTTATCTTTCCTGCGGTCATCGTGTTACAGGATGAGCAGATTGCGCCTGCGGCGACGATTGCGGCGAGCCCGACCTCCCTCGCGGAGGAAGGCGGCGCCCAGGACGTTACGGTGACGGCGAAGCTGTCGCACGCCTCCGCCAATGAAACCAAGGTAAATGTCAGCGTAACTGCGAATGCCAGTCGTTTCAGCGCGGGTAGTCCTGGTACGATTTCCATCGCCGCCGGTTCGACCGAGGGCACGACGACGTTAACGGTGACGCCGGTCGACAACGATGTCTATGACGGCGATGTGCCGATTCCGATCACGGCGACCTCCGCTGGTGTAACCGGTACGATCACCGCGGTCAGCATCACCCTGGTGGATGAGGATTTCGACATCAATCTGGTGGCGAGTCCGACTTTCATCGAAGAGGCTGGCGGGACCCAGTCCGTGGTGGTTACGGCGAATCTTCCTGACGGCGACACGGCCGATTCGGCCATGACGCTGACTGTGGCTTTGTCGAGCGCTACGGCAAGTCTGGCTACCCTGGCCGGCACGACGTCGATCACGATCGGGAAGGATGCCTCGCAGGCCAGCACGACGATCACACTGGCGCCGACTCCCGACATGCAGTACACGGGTAATCGCAATATCGTGGTAGAGGGCACGGCGACGGGTCTCGACATATCCCCTGCGACGATCGAGTTGCGGGATGCGGAAGAGGCGCCGAAGGTCACGCTGACGGCTACTCCCATGAGCATAATGGAAGATGCCGCTGGGACGGTGACGGTTACCGCGACGTTGTCGGTGGCAGCGGCGGCAAGTATCGTCGTTGATGTGAGCGTAACGGAGAACGATGACCGGTATGATACTACAGATCCTGCCGATATCACTGTTGCCGCTAGAAGTAAAACAGCGGCTACAACGTTTATCCTGACGCCTGTCGACGACGACGATTACGACGGCGACGTGGAGATAGCGATAACGGGCATGTCGGGTGATCTCACGGTCGAAGGCACCTCGATCACGATGGTGGATGAGGATTTCAACCTGGAACTCACAGCGAATACGACATTCGTTACGGAGCAGGGCGGCACGCAGTCCGTTACGGTGACGGCCACAGTGCCGGAAAGCGGTACGGTGGATGATGCGACAACGCTGTCGTTATCATTCGACGCACCTGACGGCGTCACGATCGGCGGTACGACGGAGTTCACGATTGCCAAAGACGACTCGACAGCTAGCACGGTGATCACGATTACTCCGACCAAGGACGGGATATACACGGGTGATAGGGACATCACAGTGTCAGCGACTTCCGGCGATCTGGATATCCGTCCTGTGGATATCGAATTGCGTGACGAGCAAATAGCGCCTACGGCGACGATTGCGGCGAGCCCGACCTCCCTCGCGGAGGAAGGCGGCGCCCAGGACGTTACGGTGACGGCTAAGCTGTCGCACGCGTCAGGCACAAACACCGAAGTGGAGGTGAGCGTAGCCGAGAAACCTGCTTACGAAGCTAGCGAACCCGCTTCGATCGTGATTGCGGCCGGATCGACCGAGGGCACGACGACGTTCACGGTGACGCCGGACGACAACGATGCCTATGACGGCGATGTGCCGATTCCGATCACGGCGACCTCCGCTGGTGTAACCGGTACGATCACCGCGGTCAACATCACCCTGGTGGATGAGGATTTCGACATCAATCTGGTGGCGAGTCCGACTTTCATCGAAGAGGCTGGCGGGACCCAGTCCGTGGTGGTTACGGCGAATCTTCCTGACGGCGACACGGCCGATTCGGCCATGACGCTGACTGTGGCTTTGTCGAGCGCTACGGCAAGTCTGGCTACCCTGGCCGGCACGACGTCGATCACGATCGGGAAGGATGCCTCGCAAGGAACCTCGACGATCACGCTGGCGCCGACTCCCGACATGCAGTACTCGGGTAACCGCGATATCGTGGTAGAGGGCACGGCGACGGGTCTCGACATATCCCCTGCGACGATCGAGTTGCGGGATGCGGAAGAGGCGCCGAAGGTCACGCTGACGGCTACTCCCATGAGCATAATGGAAGATGCCGCTGGGACGGTGACGGTTACCGCGACGTTGTCGGTGGCAGCGGCGGCAAGTATCGTCGTTGATGTGAGCGTAACGGAGAACGATGACCGGTATGATACTACAGATCCTGCCGATATCACTGTTGCCGCTGGAAGTAAAACAGCGGCTACAACGTTTATCCTGACGCCTGTCGACGACGACGATTACGACGGCGACGTGGAGATAGCGATAACGGGCATGTCGGGTGATCTCACGGTCGAAGGCACCTCGATCACGATGGTGGATGAGGATTTCAACCTGGAACTCACAGCGAATACGACATTCGTTACGGAGCAGGGCGGCACGCAGTCCGTTACGGTGACGGCCACAGTGCCGGAAAGCGGTACGGTGGATGATGCGACAACGCTGTCGTTATCATTCGACGCACCTGACGGCGTCACGATCGGCGGTACGACGGAGTTCACGATTGCCAAAGACGACTCGACAGCTAGCACGGTGATCACGATTACTCCGACCAAGGACGGGATATACACGGGTGATAGGGACATCACAGTGTCAGCGACTTCCGGCGATCTGGATATCCGTCCTGTGGATATCGAATTGCGTGACGAGCAAATAGCGCCTACGGCGACGATTGCGGCGAGCCCGACCTCCCTCGCGGAGGAAGGCGGCGCCCAGGACGTTACGGTGACGGCTAAGCTGTCGCACGCGTCAGGCACAAACACCGAAGTGGAGGTGAGCGTAGCCGAGAAACCTGCTTACGAAGCTAGCGAACCCGCTTCGATCGTGATTGCGGCCGGATCGACCGAGGGCACGACGACGTTCACGGTGACGCCGGACGACAACGATGCCTATGACGGCGATGTGGCGATAACGATCACGGCGACCTCCGCTGGTGTAACCGGTACGATCACCGCGGTCAACATCACCCTGGTGGATGAGGATTTCGACATCAATCTGGTGGCGAGTCCGACTTTCATCGAAGAGGCTGGCGGGACCCAGTCCGTGGTGGTTACGGCGAATCTTCCTGACGGCGACACGGCCGATTCGGCCATGACGCTGACTGTGGCTTTGTCGAGCGCTACGGCAAGTCTGGCTACTCTGAGCGGCACGACGTCGATCACGATCGGGAAGGATGCCTCGCAAGGAACCTCGACGATCACGCTGGCGCCGACTCCCGACATGCAGTACTCGGGTAACCGCGATATCGTGGTAGAGGGCACGGCGACGGGTCTCGACATATCCCCTGCGACGATCGAGTTGCGGGATGCGGAAGAGGCGCCGAAGGTCACGCTGACGGCTACTCCCATGAGCATAATGGAAGATGCCGCTGGGACGGTGACGGTTACCGCGACGTTGTCGGTGGCAGCGGCGGCAAGTATCGTCGTTGATGTGAGCGTAACGGAGAACGATGACCGGTATGATACTACAGATCCTGCCGATATCACTGTTGCCGCTGGAAGTAAAACAGCGGCTACAACGTTTATCCTGACGCCTGTCGACGACGACGATTACGACGGCGACGTGGAGATAGCGATAACGGGCATGTCGGGTGATCTCACGGTCGAAGGCACCTCGATCACGATGGTGGATGAGGATTTCAACCTGGAACTCACAGCGAATACGACATTCGTTACGGAACAGGGCGGCATGCAGTCCGTTACGGTGACGGCCACAGTGCCGGAAAGCGGTACGGTGGTGGATGATGCGACAACGCTGATGTTATCAGTCGACGCACCTGACGACGTCACGATCGGCGGTACGATGGAGATCACGATTGCCAAAGACGACTCGACAGCTAGCACGGTGATCACGATTACTCCGACCAAGGACGGGATATACACGGGTGATAGGGACATCACAGTGTCAGCGACTTCCGGCGATCTGGATATCCGTCCTGTGGATATCGAATTGCGTGACGAGCAAATAGCGCCTACGGCGACGATTGCGGCGAGCCCGACCTCCCTCGCGGAGGAAGGCGGCGCCCAGGACGTTACGGTGACGGCTAAGCTGTCGCACGCGTCAGGCACAAACACCGAAGTGGAGGTGAGCGTAGCCGAGAAACCTGCTTACGAAGCTAGCGAACCCGCTTCGATCGTGATTGCGGCCGGATCGACCGAGGGCACGACGACGTTCACGGTGACGCCGGACGACAACGATGCCTATGACGGCGATGTGCCGATTCCGATCACGGCGACCTCCGCTGGTGTAACCGGTACGATCACCGAGGTCAACATCACCCTGGTGGATGAGGATTTCGACGTAAGTCTCTCAGTAGATCCGGAATCCATAGAAGAAGACGGTGGTGCCCAATCGTTTACCGTGGAAGCTTCACTGCCTGCGGGTGAGACTGCTGATGATGCTATTACCATCACATTGGCCTTCGAACGACCCACGGGTGTTACGGCCGCAAGTATGCCGATAACTGGTACGATTTCCATAACGATCGGAAAAAACGCGTCTAAGTCCAGTACGTCGATAACAATCGCACCGACCGATGATGGAAATTACACGGGCGCTCGTTTGATAAAAGTTACCGGTACCTCTGGGACTCTTGAAATCGCTCCTGCGTCGATAGAGTTGCAAGACGCTCAGAGTGCCATGGTACAGCTTTCGGTCGATCCTGCGGAAATCATGGAACACGCAGGTGCCACGGATGTGACCGTTACGGCGACGATTGACGACAAGCTTGCGACCGAAACAGTCGTTATCTTGTCAAAGAGTGGATCAGCGACCGAAAATGAAGACTATACCGTAACAGGTGAAAGCGAAATTACGATCGGCGTTGGTCAGACCTCGGCTACTACGACGTTGACCATCACACCCGAAGACGATCTCATGTTTGAAGACGGAGAGATGATCGAAATCGGTGGAACCGCCGATGACTACCGAGTACATAGCGCATCGATAACGCTGATCGACAACAACGCGGTGCCGCTGGCCTCGGTTGAAGTCGATGTTGAATCCATCTCCGAGGATGGCGATGCGGTTGATGTCACGATCACCGCCACGTTAGCCGGTTCGAGTGGCGAGGATATTGTCATCGATCTTGGCACGTCGAGTGGAACGGCACAGCCGGGTGATGATTTCGACGTCATGGATGATCCAGCAGCCGGTGATTTCATAATTGCCGCCGGTGACACCATGGCTACAAAGACGGTGACGATCACGCCGATAGATGATCTCATCGACGAAGGTGACGAGATTATCAACGTGGATGCCACGGCCATGCTCAATGGCGTAGTTATCGGCGACGGTCCGATGACAGCCATGATCACGTTGGTGGACAACGATTTAATTCCAATTATTACACTGTCCACGGATGTTTTGATGATCGCAGAGGATGGCGAAGCCCAGGAAGTGGAGGTTACGGCCACGTTGGAAAGCGTGAGTTTCCGTACACTCGAAGTGGTGCTGGCGCAGTCCGGTACCGCAACGCAGGGTGAAGACTACAGCGTTTCGGGTGAGGGTACCATCATGATCGCCGCAGGTGATCTGACGGGTTTCACGACGCTGACCGTCACACCGGTTGACGATCCGCTTTATGAAGGCGACGAATCGATCGGAATCGATGGAAGCGTCGAAAGTAATCCCGAAACTGTCACGGCGGTAGGCACTTCGATCGCATTAATCGACAACGAGGCCGAACCGGTGATCACGCTAGCCATCAATCCCTCCATGATAACGGAAGAAGGCGGAACGCAGCCTGTTGAGGTTACGGCTACGACTGATGTACTCAGCGCGTTGGATCTGGCGGTGAGTCTGCTGCCCGTAATTGATGCGAGTACCGCGACGTTGTTCGGTCCGGATGCGGACGGTGGCATTCTGGAATTGACTGCAGGTGGTTTGACAGTCACGATTCCGGCAGGTCAGGCCTCAGGAAGTCTAACGCTGACGATAGTACCGATAGATGACGACGTGTACGAAGCCGCCGAGCACGTGGTCCTCGTGGGACAGCGTGGCGAATCGATGACCGAACCGGTAATGCTGGGCATTGTCGACAGCGACGTCCCGATGGTTGTACTGAGCGCTAATCCGATGTCCATCAGTGAAGGAGCAGGTTCGCAGAATGTGACCTTCGATGCAATGATGAGTGGTAGTCCGGTACACGTGCCTACCGTTATTTCCCTGTCGGAATCCGGTACGGCCTCGCAGGGTACGGACTACGTCCAGAGCGGTAACGCGGAAATCGTCATCCCCGCGGGTCAGGTTTCAGGAAGTACGCAGTTGTCCTTCGCAGTAGTGGATGATGACGTATATGAGCCGGATAACGAGATAATCGTTGTGACGGCGAGCTGGGGTGACAGCGAACTCAGTAGCGTCTCGATCACGATAGTCGACAACTACGCGGCTCCCGCGGTTACGAGTGCGCTTCCCGATATGACCCTGGAGGCAGGCGATTCCAGGCAGGCCGACGTTTCTGGCAGCTTTTCGGGTAAGGCCCTGAACTTCTCGGCCTCGTCTTCGGATGACGGCGTGGTTTCGGCCGACATATCGGGTTCGTCGTTGACGATCACAGGCAACCGTAAGGGTTCGGCCAGGATCACGGTCGTCGCGTCCAACGAAGCAGGTTCTGCCAGCTTCGATCTGGGTGTGACGGTAACGGCGATCGCCGCCGAACGGATGGTCTACACGGACATCCTGGCGGCCATGGGCCGGAACATCATGTCGAGCGTATCGAACTCCATCGGCGGACGCTTCTCGGTCACCGCAGCCGAAAGGCAGATCGCGCTGGCCAACCGGCGTGTCGATGGAATGGCCTCCGGTATGGAAGCCCTGATCAGTCTGACGGGTACGCATGCCACGACCAAGTACGGCATCACCGACGAGACCACGGAGCGGAGCCGCAGGCAACCGGTTTCGACCCGAGAACTAATGCGCGGTTCGTCCTTTTACTACGCCCTCGACGATGCGCCGCAGGGTGGCATGGAAGGTGGACTGAGCTGGACAATCTGGGGTGCCGGCGACTGGAACGCCTTCGAAGGCGCGCCTTCGGCGACGGCCAGTTATGACGGAACGCTGACGTCCGGTTACGTCGGTCTGGATGTATCGAAGACCGCCAGCTGGATAGCCGGTGTGGCCGTTGGCCGCAGCATGGGTACGTCCGACTACGACGTGTCTGTGACGGACGGTACGCTGGAAGCGACCCTGAACAGTGTGTATCCTTACGTACACTGGACGGGTCCCAGCTGCTGCATCGAGATCTGGGGTATTGGTGGATTCGGTACTGGAGAAGTCGAAGCGAACGAGCAGATGAGCGATCTGTCAATGACCCTCGGTATGGTCGGTGTTCGCGCCCAATTGGTAGGTTCGACTACCGGCGGTCTGGATCTAGACCTGATCGGTGACGCGGGCATCACCAAGCTATCGACATCAGACAGCGAATCCGCTTCCCTGAGCGACCTGGAAGCCAGTGTACAGCGCGTGCGCATCGGTCTCGAAGGTTCACGGACCTCCGACATGGGCAACGGCATGCTGGTAACACCATTTGCTCAACTCGCCGGTCGTTATGACGGTGGTGACGGCCAGACCGGCAACGGTCTAGAAATTGCCGGTGGAATCCGGATTACCGGTGGAAGAGCCGGAATCGAAGCCCGCGGCCGACTGCTGGCCATGCACACGGGCGAAGAGGTAAAGGAGCATGGCGTGTCGGTGGTGGCATTCGTGAAGCCGATGGGTAACGGTACAGGGATGTCGATGTCGATCGCCCCGCGTTTGGGCGCCGATACCGATATGTCGCGCAACATGTGGCGCGATGATGCGATGACCGAGGTAACACGTACGTCCCGTTCGGGCGCCGGTGTGAAGGCGGAAATCGGTTACGGCCTCATGACCCCGATGATGAGCAGCATCCTGGTGACTCCGTTCGGTACTATGGACATGGCCGGTGAAGACCAGCGCCGCATGCGCCTTGGCGCGCGGTTCGGTTCAATCGGCGACATGACCAGCGTACTGAGTTTCGAGTTCGCCGGCGAGCGCATCGAGGGCAACGGCCGGACGCCTGATCACCGCATCGGCCTGCTCGGAAGGATGAGCTTCTAAGCACGCGGAACAAAAAGGACCTGATCGGGGTCGTCCTTTAGTGGGCGGTCCCGATGGGCGTTTCCCGAAACGCCTGGAAAACAGGAGGGCGTTTGCAGGATCCGGTGGATCACCAGCCGGAAATCGCAGACGCCCTTTTTCTTTGTATATTGGATGATATAGGAGGACGCCATGCTGAAGAACTTGGTACTGATTGCCGGGACAGCGGTATTTGCGGTTGGATGTTCGGAAATGTCGCAGGACACGCCAACGGAAGCGCCAGAGATGCCTGCTGTGGCGGAAGTACCCGAAGTACCGGCTGTGGCGGAATCACCACCTGTACCTGAAGCGGCGAATACGATGGCGAAATCGGCGGTCCGTGCCGATGGAGATTCGTTGACGATTACGATAGTCAATGATGTATCCGAAACGATAGGTGCAACGGAGACACCGGTAGTACTCGTCGCACCGCCGCAGCTTTCTTACGAACCGGTCTACCTGATATCGGAAACCACGGCGAACATGAACCTGCCTTTCTCAGACGCCGTACGCGTGGGACACCTGCTCTTTCTTTCAGGTCAGATCGGCAATGTAACCGGAACGACGGAATTGGTTCCCGGCGGGATCCAGGCTGAGGCGAGGCAGACCATGGAAAAAATCAAGACCATCCTGGAGGCCAATGGATCTTCATTGGACCGGGTGGTCAAGGCGACGGTCATGCTGGCCGACATTGCGGAATGGCCCGCCTTCAACGAAATCTACGTGACGTACTTTCCCGGCAACAAGCCAGCGCGTAGCGCTTTCGCGGGCAGCGGTTTGGCCTTCGGTGCACGTTGCGAGGTAGAGGTGATTGCGACGGTGGATCCCTGATGGCTAAAGGCAAGTTCTGGCACGACGGCTTGAAATTCTCATGCCACGGGTGCGGTCATTGCAGTACCTTCCCCGGCGGCTTCGTGTACGGAAGCGAGAAGGAATTCAGGCGCAGTGCCGAATACCTGGACCTGCCCTTCGAGTCCTTCCTGGAGCGTTACACGGAGGAGATCGCCGGAAAGGTCTCCCTGGTATCGCCGGACAACGGTCCATGCGTTTTCTACGACATGGGCTGTACGATCTATCCCGTGCGGCCGTCCCAATGCAGCGGCTATCCCTTCTGGCAGGACATCCTGAAGTCGCAGCGCCGATGGGATCTGGAAGCCGAAACTTGCGGTGGTATGAACCGGGGCAAGCGTTGGACGCGGAAGGAAGTCGTGGCCCAGGTGGAATCACGGACGACGAATTTGATGAAAGCGAAGAAGTAACCACTCGAACAATACCATCCTGCACAACCCGAATCGGGGTCAGGAGTCTGTCATGGCCGGCCATATTTCCCAAGAGCATGTTATCACGGACAGTAATAGGGACCGAACTCCCCAACTGAACCGCCGCACGTTCCTGACGATCGGCGCTATCGCCGGGGCAGCGGGTATCGCTGCGTCCGGTTGCAACGGTTTGGGTGGGATGTCGGGCGATTCGGGCGCCGGACCATCGGATCCGGAATCCGTGGCCACGGAACTGCGGGACAACGTCTACACCCGTCTGCTCGGCGTGCGGCCCCATATCGGCACCCATGGGCACCTTTCGAGTATGGGGGGTTCCCGCATGCCGCCCGAGGTCATGAAAGCGATGACCGAGGCCAACCGCTTCTTTGTGGATATGAGCGACCTGCACGTGGCGGCCGGACGCCGCATTGCCGAGGTTATGGGCGCGGAAGACGCCCTCGTCACATCCGGCGGTTTCGCCGCGCTGGTCCTCGGCGCGGCGGCGGCGCTGGCCGGTACGGACAAGGACCGCAGGGACGCGCTGCCGAAACCGAACTGGTCGAAGGTCGAGTGTCTGTTTCAGACGCCCCATCGCTTCTTCTACGACAATGCCTTTCGCCAGGCGGGCATGGAGATCGTGGAAGCCGATACGAAGGCGGACTTCGAGGCGGCCATAACCGATCGGACCGCGTTGATCGTTGGACTGGCCGTAATCGAGCGGCAGAGCACGCCGAGGCCGCCCTTCCCGGCGCGTCACCGCGAGGAGAGGCCGCCGGAAACGCTCATGCCCGATGAGATCATTAAAATCGGAAACCGAAAGGGCGTGCCCGTCATGATCGACATGGCTTCCGAACTGCCCCCCACCAGGAATCTAACTCGCTTCATCGAAGCCGGGGCCGACCTGGTGGTGGTCAGCGGCGGAAAGGGTATCCATGGCCCCAATTCGACAGGCATTCTGGCGGGCCGCCGGGACCTGATCGAAGCGGCGCGTATGCAGAATTCGCCGAACAACGGCATCGGAAGAGGTTTCAAGGTCGGCAAGGAGGAGGTCATCGGCCTCATCGCGGCACTGGAGTGGTATATCGGCCTCGATGAAGATGAATTGATTGCCGGGTGGAACCGGAAGGCTCAGTGGCTGGCCGAACAGCTTCAGGGCATTCCCGGGCTGGATGCGCGATACGAGCTGAACACCTCCGGATATGGCGACGTGGAGTTGGTCTGGGACGAGGAGATCATTCCGTTGTCGCGGGATGACGTGGGAAACGCGCTCAAGGAAGGCGATCCGAGCATCATCTATTACGGCGTTACGATCCGCACCGGACAGCTGGAAAACGGCGAGGAAGTCCTTGTCGCCAACAGGCTGCGGGAACTCTTCACTACGGGAAATTGACGGAGCGCTGGTCGGTCGTGGCAACGAATCGAAAAGGCGCAGCGGGAGGATGACATGAACGAGGGAATTCGAGACGAGAAAACCAAAGCTACGGCAGGCGAAGAAACTTCGATGGCAGCGACAGGTGACGGCACTTCGCAGAAACTGGATAGGCGGACTTTTATCACGGTTACTGCGGTGGCGGGCGCCGCGGGTCTGGCGGTATCCAGCTGTAATGGAATCGGCGGCGAGAACGGCGCAACCGGTGGTGCCGGCGGGGGTGCATACCCGGGTAGCGGTGGAGGTGGCGAATCGGCGGACGCCGAGGCCCTGGCGGCCGACCTGAAGGATAACGTCTACACCCGCCTGTTCGGAGTTCGGCCCCATATCGGCGCCCACGAGCACCTGTCAAGCACAGGAGGTTCGCGCATGCCGCCCGAGGTCTTAGAGGCCATGGCCGATGCCAACCGGTATTTCGTGGACATGGGGGAATTGCACGTGGCAGCTGGACGGCGTATAGCCGATATCATGGGCGCGGAGGATGCCCTGGTCTCGTCCGGCGCCTTCGCGTCAATGCTCGTCGGTGCGGCAGCGGCGCTCACGGAATTGGACCAGAATCGCATGAAGGCCCTGCCCAACCCGACGTGGCCTAAAGTCGAGTGCCTGTTCCAGACACCCCACCGGTTCTTTTACGACAGTGTCTTCACCTACGCGGGCATGAAGCTCGTGGAGGCCGGTACGCGGGCCGAATACGAGGCAGCCATTACGGACGATACTGCCCTGCTGGTGGGCCTGGCCTATATCGAAGGGCAGACGCGGGGCGTCCCGCCCTTTCCTGTGCGGCACCGCCTGGAGCACGATCCCGAGACCCTTATGCCCATGGACATCATCGAGATTGGCAATCGGCGGGGCGTGCCGGTCATGATAGACTTTGCGTCCAATCTGCCCCCCAAAGCCAACCTTACGCGCTTCCTGGAAGCCGGGGCGGACCTGGTTGTGGTCAGCGGCGGCAAAGGAATTCGCGGCCCGAACTCCACGGGGATCCTGGCAGGCAGGAAGGACCTGATCGAGGCGGCCCGCATGCAGAACGCCCCCAACAACGCGATCGGCCGGGGACTCAAGGTCGGCAAGGAGGAGATCGTCGGCCTGGTGACCGCCTTCGAACGGTACATGGCCCTGGACGAAGGCGAGCAGATCGCGGAATGGAACCGGAAGGCGCAGTGGCTGGCCGACGAACTGCAGGATATCGCCGGGCTCGAGGCCCGCTACGAACTCAACACCCACGGCTACTGTGACGTGGAACTAGTCTGGGACGAGGAGGTCATTCCTCTGTCCCGTGAAGACGTCGGCCTCCGGTTGAGCGAAGGTGACCCAAGGGTCCGCATCGAAGGCAACCTGGCGCGCACGCTCCAGATCGAGGAAGGCGAGCTCGTCCTCGTGGCCCAAAGGTTGCGTGAACTATTCACAACGGGGAGCTGAGACGGAATTATGCGCGGTAAGGGACTGACCGTCGACAGATCGAGGATGGAACGACCCGTGAGGGGCTGACCGGCAACGAATGGACGATCGAACGACCGGTGAAGACCGGTGACGGAATGACCGAGGAGTAAATGATCGAAGACCGGCTGACTTACGAAGATTCAGGAGTCGACTACGACCGGATCGATCCCCTGAAGGTCCTCGCCCAAAAGGCAGCGCGGACCACGGGGAGCAACCTGGAGGGTACCGGCGCCAGGGAGGTGGCGGCAAGCCGCGGGGAGTCGGCCTACGTGGTGGATATCGGCGACGCGTTTATCGCCTCTATCACCGAATGCCTGGGAACCAAGGCCCTGGTGGCCGACGCCGTGCGGGAGTTGTCGGGAGGGTCTACGGAGGTCTCGGACCGTACCAGGTACGACCACATCGCGCAGGACACCATCGCCACGGCCGTCAACGATATCGTCACCGTGGGGGCTCGGCCCCTGAGCATCCACGCGTACTGGGCAGCGGGCTCGTCGGACTGGTTCGATGACCATGCGCGCATGAACGACCTGGTGTCTGGTTGGAAGGCGGCCTGCGACTTTTTGGGCGTGGCCTGGGGCGGTGGCGAGACCCCATGCCTGACGGGTGTGGTGGAGGAAGGCGCCATCGACCTGGCCGCCTCTTGCGTGGGTATCATCCGCCCGAAATCGCGCTTGACCCTGGGTGAAGACCTGGTGGCCGGGGACGCGATCATCCTCCTGGAGAGCAGCGGCATCCACGCCAATGGCCTGACCTTGGCCCGCAAGCTGGCGGAGCGGCTGCCGGACGGCTACGCCACCACCATGGCCGACGGCCGCGGGTACGGCGAGGCGCTGCTGGACCCGACCGTGCTCTATCCCCCCGTGACCGAATCGGCCTTCGAGGCCGGCATAGATCTGCATTACATCGCCAATGTCACCGGCCACGGATGGCGCAAGCTCATGCGTCACCCCGGCAGTTTCACCTACCGCATCACCGAAGTGCCGCCCGTGCCCTTGGTGTTACGTTTTATCGTCGATGAGTCCCGACAGACGCCGGAAGAAGCCTACGGCAGCCTGAACATGGGCGCCGGCTTCGCGCTCTTCGTCCCTTCCGGGGACGCTGAGAAAGCCGTGGCGTGTTCAGAGCAGTGCGGCGTCCGCGCCTGGGTAGCTGGCGTGGTGGAGAATGGCCCCCGCCAGGTGGTCATTGAGCCGTCAGGTGTAACGCTCGCCGGCGAAAGCCTCGCCCTGCGGGGCTGATACCGGAACCACTACCTGTCGACACCTCGCTTCCCACCATTTAAATCCAGCATTTAAAAAACTGCGAGATTTACAAGACGTTCTCCGACTATTGAGATGTACCTATCAGGTTACCTTTCGAGAGACCCCCGGAAGGCTAAGAATTTGTGGAACGGACAATAGACTATCTGAGGAGGCTGGAAAATGATAGATCCGAAAATCCTGGGTCCGACGGACCGCGCGTTTCATGAACGCCTGGACAAGGTGGATGAGCGTCTGGTCAAGGTGGATGAGCGCCTGGACAAGGTAGGGAAAGCGTCTGGACAAGGTGGATGAGCGTCTGGTCAAGGTGGAGGAACGCCTGGACAAGGTGGATGAGCGTCTGGACAAGATAGACAGGAAGCTTGAAATGATTATATCGGTGCTTCAGGAACACACCGAGTTGTTGAAGAGGCTGTCGGTCAATTGAAAACCTGGCAGTGCCATAACTCCGGTTTGCATGGATGGAAGTATAGCTGTGAATAGTCCTGTTCGAATGGTTTCAGCGTTGAGAGGGTCTGTCACGTATTTTGTGTAACTGACTGTTTCATGTGATGGGCACTCTGTCTTCGTACATGATGACGAACTGGTTGATGGCGGCCGTCCAGTGGACAAGGGGCCGGGTCCACCTTCGGGACAGATTGAGCAGGGCCAGATAGAGCAGTTTCCTCACCGCCTCGTCTGTGGGGAAAGCGCCTTTGGTCTTGATGATCTTGCGCAGGCCCCGGTTCATGGATTCGATGGCATTGGTGGTATAGATGACCTTCCTGATTTCCTGTGGGAAGGCGAAGAACGGGGTCAGATGGTCCCAGTGTCTGCGCCACAGCCGGCTGATCGTGGGATATTGCTTATCCCAGTGTTCTGCGAAGCGATCCAGCGCGGCCTCGGCCTGTTCCAAGGTAGCGGCCTGGTATATCGCCCGGAGATCCTTGGCCACCTGCTTACGGTCCTTCCAGGAGACGTAGGTCAGGCTGTTACGCACCATGTGTACGATGCAGAGTTGCACCTGGGTCCTGGGATACACCGTCTCTATGGCCTGCGGAAAGCCAGAGAGCCCGTCGCAGCAGGCGATGAAGATATCGGCAACACCCCGGTTCTTCAGTTCGGTCAGTACGTGGAGCCAGAACTTTGCCCCTTCGTTCTGCTCGATCCAGAGCCCCAGGAGTTCCTTGTCGCCGCGCAGGTTAACGCCCAGGGCCAAGTAGACTGCCTTGTTCCTGATGCTGCCGCTATCACGTATCTTGACGAACAGGGCATCCAGGAACAGGATCGGGTAGATCTCATCCAGGGGCCGCGACTGCCAGGCCAGGGCCTCGTCGGTCACGGCGTCGGTGATCCGGGAGACCAGTTCGGGCGAGATGGACACCCCGTAGAGGTCTTCGATATGGCCCTGGATGTCGCGGGTGCTCATGCCCCTTGCGTACATGGAGATGATCTTGTCGTCGAAGTCGGGCCAACGCGTCTGGTACTTGCGGATCAGCTTCGGATCGAAGCTGCCCTCGCGGTCCCGGGGGATCTCTACCGGCAGATCGCCCTTGTCGTCCTTGAGCGTCTTGGTGGTCTTGCCGTTGCGACTGTTGCCGCGGTTCCTGCCATCGGGGGCATGCTTCTCGTAGCCGAGATGATCGGTGAGCTCGGTTTCCAGGATCCGCTCGGCCATGCGCTTCTTCATGCGCTTGAGCAGGCCGTCTTCGCCGAACAGGTCCTCGGCGTCCACCCCGTCTTCCATGAGCTCATCCAAAAGACGGTCGATCTTACTTGAGGGTTTTCTTTCTCTGGCCATAGCACTTCCTCCTTGTGAGCAAGATACAGGCTATTGCCAGTTACACAAAACATGTTACAGACTCCGTTGAGAATCCAATAATGGAAATCGCACAACTGGTCATGTCACCGACTCTCCTTCTGGACGCTTTCATCTTTTTCTGGAGAGAAGCCAAGGCTGGCAGGCAGGAGTTAAGAAATGAGTGGAGAAGTGATTTCAGCCAACTTGAAGCCAGGCTGGTTACGCGCATGGACAGGATGGAAGACCGGTTGGAAACCCGGATCGCCCGGTTGGAGGAGATCCTGATTAAGCAGTCCAAGACCGGGTGAAGGCCGTATCGTTCCTTCACTCCCCGGACCGGACAACCAGCGTGCGGGCGAGGAGATCGTGAAAGGCCTGCCTGCGCTGGGTAAACACGGCGGCGAGATAACCCGGCCAGAGAAACGGCAGGCACTTGGGGATGGCCCGGAGGGTGGCGCGGCCGAAAGTAGGGGGGTGCCCGTCCGCGTCCACTACCCGGATGTCCAGGACCATTTTGCCAATCGTGGCGCCTTTGGCCGAACCCTCCATGGCCGCATAGTAGAACCATGGCATGAGCAGTTGGAAGGCGCTCAGCAGCGGGCCGATTACCGGGTCGTCTTCGCCCCTGAGATAGGTGCCGGCCCACGCGAAGATGGCCGAAGCCACGGTGATGATCACCAGATCGATGGCGAAGGCGCCGATTCGCTGCAGGTGGCTGGCGTAGTCTTCGGAGAGGGAGTATCCGGAAACGAAAGTCACGGCCGGGCGGGTCCTCCGTCGGGCGTGCGGGTCTGGGTCCAGGTGATGATCTCGTCCTCGCAGGGATACCGGGCCGCCAGCGCCTCGTCCACGTCGATGCCCAGGCCGGGTTGGTCGTTGGGATACATGTAGCCGCCGCGCACCTCGGGCGTGCCGGGGAAAATCTCGTACATCTCCTCGCCGAAGCGGCACCACTCCTGGATGCCGAAGTTCGGCGCCCAAAGGTCCAGGTGCAGGTTGGCGGCGTGGCCCACGGGCGAGACGTCTCCCGGGCCGTGCCATGCCGTGCGGATGCCGTACATGGCGGCCATGGCCGCGACGTTGCGGGCTGGGGTGATACCGCCCATCTGGCTGACGTGCATCCGCAGGAAGTCTACGAGCCGCTCCTCGATCAGGGGCAGCCATTCCGCCGGATTATTGAAGAGTTCTCCCATGGCCAGGGGCGTGGTGCAGACCTGGCGAATGCGTCGGAACCACGCGTTGTCCTCGGGCGCGAGGGCGTCTTCGAGGAAGAACAGGTTAAAGGGTTCGAGCCGTTTCGCGAAGGACACGGCGTCGGTGGGGTTGAGCCGCTCATGGACGTCGTGGAGCAGTTCCACCTCCTCTCCGACGGTGGCACGCACGTGCTCGATCATCTCCAGCGTCCGGCGCATGTAGCCCCTGAGATCGAAATAGGCGCCGGGTATCGCGCCGTCGGGCCGGGGAATGGGCGACATCCTGCCGCCGTATCCGCCGATCTGGACGCGTACGTGGCGGTAGCCTTCCTCCATGTACCGGAGCACGTTCTCCGCCACTTCCTCCGGGGACGTGCCGTCCGCGTGGGCGTAGGTGGCCGCCGCCGCCCGGCATTTGCCGCCGAGCAACTGGTACACGGGCATGCCGGCCTGCTTGCCCTTGATGTCCCACAGGGCCTGGTCCATGCCCGAAACCGCGTTGTTCAGGACGGGACCGTTGCGCCAGTAGCCGTTCACCATGGCCATCTGCCAGAGGTCCTCGATGGCGTCCACTTTCCGGCCGATGAGAAAGGGCTTGAGGTGATGTTCGATGGCCGCGTGGACCGCGTGGAAACGCTGGGTGAAGGTCGCGCAGCCCAGGCCGTAAAGGCCGTGTTCGGAGGTCATGATTTTCACGACGATCAGGCGTGAACCCGCGGGCTGGGTTAGGATGGTCTTCACGTCGGTGATGGTCACGGGGATGGTTTCTATCCCTTTAGATTCGCCTAGAACGCGCCGCCGAAGAAGACGGCGTTCAGGAACAGGCCGTTCGTGCCGTACCAGAAGGCGCGAAAGTTGGGATTGTCGGCAAAGAGAATGACGGCGCCGTCACCCAGCCTGCGGGCAATCAGCGCAGCCGTGTCAGCCAGTTCGTCGTGCCGTTCCGGAGAAACGAATCCGCTGAGCAGCGGGGTCGGCGTGTATTGCGCCACCGTGGCTCCCGGCGTCTCGGACGGCTCGAAGAAGATCTCGTGATTGCGGAACAGGGGTGTCACGCCTCCGTAACCGAAGGCCAGCGGATGGGTCGTATCCAGCGCTGCGGCAAAAATAGCGCCGCCGATGCGTTGCGCACCGCGCGTGGTCGAGACAAGTTCGTAGGGAATGAAAGCCGTATCTGGCATTGTGGCCACCAGTTCTTCGTCGACGAGTTCATCATCGATGAGCCCCTCGTCGATCAGATCCCCGTCAACGACCCACCTGGCGCCGCTCTTCCAGGCGATGAGCACGCCGCCCTCCCGCACCCACCACTTGAGACGGTTCACGTCTTCTGTGCCCAGGTCGTAGCTGCCCGCAGCCATGACCAGGGTCGTGTAGCGGTCCAGGTTCAGGTCCGCGAACCCGTCTGCGTCGACCAGGGACACGGGCAAGCCGAAGCGTTCATTGAGCAGGTGCCAGGTCTCGCCGACCTCGTAGGTCCGCGTGCCGGGGCCGGAGAGGATGGCCACCCTGGGCTTGACGAGAATGGGCGAGGTCGGACCGCCGAGGTCGCCGCCGACGGGCGTGAGTCCCGTGTTCGCGCCGTGGACGACCACGTGGTCCTCGGCGACGACGCGGTCGATCAGGGCGCGGACCTGCTCGGCTGTCACCGTGGAAGCGGCGTCGCGCTGGGCTACGGGGATGATGATCGTACCCCGGTCGAAAGTCCGTTCCGATCCGCCCGTGGCCAGCGTAAAGGGTTTCCTGGCCAATCGGGGCCGGATACCCGCGTCCAGGATGCGATAGAGCGCGCGCGGGGCGAAGTAGCGGTCCCATTCCATCAGGTAGGCATAGGACCCGTGCCCCCCGATCAGGCGTCCGCCGTCAAAGCCGGCTTCCGTGATTTCCGCTCCGGCCAGGTCGTCGGCGTTCCGCCGCAGTTCGCCGCTTTCGACTCCCATGGCCAGGGGCAGGGTCCAGGCCGAAACGTCGTAGAAGAGCGAATCGCCGAAGGACGTGACCCGCTCAAGGGAGGCCTTGATCAACCGCGACTGGGGCTGGTCCAGGGGTACGAGGACCGCCTCACCCGGTGTGAAGGCGCGCCCGTCCGCTTCGACCGCTCTCGCAAGTTCGCAGACGCGGATGCGGTGCCGGAGCAGCATCTGCACGAGGGCCTGTGTCCGCGTCCGAGACGCGCCCAGGTCGAGGACATAGGCCTTGACGGGATTGTCGCGGGCCGCTTCGGGCGCCGTTGCATAGAAATCGCGCTGGTGAGCCAGCAGTTCCTCGCGCAGGGCCAGGCTGCCGGCCAGCGTCGACATGGAGCTGGTGAACTGGTTTCGGATCGTGAAGGGGAGGGTCAGGACCCCGTCGTTCGTTTCGCGTTCCAGCGACCGGGCCGAGGCCTGTTCGAAGAGGATGCCGATGGCGCCGTTCACGTCCGGGTACGTGGATCCCTTGCCGTAGAAGAAGTCGTCGAAGGTCTCCTCCGAGTAGTAGAACGTGCCCTGGCGGTTGTGCCACTCGGCGTGATGGGCCGCCAGCGCCGCCGTGAGCTCGAAGGCGCGGTCCGGCGTGTTCGGGTTGTTCCGGCTCGGGATCCCCGGCTGGAAGAAATAGGTCGCGTCGCTGCCCATCTCGTGGAAGTCGGTCAGCACCTGGGCGCGCCAGTGGTGGAACAACCCCAGCCGGGCCTGCGATTCGGGATGCTGCGCCACGAGCCAGTCGCGGTTCAAATCGAACCAGTAGTGGTTGGTCCGGCCGCCAGGCCACGGCTCGACGTGCTCCCGGTCCTGGCCGTCCCGCGTGGCCACGCGGCCCCGGTTGGCGTTGGCCCAGTTGACGAAGCGGTCGCGCCCGTCCGGGTTGTAGTTGGGATCCAGGATGATCACGGCGCGGTCCAGCAGGTCGTCCACGGCCGGTCCGCTGCCCGCGGCCAGGTGGTAGAGTACCAGCATGGCCGCCTCGGAACTGCTGGCTTCGTTGCCATGAACGCCGTAGCCCATGTGGACGACGACGGGCATGGCTTCGATCATGGCGGCCGTCACCTCGCCGGGCGCGTCCGACAGCCGGTGGTTGGCCAGTCGGATCTCCTCTAGGCGACCGTGGTTCGCCGTTGACGTCACCACGGCGTGGACCAGGTGCCGCCCCTCGTAGGTGGCGCCGTGGCGGTTCACTACGACGCGGTTCGACGCCTCGGCAACGGCCCGATAGTAGGCAGCCACCAGGTGGGAACGCGTATGCCGTGCGCCCACCACGTGGCCGATGACCGATTCGGGACGGGGTATGGCCGGATCGTAGGCGTTAACGCCCGGCACGCGGACATCCATGACAAAGGGCAGTTCCTGTCCCCCGACGTTGCCGGGGGCGAGGACCAGGACGAATACCAGAAGGGGCAGCATGCGGACTCGGTTCATGACCTGTTCCTGACTTGATTACAGCGGGTGTTTGAATGGCAAATATAAGCACCAAGATACAGATCCCGAATGCCTGGATCAAGGGATATCACGCTTGTAATCCCTACCGGGGACCAGGACCGGCGAACCGGTCCTTAACCGAGACGGCCCTGCCAGATTGACCTTGACGCGGTCCCCCCTGTCTGCGCAAATTACGAGTCCGGTTTACGGTTGAAAACTACCCCACGCATTCCTTTTAAAGAGGTTTGAACCATACGGAGGTACCCGTGCGTATTCTGGTGATCGGCAGCGGCCTGATGGGGCCCGCGGCGGCATACAACGCCATGTTGGACGAAGCGGTGGAGCGGGTTACCGTCTGTGATCTCAGCGACGATCAGCTCGAGGCCTGCCGCGACAGGCTAAGAGGAATGCCGGGAGCGGACAAGGTCGACTACCGTAGACTGGACATGAACGACCGCGCCGAGTCGATCGCCGTGATGAAGGACCATGGCGCGGGCGTGGCGGCCCTGCCCCGCGCGGCGAGCATGATCGCCCTGCCGCTGGCCCTGGAAGCAGGCATGCCGGTCATGGACCTTACCCGGGTACCCGACGAGGCTCTCGTTGAATGGGAGTCTCGTTTCGCCGGATCGGAAGGCTTCGTCATTCTGGGCTGCGGCCTGGAGCCGGGACTCACCGAGATCATGGCGCGCCACCTGGCCGAACAATTGGACCGGACCGACGAACTCCACATTCAGTGCGGGGGCATCCCGGAGCATCCGACGCCGCCCCTGGGGTACAAGATTGTCTTCGGCGGCCGTCGCTTGCCCCTGCGCGAATCCACGGCCCGGGCCGTGGTCGGCGGGCGCCTCGTGGACGTCCCCCGCTACTCGGAACCGGAACCGGCGATTTTCGAGGGCGTCGGTGAATGCGAGGCCTGGCACGAGGGCTTCATGCCGTGGCTCCTGGAGGTGGACGCCCTCAAGGGACTGCGTGCCGGGACGCAGAAGACCGTGCGCTGGCCGGGATACTCCGCGAAGGTCACCGTGTTGCGGGAACTCGGCCTGCTCAGCGAGGAACCGCTGGATGTGGACGGCATCAGCGTGATCCCGAAACACGTGGTGGACGCCGTGCTCTACCCCAGCGTGAAGATGGCGCCGGAGGATCGGGATATCACCGCGTACCGGGTCACGGTGATCGGCGCGCTGGCCGGACGAGCTGCCACGAGGTCGGCCGAGATGATCGACCGGTACGACGAACAGACGGGGTTCACCTCCATGGCGCGGACCACGGCCTTCACCGCGGCCATCGCCGCGCGCATGGCGGCCCGGGGCGACCTCCCCCATCCCGGCGGTCCCTTCGTTTCCCCCGAGCAGGCGATTTACGGGGATTCATACCATACGTTGATCAATGAACTCGAGCGGATGAATGTCCGATTCAGGATTCGTGATTAAGAATGAGCGAATCAGGACGAGTGATTCCAGTTCCATGTGAGTGTTATTAGAATTAGTGGTTCGGATAACTTTGTATTGAAAGAGGAAGCCCTTGTGAAGAAGAAAAAGAAGAAGCAGGATAAAGACGAGCATGCACCCGGCAAAGTGGGCCGTAAATTCTACGAATCCGAACTGGCCAGGATGCAGGTCGAACTGTCCAAGCTCCAGGAGTGGGTGATAGACCATGGCAAGAAGGTGGTGGTCATCTTCGAGGGCCGCGACGCGGCCGGCAAGGGCGGTACCATCTCCCGCATTACGGCCAGGCTCAACCCCCGCGTCTGTCGGGTGGCCGCCCTGGCCAAACCGACGGACCGCGAGCAGACCCAGTGGTTTTTTCAGCGGTACGTGACCCATCTGCCCGCGGCGGGCGAGATCGTCCTCTTCGACCGGAGCTGGTACAACCGGGCCGGCGTCGAGCGGGTGATGGGATTCTGCACGGAGGAGGAATACCGGGAGTTCCTGCGTACGTGCCCGCAGTTCGAGCGCATGCTCGTGCGGTCCGATATCAAGCTGATCAAGTACTGGTTCTCGGTGGGCGCCGAGGAACAGGCGCGTCGTTTCAAAAACCGGATCAACGATCCCGTGAAAAGCTGGAAGTTCAGCGATATGGACCTGCAGTCCTATATGAAATGGGAAGAATACTCCCACGCCAAGGACGAGTTGATGGCGGTCACGGACATCAAGCAGGCGCCGTGGTACGTCGTTCCGTCGGACAGCAAGCGGCAGGCGCGGCTGAACTGCATTGCCCACCTCCTCAGCCTATTTCCCTACGACCAGGAACCGCCCACGGTCGACGTCGATCTACCGGATAGAATGACCGAATCAGGATACGTCCGTCCACCCATGGACGACCAGCGCTTCATTCCCGAAGTGTATTGAACGGCCGGAATCCCGAGCTCACCTGATAATCTCACCCAGAATACGGCCGTCGCGGTTCGACGGCAGGGTGATATCCAGCAAGTTACAGATCGTCGGCGTGATGTCCGCCGTGTCCACCCGATGCCGGTAGTGGCCTGGCGTGATCCACGGTCCATGGAACATGATCGGCACGTGCGTATCGTATTCGTGCGGCCATCCATGGGAGGTGCCCACCGTGGCCGAACCGTACTCGCCCATGAGCAGGTAGAAGGGCGTTGCGATGAGTATGACGTCGCCGCTGTTCTCGGGGTGGAAACTGTGGTATACCGCCTTCGTAACGTCTGATTCCGGCAATTGCCGGCTTTCGATGCGGTGGCGGGCATAGGCTCTCCAGACGGCCGGGTGCGTCACTAGCGCGGAGGCCGCCGTCTCCTCGACCTTCGCCTGGTCCAGGCCGTGGCGGTCGATGGCGTCGTAGTTCAGATAGAGACCGGATTCCGCCACGTGCAAGACCCAGTCGTCGTCGCCGTGCCGCCCGTCCAGGGCTTCCTCCACCAGCGCCGTCAGGGGTTCGGGCCCGGCCCGGCCGGCCTCCAGACCTTCGAGGCTCAACTGTTCCGGCAGCGCCAGGGCGCCGTGGTCCGCCGTCAGGACGAGGAGGGTGTGATCCTGTCCCACCCGCTCGTCGAGAAAGCCGAAGAAGTCCGCCAGTTGCCGGTCCGTGCGCAGGGTGGCGTCCATGGCTTCCTGGCTGAAGGGACCGAAATCGTGGCCGATGTAATCATTGGCCGAAAGACAGATGATCAGGACATCCGGGATGTCGTCCTGGCCCAGGTCCTCCTCGATGATCGCCTGCCGGGCGAATTCCAGTTGATAATCGGTGGCCCAGGGCGTGTGCTTGAAGGCGTTGTAGTACCGCGGCCCCGGGGCTTCCAGTCCGCCCCTGGTCACGTGGGGGAAGGTGATCCCGCTGTCCCGGTTGTCCTCCTCGCCCTCCCGGCCGTCCTTTCCTGCCCGTTCGAGGTAGAGTTCCTCGGGCAGCAGGCGTTTCCATTTACGGCCGAATGACTGGTCCGGCAGTTTCCTGGCGTTGAAGCGTTTGATCCAGTCTGGAATATCGTCCATGAAGTAACTGCTCGACGTGATCCGTCCCAGGGACGCCTCGTACCAGTACGGCGCGCCCAGCTTGCCGGCGGAGATCATGGCGCTGTAGTCCTTGAGTGATATGGTTATGGCCTTGCCCCGGTAGCGCGTGGCCATGCGCAGTTCGTCGGCCAGCGAGGAACCCTCCAGCTGCCGGGTGGAAGCGCGGCCGTTGTCCGTGGGTTCCTTGCCGAGGATGTGGCTTTCCGGGTCCACCAGCGACGGCTGAAAAACACCCCTGGACCGGTTGTACCACCAGTTGTTGACCATCCCCGTCTTGTGGGCGTAGGTGCCGGACGTGATCACGCTGTGCCCCGGCGAGGTGGAGGCGTGCACGTGGCTGAACCGGGCGTCCTGCATCCACGCGCCGCTGTCCATGAACCGCCTAAGGCCGTCTTCCACGAAGAGGTCGTCGAACCGCTGCAGGAAGTCGTGGCGGAACTGGTCGATGATGATCAGCACCGCGAGCCGGGGTGGTGCGGCCGGTCCGGTCGCAGATGCCGACTGTGCGCCTTCCTGGGGGCCGGGATCGTTGGGGGTACGGCCTTCGGCAGTGGACGGCGTGGACAGGAAAAGCGATAACAACAGTCCTGTCTTGATGAAACGAGCGATGGACATGACCGGTCCTTTCTTGTGTCGAATTAACTGATTCAGTTTTCGAATACGAGATTTTACAGGGTTTTCCGACTATCTCTTTAACCGCAACGATCGGCGCGTATGGCCGTTGCGTGGTCGGCGAGCGCTGCCTGTGTCGACACGGTGATCGGGACTGAAGGCAACTCGTTGACTCAAGATAGCGCCGTACCGAAAGTTGTCAACGACTGCGTGGTGACATTCTAACGACGGTGCGGTGACATTGCAACGTTGGTAGAAAGGCACTGAAACGATGCCGGATTAGCATGGATTATGATGCGACGATGACTCTGTGAGGAGGCCGTAGAAGCCAATGACGGATTACATGGTGGCGACCACCCAGGCGATCAGTGCGGCCGGAGTCCTTGTCCTCGCGGCGCTGACCTTTACGGGACGTTTCACGAAGAACCTTCGCGAGGAGATGCGTGCGGACCAGATGTCCCTGTCAGGCAAGATTGAAACACTTCGTGAAGAGATGCGCGGGGATCGGGATACATTACGCGAGGAGATGCGTACTGACCGGGTGGCCATCTTCACTGAAGTAAAGGCCCTTCGCGAGGAGATGCGCGGGGATCGGGATACATTACGCGAGGAGATGCGCGCTGACCGGGCGGCCATCTTCGGTGAAATAAAAGAACTACGTCTGGAGATGCACGATATGAACGGCCGCCTTGGCCGAGTAGAAGGCCGCCTCGGCCGGGTAGAAGGCCGCCTCGGCCGGGTAGAAGGCCATCTGGGCATCTCCGCTTCGAACAGTTACAGGGAGACTGAATGATCGAGCTCATGGCTGTATTGTCAACGATTCAGATGGCAGGCATATGGCTTTTGGTTTATTTCGCATGGACCGGGTGGGAATTCAGGGAACTCTGTGAGGAAATGCGTGCGGATCGTGAATCCTTTCGCGAGGAGATGCGCGCGGAAGGAGCCGCGAGACATGAGATGATTTGCGAGGAGCGCGCCGCAGGAAGGCCGGCTAGGTAATTGCAGCGGTCAGGAAGTTGATGCTCTCTGCCTGATCCGGTGAAGCAGCGCGATGAGGTGGTCCCGAAAAACGCTGCCGGCATCGGATTCGAAGGGTAGATGGCGGCAGATGCGCGGTGCGATCACCGCCGCGTACCATCCAAATCCTTCCTGGTTGAAGTCCCGGGGCCGCGCGAGGTATCCGACGGTCTCGTTTGCGTAACCGATGACCATGGTGTGCGGGTAGGGCGAAGCCGCCTTGACCTGGTTGCCGTAGGTCAGAAACAGCTCCAATGGATGGGCAAGCAGCACGGTGTCGTTGATGCGCATCCACGATACCCGGAATTCGAGTCTCTGGGGATGGGGGCCGTCGAGCAGTTCGAGGCGTAACGCCCGCCAGTCCACTTCGAAGCCCAACTGTCGGTATTCCTTCGAATCCGTATCCTCTTCCGAGGCGTCAAGTTGCCTCCGGCATTCGGCTAATTCGGTTTCCAGCGCGGCGCGTTCCGGTACGTCCATGGGCAAGGAGATTTCGTAGGTGTCGCCGTCCAGCACTACGTCCGGTTCTGTCTCGATTTTGTCCAGGGCCGGCAGGACGTGGTCGCGGAGGAGCGAACCGTTTGCCTTCATCATTTCCATGCCGTCGCCGAATCCCCGGCAGTTGAGGTCGCCGCAACTACCCTGGAAGAAGAGTGCTCGCAGTCCATTCCGTTCGCCTTCCATCTTCGCAATGGCATCGGCGGGATAGTCGCCGCAGATCGCCGTATCGGCTCCCAGCGTAACGGGGTGCGCGCCGAAGTTGATCGTTGCCGCGCGCATCCGGCCACGGGCGTCGTCGATGCGCATCAGCAGCGCTTCCGCGTCGGTCTCGCCCCCCACGTCGACCCGGTTGATGGACAGGTCCGGTACAGGCGTCCGGTCGAATCCGACGCGTCCGGGTTCCAGGTTTGTTACGGCTTGCCCGATGGCGTCGGCGAATCGCTCCGGCAGTTCCGCCGTGTACTCCTCGTCCCATTTGCCCCAGGCCACTGTTTTCATGGTCGCCGGACCGGAATGAGTATGGGTGTTGGTAATTACCACGCGGGCAGGATCGAGGCCGTATCGATCCCGGACGATTCGGTGGGTTTCGTCGACCAGGGAGCGGTCGGTCCAGACCAGCTCGTTCGAGACCCAGACAAATATATGATCGCCGTCCGACAGCGCCAGGGCCGTGGAGTGGAGATCTTGGTGAACCGTCGTGGATCTGCGCTCGATATAGGGGCCGTAACCGCACAGTTCGACCCCGGTTGGCGGGGTGATGACAGCGCGGCCGGTACCGAATTGTATCTGGGGCATGATATTACTTTATTAGTCCGTGAACCGAACCGTTTTTCCCGTCCGAACCGATTCGGCCTCCCCGAGGCAGATACGCAGGGCGTCGCGGCCCGCCGCGGCTGAAACCAGGGCGGGTTCCGTACCGTTCTCGAGGGTTGTGACAGCGTATCCCAACTGGGCCTCGAAGGCTTCGGGAAAATCGATTTCGGGTTCCGATCTCCCTCCGTCGGGGGTGTAAAGCGTGACCGGCCTTTCCGATAGGACGTTGTACCAGAGCGTTCCTTCTTCGAAGTATGCGTCGTAGCCGTGTTCGAAGGCGGCCGAACTGATCGCCCCGCACTGGGCCGTGACGGTGATTTCCCGGTTATCGTACCCGTACTGCGTGCCCAGGTAGAGCACGTATCCGTTCGGGCTGGTCATGCCGGAGGAGTGAACGCTGTCAGGCATGCCGAAGAGGTAGCGCAGGTAGTCGGTGTCGTGAATATGCAGATCGATACCCGCCGCCCCCGTGCGCTCGTAGTCCCCGAACCAGTTGTCCTCGCCCCAGAGGGGCTTGGAGATGACCCGCTTGAGGTGCAGTCCCAGGAGGCGCCCGTAGCGCCCGTCGTCGATGGCCTGCTTCAGGAAGGCGAACTCGGGGAAGAACTTCAACACGTGGGCGACCATCAGGGTCCTGCCTGCCTCCCCGGCCTTGCGGATCATGCTGTCCGCCTCGTCCAGGCCGAGGGCGATGGGTTTCTCGACGAGCACGTGCTTGCCGGCATCCAGCGCCCGCATGACGACGTCGTGGTGCAGGGCCGTGGGCAGACACACGTCGACCAGGTCGATGTCCGGGTCGCCCAGCACCTCGCCGATATCGGTGCAGGTACGGATGCCCGTCAGGTCCTGCACGCCGCCGCCGCCGCCGAAGTTGCCCTGTATGTGACGCCAGTCGCCGCTCAGCTTCCGCTGGTCCCGGGTGCATACGGCGCCCACTTCCGCGTTGGCCAGGTTCTTGATCGCCATGAAATGGGTCGTGCCCATGAAACCGATGCCCAGGATGCCGATGCGTATCAAGTCTTTTTCTCCTTAGCGATATGCGGACGCCTCAGGCCCGCGCCAGGGTCTCAGTCCGCCGTCGACGGCGTGAACAACTGCTGCCCGTGTTTCTGGTAACCGCCTATGAGGGCCTGGGCCCCCGGCGAGGTCACGTAATCAATGAGCGCCCGCGCGTGCCGGTACTTGACATGCGGCCAGCGCTCAGGGTTTACGGCGATGATGCTGTAGGGATTGTGCAACGGCGGATCGTACTCCACCAGGACCCGCAGGTTCACCGTCTCCCTCAGTGCCAGGTAGGTTCCCCGGTCGATCAGCACGTAACCCCGTTTTTCATCCGCCATGCGCAGCGTGGCCGCCATGCCCTGTCCGACTTCCACGTACCAGTCTCCCGCTGGATCGATTCCGGCCAAATCCCAGATCTCCCGCTCTTTCAGGTGGGTCCCTGACAGATCGCCCCTTGAGAAGAACAACGCCCCTTTTCGCGATATGGTGGCGAAGGCATCGGCGACTCTGTCCGTTCCACCGATCCCGGCATGGTCGCCGGTCGGCCCGACGACTACGAAGTCGTTGTACATCACGCCGCGCCGGTCCACCCCGAATCCGGCGGCGACGAAGGCCTCCTCCAGCTTCGGCGCGTGTACGAGGACCGCGTCCACGTCGCCGTTTTCAGCCAGTTTCAGGGCCTTGCCCGTTCCCACGGCGATGACGTCCACCCTGATCTCGCCGGCCTGTTTTTCTTCGAAAGGCGGCAGGAGTATGTCAAGCAGGCCCGAATCGTTGGTGCTCGTGGTTGTCGCCAGTTTAAGACGGGGCTGCGCCTCCGAGGCGGCTGCGAAGACCGCGACGAAAAGCAGAAGCGGAATGTGGCGAAGACGCATGCTATGACCGTTCCCGGATGTAGCCGTCAGTTCAACCGGAAGTTGAACATCACGCGGAGCCGCGTGCGCCAGGCGTTGTTGGCCGCGGGAGAGATGAGCGTTTCGGGAGAGTCGTACTTGCGGGTGTACAGCGCAATGTCTACCGTCAACTTTTCAATGAGATGGTGGCCGAACAAAAGGCCGGCGCCTTTCGTATTGGTCTGGGAGTAGTCGATGTTGCTGAAGGGGGCCAGCGTGGCGTCCTGCTGCATAAGGAAGACGTGCACTCCGCCCCGTGTGTCTCCGACCTTACCCGCGCTGCCATACGTCACCATGCCGGTGATGCCCTGCCGCATATCGTTGGCGCCCATGTTGAACACGTAGTCGGCGTTGAGCGTCAGCGGCCGGCCGTTAACGGTCTGGGTATACTGGCCGCTCAGGTTGATCATGCGGAATTTGGCCAGGTATCCCGTGCGATAGGGGTTCGCCCGGTTGGAATTTGGCGCGACGATGAGCGGGGGCGACTTCAGGTTCTGGACGGCGAATAGGGAGTCCGCACCGGAAACCGAATAGATGGCGGCGGCCAGGGTCTGCGACCTTCCCGGCTGGGTGAAACGGGCTACGAACTGTCCGCCCAGGAAATACGTGCGGTCGAGATCCTTCACCGGCGAGGCCACCTGGTTGATCATGAACTGTCCGAAGTTCATGCCGAAGGACGCCGATTCGTCATCGTTATTTATCTGGATCTGCTGGGCGAAGCCTTCCGGCGAGAGATCGCTGTCCAGGACCACCTGCGTTGGCCGGAAGAAGGGCAGGGGGAACTTGCCCGCGATCAGGGTGAGCGAAGGATTCGGACGTATGCGCGCGTACATCCAGGACACATAGGGCGTTTCGCGAACCAGCAGGTCGCCGTAACTCATCCAGTCGGCGGTCACGATGGCCTTTGGATTTCCCGTCATGAGACGGCCCGTCACGTCGATCCGGTCGCTCACGCGCACCGTCCCGTTCAGGAAGAACCCGTACATGAATCGGTTCACCGCCCGGCTGCCATCCTGGTAGTCGCCCTGCAGCCGCGTTCTGAGCATGCCGCTCCAGGAGAAACGGTCGACTTCCTGTCCGGCGGCGGGAGAGCTGTTTGAGAGCACGGCGAGTGCACAGGCGCACATAAGGACGTGTCTGATCCGCATGGGCTCCGTTCCTCCGGTGTACTCGTTCCATCCGGCTCCCTGCAGTACGGGCCGGATTCGCCGAATCGCGCCAGTAAACCATGTTGATTCTTGAACAAAGCATTGTATGGTTCGAGGCATATAGTGTCAAGAAATATTGATACGGAACGAAGGGTGGCTCCATGCAACAAATGTGCCGCCGCCAGCCCGTATCGGCCGATTTGAACGCACTATGGACTTCCTCGTCCGCGGCATTATGTTAGAAGGAAGTCACCGGACTGGATGTATCCACATAATACAGGTCAACCTGCCCGGTACGGTATCCCCTGTCCCGTGACATTAAGGGGTTGTCAAGGTACCGCGGTTCTGGTATATTCGACATCGATATCGTAACGGACCGTTACTCGAATACGGGCGGACGTTATCGAACGCGGCTGCCGGTCGTTTGCGGCCGCATCCATTCATCTTTAGGGAGATTATCCATGTTGAACCATTTAAAGGAAACGGTCGATTCGGGCCTTTCCCGCCGTCGTTTTATCACGGGCGCGCTGGCGGCCGGCGCCGCGCTGACACTGGCCGACCGCCTTGCCCTGGCCCAGACCATGGCGACGACCGGCCTGACCGCAAAGGATATACACGGTATCGGCGTCGGACCGGGCCTCGTCCGCATGGCGCTTAACGAGAACCCGATCGGACCGTCCCCCCGGGCGCTGCAGGCCATCGCCGAGAACATGTTCAAGATCAACCGCTATTCATTCGGCGGCGGGGATATTACCGGCGCGCTGGCCGAGTTTGATGGCATCGAACTGCCAGAGCCTCCCCAGGCGCCACCGGGCATGAGAGGCATGGGTGGAGGATTCCGATTCCGTCGTCAGACCCCCTTCTTTATTACCGCCGGGTCCGGCGCGCTGCTCAGCCAGATCTCCCTGGCATACCTGAGCAAGGGCGGCACCGAGGTCATCGAGGCGGACATGGGTTACGGCGACGTGGCCCGCGAAGCCGAGGATTACAGGGAAATGGGCATCGACGTCAGCGTCAATCGCGTACCCGTGAAGGACTACAAGCACGACCTGGACGCCATGCTGGCGGCGATCACGCCGAAGACTTCGGTGGTGGTCATCACCAACCCGAACAACCCCACCGGCACGCTGCTATCCTACGACGAGCAGGAGAAGTTCGTCGCCGCCGTTCCCTCGAACGTGCTCGTGGTCATCGACGAAGCCTACATCCACTTCGTTAGGGACCCTGACTATAAGACCGCGTCGTCGTTGCCCGCCAAGTACGACAACGTGATCGTCACGCGGACCTTTTCCAAGGTCTTCGGCATGCCCGCCATGCGGCTCGGATACGGGATCTGCAGCCAGGCCATCCAGGAGAAGCTCAGGTTCTACAGCACTGGTCGCGCCAACGCGCTGGCCATGGCCGCGGGCGAAGCGTCGCTCAAGGACAGGAAACATTACAATCGTTCCAGGGCCGTGGTGCTGCATTTCCGGGAGAGACTCGAAGAGGAATTCACGAAGATGGGGCTGGAATACATCCCGTCCGAAAGCAATTTCATGATGGTCGATCTGGGCAAGCCCTCCATGAACATCCTGCGGGAGATGTTCCGCAAGGGCGTCATGGTGACGAACCGGCGCAGGCAGCAGATGCCCACCTGGATCCGCGTATCCTCCGGCGACGAGCGGGAAACCGAAGTTTTCCTCAACGTGCTGAAAGAAGTCCTGGGTAAGGCCAGCTAGCAGCACGGTGCCGCCAATGACGCTAATCCGCCTGCCCCTGATCGTTACGTGGGGCCTGGTCTTCCTGTGGTTCCTGCTGGACGTCACGGGCCTCATGGCCGGCGGGCCATTCAACATCAGCTGGACCATACCTGCCGCCGTAGTGTGGCTTTCTGTCCTCAGTCTCCGGGCGGGAAGGGGCTACGGCGGGTTTCTTTCTGCGGTGCTGCTTTATACCGTGGGCGTCCGCCTGCTGATCGTGATTCTGGCGATCCTGGGCAAGACGACCGGGCTCGAAGGCGAGTACTTCACCTGGGGACGAAACGTCCTCTTCGGCCTGGTCATCCCCCACGTCGTGCTCTGGCCCGTCGTCACCTTCATAACGGGCACGCTGCTCTGGCCGGTGCTGGCCCTGATCATACGCCGGGGACAGGTTTCCTATCGAGGCGCCGCCATGGGCGTTGCGGTCATTCTTCTCCTCGTCTTCATCGTTCTTCCCTACTTCATATCGACCCTGTACACCGGCAACGTGGGATCCCGGCGCCAGGCGCGGCAAACCCCGGCGGACTACGGGCTTGCCTACGAAGACGTGACTCTGAACACATCGGACGGCTTGAACCTGACCGCCTGGTACCTCCCGAATGAAGCCGGCCGCAGCACCGTAATCTACTGCCACGGCCATCTCAATCACCGGGGCCAGATGCTGGACCAGGCCGCCTTTCTGCACGAACAGGGTTTCCGGGGGCTCCTTATCGATTTCCGCCGCCACGGATCCAGCGAGGGCGATCTCACGACCTTCGGTTACTTCGAATCACGCGACGTGCAGGCGGCCATTAGATACGCTATCGACGAACGGGGGGAGGAAGGCCCGGTCATCCTCTGGGGCATTTCCATGGGTGCGGCGACCGCGTTGCTGGCGGCGGCCCAGGAGACCGATGTCGACGCCGTTATCGCCGAGAGCAGCTTCTATGCGGCCTCCGAAACGCTGCGCAGCGACCTGAACCGGATGTTCGGTCTGCCCAGGATCCCCTTTGGCTTCCTGACCGGGACCATAACGGAACTTCGCGTAGGCATCAAGATCGACTCCCTTGACATAGGCCGGGCGGTGTCCGACATGCGGCACGCGTCCGTACTGCTGGTGGGCGGTACGAAGGACCGTCGCATGCCCCTGTCCAACAACGAACGCCTTTTCGATCATATTCCGGGCGCGAACAAGGAAATCTACGTGGTGGAGGGCGGCACGCACGGCGACATCTGGGAAATGGCGCGGGACGAGTACGGGGAAAAGGTCGTGGCATTCCTGAAAAAGTCGGGGTTTCTCGATGACCAGGAACCTCGGGCTGGAGAAGAAAACACCATGGACAAAGGGGAATAGGCGTGAAAGAACCCGTGTTTCAACCCCTGTCGACCTATCATGAATATCCGGTCGACGAGATGGAACGGCGGGCCGGACAATTCTACCGGGATCTGGCAAGGCGACGTACGGTCCGCGATTATTCAGACCGGCCCGTGCCCAGGTCAATCATCGATCACTGCCTGCTCGCGGCGGGCACGGCGCCCAGCGGCGCCAACATGCAGCCGTGGCATTTCGCCGCGGTATCCGACCCGGAGATCAAGGCGAAGATCCGCGTCGCCGCCGAGGCCGAGGAACGACAGTTCTACCGGGAAAAGGCGCCGCAGGAGTGGCTCGACGCCCTGGCGCCCCTGGGCACCGACGAGCGGAAGCCCTTCCTGGAGACGGCGCCCTGGCTGATCGCGATCTTCGTGCAGCGGCACGGCATGCTGCCCGACGGCCGCAGCGTCAAGCACTACTACGCCTTGGAATCGGTGGGCATCGCCACCGGCATGTTGATCGCCGCGGTGCACCACGCCGGACTGGCGTCTCTCACCCACACGCCGAGTCCCATGAATTTCCTGAACCAGCTCCTGGACAGGCCGGCCAACGAACGGCCCTTCCTGCTCCTGGTCGTCGGCTACCCGGCGGAGGACGCGGAAGTGCCGGTGATTACGAAGAAGCCGCTGGAGGACATCGCCACCTTTTGTTAAGGAGCATCTATGCGCGGGTCGATCGTACCGGTGGTTACCCCCTTCAAGAATGGATCGCTTGACCTGGACTGCCTGGCCAGCCTGGTTGAATGGCAGATACAGAGCGGTTCCCACGGCGTATCGGTGCAGGGAACGACGGGTGAACCGGGATCGTTGTCCCTCGAAGAGCGCAAGGAAGTGATCCGCGCCGCGGCCGGGGCGGTGGACGGCAGAGTGCCCTTCGTACCGGGCAGCGCATCCGCCAACCACGAGGAGTCGATCGAACTCTCCCGCTTCGCCCAGTCCATGGGGGCAGACGCGTTGCTTTTCATCGCGCCCTACTACAGCCGGCCGGGTCAGGAAGGCATTTTCCGCCACTTCGACGCCCTGGCCAAGTGCGTCGACCTGCCGGTGATCCTGTACAACATCCCCGGACGCACGGCCGTCAATATCGAGATCGACACCGTGGCCCGGTTGAAAGAGGCCAACGAAAACCTCATCGGCGTCAAGGAATCGAACAAGGATTTCGAGCACATCAACCGTCTCCTGCACCGCATGGGACGGGACTTCCTGGTGTATTCGGGCATCGAACTGCTCTGCTATCCCATACTCGCCATCGGAGGCGCGGGATTCGTAAGCGCCACGGGGAACCTGATGCCGGCGGAAGTGGCGCGGCTGTACGACCTGGTCCAGGAGGGAAAGTGGCTGGAAGCGCGGGAACTCCACTACCACATGATGACCCTGAACGACGCCGTGTTCATGGAGATCAACCCCGTGCCGGTCAAGACGGCCCTGGGCATGATGGGAAAGATCAGTCCCGAGGTCAGGCTGCCCCTCGCCCCGCTGTCGGACCGGAACCGTGAAAAACTACGCATGATCCTGGCGGACCACGGGCTGATCAAGTAACCGGCCGCGGTTGCGGGCTGATCATACGCAGGATGCTCATGTCGAATACACTTTACCGCCTCCACTACAACGAGAACCCCCTCGGTCCCTCTCCCCAGGTGTTGGACAGGATACGGGAGCATCTGGAGGGACTCAGCCTGTACCCGTCCCGTGACGACGAAGCGCTTAGAAACCGACTCGCGGCGTTCTACGGACAGGGGCTGACGGACGGTCACCTCTTCTCGAGCTACAGCGGTTCCGAGGCCCTGGACCTCATCGCCCGGGCATTCCTGGAACCGGGCGACGAGGTCATCGTCTGCGGTCCGACCTTCCACGTATACGCCCGGACGGCTGAATGGCAGGGCGCGAAGGTCATCGACGTGCCCCTGGATACCGAGGATTTCAGCCTCAGGGTCGAAGCGATCATGCGGGCCGTGACGACCAGAACGCGCCTGGTGTACCTGGGCAATCCCAACAATCCAACGGGATCCATCGTCACCGGGGACGACATGAACCTGCTCCACATCGGCCTGCCCCAGGGCGTGACCGTGGTATCCGACGAGGTGTACCACCACTTCGTGACGCATCCGGACTACCCGGATTCGCTGGCCGACGTCGCGGCAGGTCGGAACCTGATCGTACTGCATTCCTTCTCGAAGGTCTACGGACTGGCCGGTCTTCGCGTGGGCGTGGCCATATCCCGTCCCGACGTCATCGAACGCCTGGCGAAGCTGCGCAGGACCTTTCACCTGGGTTCGCTTGAAATGGAAGCGGCTATCGCGGCTACCGAGGATCAGGACCACGTGGAGAAATCGGTCGCGCTGGCGGCCCGGGGCAAGAAGAGGCTCTACGCCGCCTTCGACCGGCTGAGGCTCACGTACTGGCCGAGCGAAGGCAACTTCATCCTGTTCCGCACGCCGGTGCTTGCCGACGACCTGGCCGCGCGCATGGCCGACCGCGGCATTCTCGTGGGATCGGGCAGCCGGTTCGGCCTGACGCACAGCATCCGGGTCAGCATCGGCCACCCGGAGGCGAACCAGGCCTTCGTATCCGCGCTGGAGAGTATCCTGATCGACAGCTGGTAGACACCAGGTTCAAGGCAGGAAGGGAAACAAATGTCACAGGCCGCATTGCTGGAAAGGGCGGAACGGGTTTTCGTCGGCGGGTCGAACGGCGAATTCCACCTGCCGCCGGAGGCCAACCTGGTCGTATCCCACGGAGAGGGCGTCACCATCCACGACACCTCGGGCAGATCGTACATCGACTTTCTCCTGGGATCGGGCCCGATGATCCTCGGCCACGGCCATCCGGAAGTCGTGGAGGCAGTGACCCGCCAGGTCGCCCGGGGGACGACGTTCATGGCCCTCAACGAACCGTCCATCCAGCTGGCCGAACGGGTGGCCGTTGCATCCCCTTGCGGCGAGAAGGTCCGGCTGGTGGTAACCGGATCCGAATCGATCCAGTTCGCCCTGCGGGCCGCCCGAGCATTCACGGGGCGGGACCGATACCTCCGTTTCGAAGGGGGATGGCACGGCGTGAGCGATTCGGCGCTGCACGGGGCCAGGACGCTGAAACCCGGCACCTACCCGGCCACGGCGCCGGACGGCGGCGGCATTCCCCGGAGCTGGTCGGCGGACGTGCTGGCCACGCCCTTCAACGACGTGGAGCGGGCGGCGGAGGTCGTGGAAAGATTCCACGGCGAGATCGCCGCGATACTCATCGAACCCCTCCAGCGCTGCATCCTGCCCCGGCCGGGGTTCTTCGAGGCGATGCGCGATCTGGCGACGACGCATGGCATCATCCTCATCTTCGACGAGATCGTCACCGGTTTCCGCCTGGCCTGGGGAGGCGCCCAGGAACGCTACGGCGTGACGCCCGACCTGGCGGTCTACGGCAAGACGATCAGCGGCGGCTATCCCATGGCCGCCATCTGCGGCAGGGCGGACGTGATGGACGTAATGAACGGCTGGCGTCCGGCGGACGATCCGAAGCGGATCATCGCATCGGGTACCTTCAACGGCTATCCCGTGGGCGCGGCGGCCGGCCTGGCCACCCTCGACGTGCTGGAACGGCCCGGAACCTACGAGCGGCTCTTCGCCATGGGCGATCGAATAACCCGGGAGATCACGGCCATGGGCGAGCGCCTGTCGATCCCCCTGCTCGTCGGCGGCGAAGGACCCGTGCTCCAGGTGCTCTTCACGAACGAACATGAAATCATCGACTACGGGTCCATGTTCCGCGCCGACAAGCACAAGGCCTTCGTCTTCGGCGTCGAGTTGATCAAGCGGGGGCTCTTCGTCAGTCCCTACGAAAAGATATACCTGTCCCTCGCCCATACGGACGACGACGTCGACCGTCTTCTGCAGGCGGCGGAAGAGGTGTTGCGGGACGTGATCGCGAAAATGGAGTAAAGCCATGAAAAACGTCCTCCTCCTGGGCGCGTCCGGCAATATCGCGCCCCACATCATCCCCGGACTGGAACGACACTACAACCTGCGCCTGGCCGACATCCGCCCCCATCCCGGCGGCAAGCCCACGATGCACGTGGACATGGGCGACTACGGGCAGGTGCTGGAAGCGGCCCGCGGCATGGACGCGATCATGAACTGGACCGTCGTCCGCCAGGATCCGGTGGCGAGTTTCACTGTGTCGGTCCGGGGCGCCTGGCACGTGATGAAGGCGGCGGCGGAACTGGGCATCACAAAGATCCTCCACACGGGTCCGGAGATCATCATCCCCGGTTATCTCCACGACCACGACATCGGCGACGTGCCCCAGGCGCCGGGCACGGGCTACTACATGCTGACGAAGCACCTGGCCATGGAAATCTGCAGGATCTATGCGCGCAGATACCGGATTCACACGGTGTGCTACCAGTTCAACGGACTGGGACCGATGCCGGAAGAGGCCGTGAGGAACGCCGATCACCCGCCCTTCACCATCATCTACGACGATCTGGTGGAAGCCTGCCGCCTGGCCCTGGAAATCGAGGAGGTGCCGGACTACTTCCAGGCATTCAACATGGGCAGCTACCTGCAACAGGGAAAGTATACTATCGAAAAGGCCCGCCGCATCCTGGGCTACGAACCCGTGACCAACCCGCAGCGGTTCTACAGGCGTCCGGTGGCGAACGCATGAAGATCACGCGGTTCGAGGTGATTCCCCTGAAGCAGCGCGGACTCCTGCTCAAGGTGCATACGGACGCGGATCTCGTGGGTTACGGGTCGCCCATGAACTACGAGCACGGCCGGCCGGTCACCCGGGCCATCCACGACATGGGCGACTACCTTGTCGGCCGCGACCCGGACGATCACTCCTACTCGGATATCTGAACCGGGAACAGGTTCATTATGCCTGATAAAAACGATCTCGTTGTTTTGTTGGTTATATGTGGGTCCGTATTGCTCGCCTGCGCGGTGGAGCCGGATCCATCGGCGTCGCCAGCAGAGCCTGGAACCCGGTTGAAGTATAACCTGGCCGCAACACCAGGAAATTCGGCCTCGGCCACCGCGGACACATCCTGGTCGCCGCCGCGGCCGCGTTCGGTCCACGAGCGGCGGGAAGAACGGGAAAGCATGGTCGCGGAGATTGAACGGAAGTCCCCGATGGTTACGGACGGGGCCGTGCTTCGGGCCATGAGGACCGTTCCCCGTCACGTGTTCGTCCACGAGCAGACACGGCGCATCGCCTACGACGACACGCCCCTGCCCATCGGGCTCGGGCAGACCATCTCCCAGCCCTACATCGTCGCGTACATGTCCGAGCTGCTGGAACTGGAACCTGATTCCAGGGTCCTGGAGATCGGCACGGGTTCGGGCTACCAGGCCGCCGTACTCGCCCAACTGACGCCCCACGTATACACCGTGGAGATCATCGAACCCCTGCTGGAACGGGCCCTGGGCCTGCTGGACGAAGAGGGTTACGACACGGTGCAGGCCCGCCAGGGCGACGGCTACTTCGGCTGGCCTGAAGCAGGACCCTTCGACGCCATCATCGTCACCTGCGCGGCCGGCCATCTTCCGCCGCTTCTGTGGTCCCAGCTCAAGCCGGGCGGCCGTATCGTCATTCCCATCGGCGAGGTGACGGGCGTGCAGCGGCTTGTCGTCGCGGAGAAGACCGCGGACGGTCAGCGAACCTCCCGCACCGTCATGCCCGTGCGTTTCGTGCCCATGACCGGGCGAGTGGAACAGTGACTTCGCGGCCTGGCAACGCAGATTCTGCGGCAGGCCTGTCGCCGCGCTACCTCGTACGTGCCGCCGGCCTGGTGTCCTGCGGCGTCATCGGCTTCGAGATCGGGCTGATGCGGGTGCTGCAGTACGCGAGCTGGTACCATTTCGCCTTCCTCGTCATCACCATCGCCCTCCTCGGCTTCGGGATGAGCGGCACGATCCTGTCGCTGTGGCGCGGCTTCCTCTTGCGCCACCGGCACGCGGCCGTCCCCGTCTTGGCCCTCCTCACCGCACTTTCCATACCCACCATGCTGGCAGTAGCCCAACTGCTTCCCGTATCCGGCCGTTTTGTACCCGGCCTGGCCTTCGTTCAACTGGCCTGGTGGGCGGGTTACTGGGTCCTGCTGACCGTCCCCTTCGCACTGGGCGCCACGGCCATCGGGCTCCTGCTGATGTCCGCGGGGGAACGACTGTCCGCCGTCTACGCGTCGAATCTCATGGGAAGCGCGGCCGGCGCGGTCGGCGTAACGATCGTCATGTATTACGTGGAACCCGCGTGGCTGGGCTTCGCGACCGGCGCGGTCGTCCTGGCCGCGGTCGTCCGTCCTGAGCGTCCGGGAATGAGCGCGGGCCTGGTATCCGCGGGGCTTCTGGCCGGCGTGCTGATGGTGCTGCCCGGCTCACCATCCATCCGTATCGATGACGACAAGTACCTCGCCTACGTGGACAGGCTCGTGGAAGGCGGGCAGGCCGAGCGGTTGGCCGGCGCACAGGGTCCGTCCGGGGTCGTGGAGGTTTTCCGAAGCGATACCTTCCACGACATGGCCTTCATCACCGACGAAAGCATGCCTCCATCCATGGCGTCCATCGTCGTCGACGGCCACCGCACGGCCTCCCTGCTGAAGATCGACGACGCGGCCCAGGCGGAAGCCCTGGACGGCACGCTGATGGCCCTGCCCTACGAGCTGGTTCCAGCCAATCCCCGGGTACTGCTGCTGGACGAGGCCGGAGGCGGCAACATCTGGCTGGCCCGCCGCAAAGGGGCGGACTCGGTGGACGTGGTCCAGTCGAACCGGGTCCTGCTGGACCTGCTGGCGGGATCGCTGAAGGAAGAGGGCGGCGAGGTTTTCAACCTGCCAGGCGTCTCGCTCCATTCCGTAGAACCGCGGGCATTCGTCGAAGGCTCGAAGGATTCCTACGACCTCATTCAATTGTCGGGGATGGAATCGTGGTCGGCGGCCGCGGGCGGACTGGAAGGGTTGAACCAGGATCATCTCGTGACGGTGGAGGGCATGGCGTCCTGCCTGCGCCGGCTATCCCCGGATGGGATCCTGCACGTCTCCCGCGGCATTCAGCTTCCGCCCCGGGACAACGCCAAAATCTTGGCGACGATGATCGCGGCACTGGAACAGGCGGGCATCTCTCGGCCCGGCGCCCACATAGCCATGATCCGCGACTTCCTGGGTGTCCTGACCATGGTCCGGCTCCGGCCCTGGAGGGATGATGAGATCCAACGGTTGCGGGACCAGTCGGCGGCGCGAAACCTGACCCCGGTGTATTTCGATGGAATAACGGCGGGCGAACTGAACCGTCCCGACGAATTGCCGGGTCCCCCCGGGGAGGAGGGAGACTATCTGTACCACGCCATGCTTGCAATGTTGTCGCAGGAACCTGGCGAAAAAGACCGGTTTATGGATTCGTGGCCCTTCGACGTCCGTCCGGCCACCGACGACCGCCCTTTCTTCGGCAATTTCGGCAAGCTGAACGCCCTGCCCGAATTTCGAAGGGTTTATGGAGCGGGATGGCTATTGAGATCGGAACTGGCCTTTCTCTTTGTTCTCGCTGCCGCGGCCTTCGTGGCCCTGGCCGGTGGGGTGCTCATCCTGGCGCCGTTCGCTTTTCGGTCCGACATCCGAAGGGCATCGGGCCGGTCAGCAGCCGCGGCGTACTTTTTCGCCATCGGACTGGCCTACCTGGTGTTGGAAATCGCCTTTCTGTCCGGTTTCCAGCGTCTCCTGGGCGATCCGGTGATCGGCGGGGCGGCCAACGTGGGGGGCTTTCTTCTCTGTTCGGGCCTGGGCAGCCTGGCGGCGAACCGCATCGCATCCTTCCCCGGCGTGTCCCTGGCCAGGCTGGCGATGGTGCCGGCGGTCCTGGCCATTCCGGTATTCACGGCCCTGATCCTTCTCACCCTGTACGGCGGCGCGTGGCCGCTGCCTCTCCGTCTTGCGGCGGTATTGGTCCTCATCGCACCCCTGGCCTTCGCCATGGGCCTGCCCTTCCCGCTCGGACTGCAATTGTTTGGGAAACGGTCCACCGCCCTGGTTCCCTGGGCCTGGGGCGTCAACGGTTGCGCCTCCGTCCTGGCTTCGCCGCTGGCCATGATGATCGCCATGCAATGGGGATTTACCCTGACGGTGGCGGTGGCGGCGGTCTGCTACGCGATGGCTGGGTGGGTGGCGATGAAAGGCAGTCTTCCAACTCAATCAGAGCAACATACGAATTTCTAGTGCCGGTCCACTCGGGGTTCGATGGGCAGTTGACGGAACTCCTGGATCAGTCCCGCCAACTCCTCCGAAGCGGCGCGGTAGAGCTGCTCTCCCTTCTCCACCGTGGCGACCGAGGCGTCGCCGATAACGCCGGACTCGGAAATCCGGGACCACTGGTCCATCATGCGCAGGGGCGAGGCGCCCTTGCCGCGGATCCAGCCGCGCCAGTAGTATTTCGACACGGGGATCTTCACCTCGCGCACCGCCTTGTCCATCTGGATGGCCTCGTCGTTGAGGTAGCGGTAGACCGAGGTCTCTATCTCGTCGGCGTGGGACTGCAGTTCGGAATCTCCGATCTCCCACAGCTTGGACTGGGCCACGCTCCACCAGTTGAGCGTCCCGCAGTGGGCGTCCGTTTCGATGACCGTACGCCGCGAGGCCGTCTCAAGGATGGTGGCGTTGGAACCGTGGCCGTTGACGATCAGGATCTTTTGGAAGCCGTGGTGGGCCACGCTGCGGGTGATGTCCACGACGAAGTCCTGCAGGTGGTCGTCCCGCACGGTGATCGTACCGGGGAAGTCCATGTGGTGGTCTTCGAAACCGTAGGGCAGCGCCGGCAGGATCAGCACCTCGTCCGGGATGAGCCGCGCGGCGCCCTCGCACACGCTGCTCACCAGGAAGGTGTCCACGTCCATGGGCATGTGGTAGCCATGGTCTTCCGTGGAGCCAACGGGCAGGATAACGGCTGGCTGGTCCTTCACCTTGTCCCGCAGTTCAACCCAGGTATAGTGGTCGTATCGGTAGGGCAGTCTTGGCCCCTTCATGATTTCCCCTTCAGTTCATTCTGGGCATGACTTCGTGGACGAAGAGGTCCATGCTGTGGAGCCAGGCCTCCTTGTCGTCCCAGTCGTATCCCATCAGGATCAACGTGCCGAAATCCCCGGTCTCCTCCCGCATCACGTTCAACCGGCGCACGACCTCATCCACGTCGCCGTGGATGATCTGTTCCGTCATCAGGTAGTCCAGGTTGCATTCCGAGTCCGGCATGTCCGGGTCCCGTTTCAGCATCTTCCTGCCCAGTCCCTGGTCGAACAGGCCGCCGAGGTATTCGAAGCCCAGGCCCAGAGAATTGGTGCGCACTTTCTCTTTCGCTTCTTCCTTGCTGTCGGCGAGAAAGATGCTGCGGCAGATGCGCCAGTCATTGCGGTCGGGCGTACGTCCGGCGTCGAGCGCCGCCTGTTCGTATACCCGCCAGTTGTCGGCCACCACGTTGCCCGGGGATATGTTCGCGCTGATGGGAGACCAGCCTTTCTCGCCGGCGGCCTTCATCGTGGAGGAATTCATGCTCATCCCGGGCGCGCAGATGGGTGGATGGGGTTTCTGCAGGGGCTTGTGGATGTAGCCGATCAGGGTGTCATGGTCCACGTTTTCTTCGAGGTCGATCTGCCAGAAGCGTCCGTTCAGGTGATAGGGCGGGTCCTGGCTCCAGATCTGCAGGATCATTTCCGCCGATTCGGTGGCCATGGCGCTGTTGAGTTTCGGATCGATCTTGTAGAGTTCCAGATCCGCCGTCACGCTGCCGGGGCCGAAGCAGAGGTTGAGACGGCCGTGGGAAAGCTGGTCCATGAAGGCCAGCCGGCTGGCGACGTGGGCGGGGTGGTGATAGGGCAGGCAGGTCGGGGCCGTGCCGAGCCGGATGGTGTCGGTCATGGCCAGGGCCTTGCCGATGAAGGCCTCGGGCAGGACTATGTTTTCATACTTCATGGTGTGGTGTTCGCCGATCCAGAACTCGGTGAATCCCAGTTCTTCGCAGCGTACGATCAGTTCCAGGTCCTCGTCGTGGCACTGCGCCGCCGGTTTGACCGGGTCGTGGAACGGCATGATGAACATTCCATAATTCATATTGCGTCTCCAGTGCTTAAACGTCCCTCGTTATCGCTTTTCCAGTGCTTTAATGCCCTCGTTCGGGCGGTGTTCGAATTGCGGCTGGCCAACTGTGTCGCCGCCAACCGCTCAACTATTCATTGCCGGCATGACTTCGTTGACGAAAAGCTCCGTGCTGCGCAGCCAGGCGGCCTTGTCTTCCGCGTCGTTCCAGTCGAACGCCATGAGGATCAACGTGCCGAAGTCTCCCGTCTCGTCCCGCAGTTCGTTGAGGCGGCGGACCACCTCGTCCACGTCGCCATGAATGATCTGTTCGCTCAGAAAGTAGTCCCTGTCGCACGCCTCGTCGGCCAAGTCCGGATCGCGCTTGAACATCTTCTTGCGGCCGGGTTCCTGCCCCTTGTCCAGGACCCCGCCGAGGAATTCGAAAAACCGGCCGAGGTAACTCGACCACGCGCGTCTCCTTGCCTCGTCCCGGTCGTCGGCCACGAATATGCTGCGGCAGATGCGCCAGTCGTTCCGGTCGGGCGTGCGGCCCGCCTCGAGTGCCGCCTTCTCGTATACCTTCCAGTTGTCCGCCACGACGTTGCCCGCGATGAGGTTGCTGCTGATGGGCGCCCACCCCTTCCGTCCGGCGGACTTCATGGTCGTGGAGTTCATGCTCATGGCCGGCGCGCAGATGGGCGGATGGGGCCGCTGCAGGGGTTTCTGGATGATGCCGAGATGGGACTCCCGGTCCACCCACTTCTCCAGGCCGATACGCCAGAATCGTCCGTCGTACCGGTAGGGCGGGTCCTCTTGCCACAGCTGGAGGATGATCTCCGCGGCCTCTTCCACCATGGCGCTGTTTACACTGGGGTCGATTGCGAAAAGCTCCATGTCCGGAAAGACGCTGCCCGGGCCGAAGCACAGGTTGAGGCGGCCGTGGGAAAGGTGGTCCAGGAAGGCCAGGCGCGTGGCCACGTGGGCCGGGTGATGGTAGGGCAGGCACGTGGGCGCCGTACCCAGCCGGATCGTGCCGGTCATGGCCAGGGCCTTGCCGATGAAGGCCTCGGGCAGGGCGATGTTCTCCCACTGGTGGGTGTGATGTTCGCCGATCCAGAATTCGGAAAACCCCATCTCCTCCGCCAGCACCACCAGTTCCAGGTCCTCGTCATAGCACTGGGCCGGCGGTTTTGCAGGATCGTGGAATGGCATGATGAACATACCGTGTTTCATTTACGATGCTCCGTATAGGCCGCTACGCTTATCCCAGCGACTTGTTGAGCGCCGGCATGACCTCTTTGGCAAAAAGTTCGAGGCAATTGATCCAAGCCTCTTTGTCGTCCCAGTCGTGGGCGGTCATGATGAGCGTGCCGAACTCTCCCGTCTCCTCCATCATGCGGAGCAGCTGCCGTACGCATTCATCAGGGTCGCCGGCAATGACCTGCTCGTCCATCATGTAGTCCACGTTGATCTCGGAATTCGGCATATCGAGGTCCCGTTTCCAGAGTACCCTTCCGGGTCCGAGATCGGACATTCTCATGATATAGTCGAGACACTTGCCCAGCGACAGGTTCCGGGCCTTGTCCCGGGCCTCCGCCGTCGTGTCCGCTACGAAGATATTGCGGGAAATCTTCCATTTCCGCCGGTCCGGCTCCACGCCCTGGGACCGGGCGCCGCCGGCGTAGGTTTCCCAGTGGTTAAGCAGGACGTTGCCCGCGACCATGTGATGGCTGAAGGGAAAGTAGCCTTTCTGCCCCGCGATCCGCGTACCCGCCGAATCCCGCATGATCACCGGGACGGAAAGCGGAGGATGGGGTTTCTGCAGCGGTTTCAGGTACACGCCGATCCCCATATCTTCCCGCACCTCCCGGCTCACGTGCAATTGCCAGAACCGGCCGTTCATTTCGTAGGGCGGATCGGTGGTCCAGAGGGTCATGATCATCTGAATGGCTTCACCCACCATGGCACCGGAATCCTGGGGCAGGATGCCGTACATCTCCATGTCGGACGGAATGGCGCCCGGTCCGAAGCAGATGTTCAGGCGGCCGTGGGACAGGTGGTCGAGGAAGGCCAGGCGTCCGGCCACGTGGGCGGGGTGATGGTAAGGCAGGCACACGGGCGCCGCCCCCAGCCGCATGCGGTCGGTCATGCCCAGGGCCTTGCCGATGAAGATCTCGGGCATGACGATGTTCTCGTAGCTCGAGGAGTGGTGTTCGCCCACCCAGAATTCGCTGAACCCGAGTTCCTCCGAACGCACCAGCAGTTCCATGTCTTCGTCGTAGCACTGTCCCGGCGGTTTGGCCGGATCGTGCACGGGCATCAGGAACATGCCATATTCGATCATGTCACTCTCCTTTACAGATCGTCTTCATATCGCCATCAAATTGCTTTCCTGCCAAATCCTTTCACGCGAATCCGTCTACAACAATCCCTTGCGGCGCTTGGCCGCGACGACTTCCTCCGCGAATCCGGGTCCGCACGATTCTTCGAATCCGCCGCCCGGGAACCGTGTCGCCCACGCGTAGACCGTCCTGATCCTTTCGTCGTCACCCTGGAAAACGGAAGGCTCGGCGCGGGCGGCGTCCAGCTGTTCGATCACGGCGCCGGCGATCCGGTCGTACAACCGCTCCGTCCAGACGCCTGGTGTTCCTTCTGCTCTCCGGGCCTCCTGGTACCATGCCATGGCATTGAACTGTACCTTGCGGGCGCGAGGGTAGAAGGAACACATCAGGTTCCAGTCGTCGCCATCCCTTTCCTGGTCTCCCGAGGCCCGGAAATCGGACCGGAGAAGGACGGCGGGGATGTCGAGCATTTTGGCCATCATGAACTCCACCACGGTGCCCGAGTCCAGGTCCGTCCCGTCGAAATTGAAGAGGCCCATGTCGCAGGCCATCACCTGCCTCAGGTCCTGGTTCCGGATGTCGGCCATCCGGTTCGACGACTGTTCGAGGTCCTGGGGCAGCACGCAGGCATACCGGCCGTCTGATACGCGGTCGATGGCCCCGGCCAGGAGCTCGTTTCCGGCGAGATGCTTGTGGTCGAAGAGGTCTCCTGCGAAATACACGCTGTAAGTGGTCATAACGCATCACGTTCCGCGCCGCGCCCGGTATGGCGCTTACCGATCTCGACAGCCTCCCTGGTCCCGCTGGCGACCATCACGCCTTCGTCGATCATGTCGGTCACGTTTTCCGGCTGGACCCCGTTCAGAAAGGCGACGCCGTGGTCCTTGCAGGCCTTCAGCACCGAGGCCCGCGCCGCCACCATCTCGGGCGGATAGGGCGGATCGTGGCCGTCCGGGTACCCGAAGGACATCCCCATGTCGCCCGGACCCCATTCGGCAAAGGCGATGCCCGGCACCCCGAGGCTCTCGTCAACGTTCGCCAGCGCCCGCCGGTTCTCGATCTTGAGGCCGAGCATCAGTTCCCCTTCCGGGTTCAGGGGCCAGACATCGGCTCTTTTTACGTATTCCTGTACGGGGAGTCCCCATGTGGCGGCCGCGAATCCCTGGCCCCCCGAGCCCCGCTGCCCCGTTTCGAGCCCGTTACCCACGCCCTGGGTCTGAAAGGGGAAACGGGCCGATTCCACGAAGGCCCGGACGGCGCCGGGCGTCTCCGCGTGGCACAGCACGAGCCCGTGGACACCCAGGGCCAGTAACTGCTTGACCATCCACGCGTTTGCCCGCATGACGGCCTCGCTGGTCCCGCTCGTGGGCAGCGTGACGACGACGCAGGGCGTGAGGTGTCCGGTGGGCGTGGGACCGTCAGCGACGAGGCCGTTCATGAAGGCCTTGAGACGCGACAGGTCGAAGAGGCCGTGCTCCATTTCGACGACCAGGTAGTCTTCCCACCTCCCGGAGGCTTCTCGGCCGCTTTCGTAACTCAGTTCACCGGAACCGCCGTAATAGATCGGCTGACCTCGTTCGAGCAGCTCCACGGCTCGGTTGATCCTGGTCATTTCAATCTCCTCCAAAACAGGCTGGCCCCATCAGGCGCGAGGACGAGCCGCTTCGATATAAAACATGTAGGGCGTGTCACGGACGTTCGAAAGGCAGCCGTTCCTCCAGGCCCATATCTTCGGCGAGACCGGCGAGGTTATCCGCCGCCATACGCGTGAGCGGTACGCCTTCGCGGCGAGAATCTATCTCGCATTCGTATTCCATTTCACCCGGGACCAGGGTGCGGTCCACCCCGGGCGCCGTGGGCGCTTCCCGCATGCGGCGGATGAGTTCGTCGATGCGTTCGTAGTAGCTGTCCAGCGGCATCATGGCGCCTACGTCGATGGCCATGAAACTGTGTCCTTCATCGCACCCGTCGTCCGAGACCTTCGCCCAGGAAAGGATGTCCGTGGTGAAGGCCGCGCCGGCGAGCACCCCGGCCAGGGATTCCACCAGCAGGGCCAGGCCGTAGCCCTTGTGGTTGCCGAAAGGCGTCAGTGCGCCGGTGACGGTGAACACGGCCGGGTCCGTCGTAGGCAGGCCATCCTTGTCGGTGAGCCAACCCTCGGGCAGGGGAGTCCCCCGGTCACGGTACGAGGCCACCTTGCCCCCCGCCACGGTGCTCATGGCGAAGTCCAGGACGATCGGCGGCTGGGAACGCGCAGGCACGGCGTAGGAAAGCGGATTATTGCCGATGGCCGCGCCACGGCCCCCGGGGATGTTCATGACCACGTCGGTATTGCTCATGGCAATCCCGATCATGGTCCGGTCCAGGGCCATCAGCGTATAGGCCGACGCGGCGCCGAAGTGGGTGCTCCGGCGTACCGTGGCCATGCCGATCCCGCACTTCGCAGCCTTGTCGATCGCCACCGACATGCCGTAGTGAGAAGCCACCATGCCCACGGCCCGGCGGGCATCGATCCGCGCCCAGGCCGGACCCTGGTCCGTGATCTCGGGCGCCGCGCCCACGTCGATGCCGCCATCCCGCATCAACTGCACGTAACGCCTCAGGGCGACCGTGCCATGAGTGTAGATACCCCGCATGTCGGTGCGGATCAACACGTCCGCCGTCAGCATCGCGTCGCGGGCCGACAGTCCCACCGCGGTCATCGCCGAAGTGCAGAAGTCAGCGAGGGGTCCGGCCGGCGTTCTGAGTACGTAGAGTTGCTCTGTCGAGTGTGCCTGGTTGGCGTCGGTGCCCAGCGCAGATGCCTTTCTAGCCGCCGCGAATCCCGGCGGAGACGCGGTCGAAACCGCCGATCAAATAGCTGTAGTCGCAGTCGACCTGGATCCAGTCGACGCCCCGCTTGCTCCATCGTCTGCCGAAGTCGTAGTCCGAACCCATGCCCATCCCGATGGAGAGACCCGATTCGTGTCCCACGTCGATGATGCGTTCCATGGCCGCGGCCACATCGCCGTGGTCGAGCTGACCGAGAACGCCCATCGAACTGCTCAGGTCCACGGGGCCGATGACCAGGCTGTCCAGCCCGGGTATCGCCGCTATGGCTTCCAGTTCCCGGTAGGCCTCCACGTGCTCGATCTGGACCGAGACGAACAGGTCACGGTTCATGTCTTCCACGAATGCGTCGAAATCCGAAAACGCCCGACCGTAGTTCGACGGGCGATGGGGACCGAAGCCCCGGTCCCCCATGGGCGGATAACGGCAGGCGTCGACCACGCGCCGCACCTCGGCGGCGGAGCGGACCTGCGGGACGATGATCCCCGGGGCGCCCGCGTCCAGGACGGGTTTGACGTGGCCGATGGCGCTTGAAGGCACCCGGACCAGCGCGGCGGTGCCGCCCGCCCGCGCGGCCATGAGATGACCGGTGACCGACTCGAGATTCATCGCCGTGTGCTCGGTGTCGATCCAGATGAAATCCGCCGAATCGCAAAGGGCCTCGGTCACGGCCGGATCCGTTAACGTCACGCTGGGACCCAGGCAGAGTTCACCTTCGGCGATCCGCTCCCGGAACGCCCTTATTTCTCTTGAAAACATGTGATGCTCCACGGGCTGGTGAATTCCATAAAAAGGTGTATTTCAATTCGAGGCTTCGCTTACATACCTTGACGGTGCCTGATCTGGGATTCCCGTCCTCATGCCTGGACGGCGTATGATCTACGGATCTCGTTTTTCTCTAGACCGCGCCTTCCCGCCACGGTCCCCAGATGGCGTAGGTCAGTCCGGGGCGCTGCATGTTGACGAAAAGGGTCTCGCCGTCCGGGCTGAAGATCGCCCCGGCGAATTCACCCCGGTACGCGATGCCGGCCACGTCCCGGGCCACGTCGAATATCCTGCCGTCCTTCGTCAGGCCGCGGATATGCTGTATGCCGTCCCGGTTGTCTTCGCAGACGATCAGGCCGCCGCGGGGACTCACGCTGACGTTGTCGGGCGCGGCCATGAGCGACGGGTCCGGCGATTCGAACAGGAGCGTCAGGACGCCTTCGTCGGCGCTATCGGGCCGGTACTCCCACACCTGTCCCAGGCGTTCGTCGCCCCCGCGGGTCGCCGTGAAGAAGATGCGGCCGTTGCCGTACCAGCAGCCTTCCAGGCGGTCGAAGGCGGCGCCGCCCTTGTCCGCGCCTTCCTTGTGTACGAGGTTTCGGTCCAGGCCCGCCCCCTCGGGATCGGGATCTTCGATATCCACCCAGGTTACGGGCAGGGACGTGCCCATGGTCTGTCCCGTGCGCGTGTCGTACCCCGGCCGATCCCTGACCGCGAGCATGCGCAGGTTTCCCCCCCGGGCGAGCTGTCCGGGATAGTCGGGAATGTACTGGTAGAATCCGCTCGGATTCTGGTCTTCGGTTTCGTACACGATTCCGGAGGCTGGATCGACGGCCACGGCCTCGTGGACGAACCGCCCCATCCGGGTCAGGGGTTCGGCCGGCACGCTCTCCTCGGCATCGGCGGGCACCTCGAAGCAGTATCCGTGTTCCCTGTCGTATCCGCCCAGGTACTGAAGCCAGCGCGGGCTGAAGAACCGGTCTTTGCCCATCGTGGTCTCTTCGCAGGTGATCCAGGAGCCCCAGGGCGTGGGTCCGCCGGCGCAGTTGTGTAGCGTCCCGCCGACGCTCACGAAATCGCGGATCAGTTCGCGGGTACGGGGGTCTACGATGAGTGTAGTCACCCCGCCGGGCGCCGTGGAATCGTAGGCCGAGGCCCGGTCTCCTATGGATTCGACCGGCTTGCCCGGGTTGATTTCATGGTTGCGGAGGAGCCGCACCATCCCGTCCGAGGGAAAGGCGGCCATGCCATCGTGGGCGGGCGGCGTGGGATGGCCGTCCGACATGATGCCGCCCTTCTTGCCGAACGCGGTATAGGCGAATCTCGGCGGCAATTCGAGCAGGGTTTCCCCTGTGTTCTGTGCGGGTACGGGCGAAAGCGGTCCGTATCCACCCTCTCCTCGGTGAGCCAGCAGATGGGCGTGGCCGTCGACCATGGCCCGTGCGCGGCGGGCGATCAAGCCTTGCAGCGCCACGGCGCCGACGGTCATGGCGCCAAAGGTTACGGCGGTATGTCGGATGAAGGAACGGCGGCTCAGTCGGGACACGTTTACGGATCTCCTTTGCCAGTGAACATGCGACGGTAACGAAGCGTAAACCGTTCGGAATCACAATGCTGATAGAAAATCCAATGTACTTCGGCCGGGATCGAAAATCAAGGCGCGTATACCGTGTATTTCAACGTATTTCAGCCGAATTTGATGAAGACAAGGCCGGCAACGATCATCAGTACGGATCCTACTTTCAGCGGGGTGATACGCTCCTTCAGAAAGACGAATCCCAGCACGGCGCCGAGGACCACGGCGAACTCCCGCAGCGCGACGATGTAGCCTACCTGGCCCTGGGTCATGGCATACAGGATCATCAGGTACGCGGCGGTGGATCCGACGCCGATCAGCGCCACGGGACGCCAGGTCTCCGCCAGCTTGCGCCACAGGCGTCCACGGTCGCGGACGGCGACGACCGGCGTGGCAAACACGGCGCTCAGCAGGAACATGCCGAAGATGTACACGACGGGATGGACGATGCTTACGCCCACTTTGTCCACGAGAGAGTAACTCACGATCGTAGCGCCCACCCCCAGGGCAGATACGAATCCGCGTCTAGCGCCCTTCGCGTTCCGAAGGACCGAAGCGCCCATGGAAAGAATGCCCACGCAGATCAGGCCGATGCCCGCAACGCCGACCGTCGTCAGCGATTCCCCGAGCAGCAGCCAACCCAGGAAGCCCGTGAGGCCGATGCCCGAACCGCGGGCAATGGGGTAGACCAGGGATATCTCACCGGTTTCGTAGGCCCTGCCCAGCAACAGGAAATAAAAGGTATGGATGATCCCCGTGGTCAGGATGTAGAACCAGCCGGTCTCCAGCATGGCCAGGAATCCCGGAATGCCCTGTGCGGCGCCCACGGCTGCCACGAAAGGCAGAAGCACGAGGCAACTGATCCAGAGGGACCACCAGAACACGGTGAGATTCCCGGCGTTGCGACGGGCTACGAAGTTCCAGGAGGCATGGAGGACGGCGGAGAGCAGGACGAAGACAAAGAGTTCAGTGGACATGGAAGGGTTCGTCGGTGAGGATCGGTCTCGAAGCCTCCGCGGTTTCGCGCCGAGGGTGAAACCCTAAGGTGAAACCAGAAATCCACCTGTCAACGGTTTTATGGCACCTTGACATGCTTGCGAGGCACGGGTACCTTTTTTGATCCGAGCAAGGTCGAGTCTTTAATATCCTTTGAGCAATTGTCAATAGCCTGGTGTACAGCTCGGACCCTCATCTATGTCGACTGCCGAAGGGAATCCCCAATGCCCCTGAGATTCGCGTACCTGGGTCTGTGGCACAGCCACAGCGTGATGCATATCCGCGACGCCGCGAGCCGCTCCGAAGAGTTCCAGCTCGTGGGCGTCTATGAGCCGGACCCCGCGATCCGGGAAGCGAAACTTGGCGAATGGGCGGGCGATCTCCCTGACATGCGCGTTTTCGATTCCATCGAGGAAGCGCTGGACAGCGATGCCGAAGCGATCATCTGCGAGGGACGCGTATCGGAGAACCTCGATTACGCGGAGCGGGCCCTGGAGGCGGACAAGCACGTGCTGCTCGAGAAGCCGGCGGGGGTGGACATGGCCCAACTCGAGCGGCTGCATGACACGGCTCGGCGCAAGGGGCTCCATCTCCAGATGGCGTACATGTGGCGCTACAACCCGGCCATCGCTGAAATGATCCGGTTGCGCAGGGCCGGCGCGCTGGGTGATCCCTTCTATTTCCGGGGTCACATCCCGAAACCCATGTCGTACCACGCCCGGCTTGTGGAGGAACTCGACTGGTACAAGGGCTCCCTCTATTTCGAAATGGCCGGTCACCTGGTGGATGTCATGGTCACGCTCATGGGCAAGCCGCGGCACGTGAATTCGACACTTGCCCAATTCCACGGCGATCGGAAACACGTGGACAACGCAGTAGTCGTCCACGTATTCGACGACGACGGCCTGGGCGTAATCGACACCGCGACCATGCACGTCGAAAGCGGGCTGACCCGGCGCATCGAGCTGTACGGTACCGGGGGGACGGCCATCCACACTCCGATCGGATCGAACAGTCTGACGCTGTCCCTGGAGGAACCCTTCGCGGACTATGCCGCGGGATGGCAGGAGTTGACCGTTGACACGCTTCCGGGACCTCCCTCGTTGTTGACCGAACTGGCGGCCTGTATATCCGGCGCAAAGGAACCGGACTATACCCTGGAACACGATCTGGCGGTGCATCGCACCCTCTTCGCGGGGTGTGGTATCACCGACGGTTCGGCGATGACGGACGCGCCACACTCGGCAAAAAGCAGTTGACAAGCAGCGCTTGATTTGTATATTTATCAGTTAGACGACGCGGGGTGGAGCAGTCTGGTAGCTCGTTGGGCTCATAACCCAAAGGTCGGAGGTTCAAATCCTCCCCCCGCTACTTTGATCGATCAGGGGCGGTTCTCGGACCGCCTCTGATTCTGTTTATACCCTCCCTTCGTACGAATTTTAGTAAATACGAATCGTATTAGTACTAAACTAAAGGATCGGCCGATGCCTGAAATGACCGGTTACCGGTATATCGCGGAAATGCTGCACGGCTACGGGGTAAAAGCCGTTTTCCATGTTCCCTACGTCCTGGACGGCGCCCTCGTTTTGATGGAGAAACTGGGTATCCGTCGTGTCCGGTGCCATTCCGAAAAGGCCGCGGCGTACATGGCGGACGCCTATGCGCGGGTCTCCCGCGGTCCCGGTATCGCCATGGCGCAGTCCGTGGGCGCGGCCAATCTCGCAGCCGGGCTGCAGGACGCCTGGCTCGCGGGTTCGCCGGTCATCGCCTTCACGGGGCGCTGGATGCCCCATTACCTCTACCAACAGGCCTACCAGGAGATCGATCACCGTCCACTCTACGAACCGGTCACGAAGTTCAATGCCTACGTCGATGATGTGGAACAATTGCCGTTCATGCTGCGTCAGGCTTTTCGCGAGGCCACCTCGGGCGCGCCGCGACCTGTTCACCTGGACTTCCTGGGACTTGCCGGCGATCTCGCGGCGGCATCGAAACTGGAGGCCGAGGTGACCGTCGAGTCGTCCTTCCGGCGGTATCCAGCCTTCCGTCCTGAGCCGGAAACCGGCCGCGTAACGGAGGCAGCGCGGCGCATTGCACGGGCAGAACGGCCGGTCCTGGTAGCCGGAGGCGGGGTTTTGGCATCGGGCGCGCAGGCCGAGGTGGTCCATCTGGCGGAGAAGCTTTCGGTCCCGGTGGCGACCTCTCTCAACGCCAAGGGAACGATCCCCGAGAACCACCCTCTTTCGGCAGGCGTGGTGGGCACCTATTCCCGCAAATGCGCCAACGAGATCGTAGCCGAGGCGGATCTCGTGGTATTCTTGGGCAGCCACACCGGCGGCCAGGTCACCCATTTCTGGCAGATCCCCCGGCCGGGAACGCCAACCATACAGATCGACGTGGACCCTTCCCAGATCGGCCGGAATTACCCTGCCGAAGTCGCCATCCTGGGCGACGCGAAGGTAACTTTGGAGCGCCTCATCGAGGCCGTGGAGCCTGTGCCTGAGAGACCGGTATGGACGGCGAGGGTACGGGAGTTGGTCGAAGGCTGGCGGGCCGAATTCGACGGGCTGCTCCAGTCCGGCGCAGTGCCGATCCGCCCCGAGCGCCTGTGCCGCGAAATCACCGATTTTCTCCCTTCAGACGCCATCCTCGTCTCGGACACGGGCCACGCCGGCATATGGACGGGCACCATGATCGAAATCACTGAGCCCGGTCAGACTTATCTCAGGTGTGCCGGTTCGCTGGGCTGGGCCTTCCCCGCGGCCATGGGCGCGAAGTGCGCAGCGCCCGACAGACCCGTCATCTGTTTTACGGGTGACGGCGGATTCTGGTACCATCTCGGGGAACTGGAGACGGCGGCCCGGTTCGGTATCAACACCGTGACGGTGATCAACAACAACCGTTCTTTCAACCAGTGCCGGGACGGGTATGAAGGGGCTCACGGCGGGCGGGACCAGGGGTCGGACGACCTCTGGGTATTCGAGGACGTAAACTTCGCCGAGGTCGCGAAGTCCATGGGCTGCATGGGGATACGCGTGGAGGATCCGACGGAAATTCGGCCCGCGCTGGAACGGGCTGTTATGGCGGAAGGGCCCGTCGTGGTCGACGTGGCCAGCGACATCGACGCCATGGCGCCGACGGCCTATGTGCCGGAATGAAGGTGGGCGATTGCCTTTGCTAAACTATGGTCAATCCTTACCAGTCGTAAATTCGTTTTGGCCTCTTGTCTTGTGTTTTCGTTTTCGATTTTGACAACCGTGCGGATATGGTGTACCTTTGGGAGTGGTTTCTGTTCGAAAAATGGTTAGTACATTCAGATGAGACATGCGTAGTTTCGCTCAGACTATCCAATCAAATCTATTGTTGAATCGAGATACCTGGCATCGCTCGAATATCAAACGACGCCGAGATACTGGAAGGGAAGCGGTTTAACACGCCGGGTGTTGTAGGAAGACGGAAGACGGACGAAAAAACCGCGATTCGTTTTCAATATCCCGTAAGCCAATACCTGGTTATTCCGCAATTCGAAGACAGGAGGTCCACTATGCGCTGTCTGGTATTCGCCCTTGCCATGATCTTTGCCGGATGCTCGACGCATAACCAGCTCGGGCGAGGTGACTCGCGCGGTTCAAGTGCTCTGCCTGGGCCGGAAACGACGGTGATATGGCTTGACAACCTGGGAGGGTTTCCATCTGTCGGGTACTTCGACGTGCAGACCATCTTCAACGAAACAGACCTGGGGCACGGCTCTTATGTCCGCATCGCCGCGTTGCAGGTCACTGGGACGTCGCAGAAGGCCCTCCTCGGAGTGTTGCGGTTGAGAGCATCGCAGATGGGGGCGAACAGGTTGCTCATCGTCAAAGCGGAGGCAAAGAAAGAGGAAGTCTATCTGTATTCCGGACTTGAGAACGTGGCCCGGTTTTTCTCCGGTGAGAAAACGGACGCGGATCGGAGAGACGAAGCATACACGCTCAGGATCGACGCGATCGCAATTAGACTAACGGATGATCGGTCAACCGTGTATCGACCCCGTCTAAGGGATGATCGGTCAACCGTGTATCGACCCCGTCTAAGGGATAATCGGTCAACCGTGTATCGACCCCGTCTAAGGGATAATTGGTCAACCGTGTATCGACCCCGTCGACCGGATCATCGGCCAACCCTGAAGCCACCCCGTAGACGGGATGATCGGCCAACCGTTAGGCCACCGCCTCCAAAGGATGATCGACCAACCGTTAGGCCACCGCCTCCAAAGGATGATCAGCCAACCGTTAGGCCACCGCCTCCAAAGGATGATCGGCCAACCGAGAAGCCATCCCGTCCAAAGGATGATCCGTCAACCGTGAAGCCACCCCCTACAGAGGATGATCGGTCAACCCTGAAGCGACCCCGTCTTAAGACCCATCGACCTTGAAGCGATCCCGTCGACCGAATCATCTGCAGTAATCAAGGATGAAGTTCTGAATGTAGGTTTGCCGACTTGAAAACCAACGGAGACGTTCAAGGTAAGAACCTGGCACTTTCGGCGTCAGGCAGTATCCCGCCCTCGTCCCTGGGCAGGACCGAAAGGGGCAACGCGATGGAGGAACCCGCGTCGACCGGGAGCGTGACCCCCGTGATCCAGCGGGACTCCTCGCTGGCCAGGAAGACGGCCGCGTGGGCCACGTCCCAGGCCGTGCCTTCGGTGCCCAGCGGCGTGGAGTGTCGCCTGAGTTCCCGGTGGGCGTCGGTGAGACCGGCAGTGAAGGACGCGTGCAGGTGTCCCGGCGCGATGCAATTCACACGAATCCCGTCTCTACCGTGCTGTACCGCCATGTTGATGGTCAGGGCGATGACACCGCCCTTGGAAGTTTCGTAGGCGACATTGTAGGACCACCCGCTACGGAAACCGTCGATGGACGCCACGTTGATGATGGAGCCGCCCCCGGTCTCCATCATCGCCGGTATGGCATACCGGCTCGCGAGCATCATGGCCTTGATGTTTACTTCCATGATCTCGTCCCAGTGCTCCTCGCGCACGTCCACCACCGTGCCGGGATAGCTGAGACCCACGTTGTTGAAGAGGATGTGAATCCCGCCGTACCGGTTTACCGCGGACTCGGTCATGGCCCGGCAGTCCGCCGACCGGGTCACGTCCCCGGGGAAGACCGACGCCGTACCCCCTTCCTCCTCGATGTCGGCCAGCGTCTTGTTGGCGTTCTCCTCGCTCCGATCCACCAGCAACACCTTCGCGCCTTCCCGGGCGAGGAGCACGGCGGTCGCCTGTCCCGTACCCGCCACTTCGCTCTGCGTACCCGCGCCGGTCACGATGGCCACCTTGCCGTCCAGCCGGGGCTTGCTGGAAGTCATCATAGCTCCTCGTCCATTAGAAGATCTCGGCGCCACCCGCGACCACCAGGTCCACGGCCGTCAGGTAATCCGATTCCGAAGAGGCCAGAAACGCGACCGTCTGGGCCACGTCATCGCCCCGTGCCACCCTGCCAAGGGGCGAGGCTTCGATCTTGTCACGAATGAACTGCTCGTGGGCTTCGCTGTCCTTCCAGGATTTCCCGAGGATGGTCCCGGACGACACGGCCTCGGCGATGTATCCTACCCGTTCCGTATCGACGGCAGTGGGCGACACGGAGTTCACGTTGATTCCGTGGGGGCCGAGTTCCTGCGCCAGGGCCTGGGTGAACCGGATGATGGCAGCCTTTGAAGCGCAATATGCGGAGAACCTGGGCCGGCCGATCTTGCCCGACGTGGATGCGATGCTGATGATCTTGCCGCCCTTACCCCGCTCGATCATGTGGCGCGCCACGGCCCGGCACATGAGGAACACGCCCCGGGCGTTGACGCTCATCTCCTTGTCCCAGGCTTCCTCCTCCATGTCGACGACGAGGACCCGGTCCTTGCCGGGCAGGGAACCCGCGGCATTCACCAGGATGTCGACGTGCCCGAATCGGTCGATTCCCCTTCCCACGAGGTTTTCCACCTGGTCCGACTTAGAGACATCGGCCAGGATGGCCTCTGCGTTTCCACCCGCCGCCTCGATTTCGCCAACCACGGAGGGCAATCCTTCCCAGTCCGCGGAGTCGCCGGGATAGGGGTTTGCGACCAGGTCGCTGACTATTACGTCGGCGCCTTCCCGGGCGAGCCGCGTGGCCACGGCTCTTCCGATGCCCCGTTCACCCCCCGCTCCTGTCACCAGGGCAGTCTTACCGTGGAGTTTGTACATCGATCGTTCCTTCTGCGCCGGCTAAATCGTAAACCGCATTTGCATACCCAAAGCGCGTACAATTCGAATCACAGTGGAGAACGCAGGATTGCCCTCCTCCGATAAGGCTTTGTACAGGCCTTCCCTGCTCATTCCAATTTCGCGGGCCAGCCAGCTCATGTTACCCGATCGGGCGATATCGTTTAGAGCTGCTCGAATCAGGCTTCCATCACCCGGGTCCTCTTTCGCACATGCTTCCAGGTAGAGGCGCGCGTCTTCCGGGCTATGCAGGTGCTCCGTAACGTCCCATTTAGTGAAAGACTCGCTCATGTCAGACTCCATTCCTCCGCCAGCCTACCAGCGCGTTCAATGTCTCGCCTTTGGCTGTTATTGCTGCCCCCGCAAAGCAAAACAAGTATTAAACCCTCGCGAAGGACATAAACTCGGTAACCGGGTCCGTGGTGTACGCGTATCTCGAACAGCCCGCGTCCCAGCGGTCTTATATCCCCGATATTGCCTAAGGATATTCTACGCAACCGCGCGTTGATACTTGCAACCGCGCTTCGATCAGGCAGGCTGCGTATCCACCGCTTGAACGTAGCACTTTCAATTACTTCAATCATGCGTAAATGTAAACTGTAGTTCACATATGTCAACCGGAATTCCGATTGTCAAAGTGAGGTCATAACTGAAAGACAGCTGCCTTTCAGCAGAATTACATTTACGGAATTAGTGTGATTTCGCAGTCCGTTCTTGCCCTTTTAAACCTATTCGCCCTCTCTCCGGGGCCGCACCACGGTTTCGCCGTCGTCCTCCACGAGGTGGTGGTGATAGATGTAGGGCGGTTCCAGCACGGCCCGCTGCGCCTCGGTCAGTTCCGAGACCCAATCGGGCAGGGTGGCTTCGTAGATCCCACCGGCGTAGTGGAGATACTTGGGCGTGTACCGGTAGAGGGCAATCCTCCGCTCATTCTTTCCGTGCCAGGGCAGGGTGCCGTGGGCGGTGGCCTCGTTGAAGATCACCAGGTCGCCCGCCTTCTGAGAGATGTGATGGACCAGGTCCTGGTTGGCCTCCCAGGTCAGGATATCCTCCGGGCATTCGAAGTTGGCCTTGTGGCTGCCCGGGATGACGCACAGTCCCCCCGCGCCGGGGTCCACGTCCGCCAGGGCGTACTGGCAAACGATCAGGCCGGAACGCATCCGCCCGTTGTGATAGTGGTAGTAACGCGACCCGTTGAAAGTTACGTTGCCGGATCCGTGAAGCTTGAGTCCCTCGCAGCCCTCCGTCGCAATCAGCACGTCTACGCCGTGGTCGAGTTTCCAGCCTCGGCCGAAGAGGGTGTTGAGATAGGGTATGATCCTGGGATGGGCCAGGAGATCGCGGAAGGGCCGGCACCACGGCTGCGGCCAGGTAAGCATGTCCGCGTAGTGCCGAAAGGGGGCGAATCGGCCTTCGAAGGGCCTGCCCCGCCAGTCTCCGCTGAGGGCGTTGGGGCCGTCGTATGACCCCAGGCGGTCGGGATTGGCGTCGAGGGCCTCGTTCAGCGACCGTACTTCCTCCTCGGTCAGAATGCCACGGATGACGAGAAAACCCTGGAGATCGTACAGGTACTGCTCCTCGTCGCTCATGGTCGAAAAGATCGACGCATCGGCCACGGAGATCTCCTTCCCGGTGGTTGTTTTTTTGTTCGTAAAGTGGGTGTATATGCACCACAAGATAGCCTTCCAGGTTCCCCGCGCAACGATAAAAACGACCGCCCGAGACCCCTCCGGCAGACACCACAAAATGCCTTGACAGGTATGTTAGTCCCGGTTAACGTCTCGTTGTCCGTTTCCTTGAACGGGCATAGAATTGTTCCCTTAAAATCAACGCAATACAATCGGGATGCCGTGTCCGAAGAAGCCGAAGTACCCGAGCAGATCGAAGCGCAACATCTTGTCCGTCCGACCGTTCCCGAACTGGATGAAATCCTCGGCGTTCCTTTTAACGTGCTGGACGACGGGTTCATCCGTGTCGTGGACTACATGGGCAGCGATCATTCCATCGTGCAGGCCGCCCGTGTTTCCTACGGGGCCGGAACCCGGCAGGTCCACCAGGACCGGGGACTGATCCGCTATCTCATGCGGCATCAGCACACCACCCCTTTCGAGATGTGCGACATCAAGTTCCATCTCCGGGTGCCCATGGACTGCTGGCGGCAGTGGATCCGTCACCGGACGGCCTCGGTCAACGAGTACAGCACCCGGTATTCGCTGGCGATCGACGCGGCGCAGTCCACCTCGCCCGATGCGTGGCGGCTGCAGGCACAGGGCAATCGCCAGGGCAGTAGCGGCTTCGTCGACGAAGAACAGGGCGCGCGTTTCACCGCGAGGGAGCGGGAACTCCAGGAGGACGCCCGGACCCGCTACGAAGAACGTATAGAAGCCGGCATCGCCCGGGAACAGGCCCGCAAGGACCTGCCGCTGTCCACGTACACCGAAGCTTACTGGAAGGTGAATCTCCTGAACCTGCTTCGGTTTCTGCTCCTTCGCATGGACGATCACGCCCAGTGGGAGATCCGGCAGTACGCCCAGGTGATCGGAAACCGCATCGTCTCCGCCTGGTGTCCCGTCGTGTGGCAGGCCTTTCTCGATTACAGCGTCAATGCCATGCAGTTGACCCACCTGGACTGGGAAATCATCCGGGCGATCCAGGGAGGAGACAGCCAGAAGGTAACGGACCTGGCGGTGAAATACCGTTTCATTTCAAAGGCCGGTAACCTTCGCCGCAGCAGGGAGCGGGATGAACTCGAAGCCAAGTTGCAGAAACTGAACATCCCTATCCCCTGGCGATCCGGCGACGGTACCGGCTAGGCCGTCCAGGTCGTCCAGGCCGTCTAGCGCCTCCGGGGTGCGCGGCGGTACGGTCCTCGTCCAGCGGCCGGATACAACCCGATTTGCGGTAACCGATGACCCGAGGCAGACCGGAGCCCGTCTCCCGCAGGTACGACGTGACAGACGCCCGCGACCGGCTTCGGATCCGCGAGGCGCTGGAGCAACTCGGCCCGTCGGAGCGCACAACCGAAGCCTGGTGCGACTGGGTGTTCGTTTTCGAGGATGAAGGGGAGCGGCTGGTCCTGAAGCAGTACCAGAAAGGGACGTTGATGATACAGGGCAGGGCGGAACACTTGCTCCAGGTGATCCTCCACGTCCTTTCACCCTTTCTGGATGATTCCGCGGAAGCTACCAGGGACGGTACAGGCGGCGCGAAGACCCGGAACCTGTCCCTGCCCCACATCGGAACGGACGAGTCCGGCAAAGGCGACTATTTCGGTCCGCTGGTGGTCGGCGGCGTCGTGGTCGAGACCGGGTCCTGGGAAAAACTCTCTGGTCTTGGCATCAGGGATTCCAAGAAACTGGGCGACGCGCGCTGCCGCAAACTGGCATCCGAGATCCGCCAGGTGTGTGTCGAGCGTTACTACGAAGTAATCATTCCGCCGGAGCGGTACAACACGCTGTACGAGGAATTCAGGCGGGAAGGCAGGAATCTCAACCACCTCCTGGCCTGGGCCCACGCCCGCGCCATCGAGAGTCTGCTGGATCGTGCTCCCTGTCCACTGGCCGTGGCGGACCAGTTCGGAAACGAGTACTACATTCGATCGCGCCTCATGAACAAGGGCAGGGGAATCGAGCTGATACAGGAACACAAGGGAGAGCGGTACCTGGCCGTAGCCGCTGCGTCCGTGCTCGCGCGGGACCGTTTCCTGGAATACATGGACAGGTTGTCCGCCGAGGCCGGCCTGACGCTGCCCAGGGGCGCTGGCGCGCCGGTAGTCGAAGCCGCCCGGAAATACGTGGAACGCCACGGGGCGGACCGGCTGGCAGCCGTGGCCAAGTTGCATCACAAAACCACGGCCCGGGTTGTGTAAACGGGTCAAAATTCGTACATATAATAGCAGGTGGATTAGCCCAACGTCCTACCAGGGGAGTTCGGCCTGAATGCGACAGACGACGCTCTACGCCCATACAAGGTTTCAAATCGCGCCCGTCGACCCGAGAATTTTCGGAGGATTCCTGGAACACATCGGCAGGGCCGTCTACGAGGGCGTGTACGAACCGGACAGCTCCCACGCTGACGAGGACGGACTCCGGAAGGACGTGCTGAAGGCGCTGGAACGACAATCCATGACCGTCATGAGGTATCCCGGCGGAAACTTCGCGTCCGGCTACCACTGGATGGACGGCGTGGGCCCGCATAAACTGCGGCCCACCGTCCGTGAACTCGCCTGGCAGAGCGTCGAGCCGAACGCTTTCGGTACCGACGAATTCATTCGTCTATGCCGCAAAATGAACTGGCAGCCCATGCTCACGGTCAACCTCGGAACGGGTTCGCCCGAGGAAGCCAGGAACTGGGTCGAGTACTGCAACTGTCCTTCAGGCACGAGTTACGCCGATATTCGGGTGGGCAACGGGGCGGATATGCCCTATGACGTCGGCCTGTGGTGCCTGGGCAACGAAATGGACGGCCACTGGCAGCTTGGCCACGTACCGGCGGACCATTACGCGATACGAGCCCAGCAGGCCGCGAAAATGATGAAGGACGTCGATCGCAGGATCGAACTGGTCGCCTGCGGTTCCTGCTCCGTGGACATGTTCGACACCTACATGGAATGGGACCGACAGGTCCTCGACTACCTGGGCGATTACGCCGACTACATCAGCCTGCACCGGTACGTGGGCAACCCGCGGGACGATACACCGGACTACCTGGCGGTCACGAACTCCATCGATCGGCAGATCGAGGAGATGGACGCGGTATGCCGGTTCATCCAGGCCAGGCGAAGAAGCCCCAAACGCACGTACCTGTGTTTCGACGAATGGAACGTCTGGTACAAGAACCACGAAACGGACGGCGAGGGCAAATTCGCGCCGCACCTGGTGGAAGAGGTCTACAATCTCGAAGACGCCCTCGTCGTCGCCGGGTTCCTGAACAGTTTCGTACGCCACGCCGATTCGGTCCGGATCGCGAACATCGCCCAGATCGTCAACGTCATCGCCCCGCTCCTCACCAGGGGCGACGATCTGCTCGTACAGTCCATATTCCACCCCTTCACGATGTACGCGCAGCGCCGCGAAGGCACGGCGCTCCGCATCTGCGTGGATGGCGCGAGCTACAAAAGCGAGAGCTACGGACGGGCGAACTACATCGACGCCGCCATGATACAGGACGACTTTAAACTGCACGTATTCGTCACGAACCGCAGCGCGAACACCGCCGCGCCCCTGCGCATCATACTCGAAGACCGGCCGATCGAGTCCCTGGCCAGCGCCGAGATCCTCACCGGGGGCGAAGATCCAAAGGCCGCTAACACGTTCGAGCAGCCCGACCTGGTCGACAAGAGGCCCTACGACCAGATCAAGGTCGCAGGAGGCAGGGTACAGTGCTTCCTGCCCCCGCTCGCCTTCGCGGCGATGACCTTCGAACTCGAGAAATGGTAGGCCGCGGCGAAGCGTGTCGTGGCCCTTTTGCGCCGCGTCCGGACTGACAGGCGCAACTACGTCCCATCCTTCCCATGCCAAAATTTTCAGCATCCAAAAAACTGTCCCGCCGGAACATCCTGAAAATCGGCGGCGGCGCCCTGCTCGGTGCGGCCGTACTCGGTTGCGGTAATCGCGACGATCGGAAGCCACTGCGATTCATGACGGCCCTGACCCGGGAGAAGCACCGTTCCCTGGAACCGCTGATCGCCGAGTTTTCCGAGATCCATCCCGGCATCCGCATCGAACACGTCAAGGTGCCCTGGGACCAGGCCCACTCGAAGTATATCACCTCCATGCTGGGGGGCGATCCCCCCGACGTCATGTCGATTTCCAGTTGGTGGATGGCCGAGTTCCGCGCCATGGGCGCCCTCGAGGACCTGAGGCCCTGGGCCAGCGACTGGCCCCATCTCCAGGGCTACACGGAAAACGTGCGGCGCTTCACCCGGTCGACGATGGCGTTCGACGGCGACCAGGTCTTCGGCCTGCCCGCGGAAGTGGCCGTCCGATCCATGTTCTACAGACGTGAATGGCTCGATGAACACGGACTGGCGCCCGCCGAAACGCGCGAGGAGTGGCGCGCGCTGCTCGAGAAGATCACGGACCCGGGCCGGCAGCGTTACGGATATGCCTTCCGGGGAGCCCGGGGCGGTTTCTACAGCTGGTGGGCCATCGCCCAGGAATACGCCGGGTCCAACGCCTGGTTCGACCAGGATCAACGGTGTATCATCAACGGTCCGGACCACGTGGCGGGGTTGTCGTACTGGAACGACCTGTACCAGGACGGTCTCGTGCCGCCCGATTCGCTGAACTGGGGGTTCAACGAGCTGGTGCAGGGATTCTGGTCGGATCTCTGCGGGACGATGGAGCAGGACCCGGAGGTGGTCCGCACCTGCCTGGAGCACGGGTTGAACGAGGATACCCTCGCCATCACCATCATGCCCGCGGGACCGAAGGCCCGCGTGGCCCTGGCCGACGGCGGATACATGTCCATGTCTTCGGGATCCCGCCACAAGGACGAAGCCTGGACGTTTCTGAGCTGGTTGATGGCGCCCGAACAGCGGTTTCGGTACTGCAAGGACGTCAACATGATCCCGCCCTTCGCGGACGCCATGAATGACCCCGCCTTCGGGCAGGGACTCTACCGTTCTTTCATGGAAATGGTCACCGACCCTTCCATACTCCAGAACTGGTATCCCAACTACCTGCCGGAAATGGGCGAGTTTCTCGAGGTGCGTGTTACCGAGGAGCACCAGAAAATGCTGCTGAAGAGACAGTCGCCGCAGGAGACGCTTGACCGCCTGGCCGATTTCATGACGCGGGCGCAGAAGAAGTACGTGGACCGGCACGGTCCGGACACGCCGCGGCCGCCGGCGTAGTGTTACAGGTCAGCAAAACAGGTCAGCTGCCTCAGGTCAGCGAAAAAGGTTCGACACGATGCGTCATATCGCGAAATCCGAATACCTTACCCGCCGCGATGTGTTGCGGCTCGGCGGCACGTCCCTTGCGGGCGCGGCCGTGCTCGGATGCGGGGGCGGGGATGACCGCCGGACCGTCACGCTCTTCAGCCCGATGGGCGAGGTGAAGAACCGCGCTCTTGCCGATCAGATCGACCGCTTCATGGCCCTGCGGGACGATATCCGCGTGGAACTGATTCCCGTTCCGTGGGACCAGGGCCACGCCAAGCTGCTGACCATGATCGCCGGCGGCAATCCGCCCGACCTGATCACGGCGACCGGCCAGTGGATGGCCGAATTCCGGGCAATGGGCGCCATTGAGGACCTGACGTCCTGGTACCGGTCGTGGCCCCATCGCGACGCTTTTACGAGGACGTGCCTGCTCCGGTGCGAGAGCAGCACGGCCATAGAGAACGGCCGGGTCTATGGACTGCCGCTGGAACTGACTACGCGGGTCATGTTCTACCGCAAACGATGGCTGGATGAACACGGACTGGAACCCGCCGCGACACGGGCCGACTGGCGCGCGTTGCTGGAACGGTTCACCGACCGGGGCAGGAACCGGTACGGATACGCCCTGCGCGGCGCCAGGGGCGGTTTCTGGACGTGGTGGCCCATGCTGGAGGAGTTCTCCGGCACGAACGAATGGTTCGACGGGGACAACAACTGCATGATCAACAGCCCGGATCACGTGGAAGGGCTGGCCTATTGGAACGACATATACCGGGACGGCCTGGCGCCGGCGGACTCGGTGAACTGGGGATACAACGAACTGGTGCAGGGTTTCTGGTCCGGTATCTGCGGGTGCATTGAACAGGACCCCGAAGTGGTGCGCACCTGCCTCGAACATGGCATGGACGAATCGACCCTGGCCACGGCCGTCATGCCCGCCGGTCCCCGCGCCCACGTGGCTTCCAACGACATCTGGATCCTTTCCATCTCGGCCGGCGCCCGGAACCCGGACGGGGCCCTGGCTTTTTACGAGTGGATGATGTCGCCGGAACAGCTCATCGCCTACAGCAAGGATGCGAGCGTGCTGCCGACGGTGAAGCAGGGCATGGACGACCCCTATTTCGGCCAGGGATTTCTCAGGCCGTTCATGGACATGGCCACCGACGAGAAACTCCTGCAGAACTGGTACCCGAGCTACCTGCCGGAAATGGGCGAGTTCATCGAGGTGCTGGTCACCGAAGAACAGCAGAAGGTGCTCCTCGGCAGGCAATCGCCGCGGGAAATGCTCGACCGGCTGGCCGTTTTCCTGGACCGGGCCCAGAAGCGTTACGTGGACCGCCACGGTCCCGACACGCCCCGGCCGCCGGGAACCACGTAATCCATCACGCCATGAAAAAAGCCGAACCCTACCTGCTCCTGATGCCCGCCTACCTGCTCATCGGGGGATTCATGTTCTACCCCATGGCCACGGTATTCCTGCTTTCGCTGCGGGAATACCAGCTCATGGATCCGCTCAACACCCCCTTCGTCGGGTTGAAGCAATACGGCATCATGTTGGGGGACGAGTACTTCTGGCGGAGTCTCCGGCATTCGATGGTCTGGGTGGTCGTGTCGCTTTTCTTCCAGTTCCTGTTCGGATTCTGCCTGGCGCTGCTGCTCAACAGCACGCGGTTCAGGGGCAAGGGGATTTTCCAGGCCATTGTTTTCGCGCCGTGGGCGGTATCGGGCTTCCTGATCGCCATCATATGGGCATGGCTGCTCAACGGTGAATTCGGACTGGTCAACGACCTGCTCATCCGGTTCGGGTTGCTGGACCAGAAGGTCGGGTTCCTGTCGCGCGGGGAAACGGCCCTCCTCTCCTGCGTGCTGGCCAATATCTGGTTCGGCGTCACCTTTTTCGCCGTCATGCTCTTCGCCGCGCTGCAGGCCATCCCGCCGAACCTGTACGAAGCGGCCGACATGGACGGCGCCACGGCCTGGCAGTCCTTCTGGCGCGTCACGGCGCCCATGGTAAAACCGGCCATCGTCATCACCATTCTCCTCCGAGCGATCTGGATATTCAACTGGGCGGACCTGATCTGGGTTATGACCGGGGGCGGTCCGGCCGGGACGTCCCGCACGCTGGCCCTCTACGTTTTCCAGAAGGCCTTCCTGGGGCTGGACTTCGGATATTCAGCGGCCCTGGGGGTGGCGCTGACGGCGGTTTCCCTGATCTTCACCGCCATTTTCCTTCGCGCTACGAGGTTTTACGGCGACCAGGCCGCGATATGAGGAAGGGTAGATGATCAGACCGGGACCATGGTATCGCCTGCTTCAAGCCGCCGGACTGAGCGCGTTTTTTCTTTTCGCGGTATTCCCCGTGTACTGGATGGTGGTCACGTCCCTGACGCCCGAAAAGGACCTCTTCGTCTGGCCCCTGCGGTATTTCCCGGCGGCGCCCACGCTGGAACACTACGCCGCGGCCTTTCTGCGCACCGACATCCCCCGGTTCTTTACCAACAGCCTCATGGTCGCCAGCCTGGCCTCCGCCTGCACGCTGACCGTGTCCGTCCTGGGAGGCTACGCCCTCGCGCGCTACCGGTTCCGGGGACGCCAGGTCACGCTGCTGTTGTTCCTGGCGACCCAGATGATGCCGGTGGTGGTGCTCATCGTCCCCCTCTTCATCATTTTCAGGATGCTCGGCCTGCTGAACACGCTCTACAGCCTGATGATCGTGTATACCGTGCTGAACATCCCTTTCTGCACGCTCATGATGCAGGGATTCTTCGCTGGCGTCCCTTCGGAACTGGAGGAAGCCGCGATGGTGGACGGATGCAACCGGATGGGGGCGATCCTGCGCGTGGCCGTGCCGCTGACCCGTCCCGGCCTGATCGCGACCTTCCTCTTCGCCTTCATCGGCGCGTGGAACGAACTGCTTTTCGCGGTGATGTTCCTGAACTCGGAGTCCACCTTCACCCTGCCCGTCGGCCTGTACAACTTCATCAGCAAGTACGACATCCACTGGGGTCGCATGATGGCCGGCGCAACCCTGGCCCTGCTTCCGGCCCTGGCCGTGTTCGCCTTCGTTCAGCGTTACATGGTGCGTGGACTGGCATTGGGCGCCGTTAAAGGCTAAGGCAGGAAGACGGGCTGTCGGGGTACTTCGAGGTATTGCGCGATCAGGGCAGGAGGAGCGGTCGGACCCAGACGAGGTAAACCTGGTCGCCGGACCGGATCGCCTGGTGTTCGGACAGCAGCAGGTAGGCTTCACGGGCGGATGGTCCGGAAAGCGTCCGGTATCCACGGGGGCGTTTCCCCTTCACCTCCGCCAGGTCTATCGAATCAATCGGCCATTCCACGGCCTTGTCGGACTGGTCCGCCATGTACCGGGGAAGCTTCTGCACGGCGATCTCGACGCGGTCAGGGACGAATGGCGCGACGTCGGGATGGGTAAACTCGACCAGGAAGTTGTTGAACTTGTAAAAGGCGTTCCAGGCCGGCGCGATGAGACTGTTGTCGGAACGGGCTTTGAGCATCCCGGTCGAGTAGGTATGCAGGCTCGCCGGGGTGTGCAGCCCGATCCATATGGTCACCTTGTTATTGTTTTCCCGATAGGGTTCTTCTATACTCCTGGCGTAGGGCAGTTCGTTCTCGAGCCATTCGTTCGTAAGACTCGACAGCCCGAAGCTGCTCTGCATGGTCAGATACAGCTTGATCCGGTCCTCGCCGCTCAGCTGGACCTGCCGGTAGCCCTTTTTGAAATCGTCATCCCGGAACACGACAAGTCCTTCTTCGTAGATCACGATCTGCGGCGTTCGGGAAAGAAACACCTCGTGGACGGTGGTCGATGCCCGGACCAGTTTGCGCCAGATGGCCGGGTTGTTCTCGGCCCCGTGGACCGCGGCGGGCGGACAGAAGCCCGCCAGTATGATCAGTACCAGGAAGGTGAAGTTCCTGAGGGCGTCGTGGCTTCTTTTCATTTTGCTGTTATCACTTTTCGATATGTATGCGATGCAACCGTTGTAACCGATCCATGAACGAGGGAAAGCGGAGTTTTCACAAGCAGCGCAAGTGGCGATGTCCCGCCTGTGGACGCGTTCGGTTTCAGCCGAACAGGCCCAGGCACCGGTACGCGAAACGCCGCCGCGGGGTTTGAATGGCGGAATGGCCGCCCGGGCGGGTCACCCGCCCAATCGCTTCGCGTAGTCCTCGTAGATCGACCGGTGCGCGGGATCCATTTCCATGAGTATGTCGTAGACTTCCGTGGATGATTCCGTACTGAAGACGTCCGACAGTTGCAGGTAGTGGGCGTTCAGGAAATCCTGAAGACGCTCGTCCCGCGGATTCTTTTCGTACTGTTCGGCCATGATGTCCACGGCCTGGCGGCAGAGCGCCATGGACTCGACCAGCTTGTTTTCCCGTTGTGCCGCCAATCCCCGGTAATACCGGTTCCTGATCAGGCGGTGGGGTTTGTAATCTTCGGCCAGAATGCCGTCGATCAGGTCCAGCCGCTCGTCCCACCCCCGCTGAAACTCCCGGCTGAACCGGCCGTCCAGGGCGATGGCATTGGCGCGCTGGAAGTGTCTGTCTCCGCCGAATTCGGTGTACTTGTCCAGCTCGTGCCCGATCATGATATGGACGTAGTAATCGATCAGCCAGGTCAGCGCGTGAAACTGCTGATCGTCGTGCTGGAGCAAATCCTCCCGCTCGTATTCGAATAACCACCAACGGTCCAGGTACTTCAGGTCGGTACCGCTGTAGACGGTCAGGCGCGAGCCGTACTGGGTCTTGACCGCGCTGCCCAGGAAGGCCAGAATCGCTTCGATTCCCACGTGTACCGGTTCGGACAGATCTTCCTGCAACCAGTCCCATTCCTCAATGTAATCGGTGAGCACGAAGTCGAAGTCGGCCATCCGCTCTCGGTGCAGGATGGGCAGCGCTTCCAGGTGAACCATGATTTCGGCTTTCACCTGCTGCCCGGAGGCGTCCAGCGCGGAAAACATCAGGAGGCAGAGAGAAAGCACGCCTGCCGACTTCCACGTGGCTTTCCGCGTTGTCCCGCAATGATACGGATCCATCACACCTACTCCCATGGGACCGGGTCCCTTCCGTCCGGGTCGTCTTCCGTCGGGAAACTAATCGCGGGAGCGCGGGATGTCAAGCCCATCCGGCGCGGCCGGAACCACTGGGATCCCGTCGGTGCGAGCCTTGACACCCGCCTCGCCTGGCTGTATTTTCCCCGTCCATAGTGTTTGACGGCACGATTGAGAAACCCGGAGTGCGTGCGGTGAGCCGATTTCCGCACGGTGGACCGGTACATGTTCGCGCAATCTATCGCGCAGACCCTCGCCCGCGAACGCGGGACCCTATACAAGAAGACCGGCGGGAAGGCCGTCCGGATCGCCCTGGTGTATCCGAATACCTACTACCTGGGCATGTCCAACCTGGGGTTTCAGACCATCTACCGGCATCTGAACGAACGGGACGACGTCGTTTGCGAACGGGCTTTTCTCCCGGATCCTTCCGACTTGGAAGACCTGGCCAGGTCCCGCCAGCCCCTGGTCACCCTGGAATCCGGCAGACCCCTCAACAAGTGCGACATCGTGGCCTTTTCCATTTCCTTCGAGAACGACTACCCGAACCTGGTCCGCATCCTGGAGCTCTCCCGCATACCCGTTTTCGCGGAAGACCGGACGCACTTCGACCCGATCGTACTGATCGGAGGCGCGATCACCTATATCAACCCGGAGCCGCTGGCGGATTTTGCCGACGTGATGGTCATCGGAGACGGTGAAGAGGCCGCCTATGCGTATCTCGACTGCTACATCGAGGACCAGGGGCTGGAACGGGAGCGGCATCTTGCCCGGACCATGGCGCTGCAAGGTATGTACGTGCCGTCCCTGCAGTCGACTTCCACCGGGGATCGCGGCCCGCCCGATCAGATCTCCAAGCAGCAGGTGACTTCCTTCGAGGACTACCCCGCCCATTCCGCCGTGCTGACCCCCGACACGGAATTCGGTGACATGCTGCTGATCGAGATCTCCCGCGGGTGTCCCAGACGGTGCCGATTCTGCGCCGTGAGCTACGTTTATCCCAAGTTCCGCGCCCTCAAGCCCGGTACCATACTCGACGTGATCCGGACGAAGGAAGAATTCCTGGCGCGCGAGGGCAAGGAGGGACTGAAGGCGGTCGGACTGGTGAGTTCGGCCATGTGCGACTATCCCTACCTGGACGAACTCTGCGCGGGCCTCGAAGAAACAGGGCTTCGCGTGGGGGTTTCGTCGGTACGGGTCGACCTGATCCCGGACAGCCTGCTGCGCCTGATGCTGAAGACGGGACTGCGCACCATGACGATCGCGCCGGAGGCCGGATCGGAGCGGCTTCGCAAGGCGATCAACAAGCCGATTTCCTCTGATGAGATCCTGACCGGCGCCCGAAGGATACTCGAGAAGGGCATCAAGCATCTCAAGGTATACTACATGGTCGGGCTGCCGACGGAAACCGACGCGGATATAGAGGAACTGATCGAGATGACGCGCCACCTGGCCCAACTGCAGCGGGAGTGCGGGGAGCCGGGCGGCCGGTTGAGATTGAGCATAAACCCCTTCGTGCCGAAGGCGCTGACCCCCTTTCAGTGGAGTCCCATGGCGTCTCCGCGTGAGGTCAAGCGCAAGCTGAACCGGATCAAGAAGGTCCTGCGCGGCACCCCCGGGGTCGACGTCAAGCACGAAAGCCTGAAGTCGGCGTACTTCGAGGGCATACTCTCCCGGGGCGGCAGGGAGCTGAGCGCCTTTCTGATGGAAACCGTCCGGCAGGACGGCGACTGGAAACGCGCCGCGGCGGAAACGGGAATGGATACCTCGCTTTATCTCGGGGACATGGCGGACCGGCAGTCGCTGCCCTGGGATTTCATATCCAACGAAAAGGAACACCATCGGCTCCAGTGGGAGTACCGGAAGAGTCACAATCTGCCCTATCGAGAACGACAGGACGCGTCCTGTGAAAACCGCGTGGAAGCATTGAAATCCGCGGTCTGAGTCCGGGCGCCGAGGCTGGAACCATTCCACCCAATTCCCAGAGCCAGTGGAGGAAGAAGATGCGGAAAACAGGTCTCCTAACGGCCGTTTTTGCCCTTGTGTTTTTCGCCGCGTCCTGCGGCGAGACTAACGAACAACCCAAAAACAGTGGAGAACCCGAAAACATGATGATCATCGAAACCAACCTGGGTACCATTACCTGCGAACTGTTTCCGGACAAGGCGCCCATGACCGTGGACGTCATCTCCGGACTGGCCGATGGCTCGCGGGAATGGACCCACCCGGAAACCGGTCAGACCATGACCGCCACGCCCTACTATGACGGCGTGGTATTTCACCGGGTTATTCCCAATTTCATGATACAGACCGGCGATCCGACCGCGTCCGGACGCGGCGGACCGGGATTCCAGTTCGACGATGAATTCCACGAAGAGCTACTATTCGACCAGCCCGGCAGGCTGGCCATGGCGAACAGCGGCCCCAATACCAACGGCGGACAGATATTCATCACGGTGGCGCCCACGCCCCACCTGAACCATATGCATACCATCTTCGGGCAGGTCGTGGAGGGACAGGACGTGGCCGACGCCATATCCGAGGTTCCCGCGGTGCAGGCCAGACCGAATGAAGAGGTCAGCATCACCCGGGTGACCGTGGTCAGAAGGGAGGTCGAGTAAATTGATCGAGTTGATTCGCAATACCGGTATGGCCGTCATGGTGGCGGTCCTTGTAGCCGGATCGGCGTTCGTCGCCGCGCATCCGGCCGTCCGATCGACCGAAGACACCCAGTCGGAGTCCGGCGAGCCCGCCGCCCAGTCGCTGGGTCCGGGCACGTACGCCGTGCTCAAGACCAACATGGGCGTCATCATCTGCAAGCTCTTCGACAACCTGACGCCCGCCACCGTCGACAATTTCATTGGACTCGCGGAAGGCACGAAGACATTCAAGGATCCCGTTACCGGGCAGGAGACCAGGCGCCCTTACTACGACGGGACCACGTTTCACCGGGTCATTCCGAATTTCATGATCCAGGGGGGCGACCCGACGGGAACGGGCCGCGGGGAACCCGGTTACAACATCAGGGGCGAAATAAGGGGCTCGCTGAAATTCGACCGGCCGGGACGGCTGGCCATGGCCAACTCGGGGTCTCCGGATACCGGGGGCAGCCAGTTCTTCATTACCCATGGCCCGAAATCCTACCTGGACGGGGGATACACCATCTTCGGCCAGGTCATGAAGGGACAGGAAGTCGTGAACGCCATCGGCCGGGTGCAGACACGAAACGACAAGCCGATCTTCGATATCGTTCTTGAAAAGCTGACCATCGAACGGGTGAAGTGATTCCGCAAGCCCCTGGGAGAAAATCGGCTACGTGGTCAGTCGTTAGCGTCCCAGCGCATTATGTTGTCCGCCAAGCGGAATGCGGCGGGCGAAGTAATACCAGGCGCAGACGATCAGAATGCCTGCGGCACCGGCCAAAAAAGCTACCAGGCGCGGCGCCATGGCGTCCAGCAGCAGGCCCGTCCCCAGGGCCGAAAGGGAGAAGGCCAGGGTAAACAGGCCATTGTCCGCGGCAAACACCCGGCCGCGGTAGCCTTCGTCCACCACGAGCTGAAGCCCGAGAGAAGAATAGACCCACATCACCATGCTGCCCGCGGCGGCCAGGATGATGCTTGCCGCGGCCAGCCAGATGGACGGGGCCTGGGAAAAAATGATGAAGCAGGCGCCGTAGCTGACCAACCCGATCAGGATGCCCCTCCTCAACTGACCCAGGCGAATAGTGCTGAACAGCTTGATGAACACGGCGCCCAGGAGTGTCCCCAGGCCTCTTGCCGTGTACAGGATGGCGATACCCGTGTCGCCCGCGCGGTAAACCTGTCCGCCGAATACGGCGTAAAGCAGCACGGCGCCGCCACCGGCGAGTCCCCAGGTCGCCTTGCCCGGCAGATAGACCCGCGTGGCCCGGTCGCGCCCTATGTACTTCAGTCCCTCGATAAAGTCCGACAGGAACCGGACCGGCTGTCCCGCGCCCGCCGCGGCGGGGATGGCGATCCGGGACACGAACAGCGCGGCGACCACGAAACTGAGCGCGTTCAACTGGAACGCGGCGGACCTTCCCAGGTAGTCCGCGACCAGTCCGCCCAGGGCGGATCCGACCGTGAGCATGGCAGCCCAGGTCGTGCTGGTCAGCGCGTTGGCCGCGAGCAACGACTTTCCCTGGGCGATGCTCGGAAGCGTGGCCGTGCGCGTGACGTCGAAGAAGGGACCCAGCCCGGAAAGAATCGCCATGAAGAGATAGAGCATCCAGACTTCGTCCGCGGTGTCTACCAGGAGGAAGCCGAGGGCCGCGCCCGCCCGCAGGATATCGGTGACGATCATCACCCGCTTGCGGTTGTAACGTTCGGCGACGACGCCGGCCAGCGGGGCCGTCAGGAAGGGAGGCAGCATCTGGCAAAGGGTGACGATGCTGAGGGCGAGCCCGGATCCCGTGAGGGCCAGGGTAAGGCCCAGTACCGCGATCGTGCTGAACCAGTCACCCGCGTTGGAGACCACCTGGGACAGCCAAAGGATCCTAAAGGTCCGGTTTTCCCTGAGCAGCCGGGTGTACGAGAGGGCTGATCCGGTGCTTTTCGTCACGTGGTCACACCTGGGGCTGAAGGGAAGCGGAACCGTTTACGGTCTTTTAATTTTGGGGTGGGCTGGACGGATGTCAAGGAGGATGGATGTCAAGGAGGACGGATGTCAAGGAGGACGGATGTCAAGGAGGACGGCAGGCGCGGACAACCGGATCGTCCCAGGATTCACACAACGGCGGAAAGTAGCGCTGCGCTTCCGTCCACGCACTTGACAAGGACAGTCGGCGCGGTTAACCTCTGTTTATATAGGTCTCGCCGACTATGCGGATGAAATCGTTACAGGAGACACGGCATGAGCAAGCTGAAGTCGATCATGCACAACCGGACACACGGTCACCTGGGGGAACAGCGGCGCAGTTGCTCCGACTGCGTCCACGTCATGCCCGCCATGAGGGGAGACGAAGTGACCTGTGAGATATACACCTTCAAGTACGAAGCCTACAAGGTCCCGAAGCGAAGCGCCCTTTCGCCCGCCTTTGCCAACGACTGCGGATTCTACCAGGCCATGACCCCGGTGCAGAAGGCGGAATCGGAGCGGAAGTTCAGAGAATTCTTCAAGCGGCTCGAGTAAATCGGGGATCGTGCGGACCGTATGCGCTGCTATTCGTTCATGGACTTGAGGAAATCCAGGTTCGACTTGGTCCGTGACAGGCGTTCGGTCATCAGTTCCATGGCTTCGACCGGTCCGAGGCCGTCCAGGAATTTCCGCAGGATCTTCACCTTGCCCAGGATATCCGGTTCCAGCAGCAGTTCCGCCTTTCGGGTGGAGGACGCGCTCAGGTCGATCGCCGGGAATATCCACCGGTTCGCCAGCTTTCGGCTGAGTTCCAGTTCCATATTGCCCGTACCCTTGAATTCCTCGAAGATGCCTTCGTCCATGCGGCTGCCCGTCTCGATCAGCGCCGTGGCCACGATCGTCAGGCTCCCGCCTTCCTCGATGTTGCGCGCCGCACCGAAAAAGCGCCTGGGTTTCTGAAGCGCGTTGGCGTCGATACCGCCGGACAGGATTTTACCACTGTGGGGTGTCACCGCGTTGTGGGCCCGCGCCAGGCGGGTGATGCTGTCGAGGAGGATGACGACGTCCTTGCCGTGTTCCACCAGCCGCTTGGCCTTTTCAAGGACCATGTCCGAGACTGCCACGTGTCGTTCCGGCGGTTCGTCGAAGGTCGAACTGATCACTTCACCCTTTACCGACCGTTCCATGTCGGTCACCTCTTCCGGCCGTTCATCGATGAGCAGGACCATGAGCACCACCTCGGGGTGATTGTCCGTGATGGCGTTGGCGATCTCCTGCAGCAGCATGGTCTTGCCGGCCTTCGGCGGCGAGACGATCAACCCGCGCTGGCCCTTCCCTATGGGAGTCAGCAGGTCCATGACCCGCGTCGGCAGTTTCTCTTTCAGATACTCGAGCTGGAACCTCTCCAGCGGGTAAATCGGCGTCAGGTTGTCGAAGAGGGTCCGTTCCTTGGACACCTCCGGATTATCGAAATTGACCGTATCCACCCTCAGCAGCGCGAAGAAGCGTTCCCCGTCCTTGGGAGGCCGGATCTGTCCTGAAATGGTGTCCCCGGTTCTCAGGTCGAAGCGCTTCACCTGCGACGGCGCTACGTAGATGTCGTCGGGGCCGTGAAGGTAGCTGTAGTCGGGCGACCGGAGAAAACCGCAGCGGTTGTCCGGCAGCACTTCGAGGACGCCCTCTCCGAAGATGACGCCTTCTTTCTCCGTCTGCGCCTGGAGAATGCTGAAGATCAGTTCCTGTTTCCGCAGCCCCGTGAAGCTCTGCAGATCGAGCTCCTGGGCTATGGAGTACAGGTCGGGCAGGGTCTTGGTCTTTAGTTCTAGGATGTGCATGCTTCCTTCCCTATTGAAAGGTATGATCGACTCCCCTGGACCGGTGGTTGACGGCGCCTATTCCCGGTTTGGTTCGAAGGGGGTGTGAATTTCGTTAGACAGGTATGTGAGCATTGTGAGAGACGGGAACGATGGAATACAGAAGAAGCGTTCCCGGCGAAGTAAGCCGGCCCGTGCCGTGTCCTGAGGCGCGCTGAAGTGCTGACACTGGTTAAGCAGTCAGGATCTCGGGCAAACTATCTTACCTTGATGAAGGAATCCCGACGCATGGGGCACGGGACAACATGGTTTTTTTTGAGCTTGGAAGATTCGGCTTTCCAATGAGGAATCAATCAGGGGAGTTTGCAAGGAATACGGGCCGTCGCATCTAACGCCCAAGTATAATATACGGTCTTAATCCACCGTGTCAAGGCCCGATTTACTTTTTTTAAGGGCATGCACCCCAATGCGTAGGGTTTGCGCGCTCAGGGCGCGTTCCTCGAATACCGGTTCGGCAGGCCGGAAACAGTCCGCGATTGCGTCGATTTACTGGTTCATCTTGGGATCGAGGGCGTCGCGCAGGCCGTCGCCCATCAGCTGGAATCCGAGCATGGTGAGCGCAATCATGATGGCGGGAAAAGTCGCCAGGTGCCAGTACGACCGGATGTAGTTGGCGTTCTCCCCGACCATCTGCCCCCAGCTCGGTGTCGGCGGACTGATGCCGATGCCGATGAAGCTCAGTCCGGCCTCGGCGAAGATGGCGGAAGGAATACCCAGGGCAAGGGCGACGATCAGCGGGGTCAGGCTGTTCGGCAGGATGTGGGTGACGACGATACGGAAGTGACTGCCTCCCATCGCCTTGGCCGCCCGGACGAATTCCTTTTCCTTTAATGACAGGATCTGCCCCCGGAGGAGCCGGCAGACCCCGACCCAGCCGGTCACGCCTATGGCCACGAAAATGTTGAACAGTCCGGCCCCCAGCCACGACATGATCAGGATGATGAAGAGCAGGCCCGGAAAGGCCGACATGATGTCGACCCCCCGCATGATGACGCTGTCCACGCGGCCCCCCGCGTACCCGGCCAGGGAGCCCAGGGGGACGCCGATGGCGAAGATGATGGCCTGCACGAGGACCCCCACCGTCATGGAAATCTCGGCGCCGTAGATGACCCGGCTGAAGAGGTCGCGACCCAGGCCGTCCGTGCCGAAGGGATACTGCCAGGACGGTTCCTGCCAGGCGACCTGGAAGTTCTGCTTGGTATAGTGCAGAGGCGCGATCCAGGGCGCCAGCAGCGCCGTGTTGCTCAGCAGCAGGACCAGGAAGAGCCCCACCAGGGAAAGCTTGTTGCGGGAAAACCGCCGGGTGGCGTCCGCCCAGAGGCCGCTGTCGTGTTTCTTGAAATAGCGGTAGGCCCTCGGCCAGAGCAGCGTAAACTCCGTGGCCAGCGTGACGCGGAAGATCAGTCCCGCCCACGTGAAGAAGGGCTCGAGGCCTACCCAGCTCATGGATTCCGACAGGCTTTCGGGGATGTCTTCCGTTCCGTAGGGATACAGATCCATCCATGGACCGAGCAGCCACCACGCCGCCAGCACAGCGCCGGCGCCCACGGCGGCGAAGAGGGGTTTTTGCTGTACCGCCCTGCGGCAGAAGGACGCCCATCTGCCCGTTTCGTTCTTGCATCCCAGTCGATACATCCGGGGCAGGGAGAGCAGCAGCTGAATCGCCAGCGCGATCCGCCCCGCCTCGAGGATCATGGTGTCCCAGCTCCACCCCAGGACCGCCCACAGGACCCAGACGAGGTCTGCTTCGCCGGATGTGCCGATCGGTTCCATGCTAGTCCTTCCGATATCGTATGCGGGGGTCGACCAGGGCGTACATGAGATCCGTGATCACGTAGATCACCACGATGAGCGACGACCAGAGCAGCGCCGTGGACATGATCATGGGGTAATCCCGGGCGAATACGCTCGTGGTAAAGTATCGCCCCAGGCCGGGTATCCGGAAGATCGTCTCGATGAAGAAGGAGCCGGTGATCAGGTTGGCCATCATCGGTCCCGCTATGGTCAGCAGGGGGATCAGGGCGTTCTTGAAAACGTGCACCACGACGACCGATAACTCGGACAGTCCCTTGGCCCGGGCGGTGCGCACGTAGTCGGCCCGGATGGCCTCGATCATGTTCGAACGGGTGTATCTCGCCACGACGGCCATATCGCCGAGAGACAAGGCGATTACCGGCATGACCCAGTCCTTGGGCGAATTCCATCCCCCCGTTTCGAACAGGTGCAGCCACAGGGAAAACACGACAGTCAGTCCCACGGCTACGACGAAACTGGGCGTTACGATGCTGAATACCGCCGTGAGCGAGGCGAGATAGTCTATCCACGTATTCTGGTAAACCGCCGAGAGAATACCCAGCAGCAGTCCCCCCGAGAGGGCCACGACCAGGGCCATGCTGCCGAGGTGGACGGATACCGGCCAGGCCTGGGCGATGAGTTCCTGGCAGGTCTTGCTCTGGTGCTGGAAGGAGTATCCGAAGTCGCCCCGCACGACGTTGCTGACCCAGGAGAAGTACTGTACGTACAGCGGCTGGTCGAGATTGTACTTCCGCATCAGGTTGGCCCGCACTTCGGGAGTCAGCGGTATGCCGCCGGTTTCGCCGCCCGCGTCGAAGGGGCCGCCGGGTACGGCGTGCATGATGGAAAAGGTGATGACCGAGACGGCGAAGAGTACGGGAAAGATCCAGAGTATGCGGCGGACCAGGTACCGGAAGCCCAGGTTCAGTCCGAGGAGGAAAATGCTGGTGACCGCAAGCATGATCAGCGTGCGGATCAGCATGACGTTCAGGGAGTCGGTTCCCCAGAGCGCCAGGCCCACGGCCGCCAGGGCAATGGCTCGCGCGGCCAGGTTCGGCACGCGGAAACGGCGCATCAGGATGGAAGCGGCGAGAAACAGGATGAGCCACAGCACCGCGAGCGCGGTCTTGAAAACCCCGAGTTGCGGCGCCGCAACGGCTAGGGCGACGAGGGTGATCAGCGCCTGGACGCCCTTGACAAACGTCGCGTCAAGCTTGCGCCGGCTACCCCAGTAACCGGTAGCCAGGACGAGCAGCAGCCACAGGACGCCAATGATCCCTATTGAGGGCATCCGATCGTCGAATCCTTTGTTGGAATTTGATGATTACATGCGAAACCGCGGTCCGAAGGATGAGGAAACTGACTGAAGGGTCGAGCCCGTCCGCAAATCGCGGCGCCAACGGAGCGCGGCCCCGTTGACCGCCAGACAACCTATGGCCCCTCATTGTTTCTGTCAACGTCTTTCGGCGCGTCCACCGGGGCAAAAACCTGTTGATTCAGAGGGCGGTTTTGTTGTTTCATAGGGAATATGGACTACCTGCTCAGTGGATTTCAGGAAGCGGTCCGTTTGCTGGTGACGGGCGAATCCGGTGTGTACACCATCGTCGGCGTTTCCGTATTCGTCGCGCTGACCGCGACCGTGCTGGCTTCTCTCATGGGTTTGCCCGCGGGCTACTTGCTCGCGACCCACCGGTTTCCGGGACAGCGGCTGGTTACGACGGTGCTCAACACCTTGCTGGCCATGCCGACCGTGGTGATCGGTCTTTTCGTATATGCCCAGGTATCCCGGCGCGGTCCCCTGGGTTTTCTCGAACTGCTGTACACACCGAAGGCGATGATCATCGGCGAGACCATCCTCGCGTTGCCCATCGTGGCCGCCTTCACCCTTTCGGCATTCCGCGCCGTGGATTCACGGATCACGGAGACCGCCCTTACACTGGGCGCCACGAGGATCCAGACGGCCCGCACACTCATATCGGAAGCCCGCTTCGGGATCATGGCCGCGGTGGTCGCCGCCTTCGGCCGGGTGATCGCGGAGGTGGGCGCGGCCATGATGCTGGGCGGCAACATCAAGGGCAGCACGCGGACCATGACGACGGCGATCGCCCTGGAAAGCAGCAAGGGAGAGTTCGGTCTGGCCATCGCCCTCGGCATGATCCTTCTGCTCACGGCCTTTGGAGCGAACATCCTTTTTCACTGGCTGCAGGGGTTCGACGACTGATGGCCGATCCGATCATCGTGGGCGAGCGCCTTTCGTACCGTTACGGCTCCGGGTTTCATTTGCAGGTCGATCACCTTGCCCTGTCCTCCGGAAGGATCTATGCCGTTTACGGCGCCAACGGATCGGGCAAGACAACGCTCCTGAACATCCTCGCCCTGCTGACCATGCCGCAGGAAGGACGGATCCTGCTCGAAGGGCGGCCCGTGAACGGGGCGGATCCCGCCCGTTGTCGGCGATACCGCCGCCGTGTCACGCTGCTCATGCAGCAAGTCTACCTGTTCCGCTCCACCGTATTCGAAAACGTGGCCGCCGGCCTGCGGTTCCGCGGAGTGGCGAAGCAGGCCATCGAAGAGCGCGTGACGCACATGTTGAAAAAGGTGGGTCTGGAGGAGTTCGCCCACCGGCCCGCCCACAGCCTTTCGGGCGGCGAAGCCCAGCGCGCCGGCCTGGCCCGGGCCCTGGTCACGGAACCCGAGGTGCTGCTCCTCGACGAGCCCACGGCAAGCGTGGACGCGGTGCACGGCAGGCAGATCGAGGTGATCCTCAGGGAGACGTGCAAGCTACGGCGCATGACCGTGGTGCTCTCGACGCACCAGTACGACCAGGCCCATCGCATCGCCGACGAAGTGCTGATCATGCGTGACGGGTGCATGCTCACGGCCGGCCCGGAAAACGTTTTCAGCGGCCGTATAGAGGATTCCGCACACGGTCCGGTCGTCACGCTGGACGGCGGCGTGACGTTGCACACGGATACGACCGTGCGAGGACAGGCACAGATCGCCATATCGCCGTACGAAATACAGTTGACCCGGTCGCCCCGGTCACCCCGGTCGCCCCGGTCGCCGGGCGCCGCGAACACGCTTGAAGGCGTCGTGTCGGCAGCGGCAGTGGACGGAGACCACATTCGCCTGGACGTGGACGCCGGGCTTCGGCTGACCGTCCACGTCGCGCGGGAGTCCTTCGCCGGGATGGACCTGACCGTCGGCGACAGGGTTCACGCCGCCATCGAGCCTTCGGCCGTTCGGGTGCCGTAAGGCGCGCGGCACGGAAATCAAATAAAGCAGCAGGAGGAATCCATGGCCACGCAGGCATCGAAAACCCTGATCATGGGCAAGGACGAAATGGAATTGGACGGCAGGTACCTGTCCACGCTCCGGGAAGCCAACGGACTGCTGGACGATACCGATGCGCTGAGGGCGCGCATGGCGGAAGACGGCTACCTGTTCATCCGCGGACTGCAGGACCGGGACCGGGTCGGGGAAGCCCGCAGGGTCGTGCTGGAGAATCTCGAGGCCAACAGCCAGATCGATCCGGACTATCCGCTGGACCTGGGCGTCGCGGCCGCCGGAAAGCGGGGTAGTTTCTTCGGCGGCGCCAAGCAGGTTACCCATACCCCGGAATTCCTCTCGGTGGTCAATTCGCCGGAAATCATGGTATTCTTCGAACGGTTCCTGGGCGGCCCCGTGCTCACTTTCGACTACAAGTGGCTGCGGGCCGTGGGCCCGGGTGACAACACGGGCGCCCACTACGACGTGGTCTACATGGGCCGTGGCACCACGAACCTGTACACGGTATGGACGCCCCTGGACGATGTCACCTACGACATGGGTCCCCTCGTCATCCTGGCCGGTTCCCACCAGTTCGACGCGGTGAAGGAGACCTACGGCAAGATGGACGTGGACCGCGATCACGTGACGGGCCACTTCACCAACGAACCCATCGAAATGGTCGATCAATACGGGGGCCAGTGGCAGACGAGCGAGTTCTCCATGGGCGACGTGATCATCCTCGGCATGTACACCATGCACGGATCCATAAACAACACGTCGAACCAGTTCCGCATCAGTACCGACACGCGCTACCAGCTGGCCACCGATCCCGTCGACCACCGGTGGGTCGGCGAGAATCCCGTCGCCCACTACGCGTGGACCGAGGGGAAGACCATTTCCATGGATGAGATGCGGCGCAAATGGAAGGTCTAGCCTAGGTTGCGTGTATTGCCTGGATCATCGCCGCAGCGATACCGGCTGGATACGGGGTCCGATCAATCGTCCGGCCGGGTCATTCCTTCGATACCTCATGGATACAACGTGATCGCTAAACGGTTTTTCCCCAGCCTCCTGGCGGGCCTGGCGCTGCTCTTCGGAGTGTCCGCCTGCCAGACTACGGGGGTCAGAGAGCGTGTTGAAGTCCTCGCCGAGCCGATCGGCGATGGACAGGTGGCCGCCGTGGTCGACTCCACACGGATCAGGAAGACCATCACGGACCTCGTGTCCTTCGGTTCGCGCGTGGCAGGCTACCCGGGCGCAACCGAAGCGGCGTTCTACCTGGCCGACCGCATGCGGGACATCGGTCTGGAGGACGTGGAGATGGAGGAATTCGTCTCTTCCGTTCCCCTGGACGAGGGCGGCGAACTGGTTATCCTCGACCCCACGACCCTGGAATCCCGGTCGATCCCCCTCTACGCCGTGTGGCCCAACCTGGTCCGTACTTCCACGACGCCGCCGGGCGGCATCACGGGGAAGCTCCACTACGTCGGCAACGGCGAATGGGTGGACTTCAACGACATCGATCCGACCGGCGCCGTCTTCATGATGGATTTCAATTCCGGCGTCAACTGGCAACGGGCCGCCCTGCTCGGCGCCCATGCCGTGATCTTCGCCGAACCCGACCAAACCACGCGGATCGACGGCGAGGAGAAGCACCTCCAGGTCCCCCTCGACTTCCCCCGGTTCTGGATGGAAAAGGAGCAGGCCCGACCCCTGGTCGAATATCTTAACATCAACGGCCCCATAAATATACGAGCGAGGGGCCGCATGACGTGGAAGCGCCTTCCGGCCTACAACATCTTCGGAAAGATCACGGGAACGCACCCAATACTGAAGGAAGAGGTCATCGTCCTGGAATCCTACTACGATTCCATGTCGCCCGTACCGGCCGTGTCCCCCGGGGCGAACCAGGCGGCGGGCACGGCCGCGCTCCTCGAGATAGCCCGTTACTTCGTTGCCCACCCCCCTGCGCGCACGGTGTTGATCCTGACGACATCGGGGCATTTCCTGTCGCTCAGCGGCGTGAACGACTTCATGTACCGCCATGCGCGCAAGAGCAGATATTTCGCGCAGCAGATCAGCGAACCGGTCAACATCAAGCTCTTCGCCGGCATCGACCTTTCCAGCGCCCGGGACCAGGTCGGGGTCATCTACTCCGGCGTCCTGTTCGCGGGCGACACCTTCGAAAAACAGCGGTTCTTTACCCCCTTCGGGCGCACCTTCATGGGCTATGCGCAGGAGGTGATCCAGCGGGGCGCCTTCCAGCCCGGCGCGCTGGTGAACGTGATATCTCCGTCCCAGGGCCACCGGACCGCGGGATTCTTTCCCGCCGGCAACATCGCCCTGGACGCCGAACTCGCCTTCTGGACAGGATTCCCGGCCCTGTCTTTCGCCACGGTGTTCGACATCCGTGAATTCGTGGACACCCCTATAGACGACATCGACCGGGTCAACTTCCGCAACGTGTACACGCAGACCGTCCTGTTGACAGAGCTCTTCGGCCGCGGCGTCAACGATCCCCAGCTGTTCCCGGACTTCAAGATGCAGCTGGAAGACCGCTTCGTGAAGGGTCGGATCCGGGTGGTGGAATTCGATCCGCGCGAGGATTATATCCCGAGCAAGCCCAGGCCGGGCGCCGTCGTCCGGTTCCGCCGCTACAACAAGACCATCAGCGGGGTGAAGAACGAGATCTTCGTGGTGGCCGACAGCGCCGGCGTGGCCGAAAGCACCGCATTGGAGGCGGGCCGCACCTATCCGGCCGAGGGCTACGTGATGGATCCCGACACGGGAGACATCATCTACGCGCCGGACCGGGGACCCTACGGGGAAGGCGCCTATCCCCTCGAGATCACGATGGACTGGGTGGACAAGGAAAAGCCCACGGTGGTCTTCCGGTCCGAGGCGACAAACATCTACGACCTGGTGGACCCGCGGTTCCTGACCCGGCTCAACGAGGCCGTGGTGCTGGACGAATCCGGCAACCCACCCCTGGAATGGGGCATGACCTTCCAGGAACGGGGGTGGACGACGGGCACGACCTACGAAGAGGACACGGCCGTCCTCTTCATGCCGCCGGAAAGCCGGTTCAAGGTCACCATGTCTACCGGTCTGTTCGGCCGCCGCCTGATCCTGACCAACGCGGATGAAAGCAATCCAGAGGGCGTCGGGTTCGATTCGGGGATCGGCGCCATTCCACTGACTTCCTACCAGGTGGCGCGGGACATGTGGCACCTGGACGAGGCGCGGATCGGCGCGCTCAGGTCCGTCGGCGTCAGCAATACCCGGCTGGATGACTTCCACCAGGAGGCGGGACGCCTGCTGGACCGGGCCGAAGCGGCACGGCAGGCGCTGCAGTGGGACCGCTTCATCAAGCACGCCCGGGCCGCGTGGGGATATGAATCCAGGGCCTATCCCGACGCGACGGGAACGGCCAACGACGTCGTGAAAGGGGTACTGTTCTACATGGTGCTGGTGATACCCTACGCCTACGCACTGGAGCGGCTGCTTTTCGGATTCGCCAACGTCTACAAGCGCATCAGCGCCACCTTCGGCATCTTCCTGGCCGCCTACGGGGTGCTGCGGTTTACCCATCCTGCCTTCCAGATCACCACGGCGCCCGATATCGTGCTTCTCGCCTTCACGACCTTCGTCCTGGCCGCCGTGGTCATCTGGCTCATTACGGGACGATTCAGCCAGACCATGCGCGAGGTCCGGCAGAACACCCGCACCGTGCAGGCCACCGACGTGCGGCGCTCGAGCGCCCTGGCCACGGCCTTCGCACTCGGTATAGGAAACATGCGCAAACGCAAGGCCCGGACGCTATTGACGTGCACCACCCTCGTACTCCTCGTGTTTACCGTGCTGTCCTTCACGTCCGTACAGACCTTCCTCCGGTTGCAGAAGTTGAGCCAGGACACGGTAGCCGAATACACGGGGTTTCTCGTCCGTAACCCCAACTGGGCGCCGTTGCAGAAGCAGACGCACGAGTACGTACTCTCCGAGTTTGGATCGTCGGAGTCCGAAGACCGGGACATCACCATCGTTCCGAGGTCGTGGTACTCCGAAGCCGGGATCGGCGCCAAGACCTACGTGAAGGTCGATCACACGAGCATGGACGCACCGACCAGGACCACCTTCGCATCGGCCATCCTGGGTGTGCTGCCGGAGGAACGGGAGGTCAGCCATCTCGACCGCGCGCTGACGACGGGGCGGTGGTTCGCCGGGGACGAAAAGGACGTATGCATCATCCCGTTGGAAATGGCGGAACTCCTGGGCTTGACGGAAGCCGACGTCGGGCGGTCGGAGGTCCTGATTTTCGGTAAGCCCTTCAAGGTCATCGGCATGTTCGACGCGGCGGTCCTGGAAGGGATCACCGATCTCGACGGCGAGCCGCTGACACCCGTCGATTACACGGCGACGGGTCACGATCTGCTCGCCGAACTCCTCCTCATGGACTACGAAGAGGAACCGGTCGAAATGGCCCGGTTCGAACATATTTCGGCCGCGAATCTCATCCTGGCGCCGCAGGCCTACGTGAACGACCTTGGCGGAACCCTCCGGTCCGTCGCCGTCCGGTTCCCCACGGACGAGTCCGCCCGGAACCGCATCGAACGCTTCATGCAGCGGCTGGGGATTCCCGTGGTGGCTTCCGTCGACGGCGAGGTCGCCGTGTACAGCGCCATGTCCCTGAGTTCGCTGTCGGGACTGGGCAACCTGTTCATTCCCATGGTCGTCGCCGCCCTCATCATCCTGAACACCATGATGAACGCCGTCTACGAACGCTTCAGCGAAATCGGGGTTTACAGCGCCGTGGGACTGGCGCCGGCCCACATCGGCGCCCTCTTCATGGCGGAGGCGGCCATGTACGCCGTCATCGGCGGAATGTCCGGATACCTGATCGGCCAGACCGTGGCGCGGGGCATTACCGAATACCAGTTGCTGGCGGGACTCACGCTGAACTATTCCTCCCTATCCGCCGTGGCCTCCACGGCCATGGTCATGGCGGTGGTCATGCTTTCGACGATCTACCCGGCCCGCAAGGCTTCCCAGATGGCCGTGCCGGATGTCAACAGGCAGTGGTCCTTTCCCGAACCCGACGGCGATGACTGGAGTTTCGAGTTTCCCTTCACCATCAGCCGCACGGAAACGCTGGGCCTCTGTGCCTACCTGACGCGGTTTTTCGAATCCCACGGCGAAAGCACCCTCGGAAGTTTCATGACGGACGAGGTGGCCTTGACCGGAGTAAATGGTGAGGGTTCACGCAGCGGCAACGATCCGGTGGATGGTGGTGACGCGGGCGACGGCGGTGACCTGGTAGTCAACGGCGGCGTGTCCGCGTACGAAATCAGCATGAAGACCTGGCTGGCGCCGTACGACACGGGCGTCAGCCAGCGGGTCACCATGCACGCGTCGCCCGCGGAGGAGGAACATGGTCTGTACGCGGTGTGGGTGCATATCTACCGCCTGAGCGGCGACGTGGACTCATGGCAGCGCCTGAACCGGCGGTTTTTAAACGTACTGCGCAAGCAGTTCCTGGTCTGGCGAACCGTGGACCTGGAGGTCAAGAAAGTCTATGCCGACGATGGCCGTGAAATGATCGGTATAGTCACCGGCGAAACGATAGCACAGGATACAACGGAAGCTTGAGCGCTCGAAATGGCCGAGCAGGACGCGACAGGGGCTCTATCGCTTGAAATGGCTGCGTTGGATGCGGTAGCGTCCTGCGCGCGGTTCGGCCTAGGTTGACGGAGAGATTCAATGGAAGGCGGAGGCAATGGCGGTCCCTGGCTCAACACGCTGATGGGTCAGAATGTGCGGGTAAATACGCCGGGGTCCGCCACGGAGGACCGCGTGACGGTCATAGAGGCCGTCGAACCACCCCACAGCCCGCCGCCCGTATTCACTCGCCACGCCTTCATCGAGATGTTCCTGGTCGTCAAGGGCGCCCTGACCTTCCAGTTCCTCCACGAAAGCGCCTTTGTGCTCGATTCCGGCCAGATGGTGACGGTACCGAGTTACAAGCCTCATTCCTTCTGGAACGACGGGGACGATCCTGCGCTGATCATGCTGATCTGCACGCCCGCGGGACTGGACCGGTTCTTCGAAGCCTCCGACCGGCTGCTGAGACGCATGCCGCCGGACACCGCCGACCCCGAGGTTCTGAAGGAGAAGATGGACCGTCTGCGGGCTGAATTCGGCCTGGAACACGTGGCGCCGCCGCCGTGGTGATCCTACCAGATCGCCCGCGAATAGAATTCGAGGATGGTGGCGTCCGATGTCACGAGCGGGCAGTTGTGCAACTTGGCCGTGGCAACGATCGTACAGTCGGCGGGATCCCTGTGATTCCAGTCCAGTTCGAGATTCCCGATCCAGGTCCGCACGTCGACGGGAAGCACTTCCACACGATCAATACGTTCCAGGTTTTCGGCGAAGTCCCGAATGGACAAAGGCAGCACGAGCTTGTCTTTTCTAACCTTGATGCCTATCTCCCAGATCGAGATCGAACTGAGGCAGACGCGGTCGGCATTCGTGATCGCCTGCTCTGCGGTTTGCGTCAGACGTTCAGGATCCAGCGTCCAGAAAACCAGAGTCGACGTATCCAGTAAGACCATCAGACTTCATCCCATTCTTCGCCGGTCGGCGTGTTGATGTCCTCAAGGTAGACGACCTTCCCCTGCACGCCTTCAAAAATCTCGTTTACCGTTTTCCTGGGCTTGATGGACTGCACGCGGAGCACGGGACGCCTGTTGTGCGTGACGATCAATTCCTCGCCCGTTTCCTCGATTTCTCGAAATACCCGAAGCATGTTGGCTTTCAGCTTGCTCTTCGATATGACCGGCATGTGGACTCCAGTCTGTTTAGTAAATGACTATAGTCATGACCATGGTTATATTTCGCAGGATATCCTATGAGCAGTCAAGCGATTTTACTCATACTCGTCAACATAGAAGTCGAATTCCGTCCGATTATCCCGACGATAAGTATAGATACGATGTTCGGATTCGATGTGAAATATGGGTTGACAATCGACGTCCCGACGTCTAATATAAAACTATGGCTACTAACACCGAAAGATATGCTCCCGGTCGAGTACGAGATGCGATAATTCGGGTGATGAAACTAACGACAGAAGGTTTGTCTGCCAAACAGATCGCAGCGAGAGTAGCAAAGATAGAGGGCCACATGCCTGAGTCCTCGATCAGGTCATATCTTCGTCTGAACACTCCGGAGACATTTGTGCGTGAAAGGAGAGGGGTATACCGCCTTAAGGTAGATCATGACAGCAGTCTGCAACGAACGATGTTCAGGAGTCCAACTTGGCAGAAACCCTTCAAGTTTGGATCGGCCACATTGTTTCACAGTGAATGTTTGGATTGGCTGGATGCAAGGGATGACCAATCAATCCACGCCGTAGTTACCGATCCGCCTTACGGTCTGCAGGAATACACACCGAAAGAGCAGACGAAACTCCGTAACCGGAAGGGGGGGGTCTGGAGGATTCCTCCTGCATTCGATGGCCACGTTCGTTCGCCGTTACCAAGATTCACTACTTTAACCGATGAACAAAAACTTTATCTTCGGGAGTTTTTCTACATCTGGTCTCGTCTCCTGATCCCTAAGTTGGTTCCGGGCGCCAACGTGGTCGTTGCCTCCAATCCATTACTCTCCCACATTGTCGCCGGCGCTATTGCGGATGCGGGGCTTGAAAGGCGCGGCGACATCGTCAGGCTTGTTATGACCATGCGGGGCGGTGATCGGCCAAAAGCGGCACATGATGAATTCGAGGACGTCAGTGTGCTCCCCAGATCGATGTGGGAGCCATGGCTGCTATTCCGAAGGCCTGTGGAGGGAAGAGTACAGGACAACCTCAGAAAATGGAAAACGGGAGGGTTTCGACGGCCGACTGGACTCAAGCCATTCGGAGATGTTATTCAATCTTCCCCGACAAGGAAGAATGAGAAGGCGATAGCACCACATCCCAGCCTTAAGCCACAATCCTTCTTACGGCGCCTCGTGAGGGGCGTTCTTCCACTTGGCGAGGGTATAGTCGTCGATCCCTTTGCCGGCGCTGGCTCTACGCTCGCGGCCGCTGAAGCAGTTGGGTACGAGTCAATCGGAATAGAAAAGGATTCTCTGTACTTCAACATGGCCAAGGAAGCACTGCAGCCACTAGCCGAGCTTGTGATTCAGCAGCCATAGATACCCTACACGTCCACGGGCATTAGATCCAGGGCGAGGTCGCGGAATCCCTTCACCCGGTGGAGGGTGACCAGGTTGGTGTCGTGCTGGTTCTTGCCGCCGCGGGCGGTCCGGGCAACGACAAGAAGATCGTCCCCGGAGACCACCTGCGAGGCGTAGCTGAAGGATTCCATCATGCTTTTGCTCATGGCCACGCAGCCGGCCTGGAACCAGTTCAGGGCGTCCACGCTGTACATGAGCATCAGGATGCGCCGCTCGTTGCCCGGAGGTCCGCTGTAGCCGATGCTCCGAAGGGGATCACGATCCTGCCACGGGTTCGTGGACAGGGTTACGGTGGTCCAGTACAGGCCGCCCACCTCGTCGTGGACGATCTGGAACTTGCACTGGGCGCCGGGCATGGGGTGGTACTGGAGGAACCGGTAGTCCAGGTTCCAGCCATCATCCTCGACCCGTCCGATGGAGGCCAGGCTAGACGTCGAGTGACCGTCGACGATCGTGCGCATGATCATCCTGATTTCGCCGTCCACCAACACGATATTGCCTTCCAGGAAGCTGTCGGCGGGCACTTTGTCTTCCAGGCTTTCCGGGTACATCCGTTGCGAAAGCACGTCGGGAATGCCCGGGAACCGGACGTGATTCGACATACGCCAGGCCGCCGGGTCCAGCAGGTCCCGCGACAGATCGCCGGCCACCACCAGCGAATTCCAATCGCTTCGGCTGGGCGCATCGCAGGTTTCGAAGGCGCGGTAGGCGTAGCCGTTGTGGATCAGCACCGGCGTAGGCGCGCAGTGGTGCTTGCCTTCGAAAAGCGTGACAGGTCCTTCCCAGGTGCAGCCGCCGTCCCGGGACCGGCCGATGATGATATCCCGGCTCTTCCTCCTGTTGCCGATGAGATAGGCGTCGTCCTCGTGGGTCCAGATGGTCGCCCAGATGAAGTCCTGGCAGGACGCCATGGTCCAGGAGGCTCCGTCGTCGTCGCTGATCAGCACCTCGGTAGCATTCGGCACCGCTTCCTTGTACGGCTTGGGACGAAACCACTCGTAACTTGCCAGTAGACGTCCCGAGCGCATCCGTGCGATCGACGGTGAGCCCGCATACACGTTTTCCGGATCGGGCGATGACGCCAGAACGAAATAATCCTCGGATAGCATTAGGTTCATGAATCCAAACCTCCGGTAATTGGGATGAACAATCGATTCTACCCGGAGGGAATGTGATTGTCAACTGGAAGGTTCGGCGTTCCGGACCCCTGGAAACTCCTGCCGATTCTTTCCCCAAATCACCATATAGCACTTGATCTGAATCGCTCCCTCCCTGTATCATAGCACTGATCACCTCAAAACCGAACTGAACGAATTGAACCGGGTCTGCCAGGAGGTTACAAATATGGCTGGGAAACCAAACCTGTCCCGTCGGGACGTACTGATAAGGGGCGGGATCGCGGCGGCCGGCATGACGCTGCTGCCTTCTCACGTACTGGCCCAGTTGACCCAATTGGCAAGGGACGAGACGCCCGTAGACTGGATCGATACATTCGGGCCTCCTCAAAGTCCCGATTTCGTCCTTCTGGACTGGAACGGGCTCGAGTCGTGGATAACGCCCGTGGACCAGTTCTTTTCGGCGAGACACTATCTCGAACCGACCGTAGACGCGGCGAACTACAGCCTCGAGGTCACGGGCGCCGTGAAGCAGAAGCTTTCCCTCAGCCTGGATGAAATCAAGTCGATGCCGGGCAAGGACGTTGACTTTACCCTGGAATGTTCGGGCAACCGGGGCTTCCCCGTATTCCGGGGCGGCGTGTACAATGCCCGGTGGACCGGCACGCCGCTGGCGCCGATCCTCGAACGGGCGGGCGTATGGGACAACGGCATCGAGGTGGTTTTCTTCGGGCACGACGAGGGAGAAGAAAACATCACGCCGACCCGCGCCGAACCGGTGACGATGAAGCAGAACTTCGCCCGGTCGCTGACGATGGCACAGGCCATGGATCCGGACATACTGCTGTGCTACGAAGTGAACGGCCAAACGCTGCCGCCGAAGCATGGATTCCCCCTGCGCCTCATCGTCCCCGGCTGGTACGGCATCAGCCAGGTGAAATGGCTGAAACGCATCGAAGTGCGCACGACCCGGTACATGGGCAGGTTCATTTCGCGGGACTACGTCACGATCCGCGAAGAGACCTACAACGGGGAAACCGTCTGGCGGCAGGAGTCCGTTGGCCGGGGCCGTATCAACTCCGTCACCGCCCGGGTCACCCGGGTCGGCCCCCTGCACCGGATTTACGGTGCGGCCTGGGGTGAACCGCTCAGGGAAGTCCAGGTGCGTATCGACGACGGTCCCTGGCAGACGGCCGAGATGATCGAGGGGCAGGACGCCGAGTACGCCTGGAAGTTCTGGCGGCTGGACTGGGACAGGCCCTCCGCCGGCGAGCATACGATCACGTCGCGGGGTGTAACGACTGCCGGCACGGTACAGCCGACGCCGGACGATCCCTACCTGGCGGGTAAGCGTACCTACTGGGAAAGCAACGGACAGGTGACCCGGACCGTGCGGACATTTGAAAGCTAGGGACATTTTTCTCGATCCATGATCATCGACGCCCACGCGTACTGTTTCCCGCCGGGAGGCGCGAAAGCCGGGTACGGAGAAGCCCGTGAACACCTGCGGTGGATGCAGGCGGAACACGCGGCCCATCACCAGCCAGCATGGCGCGTGCGGGACCGTGCCCCCGCCTCTTCGAAGGAGATCGGTCCGAAGGCTCCGGGCGACTGGTCCACGTTGCCCGACGTGGATTTCCGGGTCGACCGTTCGCTCGGACGGGTGGTGTGGACGATCGATGGCGAAGACTACACCAAGCAGTTCTACCCGCCCCACCTGCATAACCTGGAATACACGCCAGACAGCCTGATCGCCGAGATGGACTACGCCGGCGTGGACGTCGCGCTGTTGCATACCAATCCCATGCTGGGCCGCGACAGCGCATTCCAGGCCGACTGTGTCGCCGCCTATCCCGACCGGCTGTTCTCCATGGCGCCCGTCGACGAGTGGCGTATCGCCGGAGAAACGGACGGGGCGATCGGAGCACTCGACCGGGCCGTGCACACCCACGGGTTGCACGCCGTCAAATTCAACGCCACGCTGGCCTATCGCAGCAGCGGTGAACGATGGAGCGGCGGTACCTATCGCCCGTTCTGGGAAGCCGTGGAAACCATGAAGGTCCCGGTTTTCTTCACGTTAGGCGCCGGGCCGGTACTCGGCTACCATGCCGATCTCGCGCGGGGTTACCTGGACGAGTTGCGGGTGCTCATGGAATGGATGGACAGGCACCCCGATACAATCTGCAGCATCACCCACGGTTTCCCCTGGCGCATGTTTATCGACGGCGACCGCCTGGTGCTGCCGGATGACCTGTGGCGGCCCTTCGAGAACCCCAACCTCAGCCTGGAAGTATGCTTTCCCGTGCGTATCGGCGACCTGTACGACTATCCCTACCGCGAGGTCTGGCCGGCGCTGGAAGAGATGGTGGATCGGATCGACGCCGACCGGCTGCTCTGGGGTACGGATATGCCCTTTCAAAACCGGTTCTGCACCTACCGGCAGTCCCGAGACTGGATCGAGAAGTACGCCGGCTTTCTCGACGAAGCGGCCCTGGCCGCGATCATGGGCGGCACCGCCCGTCGAATACTGGGTATAGATTGACGGGATGGTCCGCCGTACGGCGGAATCCGGCGTCCGGGGCCCCAGTTAACATCTAACAATATTCGAGCAGTACCTTGAACCGCAGGTTTACATAAACCGGAGGATTCCATGCACGTCGGTACCCAGCAGTTCAGCACGGCTGACGAAGACCTGGAGTATCTCGCCCGTCACGGTGTTTTCAACAAGAACGAGAACAACATCACCTTTCACCGGGAATACGGGTGGGACGTGGAGGAACTGGCGCAGAAGAAGGAGAAGTGCGCGGGTTTCGGGATCGACATGGAGATGGTCGCCCTACCCGTGGCGCAGCTTAACGTGAACGGCGGCCAGGTGCCCAACTACATGCTGGGCAACTACGAAGAAGGCGACAAGGAAATCGATCTCGTTTGCAACATGATCCGCCAGGCTTCGGAAGCCGGCATTCCCGCGGTGAAGTACTTCCTGTGCGAGATGGAGAACCAGCGGACCGAGAGCGTTCCCCCCGGCCGCGGCAGTTCGATCTACAGCACCTGGGACCTGGAAAAGGCGAAGGACATGCCGCCGAGGTACGACGAGCCCGTGACCGCCGAAACGAACTGGGCCCGGATCACCTACTACCTGGAGCGGGTGGCGCCCGTGGCGACCGAGTGCAAGGTCCGCATGGCCTGCCATCCCTGCGACCCGTGGCTGCCGCCCGGCTTTCGCTGCGTGGACCGCGTGCTCGGCGGCTTCGATGGATTCAAACGCTTCATCGAAATCTGCCCCAGTCCCTACCACGGCGTCAACCTGTGCCTCGGCTGCATGGCGGAGAGTTCCCTGGATCCCCGCAACGACGTGCCGGAGATCATCCGCTATTTAGGCTCGCGCAACAAGATCTTCCTCTGTCATTTCCGCAACATCGTGGGCGGGCGCAACAAGTTCCAGGAGGTCTGGCCCGATGAAGGCGTGATGAACATGCACCGCAACATGCAGGCGCTCAAAGAGGTCGGCTATGACCACATGTGCGTGCCGGACCACGCGCCGGGACACAGGGACCCGGACAGTTCCCGGCAGGCTTTCGCTTACGAGTTCGGGTATATCCAGGCGATGGTCCAGGCGGTGATGGACGAGGGGTAGGATGCTGTTTGGCCTGGCTCGGGCAATCGACAGGAGGTGAGCCAAAAAGCATGGCGGTCCTGTCTTCGCCATGCCACGGTCAAATCTGCCACTCGATCAGTTGCTGGTCCTGTTTCAGGCGCGCGCGCTGGTGCTGGGCGGCAATGAAGATGTCTTCCAACCTGGGCGTGTCGACTTCGAGCCCCGGCAGGGAGTACAGCGCTTCCATGAAAAACCGGTCCTCCTGCGGCGATTGGACCCATGCATGCCGCCACCATTCCAGCATGCGGTCTCGAGCGTCGGCCATGGCGCTGGAGGAGGGCAGTCGGTCGCTCTTGCTGAGGTTGATGTTGTCGCGGGCGGGCAGCAGGTTCCAGAGATCGTTGTTACGCCAGCGCGCCCACGGAAAACAGTGGTCGATGTGCGGAGCGGTTCGAATACGCGCTGCGGACCAGACGCAGGTGAGCGCGAATCCGTCATCGCGCAACTGCTTCGCCCGTTCGAGGGCATTGCTGGTGTCGTAGCGGCTTTCGGTCCATTCGAACGGGTCGTTTGTTGCCGTTTCGGTCCCGCATTCCCGGACCAGGGCGGCAGATTGGTCGGTGTTGGTTGTCCACCGCGTAGCGCTGCGCAGGTTTGCCAAGCCATCCCAATTCGAAGTCAGTTGCCGCCATTCCCGTATGATGACCGGATCCAGCCAGCAGGCGAACTGACCGAGCGCCTGCCATAGCAATGCGGGAATCCTGAAGCGGCCGAACTGCGTCAGGTATTCGCGCGACAGAACGATGGGCCGGGCGGTCGTCCGCGCCCTGGAATACCCGGATTCGAACAACTGTCGGTTGCCGGAAGCTGGATATGTGATGTAGCGTACCGGCATCCGCTCGATATTCTCGCAGGCGTCGTTTATGGCGCGGGTAAGGATGACGGCCCGGTCCGAATCAAACCTGGCGCCTAGCCGAAGGTCGAAAGGCGAGACGTCCCCAAGACGGTAGAACGCGTCCTTTGCCCAGCCATATCCGCCCGGTCCCGAAGGGCGTTGCGGCAGTCGATGATGCAGGACCAGGGGCAGGTATTGCTTCAGCCAGTACAGACCGACGGCACCGAAGGGGATTTCCACGTAGTCGTCCGTGCGATTGATGACCAGCCCCGGCGCCGTTTCAGCGAGTCGCACCAGGGTCCGAAGCAGCCCCAGCTTGTAGGTCGAAGACTTGTTGTCGTTCACGATCACGTGGCGCAGCAGCGGCAGGCTGCCGGTGCCATCGTCCGGAATGGCGAAGACCAGCGATTCCCAATGTATGCCGGGGCGCGTCAGGTCCGGCTGCGTCGAGTGGCTGCGCAGCGCGATGGCTCGGCGGTTGGCAAAACCGATTAGTTCCTCTGCCGAAGTGTCATGAAATCCCCGGGTGGCATTTTCCGCAGCGTCTCCGCCGCGTCGCAGCGTGAACACCAGCAGTCCGGATGGACTGAGCAGCTCGGAAAGGATGCGGAACGCCCGTTCACGGACCTTCGGCGCCACGTGCATCCACACGGCGCTCAGCAGAATCAGGTCGAACCGCCGACCGAGCGCGCGCAGAACCCGCAGATCCGGCAGCGCATCGTTCATCCAGACCACGCGTGGATGGGAGCGTTCCGCAGCGAGGTTCCGCAACGCGCTCGGTTCCACCGCCACGACTTCCCATCCCCTGGCCGCAAGCCAGTTGGCATCGCGTCCCGAACCGGCGCCGATGTCGCAGGCGAATCCAGGTTCTTCACGCAGGTGCGCCGGCGCCCAGTCTGCGTGGACGTCGGCAGGGTCGACTCCGTCATACTGGGCGAGGAGGGCATCGGGGTTGAGGTCGTAGTAGCTGGTGCTGCTCATACGGATAGGCAAGACTGTCGCGTGTAGCCAGGATAGGCCTGGTTGGACTGATTGGCGTTTTCCCGCTTCATGCGGGCGTGCATTCATTCTTGCCGGGAATCCTGCGCACGCGCGCACGGTACAGTCGGGAAAACGGTTGAATATCCCATGTCGAAGCCATAATCTATGATCATGCCATTATAGTCGGAAGGCGCGAGATGTCAAGCAATCCAATGCGCCTGCCAACCGCGACTGCCGCTAGTGTTTGCCGGCAGCGTTTGCCTGACGTGTCCTGTGTACGCGCCAGCTGACAGGAGATAACCGTGATTTCAAAGCGCATACAACCGGGAGAACGCCTCAACGACGAGCAAATGAAAGAAACGCTCGGCAAGTTCTACCGGGACGGGTTCGCCCTGGTGCCCGGGGTGTTGACCGGGGATGAAGTCGGGGCACTTCGCGAGGTCACGGACCGGTGTTTCAACGACCCCGTGCTGGTCGGCACCGATTACACGAGCGGGCGGGGGGACGGTTTCGTACTGCGCAACACGCTGGAACTGAACCCGGTGTTCGTGGACATGCTGATCCGGGAACCCATACTGAGTCTGGCGGAGGCGATCGTGGGGACGGACTGCAAGTTCTGTGGCCAGAACGTGATCCGCAACGCGCCGGGCCAGGCCATATCGCGGTGGCACGTGGACGACCGGGTGGAGTTCCCGCTGCCGGACGACGTGCCCCGTCACGATCCCCGCGTCCGCATGCCGGTGCAGTGGTTCACCATCCAGATGGCCCTGACCGATATCGACACGGAAGAGGACGGACCGACGCAGTTTGTCCCGGGCAGCCACTACTCGGGGCGGGAACCCAATAGCCAGGAACAACCCGAATTCGAAGGCAGGGGACCGGTTTCAGCCCTTTGCAAAGCGGGAGATATCTACCTGCAGAACAACCAGTGCTGGCACCGCGGGGGGCCCGTAACCTCGAACCGGACGCGTTACGTGTTTCAATCCCAGTACGCCGCCCTCTGGGCCTACAGGCGGTTCTCGGAGTATAACCAAGTGCCCGTGCCGCCCACGGTGCTCAGTCGGGCCTCCGACAGGTTGCGCGGGGTGCTGGGCGTGTGACCAACCGTGTTTCCGCCCGACCCCTGCAAGTCCCAGGCGTACCGTAGTGTCTCAATGCACGAGGGTCTTGAACCGTGCGGGCAGCGCTACTTCAAGGAGTTCGAGGTCGTCGGAACGGTTGGTGAGGGAGGTTTTTGTGTTCGGCGGAATGACGTAGGCGTCTCCCGCCTCCAGCCGGTGCGCGCCCTGGTTATCCGCGTTCAGCGTCACCTCTCCTTCCATGACGAAGGTGAAGAGGATGTCACCCGTGTGGCTCGTGACCTGCTCGGACCCGCCGCCGTTCGCACGGGCGACCTGCACCGAGGCCACGCCGCCCGTCGCCTCGCCGATGCCCGTTTCCCGGGCCTCGAATCCCGCCATTCTCCAGGGTTCCCAGACCGCGTCCTTCACCTCGTGGCGGCAGAATCTCTGTCCGCCGAAGATGCGGTCGGGGTTCAACACGGGTGTGGGCAGTTCTACCTCGTGGTCGATGGTGGTCACGTGGTCTGCCGGCACGCCAATCTCGATCACCTGCAGGTTTTCGGATGATTCGAGTACCCGGTGCCGGATTTCCGGAGGTTGGATCACGCAGTCCCCCGCCTTCAACAGGAAGGGCGGCCCCTGGTCCTCGTAGACCAGCTTGACCCAGCCCCGGTAGGCGAAGATCAACTGAAATCCCACGGTATGGTAGTGAACCACGTCCGGTACTGGACCGGCATCGGGGATCCGGATGTGGGAGGCGATGATGCTCCCGCCAAGGCGTCCGGGCACCAGGTCGCGGTAGTGCATGCCGGCGCGGCCGATCACCCAGGGCGTATTGTCCTTGAGGCGCCGGACGAGGAAGGCATGCTCCGTCGGGGGTATTTCGAGTGGCGGATCGGCCTGCGCGATCTCGACGCGGACGCCGTTGGGCGCGGTGAGTTCGGTCTGCCCGCCGGCCAGGGCCGCGGCATCGCGGCAGAGAATCAGAAGCGTGCCGGGTGGTTCGGACGCTCCTTGCTCCAGGCGAATGGTGAGACCGTGGCCGGAGAGCACGGAAACCGTCGGATAGTCGGCGGGATAAATCTTGTCCATGCGGAACCCCAGGGTCTTCATAAAGAAGGCCAGGTCCGCGTTAAGGTCCGAGGTGGGCAGCCGGATTTCGGCGCCCTGGATGTTGTCCTCTCGATTAGTCTGTTTGTCGTCATGCAATTGCATATTGACCTCTGCCCCCTTAACCGGTGAATCGGTATTTCTCTACGACATCCATATTCAGCTCCGTCCCCAGTCCCGGTTTCTCGGGGAGTCGGAAATAGCCGCTTTCCACGACCGGCGGATCGGTAAGCAGGTCGTTGCGCCAGGGCGCGTCCTGTTCGTCGTCCACGTATTCCAGTACCAGGGCGTTAGGGATGTTGGCCATGACGTGAAGGCTCGCCGTCGTCGACAGTGCGCTGTTCGGATTATGGGGCGAGACCTGCATGTAGTAGCTTTCCGCCATGGCGGCGATCTTCTTGGTCTCCAGGATGCCGCCCGTTCGCACCACGTCGGGCATGATCATGTCCACCGCCTGGGCGGCGATGAGGTCCCTGAAGCCGAAGCGCGTGTACCGCCGCTCTCCGACGCATACGGGCACGTTGACGGACGCGGTCACCCGGGCCAGTGCGTCGATGTTCTCCGGGTGGACCGGCTCCTCGTAGAACAGCAGGCCGATCTCCTCCAGCCGATTGCCGATGCGGATCGCGGCGCTGGTGGTGTACCGGCATCCCACGTCGGTGCAGATGTCCACTTCGTCGCCCACGGCCTCGCGGCACCGGCGCATGTGTTCGAGAGCTATCTTTTCTTCCCGCAGCGTAACGGACCTGGGTGAGTCGATGCGTTCACCCCGGACCATCGGATCGGCGGGGAAGTACGCCTTGATGGCGGTGACGCCCTTTTCGGCCAGCCGCGCGCATTCCTCCGGCTCGGACGCATGGCTGTAGAACCGAATGCGGTCGCGGCACGGTCCGCCGATGAGGTTGTAGATGGGTTGCCCGGTGACCTTGCCCACGATGTCCCACAGGGCGATCTCAATTCCGCTGACGGCCGCGATGACCGCGCCGGTCTGGCCGATCTGCTCCAGGGCGTAGTACATGCGATGGTACAGGTACTCTATGTGGAAGGGATCCTCTCCGATGACGAGCTTGCCCAGTTCCTCCACCGCCTGGCCGATGATCGTACCACCCGGCCAGTTGGTTGCGTCTCCCAGGCCCACGACACCCTCGTCGGTATAGACCTGCACGAAGATCCACGGCGATCCGATGTCCGTCGATTTGCGCCAGGACTCCACCAGGTGCACTTTCACGTCGGTGATTTTCACGGATTCCTCCGGGTTATTCGCGGTGCTGCCTCATTCCCCATCGGTTGCGTACTTGACTCCTAAGCGGCCGGCTACCCCCGGGTCCGTTCTTCGCCCGCCCAACCGGACGTCACTCCCGCTGCAGGTGTTTGAACTCCGGTTTCGGACCGCCTTTATCCCGGTCCCACTGCCACAGTTCCGTGTACGGCGATTGGGCCTGGAAACCGAAAATGACCGGCCCGTCTTCGCCCGCCCGCTCGAGCACATCGGGACGGACCACGCGGGCCATTTCGTATTCGCATTTCGTCCAGCGTCGGCGCCAGGGGCTCAACACCGCATAGCGCGGCTGGACGGTCTGGTTCTTCGTCGTGCCGTGCCAGGTGTTGACGTCGAAGAGCACCAGCGATCCTTCCGACGCAACGGCGGTCCGGGCGTTGTTGTAGGCCGAATCGGGCACGTCCAGGTAGTCGTACCGGTGGCTTCCCGGCACGAACTCGGTCGCGCCGTTGGTCTCGGTAAAGGGACTCAGGCAGAAGATCACATTGAAGGCGATGGGATGGCTCGTGATCCGCCGTCCTTCGTCGGCTTCCGCCATAGAAGCCTCGCGGTTGTGCCCGGTGATCCCGCTGTCGGAATGGAGGCCGCGGCCGCCCTCGCCCGGCATCACCACCGAACCGTACACGGCGCTCAGCAGCGCGTCGGGGCCGAGAAAGTGGCGGACCAGGCGCAACAGGTCGGGAAGCTGGTAAAACCGCTCGAAAACCCGCGCCTTGTTAAACAGCCACTCGAAACTGCCCCGCTCGCGGTCGGGGTAGCGTACCTCCAGTTCCTTCCGCGCTTCGGCACATTCCTCCGCCGTCAACTGGTCCGTCAGGATGGTGTATCCTTCGACCTTCAGGTCCAGCAAGTGGGCTTGAAAGGATTTCTCTGTCATTTACGAATCCGGTTTCCATGGGAGGCCCGGTGGATTAGCGCCAGGTCAGCCGATATGCTCTGGGCTCGGCGGATCAGCGACACGTCACGGCCTATCGCCCGGCCAGATCGTCGCCCAGGTCTGCAGCGTCCACTTTACCCTTTTCCAGGCTCACGCCCACGACAAAAAGCTCCAGGTCCTCGTCCATGTGGTTGAAGATCCCGTGGGCGCTCCCGATTAGGTTGGGAACGGCGTCCCCGCGCACCACTTCCTCGGTCTCGTCGTTCACCGTCATCCGGCCCCGGCCGTTCATGATCATGTAGGCTTCCTCCACGAGATCGTGCCGATGATAGCCCACGGAAGTGCCGGACGGCAGCAGGATGTGGCAAAGGTATTCGAAATTGGTCTGGAAATCCCGACTTCCCCACACCTCCCGGAACAGTACCTCGCCCCGGCCCTCATGGTGCCGGATCGGTCTGAGCAGGGAGCGGTCGAACCGGCCCACGGGCAGGCGGTCGGTGGACTCCAGGACGACGTCTCTGCGCGGGTCGTCGAAATCCTCGTGCTTCGGTTCGCGGACCGTATCTACGCAGTGAAAATTGAAGAACCAGGTGTCCTGGTCCGTGTGGTTGTAAATGCCGTGGGACTCTCCAGATCTCAGGGGTACCGCTGCGCCGCCTACGACTTCGGCCGTGCGGCCGTTGTGGGTGAACTGCATGGCGTTGTCGATACTGACGAAGATCTCTTCCGCGTAGGTGTGGCTGTGTTCGCCGATGCCGCTGCCGGGCGGGAAGATCACGGAATGGATGAACCCCCAGGGCGACTGGAACGCGCGACTGTCGAATCCGGGATTGAAATGGCTTGCCGCGGCGCCGCCATGGCTCACGCCCAATCTCATTTCCTCGCGCCTGGTGTGGGAAATCAACATGTGGTCCGCCTGGTTTGCTCGGCCTCCGGCACCTTGGAATTTGTATCGATCCGAGGGATAACCGGTCAGTGCTTAAAGGGTGACTTCCTCTACGGCCTGCGTACCAGTCTCGTAAGCGGGCCGCCACCGGTCGTGGACCATGGACTCTTCCTCGGTCAGACCGCACAGCCAGTTCCAGGTGTGGATACGGCGCCTCGTGTCCCGGTAGGATTCCACGCCGCTCGTGTAGGGAGCGGCCGGGCGATCCCGGTACCCGGGGATTGCTTCCGAATCGATCAGCCAGTCGCGGCGCGGCGGCGTATTTCGGAAGTAGGAGAATTTAACCATGCTGCGGGGTCTGTGATTGAGCTTCGGACCGGCCCTGTGCCAGATGCCGTACCGGGTAATGGCCACGGTGCCTGCCTTCACGACAAGCGAAAGCTGGCCCGTAAGATCGCCGTAGTGGGCCAAGGCGTCGCGGTTGACCGCCCGGCAGTGGGAACCGGGCAGGATCATGGTTGGGCCGTCTTCGATCCCCACGTCCTGCGGATAGTAGTAGCACTGGAGTTCGTTGATCTCGTAACCATGACCGGATATACCGTCCGAATGCCAGTCCTGTCCCGCGACCGGCTCGTTCATGAGGTGGTGATGGCCCCCCGTCGGCATCAGGAAATTGGGACCGAGCAGCGAACGTATCACGCCCGCCAACCGGGGATGGAGCAGGACTTCGCGGACGAAATCGGGAGAACCGACCAGTTCCTTCGCGGGGCCTACCTTGACGTTGCGGCACCGCGCGTTGAAATCGGGATCCACCAAGCCTTCGAGCACTGCGTATCCTTTCGCCACGAAATCCATCACGTCCTCGTCGGTCATCGTCGGTCTGATCTCCGCCATCGCAGCGCCTCCTCAGTTCCACTTCTCGAGTATGAAATCGAAACCCACGTAGTCGTTTTCAAGATCATTGTATTCGTAAAGCTTGGGGATAGGGTACTGCACCACGCGCCACCCTTCGGCAACGGCCTCCAGCACGGAGTCGTAAGGCGGCTCGTCGCCCGGCAGCCTGAGTTCTGGCCCCTCGCCTGGGACGAACACCGCCCAACCGACGATCCCGGACCGCATATTGGTCGACCGGGCAGTCAGGTACATGATCTTCGGTCGGGGCGGATTTACCACCAGGGCCTCAAGTTTATCAAGGTCCCGCGCATCCAGTTCGCCATCTTCAAGTTTCTTACGGCTTTCGGCTATCCATTGCCTGATTTCCGATTGCATATCACAAGCCCTTGTATATCAGCGTAGTGCCCGGTACCTACGAGTGTAAAGGGTGCGGAGGGTTCGGTGTGCCTGACCGGGATTGTACAGGCGAAACGGACACGTTGTCAAGCATGATCGAAGTTTGCCCGCTACCGGAATCCGGCATCCGCGGCAGGCTTGACAGCAGCGCCGCGGCCCCATATGTTCCATGGAACTGAACACGGATTCCAGGATGGCCCAATGTCCGATTTGAAACCCTTGAACGCCCAGCAGATCGCACACTTCAAGCTGAACGGCTACCTGGTGCTGAAGAACGTGTTCGACGCAGAGACCATCGAGGCCTGGCGGCGGCAGATCTGGCGGAAACTGAACAGTTCCCTGGAGGAACCCGATACCTGGCCCAGGGAAACGAGCGGTCTCGACGGGTACGAATACGATCCGCCCGAATCGGCCCTTGTGCATCACCCGTGCATGATGGCGATCATCGACCAGCTCAGCGGGGGACACTTCGTAGCCGGCGATGGCATTCCGATCATTCGGTGGCCCGATCCCGGTAAATCATGGGAAGTGCCCATCACGGGGCATATCGACGCCTACGGGGGACGCTGGCTGCCCTTCATGATCGGCGCGACCACCTACCTGTACGACGTGGAGCCCGGCGGCGGCGCTCTCATCTACTGGCCGGGAAGCCACCACGCCGCCCACCGGTATTTCCTTGAGAATCCCTCCCATGTCGATGGGAGCTTCCTGCAGATCGAGGGTTTTTCCTGGGACGTATTTTGTGACAACCCGGCTACCGGCGGCCGGGAGTTTACCGCGCAGGCCGGCGACGTGGTGCTCTGGCATTCCTACCTGACCCACAACGGATCGGAGAACACCAGCACTTTGCCGCGCTTCGCCCTGTTCGCCCGCTGGAACCACGAGAAACACCTGGAGCAGTCCTTCCGATACGAGATTCCCGAGGATCTGTGGAAGTACTGGGCGGTGTGAGCGGGCTAATACCGTGCATGACAAGGGAATTTCAGAATCTCAAGTTCAAGGTTGTGAACTGTTTCGAATGTTAGTGTTAAGGCGTTATAGGTGAATCCATGAAAGTACGTAAGCTAATTGTCGAGGATGTTCGGTGTTTCGCGGGCCGTCAGGAGTTTAACATCCGACCGCTGACCTTCCTGACTGGAGAGAACAGTACTGGTAAAACAACTGTCTTGGGTTCACTACAAACGTTGCACGATTTTTTTCGAGGTGCTCCTTCCGGGCTAAACTTCAATTCCGATCCATATCAGATGGGTACTTTTACAAACATAGTTAGAAGATCGAAGCCCAGGATTCATAGGTTTAAAATCGGTTTTGAAGCGTATTTCACCGAAACAAGTAACGCAGTAGAGTATACACTTACGTTATCAGAGCGAGAAGACGGCGTTGAGCCGTGTATTGTGAAGCAGGAGGTCTTTACACCAGTTGGCGAGATAGAATTCTCTGGAATAAACAACGAAGAATTCATCAGCCAAACACGGTCGGAATGGGATTCACCTTTGACATCACGAATGAGAATCAAGGAAGGAAACTCAGAATCTGGAGAATATGACAGGTTTTACTTAAATGTGTCAGATAATTGGTTACAGTCAGCATTACTATCATTGTTAACTAGATTTAAGACTGGTGTCGATATCAACAGGATTGTATCCGAGAAAGAACCCATAGAAAGTTCTAGATTGCAAGATGAAGTAGCTTTTGGAAAATTCACAGAACAGTTTACAGATCTGGTCGGATTTGGGACGTACGAAAAACCCAAAAGAATCCGTATTGAACCTCCATGGATTTATAGTTTTGCGCCGCTTCGGTCCAAACCACAGCGGACCTACAACCCATTGCGTGAAGACTTATTTCCGGATGGCAGTGACGTGCCAATGATTATGATGAATTTGGCGAGAGTAAGAGAGGATATATGGGAATCACTCAGAAGTAGATTAAAGGAATTTGGGAAATCATCCGGATTGTTTACGGATGTTGATGTAAGAAAACTCGGAGCATCATCGGGTGATCCATTTCAGTTACAGGTAAAGGTAAGGGGCCCTAAGGTTAACATTATTGATGTAGGCTATGGAGTAAATCAGATACTACCGATTCTTGTACATATCTTAACAGATCAGGACAACACGGTATTCTTGATGCAACAACCTGAAGTACACTTGCATCCTAAAGCTCAAGCTGAGTTGTCTTCATTAATCGTTAATTTAATTGAACAAAATGGGAACGAGTTTATTCTTGAAACTCACAGCGATCACATGATAAACCGTGCACGTATCGAAATTATGAACCAAAGAATCGCAGCTGAAGATGTCGCACTTATATACTTTGAACCGGTTGGGAACACCGTGAATGTTCACAACATAGCATTTGATGATCAGGCTAATTTGCTAAATGTACCCAAAGGCTATAGGGATTTTTTCATCAATGAATCGGATAAGCTGCTCGGCTTAGCCAAGTGAAAGTGGAGACATGTGTCTTATTTTGGACGCCAATAAGTTTAGTGACTACGTAAATCCCGATGATTTAGATATGGAACCAGTAAGAAGGTGGATGAAAAACAGTGGCAAAATGGTTTACTCACCAACAGAGAAACTAAAGCAGGAATTAGAACGGCACGATAGGATGCGACAGCAGTTTGATCAATACCGCCAAAACGGTAGACTTAGACAAATTCCGGCGCAAGAAGTTGAAGTGGTTAAAACTAAGATACCCCGGCTGCAGTCTGACGACCCGGATATTATCGCGCTGGCCTGTGTGGCGGGAGTTAAACTGTTAGTTTCAGGTGATACTGACCTGCATGCGGACTTCAAATCAGTTGTTGGAGGGAGCGTGTATCAAACCAGAAACGAGTCTGTAACATGTTTTGTGTAACTGGCAATAGCCTGTATCTTGCTCAAAAGGAGGAAGTGCTATGGCCAGAGAAAGAAAACCCCCAGGTAAGATCGACCGTCTTCTCGATGAACTTATGGAAGACGGGGTGGACGCCGAGGACCTGTTCGGCGAAGACGGCCTGCTCAAGCGCATGAAGAAGCGCATGGCCGAGCGGATCCTGGAAGCCGAGCTCACCGATCATCTCGGCTACGAGAAGCATGCCCCCGATGGCAGGAACCGCGGCAACAGTCGCAACGGCAAGACCACCAAGACGCTCAAGGACGACAAGGGCGCTCTGCCGGTAGAGATCCCCCGGGACCGCGAAGGCAGCTTCGATCCGAAGTTGATCCGCAAGTACCAGACGCGTTGGCCCGACTTCGACGACAAGATCATCTCCATGTACGCAAGGGGCATGAGCACCCGGGATATCCAGGGCCATATCGAAGACCTCTACGGGGTGTCCATCTCGCCCGAATTGGTCTCGCGGATCACCGACGCCGTGACCGACGAGGCCCTGGCCTGGCAGTCGCGGCCCCTGGATGAGATCTACCCGATCCTGTTCCTGGATGCCCTGTTCGTCAAGATACGTGATAGCGGCAGCGTACGGAACAAGGCGGTCTACCTGGCCCTGGGCGTTAACCTGCGCGGCGACAAGGAACTCCTGGGGCTCTGGATCGAGCAGAACGAAGGGGCAAAGTTCTGGCTCCACGTACTGACCGAACTGAAGAACCGGGGCGTTGCCGATATCTTCATCGCCTGTTGCGACGGCCTCACCGGCTTCCCCCAGGCCATAGAGACGGTGTACCCCAAGGCCCAGGTGCAGCTCTGCATCGTCCACATGGTGCGTAACAGCCTGACCTACGTCTCCTGGAAGGACCGTAAGCAGGTGGCCAAGGATCTCCGGGCGATATACCAGGCCGCTACCTTGGAGCAGGCTGAGGCCGCGCTTTATCGCTTTGCCGAACACTGGGATAAGCAATATCCCACGATCAGCCGGCTATGGCGCAGACACTGGGACCATCTGACCCCGTTCTTCGCCTTCCCACAGGAGATCAGGAAGGTCATCTACACTACGAATGCCATCGAATCCATGAACCGGGGCCTGCGCAAGATCATCAAGACCAGAGGCGCTTTCCCCACGGACGAGGCGGCCAGGAAACTGCTCTATCTGGCCCTGCTCAATCTGTCCCGAAGGTGGACCCGGCCCCTTGTCCACTGGACAGCCGCAATCAACCAGTTCATCATCATGTACGAAGACAGAGTGCCCATCACATGAAACTGTCAGTTACACAAAATCCGTGACAGACCCCCAGAAACCACAGACGCCTATTAAGACCGGACACCTGCCCCTGAATCCTAAATCGAACATAATCTGAATTCCAACTGAGCTATCATTCCTTCATGCATCGAACCCCCCGTTACCTCAACGAAGATCAACTGGAGCAATTCTGGTCCGACGGCTACCTGGTGCTGAAAGGCACCTTGGACGCCGCTACCGTGGAAACCGCCCGCAACGCCATTCTCGACCTGATCCCGCGCGACCTTTCCCTGCCGGACCATTATATCGCGTACTGCGGCAGGATCAAGCCCATGCACACCGACGGAAACCACAGTTTCTACAGTCCGGCGCTGCTTCCCCTGCTTCAGAACGAAGGGCTCTACCGGGCCGCGGCCGATATCCTCGAGACCGACAATATCCGGGTCGGTGACGGCTCCGTGGGGATTACCCTGCGGGATACGGGGCGCGAAGGGCGCATTCAGAACCTGCACCTGGACGCGCGGCCGGCAGGACCGGCGGATCTGAACCTTCCATTCCTTCGCCACGGGATCGGCATTGGCGGCTGTTACTACCTTTCCCCCGTCGAAGAAAACGGCGGCGGCATCCACGTGGTACCCGGCGCGCCGAACAGGGTAAGGGACATAATGCTCAACGAACCGGACGGACTGTCGCGCAACGACACCTGGACCCATATCGTCGATTTTCCGCCGTCGGTGGAGGTCAAAGGGGACGCGGGCGACTTCGTGCTCATGCACCACCTGATGCCCCACGCCGCCAGCGCCAATCACCGCAGTGTGCCCAGGGTCGCCTATTTCACCCGCCTGTATCCCCTGGCGGACGAAGAGGCCGCGGCAGCCCCGGGACCCGACCGGTCGATGAGCTCCGAGGCACTGGCCATGCTGACGCCGCTGGGCCGCAAGTTGTTCCGTATGGATCCCTGGATCGAGTAACTTAAAGTGCCGCAACCGGAACGGAGGAATTCAATTTCCCCGGAACCACCTCGAAACCGTGGATCATCGGCCGTAACCCTGCGGGCCGGGATCATCGGTCTCGCGCTCTCCGCCGTGGTGGCCGTCTGGGGACAGTTCGCCGCCGATCACGCGGGGTACAACTACGTCACCTACGCCCACCTGCCCTCGGCGCTGCTTATTCCCTTTCTCGTGCTGATACTGGGCCCCCACGTACTGCTGAAAACCCTGGCGCCCAGGCATACCCTGACGACCTCTGAACTGGTCGTGATTTTCGCCATGGGCCTGATCGGTTCGATGGTACCCGACTGGGGCATGACGCGGTACCTGGTCTCCATCATCACCGGTCCCTTCTATCACGCCAGTCCCGAAATCCGCTGGGCGGAGACGTTCTTCGACACGCTGCCCGGGTGGCTGGTGATCAGCGGCAAGACCGACGCGGTACGGGTTTTCTACGAGGGGGCCGGTCCGGGATACGACATCCCGTGGATGGCCTGGATCTCGCCTCTGCTGTGGTGGATGTCGTGTTTTGCCGCCCTCATGTGGACCGGCGCGTGCATCGTGGTCATCCTGAGGAAGCAATGGATCAGCCACGAAAGACTGCGTTTCCCCCTGGGCGAGGTGGCGCTCAACCTGATGGGTTTGCAAAAGGACGAAGACAAGCCGCCCATGGTCCGCACGAACGCCTTCCGGATCGGCGTCGTCCTGTCGCTGGCCGTCGTGCTTTGGAATATCTTTTCCTACTGGGGCTTCGTTTCACCGATTCCCATCATGGGACCGGACCTGGTGTACGTGAAGGTGCACCCGTCGATCCCCGATCTTCCCATCAGGCTGAATGTCTTCGTGCTCTGTTTCGCCTTTTTTGTCAATGCCGAGATCCTGTTCAGCCTTTGCTTCTTCCTCCTGCTCACGACGCTGCAACGCGGTGTATTGAACATGCTCGGGGTTACGGCGGCGACGACGATGTCGCCCACGGGACTCGTGGGTACGCAGTCCATCGGCGCCCTGATCGCCCTGGTGGTTTGGGGACTCTGGATGGCAAGGCGTCACCTGGCCGCGGTGGCCAGGCGGGCGTTCCGGAAGGATCCGGCGGTGGATGACCGGGAGGAGTTCTTCTCCTACCGTATTGCAGTGTTCGGTATGATCATCGGGTTGCTCTACCTGCTGGCCTGGCTCTACAGCATCGGCATGTCGCTGCCGGTCAGCCTTGCTTTGCTCGCCGCCCTTTTCATCGTATATCTCGGCATGGCCAGAATCGTTGCCGAGGCGGGCCTCGTCGCCATGGACCTGCCGGTGAACGCCAACGTGTTTACCGCGGGCATCATCGGCGCCGACAACCTGAACTCTTCCACCATCACCGCCCTGGGCATGACGAACGCCTTTGCGCGGAACTGGCGGACTTTCACGATGATCGGACTGTCCCACGCTGCCTATCTCCGGCGCTGGATGCAGCCGGCCACCGGACATCTCTTTCTGTGGATCTGCCTGGCCTTCGTCGTAAGTGTCGTCGCTTCCCTGTACTATTACATCAGCGCGGGTTACGCCGTGGGCGCCGACAACCTCCTTTCAAAGCCCGGCGATCTCGTGCCGTTCTTCTACAACACCATCATGCAGTGGAACAGCAGCGCGAGTAGTGTTTCGGGACTGGAACTGATCTTTTTCGGCAACGGCGTCGCCCTGTACATGCTGATGATCCTGGGGCGGTTCCTGTTTCTCTGGTGGCCGCTGCATCCCATCGGACTGGTCGCCGTGGCGGCGGACACCGTCCGGTTCATGTTCCTGCCGTTCCTGCTGTCCTGGCTCATCCAGGTGATCCTGCTGCGCCTGGGCGGGGGAGCGCTCTACCGCAAGGCGCAACCCCTCTTCCTCGGCATCCTGGTGGGTTACGTCGTGGGCATGGCACTTTCGTTCCTGGTGGACAGTCTCTGGTTTCCGGCCGCGCCGCACCAGTTCGAATCCTTCATCAACTGAAACCTGCCCGAATACATTTTGAAGAACGTTCGGGTTCAACCGAAACAATTGTGAGAATAAACCATGCCAGATATCAGACGACCCAATCTGCTGTTCATCATGGATGATCAGCACCGCCACGACTACCTGTCCGCGGCGAGAGCGTCTTTCGTAAACACGCCGAACCTGGACCGGCTGTCGCAACGCGGGATCCGCTTCACGCAATGTATCACCAACGCCCCGGTCTGCGCGCCCGCCCGCATCGGCCTGGCCAGCGGACTCCAGCCCGCGCGGCTGGGGTGCCTGGACAACAACTGCTATCTGCCCCGGCACGTCACGCCCTATTACGCCCGCCTGCGGGATGCGGGGTACCGCGTTGGCTGCGTGGGCAAACTCGACCTCGCCAAGCCGGATCCCTACAACGGCCTTCATGGCGATCGTCCCCGGGTATTCGGATGGGGATTTACCCATCCCGTGGAGTGCGAGGGCAAGATGCACGCCGGCAAGGCCGACGAACCCCGGGGACCGTACGGATTCTGGCTGCGGGATCAGGGGCTCTTCGAAGGCTTTAGGGCGGATTACGCGGCGCGGGGAGCGAAGGGATGGATCGAAGGCGCGTCCCACGATTCGGTCCTGCCCCTCGAGGCCTTCGAGGACATTTACATCGGACGTCGCGCCGTCGATTGGATCGAAGCCGTGCCGGACGACTACCCCTGGCACCTGTTTGTGAGTTTCGTAGGTCCCCACGACCCCTTCGATCCGCCTACGGCATACGCCGAGCGCTACCGGGACACGGAGGTTCCGCCGGCCGTGCGCAGCGGGCGCGAAGGGAAACCGGAATGGGTCAACGCACGGCGTCGCCACCCGTCCGACGAAGAGATCTCGGTCACCCGGCGCCAGTACTGCGCCGTCATCGAACTCATCGACGACCAGGTAGGCCGGATCATCGAGGCCCTTGAAAGGCGGGGCATGGGGGACAATACCTACGTCGTTTTTGCCAGCGACCACGGGGAGATGCTGGGCGATCACGGCATGTACACCAAGTCCCTGCCCTACGAAGCGGCCCTGCGCGTGCCACTGATCGCCGCTGGACCGGGTATTCCGGGCGGGCGGACCTCCGACGCTCTCGTGGAACTGATCGACGTCAACCCGACCCTGTGCGCCCTGGGCGGCCTGCCGGCCCAGGAAGGCCTGGACGCGCGGGACTTCGGCGCCGTACTCACCGGGGAACGGTCGACCCACCGCGAGGAAGGGGCCAGCGCGCTGCGTCAGTTCAGGTTGGTACGCACGGCGGAATACAAGCTGGTCTCGCACGAGACGGGTGAAACGGAACTCTACGACCTGAAGAACGATCCCGAAGAAAGGGAAAACGTGGCGGCGGGCCGGCCGGATACTGTGCGGAAGCTCAGGCGGCGCCTACGCCGGCGGTTTCACTTCCCGCCCTGACCGGTTGCAGTCCTGCCGTAAGGCGCCCCGGAAGGCGCGTCGTGTTGGGGAGAGACGATCTTCCTGCGTTCGGGAGTCAGGCGTTCAAGCAGTTCGGGTGACGGCTGGTACCCGTGGCGGAAGTTACCCCAGGACGGTCCGTACCGGTACACCACGATACGCCGCGTCCCGGCGTTTCGGCGGGTGGCCGAGCCGTGGGAAATGCCATCCACGAACAGCAGGGCGTCGCCGGCTTCCATGAACAATTCGACGGAAGCGGAGATGCCTTCCACGGAGGCCCCCTTCGGTTTCATGGCGTGCCGGGCGTATTCGGGATGGCTGAAGTTGGACTTGTGGCTGCCGGGTATAACCATGGTGGCGCCGTCCCCGGGGCCGATGTCGGTCAACGCCATCAGCACGTTGATCTGTCCGCACATGAACCGGCCGCCCTGGTAGCGGAAACCATTGCGCATGATCGGCGGAAATCCTCCGGAATGCAGTCCGATCGCTTCGCCCGGTTCCCGGAAATTCGCAAAGTTCTCGTCGATGAACAGCGGTCCGTGGTTGTAGTCGAACGTTCCTTCCCCGCCCACGAAATGCTTGAGCTTCTCGATCCAGGATGGATGATCGATAAGGGCCTCGAACGGGGTGCCTGCCTCGTATATCTGCTGCAGGTTCAGTCCGTCCACGGTGCCATAGGTATGGGCATGGACGCAACCGTGCCATTCGCCGGGAGACAGGGGCGGGATTTCGTCCAGGCAGGCGTTCAGTTCAGTCACCTCTGCCCCGGTCAGGGCCTGCTTCAGGTGAATGAAGCCCTGCAGATCGAAGAGGTAGATTTCGAGATCGTCGGGTTTGCTCATGTAGGGTATCGGCCTTGAACGGGAAATCCAGTTGATTTGTCGCCGGCGATTTGTTAATCTCTTGAGCGGCAATATAGTAAGCCAGCCAGCGATACACAATCCAATTACCCGGTCTTCGCGCCAGGCGCCGATCGGGTCCATTCCATACCGATACGCCCGCGGAGACAGGACGAGGTAACCTGAATGAAGGCCGTTTCACCGCCCAATGTTCTGATCGTACTGAGTGATCAACTGCGGCGGCAGGCCCTGTCCACCTACGGTGATCCCAACATCGTCACGCCCCACGTCGACGCCCTCGCCGGCCGGGGCGTGCGCTTCGAAAACGCCAGTTCGACCTGCCCCATCTGCGTCCCCTTCCGCTTTACCTTCATGACGGGCCTGTATGCCCATGACCGGAAGGTCCCCGGAATCGAATACAGGATGTCTCCGGCGGAGCGGACCCTTGCCGACGAATTCAACGAGGCGGGGTACGAGACGATCTACACGGGGAAATGGCATCTCGACGGCGGCCACGGCCGCATGGGGTCTGCCCGCCAGTGTGGACGGACGCCCGTAAAGAAAGCCCACCGGGGCCGCTGGCAGAAGTGGCTGGGCTTCGAACTGCGGAACGGTCCCTTCGATACGTTTTATTTCGAGGACGATGACCCGACGCCGAGACCGATTGAAGGGTACCAGACCGACGGGCTTTTTGAACTGGCCATGGACAACCTGGAACACCGGGATCCATCCCGCCCCTTCTGCATGGTCATCTCCGTCGAGCCGCCCCACGATCCCTTCGAGGCGCCAGAAGCCCTTCAACGCTCCTGGGAGGCGATGGACATCGTACTGCCTCCCAACGTCGAAGCCGCCGAAGCCGGGGAATTGGAACGGATCCTGCTCAACCGGAAGCGTTACTACGCCATGGTGGAGAACCTGGACTGGAACATGGGGCGGCTGGCTGCCTTCCTGTTGCGGACCGGACTCCAGGAAGAGACCGTTGTCCTTTTTCTTTCTGACCACGGCGAACTCGGTGGCGCCCATGGACTTCGTGGTAAGCAATGGCCTTACGAGGAATCTACGGGTATTCCCCTCATCGTGGCGGATCCCCGTTGTCCGGAGCGGGCCGGCGACATGATCCAGGATCCGGTCTGCACCGAGGATTTGTTCCCCACCATCCTGGGACTGGCCGGACTGAGGCCCCGAGATACCCTGTACGGCGACGACTTGACCCCATTGATTCACGGCGAAGCTGACCGGTTAGCAAGGGAAGGCGTGATGCTGGAATTCGTGGCGGAGTTGAGGCAGGGCATGGCCTTCTACGAATGGGTATGGCGCGGATTCCGGACCGCCCGGTACAAGTACACCGTTCGCGGGGACAACCACGGCGGCGGCCCGTGGCAGTTTTTCGACCTGGCGAATGATCCCTGGGAACAGCGGAATCTCCTGGACGATCCCGCGTACCGGGAAGAGATCATACGGCACCATGACCTCCTTTTGCACAGGATGAAGGAAACGGAAGACCACTTCGTACTCCTTCCGGCATTCGGCCGGAAAGGGTTGAACACCTGGGATTAGACCGCGCGGCCTTCGAGCGGCAATGAACCGGATCCGCCCTCTGCAGTGGCGGAACGCCATAGGAAATCGTAGTTTCCATGTCCCTTTCCAGCACGATATCTCCGCAAACCGGCAAAGACGAAAGCGGAGGATCCGGGGAGACCCTCACGTCGGGTATGACAAAAAAGGCGCTGTTTATCGGTGTCGTCATGTCCGTCCTCCTGAATATATGGACGATCCACGCGGCGTATGTCACCGGGTCCTCCTATATCAGCCTGACCCATCTACCCGTCGCCGCGCTGTTCCCCTTCATGCTGGTCCTGCTGGTCTTCAATCCCCTGATGAAGTTCTTCTGGCCGGCCTGGGTCCTGAACCGGTATGAACTCATCGTCGTTTTCTTCCTGGTCTTCACGGCTTCGACCATTCCCGCCTGGCCTTTCAGTTCCTACTGGATTTCGGCCATCACCGCGCCTCACTACTATGCCACGACGGAGAACCAGTGGGCGGAACTGTTCTTCCAGTACCTGCCCTCATGGCTCATCATTTCCAACGAGCACCGGGCCATATCCTGGTTTTTCGAGGGCGTACCGGAAAGCAGACCCTCTATCCTTGGGCTGTTGCGCAACACCTGGTCGATACCGCTCTTCTGGTGGATCACCTTTTTTCTCGCGATCTTCGTCGTCGGCGCGTCGGTCATGGTCATGCTGCGCAAGCAGTGGGTGGAACACGAAAGGCTGACCTTTCCGCTGGCGCAGATCCCGTTGATCCTGATCGAGGAAGGGACGGGACGCCGGGCACTTCCCGCCGTGATGCAGTCGAAACTGTTCTGGTACGCCTTCGGCATAACGCTGTTCATCTTCCTCTGGAACATCATCAGTTTCTTCAACTGGGTCGGGCCAATCCCGATAGGCCCCATGCACAATTTCAACTTCGTCCTGGCCAGATCCTTTCCCGCCATACCCGTAAAATTCAATTTCCTGGTAGCCGGGGTCGGCTATTTTACCAATCTGAATGTCCTGTTCAGCATCTGGATTTTCTTCGTCCTTATGACCATTCAGCAGGGTTTCATGATCCGGCTTGGCGTGCCCCAGGCCTTCGCGGTCGTCAAGTCGCAGCATTCCGGGGGGTTTCTCATCTTCTCCCTTTTCGCCCTGTGGGCCGCGCGGCGCCATCTGAAGAACGTGTTCATGAAGGCGATTGGAAGAGCCCCCCATGTGGACGATTCGAAGGAGTTCTTCTCCTATCGCATGGCCGTGCTGGGCGTGCTTGGGGGCGTAACGTATATCGTCTGCTGGCTGTACGCATCGGGGATGTCTCTTGGCATCATCGCCTTCATGATGGGGTCGTTGTTGATCATGTTCATTGGTGTGACCCGCATCGTGGCGGAAACGGGCATCGTGTTCCTGGACCTGCCCTTCGAAACCCATGATTTCACCGTGGCCGTCATCGGATCCGGCAGCATTGGTACACGGGACCTGACCAACCTGGCTATCGGCAACGCCTATGCACGCAACTGGCGGACCCTCGGTATGTGTTCCATGGGACACATCGCCAAGGTGGACGATGAAATGGGGGGAACGGGAAAGGGGGCGTTCCGTGCGATCACCGGGGTGCTCGCCCTCAGCATCATCGTGGCGGTGGCGTACACCGTGTACCTGGGATATACACACAGCGGGGCGTCGAACTTTCTAGAGCCCGCCTTCAACACGGGGAGCAAGCTGCCCTACGACAATCTCGTGAAATGGATCAACAACGAGCAGGCGATTACGGGTGCGGAATTCTGGTTCATGGCCATCGGCGGCGTGATTACTACGCTGCTCATCCAGGCCCATCATCGGTTTTCCTGGTGGGCATTGCATCCCATAGGATTCACCGTGGTCTTGACGCCCGGCATGGCCAGTTCCGTCTTCTCGGTTTTCGTGGTGTGGCTCGTTAAGGCCCTGTTACTTAGGCTCGGGGGCATCCAGCTTTACCGAAAGGCCATACCGGCCGCAATGGGCATGCTGGTCGCCTTCGTGCTCGGCGTATTCCTGTCCTACGTGGCGGATACCTTGTGGTTTCCACAGACCGGCCATCCCGTCCAGACCTGGTGACCGGGTTGGCGTTCATCGACTTCAGGCAAGCGCGGAGAGTGTGACGTGTCGGAAGAACAGGATCCCCAGGAAGTACTGGACCGCATCTTGGAAAAGGACGGCCGCTTTCCACGGCGGGCCTACCTTTTCATCATGGAAGCTGTTTCGTATACGGTGGGGAAACTATCCGCCCGCAGGCATATCACGGGGAAGGAACTATCCCTGGGCATCCGGGACTTTGCCATCGAGCGGTTCGGCATAGCGGCGAGACTGGTTTTCGAAGAGTGGAACATCACGAAAACCCGACACTTCGGCGAAATCGTCTTCAATCTCGTCAACGAGGGATTGCTTCGAAAAACCGAAGAGGATGCCATCGAAGATTTTGACGAGGTATACGAATTTACCACGGCCTTCGAGACCGAATTCCAGATCGAAGTGGAAACGAAGCGCCGCTGAACGACGAACCTGTTCGGCTGCGGTTCCCCGGCTCCAAGGCGTCGTGAGTCGGCTGTCCCCGGGCACGCGCCCGGTGCTCCTAAGCCCTGCGGACCGTACGCTGCCTTCTTCCAAAGGAGGGCTTGCGGACCGCTGCTGCCGGCTCGGAACCGTCTTTGGTGTTCGAATCCTCCTTGCTTGCATCCGTAGCACTTGCTGGGCCGTCCGACGGCGTTTTAGTCATGGCATCGGGTTTTTCCCGGACTGCTGGAGCCGTTTCCGGTTGGACGGGGGATGGTTCTGCCTGCTCAGGCAACTTGGCCTGTTGCGCGGCCTTTTCTTTGTCTTTGCCGTTCCTGCCTGTCTTGTCCTGGCCTTTACTGTTCGCGGTGACCCGGCTGTCCTTTACGTCGCCGTTCTCCTTGGCCGCCTCTTCCAGGGTGGCTTCGTCGCGCGCGGGTGACGGAGCACCGTTCGAGCGCTGCCTGGTGCCCCTGCGGCCGCCGGTCTGCCGGGACCTGCCCGAAGAGCGCTGTGATCGGCTCGAGCCGGATTCGCGGGATGACCTGGATGCGGGTTGTTCCGCTTCGGCCGCCACTGTCTCGCCGCCGGTGTCGCCGTTGGCCGCGGGGGGGAGGGAACGATAATTGAGCCGGCCGGAAGCGGTGGGTTGCGATTTGATCTTGCTGATCAACCGCTTGGGAAACACCATGCGCGCGGTGATGAGCGGGTTCCCCCACTGGCTGACGTGGAGTCCGCCGCCGAGGCTGACCAGCGCGTAGGCCGTATCGTAATCCAGGGCCTTGTCCTGTGAGATCCATTTCACCATCTCGCTGATCGCCAGGCGCGCCGCCTGGTCGACCGTGGACGCGGACGTGATGGTGATCCATTCGCCCTTCGATTCGACCCGGGGCCAGGAAAACCGGCCACCGGGCAGCGTGTCCACCCTCAGGGTGACCTCCGCCTCGACTTCCACGCCCGATCCGGCGATCTGGCCGTCGCCCACGCAGGCCTTGACATCGCCCAGCGACAGCAGGCCGCCGTTGACCTGAACGGGCAGAAAGATCCGGGATCCGGTCGTGATTTCCAGGGTGTCCATGTTTCCGCCGTGCCTGCCCGGGTAAACAGTATCGATCTCCCCATGCTTCGCGGCCACGCCCATGATCCCTATCACCGGGTGCACCGGTAGATTCAGCCGGTCGTCCAGCTGGACCTGTTTGTCGGTCACTTCCAGTATCCGTACTTTCTGCTGGATCTCCTGCCCGGGGATGCCCGTTTCCGGCCGCACGGCGAACACGCCGGTACCCGCCGGTTTGATCTGCTTCACCTGAATGGACAGGACATCGCCGATGTGGGCTTCTTCCACGTAAATGGGACCGGTTACCGGTATGCCGCCGGATTGTTCGATGTTACGATGCGTTTCGGGTTCTGCCGTGAGAAGCCCCCGGTAGCAGTCCTGCGTTTCCACGACGATGGTCTCGCCGCGGCTGACGGTGATGGCCGGAGAGACGTTCGGGCTGAATACCTGGTGTACCCGGTCCCTGGATATCCGTCTTGTCGGGCCATCGCTTTCTTTCTTGTCGCTTTCTTTCTTGGATGATCTGCGTAACAAAATATGCGTTACCTCTCTTGGATGCGTTGGAAAATCCAACAGGAGCGGCTCAGCCGAAGAGCTCGTCTCCGTAGGCGAAAATGGCGGGCGTTCCTCCCGTATGCAGGAAGACGACAGCGTCGTCAGTCTGGAATCGCCCTTCCCTGATGTGGCCGACCAGGCCGTCCATGGCCTTGGCCGTGTATACCGGGTCGAGTACGATGCCCTCGGTCTGCGCTACCAGGCGCATGGTTTCGAGGCTGGTCCGCGACGGTTCGCCGAAATCTGGTTTGGCGAACTGGCACGTGACATCGAAATCGTCCGGCGTGAAAGTGTGTTTCAGTCCAATGACCGAGGCGCATTCGTTGGCCACGGGCGCGAGGCGTTCCTGCATTTCCCGGTCGTCCCCCACCCAGTAATTGAGCCCGACTGCCTTGAAGCAGGCGGAGACGGCGCGCAGGCCGACCACCAGCCCGACGATGGTATAGGTCATGGAACTTGTATAAATGGCCCTGGGCGCGATACCCCGCTGTGCAAGCTGTTCGCACAGTTCCAGGGTGGCGTCCACGTAGGCCACGGCGCGAAGGATCGCCCCGTCCCGGCTCGTGTCGTAAGGCTTTGATCCTTTTGCTTTTAATCCATCGATCAGCTTTTCCACTTCATCCTTCACGGTCAGCGGGAAGACGTACTTGATCTGGTCCGCCATGAGGTGGTTGAGCAGAAGGTTGCCGGAAACAGGATAGGATCGATGGTCCCGCGGGATGACCACGACGGACTTCATTCCCAGCCGGGCCGCGGCAGCGGCGGTCTGCGGAGATTGGTTGGACTGGGAATCGGAGCCGTGGACCAGGTAGTCGCACCCGTTTTCCAGGGCGGGTCCCAGGGAGTAGGTGAACTGGCGGGCCTTGTTTCCACCCATGGCCAGCCCGGTCATGTCGTCGCGCTTGATGAGGATCCGGGGACCCCCGAGGGCTTGCTTAAGGCGAGGACAGTCCTGTAGCGGAGTGGGCAGGTGGGCCACCGGCGCTCGGGTGAACCTGCCCAGTTGGTGACGCAGTTCCTGCGCGGCGTCACGGTCGTACAACTTCAATTTGCTTACTCCAGCAGGCGAAACACGGGATTTTCTTTCGGGAAGATCCAGCGGGTTCGCCTAATGACCGAATGCAGCGCCCTCGATCCGGGGGTCCGGTGCCCCCAGGCGGTAGCCGGTGTCGGGGTCCACCATGATACTGTGGCCGTCCCCCTGGCGGTAGGATCCGCCCCCGAAACCCCGGCTGCTTAACTCATGACCCTTGGCTTGCAATGTGTCCGCAGTCTCGCGCCCCACTCCGCTCTCGAGGCGGAGGCGGTCCGGGAACCACTGGTGATGGATTCGCGGTGCGTCGACTGCTTCCTGTATATTCATGCCATGGTCGATGACGTTCAGGATCAACTGCATCGTCGTATTGATGATCGTGCGTCCCCCGGGACTGCCCACCACCAGGTGCAGGTCGCCGTTCCGCGTGACGATGGTCGGGGACATGGAGCTCAACATGCGTTTGTTCGGTTCGATGAGATTAGGTTCCGTCCCGATCTGTCCGGTGGATCTGGTAATTCCCGGCTGTGGATTGAAGTCGCCCATCTCGTTATTGGTGATCATGCCCGTTCCCGCGATGACGATATGGGACCCGTATCCGCCTTCCAGCGTGTAGGTGTTCGAAGCGGCGTTGCCAAACTGGTCGACGACGGAGTAATGGGTGGTTTGGAAACTTTCCTCGGGCAAGGTCAATTCCGGTCCCACATCTTCGCTCGGCGTGGCGAAGAAGGGATCGATAGTGGACCGTAGCTTGGCCGCGTATTCCTTCGTCGTGAGATGTTCCGGAATCTCGACGAAGTCCGCGTCGCCAAGGTGCCGGGCCCGGTCGGCGTAGGCTCGGCGCATGGCCTCTGTCATGACGTGAAGGGTGTTGGACGAATTATGCCCCATCCGGCCCAGGTCGTAGCCTTCGAGTATGTTGACCATCAACGACATGGTAATGCCGCCCGAACTCGGCGGGGGCATGGATATGATCTCGTATTCATCTCTGTACGTGGTGCGAACGGGTTCCCGGATGATCGCCTGGTAGTTCGCAAGGTCGGTGCGGTCGATCATTCCGCCCCCGGCCTTCATGTCCTTTTCGATTAATTCGGCGGTCATGCCCTTGTAGAACCCGTCGTGGCCGTCCCGGGCGATACGCTTCAGGGTTTCCGCCAGGTCTTTCTGTATCCAGCGGTCGCCTTCCTTCCAGTCCTCCCCGTCCGCCCGGAGCATGGCCTCCTTGCTGGCGGGGATCTGGGAGAATATAGTCCTGCGTCCGTTCAGTCCCCGGGCGATCCGGTCGGTCAGTATGAAGCCCTGTTCCGCGAGATCAATGGCGGGCTGGATGACTTCCGCCATGGACATAGAGCCGTATTTCTCCAGGGCCAGGGCGAATCCGGCGACGGTTCCCGGCACGCCGATCGCCAGGTGATGTATGCGGTTGGTAGCAGGATGGAAGGTCGAACCGTCCGATCGGGTAAAGGAAATGGCGGGGTTCACCGCGCGGTTTCCTTCCTCGTCCAGGTACATCCTGGCATGCGCTTTTCCAGGCGCTTTTTCCCGATAGTCGACCGCCACGGCCGTGCCGTCGGCCATGCGAATGACCATGAATCCGCCGCCGCCGATATTCCCGGCGGAGGGATGGGTAACCGCCAGGGCCAGTCCCAGCGCCACGGCGGCGTCGACGGCGTTTCCGCCGTTCTTAAGAATGTCCGCGGCGATTTTCGTGGCCATGGGTTCCACGGCCACCGCCATGCCCTTTTTACCGACGACCGGCTTGCGAGACGCCGCACACGCGTCAGTTACCGGGAACGACAGCAGGATCAGACCGAAAAGAACGATCAGGGTCTTGAATCGATGTAACATTTGCCGAACCTCGTTACTATGTAGACCATGCCGTATTGTTCATGGATCAAATGCGGACTGAGGGCGTACCCCTCGTTAATCAGGCGGATTCCACGTCTGTGCGTTGGAACCGGCACAGGCAATAAAGGCGAGGTTAAAAGGCAAGTCAAGGCCTATATGCGCCATTCACCCGAAGAATAACTACTTAAGATAGATACGCCCGCGGGCCGCCGTTCCTTCAGTTTTTCTCTGTTGATCCAGCCGCTTTGTCTCCGTATATTCGAGCGATGTTCCGTGCGAGCAAGACAACGGTTCCGACTCACTCGCAATACCCATCTACAGGTGCCCTGCATGCGTAAACACTACCGATTGATGATACCTGGTCCAGTCGAAATCAGCCCCGACGTGCTGGCCCACATGAGCGATCCCCTCACCGCCCATTACGGAGACCGCTGGGTGGAAATCTGGCGGAAGACCGTTTCCAATCTGCAACGTGTGATCGGGACGGAAGGAGAGGTCTTTGTACTCGTGGGATCGGGCCACACGGCCAATGACGTGGCCATGAACAGCCTGTTCAATCCCGGCGACCGGATCCTGACGCTGGACAACGGCCTGTTCGGCCGGCGCCTGGACGATCTCGCCAGGGCTTTCGGACTCGATTCGGTGGTGTCGAAGAAACCCTGGGGAATTCCCTTCGAGCCGTCGGATATCCACGCGGCAGCGGCGGATAACCCCGGACTAAAGGCAGTCTTCATGGTGCACGGGGAGACATCGACGGGCGTGGCCAACCCGGTGTGGGAACTGGCCGCAGCCGCCCGGGAACACGGGATGCTCGTATTGGTGGATTCCATAGCGTCCCTGGGCGGTGAGCAGTACCTGATGGATTCCTGGGACATCGACATCACGACATGCGCCTCCCAGAAAGCCCTGGGCGCGCCGCCGGGCCTGGCCCTCGTGGCCGTGAGCGACCGGGCCTGGGACGCCATGAAAGACCGGCGAAAGCCCCGCGGATTCATGGCCGATCTACAGAACCTGCGGCACTTTGCCGACACGCAGGCCCATGTCCATCCCCATCCCGGCACCATGCCCGTCAACAACTTCGTCGCCCTGGAGAAAAGCACGGCTTTCATCCTGGAGGAAGAAGGACTCGAGGCAACCTGGTCCCGGCACAGACGGGTAGCCCGCGTGGTGCGTGACGGGGTCCGTGCCATGGGACTGAAGGTAATGGCCGAGGAGCGGGCCGCCTGTGTCAATATGACGGTCATCCTGTCGGAAGACCGGTTCAAGCCCGTCGCCTTTTCCGATTTCATGAAGGCCGAGTACGGCATGCATGTCGGCCTGGGCCTGGGAGACTACGTGAACCGATCGATTCGCGTGGGCCACATGGGGCATAACGCCGCCCTCGAAGCCGTCACGCCATTCCTCGTTGGCCTTGAACAATACCTGCGCCGCCAGGGACACGCGGTAGAGCGGGGCGCGTCCCTTGCCGGACTGGACTGACCTCACAGCATGGCGGAATCCGCGGAAGCATTCTCATGATCTATGAAGAACGCATCTACAAAATCATGCCCGGCCGCGTGCCGGATATCCTGAACCGGTTCACCCGCCACGCCGTACCCCTCTTCGAGAAACACGGCATGAAGCTGGTCGGCTTCTGGCAGACCGTGGTGGGTCCGAGCAACCACGAACTCACCTACCTGCTGGCCTTCGAAGACACGGCGCACCGCGACCGCGCCTGGGCGGCGTTCATGGCCGATCCTGCCTGGATCAAGGCCAAGGCGGACAGCGAAACGAACGGCCCGCTGGTTGCGGACGTAGCAAACCGTATCCTCGCGCCGGTTCCTTTTTCTCCCCTGCAGTAGTGCGACACGGGATTTCGGCGACTGTGTGGTACGACCGGGGATATCTATCTATGCCTTTAAATGGATGGGCCGCGCCTCAGGGCACGTAGGACGTCCCCGTCCTCAGGGTACGTAGGGCGTCCCCGTTCGCCGCAGTTCCTTCGTTACCGCCAGTTGACAGGTGACGTAGGCATTCCCGTCCACGTTGCCCCGCCGGTTCATCAGGCCGGCGGCGTAACCCGGTCGGGCGTCGGCGATGGTGCCGACGATAAGGTTGGCGTATTCCACGGTGGTGTCGTAACGGTCCGCGATGAGGGAGGTCATTTCGCTCCAGGCGATCTTCACGGCCTCTTCCCAGTTGTAACCCTGGCCGCTGGTCAGGTATTCTTCCAGAGACTCCACGATCCGGGTCTTTTCCACGACCGGACTGCTGCAGGGAAAACCCGGTGAGCGGTCCACCCGCATTGTGATCGTGGAATCGATTTCGACTCCAGTGCCCGTCAACTCGCCGTCTCCCATGCGCGCGTGTACATCACCCAGCGAGAGCAGTCCCCCGGGTTTCTGCGCGCGGATATGCACCGTGCTGCCCGGCTGGATCGCGTTGAAGTCCATGTTCCCACCCGTGTCGATCTGGTAATGGGCCACCGATTCCAGCTGCACGACGCCGATCATGGGTCGAATAGGAACGACGAAATCGGGCGGAAAATTTACCAGGCCGTCCCTTACCGGCGCGATGAGCCGCAGGCTGCCCCAGTGGGGTCCGCCGTTTCGGTAGAATCCGTAGGGGCCCACTTCCATGTCGAAGATCTCGACGGATAGCCAGTCACCCGCCTCGATGCCCTCGATGTAGAAGGGTCCGCACGGGCGTGAATACCGGTAGGGATCCACGTCCATAACCGCCCCGGCCCGCAGATCCTTTTTGGCAAGGTAATCCTGGTCATGCCCGCCAAATGTCTCGACCTGGACCGTTTCACCGGGTTCGAGCACCCCCCTTACTGCACGGGCTTCCGGACCGTTCGGACCGTGCGGACCGTTCGGACCGGACAAATAGGGCGTGCGGGTAAACCGTCTCATGGTTCGCTCCTTCCGTTGGATAAAACTCCGGGTACGGGTTCCGGTTTTATTTGCTTTATAGGGATCCTAACAGGACTATATTATTGATGTCAGACTACTCCCAAACAAATCGTTACGTGGTAAAAGATCAAGCAGGCTGGTCCAATTAGACGGAGACGCTCCGATGAAACTGACCGAACAGCAGCTGGGGTTCATCGACACCTTCGGCTTCCTGGGTTTCCCCGGGTTGCTGAAGGACAAAATCGACGGGATCATCGACGCCTTCGAGACCGTGTGGGCCGAACGCGGCGGCGGGCACGACGGCAAGCAGCACGACGGCACGGCGCGGTCCTGCATCGTGCCCTTCATCGATCAGCACCCGGTGTTGTCCTCACTTATCGACGATCCCCGGGTCAACGGGATCTTCAGCAGTCTCCTGGGCGAGGATTTCGTCTATATGGGCAGCGACGGCAATTTCTACGTCGCCGATACCGGCTGGCATTCCGACACGGACTGGTCGGGTAAAATGCGCGGCAAACCGCCCCGAATCCATTTCAAGATGGCTTTCTACCTTGATCCGTTGACGAGGAATACGGGCGCGCTGCGGGTGATACCCGGCAGTCACCGGTACGGGGACGCCTACGCGGAGTCGCTCGAATCCTCGATCAGGAAATCAGGAGAAAACTGGGGCATCGAAGGCTGGGAGGTCCCGGCGGTAGCCCTCGAAACCCAACCGGGCGACATCCTGGTCTTTAATCAGAACACCAAGCACAGCGCGTGGGGCGGCAGCGACCGGCGCCGGATGTTCACGATCAACTGCACTGCGCGTTACGCCGTTCGCGACATGCACCTTCTGAAGAACGAGATTGCCGCGGGCGCCCGTTTCTGGCTCGTTAACGTGTACGGCGAAGCCATGCTTCAAACTGCGGGACCGGATCGCATGAAGCACCTGGAACAGCCCCTGGCGCACCAGTCCCACCTCGAGGAGGAAGTGCGCAAAGCCAAGGCGCGCATGGCGGAACCGTCGAGGGGATAGACGGCCACGGATTGCGCACCCGTCCTGTCACGGTGACGCGACCTACCGCCACTGTTGCCGGGCACGGACCTCGGACAGGAATCGCCTGGCGTTGCCGGAGAAATGATCCTCGATCTCCTGCGAAGTCAGGTCCAGCATGTCCGCCACCTGCTTCTCCTGCCGCAACTGCTCGTAGATGACCAGCGTCGCCCGCGAATCGCAGTGGGGCGTCGTTTCCGTCGTGCCCTCGTAATAGGTCCACGCGCGGCCATAGGTGACATACTTCCCGCGGGCGCATCCTGCTACGATATTGTCCGAGCCGAACATGACCCGGGACCGGTCCTCGTGTTTCATCAGCAGGTAATGGGTGTAGAGGTCGTTCACGGCCGAGGTGTCGAACCAGATGTTGGGCAGGCCGGTCAGGAAGTGAATGGCCCGCTCCATCATGAAGGCGTTGAACGCCCGTGCGCAGTGGGCGAGTATCCACTGTGCGCGGGGATACCTTTTCGTGTAATACGCCAGGTCCCTCTGGTTGTCCGCGTCCGCCGGTCCGTCCGGCTTGGACATGTGCATGGTAATGGCGAGACCCAGGTCGTCGGCCACCTCGATGAAGGATTCCGGCAGAAAATCGCAGATCCTGCAATGGATGGGGTCCGGCGCGAAGGTCCGGTACGGTTTCAGGCCCAGGAAGCCGTGTTTTCTGACCTGCGCGGCCACGTAATCGGGTGTCATGTCGGGCGTCACCATCATGTTGATCGCTGACTCGGGATCCTGCTTCATTTCCCGGGCCATCCAGTCGTTGTGGCCCTCCGTGTCGATCCCTCCCACGATGGGCGTGCCTAGGACCAGGTAGTGCATTTCGCGGCCTGGATAGAGTTTTTCCGCCCAGTCCAGGTGGTCTCGATAGTCGATCTCCAGCCTCAATCCGGCGGCTTCCGTGGTCAGCCGGCCCCGATGGGCCTCCGACCACATGTGGACGTGCATGTCATAGACCGTCCCCGGCACGAAACCGGCCAGTTCGTCTTCCCATATATCCCGGTCGAAATCCTGATAGTCCAACGAGTACATGGTCTCTCCTCGAGGTTTGCATCGGATCGTGCGGTGATTCGCCTCGGACACGGCGTCCGGCAAGTGACGGGTGAACCCGGGCTGTTCTTTCGCGGAACAGACATTGTATCAGATGCGCGTCACCTTTTCAAGACCAAAAGAACCTTTGACAATACCCTGCCGCGGCCGCTAATTTCATCCGAGGTCAAATCCCCCTAAAACTGTCATCGAAGTTGGAGGTCATCATGGCTGAAACACACGAAATGGACCGACGGAATTTCCTGCGTAACACCGTCCTGGGCGGCGCGGGTGTTTCGCTGATCGGCACACCGGTATGGGAAGCGGCGGCCCAGATGGTCAACGAACCCCAGATGCAACCCGTAAACGGCGTGGGTCTCGATGATCCGTTGCTGGTACAGCTTAGCATCAACGAGAATCCCCTGGGCGCGTCCCGCAGGGCCATCGAGGCGGTGGCTCAAAAAATGTTCGGCATGAACAGGTATACCATGCACAACGAACTCGAAGAAGCCCTGGCCGCGCATCATGGCGTCGATCCGGAATACGTGGTCCTGGGCGTCGGATCTTCCGAAATCCTTTTGACGGCGACGCTGGCAGCTTTCTGGAACCAGTCGGGGAACACGGTCACGGCCTTTCCGTCCTATCGTTCCATACCGAGGACGACCGAGGAACTCGGACAGGCCGTCAAGAAGGTGCCGCTGACCGGAGACTGGCAAATGGACCTGGCGGCCCTGGCCGCGGCGGTCGACGATCAAACGCGGATCGTCAGCATCTGCAATCCCAACAATCCAACGGGACAGATACTCGATCCCGGCGAACTCGAACGGACGATTCGGGCCATGCCCGGACACGTCATCGTCTGCGTGGACGAAGCCTATATCCAGTTCGTGGACGACCCGGACTACCCGTCCATGGTCTCCCTGACAAAGGACGTCGAAAACCTGCTGATCTCCCGGACCTTCTCGAAGGCCTACGGCCTGGGCGGCATGCGGGTCGGTTACGGCGTCGCCCACCCTTCGCTCCTGGAACGCATGCAGCGGTTCAGTATCGGTATGCTCAACAAGAACACCCTCTCGACCGTCGCGGCCATAGCGGCCCTAGGGGACCAGGAACACGTGCGGCGTTCGGCGGAACTCACGCGGGAAGGGAAAGCATTTCTCTACGAAGAACTGGAAGCCATGGGGTACAGCCCGATGCGCACGCAGACCATCTTTGTCACCGTCGAAGTCGGCCCCAACGTGCAGACCCTCATAGATCGCCTGTGGGAAAAGAAGGTCCGCGTCCGCCAGGCCTTCGACATGGAAGGCTTCATGCGGATTTCCGTCGGCCTGCCCCAGGAGAACGAGGCCTTCATTTCCGCCTTCAAGCATGAGAGAAGCGCGTTATAGACGGGTAGCCAGACCAACTGTATCGCGTTACAGAGGGGTGACCAAACCAGATGAATTATCCCAATCCGCTAAAGCGGCGCATCCGTGACGGCGAATTGCTGTTGGGCACGGTCCTGACCGCCCACGACTCGTTCGCCGCCTCGATCGTCTGCGGTTCCGATATCGACTTCCTCTGGATCGATACCGAGCATTCCGCGAGTGCCATCGAAGACCTGGACATGGTTCCGGTGATCGCCCGCCAGCGAGACGTAGCGCCCATGATCCGCGTCGCCTGGAACGATCCGGCGTTGATCAAGAAGGCCTACGACATCGGTTCCGTGGCAGTCATGGTCCCCCAGGTCAATACGGCTGAAGAGGCTGAACGAGCGGTCCGGTACGCCCGGTACGCGCCGGAGGGACAGCGTGGCATATCTCCCTACTGGGCGATGATGGCCGGGCTGGACTTCAAACATGTGGTCAAAACGGCCAATGCGGAAACTGTGACCGTGCTGCAGATCGAAAGCGTCGAAGCCCTCGAAAACCTGGACGAAATCAAGCAGGTGGAAGGTATTGACGTCCTCTTTCTCGGCCCCACGGACCTGTCCGCCACTATGGGTGTGATCGCGGAGACCGACTCGCCCGAGGTACAGGAGGCAATGCGCGAATTCCCCGGCCGGCTGGAAGGTTCCGGGATCATGGCGGGGACGACGCTAGATGACGTCCAGGACATACGCAAGAAAATCGAGTGGGGTTACCGTTACATCAACGTGGGCAGCCCCATGGGTTACGGCATGAGCGTCCTGCAGCAAAACCTGGACACACTGCGGAGCGGATGAGGCATGATCACCGAAGACCAGGTCCGAACATTCCATGAGCGGGGATGGCTTGTGGTCGAGGGCGTCTACAGTCCCGACGAAGCCGACGAGGTGGCGCGGCTGGCACTGGAAACGGCCGATACCATCAGCGAAGACGAATCCATGCGTGGATACCTGCTGGATCGTTCCGAAGCGGGTGAAACCGCGCCGCGAAAGATCGACAATCCATACCTGCGGGATCCGTTGTTCCGCAACTTTGCCCTGGATGGCCGGCTTCGAGACATTCTCCGTCGGATTACCGGTGAAGTACCTCTGCTCAAGAGCGACCAACTTTTTATGAAACCGCCGCGGTTCGGGTCGGAGAAGCCTTACCATCAGGACAACTTCTACTTCCGGTGCACGCCGGGAGACCACGTGATCACGGCCTGGATCGCCCTCGACGACGTGGACGAGGAGAACGGCTGCCTCCGTTACATTTCCGGTTCGCACAAGAAGGGGATCATCGATCACGTGGAGGTTCCCGGTCAGCCTTACAACCTTGCCCCTCCGGACGACCTGATCGAGTGGGAGAATGAGGCCGCCGCGCCGGTGTGCAAGAGCGGCGTGGTCTTCCACCATTCGGAGACCCTGCACTCGTCCCGCCGCAACTCCTCGAATCGTTGGCGGCGCGGCTACGCGACGCACTGGGTCACCGCCGAAGTGACCACCGAAACAGACAACCTGGACGGCGCCTACTTCAGGCGGGAGGACTACTCCACCCACGTCCGGGAGGCCAGCCGCAAGGGGGCGACCGTATGACCTCGGCCGTGGCGGAGGGCGCCATCACCGATCTCATGTGGTCGCGGACAGCATCCATCTACGATGCGATCCTGGCCCATCCCTTCATTACGGGACTGACCTCGGGCAACCTGGACCGCGCGGCCTTCGAATTCTATACCGTCCAGGACGCGCTCTACCTCAAGGAATATGCCCGGGCGCTGAGCCTTGCCGCGGTCAAGGCGCCGGATGAAGAGACGATCATCCTCTTCAACGAACACGCCAAGGGATGTCTCGTGGAAGAACGGGCCATGCAGGAGAACTTCTTCGACGTCTTCGGGCTGTCGGCGGAACAGGTGTGGGCGACCCCCAAGGCGCCGGTCTGCCAGGCTTATACGAGTTACCTGATATCGGTGGCCTACGCCCGGCCCTTTCACGAAGTCGTGGCCGTGGTGCTCCCCTGCTACTGGATCTACTGGGAAGTGGGCAAGGCGCTGGCGGATCGGGGATCTCCAGACCCGATGTATCAACAATGGATCGACACCTACGCCGGCGATCAATTCGCCGAGTGCGTGGTGGCCGTTCTCGAAATCACGAACCGGATCGCCCGGGGGCTTCCCACGGAAGACCGGGACACCATGCTCCACCACTACGTAACGACCAGCCGGTACGAGTGGATGTTCTGGGACATGGGGTACCGCAAGGAAGCGTGGCCGGTGTGAGGGTATCCAGGTCGCAAAGCTTCAAGCGGCAGTGTTCTCGGCGACCAGGTTTTGCAGGATGCTCACCAGCGCCCTTCCAGGCGCCTTCTCCGCGTATCCCGCCCGTTCGAATCGACTTCGCCCCCGTCTCCGCACCAGGATCTCGCTCCAGAAGAAAACCCCCTCTTTCAGCCTGACTTCCTCCAGCTCGCCGATGTCGAATGACGCCGAGACGTTGTTGTTGACCAGGCGGTTCGACCGGATGATGGCCATGCCTTCTTCGCCGGATCCGTCGATATCGTAGAACACAAGCACGTCGTTCACCGTCGAGGCCATGCCTTTGAAGAGGGCATTGTGGTGCAGCGATACGATAAAATTCGCAGCCCGGTCGGTGTCGATATCGGGATAGATGTACAGGCCCGAGCCGGCATCGGTCCAGGTTCCTTGCGCGGCCTTACGTATGCGCTGGACGGCCGGGTCGGAGGAGGCGCCCGGTCCTGACTGGTTGGAGGCCCCCGATCCCGACTGGCTGGAAGCGCCAGTCCGCGCCCGGTCAGTGCGGGCCCCACCCGCGCGTCCCTCTGGCGATCCCCGCGCCGAACGATACCGGGGAGGCGACTGTCGGGTGGAAGATGAATCGAAGGGAGCGGATCCCTTCAGTCGATCCGGGTTCCGGACGAGCCACTGGTACGCCTCGTTGATCTCCGTGAACTTTGTCGTCGCCCGGTCTTTCACCTGGGCGGGGACCTTGTCCGGATGCCATATCAGCGCCAGTTCCCGGTACGATTTCTTCACCTCTTCGACGGACGCGCCCGGCACGAGGTCGAGGGTGGAAAGCGACTTTATCGTTTTGTCGTCCATGTAGGGGTATTTAACCAATGCAAAGGGTTGTCTCAAGCGTTTTGTGCCGCTATATTTACCGTCGCGATCATCTGACAGGCTATCCATCACAGACCGTGCTATCGACCGGGGTCACTATATGCCCATTACCGATGCCTTGCCCGAAATGAAACGGGAACTGCGGTTTTTCCCGGTGCGAAACGAACATCCGAAGACGTTAACGCCCGATCAGATTGCTTTTTTCAATGAAAACGGGTATTTGTGTCCGCTGGACGTTTTCACGCCCCAGGAGGCGGAGGCGAACCGCCTGTACTTTGAAGACATGATGGCCCGGGCCGAGAAAGAGGGATACAACAGCTACTCGATCAACGGCTGGCAGAGACATTGCCGGGGCATATACGACCTGGCCATGACGCCCAGGATCCTGGACTACGCGGAAGACCTGGTCGGCGAGACGCTGATCTGCGAGATGACCCATTACTTCTGCAAAATGTTCGGGGACGTTAAAAAGGTAAGCTGGCACCAGGATGCTTCGTACTGGCCGCTCACCCCGAGCAAGGTGGTGACGATCTGGCTGGCCATCGACGACGTGGATGATGAGAACGGGCCCATGACGGTGATCCCGGGCTCTCACCGGCACGGCCAGATTCCGTTCGAAAACAGTACGAAGGCGGAGCGAAACGTGTTGGGGCAGACCGTCCTCGATCCGGACAGGTGGGGCGGGTCCCCCGTACCCTTTGTCATGAAGGCGGGCCAGATTTCCATGCACACCGACCTTTTGTTGCACGGATCCGAACCAAATGTATCCAACCGCCGCCGCTGCGGTTTGACGATACGATATTTACCGCCCGACGTTCGCGGCCGCAATCCGGAATACCACCAGGCCCTCGTCTGCCGGGGCAGCGATCCCTCGGGTTACTGGAGGCCCGTGCCCCGGCCGGCGGGTGACGACATTCCGCCTCGGAATCGGTAGGAATATACAATGTATCTACGTTGCTAGCGGCCGGCAGTGCTTGCACGGCCGGCAGCCGTTTGCCGCCGCCTCATCGGCACTGGCGAATTCCATGCGATGCCGATCCTGGATGCGACGGGCGTCGCGGCAGGTAGGATAACAGTAGATACCGGTCGTCCGGCTGCCGACGAAACGAACGCCGCGTTGTTTCCAATTCGCGAGATCCTCCCTGGCAATCCCCTCCCGTTCCAGCAGCGTCCATTTCATCTCCGGGCCGTAATAGTAGTTCCCCACGCCTCCGACCGAGGGTACGAGCCGGTGGCAGGGCATGAGAAATGGGACGGGATTCCGGGCCATGACCGTACCGACTGCCCGGATCGCCTTCGGCCTGCCCACCTCGCGGGCCAGCCAGGCGTAGGGCCGAACCTCGCCGAGCGGTATTTTCGCCAGGTGCTCCAGGACAGTCTGTTCGAATCCGGTCAAACCCTCGAGGGTGACCGGCGGCGGGATGTTCTTCTCGCCCTTGATCGCTCTCCTGACCGCATTTGCGTATTTTACCGGCAAACTACCTCGTGCCACTTTTCGCCCCAGTCTTTCTTCGTAATAGGATTCGAAGGCGCATTCTTCCCCTACATCGAGCTTTACCGCAGAAATGCCCTTTGGTGTGAATCCCACGTGCGCCGGTCCGAACTCCGTTTCGATGATATCGTATCGGTCGATGATCATCCCCATGACTCCTTCCTTGATACCGGTTGGAGCGGTAAGGTTAAGTGATTTGATTCCCGTTGCCAGACGCGACAGGGTTGCGGCCTCGTCGCGGCATGCGAGACACGATTCAAGGTGTTCCGACACGGCCCGGCGCACTTCGGTGCCGGTCTCTCCCGTCCTCACGGCATCCAGGTACTGCCTTGCTTCGTTACAGTCCACGGTGTTAATCCTCCATGATCTTGCGCAGTTTTCTTAAGGCGCGGTGTACCTTGCCTCGCAGGGCCGATTCCGACGAACCGGTGATCGACGCGATTTCGGCATAGCTGGATTGCTCGATGAATCGAAGGATGATCAGTTCCCGGGTTTCTCTTCCCAACTTGTCCAGGGCATTCTTCAGGGCTCGAGACCGGTTATCTCCAGGTTCGCGGTCCGTAAGCTCGACGGTCCTTTCGACCGCCAGCCGATTTTGAGCGGCTTTCGTTCGTTTTCGCGACCGCAACCTGTTGAACGCCAGGTTCCGGACGATGCGGAACAGCCAGGGACGAATCTCTAGGGCCCGGCACCGCTCCTCATCGTACTTGCCGGTGAGCGTGACATAAGCCCTTACGAAGGCGTCCTGCGTAATGTCCTTCGCGTCGTCCGACCCGCCGAGCATATGAAAGGCGTAGGTAAACAGGGTGTCCTCGTAGGTAGCCACCAGGTCCGCCACCGCGCCACGGTTTCCGCGGTGGATTTCGAGGGCGATGGATCGTCCCTCTGCTTTCGTCATGCGTAGTCCTTTGCTCATCGACTCAATGTCGGTTTCAATAGTACAACACCGCGCCGCGGCATTTTGTTCGGAGAAAAAAGAACAACATGGAGTTCAGCCCATCAAAATGGTATTTGGACAACTCCTTGACACATTGATTCAAACAGTGTTAAGGTGAATGATGCCAAAAACTACCAGGAACAAGCTATAAGAGTAGCGATCGAGGAATCACAAAAATGAAGAAGAGTTCTCGTTATGTGAAAATAGTAGAATGGTCGGAAGAGGATCAGTGTTACGTCGGCGGTTGTCCCGGACTATTCTATGGCGGGTGTCATGGAGAGAACGAACAAGACGAGTTTGCAGAGTTATGCCGTATCGTCGAAGAAACCATTGATCTGTATCGACAGGACGGCCGGTCCCTACCGTCGCCGACGGCCGGAAAAGACTATGCAAACAATATGCTGAATATCGTCTGATATCCCTTTCCAGCGCCCCAATCATCCCCCACCGAATACCCGCTCCCAGAAACCGGAAGACTCGGCGTCTTGCTCCCCGTCTTCGGCGATATAGATCGTAAAGGCCGTGTTGCCGATCTGCTCGCCCCGCCAGGACCGGAAGCCCCGCTGGTTCGGTTCGAGGGCCTCTCCCCGGATGTCCGGCTTCCATATCTGGTTCATCGTCGGGTACCACACGAAGAGGCCGCCCACTTCCTCCACCAGGATCCGTTCGGCCTGCCGGTAGACGTCCATGCGCGCCCGGTAGTCGCCGACGATGCCGCCGGCCTGGACCACCAGCAGATTGAACCGGTCGTCCTTCCAGGCATGGCGGCCCGAGGAAAGCCAAAGATTCATGAGGCTGCTGGGATCGATGAAGTCGGCCCCGAAACGGACCAGACCCAGGGGAAGCTGGTGGTTGTTGATCGCGTCCATGAAGACCTTGACCTCGATGTTGCGTACGACCAGGTCGATTCCGAGGTTCTGCTTGATCATGGCGTGGATCGCCTCGCCCGCTTCGTGCACCGGCTGTACGTCGCGACGGATCCATATCTCCACCCGGGGGAATCCCTTGCCGTCCGGATATCCCGCTTCGGCCAGCAGCTTGCGTCCCAGGTCGGGATCGTATCGCTGGACAGGCTTTAGCCCTTCGGTCGCTTCCGCCGGGAAACCGGGCGGCAGCATCGAGTAGGCCGGTGTCGCGAAGCCCTGCAGCGCGGAGCTGCAGACGGCATTCCGGTTGATGGCGTGGCTGAAGGCCTGGCGGACTTTCAGGTTGTCGAAGGGCGGGTTGTAGGTGTCCATCGTGAGGTAGTAGGTCGCGAAGTCGGTGTAGGAGTGGAGTTCTTGACTCAACTTTGGATCGGTCTTGATCCGGGCGAGTTCGGCGTGATTCGTAACGAGGGCGAAGTCCACCTCGTCCGCCTCGTAGGAGGCGAGCAGGGGCGGCGGCGTCGACGCGTTGTACAGCTTTGCGATGATCATTTCCAGGTAGGGCCGCGCTGCGCCGTGGTACCGGGGATTGGCCTTGAGCACGACCCGGTCGGCCTTGGTCCACTCCTCCAGGTAGAACGGCCCGCTGGCAATGGAGGTTTCCGGGCTGGTGGACCAGGCGTCGCCGTGCTTCTCCACCGCCTGTTGGGGAGACACCCAGCTGTCGACCATGAGGTCCGGCATGTAGGCACAGGGTTCGTCCGTCTCGACCAGCAGGGTGTAGTCGTCGACCGCATGCACGCCCAGCGAGTCGAGGGGCAGTCTGCCTCCCACGACCTCGCTCCAGTTCTTGATCGGCCGGTAATACCACTCCACGTCGTAGGCATTGTCCGGATCGGCCCCGCGGCGCAGGGTGAACACGAAATCGTGGGCGGTGAGCGACTTGCCGTCGGAGAATTCCAGGTCGTCGCGCAGGTAGAAGTACCATCCAAGCCCGTCTTCGGTGGGCTCCCAGCTATTCGCGGCCGCCGGGATCAAGTTGAAATCCTTGTCGAAACGGATTAGCGGTTCCGCGATGATCCGGTGGCCGTAGGTCCCCTTGTAGATCGTGCGGAACCACTCCATGTAGGTATTGTCCAGTTGAAACAAGCGGACGTACTGCTCCGAAGGCGGTGCCGCGTCGGGGGGCAGGGTGACGCCCGCTGAGTTGACGTAGGGCGTGGACGGTTCGTCGCTGGCCAGGACATGCAGGATCCCGGCTGCAGTCGCGCCAAGAATTGCGAGGAGTGATAACACGCGAACCGGCGTCAACATGGTGGGACCATCCGTTCGTCACGGGTGGAATTCACGGGTGGAAAGGATATGATGAACGTTATCGCCGATCGGGTCTTGCGTCAAGCGGAAGGGCGGGTTTCGGCTTGACCGGTTGGGGTTGACCCTTATTTTACACGTGGTCGCCAATCACCCGGGATGAAACCACCATGGATCCCTTCCTGATATCGCAGATGCTCGCCGCGGTCGCCTTTACGTGCGGTGTCATTTCCTTCCAGCTCAAAAAGCGGCGCAATGTCCTGCTTTGGCTTTGCGCCTCGGCACTGTCAAACGCAGCCCACTTCTTCTTTCTCGGCAGGGCCGGTGCCGGGACGCTCTACGTCGTCATGGGCATCCGCGTGTTCACGGCGGCGTTTACCACCGACCGGCGACTGATGTACTTGTTCATGGGGCTCATTCTGGCGGGCTTCGCGGTCAGCTATGAACGGCCCCTGGATATCCTCGCCCTCTTCGGGTCCTTGCTGGCGACATTCGGCAATTTCCAGGCGACCGACCGGAAGGTGCGGCTCTACTACATGGCCTGCGCAGTGACCTGGATGGTGCACAATTACATCGCTGGAAGCCCGGTCGCGGTGCTCATGGAAACCACGTTCCTGGTCAGCAACCTGATCGGTTACCGTCGGATTTACCGTACCGCATTGAAAGCCTGAGCGGGTATGCTCAGCGGTCTGCCCTATCCGTACATCCGGATCTGTGTAGGCTGGGTAGGACGATTCTTGCGGGGCGGGCGCTGCGCCGTGATCTTCAGCGCCTCCTCCCATCCGCGGCGCCAGGTTCCGTAGTCCGAGAGCACGAATTCGGGATGGCGGCGGCTCCGGGTGATGAAGTTCGGGTAAAACGAACGACCCGTGGGCAGTCCGGTCTGCTGATACCGCAGGTCGAGGCTCCACCGTATCGTGCCGGAACGGTTGGGAATGGACCGGTGCGGGATCAGCTTGTGCATGAGCAGCACGTCGCCTTTCTTCATCGGCAACGACAGGACACCGCCTTCGGGTAACTGGCCTTCTTCGATGCCGAACCCTTCGCTCCAGTACACGGTCCGCCTGTGGTGAACCCTGGGTATGATCTGCAGGCATCCGTTCTCTTCGTCGGTGTCGCAGAGGGGTAGCCAGACGGTGAGAATGAATACCGGGTCCGCGTCTTCGTGGTGTACCTGCGCGTCCTGGTGCCAGGGCGCCACGTTCTCCTTGATGCGGGCGTCCAGGGGGTCTTCTTCCCCGTTTCCCGCATATACCAGGTTGTCGGGCAACTTGGCCCGCAGATGCTGTATGGGACTGCACGTGATTTCGGGTCCCACGAGGGACTCCACCAGGTCCAGCATACGGTTGTTGCCGAGAAAGTGAAACACGGCTTCGGCGCGCATGTGCATGATGTCGATGTCGTCGTAGATCGAGGTGTTTTCCTGCGTGATCAGGGCAATCCGCCGCTCGAAAGGTTCGCCCGCGTGCAGTTCCGAAATCAGTCCTTCCTGCTTAAGATCACGGGCCCGTTCATCGACGAACGCTTCGATCCCGGCGATGACGGGATCCAGGTCGGCGTTGTCAAGCGCGCCTTCGACGATGACATAGCCTTCGTCTGCGAAATGCTGGAACTGGTCTTGAGAAAGTGCCATTTCTGAGTACCCCGTCGAAACTCGCGGTGTCAGGCCGCTTTAGGTATGTGTGTGATTAAACTCTGCAGGTGCAGTAATCGTTCGGGCGTCGCCGTGGAAAGCAGGGGACCGTCCTTACCGCCGAAGACCTCACGCGTGGTATAGCCGTGATGCCGGATAACCTTTCTGAAGGCATCCAGGGAAGTTTCGTCCGTGTGATGTCCCGTGTACACGAGCGTGAACATGCGCCTCTTTTGCCCGCCGCCCCAGGCGCTGTGCTTGGTCGAATGGTTGAATACTACCAGGTCTCCGGGCCGGGTCTCGACGGACACCGCCGGCACGTCGCTGCCATGAAGTCCGCCCCAGCATCCTTTTTTGCCGGTCAGGTGCGCATGAACCGTTTCCGCGTAGCCTTCTCCGAACCGGTGGCTGCCCGGAATGACCCGAAGCGCGCCCGTAGCCTTCGTCATCGGATCCAGGTAGATGGCCATCTTGTAAAACCTGATGGGTTCCGGCCACTGGGTGTCAGAGTGCCATCTCGTGTTTCCGACGTAGTAGTTGCCGTCGCTGTTCCAGTACTGATACTGCTCGCCCAGGAGACTGGCGGCGATACCGTGGATGCGGGGATCGTCCAGCAGCGTGCACAGGTACCGGTCATGGTTGATGAAAGGCACTACGGCCAGACGCTCGACGCCTTCGTGGTCGTCGCCACCGTGCCTTTTCAGTAACGCATCGAAGGCCTGTTCGATCTCACCGATCCTGTCGTTGAGCGATCCAGGAAAACTCAGGTACCCGAAAGTGTCCATGAAATCCAGCTGGTGTGATTCAAGTTGATACATGGATGTTCCTCAATGGTGCGTTGATTGCAACCGGCCGGCAAGCTTTGTTGTACCAAAATCCGTCAGCGCTCTTCGAGCACCGATCCTTCTATGCCCCGGGAGCCGTCTTCGTAGGTATAGTAATACACGACCAGCACCCTTCCGTCCAGAAATTCAATCGACCAGGGATATCCGCAGTCCGAATTGGCGGAATTGGCGCGCACGACGAGTCCCGGCGCGGAATCCAGGTCACGGGCCTCGGGGTCCAGGATCCGTGCCATGCAACCCATCTGTCCTTCCCACCGGGTGCCCACCGTGGCCAGGATACGGCCGTCACTCAGACCCAGCAGGTGTCCGGGACATCCACGCATGGCCGTCGAACGCCAGGGCGACCAGGTCTCCCCACCGTCGTCCGAGTGCACTTCCACCAGGTGAACGTCCTGTCCCGGCTGGTTCGGATGACAGCGGAAGAGCGCGAGAATCCTTCCGGATGGAGTCATGCAGATCGCCGGTTCGCTGAAATGCGCGACGCCGTCCTGGGCTATGCATCCGGCGTATGTCCAGGTATGCCCATTGTCATGAGACGACTGCATCATACCGAAGAATGGTGGTTTGCCCTCCGGGTGATCGGTCGCCTTGCCGGGAAGCAGTAGTCGTCCGTCCGGTGTCTCCAGCAATCCGCTGCGGCAGACCCCGGTGTGCGACGCGGGATGGCCGTTTACGGCGCCTGGAAGAGGCGGAAACAGTTCCGGGTGCGACCAGGTCGTTCCGTTGTCCCTGGAACGCACGTGAAAACCCACCCCGGGGCGGGAAACCCACGTATGCTTGGAGACCTCCGGTACTTCGGCGGGGACCAGGTCCACCGTGCTGCCATGGAGGAAGATCTCGCCGTTGGAAAGTGTATGGGTGCCGAAATCCAATACGCCTCCGAACGGGTAGGTCGTTACCAGTTCCCGCGGCCCCCACGATTGCCCTTCATCCCTGGAGCGGCAGGCTCTCACGTCGAAGAGGGGATGGCTGTGATGACTGAATCCGGTGGCGGGCGACCGGTGAAACAGCGTCAGCAGGTCACCACTTGCCGTCCGGACGATGTTGGGATGGGCCCCGTACCAACCCTTCTCTCGGTAGATCGTGAATTGATCCGCAACACGCCAGCCCATGTGGACGCCGCCCTTCCGGACTCTGGTTCCATCATTCATGCAGGCTTTGAGTACCAATGAGTACCATTATACAAACGCAGGTTCAACAATATACCCCGCCGCAAACACCGTCGAAATGGAAAACGGTCGTGCGTCCCGGCTTTTCAGCATACGCTATCAGTTCTACGTGGACATTGCGGCGAGTCGCCGGAACGCACGGGGTTCGGGGCCGTTTTCGATATGGCGCAGGATCTGCCCGGCACAGGCCTCCGCGCTCAGCTTCGACGTATCGACCTCGAGGTCGTAGATGCCGGGCTTATGCACCTCCCTGTCCCAGATCCGTACGAGTTCCGGTACCGGTGCGTCCGGGGGCAGGTTTTCTTCTTTGAGCCAGGTATCCCTGCGACGGCGCCACACGACTTCGACAGGACAGCGTACGCCCACGAAATAAACGTCCAGTCCTTCCAGGCGGCTTGCGCAGCGAAAGAGGATTCCACGGGGCATGTCGTAGTCGTCGTGATGTGCGATATCGGTCACCACGTTCAGACCTTGACGGAGGTGGACCGCGATGGAATCGTAGAGCGCTGCGTACAGAACGGGAACGAGCGGATCAAGGTCAGGCCTTTCGCCGCCCTCACGGCCTTTGATCGAATGGGGCCGGAGTCCGATACCGGGTCGATATCGCGGCGGGGTGATATCCATGTATCGATCGGTGCCCAGGTTCATCCACGGTTCCCGCGACAAATGCTGAATGGCGGACACGATACTGGATTTTCCGGATCGGGGAGCACCGTTGAGCATAACGGCCGTGCCCGGATCGATATCAGAAGGAGGCATGTCTACCTTCACCTTATTCCCGGTTTCGTTATGGATTAACCGGAATATATGGATTATCTTTTGTGAGACAAATCGGTATTTTCCCTCTCCCAGGCCGGTGTTTTAATCCTGCATGAACGCCAGGTTTCAACCGATGATCTCTCGGCGCATCACGGGTAACTACGAACTCAATGCAAGGATTACGGGTGTAGGATCAGCACCGGTAGTGAGCATCAGGTTTTCCGGTGACGGCAATCCTGTAAGCGTGTTTCTGAACATCGACAGGCAAGGCTTCCGCGCGGTCCGGCAGGTCGGGGGAAAGAGTACGGTTCTGAAGGAATATCCGGGCGGGGGACCGCCTCCCTGGGAGGTCCGCGTGCTGAAGAAGGGTAACTTCTTCCGGTTCTTCGTCAACGGAAACGCGGGCTGGATCCGCGGCCCTTCGGGCGAATGGGACGAAGTGTACGAACCATGGGAGAATACGCTGGAACTGGATGGATCCACGGGGTGCGTCATTGAATCCTGTACGGTCACGACGCTGCCCTGGCTGAGCCAGATGTCGGAACCGGTCATTCCCCGGGGTCCGACGGGCAGCCACTACGAGAAGCAGATCATCCCGGGCTCGATCGTTGAAACAGGCGGGCGGTACTACATGTACTGCATGGCGGGCATGGCGGGTGACCAGGAGGGATCCTCGCGGCGTACCATCGCCGTGGCCGTAAGTGACGATCTGCTGTCGTGGGATGTGCATCCGGCGCCGGTCCTTTCTTACAAGGATGCTCCCGGAGACAATATCTACGTGAACGGCGCCGTCGTTACTCCAGGCGGCAAGGTCGTCATCATGTACGCCGTGCAGCAGTATCCGTCCTGGCTCGGTTTCATGATCGCGACGGCCGATGATCCGCTGGGTCCTTTCATACCCTTCGCCGGGAATCCCGTCTACAGGCACTTCAACGATGCCGCCCACGAATTCGACCTGCAACGCGTGGACCATCCGGATTACCGGTACATCATGTTTTATGCCGGGTACACCCCTGGACCGTCAGGAGGCTGGCCCGGCGGCGACCGGGGTTACCTGCTCTACAGCGACGATCTCGTGGACTGGCGCGAGGACGAAGACAATCCCGTGTTCGGTCCGGAAACGAGGGACAACTGGGACGCCGTTCATGTGCGGCCGCGGTCCCTGAACCGCATCGGCGATACCTGGTATCTCTGGTACGAAGGCTGCAACGAATGGACGCCGCCGGGGGCCACGGACCAGCATCAGTGGTGCGACACGGTGGGTCTCGCCCGTTCACATGACCTGAGAAATTGGACCTATTATCCCCGCAATCCGGCCCTCCCGGCACTGGGCATAGGCAGCGGGCGTTTTGACCATACGTGGACCGGCTGGCCCCGCATGATCGTGAGGGGCGACCTGGGATACGTTTTTTATACAGGGAACGCCCAGGTCGGCCTTAGAACGATTCCGGTCCGCCTGTTGACGGACTGGGTTTCCGAGGGCGGAGAGACGTTTCGGATTGTTTAGGCGGTTCTCCGCTCCGACCGGGTACCGTACCGGCGGGACGCGTAAAACGGCAGGTAGACCACGAAGAACAGTGCAAGCGCCACGACATCGAGGATGGGGATGTACCAGGGCCACGGCGCGAAGAAGAAGGGCGAGACCGTACCCGAAGGCGGCTCCGAGAGGTACATGTAGTTTGATCCCAGGAGCAGGTTGAATCCACCTACTGCTACGGCGAATACGTTAAGGCTGACGAAGGCGCGAAGGAGTCCGCCGAACGAAGGGCGCATGCCGAGGCCCCATGTGGCGTACAGGACCCCAACCACGATACCGGAATGGGCGATGAAATACTGAAAGAAGCGCCAGGAGGGATAGCCGGTTTCAATTGCACCCGGCGTGATCACGGCGTTGGCGGAACCGACAAGCCCCCAGAAGAAGGCGATCTCGTAAGTTCGCCGGTTCCGGAACACCAGGGTCGCGGCCGTGGCGAGGTTGGCGATGCCGCAAATATGAAGCGGCAGGTGGTTCTGTACGAAGAAAACCGGACCGTACTGCAGGATGCGATAGCCCCAGGCCGTGATTTCATTGACCAGCAGCATGGCGGCCAGCAGGCAACCGATCGTGGCTGCCGTCCGGCTTTCCGCTCCTCTCCGTGCGAGTCCCGAGAGCACGATGGGTAGGGCCAGGGTGAGGCCTATCACGAAAAGATGGGGAGTCCCGAAGGTCTGGAAACCGTATGGCGTCATGATATCCTTGAAGATACAGAACGGAGCGTTTCGGTCAAGCAGGGGGGTTGGACCCCGTGCCGCGGTCCATGTCTAAGGGACTGTTTCTACAGTTTTAACCCGATAACCCAATAAAATACCAGTTACCTACATGATAACACTTTTCAAAAACGGACGGCCTTCGGCGGAGATTGTGCTGTCCCCTTCTGGCGGAGCCGCGGAACGGCGGGCGGCCCGGGAATTTCAACGCATCGTGAAGCGCATGGGCGGTGTAGCGTTGCCCATCCTGCGGGAAACCGGCGAGCCATCGGAAATCGGGGCCAGTGGATCCCCTGCCCGCCTTGATGACGCAACCGGCCGGGTGAATATCGGATGGGCTCCAACTGAACTTAAAGTCGACCTCACCGAATCCGCCCTGGGCTTCGACGGCTACGTCATCCGGTGTACCGGGAACAGCCTGGTGCTTGCGGGCCGCCAGCCCTACTCCGCCCTCTATGCCGTGTACCGGTTTTTCGAAGAACATCTCGGCTGCGGGTTCTTTGAAGAGGGCGAACAGATTCCGCAAAGGGAGACCGTCACGATAGGCGAACTCAAGGACAGCCGCAAACCCCGATTCAAGTGGCGGATGTACTTCGCCAACATGCAGGACGCCTACAGCGGCATGCGCTGGTGGACGTGGGAGGAGTTCAAACCCTGGGTTGACTACCTGGTTAAGAAAAGGTTCAACATTTTGGAAAGCGGCAACATCGCGGACTGCTGCGGCCTCGGTGCGCTGGCGGCCAACCGCCTGGGCGTGCCCGTGGAACTCACCGATTGGCAAAAGGAACGTATCGCGCTGTTGCGCCGCGTGTTCGACTACGCCAGGGAAGCGGGGATACGCATCCGGTACCGCATGCAGCTTCACGTGGGCACACCCGCGGTAAACCCGGGGTTTTCGCCCTACGCCGACGGCCGCCAGCTCCAGGAATTCGTGAACGGGTACCAGGCCATGACGGGTACGAAGATTCGCGTCGCGCCGCTGGAGTGGTGCGGTGAATCCGAAATCGTACTCGATCCGAGGGACCCCGTTACCCGCCGGTTCACCACCGCCGTGGTGGAATCCTACAGGGAGGCGCTGGGTACGGATCACCTGTACAGCCTGTGGCTGCCTACGGAGGAGACCTGGGTCGAAGAAGATCCGGAGAGGGCCGATGAACTCACCCACGCGTCGGTTGACGGGATGATCCAGGCCGTCCGGGACGGTGATCCGGACGCCGTCCTGTTCAGCCCCCGGGTGTGCACGGACAATCCCACGGCGGCCGCCCAGGCGCGGGCCGTACGCGACGCCGGTCTTCCCGTGATCGGCAACATGTTTCTCAATCACGGCGGCCGCATGTACGACTTCCTGCGATGCGATTACTACTGGGACCTGCCGTGGTCCACGGGCATGTGCGGTCAGTGCGGCAGGGAGACCAATCCCAACGGCGACATCGAAACGGCAATCAACAACGCCAGGTCGCTTGCGGACAATCCCCGCGCGGCCAACCTCCAGGGCTTCATGGTGTCTACGGAAACCAACCACCGGAACGTCATGACGATGGATCTCTACGCGGAACTGTCGTGGAATCCCGCTGACTTGAATCCGAACAACTACGTCGAGCGGTGGAACCGCAGACGGTACGGCCCGGCGGCGGAAGGCACCCGCCCGGCCGTCAGGATCTTCGCCGAAACGATCATGGCGTACTTCGATCCGTGCACTCACAACGGTCCCCTGTACCGGAACTGGGACGGCACCCTGCTGCCCGGTCTCACCTCCGGATCCGTCAAACGGCTCATAGGGTTTCTACCGGCATTGCACGACATGCTCGAGATATTTCTCTCCAAGTACGATGCGCTCGAGGATTCCCCCATGTACCGCTTCGACCTGGTCGACATCGGCCGGACCTACCTGGCAGGCATATTCAACCATCGCCTGGCCCACACACGAAAGGCCTTTCGCGCCGGGGACAGGGAACGGTTCGAACGGATGGCCGCTGAGGTGGAGCACGTGATGAACGCCATGGCCCGGTATTGCAGCGCCCATGAGCAGTTCAGGCTCAAGACCCACGACGACTGGGCGGCCCGGTGGCCCGAGATCGTGCCGGGCCACGACAACAGCGAAAGCAACTGGATCACGTTCACCGCGCTGATCTCCCTGGAGAACTGGCAGGTGCTGCTCGACTACCTACCGGAGGACTTCGCCGAAATGATCGTCCACTATTTCCTTCCGCGCGTGCGGCTCTACATCGACCGGATGCGGACACTCATGGACGAAGGCAAGGACATATCGGAGAGGCTGGTGGACCGGGGTTCGGACTTCGATCTGCCATCCCGCGTGGCGAACTGGGCGACGCCCCAGGGCAACACGCCCTGGTCGCCCTACGGGGACACCTGCGAACCCGAACTGACGGAGGAAGATGAGGCGCTCGCCCTCCGGCTGATCAAGGCCGGAACCGTGAGCGGCAGGTACGACTTTTACGAGGGTCCGCTGGACTCCCTGGTGCACGACATGCTGGAGACGTTTCCGCCGCCGGATGACATCGGGGAGATCCTCGCGGAGGAAGACTACGCGGCGCCGAGCAACCGGCTCGTGTTGCACGGGGTTCCCGGCGAAACGATAGAGGGGTTCAACGTACCCGGATTCGTGGAAAGGGTCGTGGTCCCCCGGGAACTCAACGATGTCATCACGGTGCGCGAGGTCCGGACCGAATACAACATCGCCCGCGGCCAGATCGCCCTGTACCAGGTGACCATACTGCCGGAGGTCAACATGACCCGCCACGAAGATGAACCCGCACCCTCGGACGGCCATAACGTAGCGGTATTCACCTTCAGAGTTGGAGACACCGATATCAAGGTATGGTTTGACAGCGGGACGGATCTGGACGTGGCGTCGTTCGTAGTAAAACGAAACCAGGCATCATGTTAGGTTGAACCGAGGACCTCCATTTCGATGACGGCTTCCCGGTCAGCGGTATCTTGTCCGGTTATCATTCAGGTTAACCTATGAACTATTGACACCAATATGATAGGCGGTGGGATAATCGATTCGCAGTCCGTAAATGATAGCGTTGGGAATCCTGGCAAGTAATTGTTTCGTCGCGGTCAGATCATCGGCATGGATTTCATATTGAGTCTGTAACATGTTTTGTGTAACTGGCAATAGCCTGTATCTTGCTCAAAAGGAGGAAGTGCTATGGCCAGAGAAAGAAAACCCCCAGGTAAGATCGACCGTCTTCTCGATGAACTTATGGAAGACGGGGTGGACGCCGAGGACCTGTTCGGCGAAGACGGCCTGCTCAAGCGCATGAAGAAGCGCATGGCCGAGCGGATCCTGGAAGCCGAGCTCACCGATCATCTCGGCTACGAGAAACATGCCCCCGATGGCAGGAACCGCGGCAACAGTCGCAACGGCAAGACCACCAAGACGCTCAAGGACGACAAGGGCGATCTGCCGGTAGAGATCCCCCGGGACCGCGAAGGCAGCTTCGATCCGAAGTTGATCCGCAAGTACCAGACGCGTTGGCCCGACTTCGACGACAAGATCATCTCCATGTACGCAAGGGGCATGAGCACCCGGGATATCCAGGGCCATATCGAAGACCTCTACGGGGTGTCCATCTCGCCCGAATTGGTCTCGCGGATCACCGACGCCGTGACCGACGAGGCCCTGGCCTGGCAGTCGCGGCCCCTGGATGAGATCTACCCGATCCTGTTCCTGGATGCCCTGTTCGTCAAGATACGTGATAGCGGCAGCGTACGGAACAAGGCGGTCTACCTGGCCCTGGGCGTTAACCTGCGCGGCGACAAGGAACTCCTGGGGCTCTGGATCGAGCAGAACGAAGGGGCAAAGTTCTGGCTCCACGTACTGACCGAACTGAAGAACCGGGGCGTTGCCGATATCTTCATCGCCTGTTGCGACGGCCTCACCGGCTTCCCCCAGGCCATAGAGACGGTGTACCCCAAGGCCCAGGTGCAGCTCTGCATCGTCCACATGGTGCGTAACAGCCTGACCTACGTCTCCTGGAAGGACCGTAAGCAGGTGGCCAAGGATCTCCGGGCGATATACCAGGCCGCTACCTTGGAGCAGGCTGAGGCCGCGCTTTATCGCTTTGCCGAACACTGGGATAAGCAATATCCCACGATCAGCCGGCTATGGCGCAGACACTGGGACCATCTGACCCCGTTCTTCGCCTTCCCACAGGAGATCAGGAAGGTCATCTACACTACGAATGCCATCGAATCCATGAACCGGGGCCTGCGCAAGATCATCAAGACCAGAGGCGCTTTCCCCACGGACGAGGCGGCCAGGAAACTGCTCTATCTGGCCCTGCTCAATCTGTCCCGAAGGTGGACCCGGCCCCTTGTCCACTGGACAGCCGCAATCAACCAGTTCATCATCATGTACGAAGACAGAGTGCCCATCACATGAAACTGTCAGTTACACAAAATCCGTGACAGACCCTTCATATTCGGTTGTTTCGATGTCAATGACGACGAACTCCCCCATGTGCTTCGGATTCAACTTGTCGTGGATATGACAAACATAAACCGCCTCACCGCGTAAGGCGATCTCCTCAGGTGTGTAATGGCTACGTGTCATAAGGTTACTTCTCAAGGTCTTCAGAGGGAGACCCTCTGTTTGGAGCAGAAGTATTGAACTTGAGATATCCCCGGACTTCATCAACCTTCGTTTCCACTCTGTCGATTTTGTCTCCCAGTTCCCGTATCTCGGCTCGTATCTCGGCTTTCAAGTCCAAATACATCAGGACGGCGGCCCCAATCAGTGCCGCCTTTATTGTCGCATCCATCCACGTTTTATGGTCCAACACTGCCGCCTTTTCGGAATGGTAAGTAACGGGTTTGGCCTTATAGGATATCAGGTATACCGTTTCCAATGTATTCGATTTATCGCGTCATGATAACAGCGCCTTTGTTACTCTTTTCGGTCCGACCAAAGGCGGTTATCTGATCTACATAGTCGGAAAGTACCGGTACATCTCGTAAATAAAGTTCAAATACCCAACCGTAGTGTCCTATTTCCGATGCCCTTACGCCCACAGCGTTTAATTTTGACACTTCCCTACAGCACGAGTATCATATCTCCCATTCATTCACGTTCCCAGGAATCCTCCCAAGGCACCGACCTATGACGGGCGCAGCATCCGACTTTGATCTCGACTTGAAGGTGGCGGAACTCAAGATCAACGGGTTCACGACCTTCGAAGACTTCATTGCACCGGAGAAAATCGACCGCATTCGCGAGGATTTTCTGCCGAGGCTGAACTGGCTCAAGGCCCGCGAAGAGGGGGAGATCCATCCGGAGGAAAGAGGCGACGTGCGCACGGGCAAGGGACGCCAGCAGTTCGTCAACCGGTATACCATGCACGTACCCTGGGAACCGCCCTTCTCCGATCCGGAGATCTACGAACACCCGGTGCTGCTGGCTTTTCTGGAACGTTACTGGGGCGCCGACGATTTCCACATCACTTGCTATCACTCCAATAATCCATACCCGGGCAGCGAATTCCAGCCCTGGCACCGGGACATCCGGTTGATTTCTCCCCATGTCGGCCTGCCGATCTGCCCCCATTTCGGGGTCAAGATCCCCCTCGCCGACACGAGCGAAGAAAACGGCAGTTTCGAGGTCATGCCGGGTACGCAGTACCTCGCTGATCCTGAATTGGAAAAGACGTACGACGAGATCCTGCGCAAGGGACAGTTCCCGGGCGCGCACCGGCTGAACCTGAAGAAAGGAACCATGTGGGTGCAGGACCCGAGGGCCCTGCACCGCGGTACGCCGAACCGGTCCGGCCACGTCCGCATGGAAATGGTCATCTGCTATTCCCGACCGTGGTTCGGCACTTCGACGATTGAGATGTCTCCGGAAGAACACGAAAGGTTGTCAAAGCGCGGCAGGGAACTGTTGACGCGTAGCAGGATTATGCCGGCCTGACACGCACCCGCACCTCGACAGATCACCGACAGCAAGAGGAGCACCCCATGTTGTCCAAAGATCAGATCGCCCATTTCCACACCTTCGGATTCCTGGTCATTCGCCGGGCGTTCTCCCCGGAGGAAGTGGACGGACTGATCCGTGAGGCCGCCGAGGCGTGCGCGAAGAAACTTGACCGCGACATTGGCGAAGAGGAGTGGCTGTGGGAGCCAGGGATCATCGAGGAACGCCCGGCCCTTATGAAGCTGGTGGAAGACGACCGGATCTACCTGCCCATGCAGGATCTCCTGGGCGAGGATCTCATCTGGATCGGATCGGAGGGCATGTGGGGGATCGACCCGAAGCTGGCGAACCATAACTGGCATTTCGACGGATACATGGCGTCGCAGCATCTCGATTACATCCGAACCAAGGTCATGCTGTACCTCGATCCGCAGCAGAAGGATACCGGCGCGCTGAGAATCATTCCCGGTTCCCACAGGGACCCTTTTCACCAGGCGCTCATGCCCCTGCAGGACGCCCATCACGGTGGCGATTCCCTTTGCTTCGGCGTCGAAGGAACCCGGATTCCCGCCTGCGCCGTCGAAACCGAACCGGGGGACATCGTCATATTCAACCAGTGGCTGTATCACGCGGTGTACGGCAAGGCAGGGAAACGGCGGGTGATCGTGTTCAAATTCGGCCCCCGTCCGTACACGGAAGAACACCTGGCCATGCTGCGGGACGGCGCTCCTTTCGTGTTCCAGCCCCACGCGTCCTTCTGCAACAGCAAAAGACCGCGGATTCGTCGCCTGATCGATGGGCTTGTCGAACTCGGACAAAAGGCGGATTGACGTCAGGCGGGACGGCGAATCCTGGCCACAATGCCCCGCCACCAGATCCTGAGGTCTTCGAAGGCGCTGTAGACCAGGGGAAGCGCAATCATGGCGCCGATGGTGGAGAAGATCAGGCCGCCCATCACGGAACGGCCCATGGGATAGTAAGGCAGGTCGCCCAGGGAGGCGTTGCCGATGGCCATGGGCAGCAGGCCGAGCATGGTCGTCAGCGCCGTCATCAGGATCGGGCGCAGGCGGTCTCGTCCCGCCTGGATGATCAATTCATGGCCCTTCAATCGATTTTCCCGCTCCAGGTGCTTGATGTGGTCGATGAAAACGATGGCGTTGTTGACCACCACCCCGACCAGGATCACCACGCCGATGAGCGCGAGCACAGACATATTGGTGCCGGTGGCCCACAGCATCCAGTAGCATCCGAAATACGCGAAGGGTATGGATACGAGGATGATGATGAGGGGGTCGATGTAGGACTCGAACAGGGATCCCAGGAGCAGCAGCACCGCGAACAACGCGAGAATGATCGCGGTGAACAGGGCGGCCGTGTCTTCATCAAGCTGTTCCCAGCGATCCCCGAGCCGCCAGGAATAACCCCTGGGCAGGGAAAGGTCCGCCAGGCTGCCGCTGATTTTGCCGCCGAGTGTTTCTATGCCCTCGGTCGTGGTGTTGGCGCGGACCATCAGGATGGTCTCGCTGTCCCGCCGGAAGATGGTCCTGAACGCGGGGGTCTGGGTGAAACTCGCCATGGTGGCCAGGGGCAGTTGCGTTCCATCGTCCAGGTAGACCGTCTGGTCCCGAAGCTGGTGGACGGTTTCCCGGTCTTCCTCCATCGTCTGCAACCAGACCCGGATCTCCCTGTCCTCCGTTTTCAACCGCTTCAGTTCGTTGCCCCGGATGCCCGACAGCGTCATGTCGGCGATACGACGAGGCGTCAGGCCAAATTTGCCGGACAACTCGCGGTCAACCGTTACCCGAACCTCGTTCTGCGTCTCCTCGTTGTCGAGGTCGGTGGTGATCGCCGTGATTTCGGGCAGTTGGCTCAAGCGCGCGTTCACGTCCTCCGCGATCTGTTCGAGACGCCTGGGATCTTCGCCGCTCAGGGCGATACTGACCCTCGGATCTTCCTGGCCGTCCTCGCCCCATCTCCATTTCACGACCAGCCCCGGTACCTCGGGAATGGTCTTTCGGATGATCTTGGCCACTTCTTCCGACGACCGGTAGGTTTCCGCCCCTTCCTGGGTGCCGAGAATCACCAGTATGGCCACGTACAACGCTGTAAGAACGGCGAGAGTCTGAAAAGCGTAAGGCTTTCTCCTGAATAAGAAAAGCAGGCAGGCGCATACCGCGAGCGAGACCCAGATCCACGGTTGCTTTGCCCTGTGAATCAGACCCTCCCAGATGGAATCGTCCTTCCCGCTTTTGAGAAAGACCTCGAACCATATTCGACTGGGACGAAAATCCGATCGTACGGCCTTGATGTTCAACGAATCTGCCGCGGCAAGCCACTGGTTTTCCAGGTCGACCGCAAAGCGCTCGGTTTTCGCCATGTCGGCGAACTGACCGGGTTCGATATACATCCAGACCCGCCGCTGGTCCGCGGGCTTGTTGTCAAGCGTGACCCTGCTCATCGGCAAGAAAAAGGTGAGTGCGACGAATCCCGCCAGGATGAGCGCCACGTCGAAACGATGGTTCAACACCCATCCGATCACCGCGGCGTATCGGCGCTCCAGCGCTTCCAGTAAACCGATATTCGGCGGAGGTCCGTCTTTCAGCAACCGGGACGCCAGCAGCGGAATGAAGGTGAGCGACATCACCAGGGACGAGATCAGCGATACGGTGATGACCAGCCCCAGTTCCCTCATCTGCGTCTGCGCACCGCCTCCGCCGATGAAAAGCAGGGGCAGGAAAACGATGGCCGTCGTCAGCGTGGCGGCGCTGACGGCAACTGATACCTCGCGGGCGCCCTGCATGGCCGCCTTCACGGGTTCCAGGCCCTGACGGCGCAATCTGACGATGTTCTCCAGTACCACCACCGCGTTGTCCACCAGCATGCCTATTCCAAGCATCAGCCCCATGAGCGAGATCAGGTTGAGGGACAGGATCTGGTAACGGGCATTGACAAAATACATGACGGTAAACGTCACCAGGATGGAAGCGGGGATGGACGCGGCAATGATGAAGGTCGTTCGGTATTTTCTCAGGAAGAAAAACAGGACGCCCAGGGCGAAAAAGCCTCCCCACATGCCGGCGGTTCCGAGCGCTTTAAGGGAACTCAGAATCCAGGCGGACTGCTCGAAGTAGACGTAATAGGTCAGTCCGGGCCACCGCGGATCCCGGGTCAGCTCGTCGAGCGTGGCTTTCACGGCCGCAGTGACTTCCACGGTGTTGGCGTTGGATTCCTTGCGGATGACCATGCCGACGGCGTCCTGGCCGTTGAGGCGGAACCTGCGACGGACCGTGGGCTTCCGGTAGGACACCTGGGCGACGTCGCTGAGCCGCAGTCCCCGTTCATTGATGGGGAATCCCTGGATGTCCTCCACGGATTCGAAGGCGCCTGTAAGCCTGACGATATAACGGAATCCGCCGTCTTCCACGTACCCACCCGGTGAATCCATGTTGGCCTGCTCCATGGCGTTAACGAACTGTTCCGCGTTCACCCGGTACGCCTTGAGCAGGTCTTCGTCCAGATCGATGATTACCTGCCGCGCGCGCGATCCCCAGGTGTCGATACCCGCTATGCCGTCGATCCGTTCGATCCGGGGACGAAGCTGTTCGTCGACGACCTGGAACAAGGCATCCTGGTCGCCGTGCCATGACAGCGAGAGGAACATGACGGGGATATCGGTGCTGGAAAACTTCCGGACCCAGATCCGATCTATTTCGTCCGGCAGCGAAGGCCGCACTCGTTCCACGCGGTCCCGGACTTCCACGTAGGCCAGCTTCATGTTAGTGTCGTAGTCGAAAACAAGGTTGACGTTCACCCCGTTGGTACTCGCGTTCGATTCCACGCGGCGCAGGCCCCGCAGGGTCTTCAACTCGCCTTCCAGCGGCCTGGCGATCAGATACACGTTGTCCTCGGGCGTGGAATTGGGATAGGGGACCCAGACGTTCATCCAAATCGAATCCATTGCCGGTATGAATTCCAGCGGGAGAAGGCGGAAGGATATCGCCCCGAAAAGGATCGCGCTGACCAGGACCATGAACACGGTTACGGGTCGCCGGAAGGCGAAGGCGGTCCAGTTGTTAGGTGATAGAAATCTGAACATGTGTAACTCGGCATGGGTGACCGCGGAACGAAGCGATCACGGGTTGAGTCTGACTGGTCCGACTATTTGCGATCCAGTACCGTGTATATCGTAGGAATTACGATGAGGGTCAGAAAGGTTGACGCGATCAGTCCGGCGATGACCGTTATGGCGAGGGGCGTACGTATTTCGGCGCCTTCGCCCAGGCCCAGCGCCAGGGGCAGCAGCCCCAGTATCGTCGTGGCCGTGGTCATGAGAATCGGACGAAGCCTGACCCGGCCGGCCGTGATGACGGCCTCTATCTTGCCTACGCCGCGCCGCCGCAACTGGTTGATGTAATCCACCAGCACGATCGCGTTGTTGACCACGATCCCCGCCAGCATGATAATGCCGATCAGGACGATGACGCTGATCGCTATATCCAGTATATACAGGGTAAGCAGTACGCCCGACAGGGCAAGCAGAAACGATATCATGATGATGAACGGGTGCAGCAGCGATTCGAATTGCGACGCCATGACCAGGTAGACCAGGAACATGGCCATGGCGATGGCGAGCAGCATGCTGCGCGACGCGATGGCCATCTCCCTGTACTGGCCGCCCAGGTCGATACGAAAGTCATCGGGAAGAGGCATCTGGTCCAGTATTTCCTGCATATCGCCTGCCACGCTTCCCAGGTCGATGCCGGTCAGATTGGCCGTCACGAGAGCCACGCGCTGCTGGTCGATCCGGCGGATTTCACTCGGTCCCTCGTCGAGGTGGACCCGGGCCACGGCGTTGAGCAGCACGGGACTGCGTTCCGGTGTGCGCCGGGACGACGAGACATTCGAAGATTCCGGATCCTCCGGCGAGGGATTCCCCTGCGTTCTTCCGTTCCCCTGCGAGTTTCCACGATCACCCGTGTTGACGGCCAGGGCCTTCAGCTGGGCGATCTGCTTTCGATCTTCCTCCCTGGCTCGTACCAGGATGTCGATTTTCCGTTCCCCCGCCGAAAATCGGGTAGCCACGCTGCCGCGCACCTTGTTCCGGATCGCGTCCGCCGCCTGTCCGATATCCACGCCAAGGGCCGCCATGCGGTCGCGGTCAAACACGACCACGACCTCTGGATGACCCGCCTCCATCAGGGATCGAACATCCCTCAGGCCTTCCACCCCGTCCAGGGCACTGACCACCTGGCCGCTGACACTGCGAAGATCCTTCAGGTTGTAGCCCCGTATCTCGACCTCCAGCGGCGTTTTGAAACTGAACAGGGCCGGCCGGCCGAATTCGACCCTGGCGTCGGGGATGTCCACCAGGCGGGACCGCAGCCGGTCCATGACGGTGTCGCTGCCGCTCTCCCTGGTTGCTTTCAGGTCGAGCATGACCGACACACGCGCCACGTTCTCGCGCTCTTCTTCGACGAGCGTGCCGCTGGACTCCATCGCGCCTACCACGACATGCACCTGTTCCACGTCCGGATCTTCACGAATCAAGGATTCGATCGTCGTCGCCATCGCGTCGGTTGTCGCCAGTGGCGTACCGGTGGGCAGGATAAGGTCCACCACGAATTCCCCCTGCTCCAGCTCGGGGATCAGTTCCGTGCCCAGGCGGGGAATGAGAATCGCGGAGGTCCCGACGATCGCCGCCGCTGCAAGCAGCGTCGCTGCCCTGTGATTGAGCGCACGGGTGAGCACGGACACGTACAGCGACTGGCATTCGCCGAGTCCCCGGTTGAACAGGTACAGCACCGGTTGGAATACCTTGCCCAGCACCCAGGCAAGCCCACGCAGGATAAACCACACGGGAACCAGCACCGTCAACAGCAGGTTCGGTACGATCGTGAAAAGGATTCTCAACGTGCTGCCGACCAGGAAACGGACAAGCTGGTAAAAGGGCAGAACCAATCGGAACAGGAAAACGAAGAACCAGCGTGGAATTGCCGAGACCGCACGGAGCCACCTGTTCGCGGCGTCCGTACCCGGCGTCGTCCCGCCGTGTCTCACGCATCCCCGCAGCCAGCGGCCCGACAGCACGAAGAACCTGCTTGCCAGGTACACGGGGAAGAGTGCCACCCAACTCGCCAGCGAAGGGGGATTGTCCCCTCGTCGTTTACGGTATTGTCCGGCGGTTTCCCCGAACCAATTCAGGCCGGGGAAGGTCTCCATGAACCACCGTCCCGCGTCGACCCGTAACCTGCGGGCGAACCACTTTATCGTACCGCGACGTTCTTCCACGGTGGACTGCCTGAAATCTCGAAAGGCCGACTGGACCCAGAGGCCCTCACCCGTCATACTGTCCAACCCGCCTTCCCGCGAGGCCATCATGGGTATGAAGGTCAGCGCCACGGCCAGGGAGGCCAGCAGGGCGAAGGTGACGGTCAGGGCCTGGTCGGTGAAGATCTGGCCGGCGATGCCTTCTATAAACACGATGGGAAAAAACACGGCGATGGTAGTGAGGGTCGACGCGGTCACGGCCATCCCCACTTCAGACGCACCACGGCGGGCCGCCTCGACGATATTGTCGCCTTCCTCCCGGCAGCGGAATATGCTTTCGAGCACCACGATGGCGTTGTCCACCAGCATGCCGACACCAAGCGCCAGGCCGCCGAGAGACATGATATTGAGCGTGGTCTGGCTGAAGAACATCAGGATGAAAGTGATCAGGATCGATACCGGTATGGCCACGCCGACGATGAGCGTGGTTCGGACGCTGCGCAGGAACAGGAACAGGACCAGGATCGCCAGCGCGCCGCCCCACTGCGCCGTTCGAATGACCTCGTTGATGGCGTTTTCGATGAAACGGGACTGATCCGATACGAGAGATAGCGAGACGCCTTCGGGCAGGGTCGCAGCGATCGTGCGCGTTCCATCCGCGGTTAAGTTGTTCCCAGGACCGGCGGTCGATTCTTCCGCTCCGCTGGCGGCCGGTTTTTCCGATTCACCTGTGGCTGCGCCTTCCTGTTCAGCAGGGACCTCTTCCTCTTCGCCTGTCGAAATGTCCCCAAGCCTTTCCTTGATCGCGCGGGCCACGGTAACCGTATTGGCGTCCGCTTCCTTGAACAGGGATATTTCAACACTTTCCCGGCCGTTTATTCTCGTGAGGGTCTTGCGTTCCTTGAAATGACGGCGGACGGTGGACACGTCGTGCAGCCGGACGGGCGCCTCTCCCCGGCTGGAGATGATGATCTCACCGATTTCCTCGACGGTCTGGAACTCGTTGACCGCGCGAACGATCAATTCTTCGTCGCCTTCCCGCAGCTGCCCACCGGCCTGGTTGATGTTTTCCTCGGCGAGCCGTCGGTTGATCTGCTCAAAGGTGAGGCCCAGCCGCGTCAACTGCGCCTCGTCGATTTCAACCTGGATCTCTTCGACCAGTCCGCCCTTCATGCGCACCGAGGCCACACCGGGTATCGTCTCCAACTGCCTTCGGATTTCCCAGTCCGCCAGGTTTCGAAGCTGGATCAGATCTTCCCCGGACAGGCCCAGTCGCATGATGGGATCGAGTTCGGGATTGTAACGAAGCAGAAGCGGTCTTTCGGCGTCCTCGGGGAGAAACACGCGATCCACCCGTTCGCGCACGTCCATGATCGCCAGGTTCATGTCCGTGTCCCAGTCGAACTCGAGCACCACGTCGGACATGCCGGCCCGGGAGATGGAACTGATTTCGACCAGTCCGGCAATGACTCCCACGGCTTCTTCGACCCGCCGGGAAACGAGGTTTTCGATCTCCTGGGGAGCGGCGCCTTCGTACTCCGTGCGTACGGTCAGGGAAGGATAGGAGATGTCCGGAAGGAGGTTGACCGCCAGGCGCTGGAAGGACACGTATCCGAAAATCAGCGCCGCCAGCACCAGCATCGTGATGGTGACGGGCTTGCGAATGGCGAAGTCAACGATGTTCATGGATTGGATTCCCGCGCGTCAGGGAGATACGATCTTGACCCGCGTACTGTCTTTCATGCTTCGGTGACCGGCGATAACAATCAGGTCTCCCGGATTGAGACCTTCTCGAATCTCGGTGAAATCGGCGTCCTGCAGTCCCAAGATGAGCGCGACGCGGGTCGCCAGGCTGTCTCGCACGGTAAAGACTTCGTTGTCTTCCAGCAGGGCGATTTTGGGGATAAGCAGCACGCCCTTGTGCTGGTCGGAGAGGATTTTCACCCTGACGAACATGCCGGGTTTCAATCGCCAGTCGGGGTCGTCGATCTTTATCGTTGCCTTGAAGGTGCCGTTCTGCGGGTTTATGATGGGGCTGACGCGGAGTATCGAGCCGTCGAACTTGCCGTCCGGCAGGGTTTCGGTCTCCAGGATGACCTGCTGGCCGACGGCCACTTGGGACCACTCCATTTCGGGCAGATGGGTGTATATGAGCAGCGTATTCAGGTCGACCAGGGTGAACAGGGCATCACCCGGTCTCGCCATGTTGCCGACGTTCTGGTGGCGTTCCGTGATGGTGCCGCCGAAGGGCGCCCGGATGGTCGTCTTGTCGAAGGCGACCTTGGCGGATTCCCAGTCCGCCTTGGCCATGATGAACTCCCGCTCCTTGGCCTCGTGGTCCACCTCGCTGATGAACTGCCCGTTCAATAAAGCCAGAGAACGATCAAATTCCTGCTTCCGGGCCTCCCGGATCGCTTCCGCCCTGGCCAGGGAAACTTCTTCTTCGTCGTTTTCCAGCACGGCGAGGACATCGCCCTGGTTCACGTAGTCGCCTTCCTCAACCCGCATTTCCTCGATCATGCCCGTGGTTCGGGGGAAGATCTGCGCGTCGCGGTCGGCCTCCACGGTAGCGGTCGTCAATATGAGGTCGGAAATGGTGCCCAGGGATGCGGGTATCACGTTTACGGGGACCGGAGGCGGTGCGGTGGAGTCTGCTTCAGCCTTGCCGTCTTCGCTGTTTTGGGTCTTATCGGCAGTATCGGAACTGGCATCTCCGCATCCCGCCAGGATGAATGCCGCGAAGATCGCAGAGAAGATGGACCAGTAAATTTGTTTTCCCAGGTGAAGATCTCTTAAGAGCCTCATGTTTACTCCAGGCAACATGCCGGGTGAGTCTGGCCGACGATTACGTCCATCTTAGAATATACAATATTTAAAACCCATTATTCACGGAAAAGTTCCCGCTTACCTGTTCGTTAGACGTTGGAACAGGGGGAAAAGTTACCGATAATCCGCCGTCCGCTGACGAAAAGAAGGATTCGGGAAGCTCACTGTATTGCCGGGGATTTGGGCCGCACGGATTCAGCCGGCGCCCGCCAGCAGCCGCTCCATGTTGCCGCCCAGGATGAGATCCATGTCCTGCCCGGCGATGAAGGTACAGTGGGTACGGACGGCTTCCAGCGATTGCCGATAGGTGCTCACAAGGGCGACGGGAGGATAATTGGACGCCCAGCAAAGACGTTCCGGTCCGTAGTATTCGTAGAGTTTGCGGACGATCCAGAGGCTGTCCGAATAGGGGTACTCCCAAGCGACTTCCGATGAGTATTGGAACCCGGAGAGCTTGAGGTGGATATTGGGTACGTCCGCCGATTCGAGGACTTCGCGGAGCATCGGGCGGGGCGGAGGTTCACCCACGCTCAAACTGGCCATGTGATGGCAGAGAAAGGGGATGGACGGGCACCGCCGCGCCAGTTTTCTCAGCGCGGGCATCCAGGCCGGACCCAGGGCCAGCGACGCGATCTGTTTGAGTTCGGCCGCCTTCTCGAAGAAGGCGAGACCCTCACTGGACTCGAACCAGTCCATATCGTCCCTGAGATAATGGGTAAAGCCCTTCAAACGGTACTTTCCGACGGCCTCGGCCAGCCTGCGGGCGCCGCCTGGTTGATGGTAGGTTTCAGTCCAGCCGCAATCCACGTCGGCAAACTGTATGAATCGATCAGGGTACCGCCGGACGCATTCGGCCCCGTAGTCGTTGTTGCCGGGATTGTGATCGATCCGCGCGCAGACCAGCACCGCCTTGTCCACCCCCACCGTATCCATTTCGTGCAGCAGCATCTCCGCCCGGCCCCGGTTCTCCGGATCCGGGGGCACCGGTTCGTAGGGCCAGTAATCCCAGGCGTGCGAATGGCAGTCGATGATCATTGCGGACACTCCTTCCTGGTCATAGAAATACCAGGTTTGTCAATACCGGTTGACCACCCATAGTCCGGCCGCCAGCAGCACCAGGCCGCCTGTGAGATAGGTCGTTACCTGGTCTCCAAGGATCAGCCAGCTCAGTATGACGCCGAAGAGCGGCGTCGTAAAGAAAAAAGCGCTGATCTGGGTGGCGCTGTGCCGCTGCAGCAACCGAATCCATACGAGATAGCAGAATCCGGCCACGATAGCGCCCTGGTACAGGATCGCCGCCACGATCTTAAGGTCAATCGAGACGGGCATCTGCCATTCGGTCGACATCCACAGGACGGTGAAAACGGGCAGCACAACCACCTGTTGCCAGAATATCAGCGCAACGGGTGAGATCCGTCTGACCAGGACCTTGCTGATCATGATCTGGATGGCCAGGGATATGGAACTGAACAGGACGAGCACGTCGCCCAGGGGCGTCGCCGGTCCGCCCGCCTCGTCGTAAATGGTCAGTATCATGCCGGCGCCGGCCAGGACCAGGCCGGCGAGCTTGATCAGCGTCAGGCGGTCACCCGGAATGATGTAGTGGGCGATGGCGGCGACGACGAAAGGGTAGGTCTGCATGAAAATAACGGCGTGGCTTCCGGAGGTTTGTTCGGCGCCGATGTTCAGGAACAGGATTTGCGCGGCCATGACGAGCGCGGGCACGATGATGATCAGACGATCGCCCCGTCGGACGTACAGGGAGACCCCTGCCAGACGCGTCCAGGCATAGACGCACACCAGGGCGACGCCGAAACGCATTACCGCGAGGAGTATCGGCGGAATCCCCTCCAGGCCCACCTTGACCGATACAACCAGGCCGCCCCAGAGCGTGCACAGCATCAGTACGAGCAGGAAAGGTCTCGTCGTCAACGGCTGGTTTTCATCGATGTAGCTCACCCTGGCCAGCCTTTTGCGGGACGTAGACAGCGGAGGGAACAGGCAGGGCGAGATTATACGTCCACGGGGCGGATGGGGGCAATGTTAAAGTTCAGGGACGGAAATACAGGCGTTGAAACCGCAGGGCCACGTAGACCAGCGCGATCATGACCGGCACTTCGACGAGGGGACCGATGACCGCCGCGAAGGCCACGCCGGATTCGATGCCGAATACCGCCACGGCCACCGCGATGGCCAGTTCGAAGTTGTTGCTCGCGGCAGTGAAGGAAAGCGTTGCGCTTTTGGAATAGTCGGCACCGATCTTCCGGCCCATCCAGAAGGTGATCAGGAACATGAGCACGAAATAGATCAGCAACGGAATGGCGATTCGGACCACGTCCAATGGTATGGCAACGATCGTGTCGCCCTTCAGGCTGAACATGACCAGGATGGTGAAAAGCAGGGCGAGCAGGGTAACGGGACTGATCCGTGGAATGAAGACGGAATCGTACCACTTCCGTCCTTTGTACCGAATCAGCACGAGGCGGGTTGCCATGCCGCCGATGAAGGGAATACCCAGGTAGATGAATACGCTCTCCGCGATCTGTCCGATCGTGACCGGTACGACGCTGCCCTCCAGTCCGAACAGGGGAGGAAGCACCGTGATGAAGACATAGGCGTACACGCTGAAGAAGAACACCTGGAACAGGCTGTTGAAGGCCACGAGTCCGGCGGCGTACTCGGTGTTCCCCTTCGCCAGTTCGTTCCACACGATGACCATGGCGATACATCGTGCCAGGCCGATCAGGATCAGACCCGTCATGTATTCGGGGTAGCCGGACAAAAAGAGCACGGCGAGGCCGAACATCAGGAGAGGCCCGATGACCCAGTTCAGGAAAAGGGACGTGCCGAGTATCCGGAAATTACGGAACACGTCGCCCAGTTCTTCGTACTTCACCTTCGCCAGCGGCGGATACATCATCAGGATGAGCCCGATGGCGATGGGCAGATTGGTCGTGCCCACCTGGCCGAGCTGGATCAGCTCGGGGATACCGGGCGCCCAGACGCCCAGCGCTACCCCCAGGCCCATCGCCAGGAAGATCCACAGGGTGAGGAACCGGTCGCGGGCCGAAAGTTTATTAGTCGTCGAATTCATGGGCTCCTTCAGGGGCGGCACCGCTTTGAGGTTTCACATGCCGGTTTCTCATGTCGGTTTCTCAATGTCTATAATGATACCGTCGCCGCGAACACCCAGCACATCTCCCGGCAGATCTGCCTGCAGCGCTCGTCGTACTGGGCGGTTTCTTGGTCCGTGCCGTCGTAGTGTTTCGGGTCCTCGCAGGCTATGAGCACCCGTTCATCGGCAGTGGAAATGACAGAACAGTCCCGGTCCGCGCTCGAACACGTCATGACTGCGCAAAACCCGCGCTGTGGGTTCGAGTGATCCAGATAGGTCTTGGAGAACGCGCGTACCGGGTCAAGTTCATATCCGGCGTGCACATGGTAAACCGGGTTTTCACCTGTTGTTGTTCGCTCCACCTGGAAGCCCGCACGCGACAGTGCCGCGACCGCTCTCGGGTTGAACGCCGTAGTTTCCGTGCCTCCCGAGAAGGCGGACACTCCAGGTACGCCGAAGAACTTAGCCGCGGCCTGTGCCCAGATCTGGGCCATCTGGCTCCTGCGCGAATTGTGCGTGCAGATAAACGTCAACCTGGCTGGATTCCCATCGTTCAACCTTTCCCTTACATAAGTGGAAACGCGCTTCAATGCCTGTCGGCGCTCCTCCGGGATCATGGTGGACTCCGCCGCGCATGCCTTCAGGTATTGTTCAAGGCCGGGGTAGAAGGCCGTATCAGCATCAGGCGGGTTCACTTTCCTCCCGTCGCTTCCACAGGTATCCCGGATTCTGTAGACGCATCGTCGTCATCGATCTGGAGCAGGGCCATGGACGGGTGGGGCACGCAGATTTTGCCCTGGCTGGCCAGTCCACTCAACCGGTCCAGATCCGCCCGTACCCGGTCGTGTACCTGACGCGCCGAGTACAGGTACACCTTCACGTGTCTCAGGGCGATCGAGGAATCTTTGGCCAGCGCGTAGTAGATCCATACGCCCTCACGGCGGTCCGTCAGCAGCCCGTATTGTTTCATAACGGCCAGGTGTCGGGAGACCTTGCCCTGATGCAGGTCCAGGACCGCCATGATTTCGCACACACACAGTTCCCGCTCGGTAAGCAGGAACAGGATCCGCAGGCGCGTGGCGTCCGAACAGGCCTTGAAAACGTCCAGGTCCTTTTCCATATCGGGTTCTCCGTTGTCAGGAGACGGGTTATATATCCTTATAATCGAATATAAAGATATAATGGAATTCCGTCAACGACAAAACCATGATCGAGCTGCAACGGTAGTCGTGGACACTCGGGATTGCGAGCTGTATATTGGGACCGGTCATTCCACGCCTTTGCATAGATGAATACGCATTGATTAAAACGACACCCGGGGGAATTATGCCGTCCCGACCACACGTCCTCCTCGTCTGTACCGATCACTGGCCCGGTATGCTGTTCGGTCACGCGGGACACCCGGTGATCCAGACGCCGACCCTGGACACCCTCGCCCGCAGCGGCGTTCGCTTTACCCGGGCCTACAGCGAATGCTCGGTGTGCATTCCTGCGCGCAGAACGCTGATGACCGGCACGACCACGGCCACCCACGGCGACAGGGTGTTCATGGTCGACAACCCCATGCCTCCCTTCCCCACCATGGCGCAGACCTTCCGAGACAACGGCTACCAGGCCTACGCGGTGGGAAAGCTGCACGTATACCCGCAACGGGACCGGATAGGGTTCGATGACGTGATTCTCGCCGAAGAGGGACGTCCCCACCTGGGCGCCGTGGATGATTACGAGGCGTTTCTCGGCGAGAACGGCTATGCCGGGGAAGGATTCACCCACGGCATGAGCAACAACGACTACGGACAGCGTCCATGGCATCTGCCCGAGGCGATGCACGTGACCAACTGGACCACGCGCCTGATGGCCCGAATGATACGCAGGCGCGACCCCACGCGGCCGGGATTCTGGTATCTTTCCTATTGCCATCCCCATCCCCCGCTGACCCCGCTCCAGTGCTACTTGGATCTGTATCGCGACGAGGATCCCGGCGAGCCGTATCTCGGCAACTGGGCCGAAGATCCGGACAGCTTGCCTTATGCGCTGAAGGCGGTCCGCGGAGGAGTCGGCGAAATGAACGACAGCCAGATCGCCTGGGCGAGGCGTGCTTTCTACGCCCTGTGCACCCATATCGATCACCAGTTGCGCGTGGTGATCGGCACGCTGCGTGAGGAAGGCCTGGTCGAGAATACGATTGTGCTGTTTACGGCAGATCACGGGGACATGCTGGGCGTCCACGGTCTCTGGGCGAAGCGGCTGTACTACGAGCAGTCGGCCAACGTGCCCATGATTCTCGTCGGACGGGCCGGTGACAAACGAGTCGGCCACAACCGCACCGACAACAGGCTCGTGGGCTGGCAGGACGTGATGCCCACGCTCCTGGACCTTGCGGGGATCGACGTCCCGGATACGGTCGACGGCATCTCCATGGCAGGCGAAGAGAAAAGGGAATACCTGTACGGCGAGTGCGGCGAAGATGCCCAGTCCACGCGCATGATGCACGACGGCCGATACAAGCTGATCTACTATCCGGCTGGCAACCGGCCGCAGTTGTTCGACCTGGAAGAAGATCCGGAAGAACGCCGCGATCTATCGGGGTCGGAGCGCCACGCCGCGATCATGCAACGGCTGACGGAGCGACTGGTGGAACAGGTGGGCGACCGGGACGGACACTGGCTGCAAAACGGAGTGCTGACCGGGCTGCCGGACCGGGAATACACGCCGCCGCCCAACCGGGGCCTGTCCGGCCAGCGGGGACTGCACTGGCCGCCGCCGCCCGTGGACCCGGGCACGTCCTTTGTACCCTGACAGAATACTGGAGAGTTGCTTATGCGTGCCGGAAAAATCCTGATCGTGTTGATCCTATTGGTGCTCTGGTCGTCACCTGCGATGGCGTGGGGTCCGAACGGCCACCGCGTCGTGGGCCAGATCGCCGAAAACCACCTGACGGACGCGGCCCGCAAGGGGGTGGCCGCGCTCGTCGGCCGCGCGTCGCTGGCGCAGATCAGCACCTGGGCCGACGAGATCAAGTCCGATCCGACCTGGCGCCATGCTTCTCCCTGGCACTACATCAACGTTTCGCCCAGTCAGACCCTGACAACGGCGCCGAGGAACAGGCGCGGAGACGTAATCGAGGCCATTCAACGGTTCGAAGGCGTCCTGCGGGACCCTGGGGCGGGTCGGAAGGAAAAGGTGGACGCGCTGAAATTCCTGGTGCATCTGGTGGGCGACATCCATCAGCCGCTTCACGCGGGATACGGCAGTGACCGCGGCGGCAACGACATCAGGGTACGCTGGTTCGGCGATAGCACCAACCTCCACACGGTCTGGGACGAACACCTCGTCGAGCACCAGCGGCTGAGCTTTACGGAATTCGTCCGGTTCTTCGGGCATGCGGAGTCCGGCGAGATCGATGCCTGGAGGCGTTCGACCGTGTGGGACTGGGCGCGGGAGTCGCGGGGCATGCTGCCCGCCGTATACGATTATGGCGGTTCCCGTTCCTCCAAAACGCCGTACCTGGGCTATGCCTACGTGTTCAAGCACATCGATGGCGTGAATTTGCGACTGCTGCAGGCCGGCATCCGGCTCAGCGGTTTGCTGAACGACGTGTTCGCTTCGCCCTGACCCCTATCCCCCGGCCAGCATGGCCGCACCCGCCGCCAGCACGAGCCCCGTAATGGTGATCTGCAGGTAACGCTCGGGGATTTTCCGGGACATGCGTACCCCGATGGGTACGCCCACCAGCGACCCGACCGCCATGGTCACCGATATCGTGAGATCCAACTGGCTGCTGCCGGCGTAAATGATCGAACTCGTAAAAGTAAGCACCAGTGCTATGAAGATCGATGAGCCTACCGTTTCCACGGCGGTGAGGCCGAATATGATGATCATCAGCGGTACGATCAGAATGCCGCTTCCCACCGAGGTGGATGCGATCAGCCCGCCGATGGCGGTGCCGAGCAGCGCCACGAGGACCACCTTCGCGCCCGTGACGGGAACCCCTTTACCGGCCGCTGCCCTGGACCCCGGCCTCATGAACATGTGCCACAGGATCAGCAGACCCGAAAGAATCACGACCGCCGCGATGAACTTCCGAAGGTTTTCCTGGAGTTCCAGCCAGGCCGGGTCTTCCTGGTCAATGGCGCCGGCATATCCGGTGATCCAGAGCGCCACGGCCACGGTCGCCGGCACGGCCCCCGCGAGAAAGTACGCCGACGTACGGAACCTGATGGTGCCTTGTTTGAAATGGAAGAATACGGCGGGAAGCTTGCACAGGAAGGAATAGAGATGGGCGGTGCCCACCGCCACCGTGGAAGGCAGTCCGAACCACAGGGTGAGAACGGGCAGGATGAGTACACCGCCGCCGATGCCGGTCATGCCAATGCAGGCACCGATCAACGCGCCGGCGAGGAGTTGCACGACGGTAGTCAGGACATCCACGTCCATAGATTGCGAACTGGCTCCCAATACCTGGACGAAAACCGAATTCTACATGGAACCTGCCCGATGGGTTCCGTCCATTTTTTTCTTGCCACGCACTTCAAAACCATGCAAACATGACCTTGATATGATTCCGACCAAACCATACGCGGCCACGGACCTTGGGATCTTCAGGTTCCTCGATGGCAAGTTGCTTGTCTACCTGGTCGAGTTGAAGATCGAACCGTTCGTGGGCCGTTTTTCACTGCCCGGAACGCTGGTTCTTGAAACGGAAGAACTGGAGTCGGCGGTCCGTCGCGCCTATCGCGAGGCAACGGGTCAGATCGGCGCTTATTTCGAGCAGGTGTATACCTTCTCCGCCATCGACCGCGACCCGAGAAGACGTACTATTTCGACGGCTTACATGGGGTTTCCCGACAGCCTCGGCGATCCCTTCAGACCCGTGGACAAGTACCGCAGGGGGGAGTGGTTTTACATCAACGATACTCCCTCGCTGGCTTACGATCACAATGAGATTCTGAAGGTATGCTCGGAAAGAATCGCAGCCAAACTGAATTACACCAATATCGCCCTGTTGCTGCTTCCCAACGAGTTTTCCCTGGAGGAACTGCAGAGTGTGTACGAGCAGGGTCTTGGCGAAGGGATGGAAACACGGAGTTTCAGGGAAAAGGTCCTGTCGCTGAACATGATTGAGCCCACCGGCGGGGAACGCGGGGAAGAAAGTGCCTCGCCGATCCCCCTCTACCGCGCCGTGCACAGGGAATTGCAGGAAAGCCCCTTCATCTGAGAAACGGCGGTTTTACGCGTCCTACATCATCCGCTTGATGATCCGACCGGACTGCTCCTGGCTGATTCCCAGTTCACGCCGCGCCAGCGCGCCGCCTTCGTCCAGCACCGGTTCCTGGTCACCCAGCGTGGGCGTGTCCTTTTTCTGAAAGAACAGGCCGGTGTAGATTTCATCCCCCCAGACCAGGGCTTTTTCGCAGGCCGTTTTCCAGTCGCTCGGGTCGTGGCCTACGTCTTCCAGCTTCTTGACCCGCTGTTTGAAGAACGGGTAGTCGTTGTCCTTGTTGAACGTGACGCAGGGGCTGAATACGTCGATCAATGAAAAGCCCCTGTGCTGAACGGCCTGCTCGATGAGCTGGGTCAGGTGCCGCGCGTCGCCGCTGAATCCCCGTGCCACGAAGGTGGCGCCGTTCATGATTGCCGCCGTGATGGGATTTATCGGTGTTTCCACGCTACCGAAGGGTGTGCTCTTGGTCCGCATGTCGATACTGCTGGTCGGGGATACCTGCCCCGTGGTCAACCCGTAGATCTGGTTGTCCATGACGATGTAGGTCAGGTCGACGTTACGCCGCGCCGTGTGGGTGAAGTGATTTCCACCGATGCCGTATCCGTCGCCGTCGCCGCCCGTGACGAGAATGGTGAGTTCATGGTTCGCCATTTGCGCGCCCGTTGCCACCGCCAGCGAACGACCGTGGAGGGTATGCATGCCGTAGGAATTAAAGTATCCGGGGAAATTCGACGAACACCCGATTCCGCTGATCGTGAGAATTTCGTGGGGTCTCAGGCCTAAGTTGACGCAGGCCCGCTGCAGGCTGCTCAATACACCGAAATCGCCGCAACCGGGACACCAGTCCGGATCGACCTTTCCCTTGAAATCCTTCGCTTTCAGCGGGACTGCCGGTGTTTCTTCCACTTCGTCACGTGTTAAAGTTTCCACTGACATGTTTGGGACTCCTTAGACGATGACTTCTTGATAGGGCACGTAGCAGTTCGTTGTGCCGGCCAGCAGTTCCTTGACGCCATCCACGATATGATGGGGCATGAACGGCTCGCCATCGTACTTCCTGATATGGCCGTCCGCCGTCAACCCTGTTTCGCTGCGCAGATAGCGATGGAATTGACCGGAATAGTTGTTCTCCACGATAGCCGTCCGTTTCGCCTTGTCGAACACCTCCCGAATGGCGTCCACGTGGAGCGGGACGATCCATTTGATCGAGAGGTGGTTGACGGCGATGCCTTCCCGGTTGAGCATTTCCAACGCCTCACTGATCACGCCGAGGGTGGAACCCCAGCCGATGAGCGTGATCTCGGCGTCTTCGGCTCCGGAGAGTCCGGGCGAAGCGATCCGGCTCGAGATGTCCTTGAATTTTCGAGCGCGTTTTTCCACCATCTTGCGGCGCTTGTGGGGATTGGTGAATTCGTCGCTCACCAGGACGCCGTCCTCGTCGTGCTCGTCCGTGGCCACCACATGGGCGTAACCTTCCACGCCGGGCAAGGCCCGTGGCGAGACGCCGCTTTCGGTGTTTTCATACCGTAGGTAACCGTTGCTCGAAGCCCCGATAAGTCCGTGTCCGTTGGCCTCCTGCGAGCCCGTCGGGATATCGCTCGCGCCATTGGCCGGCTCGGTAATCAACGCGCCCCGCTCGATGTTCGGTTGCATATCGATGGCTTCCGGGTCGACACTGAAGGTGCCTTCGGAGATCAGCAGATCCGATATCACGATCCCCGGGCACTGGCAGCTGTCCACCAGGTTGAAAAGTTCGGGCATGGTGTTGAAGGCGTCCAGGGCATCCGTAGGCGCCACGATGAACCGTTCGAAATCCCCCTGGCTCGCGCCGAGTATCTGCCAGAGGTCGCCCTGCTCCGTCTTGGTGGGCACACCCGTGGATGGTCCTGCGCGCTGCACGTCTATGAAGACGACGGGTATTTCCATCATGGCCGCGCTGCCGACCGCCTCGGTCATCAGGGCAAAACCGCCGCCCGACGTCGCGCACATCGACCGGCACCCCACGTGCGCGGCGCCGATCGCCATGTTGGCCACGCCGATCTCGTCTTCGACCTGCCGCACCATGATACCCAGCTCCCGCGCGTTTTGCGCCATCCAGTGGAGTACGCCCGTGGATGGACTCATGGGATAGGCGCAGTAGAACTTGACGCCCGCCGCCGCGCCGCCCATGGCCAGCGCGTCGTTGCCCGTCCAGACCGCCATCGGCTTGTCGCCGGTGGGTACCGGCATTGAAAAGGGCTCGAAGTGCGCGGCGGCATAGTCGTATCCCGCACGCGCCACGCCGACGTTCTCGTCGACCACGTCCTGACCCTTGCGCTGGAACTGCATGATGAGGATGTCTTCCAGAATCTGGAAATCCATGTTGAGAAGATTGAGCATCGTACCGAGAGCCACGGTGTTCTGCACGAGCTTGTTGCGGTTGTTGTCGGTCAGTTCGGCGATGGGTAGAGGACAACAGTGCACGCCGTCTTCCGGGGTCCCGGGCGTGATCGTATCGCTGTTATAGATGACCCGGGTACCGGGCCCCATGAGCCCCAGGTGCCGATCCATCGTATCCTGGTTCAGACAGACCAGCAGGTCGAGTTTGTCGCCGTGGTTGTAAACCGGTTGATCGCTGATTCTCACCGTGAGGAATATATGTCCGCCCCGGATGATCGACTGGTAGGCATTGTAGGCGTTGAGATGCAGTCCGCGGCGGATGAAAATCCGGGCGAGGACGTTGCCCGGAGTGGCGATTCCCTGGCCCGCCGCGCCTCCTATGGCAACGGCAAAGTCGAATCTGTCTGAACTCATTCGGTTTCTCCTGTCTGTATATCACGGACAAGCTGATCTGCAGAACTGCGTACGAGTTGTTGTCGGGTGGTGCAAAGAATATTGGGAACCACCAAGATACATGTTCCCCGGTGGAGTGTCAACCATTCCTTTGTTTTTAAGGTACGATCCCAGCCACCGTTCGCCGAGGTGTATTTCGTTCCTGAATCAGATGGTGTAACGGGTGGATTCCCGGACTGCCTGGCAAACGTGGGCAACTGTTTTCCTTCGCCTCCTATTCCGGATCGCTCTTGACAGATTCGTGCGAACTGCACTATTTTCCGGGTTGCGAAAACCTACCTGAAACTGTGGCCGTCACCAGAGCTACACGTTTCAGGATTTCAAGCACCAGATCGGCGTCGTGGGCCGCGCGCTGCGCAAACACCTCGAACACGAACGATAGGAATTTACCCTGATGAACGGTACCGATATCGTACGGCGATATGAAGAAGAAGGTTATGTTGTCCTGCCCGGGATCATCGACCAGGATCTGACCGAGGAAGCCCAGGGGCATATCGAATGGATGGGCGGGAAGTATCCCGATGTCCGGCCGGAACAGTACCACCACAACCTGATCGTGGACGATCCGTTCTGGCTCCGGCTATGTACCGACCCCCGCCTGATCGACGTCATAGAACCCTTCCTGGGTCCCGATATCGCGCTCTTCGCGGCGCATTACATCAGCAAGCCGCCCCGGGACGGACAACCGGTATTGTGGCACCAGGATGGGAACTACTGGCCGCTTGAACCCATGGAGGTCATTACGATCTGGCTGGCCGTGGACGATTCGACCCCGGAGAACGGATGCATGCGGGTTGTACCGGGGAGCCACGTGGATCAGGAGCTGTTCAGGCACCGCTCATCGGAAGGGGAGAATGTCCTGCGTTCGGAGCTGGATCTGAAGGTGGACGAATCCAGGGCGGTCGACGTCGTCGTGCCGGCGGGCGGCGTATCCCTGCACAATCCCTACCTGATTCACGGCTCGAAGGCCAACCTGTCCGACAGGCGCCGGTGCGGGCTGACGCTCCGGTATATTCCCACGACTACGCGTATCAAGCGCGAAAACTTCCCCGCCTACCTGTGCCGCGGCAAGGTCGTGGACGGCATCAACTACTACCCGCCGCTTCCCCGTTTCCGGTCCGGCGATCACTACCCCTTCGAAGGGTGCGACCGGCCGCCGTGGAACTGAAACGGCGATCGTTCAAAGTATCCCCATTTCCTTCAATTCCTGCCTGACCGCGAACATGGCGCCTTCGGTCGCCAGGACCCACAGCCGGTCGCCCGGCGTGAGACGGCGCATGATATCGTGGAATACGTCGCTGACGTCCGCGGCCGAAGCCATCTCTTCCGCGTCCATCTGCTCGTCCATGAGGGCCAGGTGCGCGCCGCCTGCTCCGGCCACGTGCATGGACCTGGACCGGTCCACCACGCCTTCCAGGTCGCCGTCCTCGATCCACGGCCCGGTGTTTTCCTGTACCGCCTCGTCCAGGAGAAACAGGTAGTGGCCGCGCCTGCGGTCCAGCAGGCAAGTTCTGAGCGCTTCGTGCAGTGATGTCCTGTTTTTGATCGTCATCAGGCGCGCTTCCCTTTCATGGATGACCACGCGTTCGTCTCGCCCGCCTGTCGACGTTACCGTTTCGAGGCCCTTGCGTATCGTCACGGGATTCAGGCCGAGGGTAACGGCTGCAGCCGCCGCTGCCACAGCGTTGTACACGTTATGAAGTCCCGATAGCCGGAGACGCACGTCCAGGGGACCCCGCGGCGTGATGAGCCGGAAACGGGATTCTTCCAATCCCAGTTCCACATCGATCGCGTACACCGTAGGCAACGGTCTTTCCCACCCGCAGCCTTCGCAGACGTAGTCCCCGAGATGGGCCAGGCAGTGTATCCGGTAGGCGAGAGGGGTGCGGCACCGGTGGCACGGTACTACCGGCGTGGATGCATGGTCCAGGTGCAGGCGTTCATCTTCAACGCCGAAGTAGGTCAGCCGCGGCGGAACACCGCGTGTGAATCCGCCGCAGAGGACTGGATCGTCCGCGTTTACGAGAATGTTGTGGCCGGCTGCCATGGTGCCGAACCAATTGCTCCATTCCCCGACCAGTGTACCGGGATCGACCCCCCGGTTCAGTTCGTCTTCGTAGAGGTTGTTCAGCACCAGCGTGTGTGGACTGCACACCCTGATCGCCTTGCCCAGCATTCCGGTTTCAAAACCGAATACGCCGTAATCCGCCTGGATCATGCCGCGGCGGTCCGTCGCCTGGACCAGCGTGGAGACGATTTCGTCAATGGAAGGGGCGATATCTTCGGGGTAAAGCGTGCGGGCGTCGGCCTGTCGGAGGATCGCAGCCAGAATCCGGCAGGTAGTGTGCTTGCCGTTCGTACCCGTTACACCGGCGACACCCTGCTTGAACTGCCGTACCAGGGACCGGACCAGGCCGGGCCACGCGGCGGCGGTGAGGGTGCCGGGCGGGAGGCGTCCGCGGGAGAAATCGAACAAATCGGCCGCTCTCGTTACGGACTTGTCAATCGAAAGCGCGGCCGATTGGAGTATACGCATAGGAGGTTGATCGGAACCGGGGAATCAACCCTTGTTCAAATATTCACGCCGCGCCATTCGTCCCTGTCACCGGAAATGTCGACAATGTTGCCATCGGGATCGATGGCCTTGAAAGCGATCTCAGGTGGGGTTTCGGAGGAGATGGCGTCACGGCCCTTCACGGTCTTCGGCGCTTCCGCTCCCCAGTTCCGCACCCTGCGCCAGGCGGCCTCGAGGTCATCCACCAGAACGCCGAAATGGATGTACTCCTCGCCTTCCTCGAGCGTCGGCCGGGCCTGTTCTCCGTGAGGCAGCAGGGTGATGTTGGCGGTTCCGTCGCTGAGATCGACCGCTTCGCCGTTTCCGCGGCGTCCGATAAAAGTGAAACCGATCACTTCCTCGTAGAAACGCCGCGATACCGCGACATCACGGCAGCGTAGCGCCATATGACGAAGAAAAGCCATGACTCATTCCTCGTGATTCAGTCTCGCAAAACCCGTAAGTACGGAGATTTTAAACTGGACTACAGCCGCTTCTCCTTGGCGATTTCCTCGATGGCGCCGATGAACTTGTCAGTCTGGGCGTCGGTAACCATTACGTGCATCGACGTCCGGTTGGCGTCCCAGTTTATCTCGGAATGGGTAACGTTACGGATGTAGATCCGGTGGCGCTCCCACAACATGTTGTTGAGATCGGAGGTACCCACTCCACCGACCTTGAACGAGACGAGTGCCGCGCTCATTCGGGGGTCGGGCGAGCTGTACACATCAACGCCGTCGATGTTGCGCAGGGCGTTGGCCACGCGCATGGCCTGGTAGCGGTTCCTGCTTTCTACCGCCGCCGGACCGATCATGTTGTGGAAGTCCAGCGCGGCGTCAATGGCGACCCGGGCCGGGGCATTGGACGAGCCACGCAACTCGAACTTGGCAGCGCCTGCGAGGTATTCGTCGTAGAACACCTTGGCGAATCCCGTCGGTTCCATTCCATACATGGTCAATCCATTGACCGGACCGGCGTAGAGGGTGGGCCAGATGCGGTCCAGGATATTCTCGTTCACGTAGAAAAACCCGGTATACATGGACGCCATCATCCACTTGTGGCATGGCCCCGCGTACATGTCGCAACCGAGATCGTGCATGTTGAGATCGAGCATGCCCGGCGGCTGTGCACCGTCGACCAGGGTGACAATACCCTTCGAACGGGCCATGTCGCAGATTTCCTTCACGGGCATGAGGAGCCCGTCGCCGTAGTTGACATGGCAGAAGCTGATCAGTTTCGTCCGCGGCGTGACGGCGGCCTCGAAGGCCTTGAGCAACGCGTCGGGACTGTCAGGCGGATGGAACTCCGGCGACGACAGGTCAATCATGACGGTTTTCGTCTTCTGCCGGACCGCCCTGAGATTGATGGGCTGTACCCCGCTGGAATGATCGTGATTCGTCGTCACGATTTCGTCGCCCGGCTCCATGTCGATACCGAAGGTGCCGAAGACCATGCCCTCGGTCGTATTGTTGGTGAAGGCGACCTCGTTGGACTTGCAGCCGGCAAACTTCGCCATCTTGTCCCGCATCTTGGACCGGAAGTCGCTGTTGTATACATATTGGGTGTAACTCTTGTAATTGGAGTTGGCGCCTTCCAGCGCGGCGATCTGCGCCCGGTGTACAGGGCCGGGAGAAGGTCCCCGGGTCCCGGTATTCATGTAGGACACGCCATCGCGAATGATAAACTGGTCGGCTACCCAGTTCCAGTACCCGACATCAGAGGGTTCCGGCAAATGGTGTTCCGGTAACGGGGGATTCGCCCTGGCTTTTCCTGCCATGGACAGGAGGGCTGTTCCAGCGGCGAGGCCGCCCGCGATCCGCCCGATAAACCCACGCCGGGAAAGTGCTTTCAACTTTTCCGTATCCTCGTACCGCGGGTCGAAATTCAAACCGGTCTCTTCTGTATACATGTTCTATCTCCTCGGGAATACCTACCGGCACACTCCGGTTCAATTGCCCGGCGGAAACCACCGCGGCGGACCGTACCAGGGGTTCTTAACAGAATCGCATAGCGAATGAAGTATCTGTAAAGTGAGTATACAGGGCATTATAGGGGGTATTCAAGTAAAAACTGCAATTAAAGCAATTTGCGGACGACGACTTTGATTTATGGTTGCGGGCCGGTAAAAACTCCGCTTACTTGACATTTGTCCATCCGCATACAGTTCCGGTGAGACTATTTGGCACCTGCCGCCAAGGTTCCGCCGTGGCTCCGAGAAAGGTATCGAACGTGAAAATAGAAGACATCGCCTCATATTACATCGGTGGTGGATATGTCATCCGAATCCGTACCGACAGCGGAATCACCGGTGTGGGTCAGACTGCCTGCTGGGGATATCCGGAGGCCGTGCACCAGATCGTGGAGCGGTTCAAAGGCTACCTGGTCGGTCAGAACCCGTTCCGCATCGAGCATCACTGGCAGTATCTCTACCGCATGTCGCCATTCCGCGGAAGCGCCTTGTCCGGCGCGGTCAGCGCCGTCGACATCGCCCTGTGGGATATCAAGGGAAAATACTTCGGCGTACCGGTCTGGGAGTTGCTCGGCGGAAACTGCAGGGACAAGATCAGGCTTCACCTGCTGGGAGGTGGAGGTACGCCGGAGACCATGTACGAGTCCGCGCGAAACGCGGCGTCGGATGGCTTCACGGCGCTTAAGTTCGATCCCTTGCCGGGCGGATATCAGGATATGGCCCTGGACCGGATGATACGTACCGCCCGGGATCTTGTCGCGGCAGCGCGCGACGGCGGCGGTCCCGACATGGACCTCATCGTGGAGGTTCACCGTAAGCTTACACCGCTCACCGCCATGCCCCTGGCCAACGCGCTGACCGAATTCAATCTCTATTTCATCGAGGATCCCATCCAGATCGACAGCATCATGGCCCAGGGTGAAGTCACCCGGCGGATAGGCATTCCCGTCGGGAACGGTGAACGGCTCAATACCATATGGGAATTCCAGGAACTCCTGGCCCAGGGAGGACCGCAATACGTGCGGCCGGACGTGGCCCTCGCCGGCGGCCTGACGCACTGCAAGAAGATCGCAGCCATTGCCGAAGCCCATCACTGCGCCGTCGTAACGCATAACTTCCTGAGCCCGCTCATCACCGCCGCTTCCGTTCACCTGGACACCAGCATCCCCAATTTCGTTACGCAGGAGTACAGCAAGGGCGACGAATCGGAAGCCAACGCGGTATTTCGGACCGACGTCCGGCGCGAAGGCGGCTACATTCCAATACCAATGAGCCCGGGACTGGGCGTGGAACTGGATGACGAACTGCTGGCGGGAGCGACTTTTACACCGATGAACACCGCGAATACGCTGTTGCGGTCGGACGGTTCGGTGGCCAATTCGGTCTAGGACGTCGCGTCGTGGAGGCAGGCGGGTAGTATTCATGCGTCGATACAGTTTACTGCATCCACTCTGGATGGCCTTTTACGACGGGGCGATCTACGAGGATGTCGCCCGGAGCTGGCGAAACCGCACCTTTCTTTACCTCCTGCTGCTGCTGGCCCTGACCTGGATACCGTTCACCATTCAGATGCAGAACCAGGTGGATGAATGGATAAGCCGGGAAGCCCCTTTTTATATTGACCAGATCCCGGACCTGACCCTGTCCGATGGAGAATTGACCACTTCCTCTTCCACTCCGACGCTCCTGCGGGACCGGGACGGAAAAATCCTGGTGGTCATCGACCCATCCGGTCAGTACAGGAGCCTGGATGACACCGAAGCGCCCATACTGGTGACCCGGACCCAGATATTTGTTCGGGGGGAGGGTGACCAGGTCGAAATCCAATCCCTGCCGGATGGGCCGCCGGAGACGCTTACGCGGGAAGATATGTACGTTATCGCCGACTGGACCCGGTCGCTGGTCAACACGTTACTCTTTCCTGTCCTGCTCGTGCTGTCTTACGTGTACAGAACGCTGCAGTCACTGCTCTATGCCTACGTGGCTTCCTTTTTCACGGCGTCCGCGGGGAGGAGTCTTCCGTACCGCACGCTCTTGAACCTGGCGATCATCGCCATCACGCCGGCCGTCGTGCTGGACACCGTGCACATGCTCATGGAATCGCCGCTGCCTGACTGGTTCTGGTGGCCGGCATGCGTACTGCTGTCCCTGGGCTATCTTCGGTTCGGCATCAGGGTTTCAATGACAACCGATACGCATGTCCCGGTCTGAAAGGGACAGTCTGGACGCGGTGATTCGAATAAGGATACGACTAACGGTGTAATAGCCATCACCCCTTTCACCCTATATGAAGGAACCACCGTGAAGCGCATACTGCTTTTAATCAACGAACACAGGCCGCCGTTCAGCCAGTTTGCCGGGATGTTCGGCCGGGTTTTGGAAGGCGCCTCGCAGTTTACGCTGGACGTGACCGATGACCGGAACGCGCTGTGCGATCCGTCGGACTACGACGCCGTGGCGCTGTACATCGCGTCCGGAGAATTGAGCCGGGAGCAGGAAAAGGGGATCACGGGTTACGTGCGAAACGGGGGCGGATTGCTGGCCGTGCACACCGCGAACGCGGGGCTGGCGCAATATGCCGACTATATCGAGATGATCGGCACCGAATTCATCGGCCACGATCCCCTGGGCGACTTCGACGTGGAGGTCGATCCGGCCTTCGACGACATCCTGCCGCGCGTGAGCCGGACCTTCCGGGTAGAAGACGAATGCTACAACATGGACATCAAGACGGAGGCGCCGCTCAGGTGGTTCCAGCACGGGCTGTGGAAACTGGAACGCAAGCCCCTGGGCTACGTGCGGGACTATGGACGGGGAAGGATATTCTATACGGCGTTGGGCCATGACAACCGGACCTTCGTGCATCCCGACTTCCAGGACCAGTTGATCAAGGGACTTCGTTACGTGTGCGGGATGGCCGACGGATCGCCGATCCGAATCGGGCTGGTGGGTTACGGACCGCTGTTCGGCATGGGGAATCACCACAGCGAACAGATCGCCGCCACCCGTGGTTTCGAGTTGGCGGCCATATGCGACAGGGACCCCGCCCGGCTCGAAGCCGCGCGGGAGGAACAGGGCGATCACGTACCCATGTTCCTGGATTCGGCGGATATGGTCGAGGCCGGGCTCATCGACCTGGCGATTGTGATCGTACCCCACGCCTACCACGCCCCTGTGGCGAAACCGCTACTCGAAGCCGGTCTGCACGTCATCACCGAGAAGCCCTTCACGGTGCGCGTCTCCGAAGCGGACGAACTGATCGCCCTGGCCAAACAGAATGGCGCTATGATCTCGGTGTACCACAACCGGCACTGGGACCCGGACATCATATCCTTGAAGGAGATCATCGACCGCGGCGATATCGGCGAGGTGTACTCCATAGAAAGCGCCCTGGTCGGGTATGGCCTGCCGGGCCAGGCGTGGCGTTCCCATAAGGCCGTTTCCGGCGGGGCGATGTACGATTGGGGCACCCACAATTTCGAGAAGATCCTGCAACTGGTACCACGGTTCGACGGCCAGGGAAACCGGATCAATAAAAGGGCGACACTCTACGGCAACTATATGAAGCGGGTTTGGCACAGCAGTACCAACGAGGATTACTGCAGGGCCTATGTCCGTTTCGACTCGGGAATCGAGGCCCAGTTCATGACCTCGTCCATCCATGCTTCACGCAGGCCGATGTGGACCGTTCAGGGAACCGGAGGATCGATTGTCATGGAAGGCGGGGATGGCTCGGGTACGGTTACTATGGCTTCGGCAGACGGGCGTCACCGGGTCGTCGAAGTGAAACCATATACCCGGGGGCATAACTGGCAAGGATTCTACAAGAACGTGGCGGACCACCTGCTCGCAGGGCTTCCCCTGGCCATTACCGGAGAATGGGCAAAGGGTCCGATACAGCTGATTGAAGGGTGTGAAACAGCTTCGAAAGAGAACAGGTTGGTAGAAATAGAATTCGATTTCTAAAATGCAATTAATTCAATAGAAGCGCCATGATATGACAACTAAAGAAAAATTGGAGACGGGATTCACCATCCTCGCCATACTGGCGATCTGGCCGGTTATCCTGGGCTGGGAAAACCCGGTTTACCAGGTGATCCTGGGTGTGTTCCTGGTGGTGTTCATCGTGCTTGTCGTCCAGAAGATCCGCCGCATACGAGCCATGTACAACGATTCCAGGGTGGAAGCGAAGAAGCGCAGTCCGCAGGCCGGGAACACCGACGATCCCTTCGAGCGTTGATCCGGACAGAAACCGGTTCCGATATCCTTCCGCTTTTCAGGCGTACTTACCGGGTAGAACCGGGGCGGAAACCTCATCGAGGAGGACGCGGTCTTCCGGTTCGAGGGACCATCCCACGGCCCCGAGCGATTCCACGACCTGTTCCGGAAAATCGGGTCCGATGATGGGAGACGTCACCTCGTCGTGGTCCAGGATCCATGCCAGCGCCACCTGGGTGGGCGTCTTGCCGTATCTGTCCCCCACGCCGATCAGCGTCTGCACGACTCGGTCCAGTTTTTCCGTCATGGCCTCGTCAAAGGGATAGAACTGACGGCTCAGGCCCGCGCGGGGGTTTCTCCCCCAGGGACTGTTTTCCGGCGGCTTGGCCCCTCGCCGGAACTGGCCGGTCAAAAGTCCTATGGCGAGGGGACTGTAGCACATGAGACCCAGACCGTGGTCGCGGGCCATGGGCATGAGTTCGAGTTCCGTTTCCCACCGCGCCAGCAGGCTGTAGTTGTACTGCAGGCAGACGAAGGGTTCCAGGTTGCGCCGGTCGCTGGTCCACAGGGCATCCACCACCTTGTAAACCGGCCAGTTACTGCATCCTATGTACCTGACCTTGCCCTGCCGAACGATGTTGTTCAACGTCGACAGGGTTTCCTCGAGGGGCGTCTGCGGGTCGAAACTGTGCATCAGGTAGAGGTCGATATAGTCTGTCTGTAATCGTTTGAGGCTGGCTTCCACGCCCTGCATCAGGTTGAACCGCGACAGGCCCGTATAGTTGGGCCCCTCGCCTTTCGTACCGAAAATCTTGGTACACAGCACGACGTTATCGCGCCGGCCCCTGAGCGCTTTCCCGATGATGATCTCCGACCTCCCCTCCCCGTAGAACGCCGAGTCGAGGAAGTTGCATCCCAGGTCGAGGGCGGTTTCGATTACCCGAATACCGGCGTGTTGGTCGATCTCTCCCCGGAATGCCGTGCCAAGGCAGATCGGCGATACCTGCAGGCCGGTTTTGCCCAGATAGCGATACTCCATGATTCATCCCCACAGTAACGGGTTGTCAGTTAATCTTTCGCAGAGCGGTACCTGAAGCGTTCCGATTTTTACGGTCGAATCCTTCCGCGTCTTTCACGTCCGGGGGACTTCCGCTTCGGTGAAGGCTTTCTCCAGGGTCCGGTAACACAGGGCGGCCGCTTCGAAGGGATCGTAATCCGGACGCTTCTGCACCATGTAACTGACCTCCGCCGTAATGGAACCCCGGTAGCCGGCGGCGTGCATGGCACGCAGGTATGCCGCGAAGTCGAAATCGCCCTCCCCCGGTACGAGAAACTCGTAGTCGGGCGCCCTGCCCCTTTGATCCTTGACGTGGGTATGGACTGCGTGGGGCGCCATGAGCCGGACAGTCTCGTCGATGGACATGCCCAGGACGTCGAAGTGACTGATGTCGAAATTCAGCCCCAGGTTTGGCGAGTCGATACTCTCCACGAGCTGGACGGACTTCTCCGCGGTGTCCAGCGCGGAACCCACGTGGGCTTCCACTCCGATCACCACGCCCCTGCTTTCGGCGTAGTCCACCAGTTCACGGACCCGTTCGAAGATGAAATCCAGCCGGGGTTCCCAGTCTTCGGGCACTCCGCCCAACACGGTATCCAGGACCGGCATTCCGCGGCCGTCGTTCCACTCCGCGCACAGGCCGACGGCCTGTTTCAGCACGCCCATGTTTTCCCGGTGGGCGCCGGGATCCTCATCGAGGAGAGAGCGGTGGGCGGCGACGGCGGGCATTGCCAGGCCATACCTGGTAAAGAGCTTCCTGATTCGCCGCCGTTCTTCGGCGTCGAGGCGGTCCACGGCCGTCGTATAGTTCGGCAGGACCGTCAATTCGACCGCGTCGAATCCCTGTTCGCTCAGAAACGACAGGGCCCGGTCCACGGGTACAGCGGGCATGCCCCAGGTCGTATAGCCAATTTGCATGGTCGGGTTTTGTATCTTGTCTTCGATGTATCCGATGCGTAACGCGCCGCGAGGGATGTTGCTTCTCCCAAGACGCGATCATCTTCCGGATCGCGATCACTGTCCAGCCTGTCGCAACCTTTAAATCATGTCGCCTTCCGTTAGAAACGCATTCAGCCTTTCCATCTCTTCGTCTGAAAGGTCGGGCAGCGGATTTCTGCGCCAGCGGCCGCAAATTCCGGCCAGTTCCAGGACGGCATGTTGCGCGGCGTCGCCACCGGCGGGAAAGGTACTGTAGGAATACTGGAAGAAGGGCATGTCGTAGCGCGCGATGATATCCACGGCGGAATCGATTTTCCGTTCTTCTATGGCGGACCAGTAGGCGTGGGCCACGTCGGGCTTGAACTTGATAAAGGTGGACATGTATCCGTCGCAGCCGTACGGCAGCATGTCCATGTGGGTCTGTTTCTGACCGCCGGCGAAGATCACCCATTTACCATGGGCTTTTGCGCAGGCGCCGCGCGCGAAATCGGGACTGTAGTCTTCTTTGAATCCCAGGACTCCGGGGACCTCGGCCAGGAGTCTCTCGACGGTTTCCAGCGCCCCCTGTACTCCGACGCTCACCAACCCGGCGCTCAGGATGAACACCGGCAGGGTCTCCGATACCATGCCGTAGTACGCCACAAGACTGTCTACCGTCATGCCGCGGTCGGGCGGCGCCACGATGGCCGCGTCCGCGCCGCATTCCCGGGCGAACTCCGCGAAGGCCGCGGTCTGTGCCGTGGACCAGAAACCGGCGCTCGCAATGAACAACGCTCTATTGTTTACGATGCGGGCGGTAACAGCCGTCAACTCGGCAATTTCCGCCTCGGTGAGCACCGGGTAAAGACTGTCTCCCGGTGTGAACAGCACGGTTCCAGCACCGGATTCGATGGTAAAATCTACGAATCGACGCAACCCGTCCCAGTCGATACCGCCATCCTCGAGAAAGGGCGTGTTTATCGAGGCGACGGGGCCGGTCAGGTGGTGGCGGAAACGATCTAGGTCCATCTACGATTTCCCTTCATCGGACCAGGTGTCAAAGGGATTGCCGGTTTCGGCCAGGGGAAAAGCCACCCTGGCGCCCGTAATGTGGGAAAGATGCGCCCCCATGGCCATCTCGATATGGCGGCGGGCCGTTCTCGCGTGGCACAGTTCGTACCCGGGTTCCCTGCCCTCGATTAGATCCATCATGGACCGGGCCAAGCGGTGGTGGGCGTTGATCCATTTCTGCGAGCCCGATACCTGTTCGTGGGCCAGGACTTCCCAGCGATCATCGCCTATGGGCTTCGGGTTGGTATGGGGATGATAGTAGATATCCGGACCGTCCTGCGTGGGGCCGGGCAGGATGAGCGTGCCGGCCGTACCGTGGATGTCGATTCGATAAGGATTATCGATGCCGTCGCCCGCGAAGGATTCGAATTCCGCGTTGAAACCATCGAACTGGTAATGCGCCCACATGCCGTTTCCCGCGGAGGTTCCCATGCCGAACAGCCCTTCTTTCCGGTCCGCAGGAAGGGCCGGGCGACCGTCCTGGGTGATGATCGCCTGGCACCATGACGGTTCGCCGAAAAGCTGCCACAGGAAATCGAAGAAGTGGGGGTAGAGATCGATAAACCACTGGTCTCCGCCGTTTTCACCGCCGAAACCGTACATGCGTGCACAGCGCGGGCTTCCGATCCGGCCTTCCCGTATCATCGGAATAGCCTGGCGCTGGATTTCCGGACGTCCCCTCCAGGGGTGGGCCATGATGAGCAAGACCCCGGCCCGGTCGCAGGCTTCCACCATGGCGTCCACTTCGGCGGGCGTGCGCGAAAGGGGTTTTTCCGCGTACACGTGGACACCCTGCCCGGCAGCGGCCAGCACCATGTCGAGATGGTTGCTCATCTCGTGGGTGGCCAGGACGACGATGTCCAGATTCTCCTTCTCCAGCATTTCCCCGTAAAGGGCGTATCCCTTTCGAGCACCCGTGCGTTGCAGCGCCGACAGTCTTCCCTCTTCGTCCGGATCGGCAAGGGCTGCGATCTCGGCCCCTTCCACACCCACGAAGGCCTGGTCCAGGGAATGGCCGTAATCGCCGCATCCGGTGTGCCCGATGATACCAATATTCAACGCCGTGCTCCTCTGATCTCTCTCATCCTGGTAAACTGCAAGCGTTCACGATCAAACGACTACCAGGCGTTCGGCCTGGATAATGAACACCTGCGCGCCACCCACCATGGTAGTTACCGCCTCGCCCAGCCCGAGCGCGTCGAGGTGGGTACCGATCTGCGCGACTTCGATCGCTTCCTCCCGGGCGTGGCAGTGGTCCTGGATGAGATCGAGCACAGGCGGTACGCGTTCGTCATCCACCCCGATCAACAGGGTGACGTTGCCGGACCGCAGGAATCCGCCCGTACTCCCGATCTCGGTGAACCGGTAATCGTTATCGACCAAAGCATCGGTAAGATGCCGGATGTCCCTTTTATTGACGATTGCGATGAGGAGTTTCATGGCACGCCTCCTGGTCCTTTGTTTTCGTCACGCCGTAACCGATTCGATCGCCTCTCCGGCTATGTTCATCATCCTATCCAGCTCTTCGGCGGTGACGATCAGCGGGGGAGCGAAATTCACACTGTCTCCCCGGCAGCGCGTATAGACGCCGTTTTCCAGCATCTTCTTCACGATGCGTCCGCCCATTTTCAACGAGGGATCGTAGGGTTTCTGGGATGCAGGGTCTTCCACAACTTCCACGGCCGCCATCAGGCCGACGCCGCGGATGTCGCCCACGTGAGGTAACGACTGCAGCGACCGCAGGCCGCCCATGAGCCGTCCGCCCATTTCCCTGCTTCGTTCTATGAGGCCTTCATGCTCGATGAGATCGATATTCGCCAGCCCTACGGCACAGCAAGTCGGGTGCCCCGAGTACGTAAAGGAATGGTTCCATTTACGGTCCTCGGGCGCGTGTTCGATGCAGTCGTGTATCTCGTCCGAGACGATGATGCCCCCGAGGGGCACATAACCGCTGGTCACGCCCTTGGCGAACGTGATGATATCCGGTTCGACGTTCCAGTGGGATAGACCGAACCAGTGACCGATGCGGCCGAACCCGGTGATGACTTCGTCGGCGATCAGGAGCACATCGTATTTCGTACAGATTTCCCGGATCCTGGGCCAGTAATCATCGGGCGGTACGATAACCCCCGCCGCGCCCTGCACTGGTTCGCCGATAAAGGCGGCCACGTTGTCGGGGCCTTCCCGCAATATCGCTTCCTCGAGCGCGCGGGCGCTCGCCTCGCCGCATCCCACGCCGGGTTCAACCGGCTTGTAGTGGTACGGATAAGGCGCGTCGATATGGACATACCCGGGCAGGCTGGATGCGAAGTCCGCCCAGTAAGCTTCCAGGCCGGTGGCGTTCATGGCGCCTATGGTCACGCCGTGGTAGGCGTGTCTTCTGGATATGATCATGGTTTTTCCAGGCCGGTCGGCGCGCTGCCAGAAATACCGGGCCGTCTTGATCGCGCTGTCGTTGGAAACGGCGCCGCCGGAGGTGAAGAAGGTATGGTTCAACGACCCTGGCGCCAGTTCCTTCAGGCGTTTCGCGAGGCGCACGGCAGGGATATTCGTCGCCCCGGCGTAGCAGGAGAAGTATCCCAGTTGAACAATCTGGTCCGCGGCCGCCGCGGCCAGTTCGGGCCGTCCGTGGCCGACGTTTACGTTCCAGAGGCTCGAGAGTCCGTCGATGTAGCGGTTGCCTTCGATATCGACAACCGTGGACCCTTCGGCGCGGACGCAGATCATGGGTTCTGCATGATCGCTGCAGTGCTGCAGTGGATGGATCAGGTATGCGTCGTCCCTCAGCAATTGCTCACGGTCGCCGTAGGTCATCGCGCGGAGCTCTCTTTGGAAAGTGTACAGGGATGGCGGATAATGGGAAATTGACAGTGTGCCGGACACCGACTATGGTATATTATACGGAGAGATCTGCACACAATCAAGGTGAATGAAAGGGAGGGTTCCCATGCCGGGCGAGCACCCCGATCCCTGGCAGAATGGATACGAAGGCGCCGTGTCCCTGACCTTTGATGACGGGATGCATTCACAGTTGGACCGGGCCATACCGATGCTGGCCGAAAGCGGTATTCGGGGCACGTTCTATGTCAATCCACGCGGCCCGGACTGGCGCGGACGACTGGCGCCATGGGTAGCCGTGGCGGAAGCCGGCCACGAGGTTGGCAACCATACCGTCAGTCATCCCTGCTCCTGCGCTTTCAAGGAGACCCGCGTCGACTGCCTGGAGACGATGACCCTCGACGACATGGAATGGGAAATCGGCGAAGGCAAGCGCCGGATATCCGAAGCTATTCCTGGCCAGGTCGATTTTACGTTCTGTTATCCCTGCTACCACGCCCATGTGGGAGAGGGACCAGGCCGCCAGAGTTACGTGCCGGTCGTCGCCCGTCACCATGTCGCCGGCCGGGGCAAGGGAGACTACGCCAATCACCCCTTGACCACCGATCTTCATCACCTTTATTCCTTCCCCGTGGAGCGTCATGCCCTGTCGGAGATGATCGGCCTGGTCGAGGAAGCCGCGAGTCAGAGGCGGTGGGCCGTGTTGACCTTCCATGGCATCTCGGAAGGGCATCTTTCCGTGACGGAGTCCGATTTCAGTGGCCTGTGCGACTATCTCCGGGAACACAGCGATCGAATATGGACCGCGCCGGTCGTTACCGTCGCCCGAGCGATTCGAGACTGGCGGACTGCTCGGTCCGCTCGGTCCGCCCGGTCCGCCCGGTCCGCCCGGTCCGCCGGGTCCGCAGAGCTCGCACGGAACGAACCACGATCGCCCGTTCCATGAAACCCGATTCGTCCGATACCCATTCCATACCTGTTCTCCTGGGGCCGACCGGTGTCGGAAAGACCGCCACGGGTACGGAACTGGCCCGGCGAATCGGCGCCGAAATCATCTCGGCGGATTCACGCCAGGTGTACCGGTACATGGACATCGGCACGGCCAAGCCCACACCTGCAGCGCAGGCCAGGTCGCGGCACCACTTGATCGATATTGTCGATCCGGATGCGCGATTCAGCGCAGGCGAATACGGTCGACGGGCTCGGGAAGTGATCCATGACCTCGCCGTTCGAAAGGTGCCCGCCCTCGTGGTCGGCGGCGCCGGCCTGTACATTAAGACGCTGACCGAGGGACTCTTCGAAGCACCGGAAGTCCCGCCGGAGTTGCGGAAACGGCTGGAGACCGGGTACGGGGAACAAACCACCGCGGCGCTCCATCGGCGGCTCGGCCAGGTCGATCCTTCTTCTGCCGCGCGTATACACGTAAATGATCGCCAGCGGATCGAAAGGGCACTCGAAATCCACGACGCGACGGGTACTACCCTCACGGCCTGGTTTGACAGACCCGGGACCACGCGTCCCCTTTCGATGCGCCTGATCGGGCTGCGGAGGGAACGCGCCGCCCTGTATGCCAGGATCAACCGCAGGGTGGTCCAGATGATCGAATCGGGCTTCGAGGAGGAGGTTCGGCGCCTGCTGGAGCGGGGTTACGGGGAAGAGGCCCACGCGATGTCGACATTCGGATACGCGGAAATGCTTCGCTGCATCCACGGCGAGCTGGACCCTGGCGACGCCGTTTCTATCATACAGCAGCAGTCGAGACAGTACGCCAAGCGGCAGTTGACCTGGTTCCGAAAGGTAGCCGGTATCAAGTGGATTTCCGTGTCCGACGGGGAAGGTCCGGAATACACCTGCGAGAAGATCTTCCGGGAATGTCCCGAACTGTTATTTCAGGAATAGCAGTTTCCGGGTCACCTCGGCCCTGCCTGTCGATCCCTCCGTCGTCATTCGGCAGAAATAGACCCCGCTGGCTACCCTTCTTCCATTATCGTCGTTTCCGTCCCACGTGGTGGTAAACGTACCCTTCGAATGGGCGCCGTCCACCAGGGTGCGGATCCTTTGGCCCAGCAGATTGTACAGGGCGAGCACCACTTCGCCGGATAGGCTGACTTCGTATCGTACCGTGGCGGAAGAGCCGTTGCGCAGGTAGAAGGGATTTGGAAATGTGGACAGGGACGCGGCGACCGGGCGGCCTGTGCCCGTGAGGCCGGGATCGAAGGTTGCCGCATACCCGTACTCAAATCCTGCTCCGGTACGTTCGAGGGACGCCACCACGAGCATTACGGTCTCGTATCGCGTCCAGTTCGGCACTTCGATGGTCACGCTTCCCCTGGTCGAGGGTATCGTCAGGACCGTGTCCGCGTCGCCGGTTCCGCTGCCCGCCACGGAAACGCCCCACTCACCGGAAATGCCTGTGAAATCGATGCGGAGTCCTCCGTGCAGGGTGGAATCCGGTACGAAGCGTATGTAGTTTGCGGCGAGGTGGGCCGGAAACCGGGCGGCGGGGATATCCGGACCGTCGAACTGCGGCACGGATGTGCCACCCGCTGGATCGGGCTCATGCAGACCGCTCAACTCGACCCGGGGATACAGGGCTCCTTCCTCGTAGAACCGGTCCTCGTTGGCGCGCGTGTCGGTAAAGACGTTCCAGGTGGTGAAATCCTGGAAGGCGGACTTCAAATTACTGCCCACGCTGCGAAGGCCCTGGTCGATGGCTTCCAGTGCCCGGTTCGTTTCCACCCGCTCCCAGATGGTTCGGATCAGGTCCCTGTCGTGCCGTTTCTCCAGGAACAGGGGCCAAAGGACCCCGGCGTATTCGTGCTCCCTGTCCGCGGCGTCCAGCGCGACCCAGGGTTCTGACAAGAAGCTGCTGAACGAGGGAAAGTAGGTCAGGTAGTCATTGACCTCGTCATAGACCTGCTCTTCGATCCATACGGCGCTCTGCTCCAACCAGAATGACGCTGCCCCGGCGTCGTAGCCAAACTGGACGGCGTGGAAATACTCGTGCGCGGCCGTGATGCGCAACAGGTTCAATGCCTTCGACAGCGTCCTTCTGGACTCGACGAAATCGTTTTCGATGACGATGTAAGAAGGCAATGCATCGCTGTTCGTCACCGCTTCCGGCCGGGCATATCCACTGAAATGACTCGAAAGATCGGAAATGTAAACATCGTACAGACCGTCCCCGCCGTCGTCCGAGTCCATTTCCTCGTATCGATCATGAAACAGGTAGTCCACGGGCGGCGGCCGGTAACCCAATTCTTCGACGATCACGCGGCGGGATTCGTCGAGAAAAGTTGCGCAGTACTCGACATAGTCGGGTACTGCGTTGTTGTTCTCATCGTCCAGTTCGGGCCAGCCGGCGCCCGGCCGGTCTTCCGTCGTGGTGACGTACCAGATCTTGAAATGTCCGTCGGGACTGATGAAATGCTCGGGGACGGCCGTATAGGTGTGGCCCAGTTCGTTCGTGCGATCCCTCTCGCCCGGTAGGGTAGGTCGGCCCGAGGGCGCCTGTTCAAACCGGTAGGGCCGGGCGGTGAGCCCGTCCGACGGCTGGCTGGCGAATGGAGGGGTGTTTAGCGTGCCGCATCGCTGCGTAGGGGGAGTCTGGCTGAAGGCGCCGGATTGGGTGACCATCACGGCGAAACAGGTCAGCATCAGACGTTTTGAAAGCGGGCGGAATAGATAGAAACGTTCCATGATGTTCAGTCGACGGGCGTCATGGCCCGCCAGCCACCAGCCGGCCGATCCGGCTCACTGGAATAAGTGCACCTCGAAATGCGCTTCCACCGGGAGGAAGCGCATTTCGAGGCCTGGCCGTCAGTTACCTGACGCCTCCTCCCGCTGGTGTTTAGGCGGAATAGGGAAGCGTTCCGAGTAGTGGGACAGGTTCTTGCCCGCGATCAGGTCTTCCAGTATGTCATCGTTCTTGTCCCAGTGCTGCTCGTTGGGATGGACATCCAGTGCGATGCGTCCCTCGCCGTCGATCAGGTAGGTTACGGGAACCCCGTAGCGTTCGTTGGTTTTGGCCCGGAACTGGCGTTCCCAGTAGCCGCGGAAGTCAAAAAGGGAGGTCTCACTGGTCATATAGTACTCGATGACTTTTTCGTTCCGCGCCGCGATATCGGCCATTTTATCGGGATCGTTTTTTTCGGATTCGTCCGCGGGACGTACCAGCCTGGCCTTCTGGAGGCCCGTCTTGAAGCGGTCCAGACCGGGACCGAATCCCTCTGCGAATTCCTTGGGATCGAGTGGTTCCTCGTCCCTGTAAAAGGTATTTACTCCAACGAATAGGAAGGCGATCCTCCCCTCGTACCTGTTCGCAATGTCCATGAGGAGTTCCGCTTCCTTGATACAGGGCGGACACCACCAACCCCAGAAGTTCACGAACAGCGGCAAGCCCTTGTAGTCCGCCAGCGTTACCTTCTTGCCTTCCATGGAATACACTTCGAAATTCGGCGCCGTCTGTCCGATCTCCGTGCCGATGCTCACGACCTCGTCCTCGGCGGGTGTTCCGCTGCATGCCGTCCCGATCAATCCGGCAAGCAAGCCCGTGACAACGAGTGACTGAATCATTCCTGTCAGGAAACGCCGCATACGATACCTCACTTAGGCTTAAAGCAATCAGTAGGATTTGGAAATATACGAATTGTCTGTTGTTTACGCCGTTAACTTCGGTAAGTTTACTGGAATTATCAACAACTATTTTGAGCCCTACTGGCTACCGGTTGTTACAATCCGCCCAGGGCCTTTTCGAATGCCTGTACGGCCATGGGTATATCGGGTTGGGACAGCACGGCCGAGATCGCGGCGACGCCGTGGGCGCCCGCTTCAAGGCATTCCTCCGCACGCCCGGGGGTCACTCCGCCCAGGGCCAGCACGGGGATCGTCACCGCCCCGACCGTTTCCGATAGAGCCTCCAACCCTTTGGGGGGACCATATGCCGCCTTGGATGGCGTATCGTAAACCGGGCCGAAGGTGATGAAGTCGACCCCCTCGGCTTCCGCCTCCCGCGCCCCATTCGTGCTGTGGGTCGAGCGAGCGATCAGCGTACCTGCTGGCATGCGGTCGCGCACCGCCCGGGCCGAGCGGACCGGAACGCTCCGTTCAGGCAGATGAACGCCCTGGGCCCCGCACGACAGGGCGACCTCCAGGTTGCCATTGACCATCAAAAGGGGCCGGTATTCAGCGAGTTCCCGTTGCACATTCCGGGTCAGTTTGGACAAACCGGGCGTATCCAGGTCTTTTTCCCTGATCTGGATCGCCCGGACACCCGCACGGCAAGCCTGGTTCAGCGCCGAGGCCAGGGAACGTCCGCCGCACGAGGATCGATCGCTGATCAGGTAGAACCTGAAGTCTACCATGGAAGCCTAGTTCGCGGTCGAGTGGATCACACCGCTCAATGGACTGGAAGCGGACGCGTAGGCTTTCATGGGAATCCGGCCCGCTTCGTAGGCGAGACGTCCGGCCTCCACCGCCTTGCGCATCGCGAGGGCCATTTTCACTGGATCCCGGGCGCCGGCGACACCGGTGTTCATCAGTATGCCGTCGCAGCCGAGTTCCATGGCGACGGATGCGTCGGAAGCGGTCCCCACACCCGCGTCGACGATGACCGGCACCTGGCTGTTTTCGACGATGATTGCGATGTTATGCGGGTTCCGAATGCCCAGTCCGGAACCGATAGGCGCGGCAAGGGGCATGACCGCGACGCATCCGGCTTCCTCGAGTTTCTTGCATATAATGGGATCATCGATGGTATAGGGCATGACGTTGAATCCCCGGTCGACCAGCAGGCGCGCGGCTTCCAGCGTGGCTTCATTATCTGGAAACAGCGTCTTTTCATCCCCGATAACTTCGAGTTTTACCGTATCGGTACCCATCGCTTCCCGAGCCAGTTCGCAGGTCAGTACGGCGTCCCTGGCCGTATAGCATCCGGCCGTGTTGGGCAGGAGTTCGTACCGGTCGCGGTCTATGAAGTCGAGCAGCGACTGCCCGGAAGGATCGTCCAGATTGACACGGCGGATGGCCACCGTGACCATCCCCGTGCCGCTCGCCTCGAAAGAATCGCGCATCAATTCGAAATCAGCATACTTTCCCGTACCCAGTATCAACCGGGAATCCAGTTCCATATCGCCTATTTTCAGGGCGCTCATGATCATCCGCTCCTTTGCCTGACCCAACAGGGGCCGGTTGAATATCATTAAACGTCATGCATCGTCGCCGCACGGGTTCGGTCTCGATCGTTCCTGTCGCTATCCGCCCGCCACCGCCCGGATCACCTCGACCTTGTCATCCTCGCGTAGTGTCGTCCTGCCGTGCTCCTGCCTGGGAATGACCTCGCCGTTCAGAGCCACGGCGGTCCCTTCGACGGTTAAGTCCAGTTCATTCAGCAGATCGGCTATACTCATGCCGCGGGACAGTTCCCGCGTGGTGCCGTTGATCTTCACGGTCATCCTTTGGGTCTCCAGTTCTCTAAGGATAGAAACGTGATGGCAGAAAGGGCTTCATGATCGGGGGAACCCGGTCGTTCAGGATCGCTTCCGAAATCAAATCCGCGGTCAGCGGCGCCAGCAGAATGCCGTTCCGGCCATGCCCCGAAGCCGCGTAGAGACCTGGTGTTCCCGTGGCGCCGAGCACGGGCCAACCGTCTTTCGCCACCGGCCGCAGTCCCGACCAGGTGGACTCCAGCGGGTAGGTTTTCAATCCCGGCGCAAGGTCCAGCACTCCCCGCAACAACTGCATGACTCCGCCCACGGTGACCTCGTCGCGGAAACCGGCTTCCTCTACGGTGGCGCCAACGACAAGCCGTCCGTCCGCCCGGGGAACCAGGTATGCGCCACCGGTATAGATCGTATGACGAAAAGGCGGATCGGCGCCCGCGCGCAGTGCGAGAATCTGTCCGCGCACCGGGCGGACCGGAACGCGATGCACAGGCGCAACGCCTTCGAGGTAGCGCGCCCGACAGCCCATGGCGTTCACCAGCTTCGAAGTATTCCAGATTCCGTCTGTAGTTTCTATACCGGCTACACGATCTCCATCCATGACGATTTTCCGAGCCGTTACGCCTTCGCGGATCACGCCCCCGTGAAGCCGAACCGACCTCGCCAGCGCCGATACGACATCCCGGTTTTCCACCTGGTGATCGGCCGGGTAGCGCAATGCCATGTGGACCCTGTTCGTAAGATTCGGTTCCAGGCGCCTGGCCTCACGTACGGTCAGTCTTTCAACGGGTATGCCGCTCCGGTGGTGCCGGTCGTACCGGTCCTCCAGCCGCGACTGTTCTCCGTTGCTCAGCGCCGGGTAGATCATCCCGGTCGTATTGTAGTCGATGGAGCAGCCGGTTTCTTCCACGAGCGCTTCGATGAAACCGGCGTAGCATTTCAATCCGGCCCGGCACAGGTCGAAGTATGGATTGGGTTCATCGAATTCGCAGTGGGGAGCCAGCATGCCCGCGGCGGCCCAGGAGGCTCCCCGGCCGGTTCGGGACTGCTCCAGCACCGTTACCCCGCAACCGGAAAGACAAAGCCGGCGCGCTACGGCCAGACCGATAATTCCGCCGCCGATGACCACTATGTCCGATTGCTGCACCACGGATCCCCGCCACTTCGTCACCGGCAATAAAAAAGCCGTTTCATATCGAAACGGCTCCGTTCAGCCGTTTCCCTACGCTGGCATAACCCAGGTCAGGTTCTAAGGGTCGTGATTCTCAGGCTCACCAAGAGCCGCCCCTAACGGATGTAATTCAGTCTAAGACGAATGACCGGTCGCGTCAACTAAAACTTGCGGTGGCGCCTGGCCGGTTCGCCGGGGCCGCCCCGATTGACCCCGTGCATGGCGGATTGCGAATGGATCAGACCATACCCAAATACCGACGGATCAGCCATTCCGCGGCAAGAAGGCCGATTAACAGCATCAGCGTGGCAGGATGGTTCCACCACGAATAGGTGCGCGTCTCCTGGACGATGATCTCGTCAAAGGACAGATCATCGGCCATGCTTCCGATTTCCGAAGTGAGATAGAACCGACCACCCGTCATGTCGGCCAATTGGGCCAGGAGTTTCCGGTTCATCCGCGTTCGTTCGAATTCGCCGCCGGCCTCGCCCACGACGAACCCGCCGCTGTCCGATCCGAGCGGCACGCCGTTCAGTTCGGCGGTAGCGTCGAACCTGTATTCTCCCGTGGCGATAAACTGGAGCCGCCCCGCGTAACGGCCGAATCCCTGGCCCGTCGAGGTGAGGTCCAGTTTAAGCGCGATCTCGCCGTCCGGTTCCGATCGCACCGTGACGGAAAGGTCGGCATGATCGACCGGTCGGTAGTTCTCATCGTAGATCTGCCCGTCGAAACGAACCGTTTCACCACCGCGGTACTGTAGCTTGTCTGACGCGACACGTATCCTGCGGCTGCCTTCCCGCACGGTCATCCACCTTACGGCGTTGTTCCACAGTCGTTCGTATGCCGCGTTGGTGCCGCCGCTTCCCCACATCATCAGGTCCCACTGCCAAAGGCCCTGGGCGGCGATGGCGAGCACCTTGCCCTGGCCGTAGCGATGCACGGCGATGACTGGCGTGTCCTCCTCTCCGGTTCGCCACGTCGGATTCGTGGCAAGCACCGTGGCGCCGGGTTTCGCGGGTCCGACCTGGTTCATCCCGGGCAGGGGAGGCAGTTCGATCCATAACCGTTCCGATTCCACGGGATCGTCATCCAACCTGGTAATCGGATGGGTGCTGCCGTCGGGCGTCATGGCCGGGACGAAGGGTCCCCCGGTCATTCCCCTCGCCGTCGCGGGGATTTGAAAGGGCATCAGATTGCCGACCGGTGTACCGGCGTAGCCGCCCATTTCAAAGCTGTGCGGGCCGCCGAGCGCGATCAGCCCTCCGCCCTTTTCCTCGACAAAGGACACGATGAAAGGCGCCCATGGCTGAAGGCGGTCATGGGCGATACTGCCCAGAATAACCAGGTCGTAAGAAAACCACTCCATTCGTGAAGAGGGCATCGGATCCGGAAAGGTTATGCCGTCGGGCCGGAAAATAAGGCTTGTCACCTCGAGATTGGCGTCCTTTTGCAGCGCCCGCCTGAGGAATCCAAGGTCAGTACGGGGCGATCCCTCGACATACAGTATGCGCAACCTGGATTTCAATACCTTGATTGTAAGGGTGCGCCGGTTGTTTCGCGGGGTGATCTCGCCATCCAGTTCGGGTACTTCCACCTGGTAGCTATGCACCCCGTCCGTCTCGGGAACGACGTGAAAAACCACGGTCTGTTCCCCGTCTTGCCCATCCAGCGTGACTTCGGCGCTTTGCAGTATGCGGCCGTCTTCCCGAAGCGTTACGGGTACGCGCACCCTGCTGAATCCCCGTCCGCGCACGACGACTTCGACGGGCACGTTGCTCCCCGAGTACACTACGTCATTGGCCGTAATGCGGGGAAGGCTGAGATCCCGGATGCCCAGCGTGTCGCCGATTCCCACCGTGTAGAGGGGTATATCGAGTTCTGCGGCGACCCGCAGAGGGTCGCGTCCGACCGTGAAGTTACCATCTGAAACCAGGATGGCGGCGGCGAAACGGTCCGACCGGGAACCGTCTTCCAGAAAGGACAGCGCGGCTCCGAGATCTGTGCCCGTACCGTCGGTCGACAGGGAGTCGCCTTCGCCATCGAGCAAGGGCGCCAGGTCTTCCGCGAAACGGTAGCTGCGGACCTGGTGCCTGGTTTTAATGGTGCTCAACTCTTCGCTGGTCAACACGCCGGACAGGACTTCGTTCCGCTTGCCGAGACGGTCCGAAAGCCCCATGCTCGCCGAGGCGTCGACGAGTAACGCCAGGCCGGGGGATTCGGATCGTTCCAGCATCAGTCGCGACACGGGTTCGCTCAGGATCGCCAGGAGCAAGCCGGCCGCCGCTATCCGCAGGGTGATGAGTCCCCAGGCTGCGGCCGGGGAAACCTGGGTGAAAAGCCGCCGGGAGAATCCATAAATCAGGATACCGGCAATGATAAAGACGATGAGAATCCAGGTGAGGGAATCCGCGTGGAAATCCAGGGACATGCAGGGGTTCCGGTGGCTGGCCCGGCCTATGCCTCGAACCGGGCAAAAACAGTTGACAACCCTTTGTATAACTTTCTTATACTCATTTCAAGCAATTAAAACCTGTGAACCCGCGAATTCATTCCGAATATCCCCATGAATCCTCAGACCATTCACGAATTCAGCGCCCCGACAAGACTGGTTTTCGGTCCGGGCGCCGTCGGTTGCGTCCCGGTTCTCCTTGAGCGATCCAGTATACGCGCCCCCCTCGTTGTTACCGATCCGGGGATCCGGGAAGCCGGTCTGCTCGAGGTGCTGACGGGTATCCTGGACAGGGCGAAAATACCCCAGGTTGTTTTTGATGAGACCGAAGCCAATCCCAGCGCGGAGACGGTCAACCGTTGCGCTGAGCGGTACGGTGAAGCAGGCTGCGACGGTATCGTGGCGCTGGGAGGCGGCAGTTCGATGGACGTGGCCAAGGGCGCGGGCGTGCTGGTTCAGAACGAGGGCGATATTCTATCCTATGAGGGTATGGATCAATTTCCGAACCCTCCGCCGTACCTGCTTTGTATCCCCACCACCTACGGTACCGGAAGCGAGGCAACGCCCTTTGCCGTGATTACGGATACCAGGAGGCGGTTCAAGGCGACGATCGGTGGGGTGCATCTCTTTCCCGATACGGCCGTGCTCGATCCCGATTTGTCCGTCCGTCTGCCTTTGCCCGTGGCCGGCGCCACGGGGATGGACGCGCTTACCCATGCCATCGAAGCCTACGTCTGCCTGGCCGGAAATACCGTTACCCGCGCCCTGGCGATACAGGCCGTGGAATTGATCTGGGACAACCTGCGACAGGCAGCCGTCAGCGATCAAAATGTCGAAGCGACGGGGAACATGCTTGTTGCCGCCACGCTGGCCGGCCGGTCCTTCGGATTTACTCGACTCGGTACGGTGCATGCCATGGCCCATCCGCTGGGCGCCCACTTCGACGTGCCCCACGGCGTGGCCAACGCGGTGCTGTTGCCCCACGTCATGGCATTCAACCTGCCCGCCTGTCCGGATCGATATGCCCGGATCGCCCGGGCAATGGGCACACGGGAAGACGGAGCTGGTACCCTTGAGATGGCCTCCCGGGCTATCGACGCGGTAAAAGACCTTTCGAAGGATCTGAGTATCCCCGAAAACCTGAAAGTACTCGGGGTCCGCCGCAAAGGGTTCCGGGTCATGACGGACGACGCCATGAAAAGCGGCAACCTCCCCGTAAATCCCCGAAAGACCACCCACGAAGATATCCGCGGGCTGTTCAAGCAGGCGTACGAATAGCCCTTCTGCCATTCAGGATTACTGATTCGCCGGATTCCCGTTTCCAAGTGCACTTTCGAGCGTAGCCTGGGCGATCAGATAATCGTATTGCGCTCGGGCCAACCCTTCTTTCGCCCCGGTCAGGGCTCCCTGCGCGGTAAAGACATCCAGCAGGGTTCCCGAACCCACCCGGTAGCGTTCTTCGGCCAGTCGAAGACTCTCCTCCGACGCGACGATATTGTCGTTGCTCAGTGCGATGACTTCCCTGGCCGTGCCCAGGTCAAGCAGGGCCCGCCTGATAGCCAGCGAAGTGGCGCGCCGGGTCTGGCGAAGCGTTTCCTCCGCGATATACTGCTGGGCCCGAGCCTGGGAGATATTGGCATAGGTCTGCGTACCGTTCAAAATGGGCAGGCTTAGGTTCAGATTAAAAGACAGGCGCCAGTTCTTGTCATAGGTGCCGTACACGTCCTGGAATCGGACTCCGGACCTATTGTAACTGACGTTGCCGCTTACCACTGGCCACAGTCCTCCCCGGGCGATCTTCGTCTGGAGTATGGCTGATTGTATGCCGCCCTGGTCCCGCTGAATTGCCGGATTGGCGAGATCGGCCCTTCGAAGGGCGTCATCCAAATCCATGGGCGCGACCGCGGTGAGCGGGCCTCCTTCAAGGGGGTCGACGACATCAAACACTTCGTACGGTCCGATACCCATGATGTCATTCAGGTCGGCCCTGGCCTGCTGTACGGCCTTCTCCTGGTTGTGCAGGGTTATGCGCGCGCCGCCCAGTTGCGCCCGGACCTGCAGCACGTCCACCCGGGCCACGGAGCCGATTTCGTACATGCTCTGCGACCGGCGCAGCTGTTCCTCGTTGAGGCGGACATCTTCTTCCGTTACTTCTTTAAGCCTCATGGCCTTGAGCAGGTTGTAGTACCGGGTCTTGACACCCAATACGACCTGGTTTTCCGTATCGGCCGTGCCGAGTTCCTGTTCATTCACGAGCTGCTTGTTCATGCGGATCGTGTTCCAGTTCTGGCCGCCGTTGTACAACTGCATGTTCAGGCTGATGTTTTTACCGAAATTCGTTCGGGTACTGCCCGGCGCTTCGCGGATCACGACACCTTCGAGAATGATGGGGGTATCACCCGAGGTGGTCCGGTTGGCGTTCACGATCGTGGCGTTTACCCGGGGCATGACGCCGGAGTACGAACCATAGACCGCGGCCTGCCGAACCTCCACGTTTTTCTTGGCGATCTCGATCTGGGGGTTGTTCTCCAGAGCGATTTGAATACATCGGTCCATCGTGAGCATCCTGGCGGCGTTTTCCGCCGAACCGGTGGACTGTCCGATTGCCGGCCCCGTCGCAGTCGACATGAAGATCATTGCCAGGACTGACCTGGAGAAGGTGTTCAGATAGATCATGCGCTGGTCTCCTTTTCTAAGAAGGCGAACTTATCTACGCTTTACCTATTAGACGACTAGACAGCCGATTTCCCGCGCAACAGATCGGTTTATCTGTTAGACCGCTTTCATGTGGGAAGGTTGCCGTTTAAATGAACAGACGGAAGGAAGAGGACGCGCGTGCGTCAAATGCGTCGGCGCCAGAATATCCACAGGCCGACCGCAAGGACTCCGGCGCCCGCCCCGATCCACGAGGAATATCCCGTGGGAGAGGGGGATGCGGCGACCGACGGTTTAACCGTGCAAAGCGACGTGAGCAGCTCGACAGATTCACTTACGGCCACGTCACCGATCACCGTGAAGAGCTTGCCGTCGTAATACCGGCGTAGAATGGAGTAGGGACCGCGGTCCCAGACACGCACGTCTCCGAGCAGATCGGGGGTACCTTTGGGAGACCGGTCAGCCTCTTCGGAAGAAGCGACCCTCTGGAAGAGAGACATCCGGGAGAGACCGTCGCTGTACATGAAATGTACGACCGGTTGGCCGTGGTGCTGAATGACGCGTCGATGCTGGAGGATGAATCCAGGAGGAATGTACACCGGCGCGTTCAACCTGAAATCCGCCTCGCGCTGCACTTCGCTGATGGAACCGCAGGCGATCACCTGGTTGATTTCAACGGACTTGCCCGTCCATTCGTTCGTCGCGAAGGTGTCCGACGTGATGTGTGGATCCGTCTCGAATTCCGTCAGGAAGAGTTCTTCGACCAGCATACCTGCTTCATTGCGTTCTTCCGTTCGCAGCACGAGACCCGTCTCCTCGTCGATCCATGCCGTCATGGTCATTCTTCCGGGATGGCGGGGCTTGAAAGCCAGGACGGCCACCGGACGGTCCAGGAGCAGATCGGAACCGGTGATATCGAGATCGTAGTTGGTTTGAAGCAGATCCAGACTGCTGAACTCCAGGCTCATGTCTAGTACATTGGTGTTCGACTGGTGGCGGTGTGAATAGAAGAGGGAATTCCCCGTAGCCTTCCGCCGGTATATATCGTCTTCGACGCGGATGATGACCTCGCGGATATTTCCATCGGGATCGGGAATGTCGATGCGGTCGCGGTCCGGACGCTGGTGGGTAATCTCCTGGACGAAGCGGGTGGTGTCCCCTTCGGCGTTGAACCGTTGTTTCGTCATGGTGGCGCGGTAGCTCACCCTGGCCGGCGCTTCCATGATTTTCTGGTAGGTAATATCCGGATCAACGCCAAGGACAGGGGAAGGGCTCGAGAGAAAGGCCGCCGCAATGAAACATAGGAATACAGGTCGATACCACATCTTGAATCGCCTATTCCTTGTAGTTGACCATGACGGATCCCAGGGTACCGTTGGTGAAAACGCTTTGATCCGCGATCAGGGCGTGTTCCTGCAGGATAAAGAACATATCGTCGTTCGACTGCGTACGCTGGACGGTCGGCGCCTCGACCGGCCTCGTCGAATGCCAGATCAGACCACCGATCATCAACAACAGCGTCGCTGCAACGGCGACGATATATTGCCGTGGATGATGCCATCGTAGCGTGGCATTTTGTTTCAGACCCGGCACCAGATGGGCGTGTGTCGTGTGCTCGAAGATCGCCGTCTGGACTTCTGCCATGGTTACCACTGCAGGTTTATCCTGACGGCAACTGCGCAGCATGCCACGAACGGACTGCAACCCGCGCAACTCACCGGCACAGTCCGGGCAGGTTTCGATGTGTCGTGCGATGCTGGTGACCTCGTCGCTGTCGCACATGCGTTCAAGATAGCGGGTCAGCCTTTTTTGAACATGGGTGCAGTTCATGACCTGTTCCTACCGATCCAGGTATCCGGCCAGTCGCTTGGACAGCACGCGCTTCAACTTGAGCCGTCCATGATGAAGCCGGGACATCACGGTACCTTCAGGACATTGGAGGATTTCCGCGATTTGCCTGTGCGAGAGACCCTCCAGGTCAAACAGGACCACGACTGTCCTGTGCCTCTCAGACAACGTATCGAGTGCGGCCATGATCGACCGCTTCAGTTCATCGTTTTCAAGTATTTCATGCGGGGTTTTCTCGGGAGAAGCCAGGTTCGAAAGTAAAAGCTGGCGACCGGCGCCGCCGTTTCTCGTGCCGTAATCTGAAAAGTAAAACATCCGGCGTCGGGATTCCCGCTTACGATAGTTGATGCACTTGTTGATCAGAATGCGATAAAGCCAGGTCGAAAACCGGTACTGCGTGTTGAACCGTTCCAGCGTGCGAAACACTTCGAGGAACGCGTCCTGTACCAGGTCGCGGGCATCATCGTGGCTTGCCAGCATCTGGTATGCAACGGAATAGGCTCTTTCGCTGTATCGCCTCGTCATTTCGTCGAAGGCCGAGCCATCTCCCGCCTTGGCCCTTTCCATCAATCCGCGTTCTTCCTCACGCCGCTCTTCGCTGACGCCGGCGGGAGTTCGTTTCTGTTCCTTTACCGATTGGACTCGGTTAGTGGCGTTCATCCGGATACAGATCCTCCTGGTCCTGTCTACCTGACCCTGACTGCTAAACCCGTATACATCTCCAAGATATCATATCTTCACAATTTAGTCGGAGATGTGGCAAGGAACCCGTCTCGCAGGCTATGCCAGGCTCAATTCATTGGATTTGCGGTACATTTCCAGAGCCTGGTCGATTTTTTTGATTTTGTCGTAGATCAGGCCGAGATACCGGTATGCCTGCTCACTGTTCGGTTCCAGGCGCAGCAGGGTCTCGAAGTTTTCGATTGCTTCGTCATGTCTATCGATGTGACAGTACGCCTTGCCGAGCTGTAGGTATACCTCGTGTTTTGACTGGCCTGTGTCCAGCGCGCGAGTGAGCATCCTGATTGCTGCTTCGTAAGATCCAATGGTGATGTAAAGGACGCCGAGCTGGTAACAGACCGGGTACGAAAACGGTTCGTATTCCAAGGCGCGAAGCAAATCCGTCCTGGCTTCCTCGTACTGTCCCATCTCGACGAGAAGCACCGCACGGTTGACCAGGGTGTCTAAATGACTGGGATCGTTCCGAAGTGCGCGTTCATAGTGCTGCAACGCGGTTTCATGGGATCCCAGTTCAAAGAACATTTTCCCCAGGCAACCTATCGCGGTGGTGTGAACGGAATTCAATTCAAGTATCCGTCTGTACTGCTGAATCGCCTGTTCATACCGGCCTTTGTTCGCGAGGGTTTCCGCCCTGGATAGCATTGAAGTAATATCTATGGAATTACCTCCGGGTAGTTCTTCCACATTTACTTTCGCGCGCACGGCAACTTCCTTCGTGGGCTCTTCGGGGCTCACCGGTTGTTCCGAGACAGTCTTTTTGAGCGTATCGAAGGGTATGAACTGGGGCATGGGACGGTCGCGCAAGGGCATTTCCACATTGGAATGCAGATCGCGGGCTATGCGCGCTCTCCTGACTTTCACTTCGAAAGAACCGAACTGGCGTAGTTCCACCCGTTCGTCCCGCGACAATGCTTCGGTGATCTCCGAGAGGAATTCATTCAGAATGGAGGACACCCTGCGTTTGGACATCCGGGTCCTGGATGCCACTTCGTCAGTCAATTTATCTCTGTTCATGTTGCTCCAATATCGGGAAGGCACAGCGTGTTTCGCCGTCGTGAATCCCCGTCCGGGCGGATCAGCTGGCTCCGGAAAACGACTCCAACACGTCTATTTCAAAGTTACTGTTTTCTGCGAGGAATGGCAACATCGCGTTGCCAGGATTTACCGTCGCGGATTCGAAAATCGGCCGTTTGCGGCTGTAAGTCAAGCATGAATGACAGGCAATTCAGGAAAAAACAGACTCACGGGTGTAGTTCCGTAACACGTCCGTCCGTCTCCTTCAAATAGGCATGGTAGTGCCTTTCAAGCTCGTTGTGATCGAGTACGTCGTCAAGTATCAGGAATCCGTAGCGTAGATGCAGTACCTCCGACTCGCGAAGGGTCAGGTCATCGTCCATGAGCAGTCCCGCACCGAGGAGGTTCCTGCGGGTGAACCAGTGTACGGGGTGTCGAACGTTACGCGGATGGTCCATCATGACCACCATTCCGCCCGACGCGCCCGCGGCGCTGACCCATCGGTTCGTCGACAGCATGATGGATTCGTGCCCTTTGCGTCCGCTGTCGCTCGTGTGGAACGCATCGGAGAATGGCGGGCCCATTCTCAGGACCAGTCCACTGTAGCGCGCGGCACGCGAGGCCCCGAAAGTGATCTCCCCTGAGATGGGTTCAATTTCCGAGTCGATCAGCCAGAGGCAGGCCCGGTCCGTGGTCGTCTCCAGGAAAGCGTATCGCCGGTTTTCCCGGATCACCGGCTTGTCATGACGGTCCAGCCAGGTGAGTTTTTCGCCTATCGCGACGCCGTTTTCGAGATCGTTTACGGATGTGAAACCATCGTGCCGCTGCACGCCGTGGCTGTTTGGCACCGGCACGTACTTTCCCTCTTCGGGCAAGTACCAGGAACCTCCCCAGAAATTCGTGTCGTTGACATGGACCCAGCCGAAGTAAAGCCCGGTGTGCCAGGTATGGTCTTCGGGGCGATACTCGGTGATCAGACCGCCGGAATGGGTATAGACGGGATGAAAACTGGGTTTGGGAGATTCCTCTCTCGGAAGCTGGTCGGTCTCCGCGTTGTAACGTGCCAATAACTGTAGGCCGGCAAACAGTTCGAAACCAGTACCGGCGTTGACTTCCAGGCGAAGACGGCTTAGATTTCGTTCGATCATGTCTCGAGTCACAGTTGGTTCCAAATCGTGGAGTCCTGGTAAAGAATAACCCGTCGCAATACCTACAGGCAACGATGAAGTTCAGTGCGGTCCTGTTTATCCTGCTGTTGATACCCGCCGCGGCGCAGGCCGCTACGATAAGCGGATTCGTTACGGACCTTTCCAGCGGCGAATCCCTGGCCGCGGCCAACGTCGCGCTCGAAAACACCGGCCAGAGCACGATGTGCAACGTCGACGGGTATTACGCCCTGACCGGAGTGCCGGCGGGGAACTACGTCCTTGTCGTAACTTACATCGGATACAAGTCCCATCGGATCGCGATTACCCTTGTATCCGGCGGGCATCTTCGGATGGACGTCGGTCTGAGCGCCGTGGTCCTTATCGGCGAGGAGGCCGTGGTCGAAGCCGACCGTTACAGCGAAGAACGCCTTGCCCAGCCCAGCTTCCTCTCCCTCCGGTCCGCGACGATCAAGGCCCTGCCCGCCATAGGCGAGGCGGATATCCTGCGCGGACTGCAACTGCTTCCCGGCGTGCAGGCCGCTTCCGACATCAGCAGCGGCCTTTACGTGCGCGGCGGCGGCCCGGACCAGACGCAGATCCTCCTCGATCACATTCCACTGTACAACCCCTCCCACGCCTTCGGGTTCTTTTCCGTATTCAACCCCGACGCAATCAAGGATATGGGCCTGCACAAGAGCGCCTACCCGGCCAACTACGGCGGCAGCCTGGGGGCCGTGCTCGATGTGACCAACCGCGACGGGAATCAGAACCGGTTCCGGGGATCGGGCGGTATCAGCGTCCTCGCGGCCCGAACCACGCTCGAAGGACCCTTGCATAGGGGATCATACATGGTTTCGGCAAGAAGAACCTACCTCGAACCGATTCTAGCTGTCATCCGATCCCGCGAGCCGGATATTCCCAGTTACTATTTCTACGATTTCAACACGAAAATCAACCAGAATATCTCGGGTTCGGACAAGTTGGCGATCAGCGGCTATTTCGGGCGGGACGATCTGAACCTGGAAACCAAAGACGACAATCAATTCGGTATCCGGTGGGGCAATTCGGCCGTTACGGGCAAATGGACGCACCTTTTCTCGCCGGCCGTCTTTGGCAGTTTCCTCGTTTCCCGAAGTAATTACCAGAGCACGCTTTCGGCGGATTTCGAAGGGACGGAGGTCCTTTTCAGGAACACGATCAGCGACCTCAGCGTCAAGGGTGATCTGGACTATTTCCTGGGCAGCGCGCACTCGGTGAAGATGGGATTCCGAGGCACGCGATACAGTTTTTCGTTCCGTGAAAGCTTCAACCAGGACGATCAACTCGATTTGAAATTGCGGCCCTACCTGGTATCCGTATATGTACAGGATCAGTGGAAAGCGCTGTCCACAACCTCCTTGCGGCTGGGACTGAGAGCCAGCTATTTCAGCGAGCACACGGGCGTCGACCTCGAACCCAGGCTTTCCGTCAGTCACCAGTTGACGGATGACGTAAGGTTGAAGGCCGGCGGCGGAATCTACCACCAGTATCTGCAGTTGATTACGACCGAGGGGTTCAGCGGCGGCGACTTCTGGGTACCGCTCGACGGCACCGTTACCCCGGGACAGGCATGGCACTACGTGCTGGGAGCGGCCTGGGATCCCACGCCGGGTTACCGGTTTTCGGTGGAGACCTACTACCATCGCCTGGGCAACCTCGTCGTCGTGGACAACAACCAGGCGGCGGATAGCCGCAGTACTCGTTCGGAGGACGTATTCATCACTGCCGGCAGCGGCCATTCCGCCGGTTTGGAGCTGTTCGCGGAACGGGTGGCGGGAAAGCTGACCGGCTGGATTGGATACACCTTCGGCTGGACGCGCCGGCGATTCCCGGAGTTGAATCAAGGCAGGTGGTTCCCGCCGAAATACGACCGCCGTCACGACCTTACTGTTTCAGCCAGTTACACACACGGGCGCTGGATGTTTGGCGGCAACTTCGTCTTTGGGACGGGTCAGGCCTTCACACCTGCGTCTGCGCGCTATGCCTTCCGCGAATCGGCGAGGACCGGACCAAGGGAGCATTATTTCCTGCCTGCCGGCCGCAACACGGCCCGTCTGCTTCCATATCACAGAGTGGATCTGAGTGTCAAGCGGGGATTCCGAGTCTTCGGGATGGATTTGCAGGGTTACCTGCAGGTGTTCAACGCCTATAACCGCCGTAACGAGTGGTTCGTCCAGTACGACACGGACGATGACGGGGTCACCACGGCGGATGTCGTCAAGATGTTGCCCATAGTGCCGACAATCGGCCTCGATTACACGTTTTAGGTCCTTAAACAGGGATCACGCGAGACGGCCTTTCGTTTTCATTATTCAGTACGTCCATACGGCCGGTCCATCACCTCTTCCATGATCATGACTCTCCTTATCACGAAAATCGTTTCGCGCGGCATCTTCCTGGCAAGCTTCCTGTTTCTGTTGCAGTGCAGCGCCGAGCGCGATACGGCGACCCTCTTCACCTCGACAGAGCAGGGCGCTATCGTCGTGGACGCCGTGCTGTACGTAGACCAGCCCATGCCGGAAATCATCGTCTCTCTCACGCAATCGCCGAATTCCGTACGCGACGACGAGAACGCCGGCGTAAACGACGCGGAAGTAACCATTTACCAGGGTCTCGCGGCCTACCGGTACCATGGCGCGGGCCAGGCGGGCCAGGCAGGCCAGGCAGGCCAGGCAGGCTGGTATATCCCGCCCGAAGAGGCGCCGCGGGTCCTCCCGGAAACGGAATACAGACTGCTCATCCGGGCCAGGGGGAGAGAGGTGAGGGGCGCTACTACCACACCCGGCCGGCTTTCCTTGAAAAAGGTCGTCATCGTGGACGAAGTTTCCCAGGAAGTGATCGGCCGGCTCGATCCGCAACCCGCGTCACAGAACCGCGTCGTCTACAGAAAGGGATTGATCGAAGCCCGGTTCGATCCCCTCGACGTAGACGCCTACCAGATAGTCGTGCTGGTAAAGGACACCGGAGACGAGGCAGGTTCGCCGCCATTGGAAGTCCGGGACGGACGGCTGCGGCTTCCCTGGTTTGTCATAGATTCCTCGGGACCGCACGAAATCGATATATATGCCCTGGACCGGAACCTGTTCGATTTCGTCCGCAGCATTCCACAGGGAGATACCGGGTTCGGCATCGGCAGCCTGGCCGGGGACAACTTCGAACGGCCCATATTCCACCTGGACGGCGGGATCGGTGTTTTCGGTTCCGCATCGGTGGATTCATTCGAATTCGTGGTATTACCTGAAGACGGGGTCCCATGACTTCCCTGGCCATCCGCATTTCTTCGCGGGCCGCTTTGACATTCCTCCGCCCGTCGGATATCTTCAAGTACCCTGTCGACACTGACCAACGGTACCTTACTGCGAATCACAAGGCTATATGTCTCAACCACCTTTAAACGCCTCGCCCGCGTCCGATGCAGGTCCCTTATTCGGGACGTTTATCGCGGTCGCCCCTTGTTCTCGATGGCGATCGGATACCCGTTCGAAAATGGTAAATGGCCCGCAACCTCGAACGGGATCCGGATCGTATTCGGCGGTGTTCCTGGATCAGGGAGCAACCGCGGAAGAACGCAACGGGCTGGACCAGGATGCGATACGGGCCATGGCCGGGTCGATCGGCGCGGGATGCCCTCTCGCCCTCTACGGAGTCGAGGAGAGCGACCGGGACGGTGAATTTGAACGAATTGCTTCCGACCTCAATTCGATACTGGTTGACGTTCGGCTCCTGGCCAGGAGCCTCCTGCCGGGACTGCGGGATTACGAGCTCGACACGGTTGCTTCTTTTCTGGGATTTGAAGTGGAGGAAGACACCGGGGAGGAAGAACCGGATCCCGCCCTCACCGCGCGTGCGACGGCGCGGGTCTGCATGGAACTTCTCGATATGCTCCTGATCCAGGAACCCGACACATTGTCGATCCTTGTCAGCCTGTCGGAGGGCACGGGAACGGGATTGGAGCGGGTGTTTGCCGAAATGGAGCGATCGAGGGCCGCGAAGGCGTTTTCCCTGCAGCATGCCCGGGACAAAGGACGAAACTCACCATTCGAACCCGGACTGCATACCATCGGGGATGGCTTGTGCGAACCGGGAGAGGATGACGACGATCTCGACCTGCTGAACCCGGACGAGCTGGCCGGTCTGTTCGATACGGGCGGGCTCTTCGAAAGCCGGATGGAAGGTTACGAGCAACGCTCGCAGCAGGTGTCCATGGTTCGGGGCGTGGCCAGGGCATTCAACGAAGGCGAGGTTTTGCTGGTCGAAGCGGGAACGGGTACGGGGAAGTCGATTTCCTACCTGACACCGGCCCTGATATGGGCGGTGCGAAACGATCAGCGCGTCATCATTTCCACCAACACGAGGAATTTGCAGGAACAATTGTACTACAAGGACTTGCCGTTCCTGCTGGACAACCTGGGGCTGGCCTTCCGCGCCACGCTGCTCAAGGGCCGGTCGAACTACCTGTGCCTGGACCGCTGGCGCCAGGTCACCCGGCGGCCCGGGGATCATCTCACCCCGGAAGAACGGGAGGCGGCGATCCCCCTGGTGGTGTGGGCCCGGGAAACGAAAACGGGCGACATTTCGGAACACGCGGGATTCAACAGGGGGGTCGGCCGCGGCCTATGGGAGAAAATCAACGGAGAGGGGACCGCATGCCCCCGGTGCGTGTTCAAGGAGGAGTGCTTCGTCAACCGGGTCCGGGCGGCCGCGATGGCGTCTCATGTTGTCATCGTCAATCATGCCCTGTTGTTTTCCGATCTGCAGGCCGATCATGCCGTGCTTTCCAGGTACACTCATCTCATTATCGATGAAGCCCATAATCTGGAGCGGGCCGCCGTACAGCACCTGACCCTGGAAATCGGGGGCTGGCGCATGCGCAGCGTGCTGAGCAAGATGTACACACCCGAGCGCGGCGGCGCCGGCGTGCTCGCGGGGCTGGACAGGCTGGCTTCCCGGGGCGCGGAGAACCAGGAGTGGAAGACTCCGCTGGCGGCGGGTACCAGGATGGCCATTGACCGCCTCATGGAGGTGAACCGCCGGATCGAGGAGTTCTTCCGCATCGCCAGCGATGAAGCGCACGGCCATTCCGCCGAACGGTCGACCCAGAAGACGAAACTAAGATACCGGGCCAACGACGACTACGCCGGGATCCTGAGATCAGCGGCGCCGGTTCTCATAGGAGGTTGCGCAAGCCTGCGCGAGGCCCTCGGCACGCTATACGGGACGCTGGACTACGTTCCCGATTCCTGGCTGGATGACCGGGAAGCCCGTATGAACGCGATTCAGGCCGCCATGGAATTCTGCAGGGAAATGGAGGAGCGCCTGTACCTGTTGACCTCGGCGGAAGAAGAAGACAGGGTATACTGGGTCGAAGCCTCCCGGGCCCATCCCATGTCCTGCCTCCTGACCGGCGCTCCGCTCCAGGTGGCGGAGCGGCTGCATGATGATCTGTTCAGCTCCATGCGGACCGTCGTGCTCACGTCCGCAACGCTGACGGTCGGTGAAAAATTCGACTACCAGATCGAAAGGCTGGGGCTCGATCGGATAGCTGCCCCGCGCCTGCAGGTCCAGGGTATAGGTTCGCCCTTCGATTACGAGGACCAGGTGCTGGTCGGCGTGCCCGCGAACTTTCCATCTCCCAGGTCCGAATCTTTTCAAGTGGCGATCAGCCGGCTCATCCTGGACCTGGTCGTATCCACGAGGCGCAGCGCCCTGGTGCTGTTCACTTCCTACAGCCAGTTGAACCGGACCTTTCAGGACATCGAACCGACCCTGGGGGAACACGGTGTGGTCACGATGGCGCAGGGCACGTCAGGACCGCGGTCGGCGTTGCTGGATCGCTTTCGCCGATCCGACACTGCCGTATTGCTGGGCACCGACAGTTTCTGGGAAGGGGTCGATGTACCCGGGAAAGCACTCGAGATGGTCATCTTGGTCAAGCTGCCCTTCGCCGTGCCGACCGAACCCTTGGTCCAGGCGCAGGTGGAACGACTGGAGGAAGCCGGTCGCAACAGTTTTCTTGAATTCCAGGTGCCGGAGGCGGTCATCAAGTTCAGGCAGGGTTTTGGCCGGCTTATCCGTTCCACGAGAGATTACGGTGTCGTCACGATACTGGACCAGCGTGTGATCAGCACGGCCTACGGAGGTCTGTTCCTGGATTCCCTTCCCGCAAGATCGGAGATATTTCCCCATGCCGACGCGCTGGTGGAGGGGGTGACTTACTGGTTCAAGGCACGAGACAAACGCAAGGTCGATGGAAGCCCGGCCATTTCGTGAGAAGCTTTGAATGAAGCAAAGGATCATACAGTCCATGTCCGTAATCGGATCGATCGTCGTGTTCGGTCAAATGATCAAGTTTTCCCACAGTATCTTCGCGCTGCCCTTTGCGCTGGCCGGCGCCGTACTGGCCGCCAAGGGTCACGGGATCGAATGGCAGCAGGTAGCCTGGATCGTCGTCGCCATGGTGTCCGCGAGGAGCGCGGCCATGGGATTCAACCGTCTCGCCGACAGGAAGATGGACGCCCAGAATCCCCGCACCCGGGATCGGGCGCTTCCAAGGGGTTGGATTACACCCCGTACCGTTGCAGTTACCGTGGCAACCTGTTGCGTGCTGTTCGTCTTCGCCGCCTACCAGCTCAATCCGCTCTGCCTCATGCTGTCGCCCGTCGCCCTGCTCGTGATCCTGTCCTACTCCTTCTTCAAGCGATTTACCTGGGCGACCCACCTGGTCCTGGGCCTTGCCCTGGGCATCGCACCCATGGGAGCATGGATCGCCGTAACCGGCACCTTCGATGCTGCGCCTCTCTGGCTCACCGCGGCCGTGTTGACGTGGGTGGCGGGCTTTGATATTATATATGCCTGCCAGGATTACAACTTTGACATGTCACACGGTGTGCACTCGATACCCCGGCGCCTGGGACTCCGACCGGCGCTGGTGACGGCCCGCCTGCTCCATGTAGCCACCGTATCGGCGCTGCTGGCCGTTTACCATGTTTTCGATCTACACGCGCTCTATCTTTGCGGCACGGCCCTGGTAGCGGGGATCCTGGTATACGAACACAGGCTCGTAAAGACGGACGATCTCTCGAAAGTAAACATCGCGTTCTTCAACACCAACGGTCTCATCAGCATAGTCTACTTCGGTTTCACGCTGGGCGATATCCTGTGGCCGATATGAGTCGCACCAACGAAAAGTCCCGGCGCATCCGGTGCATGTTCGATCGTATCGCTCACCGGTATGATCTGCTTAACCACCTGTTGAGCGGATGCAGCGACATCCTGTGGCGCAGGTCGGCCCTGCGCGCATTGAACGCTTCCGCGGGCGACCGGCTCCTCGATGTGGGCATCGGCACCGGCGACCTGGCGCTGGAAGCGCTGAAGGGAAAGCGGAGACCCGGATCGATCATCGGGGTGGACGTGGCCGAGGAGATGATGCGGATTGGCCGGACGAAGATGGCGGGCCGTTCGGATCTTCCCGTACGATTCGTCGGCGGCAGCGCGGAAACGCTCCCATTTCGGTCCGCGGTCTTCGACGGCGTCATGGTTGCATTCGGAGTTCGCAATTTCACCGATATGGCTGCGGGACTGGACGGCATGTGGCGTGTATTGAAACCCGGGGGCAGGCTGGTGGTGCTGGAACTTTCCCATCCCAGGTATCCGATCATCAGCCACCTTTACCGGTTCTATGCCACGTACGTGATGACATGGATCGGCGGTATGATATCGGGAGATGCGGACGCTTACCGGTACCTGCAGGTATCGGTGGCCGGGTTTCCGGCCAGGGAGCGTTTCAGGTTGCTAATGAACCGCGCTGGATTCGTGGATACGGGTTGGCGCGACCTTTCACTGGGCATAGCCACCGTATACTGGGGGGATAAGCGGCCATGAAACATGTCGTGGTTGCCGTGACCGGAGCGAGCGGCGGACTATACGCCCTGCGACTGCTTCGCGCCCTGCTGGTCGGCGGTCACCAGGTCAGCGTCGTGCTGTCCGGTTTCGGCCGGTATGTGCTCAGGGAAGAGACCGGGCTTGCGGCGGGAGACGAACTGCAGGAAAGGCTGGCCTGTCTGTACGGATCGAGTGTTTGTAACGGAACGCTCACGGAATACAAGATAGGCGACCTGGCGGCTCCGATCGCCAGCGGGTCCGTACGCACCGACGGGATGGTCGTCATACCCTGTTCGATGAAGTCGCTGGCCGCTATCGCCCACGGCACGTCTTCCACCCTGATCGAAAGGGCGGCGGACGTAACACTCAAGGAGAACCGTCCCCTCGTGCTGGTACCCAGGGAAACGCCGCTGAACCTCATCCATCTGCGCAACCTCCTGGCCGCCGGTGAAGCCGGGGCGCATATCGTGCCGGCGATGCCGGCATTCTACCAGAAGCCGTCCACCTTCGAAGACCTGGCTGATTTCATTGCCGGCCGCGTATTGGGCCTGCTCGGCATCGAACACAACCTGTTTACGCCCTGGGACGCGAATCCCGACGAAGTGGAGCCGCAGGGATGAAAGACCGGGATATACACGAAGTAATTACCATCCTGGAAGATGAGACGTCCCGGTGGACCGATACGGCCCTGACGCTGGTGGCCGAGCAGACGCGGCACGATCCTTTTCGCATACTGATCGGTACCGTACTCAGCCTCAGAACGAAGGACGAGACGACGGCGGTGGCCTGTGAACGGCTGTTCGGACTGGCCGACAACCCCGAGACGATGCTGACGTTGCCCGAAGAGACCGTGGACAGAACCATATATCCCGTAGGATTCCATACGACAAAAGCCCGGAACATCCTGGAGATCTGCCGAATCCTCGCAGATAAGTTCAACGGCATTGTTCCGGACGACATAGACACCCTGGTTACGTTGCCCGGCGTGGGAAGGAAGACCGCCAACCTTGTCGTCACGATCGGATACGACAAGCCGGGTATTTGTGTCGATACACACGTACACCGCATTTCAAACCGCTGGGGTTATATCTCCACCAGGAATCCGGACCGGTCGGAATCGGCGTTGAGAGAAAAGTTGCCCTCCGAATACTGGATACGGTATAATGACCTGCTCGTCATGTACGGACAGAACCTGTGCAAACCCGTTTCGCCCTTCTGCAGCCGTTGTCGCCTGTCGCCTTTCTGCGACCGGGTCGACGTGGGGAAACACAGATGAAAGTGAAATTCAAATAACAGTATCCCAGGAGACAATGAATCAATGAGCGAGCTATTGAACACACCCCGGGGGCTCGGAAGGGAGCCTCACATTATCGCAGCGTTGTCCGTACCGGTAAACGAAGCGGGTGAAATCGATTTCGAAGTCTTCGCCCAGGACCTGGAAAGAACCGCCCGGTACGGCATTGAGCCCGCCGTGCTCATGGATACCTACCAGATCAACCACTGTACACCGGATCAACAGACTAGGGGTCTGGAAGTCACCCGGGAAGTCTTGAACGGGAGGGCGTTTACAGCGGGTGTTTATGTCGAGGACGAAATCGCGGGCGACGGTATTGAGGACATCATCCACGCGTACCGCGTCAAAATAGAGCGACTCGAACATCGGTACGGCGCCAGTCCGATCGTTTTCCAGACGGAATGGCTGAAGAATGCGGATGCCGCCACGGTCGTCCGCGTCTACCAGGGACTGGCCGAGGCCTCTCGCGGTGGACTCAAGGCATTCGAACTCAGTCCGGTGTTCGCGCCGAACGGCTGGATGTTTCCGGATGAAGCGCTGGTCGAGATCCTGGACGGTGACAAGTGGGCGGGCGCAAAGCACTCCTCCCTCGATCCGTCCATGGAGTGGGTTCTGCTCCGGAAGATCAATCGAATCGGGAAGAAACTATACACGGGAAATGACTACGATTTCGCATCCATGATCTTCAACGGAAGTGACGCGCTGCTGGGTATTGCGACCTTCATGCCCGACATGTTTCGGGAACTCGCGGACGCCTTGAGGGATGGCGACCGAACCCGCTACCACGATCTGGGGAACAGGATGGAATTCCTGGGGCGTGTGGCATTCCAGCCGCCAGTGCCGGCTTACAAGCACAGTGCGGCCATGGTGAAGAAGATGCGCGGATGGTACCCGACGGATTTTGTACTGCCCAATAATCCGCTGCGACGAGACGAAGCACACCGGGAAGCGTTGCGGAATGCCCTGGAAAACCTGAACATCCCTTGCGGCTGAGAGTCCGCTATCGCTTGGTGTACCGGGCCAGGAGACTGGATATCTCCCGGGTCAGCTCGTTCGTTTTGTCTTCGCCGGTAGATAGCGCGCTTTCGAGGGCGTCCGCCAGGCCGGATACCTCATCGCAAAAAACCTTGTGGGCCTCCGCGTGCCGTGCAATAGCCTCTCGCAGGTCCGCGAGGATTTCCGTCACCTGTTTGGTGGACCCTTCCGGGATCATCGTGGATACCTCTTGATCCGTTTCCTGTGTTGGCTGTTCCGAACCGGTATCGCCGTAAATCTGAGTCTCTTCGATTTGCTGCGCGCCGTCAACCGGCTCCGCAAGCGCGCCGTCAGAGTCCGGCGCCTCCGCGGCTTCCGGCGCTTCGTCTTCATCAACGGTGTCAATAGTCTCCACGGTCTCTTCATGGGCTGCTGGCGGTTCTTCGGAGGGCGTCCCCGTTTCTTCCTCCGCGCCGGCGCCCGCGGCCTCCTGCCCAATTACGGGTTCGGGGACAGTCTGTGATGACGCGCCGAATTCCTCCGGCGCCCGACCGTACTTCCGGCGCGAGGTTCCGTTGGCTCCTTGTATCGAATCCGTGGGACTGTCGGCCCCTGCTGATGTGTCCTCTACGTGGACATCGGTACCGGCGTGCTCCAGATATCCTGCATCCGCCTCCAAAGCCCTCAAAGCGGTCGATCTCCGATCAACGCCGACCTCGGGCTCACCGGTCTGTCGCGTAGTTGACGCGCCGGTTTGGGGATGCATGAACAGGTCGATGGATTCCCTGGATACGAAGTACCGGCCATCCTCCCTGTAATACTCGAGTTTACCGTCTTCGCACATTCTCGTGACCTGGGTGGGCAACCTTTTCATAAGGTCCGCAGTTTCCAGCAACGTCATCCACTGCGTCTCCGGCATCTTGCTCCTCCCGCTAATTTGCGTACTGACCGGACTCCCGGTCCACTTGCCGTGTATGGCCTATAGAACTTCACCGGCTACCTGCCTGCCGTTGATTCGCAACTGTAATTTAACGCTCAACAGCGCTTTTGCAAACACTTCCACGAGATAATCGTCGGCACCGACCCGCAACGTCGTACGCAGTATCCGGGTTTTTCGAAGAGACACGCGCTGGATACTCCGGTCTCGGCATACACCGTCAACGTATAACCGCGCATCCTGGGTCCAGGTGCTGAATACCCTGATTTGATGGCCCTTGAATTCTGTCTTGCATTCAACGCCATCCGGATTCCTGTTGTCCATGGTTTCGCCGGGGGAGATGGGCCGACCCGCTCATCACGCACTCGCCGCAGACCTTGTTCCGGCAGGTCTCCCGGTCAATCTGAAGCAAGCCCTGCTGCAGGACGGCCCGGTCGATGGTTGCCTTCTTCTCCGGGGCATCATGAAACAGCAGGTTCGTCATCGACTGGATCACGCTGTTGCTTGCCTGTCTTCCGTAACCCGCGTACATATCGCGAACGAGCCCCATCCGGTCCGTCAGGCTATCCCGTTCCGCGAGGGCGTAGATAAAGGGAAGGACGACGTCAACTACCAGGTTTCGTTGCCGGTCCCTGCCGATCAGTGCCGCCCGGGTGGATCGCGAAGGCTCTCCGAACACGGTATGCTTCAACCAGTAATCTCCCGGTAGCGGCCTGGACATTTCGTCGAGCTTGTGGGCGACACGCCGCAATAACGCGAAAGGCTCCTGGTCCACACCGGAATTCAATGGACTAACGAATTGCGAATCGAGACCGTCCTGCAGGCCTGCCGCGATAAAGTAACTCATACCGGCCAGGCGGACCGTCGGAAAGTTAAACGGTCTGAGGCGAAAAAACAACCAGTCATGTTCGTGCATGGACCGGACGGGGATGGAGCGCCTGCTGGCATCCCAGCGTGCTTCCAATTCCCGTACGTAGGGGTCGTCCCGGCAATCCGCACCGGATACGAGCCGCTGGGAAGGCAATAAGCCGGCGACACCAAACAGCAAGGCCTGCAGATCGACGATACGATGACCGCCTCCCGTACCGACACAGGACCTGATCACGGCCATGGGCAGGCGGCGGGCGAGGCCCTGGAAAGCCTCGGCGTTCTTCACATATCCCGCTGCCCTCATGACATATTCAAAGAGGGTCTGTTCCGCGGAAACCCGTGCCATCCTCCGGGACATGGCCGCGGCCTTTTGCTGAAACCGGTCGGTCCCCTTCTGGTTCAAGATTGCATGAACGCGTTCTACGGACAGCTTCTTAACAAGACCCTGGCAGGGGTATCCAGTTTGGTCCGCGGTTTCCAGTCTCCGCCGGTATTGCTTGCGTAAACGGTCCAGCCCGTGCTGTAGGTGTTCGGAAAGCACCAGCGTGGGGATGTACTGCCCGTTCTGCTTCTGGACGACCGGGATCTTTTCGTCGTGCCACATCACGACGTGCAACACCACGTTATTGTAGTGTGGGTCCCGGGTGTGGCCGTGTCGCCGCCAGTCGGCCGGCCTGACGTGTATCTCCACATCGCCTTGAAGGCGTTTACCGGGCCCGAAGGAGAGAACCGCCCGGAGGAAATCGGGACCGCTGTCAGGGTTCAGCGTACCGGGATGATAGAGTCTGAGCGTTCTTCCGTCTGTCAGTCTGAGTCTACCCGACCGGGGCAGGCGTTCCTGCCAGAGGTGCCAGATGAGCGCTTCCGCAATATCCGCATCCGCAATACGAAGCATGTTATGTTTTCAGGCTGTGCGTGTCGTGTGGGGCCTATGTTCTAATCAGTCGGAAGACCGTCCCTGATCTCGAATGCCGAGGGTGCTGCGCGGCCGTTGCGATGCTGCCGGCCGACCTCCAAATGACGCTGGATTTTTAGCGCAGATAGGTTATAATCTGGAAAGGCCAGACACGTTTCAAATTTTCATAGAAACAGGTGCCTCGCGTGTCCGCAGTTTATTCATTCCTCCAAATCATCAGCGTTCTAGTCTTCACCTCGGTGTTCGGCGTGACCGCCATGATCCTGTCCCCGTTCAATCCGTCGGGAAGGCTGGTGCACTGGTTCGCCCGCTGGTGGGCGCGCACGTTGCTATGGGTGGGACGCATTCCGGTCCGCCTGGACGGCCTGGACAACATCCCCGCGGGAAAACCCTGCGTGCTGGTCGCCAATCACGCCAGCGCGGCGGATATACCTATCCTGTTCGGTTCGCTGCCCATACAGTTCAGAATCATTGCCAAGGACTCCCTCTTCCACATACCCGTCCTCGGTTGGTGCATGAGACTGGCCGGTTACATCAGCGTCAACCGCTCCAATCCCAAGAAAGCCATACGGAGTTTGAAGAAGGCGGCCCGACAGATCAGGGAGGGATATCCAGCCGTGGTCTTCCCGGAAGGCACAAGAACCCGTACAGGTGAACTGCAGCCGTTCAAGACCGGCGCTTTTCTCCTCGCGATAGAATCGGGTGTGCCCGTGGTTCCCGTGGGAATTTCCGGTAGCTATGACATACTCGTTAGAGGCAGCATGAAAATACGGCCGGACGCGCAGGTAGTGTTGCGAATCGGACCGTCCATTGACACGGCGGGATATACGACACGTGACCGGCGCAGTCTGGCCGAACAGGCGCGGAAGGCCGTCGAAGACTGCCTGCGTCAGGACGGGTAGAAGAGGATGGCACTGCCGCTTGGCTCGATTTTCGCTACGCGCAACGCGGTCTTTTTTGACCTGGACAACACGCTGATCGACCGCGACCAGGCCTGCGACAGGTTTTTCACGTTTCTCCTGAGTTCTTTTTATGAACACCTGACGCCGAACGGCGCCGCCTGGACAGAGCGCATGGAAACTCTGCGTGCACTGGACCAAGGCGGCCGGGGCAGCAAGACGGCGATCTACCAGTACTGTTTTGGTGATGACCCTGGGCTGTCGCCGGACGCGTTTGTGAAGTTGATGCACCACGAAATAGCATCCTTTACTACCTGGTCGGATGGTGCCGAGAAGCTACTGAAATGCCTTCGAAACCGAAAGCATCCCATTGCCCTGGTTACGAATGGTTCGCAATCGCAGAGACTGAAGATAGAAGCAATAAACGCGTCGGGGTCTTTCGACGCGGTTTTAATTTCCGAAGAAGTGGGGATCAGCAAACCGGACCCCGGAATTTTCATACGTGCAATGTCGCAGCTGGATTCGACTCCGGACCGGTCCGTTTTTATTGGTGACAGCCTGGAACACGATATGACAGGCGCCAGGAATGTCGGGATGATGACCGTTTATTTAAAAAAGGAGGTGGAAGAAGATAACGATGTATCACTGTGTGATCTGGTTGTTTACGATCTTCGGAAACTTACGGATATGATCACGGCTCTTGAAGCCTGATCGTCAGCGAATCGATAAGTGTACCGGAGACAGGCGGGTCACCGAGAAACCCCCATCTAATCCATCTCATAACAGCCGATCGATTCCATCACGTTCCAAGGGGGTAACCGCGCCATCGGATTCCGATTCTCCCTGATCGCCTGGGCGCGTTCAACCATACTTCTCCCTGAGTCGCTCGGCGGCGATCACTTCGTTGCGCAGTTTCTCGTACGCTTCTTCCAGCGGGATGTCCCAGTAGGTACCGGGCGCAAAGCCGCAGTCCGGGTGAATGGCGATCCGTTCAGGCGCGGCTACTTCCAGCACCCGCTCGACCCGTTCCACGATTTCCTCCGGCGTGTCGATGCCCGCCTGCTTGGAATGCAGGCAGCCGACGCCGATATCCATGCTTTCCGGTAGTTCGCCCAGCAGTTCTATGTCGAGGTCCGTTGCCTCACTGAGTTCAAACATGAGCATGTCGACGTTCAAGTCCTTTATGCCGGGCAGGACTGCATTGTAGCCGGTCTTTTCGCCGGATGCGTCCAGGGGTCGTTTGCCGCAGAGATGAAGGGAAAGGTGCACGCCTTCAATGCCCTCGACCACGCGGTTCAACGTGTCGACAGCGTAAGCGACCTCGTCGGGGTAGTCGGGAATAAAAGCGCCATCCTTTCGGATCGTGTCGTACATGCGGCCGATGGTCGTATCGTCGAACTGGATATAGCGCACGCCTTCGTCGTGCAGAAGCAGCACTTCCTGCCGGATGATCGGGATCAGGGCTTCCACGCATTCGACCATGGTGGAATAAGCGTCCACAGATCGTTCAGGGTCCCAGTTAACCACGCCGATATGGCTGGGTGTGGGCAGCGCGACCCTTATGTCCCGGTCGGTGCACGTCTTCAGGAAACGGGCCTCCCGGGCGAAAAGACCCGGGCTGACCGGCTCGATCCGTCCGGTGACGGTATACCCCACGTAGGCGCCGTGGCGGTAGGAGTCCACGTGGACCTTCTGCAATTCGAAACCCGTGACCATGTCCGCGATCACGCCGATATAGGACTTCCTACGCCATTCCCCGTCGGAAATGACGTCGAGCCCCGCGGCTTCCTGCACGGCCGCCACGTAGGGGATGGACCGGTCCATCAAGCGCTGCAGCTCCTCGTCGGAACCACCTTCCACCAGAAACCGGTCCACCATGTCGCGAAAAAAACTCGGGCGGGGCATGGAGCCGACGACCATAGCCGGAAAGGGTTTTTCAAACATGCAGGGAGCCTCTTTTCCTTGATGGATGTTGGACTGGCTTGATGACAAAACCGCAAATCCGCAAATCCGCAAAACCGCAAAACCGGTTGATTCAACCATGCAATTTCAATAACCATGTATCGATATTATGCGTTCCCGGGATATGCGGAGCAAACGGTTTACACCGGTGCACGGACTCGCTCTTAGTCGAACCCATACCAATCGATTTATCTCTTCTGAACGAACGGAGCCATCGATGAAAACCATAACGGCCCGCATCCATTACGAGATTACGCCTTCCTGGGCGATTCTCGAACGGAAGCTCATCGACGCGATGAACGAAGCGGTTCATCCCTACATCGAAAAGTACACCCGCGAGGACGGGTCGTTGATTTGGGCGGACACGTGGACGGGAAGCCGGGACGGGATGGATGATTTCTACGAATCATTCACCAATTTCGCACAGTTTTACAGCCTGGGAGGCGGTGATCACCTTTTGGAGGCGGCCGACCGGCACTGGGACGCCATCACGCGGCAACTGACCCGTTTCGGGCGTATCTACCGGGAGTTCGAACGGGGGTACGACCAGTTCCACCAGAGCGAGAGCTACCTCTATTTCTATCATCTCTGCCTTGCCGACCCTCACAATCCCAAGCTGCACGACCGCGCCCGGCGTTTCGCCGGTTTCTATCTGAACGAATTTCCCGACGCGCTGAACTACGATCCGGTGCATCGCATTATCCGGGCGCCCCATAACGGAAGCGGCGGACCCGCCTGGGGGATGAGCGAGGACGACAGCCGGATGTCTTACAATCCCGGACAGGGCGGTATGCGGGTCTACGGCCTGCCATTGAGCGACGTCCCGGGGATTACGCACGTCGACGATCTCCAGGACCCCGCGAAGGCACGGGCGATGGGCAGGGCCATGGCCTCCCGGTTCCGCGAAGGGGACGTGGGCAACAACCTGAATGTCAACGGACTCATCATGAACGCCTACCTGACGACCGGGGATGACAAGTACATGAACTGGCTGCTGGAGTACGTGGAAGCCTGGCTCCAGCGCGCCCGGGAAAACGGCGGGCTCATGCCGGATAACGTGGGTCTGGACGGGCGCGTAGGCACACTGCACAATGGGAAATGGTACGGCGGGCTCTACGGCTGGACCTGGCCCCACGGATTCTACAGCCTGGGGTTCGCCGCCATCACCGCGGCCAACAACGCCTACATGCTCACTGGCGACAGCGGCTATTTCGACCTGCCCAGGGGCATGATCGACCGCGTGCTCGAGAAAGGGATCGACGGCCATTTCGATGAAATGGCGTCCCAGATGAGCATACGGGAACACTTTATCGGGGTCGACAGATCGCTCGGTCCGGACCGGCGGACCTTGCTGACGCCGTACCGGTATGGCGACCAGGGTTGGATGGACTACCAGCCCATGCCCGTGACCTACCCCCTGAACGTGTGGAACGTGTCGGAAGCGGACGAGGACCGGTCGCGCATGGATTACCTGCGCGAACGCGGCGGATATGACTGGTCCGTCGTGGTTCCCTTCAGGGACAAGGGGGACATGCATCACGACGAACCCTGGTGGCTTTACCTGCAGGGAGAAAACCCGGACTACCCGGAGCGGATGCTGGGCGCCGCCCATGCCCAGGTCTGCCATCGCCTGGCGCAGATCCGCGCCGATGACTCGGACCTGGAATCTGGTGCGCACATCCACCTCTGGCAGCAGGTACAGCCCGTAACCACCGAGGCGCTGGTGCAGCTCACCATGGGCTGTCCCCAGGTCATCTACTACGGCGGCATTCCGAACGCGCGCCTGCGGTACTACGACGCCGACCGCAACCGGCCAGGACTGCCCGCCGACACGGCCGCGCTCATAGATACGATCGAACCGTCCCGCGTGGGTGCAACCCTGGTCAATCTGCATAATTCGGAAACGAGACGGGTCATCGTGCAGGCCGGCGGACTGGCCGAGCACGAGTTCCGCACGGTAGCCTACGACACGACCGACACCCCCTATCCCGGCGCCACGGGCGCGTACGCCGCGCCGCGGACCGCGGTGAAGAACGAGTCCGTGCAGGTCGATGATACACATCTGCTCGTGGTGCTGCCGCCAGCTACCCGGATCCACCTGGATATGGAAACGGCACGGTACGTTAACCGGCCGCGATACCTTGCCGCCGGCTATTCCCAGGATGTTGTTCTAGATTAAGGGGTGTAGACCGGGGTCACCGCGTTGAATCGCCGATCAACCGGTGAACTCGAATGCCCTGATGAGATTCAGTTCCCGGGGGTCCAGCGGGGTGCCGTCCGGATGCATCATGTCGTGCTGCCAGACCGGCGGGGTGGGGTCGCCCTTCCTGGATTCCCAGGCCAGGTAGGTCTGCGTCCTGCCGGCCACGAGTCCCCAGTTGTACCATCCTATCCGATGTTCCGAGAACACGGGCAACATTTCCGTGAAGGTGTTGCCGTGATGCCGGCGCAGCCATTCCGTGCAGATCACGGGTCGGTCGTACGATGCGCACCTGGCGAGGGAGGGACAGATTTTGTCCGCGGATTCGTAGTAGTGAAAGGTGACGATGTCGGACAGTTCGAAAAGGCGTGAAGAGAGGTCATCGTCGAAGGCGTTCCACGTCCAGGGTCCCGTGGTGAGCGGTTGGATGGGGTCGACGGAACGGGCCCATGCGAAGGCGTCTTCGACGAGCGGCTGGCTCCTGAGGTCATCGTCCGGTTCGTTGTACAGGTCCCAGACCAGCACGCGCGGGTCCGAGCCAAAGCCGCCGACGATGTCCTTGACGTATCGCTCGAGGCCCGGCCAGGCGTCCCGGTCGGCGAGGCGTTCGAAACCCGGACTCGGCACCCACTGGCTGTTGTGCACACCGGGCACCGGATCGTCCTGCGGTCCGAGATAGGGGTCCCGTCCCCCGAAGAAACAGTCGCAGAAGAGGATGATCATGGCGCTGATGCCGTGTCGCGACGCGATGGCCAGGAACCGGTCCAGCCGTTGTTTCACGCCTTCGGGGTCATCTTCCCATACCAGGTACTGGATGAAGATGCGCACGCTGTTGTAGCCGCCCGCCGCCGCCCATCCCAGTTCCTGGTCGATGGTTTCGGGGTCGAAGGTGGGCGCCTGCCACATCTCGGTCATGTTCACGGCGGTGCGCGGCAGGTAGTTGCAGCCGCGTATAACACCCGCTTCACGGTGCCAGGCGTGGGCCTTTTCCCGGGTCCATTTGTTCATGGGATTCCTCTCCGGCTCAATCTGGTATATCCCGCAGTGCCGGAAGGACATTGAGGATACGGTCTAGCGCGATGGCCCGGTGACTGATCCGGTTTTTAACGGTCGTGTCCAGTTCGCCGAATGTGCGTTTGTAACCCGCCGGAACGAACAGCGGATCGTAGCCGAATCCAGACCCGCCCCGCGGTTTACGGATGATCCGGCCTTCGCAGACGCCCTCCGCGATCCAGGTGCGTCCATCCGGGGCTGCGACCGCCATGGCGCACCGGAACCGGGCCGTTCGGTCGGCGTCAGGAGTCCCGTCCAGAGCGTCGAGCAATCGTTGGATGTTGTCACGATCGGTGGCGCCGGCGCCGGCGTATCGGGCCGATCGGACTCCAGGCGCCCCGTCCAGGGCGTCGACCTCGAGTCCCGAGTCATCCGCCAGGGCGGCCCTGCCCGTGAATTGCGCGGCGGCCCGAGCCTTTAAGAGAGCGTTTTCCTCGAAGTTCCGCCCCGTCTCGTCCGGTTCGGGACAACCAGGGTAGGAAGCGGCTGGCTGAACCCGTACGCCGGGAAGGAGCGCCTTGATTTCGGCGATTTTACCCTGGTTCCGCGTGGCCAGGACAATGGTCATGTACGCATCCTAGTCCCGTTCCAGCGCCTGCGTCTGCAGATCGATCAGCTGGTTTACACCCCGTTTGCCGAGTTCGAGCATGGCGGAAAGTTGATCCGTGGAGAAGGGGTTGTGTTCTGCGGTACCCTGGATTTCGACCAGGTCACCGCCTCCCGTCATGACGAGATTCATGTCGACGTCCGCCGTGGAATCCTCGTCGTAGCACAGATCGAGCATGGGCACGCCGCCAATGATCCCCGTGCTGATGGCGGCGACCGCGTCCCGGATAGGGTCCTTGTCGAGCAGGTCTCGGTTCGACAGCCATTTCACCGCGTCGCACAGCGCCACGAAACTGCCCGTGATCGATGCGGTACGCGTACCTCCATCGGCCTCGATCACGTCGCAGTCGATCAGGATGGACCGTTCACCCAGGCTTTCCAGGTCGAAGACGGCTCGGAGCGACCGCCCAATGAGCCGCTGGATTTCCTGCGTACGCCCGGAGACGCTGCCTCGCCGGCCGTCCCGGGATACCCGCGTGTTCGTGCTGCGTGGCAACATGGCGTATTCCGCCGTGACCCAGCCCTTGCCACTGCCTTTCAGAAAGGGAGGTACGCTCTCATCCACGCTCGCCGAACAGAGCACGGTTGTGCCGCCCATGGAAATCAAGGCGGATCCTTCCGCGTGCCGGAGGTAATTGCGCCGTATCTCAACAGGACGCAACTGGTCGGTCTCCCGGCCATCGATCCTGGACACAGGTGCCACTGCCTTATCCTTTGCTTGTCGTGTGAAAATACGGACGGCCCGGGGAACGGGACTTTTTTACATGTTCTCTTCTTCTTCGGTGATGAGTTCCAGGGCCTCGCGGGGGGTTTCCGTTGCGATCAGCCGTTTTCGAAGGTTATCGTGTCTAAGCAGGCGTGAAATGTGGGCGAGTGCGCGTATGTGGGGACCGGAAACATTCAGGGGAGAAACGAGCAGGAAGAAGAGAAAGACGGGTTGTTCGTCGAGGGATTGAAAGTCGACGCCCTCTTTCTTGATCCCAAGCACCCCGACCAGCTTGTCCACGGCCTTGCACTTGCCGTGGGGTATGGCGACCCCTTTTCCGATCCCGGTGCTCATGATCTTTTCTCGTTCCAGGACGGCCTGGAGCACCTCCCTGTTGTCGCTGATCTTGCCGGATGCGGTCAGTGCCTCGGCCAGTTCCTCGATCACGTCCTGTTTCTGGGTGCCCTTGAGGTTGACCAGGACAGCGCTTTCGTCCAGTAACTCTGTCAAGCTCATGCATTGCTCCTGTATCCGGACCCTGCTCGATGACGGGTATAGTTCAAAACCTGTGTGATTCTATGTATCCACCCTGAAATTGTCAACAACCATTTGGATGCCGGTACAGGCCGGACTGCGGCCGGCAATAGAAAAGCCGTCTGACGATGAATAATCAGACGGCTCTCTGTAATCAAGGTTCGCGCTGGAGTACGCAACCGGTCAACCGCCAGCCCGTTCCGCGAAACTGTCCGCAGTCATGTTCGCCGATTCAAGCAGCATTTTGAGATCGTGCCACTTTTCGGCCGCGTTCAGGTCATTGAGTTGAACCTGCAGGGTATCGACGAAGGCCTTCGCCTCCTGGGCTAACTCACGGCCGGCTCTGCCGCGGCCCTGCTCGATGCTCCCCGAAATCTCGCCCCAGCGTTCCATGAATGCCGGAATCGCCTCGTCAACTTCGCGTCTCGTCAACTCCTTCTGTACCACCGATTCCTGGCTGGCTGCTTCGGTGAGAGCAATAGTGTTTTCAGCGGCGGTCTTCGCGTCGCCATATTCCTCGGCGGCCATGTGACCCCTGGCCTTCTCCAGTTCCGCGGCGGCGGCTTCGAACTCGACCGGGGAGTACTTGTCGATTTCGGCGGCCATCGCGTCGTCGATGCCCTTTTCCGCGGCTTCCATTGCATCGTTGGGCGGTCCCGCGCACGCGGAAACCATAAACAGGCACGTCATTAAACTCAGACAGGACAGTAAGGCCTGCTTGGACATGATAAACCTCCTGGATAATACCTGAATAACGCGAAATCAACTCTTGTAGATCAGCACCGAATCAACCGGTCGGCCTGGACAGCCCGGATAACACAGTTCTTCTGAAGTATTAAGGTCAATATAATAGAAAGGTACGAATGGGTGTCCAGAAAAAAACGAGTTCGCGGGAAAAAACATGAACGTTGCCGGTAATGTAACCGAAGCCGGGGACCCGGGTGGAAATGGCCTTTGACGCGGGTGCCCGGGACCTTGTTTCTGCTTGACAGTCCGGCTGATCCGGATTAGTGTAAAGGGAGCGATTTTGGACCGGTAATGACGGTATGGCCGACCCGATCCACGGTCGGAACAAACTCCGGAAAGGACTTCCTCGGCGGCATGTTGTCTGAAGACGTCATCAAAAGGCAATTGGAACACGTTCTACAGGAAACCAGCTTCGGCCTGGGCGAGAAATACGAAGGCAAGGTCAGGGACAACTACCGTTTGAACGGGAAACGGATTATCGTGACCACCGATCGCATTTCCGCCTTCGACAGGGTGTTGTGCGCGCTTCCGTTTAAAGGCCAGGTAATCAACCAGACCGCGGCCTTCTGGTTCGACCGGACCCGTCATATTATCGATAATCACCTGATCGATGTGCCCGATCCCAATGTCCTCGTGGCCAAAGAATGCAGACTGATCCCGGTCGAGATGGTGGTCCGGGGCTATCTGACCGGTGTGACCACGACTTCGGCGTGGTACCATTATTCCCAGGGGAAGCGCGATTTCTGCGGCCATGTGCTTCCGGAAGGCATGAAGAAGAACCAGCCCTTTGCCCGGCCCATCATTACCCCGTCCACCAAGGCGGAGAAAGGCAGCCACGACGAGTCCATTTCAGCTGAAGAGTTGCTTCGAAGAGGACTCGTGGACGAAGCGGTGTACCGCGAAATGGAAACGGCGGCACTTGCGCTGTTCGAGTATGGAACGGAACTGGCGGCCGCCAATAACCTTATCCTGGTGGATTCCAAGTACGAATTCGGCCTGTCAGGTGACCGGGTCGTGCTGATCGACGAGATCCACACCCCCGACTCTTCCCGTTTCTGGGTAAAGGATACCTACGAAGATCGATTCGAACGGGGCAGGGAACCGGATAGGCTGGACAAGGAATACGTCCGCGGGTGGCTTGCCGACCGCGGTTTTCGAGGAGAAGGTCCCATACCACATATTCCGGACGAGGTCAGGATCGAAGCGGCCCGACGATACATTACCGCGTACGAGATGATTACAGCCCGGTCTTTCGAAGCCCAAAACGAGGACGTGTTGAAGAGGATTACCCGCCGGCTGCAATACCCGTTGTAGCCGAACCTCTCTCGTATGCACCTGTCCAACCTTTTAAAAATCTCAGAAAAATCGCCTGTCATGCAGCGATACCTCGAGTCCGTCGGCGACGCAGACTGCTCATTGCGGGTGTCGGGCCTCGCCGGTTCTTCGCGGTCCCTGTTTCTAGCACACGCCCACAGGAAACGGAATGGCTCGACACTGGTCGTCGTGGAGGACACCGCCACCGCCGAAGAGTTGTTCGAGGACATGACCGGTCTGCTCGACCCCGGCGACGTTGCGCTGTTTCCCCCATGGGAGGTGCTGCCCTACGACCAGGTTTCGCCGCCCGGAGACCTATCGGGACGTCGGATGGGGGCTCTTTACGCCCTGCTGAAGAACAGGCCGCTGTTCGTCGTGTCGACGGTCAGGGCCGTCATGCAGCGCACCATGCCGCCGGCTGTCCTCGATGCCTCTACCCTCCATGTTTCGGAAGGCGCGGGTATGCCGTTGAGCGAGCTTACAGCCCGCTGCAACCGGCTCGGTTACGAACGCACGGATATGGTACAGGCCCCGGGCCATTACAGCGTACGGGGCGGCATCGTGGACGTCTATCCACACGGAGTGGACCAGCCCTGCAGGATCGAGTTCTTCGGCGACGAAGTGGAATCGATCCGGTTTTTCGATATCTACTCCCAGCGGTCGTCGCGGAACATCACCGATTTGACGGTCCTACCGAACCGCGAAATGATCGATGATCCGGATAACCGCGACGAAGTAGTCCGTCGAGTCAGCAAGGCCGGCGAGACGCTTTCGATCGATTCGGCGGAACTGGTATCCCACATCGAGGATGGCGGCTTGTTCGAAGGGAGTGAGCGCTACCTGCCCTATTTTCATACCTCCGCCGCCACCATCATGAGTTACCTGCCGGACCATACGCTGATTATCCAGTGTGAATCCGAAGAACTGGAGCGTGAAGCGGAAAGGTTCGCGGAAGAATACGAAGACGCCCGCGTTCGGAGAACGGAGGCTGGTGACCTGGTCCCGGAACCCGGTGAAGCGATCATGGGATGGAGTGAATTCAAGGAGGAGTCGGCCTACTACGGCGCGATAGACATGGTACGCGGTGCACGGGCGTCTGCCGGCTGGTTCACCGTCGGTACCGCGGCATCGGGCGTATACCATGGCGCGATGGACGTGCTAAAGTCCCGCCTGGAGGAATGGAGCGCGAAAAAGGCGCTTATCGTGGTCGTGTGCGACAACGAGGGACAGGCTGAAAGACTGCGGGAGATCCTGGGAACGGACGCCGAGATGGTCGAAATGGTAGTCGGTCCGATGCACGCGGGATTCATCATCCCCGACCTGCCCCTGGTCGTTCTGACCGATGCGGAGATCTTCAACCGGTACCGGAGACGTCGCCGGAAGGTGTTCAAGGAAGGGGTGGTGATCGAGGATTTCACCAGCCTCAAGGAAGGCGATTACGTCGTCCATATAGACCATGGCATCGGCCGCTACGTAGGTTTGAAGCGCATTGCAGTGGATGACACGGAGCGAGACTGCCTGACGTTGATATACGCCGGAGACGACCGTGTTTTCATTCCCATCGAGCAGTTACACCGGGTGCAGAAGTACGTCGGTTCCGATGGCGAGGTGCCCACGCTCTCGAAGCTGGGTGGAAAAGCCTGGGAACAGGCCAAGAAGCGCACGCGAAAGGCCGTACGGGATATCGCCGAAGATTTGATAAAGCTTTACGCGGCCCGGCAGGCCAGTCCGGGGTTCGCCTTCGCGAGCGATACGACATGGCAAAGGGAAATGGAAGAGTCCTTCATCTACGAAGATACCCCGGATCAGCAGCGTGCGGCGTCCGATGTGAAGTCGGACATGGAGAATGCGGTACCCATGGACCGGTTGATCTGTGGAGACGTGGGTTACGGAAAGACGGAGATAGCGATCCGCGCTGCATTCAAGGCGGTGCTGGACGGAAAGCAGGTAGCGGTGATGGCTCCGACCACCATCCTGGCGCAGCAGCACCTGACCACCTTCTCCGAGCGTCTCGCGGACTACCCGGTGAACATCAAGATGTTGAGCCGGTTCGTCCCGCCCCGGGTGCAAAAGACCGTAGTCGCAGGTCTGCAAAGCGGTGAGGTGGATATCGTTATCGGAACGCATCGCCTGATTCAGGGAGACATCGCCTTTCATGACATGGGCCTGCTGGTGGTCGATGAAGAACAGCGGTTCGGCGTGGCCCACAAGGAACGGCTCAAGCAGTTGAAAACCACCGTGGACGTCATGACCATGACCGCCACGCCCATACCGCGGACACTGCACATGTCTCTGGTCACCGCGCGCGACATGTCTCTCATCACCACGCCTCCGCGGGACCGGCTGCCGGTGCACACCGAGGTGGTGCGTTTCAACGAAGAAGTCATCTGCGAGGCGATCATGCGGGAAGTGGACCGGGGGGGACAGGTCTTCTTCGTCCATAACCGGGTGCAGTCCATCGAGGCGGTGGCGGAGTTCCTGCGGCGCCTCCTTCCCCAGGTCTCATTCGTCGTGGGTCACGGACAGATGCAGGAGCGCGAACTGGAACAGGTAATGATCGATTTCCTGGATCGCAAGTACGACTGCCTTGTGTCTACAATGATCATCGAGTCCGGCCTGGATATCCCCAGCGTAAACACCATTCTGGTAAATCGCGCCGACCGGTTCGGACTGGCCCAGTTGTACCAGCTTCGAGGCCGCGTGGGAAGATCCAATCACAGGGCCTACGCCTACCTGATGATCCCCTCCGCCGGCACGGTTACCCCCGACGCCCGTAAACGGCTGGCGGTGATCGCCGAGTACACGGCGCTGGGATCGGGATTCCATATAGCGATGCGGGACCTGGAGATCCGGGGCGCCGGAAACCTGCTGGGCACGGAGCAGCACGGGTTTATATCGGCCATTGGGTTCGATCTCTATTGCCGCCTGTTGAAGGAGGCGATGCAGGATCTGAAGGGCGAGACGCGTGAAGAGGCGCCCGAACCCGCCATCGACCTGCACGTCGGCGCTTACATTCCTGACGACTACATATCGGATCGAAAGCTCAAGGTCGGATTCTACCAACGGCTTTCCAAGGTGGAGGATGAACAGGAAATCGTCACGCTGCGCGACGAGATGCAGGACCGGTTCGGCAGGCTGCCCGGTCCGGCAAGGATTCTCTTCGACCTGGTTTCCATCAAGCAGGCCGCGGGGAAGATCGGATTGAAACAGCTCACGGTCCGCAAGACGGAGATGGCCATGACCTACAGGGACGGACTGTACCCCTCGCGGGATCGGATTGCGAGCGTGACGGACGATCCTTCCCTGGACATCGAGTTCCCCCACGGAGACTGTTTCCAGATCAGGGTTGGGCTGACCGGCAACTCGGAAGCGGAACGCGTCGACATGGCCAAAAACCTGTTGCAAAAACTGCTGTAATTTGTTAATGATACCTGCCCGGTCCTCCGTATCCGATCTGCCCTCGGGGAGTATCAAGACCAGAATGAAACCTGTGGCCTGGTGTGCCGTACTATTAAACGTGGCCCTGCTGTTCACGCAGTGTCAGTGGCTGCCGGTGACGGAGGATCCCGATGCGGTTGTCGCCCGGGTGAATCGTTCCGCGCTGACGGTCGATGAAATGGAAGCCGAAATGGAAGCCGCGGCCCTGCCCGCCGCCACGCTGCAAATGAGGAAGGACTGGGTTTCCGACTGGATTCGGACCGAATTGCTGTACCAGGAGGCCTTGCAGCGCAATCTCGACAGCGACGACGAGACGGTCCGCGAATTGAACAGGATTCGCCGGGATCATCTGGCCAACGCCGTACTGGAACATCTTCTCCTGGATTCGTTACTGGTAGTCACGGACGACGAGGTAATCGAGTACTACGAGAACCATCATCAGGAGTTCATCTACCACGAACCGGAACTCAGGCTCTCCGTGATCGTTTTGCCGGACGAGGCTACTGCCCGGCAGATCCGGACCCAACTGGCACGCCGACGCGGAACCTTCGAGGAATTGGCCCGAACGAGATCGATCCACCCGTCGTCCGACAACGGCGGAGACCTGGGCTATCTCAAGAAGGCGGACATCAGCGACGTGTCCGTACAGGAACTGGTCTTTTCCATGTATGTCGGCCAGGTTTCCCGCCCGGTCCTGTCCGAATCGGGTTCGTTCATCTTCAGGGTCATGGACCGCCGCGAGGTCGGCGCCCTGCCTCCCCTGGATGAAGTCCGGGGAGAGATCGTAAACAGGATGCTTCAGGAACGTCGCCGCGGTTCTGTCAGGCGATTCGTGGAATCGCTGCGGCAGGGCGCCGACGTGGAAATCTACGACGGGAACCTTATGCTGTCGGAACCCATGGAACCGTAAACGAAAACCGGGGGCGACATGTCCGCATTATCGAATATGCGTCACATCTGGCTGTTTCTGGTCCTGGTTCTGGTCCTGGCCGGCCGGCCGGTCCACGGCCAACCGCAACTGCTGGACTACGTGGTGGCCGTGGTGGACAACGAGATCATTCTGTATTCCGACGTGTTGGAAGCGGTAAAGATGTTCCGCATGCAGCAGCCCGAACAGGAGCCGGAAAACCTGCCGAACCAGCTGTTGGATGACATGATCGATACGCGCGTCGTGCTCGCTTACGCGCGCCGCGACAGCGTGCTGGTACCCGCGGAACAGATTAACAGCGCCGTGCGCCAGATTGTCGATCAGTACACGGAGCGCCTCGGTTCCGGGGAAGCGCTCGAACAACTGGTGGCGAATTCGGGAATGACCATGCGGGACTGGAACCGCCTGCTCAGGCGGCAGAAAGAAGAAGAACTGCTTCAGAGCAGGCTCGAGGAAGATCGCTTCGGCAAAGTGCGGGTTACGGGGCTGGAAGTGGCGCAGTACTACGAGACTCATTACGACAACATACCGAGCAATCCGGTTCAACTTGACTTGAGCCACATCATGGTTTCTTCCCGGCCCGATCCTGAAATCGTGTCCCGGATGAACGTCCGGATCGATGAAATCAGGCGTCGCATCGCGGATGGCGAGGATTTCGCCGAGATGGCGCGCCGGTTTTCGGAAGATCTGAACAGCGCCAGAAGCGGCGGCGATCTGGGGTTTTTCTCCCGGGGTACTTTCATGACCGAGTTCGAAGACGCGGCCTACGCCATGGAACCAGGGGAGATCAGCTCCACGGTGCAGACCGACGTGGGCCTGCATATCATCAAGCTGGAGGAGCAGAAGGACGACGAGATCCGGGTGCGCCACATCCTGGTCCAGATCCCCAAGTCTGCCGAAGACGAGGATCGGGCGCTGGAGACGGTCACCATGCTGCGCAAGCGGATCCTCGACGGCGACGAAACCTTCGCCGAAGCCGCCAGGAAATACTCCGAGGATCTGGCGTCCGCATCAAACGGCGGCCGTATCGGCGAGTTCATGCTCGATCAACTGCTGCCCCAGTACCATGCCGCCCTGGACAGCATATCCGTCAACCAGATGACCGAACCCATAAGAGTGGTGGACCAGGGCGTCACTTCCTACCACATCCTGTTGTTGAACGGCAGAACCGGCGGCGACAAGCTCTCCTTGGAAGACCATTTCCAACAGATTACCTATCTCGCCAAACAGGCCAAGTGGAACCGGGAGAGGGAGCGGTGGCTCAAGGATCTGCGCCACGAGTTGTACATCGACGAGCGCGGCCTGGACGCCATGCCCTGAACGGCGAGTCCTGCCTTGCGAACACCCTTGAGATGAGAATTGATCTTTTTTTGAAACGGTCCCGCATCATCAAACAGCGGGAAGCCGCCAAAAAGGCTTGCGACCGGGGTATGGTTTCCATTTCCGGCAAGCTGGCAAAACCCGGGCACCAGGTCGCCGCAAAGGATATTGTCGTCGTGGAATGGCCCCACAGACGGCTGGAATTCGAAGTGATGGATGTCCCGGGCGGCAACGTGTCGAAAGAAAAGGCCCAGTCCCTTTACCACGTATTGCGTGATGAGAGATTGAGCGACGACCCGTTCGGGTTCGAAGAACGTTGATACCTTTCCGAGACGCGAAACCCGATGAGACTACGCCAGAAGAAATCTCCCGCCGGCGACCCGGAAGTTCCCTACAGCCAACTGGCCCAGATTTACGACCACGTTATGCGTCACGTGGACTACAGGCAATGGGGCAGCTACGTACAGTCGGTATTTACACGGTTCAATGTGACGCCGGAGGACATCCTTGAACTGGCCTGCGGAACCGGCGCCATGGCGTGCATCCTGGACGAACGCGGATACCGGATGACCGGCATGGACCGGTCGGACAGCATGATCGCGATCGCAGAACAGAAAGCCAGGGAGGCGCGGCGGACCATACGCTTCCAGGTAGGCGACATGGTTCATACGCCGATCTCCGGATCGTACGACGCGGTGTTGTGCCTGTACGACAGCATCAACTACGTCATGGAGGAGACCGACATCCTCGCCATGATGGAAAGATTGCGTACCCTGATAAACCCCGGGGGACTTTTCGTGTTCGACGCCTGCACGGAGATCAATTCGCGCAGGCACTTTCATAACCAGGTCGACCAGGAAAACACCAGGGCGTTTTCCTACGTTCGGCGATGCGAGTACGTCCCCGATACACGACTGCAGGTAAACGAGTTTCATTTCACCTTCAACCGCAACGGCAAACGGTTTTCCACCCGGGAACGCCACGAGCAGCGGATCTACCCCGTGGCTAAACTCGCGGAAATCTGCCGCGAGGCGGGATACCGCGTACTCGGTGCCTTCGACGGATTCACCTTTGAAGAAGCGTCGGAGAAGTCCAACCGGGTTCACTACGTTGTCCGTCCCGTCTCCTGAAGCGAAATCATGGCATTCGACCGGATTATCGGACACGACAGACAGCGGCAAAGGCTCATGGCCGCCGTGGAACAGGAGCGCCTGGCCCACGGGTACCTGTTCTGCGGACCGGCGGGCGTGGGCGCCGAAGCGCTGGCCATTGAACTCGCCTGTGCGGTCAATTGCGACCAGGGGCCCGGGGAACCCTGCGGTCAGTGCCGTCACTGCCGGCGGATACGCGCGCTTCAACACCCCGACGTACATCTTCTCGTTCCCGCTTCATCCGCGCCGCCCCCGGACGGAGCGGCAACCCGGAACGGGGAAATGTCCGGTCCGCACGGCCGCGGAAATGCCCGGGAAGACCGCAGGCAGGGATTGTCCTCGATGCTGGCCGACGACCCCTACGCCGCGCTGCCGTTCAACAAGAACGATATCCTTTCCGTGGACGACATCAGGTCGCTTAGAAGGGATGCATCCGTAAAGCCGTACGAAGGACGGAAGAAGGTCGCTGTCATCGTCGCCGCGGATCGAATGAACACCGCGGCCGCGAACGCGCTGCTCAAGACCCTCGAAGAGCCTCCGGGCACCCTGATGCTCATCCTGACCGCGATACGTACCCAGCGACTGCTTCCGACCATCGTATCACGCTGTCAGCCCGTTCACCTGGCGCGCCTGCAGGACGCCGATGTGGAAGCGGCGTTGACCGGCAGGTACGACGTTGATCCCGATGAGGCCGCCGAACTCGCCCGCAGGTCGGAAGGCCGCCTCGCCGAGGCGCTGTCTGCCAGGTCCGAAAGGGGCGTCCGTCTTCGCGAAGAAGCCTTTGCCTTGCTGGAATGTATACACGAAGCACCGCCGCTGCGGTTGTTCGAGAAGGTGGAATCCCTTTCCACCGCACACCGGGAAGACCCGGTTATGGAACAGATCCTGGACCACCTGCTGGAGCTCTACCGCGACCTGTTTATCCTGTCCACCACCGGCGAATCCTCGACTGTCTCTTACAGGGACCGCCTGGTCCCTGTCCAGGCGCTGGCTGAAGGGATGAACATCGGGGATATCGAAAAAGGCGTCGCCGCCATAGAGGAAGCAAGACGAGGCATCGTCCAGAACGCCCACGTCCAGTTGGCCCTGCTCGTGCTTGTCCTCAGACTCAGATTGAACCGGGGATCTCCGGCTCCGCGCGAGACGCCCTCCCGCACCTTGCCCGCCACCGATTGATACGTTGACAAATCGTCTGCCACACGCTATCGTGATGCTGGGATTACACGGGGTTAAACAGGGATAGATCACCTGCGTCCGCGAGGGAGTTGTGGCAGAAGAAAAAATACTCGTGACCGATGCGTTGCCCTACGCAAACGGCAAACTGCACATTGGCCATATTGCCGGCGTCCATTTGCCCGGTAACGTCTACGTACGCTACCAGCGGCTGAAAGGCCGGGATGTCGTTCACGTCAGCGGGTCGGATGACCACGGCGTGGCCATCACCCTGGCGGCCGAGAAGGCAGGCATAACGCCCAAGGAACTCGTGGACAAGTACTACCCCGTCATCAAGGGCGCGCTCGCAGACTTCGGTATCGTCTACGACAATTTCTCCCAGACTTCCCGTCCAATCCACCATGAAACCGCCCGGGATTACTTCCTGCGCCTGGAGGAAAGGGGTTGTTTCGAAGTACGCGAAGTCAACCAGATCTACTGCCCGGCCAGCGACCGTTTTCTGCCCGACCGTTACGTGGAGGGCACGTGCCCCCATTGCGGTTCGGACCGGGCCCGGGGAGATCAGTGCGAGGCTTGCGGTACCATTCTCGACGCCACGCAACTGGTCAATCCCCGAAGCGATTTCTGCGCCGGTCCCCTCGAGGTGAGGTCGGTGAACCACTGGTATTTCAAGCTCGCCCGCATGTCGCCGAAGCTGCAGGCCTGGATGGAGACGAAAAAGCACTGGAAGGACAACGTACGAAACTACTGCACGGGATGGTTCAACACGGGCCTGTCGGACCGCCCCATCTCCCGCGACCTGGACTGGGGCGTGCCGCTGCCGACGAAAGACGCCGTGGGCAAGGTCATGTACGTCTGGTTCGAAAATGTGCTGGGCTACGTGTCGTCTACCCGGGAATGGGCGGTGGCACAAGGCGAACCCGACCGGTGGAAGGACTACTGGCTGAATCCGGACTGCAAACTCGTCAATTTCCTCGGCAAGGACAATATCGTCTTTCACGCGATCCTGTGGCCGGCCATGATCATGGAACACGGGGAATTCGTCCTTCCTTCCGAAATACCGGCGAACGAGTTCCTCAACATTGAAGGTCAGAAGCTGTCCACGAGCCGAAACTGGGCGGTCTGGCTGGACGAATACCTGGAGGCCTTTCCGCCCGATCCCATGCGTTACTGTCTCGCTTCGATTTCGCCCGAAACGAAGGACGCCGATTTCACCTGGAAGGACTTCCAGGCGCGCAACAACAACGAACTGGCCGATATTTTCGGGAATTTCGTAAACCGTACGCTGACCTTCATCAACCGGTACTTCGACGGGGTGATCCCGGAGCCGGGGTCCCTTGCGCGGGAGGACCGGGAGATGCTGGCGACCGTCGCCGGCGCTCCGGCCCGCATCGGTGAATGCTTCGAAGCCTTCCAGGTCAGGCGGGCAGTCCGGGAACTGATCTCCCTCGGCAGCCATTTCAACCGCTACTTCAACGATCAGGCGCCGTGGAACACCCGCAAGACCGACCGGACGTGCTGCGCGACCACGCTCTACGTGTGTACGCAGGCGGTCAGGACCCTGGCCCTGGTCATGTCTCCCATCATGCCGTTCAGCGCCGAAAGAATGTGGAAGATGGCGGGCCTGGAAGGGCGTGTCGAAGATCAGAGATGGGATGACCTTGAAATCGACGATACGCTTTCCGGACGCTCCATAGGAAAACTCGATATCCTTTTTCAGAAGATCGATGACGAAACGATTGACGCGCAGGTCGAAAGGCTGGGCAGGTCGATCGCCCAGGGCCAGGGGGACGCGGATGCGGAGCCCGGGGAAGCGGAACCTGCGGAGACGGAGAGGAACGACCTCGTATCGATTGACGCATTCCGGCGGATAGATCTGCGTATCGCGGATGTCGTTGCGGCGGAACCGGTGCCCGGTACGGACAGGCTGCTCAAGCTGCAATTGCGCATCGGGGCGGAAGAGCGGCAGATCGTGTCCGGCATAGCCCCGGGGTATACGCCGGATAAACTGGTCGGGCGCCAGATCGTGGTGGTGGTCAACCTGGAGACCGCACACATTCGGGGCGTTGAATCCAGGGGCATGCTGCTCGCGGCCGAGGACGCCGGGGGCGCCCCCATACTCCTCGGTCCGGATTTCCCCGTTCAGTCCGGCTCATCGGTGAGTTGATGGCCGGTATGGCCGGCATGGCCGGCATGGCCGGAATGGCCGGAATGGCTGGCACGGTTGACGAAGCGGATCGGATATCACCCTATCATCATGCACCCTAGCGCTGCTTTTGCTGTTCGACACCCACACCCATCTTACGGCTGCTGAATTCGATGAAGACCGTGACGAGGTGATCCGGCGGGCCCTCGACGCGGGCGTAGCCCGTATGATCGCCATCGGGTACGACCTCGAAAGCAGCCTGGCCGCTGTAGCACTCGCCGAAAGCTGCGACGCCGTGTTCGCCGCCGTGGGCATACATCCCTGCCACGTCCACGAGGCGCGCGATGCGGATTACCGGAAAATCGAGGAACTGTTCCATCACCCATCCGTGGTCGGCGTGGGCGAAACAGGCATCGATCTGTACCACGACCGGTCCACCTACCCGCTGCAGCAGACGTCGTTCCGAAGGCACATGGAATGGGGCCGAAGCACCGGACTGCCCGTTATCGTACACGACCGGGACGCCCATGTTGAAGTCATGGCCATGCTGGACGAGTTTCCCGATGGGGGAACGACCGCGATCCTGCACTGTTTTACCGGAGATATCAACATGGCGGGAAAAGCCATATCCAGGGGTTGCTTCCTGGGTTTTGGCGGAATCGCCACGTTCAAGAACTCGACGGTCCACGAAGTGGTTTCCATGTTGCCGCAGGATCGCATCCTGGTGGAAACGGACGCGCCATACCTGGCGCCCGTGCCGCACCGTGGACGTCGCAACGAACCGGCGTATCTCGTCAACACCGCCGAAGCAGTCGCCCGATACCGGGCTGTGTCAATGGAAGAACTGGCCCGGACCACAACCGAAAACGCCGAAAGGGTGTTCCGAATCCAATGAGTACTGTGATCGATCCCCCCGATGACCTGCTGGCCGACCTGCGCAGATCGGAGTTCCGTCCATCCAGGACGAGGGGTCAGCATTTTCTGAACGATCCATCCATAGCCCTCCGTATCATCGAGGCGGCGGGTGTCACGAGGAATACGGCCGTCCTTGAAATCGGCCCGGGGGCCGGCGCGCTGACCCGGCACCTCGTTACCCGTGCCGGCTGGATCACCGCCGTGGAAATCGATGCCAGGCTGGCGCGGGTTCTTCAGGACGCATACAGGGTCTACGATCACCTGACCATCCTGAACCGGGACGTGCTCGATCTGGATCTGCCCGGGTTGATGGAAGCGTCCGGCGAAACGGGTTTTGTGCTCGTGGCCAACCTGCCCTACGGTATCACGGGTCCTGTGCTGGACCGGCTGATCGCCCATCATGGAAAGATCGCGCGTGCCGTCCTCATGGTACAGAGCGAGGTGGGTGGACGTTTGACGGCTTCTCCGGGTACGAAAGCCTACGGCGCGATAACCGCCATCATGGCATATCACTACGGCATGGAATCCCTGTTTCACGTCGGCGGCGACCGATTCGTTCCCCGGCCGGCCGTGGATTCGTTGGTCCTTAGATTGACCCCCCATGATCGTCCACCTGTTGCGGTCAGGGACGTCGGCCTGTTGACCGTCTTGATCAAATCGGCCTTTCAACATCGCCGCAAGATGCTGCATCACGCGGTGAATCGCCTGGCCCCCGGTTCCGCCGGCCGTCTTTCGGACCGTACCGGCATCAACCTGAAACGACGCGGGGAAACCCTGGACCTGGCCGAGTTCGCGGCGCTTGCCGATGCGCTTTGGGAATACAGGGACAACCACAAAGACCATTCCTGACAGATTACACCATGCGCCACCGGTATTCACATTCGACCAGATTGCGGTTGATGAATGAAAGTAATCAGCGGAGGCTCCGCTTTTTGTATGCGGGCCTGGGAACGGCCGTATTCGTCCTGGCGTCCTTTGCCTTGTGGATAGTGCTGTATGAAAACCAGGCGAGGACAGTCGTGGACTGGCTGCTGGACCGGCCCGTTCCGGTCTCTTTGGCAGAGTATGCGAGAACGGCCGATGGGAAATCCGACCAGCAGGCGTATCATACACTGGATACGGCTCTGTACGGCGCGCTGATCAATCTGCAGGTGACGGCTGGAAGGATACGGGATACAAAGCCGCGCACGATGATCGGAGGAGGACAATGGACGCCCGTTGAGCGCCGCATCACCGTGTCGGGCGCCTATTCGCTCTCGGAATGCAATCTCGAAATCACCAGTGCGGTCACGCGGGTGGGCGGCACGGTCGTCCGCGCTGCGGAACGAAGCAGGTCCCGGGAACTGCTGGTCGAAATCGCCCTCAACGGCAAGGTCACGCATCACCTCTATATATCCCGCGATTCCTACCTGGAGAGGAAGACGGGCCGCCTGGCGGTGGTCGTCGCCTACTCGGACGGGGATTTCCGAGGCGTGGTGGAGAAACTGTCGGAGTTCAGCCGGCCGATCACCTTCGCCTTGCTTCCCTGGGCGTCCGGCGTAGGCGATATCGCAAAGGACATCACGCGCAGGAACCATGAAGTGGTCGTGCTGCTGCCCGTACAACCGCGCTCTTTCACTCGAAACATCCCGCGCAGGAGATCCGTGCTGGCCGCCCATTCAAAAGAGACCAACCGACGCATCGTTGAAGACGCTCTCGCTTCCCTGCCCATGGCCCGGGGTGTGTTGGGATATCCCGGAGGTCTCTTGGACGACGAAGTCGACTTGCTGGATCCCGTACTGGACGAATTGGGCAAGCGCGACAAGTACTACGTGGACAACCCCGGAACGGTCTATTCGTCCACCGGGCGGGAGAATCGGAGCGACGGTCGTGGCCGGCTTCAAGCCGGGGGCGTCCTCGATTCCGTTTACAATCCCGTAGTCATATCCATGAACCTGGACCGTGCGTCCCTTTGGGCACTGGATAACGCTCACGCTATTGTCATCGCCGACGCAAGACCCCATACCCTGCAGGTCCTGGTGAACCAGATGGCCCGCCTTGAACTGAGAGGCATAGAATTCGTGCGGGTTTCCGACCTGCTGGACAACTAACACGGGAGTTCCCCGCATGGTAAAACTGAGTGTATGCGTAGACCAGGTCGCCGCCCTGCGTAACATAACGAACCGTGGCGAACCCGATCCCATGACCGCGGTCATGATGGCGCAGGTGAGCGGGGCGGACGCGGTAACGATTTCCTGGACATCCAACTCTTCGCTTTATCTGAGCGGGGAGTACGACATCATCCGGCAGCTCGTGCATACCCACCTGAACGTGATTACGACACCGGACCTGGAACTCCTGCAGAGTATCTTGACGATTTCGCCCGATATGGTTACTCTTGTTCCGGAGGGTTACGGGCATGCCGGTTTGAACAACGACTGGTTCGATTCGCCCTGGCCCAAGGGCGATTCCCTGGAACGCCCGGTCGAACGCATGGTAAAGACGTTGCAGGAAAACCGGATCCTGACGAGCTTATTGATCAGACCCACCGCGACGCACGTCAGGCAATGCGCCGAGATCAAGACGGATTACATACACATTGACGCAAGCCAGTACGTCCAGGCCGTAGACCCCGAGGAGAAGAGCCGGATATACGATGAAATGGCTGGCACGGCCAAGACGGCGGCGCGGTTGAACATGGGCGTTTCCGTTGGACGCGGTGTCGATTATCGGACGGCCGCGGATATGGCGGGCATTGCGGAAGCGGAGGAACTGGTGGTCGGCTACGCCGTCGCCGTGAGGGCAATGACCATTGGGTACGAACGGGCTGTTCGCGACCTGGTCGACATCATACGCCACGCGCCCAGGCCACCGGTAGACTGGTAGATTGCCCACCGGATCCAAATACCCCGTATTATCGAAAGGAACCGAACCATCCAAACACGTTTATCTTTCCTCGTCTTTCTCGCGGCAACCTTGTTGGGCGGTATCCTTATCTTCCCCACCATACGGCTGTGGTTGTCTTCTTCCGAAGAACTTGAAATGCTGGCGCCCGCCGAAAGAAAGTTGCTGTACAGCCAGTCCACGGTACCGGGCATTGGCCTGACGGGAGGTTCCCGTCTCACCGCAAGCCTGGAAGTCTCCCGTTTTACGGAACGGGGCAGGGAACGGGCGGTGGACAGTATGATCGAAACCTGGCGCCGTCGACTGAACGCCTTCGGCATATCGGAACCCGCCATCACCGCGCGGGAGGACGATTCCTTCGACATCGTCGTACCCTTAAGCGCCGATACCGGACTCGTAGGCAGAATGATCCGGGAGTCCGGCGCGATCACGTTGCATCTCTTCAGGGACGGCGCGGAGGTACAGGCGTTGCGTCAACGCATAGATGATGCCGTGCGTAAACGAGCCCTGGCGGAATCCGCCGGACTGAGCGGTTTTCTCTCGAGCATAACGGTGGAGGAAGGGATTGCGGACATCGCCGTCAGGGAAAACAACCTGGAACCGGTCAGGGCGATGCTGGCGGATTCAACGGTACTGGCCAGCATACGGGCCTTCAACCTCGCCAATCCTCCCGCCGGCGCCTTTGCATGGGCTTCTGAACCGGTGGAACGCGGCGGCGGTTTATACTATCCGCTCTATTTCATCAACAAGGATGTCGACCTGAACGCGCAGCCCCTCGCGTCGGCCGTCGTCGGCGACGCTTCGGTCACCGCCGACCGGGGCGCATACGCGGTTCGACTTTTCCTGGAGGATGGGGGCCGGGAAAGCCTGGCCAATCTGTCCAGCGCCAACGCGGGAAACCGCCTGGCCATAAAGATGAACGGGCAGGTGTACGTAACCCTGAACATACAGGGCAGGATACCCGACGGCCGTGTAGAGATTCCGGGCGGCGACACCCTTGAAGAGGCACGGGCCCTGGCGGTCATCCTGGAATCCGAGTCGCCACCCGTGGCCGTGACGTTGTTGGGACAGGCGGCCGGGGATTCTTTCACGCCGGGTGGAGCGGATATCGTGGACGGCGCGGTCACGGCCGCCCTGGTCGGCCTGGGGTTCCTCGGCGCCCTGTTTCTGATCCGGTACCGGGCCGCCGGCGCTCTTTTTATTGTCGGTATTCTATACCATCTGATCATGACCGGAGCGGTTCTCAGGCTCTGGAACATCGCCGGTACCGCACCGTACTTCACGCTCGCCGGTGCAGCGGGGTTATTGTGCGCGGTACTCGTCTTTACCACGGTCCATCTCTGGATATTCGAATACCTTCGGGCTGAATCCAATGCGGAGTCCTCGGTCCGGCAAGTCGTGACCGTGGCGCTCGAGAAAATCAAACCCGTCGTGGTGTGGACCCACGTCATGCTGCTCCTCGTTTCGGTAAGCCTGGTCGTCGTCGGGACCGACGGAGTCGTGAATTTCGGCCTCGTCCTGTTTTCGGGCGCGACCGGCAGCCTGCTGACCTGTTACCTTTGGACGAACATGCTCCTGTCCTCCCTGGTGGCGGACTGGCAGATCACAAAGTTGAGTGTATGATGGAAAACAAACTGGCCGCATTCTACAGAAAACTGATGGACAAGCCTGAAGTCGTCTACGCGTTCGCCGGCATACTGGTCGTGTTGGGGATTGCGGCCACGGCGTTGAAGGCGGAACACGAAGTCACCGATGACCTGGTGTCGCTGCTGCTATCGGGCGACCTGCTTTACGGACTTTTCGTAACCATGCTGATCGTTCTGGTCATCGTCGGCGCCCGGATCGATGACCGCCCGGGGAAAAGCATCGCGCTGGCCCTGGGGGTGATGGCGGCCGGAAGTATAGTACGGCTGCTTCTCCCCTTTGCCCGGTCTATCGACTGGCTGGGAGAATGGAACGGCGTCATGCTCGGCATCATGATCATCACCCTTTACCTGTCGCTTCGTGTGGGCGCCCGGTTCGCCGTGATGGCAATGGGATGCGCGCTCTATACCATGATCGTCACAGCGGGATTGACCTTCGGCGTGGTTGATCAAATTTCGGTTTCGAGTATTCTTGCCCTCATGGCGGCCGGGGTGGTGGCGGTGGTGATGACCTTCCTCGGCTATAGTCTTGTCAGAAGCGATATGGAAGGGGCGCGCCGGGAACCGGTCAGTCAATCCGTGCGTACCGGCATGTCTCGGGCCATGCCCTTCGTGTTCCTTGCCGGCCTGGCCGCCTTGCTGATCGCCGCGCCGCTGGCCGTAATCGCCGACGGCCCTCCGCGGGACTATGGCCTGTTGATGATGATCGGAGGTCCGGTCGGCGCCTTCGCCGCGTTGATGTCGGCGGTACCCCTCGTATCGATGACGCAAAACGTACTGATCGAAACAGCGCCCCCGGCGCGACGTGGAGGACGCCGACAACGTTGATCGCCCACCGAGGACACACTGAGATCGGTCTTCCCGGAGCGCCATGCCCGATCAGCCCAACATCCTCCTGATCCTCTCGGACCAGATGGTCGCCGCGTTGACCGGGGCCTACGGGCATCCCGTCGTCCAGACGCCGCACCTGAACAGACTGTCGGAAGCCGGCGTGCGATACGATGCCGCCTACACCGCCTTTCCGCTCTGTGCACCCGGCCGGGCATGCCTGATGACGGGACGGCACGCCTCTGAAATCGGCGCGTGGGACAACGGCGCCCTGTTGGCCGCGGATCAACCGACCTTCGCCCACTATCTGTCCGAGGCGGGATACGATACCGTGCTGTCCGGCAAGATGCACTTCATCGGTCCGGATCAACTGCACGGATTCAGAATGCGGCTGACTACCGATATATACTCGTCAGATTTCGACTGGGTGAAGCCGGAATGGATCCGCCTCAAGGAGACCGGGGGAAGGGACTGCGAGGACGTGATGAACAGCCGGCCGGCGTACAACGCCGCCGGATACACGGGCGACGGTGTGCGAATCGGGGTCTGGCACGACGCCCTGAGCTACGACGAGGAAACCCATTTCCGCGCCATCGAATACCTGCGGGCCAGGAAGGCCGGTGGGGAAGACGCCCCTTTCCTGCTCTGCGCATCCTATCATCACCCTCACGAACCGTTCTGGCCGCCTGATGCCTGCTGGGACCGGTACGAAGGCGCCGAAATCGACCTTCCCTCCTTTCCCGCCGACCTGGATGATCGCTACTCCATGATGGACCTGAACCTGAACGCCTACCACGGTACCGGGCGTTACGACCTGAGGAACGAGGAGGGGCTCTATCGGCTTCGCCGCGCCTATTTCGGGCTGGTGAGTTACATGGACGACAAGGTCGGCGGCCTGCTGGACGCGCTAGACGAAACCGGACTGGCGGAAAATACGGTGGTGGTCTTCGCCAGTGACCACGGCGACATGTTGTGCGAGCGGGGTATGGTGCAGAAACGGTGTTTCTACGAGTGGTCCTGCCGCGTGCCCCTCGTCGTGCGCTTTCCTGATGGATGGCGGGCCGGTACGTCCTGTCCCCATCCCGTGTCGCTGATCGATCTCCTCCCGACGTTCTGCGACCTTGCGGGCGTCGAAAGCCGGCTTCCCCACGACGGCAGCAGTCTCGTGTCGCCCACCGCTATGGACGACAGGGACCGCGTGGTGTTCGCGCAGGCGCACGAGGCCGTGGGCATGCCCTGTATCATGGCGAGGCAGGGACGGTACAAGTACCACTACGTGCACGGCTACGAACCCTGTCTTTTTGATCTGGACAATGATCCCGGCGAATGGCATAATCTTTCCGGCGAAAGTGCACACCGCCAGGTGGAAGAAAGTCTACGCGATCAGATCCTGGACCGGTTCGACCCGGAAGTCATCGCGGAAGAAAACCTGGCCAGCCTTTACCGCCGGCGTCTAATCCGGGATACCATGGCACGGCACGGACGCACCTGGAGTCATTCCCCGGAATTCGATCACCGGCGGGGAGCCATGAACCAGTACGTGTAACGGCCGAACAGACCGGACCTTCCGGTCCTTGCAACAGGAAGACCCGCTTGCAGTGCCAGGCGGGCATCCAACAGGGAGTATTGCATGTTGCGCGCAGGCTTTATAGGCGCCGGCGGCCGTTCCCAGAGCGCCCATTACCCGGCGGTCGACCGGCTGCCTGACGTCGAATTGACCGCTGTGTGCGAACTGGACGAAACGCGCCTGGCGCAGGTAACCGGACGCTACGACTTTCCCCACGTGTACACGAACCACCGCGCCATGCTGGCGGAGGTGGAACTGGACGTGGTCTATTGCGTCATGCACGAGAAGTGGCTGCTCCAACCCGCTCTCGACAGTCTTCGCGCGGGTAAGCACATTTTCATCGAAAAACCACCCGGGGCGAACAGCGGGGAGACGCGGCAGTTGTTGGACGCGGCCGTGGAGAACGACGTGTACGCCATGGTGGGATATCAACGGCGCTATACCTCGGTTGTGCGTGAAGCCATGCGGCGCGTACGCGACCGGGGACTGGTCTCCCATGCAGTGACCACCTTCAACAAAAAGTTGCTGTTCGAAAAGCACCAGTACTCTACGACCCTGTGGGACGACGTGACCCACGTCGTGGACCTGCTGCGTTTCATGGTGGGCAGCGAACCCGTGGAGGTCACCCGTTACCGGGACAAGTTCGAATCGGTCGACTGGAATCACTACACCGCGCTGGTCCGATTCGACAGCGACGCTACGGGCGTCGTATTCGGTAACCGCGCCTCCGGCGGCCGGGTGTTGAGCGCGGAACTGCACGGCGTGGGCATTGGCTGTTACATGAAGCTGCCCGAGGAAATAGACATCCGCGCGGACGATCAGCAGACGGTCATGCAGGGATGGGAGATCAACGGCGATGACGCGGAAGATACGCCCCGTTACGAAGGTACGCTTGCCATGCACGAGCATTTCGTGGATTCCGTGCGCAACCAGTCCATCCCCGTCAGTGATCTTCGAGACGTCATTCATACCATCCGGCTCGTGGACTGGATAGAAACCGGGCACTGCCCCGATTGAGCGCGGTCTTCGAGTCCCGGTACCCCGCATCATGCAACGGTTGAATTTCCCGGACTACGCATTCGAAATCGATTCGGACGAAAAGGGACGCAGGATCATTTTCGACGTGATCCGTCGCAGGTACGTCCGATTGACCCCTGAAGAGTGGGTCCGGCAGCACCTGGTCCGCTACCTGGTCGAAGACCGGGGATTCCCGGCAGGTTGCGCGGCCGTGGAAAAGGGTTTCCAATATGCCGGGACGGCAGTTCGCGCCGATGTGATCATGCACGACTTGAAGGGAACGCCCGTCCTGATGGGCGAATGCAAAGCGCCGGAGATTCGTGTGACCGAAGCCGCGTTCGAGCAGTTGGCCCGGTACAATTCGGTCATCAACGCCAGGTACCTGGTAGCCACCAATGGCAAGACGCACTTCTGCTGTGAGCACAAGGCCGGCGGCGGATATCACTTCCTTTCTGAACTGCCCGAATTCAAGCGTGCCTGAGGAGCCTGGCCTTGCCGGAAAACCTGAAACTGGTGCCCTGCGAGTCTTTGGATCAGCGGGTTGAAGCCCTGGAACAGGATGGCTACGTCTACTTCCCGGATGCGCTCTCGGAGGAGGAAGTCAACGCGCTTCGAGATGCCATGAATCGCCTGGAAGCCCGCCCCGAAGAATACGATCGGCTCACGGATCCCGAGACTCACGGGTTTATGAATAAGTCCATCAATAACGTATTCAACCGGGCCCCGGTGTTCCTTCCCTGCCTGGACCGGCCCGACGTCATCGACGTGGTCGAAGCCGCCCATGGTCCGGACTGTCACGTCATCGGCATGACGGCGTGGATGACGGGCCCGGGCCGGCCGGACCAGGGCGTCCACGTGGACTGGCAGCCGCTTGTGCTGCCGGAAGACATCATGGACGACCCGCGGGTCAAAGTGCCGGTGTACATCACCACGGTCCATTATTACCTCGACGATCTTTACGAGGCCTTGGGGCCCACGCAGTTCATCCCCGGCAGCCACCGGGCAGGACGCCGTCCTGCCGGCGGGGAGTCCACCTGGCGCGGGGTCGAACCCCGCAACATACTCTGCGCGGCGGGGGACGCCGTCCTGTTCCGCTGCGAAGTCTGGCACCGCGGGACGGCGAATACGAGCGACCAGGTGAGATATCTGTTGCAGGTCCACTACGCCCAGCGCATGATCACGCAGAAGTTCCCGCCCTACCTGAACCGGTTCCAGTTCGAACCAGCTATCCTGTCCCGTGCAACGGACCGCCAGCGACGGTTGCTGGGCGAACATGAACCGAGCAACTATGATTAGTATCCAAAAGATTTACGGAGCGATCCACAGAGCCAGAGGCTGAAGTCCCGGTTCTCGATATCAGCCATTCATACCCATACAGGAGGAAGTTTCATGAAACTCGTCAGGTTTGTTATCGTTTTCCTTCTATCCACCGTTCTCGCTATCCAGGTCACCGCGCAGACGAGAGAAAAAGGACCGTGGTGGCCCCATCCCATCTGGGGCAAGGACGACCAGTCCGGCGGCTCCAACTGGATAACGCCGGAAAAGGTGCTGAAGGCGCTTACCCTGGTCAAGACGGGCCAGATCTACGAAATCGGACAGGTGTACAGCGCGGACATGCCCCTTTTCGGTCAGCGGACCTATTCCTTGGTTCTCCCGGGATCTCCGACCGGCGAACCCATGGGTGCCAATAACCTGGTCTACTATGACGAGTTCCTGGTCGCCGAAATCGGCCAGGTCGGCACACAGTTCGACGGACCGGGACACATCGGCGAGCGGGTCAGGATGGAGGACGGCACGGAGAAGGATGTTTTTTACAACGGGTTTACCAATGAAGAAATCAAGGGTCCCTACGGCCTCGTGAAGCTGGGCATCGAGCACATCAAGCCCTTCATTACCCGCGGCATCCTGGTCGACGTAGCCGCGTACAAGGGCGTTGAGTCTCTCGACCACGGCTACGAGGTGACGGTGGAGGACGTCCAGGGCGCCCTCGCGCGGCAGGGTATCGCGGAGGACAGCCTGGAACCGGGTGACGCATACTTCTTCCGGTACGGCTGGGCCCGTCACTGGAACGACCACGATACGTACAATACCGACCCACCGGGCATCGGGCTGGCCGTCGCCCGCTGGGTGGTCGACAGGAAGGCTTCGATGATCGGATCGGACCAGTGGACGACCGAGGTGGTGCCCAACCCGGATGCCGACATGGCCTTCCCGGTCCACCAGGAGTTGATCACCCGGAACGGCGTATGGAACCTTGAGAACATGAACCTGGACGGCCTGTCCGGGGACGGGGTTTACGAGTTTCTGTTCATACACACGCCTATTCGATTCAAGGGCGCAACGGGTTCGCCGGCGCGGCCGATCGCCATACGATAGATCGTGTCGATGAAAGGAGCAGGTCATGCCAGAGTTCGAAGGAAAAGTGGTCATCGTTACCGGGGGCGCAAAGGGCATAGGCGGAGGGATTGTCCGCGCCTTCGCCGGTGAGGGGGCCCACGTCCTGTGCGCCGATATCGACGACGCCGCCGGCGGAGAAATCGCCGGCGCCAGCGCCCGTATTCGCTACGTACACGCCGACGTATCCACCGGCGAGGTGTGCCGTTCCCTGGTGGAAACCGCGACGGAATCCTGGGGCGGAGTGGATATCCTGTGCAACAACGTGGGGATTCAGCCGACGTCGAGCTATCTTCCCGCCCACGAAATGTCCGAGGAACAGTGGGACCGGATCATCAATGTGAACCTCAAGAGCCGCTTTCTCATGGTCAAGTACTGCGTTCCCGTGATGAAGCGGCGCGGGGGCGGGGTGATCATCAACACGGCCAGTGTCCAGGGACTGCAGTCGGCGAAGGGCATTTCGGCATACGCGGCGAGCAAGGGAGGCGATCTTTCCCTGGTCAGGCAACTGGCGCTGGATTACGCCGAGGACAATATCCGCGTGGTGGCGGTCAACCCGGGGACCATCGAAACACCGCTCCTGCAGGAGGCGATCGAATCGATCGGCGGCGACGAAGACGAAATCCGGACGGACATGGCCTCCCGGCACGCGCTGAACCGGCTCGGAACTCCCGGGGACATCGCGAATGCCGTGCTGTTTCTCGCCAGCAGCCGGGCGTCGTTCATCACGGGCGAATACGTGAACGTGGACGGGGGACTGATGGCGAAAGGCACGTGGGCCTAGGCCGCTTCGTCACTATCCTTCGACTTGAAGATGCGCAGGAGCCTGTTGAGCGGGTCGTAAAACTCGCCGACGACCCGTTCCTTCAGGGGAATGATGGCGTTGTCCGTGATGGTGATCTCTTCGGGGCAGACCGTGGTGCAGCACTTGGTGATGTTGCAGTAGCCAATACCCTGGTCGTCCTTGAGGTCTTCAAGCCGGTCCTCGGTGTCGAGGGGATGCATTTCCAGGGCGGCGGCGTGCACCATGAGGCGGGGACCGATGAACTCCTCGCGCAGGTCATGCTCTCTCAGGACGTGGCAGACGTCCTGGCAGAGAAAGCACTCGATACACTTACGGAACTCCTGCACCCGCTCGATATCATCCTGCTCCATGCGCCAGGTGCCGTCTTCGGCGTCGGGCTTGCGGGGCTTGAACGGCTTGATCTTCTCTTTCGCGCGGTAGTTCCAGGACACGTCGGTGACCAGGTCCCGGATGGTCTTGAAGGCCTTCATCGGCTCGATGGTGATGGTCTCGTCCTCCGGCATGTCGCTCATCCGGGTCATGCACATCAGGCGCGGATTTCCGTTGACCTCGGCGGAACAGGACCCGCACTTGCCGGCCTTGCAGTTCCACCGGACCGCGAGATCCGGCGCCGATTCCGCCTGGATCTGGTGCACCGCGTCCAGTACCACCATGCCTTCGTCTATTTCGGTGGAATAGTCCTCGAACCTGCCATCCTCGTCATCGCCCCGCCAGATACGGAAGTTGGCCGTCGCCATTACCTGTTCTCCTCGATGATCGCTGCCAGGTCTTCCCGGAGCGGTTTGACCGGAACGCGGTTGATCACCATTTCGCCGTCGGCGTTCTTATGCTGGGTGATGTTGATGCCGCCGAAAACCTCGTCCTTGTCCTCGAAGTCCTCGCGGAAGTGGGCGCCCCGGCTCTCCTTCCTTTCCACCGCGGCCCGGGCTACCGCCTCCGACACGATCAGCAGGTACTTCAGATCCAGCGCGGTATGCCATCCCGGGTTGTATTCCCGGTTTCCGATGACGGAGACCTTGCCGGCCCGTTGCCGGAGATCGTCTATGAATTCGAGCGCCCGCTGCATGTTCGCTTCGTTGCGCACGATGCCGACGAGTTCCTGCATGCGGTCCTGCAATTCATACTGAATGTCGAAGGGATTCTCATCGCTGTTTTCGCGATCGAAGGGCGCCAGGGTCTCCCGCACGGCCGCTTCGACCTGGTCCTCGTCGATGGAGCCGTTCCCGTTTTCGCGGGCGAACTCCGCGGCGTACAGGCCGGCACGCTGTCCGAATACCAGCAGGTCGGAAAGCGAGTTTCCCCCCAGCCGGTTGGCGCCGTGCAGTCCCGCTGCGCACTCCCCGGTGGCGAACAGGCCGGGCACGGTCGTCATCTGCGTATCTGCGTCCACGAGCACGCCGCCCATCACGTAATGGGTGGTGGGGCCCACTTCCATGGTCTCCTTCGTGATGTCGATATCGGCGAGCTGCTTGAACTGGTGATACATGCTGGGCAGCTTGCGCTTGATATGTTCCTCGGCATTTGAGAGTTTCTCCCTGATCCACGCGATATCGAGGTATACCCCGCCGTGGGGCGAACCGCGGCCTTCCCGTATTTCCCGGACGATACACCGGGCCACGTGGTCCCTCGTCAACAGCTCGGGCGGGCGCCTTGCGTTCTTGTCCCCCTGCGTGTATATCCATCCTTCTTCGGGACTGTCCGCCGTCTGGTTCTTGTACAGGTCGGGTATGTCGTTGAACAGGAAGCGGTCGCCTTCGCTGTTCGTCAGGATGCCGCCCTCGCCGCGGACGCCTTCCGTGACCAGGATGCCCCGGACGCTCGGAGGCCAGACCATGCCCGTCGGGTGGAACTGCACGAATTCCATGTCGAGCAGCGCGGCGCCGGCGTCGTAAGCCAGCCCGTGTCCGTCTCCGGTGTATTCCCAACTGTTGCTGGTGATCTTGAATGCCCGGCCGATGCCGCCCGTGGCAAGGATGACCGCCCTGGCGCGAAACACGCGGAAGCTGCCGCGCTCCCGGTCGTAACCGAAGGCGCCCACGACCCGGTCGCCGTCCTTCAAAAGGGCCACGATGGCGTGTTCCATGTACACTTCCATGCCCTGGTGAATCCCGTAGTCCTGGAGGGTTCGGATCATTTCCAGGCCGGTCCGGTCGCCCACGTGGGCTAGACGGGGATACTTGTGGCCGCCGAAATTGCGCTGGAGGATGCGGCCGTCGGCCGTCCGGTCGAACAGCGCTCCCCAGGATTCCAGTTCCCGTACGCGGTCCGGCGCCTCCCTGGCGTGCAACTCGGCCATGCGCCAGTTGCTCAGGTACTGGCCGCCACGCATCGTATCGGCGAAATGCACGCTCCAGCCGTCCCGGTCGTCCACGTTGGCCAGCGCCGCCGCGACGCCGCCTTCGGCCATGACCGTATGGGCCTTGCCCAGCAGGGATTTGCAGACAAGTCCGACTGAAACTCCCGCTGACGAGGCTTCGATCGCCGCCCGAAGACCGGCACCGCCGGCCCCGATCACCAGCACGTCATGTTCGTGATCCTGGTATTCCGCCATTTAGAGTATTCTCCAATCCGTCCAGACGCCCATGGCCACCAGGCGTACGTATACATCCGAGAAACCGACCCAGACCAGGCTCATCCATGCATACAGCATATGACGCCTGTTCAGGCAGGACACGCACCGGTAGGTCGCGTGTCGCGCCGGCGCCTTCGAAAGCAGGTCGAGGTATCCGCCGATCAGGTGGCGCAATGAGTGGCAGCCGAGCGTATAGGCGCCCAGCAGGACCACGTTGAGCGTTAACACGAGGGTTCCGACACCTATGCCGAAGGCCGTCTCGCCGGTCTGTTCGTCCGCGAACCACATCGCCTTCCAGGCGTCATGGGCCAGGAAGGCCGTGATGATCAGCGCCAGGTAGAGGAAATAGCGGTGCACGTTCTGCATAATCAGGGGAAACGACTGTTCGCCCCGGTAATTGCTTCTGGGTTCGGACACGCTGCAAGAGGGCGGATCGGCCCAGAAGGCCTTGTAGTACGCCCCGCGGTAGTAATAGCAGGTCAGGCGGAAGCCCGCGGGCGCCCAGAGGATCAGAAATGCCGGCGAGAAAGGCAGCATCGCCGGCCACCATTCGGGACGGGGCCCGAAAAGAGCGTGAGGCGAACTTCCGAACAATTCAGGCGAATAGAAGGGGGAGAGATAGGGTCCCCAGGCGTAATCGGCGCCTTGAAAGGCCGCCCACGTGGAATAGATCACGAATGCGGAAAGCCCCATGAATACAAAAACCGGTTGTATCCACCAGGCCTCCGTGCGGCTTGTCTGACCGAACCCGCTTGTCTTCAGCGAAACACCGGTTGTCGACATGGGCAATCCTCGAATAGTCGAATGAATGGACAGTTTTCAGTTATTGACACAAGTAAGAAAAGTAGAAGCAGGAGGAAGAAGATGCAATAGAAAAAGCGTCGTTTCAAGGCGTCTGCCGCGTCTTATTGAAGGATTGCTCAACCAAAATTCGTTGGGTGGTTCCGTACACGGCCATTTATATTGTTTTTCTTTACCGGATAAGCCTTGCGGGATGAAACCGGCGTAACCGCTGTAATCCCGATTTCCTGTTTCAAGGAGATCTCCCCTGTCCGCCATGCCGCCCACCGTCCATGACGAATCCGCTTCCAGGCCGGCGTTGCGCCTCTCGGCGCGATCGGTCGTGATAGGTCTTGTCCTGGCCGCCGTTATCGCGGTCTGGACGCCCTACACGAACTACGTCATGCACGGACCCAGGCTGACCCTTGGCCACATGTCCTTTGCCGCGCTGCTTGCCTTCTTCGTAGTCGTATTCTTCGTTCAGATACCCCTGAGGGCCTGGTTTCCAAAGTGGTCGTTCACGGCGTCGGAACTGAGTGTGGTCTTCTTTCTGTGCCTCGTGTCGTCGACGATACCGGGCAAGGCCTTCGTGGATTACTTCCTTGGAATCCTGGCATCGCCGCATTACTACGCCACAGCGGAGAATCGCTGGGTGGACGTCTTCTTTCCCTACCTGCCGGAATGGCTGGTCGTCGGCGGCACGCAGGACGCGGCCCGCGTCTTCTACGAAGGCGCGGGGCAGACGTTCGCCATGTGGATCGACTGGATCATACCCCTGTTCTGGTGGCTGTGCATGCTCGCGGCGCTCTTCGTTGTCATGACCTGTGTTGCCGTCATCTTCCGCCGGCAGTGGGTGGAGCACGAACGGCTGGCGTTCCCGATCGTCCAGATTCCCACTATGCTCATTGCGCAGACGACCGGCAAAAGCCGGATCCCCGGATTCTTTATGAACCGGTACTTCCAGTTCGGGTTCGGGATCACTTTCGCCCTGCTGGCCTGGAATAGTCTGAGCTATTTCGGCAGTCTCCCGCCCATTCCCATTGGAGCGAACTTCCGGTCTGAGATCCAACTGGCGCCGTCTCTGCCCGCCATGTCGGTGCAATTCAACCTCTTCATGATGTGTTTCGCCTTCTTCGCCGATCTGAACGTCCTGATGAGCATATGGATCTTTCACCTGCTGGCAGTCGCGGAGATCGGCCTCCTCAACCAATTGGGGCTGTCGGCCACGGGCATGGCGGGCGGCGCCAATTTCATCGTGAAGACGCAGCATTTCGGCGGATTTTGGGTATTCGTGATCTGGGGGATCTGGATGTCCAGAAACCACCTGAAGGCCGTGTACCACAAGGCCCTGGGACGGCGCGTGGATCTCGATGATTCCATGGAACTGCTGTCCTACAGGACGGCCCTGGCCGGATTGATCACGGGGTTGGTCTACATCGGATTCTGGTTGAACCGCATGGGCATGTCCGTCGATGTGGCTGCGCTTTTCATGCTGATTACCCTTGGGCTTTACATCGGCGTGTGCCGGATCGTGGCGGAAACAGGACTGGTCTTCCTCGACCTGCCCGTAAACTCGAACGAAATGACCGTTAGCATGATCGGTTCCACCAACCTGTCTCCGTCGAACCTGACGGCCCTGGGCCTGTCCCACGCGATCTCTCACAACCACCGCGGCATCGGATTGTCCTCGGTAATCCACGGGTTGAAGGTAACCGACGCCTTCATCGGCGCGAAGAAGAAGTTCCTTGGTTTCGTCTGCGTCGTGCTGGTCTTTACCTTCGTCGTGACCAACGTGTACACGATCTACGCCGGGGCCAGCGGTACAGGCGCCCACGATTTCGCGCCTCTAAGGGCCGATCTATTCTACAACCAGCTGGTGACGTGGTTCAACAATCCCTTTATGGTATCCCACGAAGAGCTGTACTTCCTGTTCATCGGCGCAGCGGTCACCACGTGCCTGGTGATGCTCCACTACCACTTCCCGGGCTGGCCGCTGCATCCCATAGGGTACACGGTGGCCTATACCGATATCATTAATTTCGAGATCGTCTCGGTGATGACGGTATGGCTGGTCAAACTGCTCGTGCTGCGTCTGGGAGGTTTTGATCTCTACCGTAAGTTGCAGCCTGCCGTGATCGGCGTGTTACTGGGATACGCCGCCGGCGTGACGCTCTCGCTCCTCGTCGACGCAGTCTGGTTCCCGGGAAGCGGTCACCAGGTGCACAACTGGTAGGGGCTTGGACGGGAGGCGTCTAGAACACCTCCGCGATGTGGGGGGTGTCGGGGAAGTATATGGAGTCGACGAGGTAGGCCGCAAGGACACCGATCACATAGCCGACGAGCATGCCCAGGAACAGGGGCTGGGCTTTCCGGTACAGCCCTACGCCGCCGATGCGGAGGAGTATGACCTGTACGAGCCAAGCCATGAACAGGGTGAACACGACGCCGCGTATGGGTCCTGAAGCGCCGATGGCGAATCCGATCGGGTTCAGCGGCCACCAGTAGAAGAGGTACCTGCCCATGGCCAGCAGCGTGCTGATGGCCATGCCGGCCGCGAGGAACAGGATTTCGAGCGTAGAAATCTGCGTGGCGTTTTTCATCCACTTCACTACCAGGTCGAAGAACAGGTTCCCCGTGCTGCGCAGGTTGATGTGCAGGTTATCCGCGCCTTCCGTGTAACCGGAGTATATGACGTATCCCGTGGAGATCGCCGTACCGGCAATGAAAGCAAGACACACGAGCAGGAAGAGCCGCCCCCGGTTCTCGCCGAGGTAATCCCGCCACCAGGCCACGTGCGACAGGCCGACCATGGTGAAGGTACGCCAGTTCCGCGCAAAGGCGTTGGTCAAACCGAGGCCGGTCAATGTCGACCCCGACAGGCTGGCCGAACCTACCATGCCCACCGTGAAGGCGTGGGCGTTGATGGGCAGGTCGAGGTTGATCAGGCCCGCCTCGGCGAGCACGCGCGCAATACCGAAATAGAATACCAGGAGGAAGAACAGAAAGAGCAGGGCGATGGGTATGGAGAAACCGATGGCGTGCAGCCAGGCGATCATGAAGAGCACGCCCAGCACCAGGCCGATGGCCGCCGTTCGATAGGAGAACAGTTCGTTTTCGTCACGCAGATCGCTTTCCCTTCCGAGGGACTTTCGCACGACGTTCCTGATATGGTCCCTCGCCATCCAGCCTCCGATCAGGGCGAACATGATCAGGCCGCCGCAGAACTGGATGGACACCAGTCCGCCGGGCACGATCGTCGTCGCGGGCGAGATCACGCCGAAACGGTTGAGCAGGCCGGTTTCGAGGATGCCGAGCACCTGGAAGAACCAGACGCTGAACAGGATCTCGACGTTTACGAAAAAGGCGAAGCACAGGACATACGGCACGAGCCGTATGGCCACCGGGGGGAAGGCAGGATCGATCACCACGTTGAATACCGGTCCGGGCAGGGGGATATGGGGAAGTACGCCCCAGAAGCCGATGACATTCCACGCCATGATGGACAGGCTGGCCAGGAATCCGACCAGGAACAGACGGTTGCGGAAAAGCGCCGGCCACCGTCCGGGGGCGCCTTCTTCGGTTTCGAGCAGGCGGACGATTACTTCGCCCATGGGGAACCGAAGTCTTTCGTGTTCCACCCACTGCTTCCTGAATATCACGACCAGGCAGGCGCCGATGAAAAGCAGCGCGCTCAGCGCGGACATCCACCAGAAGAGCGGCACGACCCAGTCCCGCCACGGAATCGGCGCGCCGGAAGGCCGTCCCGCGAAGAAATCCGATACCTGACCCTTGTCATTGGGGATGACCGCCCATTCGGGCAGGTAGGCGAAGAAGTACGCTTCCCACTGGTTTTCCGGACTCGCGAAGTAATGGGGGGCGGTGATCAGGCTGATGAGATAGCGGACCATCCCCCAGTCCGGCACTGTGGCCGCGATCATGCCCATGGCGAAGATGACCAGGAGCTCCGACCGCGTCAACGCGGCGCCTGGTGCGATGGACCGGATAAGCAAATTGGGCAGCAGTACCAGGACCAGGAAGGGAATGACGAGGCACAGCGGCATCTGGGGGAAAGTGAGGTAATTGTAGTTCAGCTGTGCCGAGGCGTGCTGTCCCCAGAAAGCGACGCAACAGGCGAAGGCAAGACCCAGAACGGCCGTTTTAAGCGAGATGGGTTTCACGGTGGCGGCGGAATTCATTCCAGGATGGATGCCGTACCGCGCTTGAGCCAGAAACCCCCGTCGACGCGCATTGCTTCCCCCGTGATGTAGTCCGCCGCGTCGGAACAGAGGAAGGTGGCGGCCTTACCCAGGTCTTCGATCGTGCCCAGACGGCCCCAGGGCAGCCTCCTGCCGCCTTCTTCGAGCTCTTCCTCCGTGGAATACTGGCGCTCGCCCGGCGTGTCGGTCCACCCGGGTTCGATTACGTTTACGCGGATGCGGTGATCGAGCAATTCCAGGGCGATGATGGCGGCCATGTGGTTCATGCCGGCCTTCGCGGACGAATAGGCCAGGGACGTGGGGAAGGGCAGGAAGGACATGACCGAACTGATGAAAAGGATGCTGCCTCCCCTGCCTCTTTCCACCATCCGGCGGGCGCCGGCCTGCGCGATATGGAAGGCGCCGAACAGGCTGACTTCGTACGTCTTCCGCATTTCATCCACGTCCATCTCGAGAAAGAGCTCCCGCTTTGAGTAGTAGGCGTTGGCCACGACGATTTCGGGCCCTCCCAGCCGGCTCGCGGTCTCCTCCACCATGCCGTCCACCGCGTCCCTGTCGGACGCATCCGCGCCCACGACGATCGCCCGCCGGCCCATGCTCCTGATTTCGTCCGCGACGGCCTCGGCGTCGTCCCGGTGACGGAAGTAGTTGACGGTGACGTCCGCTCCGGCGCGGGCCATTTCCAGGGCGATGCCCTTGCCGATGCCCCGGGACGAACCGCTGATCAGCGCTGTTTTACCCGAAAGGTCGATCATTTTAGCCTCGTATCATGAACAATTGTGGATATGGACCGGGATGGCGCTCAAAGTCCCATACCGGCCATGTTGCGGTAGCTGATGGCGATGCTGTCAAAGGGATCGCCGGTACAGGTGTCCTGTTCAACGACATACCACTCGGATCGGGCAGCCTCGCACGCGGTCACGATGCCGGACCAGTTCATGTTGCCTTCGCCCACCTCGGCCATCACCTGTTCCCGCCCCGACACGGCCATGTCCTTGAAATGGATGACCGGGCACCGGTCCCTGACCTGATCGATCCAGTATATCGGATCGCCGCCGCCGTACTGTATCCAGTAGGTGTCGATCTCGAAACACAGGGCGGGGTCGCTGTCCTCCATCAGAATGGACAGGCCGGTCCGGTCGCCCACCCGCACGAGTTCCGTATGATGGTTGTGGTAGCTGAAGGTCATGCCGGACACCTTCAACCTGAGGGCCACAGTCGACGCGTCTTCCGCGAATCGGGAGAACCCGTCCGGCGCGTCCCAGTAGGATCTCGGCATGGACCCGACGGCGATATGTTCACACCCCCACAGGCGGTGCTCCGCGATGACTTCATCCGGTTCTTCCTGCAGCCGTTCGAAGGGCACGTGCGTGGCGCACACGTGCAGTCCCGCGTCCCGGATCATGGCGTCCAGTTCCGCGGGGTCGACGGGCCCGAGGGCGGAAAGCTGAATGTGATCGTAGCCGATGGACTTGACTCTTCTCAGGGTGTTTGAGATATCGGGGGGCGTTTTCACAAAGTCGCGCAAGGTGTATAGCGTCACACTGGTTTTGCTGTCGGCCATCCATGCCTCCTTCTGGATTCCATTCGTTCTTAGTCGGTTATGTCCCGTCTTTCCTGTTCTTGCCGTTTTTAGCCTTCACTCTTCCAGCGGTGCGAAGGCGGGCGAATCATCATCCCAGGCACCGCCGACCGGCCGCAACTGCCCGACACCGGTAACCGGCCTGGACCGGCCGTCCCGGTCCGGTTCGGCGTAGCGCTCGAACCAGCCCTCCAGTTCCCCGCGCAGTGATCGACACCTGCCGGAGTATCCCGCATCCCCGGCGAGGTTGGCGCGTTCGTCCGGATCGTTCTCCAGGTCGTACAGTTCGTTCGGTCCGCCTGGATACCGGTGTACGTACTTCCAGGATTCGGTGCGGATCATGCGCGTACCGCCGTATTCATCGAAAACCACGACGTGATCGCGGTTGGAATCGTCGCGCCCCATCCAGGCGTCCAGGGCGTTTCGTCCGGGCAGATTGCGATCCCAGGGCACGGGCAGGTCCAGGTACGACAGCAGCGTGGGCATGAAATCGTAGGCGCTGATCATCGCCGGTTGCACGGCGCCTTCGGGCAGGCGCCCGGGCTGGCTGATCAGCGCGGGTACCCGTATGGAGTTCTCGTACATGTTCAGCGGATTCGTACCGTTGCCCTTCCCCCAGAACCCGTGATGCCCCAGGCTGAATCCGTTGTCGCTCAGGAAAACCACCAGGGTGTCGTCGCGGATGCCGTGATGATCGAGCCGGTTCAGCAGGCGGCCGATATCGAGGTCCATGGCCGTAACGGCCGCCATGTAGCCCTTCAGGCTCTCCCGGTTTCCCATGTTTTCGTGGGTCAGGCTGCCGGCCCAGGGATGAGTGGGCTCCTGGGGACAGGATTCAAAGGGGCAGTCGTCATAGGAATCGACGATGTCCTGGGGATGGCCCGTCCACGGGCTGTGCGGCGCGGTGTAATGGACGCTCAGGTAGAACGGATCATCCCGGTTGGCGCGGCGATCGATAAATGACAGCGCGTCGTCGGTTATGACGTTCGTTACGTATCCCGGTTCGGTGACCGGTACGCCGTCTCGCACCATGGGGGCGTCGTTATAGGGACCGCCGCCGAACTGGTGGGTGAACCAGTGGGTGAATCCATGCTGGGGAAGGGTGCTGTTGCCCAGGTGCCACTTGCCGCTGATTCCGCATCGCCACCCGTGGGCCGCCAGTACATCGGTGTAGGCGGTTTCCCCCTCGAGGTAGGAAGCCGCTCCGTCCCCGGCATTGCCTCCCCGGATCCAGTCGTGCACGCCGTGCTGGGATGCGATCCGGCCGGTCAGCAGCGTCGCGCGGCTGGGCGAACAGACCGGCGTGGACACGAAGAAGCGATCGAATCTCACCCCGGTATCCGCGATCCGGTCTATATTGGGCGTGCGTATTTCCCGGTTGCCATAGCAACCCGCCGCCCATACCCCCTGGTCATCGGTAAGAATGCAGAGCACATTCGGTCGTGATGATGCCATGGCCGGCCCCCCGTAAACGGGTTTCCACCCTTGCACATTCGATCTGGAAGGGAAAGAGACGATCGGAAGGGGAACTTAGCGTCCCACGAATGGATTGTCACGGACATTCTATCCGGTACCCAATTGACGTTTGCCATGCGTCCGGCCCATCCCGTATATTGTCTCCCGCGGCGTGCGCGTGATACCGCGAGGCGCCGACTGAAGTTAACTGGAAGAAGTCATTTCATGTTTGCGTGATCTTGAAAGCGTACAAGTCCATTTCGACGGCCATCGGTACAGGGTTTACGCCATGATACGAACGGGCATCGTGGGATACGGACTGGCAGGGCGTTTCTTCCACGCCTACCTGGTTTCCCGTGCCGAAGGGTTGGCGTTGACCGCCGTCGCCAGCCGCGATCCGGAACGCCGGGCGCAGGCAGCCCGGGACTGGTCCGTGGACACCCACGAAACATTGACCGATCTCCTTTCTGACGACGATATCCAGCTGATCATCCTGGCCACGCCCCACCACACCCACGCCTCCCTGGCCATCGAGGCCATGGAGGCCGGGAGGAACGTGGTCGTCGACAAGGTCATGTGCATGTCGGCCGCCGAGGCCGAGGAAATGATCGCGGTCAGCCAACAGCGCGGGGTCATGCTGAGCGTCTTCCACAACCGCCGCTGGGACTGGGGTTTTCTGACCGTGCGCAAGGCGGTTGAAGACGGCCTGTTGGGCGAACCGTTCCTGGTCGAAAGGGCGGTGCACCGATTCCGGGCTTCCGGGGGATGGCGCACGCGCAGGGCGGAAAGCGGCGGCCTGCTCTATGACTGGGGCGCCCATCTTGTCGACCAGGGGATGCGACTGCTGTCCGCACGTCCCGCGGCGGTCCTCTGCAAAGGGCATAAATACCGGTGGGCGGGGGACATCGAAGATCATGTCACCTGCACCCTTTATTTCGAAAACGGCGCGGAGTACCGGATGGAAATCAGCAATCTCTCCCGAATCGCCAAGCCCCACTGGTACGTGCTGGGCACCCGGGGCTCCCTCGTCAAAACGGGTCTCGATCCCCAGGAAGAATGGATGAAAAAGGGTGCGATCGAAGCCGCGGAGGAAGAGCCCGAAGACCGTGTCCGGGTTGCCACGGAACGGGACGGGGAGGTAGCGGAGATGATCCTGGACCCGGTGAAAGGCAGTTGGGTGGACTTCTACCGAAACATCGCGGCCGTAATGGGCCACGGCGCGGAGCTCGCCGTCAAGCCCCAGGAGATGCTGGACCTCATGAAGGTGCTGGATGCCGCCACGGAATCCCAGGAATCCGGCCGCGTCGTATCGATACGATGAGGATTGACCGGAACATGGACCACAGGCGAATGGTCATTCTTACGGAGGGGCTGCTGGGCACGTTCTCCTCCAAGACGGCCGCGTCGCTGATACGCTACAAGCCCGAAGAAACCGTGGCGGTGCTCGACAGCGTACACGCCGGGAAGAAGCTGGAAGTTTTGCTCGAGGTCGGCCAGGGAATCCCGATCGTCTCGACTTTGGAAGAGGCGCTGGCGTACGACCCGACCTCGCTGGTCATCGGCATCGCGACGCCGGGCGGCGTCCTGCCCGGGGCATGGCGGGCGGTCATTCACGAGGCGATTGAAAACGGACTCGAGGTGGTAAGCGGGCTCCACACTTTTCTGAACGAAGACGAGGCATTTGCGAAGCATGCCAGACAAAAAGGCGTTCGGCTGTGGGATGTAAGACAACCGCCTGACGACCTGGACGTGGGGCGCCACCTGGTCCACGGCATCCCCAACCTGAGGGTGCTGACCGTAGGCGCCGACTCGAGCATCGGCAAGAAGGTGGCCGCGATCGAAATCAGCAGGGCCGCCCGCGAGGCAGGCTGGGACGCCGAGTTCGTGGCGACGGGGCAGACCGGCATCATGATCGCCGGGTCGGGTATCGCGGTGGATACCGTGGTCTCGGACTACATCTCGGGCGCCGTGGAACGACTCGTCCTGGAGCGGAAACACCGGGAACTGCTGGTCATCGAAGGACAGGGCACGATCCTGCATCCGACCTATTCCGGGGTATCGCTGGGGTTGCTCCACGGTTCGGCGCCGCAGGCCCTCGTGTTATGCCATCAACCGGGACGTGACGTGATGCGCAACCTGCCCGTGACCGTACCGTCCTACGCGGAGATGATTCACGCGCACGAAACCATCGCCAGGCCCCTGTTCCCCTGCCGGGTCGTGGCGATTTCGCTCAACTGTTTCGGCATGTCGATGGACGACGCCAGGCGGGAAGTGGACCGGGTCGAAGACGAGACCGGCCTACCGGCGACGGACTGCGTCAAGTTCGGCTGCGGTCCCATTCTCGAGACCTTGATGCCGCTGAAGCCCACTTCATCGAAACCAACGGGTTAAACCGGAGTACATTACATGAACATCCGGATCCTGTCCGCCAGAGAGGCCAGGTCGAGCATCCTCCTGCGGCGGCCGCTGCACGAGTCGATGTCCTCTCCTGAGATCGAAGCACGGAACAGGGCGTTGTTCGGCGAGGACCTGACAGCGGAACAGGCGGTAACGAGGATCATCGACGACGTGAGAGAAAACGGGGATGATTCGGTAAGCCACTATGCCCGGCTGCTGGAGGGTAGCGCCCCGGACACCTTCGAAGTCCCGCGACGTGAAATCGAAGAGGCGTTGAATTCGCTGGCTGCGGGATTACGTGATGCCCTGGAGACCGCGGCCGAACGTATCCGTATCTTCCACGCGAGGCAGCCGTCCGATTCCTGGACGCACTGGGACGAAGAGGGCGGTACCGGGCAGATCGTACGGCCCCTGGAGCGGGTGGGCGTCTACGTACCCGGAGGCGGGGCCGCCTATCCATCATCGCTGCTGATGGCCGTGATCCCCGCCCGTGTCGCCGGCGTCCGGGAGGTAATCGTCGCCACTCCGCCTGGAAGAACCGGCGCGGTAGCTCCGGTTGTCCTGGCCGCCGCCGCCGTCGCCGGGACCGACACGGTCTACCGGATGGGTGGGGCCCAGGCCATCGCCGCGATGGCCTACGGTACCGAGACCATCCCGCGTGTGGACAAGATCGTGGGTCCAGGTAACATCTTCGTGACCCTGGCCAAGCGCCAGGTATACGGAATCGTGGACATAGACCAGCTCGCGGGACCCACCGAAACGCTGCTCATCGCCGACGAAGCGGCCAATCCGGCCTTTGCAGCTGCGGACCTTCTGGCACAGGCCGAACACGATACGATGGCGAGTTCCTTGTTGATCACGCCTTCGACGACACTGGCCCTGGCGGTTCAACGCGCCGTCGACGAGCAACTGCCCGAACTCGAACGGGCGCCCGTCATCCGGTCGTCCCTGGAACGGTACGGAGGGATCGTGCTCGTCTCCAGCCTGGACGAGGCGGTCGAACTGGCGAACGCCTACGCGCCCGAGCATCTGTGCCTGCTGGTTTCGGATCCCTGGCCTCTGGTGGACCGGATTCATCATACCGGGGGTATCTTCGTGGGAGAACATGCTTCGGAGGCCCTGGGCGACTACGTCACCGGTCCCAGCCACATCATGCCCACCAGTGGAAGCGCCCGGTTCTTCTCCCCCTTGGGCATCCGCGATTTTCTTAAGGTAACGAGCCTGTTCGCGGTCAACGAACGGGCGGAAAAACGACTCGGTCCGGCCGCGATCCAACTGGCGGAGGCCGAAGGCCTTTCGGCCCATGCCATGGCCATTCGAATACGACTTTCCCGGGATCGGAACACAGACTGACTCTCACCGTTACAGGTAAGTCCCGTAGTACGCGGGATCGCATTTTCCTGTTGCTTCCCGCGATATGCACAGCGAATCACCTGCCTTCTACTACCTCCCGACAGCGGAGAGGGCGGCCTGCGCGGCCTGCGCCAGAAATCCCAGGTCGCCGCCTAGCGTGAACCACTGGAAACCCTGCTTGATCCGTTTCTGGTTGATGTCCATCGTGGTGTTGGCGTAGCCGCCGGGTACTCCTAGTTTTTTCGCGCGGTCAATGATCTGTTCCACCACCTTCTCCACCTTGGGATGAACCGGCTGACCCACGTAACCCATCGATGCCGCGAGGTCGTTGGGTCCGATGAGAAAGGCGTCGACCCCGGGCGTGGCGAGGATCTCTTCCAGGTTTTCAACGGCTTCGGCAGTCTCGATCTGGACCATGATGTACGTTTCCTCGTTGGCGGTGCGGATGTACTCCGCCGGGTCGCCCCCAGAGATATTGAGGAAACGGGCTCCCATGCCCCGGATGCCCATAGGCGGATACTTGGCCGCACGAACGGCGTATTCGGCCTGCGAACGGTCGTTGATCCAGGGGATGATCAGCCCTTCGGCGCCGATATCCAGCGCCTTCTTGATATGTACCATGTCGTTCCAGGGCACGCGTACGAGCGGGGTGATATCCCTGTTCCGCGTCGTCTGGATCATCGGGTGGAGCGATTCCGTGTTCGTGGGTCCGTGTTCGGCATCGAACCAGATCCAGTCGAACCCCATGTTCGAAACGAGTTCAACGATGTCGGTACACGGGGTTCCGACGGATATGCCGTAGGTCACTTCGCCGTTGCGCAGCTTCTCTTTCAGCCGGTTTTTCATGCAGGTTCCTTTGATGGGGTAAGCAGGGGTGAATAGATCGTTTCACGAACGATTTCACGAACGATTTCACGATTGATTCACGGGTGTACGATAAGTATATTAAATCCCGGAGTTCAGGAGAAACGGTTATTTCAGCCGGGCTTGAGACCCATTTATCGAAAACATACCGCTTCAGTCCGACCAGAGGAGAAATCCAAATGCGCCTAGGTACAATGGCCGGAATCCTTTCAGGTTTCGCAATGCTCGCGGCGGTGATCGTCGTGGGATCCGCTGAACATCGGATCCAGGCTCAGCAGATCTCCCATGAACCCACCGCCGATGGTCAGATCCCTGTAGCCATACTCGGCAATGCCGGGGCGCCTCGTGGCACCGACCTGTCCTATTTCGATGAAGACCCGGATACGAAGGGGTACCTCGCGGAGCCCGAAGGCCCGGGTCCCCGGGGCGCCGTAATCCTGATCCATGAATGGAACGGCCTGGTGGACCGGGTGAGGCAGGTGGCCGACGCTCTTGCGGCAGAGGGGTACGTCGCACTGGCGGCGGATCTGTATTCGGGTCGGACCGGCGGCAACCGCGATGAGAATATGGCCCTCGTGCAGGAAACAATGAACGATATGGAAAAGATCATTCGCAACCTGGACGCCGCGGCGACCTATTTGCGGGGACGTCCGGACGTAAACGGCAAGGTGGGCGCCATGGGATGGTGCTACGGCGGTGGGGTCGCCCTCAGTTATGCCCTGGGTGGTGAAAACCATGATGCCACCGCCGTCTTTTATGGACGCCTGCTCGACGATCCCGAACAGCTTAAGGCCATTCACCACGAAGTCTACGGCACGTTCGCCGGACTCGACCGCGGTCCCTCACCCGAACAGGTGGAGCGGTTCGTCGCCGCACTGCGCGAGGCCGGTGTGGAGAATGACGTGCACATCTATGATGACGTCAACCACGGATTCTGGCTGTGGGTGGACCGCGACCCGAAGAACGAGGAACCCGCGCTGGACGCCTGGGAGCGGCTGAAGGCCTATCTCAAGAGGACCATAGGAAGCGATTGATGTCCCCCTTCGACCAGGCCGTCGCCGAGATAGACACCTTCGGTTTTACCCTGCTGCCCGAAGTACTGACGGCTTCGCAGGTGGATATCCTGCGAAGTGCGTTGATCCGATGCGCGGAAGAAAAAGGCGAGGCCGGTTACGAGAACCGCGGGGGTACGTCGCTGCTGGTGCGTAACCTGCCCACCCTGGATCCCGTGTTTCTACAGGTCATTGACCATCTGGTCGTCCTGCCCATACTGGAACGGGTGTTGGACAAGACACTGGTGCTGGGCAGCCTGAGTTCCCGCATCGTGCGGCCCGGCGACGGTTACCAGGATTTCCACGCCGACATACCGCAGTACATGCTGAACCCGGTCTCCCCCGTGATGATGAACACCATCTGGATGCTGGACGATTTCAACGCTGAAATCGGCGGCACGCGCATCGTTCCCGGTTCGCACAAGAGCGGGTGGGCCGGACCTCCGGAGGGTATGGTGGTCCCGCACGTGTACCAGCCCGAGGCTGCGGCAGGCAGCGTGTTGATCTTCAACGGGCAGTGCTGGCATGGCGGCGGCACCAATACCACCGACCGAAACCGCCATGCGCTGTTCGGACATTACCGCAAGTCCATGCTCCTCTTTCAGCTCGACCCGCACGACGGATTCCGGGAAGACTGGCACGACCGCCTGTCCCCCCGTCAGAAGCAGCTCCTGCGCATGGAGAAGGGCGTCGGTGCGCGTCACGCGGCGGATGACCACCTGGTGTAGAAGACACCTGGAGTCGGAACCGGAATATACCGCAAGGCGGCCGCCGCCAACAGACCGCCCGGCCCCCAGATTCACGGAGTAGTCATGGCGAGTTCATCAGGACAGGAACACCTGGAAGAGGGAACGAAAGAGACCCTGGATTTTTCGAAGCTCCGGCAGATCAGCGGCATCGATGAAGATGTCCTGCCCGTCGTGGTTCAGGATTCGAAGACAAAGGAAGTGCTGATCGTGGCCTACATCAATCGCCACGCACTGGATGAATCACTGAAGACCGGCGTCGCCACTTTCTGGAGTACATCGCGAAATGAGTTGTGGGTCAAGGGCGCTACGTCGAGCAATGCGCTGGGCATTGACGAAGTGCGCATCAACTGCGAGCAAAACTCCGTGGTCTTCCTCGTGACGCCCCAGGGCGACGGGGCCTGCCACACAAAAAACGCAGTCGGTCGATACAGGATCGGCTGTTACTACCGCCGCATCAAGTCATCCGGGGAACTGGAGTTCGTCTGATTGCGGCCTTGACGGTTCGGTTTCCCTCGCCGCCTGCCCAAACCCGGGCATCACGCCGACCGCGAAGTCGACGGATCAGCCATAGTTTCTTGCGAGAGGTTCTATCTGGCGGTAACTGTAACTGGGTTGATGTACCCGATTCGATCGATTTCTCCAAATGGGAGAGGCGAAGTATGGTCATGTCGCCCAGGTTCCGCAGAGGAGATGAATAAACGGAGCACTGCCGTTGGCAAACGCGGCACGAGAACCTGTGCCCGCGGTCTCGTTGCGGAGGTGGCGCGGGAACGTGGCGACACACGAAGGAAAGTACGGACATGGGGAGAAGGGAGCAGACCAGCGCCGGTCGGATAGACTCTCGTCGAGACCTGCCCCGACGCATAGCAAGCGTGCTCGAACCTCGCCTGGAAGTACTCGAGGCCTATCTGTTCGGCTCTCATGCACAGGGCGGAGCTCAGGCCCATAGCGATATCGACGTGGCCGTCTATATCGATGAAGCGCTCGTCGAGAGCAGCGCTTTCGGACATCGGGCGGAACTCACGACCGCGCTCACGACCGGCATCCGTAACGACGGTATCGATCTCCTGATGCTCAACCACGCCCCTCCCGTGTTGTACTATCAGGTGCTCCGCGATGGCGTACGCGTTCTTTCCCGGGATTTGACGGAGACGACGACGCGGGAAGGCCGAGCGGTTTCCAGGTACTGCGACTTCGTTCCCCAGCTTGCGAAGATCGATGCGGCGTGGCGTTCCCGCATCGGGAGTGAAAGGTGACTAGAGGACACCCTAGTCCGTCCGTCGTGCGGCGGCACCTCGCCGGGTTGAGGCTCGCCGTTGGCAACTTGCGACGGCATTCCGGTGTGACGGTGGAACAACTGCACGACGATTCCGATCTTCGCTGGACGGTCGAAAGGGGTCTTCAGCTAAGTACGCAGAACGCACTCGAAGTAGCAACTCATCTGGCGTCGTCGGCGGGTCTTGACGCGCCGGACTACGCGACAGCCATTGACCGGCTTGTGGAAACAGGTGTGCTGCCTGCTGATTTCGCGTCTCGTTTCCGAAACGTGGCGGGATTCCGCAATGTGCTCGTTCACGGATACCTGGACATCGACCTAGACGTGATCAGGCGAATCCTCGGCGAGCAATTGAACGAGTTCGAGACGTTTGACCGCCACGTCGAACGATGGCTTGCCGGATTGCCTGAGTAAGGCTTAACGAGTAAGGGTTAACCAAACTCGTCGGGTCTCGTGCGGGAGGTCCCTGCCTACCTCCCGAACGCCGCCATGTACACCTTCGTCCTCTCATTCAGGACACCGTAGAAAGCCCGGGTCTCCGGGTCTTCGCTGTCTCTCCAGAAGGTAGCCGGAATCCCCGAATCATTCGCCAGCGGATCCCTGTCCCTGTGGCCATAGTAGATCTGGGCCGTCTTCCGCACGGCCCGCGTGGGACGCGTGGTCGCCGTGTGCAGCACCGACACGTTGAACAGGGCGCAGGTGCCCGCCGGTCCGTGGAGATCGTAGACGCCCCGTTCCAGTTGCGCGCCGTTTTCCTTCAGGACGGGGTGGTCTATCGCTTCGGGCGAGATGGAGAAGCAGTGGGTGCTCTCATCCACGTCGGTGAAATAGACCATCAGCTGTATGTAGTCCATGCGGAGGGGATGATCGAACCAGTGGGCCTTGTCCCGGTGCCAACCCTGGTGGAACTCGCCTTTGTACGGACCCATGAACCGTAATCCGATTTCCCCGAAACAGACGGGGCCGCCCATCAGTTCCATAATGGTCCCGTAGACCCGGGGATGGCGGATCAGTCCGTCGAAGGCCGGTGTGGTGATGAGCCCGTCGTAGTTGGCCGCCTGGTGGTGGCCGTAGGGATGCCAGAAATAGGGGTATTGGCGGCGGTCTTCGTCGAAGAGGTGATGAAAATGATCCACCTCGTCGTCCGTGAATATCCTTCCCAGGTTAATGAAACCGTTCTGACGAAAAAACTCCAGATCCTCCTGTTTCATGATAACCCCTTTGCGGATATTCGGTCGCTCGGGCCCCGGTTTTCCCGGCCGGCTTCGGATGGTGCTACAGTCTCTGGATGCGCGAGTTTGGATGCACGGATTTTGGATGCTTAGATCTCTCAGACCGATCGGGTAACGCCCCCGTCGACCCGCAGGTTCTGGCCCGTGATGTAGCCCGAACCGGGCGACAGCAGGAAGGCCGCCGTTTCCGCGATCTCTTCCACGGTGCCGTAGCGGCCCATGGGAATACGCGCCTTGAATGTTTCCAATTCCGGAAGGCTGTTGATAAAACCCGGCAGGATATTGTTCATACGTATGTTGTCGCCGGCGTGGTTGTCGGCGTAGATCTTCGTAAAACTCGCGAGAGCCGCCCTGAAAGGCGTCGAAACCGGGAAGTAATGTTCCGGTTCGAAGGCGGCGAAGGTGGATATGTTTACGATCGATCCACCGCCCTGTTCCACCATGATCGGAGTAACGAGCCGTGCCATGCGCACCACGTTGAGAAACACGATATCCAGCCCCACGTGCCAGTCCCCGTCCGGTATTTCCAGGAGGCTGCCCTTGGGTGGATGGCCCGTGCTGTTTACAACGCCGTCGATGCGTCCGTGGGCGTTCATGGTCAGGTCGACGAGTTTCTTCAGGTCGGCCTCTTCCGTGACGGACCCCGTTACGCCGATACCGCCTAGTTCCTTGGCGAGAGTCTCTGCCGCCCCGGAGGGTGACAGCAACGCGACGGCATACCCCTGGCTAGCCAGGTTCCGTGCGATGGCCGCTCCCATGCCGCGTCCCGCCCCCGTAATTACCGCTACCTGTCGCGTGCTCATACCTCGACCTCCGTTATTCCGTCCTTCTGTCCATTGCGAAACCGCTGCCAGGGAACCGAATCCCGTTCTTCAAATGTATGTGATGGCGTCCGTCGGTCATGACACCCGGAAAGAACACGGCGTTATATAAACAAATGCGTTGCAGTAATCAATGACGGAATGTAGCGTTAAACCGGTGGCGCGTACCAAATTTCAACACTGCGAACCTCACGGGTTTCAGAGGTGCGCTGCCGGGGTTGAAGATGCGGTCAGCATAGCAGTTCGCGGCGTTTTATCCGGGGTGGCCTGGAGGACAGGGACATGAAGATATCCGGTCTGAATACCCACACCGTCCGCGTGAACCACCGGGGAGACTGGACGTTCCTGTCGGTGTGCACGGACCAGGAAATAACCGGATTCGGCGAGGTGAATCCCGGGGGTGCTGAATCCGGGAGCGTGGATTTCCTGCGCGAAGTCGAGTCGTTGCTGATCGGACGCGATCCCGGCCGGATCGAGCATATCCTGGCCGAACTCCTCCCTTCGCCGGTGGAAAGGTCTAACGTGATGGCGCTCAGCGCCCTCGACCAGGCCCTTTGGGACATCAAGGGAAAGGCCCTGGGCGTACCCGGGGCCGATATTATCGGGGGTCGTTGCCGGGATGAAATACCCCTCTATAGCCAACATCAACCGCGCCACCACAGACCGGACGCCGGGAGGGTTCGCCCGGAACGCCGAGGCGGCGGTTTCGGACGGTTTTGGCGCCGTGAAACTGGCCCCCTTCGACGGGATGCCCCGGGGTATCGACCAGGCATCCGACGCGCGGGAGGGCATTGCCTCCATGGAAGCCGTACGCGCCGCGATCGGCCCGGAAGTCGCCCTGTTGATCGACTGTCACAGCCACTTTACCGCCCGCGGCGGGTGCGAGGTCTTCGATGCCCTCAAGGATCTGGACCTTTACTGGTACGAGGAGCCCGTACCCGACGAAGATCACGAAGGATACCGCATCATCCGGGACCATATCGATATTCCGCTGGCCGGGGGGGAAAGCCTGATGTACCGGGAGGGATTCTGGCCCGTGGTGGATAAGGAACTGATGGATGTCATCATGCCCGACGTGACGGTTGTGGGCGGACTGTGGGAACTGAAAAAGGTCGCCGCCATGGCGGAGATCCGGGGAATCCCCACCGCGCCTCACGGACCCTTCGGCCCGTTGACCATTGCGGCGGGCGTTCAGGCCATGGCTGCCCATCCCGGGTTTCAGATTCTGGAATACGCCTGGGGAGAAGTGCCGTGGCGGCACGAATTGGTCGAACCGGCGGAAAGGATCGAAGGCGGTCGAATCCACGTTACCGACCAGCCCGGCCTGGGCGTGTCGCTGAACATGGAAGCCATTGAAACCTACCGGGTTGACGCATAGCCGGTTTCGTACGGATCCCCGCCTACTCGCCCGCGACCGCCGCCTTGATCGCCGCCTCGAATTCGTCCTTCGACTTATTGCCGACGAACCGATTCAGGACGATGCCGTCGCGGCCTATAACGAAAGTATGGGGAATGGTCAATACGTTGCCGTACGCCTGGTAGGTATCCCGATCCGATTCCACGATGGGGTAGGAAACGTTGAGCCTTTCAACGAAGGGTTTCGTGATGGGAAGCCCCTCCTCGTCCAGAGAAAGTCCCAGCACTTCGATCCCCTGGTCCTTGTAAGCGCCGTAGAGGTCGTTCAGCACCGGCATTTCCAGCAGGCAGGGCGGACACCAGGTGGCCCAGAAATTCACCACCACCACCTTGCCCTCCAGGGCGGACATGCTGATCTCTCCCCCGCCCAGGACAGGCAGGTTGAAATCGGGCGCGGCGCTTCCCTCCTTCAGCATGAGCCGGGCTTCGATGGCTTTCAACTCGGCTACGACGGCCATCCGGATTTTAGGCACCATATCAGGGGTCACCTGGATCCCCAGTTCCTTGTACACGGCCATGGCCGTTTCCGGACCGAAATTCGGTTTTCCGGCCTTGGATTCGGAGACCTGCTTCATGATGTAGGCGACGATCTTCTGCTCGTCGTCGGTCAAGGTCTGCTCGCCCTGCTCCGCGGTCTGGGCGTGCACAGTCGACAGCATTGCGGCCACGGTAAACATGGCGCATATCATTGTAGTAGCAATCCTTCTCATTCCTGGCCTCCAGTACGGTTATCCAACTTTATACATTACAACCGAGTCACGCCTTTGTGCAGGACAGCTTGATGCGACGAAACCCGCGGTCTGGTTTCTCAGGTGTCGCCGTCCGCCTTAGTCGCCTTCTTCAGCAGTTCGTTGAAATCCATCTCGAAATTCGCCAGGTCGCTGCGGTCCACGATCGTGGCGGCAGCCACACCCACGGCGATGGCCACGGCTTCGCGGATCTCGGCTCCGTCAGCGCCGTACTTCATGGCTTTCTTGATATGACCTTCCAGGCAGTTATGGCATCCCGCGCTCAGCGAAGCGGCGATGGCGATCAGTTCCTTGGTCTTGTTGTCGAGCGCGGTTCCCTGCCGGTACGTTTCCCGGTAGAAATCGAAATAGATTTCCTTCATGCGTTCTTCCAGCAACTCGTATGACCTCAGAACCTTACCCACGAATCTATCCTCCGAAATCCTGCACCAGCGTAAAATGGTGCCAATAATGTGTTAAGAACGACCCGGTTTACAATGAGCGGCATTACTCCTACTTGAGTATTCAAAATCGTGCCGGGATTATTCAAACTTATACCCGTGCTTAAGCAGTAGACATACTAAGGTACTTCCTCCCTATACGCAATCTGATTCTGCGAACAGACAGGCCTTTCGAGGCTATCCGGACAGGTCGTTCGAGGTTACTCGGGATGGAAATAGCGGAATACTTTCCGCGCCGCCTCCTTGCCCAACCCCTTGACGGCGGACAGTTCCTCTTCGGAACAGCGCTTTATATTCTCCACCGATCCGTGTGCCAGGATCAGTTGCTGTTTTCGCTTCGGTCCCACCCCGGGAATGTTATCCAGCTCGGACCGGACCATGCGTCTTCCCCGCTGCTGCCTGTGGAAAGTTACGGCGAACCGGTGGGCTTCGTCCCTTGCCTGCATGAGCATTTTCAAGGCGGGAGAAGAACGGGGAATGACGATCGGATCGGATTGGCCCGGCCGGAAGACTTCCTCCAGTCTCTTCGCCAGGCCGATGACGGGCAGATCGACCAGGCCCAGTTCATTCAGGACCTGCCGGACGCTGGAAAGTTGTCCCTTTCCGCCGTCGATGAGCACGAGATCGGGTATGGCCTTGCCCTCGTCGAGCAATCGCCTGTAACGGCGGCCGACCACTTCCTGCATCATGGCGAAATCATTGGGGCCGATCACGTCCCTGACCTTGAACTTCCGGTAGTCGGACTTGCGGGGCCGCCCGTCCACGAAACAGACCATGGAAGCCACCGGGTCGGAGCCCTGTATGTTGGATATATCAAAGGTTTCGATGCGTCTCGGCGGAACGGAAAGACTGAAAATCGCCTGGAGCGCGGCGACCGTGGCGGGGACGCTGCGCCGGATCCTGGATTCGGCCCGTTTCAGCGCGTGGGTGTTCAACTGCAACTCGGCGTTCTGCACGGCCAGCCGGACCATCGCGGCCTTGTCGCCGCGCCGGGGCACGGCGATGTCGATTTTCGAACCGCGCTTCAGGGTCACCCAGGAACTGAACGCTTCAATTCCGTCCGGTTCCCCGGTGAGCAGGATCTCGTCGGGCCACAATTGCGCGGCGAGATAGTACTGAGTCAGAAAGGCGCCCAGCGTCTCCGTTTCCGTGGCCTCCTCCGGCGCCGTCAGGAAAAAATGCTCCTTGCCCAGCAGTTTGCCCTCCCGTACCTGCAGAACCGCTCCGCACACGTCGGTTCCGTTCCGCGCGAGTCCGATGATGTCCCGGTCCACTTCTTTACTCGTAAACGCACGCTGCCGGGTGGTCGTATTCTCAATGGCGTTGATCTGATCGCGAATGCGGCCCGCCAGTTCGAACTGCAGCTTCTCCGATGCCCCCGCCATGCGTTCCTTCAACTGTTTCAGCAGGTCTTTCGTCCTGCCGGAGAGAAACTGGCACACCTGTTCGATGATCTCGCCGTATGCTGCCTCGTCGATATGGCCCTTGCACGGCCCGGGGCAGCGGTCGATGTAGTAGTCGAGACAGGGCCGGTCCATGGATGGCCAGGCCCTGGCGCTCGGGCAGGTGCGCAACGGGAAGACCTTGCGGACCAGGTCGATGGTCCTCCGCATGGCCTTCACGTTGGTGTAGGGGCCGAAGTACCGGGCCCCGTCCTGCCTGAAATTGCGCGTGACCACGACCCGGGGGAATGCTTCGTCGGTCAACATGATGAAGGGGAACGACTTGTCGTCGCGCAGCATCACGTTATACCTGGGCTTGTGTTCCTTGATGAGGTTGTCTTCGAGGAGTAGCGCGTCGGCTTCCGACTCGGTGACCACGTAATCGAAGTCATGAATCCGACTGGCCAGGGCGACCGCTTTCGGCTCCGTATGACGATGACGGTTTTTCTGAAAATACGAACGGATCCGCTGACGCAGCGCCCGGGTCTTGCCGACATAGATGATGCGTGACCGGGCGTCTTTCATCAGGTAAACACCCGGTTTGCCGGGCAGCGTCTTTAATTTTTCCTCGATTTCCGATTGTTGATCAGCCATGGAAAGGGTCGCCTGGTTTCTCGGTTCCGGTTGGTTTTTTGTAACCCTGGCGATCGTACTTACGAGATCATTTAATGCTTGACACAGGGTGGGAAGGCCGGTAATTTAGGGCTGGTTTACTACGAACCGGTCAACAAGCCATTAGCGGTCAACACCCCTTGCGGGGTTTTAGCGTTTAAGAGCATAAGGGAGTAAAAGTTGCCGACCCTCGTTTCATCCAAAAAGCGTTTACGTCAGGAACATGTGCGTCAGCAGCGTAACGCCACGGTCAAATCCGCCCTCCGAACCGCCATCAAACGCCTGCGCGGGAATACGGACGCCGAAGCGGCGCCCGGACTCGTGAGCCAGGCGTATTCCAAGCTGGATAAAGCCGTCAAGCGCGGCGTGATGCACCGGCGGACCGCCGCCCGCATCAAATCCAGGTTGACGAAACAGGCCAACTAAGCCTGTTTCCGGTCCCGGTCGGACGCGCGTCCGACATCCCTCTATTCCACCTGTCCGGCCTGCACGGCTACCTGCCGGTTATCCACTGAATTCGCATGATTTAACGCTGCCTGTACAAATCCCCTGAATAAGGGATGGGGTCTGTACGGACGGCTGGTCAACTCGGGGTGAAACTGGGTTCCTACGAAGAAGGGGTGCGTGGGGATTTCCAGGATCTGCATGATCAGTTCGTCGGGCGTCATACCGGAGAACACCATGCCCTGCTGCTCGATGAGTTCCCTGTACTCGTTATTGAACTCGTAACGGTGGCGGAATCGTTCAACCACCGAGTCGGACCCGAAGCAGCGGTGGGCTGTTGTGCCCTTCTTCACCTTTACCTCGTGTCCTCCCAGGCGCATCGTGCCTCCCATGCCGGCCAGTTTGCGCTGGTCGGGCAGCAGGTAGATGACCGGTGTTTCCGTCTCCGCGTCGAATTCCGCGTGCGCGGCTTCACGCAATCCACACTGGTTACGCGCAAACTCCACCACGGCCAGTTGGAATCCATAGCACAAGCCCAGGAACGGCAGGCCGTTCTGCCTGGCGTACTGTATGAACGGGATCTTGCCCTCGGCGCCTCGCTCGCCGAAGCCGCCGGGTACAATGATGCCGGAAATCCCCTCGAGCATCCCTGTGTCCAGCGGCCGATCGCCCGATAAATCGGTCGTATCTATCCACTCGGTGGCGATCTCCACCCCCACGCTGACCTTGCTGTGGTCCATGGCGTTGAGAATGCTTACGTATGAGTCGCGCAGGGCCGTGTACTTTCCCGTAATGGCGATACGTATTTGAGGGTGCGACTTTGCCAGGTACTTGAGGTAAATATCGAATATCCTGGGTTTCCGGTCGGGCCGCTGCGGAAGATTCACATTCAGCTTGTCGACGACGATCTGTACCGTTTTCTGGTGGTCGAGCAGGGTCGGCACGCGGTATATAGAATCCGTATTCGGACTGCTGACCACGCGATCCTCCGCGATGTTGCAGAAGAGGCTGATCTTCTGCCGGACGCTCTTGTTGAGTGGTATGGCCGAACGGCAGACCACGATGTCCGGCTGTATGCCCAGTTGCAGCAGCGCTTTGACGCTGTGCTGTGTGGGCTTGGTTTTCAGTTCCCCAGCGGACTCGTTATAGGGTACCTGCGTGACGTGGGCCGACATGACGTTTTCCCGTCCCTCGTCGTAGAGCATCTCCCGGGCGGCTTCTATGAAGTGTACGTTCTCAATGTCCCCCACGGTGCCGCCGATCTCGACGACCAGGATGTCGTAGGGCCCCTCATGGGCCTTGGTCCGGATCAGGTTCTTGATCTCGCCCGTCACGTGGGGCACGACCTGCACGTCCCGTCCCAGGTACTCGCCCCGGCGTTCCTTGTCGAGGATAATCCGGTAAACCTTGCCGGAGGTGATGTAGTTGTTCCGGTTCAGGTCGTCGTCGAGGAAGCGCTCGTAGGTGCCCAGGTCCATGTCGCACTCGGTTCCGTCGTTGAGCACGAACACCTCCCCGTGACGATAGGGGTTGATGGTGCCGGCGTCCTGGTTCAGGTAGCCGTCCATCTTGATCTGAGAGACCGTGAAGCCGTAGTGCTTGAGCAGGTGTCCGAGCGAAGCGCTGAAGACGCCCTTGCCCACGCCGGACATGACGCCGCCGGTAACGAAGATGTACTTGGTACGGCCGATGCGGTAGTCGGTGGGGAAGAACTCGATGGCCTCGGAATCGACCGTTTTGGACCGGTGGGCTTCCAGGTCGACGTCGTCTAAAAACACCTCATCACTATAGTCTGTGGCGCCGGCCAACGACTTGCTCCTTTTTTGCGATTCCGGTTTGTTAGTTGTCGATCCTAAGATAGGTCAAGGAAGGTGTCATCGCAATACAATTATGGGTTGAATGATCATGAATCTCCAGGATGCTTAGCCGCGTGGTTGGCGGTATCCAATCTTAGCGTGATGGAAGAATAATAGTTTACGTCGTTTACTATGAAAATCACTATTGACGTCATTCCCCTTTCGGAGCGTATATTACGATGCTCACGGTTACATCATGGAGTTTGCCCATGATCTTCAAAGCCAGAAACTACCTGCCGGCGGCCCTGTGTATCCTCTTTGCATCGATCGCCTCTTGTGGCAATGACGGCCCTACGGAACCGGTCCCGCAAACACCGACCAGCATTACGCTTTCCCCGGTAGCGGCAACCCTGACCGCCGTGGGCGAGACTTTACAATTGACCGCCACGTTACTGGACCAGGAAGGCAAGGTCATCGCGGACGCGGGTGTATCCTGGACAAGCACCAACGCGTCTGTCGTGAAGGTGGACGCCAACGGGCTTGTGACCGCCGTCCAGAACGGTTACGTGCAGATCACTGCCGCATCGGGTGGCGTGAATGCCACTGTGAGTATCATCGTTGCGCAGGCCTCCAGTCGGATTGAGATCCTGCCGGTGTCCCCTACGCTCAGTGCGCCTGGTGAAACCGTACAGCTTGCGAACGCGGTCTACGACGGCAACGGTGAGGTTATCCCGGGTGCCGGCGTGTTGTGGTCCAGCGCCGACCATGCCGTGGCTACGGTTTCCGCAAATGGACTGCTCACCGCGGTGGGCAATGGAAGCACCGGGATCACTGCGTCATCGGGCGACGTTTCCGAAACCATTACCGTGACGGTCGAAATCGATTATGTAGGTATAGAACGGTCGATCCTGCTGGAATTCTATAACGCCACGGACGGACCGAACTGGGCGAACAGTGCAAACTGGCTGAGCGACGCACCGGTAGGTGGAATGGTTCGGAATTGAAACGGATGGTGAAGGGCGGGTTCAGACGATAAACATCATAAATAACGGCCTGAATGGAAACATACCCCGTTCAATAGGCAGACTTATCGGGGTCGACTTACTCTGGTTGCGTGATAACGAGTTGACCGGGTCCATTCCATCTTCAATCGGCAACCTGACCAGAATGGATGATCTCGATCTATCTGGAAACCAGTTGACCGGCGCCATCCCTTCGTTCCTGGGAAACCTTGTCAACTGTGTTGAATTGGTCTTGAGGAACAATCGGTTGACAGGCGGTATTCCATCTTCAATCGGATTTATGTCAAAGCTGGGGGTTTTGGACCTGTCCGATAATCTATTGACGGGGGATATTCCTTCGGCGTTGGGGCAGGGCAGGATATCTTTCTTCCATTTAAACAACAACCGGCTATCAGGATCATTTCCATCATTTCTTGGTCAACACCAATGGCTTCAAGTGCTGGATCTTTCCTATAACACGGATCTATCAGGGCCGCTGCCGCCTGGGCTCGCCGACACATCCCAGATCCCGCATTTAAGGGAGTTAAACATAAGTGGAACACAGTTATGTGCGCCGTTGAACGCTGACTTTCAAGCGTGGTTGAGCAGTATCTCTTTCAGTGGTAACAGCTGTGCACCATAACTTACGCGCCCGGTCACTCCACTCTTCTTCCAAATTACTGTATTAACCCCTCTAATACTCCCCGATCCACTTCTGCCTGAGTTCGTCGAGCGACCCTTTCAGTTTCATCTGGTGTATCCAGAGGTTCAGCCAGTTCATAAAGGGCTGATCGTCCCGGACGGTCATGTATCCGAGATCTTCCCGGGTCAACGGTTTATCCGGATCGAGCGCATAAAGCACGGGATTCTGTCTCGCGTAGATCACCGCCTCCACGTTGTCCGTGAACATGACGTCCACGTCTCCGTCCGCCACGGCTGGTTGTACGTCGAGATTGTTCTGGAACATGACGATAATAGCACGCTTGATGTTGGCTCGTACGAAGGATTCGTTGGTGCCCCCGTAGTTTACGCCGATCCTTACCCCGGACTGGTCGATGTCCTGCAGACCCTTGAAACGGTCGCGGTCGGACTTTCTGATGAGCGGCGACTTGCCTATCGTGACATAAGGATCGGTGAGTGCCAGGATCTTCTGCCGCGCGAGGGTCCGGGTGATGCCGCCCATGGCCAGGTCGTACCGGTCATTCACGGTATCTTCGGACAGGTTGCTCCAGGTTGTGGGTACGAACCGGACGCTAACGCCAAGCGCTTCACCCAGCATATGGGCCGCGTCGATGTCCATGCCTTCGTAGGTCCCGGTCTCCGGGTTCAGATAGGTGAAGGGCTTGTAGTCTCCGGTCATCCCGATCCGGATCTCGCCCCGCTCCAGGATGAGATCCAGCCGGGATGTCTGGGCTTGGACGCTGGCTGAAACGACAAACACGAAAACGGTGAACAGCAGCATGGGTATTCCGATAGGACGCGTAAGGATCATTTTCAACTCCATTACAGTTTTGATCATCCTGTAGTCAGTCGAAGTGTCCAGTCTAAACGCTGAACGTAGGCAGGGTGTCGCTGGATAAATATCGTCCCGTCAGGTGAAGGCACTGGCCGGGTTCGACACCGGCCGGCGGATTCAGGCCACGGAGAGTTTATACCGCTTCCGGCACGGCGTGTCAATCCATCTTGACAGTCCTTCCTTACTCTTCTACCTTGAAACGGCCAATCGGACGTTCGGCAGACACCGCACATTATCGGGTGTCTACCCGCTGAATCATCCGGTCGAACCTGGTCCATCCGGTCGAACCTGGTCCATCCGGTCGAACCTGGTCCCATCAAACCATGTCTCACTTTTCCCCGAAAACGGTCCGTTTTCAAGTTTCCGCGCTCTTTCTGATCCTACTTCTGTCGCCCTTTCTCTTCGCTCGATGGTTGGACCGGGCGTCGGACGAGACAGGTACAGAAAGGTATGGTTTTTACCTGACCGACGCGACTGCCGAAACCGGTATCGACTTCGTCCATTTAAAACCGACCCTCGATCCGAAGCTCGACCCGATCATGCCCCACCTGACCGCACTCGGGGCTTCCGTTTCGGTAGTGGACTATGACAACGACGGGTGGCAGGATCTGTACGTAACCCGCAGCCGCCAGGGTTCGTCGAATGCCCTTTACCGGAACCAGGGCGACGGTAACTTCGCGGAAATTGCGGAGGCCGCCGGCCTGGCCAACGCGAACGAGCCGGGAAGCGGTGTCTCGATGGGGTCGGTCTGGGGGGACTACGACAACGACGGTTTCGAAGACGTGTTTGTCTATAAATGGGGACGGCAGCGCTTGTACCGGAACCAGGGCGACGGCGTTTTCAGTGACATGTCCGTTGAAGCGGGTCTCGACCTGTGGATGAACGCCAACAGCGCGGTATGGACGGACGTGAACAGGGATGGCCTCATCGATCTGTACGTCGGTGGGTATTTCTCGGAAGTCCATGATCTCTGGCAGGTTACGACGACGCGTATCATGCAGGAGAGTTTCGAATACGCCAACAACGGAGGCCACAACTATCTCTTCCTGAACCAGGGTGCCGGACGGTTCGAAGACGTCACGGAAGCCTACGGCGCGGACTGCACGCGCTGGACGATGTCGGTCGGCGCCGCGGACCTGAACGGCGACGGCTGGTCCGATCTTTACCTGGCCAACGACTATGGTCCCGAAGTCCTCCTCGTCAACCTAGAAGGGAAGGGGTTCGAGCAATTAGAAGGAACCACGCTGGAGGAGACATCCAAAAGCGGCATGAACGTGGCATTCGGTGATTTGTACAACGACGGACGCCCGGACGTCTACGTGACCAATATTTCAAGGCGCGGCTACCTGTTTCAAGGGAACAACCTTCGCCGTAACCTGATCGCGGAGAACGGAAGAATGATCAACATCGCCGTGGGGGAAATCGCCGACGCTGGATGGGCTTGGGGCGCGCAGTTCGGCGACCTGAACAACGACGGCTTCGTGGACTTGTTCGTGACCAATGGTTTCGTCTCGGCGGACCCGGAAAAGGATTACTGGTACGAAATGTCCCGGGTCGCCATGGGCAACAACAACATCTTTCAGGACGTGAAGAACTGGGCGCCTATGGGCGATCAAAGCCTGTCCGGTTACGAGCGGTCCCGTCTCTACCTGAACGACGGTACCGGTCGCTTCTACGACGTGGCGGTATCCGTCGGTGTCCAGGACCGGTACGACGGCAGGGGCGTCGCACTGGCAGACCTGTTCAACCGGGGCGTTTTGGACGTGGTCGTGGCCAATCAGGACGGACCGCTGATCCTCTACAGGAACGAGGTCGAAGGTGAATACGCCTGGGTTTCCTTCGAACTGCGGGGTGTTCGCAGCAATGCAAGCGCCATCGGCGCTGAAGTTCGGGTGTTCTGGGACGGCCGGCAACAGGTCCAGATCGTCACCGCGGGGGCGGGATTCGCCGCACAAAGCCAGCGCAGACGCCATTTCGGCCTGGGGACAGCGAGGGCGATCGAACGGGTCGAAATTCGTTGGCCGAGCGGGGTGGTCCAGACCCTGATCGATCCCGAATTGAACCAGCTTCACGTGGTAACGGAACCGGAGGGATGATGGGCGAACCGAAGACTGAAACGGCTGATTCGCTTCAGAGCGGCGGAATCCAGATCGACCCGAGGTACCTGTCTTCCGGCCTGATCACCCTGATCCTGGTCTTCGGACAGATGTACGTGGGGTTCCTCCACGACCTGTCGCAACTCTCTACGGCGATTGCCGTGGCACTGCTGGCGGACCTGGTCCTGGGACGAGTGCTGACGGGGAAGTGGATCAACCCCGCCAGTGCGTACATTACAGGGATCAGCTGCGGCATTCTGCTCCGCTCACTCTACCTGTGGCCCTTCGCGATCGCCAGCCTGCTTTCCGTTATGTCGAAATACGTCCTTCGCTACAAGGGACGGCACCTGTGGAATCCTTCAAACCTGGGCATCTGCGTGGTGCTCTTCTCGGCGCCTGGAATCGTGGCGGCCCTCAGCGAGCAGTGGGGGAACGACCTGTGGGCCATGGCCGTGATCTGGGTGCTGGGGTCGGTCATTCTCTGGCGGGTGAAACGGTTTCACGTATCCTTCACCTACGCGGCATCCTTTGTCGTTCTCGCCTACGCACGAACGTTAATATCGGGCAACCCCTTCCTGTCCGAAGTGGCGCCTATCACGGGCCCCATGTACCAGTTGATGGCCTTCTTCATGGTCACGGACCCCGCTACCTCTGTCTCCTCGCGCGGCGGTCGGATCGCGGTCGCCTTTCTCGTCGCACTTGCCGAGATGGTGCTAAGACTGTTCGAAATCGTGAACGCGCCGCTTTACGCTTTGTTTCTGGTGGGACCGGTGGCGAAAATGGTGGACCTGAGACGGTCGGATTGATTGCCTGATTCCTGATCTTCAAATTCACCCGCGGTGATGTGGAATCCACAGCACAGCAACATGGATCAAATGGGGGTCAACCATGGCCTACAGGGTGGGCATCGTCGGGGTGGGCGGCATCGCGCACTGTCACGGCAGGGCCGCCCGGGAGGCGCCTGAGGCGGAACTCGCAGCGATCTGCGACCTTTCCGAGGAATCGCTGGGTCGATTCGGCGAGGCTTTCGGAGTTTCGCGCCGCTACACGGACCTCGAGCGCATGTTGCAAGAAGAAAAAATCGACATCCTGGTGGTCAGCACCTGGGGCAATTCTCACGCGGATATCAGCACCAAGGCCGCGCGGACAGGACGTGTGAAGGCGATTCTCTGTGAAAAACCCATCAGTTCCACGGCGGCTGAATGCGAGGCCATGATCGAAACCGCGGGAAAGAACGATGTGCTCCTCGCCGAAGCCTTCAAGTTTCGCCACCATCCGTGTCATCTCAAGGCAAAAGAGCTCATCGAAGCCGGTGAAATCGGCAAGGTTTACCTGATTCGTAGCACATTCAGCGCCGCCGTGGATCCCAGGTTTCTAAGGCCCGATCACAACTGGCGCTTTAACCGGGAGAAACGGGGTGGCGCCGTCTACGACCTGGGATGTTACTGTATACACCACGCCCGGTTCATTGCCGGAAGTGAACCGAATCTCGTCCATGCACGCGGCCATTACGGCAAGAAATCCGAGGTGCCGGAGGCCGTCGCGGTGCAGCTCCAGTTTCCCGGCGAAGTCAGCGCACAATGCGCCTTTTCTTTCCGGTACTATGGATCCCAGGAATTCGAAGTTTTCGGCGCTGGCGGATACATGCGGATGGACATGGCCTGGAACAACGAGGATCGCCCGGTCGCCCTGGAAATCAAGAAAAACGACGGGGTGGAGAGCACCATCAAGTTCGCGCCCGTGTACCAGTTCACCAGCCAATTGCAACACCTGTGCGAATGTCTCGAGACGGGCGGGCCCCATCGAATTCCCGCCGAGAACAGCCTGAACAACATGAAGGTCATTGACGCCGTACACGCGTCCATGGACACGGAACGTCCTGTCGTCGTGACGCCGGGCTAGTCCCCAATGTGCTTGTATGAGACCGGAACTTCACGTTAATATAGGTCACGGGACGATCAGGCCGGGTCCCGGATTGCTGCGCATTTCAACGACAGGATAGCCGCCGGATATTCCACCGAATCCTGGCTCTTGAACTGGACCACGCGATGAACCTGGAAGACATGACCCTCGGCGTCGAGGAGGAATACCAGATCATCGACCCCGAATCCCGGGAGTTGGCTTCCTACATCTCCGAGTTTCTCGAAAAGGGCAAGCGGGTCTTCCGCGACCAGGTCAAGCCGGAATTCCTCCAATCGCAGGTGGAGATGGGTACCGAGGTCTGCCAGGACATCAAGGAAGTGCGCAGGGAGGTTACCCGGCTGCGGAGCATGGTCTGCGAAATAGCGGAGAAGAGCGGTCACCGGATCGTAGCTGCCGGCACCCATCCCTTTTCCCGTTGGCAGGAACAGGAGGTCACCGAGAAAGACCGGTACCGGAACCTGGTCGCCGACCTGCAGTACGTCGCCCGCCGCCTGCTTATCTTCGGCATGCACATCCATGTCGGCATTCCCGACAGGGAGTTGCGTATCGACACGATGAACCAGATCGGTTATTTCATGCCGCATGTCCTGGCCCTGTCCTCCTCCTCTCCCTTCTGGATGGGAGACAACACCGGGCTCAAGTCCTACCGTAGTATCGTTTTCTCTGAACTTCCCAGGACCGGCATACCCGATCGCTTCAACTCGGCCGACGAGTACGACCATTTCATCCAGACGATGATCAAGACCGGCTGCATGGACGAACCCACGAAGATCTGGTGGGACGTGCGGTCCCATCCCCGTTTCCCCACGCTCGAAGTGCGCATCTGCGACTGCGTAACCCGGATCGACGAAGTGGTGGCCATCGTGGCCCTCGTTAAGGCGGTGGTGGCCAAGCTGATCAGGCTGCGCCGTGAAAACCAGTCGTGGCGATACTACCGTCGCGACCTGGTGGCCGAGAACAAGTGGCGCGCGATCAAGGACGGGCTGGACGGTAACCTGGTCGACTTCGGCAAGGAAGAAGAGATACCCGTTCGCTACCTCATCGAGGAACTGCTGGACATCGTGGACGATGTGGTGGATCCCCTGGGTGTAAGAGAGGAGATCGAGTACATCCGCGTCATGCTCGAAGAGGGAAGCAGTGCGGACCGGCAACTAAAGACATACCAGGAAACCGGTGATTTGAAGTCGGTCGTAGATCATCTGGCCGCGGAGACGATCACGGGGTTGTGACCGGCCGGATATCAGTTTTTCGTCGAACGAACTCTTCAATTAAAAATCTGTAATTAATCGGGTTAATCAAATTAAGTCCGCTCTACCCTACGAGATGAGAGGAACCCGTGCCTTCCCGGTCCAGACCGAACATACTGTGGATTTCCTTTGAAGACACCGGTCCCTATTACGGCTGCTACGGCGACCCGGTAGCCCGCACGCCGAACGTGGACCGCTTCGCGGCCCAGGGGTGCCGGTGGACGAACTGTTTCTCCACGGCGGGGGTATGCGCCCCGGCCCGTTCGGCGATCATCACCGGGATGTACCCTACCTCCATCGGCACGCATCACATGCGGACCACGCACGTTCATCCGGCCACCCCCGAGATGCCCACGCCCTATTCGGCGGTAGTGCCCCACTACGTCAAGTGCTTCACCGAGTACCTGCGGGCGTCTGGATATTACTGCACGAACAACTTCAAGACCGACTACCAGTTCGAGCCGCCGCTGACGGCCTGGGACGGCCAGGGAAAGGAAGCCCACTGGCGTAACCGCTCCGATCCGGAACAGCCGTTCTTCGCGGTCTTCAATCTCATGCGCAGCCACGAAAGCGGGGCCTGGCCCGAAAAGTGCCCGTCACCGGAATTCGATCCCAAAGACATCCAACCACCGCCCTACATTCCCGACACGCCGGTGGTACGGGAAGCCATGGCCCGCATGTATACCCATATCGCTCACAACGACCGGGAATTCGGGTCGATTCTGGATCAAATGGCGGAAGACGGGCTCGCTGACAATACCTACGTCTTCAACTGGAGCGACCACGGTCCCCTGCCCCGTGGCAAGCGCTGGCCCTATGACGCGGGAATCCACGTGCCGCTGATCGCGCGGGGACCGGACCTGGGAGGGGGGCAAGTGCGAGATGACCTGGTCAGCACGATCGATCTCGGACCCACCGTCCTTTCTCTGGCCGGTATCGAGATCCCCCGCCACATCCAGGGCCGCGCGTTTCTCGGGGAGCAGACTCAGGATCCGCGTAACTACGTATTCGCCAGCCGTGACCGCCACGACGTGTCATACGACATGGTCAGGGCCGCGCGGGACGGACGATACAAGTACATTCGGAATTGCCGGCCGGATCTTCCGTATCTATCCTGGATTCCCTATCGCAACCGTCATCCGATCATGCAGGAGATGTGGCGGCTCTACCTGGAAGGCGGGCTGGACGAGGCGCAGTCGGCCCTGTTTCGGTATCCCAGGCCCGTGGAGGAGCTATACGACACCGCGGCCGACCCCCACGAACTCCTCAACCTGGCGGCGGATCCCAGCGTGCGAAACGAACTGCAGCGGATGCGCATGGCGCTCGATGCATGGCTCGAAGAGGTGGGCGACATGGGCCGGATGTCTGAGAGCGAGATGGTCCGGAACTGGTATCCGGAGGGCAGACAGCCTGAGACCGCCCCCGTGGTATGCGTTCCCGTCTGTGCCGGGAGCCCGGGGATAGAAGCGGCCCCGGAAGGCGGCACGTTCAAGGGACCCATGCTGGTGCAGCTCCACTGCGCCACGCAGGGGGCGTCTATCGCCTATACACTCGATGAGGGGGACAACCCCCACTGGCTCTTGTACACCAAACCGCTTCGTCTTGCGGCCGGCGAGTACGTGTTGAAGGGCCGGGCCATTCGCATCGGATACCGGGAGAGCCGGGAGGTCCAGGCGAGATTCGTGGTTCGCGAAGCGTGATCGGGACGGAGAACCTCGACGAGGTTCAACGCGGTGATCAAACCTGACACGACGACTAAACCGCTCCTATTTTGATTGACCGGCGCGTAGTGAAGCGTTAAGAATACTGGGCTGGAACCCCATCTTAAGTACCGTACCTGGAGGCAAGTCATGGACCCTTCGTGTCTCGCGTATTGTCTGACGGACGAAGAGCGGCGCCTCTTCGATGAACAGGGCTACTTTGTCGTGGAAAACGTCCTTCCGGAGAAAATGGTCGGGGCCCTGAACCGCATCGTGGACCGCATAGACTCAGCATGCCGGCCGAACATGGGGGGCGGTCCCTACGATATCAAGAACCACTTCGACATCATCGGCAGGGATGAACTCCTCCTCGAACTGCTCGACTGGCCGAAGACCTTCCCCAAGGTTTGGGGCATACTCGGCTGGCACATTCAGCTGTACCATTCCCACGTCATCGTCTCACCACCATGGCCTGCCGGACAGAAACCGAAACGACGGCGCCTGGGATGGCACCAGGACAGCGGTCGCCTGAACATCGACCTGGAGAACACGCCCCGTCCGCGGGTGTCGCTGAAAGTGGCGTTCTTTCTTACCGACTGCACGGAAACCAACCGGGGCAACTTCCATGCCATACCGGGCAGCCACCTGAGAGACGAAGTCGAATTCCCCGAAGACAAGGAAGCGGACCCGGAAGGAGCGGTTCCGGTCCAGGTCGCGGCCGGCGACGCCGTTTTCTTCGATCGCCGTGTGTGGCACGCATCGGGGATAAACTTTTCCGATATAACCCGCAAGGTGCTCTTTTACGGCTATAGTTACCGGTGGCTGCGTCCCAGGGACGATATGACCGTGGACCACTACATGAGCCGGTGCGACCCCGTCCGCAGGCAACTCCTGGGCGCCGCGCCATCGGGTGGCCACGGCTATACCTCGCCCCTTCCCGAAGACATACCGCTGCGCGAGTGGATCGGAAAGCACTTGGGCCGGGAACACGTGGTCAATTGAAAAGGCCTGGCACGCGCGGTAAACCGAGGCTGTCGCATCAGTTTTTTTCCAGGTGATATGTACTTTGAGTGATTCAACCGGGACCCTGCCGGAACAGCAAGCCCTGCTCGACCGGATCGCCGAGGCCGTAGTCGCTCGCGAACTCACCGCACCCGCGATCCTCTTTCTGGATTCCATGAAGCCCCTCTCGTTTCTTGGCGGACAGTTCATGGCTTTCCTCAGCCCGTTCATTCACATGGTCGTGGATGCTTCGCAGTACGACCAGATCGCCGAAGCCATCGAGCGCCGGGAGAACGTGGAGTTCCTGATCCAGCGCATAGAACACCACGCTTCCGCAGAAGAGAACCATTCTGCTTAGGTGCCGCGGTTACCTGGTATTCACTCGAACGCCCTTTCTCCCTTACGGATCGACATGCCCCTTCCAGCGGATATCAGGGTCATTCTGGCCACCGACTGCGGCAGCACGACGACCAAGGCGATCCTGATCGAAAACCGTGCGGGATCCTTTCGCCTGGTTGTTCGCGGCGAGGCGCCGACCACCGTGGAGGCGCCCTTCGAGGATGTCACGCGGGGCGTGCTCAACGCGGTGCGGGAGGTGGAGGAACAGTCCGGCCGCGAGATACTCGACGGGGAGCGTATCGTATCTCCGGCCGAATGCGGCCGCGGCGTGGACATCTACGTCTCGACGAGCAGCGCCGGTGGTGGACTTCAGATGATGGTGGCCGGCGTGGTCAAGAGCATGACCGCCGAGAGCGCCGAACGGGCGGCCCTGGGCGCGGGCGCCATCGTCATGGAAGCGCTGGCGTCCAACGATGGACGGCGTCCGCACGAACGCGTTGAACGCATCCGCCAGCTCAGGCCGGACATGATCCTCTTGTCGGGTGGCGTGGACGGCGGTACGAAGTCCCACGTGGTCGAGATGGCCGAACTGATCTCCGCGGCAGATCCCAGGCCCCGCCTGGGCAACGTCTTCCAGCTGCCGGTCATCTACGCCGGAAACGTCGATGCCCGGGGGGATGTAGCCCGGATACTGGGGGAAAGCACGGAACTGAGCCAGGTCGACAACCTGCGGCCCGTCCTGGAAGAGGAAAACCTCGGCCCCGCCCGCGAACAGATCCATACCCTGTTCATGGAACACGTCATGGCACAGGCGCCCGGGTATAGGTCCCTGATGGAATGGACCCACGTGCCCATCATGCCCACGCCGGGCGCCGTGGGGCGGTTGGTGCGCGTTGTCGCCGAGGGCGGTGGCATTGACGTCCTCGGCGTGGACATCGGCGGTGCGACGACCGACGTGTTCTCCGTGTTCGACGGCGCCTTCAACCGGACCGTCAGCGCCAATCTCGGCATGAGTTACAGCATTTCCAACGTGCTGACGGAAGCGGGCCTGGAGCAGATCGCCCGCTGGCTGCCCTTTGAAATGACGGACGCCGACCTCAAGGATCGGCTCGGCAACAAGATGATCCGTCCCACCAGCATTCCGCAGACCATGGAGGAACTCATCATCGAGCAGGCCGTGGCCCGGGAAGCCCTGCGGCTGGCTTTTGAACAGCACCGGAATTTCGCCGTGGCGTTGAAGGGCGTGCAACAGAAGCGCACTATTTCCGATACATTCGAACAACAGACAGGCGGCCAGTCTCTGGTCGACCTGATGGCCCTCGATCTGATTATCGGCAGCGGGGGCGTGCTGTCCCACGCGCCGCGTCGGGAGCAGGCGGCATTGATGATGGTGGATGCCTTCCAGCCGGTAGGGATCACGAGCCTGGCGGTGGACAGCATCTTCATGATGCCCCACCTGGGCGTGCTGTCCACGGTTCATGAAAAGGCGGCCCTGGAGGTCTTCGAACGGGACTGTCTCGTCCACCTGGGACCCTGTGTCGCGCCTGTCGGCGCCGGTGCGGCGGGGTCGCCGTGCGTTACGGTGAAGACGAGGGCGGGCGGTACGGAACAGGTTTGCGAGGCTACCGTGGGGGAACTGTCGGCCATCCCCGTCGGGGATGCGGAGGAGGTGGTACTGGAAGTTGCGCCGGCCCGCGGCTTCGACGTCGGCGCGGGCAGAGGTGTGCCGGTAACTCGTACCGTGCGGAACGGTTCCGTAGGCGTGATCATCGATGGGCGCGGAAGGCCGCTCGAACTGCCGAAGGATGCGACGGAACGGGTCAGGGTCCTGCAAGAAGGTTACCGAATACTGGATATCTATCCGGGGGCTGATTAATGGCCCACGCGTATACATCGGGCCTGCGCGTGTCGACGCGAACCGTGGTCCTGAAAACCCGCCGTCTTCCCCTGAAGGGCGAGGTGGTGGTGAATGCAGGAGACCGCGTCGAACCCGATACGGTAGTAGCGGAAACATACCTGCCGGGGCCGGTGCACAACGTCAATGTCTCCAATTCCCTGGCTATGGCGCCCGAGGACGTGCCGGAATGCATGCGGAAGCAACAGAACGACACGGTGGAAAAAGGCGATATGATCGCGGAGTCGAAGGGGATATTCGGACTGTTCAAATCCAGTGTCCAGTCACCCGTCACAGGGACGGTGGAACTGGTATCGGAAGTGACCGGCCAGGTGCTGATCCGGGAACCGTCGGTCCCTGTACAGATAAAGGCCTACATCGACGGAAGAGTAACCGAGGTCATGGCCGGGGAAGGTGTCGTGGTCGAAACGGTTGGCGCCTGTATTCAGGGTATATTCGGGATTGGCGGCGAAGTGCACGCGCCGATACGGCAGATCGTCGAATCACCCGACGCCGGGATCACCGGGGACATGATCGACGAAGGTTGCGCGGGCCGGATCATTTGCGGTGGATCCATGATCTCCCTTGACGCCCTTCGTAAGTTGATAAGTGTCGGGGCGTCCGGCGTCGTGGTGGGCGGCATACGGTATCACGATATCGGGGACCTCCTTGGATACCAGATCGGCGTCGCGGTCACGGGAGGCGAAAACATCGGATTGACCGTAGTCGTGACGGAAGGCTTCGGACCACTGCCCATGGCCGAACGGACCTTCGAACTGATCGGGTCGTTCGACGGCCGCGACGCTTCCATGAGCGGCGCCACGCAGATCCGCGCCGGGGTGATACGCCCCGAGATCATCATTTCCAGTAAGGAGGGCGACGACCATACCGACCGGTTGAACCTGGCCGGCCGCGGCCTGGAACCGGGCACGCCGGTACGTCTCATACGCAAGCCCTGGTTCGGTGAAATCGCCACGGTGACGGCGTTGCCCGAACAACCGGCCAGACTGCCCACCGGCGCCATAGCCAGGGTGCTGGAAGCCCGGCGCCCTAACGGGGACATCGTAACCGTGCCCCGTGCCAACGTAGAGATTGTGGAGGCCTGAATGATCCTTCGGCGAACCCTTTGCAAACAACAAGCCATGTCCCTTTCGATCAGGCCGTCGCACGTGGTTCTGGGGGCAACGGCGATCGCCGCCGCGTTGTTCGCGACCCCTTGCCTCGCCCAGGACATCTCCGATTCCGGCTGGTTCAACACGGGACGGACCCAGGCCCTGATCCTCGGTTGCATCCTGACGGTCTTCATCCTGCTCTATGTCATCCTGGCCGCATCGGGGCGACCCCTGTTCATCCGCAAGATCGCCGGCCTGGATACGGTGGAGGAAGCCGTGGGACGGGCCACGGAAATGGGCAAACCCATTCTTTACGTCCCGGGCCTTAACGATATGGACGATGTACAGACCATCGCGTCCCTGAATATGCTGGGACATCTGGCCACCATCATCGCGGGCTATGATTCCACGCTCCACGTGCCGGTGCGTCGCTCGCTGGTCATGAGTGCGGCGCGCGAGACGGTGCACCAGTCCTACCTGTCCGCCGGACGGCCCGACGCGTACCAGGAGGACGCCATACATTACATATCGGACGCCCAGTTCGCCTACGCCGCGGCCATCGACGGGATCATCGTGCGCGAGAAGCCCGCCGCGTGTTTTTACCTTGGAGCCTTCTATGCAGAGTCCCTGATTCTCGCAGAAACGGGTAACTCCATCGGCGCCATCCAGATAGCGGGAACCGCAAAGCCGCCCCAGTTGCCTTTTTTCGTAGCGGCATGCGACTACACGCTCATTGGAGAAGAACTGTTCGCCGCAAGCGCGTATCTTTCCAAGGAACCGCGTATGCTGGGCAGCCTGAAGGGCCAGGATGCCGGCAAGGGCATCGCCATCCTTTTCATTGTAGTCGGAAGTGTCCTGGCGACCGCGGAGTCCCTTACAGGCAGCGAAATCGTACGCGATTTATCGGATATCGTATTGTGGCTGTTCAGGTAGCATCGAGGAGATTTCATGCGCCGTCGAATACCTCTGATCATCACCTTTGTGATCGGCATGGTCCTGATCACGGGGTATTTCGTGACACGCGGACCGTTCAACACGCTCTACGAGAGTTTTTCGGACTACTTTGCCATCATAACGGTCTTCGCCTTCATCCTCGGCGGCGGCAGCCTGCTCAAGATCCACCTGAAACGCGTGGCCAACCGGTCCACGGACTGGCCGTACAGCGCGGTGACCCTGGCGGGGTTTGCAATCACCCTGGCGATCGGCCTTTTCAAGCTGGGCAACCCGGGAGGTCTCGGTGGGGAGATCCTGGCAGCGGGTTCCTGGCTTCGCTTCATCTTCGATGGCGTATACAACCCGCTTTCCGCCACCATGTTCGCCCTGCTGGCTTTCTTCGTCGCATCGGCGTCCTACCGGGCATTCAGGGCCCGTACGAAGGAAGCCACCATACTCCTGTCAGCCGCCATAATCATACTGCTCGGCAGGACGCCCGTGGGCGCCTGGCTGACGGCCTGGATGCCGGAAAGCCTGGGGTTTCTCGAGCTGCCGAACCTGGCCAACTGGATCATGGCCTGGCCCAATACGGCCGGCCAGCGGGCCATCATGATCGGCATCGCCCTGGGCGTCATCGCGACGTCGCTGCGCATCATACTGGGCATTGAACGTAACTACCTGGGCCGGGGAGAGTAGTCATGCCGATACCTGACTTTCTATGGCACATTGACCGGCGCATCATCTTCCTGCTCATCGCGGCGGCCGTCTGCATTCCCCTGATTATAAAGCCTCGATTCCAGGACAGTCCAACGCCCATCGTTCTGTCCATATTCGACACGGTGGAGAGCCTGCCGGCCGAGTCACGGGTGTTTCTGTCCTTCGATTACGGTCCGGATACCGCTCCCGAGCTGGACCCGATGGCGAAGGCCCTTGTGCGCCACACCATGAGCAGGGGCCACGAGGTGACCTTTTTTACCCTGTTTCCGGAGGGCGTGGGACAAATCAAGAAGATCACGGACAACCTGCTGCCCGCTGAATTCCCCGGTAAAAACTACGGACGTGATTTCGTGAACCTCGGCTACAAGGCCGGCCAGGGCGGCGCGATCAACACCATGGTGGTGAATTTCAGGACCCTGATCAACGCGGACGCGGAAGGCACGCCGCTCGACATGTTGCCCATGACCGCAGACGTCGACGAAATGGTCGACTACGCCATCATCATCAGTCTGACCGCGGGGGACCCGGGAATGAAGGAGTGGATCCAGTTCGCAGGCGACATCGCGGGCATCCCGGTCATGGGAGGCGGCACCGCCGTGGTGGCGCCTGAACTTTATCCCTACTATCCACAGCAGCTGATTGGCTTGATGGGCGGGCTCAAGGGAGCATCCGAGTACGAAGCCGCGCTGGTTGACCGGTATCCAGCCTTTCGGAACGCCTCCATGGAAGCAACGATGCGCATGGGACCCCAGGTCGTTACCCACGTCCTGATTGTGCTGCTCGTCCTGCTGGGTAACGTGACTTATTTCATCAGCCGCAGAAGCCGACAGAGGTAAACCGGAAACCCGACATGGACGTAACCCTGCAACTCTGGATCGACGCGGCCCTTACGCTGATGATCCTCAGTTTCCTTTACCGGGACAATCCGTTCTACAAGTTTGCCGAACACCTTTTCGTCGGCGTGTCGGCGGCCTACCTGATGGCCATCGGGTTCTGGGATCACCTGGTGCCGAACCTGCTCGGCAAGTTGTTCCCCTCGCTCATGGCCGGCGTGGTGCCGAGCGCCGCGGGACGGGCTCCGGACTACTACTACCTCATCCCCGCTGTCTTCGGCCTGCTGCTGCTGACCCGCCTGATCGACCGCTGGTCCTGGCTCAGCCGCTGGGCCCTGGCCTTCATCGTCGGCGGTTCCGCCGGATTCAACCTTCCGCGGTTTCTCGATTCCGACTTCATCATCCAGGTCCAGAGCACCATGGTTCCCCTCGTGGTGCTCGACGAGGCGGGAAACCTCCTCTGGGGCGCCAGTTTCTCGCACATCGTGCTCGTCCTGGGCGTGATCTGCGGACTGGTGTATTTCTTCTTCTCCGTAGAACACAAGGGGCCGCTGGGTTACGTGTCCCGTGCGGGCATCTGGGTGCTGATGGTGACCTTCGGCGCCGCCTTCGGGTACACGGTCATGGCGCGCGTTTCCCTGCTTACCGGCAGAATGGAAGCCCTGGGCGACTGGATCGCCACGATATTCTAGGTGGAAACCGCTGCCTGAAGCCGTGATTTTCCAGGGCGAAACAGATGCCGGCGCCCATGATTTCTGTTGCGCCGGGCGATGCGCCCCTGTTTCTTACAGAACCATTCTTTTCGGTCCCGGCGCGTTACGCCGGGAGAGGGCGCACACGCGTTAGGGAGTCCCATGAAAGCGATTATCCCCGTTGCCGGAAGCGGCAGCCGACTGCGCCCCATCACGCTCGATACCCCCAAGGCCATGGTCCCCGTCGCGGGCAAGCCGGTACTCGAATACATCCTCGACAAGATATACGACCTGGGCATCCGGGAGGTCATGCTGGTCATCTCCCCATCGGGAGACGGCATCCGCGAGTTCGTCGATCAACGCTACGACTTCGATGCCCGGTACATCGTTCAGCACGAGCCTCTCGGGATCGGCCACGCCGTGTACCAGTGCCGTGCCTTCTTGGACGACGAGCCCATGCTGATCGTGCTGGGAGACGTCATCTATCTATCGGATTTCTCGTTCGTGGGCCAGGAACCGCCGGGCTTTGCGATCGGTGTCAAAAAGGTCACGGGAGACCTGAGCCGCTACGGACTGGTGGAGGTAGAAGGCGACCGGATAACCCGGTTGGTGGAGAAACCCGACCATCCCGTTTCAGACCTCGCCATCGCCGGGATCTATTACTTCTCCCGGTCCGCGCCACTCATGGCGGGACTGGAAGCCCTCATGCAATCCCGTCGAACGACCCGGAACGAGTATCAGCTTACGGACGCGCTGCAGTGGATGGTGGACCAGGGCGAACACCTGTCGCCCTTTGAAGTCGACGATTGGTATGACTGCGGCACGCCGGACCGCCTCCTGGAGGCCAACCGGCGGCTCCTTGACCTGAACGGGGGGGCCTGCAAAATACCGGGCAGCGTGATCATCCCGCCCGTCGACATCGCGTCCGACGCCCGCATAGACCAATCCGTTATCGGTCCGCACGTGGCCATTTCGTCCCGGGCATCGGTTGCGCGCACCGTCGTCCGAGACGCCACCATTGGAACGCACGCCCGGATCGAAAACTGCGACCTCAGTGGATCCATCGTCGCGCCGCGAGCCGTTCTTACCGACATGGTAAAAAGGGTTGCCGCCGGCGCGCACTGCGAGGTATTCGTCTGATCGTTTACGTAAACCGACAGTCCCCGATCTTCATGTAGTTCGTTAGGAGCATGACGCATGACACCTGGTTACCTTTTTACTTCCGAATCCGTTACCGAAGGCCATCCCGACAAGGTCGCCGACCAGATATCCGACGCCGTGCTGGACGCCGTCATCGAACAGGACCCCTATTCCCGCGTGGCCTGCGAGACCTTTGTCACCACGGGCCTGGTGGTCATCGGTGGCGAGATCACGACGACGGGATACGTGGACGTCCAACGCGTGGCACGGGACACCATAAAGTCCATAGGCTACACCGATTCCGATTTCGGTCTCGACAGCGAATCCTGCGGCGTGCTTGTATCCATAGACAAGCAATCGGAGGATATCGCTCAGGGCGTGGATAACCAGGGTGCTGGTGATCAAGGAATGATGTTCGGTTACGCCACAAACGAAACGCCGGAGATGATGCCCTTGCCCATCAGTCTAGCCCACCGGTTGACAAAGAAACTGGCCGAAACTAGAAAAAACGGCGTACTGCCTTACCTGCGACCCGATGGTAAATCGCAGGTCACGGTGGAATACGCGGATGGCCGGCCGCAGCGGATAGACACGGTGGTGATTGCAGCCCAGCATGATCGTGGCGTACCCAATGACCAGATCAGGGAGGATATCTACAACGAAGTTATCATTCCCGCACTGCCGGCAGAGATGTTAGATCCGGGTCGATTTGTATACCACGTCAACGCGACAGGTATTTTCGTCACCGGCGGACCGCAGGGGGACGCCGGTCTGACCGGCCGTAAGATCATCGTGGATACCTACGGCGGTTTCTGCCGCCACGGCGGGGGAGCGTATTCGGGCAAAGACCCGACGAAGGTGGACCGCTCGGCTTCCTACGCTGCGCGCTACGTGGCCAAGAACGTCGTGGCCGCCGGGCTGGCCGAGAAATGCGAGATCCAGCTCGCCTACGTCATCGGCGTCGCCGAACCGGTGTCGGTCAACGTCAATACCTACGGTACAGGTACCGTCGAGGACCTGGAGATTACGCGCCTCATCCGCAAGCACTTCGACCTGACGCCCCAGGGCATCATCGAGAGCCTGGACCTGCGCCGGCCGATCTACGGACCCACGGCGTCCTACGGTCACTTCGGCCGGGACGAGGCGGGGTTCACCTGGGAGCATTGCGACAAGGCGGAGGAACTTCGGAACCACGCCTGAGCCGGGCGGCGCCATCGCGCGTCCGCTTCCTCGCATGGCCGCGCCATCGCGCGAGCCCCGGTCTTATTTCGGCGCCCTGACCAACAGGACCAGCGCCAGCAGCCCGAAGAGAACATTCGCGCCCCAGGCGGCCGCCACGGGCGGGAGCATGCCGGCGTGCCCGAAGGCCTGTGCGAAGCGCAGCAATCCCCAGTAGATGAAGCAGATACCTATACTCAGGGCGAATCCCACCGCGACGCCGCCGCGCCGGAGGTGGGAGGCCAGCGCGCCTCCGAGCAGTACGATAATCAGGCCCGCGCAGGGGAAGGCAATCTTCAGGTTCAGGTCGACCAGGTAGCCCTGCACGTCTCCCCCGCTGCGCCGCACGCTCTGTATCAACTGCGCGAGTTCTCCGTAGTTCATCTCTTCGGGACGTTTCTGCCCCCGCAGTAAGTCCTCGGGGGTCACGGACCAACCGCTGAGTTCCATCGACGCGAACGAGGTGTATTCGGAAAGTGCGCCACCGACCTGAAACCGCCGTTCAACCCCGTTGGAGAGCAGCCAGCTGCCGTTCGTCCATGCGGCGCTTTCCGCCGTGAGTACGCTCGCGACGGCGCCATCGCGAAATTCGGTGACGTAAAACCCGGAACCCTCTCCTCTTCGTCCGTCGAATACGCGGATATAGAACTGGCGGCCTTCTTCACCCCTGAAGTACACGTCATACCGGACATGCCGGCCTTCACCGGTCTGCATGTCCACGTGTTCCGACTTGATTTCCGCCCGCTTCATACTGGTATGGGGCACGAGCCATTCGCCCGCCCAGAACAGGCCCGCGCTTACCAGTGCGCTGACGAGGAGCAATGGTCGCAGCAACCGGTACAGGCTCAGTCCCGAGGCCTTCATGGCCGTCAACTCGCCGAACCTGGCCAGTTGACCGAAGGTGTAGAGGCTGGCGAGCAGCAGGCTGACCGGTATCGTGAGTACGAAGATATAAGGCAGGTAGTAGACGTAGTAGAGCGCGATGTACGCGGGCGCTACGTCGCGGTCCAGGAAACGGTCCAGTTGCTCGATGAGATCGACGATGAAAAAAATGCTGACGAAGGCGACCAGGCTTATGGCGATCGCGGTGATGAACAGCCGGAGCAGGTACCGGGTGATCAGGGACATGGAGGGCCGTCCCCCTGTTGATGGTGTCTCGCGTTCACCTGATGTGTTCCTTTCCGGTGGCCCACACCAGGACGGCGCCTGGAACGCCAAGGACGATATTCGCCGCCCACATGGCCCAAACCGGATCAAACAGGTCGCGGTCCGCCAGTTCTTCGCCGCCGAGCAGGCACGCCCAGTACAGGAGGAAGAATCCCAGGCTGAAACCGACGCTCACCCCTATGCTTCCACGCCTTATACGCATGCCCAGGGGCGCGCCGATCAGCACGAAAACCAGGCATGCCGCCGATATGGCATACTTCTTGTGGATTTCCACGACGTAACTGTTCTTCTGCCGCTGTCTTAACGAGATCGTCCGCTCCGCTTCGGCTCTATGCGCTTCCATGGTATCCGCCTCCGTCGCGGAATGATCCGTCCCGTCTTCCAGGCTCGCCCGGGCTTCGTCGATCTCCTGCTGCCAGTCTTCGATCTTCTGGCGCATCATGGCGATGTTCAACTCGCGGTCGCTCCGCGTTCCGGCCTCTGATCGGTGTACGCCGCTCGGTTTGCTGCGAATCGAAAACCGTTGTCGTTCGAAGACCTCTTTGAAATACCGGCCCGATGCCTCATCGTGTTGAAGCAGTTCCCCGTCGTGCAGCATGAGGGTTACCCGACTGCCCGATTCGTTGACGTGGAATTCACCCGACTTCGCGGTCAGCAGACGTGGATAGCGCCTGTTACCAGTCTCATAGATGGTGATGCTTTCTATCTCGTTGTTGCGCGGATTTACCCGGTCGATCAATATGCTGTACCCGGGGATGTCCTTCATGAATATGCCCGCGGTGAAGAGGAGCGTGGGACGAGCCCGGTGTATATCGTTCATGAGCGAACGGGCCCGGTAGTTGGCTTCGGGCAGAATGACGTCCATGAAATATAGATGACAGACGCCGAGCATGATCCCGGTTGCCAGGACCGGAGAGATCATCTGGAAGAAACTGACGCCCCCCGCCTTAAGGGCCGTGATCTCGTTGTCCGCCGAAAGCCGGCCGAAGGCCATGAGGGTGGCGACCAGGACGGACATGGGAATGGAAACGGCGACGATCCACGCCAGGTTGAGGATAAACACCTCGAGCACGATGAACAGGTCGAGGTTCTTGCCGATAATCAGGTTGGCGATCTGAAAGATGATATCCATCACGAGTATGAACGTGATGATCACGAAGGAAAACAGGAAGGGCCCGAAATGCGCTTTGAGTAAGTATCGGTAGAGGTGAACCGGCAGGATCATGGGCTAATCCGGCGTACATCGGACTGCGGCGGGGTGTTCTTGATAAGCCCGGTGTCGGGTGCCGTCGACGATGGTTACGATGTTTTTACAGGTCTCTCGACTAAGAGAATATACCGCGCGGTTTCATGGTGAGGCAAGGTGTTTTGTCCCAGGCGATTAACCGGGATTCCGAGGTAAATTCGCTTGACTAGCCTCAGGCATCGCGCTATACTCATTTCATCCATCCCAATGGATTTTCCTGATAAGGAGCAACCTTAATGGCCAGTCTAAACAAAGTCATTCTGATCGGTAATCTGGGCGCGGACCCCGAGATGAGATACACCCCTTCCGGCCGGGCCGTGGTCAATTTCCGCATGGCCACGACGCGACATTGGAACACGCAGGACGGAGAACGGCGGGAAGAGACGGAATGGCACCGGATCGTCGCCTTTTCCAAACTGGCGGAGATTTGTGGTCAATATCTGAAAAAGGGCGCCCCTGTGTATGTTGAAGGCCGGCTTCAAACCCGTTCCTGGGAAGATCAGAGCGGGATGAAACGGTACTCGACCGAGATTGTTGCGAACGAGATGCAGATGCTGAGTGCCCGCCAGCAGAGCGAACTCGCGTCGGACGTGACCGAACCGTCCGGACCGTCCGGGCCGTCCGGCGGATTGGGCAATACCGCACCGGATGAACCGACTTCCTCGCCCGAGGCCGACGACGATCTTCCATTTTGACGCCCAGCGAGGCAGAGTCCGTTCGTCGACGCCGGCTGTTCCGTTCCCCGTGGGCCTGTAGTGAGAACCCATGACCGTTAGACTTAGCGGCAACGGGCTTCCTCGTATTTCGATTCTGACCGCCCGGCTGGAACCCGTTGAACCGCTGATCAGATGGTTGAACGGCGCAGGTTACCTGTTAACGGAGTTGCACTACACCTCCGTAGAAGACATCCACGCCCGCATTCCGGCTTCGGATATCCTGCTCATCCATACCAACCGGCCCCGCTCGGACGTCTCGTTCGTCCTGGACGAACTGCGGTCGGGACAATTCCGCCAGGTGCCCGCGGTAATCGTGCTCACCGTTTGCGACACGATCGGCGATATCGACGTCACCCGGGGGATCGACGATTTCATCTGCGCGCCCTACAATCCCCACGAGGTCGATCTGCGCATCAAGAATGTCCTGTGGCGCCGTCACAGCATACAGATCCAGGACATGATCGTCTGGGGCGACCTGCTCATCAACCTCGGCAACTACGAAGTCTCGATCAGGGGCAAGGCGATCGACCTCACACTCAAGGAATACGAACTGCTCAAGCATCTGGCCAGGCACAGGGGCCGGGTATTCACGCGGGATGAACTGTTGACCGCCGTCTGGGGATACGATTATTTCAGCGGTACGAGGACCGTGGACGTGCACGTGAGGCGGCTGCGGATGAAGATCGAACGCCACGGGGTGCATATCATTACAACCGTCCGGGGCGTCGGGTACAAGTTCGGTGAATGAAATGCGTATGGCAAGGTTGATCATAGTCGCCTCCGTGTGCCTTCTCCTGGGGTGCGCGTACTACAATACCTTCTACAACGCCAGGAAAGCCTTCAAGGAAGGGGAACGCATACGTCATAGCCAGTCGCTGCCCGACGGCAGTGTGCCACCCCTGGCCCTGGCGTCATACGAACTCGCGATAGAAAACGCGGGGCTCCTCCTGCGGGACCATCCCGGAAGTTCCCTGGTCGACGACGCGCTGGTCCTGATCGGTGACGCCCTGGCGATCCAGGGGCAGCACCCGCAGGCCATTAAACGGTATGAGCAGGTCCTCAGGCTGTTCCCCGACAGCGAATTTGGCGGGCACTGTCTTTTTTCACTGGGCAAAAGCTACCTCGGCGCGGGCGATACCACCCGGGCCGATGAACACCTGGACCGTTTCATACGGGAATACCCCGGCAGCGACCGGTCCTCGGACGCCTACATGCTCCGAGGCGAGATAGCCTTTGACAGCGGCCGCTATGAGGAGTCCGTTTCCCGTTTCGACTTCTTTCTGAAAACGCTTCCCGGCAACGACCGGCAAGCGGATGCCCTGTACTACATCGCGCGGTCCAACCTGGAAATGAATCGATTTGCCGAAGCGCGGGATCTCTTCGAACAGGTCATCGAGCAGTCCCGGACGAAGGCGTTGAGGTACCGGGCGGGTTACATGGTAGGCGAAAGCCTGCGTCGAGAGGGGGAATACCCGGACGCGCTCGAAGTGTTCGAATCGTTGCTGGAACAGCGCGGCTACGAGGACTACCATCCCGAAATCATGCTGGCCATGGCCGCATGCCAGGTTGCATTGGGCAGGAATGAAGAAGCCGTATCCCGGTATGAAGCCGTAATGTCCCTTTACGAGAACGACGGCGGTTACGACGAAGAAGTGTCGCAGGCCATGTTCGAACTTGGCGAACTGTACAGAAACGCGGGCGAACTTGAGCTGGCGGAACAGAGGTACGCAGACGCGCTGCGCAAGAGCCCCCGGTCCTTCTGGGTCAGAAACGAATCGGATCGGAAGAACCGGGCCATACGCGAATTGCGGCGGTTGAACCAGAACATCGAGAACATGCTGAGCGCGCTGGCATCGACGAGAGCTCGCGAAGATACCGGGCCCACCGGCGCTTCGAACACCGCGAGGTTGTTGGAAAACGTGGTCGGGCTTCGATTTCAACTGGCCGAACACTACCTGTTCCAGCTGGACATGGCCGACTCCGCATCAAGCCAGTATCGTTCCATCGAAAACGAGTCGGCCGATCCCTCCCTGGCTGCCAAGGCGGCCTTCGCGCGGGCGTGGGTTCTCGACGAAGTATTTCGCAACAACGAACACGCAGAATCCGTGTACGACTCTATTATCGTGAAATACGCCGGGACGGCTCACGCCGTGGAAGCGGCCATCGTGCTGTCGAGACAGGTCGAGGGAGAACTTCCCCAGGAGCGGATGTTTGCCGAGGCGGAGCGGTTGTTGTTCGAAGCGGACCAGCCCGAGGCCGCGTACAGGCTCTACGAACTTGTCGTCAGTCGTTACCCGGACGGCGAATTCGCGCCCCGGGCGCTCTTCGCCCTGGGCTGGCTCGCCGAGACGCGATACGGCGATCCTGAAAAGGCCCTGGAAAGCTACCGTGAAATCGTAGACCGGTATCCCGGGTCAGACCAGGCGAGGTCCGTACGCGACAAGATACGCCTCATGGAAGAACTGCGCCCGGACACTGAGCCCGACAAATGATACGTTGACTTACGTCCCGGTTGGTTGTATCGTAGTGAAGCGTAAGCTGGAAGGGCAAGCGACCCGGCATCGCCGCGTCTTCCGGGAAACGGAGGACTCGCGGTTTCCGGATGTGACAAGTACCCCGTCCACCTCACAGCAAGCGAGCATGTCGACCATCCCCATCTGCCAGTATGACGCCGAGATCCAGTCAAACTGTGAAATCGGTCCCAACCTTTACTGGATCGACCTGCTGGCGCCCGACATCACCCGCCACGCCCTGCCTGGACATTTTGTACACCTGATCGCTTCTGACGTTTCGACGGACAGCAGACGGCAGACCTGGCTTCGTCACACGCCCCTCCTCAGGCGCCCTTTCAGCATCGCCGAGCGTGATCCGGAAAACGGTGTCTTCGGTCTCATCTACAGAGTCGTCGGCGGCGGAACCGAGATTCTGGCCATGCGACGCAGCGGAGAACGCGTCAACGTACTCGGTCCCCTGGGACGGCCGCTTGAGCCGGTACGGGCGGGGCGACCCGTTACTATGGTCGCGGGAGGCGTCGGTGTGGCGCCTTTTCTTTCCCTGGTACAGGAGACGATCCGGGATCGGCGGGCGAACCCGGAAGAAATGACCGTGTTGTTTGGCGCGGCGACGGCAGGTCTGCTGAGCGGGGAAGAAAAGTTCCGTCAACTGGGCATCGCCGTCAAACTGGCGACAGATGACGGATCGACCGGCTGTCACGGCCTCGTGACGCAGCTACTGGAGCGGGAACTGGCCGTGTCGCCCCGCAACTGCGCCTACCTCTATGCCTGTGGGCCCACCCCCATGATGAGGCGCTGCCAGGAAATCGCCCGGGATGAGGGTATCGCCGGGCAGGTGTCCCTGGAGGGGATCATGCCCTGCGGAGTGGGGGTCTGCATGGCCTGTGTCGTTCCCTGTGTCGTTCCCGGAGATCGATCGTCGCCTCCCCGTTACGAGCGGGTCTGCGACACCGGGCCGGTATTCGACATGCAGGAGGTCGTGTTGTGATGGCGCAGCCCGTTTTATCTGTAAGCATCGGATCACTCGAACTGAGAAACCCGGTCCTCGCCGCCTCGGGCACCTTTGGATACGGATCCGAATACGGCAGGTTCGTGGATCTTTCCGAATTCGGCGGCATCGTCACGAAAACGCTCACGCCGGAACCCTGGCCTGGCAATCCTCCCCCGCGGGCCGCCGAAACGCCCGCCGGCATGCTCAATTCCATCGGCCTGCAGAACGTGGGCGTGGAGGCATTCGTCCGGGAAAAGATGCCGTACCTGAGAAAAATGAATACCGCCCTGATCGTAAACGTGGGAGGCGGACCCGTCGAGGAGTTCGTCCACGTTACCGAAAGACTGGCGGACTGCGAAGGCATTGACGCCCTGGAGATCAACATGTCGTGCCCCAACGTCTCGGGCGGCATGGACTTCAGCACCGATCCGCGGCGCGCGGCCGAACTCGTTTCCGCGCTGCGCGGTCTCACGAACCTTCCGCTCATCGCCAAGCTGACACCGAACGTTACGGATATCACGCAAATCGCCCGGAGCGTGGAGGAAGCCGGCGCTGACGCCGTTTCGGCCATCAATACCCTTCAGGGCATGGCGGTCGACATCCGGACGCGCCGTCCCATGCTGGGGGCCGTCACAGGCGGCCTTTCCGGTCCCGCGATCAAACCCGTAGCGGTTGCAGCCGTGTATCGAATCGCCAACCAGGTGAGAATCCCGGTCATCGGCATCGGGGGGATCATGAGCGCCGAAGACGCCGTGGAGTTCATCGTGGCCGGCGCCACCGCTGTCCAGGTCGGCACAGCCAATTTCGTCGAACCGAGTGCCGGCGCTACCGTCGCGAGAGAGATGGCCGAATGGTGTGCCGCGTCGGAAGTCCACTCGGTCCGGGGACTTATCGGAAGTATACAGATCCCGTCTAAAGAGGATGAACCATGTCACCCTTCGTAGAACGATTGAACCATGCCCGCGACGCGACGAACAGCCTGGTCTGCGTCGGACTCGATCCCGACCTGGATCGATTCCCGGAGCACCTGAAGTCGGAGGGCGACGCGGTGTACGAATTTAACCGGGCGATTATTGAACAGACCTCGGATCTCGTATCCGCCTACAAGCTGAACATCGCGTTTTTCGAGGTCATGGGCTCAAAGGGCTACGAAGTGCTCGAGCGCACGCTCACGATCATTCCGGACGGGGTCGTGGTCATCTGTGACTGCAAGCGGGGAGACATGGGGAACAGCGCGCGCATGTACGCGCGAGCCCTCTTCGAACATTTCGACTTCGACGCGGTGACCGTCAATCCCTACCAGGGTCGGGACGCTGTCCAGCCCTTCCTGGACTACACCGACCGGGGGGTTTTCATACTCTGCCTGACTTCCAACCAGAGCGCGCGCGAATTCCAGTACCTGCCCGTCAACGGTCACCCGCTGTATCTCGAGGTGGCCAGTGTCGCCCAGTCCTGGAATACCGCTCACAACGCGGGCCTGGTCGTAGGCGCCACGCAAGCGGAATCCCTGGCCGGTATCCGCGATGTAGCGCCCGACATGCCCCTGTTGATACCGGGGATCGGAGCGCAGGGCGGAGACCTGGAAACGGTGATTCGCGAGGGCGCCGACTCGAACGGCGGCGGCCTGCTCATCAACTCTTCCCGGGGCATCCTGTACGCGTCCGTCGGCCTTGATTTTGCCGAAGCCGCCCGTGAGGCGACGATACGACTCCGAGACGAAATAAACGCCCTGCTACCGTGAACATATCCCGTTTCGCCGGGCGAGTTATCCACAATTGAGGACCGTTGACCGATGCGGAACCGGGCCGGGGACATGGAGACGAACTTCGAGGTCCGCAGTTTCGATGCGGAGATCACGAAGGAAGCCTATGACAGGCTCCCCAAGCTGCCCCTTTACTTCGTACTGGACAACCTGCGCAGCGCGTTCAACGTGGGGTCCATTTTCCGGACCTGCGACATCCTGGGGGTGAAGGGCCTGTTTCTGTGCGGTTACACCGCCTGTCCGCCCCATGCCAAGCTCGAGAAAACCGCCCTGGGCACCATTGATTACGTCCCGTGGCGATATTTCGAAACCGCCGTTGAAGCGGTCAGTTGCATCCAGGGTCTCGGCGTAGAGGTGTGGGCAGCCGAAACGACCTCCGGTTCGGTCCCGTACATCGAAGCGGAGTTTCCGGCCGAACTGGCCATCGTGCTGGGCAACGAGGCGCTGGGGGTAAGCCGAGGCGTGCTGGACCTTTGCGACGGACTGATCGAGATCCCCACGCGCGGCTACAAAAACTCGCTGAACGTGGCGTCCGCCTGCGCGGTCCTGGGATTCAAGGCGCTGGAGGAAATGGAAGGGGTTCGGGACGATCCGTCCAGATGAAACCGCAGGATCGTTACGGGGTGCTTGACCAGGTTTTCTTGCCGACGAAAAAAGGACCCAGCGAATCAATGTACAGGGCGGTCTGCTGGGTCTTTCGCATGTCCTGGACGACCCGGGAGAGCGGGTATAGCGCCTTGCCGAGCAGTCCGATGACGAAATCGTTGTCCGCCTCGTCGAGTCCGTAGCAGGCCAGGCGAATGTCGTGGGCGAAGTCGGCCCGGCCGTAGGCCCGGCCGATGTGCGCGTGTTCCATCAGGATCTGCCGCTGTTCCTTGTGCTCGAGGCGGGCGAATGAGCCGTTACGCCGCAACGGATACCAGATGGCCCAGGGCCAGTCGGGATTCAGCACGGTATTTCGCGGTCTGCGGATAAGGGATTCTCGCAGGTCCGGTTCGAATCCCATGGAATAGGTCCTGCCGAACATCGTCATGTTTTCACGGCGTTCCAGCGCGTCGAAGGGACTGCCGGTCAACAGGTCACGCACATCGGTTACGAAGGTATCGGGATCTTTTGCGAGGAACTGCACGCCGATCCCCGTGGGATCGTTGACATCCAGGTAGACCGCGGAATCCAGTCCGGACTCTCTCAGCGCGGTGACGATGCTTTCAACCGTGCTCGAGGCCAGGCGCGCGGCACTGTTCTTGGCAAGGGTGAACACGTTGAGCTGCAAGTACAGCCGCTCTTCGCTGGTCTGGGGCTGCCCGTCGACGGGCGCTCCGTGTTCGAGTATGTCGGGGATCCCGCCTGTGTCTTCGTTCACGTCGCTTCCTTATGGCGTCCTCGATGATTCCCGCGATGATTTCAGTGGTCCAGCCGTGGGTAAAATATGGGGGTAAGGGGAGCATGGCAAGCAAATACCGGGGTATAAAACCTCATGGGGAGTCCGTCTTTTGAGCTACGACGCGTTGCTGCTGGTTTCGTTTGGAGGGCCCGAGGGAACCGGCGATGTCATCCCCTTTCTCGAGCGGGTGCTGAGGGGCCGGCGCGTCCCCAGGGAACGCATGATGGAGGTCGCGGAACACTACCATTGCTTCGGCGGTGTCAGCCCGATCAACGCGCAGAACCGTAATCTGATCTCGGCCCTGGAAAGGGAGTTGAAGGCCCGTAGCCTGACCTTACCGGTATACTGGGGAAACCGTAACTGGCATCCCCTGTTGCCGGATACGGTCCGCCAAATGGCACGGGACGGGATTCAACGGGCGCTTGCCGTCGTCACTTCCGCCTATAGCTCGTATTCCAACTGCCGGCAATACCTGGAGAATATCGAGGAAGCCCGGCGCGAGGCAGGAAACGGCGCCCCGGTGATAGACAAGGGCAGGCCCTTTTTCCATCACCCGGGTTTCATCGAAACGATGTCGGAGCGCGTTCGGTCCGCGCTGGAACAACTGCCGGTGGAAGGCCGGGCGTCGGCGCACCTCGTGTATACCGCCCACAGCATACCCGTGGCCATGGCCCGGGGTTGTTCATACGAAGTGCAGCTCCGGGAAGCGTCCCGGCTGATCAGCGAGAGCGTAGGCGCATCCACCTGGGCGCTCACCTTTCAAAGCCGCAGCGGTCCGCCCGCGCAGCCTTGGCTGGAACCCGACGTGTGCGATTTCATCCGGTCGATCCACGCGGAGCTCGGGGTCCGGAATATCGTGGTGGTCCCCGTGGGTTTCATCTCGGACCACATGGAAGTGGTTTACGATCTGGACGTGGAAGCGCGGGCATGCTGCGATGAACTCGGCGTCCGCATGGTCCGGGCGGAAACGGCGGGAACCCATCCGCGGTTCGTGAGGATGATCGCGGAACTCGTCGAGGAGCGCCTGTCGGTATCGACGGCACGGCCAACCGTGGGTGTGCTGGATCCCTGGCCGGACCGCTGCCCGCTCGACTGCTGTCCTTCCGGAAGGTAAAGCGACGGCAAAGGGCCGAGCGCCCTAGCCTCGAATCGCCCACTGATCCATGGGTTCGGTGGAACGCACGAGGCGCATGCCGGCATCGGCGAACCGGCGGAAAGCCTCGTCCGCCTCTTCGGTGAAATCGATCACACCTGGAACGACGACCGGCGAGGTACAGTCCTCCAGCAGGCAGACCCTGCCGGTCATGTACGCGTCCCTTGCCTTGAACTCCGAACGCAGATCCTTCGCCGTCCACGCTACGCAGTGACTCTTGGCCTGTCCGGCCACGATGACGGCGTCGAAGGTCATCAGGTGGTCGACCAGCGACGTGTTCTTCACCCCTACCGTCTGTCCTTCGGGGTCCTGCATCACTTCGGGACGGAGCACGGAGTAGTTTTCCGTAAGGGCATGGTTCCCCTTGATCTCGAAACGTGTTTGCCCCACCCGGGCGATGCTGTGAAAGAATACCGCATCCTCGACCGCGGACACCAGGGCGTGCCCGATACCCCCGAGCATCGCGTGGTACGGCCAGATCATGAGGGGATACTTGCCATCCTGGGTGAGGCGCCGGACATAGAATAACGCGTAGGCGGAAAGATCAACCCCATCGCTGAAATAAGCCTCCACCGCGGGATTGACGCGCCAGGTTCCTTGTTCCACGTCATCCGGGGTGATGATCGTTTCGCCGCCGGCGGGATGCCCGCCTTCCCCGTCGACCCAGAACACCGGATGGAAGATCTGCAGGGTAGTGTGGGTGTCCATCGTGGGTATGATCTCCGTGATGGACTGAAGATTGCGATAGATGAAGGTGCAGAGTCGGATGTTGTCATCCACGGCGCCCCGTCCGCTCCTGCCGCCCACGAAGAGTTCGAATCCGGGGAGACAAAATGTGTTCTGGCAGTCCACGAGGAGCAGGACGGTACGGAAATCATCTTCCACGGCCGGACGAATCCCGTACGCTTCCGCCCAACTGCGGGCATCCTCCGCCCTTTGCCCGTAGGGCACGGGCCAGTATGTTTCGACAGACTTTGCGTTGAAGTGGAGCGGTACCGATCCAGGTGGTCTATAGTTCATCGGGGATGCGTTCCAGGTCCGCCAGCCAGACCGCCGGAGAAGCATCGGAAGGCATCCGCCAGTCACCGCGGGGGGAGATGCAGGTCATGCCGACTTTAGGCCCTTCCGGCAGGCAGTTCCGTTTGAACTGGTTCTGGAAGAACCGGACGATGAACACGCGAAGCCAGGTTTTGATCTCGTGGAGTTGGTACTTCCCCTCGAAAGCGTGCAGCGCCATCCGCGCGATCCGCGAGGGTGAAAAGCCGAAACGCATGAAGTAGTAGATGAAGAAGTCATGCAGTTCGTAGGGACCGATCTTCTCTTCGGTTTTCTGGGCGATCTCCCGCTCGCGCGGAGGCAACAGTTCCGGTGAAATTGGCGTGTCCAGTATATCCAGCAACACCTCGCGAACCGCCTTCTCTTCCTCGAAGACCACGTCGGCCGTCCAGCGGATCAGGTAGGAAATGAGCGTTTTCGGAATGCCGGCGTTGACGCCGTAATGGCTGGCGTGGTCGCCAAACATGGTGCACCAGCCCAGCGCCAGTTCCGAGAGATCGCCCGTACCGAGCACGATGCCCCTTACCTGGGCGGCCGTGGCCAGTTCTTCCAGTTTCCGGGTCCATGCCTGGGTGTTTTCGTAGACCAGGTCCTTCTTGTCTTCCGAGTGTCCGATGTCGCCGAAGAACTGCCGTACCGCGGGTTTAATGTCGATCTCCCGGAAGGTGGCGCCGACGGCCCGTATCAGTGCGCAGGCGTTCCCGTACGTCCGCTCCGTGGTGCCCAGTCCCGGCATGGTCAGGGCCACGATACGGGATCTCGGAAGCTCGAGCATGTCCATGGTATGCACCGCCACGTTCAAGGCGTGGGTCGAATCCTGTCCTCCGGATACCGCCACGACGACCCTGCGGGCATCCTCGGGCAGTGATCTCAGCTTGGTCGCCAGTCCGGTCGCCTGGATCATGAACACCTCGCGGCACCGCTGGCTGCGTTCCGCCGGGTTCTGGGGTACGAAGGGATGGGAGGGAATGTCCCGCAGGAAGGCGTGGTGAACCCCTTTCCCCTCCTTGCCACGCCGCCCGGACGCTCCCGAACCGTTTTGCCCGGCCTGTCCGGACCGGAATCCGGGCAACGGCACGGACCGCCAGGATGACTTGTAGTCCATGGCGTTCTGCCTGAAAGAGCCCTGGACGCCGCGCTCCAGCGTCAGCGCCTCCACGTCGGCATCCGCCACGATGCAAGCGCCGTCCAGTTGAAAGCGTTCCGTCTTCGCCAGCATGTATCCCCGTTCGGTGATAAACCCGTGTCCATCCCACACCACATCCATGGTCGATTCCCCGAATCCCGCCGCGGCATACATATGTACGGCCTCGTTGCGTCCCGAGGACGCGAGGATGAGATCCTCGCGGTACTGCGCCTTACCGATGACGATATTGGACGCGGACAGATTCGCGAGTATGGTCGCGCCCGCCAGCGCCGCCCTGCCGCTCGGCGGCACCGGTACCCAGTCGTCTTCGCAGATGGTGGGATAGATCACGATCCTAGGATCGTCGGTGCGCAGCAGCACGTCCGGTCCAAAAGGTACCTCCTGGCCGCACAGGGAAACAGTATCGGCCTGGGCTTCGGCGGCCCGGGCGAAGTACCGGGTCTCGTAGAACTCGCGGTATTGCGGCAGGTAGGTCTTGGGCGTAGCCGACAGGATGTTCCCGCGCGAACAGGTTAACGCGACGTTGAAGACCGCGTGATCGATCCGCAGGGGCATGCCGAAGCTGAATGTCATATCGAGCCCCCGGGTCGCCTCCAGTATTTCGCCCAACGCTTCCAACGCGCTGTCGAGCAGCACCTGGGAGTGGAAGAGATCGGCGCAGGTATAGCCCGTGAGGCTTAATTCGGGAAATAGGGCGTAGGAAGAACCACGACCGGCGGCCGCTTCGATCTGCTCGAGGTGATGGGCGACATTCGCGGCGGGATCACCCACCCGTATCCGGGGTACGACGATGGCCAATCGCACGAAACCGTGGTTGCGCACATCGAGAAATTGTTCGGTCGAAAGTTTCATGGACATGGCCACGGTATCCTGGAGAATCTACCGGATCATCATTTCATCTGGTGTATACATTGCCGGTTCCATTCAAGACACCGGCAGGAAAACGATCACGAAAAAGATAAGGGATATGCGAATAGACAGGCAAGACGCAATTTACCGGCGTCCCAACGAGTTCCGGTCCGTCATTCCACTTCCACCAGCCGGCCCCTGGTGTCGTGGGCGACTTCCACGGTGTCGCGGCCATCTTGTTTTCTCCGCACCCGGTCTCGGTATCGTACGGGCATTTCGCGTTTGCGCCACGAAAGGAATCCCCGTTCGTGCCGGTTCCGGTTTTGCAGAGATGGAGGAGCCGGAACGGAGATGGCCCCATGGGTAATGGTGGTCGTCTTGCGGGACAGGGCGACGATTTCGCCCTTGCTGACGATCAGGGTAACCCCCACGTTGGCTTCGACGATGGGCACGCCGTTTTCCCGTGCGCGGGCAAGCACCGCCCGGTCCTGTGCGCGGGACCGGGATCCGAAGGAGGGAATGAGCAGGTATCGGGCGCCGTCGAGCACCGGGATGCGGGCGATATCCGGGTTCCACCGGTCGTTGCAGATGACCATGCCGGCTCGGCCAAAGGGCGTGTGGAAAGCGCGGCTGTGCTTGCCCAGTCGGTTAAACCACCAGGAACGGTGATGGCCCTCTGCCAGTTGCATCTTGTGGTACTTGCCGCGCAGGCGCCCCCGGTGATCGAGGAACACGGCGCAATTGTAAACTTCGCCGTCGACCCGCTCGGCGAGACCGAACACCAGGCACATGCCCAACGTTCTTGCGAGTTCCCGGAACCGCTGGATGGTCTTGCTGCGCATGGCGAGGGACACCCGCTTCATTTCCTCCGGCGGGATTTTACCGTCTATGATCTCGTTGACGATATAGCCTTCCAACACGCCTTCCGGCGCGACGGCCAGTTCGGCTCCACCCGCCGCGGCCACGCGGAACATTTCTTCCAGGCGGTCCGCGTTTCCCTCCAGGTCCAGTTTTACCGGTTTAAACGAGATCGCCGCCACGCGTACTTCTTGAAACATGGTCTACCTCCAGGGATCCTGGTATGGTCCAGTGCGGTAGGGATACCACGTCAACCTGTTAAACCAGGTCGAGGTATTCTACCCAATGTTTTCACTTGAAAAAAACCGCGAGAACCGTTGCAGATATACGACTAAAGGAATATATTGCCGCCGTTCACAAATGCGCAACGTCGGCATAACGGGCTTTTCTCGATCTTTTTTAACAGGCGGTGTTGTTCGTTAGCCTGTATAGGTCCTCGGTATCATTCGACAAAAAGCGCTTTGTGATATATGGAGATTTACGCATGCCATCACCTGACACGAACAGCCCGTCAAACGAATACGTTACAAAGGCCGACCTGTATTCCGCGATTGCCTCCCTGAAGGAACTGATGGACGCCCGGTTCGACACGATGGACGCCCGGTTTGCCGCGATGGACGACAAAATCGAATCGCGGATTTCCGCCGCCGCCAACAAGCTTCTGGCGGCGCTGGTCGTAATCGCCGGATCCATCATTGCCAGTCTACTATACACTTCCTAGAGGATATAACCGCCATGAAGGCTGCCGTAGTCCTCCTCAGCGGAGGGGTCGATTCGGCGACGACGCTCGCCATCGCCAGGCACGAAGGGTTCGACTGTCACGCCATCACCTTCGACTACGGCCAGCGCCACCGTTTTGAGCTTGAATCTGCTAAAAAAGTCGCAGAGTTCATGGGGGTCGGACGCCATGTCACCATACCCTTTGATCTGCGGGCCATCGGCGGGTCCGCGCTGACGGACGACGTGCCCGTGCCCAAGGACCAGGACCCGGCGACCATGGGCGGGCAGATACCGGTTACCTACGTACCCGCCCGGAACACCATATTCCTTTCCTTCGCCCTTGGCTGGGCCGAGGTGCTCGGGGCCTACGACCTGTATATCGGGGCCAACGCCATCGATTACAGCGGCTATCCCGACTGTCGTCCAGAGTACATCTCGGCCTTCGAAAACCTGGCGAACCTGGCCACGCGAGCGGGGGTGACCGGCCTAGGCAGGTTCCATATCCACGCGCCGCTCATTGAAATGTCCAAGGCGGATATCCTGCGCACAGGCCTCCGGCTCGGGTTGGACTACGCGCTTACGACCAGTTGTTACGACGCAGCGGACGACGGTGCGGCCTGCGGCGGGTGCGACGCCTGCATCCTCCGGCGAAACGGATTCGAAGAAGCCGGAATCGCCGATCCGACACGATACGTCTCATGACAATACCGGATTGCCGGCATCCGCTTCGATCTGATCCAACAGTTCCCTTAATCGCTTCGGCGAGACGGTGCGCGTGGTACCGAGTTCCTGGGCGAACACCGAGACGCGGTACTCCTCGAGCATCCACCTGAACTCGTTCATAAGGGCGGGATTCACATCCTCCCTGGTGTTCATCGCCCTCATGGCATCGTCGAAGGGCCTGACCAGTTCCGCCTTTTCCAGGTCTTTCGTCCGATCTTCCCGTGCCCTGCGAGACCTTGTTTCAACCGCCTTCAGGTATCGGGAAAGGTTTGGCAACTCGACAGCCGGTGTTTTCTCCAGGAAGTTATGCGGCATCAGGCGTTGAAGGTCGTCTTCCATGCCGGGGTAAGCGGGGGCCAAGTGGCGGATACCGGCGAAAACCAGTTCCAGCGTCCGCATCTGTTGTTGAAACCAGTGGGGCAGTTTCTTCAACAGCATGCGCGCCGTATCAACATCTTCTTCGAAGCGTCTGGCCGTCAACGGATACAAAGGTTCGCGGGTAAACAGGGCGGCCAGGAGGTGAAAGTAGGCCGAATCCTGTAGCGCTTGCACGCCACCCGCGTGACCGGCTAAGTCGGGTATATCCCGGAGAAACGACAGGTCCCGGCGCACCCAGGCCAGTTCCTCCGTCATCCTGCGTTCGAGCAGACGAATCAACCCGGATCGGGTTTCCCTCTGAGCTTCGTACCGGTCCCGGAACAGACGCAGGTCAACCACGTCTTCGTCCGCCTGCAGTCCGGGATAGGCGTATTGAGGCACGGAACCCGACAGACCGACTTCAATTCGTTCAGGCAGGTCGCCGATCGACCAGTCGCGCAGGTCGTATCGTTCCCAGCGGTCCGCCGCGCGGCGCCAATCTTCCGATTCGACGGCGACGGTGCGGTCCGCGATCTCGGCGCGCACGCGGTCCGGGTCGCGGGTCGACAGGACCGTGCTTCCGTCCTCTCCGGTCACCAGGACGCGCATTCTCAGGTGATCCGGTATTGATTCCACCGTCCAGTCCGCCGGTTCGATTTCGACGCCGTAACGCTTGCCGAGGTATTCGGCGAGGGCGTCGGCCAGGGAGGCAGCGGAGGGATCCAATTCCTTCACGATCATCCTTGCCGTATCCGGAATGGGTACCAGTTGTTTACGTTTCCGACCGGGCAGTCCCCTGAGCAGCGCTTCGATCTTCTCGCATAAAAGGCCTGGAACGAGCCAGTCCAGTGTTTCGGGAATCAGCAGATGGACCTTGCCTTTCGGTAACGAAAGCGTAACGCCATCCTCTTCCCGGCCGGGCCGGCAGGCGTACTGCAGGGGCAGCAGATCACCTTCCAGGGAGAAGTGCTCCGGGAAGTCGTCCGGGCGGCCCTGTGCGCCATCGACACCCGTGAGATCCGCGATTTCCATATGGAGGAAACGGGGGTTTCCCTCCCCCGCGGTTTTCATCAGCCGGTTCAAGTCGTGCACGGAAGACACCTGGACAATCCGTTCTTCATAGAATCGGAAGGCGGCTTCGTCGAGGTCGACGCGATACGCGTTGCGGTGCTGCAAGAGCCAGGTCTCGGCATCCCGTCGTATATTCCTGTTATGGTCCATGAAGGCGACGGTGGTTCGAAGGTCGTCGTTGACGAGGGCGCCGCGGATGAAAAGGCGCGTCGCTTCTTCGGGATTGATACCTATGAAGTCGATGGAGCGTTTGGATACCTGGAGGCCGTACAGGTGCAGTGTTTCGTCGACGAGCACCCGTTCAGAAGACCTTTCCCATCTCGGTTCCGAATAGGATGCCCGGCACAGGTGGCGGCCCAGTTCGGCGGCCCATTCGGGCTGAATCCGCGCCACCGTGCGTGCGTAGAGCCGGTTGGTTTCTACCATCTCCGCGGCGACGATCCAGGCAGGCGCCCCGGTCCCGTTCCGCTGTCCGCCATCGTCAACCTTTCCACTCTTCCCGTCCCGCTGTCCGCCTTGGCCGGCCTGTCCACGTTTCTCGCCCTGTCTCCGCCGGAAGAGGCCCGAACCGGGAAAGATCATGGCCGTCCGGTTTCGGGCCCCGGCGTAAAGATTGCCTTCCCGGTGTTCCGCGACCTGGCTGAGCAGGCCACTCAGGATCGATCGGTGGACCGCGTCGAAGTGCGCACTGCCGGAACGGCCCGAGCGTCCGCGAAAACCGCCGGCTTCCCGGAGCGCGCGGCGGAGCTGCACGTAGATGTCGCGCCATTCCCGCATGCGGTTGTAGGACAGGTAGTGACGCTTGCAGAACCTCCGCATGGCGGCCTGTGTCTGCAGGTGTTCGAAAGTATTGTGAAAGGCCTCCCAGATATTGAACAGGGTCAGGAAATCCGAGGATCCGTTCCTGAATTTCCGGTGTTCCTGGTCCGCCTGTTCCTGCTGGTCGAGGGGCCTGACGCGGGGATCCTGTATGCTGATAGCCGAAGCGATGACGAGGACCTCCTGCAATGCGCCTTCCTGCTGGGCCTGCAGCAGCATGCGCGACACCGTGGGTGAAACCGGCAGCCTTGCCATGGCCCGGCCTCGATCGGTCAGGCGTCGTTCCCCGTCGATGGCGCCCAGTTCGGCGAGCAGTTGGAACCCGTCCCGTATTGCCTGCGGAGTAGGCCGATCGAGAAAGGGAAACGCGTGGATGTGGCCCAGTTTCAGTGCCAGCATGCGCAGGATGACTTCCGCCAGGTTGGAACGCTGCAGTTCTGGCATGGTAAACTCCGGCCGGTTCATCAGGTCGGACTCGCCATAGAGTCGAACGCAGACGCCCCCCGACACCCGTCCACAGCGTCCGGCCCGTTGACGGGCGCTGCTCTGCGCGATGGGTTCGATGGGCAGCCGCTGGGTCCGGGTCCGGGTCGCGTAGCGGCTGATCCGGGCGAGACCGGTGTCCACGACATACTTTATGCGGGGAATGGTCAGCGACGTTTCGGCCACGTTGGTGGCCACGACGATGCGCCGGTTATCCTGCGGCTGGAAGACCCGTTGCTGGTCCGCGTTGGTCAGGCGGCCGAAGAGCGGAAGCACGTCGGTGTGCCGGTAGGATCTTCCATCCAGGCGCCTGCGCGTCTCGTGGATGTCCTTCTCGGTGGGGAGAAAGACCAGGATGTCGCCCCGGCCGGGTTCTTCCATGATCCGGTCGACCGCGTCGACGGTCCCGTCGACGTAAGTATATTCCTCGGCGTCGCCGCGGGATTCTTCGAGCGGCAGATAGCGGATCTCCACCGGATGAAGACGGCCCGACACCTCGACGACCGGCGCGTTGTCAAAGGCGCTTGAAAACGCGGTGGTATCGATCGTTGCCGAGGTGACCACGATCTTAAGGTCCTTCCGGTGCTCGATCAGCAGCCGGAGGTATCCGAGCAGAAAATCGATATTCAGGCTGCGCTCGTGCGCCTCGTCGATGATGATCGTGTCGTATTCGTACAGGTCCGGATCGTTCTGAATCTCGGCAAGCAGCATGCCGTCGGTCATCATCTTGACGCGGGTCTCGGGTACTGTCTCGTCCGTGAAGCGTATCTTGCAGCCGACTTCCCGGCCCCAGGTCGCGTCGAGTTCCTCGGCGATGCGGCGGGAGACCGAAAGCGCCGCGACGCGCCGGGGCTGTGTGCACGCGATTCGTCCGTACACGCCCCGGCCCGCCTCGAGGCATATCTTGGGCAACTGCGTTGTTTTGCCCGAACCGGTCTCCCCCGTCACGATCACTACGGGATGACCGCGCAAGGTTTCGAGGATATCATCCTTCCTGGCCGAAATAGGCAGTTGGCCGTCGATGGTGACCGCCGTGACGGACCCAAGACGTTTCTCCACGAGCGCGGCCGATGCGGACGCCCGTTCCATCAACTTGCGCATCCGGCCGTGGTCCCTTCGCCGCGCTCCGCGGAGCTTCTTCAGCAGACGCTCGATGTCGCGTCGATCTCTCAACGTGCAACGCGGCAGGAGTTCCCTGATTTCATCCAGCAGACGATGCTCAGTTGACGAATTCCTGGATTCGGCGGGCTTTTCGCTCATGGAATTTCCACCGTAAGCGTGATCCGGGTGGGTTTGATCGATCCCGGCAGTTGCGCCAGTCTCGAGCTTTGCATCTCGGCCGGTCTATACAGAAGTCGGTCCGGGAGGAGGTGTTGACTACATCAGCAGACCCGCGACGGTGGCGGTCATGTTCGCGGCAAGGGCGCCCCCGATCATGGACCGGATGCCATACCTGGCGATATCCTGGCGCCGTTCCGGCACCAGTCCTCCGATGCCTCCGATCATGATCGCAATGGTTCCGAAGTTGGCGAAACTGCACAGCGCGTACGTGGCGATGGTAAACGAGCGCTCCGAAAGCTGGGCTTCCATCGTACTGAGGTCCTGGTAGGCCAGAAACTCGTTCAGGATGGTCTTCTTGCCGATCAGCATGCCCACCGCCTGGGCGTCTTCCCACGACACGCCCATGAGCAGGGCCAGTGGCGCGCAGATCCATCCCAGGATGCGTTCGAGGGAAAGGGGTTCGCCGCCCACGTAGGGAACGAGCCCCACGGCCCAGTTGAACAGGCTGACGAAGGCGATCGCCACGATCAGCATGGCGGCCACGTTCAATGCCAGTCTCAACCCGTCCGACGCGCCGCGGCAGGCCGCATCGATGAAATTGACCCCTGGTTTCGGTACGTCCACGGTCACGACGCCCATTGTAGGTGAATCCCCGGTCTCCGGCGTCATGATTTTCGCGATGACCAGCGCCGCGGGCGCCGACATGAGCGACGCCGCCAGGAGATGGCCCGCGTCGGCGCCGAGGGCGACGTAGGCCGCCAGTACGGAACCGGCCACGGTCGCCATGCCGGAGGTCATTACGGCCATGATCTCCGAACGGGTCATGGTCTTGAGGTAGGGCAGGATAACGAGCGGCGCCGTGGAGGCCCCGAGATATACGTTTGCCGCGGCGGCCATGGATTCCGACCCCGACGCACCCATTACGCGGACCATGACCCGGGCCATTTGACGGACGATCCACTGAATCCATCCCAGGTAGAACAGCACGGACGTAATGGAAGAAACGAAGATCACCATCGGGAGCACCGAGAAACCGAACAGCGCGGTTTCCACCAGGTCGCCGAAGACGAACCGCGCCCCGTCGTTGGAGAACGCGATCACCTTGTTGATGGCCACCCTGGCCAGGTCGAAGAACATCTGCCCGGGCGCCGTGTGAAGCAAGATCAGGGCCAGAAGGGCCTGCAGGACAAGGCCGCTGAAGATGAGCCGCCAGTTCATCCGCCGCCGGTTCTCCGAGAGGAGCCAGGCTATGGCCAGGAGAACGAGAAGGCCGAAGAGGCCGATTGCACGTTCCATGGATTATCCTTGATTGGCGGTCCGCGGCCACAGGGATGCCAGGCCGACGTACAGGTAGCCGGCGAAAAACAGGCAAAGGAAGGGAATGGAAGGGTAGATGCCGTTGATGGCCGTGTAGTAGATCAACAGGCCGAAGTGCAGGGCGAAGAGCAGTTCCAACACCGGCAGCCAGTTTCGAATCCCCCGGTAGCGCAACCGGCGCCACCGGTCCGTCCTGTCCCGGATACCGTACTTGGGCGTCCGCTGAAACCCGGACCTTAGGTTAAGCAGTGCTTCCAGCACGGCACGCGTGTTGTTCAGGCAGATGCCGATGCCGATGGACATGAGCACGGGCAGGAACAGGGGGCACCACAGCCACCGGGCGCGGTTAATCTCGAATTGCGCGAAAAGGTAGAACAGGGAAACGGAAACCGTGGCCGCGCATAGAAAGGGCAGGTCGATCCAGAAAGAATTGATCCAGCCGGCCTGTACCCGGATCACGATCGACGGAAAGATCAGGACCGACAGCAGCAGCATGAGCATGTAGGCCATGTTGTTGGTGAGGTGATACGTCGCTTCGAGCTTGTAGCGGAAGGGAAGCGCGCTGCGCCATACCGACGGCAGCATCTTCTTCGCGGTCTGTATGGAGCCCTTGGACCACCTGTGCTGCTGCGTCTTGAAGGCGTTCATCTCCACGGGGAGTTCGGAGGGCGTGGAAACGTCTTCCAGGAAAACGAAGCGCTTGCCCAGGAGTTGCGCGCGGTAACTCAGGTCAAGGTCTTCGGTCAACGTGTCATGCTGCCAGCCGCCCGCCGCATCGATGCTCTCCCGGCGCCAGATGCCCGCCGTTCCGTTGAAGTTGAAAAACCTGCCCGATCGATTCCGCGCACCGTGTTCCATGACGAAATGGCCGTCCAGCATGATCGCCTGGACCCGGGTAAGAAGCGAGTATCCCCTGTTGAGGTAGGACCACCGGGTCTGCACCAGTCCCACCCTGTCGTCGCGGAATAGGTGCATGGTGTTTTTTAGAAAATCCGGCGGTGGGATGAAGTCGGCGTCGAATATGGCGATGAATGCTCCCCTGGCCGTGGTCAGCCCTTCCTGCAGCGCCCCCGCCTTGTATCCGGTACGCTCTGTCCGGTGCAGGTAGTGGATGTCGAATCCCGATTCCCGGTAGTGTTCGACGCGCCGGGCCGCCAGCGCGCGCGTCTCGTCGGTGGAGTCGTCCAGTACCTGGATCTCCAGGGAGTCGCGGGGATATTCGATCCTGCAGACGGCGTCGATCAACCTTTCGACCACGTACTGCTCGTTGTAGAGGGGCAATTGTATGGTGACTGCGGGGGGAGCTTGATCCAAGGGTTCCGGCTTTACAGGCCGTGCCCGGTCCTTATATTTGTAGTACAGATACACCATCAGGTACCGGTGGACGCCGTAGACCGCGAGCAGGAGCAGGACGAGAAAATAGAGAAGAATGAAGATAAGCGAAAGATAGCTCATACATGTCCGATTCTGCTTACAGATTCCGTGCCCGTTCCCTCGGCCGTATCGCGATACCTGGACTCCTGCTTGCCGCCGCCTGTGCCGGAATAGTCTCCATCGGAGATCTCAGGACCGGCCTGTTCGATCCCAACGCGTTCCTGCCCGAACCCCTGTCCACCTGGATTGCCCTGCCCGACGCCCTGCTGCTCTTCTGGGGACCCTTCGCAGCGGCCTTCATCGTGTACGCCGTCGCCGTACTTTACCAGGTGCGATCCAGCACGCCGCCGGACCGGAGGCTGCTCTGGCTCGTCCTCGCCGTGGCGATTCTCTGCCGCGTCATCCTGCTGTTCAGTCCCCCGTCACTTTCCGATGATATCTACCGGTACCTGTGGGACGCCAGGATGCAGTTCCAGGGCATCAACCCGTACGTGCACGCCCCGGACAGCGAAGACATCGCCCACCTACGCGACGACCACCATTCCGGAATCAACAACAAGGATGTCCCGACGGTCTATCCGCCGCTGATGCAGGCCGCTTTCGTAGTCGCGGGTTACCTTTGGTATAGTCCCACTTCGATGAAGATCTTCTTCACGCTGTGCGACGTGGGGGTCATCCTGCTCGTGATGGCGCTGCTCCGCCGTCGAAACCTTCCGGAGGAGCGGGTGCTCATCTACGCCTGGAATCCACTCGTACTGGTCGAGATCGCCGGCAGCGGACACAACGATTCGCTGGCGGTGGCGTTCATGCTCGCCGCGTTGCTCGCCGCGGACGGCCATCGTCCCACCCGGGCCGTAGCCTGGCTTTCCCTTTCCATGCTCGCTAAGTGGTTCACCGTCATGCTCGTCCCGGTCTTCTTCCGCAAGTTCCGAAGCCTCAAACCCTTCTGGATTCTTCCAGTCCTGGTCTTCGTTTTCTACCTGCCCTACCTGGACGCCGGTCCACGCCTGTTCAGCGGACTCCTGGTATACGGCGACAAGTGGCGATTCAACGACAGCGTGTTTTCGATCCTGTTCTACCTCACCGATTCGCTGAACGTGTCCAAGGTCATCGTGGCCGCGATCTTTACCGGTCTTGTCGCGTACTGCGCGGTCAGGATATCGGATCCGGTCCGTTCCGCCTATATCCTTCTTGGCGCCTTTCTCGTGCTCACACCCACGGTACAACCCTGGTACCTGGTCTGGATCATCCCGTTTCTCTGCCTGTACCCCAACCCGGCCTGGATCCTGCTGTCGGGCATGGCCGCCCTTTCATACCACGTCGTTATCGGGTTCGTACTGACCGAAACCTGGTGCGAGGAGAACTGGGTCCGCTATGTCCAGTACGTCCCCTTTTACGGCCTGTTGACAGCGCACGCCTTGTGGAGCAGAACACGGCGTAGCGCGTCACCACCGGCCTCTTGAACCACACCGAACCGGTTGGGATGATCTTGCCGCAATGCATGTCCCGGCGCACCGATCTATATTAACCGGCAAGGGAACCGGATGCAAGCGCTAACACGACCCGCCAGGCAGTCTGAACGGCTGAATTCGATTGACGAAATCCAGCCTCATATGTACACTGCACCGCCGTGTGCTGATCATTTCCCCGACCCAATCGTTCGACCTACAACTCCCCGTCGTTTCATGGAGGATTTTATGCCGGATACATCCCAGTTTTCCCTTGAAGGTAAAACCATGATCGTCACCGGTGCGAGCAAGGGCATCGGCAAGGCCGTCGCGCTTTCGGGTGCCCGTGCGGGGGCCGACCTGGTGATCGGCAGCCGCACCCTGGCCGACCTGGAAGTGGTGGCTTCCGAGGTCCGGTCGTTGGGCCGCCGCTGCGTCGTTCAAACGGTGGACGTGGGAAAGGTCGCTTCGATCCGCACTTTCGCGGAGCGGGTCCTGGCCGAGGCCGGAAACATCGACATCCTGGTCAACAACGCCGGTTGCAACCGGATCATGCCGGTGCTCGAAGTCACCGAGGAGGTGTACGACGAGATCATCGACGTGAATCTGAAAAGCGTCTTCTTCCTCAGCCAGTCCCTTGCCGCTCACATGATCGAGCGGGGCCAGGGCGGACGAATCATCAACGTATCCTCGCAGGTGGGTGTCGTGGGCGGTCCGTTGAGGGCGGCCTACACCGCGGCCAAGGGCGGCGTGTGCACGCTGACCAAGTCCATGGCGGCCGAATGGGCGGAGCACGGCATCACCGTAAACGCCGTGGCACCGACCATGACGCGCACTCCGATGGTGGAAAAGGCGATGGAGAACCCGGGATTCCGCGCCAATATAAAGAAGATACTGCTGGGCCGGCTCGCCGAACCGGACGAGATCGCCAGTTCGATCATCTACCTCGCATCCGACGCCAGCGCCATGGTAACCGGGCACACCATGGTCGTCGACGGCGGATACACGGCAGTTTGACCATGAGCGTCATCCCGCCAGGGGCTATCACGCGTCGCGATCCCCCAGGGGCTTCCCCGAATGACGCCACCCGCTTCGAGGTCATCTCTGCTGACGTTTGATCCAGGCCCGGGCCTGGTTGTGCTCGCGGTTGGTAATGGAAAAGATATGTCTGCCGTCCCCACGGCCCACGAAGAACAAATAGGGTACGTCCCGGGGATACAGCGCGGCGTGTATGGACGCCTTTCCGGGGCTGCAGATCGGTCCGGGCGGCAATCCGGCATGTACGTACGTGTTATAGGGTGATGGGTGGGAGAGGTGCTTTTGGTAGAGTCTCATATTCGGTCTACCGATCCCGTACTGAACCGTGGGATCGGCCTCCAGCAACATGCCTCTTCGTAGTCTGTTGTGGAACACACCCGAAATCACGTCCCTTTCGTCGTCCATCATCGCTTCCTGTTCAATGATGGAAGCCAGGGTCGTGATCTCGTGAATACTATACCCCAGTTCTTCCGCCCGTTTTCGGTACTCCTTCGTTATCGAACGTTGATATTGGCCCGTCATTTCCTTCAGGACGTCATCGACCGACATTTCCGAGTACAGATTATAGGTGGCAGGGAACAGGTATCCTTCCAGCGTGGACGCTTCAATCCCCAGCGTACGCGTTACCCCCGAATCGATGGACAGGTGAACGAACGTAGTGGAATCAATCCCTATCCTGGCCCGCAGGGCCTGGGCCGTTTCCGGTATGGTCAGGCCCTCGGGTACGGTCACGCGATTGTATGTAATTTTGCCCACGGTCATCATGTGCAGGATTTCGCTCGCGTCCATGCGGGGTTCGATCTCGTAACGGCCGGCGTTGATCCCGTGCTCGGCCCCTTTGAGACGAGCCAGAAATTTGAACAGACCCGCGTGACGTACGACCCCTTCGGCTTCCAACTGTTCGGCGACATCGGAAAGGGTCATGCCGGGTTCGACGGTGTACTGCAGCACACTGTCGCGGGTATCCGCGGGGGTGAAGAGCAGGTAAGCCACCCACAGCGCGGCCGTTCCGGTCAGCACGGTAAGGACGATGCCAACGAGAAGTGGTTTTTTCATTTGCGGGATTCCGTTTCGTCTACTGGCCGCCGGCGGAAGTCCAGATAGTTCTGGAGGAGGAGCGTGGCGGCGATCCGGTCCAGGCTGCCCTTGTTTCCCCGGGTCTCCATGTCCATTTCGTTCATGGCCCTCTGGGCCGAAATGCTGGTCAATCGTTCATCCCAGGTTCGTACTTCACAGGAAACCCGCTCGCGCAACTGGCCGGCGAACGCCTCGACCTTCCCGGCCATTTCCCCCGTCGTCCCGTCCATATTGACCGGCAGCCCCAGGACGATTTCCAGGACCTGCTCGGTTTCCACGATCGCCGCGATGGATTCCTGGGATTCGCCGGTACCCTTGGTTTCTATCGTTTCCAGGCCATGGGCGATCAGACCGGCCGGATCGCTCAGGGCGAGGCCGACCCGCCTTTCACCGAAATCGATGCCGAGTACCCGCCCCGCCGCGGGTTGACGGACCCCAGTTTCGGTGGTAGCGTCGGCATATGCGAAATCACCGGGTATCCCGTCCAACCTTCTGCCCCGGTCTCTTGCCCGGCGCCCGCGAGACGCCCTTCGTCTGCGATCCGTCAAGGCGCTGTTTGATTTGTTTTTCCTGGGCATGTCGCTCGATCACCTGTTAGAGGCCGCGTCGGGTGCTGTTCAGTGCTGAGACGTCCGCTCCGGTTCGATCAACGGGGGCAGTCCGGTCACGCTGATGCGCCAGAGCAGGCGGCTGTCGCGGGGACCGGTAGCCGGCGCCAGCACCGTGGCCTTGTGAAGGGTCGAAAAGGTATCCCACGCCCCCGCGTCGCCCACCCTGAAGTCGTATTCCGCCAGGTAGTCGGGCTTCTTAGCGTGTGCCGCCAGCTCATCGAGCAGATCGTAGGCCTCGTCGTCCGGCATGCCGACGATGCCGAAGGAACTTCCGCAGACGCCGTAGAGCGCCTTGCGTCCGGTGACCGGGTGCCGTTTGACCAGGGGATGGTAGACGTTTACCACCCGATTCCGCTGTTCCACGGTCAGTTTTTCCGCCGCGGTCGCGGATTCTTCGTTCATATCCGCCCGGTTGCCGTAGTGATGAAGGACGGTCATGGAATCGATGGTTTCTTTCATCTTCGCAGGCAGATCGTCGTAGGCGGTCATCTGGTCGGCGAAGTAGGTCGGACAGCCACCGTCCGGCCATTGCCGGCCGTAGACGACCGTGGAACTGTTGGGCGGGTCCTGGTAGGCCACGTCCGTGTGCCAGAAGGCCGCGCCTTCGTAAATGCCGATCGGGCGGCCGTCTTCGAAGATGTTGGACAGGTTGAGTATGGCCGGATGGTTTTCGTGACGCAAATGATCCAGAAAATGGGGCTTCTGCCTGCCGAACTCCATGGTGAACGCGTCGTATCGGTCAAAAGTCATTTCCTGGTGGGGAATCACGATCAGTCCATGGATATGAAACACCTGGAGGACCTCTCGCATGATAGCCGGTTCCAGCGGTTCGGACAGATCGACGCCAGAGATCTCCATACCGAATCCGGGCAGGGGTTTCGTGGAAATACGCATGACTGTCATCTCCCGTTTTTCATGGCGCTTCCCGTGTTTCTGCGGACTACGCCGGCGCGCCGTAGGGGCTGTCTTTAAAAACCGCCGTAAGGTCTCGCGCCCATCCCGCGTTCGGCAGAAAGCGGACGCAGTCGTTCCAACCCGATTCGAGGGCGGCGCGGAACAGCGGTTCCGCGGATGACCGGGACCACGTGCCAATCAACCGGAACAGCGTGGGCGAATAAGCGGTGGGCCGATCCAGTTTAATCGATTCAGGCCGAATCATGCAATAGACAGCCGCCGCGTAAAGCCGTTCACCGTATCGCGCCAGAAGCTCTTCCACCGGTGTGCCGTTATCCGGCACCAGGCCGCCTTCCGTTTCGTAGAGTAACCGCAGCAGGGGCAGCATCGCTCCATCGGGCAGCGCTTCCGCCGGACATTCGAGCAGGGAGACATAGACTTCGTCGTCGAGGTACCCCGCTTCCAGTTTGCCCAGGTGGACGTAACTGCCGTCGACATCCGGAGGCGTCCCGTACGATACCGGGGTCAGGGTCCGTTCCGGGGGCAGCGCTGTTTCAGCGTCCGCAGGAAAGATCTCCCGGAAGGCCGACCGGGTGATCCGCTTGACCTCGTACGCGCTCAGGTCCAGATGGACATCCTGAACTTGGTCCACGGCGTATAGCAGCCAACCAGCGGCATGAACGGCCTCGTCCCGGTACAACCCGGCACGAATGGGCTCCGAAGCCTCGTCGGCCAGGGCACGCAGCTCGGCGGGGTCCAGGAATACGCCCTGGATGGTCCGGTGAGCCACGTCGAACAGGACCGCCACTCTGTGCAGCACATCCTCCCCTTCCAGCATCAGCGTGGATTTCATGATCTTTTCGGCGGCTCGTCCGAGCCTGCCCAGCGGTTCGACCACCTCCCAGCTTCCCTTGATTTCGGATTGTCCACGGCCGATCCATCCGCCCCGGTTGAACCAGTTCGCGATCGTCCGGACGAGCAGGATTGCGATCACGATGAAAAGGGCTACGACGAGAAGGCGCTGAAACATGGCGAACTAGTGGGAAATACCCAGCATGTCAACGACGATGCCACAGTAGGCCCGGGCGACACGAAGGGTGGATTCGATATTTACGTATTCGTTTGCCTGGCAGGTGTTGCCGCCTTCGGGTCCGTACACCAGCGTCGGGATGCCTCCGGTCACGGCGAAGTGGTTCGTGTCGGCCACGCTCCGCGCCAGGGCGTATCGCACCGGCCGGCCGAGTTGTTCTTCGACCCGCTTTTTGGCGGATTGGACGAACTTCGACCCGGGATCCACGATGTACGGCGCCGGAGCGGGCGTGGGCCGGTCGTCCCACGTGACGTTCCACCGGGACTCGATAGAAAGGGAACGGATCAGCGCCTCGATATCCCGAACGGCCTGATCGACCGACTGTCCGGGCAGAATGTGCCTGTCGATGACGATTCGCGCGTGCTCCGGTACGAGTATGATATTCCGGCCGCCTTCAATTTCGATGACGCATATCGTGCCGCCCAGATCGAATTCCTCGTTCCATCCCAATTCGACCCGGTCCAATTCCGTGATGATCTTCGCGGCATCCCGGACCGCGTTGACCCCCTCTCCCGTATAGGCGGCGTGCGCCGTCTTGCCCGCCAGGTCGATCTTGATCACGTGCCGTCCACGTGAACCGATGCGCAGCCGTCCGGGCGGCGTGGGTTCGGGTATGAGACAGCCGTCACATCCCTCGAGCAGACGGCTTTCGATCAGCGCGTGGGCGCCCCGCGACCAGTTCTCCTCGTCGGTCGTGGCCACAACGATCAGGTCGCCGCCCAGTTCCGCGCCGGATCGGACGATGGCCTCCGCTGCGGCGAGCACGGCCGCCGCCCCGGCCTTCATGTCATGGGCGCCGAGTCCGTAAACACATCCGTCTCTCAACACCGGCGACCAGGGGTCGGTCTCCCATCCGTCGCACGCGTCAAAGGTGTCCTGGTGGAAGTTCAGCATGAAAGCGCGGCCATTCCCATGGCCCGGAATTCTTGCTACCAGGCTGTCGCCCGAATCCTCCACCTGAACCCGCCGCACGTCGGAGAGCCCGATCTCCTCCAGGTGCCCATGGAGCATGTCACCCAGGGCTTGTTCCCGGCCCGTGACCGATGGTATGGACACCAGGCCTTCGATCAGTTCGGTGATACGCCCGGTGGTAATGGATGAGAAAATGGCGTCTGGAGACATGTCCGGCGTCTTTTTTCACGTGGTAGGATACCCGCTGATATCGTTCTTTCGTGCCTTTCCAAGATACAACGTAAGGCCATGGCAGACAAGCGAATTATCTTGACATCAAGGGCCGTAAACATTAGTTATATCAGGCTTTCAGGGTTACGGATCCATTCATTTTTCCGGAGTAAGACATGGCATCAGATAACTATGACGTGGCGGTGGTAGGAGGAGGTCCCGGGGGTTATGTTTCGGCGATTCGCGCAGCCCAGTTGGGTTTGAAATCAGTAGTGATTGAAAAGGACAAGCCCGGAGGCGTGTGCCTGAACTGGGGCTGCATTCCCACCAAGGCGCTGTTGAAAAACGCCGAACTCGTCCTGACCATGCGCCACGGCGAAGATTACGGTATCTTTTGCGACAATCTGCGTTTCGACATGGGCAAGGCGGTGCAGCGCAGCCGCAAGGCCGCCAATACGCTCGCCGGCGGCATCCAGTTCCTCCTAAAGAAGAAAAAGGTAGACCTCGTCAACGGCCACGGCCGCCTGGATTCGGCCACTTCCCTTCTTGTGATGAATGACCAGGGGGAAACGCATACCATTAACGCCCGGTCCATCATCCTCGCGACGGGTTCGCGCTCAAAAGCCATACCCGCCGTACCGGTGGACGGTGAGCGGATCATCACCAGCACCGAAGCCATGCTGATCGAAGAACCGCCCGGGTCGATGACCATCATCGGCGGCGGCGCGATCGGCGTGGAGTTCGCCTACTACTACGCCGCTTACGGGACCGAGGTCACCATCGTCGAGATGCTGCCCAACCTGCTGCCCGTGGAAGACCAGGAAATCAGCGAATTGCTGGAAAAGAGCCTCGGAAAGCTGGGGATCAGGATCAAGACCGGCGCGCGCGTGGAATCGGCCGAATCCGGTTCGAGCGGCACTTCCGTGACCGTTACCGTCGATGGGGAAGCGGAGACCCTGGAAGCCGACGTCACCCTGCTGGCCATCGGACGCGACGCAAACGTCGAGGATATCGGCCTGGAAGAGCTCGGCGTCGAGGTCGACAGAGGTTTCATCAAGGTGGACGAACACTGCCGGACGACGGTCCCCGGCGTCTACGCCATCGGCGACGTCACGGGGCCGCCTCTCCTCGCCCACAAGGCCTCGGCAGAAGGGATCAACCTGGTGGAACGGCTCGCCGGCCACGCTTCGCCGCCCATCGATCGCGACAATATTCCCGCTTGTACCTACTGTCAACCCCAGGTCGCCAGCGTGGGCCTGACCGAGGCCCAGGCCGCGGAACAGCGTGATATCAAGGTGTTCAGGATGCCGTACCGCTCCAGCGGCAAGGCCGTGGCCGTCGGCCAGACGGACGGCATGGTCAAGCTGATCACGGACGCAAAGTACGGCGAGATTCTCGGGGCGCATATCATCGGGGCGGACGCCACGGAACTGATCGCGGAAATCTGCACCGCGCGCACGTTGGAATCGACCACCCAGGAACTGCACAAGACCATTCACGCCCACCCCACGCTGTCGGAACTGGTCATGGAAGCCGCCGCCGGAGTCGAGGGCGCCGCGATACACATATAGGGTTCCTGTTTCCCCAGTCGTCCTCCATCCATTCGCCCGCGGGAACTTGCCGGTGTGGCAGTCCGTGTCCGGTCGCCGATCCTCCGCACACGCAGACGGACTGGCGGGCTGACGGATTACGGACTGGCGAATGGCGGGACCGTACCCATGAATTTCCCCAAACCCCCATACGCGGCATGGCGGAGCAGGATTTGCCCGCTACTGTTGTGCCTCCTCCTCGCCGGACAGGCGGGTACGAGTTGCGATGCCCAGTCCGACCAGCCTCTGAACCGGCTGGCCGGTGAAATCAGCCCTTACCTGCGCAGCCACGCCCACAATCCGGTGGACTGGTATCCCTGGGGCGCGGAAGCGATCGACCGCGCGCGCCGGGAAGCAAAGCCTATCTTCCTCTCCGTCGGTTACTCGACCTGCTACTGGTGCCACGTCATGGAACGGGAGGTTTTTTCCAATTCGGACATCGCCGCCATCATGAACGCCCATTTCGTCAACGTCAAGGTGGACCGCGAAGAACGCCCTGACATAGACGCAATTTACATGACGGCCACGCAGCTCGTCACGGGCGGCGGCGGGTGGCCCAATTCCGTTTTTCTTACACCCGACCTGGAGCCGTTTTTCGCCGGTACGTACTTTCCCCCCGAGGACATGCCCGGGCGTCCGGGTTTTCCCCGCGTTTTGAACCTTTTGAACGAGGCCTGGAACACCAGGCGCGATGCCCTGGTCGAACAGGCCGGGCGGATCGCCGGGGCGATCAGGACGCTACAGCATGACCTGGTCGTCGAGGACGGCTCCACCGCCATCGACGGGACAATCGTGGCTGGCGCGCTGACCCATATGAGGACGCGCTACGACGCCGAAAACGGGGGGTTCGGCCCCGCCCCCAAGTTCCCGCCGCCCATGCGCCTCGAACTGGCGTTGATCGAATACGAACGGACGGGCGATGGAACCCTGCTGTCCATGGCCACGCGCACCCTGGATGTCATGATGAACGGCGGCATCTACGACCACGTCGGCGGTGGGTTTCACCGGTATGCCACGGATTCCGGCTGGCGGATCCCTCACTTCGAGAAGATGCTGTACAACCAGGCGGATCTTGCCCGCGTTTACATGCTGGCCTACGACGTAACCGGAAATGACGCCTACCGGGCAGTCGCCGAAGACGTGCTCGATTATGTCAAGCGGGAGATGTCGGGCGAAGAAGGCGCGTTCTATTCGGCCGTGGACTCTGAGACCGATGCCGTGGAAGGCCTGTACTACCTTTGGACAGAGGAAGAAATAAGGGAGACGCTCGGAGCGGCTGCGGCCCCATTCCTTTCGCACTACGGACTCGCGTCCATGCCCGAAGGCGCCGCGGGAGGCGGAGCCGCGGGAGGCGGAGCCGAGAGGGCTGTCCTTTACATCCGGGGTGAGACAGATTCCATAGGGTCCCGCACCGATCTTGAGGATATGCGCAGAGAACTCAGGGAGGTCCGATCAAAGCGCGTGCGTCCGATGACGGACACCAAGGTGATCTCGGCCTGGAACGGTCAGATGATCGACGCCTTCGCTTTTTCCGGGCTGGTAACGGAAAACGCGCAATACCTTGATGCGGCGGCGAGGGCCGCGGATTTTGTGCTTGATCGGCTGCGGGACGACAAAGGAGGCCTCCGGCGGATCTTCCGTGAAGGGAAAACCCGGCGCGACGCGTTCCAGGAGGACTATGCCTACCTGGTCCGGGGCCTGCTTAGACTGTTCGAGGCTACCGAAGACCGCAGATGGCTCGCCGAGGCCGAATCGCTTGTAAGCCGGATGGACGATCTCTTCCTGGATCCCTTGGCCGGCGGGTACTTTTTTACGAGTGGCGAGGAAGCATTGATCGTCCGCACCCGCAGTCCCTACGACGGTGCCCGGGCCTCCGGCAATGCCATGGCCGCCCATGCGTTGCTTTCACTGGCGCGACATACCGGTGAGACCCGGTATCGCGATCAGGCCTCGCGCCTGTTTCACGCCTATGCCACTTCGATGAAGGAGAACCCGGGCCGGTTCCCTTCGATGATCCTGGCCCTTCGGAACCATCTCTACGGCGAGCGGGTGTTCAATCGACACCGTGCCGATGACGACGGACGAAATGCCTCCCTGAATGTGTTTATAAACGAGGCGGTCATTGGAAACAGGGCAACAGAGAACGGTGCGGGAATTGACGAGAATGCGAAGGTCGAGGCCCATCTGGAAGTGGCTGCCTCCGGTCGAGATGCCTTCGATGCTACGGTATCGATCTATATAGAGGAAGGCTGGCATATCAACGCCAACCCGGCCTCCTTGCCGGGACTGATCCCAACGGCCGTGACGTTCAACGCGGACGTACCCATAACGGTCGACGCGCTGACGTATCCGCCGGGAGAAACCATGCGGTTCGCTTTCGCCGAAGAACCGCTGGATGTCTATCAGGGAGCGGTACGCCTGAGCGCCCGCATCGGTGTGGAACCCGCTAGCCTGACGGAAGGCACGCAGCTTTACGCGACCCTGTACTTCCAGGCCTGCAACGACACGGTTTGCCTGGAACCCGGCGAGGTGGCCCTGTCTGCCCCGCTCGGCCGGTGAGCACGCAACCAGGGCAAGTCCCTCCGATTTACTGACAGAATCCAGGAAGGTGTGAAACAGGTTGTGACGACTGCATATCCTGGTGAATTTGTACCGGGAAGGAAGCAGTGTATATACATTGTTTGTACACCGGTCATTTTGTATACACCAGTGTACTGTTTTCCCATGCGATTGGGCGAAACGATCAACAGGTTGCATCCGTCCAATTCTTGAACCGTAAGATTCATCATGACCGCATCCCATCTCAATACTGATCCGTGCCTCAGCGCGCCCATGCGCCGGCACATCCGTTCGCTTCAAATGGACTCGGTGGAAGCCTACCTGTCGTGGTGCCGTGAGAATGGGCTCAACGCACGGCTGAACAAAACCCTGGCTCAGCGGCAGAAGGAACTGGCCGCGGCGCGAAGGACCTCGGACCGACTTCAAAAAGAGTCCGATCTCGCGGCGCATTTTGCCGCCCTCGGCCTGGGATCGGTAGCGGCTTACCAGGCTTGGTGCCGGGAAAACGGCGTCGGAGATGGCCTTCAAAAGAGCAAGACTCAGCGGCAGCAGGAGTTACAGCTCGCCGAGCGGATCCGCAGCCGCCGGTTCGCCGCGAAAGCGACGGCCAGCCAGCACAAAAGGCGGCGCAAGGACATCTTGAAAGGGATCGCCGACGGACTGGTCGACGAACAGGAGCTCACCAGTCCCGTCCTGCTGCTTGTTCACCATCTCATGCACCACGTGATGGTCGATCCTGCCGACAGGGCGGCGTTTCTTTCGCTGCTGCTCAGCGTGGAGAAGAACAGGCGGCTCTTCCACTTGAAACCGGTCGTACCCCGGTTCGGCGCACTTCCCGATAACACCTTCCCGGACGCGCTGGCCGCCCTTGCGCTAAGGCATTCCAATTGGATACGGCCCATCGGAGACTGGCACTGCGACAGCCACAACGCCCGTCGCCAGTTTGGCGCGCTGGTCCGCCATCTGCTGGCCAGGTACGACGTACCCGTCTGCATGGATACCGCCTTTTTCGCTGGATTGAACGAAACAGCCCGTAGACAGCAGGATTGGTTCATTCACGTGGGCCAGGGACAGAACATCAGGAAGGCCACGATTCCGCTGCATTTCACCAAGCGGATGGCCCATGAATTCACCGTTTCCGCGCCGCAGGACTATACCGTAGACACGGCCCTGCGCTGGGCCCAGGTGATCGGAATGGGCGGTGATGAGCTGCTGGCGGAAGCGGTCTGCGATTCGATGCTGGGCGGTCACCTCGACGACGGTCCTTTCTGGGAGACGGTGCTGCACTTCTTCGTGAACAACCCCATGCTCGACGTGGTCCACGTCGGGCCGATCGTGGACTATATCCACCATGTCCGGTTTGCCGGACAGGAGCGGCGAAACCTGGATGGCAGGGTGGAGCGGGTCGATCCCCCCGAGCCGGCATTCACCATGAAGGGCCGAACACCGGAATCCCTGTTGAGTCGCGTCGAAACCTGGCACCGGGGGTTGAACCGGACCCAGGCCAGGAATCCCAGACTATGGGAATCCTGCGGGATTAGCGGCTTTACGTGGGTGGACGAGGACGAACGGGCAGGCGAGATACGTACCTGGAGGATTGAAGAGATACTCAGCGGCCGCGACCTGTCGTACGAAGGCAAGGCCATGAAGCATTGCGTGGCATCGTACATAAACTCCTGCGCGAATGGTACCAAGTCCATCTGGTCCATGAAGGTCGATTATCTGAGATCCGGTGCCACGCGCAACGTACTGACTATCGAAGTAACCAACAATAAACGTTACATCAGACAGGTGCGCGGGCGAAGCAACAGCCGGCCCATGGACGCCCACAGCGGCCGGGCGCAGGAAGGTTGGGACGTGCTCTCCCTGTGGGCGAATCAGGAAGGTCTTATCCTGCCCGGTGCCAGGTCGTGGGCTATGCGGAGGGTTTAGCCCAAAAAGAAAGCGACGGCATCTGGGCGACCGCGTTGGAAGCGGTGAGGTATGCCGTCGCTGAAGGATTGGATATGCTCCCGCGGGGCGCCGGAGTCATATCGAATCTTTTAACCATTCGCAGGCAATCGATTGTGGTCGTGATCTCGTCACGTGTTTTCGATTCCTGCTTTTGTACTATCCTGTTAGACGCGGTAAAATTAAAAAAAGATCCATCAAATGTACAACGTGTGCGATTTTTTGTTCTCAACTATAGGAGAACGAGCGGACTGTGAATATTGAGGTCGTCACCTTTCTAGCCGCTATTACGGGCTATGTGGGACTGACCGCGAACATGGTTCTCGTCGCGATGAACCGCCATCGGCGGGAATTCATGTGGCCGGTCGCGCTAATCGTTTTCGCCCACGTTCTCATGGTGTGGCACTTCAGGTACGAATGGGAGATCTCCCAGGCGACGAGAAACGGTTACGCCGGGTTCTTTATATTCCATACGGCCCTGCTCAGTATTATAGCAGCCCCGATGGTGGGGCGCCGACACGTCCGGTGGCTGGTGGCCTTCTCATTCGTCGTTGTCGCCATGGGAGCCAGCGGCGCCGTGCTCAGATACGATGAAGTGGCGGTTTATCGTTTGCCCGTATTTCTCTGCGACGTTGCCGGCCTTTCGGCGCTTGCGTACTGGTTGTACGAACCGGTGAAAGTACAATTTACTCGGGTGTTTGGGAACAAACCGGCATAGCAGCGATCTTCGTCGACGCGGGACACCGACCGGCAGACAAACGTAGCAGTTTTGACCACGACGGTCCTGGAGGAGTTGATACGAGATGATGAGCCTGGAAGACCAGAAAGCCTTTTTCGAGGAAGTAGGATACCTGGTGGTCGAAGGCGTGCTGTCTGAAGCGGAACTGGCCGTGTGCCGGGAGGAAATCGAACGATTGCACCGGGTCTCAGCGGATCTGGAAGCCGCGGGTGATCCGGCATTCGGACAGTTTCAGCGTGAACCGTACGCCGACGGTGTCAATCGGCCGGACGGTCTTCCCGTTCTGAGGAAGATCGAAGGCACACGGGAAATCTCGGACGTCTTTCGAAACCTTGCGGTCCATCCGAAACTGCTTCGGGTTTTGAGTGGGTTACTCGGGCCGGACCTGCTGTTGTTCCGAAGCACCTTGATGCTCAAACCCGCCTTTCACGGCTCCGCCCACGCTCTCCATCAGGATTCGGCGTACTGGCCCATCGATCCTCCCGCACTCGTGACGGTGAGCATCGCCCTGAACGAAGCCACGCCCGAGAACGGCTGTTTCAACGTCATTCCGCACAGTCACAGGGGGGGAATGAAAGACTGGGGATTGATCGCACAGGCGCAGGACAAGGAACTGGAGTACGACAACGACGTGAACGGGGCGCAGCAGATCGACGTATCGCTGAAGGCGGGAAGCGCACTTTTCTTCCACAGCCTCATGGTGCACGGGTCGGGCCCCAACAAGTCACCCCGATCCCGGAACACGGCCCTGTACGCTTATTTCTCTCCCCACGTGCGCTACGTCCCGCAAGAAGGCAAACCGCGGGAGAAAATCTACCCGGTGGTAGCCGGACTGGACGGCAGGAAGACTTTTACGCTGGAGGCGGTGGGTTAGAGGGTGGCTTTACGTAGTTTAACCACGGACTGTCGATGAAAGTGATGATAATATGTTCGACTCAGCACGGATTCTATATTACGAGATTACAAGGAATCTGTTTTAATGGATTTTAAGGATATCGGAGAGTATTTTTGACGGAGTCTTCAGCTGATGTAAAACCAGAAGAATTATGAGGTCGCCTCTAAGATGGCATATCGGAATGTGTTGAAACTCTTCGAGCGATTACGATTCGTTTCCATATGTTGTGCAATGGATTCCGCTGCTTGTACCTTGCCCAATCCTTCACTGAAATAGCCACTACGCTGCATGATCATCTCGAAAGCCTCCCATGTCCCACCCGCAATCGAGTCAGGATTGCGGTAACGAGATCGGTTTGGGATGCTCCTTGATACACCTGGATATGCTTCACAAACGGCTTCCCAGTCTCCAAAGTACCATGCTTCTAATTCCTCGACCACAATGCGATTTACTAGTTGCCATGATCGGATTCCCGCCGTGGAACGCGTACGCAAGCCCGATTCTGCCGCGAGTTTTTCCAGTAGGGATTTCAATGTTCGACAGTCGTCGTTGTCGCGGTCAATTACTACTAAGATTCTGTAGTAGTCAGGTATCCACTTTACATATGCTAGTAGCCGATTCTTTAGCTTTCTCAGTAGGTCTTTCTTTCCTCGAAATGTGTGAATTTCAAACGTCGTCTCCGTAGGTAATAGTCGAGGTAGTAACGTAAGTAAGAACGCCTCCATCGAATACTCTTCAGTGAGTATCACCAGGTGTGGTTGGTTCAAATCTAATTCCTATTTGTACTGTTTTTTCTGTTTATTGGAGCACCTTGTTCAGTCAATGGGTCACCCACTCTGAAGTGACCTTCCATCCACAAATCGCCGAGTTGAGCACCAGATTCTACAAACTCGGATACTCCATGCAATTCATCAATACGATTAGTTTGTGTATATCCCTTTTCATCTCGCCAAAGAACGCGTACCTCCTTGGATCGTAGAGCATCTATAAAAAATGGAGAATGTGTTGTAATCAGCAACTGAGTGTGTGCACTGGCCGCTCGGCATTCCTCAGCTAAACCGTTGAGCAATCGGGGATGAAGATAGTTTTCCGGCTCCTCGATTCCGATAAAGGGCGGAGGCTCCGGATCGTACAATATCAGTAGATATGCTAGCATCTTCAATGTACCATCAGATGCAAATCTGGCCAGTACAGGATGACTGAACGGCGCGTCTTTGATCTGCAATAACAGTCGACCGTCCTGCATAGTATCTGCCAAAGCTTTTTCAATACGCGGTATACGCAAACGCAACGTGTAAAATATGCTTTCAAGTCGTGAAGGATGTCCCTCGGCTAGGTATTGTAGGACATTTGCGAGATTATCGCCGGTTTTGGTTAGACGTTCGTGTGGACCTGCTTCAGGTTGGCCTCTTGTACTCTCAGCAGATAAGTAGGACAGGTGCCAACCCATGATGAAGTCGCGTAGTGCAGCAACTCGCGGGTGTTCTTGAAATTGACCTAGTGCGTTCACAGCTAGTAGATCTGGTGATTTCAATGGGATTTCCACACGCTGGTCCTCGACGTCCGGGGCTTCGCCACTAGCAGCTCTACCCTTCCCATGTTGATACTCAAGGAAGCGAAACGGTGCACCGTAGCTACCGCGTTTCCAACTTAGCGATTCGCGAACGACTATCGGCGTTCCATCTGGTTCATCAACGGTTAGATGGTAGGTGATTAATGGAGTCTTGGTACGTTCACGATACTTGATCTCGATCTTTATTGCGCCATCGGCATCTCGGGTTTTAAGTTCCCTTGCATTACCGCGGCGATTCCAAGCTCGTCGAAGGCCAAACTCGAAACATTCTGCAAGAAACGCAAACACATCAAATACCGTTGATTTACCACTACCATTGGGTCCGAGCAACACCGTCATAGGTGTAAGGTTCTTAAACTCGACATTTCTCAATGCACGAAAGTTCTGTACTTTTAAATACTCGATTCTTGGGGGGGGAGTTGGCTTCGAGGATAGCATATATGCGTTACTCTCTCACTCAATTAGTTCTACTCAGAACGGACCAATTAACTGAACAATGCTTACTATTCGCTCATGATGAGTTAATCCAACCAGAACGATGTCGTGAGCATAGTACAAATTGGAGATTCAGTCTGTTTGGAACGAGAAACAATATATAACAAGGTTAACTTTATGTGAAGTGCAAACACGTTGTAATTTAGTATAGAGAAAATGGATGAACTCGAAATGATATGAGGTCCATTCCTACCACGTATGGTTACCCGAAAAACACTAAGCTGATTAGGGTAATGCCTTACTTGGGGGTATGACGAGTATACCGGCCAGTTCGAAGGCATCTGCGGGTCAGTAGCACTCTGGTCTTGGGCGGACTACGCCCGGCCGACCGGTCCGCGGACGGCATTCAAGCACTCGTTCCTCCCACCGCCAGGATACAAGTTGAACAGATTTTTAAAAGTAACGTAGATAGGGAATAGAAATCAGATCTTAGCCCTAACTCTTGCATAGTTGATTAACATCGGGTGGAACGTAATGACGTTTGCCCATTCTCATGATACAAGATTCCTATATTCCGCTTGAAGCCACGCTCTTTCCAGTTTGATATCCTCGACATCGCCTCTACGGCTGTACAATCTCCAGGGATCGATTCCCGATTTTCCCAGATCCGAAATCCTGGTGATTTCCATCTCCTGAAGGTCTATCAGGGCATCAATCACGGTCTTTGTCGATACACCACCATAGCTGTCGCAAAGTACGTTCAGTCGTTTTCGCAGGTCGGGTGGATGATCAAATCCCACCTCCTTCCAGTATTCCCGGCCCCGCAAGGGAACCAGGTGCCACGCGACCTGGGCTATGTCCATAACGGGTTCACCTGGCTCGGCGAAATCCCAATCGATCACGCCGCTCAGTGCACATTCATGCCAAACCGTATTCCAGGGGCCGAGATCCCCATGGCGAACGATCAAGCCAGGACGCCATTTCAACCCCGGCACGCACCATTCGGCATCCTCCGGCGGTATGAAATCCCTAACCGCGCGATGGTATGATTTCAAGAACTCCGACACCTGCTCGAGACCACGGTCCGTTTTCAGAATACCCATCCACGGTCTCAATCCTGCTTCGCCTTCTATATAGGAAAGTGTTTCGTGTTCCCCATCTACCTCCAATACCCGGGGTACGCCCTTGAAATCGATTTCTTCCAGGTACCTGAGCAGTCCGTGTACCGCGGGTGTCCATCGGTACACGGACCGGCGAACGGTGTTCCCTGCCCGCTCCACTTTGTTGATCGAACCGCTTCGATGATCATTGTCTTCCATCATCGATTTCCTTTACGTTAGGCAGACAGTATACCTGCAAGATTAAATGCGGTACTTGGGAATACATGGAGCGCTTGGGAGTATTTCATGTACTACGACCAACGAAATTATGATATACGTTGCGAATGGGGCGCCGAGGGGTTGGCAGAACTGCTCCCCAGCAGCCGGGCCATGGTCATCGTAGATGTCCTGTCGTTTTCCACCTGTGTAGACATTGCCGTTGGAAACGGCGCGATGGTATATCCCTACCGGTGCAAGGACCGTACCGCGGTTGACTTCGCCAGGGCCCGCAACGCACATATGGCCAACTTTAACCGGGATTTTGAAGGAGGCGGTTATTCACTGGCTCCCTCGTCCCTTGTAAACATCCCCCCGGGTACCTCCCTGGTCCTGCCCTCGCCCAACGGCTCTACCCTTTCCCTGTCGACGGGTAATGTGCCGACATTCGCCGGATGCCTCAGAAACGCTTCCGCCCTGGCAAACAAGCTGCAGCAATACGGAACGGGGATCAGTATCATCCCCGCGGGGGAACGCTGGAAGGAACAGCAAACCCTGAGACCCGCCATCGAAGACCTGATCGGAGCGGGAGCCATCATCCATGCCCTGAAAGGATCCCGCTCGCCCGAAACCGAATCCGCGGCCGCGGTTTTTAGCAAGTTAAAAGGCAAGCTGGAATCGATCCTAAAGGAATCGAGTTCCGGGAGAGAGTTAATCGGACGGGGATTCGAACGGGATGTTCAACTGGCGGCTGTGTTGGATGTGAGTAACAGTGTTCCAATGCTCGTTGCCGAGGCGTATCGATCTCCGCTTGCTCAGACTTCATAGTATCTCACACTTCATAGGCCGTCCACGCACCCAAGCAACCGTGCCCGCGGCGTACATGAAGAAGCCGTTTTTCGGGTTCGGCTATATATCCTGAAATAGAGTGCATCTGGACGGCACCGTGCCTGCAAATGCCCCCCGGGTCGTTTTCGTGATCGGCCAGAATCTGCTTTATAGTATCTACCGAGATGGTGCCCCACTGTTCCTGGACCAGGACCCGTATGCGGTCCAGACGCGGACAGGAATCAAGCAGATAGCCGGACTCGTGTTCGGTAAACGGGGATGTCAGATAGTGGTTCGTATGCAGGCACGCATCCGGGTGCGCGTCCTGGTACCGGGCAATCCCCTCGGGCCGCACTTCCACGGAACCGATGTGTCCCTGTCCATCGCATAACAGCACATTGGCAGCGGAGCAGGTGCGGTTTTTCGCCAGCAGGTCCACACAATCCTCGACCGTCCGTTGCTCCAGAATCAGACGCTTGAGCGGGTAATGGGGCAGCCCCAACTGCCAGGTAAAACCATACAGCGCATTGGCAAAGTGGGCGACGCCGTACCCGTTCATCCCGGCATAGCCCAACTGTCCGGCAAATGTGAACATCAACGCACGCGGACGGCCATCGCTGGGGTTGACCCGTAACAGGATAGCTACGTCGGCGTATTCCGGTTCGAGGTCCTGATTCTGTCCGGCCAGCGTGCTACCATCCGCCGTGGCCGTCCGTGTCAACGCGAATGCGGTGCAGGCCCCAACCGGCTTCTGTGCGGCTTCGGCACGGACTTGGCACAGTACGGCTTCTTCCAGGCTGATATCCGCGCCTGAAGCCAAACCCCTTACCTCTTCGGCAAAGGCCTGACTCAGATGCTCGATCAACGGCCAGAAATCCATTGCGTTACGGCATAAAACGTCTCGCGATTTGCCCGTCAATCTCTCGATCCAAAGCAGGTATCGTTGAATCAAGTCGGCAGCCTGCGCACCGTGCTGATAGCCCATCTCGTAAGCGCTGCCTTCTACTTCTACGAGGGGAAAGGTGTGATCTGTCATGTTGTCCTATGGCCTTTCCATATTGCCACAGTGCACTGACGGTGTCTTTTTGAAAACATTGAAGACGAGCCTGCGTCGTAGCTTCAATGAGTTCAGTCGACGACCAACACAATATCGCCTAAGGCAATCGTTTCACCAGGACATCTGAAACGAGGATAATCAATCAACATGGCTTTATCAAGTGGCCTTGACCAGGGGGCGTAGATACGTATCTTCTAAGAACCTGGTAATTACTTCTCTCGATCTGTTAATTTCGTGGTCTATCTGCCTTCGTTTCGTACCAAAGGCTCGTCTAAAACCGTGCGGTGGATGCTCCCGTGACTTCTATGCATTGTGGTTGGGATTCAGGGTTATAGCAAATCCATTGGTAGGGACTTTGTGGATATCAAACTGGTTGTGGCCGTGACCGATGGTGACTGGTTCGAAACATTACGCCGGAAACCGCATCTGGATGAGGTCAATTTCTGGTCGCCATCGCCTAAGAACTTCAATGCGCTCCAGCAGGGCGAGTTGTTTCTTTTCAAACTGCATGCTCCGCACAACGTGATCGTTGGCGGTGGTGTTTTTGCACATGCAAACAACTTGTCCTGTGCTCTTGCATGGGAAGCGTTCGGGGAGTCGAACGGCGCACATTCAGTACAAGAAATGCGCTCGCGAATCTTGCGATATCGACGCACTGATCCTGCCGATCGAGGAGATTTCAGTATCGGTTGCCGTATCCTCACCCAGCCGTTCTTTTTTGAAGATGCTGAGTTTATCCCCGTTCCTTCCAGCTGGTCGTCCAATATCGTTTCGTTCAAAACTTACAGTACGGGGCAATCGGACGGAATGGCTCTGTGGAACGCGGTCAACGACCGTTGGGAACAGCCGCGTTTTGCAGACAGGGTTGCAGAACCGGATCGGTTTGGGAAGCCGCAACTCGTCAAACCTCGCCTTGGTCAGGGCGCATTTCGGATTCTAGTGACCGACATATACGATCGCCGGTGCGCGGTGACTCGGGAGCGGACACTTCCCGCGCTTGATGCCGCCCACATCCGGCCGTACAGAGAAGGAGGCGTTCACAAAGCCAGTAACGGTCTGTTGTTGAGGCGAGATATCCACGGCCTGTTTGACAATGGTTATGTGACAGTCACGCCCGATCTGGATTTCGAGGTCAGCCGTAGGGTAAGGGAAGAATTCGAAAACGGCAGGGATTACTATGCCTTACACGGCCAACCCATCAAAGTTCCCGAACGTATCGAACACAGACCTGATCCCGAGGTACTGACCTGGCATAATGAGCAATGTTACAGGGGATGATGAACTGTGATGAATCGGGATGATGACGATACGCGGATGCGCTTGGCCGCTTTCTCGTATATACGGCAACTGACGGAAACGCACGGCCACCTGAGAAAAAACGAGTTGGCGCCGGGTTTCGTATTTGAAGGTGAGCGGATCCCCTTGGTCAATCCGCAGAGAGGGATCTTCAAACCACGCCAGATGCGGTACCTGCTTTCGATCCGTACGGTGTTTCCCCGCCCAGGAGCCCGAGTCTGGTATGATGATCAGCGACAGGTCCACCGGCAGATCTATGAAGGCGATGAAGCCGTCGACTACGCGTTTATGGGAGATAACCCGGAAGCAGCGGACAACCGGTGGTTAAAGGAAGCGTTCGAAAACCAGATCCCGGTGATCTATTTCCTCGGTGTTTCTCCCGGTAGTTACCAGGCGATTGTCCCCACTTACGTCTCCGGATGGGACGGATTTGCTTTGAAATCCACGCTCACCTTTGGGAATCCCATTCAAGACGAACTTGCTGCGCCTGGCAGTGCAATCGAGCGCAGGTATGCATTACACCTGGTCAAAGAACGCCTGCATCAGTCCACTTTCCGCGAGGCCGTTCTATTCGCTTACGGTGGTCGCTGCGCAATCTCCGGGCTGCCGGAAAAACAACTGCTGGATGCTGCCCACATCGTTTCAGATGGCGACGAAGCACTCGGACAACCCATCGTGCCGAATGGGCTTTCCCTGTCAAAAATTCACCACGCGGCGTTCGATGCCCACCTGATCGGTATCGACCCCGATTACCGGCTGCATGTATCGGAACGCCTGCTCGACCAGGACGACGGTCCCATGCTCCAGTCGCTCAAGCAGCTCGATGAGTCGAGGTTACATCTACCATCACGCACCAGGGATTATCCGGATCGAGACCGGCTTGACAGACGATTTGGGGAATTTAGAAAGGCCGGTTGAATCCCAGTTATTAAATCGGCTTCTCCGCCTGCCGGCATCGGATGCAAATGGATTAGACGTGTCCGACTGAAATGGCGGAAGCCCTACCGGACTACAGAAAAGACACGTCCTGCCGGCCTACCTCGAAGCGGAGGGCCATAATACACCCTGTTCCATTTGCTCCACAGGGCCCTCACCCATGAAGGCGAACTTCTGCAGGCGTTTCCCTTCGTAGGTCTCCGTGGTGTAGACGTTGCCCTTAGAGTCGGTGGCAATGCTGTGAACGCCGAAGAACTGGCCGGGCTGCCGGCCGCCGTCGCCGAATGTGGCCAGGATTTCCATCGTCTCGCGCAGCAGCACGTGCACCTTCATGTTCTGGCCGTCGGCCACGTATATGTATTTTTGCTCTGCGTCCTTCGAGAAAGCGACGTCCCAGGTGGATCCGCCTCCCAGCGTGTTCACGGCGATGATCTGCTCCATCACGAAGGTCCCGTCCGTCCTGAACACCTGGATCCGGTTGTTCGGGCGGTCGCAGACATATACATGACCGTCATTGGAAGGATCGGCCGCATGGACAGGATTGCGGAACTGCTGGACCGGCGGCGCCTCGGGATCGTACAGCCCCAGATTCGTATCGTCGGGTTCGTTGCCGTAGGCGCCCCAGTACCGCTTGAAGGCCCCGGTCTCGATGTCGAGTACCGCGACGCGCTTGTTTAGATAGCCATCGGCGACATAGGCTTCGTTGGCGCTGGCGTCGAAGGAGATCTTGGCCACTCGGCCGAAGTTCTCCATATCCATGCTGTTGCCCATCCACTGGGGATCCGCCTCGTCGAAGGATTCTGCCTGCCGCGTTCCCGGTTTTCCAAACTGCTTAAGGAAGGTGCCGTCCTGGGCGAAGACCAGGATATGGGCGTCATCGCTGCCGTTGCCACCGATCCACAGGTTGTCCATAGGGTCCGCGGTGATGCCGTGATTGGACGCGGGCCAGTCGTAGCCATCGCCCGGACCGCCCCAGTGGCTCAGGAGATCGCCTTCCGGGCTGAACTGAAGGACCGGCGGCGCAGGTACGCAGCATTCGCCCAGGGGCGGATCCTGCGCGGCGCCCAGTTCATTGGCGGGGTTGCCATTGCCGCGGTGAATGATCCAGATATTGTCCTGGGAATCGACCGTGACACCGATGGCCGAACCCAGTACCCAATGGTTGGGCAAGGGCTTGGGCCACATGGGATCTACTTCTAGCATCGGCGCCATGACGGCCTCTGTGTTCGTTTCCGGCGCTTCCATGTCGGCACACGCGGTAATGAGAAACAGGAATATCACGCTCAATGCAGTCGGATACCGTTTCATTGGATTTCCTCCTTGAAAAGGCTGCGCTTACATGACAACCTTTCGGGTGTAAGTGCATGTAACGTGCCTGGTGGCACTGTTTAGACGATGTTTATTACACGGTCTGAGATGTTGGCTGTTCGAATTTGAATTGGATGCCATGGGAGTTGATATAGGACTCCATCTACGTACGATCCCCCCAAACAGTAATACCTAACCAGATCACTTCGTCAAGTAAATGTTTGCAGGATTGCAGGCATGTAGATCCTGTTTTATCAACAGCAAGCCGTTCATTTCATTTGGTGTCGTGTTTTTGGGAGGCGAGCACCAAATTCGATTACAGCGACTTAAGTTTGACATTTACGATATTGAACCGCGTATTCGATTTTAGTCTCCCAGATTATGCACACGTGCGCGAACAAAGTGCCGGTTTCCAAACGTCGTTTTTGAAACCTTTGCCTCAATTGCAGTACGGCATTGATGTTACCCCGTTTTCGTGGACAGTATAAGATTTGGGATTCGGGCGGTTTTCTTGAACTTCCTTTCGTAGTTTATCGGTGACAGGTATCCGAGGGAAGAGTGTCGTCTTTGGGTATTGTAGAAGCCCTCGATGTATTGGAACAGGGCAAGTCTGGCCTCGGCCTTTGTGGCAAAACGCCTGCGATCAAGCAGTTCGCATTCCAGGCTGGCGAAGAAGCTCTCGCACAGGGCGTTGTCATAGCAGTCGCCGACCGAACCCATGGACGGTCTGACGCCAGCCTGTCTGCATCTTTTTCCGAAGGCCACCGAGGTGTACTGTGATCCCTGGTCGCTGTGGTGGATCACCTGGTCAGGACTGCGCTGGCCAAGGGCCATATCCAGAGCGTCTGTGACCAGTTCGCTTCGCAGGTGGTTGGCCATGGACCAGCCGACGACGCGGCGACTGAAGGCGTCTATGACCACCGAGAGGTAGAGGAAGCCCGCATGGGTAGGCACATAGGTGATATCGGCTACCCACAGCCGGTCCCTGACTGGAGCGCTGAAGTCCCGGTTGACCAGGTCCGGAGCCTTCCTGCTTTCTTTGGATCGCCAGGTAGTGCGCACGGCTCTGCGGCGTGATACTCCGCTGATCGCGGCCATGCGCATCAGGCGGGCCACGCGTTTGCGTCCTGCGCGTATGCCCGACTCACGCAGTTCCGCATGGATGCGCGGCGCCCCGTAGGTACCGTAGGAGCGTTGATGGATCAAGCGGATCCGGCTAAGTAGCATAGCGTCCTCTCTGGCCCTCCTGGAGACGGACCGCCTGAGCCAGACGTAGTAGCCGCTGGGGGAGACATCCAACAGACTTACGCATCCGGCGAACGGGATAGGCGGCCTGATGCGCCTTTATGAACGAGAAGACCCGGGCGGAGTCTCGGTCTCCCGGGCGAACCAGGCCGCGGCTTTTGCCAGGATCTCCCGATCCATCCTGAGCTGTCTGTTTTCACGGCGCAGACGACGCAGCTCGGTCCGTTCTTCGGTAGTCAGGCCGTCTTCACGCCTGCCTTGATCCAGGTCGTCCTGTTTGACCCAGTTGCGGATGGCTTGCGCGGTGGGTTCGAACTCCTTGGCCAGCGCTTCTCAGGCTGCGGCCGGAGCGAACGAGATCGACCATCTGCTGGCGGAAGGCCGCTGGATAGGGGGTACGAGATCTGGGCATGTGACGCTCCTTTCAACACAAGAGATAACATGTCCACTAAACCGGGTCAACTCCAACCATGCCAATTGGTTACTTGCTGGCCGGGCCACTTGCGGACGGTTTCTTTGAACCGTTAATGGCCAGTAATGGTTCTGCAGTGGACTTATTTGGATGGATAGTCGGCACTGGACCTGGGGCTGGTATTGCTTTAATGTTTGGATGTGCAGGTATATTAGGTCTAGCGTTTTGTGTTTGCTGTTATCTGATACGATCGGTCAGGTTTGTTGAAAAAGAACTTCCCGATATTGACGAACTTCGTAGTTCATCATAGCGTTTCAGAACGTGCTTTCTAGCGACCTTACTGTTCACATGACATGTATGTTTACTTTTGTATATAAGTCCCACAGCTTTCATATTCAGGACCTAACGATTCTCGCTGCATATCCATCTCTCGATTGAAAAAGCGTTAAACGAGATTGGTCGCCAATGCGCCTGCTTAAAACACATCTCGTAGGCGTTGCCAGCTCTACGCAGTGTGCGCGTTATCGATTACCGATGAACGGTCTCGCCTGCCAGGGTCGTTACCGCTTCGACCAGCGTATCCAACTCCGAATCGCTGGTGTAGAACGCCACCGAAATCCGCACTCCGGTCGGGTCGGTCATATAGGTCGCCCGTTGGATGATTTGCCAGCGTTGCTTGAGCGCGGCAGAGACTTCATCACCCTCCATGCCCTCGATAGCGAAAGCGACGATGCCGGTTTGAGTTTCGGTGCGGCGTGAGCTGACGACCCGCACGCCGGGAATGGCGTCGAAGCGTGCGCGCAACGATTCTGCTTTACGGCCTGCCTCCGCAGCGATGGCCTGCGGTCCGCCGATGCCGGCCATAAAGTCGAGACCGGCGCCGAGACCCAGGTAAAGCACGCTCGCCGGAGTTCCGGTCTCGTACTGCCGGGCCGTACCATCCGGCGTGTGCGGTCGCCGCAGCGGCTTCAGTACCGGCTGGGTACCTTTACGTACATAGAGAAACCCGGCGCCCATCGGCGAAAGCAACCACTTGTAGCAGTTTGTGGCGTAGAAATCGCAGCCAATATCATGTAGATCGACTGGAAACTGCCCGACGGCCTGACAGCCATCCCAGAGTGTGAGAATGCCGCGTGCCCGTGCCAACGCACAGATCTCACGGGCAGGCATCCGAGTTCCAGAGTCAGTCGTGACGTGGCTGAAACAAATCAGCCGGGTACGCGGGGTTATGGTCTGTTCCAGCCGTTTCAGAACCAGATCTTTATCCTGGTCAATCTCAACCACTTTGATGATCGCCCCTTCCCGATCCGCCAGGCCCTGGGCGGCCTGGAGGGGTACCGGATGCTCTTCACTGGTAATGATCACCTCGTCACCCGGTTGCCAGCGCAGCCCACCGAGCACCATGCCGTAACCGTCGCCGGTGCTCATCGTCAACGCGATTTCATCGGCATCGGCACCGAAGAAGTTGGCGATTTTCTTCGGCATTTCGGACGCGGCCTCGCCCATCGCACTGTACCAGTCGATAGGACTCAGACTGCCGCTGAGCATCTGCTGGTAGCCCTGGGAGATCGCCTCGTTAACGCTGACTGGCGACTGGCCAACTCCTCCGGTGTTAAGGTAAACACCGAATTGCAGGCCCGGTATGTGGTCTCGAATCTGTGCGATGTCCATGGGATTCCCTCTCCTCTCAAAAACCGCATTAACGATACCTTAACGGGGACGGGCGTTAGGCTGAGCTACTTAAATCGGGAGGTGTTTCCGAAAGAAGCCGACGGTGCGGTTCCACGCCAGCGCAGCCGCCGTCTCGTTGTAACGGGGCGTCGAGTTGTTGTGAAAACCGTGAAGCGACCCCTCGAACATGTGCATTTCGTACGTCACGCCATTCGATTTAAGCGCGGCCTCGTACTCGGGCCACATCGCGTTGATGCGCGGATCGGTACCCGCGTAGATGATCATCATGGCCGCCTTGATCTTCGGCACGTCCTCGCTCGCGGCCGAGGCGCCGTAGTACGGCACACCGGCATTCAGATCGCTGCCGAGCGAAACCGCGAGGCGATTGGTCATCCCCCCACCCCAGCAGAATCCCGTGGCGCCAAGGCGACCGTTTGATAGTTCGTGCGCCTTGAGATACCGCGCGCTGTTGATCATGTCCTGGTCCAGCTTCTCCGGGTCGAGGCTCCGCTGCAAAGTACGGCCATCATCATCGTTTCCGGGGTAACCGCCGACCGGAGCCAGTCCGTCCGGGGCCAGCGCGAGGAATCCGGCTACGGCCGCTCGCCTGGCGACGTCCTCGATGTAAGGGTTGAGACCACGGTTCTCGTGGAAGACCACGACGGATGGAAACGGTCCATCACCGGTGGGTTGCGCGAGGTATCCGCGCATGCTCCCGGAAGTACCTTCGGGCGAGGGGTACTCGACGTACGTACCCTTGATGCGACGGTCGGTGAAGGAGATCGTCTGGGCTTCTGCGTAACGAGGCAGGAGCGCCTGCGCCATCCAGAGCGCCGAGGTGCCGCCGATCGTGATCGCCGCGGCGCGGCTGAGAAACGAGCGCCGGTCGATGTGGCCGTGACAGTATTCGTCATACAGGTCGAAGATGCGTGGGTCGATCTTTTTGTCACTTGTCATGGTTTCTACTCCTTTACCTTTGGGGATTTCCACTCGTACAAGTCGGACGAGGGTCATTTCCGTGGTCACACTTGCTTGAACACAGCCGAGGTGTTCCAGCGTGAGAACCGACGCCGTGAAAAGCGTGACAGTCCAAAATACCAAAAAAACAAACTTAAGGAACCTTTGATCAACCCGGATGTCCGATCGAGAGGTATGATCTGAGTCTGTTTAGAGGACGATCATGTTGAAAATGGTGTCGTTTTGGGTACTTGTGAGGGTGTTTTCGGCCTCAGATGGGTCCCGGACCGGCCTATCGGCCCGGTTCCGCCAGGTCTGGACGGACTGCTCCAAGATGTGACCGCAAGTTCCCTTCGGACCAGATGGAAGTTGGCCAGGGCGAACAGGGTGAAGAGATGGACCGTGTTCTTGGCAAGACCCCGGTACCTGACCTTGCGATAGCCCCACAGGTGCTTGATGATGCCAAAGGGATGTTCGACTCTTGCTCGTACGCGATTGCTCTTTCGGTTGAACGATCGGTCCGCGCAGTTAAGGCGCTTGCCCCTTTTGGCCTTGCGATGCACCCGCCATACGACGCCTTCTTCTTCGGCCCTGTGTCTTCGCCTTTCGTCCGCATAGGCCTTGTCGCCGTAGATCGCCTTCTCCCGGCCATGCAGACAGGCCTCCATCTCCTTTGCGTCGTGCACCGAGGCGGGCGTGGTCGTAACGCTGTGCACCCGTCCCTTCGGATCGCTGCCCACGTGGACCTTCATGCCAAAATGCCAGGTGTTGCCCTTCTTCGTGCTGGCCATCTCAGGATCCCTTTTCCCATCCTTGTTCTTCGTCGACGACGGCGCATGGATGATCGTCGCATCCACGATGGTGCCTTCGCTCACCATCATGCCCCGATCAGACAGGTAGCGCTTCGTCTGCTCGAACAACGTCCTGGTCAATCCATGGGCTTCCAGAAAATGGCGGAACTGCCAGATCGTCGTCTCGTCGGGCACGCCGCTAAGATCCACGCCCGCGAAGCGGCGCATCGATTCCACGTCGTAGAGACTGTCTTCGATGGCCGGGTCTCTCAAGGCGTACCACTGCTGCATGAAGTAGATCCTGAGCATCACCAGAGCCCCTATGGGACGCCTGCCGTTGCCCGCTTTCGGATAGTGCTCCAGTATGGGGGCAAGCAAAAGGTCCCAGGGAAGCACCGTGTCCATCTCACCCAGAAAACGTTCCTTGCGCGTTTTCTTCTTCTTCTGATCGTAGGCCATATCCGAAAAGCAAGGGCTGTTTCATGGACACTTACCCCACTTTACCTGGCTCGGTGAGTTTTCGATTCACATTACACCACTTGGACCGGTATCATTTTACTTTACTCATGAAAACAATGCCAGGGACTTGATCAGAGGTTCCTTAAATTAGGCGCGAATGTACCCCAGCGTCAATCGGAAGTCTCCTGATATCATCCGACTGCCACTGCAGGCAGCCGGTGGCACGAATGAGTGGACCACATCTAAGGAGTAGTAAAAATGCAACCGGTGGGTCTGAACCTAAGTAGGAGTAATTCGGGGCACCGTCCGATGCGGGTTGTCTCTTCCTGGCCGGAAAGACGCGTTACGATTATGAAGAATGATGGAGACTGTGCTGTGTATTCACAACTCTATCTCACTTATTTTACATGTAGCGTAATGCTATAATATACAGGAGGTTATACAGAATATTGGTTGGTCTTGATCGATCCGAACATGGAATCCCTCACTCTTCCCTATTCGTAGTGAGTAGTTCTGGCTATATGTTCATCCAAATTACATTTTCAAAACTGATTCATATTCAGCTGCTGCAATTGTGACCTTGTGTTCTTAGTATTTTATCTGAGATCAACGGAAGTTTAACAAATAGCGTCCCCCTGATCAGTAATTTGTTCAATATCATACACAACTATCATATCAGTTCATCAATTCTTGATCGTAAATTGCAGAAACTGAGCATGGGATTACAGAGTAAAATCTTGATTGTAGGAGCTTTAAGATTGTTTGATAGGATAAAATCGATAATGAATTGATAAAACCTGAATATGTTAGAACTTATGTATTGACCTGGTCATAAAAACCTCCTCCGTTCTCAGTATACGGGGGTTATCTTTGGAAAGTGTTAAACCACCCGCAGACCTATCCCCAGCGAGAAGGAGGAGGCTATGCGTAAATCTACACGATTCTGTGCGATGGACATACATAAAGATTCGATCACGGTAGCGATTGCCGATGGCGGCAAGGCGCCGGTGTTGTATGGCACCATCGATTCCACGGGTGCTGCGGTGGCAAAGCTGGCGGGCAAGCTCTCCGAGTCGGGGGCGCTGCTGCGGTTCTTCTACGAGGCCGGTCCATGCGGATACGGCGTCTATCGTCAGTTGCGCGCTATGGGTCATGAATGTGCGGTGGTGGCGCCTTCTCTGATCCCGCGACCTGGAACGGGCCCGCGAAGACTTCAAGCACGCCGAACGGCGCGTGCGGCAAAGGCTTGCCGGCTTCCTTCTGCGTCACGGTCGCGTATACACCGGCGGCCGTCGCTGGACCCAGGCGCATTACCTGTGGCTCCAGGCCCAGCGCTTCGCCCATCCGGCGCAGCAGATCGTCTTCCAGGAATACGTGGACGAGGTGCAGCACGCCGGGGCGCGGATCAAGGCCCTGGAGAAGGAACTGGAACCGTCGCTTGGTGACTGGACCTTTTCCGGCCAGGCCCGGGATCTGATGGCGCTGCGCGGGGTGGATACGCTTTCGGCGATCACCGTCCTGGCCGAACTGGGGGACATCACCCGCTTCGACACGCCGCGCCAGCTTATGGCCTATGTCGGCCTGGTACCCAGCGATCACTCTAGCGGACAGCGCCGAAAACAGGGCGCGATTACCAAGGCGGGCAACGCCCACGTGCGGCGGGTCCTGGTGGAATCGGCCTGGTGCTATCGTTTCCCGGCGCGTAAGACCAGGCACCTGCAGCGCCGCGCCGAACGTGCCTCGCCCGCGGTGCAGGATATCGCCTGGAAGGCGCAAAGAAGACTCTGCGGACGCTATAGACGCCTTTCGGCGCGTGGTATGCCCAAGGGCAAGGTCTGCACGGCCATAGCCAGAGAGCTGCTGGGCTTCATCTGGGCCATTGCATGGGAATATCGACATCCCGGCAGCATGATCGCCAGGGCCGCCTGAGGAGAAGGACCTACTCGAAGACCGGAAAGTAAACATATTGACTGGATAGAGCCCGGGACGGGAGGGACCGGTCAGGAGAACCCTCGGCTCAACTATGAGGCGCCCTTCGGGCTGACCCTCGACATTAGACCGAGGACGCTCCGCGACGAACCAAGGACAGGCGGTAGCCAACCCGCGTATATCAGTCGGATCAACCGTCGCTATATAGTCCCTTCTGCTCCCGGGCAACAAACCATGCAAAGATAACATCCGTATCCGCTGATTGAGGAGAGGGTTGACACAGGTCAAAACATATCAGTTGTAAAGCTGTATCAACGTGGATGAATAATCCACGGGCCAGAGTCGACAGACAGACTTGTCAGAGTTGGCTTCTTTGAAAGCCTGAAGTTTGTTATCGTATGTAAACTGAAGGCGATGCAATGTCACAATGTCCCATCTCTTCCGGAAGGAATCATTCTCTTTGCCACAGTCATGGTGTTTTGTAACCCCAATATGTGCTTTAGACTATAATTGCTCACGAAAACTTGACCACATGCTTAGGTGGATATACATTGACATTACACCCAGCATGTGGAGGACCGATTTCATGTTGAAAAGGCGTCGTCAATACAGCGCCCGGTTCAAGTTTCAGGTGGCGCTTGAAGCGGTCATAGGACTGAAAACGATGAGCCAGTTGGCTGCTGAGCATCAGATTCATCCCAATCAGATCACCAAATGGAAACGTCGATTGCTCGATGAGGGCGCCCAGGTCTTCGAAAAAGGCGCTAGTGTTCTGTCCCGTGAATAAGTTTGCATAGTCTGTTTATCTTGGCGAGAATAGAATCGGCTGTCGCCGTCCATATGAAAGGACTGGTTTTCGCGTTGTAGTGATCGGTGAAGTTGCGAATATGAGCGATGAGTTCTTTGACGTTGCGGAAAGAACCGCGTCTTATGGCCTTTTGCGTGATGACGTTGAACAATATTTCAACCTGGTTCAACCAAGATGAATACGTCGGGGTGTAGTGGAGGTGATAGCGGGGACGATCGGCGATCCATTGCCTGACCTTCTGGTGCTTGTGCGTGCTGTAATTGTCCACGACGAGATGGACGTCAAGTTCCTCCGGGACCTTCCGGTCGATGTGTTTCAGAAACGACAGGAATTCCTGGTGTCGGTGCCGGGGCTTGCATTGGGTCAGGACCCTGCCCGAGGCGATCTCCAGGGCCGCAAACAACGTGGTGGTGCCGTGCCGTTTGTAATCATAGGTCACGCCCTCGACGTAGTCCTAGCCCAACGGCAGCATCGGCTGCGTGCGTTCCAGGGCCTGTATCTGGCTCTTCTCGTCGACGCACAGGACCATGGCCTTGTCCGGCGGTTTCAGGTAGAGTCCGTCGATATCCCTGACCTTTTCGACGAAGAAGGGGTCGTTGGACAGCTTGAAGTGCTTATGCCGGTGGGGTTTGAGGCCGAACATCTTCCACACCCGATGGACGGTGGACTTGGACAGGCCGGTCCGCTCGGCCAGGGCGCGGCAGGACCAGTGCGTCTCGCCCTCGGGCTGCTCTTCCAGGGTCTTTTTGATCAAAGCGGCGACCTGTTCATCGGGGATCGAGCGGGGACAACCCGGACGCAATTCGTCGTAGAGGCCCATCAGGCCCTGAGCGAGAAAGCGACGCCGCCATTTGCCCACGGTGTTGCTCGACACACCTGCAGGTGCTGGGCGATCTGCTGGTTGCTCAGCCCGTCCTGGCTCATCAGGATGATGCTGGCTCTTCTCACCAGGGCGTGGGACAGGCTTCGGGACCGGGTCATGGCTTCGAGTTGGGTGCGCAGGTCATCATTGATATGCAACGGCTCCAAAGGGCGTCCGCGGGCCATGAGATTCTCCTTTATTGGTCGGATTGTCATGGATCAGATACCACCAAAGAAGAATCTAACGACATTCCACTATTAAAACAAGTTATTTAGAGGACGAGGCACTAGTACCTACTTGACAAATAAGGTGTAATGTGTTACCTTCGTGCTCATTGGACTTCATTCTTACTCATTACCGACCAAGGAGACCCCCTGTGAGCCGCATGGCGCCCCCGCTTGAACTGAGCGACGAAGACTACCAGACGCTACTGGGCTGGACGCGTTCGGGCACGACCGAGCACCGCATGGCGTTCCGCGCCCGGATCATCCTGGCTGCCTGGCGCGGGCAGGTCGGCCGGGACATCGCCCGCACGTTGGACACCCGCGAAGCCACGGTGAGCAAATGGCGAAGGCGTTTTCATAAGTCCGGCCTTGCCGGTCTTACCGACCAGCCTCGTTCCGGTAAGCCGGCCCGCTACACCGAGGCGACCGTGCGGAGCATCCTCTCCTGCCTGGACGAAGAGCCGCCCCCAGGCTACGCGAACTGGACCGGCCCCTTGATCGCGCAGAAGCTGGGCATCGGCGTCGACTACGTCTGGCAGGTCCTGCGCAAGCAGGGCATCAGCCTGAGCAGACGCCACAGCTGGTGCCTGAGCACGGACCCGGACTTCGCCGCCAAGGCCGCCGACATCGTGGGTCTGTATCTGGAGCCGCCCCGGAACACCCTGGTGCTGTGCGTGGATGAAAAGCCCGCGATACAGGCCCTGGACCGGAACCAGGGCTGGATCAAGATGCCCAACGGCAAGGCGATTACCGGCTACAGCCATGAATACAGGCGCAACGGAACCACCACCTTGTTCGCCGCCCTGGAGGTGGCCACGGGTCTGGTCAGGGCAGGACACTTCAAGCGCCGCAAGAGACGGCAATTCCTGACCTTCATGAATGGGATCGTCGCGGCCTGGCCCGACCGGGAGATCCACGTCATCCTGGACAATCTCAGGACCCACAAGCCCAAGGTCGAGCGATGGCTGCCCCGACACCCCAACGTCCATTTCCATTACACGCCTACCCACGCCTCATGGATGAACCAGATCGAAATCTGGTTTAGCATACTCTGGAAAGGGGCCTTGAGGGGCGGAGCCTTCAAATCTATACGGTCCCTGCGACAGGCGATGGACCGCTTCATCGAAGCCTACAACGAGAACGCCCATCCCTTCCAGTGGAAGGCGACCAGGGTCAAACAGAGGACCCTTGAAGATAAATACTCTAATTTAAACAAGTAGGTACTAGTTCTGCCAATACGATGTATTGAACCGTCGAAGGGAGTCTTCTCAATGTCCAGATCAAGACCTAGCGTTCGCGCCAAAGATGTGTCGTACCCGACTCCGTACGTAAAATCGAGACCGCCTATACCAAATGCCGCCGGGGCGCAGTCCGCCCCGGCGGCGCAAGGGGACGATTCTCTCGCTACCAATCCATCGGCGGGGCTGGTTACCGAGAGCCATCCCCCCACCCGCCGTCGACGCGGCTGGGGGTGTGCAGGCGTCTTCGCCGTCGTTGCATGTTTGGCCTGGATCGCCTGGCCGACCACGACATTCGCGCAGGCTATAGGCGTATATTCCGTTGCGATCGATGACTCGGTCTACGCCTCGGAGAAGTGGGCCGGCTTCAAAATCACCGGTGGCACTGGTACGGAAAGCGGTGTGACTGTCACGGTGAGCGTCAACGGCACACAGGTGGGGACCCCAATCACGGACAGCAGCGGCAATTGGGAGCTGAACGTGCCGGGCGATGCGAGCTACATTACCACGGCAAGCAGCCAATACGCCGAAGCGACACGCGGGACTCCTGGCACCCCTGACTTCCTATCGCATCAGAGGTTCTTTGATGTGGATCTGACACTGCCGCTGAGCGTGTATTCCGTTGCGATCGACGACACGATCAACGCGCAGGAGAAGACCGACGGCTTCTCCATCAGCGGTGACATGGTTGGGGGCCTGAGTTCGGACCCGGTTGCATTCAACGGCGTGGCAGTCACGGTCACCATCGGCACGGATTCGTTGAGCGCCACCTCGGACTCCAGCGGGGATTGGTCGGTGCTTGTGGATGGGGGTGCGGACTACATTACCGAACCGAGCGTGTCGCTCTCGGTGACGGCCACCTTGACCGGTTATGTCAGCTCGACGGTTACTCGGACGCTGCCGGTGGATTTGACGGCGCCAACGGTGAGTTACACGGCGCCAGAGAGTCTGAAGGTGAGCGTGGTTATCACATCGATAACTCCGACCACGATCCATACGGATATCGATTCCTATACGATTAGCGACGGTTCCCTGCCGCCGGAATTGGCGTTGGATCGCGCGACGGGCGTCATCAGCGGCGCGCCGACGACGGCCAGCGCCAGTACGCGGGAGGTGAAGGTGTTGGCCACCGACGCCGCCGGCAACGAAACCACAGAGACGATCACCTTCCCCATGGTCGACAAGGGCGACCAGAATCTGGACGGGTTCGGATACAGCGAGTCGCGAATCACCTTCGACGAAGATCCGCTGCCTAGGGTGAATAGGCCATCCGGCGCCCGGACCCCGGTGACGTATTCGGCGGTACCTGAAACGGTGTGCCGTGTCGGTTCGTCTTCGGGTAGCCTGACGATTCAAGACAAGGGGGGGATCTGCACGATCACGGCATCGGCCCCGAGCGACAACAACTACAACGCGGCGACGGACGCTACCTTTGTCCTAGAGGTGGCCAGGGTGACGATCGAGCAGTCTATCCGGATGGCGGTGCCGGAGGGCGGCTCGAGTGACTATACGGTGGTGCTTATCACCCCGCCGCAAAGTGCCGTCACGATCTACGTGAACCCGTTCCATACGAACGACACGGATCTGGCAGCGAGCCCGGATAGTCTGACGTTCACGGACCAAAACTGGGATACTCCACAGACGGTAACGGTCTCGGCGGCCGAGGACGACGACGGCGCGTCTGGCCTCGCCCAATTTGACCACAGTGCGGTCAGCACCGACAGCGTCTATCATGGCATTTCGATCAGTAGGGTCAGGGCAGAAGAGAACGACAACGACGAGATCGGGGTGACGATTTCGCCAACGACAGTGACCATGCCGGATGGTGGCTCGGCGAGCTACACAGTGAAACTCAACACCCCACCGGCGTACCCTGTCACGATCGATGTGACGGCGGACTCAGGGAGTGACGCCGACCTGACGCCGACGCCCGACGAACTTACGTTCACCGACTCTAACTGGTCGATGGCGCAGACGGTGACGGTTTCGGCGGCCCCGGACGACGACCGGGTGGACGGCGTCGCGATCTTCAGCCACAGTGTGCGAAGCGATGACAGTCTATACGACAATTTCTATACCGATACGGTAACTGCGATCGAGGACGAGACCAGACCGAGGGTAGAGATTCAGACGGAGGCGTCGGATCCGGTGAGTGGCGCCTTCGAGGTGACGATCCGCTTCTCTGAGAGGGTGGAAGGCTTTGAACTGGAAGATATCGAGGTGAGTAACGCGACGGCATCGAAATTCAACAGGCTATCCTCACGGACTTACACGATTGCGATCACGCCAGAAGAAACTGGTGAGGTCAGGGTGGAGGTGGGATCGTACGTGGCCCGGGACAGGGTTGACAACGGCAACAGGTCAGCTACGCCTTTGGTGATCGAGGCGGACCTGGCGGGACCGGAAGTGACAATCATCAGCGAGACCACAGGACTGGTTGGGGGTCCGTTCGAGGTGACGATCACCTTCAGCGAGGTGGTGGTGGGCTTTGAGGTTGAAGATATCCGAGTCAATAATGGAAGAGCTTCGAACTTTACCATAGTCTCGCCACAGGAGTACACGGCGACGATCACGCCGGAAGAACCGGGGGAAGTGAAAGTGGAGGTTGGGGCGGACGTGGCTGAGGACGAAGCCGGCAACGGCAACACGGCGGCAGAGCCCTTCGTGATCGAGGCGGACCTGGCGGGACCGGAAGTGACGATCATCAGCACGGCCACGGGAACGGCTAGGGGTCCGTTCGAGGTGACGATCACCTTCAGCGAGGCGGTGGTGGGCTTTGAGGTTGAAGATATCGGAGTCAATAATGGAACAGCTTCGAACTTCTCCATAGTCTCGCCACACGAGTACACGGCGACGATCGCGCCGGAAGAACCGGGGGAAGTGAAAGTGGAGGTTCGGGCGGACGTGACTGCGGACGAAGCCGGCAACGGCAACGCGGCGGCAGAGCCCTTCGTTATCGAGGCGGACCTGGCGGGACCGGAAGTGACAATTATCAGCGCTGCCACGGGAATCGCTAGGGGTTCGTTCGAGGTGACGATCACCTTCAGCGAGGCGGTGGTGGGCTTTCAGCTTGAAGATATCCAAATCGATAATGGAACAGCTTCGAACTTTACCATAGTCTCGCCGCAGGAGTACACGGCGATGATCACGCCGGAAGAATCGGGGGAAGTGAAGGTGGCGGTAGGGGCGGACCTGGCCACAGACGAAGCCGGCAACGGCAACACGGCGGCAGAGCCCTTCGTTATCGAGGCGGACCTGGCGGGACCGGAAGTGACGATCATCAGCGAGACCACAGGACTGGTTGGGGGTCCGTTCGAGGTGACGATCACCTTCAGCGAAGCGGTGGTGGGCTTTCAGCTTGAAGATATCCAAGTCGATAATGGAACGGCTTCGAACTTTATCAAAGCCTCGCCGAAGGAGTACACGGCGACAATCACGCCGGAAGAATCGGGGGAAGTGAAAGTGGAGGTATGGGCGGACCTGGCCACAGACGAAGCCGGCAACGGCAACAGATCAGCTAGGCCCTTCGTGATCGAGGCGGACCTGACGTTTCCGGAAGTAACGATCATCAGCCAGGCCACAGGAACGGTTGAGGGTCCGTTCGAGGTGACAATCACCTTCAGCGAGGCGGTCACGGGTTTCGAGCAGAGCGAGATCGAGGTGACGAATGGTTCGGTGACCCGCTTCAGCGGTTCGGGGACGAGCTACTCGGCAGAGATCACCCCCACAGAAAGCGGTGAGGTAACAGTGGGAGTTGAGGCAAACGTAACCCAGGACCGGGTTGGCAACGGCAACAGGGCGGCAGAACCCATTGTGTTCGAGGCGGATCTGACGTTTCCGGAAGTGACGATCATCAGCGAGGCCACAGGAATGATTGGGGGTTCTTTCGAGGTGACGATCACTTTCTCGGAGCCGGTGGAAGGCTTTGAGTTTGAAGATCTCCAAGTCACTAATGGAACGGTTTCGAACTTTATAAAAGTCTCACCACAGGAGTTCACGGCGACGATCACGCCGGAAGAAACGGGTGAGGTCAGGGTGGAGATCGGAGAGGACGTGGTCGCAAACGAAGCCGGCAACGGCAACGTGATGGCGGAACCCTTCGTGATCGAGGCAGTTCTTCAGGTGAGCTTCGAATCGGAGATCTACACGGCGACTGAAATAGGGGAGCCGGTGACGGTAAAAGTGATGTTGAGCAGGGCGGTGGAGGAAGAGATGGAGATTCCCATCCGTGTGACGCGGCCGGAGTCGACGGAAGTAGACGACTATACCGTAGAGGGTTTGGAGGGTTGGGAAGTCGAGGAGGGAGCCGGCAAACTCATTATTGGGGCCGGGGAAACAGAAGGGCTCTTTAAGATCCAGGCCAACTCTGACGAGGACGTGGAAGACGAGACTTTGGAACTGGGATTTGGGGAGCTACCGGAGATTGTACTTGTGGTTGAACCAGCCTTAGCTACTGTGACGCTCAAGGACGTGACACTAGTGGAGCTGAAGGTGAGCTTTGGGCAGGCGGATTACATGATCATGGAAGGCCAGCAGGCCGACATCGAAATAAAGATGTCGCCGAGAGCGGACCGGCGTGTGGAAGTGCCGCTAGTGGTGGTACTCCAAGGAGGAACGACACCCGGGGACTATAGCGGGGTACCGGCGATGTTGGTGTTCGAGGAAGGCGAGAGCCAGAAAAAAACTCCCGTCGATGTGCTGGCGGATGAAGTGGGCGATCCCGGGGAGGGGATTGTGCTGAGCCTGGGCGGATTGCCGGAGGGGGTGAGTGCGGGTGATCCTTCCACGACAGAGGTGCATTTCGCTCAGCATCGGACGGCAGAGCAGTTCTCGCAAACGCTGGAGGGGATGCTGGCTGTGATCGTGCGGTCGACGGTAGTGAGCGCACAGACGGCGATAGAAGGTCGATTTGAGCGGCATCGGCAGTGGAGTCGATTGGGGCCATCTGCTTCGGTTGGGGCAGTGCCGGCACCGCAGTCAGGAAGCGACAATAGCGCAATGACTCTGAGCCCGGGAGAATCGAAGCCAGTAGGCAGCGAAAGCGTGGGCGGCAGAGGAGCAGGAGGCTCAGCGACGCGGAGCGCATGGGGTGCAGTCAGGACCAACGTAGCAACTGGATCGGGTTGGAATTCGGAGAATAGGGAAGCAAGCATACCTGGGTCGTGGCTGCGGAATGTGTCGCTGGGTTCGTTGGGGAACATGACCGGCTACGGCATGAGCGACTCGGGCTTCTCTAACGGCTTTGGTCGGGATCGACTCCAGGGTTCCGTGATCAAGGACATGCCGCGGTTTCCGGAATCGGTTCAGATTTCCGCGAGGAGGAATCAAGAGTTCAACCTCTCGGGGGTCTCCTTCGAGATGTCCCTGGGAGAGAGTGAGAAGATGACGAGTTGGGTGCCGGTGTTGTGGGGACAGGGGGATCTGCAGCACTTCAGCGGGGACTTGACACGGGTCGGGATGAACTATCGAGGAGGTCTCGAGGCCGCTCACGTCGGTCTGGATTTGTATGCCAACGATGAGATACTCGTCGGGCTGTCTTTCATGCGTAGCTGGGGGAACATGGATTACACCGAAGATGGAACAGATGGGGAACTGGAGAGTCGCATGAATACGTTTCACCCATATCTGTACTGGCAGCCCAACGAACGGGTGAGCGTTTGGGGCATTGGTGGTTTGGGGCGGGGTCAAGTGAATGTCACAGAGCCGGGCCGAACGCACGACTTCGATGCCGACTTTCAGATGTTCGCCGGAGGAATGAGGACGGCGCTGAGCAGGGGGGGCAGCAATGAATGGGGTTTGCGCGCGGATGCCTTCACGACGCAACTCGAGACCGTCGCGTCGGTAGACATCGCCAAAGTGAGCGGAGAAGCCCACCGGAGCCGGTTGATGTTGGAATGGGTGTACGGCAGGACGCTGTCAGAGGGCCGATTACTGAGCCTGAAGGCGGAGGCCGGCGGGCGTTTCGACAAGGGCGACGCGGATCGGGGCAGCGGTGTAGAAACCGGTTTCCGTATGGGGTACCTCGATGCGAACTGTGGACTGGACATGGCACTGCACGGCCGAGTTCTAGTGGTGCATGAAAGCGAATACCGTGACTGGGGAGTGGGCGTACAGGCGAGCTGGGACCCAGGCGAGAAACAGCGTGGGTTCAGGGTGTCGGTGACGTCCTCGAGGGGTCGGGACGACGGCGGCCGGACGACGCTGTGGAACAACGCGGATGCCGTCTTGCGCCGAGGGGGGATGGGGACGATGGATATAGGTTCCCCGTATCGGATGGAAAGTGAGGCGGCCTACGCCGGGATAGAGGCGCTGCGTCTACCGGGTCTGCTGATGCCCTATAGCCGGCTACGGTGGACCGGGCAGGGTCGGGAACTGGCTTTGGGGACCGCTTGGAGTCCAACTGCTCGTCCGCAGATCGGACGGCTCACGACGTTTGAATTGGAAGGCCTGAGGCGAGAAGGCACAAAGGGTCGGAATGATCACGGACTGATTCTGCGTATGTCGATTTCTTTGTGAGGAACACACCCAACTGGGCATGCAAGATATCTCCACAGAGAAACATCATGACCTTTCCGACTTCATGCCATAACGCAGTGGCACGTGGCGAGCAGGCGAAACATCTCCGCCAAAGAGGACGTAACGATGTGCTTGTCATCATAAACCCAAACCGGTTCGTTGATCAGCTCGACACGACGGTACTGCTGCGGCGGCACATTGACCTGGTGCGTGAACTCTGCGCTGGTCTCTACGCCGGTCTCTACAGGAGTACTACTTCTCAACCGTCCTTCCGCTTCTTACAGCACAACCCGAATTCCTTAAGCCCTTAAAAATACGAGGGCTTATTCCGCATGGTCTAACGGTAAGTGATTATGAAGAGGGTTGGGCAATAGGAGTCAGGAATCCATCTGTTTACTTTGCCGAATTATCGGCATACAAGAGGTCCCGAGGGACTTTCCTATCGGGGTCTTGTCGTATTCCGTGGTCTCCAGTATCGCGTCTATCTCACTCTGACAAGGCTGCCCGATGGCACATGACGAACCACCTCTTTCTTCACGATGGCCTTCTAAAGAACGTTGTTGGCTGGAGTTGACCCGGTTTAGTGGACATGTTATCTCTTGTGTTGAAAGGAGCGTCACATGCCCAGATCTCGTACCCCCTATCCAGCGGCCTTCCGCCAGCAGATGGTCGATCTCGTTCGCTCCGGCCGCAGCCTGAGAAGCGCTGGCCAAGGAGTTCGAACCCACCGCGCAAGCCATCCGCAACTGGGTCAAACAGGACGACCTGGATCAAGGCAGGCGTGAAGACGGCCTGACTACCGAAGAACGGACCGAGCTGCGTCGTCTGCGCCGTGAAAACAGACAGCTCAGGATGGATCGGGAGATCCTGGCAAAAGCCGCGGCCTGGTTCGCCCGGGAGACCGAGACTCCGCCCGGGTCTTCTCGTTCATAAAGGCGCATCAGGCCTTTTATCCCGTTCGCCGGATGCGTAAGTCTGCTGGATGTCTCCCCCAGCGGCTACTACGTCTGGCTCAGGCGGTCCGTCTCCAGGAGGGCCAGAGAGGACGCTATGCTACTTAGCCGGATCCGCTTGATCCATCAACGCTCCTACGGTACCTACGGGGCGCCGCGCATCCATGCGGAACTGCGTGAGTCGGGCATACGCGCAGGACGCAAACGCGTGGCCCGCCTGATGCGCATGGCCGCGATCAGCGGAGTATCACGCCGCAGAGCCGTGCGCACTACCTGGCGATCCAAAGAAAGCAGGAAGGCTCCGGACCTGGTCAACCGGGACTTCAGCGCTCCAGTCAGGGACCGGCTGTGGGTAGCCGATATCACCTATGTGCCTACCCATGCGGGCTTCCTCTACCTCTCGGTGGTCATAGACGCCTTCAGTCGCCGCGTCGTCGGCTGGTCCATGGCCAACCACCTGCGAAGCGAACTGGTCACAGACGCTCTGGATATGGCCCTTGGCCAGCGCAGTCCTGACCAGGTGATCCACCACAGCGACCAGGGATCACAGTACACCTCGGTGGCCTTCGGAAAAAGATGCAGACAGGCTGGCGTCAGACCGTCCATGGGTTCGGTCGGCGACTGCTATGACAACGCCCTGTGCGAGAGCTTCTTCGCCAGCCTGGAATGCGAACTGCTTGATCGCAGGCGTTTTGCCACAAAGGCCGAGGCCAGACTTGCCCTGTTCCAATACATCGAGGGCTTCTACAATACCCAAAGACGACACTCTTCCCTCGGATACCTGTCACCGATAAACTACGAAAGGAAGTTCAAGAAAACCGCCCGAATCCCAAATCTTATACTGTCCACGAAAACGGGGTAACATCAGCCACTTGCGGTGGCAGAAACTTGTCGTAGTGAGTATGCTATCCATTCATTCCTGGGAGGAGCGACCGAAGACACATTGGTGATATGCATCCCGTTAAAAAACGTGGTCCAGGGATCTATGCGGACTTGAGATTGGTGACGCCACAGGGCGATCCCGTTTAGGAAATTGATGACCTCCGCGATCCCCCCTCCCAGTTTACCGTGTATGGAGGGAGGGATATCATGATTTACTCTAAAGCCAGGATGAAGCGACGACAAGCACGGGATCTGCCCACAGTCCATGGGTGTGCCGCCGGTGTTGACATCGGATCGCAGTTTCACGTTGTGGCTGTGTCCGGAGTGTTATCCGACGCACCTGTTCAGACATTCAGCAGCTTTACCGGAGACCTTCACCGGCTGGCGGATTGGCTGGAGGGCCTTGAGATCACGACGGTGGCGATGGAATCTACGGGTATCTACTGGATTCCCTTGTTTGAGATCCTCGAAGCCCGAGGTTTGGAGGTGCTGCTCGTCAATGCCCGGCACGTCAAGCAGGTGCCGGGTGGCAAGACCGACGTCAACGATGCCCAGTGGCTTCAGCAACTGCATCAATACGGGTTGTTGCGCGGCAGTTTCAGGCTGGCCCGCCAGGTGGCTGCGCTCCGCGCCTATCTGCGACATCGGGAGCGTTTGCTCGCCTATGCCGCCGCCCACATCCAACATATGCAAAAAGCGCTGATGCAGATGAACATACAGTTGCACCACGTGCTTTCCGATATCACTGGCGCTACCGGCATGGCTATCCTGCGGTCCATCATCTCTGGCATACATGATCCGGCCATGCTGGCGACCTTGCGGGACCAACGCTGCAAGGCCACGGTCGAAACCGTGGAAGCGGCTCTTACGGGACATTACCAGGCCGAGCACTTGTTCGCGTTGAGCCAGTCGCTGGAGTTGTACGATTTCTATAAGGCCAAGATAGCCCAATGCGATCAGGCTATCGAGGCGGCACTGGCACGTCTGGACCCTGTTGGATCGACCTCTCCCGGCGCTTTGCCAAAGGCGCGGCGCCGCTCCAGGCAATCCAACGAGCCTGCATTCGATGTTCGTAACGCGCTTTTTGCGCTGTTGGGTACCGATCTGACCCAGATGGAAGGGTTCGCACCGTATTCGATCTTGCGGCTGATCGGCGAATGCGGCACCGATATGAGCCGCTTTCCCACAGCCAGGCACTTTGCCTCATGGCTGACTTTGTCTCCGGGCAACAAGGTGTCCGGTGGGAAGGTGCTCAGCACCAGGACCCGGCGTTCTTCCAACCGTGCAGCTACGGTCTTTCGCCTGGCAGCGGTCAATGTCGGAAGAACCCAGACGGCCATGGGGGCGTTCTATCGACGGCTGTCCGCACGCGTCGGCAAAGCCAAAGCAGTCACGGCCACGGCTCGCAAACTGGCGGTGCTGTTCTACAATGCGTTGCGCTATGGCATGGACTACAAAGACCCTGGAGTGGCTTATTATGAAGAGCAACATCGTCAACGTGTGCTTAAGGGGTTGCGTAGACGCGCTCATGAACTGGGCTATCAACTCTCTGTGCCGGGATCGACAGCGGAAGTTTCCTAGGAAAGCCTAGAGTCGGCTAGAGGAGATCCCACGATCAGCCCGAGGCAATGGAGAAAGCTCATGATCTCACTGTTCGCTCAGAAGCAGGTAGCCGTAGCCCGTTCCGTGGTCAAGAGGTTTTGCAATACGCTTTCCATCGGTCGGTCCAGCTACAACCGAGGCCGGTGCGGTCGCCCTGATCCCGACCTTGTCTTGGATACCATGACTGAGCGTACGCGGTGTCAACCCAGTTGTGGGTATCCGATGATGCCCTGGGCAGCGCCCTCGCAGCCATACCGGCGCCGTCGGGTCTTGTGCATCACGCGGACCGCGGCGTTCAGTACGCCTCCGGAGGCTTATGTGGATTCCTCAAGAAGGCCGGTATACGCATCAGCATGAGCTGGCGCGGCAACCCCTATGACAACCGTAAAAGCAGAACGCTTCATTAGAACCCTCAAATACGAGGAGGTCTATCTCTACGAGTACGAATCCCTTGAAGAAGCTCAATCCCGTGTCGGCTACTTCATCGACAAGCTCTACAATCGTAAACGCTTGCACTCAGCTCTTAACTACAGACCGCCGGCTGAATTCGAGCAAAAGACCGTACGTGTTAAATCGGTAGCGATACTGGCTTTCCCATTTTGGGTGCACTACAGTGCAGTACATTATCTCAACTTATTGATACGCAACGGATTAACCCGTCTGAACGACTTTTGAACACGGTCCAGACGGAACGGAGAATACGGGCCGAACAGTGAATGAGAGGCCGCAGAACAGGACGAATTCGACCGGTGGGAGACAGGGCAGGAACAATGATGTGAGGAACGCCCAATCCCATTGAAAATATGGGGTTATAGGACGCTCGTCTCTCCGGGGGGCTACCCCGGAGAGACGATTTGTGCTTCGAAAAATGGTGGAGGTGGGGGGAATCGAACCCCCGTCCGAAAGTGCCTAAGTAGAAACGTCTACATGCGTAGCCTGTTGTTTGGTCTCGTTCCGGAGAACTCCAGCAGGCAGGATTAAACCGGAACCAGCCTCAGTTGAGTCTCGCCTGGTGCCCTGAGGTGCGACACCCAGCCAGCCTGCTTTATCGACGCCTTTGACCATCCCGCAGGCGGAGCTGATCAAAAACGGGCTGATCTAATTAACTGCTAATTAGGCAGCCATTGCATACGAAGGTTCGTCTGCAGATAAATTGTTCCCAATGGTTTAACGAGGTTATCGGGGACCTCGGCACGCAGTTCCTACCGCAACCACTCCCGTCGAATCCTTTCACCCCCCTGTACCATAAGGTAGGTCTTGAGGTCGCCGTTGTCAAATCCGTCCGGCGCAACCGGGCGTTTCCTTCGCGAAGTTGCCAATACACCGCCAGGGAATCGAACCCCGAACCTACTGATTAAGAGATAGCGGTGTCTCCGCCGCTTAACTCCAATATTTCCAACAATAAACGGTTCTAATTCCTACACTTACGAACACCACTTTTTCGTATGTTCTGGGGTTCTCTGTGTAGATTTCTGTCTCGGCATTCTATCATGCCAGGCACCAGCAGGGCACCAGTAAGGAGAAGCGGCATTAAGGTCCCAATCCCTCAAAAAGCCGCGCTCGCATCAGGACCCAAGGAGCACAGATATGAAAGCTACCAAACCCGGATTTAATAGTCAAGAGATACGCATCCCGATAGGTGAGGTGATCGACATCATCAAGAACGTCCGCGATGAGTACGCGCCGGAAGTATTACCTGAAACATCGGCCCTGGCGAATGACATCTGCGGCGAGATCATCGGCAACGTAAAAGTCGCCGCCGGCCTGGTGTCCGTGACGGACAGCGAGGGGATATCATGAGCCAGGTACCGTTCGCACAGGTATCCCGCGACGTGCTGCGGAGCCTCCGGGATGATCACAATCTACGGCTCCTGTATTATGATTTCACCACGGAGGCGCACTACGGCGATACGCCAGTAAGTAAGTGGAGTGTGATACTGAAGTCCGGCGAATTGGTCACATCAGCAGGTGAGATCTCACGCCGTTACGGATGGACGTACCAGGAATCGAAGACCTGTCTTGCGAAATTGAAAATGCTCGGCGTCGTCAGGTTGGAGACTGTCCGGTGCTACAATCCCGACAAGCCCTCCGGGCGTAACGCAACCAGGGTCACAATACTGGACGGTGTCAACGGAAGACGATCATGCGACTACCACGGTGAAGCCCAGCCTGCAACCACCGGGCAACCACCGGGCAACCACCGAGCAACCACCGAGCAACCACCGGGCAACCACCGAGCAACCACCCAAGTAGTTGAAAATAATGGCATTTATGGGACATCAAAAACCACCGAGCAACCACCGGGCAACCACCGAGCAACCACCGAGCAACCACCGAGCAACCACCGAGCAACCACCCCTTATCATCAACTAAACAAAGAAAAACAAAGCAAAGAGCAAGAAGCTGTGCCTACTACAACCCGTCTTTCTTCTAACGCGAGCGAAGCAACTTCGCACGCGCGAGGGGGTGAAAACGCTACTTTGCTTCGCAACAGAAAAGACGGTGGGAACGGCAAGCCCTTCTCGCTCTACAACGGCCTGCCCGATTGGAACAACCCGAACCATCTGTGGGCGCGAAAGATCGCCGAGGAGGTCATGCCTCAAATCGAGGCTGCCGGCGGCCGCCGCACCATGAAGCGGATCATGGCTGTATGTATCAATGCCGCAGGTTCCCGGAACCTCAACGCAACCCACGAGGAGATAGCAAAGGGCATGCGGTGGTGGATTGAGAAGTCTGGCGGATCCAGCCCGTCTGCCATTCGCAGTATCGCGTATATCGAAAAGGCCTGGGAGAATCCCCACGATACGGTGAGCCATCCCGTAGGGCGATGGTTCGCTCATATCCGCGGGGCCGACGAGGCGGACAGGGCCCTGGCCGAACGGGCCGCGGCGCGAATGGCGCGAGTTCAAAGCCCCCCCGTGGGGGCAGGAGGAGATTCGGCTGAACGCGAAGGCCGATTGCAACGTACGCATGCGACGATACAGTCGCGTGCATCCAAAGAGGAGGAACAACGGGTTGGACGCCAGGTCTACGAGGCCATACGGGAGTCACTGCCGGCCCTCGACCGCGAGCAGCTGCGTGAGGAGGCGGTGGGCGAGGTAGCCCGCCAGACGGGCGGGGTCGACATGAGCAGGTACGGCATAGTGAACGAGAAGATGATAGACGCCGCGGAGATCGACATCCTCATACGGCGTGACGTGTTCGTCACCGAAGCCGCGGGGTGAACAGGCCGAGACCTTCACGCAAGGACGTTTATCGAAAAAGGTTGACAGGTCTACAGGTGATTAGTATACACCCGATAAGGAGGATACACACCATGCCATCGTTTCAGATTCCGCAGTGCTGCAGCCGTCCCATGACTCACACGAGAGTCCTCCGCGACGCCTACTGGGAATGCCTGATATGCAGGACGCGCAAGAACAAATCGGGAAAGGTCATCCAGTCACAGCTGGAAGATATGTTCGCCGACGCAGAACCTACGATGGCCGAGCAGGTTGCCCGGATGCCCTGAGGCGCGTGCTATGTGACGATGGGGCGATCTTCTACAATCACAAATGGCGCGTAAAAGGCTGGCTTACTACAAGATCGATCTGAAATCGTTAAAGGGTTCCTGTTCGCCAGATCGTCATCTGGAAGCACGTCGGCTCGGTCAACACTAATTCCGATTATTTTATGCCGACTTACGAAGTTCTATAGCGGAGGGTTACGAAGCAGGTCACTTTACTGGTCGACAGGTGTTTATTCCTCTTCGTCTCCGAGGGGATGAAGATCAATCGGTATGAGTATCCCGTGGAAGCCGTACTTGAAGCCCGACCGGTCTCCTTTCCCGGGTGGAAAGTACTCTTCTATGAGCGCCAACAGTCGACGGTTGAATTCGGCGGCCTGTTCGTCGGACAGTCGCGCGCGGTTATGGTTGACGGACATCTGGAAATTCGAACCGTACAGGCCTTCGGCGGCTTCGCGGAATGCCTGGTTAAACTGACCGACTACATCTGGTGGAATGGCTTCTCCGACCAGGTTAGTCGCGGATTGACTACTCGCGGATTGGTCACTCACGACCATTTCATTCGAGAAAGGTTTCGCTCGAACGCGGATCTTCCCGGCCACCGGCAGACCAAGCCATTCCCGAGGGTCCACTCCGACTTCCTTTAAATTTAGGACGGCTGCCTGCGCTAGGCGTTGCAGGTGATAGAGTATCCGGGCATCGGTAATATCCAACGTCTCCGAGATCTCCGCGACAGATTTCCCTTCACCGAGGATTTCGAGAATACTCCAACGAAGGGGATCGGTAATGACGCTCGACCGATCGTCTTCGATGACGAGTGCCTCGTCACTCAAGGAATCAGCGGTAAAGGTCAATTCACGCCACATAGTCATTCCGACCTCCATGGTTTCATTTCCCTCAGACTGTTCGACCGAAGTGTTCACGCTCGCCGCAGCGCCTTCCGTAGTCGCGGGTTCGACAGTAACTTCTTCTTCTGGTTTGGGGTCGGCACAAAGGGCGATGATGATAACAAGGCCGAAAAATCCACCGAAACCAATCAATTCAATCTTGAGGTACTTTTGCACTAAACATCTCCCGTTCCTTCGTGTGCGTCAGGCGCTCATCGGAAGTGCGCTGGTCAGTGTTAAACGCTCGTGTTGTAAGCGGGAAGATCTTGCCTATTCACACCGAACACCGGGCTCTATCAGTCATCGTAACAGTCGGTTATTGTATTCAGCAAGCTACCCTACATCGGAAGTACGACCGCTTGACATTGGCCATAATACAGGGCAATAGTAGGGGTGTCAATTGTAGGGGTAGATTCACACTGTCTGATTCAAACTGCGGCACTAGTTGATTGATTTCACCTCAATAATCCACCGGCCACCTCGCAGCCGCCTCGTTCCTGGCCGCGCTGACCACGCCCCGGACTGCCCTCTCCGCCTCATCCGGCGATCGCACTGACTCGACACCCACTTCGACCCGCGCCGCAGGACCAGCAGTTCCTGACAGGTTCAACGAATCAAGAGCCCTGTGAATGGCGCTGGCATCCTCTATGTACCCGAGCAGCGCGGGAGAAGGCTGAATCGCCCGCTGGATGGCATTTACACTTTCAACGTATTCGACCAGCCCGCGGGGAGGCTCTGCCCACCGAAGAAGGTCACGATTTACTTGACAGATTGAAGAAAGGGAGCTTTCATTTGAGGTAAGCATCGGATGTTCTCCTTAGCTAGGATTCGATGCGCCTATGCCTCCGCCGCCGACTACGGCGAGACATAAACGAAGCCCGTGATTTGGGAGCCTGCCCGATCGCGGGCTTCGACGTATCTGGCAGGAAAGTGTCAATATAACCAATACCATATCTTGTGTCAAGTCACAGCCCGAAAACCCACATATAGTGCCCTCTCGTACGAATCGCCTGCCTTTTTTCTTGACAAACTCCTAAACACACGTATAGTATAGATCAGCGTCTGTCATACGCGCCCAGGTTGCCCGCCTCGGCGACCTTGTGCGTTTCTAAAATGCCCTACATTGATCACGCCATCAGCATTTGGCAATGTGGGGTTTTTTTATGGCCGGCGCGAAGCGCATTACCCCCGACATCCTCCAGTATAAGAAGACGTACCCCTACTGCCTGACGCGCGACATCTACATCGCGCTGTCACGGCCCCTGTCGAACCAGGTTACGATCAACCACCCCTTTTTCTTCATCGACGCCACGCTGGTCCACGTCAAGGCGAACTACGCTTGGGACGGTCCTTCCGGCCCGACGCTGGACACCGATAACTCATTGCGGGCATCCCTCCTTCACGACGTCCTGTACCAGGCCATGCATGAGGAACTGCTTCCGCCGCGCCGCAACCGCCGCCTGGCCGACCGCGAGTTCCGCAAGGCCCTGGCCGAGGACGGCATGTTCATCCTTCGCCGGTGGCTTTGGTGGGCCGCCGTGCGCCTGTTCGCCTCTCGTGCGGCCAGACCGAGGAAACATCCATGACCGAGAATATAGCCGAGACGATAAAGCAGCATCCTTCCAGATGGATCGCCGTGGTGAGCGTTCTGGTCACCCTGTGGATGTTCATCTTCACCTTCGTGGTCCCATACGTGGACCGCGTAACCTCCCGCGAGGTACGGCTCTCGCAGATCGAAAGCGACCTGAAGCACCTCACCAATAAGGTCGATCTGATCTACGAGCACATCATCGAGAACAAGGACGACGAATAACAAGGAGAGTGCTTTAGCACATGTGGAAAAAAATCGTCAGCAAGGTCGCCCCGATCCTGGGATCCGCCCTGGGCGGCCCCATGGGCGGCGCCGCGACCCGATTCCTGTCGAAGAAGCTGCTGGGCGAAAGCGCCTCTGAGACCGATCTGGCCACCTACATCGAAAACGCCTCACCAGAACAACTTATCAAGGTGCGCGAGAGCGACCACGAGTTCAAGGCGGCGATGCGCAAGCTCGATATCGACGTCATGGAGATGGAACGGCAGGATCGCCAGGATGCCCGCGCCTTGGCGCAGGAATCGACCATTCTCCCGCACGTCATTATGAGCGCGGTTTACACGGTCATGTACGGCCTGGTCCTGTACCTGCTTCTCTCCGGCCGCGTCGACATCGACCAGGAACACATGGGCCTGGTGATGGCCGTCATCGGCATCCTGACCGCGGCGCAGGGGCAGATCCTCAATTTCTGGTTTGGGTCGTCGTCCGGATCGAAGGAGAAGGACAGGAGGCTCAAATCATGAAGTCATGGCCCTTCTTCCCAGCACAGGATCTCATATCGCCCGACACGGGCGCCCACGAGATGGATGAGGATTTCATGGCCCGCCTCGTGATCCTTCGCCGTGAACTGGGATTTCCGATGATCATCACCTCGGCGTACAGGACGTCCGAACACAACGCGAAGGTTGGCGGCAAGCCTACCTCGGCGCACCTCCTCGGTCGGGCGGTCGACGTGGCCATATCGGGCGACAGGGCTCACGCCCTGGTGCGCTGGGCGCTCATCCAGGGATTCACCGGCATCGGAATCAACCAGCGCGGCAAACACAACAAGCGGTTCGTGCACTTGGATGACCTAGAACCCGAACCGGGGATACCCAGGCCGCGCATATGGACGTATTGAGCGATGGGACGACGCACCAGACTGACGCCCGAGGTTATGAGGGTCATCACCAATGTCATCGCGAAGGGCGGAAGCGACAAGGCCGCCTACGAGGCCGTGGGGATAGGAGAAACCACGTTCTACGCGTGGCTCAAGAAAGGCGAGGTAGCGCGACGCTCAGACAGCGTATATCGGGAGTTTTGGGAGGGTCTTACGCGCGCGAGGTCTCTACACCAGATGTATCACCTCGGCACGATCAACGCCGCGGCCGACAAAGGAGACTGGAGGGCGTCGGCGTGGATCCTCGAGCGCAGATACCCGGATGTGTACGGCAAACAGCACCTCGAAATCAAAGGTCAGCACCAGGTCGAAAGTGAAATCACGATCAGGATCGCCTATGAGCAGCCGGAGTCATGGAACTCACCGTCAGGATCAGACCGCCCCACGAAAAGCAAAGGCTGATTCGCGAAAGCGGCGCGAAACGCAAGATCGTCCGCGCCGGACGACGGTCGGGCAAGACGGTCGGGATCTCGGGCATTGGCTCCGAACGGTTCCTGGGAGGTGCCAGGGTGCTGTACGCGGCGCCGACGGAGTTTCAGGTGAGCACCTTCTGGACCGAGGTGAAGCTTTCCATGGCGGAGCTGATCCACAGCAAGGTCCTGCGCAAGAACGAGGTCGAACACATGCTTGAGTTCACCCATAAGATCGGCGGCCCGCGCATACGCGCCAAGACAGCCTGGAACGCCGATACTCTTCGCGGCGACTACGCCGACCTTCTGATCCTGGACGAGTTCCAGATGATGAACGAGAGCGCCTGGAAGGAGGTCGGCGCGCCCATGCTGCTGGACAACGACGGCGACGCGGTGCTGATCTACACGCCCCTTTCGCGGACCACCAGGGCTCTGACAAAGGCCAGAGACTACCGGTACGCCTCGAAGCTCTATGAGCGTGCGGAGCAGGACCGTACGGGCCGGTGGGAGGCGTTCACGTTTACGTCTCACGACAACCCATACCTCAACGACGTGGCCCTGGACGAGATCGCGCAGGACATGACCAATGTCGCATACCGCCAGGAAATCTTGGCCGAGGAGCTTGACGAAGTGCCAGGCGCCCTGTGGACGCGGGAGATGATAGAAAATAACCGCGTCGACCGTGTTCCGCCTGGCGTTGACCTACTCCGCGCAGGTATCGGCGTCGATCCGCCGGGCGGATCCACCGAGTGCGGCATCGTCGCGGCCGGACTGGGAAGCGACGGTCACGCGTACGTGATCGACGACGTGAGCCTTCAGGCCTCGCCCGATACCTGGGCCGGCGCCGTCATCGACACGTGCAATCTGCATTTGCTCGATTTCATCGTGGGCGAACGCAACTACGGCGGGGATATGGTCAAGAACACGATCACCGGCATCGAGGGAGGAGACCGCTACGCCTACAAGGAGGTCTCTGCGACCCGCGGTAAGGCCGTACGGGCGCAGCCGATAGCGGCCCGTTACGAGAGAGGTGAGGTGCATCACGTGGGATCGTTCACCTCCCTGGAAGACGAGTTGTGCACGTGGATACCGGATGCGGGCATGCCGTCGCCGAACAGGCTCGACGCCCTGGTATGGATACTTTCAAGCCTGATGCTTCAGGACAACCGCCTTCTGGTAGGTTTCGGGTAGGCGGCTATTCGAGGAGGAGATAATGAGTCTCGAAACGATTGTAGCCCTGCTGCAGACGCAAAAAAGCAGGACAAGGTATGCCACAGGTATGTTCATCGCTGGATTCGCTGGCCTGGTATTCCCGGTTGTGGCGACCGTAACACTTCTGTTTCTGGCGGCGTTCACCGTGTGGCCGAGGCGGGTTCACTGGTTGCTCCGGAAGGTTACCCGAAGGTGATCAGACACACCGGCCACATCGCTCACCTGGTGGCCCTGCTGGTGGTCATCCTGGCACCCCTGGCGCTCCTCGATCGCGGCTGCCTTCTGTGCACGGGTATCGTGGTAGCCTGGGCCGTAATATGGGTTGGAATAACGGCGTACTGGACGAGACGGCGTGTACATGAATAACCCGCTGGAACGAGTCATTATGAGCCTCAAGGCGGCTTCTCCCATGCCTGCCGATCTGTTCGCCAGGGACCAGTCACGGCCCATGGCGACGGACCCGCTCACTTTCCCGGGATGGGACAAGTTGGGGGACAATTCAAAGGACGAACAGGCGGCCATGAAGGCCCTGCAGGTATCCTGGGTGTATGCCGGGATCGCCGAGATAGCAAGGCTGATGAGCGTCGCACAGCTCGAGGTTGTAGAGGTCGAGGGTGAGGACACCGCCCAGGTCATCGATCACCCCCTTGAGCGCATATGGAACGCGCCCAACAGGTTCATGGGTCGCTCGTACCTCATCGAGAACTGGGTGTGGTCGAAGTACTTGGGCGGCGCGGCCTACATGTACACCGCGCCCGACCAGTCGACGGCTACGTCAACGGGATGGGAGATAGGCGAGATATGGCCGCTGCCCACCTTCCTCATGCGGATCGTCGGCGACGGAAAGGACTATATCAAGGGCTACAACTTCTTTAAGGACGGTTTCAGCGCCAAGCCCGTGTTCTTCCCGGCCGAAGTCGTGCTCTACTCGCGGTTTCCCGACCCCTTCGACCCTACGTTCCGGGGTGGAATGTCGCCGCTCAAAGCTGCACGGATAGCCTACGAGATGGACTATAACCAGAGCAAGTGGAACATGTCGTTCTTCTCGAAGCACAGCGCTATACCGAACACCATCGTCTCCACGCGGCCGGAGATCAGTGAAGCCGACTTCCGCAGATTTCGTGACGAGCTGTTCAGCTTCTACGGCGGCAACGAGCAGCGCACGATGGTCGCCCGCGGCGGCGACGTCAAGGTTGAGGCCCTGGGATTCTCGCAGAAGGATATGGATTTCATAACCAGCCGTGAAATGTCCCGCAAGGAGATAGACAGGGTCCTGGGCTTTCCGGAAGGATACTGGTCCGAATCGGCCAACAGGGCGAATGCGCAGAATGCGCGGACGACGTTCATCGACGGCACGATATGGTCTCTCATGGTGTCGCTGGCTGAGGACCTGAACGCTCAGCTGAGCCCGAACTACGCCGGTCTGCAGGAGAACCAGCGCATTCAGTTCGCAGACATCAGGCACAGGGACCGCGAGCTATTGCGTCGCGAGCAGGATTCGCGCAGGCACTACTGGACGGTCAACGAGCTGCGCCAGGTCGATGATAAGGACCCGCTTCCGGGCGAGCAGTTCGAACACGTCCCGGCCTCGCTTGCTAGTGTCCAGGCGACAGGGGATCCAGGTGACAACAGTGCTGGAAACGGGCAGGGATCGGAGCTTGACATCAGATCTGTGGATCATCGACCCCTGGAGTTGAAACGATGGGAAACCAAAGCCTTGCGGCGCTTGAAGGCCGGGAAGGCTGCAGCGTGCGACTTCAAGAGTGACCACCTGGGTGGCGATGTTACCGATGAAATCAAGGCGGATCTGGAAGCGGCCGCTTCAGAAGAGGAGGTCCGGGCCGTGTTCGCGGCCCGGCTTTTTCGCTACTAAGGCGATAGACGACGAGCCGGATAGGAGCGGCCTCGAGGCGGCGTTCGCCTCCGGTATCGTCAAGGTGTTCAGGGGTATAGTTACCGAGATCCGGGGCGCGGGAGACATCACCGATGTTGTTGTCAGGGACATACTTGATGCAAGCGAAAGCGGGCTGCGCCTGGCGTTACACTCCGGGCTGGAGACCGCAGCCCTCGAGGGCGCGCAAAGGGGTAATGATCAGGTGATGGAGATACTGGGCGTCAGCGCCACAGGCGCGAATAGCGAAAAGCGTGCAAGAGTCAAGCTGGGCATCGAGGTCGGTGCCTTCGACCAGGCAGCCGAGGCTGCCGCCAAATGGGCAAGGGCGTATTCAGCCCCACTCATCTCGCAGGTGACGGACACCACCAGGCGTCAGATCACGGCTATCGTTGCCAACTGGATCGAGAAGGGCGAGACCCGGCGGAAGCTCATTGACCGCATCGCCGATGTCCGCACCGAGCCAGGCAAGCAGAAGCTGTTCAGCAGCGTCCGCGCTGAGATGATCGCGGTGACAGAGACGACCAGGGCGTATACGCAAGGCAACATCATCAGCTTGAGGGAGACGGGTGTGGTCAAGAAGATGATGTGGCGAACGTCGAACGACGAGCGCGTATGTCCGATCTGCGCGCCCCTGGGCGGCCTCCCATTCGCAGCTGACGGCGCTCAACCCACATCGCTTGAACGACAGCGCACCCGCGGGGCGACGAGCGGCTTAGACAGCTTGTCGTTCACCCATCCTGGAGGCCGCGGCATCGCCGGCGACTTCCGTGGCCAGACGTTCTCCGGGCCGCCAGCCCACATCAGGTGCCGGTGCTGGCTGGCACCGGTGGTGTGATCGAGGATCAAGATATGGCCAACATCACAATCAAGCTCGAGGGGTTCGACGAGCTCGAGAAGAAGCTGGGGGAGATAGGCTCAAGGCAAGCTTTGCGACCCGCCCTGGACCGCTCCCTGGCCCTCGTCCAGGAACGGCTGGCGACGTATCCGCGGCCACCGGACTCGGGCGCCATAGCACGTATGAACCTGTTCGTCAGCGACCGCCAGAGGCGGTTCTTCTTCGCGGCCCTACGGGACGGACGCATACAAGTACCCTACCGCCGCACCGGACAGCTGGGACGCTCGTGGAACTCGCGCGTCACAGGAGGCCTGAAAGGCCAGGTGGGTACGAACAGGATCGGCGCGCCGTATGTCCAGGGTCCGGATCAGGCCGGTGTACACCAGGGACGATGGGAAACGGTAGACGACGTCGCCCGCGAGTCGGGCCCCGAGGTCGAGCGGATATTCAAAGCCCGCATCGACGAGCTGCTCGGCTGAGGCTTATAGGATCAGCGATCCGCGACCAAGAAGGATCAGTGATCCGCGACCAAGAAGGATCAGTGATCCGTGACCAAGAAGGAGTAACGAGATGGATGAGAGGCGAGCGGTAAAGGATATAGGCAATGGACGAGTCGGCGCGTACGGCATCCTGTTCGGGACGCCAGAAACGCCCGACCTGTCCGAATGGAAGGACTTCTTCACGCCCGATACCGACTTCTGGCTAAAGCAGATACCCGCAAGGCCCATGCTGTACAACCACAGCATGGATCCGTATCTCGACGGCGCCGACGCGCTGATCGGCATGTGGCCCGAGGTGAAATTGGACGACGTGGGCGTGTGGCTCGAGGGCGAGATTGACAAGAACCACAGATATCGCGACGCGATCCTGAAGCTCATCGACAATGACGCCTTGTCCGTGTCGTCGGACTCGGTGTCGTACCTGGTGCGCCGCAAGGAGCAGAAGAACGGCACCCACAGAGTGCTTCAGTGGCCGCTCGTAGCTGCGTCCCTGACGCCGATGCCAGCGGAGCCGAGGCTCAAACCCGTGGAGACTTTAAAATCCATCTATGCGGATTGTGGCATAGATATCCCCGACGACCTGGAAGATCCGGCCGAAAGAGCGGCGATAGAGAGGGCCGAAAACGAAAAAGCCCTGAAGATCGCACGGAGTAGGCTCGAGATTACCAGGCTCAGGGTGTTGCTGTAGGAACGTGACAACAAATCGTCATAGGACGGGAGGAAAATATGGGAAAGAAACGAGAAGAGATGGCGAAGAAGATCTCCGAGTTGCTCGATGCCGCCGTAGTTAAGATCGATGCCGGCGAGCTCGAGGAAGGGGAGAATCTGCGTAAGCAGGCGGAGGCCCTCAAAGGTGTTCTGGACCTGATTCCGGCGGAACCGGATCCGAAGAAGGCGAAGTCTCCGGCGCCAAACCCGCCTCCTTACTCTGGAGGCGGCCCACCGGATCCCGAATCGGCGGACGATCATATCAAGGCGTTCCACGTCAAGAAGTTCGGCGAAACTACCAAAGCCTGCGAGCAGATCGCCCGCGAGCTGTACGGCTCGTACATCGGACCCGACGCGCAGAAGGATTTCGCCGAGTTGTCGTGGAACAAGGCTGTTGAATTCAACAAGTTCCTGCGATACCACGACTACGTCCCCACCACCGAAATGTCGAGGCTTTTTCTTCTGACGCCGGACCAGGTGATGGACGTCGCCAAGAGCGGGATCCGCCTGGCAGAGGTCAAGGCCACCATGGTCGAATCGAACGACACGCTCGGTGGGTTCATCGCCCCGGAGGATTTCCGCGACAGCGTCATCAGCCACCTGCCGGCAATCACCGTGGTGCGGCCGAGAGCGATGGTCATCGGGGCGTCGAGCGACAGGGTGGCGTTTCCAAGGGCTATCGGTGGGACATCCCGGTACCGGAATGCCGTACGGGTCACCTGGGTCGACGAAACCCCGGCGGCAGGAAAATCGAGGACGGGTCTGCAGTGGGCGACAACGGGCATCAACATCCACACGACAATGGCGACGGCCATGCTGTCTCGCAACCTGGCAGAAGACGCCGCCTTCGACATCGAGTCGTACCTGCAGACCTCGATCGCCGAAGCGGTGGCGATCGACGAGGACGAGCGGTTCCTGGTGAGCCACGGCGTGGGAAACCCGGGCGGGATCCTCAAGAACAAAACCACCGGAGGACCCACGAGTTCCGATACGATAGTCGTCAAATCGGGCGACGCGACCGATATCACGGCCGACGGCGTGATCAAGATGGAGACGGCCATCGACTTCCAGTACCGCCAGGCCGGCGCCGTGTGGGTGATGCCCAAGGATTCGGTCGAGGCAGTGAACCTGCTCAAGGACTCGGATGGCAGGTACTTGTTCTCCGACAACAACAACCAGCTGCGGGAAGGTCAGCCGAGGATTCTGAGGCGCTATCCGCTCCTGGAGTCCGAAGCCATGCCGGCGGACGGGACGGCGAATCATTATCCCATTCTGTACGGCAATTTCAGGGGGTACACCATCGCGGATCGCATCGGCATGACGATAGAGCGGTACCTGGATTCGACCACCGCGGAGCAGAACTTGATCGCGTACGTCATGCGCCGGCGCGTCGGCGGCGATGTGACCGAAGGATGGAGATTCGCAACGATGAAGATGGCCGCGTAACCATCGCGGATGGTTTTTGCCATCAGGGATGCCATCAGGGATGGCCATCGGGGATGGATGCATAACCATCAGGAATGGCCATCGGCGATAAACACAAAGAATGACAGGAGATTGTTATGCACAACATAACGGAGATGGTGGACTTCTCGCTCGGCGTGTCGCCCGTAAGCACCAGCGCGGCGCCCACGGTGAACGAGTGGAAGGACGTACGCGGCCACGAGTACGTGACATACGTGATCCTGGTCGGCGTCATCGCGGCCACCGGTACGGTCGACTTCAAGCTGCAGCAGGCCAAGACCAACGCGGGTGGATCCAAGAAGAATATCGCTGGCGCGACGATTGAGCAGATCGACGCCGACGGTGATAACAAGATCCACGCGATCACCGTCAAGGCTAGCAAGCTGGACGCTGACAACGGGTTTTTCTACATCGCGCCCGTTGTCACAAACGCGGCCGCCGATGGAGCCGTATCGGTTCTGGGGATCTTCTACCGCTCCAGGGAGAATCCCCCTGATCCGAAGGCTCTGACGCAGGACGTGAAGGTCCTGTAGGCCTCACGGAGGCTTTACTGGTCTCACGGAGGCTTTACTGGTCTCACGGAGGCTTTACTGTGGGTGGGGAAGGCGTTATCCGGCGAAAGGGCACGCCGGAGCAGACGCCCTGCAGCGGTGTTGTCGGATATCTGACGGCGCACAGTTGCTACTCCTCTTCGTCTTCCCCGCCCTTTGACTTCAAGGTAGCCAACATGGCGTACGCAAACCTGGCCGAACTGAAGACGTATCTGGGCCTTGGCTCACAAGCAACCGACGACGGTCTGCTCACCAGCTGCATAGAGCGGGCCCAGGCGGCGATAGACAGCCACTGCCACAGATCGTTCGAAGCGGGCGCCGACAGTACGCGGCACTATCACCTGGACCGCGACGTGCGCGGCCGCACGCTCTACTTCGACGAGGACTGCGCGCAGATCACGAAGGTCGAGAACGCGGGCGTCGAGATCTCGTCCGACGAGTACGTCACCGAGCCGCGCAATCTTGCGCCGTATTACGGTATCACCCTGGTAACGTACCGGGGCGCGGTGTGGAGCTTCACCCAGGGCCCTGAAGATGCGGTCAAGGTCACTGGACGGTGGGCGTATTCTATCGCGCCGCCGGCCGACATTGTGCAGGCGACGCTGAGGCTTGCCGCCTACTTCTTCCGCCAGAAGGACGCTCAGGTGTTCGACGTTACGGCGGATCCGCGGACGGGTATGATGACGGTGCCGCAGGGGATGCCCAGGGATGTAAACCTGATGCTGAAACCCTACGTCCAGATGGCGCCGGTAGGAGGGTTCGTATGACGATCACAGACGTGATCCGGATCCTTCAGGAGAAACACGCCGCCGTCGAGGGGATAAAGCAAGCGCCGATAGCGTATCCTGGGAGCCTCCCGGAAACACCCATGGCGCTCACGTATCCCGACGAGGGCACCTGGGTGCAGGATACCTTCGCCAATCCAGGCCACAGTTGGGGCATTACGAGCAGGACGTACGTCGTGCAGGTATACGTCGAGCCGGTAGGCCAGGGGACGGTTGACTCGGGTCTTCAGGAATGTATAGCGCTCATCGAACGTTTCGGGCTGCTGTACCTCGAGCTGTCGAACAATGGCCTTACGATAGAAGACTGGCCCGTGCTTCAGATCGGCGCCGACAGTCCGGCCCGGGATACGGGGATCAGGACGCTCGAATACGAGGGCAACGTGTACCGGGGATTCCAGTTAACGGTGACGGTCCAGGACGAGATCCGCGAGGCGTTACAGGAGTAACAGCATTTGCCGATGACCAATATGAGGTACTAACAATGGCAGGGATACCAGGGTATCGTAACCGACTTATTGCGGACGGGAAAGAAATCACCGGCTTCCTGTCGAACTTGGTGCTCCGGCAGTCTCGGGAGCAGATCGACGACAGTGTTCTCGACGAGGACAAGGCATTCATCAGCGGCCAGGCTATGAGGAACGTCATTGCCTCCGGCCGGTGGACCGGCGACACCGACGAGCTCGATGACGTTATAGCAAGTTCAATCGGATCCGAGGACAGCTACGTCGCAGCCCGGTTCGGGAAGCTTGTCTGGAAGCAGGGAACCGTTATCGCCGTCACCCACGAGGTTGATGCTTCCAACTCGTCGCGGGTAGGCGTTGCGGCCGGATGGCAGTTCGACCGTAACGATTTCTTCAGCGGCTGGGAGCTGACAGAGCTATCCTTCACGGCGCCCGCCACCAAGAATGGCTCTGTCGTTGACCTGGGGGCCGCCAAGGCATCTAAAACCCGCAAGGTACTGGTCTACTTCCTGAATGCGTCCGCCACCTCTCCTGCGGGATCTGTGGAGATCAGCACGTCGGCGACCAAAAGTGGCCGTTATACAACCGTTGGCTCCGCGGATACTTTCACGTCTGCGGAGGTTACGTCGGCAATCACGGCCGGGAAACCATTGGAGCTGTCCATCACCGGGGCGCTGTCCCGGTACGTCAAGGGGAAGGTGACGACAATAGGGGCGAACACCACCGCGGAAGTACTCGTTGTCGCTGATCTCACATAGGGAGAATCATCATGGCAGGAAAACCAGGATTCAAGGCGGTCATCAAGATCGGTAACGGAAAAAACGTGCTGACCGACGTCACCGCATGGACCACGCAGGCAGCGCTCCGGAGAGCCAAGGAGCAGATAGAAGCATCTGTTCTGGGCGAGGGTGATAAGGAGTTCGTGAGCGGCCAGAGATCGTTCGTGGTTCCTTTCTCCGGCAACTGGCATCCTACGCCGGATGCGGTGTTCAACGATGACCTCGACGACGACAAGGATGAGCGTAACTTCGAGTTCTCGCCGGAGGGGACGGCTACCGGTAAGATCAAGTACACCGGGAAAGTAAACCTGTCCCAGTACGACATCGACAGCAGCAACTCCGGACTCAGCACTTTCTCGTGTTCCGCACAGGGTACGGGAGCAATCACCAGGGGGACCCACACTTAGCCGGGGCACAGGAGCTATCTCGAGGGGCACGCATTAACCATCAAGGTAGATACACCATTAGGAGGGCACATTATGAAGTTGTTGAACCGTGAAGAACTGGAGGCGCTGAACAGTAAGCGCGAAATCAGATACGTGGACCTTACCGAGTTCGGCCTCGATGGTGGGGTATACGTCCGATCCTTGCTAGGCGCCGAGGCGAATGAGTACATCGCCGTCATGGTGTCCATAGATGAAGACGGCAATCGAAGCTTCGACCAAAGCAACATGTGGTCGGAACTGGTCATCCGGGCTATCTGCGATGCCGATGGCAAACCGTATTACAAACCCGGCGACGAAGAGGTAGTCGGGGCCATGCCTCCGGGGGCCTTGCGGGCTATCCACGACGAGGCAGCTGAAATATCCGGCATCAATCAGCGCAAAGAGCAGGTAGCGGAAAATTTGAACGAAGCCCCTGGCGACTCACCCTCCACGCCATAGCGGAAAGCCGGGGGCGATTCGTGTCTGAAATCCTCGAACTTCCGGTCATGGAAATCATGGAAATGATCGCTTACCACGACATCAAGGAGTCGTGGCTCTCGGAGGCCCGGGCCAAGGCCAAGGTGGAGGCCCAATTGCAAAATGGCTGACCCGCGCATTAACATTAACATACTTGGTGACGCCTCGGACTTCAAGGCGGCCCTGGATGAAGCCAAAAAAGGGCTTGCGGCTGCCGGCGAGAAGATGAAGTCGGCAGGGGCATCCTTGACGGCGGGAGTAACCGCTCCTATTGCCGGTATTGGTATTGCAGCAATCAAGATGGCGAAGGATGCCTCTACCGGATTCGGTCAGATAGCCACTCTGCTCGATGATCCGATAGGCAGGACCCAGGAACTCAAAGACGCGGTTCTGGATATGTCGGGGGCGACGGGGAAGTCCGTCGAAAGTATCTCCACAGGTCTCTACAACCTCATATCGGTCTACGGTGACACCGCCGACTCAGCAAAGATTCTTGAGGACGCAACCAAGGCGGCAGCAGCAGGCAACGCCGAGATCGCGGACTCGATCAACCTTACGGCGGCGGTCACCCAGGCCTACGGGGACACCAGCGCCGAAGCCATTGCCAAGGTCAACGATCTGGCGTTCCAGGCCGTGAAACTAGGCAAGGCCACTTTCCCAGAACTAGCGCAGGCTGTGCCCCAGGTTACGGCGGGGTTCAAGGATCTTGGAGTCAGTCAGGAAGAAATCTTCAGCGCTTTTGCTGCCCTGACTCCCGTTATGGCAAATACGGCACAGACCGCCACCGCCCTCAGAGCCGCCTCCACCGAACTAATCAAGCCCAACGCAAAAATGGCCGAGGTCTTCGAGCACCTTGGCGTTGCCTCTGGCGCCGCCCTCATAGAGCAAGAGGGCCTCCACGGCGCGTTCGTGAAGATCAAAGAAGGGGCGGAAGGCATGGGCTTGCAGCTAGGAGAAGTCGTCGGCTCCGTGGAGGCATATCAAGCTATATCCCTTGGAGCCGGTGCGGCATCGGACGCCTTCGCCGAGAAGACGGCCAAGATGGCTGACGCTCAAGGGGCCGCCGCCGAAGCCTTCGAGAAAGCGACAGGTGGTGTCAATGCGTCCGCCTTCGCCATGGACCAAGCCGGGGCCAAAATTGCCGCCTCCATGATAAGGATCGGGGACGCCATTCTTCCTGTGGTGATTCCCGCCATAGAAAAACTGACCGACCTGGTTGCCGATGCCGTAATATGGTTTACAAATCTGTCAGGACCTACACAAGAGTTCATAGTTATCGCTGCAGCCATGGCCGCCGCTGTCGGTCCGCTTCTCGTTGTAGTAGGCACGTTGGCGACGGTTCTTTCCGGGCCTGTCGTCATAGGTGTTGGTGCGGCGGTGGCGGTGATCGCCGGGATAACGGCGCTGATCGTCTATTGGGATGAGGTGACGGGTTTCCTCGAAAAGACCTGGCAGGACTTCATAGGGTGGTTTGAAGGGGTTGGAAATGCGATCATTGAAGCCATCAAGGGAGCGGTGGAGTGGCTTGCGACGGCCTTTGACGGTCCGATTGAGCTAGTCAAGGCGGCACTGTCAATACACATCTGGCTCGCGGACGTGGTCGTGTCTGGCATAATGGACTCCATAGGCGGTGTTGCGGACTGGTTCGGGTCGGTATTCGAAGGTCCCGCCGAAAACGTAGAGGCGGCCGCTGTAACGGCTATGACCGGGATTACGCAGGCCGCAGCAACGATGGAGGAAAACGTCGCTGCGTCGTTCCAGGGTGTAGAGTCGGAGGCTCACACCCGCTTCATTGGCGGCTCTGTGCTGACTTATGGCAAGCAAGCAATGGAGGGGATCGCAGAATCGTCCGAAACGATGAAGGGCAAGGTCGCAGCCGTGTTTGCGGCGCTGAACGTAAAGAGCCAAGAAGAATTCGCCGGGCTGTTAAACGACTGGGAATCTAAACTCGACACTTTTGCAAAAGATAAGACCGTCGCGTTTGCGGCTGACATCGTGGCAACCTACCACGATATGAATCAGCAGATCATTGCACAGATAGAAGATGAGACTCTACCGAAGGTGATCGAGGTCTCGAAATTCATGGAGGAGGAGTTTGCTCTCGCTGGCGAGCACATGGTCAACCAGGCTGAGACGGATTTCGGGGCGATTGGCCAATCAGCCGTGGCCGTCTGGTCTGACTTCCAGTCCGCAATGAACAGCGTAAGCGAACTGCTGCCCGGGACGCTCGGTTCCTGGTTCGATTCTATCAGCGGATGGGCAGGGCAGGTAAAAGGAGTGTTCGACAACGTCTTGAATCTCGGGAGCAAAATCTCCGGTCTGGCTAGCAAGGTTCCGGGCCTTGCCGGGATCGGCGGGAAACTGTCGGGGGTTGGGTCTGCGCTTGCAGGAGCGGCACTTCCCATCGCCGGCGTGGCCGTAGGCGCCGCTGCCGTAGGGGCCTTAGGGTGGGGCGTAACGAAAACGCTGCGCGCCTTTCTCGGCGGGTCCGGTGACACGGGCGAAACATCCAGCGGGATCAACCTCAAGGATACAGCCGAGTTCATCAAGAGCGGCGGGAAGGGTGGGTTTTTCGTTCCTCCACCCGTACTGACCGGTGATCAGTTGGCCGCGATGGGTGTCGACGAAGACAAAATAGCCGCCTTGGGAGCGTCCGCCCCGACGATCATCCAAACAAACAACTATTACGGGCCGGTCGGAACCGACGAAATAGGCAAGCAAATTACCGATGATTTGAAAAGAGGGGGTTACTAATGCCTTTCAAAAGAGCTGGAGTTCAGCGGTGTTTCGACACTGGATTGGTCAACGGAACATTGTATCTGGCTCTCCACGACGCGGATGGCGGGGAACCTACATCTTCAAACGAAGTCACGGGCGCCGGATATTCCCGGAAGTCCCGGACCCTGTCTGACTGGGCCCAGGACGGAGTCGAATGTCGTTGTGAGGCGTTCGACTTCAACGCTGCGGCCGCATCGTGGGGTACGCCTGATACGTTGGCCCTGTGGACGGCTTCGACAGGCGGGACCCTTCTCTTATATTACACGATCAACCCCGCACTAGTCCAGGCCATCGCCTCGGGCGACTCCGTGTCTGCACAGGACAACGACTTTCGATTCGAAATTCCGGTCTCCTAATCGCAGGAAGTTAAGTGGTATGGCATGAGTTCACATACGACCCACCGCGTTCGAGGCGAAGTCGCTTCGGGCATCGCCATCGCCGAGGGTAGAATCAGACACATACCCTCGACGGGAATAACAATCGAGGGAGATATAGTACGGGTCCTAAAAGGGACCATGAAAATGACCGACAAGTTCCGGGCCGCGACCGAGTTCAAATTTACCGTCCGACACGTGCCCGGACAGACAATTCCCCGACGTGGCGACACGGTAAAAGGGTATCATTCGGGAGACCTGATTTTCACCGGTGTCGCGATCATTGTCGACCAGGTGACAGAGAGATCGGGAAGGGTTTTATACAAGTGTCTGGCGGAGGACCTGTTCCGGAACTTCCGACGAGTGAAAATCGCCCAGTCCTGGCAGAACGTCACCCTCAAAACGATAATAACGGACGTCGTCTCCGAGGTCGTAGACGTGATCCTTCATCCGGACCAAGTCGACGGACCGGTACTAGGTCGCGTCAACGCAAACTACATCCAAGCCGACGAACTCGTCCGGGGACTGACAGACCTCTCCCGGTATGTTCCGTCCGTTGACGAACAGGGCCGTTTCCGGATGGCAGCCCTCGATGAAGTGGACGCCGTGGCCGAATTGTCGGACGCCAACACCATACACGTTGGTGACGTGTTCTACGACGTAGATGACACCGAGTACGTGAACCGGGTCTTCGGTGTGGGGTCTTACCGGCCGTCGGACCATATGACATATAACTTCGTCGGAGACGGTTCGGCCCGGACCTTCGAATTGCCCGCGGATCTGTACGAGACACCCGAAGTGATCGTCAACGGTAACACCGAATCGGTCTCGGACTCCGACCCGGAAGCAGCTTGGATGTTTACCCGGTTCTCGAATATCCTCACACACTCTTACAGTGGAAACGTCCTGTCCTCTACCGATAGCGTCCAAGTGAAGTTCCGGTCACTGGTTCCAGTACTGGCGGCGGCCGAAGATACAAGTGAAATCGCGAATCGTGGAGTCTACGAGAAGGTGTTACACCTGGGCGACGTCACCCAAGTCGAGGCCCAGGAAGCCGCGGATGTGGAACTTCGTAAATTCGGAGATCAGACCGAACACGTCGCGTTTAGGACCTACACGCGGGGATTCACGACTGGCCAGGTCCTTACGGTGGACCTCACGGAACCGGCAATCTCCAGGACGTTCCTTATCGACTTCGTAGAATATCAGGATCAGGACGGAATTCACCTTCTCGGGGCTGTCAAGGCGTCGTCGGCCGAGGGTGACGAGGAATGGAGGGAGTACTTTCGAGAACCGAGTTCGGTACGTGGTCTGTCTGGCATCGAACCGATCTTCACTCCTATTCCAGTCTTCCGAGAATCCTTCAACTTTTCAGATTCGCTCACGGAGGAGGAAGACACTACCCTACGTTTCGGTAATCTGACATCGGAGGAAATGCGGGTTTTCGACTACGACGGAACCGGAGACCTCGATGACTCTATCGAGATCGACTTCACACCGGTAGGCGGGACCTCACCCTATACCTTCGGGTCGTTTCTGCACCCTGGAAACGGTTTTACGACAACGGGATTTGGTGCGGTGCAGGACTCCATATCCGGGAATAACGTAACCTGCCAAATGTTTTGGGATGCTTCGGATTTTACTGGTACCAACGACCTGGACATAAGGCACGCGTCTTTCCGTGCTTTCTGGGCGCAGCAGACCGTGACCGACTCGGCAAATCCCCCAAATTCCGTCACCAGCCAGATCCCCTGCTTCATCGAAGGAGCGCGCAAGGATTCCGGTGACAACACGGTATCCGCCAGCAGGTCTCTGGCGGTGTCGGCGCCATCTGGCGAAACCTCAGCCGCGTGGATTTCTCGATTCGTAGATCGTGGCGACTCCTACACCTGGTGGTTCGCCCGGGGCGGCGGGGCGTCGATCAACGGGGCAGATTTCAATCAGTCCTTGGGGGTCAACGCCATCAACAGTGTTGGCGGATACCTCTATGGAACCGATATCAATGTTTTTGGTAATCACGGGTATTTCACGATCCAACACTCTTTCGAGCTGAACCGCTTGAAAGTGACGCTTACGATTTCCAACACGTGTCCCGAGGGAGCGTTACTCATTCCCCATTTTTCTGTATACAACTCGAACAGTCGGTACTATACCGCCCCGTCCCGGGGTCTGATAGTCCGAACGGCTGCATAATGAGGGAAGCTATAAAAATACTTGGGCGTCTGATCGTCTCCGAGATAGATCCCGAGACCGGCATAGCCCGGATCGTGTCCGTCTCGGATAATACCATCATGACAGCCGGCCGGAAACTTGTGGCCCAGCTGTTCGGCGGAGGGGCTGTTGCTCTACCTACTTACCTCGCAGTTGGGACCGGATCGACGGCCGTGGCCGCAAGCCAAACCGCACTCGTAACCGAAATTCTCCGGGGGGCGGTAACGTCCCGGTCGTACAGTGACGACACGGCAAGTCTGGCCTACACCGTGCCGTCGGGAACAGGGGTCGGTAATACGTTTCAGGAGGCTGGCCTGTTCAACGCGGCGAGCGGCGGGACCATGTTTAACCGGGTACTACTTACGACGGCTTACACCAAGACGGCGACGAATCTCCCGATCTTCACCTTTGATCTCGACTTCGATCCGTAATGTCTTCTGCTCCTGATGGGTACGCTTGTGGATTCGACATTCGCGGGGCAGCTGGAAGACCCACTGCGGTGTGCTCAACGTGCTTGAGATGGATTGAGGCGGATAACGAAGCGCATGTTTGGATGTTACAAAATGTGAATGTTTGTCGTTTATATACTTGACGGATGATCCTCAACTTGAATTATTGACCGTACAAAGGTGCCTACGGCGATTGAACGAGTGTTATGCTGTACTGATCTCAGTATTAGACGCGTGTTGCTCCCAACCGCCGGGCGATAAACCAACCTCTAACCACATCCTAGGTTCCTATCCATCATGATAGGGACCAACATGCACCCAGATCGTCTACAGGCGATCACAGGAGGTACTTTATGCGGCGTACCTTAATTCTCGTCGTGGGATTGATGCTATTGCTGACAGGGAGAACCTACGGACAAGTGGATTTCGAAGTCCAGGTACATTACTCCGTCACGGCCGGTGATCTCGGAGAAATAACCGGAGGCGGTATCGGCAATGTCGTTGCCGGTCTGGCCGTCCCGCTAAACGATGCGGGAAATATCAATGCTATAGCCAAGGCTGGTTACAACGATTACGGTGGAGTGGAAGGTACCGGCCTGTTGCAAGGCCTAGATTTCAAGGCTCAAGGCATACCTTTCCTAGGTGGTGTCCGTGTTTACGATTCAATGAGGCGGTTCTTCTTCGAAGGGGCGCTCGGTGTTGAACTCAAGAGAGGCCATCTGAGTTTTGGTGCCGACACTGCTGAAGCGAGCGAAACTGCATTCCTGGGATCGGTTGGCGCTGGGATGTTCTTCTGGCGAGGTTTGGGTATAACCGGTTCGTACAACATAAGCCAGAATTCATGGCAGTACGGCAATTTCGGTGTTGCGTATCGATTCGGCAGTTAACGCGGATCGTATCGTAAGCAGTAAAGCCGGTTGATGTGAATCGTCAGCCGGCTTTTTGTTTGCGCATTCGAACCAGCCGTCGGCCGGCACCAAGCAGTGGCGTGATTTGAAGGCGGACCGGAGGTGACAACTCCAGCGCAGAGAACAGCGTGTGAATATGTCGCCAGCTCATTCAGTGGGGTAAGCGACCGCACATGGTGAACTCTACTGAATCTCATGTTGATTTAGATTCACCTTCCCAATTGTAATATGTTTCGATTATAACATTAAGTGCTTGTTGGACCTCGGATGTTTCAAATTGGCCCCAGTAATCTTCGTAGAGATACCTATAGTGCTCAAATGAATCTCTGTGTTCGCACAGAACATCACGCAGACTCTTCTCCATCGGTGGAAAATGTGGATGTGGTAAGTCTGGGTGACGTCTCTCAGGCATTTTCTCTACCAGCAACTCACGTGTATCTTTTTTTAGATTTTTAAACAACTTCAGCAAGTCATGGCTGCGGAGAGGGGTTCCATTGCTTTCTCTGCACTTTAATGCTTTGAGAGCTATCTCCGTTGCAAGTGACAATAGGATTGTGACAGCTAACATTTTTCCTTGGAAAAGATACCCATCTGACACTTGCTCAGTTTGGGCTGATTCGAGGTTTTGTGCCACACTCCGCAATGACCTTGCGTGCAAAATCATGTCATCCGGGTCCAAGTTCTTGTCAAGGTTCTTCTTGTCAGACATTACGTCATCTTTACGTTGGGTTTATCGTTGTGTCAACTTACGGAGTACTATCCGGATCGAGCAACTCCGGTGGACAACGGTAAACATCGGCATCCGCGAGACCAGATGACAGATAGGTTATCAGATATGCATTGCCGGCCATATCGATGGTTAACCGCCGCACCTCTCTCTTGACAGGTTCATCAAGACTTACCGCACGTATTGGTCCCAAGTACCGGCAATTTTCTCTTAACCACTCTCTGCCCCAAAACTGGTAGACAACCGGGCCCTGGTACTTGCTTTGCAACTTCGTTAAGAGGCCACATCCCCCGACGATTACGGCCAGAAGACTTGCTGCCAAAATGAAAGTTCTTCGTGACGTTTTAAGCTTTCCCTGCATATGCTGGTCACCTCTTAGTTTTTTGCTACGCATCATCCGATTGGGGCACACGTCTGGCAATGAACAATCCTGGGATAAGAGAATTTGGGAATCGTTTGGTGAGCACTGATTTAACCGCCCTGTAATGCGCCCCAGTAGTAATCAAATCATCGACAATGGCTATTGCGGAGGGCTTTGGATTTACCAGTGATTCATTCAACTGATAGAGTTTTTCGATCTCGTCTGGCGTCGGTCGTTCTTCTTGTGAATGCACAGCATCAGTACTTTCCACCTGGATTATTAGCTCACGTAAATCCAACGCGGGTTCGGGTCGTATAGCGCGGATCATCCTAATCAACCGGTCATCGTATAAAGGGTCATCCTTGATGCGCGACGGTGGCACGGGTACAAACGTCATCTGGTCAAGTATTTGCGGTTCAAGAGCTTTTCTGAACGATGTCGCAACCAGTTGGATCGCCTTTTCCTTGTGTGCCCACTCGTCAGGTCGGATTTTGCGATCCATCGGTTTTTTGAGATTGACGATCAGCTGATTGGTGGCGCTATAGGAGAACCCCTTGCGCGCAGTGTATTCACCGATGAACCAGCATATGTCATGGGGGGAAAGATAGAAGTGATCAGGGCGCATCCATTCATCAATTATGGTGAAGCGCCGCGGGAAGGTTTCGTCGGATGTCATCGTAGTCCTTAACTCGAATGGCGCCCTTTTCGGCCAGTTTCGCTGGCCAGGTTATTTTTCCATTGAGGAAGCAGTTGTCGAGAATGAATAACTTGCGTTCTTGTCGTAGAGCAGCTCGAGCTTGAGTTAGAGTACCGGACGATTCTCCCGCCTCGACGATGATTGTTGCTTCTGTGAGGGCCGACATCGTGACGTTCCGTTCAGGAAAGAACAGACGATTGGACCGGTAGTCGCGATCTTCATATCGCCTCAATGGAACTTGGCTGATGACCAGGAATTCGTCCGCGATCAAACGCTGCAGATCCTTGTTTTCTTTAGGATAGGTATGCGAAAGAGGAGTGCCGATGACGGCGATCGTACGTCCACCCGCGTCAATCGCAGTTTCGTGGGCAATGCGATCGATTCCGGCAGCAAGTCCAGAGACTACGGTGAAGTCGTCCTTCACCAACTCGCGTACAAGGCGCCGGGTTCGAGAGAGACCTTCGTCGGTTGCTTTCCTGGTACCTACAACGGCGACCGATGGCGAGGCTACCAAGTCCCACCAGCCCTGGTAATAGAGTAGCGCGATGGGATGCGCTGCATCTCTCAATTTCAAGGGATATTCGCCGGCACCGTGTACGCGGACGCCAAATCCATTGATCCCGGCTTCCTCAAACCGCTTTTTTACGTAATTGGCATACTCATGCGCCACGTCCTTGTCGACAAAGTCAGACGGGACATGGTCATCGGCAAACTGACTGTACAGTGATTTGAACGTCGTTTTCGGATCGCGCCACAGGTATTCATATGCGCCCATCTCCTGGAACGGAGATATGGGGCGTGCGGTGAACAACAAATCATCGAATGCGATCTTCTGTTGCATTGCACCCTCCGACGTTTCTTCTTCGTCAACCAATGTTAACGGATGCGGTCAGCCTACTCAAGCGTTAACTGGCGTGATCGGCTGAAATCGCTTAGAATCGCTCTATGAGCCTCGAGGATCACAGGTGTGTTTAGTAGTCCGGATCGGTGCGCTTCGAGGCGGTTTGTTTAGTGGTTTCGGGCGGCGGCTTGACTGCGGCGACCCACTGCTGCAAGTCCCTGCCAGATCGGCGCCTGCCTGGGCCCGCTCGTGGGTTGACATAACAACCATTATAGTAAGTAGACCGTTCGGCTCGCTACGAAATGCGCTCAACTGTCATCTCTACTTCAGCCAATGTGGACTGATTCATCGTCCATACTCGCCAGCACATTGCGGCAGTCCCCGACACGGATTTCTACGGCCACCGAGCTATCTCCTCCTGCAGCGTGCCATCTCCATATCCCACCGTCTTGGATTCGTCCTCTTTGGAATGGACCTCACCGCGTTTCCATATACGTCTTGATGAATGTCGCCGCCACCTGTGGTATAATGCTGTTGCCGTATCCGCGGATGCGTCCCACCCTTTCGGGTATCCCATCAGCCAGCGGCAGAATGCCGGGTTCAATCGGCCTTTCCTTTCCATCTGAGCACAGGTACGGGATGGTTTCGGTCCATAGACTTCTCTGCCCAGATATCCGTTCACTGGCACGTTTTCCGTCGGAGTGTCCTTCGCATCCCGGGCCGTGGGGGTCGACCATACTACCTGCGGATTCAGAGAGGAGTGAGTCCCTTTGGTTGGTCTGTTTTCGTTTTCGGTCAATGGTGTTGCCCACAAAGAAGAGCCGTTGTCTGATGTGAGGCGCCCCGACGAAAGTACCCGGCATATCCGCGGACCCAACCTCATATCCCGCAATTTCCAGCGATGCGCGCACACCTGTGAACCATTCGTAACCACTCTGGCTGCTAACCTGCTCGCCAAAGATCGTTGGAGGCCGCCGCTCGGCGATGAGTCTCCAGGCTTCCGGCCATAGGTGGCGACTGTCTTCAAACCACTCATGCTGGCAGTCTGCACATACCGCGAAGCCAGTACGTCCAACATGCCATACAAAGTTTTCGTTTTCGCATTCCGGACAAAAACGGCGTTTCCCAGCCGCAGTGCTGAACGGTGGGCAGGGACAACTGACGGTCCAAACAGGTTCATCTGCAGGCCATCCGCACAATTGCAACGCGAGGTCCCATCCTCCGATCCCGGCGAAGAAATGACATCTGACGTATTCTCTAACATCGTAGGGCTGAACTTCCTCTATCGGCCTATCGTCTATGTCACCGCACATGATGAGGTTCTCATCCATCAACGCCTTCAACCATGCACAGACATGGCGATTGTTGTCGTTGTAGTACGCGTTCACGGGGTCCGACTTATCCCATCTCGGTGGGTCAACCGTCTGTCAATCTCCTTCTGCAGACTACCGTTGATATCGCGATCATCTATCCCGCCTATTTCGTCCAGACAGAATTCGCAGTACCACCCTGGTTGTCCATTTGATGTCCACTTGCCATCACCGCCGCGGTATCGCCCGTTCCACCAGTGCAGATCTCCTGCTGGATAGCTCACCTCTGTAGCGCAAATCGCGTCCTGGCAACTATATAGAACGTCCGGTAGCGGCCGCGGCGAATCAGAGCGCTGTTTCCGTCTGGTCCCGTGACGTTCCGTGAGGGATTGTTTCATGCTTCTATGATCCGTCTGAGCATTCCGGCTGGATCCATAGCCTGCCATGCGGCGTCCTGTGCGGCCCCTGCGGCGATCCCTGCGGCCCCTGCGGCGTCCTGTGCGGCCCCTGCAGCGACCAATGCTGGTTCTGCCTTAGGCTCCTGGCACATACGGCGCCACTTCTCACCGAAGCCGTGCTTGTCCGCTGTGGGTTGTATAAGGGGCAACACAGTATCCCACATCCAGGCCATGCTCAGTTCCAGCCGCGCCCGTTCCCTGTCGGGATCTCGGCCGGTGCCAGCAGCGTCGGGCAGCAGGGACCGCCAGGCGGCGCTGTTGCGCATTTCGTCGGGCATAGCGTCCTGGACGCGAATGATCCAGTTGCCTATGACCTCGGACATGCATTCGGGGATGTCGTCGGTGAGTTCCCCCGTGATAGCCAGGTTGATGGCGGCAATCGAGCAGGCGGCCTCCTCGGTGCCCAGGCCGGTGGGGATACGGTGCAGGTATTTGCCTTCGAAATCGGTCGCCGTCAGGTATTCCGCCAGGCGGTCGCGGGCGGCAATGTCAAAGGTTTGTACGTTGTCGTTCATGTTGTCCTCTCTGAATTTTCAGTCGCTCCTAGCAGCAAGGGCATGGCTTTTTCAAACAACGGGGTGCCGTCTGCGGTAAGCATATACGGCATGAATATACCCTCAAAGGTCAATACCCCGATCTCAAGAGCGGTCATCTGGCCCTTGATCCAATCGCGTAAAATGCTATTGACCGCTATGAAACCTTGGTCTAGCCACTTCTTCTCGTATTCTTCCTTTCCCATTCTCCTGTAGTGATTCCAAGGGTTTTGTTTCAAATACATTGTGCCCCAACCCTTTGCTGATGCCTCCATCTGGACGGTCATGTACATGATATCGGAAGCCAAGTGACAGCGTCCCTTTCTCATAATTCTCCAGAAATCCAACCTCCGATGCACCAAACTCTTTAAGGAACCTCTGATCAAGTTTCTGGCATTGCATTTATAAATGAAGTACTATGCAATCGTTCCAAGTCCACTATTTTGCAGCGCAGTCTCACCGAACAAGCTGAAACGGGGTAGCCGTCCATGAAACAGCGTAGCTTTTCCGACATGGCCTACGATCAGAAGAAGAAAAAGACGCGCAAGGAACGCTTTCTGGGCGAGATGGACGCGGTATTGCCCTGGCCGGTCCTGCTCGCGCCAGTTCTGGAGCATTATCCGAAAGCGGGCAACGGCCGTCGTCCCATCGGGGCTTCGGTGATGCTGCGGATCTATTTCATGCAGCAATGGTACGGTCTTAGCGACCCGGCGATGGAAGACAGCCTCTACGACGTAGAATCGATGCGCCGCTTCGCCGGCGTGGATCTGAACGGCGTGCCGGACGAGACGACGATCTGCAAGTTCCGACACTTTCTGGAGGCGCACGGCCTGACCGAAACATTGTTTCGCAATACGAAGCGCTACCTTTCCGATCGGGGGATGATGATCAGCGAAGGCACGATCGTGGACGCCACGATCATCCATGCGCCGGCGTCGACGAAGAACAAGGATCGGAAAAGGGACCCCGAGATGGCCAGCACGAAGAAGGGCAACACCTTTCACTTCGGCATGAAGGCCCACGTGGGCAGCGATCCCAAGGGGCGGGTGCACAGTGTGGCGACCACCCCCGCCTCGGTGCATGACTCCCAGGTGATGGAGGCTTGTCTGCATGGAAAGGAGAAGGCCATCTATGGCGACAAGGCCTATGCGGACGACAAGCGAAGGCAAAAGGCCCAGTCCGAAGGCGTTACCTGGCGGGTGCACCGCAAAGCAAAACGCGGCAGGCGCCTTACCTGCGCGGACCGGTCGTTCAACCGCAAGAGCAATCGCGTAAGGGCCAGGGTCGAACATCCCTTTGGGATCATCAAGCACCTGTGGGGCTATCGCAAGGTAAGATATCGAGGCTTGGCCAAGAACACCGCCCAGCTCTTCACCCTGTTCGCCCTGGCCAACTTCTATATGGCGCGGCGCGAACTGGTCGCCACATAGGGACCGGTGCGTCCAAACCGGACGTAACAGGGCAAAACGGCTCAAAAGGACCGCATCCTGAGCCCCAATGCCCCGTCTAAACCCGTTAATCGGCTTCGCTTTCATCAGAAACGTCCGCTGTATCGACTCATATCATTCCACCCGATCGTATAGTCGGGTTGATCAGAGCTTCCTTAAGTATCTTAGCAATCTCGGTCTTGGCCTTTTCTCCGCTACGGGCGGCTGCACCTGGTCCTGCAGTCCCAGGCGGCAGATATCGTTCCAGTTCCAGCTATCGAACGTCCTCTTGTGATTCATGGTGCAGCTCCTTATTTGCATTGGGATCATCGATAAATAGATCATCAATGCATTTGGGACAGGTGACGTGTGCGGATGTGTTGGTGACGATAAAATCGCGCCCGTCAAGGACGATACCGCAAGCGGTGATGATATTCAAATTATCGTCAAGGTCATGGAGAAAATGAGTGTTCATTCCCATCCCTCCCGCCCGTTCTCCTCATGCATGGCATGACCATCTTGATGGATTGCTCGCCAACGCTCGTACTCGGCCTCTTCCTGCTCGTAGAGCCACTGTTCGTACTCGGCCTTGCAACGGGCGCCGAGCAGGTCCTCGATCTCCTTGGGCGTCAAACCTGGGTGATTGCGGACAATCTCGGCGCGCCATTTCGCGAGCTGCGGGGATTCGTCCGGAGGGGCTTCCACCGAAGCGGCCTCGCCCCGACATGCCTGTTCACTGGACGGATTCACGAGGTAGCCTCCTGACCGTTCACAGGCTCGGTCACCGTATCTTCGGCAGCGGCCTCGCCACCGTCGTCCGTCTTCGCCGACTTCAACCGGTCTTCCAATCCGGAAGCGATGTTGTTCAGGTAGGCGTAAATCGCCTTTGCCTTGTGCGCATTGAGCTGCGGATCCTTCGAGCTCTCCAGTTCGAAAGCCATGAATGCCCTGGCGTACCGTTCGTCGACCCATTCCTTGATCTCGGCGAGGGCCTCCTCTGTGTCCTCATCCCCTCTCTTTGCTTTTCGGTTCTCGATGCACGTCTTCTGCAGCCTGTTGCGCATGGCGAGGAGGCCCTTGCGGAACCTCTCGCCCTCCTCGGATTCGAACCAGAACGGTTCCTCTGACGCGCCTTCGGCGTCCCCCGACGCTTTGGTTGCGTCCCCCGACGCTTTGGTTGCGTCCCCCGACGCTCCTTCCTGCGATGGCTTGCCCTGTGCGGAGGCCTTGTCGGGCACGGGGATCTTTTCGGGTACTAGCGGCTCGTCTTCGGGGGGCAGCGCTCCGTTGAGGGAGGGATCAGGCTTGGCGATCTTCGCCGGCGGCCGGCCGGGTTTGATCTCTGCGCCGGGATCCCGGGAGGAGCCATTGAACGAGTCGTCGAAATCCCGAACCTCCTCAGTCGAGTATATGCCTACGGCCACACCGGGGCATACAGTGCGGATCCCTTCGGACAGGACGCGGGCGCGGAGCATCTGGCGGGGATACTTCTTCCAGTTCATCTTGCTTGCCAGGCCCGCCTGTGCGGCGCGCGCGATCGTCCATTCAACCTCCACCTGGCCGCCCTGGGGGTGCGAGAAGGTCGCGGAAACGGCCTCGTCATCGTACCTCCCCCATTTGATGGCGCCGCCGGCGGACTGGAAGCGGGTGTACATCGCGTCGATCTTGAGCGATGGCGTGCCGTCGATGATGTGGTAGTCCCTCGCGGCCAGCGCCGGGTGCCGTCCTTCGGCCTGGGAGACCAGCATGATTGCTATGGCCTGTTCCGGGGTCCTGACGCCGTAGAGCCTGGATGCGGCTATGTACTGCCCCATACGCTCGATGTCGCTCAGTGGAATCATCAGATTGCCGTTGTGCTGGGTGGTCAACTCTCTGGACATCGGTGATACCTCCAACAGTCGGAGAAGCTGCGAATACCTCGTATTCGTTTTCCCCTTGTCTCGATTTTTATGGGATTTATATATACACATATGTTAAGTACTTCTGGTGGTGGATTCAAGGGATAAGTGCGATTTTTCTTGTCCCTTGAACCTCCGTTACGCTTTAATGAAGAAGGGGGGATGCCGGCACCTAAAGGTGGTTACGCTACACCTGGTCCGGTGGCCCTTCTTGGTGGCGAGCCAGGGCTATAGGTTGTGGTGACCCGTGACGCCCTGGCTTCGCCTTTTCCTGCCGGAGGCCTTGCGTCTGTGCGTCGGCCCCCGGCGTCTTCTGCGTTTGGTTCGATAGGCGACTCCTTTTGTGGTTTTAGGCTGCGTTACTTTTACCAGCAACACTCACATAATATATAACTAATGTAAACAAGTCAACGATAATAACTAAAAACTGACAATTTATCTTGACCAGACTTATATGACTCGTTACTTATAAGGATACGGCTGATGGACGATTCAGAGTTGATCGAGATTGCCCGCAAACTTGGCGATGAAGGCCAGCCCGAAGAAATCCTTCAGTCCCTCTGTAAATTGATCGCGCTGGTGGCAACAAACCTAAAACAAAAGGAAGCTGACGACCGCCAACATATGACACTGGAACAATACGTCCAATACATAAAGGAAACCGAGGGGCGAGGAGCAATGAAGGCCTTCGCGGAACGCATTGGCGTAGCACCTAGTGATCTAAGCCGAATTTTGGGAGGCGATACTAGTTTCCGACTTGACACCATGCAGAAGATCGAGAAGGCCAGCGGCGGCCGCGTCAGCCGTGTCGGGGACTTCGTGATTACCAGGCCACGTAAGAAACAGGGCAAGCCAGGTAGGCCGAAGGGGTCTTAGGCGCCCTGGCTTCGCCTTTTCCTGCCGGAGGCCTTGCGTCTGTGCGGCGGCCCCCGGAGTGGTTTGTGGGTATGGTCTATAGGCGATTCCTTTCTGGTTTGGTGGGACGTTTTCTACTTCGCCAACACAAACATAATAATCCGAAACCATGACTAAGTCAAGTTTAAATCGGATTATAACCCGATATAATTTGCTTTAATCACGTTTATGTAGTTGACACGACCACAATCTGATTGTAATAACCATAGGTACGTGGGAATGACAGACCAGGAGTTACACGAGATTGCAGCAAGAATAAGTGACTCTGAAGAACTGGTCACTTTTTTGAGGCGATTGCTTAATCTCCTGGAGGAGAGAGAACCCCTCAAAGAGGATATAGAATTCGAATACATGACGCTGGAAGAATACGTAGAACACATAAAGAGCACAGAAGGATACGGAGCCATGAAGGCATTCGCGGAACGCACGGGAATGACCACTCAGGAACTCTATCGTTTGTTGAGAGGTAATCGCCCAAATGTAAGGCTGGATACTATGTTGAAGATTCAGAAGGCAAGTGGTGGGCGGATTTCAAGGATAGAAGATTTCGTGATTACCAGGTCACGTAAGAAACAGGGCCGGCCAGGTCGACCGAAGAGGTCTTAAGGGAAAGATATGGTAATGACTTCTCCCAAGAACCACGAAGAATTTATAGTGACTTTTCACGGTCCGGCTGTCGACGACCATTCCATGAGTGCGCGCGATCTCGGCGAATCCATGCTTGCGCTCGGTAGTCTCGTGGAGATTGCCAGTGTAAAACTATATGGACCTGAAAATAAGGGGGAACTGCTCATAAAAGGCCCGAGGTCTGGGTCATTTGAAGTGGCGTATCAGATATTGGGAGAGCAGGTCGGTTCACTGTTTAGACAAAATCCAGTAGGTGTCATACAACTGCTCATTGGGATGAGCGGTTTGAATGTCTTGGGATTGATTCAACTCTACCGGGCCTTAAAAGGCAAGTTGCCCAAAGAGACATACATAGAAGGGAACAATACACACCTTTCTGTCAATGGCACAAACAGCAACATAATAGTTTTAAACGAAACGTATCAAATGTACACGGATCCACATACAAGACAAACCATGCGATCTGTACTTACACCGTTGTCTGGGGACCGAATGGAGCGTGTGGATTTCAAGCAAAACGATGACGTTCAAACAGTCACTAAAGGTGAGATTGAGTACTACGAAGTTGAATTGGACGGAGACCCTGACCACAACGAAATGACACAGACACTGTATGTAGCGATTGCAAGTTTCTCATTCAAACCCGGTGAGAAGTGGCGTGTCTCTACTGGCGAAGATGATACTCCGTTCTTCGTCGAAATAACAGACAAACGGTTTGTGGAAAATGTCTCGCATGGTGTTGAACGATTCAAGGCCAAGGACGTGCTGCATGTGAAACTGAAAACAATTCAATCGCTGGAAGATGGTAGGTTAAAGACAGAAAGAGAGGTCATTAAGGTCCTCAAACACCTTCCTGTTGAAGAACAGACGACCATAGACTTTGACTCCAACACTACATGAACAGCGTAAGCCGAGCCGAAGATTTCGTGATCACCAGGCCACGCAAAAAGCGGGGCAAAACAGGACGGCAGAAGGGAACATAGGGGAAGAAAGGGGCGGGTGACTGCACATCACCCGCCCCAGGCGCCATCTGCGCACATCAGACCCGAACAACACCCCTGAGAAGGCTGTTAGTACCGGCCATTTGTACGACAGAGGTATTCTCATTATATCCCCACTGGAACATTCTGTCAATCGCGTATGGCCCCAGGTTTTTCTGTTGACTGGCGTCTCGCAGCCATATACTATACAAATGTTAAGTAATTCCCCTTCTAAATCAGGTGTCTGCAATGAGTATTCCGGAATCGGAAAAGATGCTTTTCCTGTCGCTCGAGGCTGTGCAGCGTCAGCTGAAACTCGCCAGAAACCTTGGTGACAGCAAGGCGATTGAAAGCCATGAAAAGCGCATACGAGCGCTATCTGAGCAGATCCGGCAGCAGCGCAGTAAAACGCCGCATAAAAGGGAGCTTTAGATGAAGAAAACCGACTCTGCAAAACCGGATCCGGAGATCCCGGTAAGGTGGCTCGACAAGTCACAACTGTCCGAGTATTTAGGAATAGCTGTAGATACTATCAATAAGTACATCAGCAATCGCAGGATCCCCTACATCAAGGTGCCGAGTTCCAGTAAGGTGTGTTTCGACATTCGAGAAATCGATGACTGGATGAGAAAGGGGCGGGTACAGACCGTTCAGGAAGAAATGGAAGAGAAGAAGAGGGCTCTGCTGGATGGCGAAGTTACGAAAGCGAATGGACCGTAACGGCAAATACTTCGTGGATTACTACGACGTAGATGGACAGCGATACCGGGTAAGCACGGACAGCGCCGATCGGAACATAGGCGAGCTTTGGCTGGCTGAAATCAAAAAGCAGCTCGCACTGGCGAAACTGGGCCAAAGAGGCAGAGTCGGTAGGTTTACGGTCCAGGAATTGCTTGGAATCCACAATCATTCAGGAGCCTTCAAATTGAACGAGTATCGTGCCGAATACCTGGAACGATGCGAATTCGACCTCGAGTACTCCACGTCATCGATCAACCTGACGCGAAACGCATTCGACTCGCTTTTCACGGTACTGGGCAACCGGAGCCTGAAGTCTATAACGGAGGATGACGTTCGAAGGTGGAAGCGAAAGATCGCGGGGAAGTTGTCCAGCACAACGATCGGCATCTACCAGCGCATGCTGCGCGCGGCTTTCAACCGGGCGGTAAAATGGTCGTACCTCGAGCGAAGCCCCTTCAGCAATGTAGAGATGCCAAAGGCGACCTCGAAGAGGGTGGACATGTCCTTTGACGACGTCCGCCGACTTCTAAACGGCCTGGGCGACTCCAGCTTTGGCCTGTTCGTACGGTTCGTTCTGTATACGGGGTGCAGACGGAAAGAGATACTGTCTCTACGGAATCCGGATGATATCGACAGGGTGAACTGGACGATTAAGGTGAATGCGGAGAAAACTGGCAAGGTGTTCCTCATTCCGGTGAATCAGGCCCTGCGGCGGTGCATTGAATGTACGGACCTGCCGAATGGCTACATCTTCGAGTCCGAGAATACCCCGGGCCGGCCATGGAATGCGGATTCGGTAACCCACAGGTTCAAGAGAGAGATCAGGCGCCTTCAGCTGCCTGACCATTACTCACTTCATTCATTGAGGCATTCGTACGCTACGCGCCTTCGTGAGAAAGGGGTGCCGAGGGATATCGTCAGCGTGCTACTCGGCCATTCTTCCTCAACGACGACCGCGATCTACGATCATGCGAAACCGTTAGCCTACAGGTCGTACGCGGACCTGTTAGACTACGAAGGTGCGATTGCGGACGGGGCGACAACGAAGGTCGGTGACGGTTCTCCGGAAGGCGTTTTACCGGGCACCAATAGGGCACCAGACCGGAAGGGAGGTGGTAAATAGGAGCTGTTTATTGTTGATAAAGTGGTCGGAAAGTAGAAAGGGTGAGGATTCTAAGTGCGGTTCTACGTAAGAGTTACATAGATACCGATTTTGTGTTGGTCGAAAATACACCGCCAGGGAATCGAACCCCGAACCTACTGATTAAGAGTCAGTTGCTCTGCCAATTGAGCTAGCGGTGCATTCCATGAGCGCGGAAGGAATCGAACCTTCGACCCACAGATTAAAAGTCTGTTGCTCTGCCAACTGAGCTACGCGCCCGCGCAGGCTCAGCAAAATAAGCGAAAACGGCCCGGACGTCAACAAGTTTCCGGTTTGGATGGGGTTGTCCTGGGAGTATCATTCCGCGCCATAAAAAAACGCCTGAAGAGACGATCATCCCTACAGGAAAATGGTCGCGTCACGGTGTGATCCGACGGAAACGAGGTTCACCCTGGAGTTCACCAGTTTCGAGATACGCTCGACATACGCCCTGGCTTCCCTGGGCAGACCTTCCCAGGTGCGGATATGCCCGGTGGGCTGGTTCCAGCCGTCCATCTCCTCGTAGACTGGCTCGCATCGGCCGAGGACCTTCGCGTCATTGGGCAGATGGCGCACCACCTCGCCGTTTAGCCGGTATCCCACGCAAAGCCGCAACGCCTGGAGGCTGTCCAGGGTGTCGAGCCGGGCTATCGCCAGCCGGTCGATGCCGTTCACCATGACCGCGTAACGAACGACCATGGCGTCGAACCAGCCGCAACGCCGCGGGCGGCCGGTCGTGGCGCCGTATTCGCCCGCCATGCGCCGGAACTCGTCGCCCCACCTGGAGGGAAACTCGGTGGGGAAGGGTCCGTTTCCGACGCGGGTGGTGTACGCCTTGGCCACGCCGATGACTTCGTCGATGCGGGTCGGGCCGACACCGGCGCCGATGCAGGCGGCGCCCGTGGTCGTGTTGGACGACGTGACGTAGGGGTAGGTCCCGTGATCCACGTCAAGCAACGTACCCTGGCTGCCCTCGAAGAGGATCTCCTTGCCAGCGTCGATGGCTTTGTTGAGGTATTCCGAGGTATTTATTACGTATGGACCGATCTGCCTGGCGAAGGCCAGGTAATCCTCGATGATCCCGTCCGCGTCGAGCATCTCGGCCTGGTAGATGGCGTCGAGGAGCTGGTTCGCGTCTTCGATGTTGCGCTGCAGCTTCTCCCTAAGCACGTCGTGGTCGTGCAGGTCGACGATTCGTATGCCCTTGCGGGCGGCCTTGTCCGCATAGGCCGGACCAATGCCTCTTCCAGTGGTGCCGATGCGCTCTTCCTCCTGCCTTTGTTCCTCTCCGACCCGATCGATCAATTTGTGGTAGGGCATGATGAGATGGGCATTGTGGCTGATGAACAGGCGTCCCTCCACGTCGATGCCGTGAGACTTCAGCATCTCGATCTCTTCCATCAGTGCTTCCGGATCGATCACCGTGCCGTTGCCGATGACGCAGGCCTTCTCCGGCCGGATGATGCCGACTGGAATGAGGTGCAGGATGTACTCCTGGTCTCCCACCTGGACGGTATGCCCGGCATTGGCGCCGCCCTGGAAACGTACGACGATGTCAGCCTGTTTACTCAGGAAATCGACGATCTTGCCCTTGCCTTCGTCCCCCCAAGCTGCGCCCACGAGAATGCGAACGGCCATATGACTCTTCAAGCTCCTTGCCTGATGCCCGGATGGTCGTTGCAGCACTGAGATGAAGACCAGGAACCGGGTCCATAAACAACAAAAGGGCGAGTCATAAGACCCGCCCTCAAGACCAAAGATCTTACAAAACAATGATACGGGAAGGAAGCGGAAGGTCAAGCAAAAATGATCGATAAATGTGAGTACGGATCAGTTGACATTCGCCCGAATCTTGGTACTAATGCCATGTACGCGTTTGTCTAAAACGAACGATCGCTAATCCCGCGGCCCGCTTGGTCTGCTCATCGCGGTCACCTGAAACAGTAGAACCACTCGCAACAGAAGAACTTCCCGAACAAATAAGGAGCGAACGGCCATGTATTCATGTATCAACGGCGCGACGACGATGCCCTATACCCTGGAGCAAGACCTTGAAGCGGCGGTGAAAGCGGGATTCGACGCCGTGGAAATCTGGTCCCGCAAGCTTGATATGTACCTGGAGAACCACGATGCCGCTGAGCTGAAGGCGCTACTGGATTCACACGGGTTGCGTGCGGCCTCGCTCTGTCCTTACGCGCTCGTTGGATTCTCTGATAACCGGGAGCAACTGCGTACCATTGAACGAGCGGCGGAGGTGTCGGCGACGATCGAATGTCCGACCCTTCTTGTCTGTGCCGACGCGCCTCCGGATGGCATGGATAATGACGAAGCCTACGATACCATGGCCGCCGCGGCCCGCGCATACGCCGAACGGACTGCGGCCCACGGCGTGAAGATCGCCATCGAACCCCTCGGGCGGCATCCCTTCATCCCGGGACCTCGAGAGGCCCTGGCGGTGATTGAACGGGCCGGTCACGGCAGCCTGGGACTGATGATGGATACGTTCCACTACTACAAGTCGGGCGTTGCGCTCGACGAAATACGGGCCATACCCACCGAATTGCTGCTCATCGTCCACGTCAACGACTGTGAGGACCTCCCATTGGATAAGTTGACCGATCAGCACCGCGTGTACATGGGCGAAGGGGTGATTCCCCTGGAGGAAATGCTGGACGTGCTCAGGGAGAAGGGATATGCGGGGCCGATGTCGGTCGAGATCTTCAGGGAGGCGTACTGGGAGCGCGACCCGGTGGAAATTTCCGTCGCGGCGAAAGCGGCCTATAACCGGATGATGCAGGCCTGATTCGCTGTTTTCGGCCAGGTACGTATGACGGCCTCGCCGGGTTGCCATGGGGATCACTACAAGATTGGAAGTGCGGCTGATATCAGGACGCGGGTCGTACCCTATTCCGTTTCCGCTTTCCGGTACCGCAGGTTCAGGGTCTTCGGATGGGCGGCGCGGGCCTCGTCGAGGCGGCTCACCGGCGTGGTGTGAGGGGCGTTGCGGACCAGTTCCGGATCGTTTTCAGCCTCCTCGGCGATGGCGATCATGGCGTCGATGAACCGGTCTATGGATTCCAGGCTCTCGGTTTCCGTGGGTTCGACCATGGCGGCCTCCGGGACGATGAGCGGGAAGTAGATCGTCGGCGCGTAGAATCCGTAGTCGAGGAGCCGCTTGGCGATGTCAAGCATCCTGACACCGTGCTTGCGGTACCGGGTGCCGGAGGCGACGAATTCGTGCTGGCAGGGCACTTCGGCGGGAATGGGCGTCTCATTTTGTGCGCCGTGGACCAGGAGGGTGCGGGGATAGTGGTTCTCCAGGCGCCGCATGATGTAGTTGGCGTTCAGGATGGCGTTCTCGCTCACCTGGCGCAGACCGTCGGGACCGTTGGTCCGGATGTACGCATAGGCCCGGACCATCATGCCGAAGCTGCCTCCGAAACTGCGCACGCGGCCGACGGATTTCGGCCGGTCGTAGTCGAACCGGTATACGTCGCCGTCCTTCACCGGCAGGGGCGTCGGCAGGAAATCGACCAGGTCCCGTCTTACGCCCACCGGACCCGCGCCCGGTCCACCGCCCCCGTGGGGCGTGGAGAAGGTCTTGTGCAGGTTGAAATGAACGACGTCGAACCCCATGTCGCCGGGCCGGGTAATACCGAGGATGGCGTTCATATTGGCGCCGTCCATGTAGAGCAGGGCGCCTGCGTCGTGGACGATGTCCGCGATGGATCGGATCTCGGATTCGAACAGGCCCAGGGTGTTGGGATTGGTCAGCATGAAGGCGGCCGTTTCCTCGTCGATCAGGTCCGCCAGCATTCCGGTATCCACAAGGCCGTGGGCATTGGTCGGTATCTGCACGGTGTCGTAGCCCACCAGGGTGACGCTGGCCGGGTTGGTACCATGGGCCGAGTCGGGAATGATGACCTTGCGCCGGGCGTACCCCCGCCTCTCGTGGTAGGCGCGTATGATCATCAGGCCGGTCAGTTCGCCGTGGGCGCCCGCCGCGGGCTGCAGCGTGACCCCGTCCATCCCCGCGATTTCCGCGAGATCGTTCGATATTTCATACAGGAGTTGCAGGCTGCCCTGGCAGGTCTCATCCTGTTGCATCGGATGCAGTCGCGAAAAACCCGGCAGGGCCGCCATGTCCTCGTTAACCTTCGGGTTGTGCTTGATGGTGCATGAGCCCAGGGGATACATGGCCCGGTCCGGGTGGTAGTTCAGCGTGGACAGCCGGGTATAGTGCCGGACGACGTCGACCTCGCTGACCTCGGGCAATTCGGGCGGCGCGCTTCGGATGTCCGCTTCGGGCAGATATGACGAAAGCGGCTTGCCTGGCACGTCGGGCGCGGGCAGGGACACGCCCCTTCTTCCGGGAGAACTCAGTTCAAAAATGAGCGGTTCCAACAAGAGAGTTCCTTTCCGGGTTCAGCTGAATCGGCCGAGGGCTTCGACCAGTCGGTCGATATGGGCACGCGTCCGGCGCTCCGTCACCGCGATCAGCAGACCGTTCTCCTGGTTCAGCGATGGAAAGCGACGCAGGTCGATTCCAGCCAGCAACTGTTCTTCGGCGAGTCGGGTGACGATTTCACCGGGGCATGCCGGCGTCCGTACCACGAATTCCTTGAAAAATGGCCTGTCAAACGCCAGTTCGTAGCCCGGGAGTCCCGCGATCTGTTCCGCCGCGTAGTGGCTCTTGTGCAGACACAGTTCCGCCACCTGCTTCAACCCCTGTTTTCCGATCAGCGACAGGTAGATCGTGGCCATAAGGGCGTTGAGCTGCTGGCTGGTGCATATGTTCGACGTCGCCTTGTCCCGTCGGATGTGCTGCTCGCGGGCCTGCAGCGTCAGGACGAAACCCCGCCGGTCTTCCTGGTCGACGGTCTGTCCCGCGATGCGGCCGGGCATGCGCCGGACGAAACATTCCCGGGCCGCGAAGAAGCCCAGGGCCGGACCGCCGAAGCTCACCTGGTTCCCCAGGGACTGCCCCTCGCCTACCGCGATGTCCGCGCCGTAGGCGCCCGGTGATTCGATGACGCCGAGAGAAATCGGGTCCACGGCCATGACGAGGAGGGCGCCCGCTCCATGCACGACGCGTTCCAGGTTCCGCATGGACTCCAGGCAGCCGAAGAAATTGGGATGCTGAACAATGACGCAGGCCGTGTCGTCCGTAATGGCGGATCCCAGCTGTTCAGGATCCAGGGTACCTTCGGGACACGGCAGCGTTTCCACCTTGATGCCGGGGCCGTGGGCGTAGGTATAGACCGTATCGACGTAATGGGGATGCAGGCTGCCCGCCAGGAGCACGCGGTTACGCCGCGTCGCCGACCGGGCAAGCATTGCCGCCTCCGCCGTCGCCGAGGCGCCGTCGTACATGGAAGCGTTGGCCACGTCCAGCCCCGTCAGTTCGCAGATCATCGTTTGGAATTCGTAGATGCCCTGGAGCGTGCCCTGGCTGACTTCCGGCTGGTAGGGGGTATAGGATGTCAGGAATTCCGAACGGCCGGCCAGGTGGGCGATAGCGCTCGGAACGAAGTGATCGTACATGCCGCCGCCCACGAAGGACGCCAGCCGGTCGGCCGAGCCGTTCCGGGCGGCAATCTCGCCCATCGTATCGTGGAGTTCGAGTTCCGACAGGGCGGGAGGCAGGTTCAGCGGTTTTTCCTGCCGGACCTCCCGCGGGATGACGGTCAACAGTTCTTCGACCGACTCGATGCCGATGGCGGACATCATCGCCCGCCGGTCGGCATCGGTATTGGGTATGTACGTCATGGAATCTCCGCGAATGCGGCCGCCTCAAGATCGGGTGAGCATCCGCCTCAGGCGCCGGTGAAGGAACGGTAGTCCGCGGCGGTCATCAGGCTGGTGAAGGCGCCTGCGTTGTCGACCTTAAGCTTGATCATCCAACCGTCTCCGTACGGATCCTGGTTGACCGCTTCCGGGTTGTCTTCCAGGTCGTCGTTCACTTCCACCACAGTACCGCCCAGCGGACTGTAGAGGTCCGACACGGTCTTCACGGCTTCCACCGCGCCGAAGACGCCCATCTCACCCACACTGTCGTCTTCCGATGGCAATTCAACAAATACGATGTCGCCGAGTTCGGACTGGGCGAAATCCGTGATGCCGACGGTGGCGATGTCTCCTTCCAGGCGCACCCATTCGTGTTCGGATGAATAGCGTAGATCCCCGGGCGTGTTCATGCGGTCCTTTCTCCGGCGCTTCGGCTCTTCACGGGCCGCCGCAAACCGGTCATATCCTCAACTTGCAGGGGTCATCGATTCAACGAAGTCCGTGTCCGCCTTCCCGGAACGGAAAGTCGGGTGTTTCAACATGAACTGGTGGAACGGAATCGTCGTTTTAATGCCTTCGACAATGAACTCGTCCAGGGCCCGTTGGGCGCGCGTCAGCGCTTCATCCCGGTCCTTTCCCCAGACGATCAGTTTCGCCAGCATGGAATCGTAGTACGGCGTGACCACGTACTGGGCGTACACGTGGCTGTCCACGCGCACCCCGTATCCGCCCGGCATGTGAAAACTGGTGATCTCGCCCGTGGACGGCATGAAGTTCCGGTCAGGGTCCTCGGCGTTTATCCGGCATTCGATGGCGTGTCCACACAGGTGGACCTCCTCCTGCGTGAATCCCAGGGGATCGCCCGAGGCGACGCGGATCTGTTCCTTGACGAGGTCCAGTGAAACGACCATTTCCGTCACGGGGTGTTCCACCTGGATGCGGGTGTTCATTTCCATGAAGTAGAATTGCCGGTCCTCCGTCACCAGGAACTCGACGGTGCCCACGTTTTCGTAGGCGATGGACCTGGCGGCACGCAGGGCGGCCTCGCCCAACCGCATCCTCAGTTCGTCGTCGACGAAAGGGGATGGCGACTCCTCGATGAGCTTCTGTCTCCGCCGCTGGATCGAACAGTCCCGTTCGCCCAGGTGGACGACCCGGCCGTGCTGGTCACCGAGGATCTGCACCTCGATATGCCTGGCCTTTTCGATGTACCTTTCCAGGTACAGCGCGGGGTTGTTGAAGGCGTTCTGGGCCTCTCGGGAGGCCAGCCGGAAGGCGTCACGCAACTCGTCGGCGCTGCGGACGATGCGGATACCCCGGCCTCCGCCGCCTGCAGATGCCTTGATCACCAGGGGAAATCCGATTCCATGGGAAGCCGCGACCGCCTCGTCCTCGTCGGCCACGGTGTCTTCCGTGCCCGGAATGGTGGGTACGTCGGCCGCCGCCACCGTTTTTCGCGCTTCGGCTTTGTCACCCATGAGCCGGATGGCCCTGGATGGCGGTCCGATGAAGGTGATGTCGCAGGATTCGCAGACTTCCGCGAAGTGGGGGCTCTCGGATAGGAAACCGTAGCCGGGATGCACGGCGTCGGCGTTCATGATCTCCGCCGCGCTGATGATGCGGGGTATGTTCAGATAGCTGTCGTTAGGTGAATTGCTGCCGATGCAGACCGCCTCGTCGGCGAAGCGGACGTGGAGGGAGTCCTGGTCCGATTCGGAATGGACGGCCACCGTCGCGATGTTCAACTCTTTGCACGAGCGGATGATACGCAGGGCGATCTCGCCGCGGTTGGCGATGAGTATCTTCTGAAACATCGATGCCTATGCCGGTTCGATCAGAAACAACGGTTGGCCGTACTCGACTGGCTGGGCGTCTTCCACCAGGATGGCCATCACGCGCCCGTTCAATTCGGACTGGATGGGGTTCATCAGCTTCATGGCTTCGATGATGCACAGTTGCTGTCCGGTGCTGATCTGGTCCTGCTCGGTCACGAAGGGCTCGGCGTCGGGTTCGGGCGACCGGTAGAACGTGCCCACCATGGGCGAGGTCACCTCGACATAGTTGTTGTCGGCAGGGGTTGCCCGGCTGTTGTCCGGCGACACGCTCTCCGCGGGCGGCGTTTGGGCCGCCGCGAGGGGATTTACCACGGGCGCCGGAGCGGAGGTCGCGGTCGTGCAGGGCGTCATGCGGACGATCCGGATCTTCCGGTCGCCATCAGCCACCTCGACTTCCTGTATATCTGTATCCCGCAGCGATTCGATCAGCTTGAGAACCTCATCGATTCCCATGATAGGCTCCTCGGAAAAGCGGCTAAACCCGCTCTACGTATTCGCGGGACCTCGTATCGATACGAAGCACGTCGCCGGTTATGACGAACAGCGGGACCTGCACCACGGCGCCGCTTTCAAGCGTGGCCGGCTTGGTGCCTCCTGTCGCGGTATCCCCGCGGATTCCCGGGTCGGTCTGCGTCACTTCCAGCTCGATGAAATTGGGCATCTCCATGCCGACGACGCCCTGGTCCGCGGTGAGTAGTTCGAGCGTCATGCTGTCCTTGATGTAGTCCTTGTTGTCGCCGATGATCGCCGCGCCGACCGGTACCTGTTCGTAGGTTTCCATGTCCATCATGTAGTACAAGTCGCCGTCGGTGTACTGGTACTGGGCCTTGCGGCGTTCTACACGCACGTCTTCCAGCTTGTCCGAGGCCTTGTACGTCTTATCAAGCACGGACCCGGTGTGGATGTGTTTCAGGCGGGTCCGCGAGAAAGCGGTTCCCTTGCCGGGCTTGATATGCTCGCATCCCGTGATGAGATAGATGGATCCATCGATTCGTATCGTCATTCCGGTGCGCAGGTCTGTCGCGTTTACCATTGGATTCGGTCGTTCTCCATCGCCCGCTTCATCGGCAGACCTATTCGGGCGTCTTTGTTACTATCAAGTCGGGAGCGAAAACCTCCCCGTGTACAGGGTGGGCAACGGGATTCGAACCCGCGACCTCCAGAGCCACAGTCTAGCGCTCTAACCAACTGAGCTATGCCCACCATCACCTCCGAATGGAGCACGCAATATAGATTCCGCGCCGGCTTGCTGTCAAGGGTTTTGTCGGAGATCCGGCGCAGGTCCGGCAGGGCGCCGGGAGGGGTCTTCGCCCTGTAGCCCGCCGCGGCAAATCACCCGCACGACCGGTCGAAAACCCGCCTGTGGCGTGTTACGGAACCGGGGTTTCGTCCATGGTCTCGAAGACCGGCGCCGCGTCCGCCAGGGGGCGTCGGATGATCGTTTCCGGCAACCGCACGTCGATGTCCGCCGGCCTCAGGCCGCGGTTGACCGACTGTGTCTTGTACGTCAATTCGATCATTCCCGCCACGGCGCCGTCTCGGGCAATGCGGACGAAACCCGGTCTCCAGATCCCGTTGATTTTCCGGTAGCGTCCGAACGTGCGAACCACGGATTCCAGGCCCGTCCGGGATTCCGAAGCCTCCCGAATGACCGCCATTTTGCCGGTATTGATCCACAACGTTCTTATGAAGGCGCCGTCTTCCAGGGTGACGGCCGCCGAACCGCGGCCGTAGAGGTATTCGACGACGGGAAGCCCTGGGTATCTGCCGGGCTCTATGACCCCGGTTACGGCGTTGCGGACGTCCTCCAGTGACAGATCCAGTCCGGGTATGCGGGCATCGCGCGCGTCGAGTGTTCCTTCGAAAACGGTGTTTTCCCGGGGTATGTAGAGCCGTACCTGGCGGTCATGGATGAGGAGGACGGCAAGAATCTGGAACAGGGTGCCGTGCACGTCGATGCGGTATCGTCCCGGGTTCAGGTACCGTATCCGCAGCGATGCGCGGCCCCGGCGTCCGTCGAAGGAAGTTTCGACGCTTGCACTGCCCCTGAAATCCCGCAGACGCGCCGATGCCGAATCAATCTCCCGCAACAGGATTTCAACCGGTAGGGAAGGCGGGGACGAGGAAGGAGGCCGGCAGGTTATAAGCAGGAGACCGACGAAGGCGAGTATCCAGGGCCGGCCCGAACGGGACGAACCGGTCGTTTTACCTGGCATCTTGCAATTTCTGAAGAATCTCTTCGGATTCCTCGGGTTTCACGTCTTCCATCTCGAGGGCGCGTTCCCAGTAGCGGACGGCGCTCTTGTGCATGCCGAGCCGGCTGTAGATATCCCCGAGGTGATCGTACAAGGTGGCGCTTTCGTCTTCGTACTGAAGAGCCTTTTCGACATATACCCGCGCTTTGCGGTAGTCGCCCAGCCTGAAATACACCCATCCAAGGCTATCCAGAAAGGCGCCGTTTTCCGGCTTTGCTCCAGCGCTTTTTCTATCATCACCTTGGCTTCGTTCAGGCGCAGGCCCCGGTCGGCGAGTAAGTAACCCAGGTAGTTCAACGTGTAGATGTCGTCTGGATCGATTTCCAGGGCGGTCTCGAAGGTGGCCACCGCTTTCTCGAACTGGCCCGACTGGTCGTAGTTCTGCGCAAGCAGGAAATGGAGGCGATGGTGGGCCTGAAACCGCTCGATCGCCTGTTCCGTTATCTCGATGGCTTCCTCGTACTTCTCCTGTTCCGTGTGGGCGTAGCCGAGGTAAAACCACAGTTCGGGGTTCTCGGGATCGATTTCCAGGCCGTCCCGAAGGACCTTGATACCGCCTTCAAAATCCTCCTGGCGAAGGTGGACCAGGCCGAGATTCACCCAACCTCTTCCGTCTTCCGGGTTGAGGTCCACCACCTTGCGAAAATGCGTGCCGGCCTCCTCGAATTCCTCGCGGGACATGAAACTGACGCCCAGGTAGAGGTAAAGTTCGGGGATATCGGGAAGGATCGAAAGCGCCTGGCCGAGCACGCGCTCTGCCTGTTCGAATTTTTCCTGCCGGAGAAAGGCCATGCTCAGGCTGATCCAGCCCCGGGGATCGTGGCTGTTCGTTCCGATGCTTTTCTGGGACTGATCGATGGCCTCGTTGTACATCTCGTTTTCCAGGTAGACGCTCGCCAGGTTCAGGCGGAGGGTGACGTCTTCCGGCAGCGATTCCACGCCTTCCTTCAATGCCGCGATTCCCTCGTGCAACCGGCCCTGTTCCATGAGGGTGTACCCCAGCGAAATCCAGCTCCTGGCATGTCCGGAATCCACGCCGATGGCCGACCTGAAGGCGGCGACGGCCTGGGGATAGGCGCCGGCGTCCTGGTAAACGAATCCCATATGCATGTAGACATCCGGATTGTCCCCCACGGCGCCCAGGCTTTCTTTCAATGTATTCACGGCTTGTTCAAAATCGCCGGTACCACGGTAGGCCAGGCCGAGATTGATCCAGTGTTTCACATCCCCTTTGTCCAGAGAGATCGCCTTCATCAACGATGCAACGGCGTCTACCGGCTTTTCCTGGTTGAGTAACACTTGTCCAAGGGTACCGTGGAGTTCCGCCGCATTCGGGTGCGCGCTCAGGCCCTCGTGCAGGGTCTCCAGCGCCTGCTCCGGCCGGCCGCTGTTCTGGTAAGCTTCGCTCAGCTCCGCCCACAATGCCGGGGAAGTTCGATTGTTCTCCAGCAGCAGAAGGTATTCGTCGACCGCTTCGTCGGGCCTGCCGAGAAACATCATGATCCGCGCGAGCCGGTGCCGCAGGGCCGCTTCCCGGTCGGGTCCCAGGGCGATGATTTCGCGGTACATGGTCGCGGCCTTGTCCCATTGCCGTCTTTCTTCGTAGATCTCCGTCAGCCCTACCCGCGCGGGAATAGAATCTGGGTAGTCGTCGAGCACCTTCTGCAGCTCGATCACCGCCTTGTCGTAGAACCCTCTTTTTTTATAGGCGTCGGCCAGTTTGAAATGAAACTCGGCGTTGCGCGGCGCCAGGCGGCTCACCGTTTCCAGCTCTCGAAGGGCGGCTGCCTGGTCGTCCAATCTACCCGCCAGTTGCGACAGGGCGATATGGGCTTCGATGTTTCCCGGTTCCAGCGAAACGACCCGCTCGAAAGCGGCCCGGGCCGGCAGGTACTTGCCCAGGTCGGCGTGGCACTTTCCCAGTACGATCCAGGCTTCCGTCGCCGTCGAATCAAGGTCCACCGCCGTCCGGGCGTACATCTGCGCCTTGTCGCGCTGTGTCACGCGGTAGTAGTCCACGGCCAGGGCGGTAAGAATATCAGATGAAGTGGGATCGAACTCAAGGGCCTGGAGATAGGACTTGATTGCATTGACCGGATCGTTCTGCGCGTCGTAGAGACCGCCCTGGGCATAGAATTCCAGTGCCCTGGCGCGGTTCATCTGGCCAAATGCCTGGTCATGGGGAAAGATACCGGTCATCAGCGCACAGGCCAACAGGATCCCCCAGGTCCTTCTTTTCGCGGTATGTCTTCTATACACAGTCATATCCTTATCCGTCTTCCAGTGGTTACCGGAATATCCGCGTAACATCGTTGAATACCACGAACACCATGAGTACCAGCAGCAGGGCCATGCCCGCTTGCTGCCACACCAGCCGATACCTGAGCGAGAGCGGACGCCGCATCACGCTTTCGACGCCCAGGATGAGCAACTGACCGCCGTCCAGGGCGGGTATCGGAAGCAGGTTGAGTATGGCGAGGTTGATGCTCAGAAAAGCCATGAAACTGAAGAGACTGCTCGCTCCCTGGCGGGCGCTGTCACCCGCCATCCTGGCAATGGCTATGGGGCCGCCCACCGCGTCTGTGGACACCTGGCCCGATACCAGCTTCTTGACGAACACGAGTATGGTGTAGGTGACGTTGACCAGTTGCGTTCCGGCCAGGCTGGCTGAAGAGATAAACCCCACCGGACTTCGTTTCACGTGATCCTGCTGGGTGATACCGATCTGGCCGATATCGATGATATCCCCGGTCTCCCGGTCCAGATCCTGGGCCGTGTTGGGGATGATGGCCACCTGGTGCGGCTGACCGTTGCGGGTCCAGGACACCGTGATTTCCATGCCCGGTCGACCTCGTATCAGGGAAACCATCTCGTACCATTGCGTAATCGGGACGTCGTTCACGGAAGTGATGACATCCCCGGGTTTCAGTCCGGCCTTCTCGGCGGGAGAGTCCGGTATGACCGTACTCACGGCCGACGCCCGGAAATAGTCCAGGCCGGACAACCGTTCCGCCGCATCGACGCCATCATACCGTACCTCAACCGTGCGATCCTGTCCGTCACGGCGCGTCTTCAGGGCGATGGATGTCGCCGTACCGGACACAAGCCCTTCCCGAACGTCTTGCCACGTGTCGACCGGCGCCTGTTCGATTTCGAGTATTTCGTCGCCGACGCGCAACCCCGCCGCGGCGTACGGACTTCCGGCTTCCACCCGACCGACGGTCGTCGTATCAACGAGCATCACGCCCATGGTCAGGTAGAACAACCAGAATATAATGAAGGCGAGGACGAAGTTCATCCCGGGACCCGCGGCGATGACGAAGGACCGGGCCGCCACGGACTTGGACTGGAATTCCCAGGGTTCGCCGCCGTTTTCTTTCTCCTGGGCGTCGGGGTGCTCCCCGGCCATTTTCACGTATCCCCCCAGGGGAATCCAGGATATGCAGTACTCCGTGTCCCCGATGGTCTTGCCGATCATCCGAGGCGGAAATCCCAGGGAAAACCGCTCAACGCGTATACCCATGCGCTTGGCGGCCAGGAAGTGACCCAGTTCATGGAAGAAGACCAGCAGTCCAAGGACGAAAACAGCCGAAACCACAGTGGTTAACATTCAAATTTCTCCCGTATTTTCTTACAGTTGCTCCAGCGTTCGCGCGTCGGTACTGCGTGAAGGAAATATACAGGCGGGCGTCGCTACCCGGCAATCAACTTTTTCCGGCAATGCGCCCTCGTCCACTGGTCCGCAGCCACAATGGATTCCAGCGTGACGGGTTCGGAGCGGTCCGGCGCTGCCATGTGCCGTTCCATGGCAGCGGCAATGATGCACGGTATGTCGGTAAACCCTATCCGCTGCTGCAGGAAGGCCTCGACGGCCATTTCGTCGGCCGTGCTCAACACGGCGGGCAAAGTGGTTCCCATGCGGCTGGCCTCGTAGGCGAGCCGCAGACAGGGGAACGTCTTTTCGTCCGGCGGATCGAGGGTAAGGGACCAGTTCCGCGTGGTGTCGAACCGGGGCCATGGTGATTTCAGGCGTTCCGGGTACGCGAGGGCATACTGGATGGGAATGCGCATGTCGGTCGGGCCCAACTGGGCCAGCAGTGATCCGTCCACCATTTCAACCATGGAGTGGATGATGGACTGCGGATGGATCACCACGTCGATCTTCGACACGGGGAGATCGAAAAGCCAGTGGGCTTCGATGACCTCGAATCCCTTGTTCATGAGCGTTGCGGAGTCGATGGTGACTTTGCGGCCCATGTTCCAGGTGGGATGGTTCAGCGCGTCTTTCGACGACATCTGTTTCAATTCTTCCGGGTCGAAGTTGCGGAACGGCCCGCCCGAAGCCGTCAGGATCACGCGTTCGATCCGATCCGGATCCTGTCCGGCCAGGCACTGGTGAACCGCGCAGTGTTCGCTGTCAACGGGCAGGATATCCACACCGTGGCGCCGCGCCGATTCCATGATGATCTCTCCGGCCATGACCAGGATCTCCTTGTTGGCCAGACCGATGGTCTTTCCCGCCTCGATCGCCTTCAGCGTGGGGACCAGCCCCGCGCTGCCCGGAAGGGCGCTGATGACCATGTCCACGTCGGGGTGGGTAACCGCTTCGATCAATCCTTCCACGCCGGAGTGGATCGATGGAGCGCCGGCTCCGCGGGTGAGCTCGCCGACGCGGGCCGCATCGTTGACGGCTACCATGCGGGGGGCGAACCTCGCGATTTGTTGTTCCAGCATATCGATCCGGGTATTGACGGTCAGGCTGTGGGCCGAATACCGACCCGGAAACGCCGCGATGACATCCAGCGTCTGCGTGCCCACGGAACCCGTCGAACCCAGGATGGCGATGCGCTTCATGGTTTACAGGTCCTCCGCCAGGAATCTCAACCAACCACGTAGGCCAGGTAGTAGTACACGAAGGGCGCCGCGAAGAACACGCTGTCGAACCGGTCGAGGACGCCACCGTGGCCCGGGATGAGACGGGAGGAATCCTTCAACCCCGCGTCCCGTTTCACAAGGGATTCGGCGAGATCTCCGACCTGGGCGACGATGCCGCCCACCCCGCCCAGGATGACGCAGTGCATTGGAGTCAGAAAGGGAAACAGCGTGAACCGAAGCGCAAACATGAAGATCACGGCGCCGAACAGTCCCCCGACGGTGCCTTCGATGGTCTTGCCCGCGCTGACGCGGGACAGCAGCTTGTGGCGTCCCAGCAGCCTGCCCGTAAAATAGGCGAAGGCGTCGTAGGACCAGGGTATGGCGAAAGCAAGCAGAACCGGCGCCATGATCCGATCTCCCCACTTCACAACGGCCGGATCATCGATCGGCCACGTACCCAGCAGGATGAGGTGGCTGCCCAGGAGACCGATATAGAGTACGCCGAACACCGTGGCCGCCACGTTCTGCCAGGGGGAACGCGGGCTTTTTCTGCAGACTTCCGCGGCGGCGGTCAGGAGTACGAGGGCCGTAAGGATAAGCGGGGCATGGCTGCCCGCCTCCAGCCAGGCGTCGAGACAAAGGAAAAAAGCCGCGGGTATGCCAATGAACCAGTTGGGCTCGACGTCTTTGGCCGCGGAGATCCAGTGGTATTCACGCAAGCCGAAGAGCACGACGAGAGTGACGAAAACGAACAGGCCGGTTCCGGCAATCCAGCAGAGAAACACGATGCACGGAACGAACACAACACCCACTATGACACGGATCCACGTCTCCGTGAAGGCCGCCATGGAAATTCACTCCGTTAAGTGATGAGAGACGAGACCTGTTCGCCGGTTCTTCCGAAACGGCGTTCCCTTGACTGATAATCCCTGATGGCCCCGATGAAATGACTGCGCGAGAAGTCGGGCCACAGGACCGGAGAAACCAGGATCTCGGTATAGGCCAGTTGATAGAGCAGGAAGTTGCTGATCCGCATCTCTCCGCTTGTCCGGATCAACAGGTCGGGGTCCGGCAGGTTCTCCGTGTACAGGTAGGACGCGAAAAGCGGTTCGTCGATCGCTTCGGGATCCAACTTGCCGGCCTGGACGTCCATGGCGATACATTGCGCGGCTTCGACGATTTCCCGCCTGCCGCCGTAATTCAGGGCGAAATTCAATAGCAGGCGGCCGTTGCCAGCCGTTTGCTCCATGATCTGGCGAATCACCTGCCGGTTGGTTTCCGGCAGTTCGTCCCACCTGCCCAGGAAGGAGACTCGGATGCCGTGCTTGCTCGCTTCATCGAAGGCGCCAAGGAGCGATTCGACGATCAATCGCATGATCGCGGCGACTTCGTGCTTGGGGCGATTCCAGTTTTCGGTGGAAAATCCGAAGAACGTGAGGATTCCAACGCCGATTTCCCCGGCGCACCGGATCATCGCTCGGACGGACTCTACGCCCGCGGAATGCCCCTCGTCCCGAGCAAGTCCCTTGTTCTTCGCCCACCGCCCGTTGCCGTCCATGATGAACGCGATGTGGCGGGGCATGCGCTCCGGGTCCAGTCCTTCTGAGACCGCCCGCTTTTTCTGTGCGTCGCGACCCACGTCAGCCCCCGTGTTTCCAGCCGGCGAGTATGGATACCCGGATGACCGGCTTCCGCCTATATCGCCAGGATTTCCTGTTCTTTTAACGATATCGCGCTGTCGATGGAGGAGGTATGCTGGTCGGTGAGATCCTGGATGGTTTTCTGATGACGCTTGCTTTCGTCTTCCGATATCCGGTGGGCTTTTTCTTCGGCCTTGACGCGTTCGTTCATCTCCCTGCGGACGTTCCGGATTCCAACCTTTCCGTCCTCTCCCATTTTCTTGATCAGCTTCACGTATTCGAGCCTGCGCTCTTCGGTCAGCAGAGGAACCGGCAGGTGGATCACGTTACCGTCGGAATTGGGCATCAATCCCAGGTCGGAAGTCTGGATGGACCGGACTATTTCGGGAACCATCTGCTTGTCCCACGGCTGGATCGAAATCGTGCGCGCGTCCGGCGTGTTTATGGTAGCGACCTGGTTTATGGGCGTCATGGTCCCGTAGGCTTCGACCTGGATGTTGTCCAGCAACGCGGGATTGGCCCTGCCGGCGCGGACGCCGGCGAGTTCCACGCGAAGCACCTCAACGGTCTGATCCATTTTTCGACTGGTTTCTTTTAAAATCTCATTCGCTTCCACGATACACCTCGTTGGCAACGGAAAACCGGTATCGTTCGAATCGGCTGGGGTGTTCGGCGCACTATTCTCCACCCAGTTCGTACCGGACGAACCGCCTTACCATGATGTTTTCTCCCAGCGTGGCAACCGCATCCGTGATCAGGTCCCGCACCGTCTTGTCGGTATCCCGGATGAACGGCTGTTCCAGCAGGCAGTTCTCCTGGTTGAATTTGTCGATCCTGCCCTGAACGATCCGGTCGATGATGTGATCGGGCTTGCCCTCGTTCCGGGCCTGGTTCCGGTAGATCTCCCGCTCCTGGTCCAGGACGGACCCGTCAATCTGTTCCCGGTCCACGGCGAGGGGACGCGTGGCCGCTACCTGCATGGCGATATCGCGGGCCAGGTTCTGAAAGGACTCGTTCCGGGCGACAAAATCGGTTTCACAGTTGATCTCGACCATGGTGGCGATGCGGCTGCCAGGATGGATGTAGGTATGGATGACGCCTTCTTTCGCTTCCCGGCTGCTTTTCTTCGAAGCCGCCATGATGCCCTTTTCACGCAGCAGCGTAACCGCCTTTTCGATACTGCCTTCGGACTCTTCGAGGGCCCGCTTGCAGTCCATCATTCCGGCCCCGGTCTGATTCCTCAATGTCTTCACGTCGCTTGCAGATATAGTCATAAATTCGAAACAATCTTAGCGAAAGTCGATCATCCGCTACGGCCGCCTTTCACCGGCCACGAATCCGGTTTTACGCCTGCTCTTCGACTTCGTCGACCGGCACTTCATCCGACGGAACGGCCCGGCCGGAGTTGCGCAGCCCGTCCTCGATAGCGCTCGCCACGGCTTCCGTGATGAGACTGATGGAACGAAGGGCGTCGTCGTTTCCGGGTATGGGATAGTCGATCAGATCGGGATCGCAGTTCGTATCCAGGATACTGACTATGGGGATCTCCAGGGTATTCGCCTCCGCGACGGCAATACGCTCCTTGCGGGCGTCCACCACGAAAATGAAACCGGGCAGGTCGCGCATGTCACGTATTCCGCCAAGGACCTTCTGCAGGCGCTCGCGCTCTTTTTCCAGGCTTGCGGCTTCCTTTTTCGTCAGCGCTTCCATGGTGCCGTGTTCTTTCATCTTTTCGAGTTCTTCCAGCCGCTTGACACTGGTTTGAATCGTCTGGAAGTTCGTAAGCATCCCACCGAGCCAGCGCTCCGCGACGTAGAACATGCCGCACCGCTGCGCCATTTCGATGATGACGGGACGGGCCTGCTTCTTCGTACCCACGAAGAGCACGGATTGGCCGTTCTCGACGGCCGTGCGTACGGCGTTGTACGCGATTTCGATCTGGCTGAGCGTCTTCTTCAGGTCGATGATGTAGATATTGTTGCGCTCTGCGAAAATGAACTGTTTCATCTTCGGGTTCCAGCGCCGGGTCTGGTGACCGAAGTGAACGCCTGCGCCGAGCAGGTCTTGTATGGTCGGTATACCCATTGGCGGTCCTACTCTCCTTGTCTGGCAGGCGGGTACGCCTGCTTCATGTGTATTAACGCTTCGAGAACTGGAACCGCTTCCGCGCGCCGGCCAGTCCGTATTTCTTGCGTTCCTTTATGCGTGAATCCCGCGTCAGCATACCCGCTTCGCGCAGCGGGGCATGCAGGCTTTCGTCCATGTCCTTCAGCGCCCTGGCGATACCGAGCCTTAACGCGCCGGCCTGGCCTGTCTTGCCGCCGCCGAAGGTCCGGGCAAACACGATCACGCTGTCGTTCATTTCAGTGAGCACCAGGGGTTCCTCGATCACGGTGACGAGACCGGGACGATCGAAGTAGTCGAGCAGCGGCTTGTCGTTGACCACGTGGTTTGCGCCATCCTGCTTCTTCCGAAGCCAGACTTTGGCGATTGCGCGCTTCCTTCTGCCCACCGCGTGGTGTCCATGGGTATCCGAATTCATGCTTCGTAACTCTCCTTATATGTCCAGCGCGACCGGTTTCTGGGCGCTATGTGGGTGTTCCGCGCCGGAGTACACGCGGAGTTTACGAAAAATCTGGCGACCAAGAGAGTTGTGCGGCAACATCCCCTTGATGGCCATGCGCAGCACGCGATCGGGATGCCGGGCAGCCATGCGTTCATAGCTGATCGCCTTCAAACCGCCGGGATAACCGCTGTGGCGGTAGTAAATCTTGTTCTGGGGCTTCTTTCCGGTCAGCACCACTTTTTCCGCGTTGATGATGATGACATGGTCGCCGGTGTCGAGGTGCGGCGAGTAGATCGGCTTGTGCTTTCCGCGCAAGATTTGGGCCACTTCGCTGGCCAGTCTGCCCAGCACCTTGCCGCTGGCGTCCACGACGTGCCAGTCACGCTGGAAGTCATCCATTTTTACCGTCGGTGTCTTCATGAATAGTACACGCTCCTTTACCCTGAAACGGCCGGTTCCCATACCTGGTGTGACAAGGCGGCGAGACTTTCGGCGTACGGCTGCCTGGCTACACCGCGCTCCGTGATGATTGCAGAAACGTAACGGAAAGGGGTTACGTCGAATGCGGGATTGTAAATCTCCACCTCCTCGGGCGCGGTACGTCCGCCCGGCCCGTGGCTGATTTCGGCAGCTTCGCGTTCCTCGATCGGGATTTCATGGCCCGTTTCGATGGACAGGTCGATCGAAGAGAAAGGCGCCGCCACGTAAAGGGGCACGTCGTGCGCGTCAGCCAGCACAGCCACGCCGTAGGTGCCGATCTTGTTGGCGACGTCACCGTTGGCGGCCACGCGGTCCGCGCCTACGATCACGCAGTCTATCCGCCCTTCCTTCATCACCTGGGCGGCCATGCTGTCGCAGATGAGCGTAACGCCGATGCCCGCCTGCGCCAGTTCCCAGGAAGTGAGCCTGGCGCCCTGGAGGACGGGCCTCGTTTCGTCCGCGTATACGTGGACCCGCTTGCCCTCGCTATGTGCCTGGTACACCACCGCAAGGGCCGTACCGACCCCCGATGTGGCCAGAGCTCCGGCGTTGCAGTGCGTGAGCACCGACTGTCCTGACCGGAGCAGCCCGGCGCCGTGTTGACCGATCCGGCGGCACGTGTCTTCGTCTTCCGACTGTATCGTCAGCGCTTCACGCAGCAGTGCTTCCTTGATGTCCTCCACCGGTGCGTCGTGGTGATCCCGGACGGTACGGCGCATTCTCTCCAGGGCCCAGGACAGGTTGACCGCCGTGGGCCGCGTTGCCGCAAGGGTGTCAGAAACGGCATCGACTTCCCGGCTGAAGGACGCGTGATCGATGGCCCCGCTGTGCTGGACCCCGACGACGACCCCGTAAGCAGCGGCGACGCCGATGGCAGGCGCGCCACGTACTTTCAGGCGTTTGATGGCTTCCACCACGGCCTGGAGATCCCGGCAGGTCTCGTATACCACGTCGCCGGGCAGCCGCGTCTGGTCGAGCAGCACCAGGGCCCTATCGCCGCGGTCCCACCGGATGGTCGTGAAATTCATGTCTGATCCGTCTCTTCGAATGTGATGCCGGTCAAAGGGTAATCATGTCCATAAATGCATCGTGCCGGACCGAAATCTCTCCCTCGGTGAGTGATTCGAGGCGCCGGACACTGAAATCTTCCACGTTGAACGAAGCCATGACACTGCCGTGTACCATGGCTCGTTTCAAGGCCCGGACGCCCTTATCGCCCGATTGGGCGAGATAGCCCATGAAGCCACCCGCGAACGTGTCCCCCGCCCCCGTCGGATCGATCACGGAGGCTACCGGGTACGATGGGATGGCGAAATAGGTTTCTTCGGTACAGAGTGTTGCGCCGTGTTCTCCTCGCTTGACGATAACCGCCCGCGGACCGAGATCCAGGATACGGCCAGTCGCCCGCACGAGATTGTAGTCATCTGCCAGTTGACGGGCTTCCCCGTCGTTGATGATCAACACGTCCACCTGGTTCAGTGTAGAAAGCAGGGACTCCCGTTTTCCGTCGATCCAGAAGTCCATCGTATCGCAGGCGACGATACCGGAACGATTCGACTGTCTCAGCACTTCCTGTTGCACGTCCGGATCGAGATTCGCGAGAAACACATGATCGTGCTCACGATGCCGATCCGCCAGTACGGGCCTGAAACCGGAGAACACGTTCAACTGCGTATCGATCGTACGACGGTCGTTCATGTTGTCCGCGTATTCGCCGGTCCAGCGAAAGGACTTGCCTTCCTTCACCTCCAGGCCCGACAGGTCGACCTGCCGATTCCGAAGGAACTTCAGGGAATCCAGGGGAAAATCACGTCCCACAACGGCGATGACATCCACCGGCGCATAGAAACTCGCGGCCGCCGAAAAGTAGGTCGCCGAACCCCCGATCGCGTCGTTCGCTTCTCCTGCCGGCGTTTTAACCGAATCGAAGGCCACCGTGCCGACTACGAGTATGCCCAAATCCTAAGCCTCTTGTTCCAGTACGTCCACCTTGTCCACGGTGACACCCGAATCGGGCTCGCGTATGATTTCACCCGTTTCCACATCTATTGAAACGGTGATCCTGGGCGCGTCGCCCCAGAGTCGTTCGAGACCGTAGAACGAGCGGACTTCGGCCCTGAACACGTGTATGACCACGTCCACGTAGTCGAGCAGGACCCACCGCCAGCTTTGCTTGCCTTCCGTGTGCAGGGGTAACGTCCCTGTCTCTTTGAGATCCCCCGCTATCTGCTCGACTACAGCCTTTATCTGCGGTACGGAACCGGCTGTCCCGATGACGAAGAAATCCGTTATCGAGGAGAGTCCCCTGAGATCGATAATCATCACATCCGCCGCATTCTTGGCCAGCATGGAAAGAGTTGCCTGCTCCGCAATTTCCTGCGATTCCAATGCCACAGTCAGTCGTTCTCCTCGTGAAACAGCAGTTCGTCGTAGTCCTTGCCGATGACCACCGATACGTCCACCATGCGGTCTTCGTTCTGCTGCAGAAGGACGTTATGCGTTCCCAGCGCTCCACCGACCGCGCGGGCGGCCTCGGTCGGCCCGTCCGTTCCCCTGCGGTCCAGCACGATCGTTTCGCGATACTCGAAATGGTCCGCGTTGTCGATGTTGACCACGTCAAATCCCTTATCTCTCAGGTATCTCATCGCCAATTGTCCGATTCCCCGTTCCCCGCATCCGTTCAGGACCTCCACCTGGATTTGAAAAACCGACGGGTCCACGATCTCCTCTGCGGATGGTTCACCAGAGGCGAAGAAAGCGGACGAGGTGGCCACGGAGTAAACGAGGCAGGCGTTCAGTCCGATCAAAAGAACGATAACGCCCTCGAGCACACGTACGCGCCCGCGACTGCCGTTCCGGTGACTGCCCTGACCCTGGAACGGCCGGTTAGCCGCGGGTTTGATGACTCGTCTCGTCATGGTTGCGCCCACACGGTTCGCGTCCGGAGACCGGCCTCAGTCGGGACCGTGCGACAAACGATCTTTATTTTCCAAAGAATACCGGGGAACGAACTAGGGAAGAACATCAGGAAGGGAAACATAGGGAGGGTACCAACAGTAACTCATTGACCAGCTCCTTTCACCATGCGATCCCCCTTTTCTACCCCGGCTTAGACACAGTTCTACCCGAGCTGACCGTGCGGCCCATACGGGCCGTCAAATCAAACCCAGGTCCGACGGGCGGAACTCAACTCGCTAATCCAGACCACTATATATACAGACGGAAGCGTAAGTTGTCAACTGTTTTTTGCCGTGGGCAACGTGGGCGCTCGTTCGCGTTCGAGCAGCCAGTTTTCGGCCGCCGACAGGTGTTCCGGCGTGTTCACCCCGGTGGTTTCCTGCGGTGTGTCAGCCGCGGAGTCCGCAATGCGGTGACCCTGCCGCCGGAGTATCCCGATGGTATCCGTCAGGTAGAATTCACCCTGCCTGTTTTGAGGCGTAAGGTGATCCAGGGCCTGGAGCAGCAGGTAGGGTTCGAAACAGTACGTGCTGGTATTGATCTCCCGCAAGGCGCGCTGTTCCGCGGTCGCATCCTTCTCTTCCACGATTCGATCTATGCGTCCGGCGTCGTCGCGAATGATACGGCCCAGGCCCGTGGGATCGGCGACACGGGCGGTAAGTACGGAGGCGGCGGCGCATTCACGGCGATGCGCGAGGATCAGGGCCTCAAGGGTCGAGGGACGAATCAGCGGCGAATCACCTGCAAGGACCAGGACGACGCCCTTTTCTCCGGTCAACAGGGGATCGGCCTGGTGGACCGCGTGCCCCGTACCCAGTTGCTCCTCCTGGACGACGAATTCCACGGGCCAGCCGGCGAGTTCACGGCGTACCGTGTCCGCCTGGTAGCCGACAATGACGATGATCCGGCGCGATCCGAGCGCGCGGGCGGTATCGAGCACATATTGAATCATCGGCCTGCCGTTCAACCTGTGCAGCACCTTGGCCAGATCGGAATGCATCCGGGTGCCCTTTCCTGCAGCCATGATCACCGTGATCAGATCGCTGTTCCTGTCTTCCATGGGATCTCCGGTTACGGGCCGGTAAGGTAGCGGACGGGAAGGTCCACCGGACTGAGATCTTCCAGCAGTTCCAATACGGTTCGCCCGTGAACCGGATGAACCAGGGCCGGGTGTATCTCCGCCAGGGGAACGAGAACAAAGGCTCGATCGGCCATGGCAGGGTGGGGGAGGGCAAGGCCGGGAAGATCGAGTACCAGGTCGTCGTAGAGCAACAGGTCGAGGTCGATTTCGCGGGGTCCGTTTTTCCACGTCGCGGACCGTCCCAGGCGGAGTTCGATTCCTTTTAATACATCGAGCAGGCGCATGGGCGCCAGGGAGGTCTCGACGAGGACTGCGCCGTTTACAAAGTCGGGCTGGTTGGCGTAGCCTACCGGCCGCGTTTCATACCATGCCGAACCCTTGACGATCCGGATTTCCGGATGATTCCTCAGCTCGTGGACCGCCCTGCGGCACCACCCGATCCGATCTCCGATGTTGCTGCCCAGACCCAAAGCGACTGACGCCATTTCGCACCCTACCGGCCGGTACTTTCCGTCTCCCTGCTCCTTTTCAAACTGACCTCGACTACGCCTGAACGCAAGGTTTTTGCCACGCCGGGTTTCCGCACTCGGACCACCACCCTTTCCACCTGGGGATAGGCCGAGAGCAGTGCGTCCGCCACGCGGCCGGCGACGCGCTCCAGCAGCCGGCACGGTTCGCCGCCGATGATCCGCCCCACGCGCAGACATACTTCCGCGTAATCGACGGTGTCCGCCAGGCTGTCCGTGCGGGAAGCCTCCGACAGGTCCAGACGCAGCGCGACATCGGCTTCGAATACCTGCCCGTTCGTCCGTTCCCGGTTAGTCACGCCATGATGACCAAAGGCGCGAATATCCCGCACGCTGATCCAGTCTTCGGGCATGGTGATGATCCGTTCAGGCGAGGCTGACTGCGGGGAACGCCCGCTTGCGCAACCGGAAGCGGGACATCTGCCGGTCCATCCGTTCCAGCACGGTCTGTATCTGCGACTCGTTACAGCTGAGGGCCATTCGGACGTATCCTTCGCCGTATTCGCCCAGGTACACGCCGGGCACTACAAACACGCCCGCCTTGCGCAGCAGTATACTGAATCGAACAGAGGTATAGCGGGGCGGTACGGGAAGCCACACGTACGGACCGCCTTTGGGAGTGCTCGGGTTCCAGCCGAGGTCTCGCAATCCCGAGACCATCAGGTCCCGCCGCAGCTGGTATTTAGATGTCACTTCATCCACGTGCCGGTTCAATTCCGGAAACACCGTGGCCGCTGCAGCCTGAAGTCCAGGGAGCATCGGGGCGTGCATATGGGTGGTCAACTGCGACATGGCGGCCAGTGCGGACGGATTGCCGACCGCAACGCTCAGATCGCAGAACACACCTCCGGGCAGTACGGAAAGGGAGAACAACTCGATGCCCAGGTTCATCGCGCCCGGAGTCTGGAGCAGGCTGGGCGCTTCGATCCCGTCGTAGGTCAGAAAGTGCTGTGTAGCGTCGTGGCAGACGATGATATTATGCCTGCGCGCGAAATCGACGAGTTCCCGGAAGAAAGAATGGTCCGCCACGCTCCCGGTGGGATCGTTCGGATAACCGATGTACATCAGCTTGGACTGCCCGGCGACACGGGGGTCTATCTGCTTCAGGTTGGGCAGGAAATCGTTTCGCCCGTGCAGGGGATAGGAATGGATCTGGCCGTTCGCCAGCACGGTGCTGGTCCTGTACGCCGGGTGCGAGGGGTCGGGGATCAGCACGGTTTCCCCGGGATTTACCAGTGCCATGGCCACGCTGGCCGGTCCGGTTGCGGCGCCCGCGAAGGGAAGGACGTGCACGGCCGGATCGAGCTCCACGTCGAATCGGTACGCGAACCAGTTGCTGAACACCCTTCTGAATTCCGCGGCGGCGAGTCGGCCCGCTTCGACCGGGTCACCCGGACTATGCGGACCTTCCGGAGCCGCCACGGTGCTGAATATCCGTTCGATAATTTCCTGCTGGATGGGGGTATCGACGGAGTCCATGGTCAGGTCGATGGGCTCGATCCCCTTGGCGGCCAGCCGTCTCAGGTATCTCGACAGTTCCAGGGGTCGGTTCAGCGGCACCTGGTGCAGCCGTTCCGCGCGTTCTATAACCACCGGGTTTCTCATGGTCGCTCCGTCGCCCTGGCAACAATCCCGATCAACCGCTGATCTACCGGGGAATATAGAAGCAGGGTATGGCCGTTGCAAGAAAAAACCCCGATGTCGCCACCGGGGGTTTTCCTGGTATCGGCTGTAGACCGGTTACCTTTAATACATGCCGCCGCCATGGGGCATGGCCGGAGGCGGGGTGTCTTCCGGGACTTCCGCTACCAGCGCCTCGGTGGTGAGCAGCAGTCCGGCGATGCTCGCGGCGTGCTGCAGCGCGACTCGGGAAACCTTGGCCGGCTCGATCACACCCGTAGCGGACATGTCACCGTAGGTGTCCGACTCGAAGTTGTAACCGTAACCACCCTCGTTTTCCCGGATCTTCTGCAGGATGATGGAACCTTCGAGACCGGCGTTTTCCGCCAGCTGCCGCACGGGCGCTTCGAGCGCCTTGCGCACGATATTGGCGCCTATCGCTTCGTCGCCTTCCATACCCAGGTCCTTGTCCAGCGAGGAAAGCGCGCGGATGAACGTGACGCCGCCGCCCGGCACGACCCCTTCCTCGATGGCCGCCTTGGCGTTGTTTAGGGCGTCCTCGACACGGGCTTTCTTTTCCTTCATCTCCGTTTCCGTCGCGGCGCCCACGTTGATGATAGCCACGCCGCCAGCCAGCTTGGCCAGGCGTTCCTGCAACTTCTCGCGGTCGTAATCGGAGGTGGTTTCCTCGATCTGGGCACGGATCTGGTTGATGCGTCCCTGGATCGCGTCGGTGCCGCCGGCGCCTTCGACGATCGTCGTGTTGTCCTTGTCGATATTAACGCGCTTGACCGATCCGAGGTCGCCGACGGTCACGTTTTCCAGTTTGAAACCGGCGTCTTCGGAAATGACCGTTCCACCCGTCAGAATCGAGATATCCTCAAGCATGGCCTTGCGGCGGTCGCCGAATCCAGGCGCCTTTACCGCGGCGACCTTAAGGGTTCCACGGAGCTTGTTGACCACCAGGAGGGCAAGGGCTTCACCCTCGATATCCTCGGCGATGATCAGCAGCGGAGACCCGCTCTGGGCGATCTTTTCGACGACGGGGTAGATATCCTTGACGGCACTGATCTTCTTGTCGTGAATCAGGACCCTGGTGTCTTCGAGCACCGCTTCCATGGATTCGGAGTCGGTGACAAAATAAGGCGAGAGATAACCACGGTCGAACTGCATGCCTTCTACGACGTCGAGGGAGGTTTCCATGCTCTTCGCCTCTTCTACCGTGATGACGCCGTCCTTGCCCACTTTCTCCATCGCGTCCGCGATCAGGTCGCCTATGGTCGAGTCGCCATGGGCGGATACCGTTGCGGTTTCGGCGATTTCTTTACGACCTTCCACGGCCTTCGACATGTCCGCGATCGCATTTACCACACCGGATACGGCTTTATCGATGCCCCTCTTGAGATCCATGGGGCCGGCGCCGGCAGTGACGTTCCTGAGCCCTTCCGCGAAAATCGCCTGGGCCAGTACGGTCGCCGTTGTGGTTCCGTCCCCGGCCACATCACTGGTCTTGGACGCCGCTTCCTTGATCATCTGCGCGCCCATGTTTTCGTAATTGTCCTGTAACTCGATCTCCTTGGCCACCGTAACCCCGTCCAGCGTGAAGGTGGGCGAGCCGAATTTCTTGTCGAGTACGACGCATCGACCCTTGGGACCCATGGTGACACGAACCGCGTCCGCCAGGGCGTCCACACCTCTTTTAAGCGCCTGCCGGGCTTCTGCGTCGAACGAAAGTTGTTTTGCTGCCAATTCTACTTCCCCCTATGATTGCCCGGTTTTGTCCAGGCGTTACTGGTCAAGGCGAACAGAATTCCTGATTCGCACTATTTGGATCACCTAAATGCTTTAAATCCAACGAGTACCACGTCCAAGATTAGCACTCAAACGTCTAGAGTGCCAATTTACGAAAGAGGTAGGTGGAAAGCAAGTTTTTTTTGCTTGGCGAGGTGCTAAGGCAGCGTGATGCGACGAGGTGTTATCTATCGGATTGGAGCCGGATGGAGCCGGATCGGATGACAATGGGGCCGTGGTCTTCCGTTTCGAGCACCAGGCCGCCCTCTGCATCGATACGGGAAAGGCGGCCGATGGTGCCTGCGGGGCTTTCGGTGGTGACCATCCGGCCGCGCCACGCCAATCTGGAGTCGACCTCGGCAAGCAGAGGCGCGGGTCCGGATTCGAGAAAGTCCCGGTAGGAGGATTCAAAAGACGCTGCGATGGCCAGGAACAAGTCCTGGCGCGATACCGGACCGCCCGATTCGATGTGGAGCGACGTGGCGGAATCGCCAATCTCGGCCGGGAACATTTCCCGCGTGTGATTTACATTTATGCCTATGCCGACCACGATGACGGGTCCGTCCGTGGATACGTCCCGGGTCTCGGCCAGTATGCCGGCGACCTTGCGGTTTCGAATCAACAGGTCATTCGGCCACTTGACCTTAACATTTACCCCGGCGGCCGCTTCCAAAGAACGCGCGACGGCCCCGGCCGCGCAAAGTGTCAGCGGTGGGGTCTGTGCCGGGGGCAGACGCGGCCGTAGCAGGAAGGAAGTCCATATACCACATCCCGGCGGTGAAAACCACCCGTAACCGCGGCGTCCCCTGCCTGCCGTCTGCTCATCGGCGAGACAGACGGCTCCGTCCGGCGCACCGCGTTCGGCCATGTCCAGGATCACGTCGTTGGTGGACGTCACGCGTTCGCTGTATTCAAGTACACGGCCGAAATAGCCCGATGAAAGCCGCGCGCGTAAGCCGTCCGGGTCGTAGTGGTCCTGGAACCCGGCGAACAAATCGGCCTTGTCTTGCTGTTTCATATTTGTTCCGGATCGGAATGGACGGTGGGTCGAATATCAGGGATTGTGGAGGAAAGCCTCCATCCCCAAAGCGCCTGATTCACGCGGACGTATCGATATTCAGACTGATATCGAGTGCGGGCGCGGAATGGGTAAGGGCGCCGATGGAAATAATGTCGACGCCGGTCTCCGCTACAATCCCCAGCCGGTCCAGGGTGATCGTTCCCGACGCCTCGATCACGATGGGCTGGTCTCCGGGAGAACCAGCGCGTATGTGCTGGACCGCCGTCCTCATCTGGTCATCGCCCATATTGTCCAGCATGATCCAGTCCGCCCCGTTGCGCACCGCCTCCTCGACCTGGGCCAGGTCACTGGTCTCCACCTCGATGGCGACCCGCCTGCCGGATTTCTCCATGTTCGATCTGCACAGGCGGACCGCGGTGTCCATGCCCCCCGCGGCGGCGATGTGATTGTCTTTGATCAGCACCATGTCGTAGAGACCGAAGCGGTGATTGCCACCGCCGCCGTGCAGCACGGCCCGTTTTTCCAGCATGCGGAGACCGGGTGTCGTCTTGCGCGTATCGACGATCCGGGTGTTGGTGTCCCGCACGGCGTCCGCGTATCGCCGGGTCATCGAAGCGATACCGGAGTGGTGTCGCAGGAAATTGAGCGCGGTGCGTTCACCGGTAAGCACCGACCGCGCGGCGCCCCTTACTTCCGCGATGGGTTGACCGGTCTCTACCCCGTCGCCATCGGTTAGGAAAGCCTGGAATTCAAGGTCGGGATCGACCTCTCGGTACGCGAGGCAGGCCGGGTAGAGACCCGAAACGATGCCCGGCTGTCTGGCCTCGAAACGGGCGTGCGCGGTGGCATCCGAAGCAATCGTCCACTCGGTGGTGATGTCGCCGTCTCCCACGTCTTCGCGCAAGGCCCTGCCCACGATCTCTTCAAGCGCCTCTCGGTCAAACGTCGTGTCCAAGGCACCCTTCCTCTTTCAAGGTGAAACCTGCGCTTCGGACGTCCTCAGGAACGCTCCGGGCAGATGGTCTGTGATATCGCCGGCCACCAGGCTGTGCGGACCCATGACTTCCGCTCCGAGATCACCGGCCAGGCCGTGGAGATAGACCCCAAGGCGGGCCGCGTCCCACGCGGCGAGTCCCTGCCCGAGCAGGGCGGCGATGATTCCGGTGAGCACGTCCCCGGATCCGGCAGTGGCCATACCCGGGTTCCCCGTCGGATTCACGGATACCCGTCCACCGGGAGAAGCTACGAGCGTGGCGGCACCCTTCAGGGCCAGCGTCACTTCCAGGGATCCGGCGGTTTGCCTCGCGGCCTCGATACGGTCGTTTTCGATTTCCTCCACGGGCCTGCCGGTCAACCGGGACAATTCGAATACATGGGGTGTCATGATGATTTCAGGACGTACTCCAGCCAGGTCGCCGCCGTGACCGGAGTAGGCGTTTACGCCGTCCGCATCGATGACTACAGGTCTCTCGCTGTTCGATACGACCCGCCTTACCAGGGCCGACGTTTCTTCATGTCGCGTGAGACCCGGTCCGATGGCCAGCACGTCCCCCCAGGACAGCAACGATTCGATGTCGGGCAAGGCCAAGAGGGAAAGGGTTCCCTCGGTGGTCTCCGGCAGGCCGCGAAGCGTCACTTCCGTGTGTTTGGCCGTCAGCGCGCCCATGAGGCCCACGGGCGTTCCGAGCATGACCATGCCCGCTCCGCTGCGCAGGGCGGCGCGGGAAGCCAGGGTGGCAGCTCCCGCCATGCCGGCCGAACCCGCGACGACGGCGACACGGCCCCGGCTCCCCTTGTGGTCGCCAGGCATATACGCCGGAATCAGGCCGGCCATCTCGTTCCGCTCCGGCATGGAGAGGTGTAACTGTTCCGCTTCAATGGCTTCGTCGGGAAACCCTATGTCCGCAACCTCCACGCTGCCGCTCCAGGCCCTGCCGGGATAGGTCGCCAGATCGACTTTCATCAGGCCGACCGCCAGGGTGTGGTCCGCCCGGACGCAGATCCAGTCCTCGCTGCAACGGGACTGCGGATACCCGCACCCGGGCGCCAGTCCCGACGGGATATCGACGGATAAAACGGGGGAAGGGCAACGGTTGATCTCGGCGATGGCCGGTCCGTACGGGTCACGAGGCGGTCCGCTCAGTCCGGTGCCGACAAGCGCGTCGATGATCAGCGCAGGGGAGCGATCAGGCAACCTGAGCGGAACGTCCGCCAGGAAGGACGGTGACAGGTCGGCCTCCACGAGCCGGTCCAGGTGCCGTGCGGCATCTCCGGACACGGCCGGTCTGCCGGACAGCACGTAACAACCGACCGAAGCGCCCCATTGGTGGAGATACCGGGCGGCCACGAATCCATCGCCCCCGTTATTCCCCTTGCCGCACACCACGGCGATCGTCCTGCCGACCACACCGCCCAGCAGCCGCTGCGCGGTTTCGGCGACCCGGCAGCCCGCCCTTTCCATGAGCTCGAAACCGGGCAGGCCGTGGCCGTCGATGGTTCGGCGGTCGATCGACCGCATCTGACGGGTGGTGCAGAGTCTCACGATCGAGCTCCTCGGAACAGACCTTACCGTTGGGGAACCACGGCGGTCTCAGGGTCGTCATACAGTAGCTTTCGGGCTTCTTCCCTGGTCCGAATATCGTGCTGCACCTGTATATTTCCAAGCATATCCAGCATGCGGCCGATCTCCGGTCCCTCCGGGATATTCAGATCGCCCATGATGTCCATGCCGTTCAACAGCAGGCCCGTTGCCCGGACCTTCCTGTACCGGCCGTACAACCGAAGAAGCCGTTCTGTGGTGTCGCCGACGTGTCCCGCGGCATGTGAACCCGCTTCGGGTCCATGGGCCAGCGCCAGGAGCGCGACGCCGGGCGTCTCGTCCTTCGCGGCGCGAAGGATCCGGCAGAGGTCGTCGTCGCACGGTATACTTGAGGCAACCCGCTCGAGCAGCCTCTTTGCGCCAAGGGTCAACTGGTGCAATGCCTGCCGCTCCCGGTTGCTGAGCTTCAACCGATCGGCCGTCCCTTCTACGAAATCGAGCGACGGTTCGCGACCTTTTTCAAGGATGAAGTCTAAAACGAAGGATGCGAGCCGCAGGATCCACAGGCTGGTGCGGTTGCCTGCCAGTTTTATGGCATATCCCGGCAAGTGGGGGTATAGACCGTGATCCTTGAAGAAAACATCCCGGGCGATGAGGCGGTCCGTCCGTTTCAGGCTCCGTACCAGCGCAGGGGTCGCCGGTCCCGTCCAGCCGGGAAACAGGGCTTCGAACACCCCGGTACCGATCATGGCGCAAATGCGGTCCGCCGTACTGCGCGGGCTCAGGATCAAGGTCATTTCGTACAGGAGCCGTTCGCCTGAAACATTGCGCAACGCTACGTTGCATTCCTTGATCCACGCCGCCGTCTCCGGTGTGATGTGTAGTTTGTACTGGCCGGCAAGCCGGTGCGCCCGCAACATGCGCAGGGGGTCTTCATGAAAGGAATCCCTGGATATGGCTTTCAGTCTCCGCGATGCGAGGTCTATCGCTCCATCGCAGGGATCGATGATCGACGGCTGACCGTCCAGGACATCCGCCAGACGGACGCCCATGGCATTGACGGTAAAGTCCCGCTTGCTCAGATCATCCTCGAGTGTCGGTCCCTTGAATGAAGCGATATCTATCGTATACCTGCGGCGCAGCACGATGCGGCCTGTTCTCGCCGCGTCGTAGAGGGGCACGAAGGGACATCGCAGGCGGGCTGCCAGCTCTTCGCCCCGGCGCAGTCCGTCTCCCGCAAGCGTCAGGTCCAGGTCATGGACTGTGCGGTCCAGGATGGCATCCCGGACGCAACCGCCCACGAGATAGACTTCATGGCCCATCTCGCGGCTCAGTTCCCTCAGATTGGCCACCAGGCGCGGATGGACCTTTAACAGAGGCTGGATGCTATCGATAAGGGCAGACATCGGGATTCGAACGGCACGCCGTAGTGGATTCGGAGGGGAGATCAATAAAAATCCGGGGAAACCGGCAATGGCGCGGCAACGATACCCGGTGACCAGTGTGCTGGATTCCACGGAATACTAGGAGTCTTTACCTCCAGTGTCAAGGGAATTGTGTGTTGACATGCAGGCGCGCTTCGGGTCATCTTTATCGAAGGTCAGGTCGTCCGATTGCGAGATTCGCAGCACGTTCCCAGGGGGCGATACCGGTGATGCAACTCTATCCGGCCATCGACATACGACAAGGGCGTTGCGTACGCCTCCTCCAGGGCAGACAGGACCGCGAGACGGTGTATAACCTGTCCCCTGCGGAAGTCGCTCTCCGTTGGAAGTCGCAAGGAGCCACCTACCTCCACGTGGTGGACCTGGACGGCGCCTTCACCGGAAACACGGGCAACGAGGCGAGCGTTGTTCGCATTCTCGAACAGATCGATATCCCGGTACAACTCGGAGGCGGAATCCGAACACCCGAGGCGGTTGAACAGTGGCTTTCCCTGGGCGTGCGTCGCGTCATTCTGGGTACGGCGGCCGTGGAAGACCCAGACATGGTGAGACAGGTGGTGGAGCGGTGGGGACCTGAGCGTATCGTCGTCGGGATCGACGCGAAGGAGGGTCGGGTCGCGGTGAACGGGTGGACGGCCGGCGCATCGTGTACCTGCCTCGAACTGGCGAAAACCATGAGGCAAGCGGGTATTTGCAGGATCGTCTACACGGAAATCGACCGGGACGGTACGTTGAGCGGTCTCGATACCGGTTCCACGGCACGCTTTGCCAGGGACAGCGGACTGCGGGTAATCGCGTCCGGGGGCGTGGCCTCGCTGGACGACCTGGAACGGGCCTCGAAGGCCGTTGAGGACGGCCTGGAGGGCGTGGTGCTCGGGAAATCCCTGTACGAAGGTACTATCGACCTGTCGGAAGCCGTGGAAAAATACCAAACGGCCCCCTGCGTTTAGGGCCCTGGAGAGGAAACCATGCTGGAACACTTCGTCGAAGTCCTGATGATCGAAGACAATCCCGTGCACGTGCAAATGATACGCCATTTCATGGATGCCAGTCGGTTGAAGTCCCATCTTCACGTCGCGGGAACGCTGCGGGAAGGGCTGGACCTGATCGAAAAGGAATCCTTCGACGTGGTGCTGCTGGACCTGGTTCTGCCCGACAGCACCGACCTCGACACGCTGCGCAGCGTCCGGGCGGCCGCGCCGGATATGCCGGTCATCATACTGACCGGGCTGGACGACGTGTCCCTGGCTGCCACGGCAGTAGAGTCCGGTGCCCAGGATTACATCGTGAAGACCCAGGCCAACAGCACGCTGCTCTCCCGCTCCATACACTATGCCATAGAGCGCGTCCGGGCGCGCAGCGGCGAATGGGATTCGGCCATGTTCAAACTGGCCCAGCAACAGTTTCTGAAGGCGGCCCAGATCATGGGGCTGGACGAGAACATCCGGGAGAGGCTGCTCTTCCCCCAGCGGACCCACATCGTGACGCTCCCCTTCAGGCGGGACGAATACCATCTCGTGGAGAACGTCTTCGGATACCGCGTGCAACACCTGCTCACCATGGGGCCAACCAAGGGCGGGATCCGCTATCACGAGGACGTGAACCTGGGCGAGGTCTCGGCGCTGGCGATGTGGATGACCTGGAAGTGCGCGCTGATCAATCTTCCCTTCGGGGGGGCCAAGGGCGGTGTCCGGATCGATCCGACCGACCTGTCCCGCCGCGAACTGCAGCGCCTCACCCGCCGTTTCACGTCGGAAATCATCGACATCATCGGACCGGACAAGGACATCCCGGCCCCGGACATGGGCACAGACGAGCAGGTCATGGCCTGGATCATGGACACGTACAGTCAACAGGCCGGCTACACGGTGCCGGGCGTGGTTACCGGCAAGCCGGTCGTGCTGGGCGGGTCCCTGGGACGCCGCGAGGCAACCGGCCGCGGCCTGGTCTACCTGATCGAGGCGGCCGCGAAACACATGGGCATGTCGCTCGACGGCACCACGGCCGTGGTCCAGGGCTTCGGCAACGTGGGCAGCAATACCGCCCGGTTCCTGGATGAGGACGGGGTCAAGGTGGTCGCGGTGAGCGACGTCACTACCGGCATCTACAATCCGAACGGACTGTCGCTGAAGGACGTCTTCAGGTACTGCGAGGAAAACCGCTTTCTGTCGGGGTATCCCGAGGCCGACGAAGTCACCAACGAAGAACTGCTGGAACTGCCCTGCGACATCCTTGCTCCGGCCGCGCTGCAGAACCAGGTCACCGGCGAGAACGCGGATCGGTTGAAATGCAGGCTACTCGCGGAAGGAGCCAACGGTCCCACGACGCTCGAGGCGGACGAAATACTCGGGGACAAGAAGGTATTCGTCCTGCCGGACGTCCTGGGCAATGCCGGGGGCGTGACGGTCTCGTACTTCGAGTGGGTGCAGGATGCGCAGAATTACATGTGGACGCTCGAGGAGATCAACGGCAGGCTGCACGCCATCCTTATAGACGCCTTTGAACGAACCGTCCGCCGGGCTTCGGATGACAGGATCGATATGCGTACTTCGGCTCTGATAGAGGGTATCAACAGGGTGACCCAGGCGAAACTGCTGCGGGGTATCTTCCCCTGAAAACCACCGGTCTGCGGTGAAGGCGAGGCAGGTCATGGATTCGACGGAAATCGATGCGGCATGGGCGCGGCTGCTGTTGAAAACCGCTTACCTGTGCAGCGGGATCGTTATCGCGTGTTCGGGGCTCGTGCTCATCGGATGGCAGTTCGATATCGCCGATCTGCGGGGGTTGATCAACCCGGGCCAGGTTCCCATGAATCCGCTCACGGCCACGGCCTTTCTGCTGGCCGGCTGGACGCTGCACGCCCTGTTGCCGAGAAACGCGTCCATGCGGCGCAGGTGGACCGGTTTCGCCGGCGCGGGACTTCTCATGGCGCTGGGCGCGGTCAAGCTGTCTGGCCTGGACGTCGGCGACAGGGGTATCGACGAGTGGTTGTTCGCGGAGTCCCTGAGCGGAAACCGCATGGCCCCGCATACCGCCTTTACCTTCATGCTGGTGGGTTTGGCGCTCCTGCTGCTTGACCTGCGCGGCCCGAGGCACTGGCTCTCCCACGTTTGCGTCATGAACGCCGGGATCATCGCCCTGCTTTCACTCGCCGGCGCGATATACAGTACCCTGGTGCTGTACAGGGTTTCCGGGGTGATTCCCATCACACTGAACTCCGCGCTGGGTTTCGGCGTTCTGTGCGTCGGCATATTCTGCGCCCGTCCCCGGCGTGAACCGGCGGCCACGCTGGTCAGCGCCACGGCCGGCGGCCTCATGGCCCGCCGCTTGCTCCCGGCGGCCTTCCTCATACCCATTGTCCTGGGCTGGGCGCAGTTCCAGGGAGAAAGGGCGGGTCTCTACGGAGTAGAATTCGGCCATTCGCTTTTTGTCGTCTGCAACGTGATCGCCTTCAACATCCTCATCTGGTGGAACGCCCGTTCGATCGGCCAGATTGACGCGGAACGCACACGGATCGCTCACGAACTGCATCGCCAGAATGCCCTGTTGGAACAGACGACCCACGATTTGGTACTGTTTCAGCGGGAACTCCAGGAAGCCAAGGAGTCGGCGGAGGAGGCCAGCAGTGCCAAAAGCGAGTTTCTCGCCAACATGAGCCACGAGATCCGCACACCCATCAACGGCATCACCGGCATGACCCAGCTGATGTTGAATACCGACCTGTCGTCACGACAACGGGAATTCATGCGGCTGATCGATCAATCCACGGAATCGCTTCAGGGCCTGTTGAACGATATACTGGACTTTTCGAAAATAGAGGCGGGCCGCCTGGAGCTCGAATCGATTCCCTTTGAACTGCGGGAGCGAATCGCCAATACCGTTCAGGCCATGTCGATTCCCGCAGCGGAAAAAGGCCTGGAACTCGCGTACCAGGTGTCTCCGGACGTACCCGATCACCTCGTGGGCGACCCGGGCAGGTTGAGCCAGATCGTGATCAACCTGATCGGCAACGCCGTCAAGTTTACGGACGCGGGAGAAGTGGTCCTGACCATGTCGCTGGAGTCGGAAACGGAAGACGCCGTGACGCTGACCTGCTCGGTGTCCGACACCGGCATCGGTATTCCGGAGGATAAGCAGAAACTGATCTTCGACGTCTTCAGCCAGGCGGACAGTTCCATGTCTCGCAAATACGGCGGCACGGGACTGGGGCTTGCCATCTGTGCGCAATTGACCACCATGATGAAGGGGAAAATCTGGGTCGAAAGCGAACCGGACCAGGGGAGCACGTTCTACTTTTCCGTCGAAATGGAAAAACAGCGCGACGTGATTGAAAGGATGATCCGCGACGCGGAATCGCTGTCCGGCCTGAGGGTTCTCGTGATCGACGACCACGCGACCAATCGTCGGTTCCTGGGCGAAATGCTGACGGAATGGTCCATGAAACCGGTGGTAGCAGGCACCGGCGCAGAAGCGTTCGACGCCCTTTCCAGCGATGAGGGCGACTCCATCCAACTGGTTCTCCTGGACGAAACGATGCCGGAAATGGAAGACTACAGGCTCGCCCGGGAAATACACCGCCTCTCAGATGGGCGTAATCTCGGTTTGATCCTGCTGGTTTCCGCCGGGCAAAGGGATGATCCGGACTACGGGAAAGCGTTCGGAATCGCCTGTACGGTCAGCAAGCCCGTGAAGCAGTCCGACCTCCTGAACGCAATTATGGAGACGGTGGCCGGCACGTGCGGCCCCTTGCTGGAAGAGGGATCCAATGGCTTGGCTGACGGGATTCTCCCGCGGCGTATCCTCCTCGCGGAGGACGGGGTCGTGAACCAGCGGGTAGCAGTACTTATGCTGGAGTCCCGGGGCCACGAGGTCACGGTGGTGAACAACGGCAGGGAGGCGGTCGAACGGTATGAAGCCGGCAAGTTCGACCTGATACTGATGGATGTGCAGATGCCCGAGATGGATGGACTGGAAGCGACACGGACGATACGCGGCCTTGAAACCGGAAATGCCCATATCCCCATCATCGCGATGACGGCCCATGCCATGCGCGGCGACCGTGAAAAGTGCCTCGAAGCCGGGATGGACGCCTACCTGTCCAAACCCATACAGTCTCACCTGCTGTACGCCGCCGTGGAAAGCGCCCCCGAGGTTCCTCCAGAAGCTGCGGCTCCTGCGGCAGCTACCGCGGACCTGCCGGATACCTCGGGTGCGGTGGATCCACCGGCAGCTACCGGACCCGATACACGCGCAGCTTCAACGGACACGATGCTGATCGATTGGGAAAAGGCCGTCACGCATTTCGGTGGAGACGAGACCGTGATATCGGGTCTGGCCGATCTCTTCGTTGCGGAATGTCCAAAGTTGACGGCCGCCATTCTGGAGGCGATCGATCTCGGGAACACGGCGGACCTGCGGCTCCACGCCCACACGTTGAAGGGTTCCGCCGGGGTATTCATGGCGCGGAACACTGTCGATGCCGCGCAGCGACTGGAACAAATGGGCAGGGACGGGAATCTGGACGGGGTGGAGGAGGCATGGACGGCGCTTGCAACCGAATTGGACCAGCTGACCCGGGTCCTGGGAAAGCGCATAGCCGCGGCGAAACAGAAGACCCGGGATGTCTAGCGTACTTCAAGGGTCCATTCCGTATCCACACGCTGCCACACGCCTCCGGGCTCATAGTTTCTTGCCGTAACGCTCCAGGTACTTGTTTTCCGCTTCAATCGTTCCAATGAGGAGAATCTCGCAGTCGGCGGAAAGTTCCATCGACGGCGGGGGACTCACGATGCTCTGTTTCCCGGTAAAGACGGCCGTAATGTAGCAGCCCGTTTCCGGGTAAACCTGTGATTCGGCGATTGTTTTGCCGGCCAGTTCGTTCGGAAGTCCGACGCGAAAGAAATTCAATCCTTCCGTGATCATGACGATGTCGTTCCGCTTCAGCAGGTTCAGGATGATGTTGGCGCCCATGGATGCGTAGGACATGACGAAGTCGGCCCCCGCCCGGTGAAGGGCTTCCACGTTTCGTTCCAACTTCGCCCGGGTGATGATCTGAATGTCGGGCCGCAGCTTGCGGCAATAGATCGTAAGGTAGATGTTCATGTCGTCTTCGTGAGAGGTGATGATGACGGTCGGCGCGTCCATGAGGCCGGCTTTCTTCATGGTTTCGATGTCCGCCGCGTCGCCCAGCACGTAGTGCTTCTGATCCCGGATCCGGTCGCCCTGCTGCTCGATTATTCGGTAGTCCAGCCCTCTTTCCGCCAGCGTGATACCGGCGGAACGCCCGACGCGTCCGCCTCCGATGATGACAATGGGGGGATCGGAAATGTTGTATATGGCGAAGAGTTCATTGTAGGAAGTGATCTGGCTCTCCGTTCCCACGAGCACCAGGATCATCCGTTCGGCCAACGGGGTGTCCGGTGAGATTACCTGGAACCTGCCGCGCTCCCACACGCCGACGACCGTTACGCCGGTCAGTTCGCGGAGACGGGTTTCGCGCAGGGTTTTGCCGATAAGCGGGGTATCGACGATACTCGCGTCCGCGACCATCAGATCTTCTACGGTACCGAGCACATGGGACATCGAATCCACGCTCGAAGTGAGACGGGCGAGGAGTTGCCCCATCTGCTGGCCCAGTTGAATTACATGGGTACAGCCCGCCAGTTCGAGGATATCCACGGAGTCGGGAGAATTCGCCGTGGACAGGATGGGGATGTCCTCGTTGATAGCCCGGATCGTGAACGCGATGCTGGTATTCAGTGTATCCTTGCCGGTGGCCACGACCAGCGCCGCCTGGTCCACGTTCGCTTGCCGGTAGGTCTCCGGGTTATCCAGATCGCCGTAGACGACATTTAGGCCACGGTCGTGAAGCAGCAGCGCTTCGTCCAGGTCGGAAATGATGAATGCATACTCATTCCCGTACTGCTTGAGCCTGGCGGCAAGGGAATTCGTCACCTCGTCGTAATGGGTGATGATCACGTGATCGTGGAAGTTCCGGTCCAGCGATCTAGGCGCGCGCGCGATGGAGTGGGCGCTGAGCCAGGGCCGGTAGATGAACTCCACAAAGGCCACGGGAAGCACGATGATCAGTGTCGTCAGTCCCGTCAGGAGCACGCACATCGAAAAGAATCGGCCCAGATCGCTGGTAAAGATGATGTCGCCGTATCCCAGCGTGGTCATCGTGGTCAGCGTCCAGTAAAAACCGGTGAACCACGTATAATCCCGTCCTTCCCTGGCCTGGAGCTCGTGAAACAGGAACGTGTAGACCAGCATCAGCAAAAAGAGCAAAATGAAAAACCTGTAGAAGAACTTCAGGTTCCCCGTTCCGATCGTCGTGCGCAACACGCCCAGGTACTGTCTGATGAAGGTCCGCATGCCGAATCCCGATGTCCCGAAAAAAACCCTGTCGCATTTCGATAACAGCTCGATCCCGTCGAACGCCTTATTGCGAATTTAACAGTCTAAAACCATCCTCGCGTACTGTCAAGTCCCCCACAACCAGCCTGTACCTGAAAAGCCGCAACCCGCGCTATTTGACAGCGTGTGATCCGGAACCTGGTACCCCTGTGTTTTTCTTCTTGCACAGGCGTCCTTTATTCCTGTAACCTGCAGGATGCGCGTGCCGGTTTGGTCGCGTCATACGCGGCCGGCGGCCTGGACCCTGCCCTTAATCCTTATTCAACGGAAGCGTGGACCATGGACAACGTCATATCCTATCTCGAAGGCCAGCGATCCCAGGCCCTGGAGGGTTTGAAGGACTTCCTCCGCATTCCCAGCGTCAGCACCCATCCCCACCACCGCGAGGATCTGCGCCGGTGTGCACGGTACCTTGCCGGCGAGCTGGAACGGATCGGCATGGACAACGTGGCGGTCAATCCCACGGCAGGCCATCCTATCGTAACGGCGGAATGGCTGGGCGCGCCTGGCAAGCCCACCGTCCTCTTCTACGGCCACTACGACGTCCAACCCGCCGAACCCTTTGAACTGTGGGAAAGCGATCCATTCGATCCGACGGTCCGGGGGGACGACCTTTACGCACGGGGATCGACGGACGACAAGGGGCAGGTCTGGCTGCACGTCAAGGCCCTGGAGGCCCATCTGCGGGAGAATGGGCGCCTTCCGGTAAACGTCCGCATGCTGATCGAAGGGGAGGAGGAAGTCTCGAGCGAGAACCTCGATTCCTTTCTGGATGCCCACGGTAAGGAACTGGCGGCGGACGTGGTCCTGATCTCCGACACGACCATGTTCGACTACGAGCAGCCCTCTATCGGTTATGGACTGCGCGGCATGGCGTACATGGAGGTACGGGTCGAAGGACCGAACAAGGATCTGCATTCGGGCGGTTTCGGCGGTTCGGTGCCCAATCCGCTCAACGTACTTTCCACCATCCTCGGCCGGATGGTGGACCCGGACGGACGGATCACGGTACCCGGATTCTACGACGACGTCGTTCCCCTGAGCGAAGCGGAGCGTAACGCGATCGCGGCATTGCCCTTCAGCGAGGATCGCTTCGCGGAACGGCTGGGACTGCGGGAAGTGATGGGGGAGAAGGACTATTCGACCCTGGAGCGCATCTGGGGCCGTCCCACCCTCGACATCAACGGGATGCTGGGCGGGTTCACGGGCGAGGGCTCGAAGACCGTGATACCGTCGAAGGCCATGGCCAAGGTGAGCATGCGTCTCGTGCCGAACCAGGACCCCGAAAAGATCGCCCGGTCCTTCGAAGACTACGTAAGAAGCCTTGCGCCTTCCTCGGTCAAGGTGGAAGTCGTCCTTCACGGTACCGGAAAACCGGTCCTCACGGCGCGGAACCATCCCGCGGTGACGGCTGCGCACGAGGCCATTACCAGGGGCTTCGGCAAGGCGCCAGTCTACATCCGGGAAGGAGGAAGCATCCCGGTGGTGGCCATGTTCGAGGAGAAACTCGGTCTGCCCACGGTCCTGATGGCCTTCGGCCTTCCCGATTGCGACGCCCACGCGCCCAACGAGAAGTTTCACCTGCCCAATTTCTACCGGGGAATCGACAGCGCCGCCTGGTTCTACGAAGAGTACGGCCGGCGGCACTGACACGGTTTCCGCCGGTACCCTGGTTCGACCTCTCTCGATTTTCGTCTTGGATGTTGCGCGTTTCGGTCTGCGTGCTATGCGGTTTGGCTGGCTGGCTCGGCGGCTGCCCGCTTTTCCATGGCGTCCACGGAGGCGGCCACCGCGGCGTCACCGGTGACGTTCACGGCGGTGCGGCACATGTCGAGGATGCGGTCGACGCCGAGGATCAGCGCGATGCCCGCGGCCGGAACTCCGATCGTCTCCAGGATGATGATCAGCATGATGATGCCCGCGCCAGGCACCGCGGCGGTTCCGATCGACGCGAGGACGGCCGTGAGGACGATCTGCAACTGGGCGGTCGTGTCAAGGCCGAGTCCGAGGGCCTGGGCGATGAATACGGCGGCCACGGCCTGGTAGAGCGCGGTGCCGTCCATGTTAATCGTGGCGCCGAGGGGCAGGACGAAGGAAGAAACTTCTTTGGACACCCCGAGATTGCGTTCGCACATCTTCATGGTGATGGGAAGCGTGGCTCCGCTGGAACTCGATGAAAAGGCCAGGAGCTGCGCCGGGGCGATCCCCCGGAAGAACCGGCCGATCTTCAGAGAGGAGAACGACTTCAGCAGGATCGGGTAGGTGATGAAACCGTGGATCAGCAGTCCCGCGACGACCACCAGGCAGTAGAATCCCAGCGCGCCCAGGAGTTCGGCCACCGCGGACAGATCGTCCTGGGCCACCTGGTTGATGGTCTTGGCGATCAGGGCGAATACCCCGATCGGGGCAACGACCATGATCATGTTCACGATCTGGATGATGACCGTCGTAAGACCGGCGAAGAAATCGATCAGGGGTTTGCCTTTATCGGATGGGATGATCACCAGGGCGATCCCGAAGAGAATGGAAAAGAAGACGACCTGGAGCATGCGCCCATTGTTGCTGAGGGCGCCGAACACGTTATCGGGCGTCATGTCCACGAAGACCTGCAACGGCCCGCGGTCCTTTGCCGTATCGGCCCGTTCCATGTCCGATTCCGCATCGGACTGGTAAGCCGTTTGCAACTGTTCTTGCAGCGCCCGGGGTACCCCGGTACCGGGTTCGAGCAGGTTGACCATGACGAGCCCGATGGACACCGAGATCGTCGTCGTAGTGATGTAGATGGCGATCGTCCTTCCCCCTATGCGCGAAAGCTTCCTCACGTCTGACAGGGAAGCGACGCCGGTGATCAGGGATCCCAGCACGAGGGGTACCGCGATGACCTTCAGCAGGTTGAGGAAGATGTCGCCGAAGGGGGTGACCCAGTCCGTGGTGAACTGGCTCCAGCCCATCGCCGCGGAGAGTATCCCGTACAGCCCGCCGAGAATCATGCCGATGATAATCTTCCAGTGCAGGGGCAGGCGCCACAGGTTCATCATGGGTTGGGACTCCGGTGGGTCGGGTTATACGGGGACGTCGTGGAACAGGCCGCGGACGGTCTGGACCAGTTTATCTTCGTTAGGAATGGTTTCCGGTTCCAGCCCGGGGCTGAAGGGAACCGGTACGTCCATGGCCCCAATGCGCTTGACCGGGGCGTCCAGGTAGTCGAAAGCCTCGTCCGCGATCCTCGAGGCCAGTTCCCCCGTCACCCCGTAGCTCTGGTAGGCCTCGTCGATAACCACGGCGCGGCTGGTCTTCATGACGGAACGCACGATGGTGTCCATGTCGAGGGGTGAAAGCGTCCTGGGATCCACCACTTCGGCGCTGATCTGTTCCTTCTCCAACATGTCCGCGGCCTTCAGGGCGGTATGCACCATGCTCGAAGTGGCGATGATGGATACGTCGTTTCCTTCCCTCTTGATGTCGGCCACACCGAAGGGGATGGTATAGTCGTCGACATCCGGAACCGGTCCCCGCATGTTGTACATCATCTTGTCTTCGTAGATGACGGTGGGGTTGTCGTCGCGTATGGCGGTCTTCAACAGGCCTTTCAGGTCGGCGGGGGTCGAGGGGATGGCCACCTTGACACCGGGTATGTGGGACAGCCACGCCTGCAGGCTCTGGGAGTGCTGGGCCGCGGATGACCGGCCCGCGCCGATGGTGGTCCGTATCGTCAGCGGCACGCTGGCCTGTCCGCCTGTCATGTAACACATCTTGGCCGCCTGGTTGACGATCTGGTCCATGGCGATGGTGATGAAGTCGCCGAACATGATTTCGACGATGGGCCGCATGCCAGTCAGGGCGGCGCCCACGCCCGCTCCCATGATACCGGCTTCCGATATGGGAGTGTCGCGCACCCGTTCTTCGCCGAATTCATCGAGCAGTCCCACGGTAACCTTGAAGACCCCGCCCGCCGCGGCCACGTCCTCTCCCATGAAGAAGACGGTATCGTCACGCCGCATTTCTTCCGCGATCGCTTCGCGAACGGCTTCGCCAAAAGTGATCTGGCGCTCAGGAGTAGACATGTTCGACTACCTCGTCGGCTGTGGGATAAGGTGATTCGTTCGCAAAGGCCACGGCGTCTTCCACCCGTTTGGTGGTGGTCGTGTCGATGGCCTCCAGTTCCGCCTCGTCGACCATGCCCGCCTTCCGCATCCGCCGGGCGAATCTGGGTATGGGATCGCGCGCAAGCCAGGTATCGGTTTCCTGCTGGGTACGATAGGTCTTTTCCGGGTCGCCGTCGCCCACGTGATGCCCGCGGTACCGGTAGGTCTTGTTTTCGATCAGGCAGGGTCCCTCGCCGGCCCGCGCGCGTTCGACCATTTTCAACGCGGTCTGATATACGGCGACCACGTCGTTGCCGTCGACCACCAAGGCCGGCATGTTGAATCCCGCGGCCCGTTCGGCCACGTGCTCCTTGACGGCCGTGACGTCCCTGGCGGCGGTATACTCGCCGTAATGGTTGTTCTCGCAGACGAAGAGCACGGGCAGCGACCAGACGGAGGCCAGGTTGGCGGATTCCAGGAAGGCGCCCTGGTTGATGGCGCCGTCGCCGAAGAAGCACACGGCCACCTGCCCGGAATTCCGCATCTTTCCGCTCAGGGCCGCCCCGGTCGCCATGCCCATGCCGCCCCCCACGATACCGTTGGCGCCCAGGATCCCGAGGCTCATGTCGGCGATATGCATGGTGCCGCCCTTCCCCCGGTTGTAGCCGTCGACCTTGCCCATCATTTCCGCCATCATCCGGTCGACCTTGCCGCCCTTGGCGATCAGGTGGCCGTGGCCCCGGTGAGTGCTGGTGAGATAATCCTCATCGTTCAAGGCGGAACAGATGCCCACGGCGGAGGCTTCCTGGCCGATGTACAGGTGGGCGAGGCCGCGCATCAGGCCCTGCGTGTACACTTCCAGCACGGCTTCCTCGAACCGTCGTATGGTCAGCATTTTCTCGTACATTTTCCGGCACAGCGCCTCGGGCAGAGGAAGTGTTTCCTCGTCGCTGGAGGTGCGGATCAACTCCAGGGATTCCGCCATGATTCAAGTGCTCCTGAATTTAAGAGTCGTAACTGGAATTGCGGTCTAAGCGAACTGACACATAATACGAGAGGGCAACCGGCCAGGCAAGAGGAAAATACCAACGCAAACGGTCTGTTGATCCCGGTGATCCGTGCCCCTGCGAGCACCCCGGTTCAGCCGGTTCGATCCGGTGCGAAACTCCGGTTGATTCGGCGGATCAGCGGCGGGGCGAAGATCATCATCAGGATGGTTTCGGGGACGATGAGACTGCCATTGTAAAGCAGGGCGTAGATCCATGGCGCCGTCCACTGCTGCAGCATGAGGGACAGTGTGATCCCCGTGTGGTCCCGGATCAACTCGTACACCTGCCGGTTCAGTTCAGGGGGCGTAAACGCCGCGAAATAAACCGCACCGGACACCACGTGGCTGGCCAGCCGGAGTATCCCGGCCGCCACGATGCCAGTCCGGGGCCAGGAAGGGAAGAAGCCGATAACACCCAGGAAGGCGTAGGGCAGGAGATAGTCCAGGGCGACCTGTATGGGGTGCAGGACGACGGGATCGACGATCAGCGTAACCAGGCCCGCCGCGAGTCCACCGGCCATGCCCGCCCTGGGACCGTGCGTGATCGCCAGGTAGACCAGGGGCAGGATCTTCAGCGACAGCGAGCCTCCCCATGGCAGCCGGTAAAGGCGAATGAATCCGAGGAGGACCGCGAGGGCCACGGACACGGCCATGGCTGTCAGGCGGCGGGTGCTTCCCGTACTAGCCGTCGCCGGCGGGTTGACTTTCATCGGTCTCGTGATTGCCATGTCCGTTCATGTCGGCCAGACGCTTCAGTTTTTCCTGCTTGTCCAGTTTTTGCATCGTTTCGAGAAGCGCGGTGTCGAGTTTCCTGATCCGTTCCGTGGTCGATGTGAGTTCCAGCAGCGACTGCCGCTCCTTGAGGACGAGGTCGATCGTCGATGCGATGATGAAGGAAAAATGCACCGGGTCGAAGATGCCCCGGATGGCGCCCACTCCCCTGGTCTGGAGGCTTATCATTTTCTGGTAGGCGTTCAGAACTTTCTTCAGCAGGTCGGAAGGGATGTCCTCGCTGTCGTCTTCAAAGTAATCCACGACCGCTTCCAGGTAGGATTCCCGGTTCAGCACGTCGAGGACGCGGAACCTCCTCCGCCCCTCGGTGAGGATATCCATGGACCCGTTGTCAAACTGCCGCAGGATCTGCGTGATCCTGGCGGTGCAGCCCACCTGGCACAACTGGGTTTCATGTAAAAGGAGTATACCGAATTCCATTTTCTCATTGAGACACTTCTGAACCATTTCCTTGTAGCGGGGTTCGAAAATGTGCAGGTGCAGGGGCATGCCCGGAAACAACACGGTATTGAGAGGAAAGAGGGGTATTTCGCGTGTATTCATGACGGTGTGGAGTGCGCGAAAAAGATGCGGAATCTTACAGTTGAAGTAGAATACACGAATGCATGGCAGGCAAGAATCCCGGGAGTCGCCGCTCACTGGGAAACGTGAACGGGACTAGCGCATCTTAATCAGGTCGCGTCGAACGTGTCAACGAAATTCGGCCCGATTTGAGCGTTTCACGGGGCCAGTTCCTTCTTGACGATCCCCGGCCTTCGTCTATATTACGGTGTTGTTTCCGGGTATAACTGAAATAGTTTGGCGCAATTAAGGCTGGCTCGGTGAACGTTATGGACACGACTTCGAAAAGCGAAAGGTCGAAGGAAGGGGACCAGGAAAACCGCCCCCTGCGCAAGCCTTCGTTTACGAACATTTCCGGATCTCCGGTGGAGGAGCTTTACACGGCCGGAGACAGATCGGGTTCCGACTACCTGCGCGACGAAGGGTTTCCGGGGCAGTTCCCCTATACCCGCGGGATACACGCCTCCCTTTACCGCGGCCGGCCATGGACCATCCGGCAGTTTTCCGGTTACGGCTCCGCGGCGGATTCCAACGCCCGTTTCAAGTTTCTCCTGGAGCAGGGACAAAACGGCCTGTCCGTGGCCTTTGACGTGCCGACGCTGATGGGATTCGATTCCGATCACGCGTCCTCGGAAGGGGAAGTGGGCGTCTGCGGGGTCGCCATAGACACGCTGGAGGACATGGAGATCCTGTTCGCGGGAATCCCGCTGGACCGGATCAGCACGTCCATGACCATCAATGCCCCCGCCGCGGTGCTGCTGGCCATGTACCTGGCCGTGGCGGAGAAACGGGACATTCCGTGGACCGCGCTGCGGGGCACGCTGCAGAATGACATCCTGAAAGAATACATCGCACAGAAAGAGTGGATCTGTCCACCCGCTTCCGCGTTGAAATTCGTCACCGATACGGTCGTTTTCTGTACGGAGCGTGTTCCCCAGTGGAACCCCCTCAGCATCAGCGGGTACCACATCCGGGAGGCGGGCGCGACGGCCGCGCAGGAACTGGCCTTCACGCTGGCGGACGGTTTTGCCTACGTCGACGGGTGTCTTGCCGCCGGCCTCGAAGTCGACCGGTTCGCTTCGCGGCTGTCCTTCTTCTTCAACGCCCATATCGATTTCTTCGAAGAGATCGCAAAGTTCCGGGCCGCAAGACGGATCTGGGCGCGGCACATGCGCCACCGGTACGGCGCCCGGTCGGAGCGCTCCTGTATGCTGCGCTTCCATACCCAGACCGCGGGTTGCAGCCTGACCGCCCAGCAGCCGGAAAACAACATCGTCCGCACGGCCGTGGAAGCCCTGTCCGCCGTGCTGGGAGGCACCCAGTCGCTCCATACCAACGCGCTGGACGAAGCCTATGCCCTGCCGTCGGGAAAGGCGGTCCGCATCGCCGTGCGAACCCAGCAGATCATCGCCCACGAAACCGGAGCGGCCGACACGATCGATCCTCTCGGAGGATCATACTACGTTGAATCACTTACGGACCGGCTGGAAGAGGAGGCCGAAGCCTATTTTGACAAGATCGACGCATTGGGGGGCATGGTGGCGGCCATCGAGGCGGGTTTCCCCCAGCGCGAAATCATGGCCGCGACCAATCGGTACCAGGCGGAGATCGAAAACCGGGAGCGGATCATTGCGGGAGTCAACGAATTCGTCTCCCCGCAGGAGGGCGACATCGAGACGCTGCGCATCGACCCGCGCATCGAAAGGGAACAGCGAAGCCGACTGGAATCGGTTCGACGGCGGAGGGACGACCTCGAGGCGGGAATCGCCCTCGAAGCTCTGAGAGCCGCGCTGCGGAAGGAGGAGAACGTCATGCCGTCCATGCTGGCCGCGGTCAAGGCCTACGCGACGCTGGGTGAAATCGTGGGCGTGTTGCAGGAAGTGCACGGGTTGTACGAGGAACCCGTCGTATTCTAGTTCGCACCGGCGGTTCGGCCGGGAGTCATTTCTCAAAGGAACCCGATTACATGAGTCGTCCAAACAAGGGATTGTCCACCCGTTCCGTTCATGGGGGGGAGCATCGTGACAAACCGTTTTCCGCGGTGACCAATCCAATCGTCCAGACATCCACATACGTATTTCAAAATACCCAGGAACTGATCGACTACACTACGGGCGAAGTCGACCGTGAAGAATACGGACGCTACGGCAATCCCACCAAGTCAGTGGCGGAGCGCAAGATCGCCGAGCTGGAGGGCGGAGAGGATGCCGCGCTTTTTTCTTCCGGCATGAGCGCCTTCACTTCCGTGCTGTTCGCCATGCTCTCGTCCGGCGCCCACGTGATCGTCATGGACGAGTGTTACCGGCGCAGCCGCCAGTTCTGCAGGCAGATCCTTCCTAGATACAAGATCGACGTGACATTCGTTGAAACGGGTAATTACGATCAACTGGCTTCGGCGATCACCGACAGCACCCGACTTATCATATCCGAATCTCCCACGAATCCGTACCTGAACGTGATCGACCTGGAGAAGGTTACGGATATCGCAGCCCGTCATCGCGTCAAGGTGCTTATCGATGGTACTTTCGCCACGCCGTACAACCAGAAGCCCCTGGATTTCGGGATCGACCTGGTTCTCCACAGCGCCACCAAGTACCTGGGTGGCCACAACGATCTGCTTTCCGGTGCGGTCGTGGGCAGCGCTCCCCTGGTCGCCGCCATCCGCGAGTTCCGCGACGTCACGGGCGGCATAGTCGATCCCCACGGAGCGTACCTGCTGATCCGGGGACTGAAGACGTTCGCCCTGCGCATGGAACAGCACAACGCAAATGGCCTGGCCGTCGCCCGCTTCCTGGATGGCCATCCCCGCATACGGAGGACTTACTATCCGGGCCTGGAAAGCCACGCGAATTATGAGACGGCACGCAGGCAGATGAGCGGGTTCGGCGGGGTGGTGAGCTTCGAAGTGGACGGCGACATGGAAACGGCCATCCGGTTCATCGATGCGTTGCGCATTCCCTACATCGCACCGAGCCTGGGGGGCGTGGAAAGCCTGATCGAACAGCCGGCCATCATGTCCTACTATGAGATGGACCGGTCCGAGCGGCTTCAGATCGGTATCAAGGATGAACTCGTCCGGTTTTCAGCAGGAATTGAAAACGCCGAAGACCTGATCGCCGACCTGGAACAGGCCCTTGGGAAGATTTAGGTATTGAGATCGAACTCCGGGGCCAGGATTCGAACCTGGATAACCAGAACCAAAATCTGGTGTCCTGCCAATTGAACGACCCCGGAAAACCTACGGTCCTGTCGGCGTTACGGACCGGAAGACATCCGCAAGCGAGACGATCTCACACGCACCGGTATTCGCGTCTCTTTCGACCTGATATCTGAAGACGGTATCCGCGGTTACTTCCAGCGTGTCCCGTACAACTCCGGAACATGTGGCCGAATCCACCGAAAGGATGTGGGTCCCGGGAGAGACCGAACGAAACTCGGTGTATCCTCCAATCTCCAGTTCCCTCTTGTCTCCGGCCAGATCGACGCGGATGGTTTCGGTGCTGCCCAGCGTATTGAACACGGTCAGCAGGAATGTGTCCTCGCCCCCACAGGACGCGACGAAAAGAGCCGCAAAAAGCAGGGTGGTGGTCCTGCCGGGACGTCTGCGATCGGGTCCTGCGCCATCGATTCCATCCATGGGGAATACCTGAAAACGGTACGGCCACGGTCAAAGCACCAAAGCCCGGTCCAGCACGCCGCGGCGCGGTTCCGATGAACCCCATGTCGCGCGGCGTCGCCATCCGGTCCGGCACAATCTACCCGGGCCGGCGCCTGGTGTCAATTGTAAGTTGCCACCGCACCGGGAACTACGGGGCTTCGAATGACCTAATCCGCTTGACAGAGTCTCCATCCGAATGTATCATGAAGGTGCTCACGCGATTCCCCTCTTACAGATCAGGATTGAAAGGCGGTGTTTTCATGCTGAAATTACGGCATCTCCTTTGCAAACACCTGTTCACTTACACTTTCCTCCTGGCTTTGCCCTTGATCTGTCCACCGGATACCGCCCGGGGCCAGGTGACGGGGGACCCTGTCCGAAACGGCGATACGGTCACCATTGGTAAAGTGGCCGCCGGGAACCTTACCTTCCACCCCTCGTTCAACAGCCTGGGCGTGGAAAGAGAGATCGCCGCGTTGATTTACGGTGAAGGCCTTCTGCGTGTGGACGAGACAGGCACACCGACGGACGGACTGGCCTATCTGCCCATCAAACTTTCGGACGGCCGCGACTGGGTGTTCCGGCTGAAACAGGGCATTGAATTCCACGATGGGGAATCGCTGACCGCCGATGATGTGATCTTCACCTACACGCGGTACAAGGCGTCCCGCGTGTACGATCCAATCTTCCACCGTTATTTCCAGAACCTTCAGGAAATCTCCACCCTGGATCAGCATACCGTCCGATTTATCATGAAATCGCCGATCGAGGCCTTCCCCAACCGCCTTGCCGCGCTGCCTATTTTACCCAGGCATCAACTTGACCGCGGCCTGTTCGCCGACGCCGGTAAGCAACTCGAAACGACCCGGCCGATCGGACTGGGGCCGTTCCAGGTCGAATCCTGGCCCGTCTTCGACACGGTGATGCTCACGGCAAACGAACGTTGGCACCGGGGCCGCGCGAACCTGGACCGGGTGGTTTACCGGTTCTATCCGACCTCGGAAGCCCTGCAGGCGGCCTTTATCGTCCGGGAGGTCGACCTCATCGAAGTGGAACGCGACGGCACGCTCAAGGATCTGAAAAGGGCGCGGTCCGATGCGAAAATCCAGGCAATCGTGCCTGGAAACCGCGCCTTCTCCGCGGTGTTCTACAATCACCGCCATCCTCTGCTTTCCCAATCGGTCATTCGCCGGTCATTGACCTATGCCACGAACCGGCAACGCATCCTGGACGAGGTGCTTGTTCGCGGTGCCGGGGTGTTGGCTCATAGTCCCATACACCCCGATTTCGAGTTTAAAGGCGGCGCGGTGGGATTCGATTACAGTCCGCGCGAAGCCCTCGAGCTGTTGCGTCTCGAGGGATGGTGGGACAGTGACGGTGACGGGTTCCTCGACCGGGAAGGGCAGCCCCTCGGATTCGAACTGCTTTTTCCCCGGGGACAGTCGTCCGCCGAAAAGACGGTGCGCGTCATCAAGTTGAATCTGAACCACATCGGAATCCAGGTGGTTCCCGTACCCGTCACGCAGAAAGAACTGGTCCAGCGGCTCGATATCGGCAGCTACGAAGCGGCGCTGTTCGTTCAGGATTTCGAACCTACGCCGGATGATCTGTACGCGGTCTTTCATTCGGAAAGCATCGGACTGGGCAACATGCTCGGTTACCGCAGCCGCCAGGTCGATCGCAACATAAATTTCCTGTTCGGACTGGCCGATCAGGTCAGCGCGGCCCCCGTCTATCAACAACTCGAGATGGTATTGATCCGGGACCAGCCCTGCATGTTCCTCTACTTCGTCGATACACGATACGTCGCGTACGATCCCGCCTTAAAAAACCTGGGTCCCCCGGGTGAAGCGCTCCGTTCGCCTGCAGCCTGGTACCGGACCTTCGACTCCCCTTGACGGCACACAAACCCATGGTTCCCAAGATCCTACGTGAAGGATTGTTGCCGCGTCTGCTCGTATCTCATATCGCCCTGGCCACCATCCCGGTGCTGATCGTCGGCCTGCTTCTGCTCGCGACGGCCCGCCGTTCGATCGAAGATACGGTGGCCGACGGCAACCTGGAGGTCGCGCGCAGGGCAAGCAACGAGATACGTCTGTACATCGAACAGGCACAGCGCGTGATCGACCTGGCCGCAGACAATATGGACATGATCGACGCCACGGACATGGTGTACCAGAAACTGATCGACAACCTGGTCATCCGGCAGGAATTCCTCAGCGAACTGGCCGTGTTGGATCTTACGGGCCGGGAGACGCTGACCACCCGTCTTGAAGGGCGTCTGAGGACGCGGGCAGACCTGGAACTCCCTCCGGGCGACGGCACCTCGATTTCCCCCGTGTTTATCTCGAGCGACGGACTGCCCGTGGTGACGATCACCGTGCCCGTGCGGCGGTTCAGCGAGCACTCGGGATACCTGGCCGCGCTGGTGAACCTCAAGGACATGTGGGACCTGGTGGACAACATTCAACTGGGAGAGGGACAGACGGAAGGATTCGGAAACGCCTATGTCGCGACAGGAACCGGGCGCCTGATCGCCCATCCCGAAAGGGAACGGGTATACCGGCAGGATGATCTTTCCATGTCTCCCGTGGGAAAGGCGCTGAGTGAACAGCAAAGCGGTACGCTGGTCTACACCGGACCCCTGGGAGAAGTGGTCGCCGCTTTCGCGACGGTCGAATCGCTCGGGTGGAAGGTCGTCATCGAGCAACCGACGGCGAAGGCCTTCGCCCGGTCGCAGGACATGATCCTGGGCATCAGTGTGCTCATGGCCATCAGCGCGGCAGTCGCCTCCCTGATCGGAATCCTGGTCGTACGAAAGATCGTCCGGCCGATCTACGAACTGGTGCGGGGCGCGCAGTTGTTCGCCCGGGGCAGGTTGACGCATACCATTGAAACGCCGGGGCATGGAGAACTGACCACCCTGGCCCGTGAGTTTAACCAGATGGCGAGGGAATTACTGGAGAAAGAACGCCGCCTCAAACAAGCCGAACGTCTGGCCACGCTGAGCAAGTTCGCCACCATTCTGTCCCATGAGATACGCAACCCGCTCAATTCGATGATTATCAACCTGAGGATACTCAAGCGGGATATGGAAAAGCACAACGGCGATACTCGAAAACAGGGCGGTCACTATGAGAAGGTAATATCGGAAATCTGGCGTATCGACAGCCTCGTCGAGAACTTCCTGAACTACGCCAGGCCACCGGAACTGATGCCTTTTCCCCACGACATCAACGTTGTGCTTGACGAGGTCGTCGCGATCCACCAGGGTACGGCGCAGGAACGGGGCGTAAGCATAGTAACCCGGTACCAGGGGGAGGAACTGATGGTGTTCGTCGACATCAACCAGATCAAGCAGGTGTTCCTGAACATCATGCTGAACGCCTTCGATGCCATGGAAAAGGGCGGTACACTGACGATATCCACAAAGTTGGTGCCGCCCTTGCAAAGCAACGACCTGACCGGGGGCGACTTCGGGACAAACCCCCACGTGAACGTAACGTTCGCCGATACGGGGCGTGGCATCGATCCGGACCGGATATCCCGTATATTCGAGGTGTACTATACCTCCAAGTCAACCGGTACTGGTCTGGGCCTGCCCATTGCGCAGCAGATCGTGGAGAAGCACGGGGGCAGGATCTCGGTCGAAAGCGAACCGGGTACCAGGACAACCTTCACCTTGTCATTGCCGGTGCTGGAAGCAAACGCGGCCGAGCCGGTCTCCGGACAACACTCCGAGTCGGTCGGCGCAGAATAGCCTGCCGATCCAGGCAGAGCGGAACAGAGGAAACCTATGGAGCGTATCCTGATCGCGGAAGATGACCGGAACACCCGGGAAGGACTGGTAGAGTTACTATCGGACGAGGGGTATAAAGTTACGGGCGTGTCAGACGGTGAGCAGGCCTATGAAACGACCCGAAAGCATCATTTCGACGTTTTGCTTACCGACATGAAAATGCCCCGTGTGAACGGCCTGAACCTGATCAAGCGAGTGACCGGCACTTCTCCGGAAACGAGTATCATCATGATGACCGCTTTCGCCACGGTGGAGACGGCCGTCAAGGCGATGCGCGACGGCGCGTTTTCCTACCTGACCAAGCCGCTGAAGGTCGAAGAACTGCTCGCTGCGATCCAGGGCGCACTGCAGGAGAAAACACACAGGCAGCGCATGGCGTCGTCGCCGCCGCGGTCTTCCTCCATCCCCGATCCCGACATCATTGGCGAAAGCGACCAGATTAAACGCATATTTAAAAGGGTGGAAAAGGTCGCCAGGGCCAATACCACGGTCCTGCTGCTGGGTGAAAGCGGTACGGGCAAGAGCCTGATCGCCCGTGCGATACACGCGAAGAGCTACCGCAAGGACCAGCCTTTCGTGGACGTAAGTTGCGCCTCCATTCCTGAAGGGCTGCTTGAAAGCGAGCTCTTCGGTACCGAAAAGGGGGCGTATACCGGTGCGTTGAACAAGACGCGAAAAGGGTACTTCGAACGGGCGGCCGGGGGCACGATATTCCTGGATGAAATCGGTGAAATAAGCAGTACCGTCCAGGTCAAGCTGCTTCGGGTGCTGCAGGAACGGCGATTCGAAAGGCTCGGCGGAACCGAACCGCTGCATATTGACGTCCGGGTGGTCGCGGCTACAAACAGCAACCTGGAAGATGCTGTCGCGGAGGGACGTTACCGGCAGGACCTTTACTACCGGCTCAATGTCATACCCCTCGTCGTGCCTCCCCTTCGAGACCACAGGGAAGACATCCCGCTGCTCATCGACTATTTCATCCGGAAATACACACAGGAGAACGAGCTCGGAGAAAAGTACATTTCCGACGACGCCCTGGAGATCTGCATGGGGTACGACTGGCCGGGAAACATCCGGGAAGTGGAGAACGCCATCGAGAGCGCCGTGGTGTTGAGTGACGGCGAATCCATCCTTCCCGACCATCTGCCGGATTTTACCTCCATGCCCGCCATAGTGTCGAGTACCGGCGCCAGCCAGGGTTCCCTGAAGGAATCCAGGGGACAGGCGGAAAAACTGCTCATTCAGCAAGCGCTGCTGGAGTCCGGCGGCAACCGCACGCGCGCGGCGGAATCGCTCGGGGTGACAGTAAGGACCATTCAGTACAAGATCAAAAAATACGATCTTTAGATCTGTTTCTTCCAGGTAGATGCTTCCTACGTCCATGCAAGAGGCAGATCCAGGCAGAGCCGGGACATGGAAACGAAATCCATCACCGTATCCGTCGTGATCCCCACGTTCAACCGCGAGGAACGGCTGCCGGCTGCGATCCGGTCCGTGCTGAACCAGTCGCTGCCGCCCTCCGAAATCATCGTGATCGATGATGGTTCCACGGACGCAACCGCGGATTGTATAAAGTCTTTTCCCGAAGTACGGTACATTCACCAGGAAAACTTGGGAGTCAGCCAGGCCAGAAACCATGGCATAAGAGCGGCGGAACACGAATGGATCGCCTTTCTCGACTCCGATGACGAATGGCTGCCTCACAAGCTGGAACGACAGTGCGAAGCCTTGGAACACCAGCCGCAATATCGGTTTTGCCACACTGATGAAATCTGGATCCGCAAGGGCAGGCGGGTCAATCCCATGAAGAAACACGCAAAACCCGGGGGATTCATCTTCAACCATTGCCTGCCCCTGTGTGTCATATCCCCGTCATCCGCGTTGATACACCGTGGCCTGTTCGAGCGCTACGGTACATTCGATCCGGAATTGCCGGTTTGCGAAGACTACGATATGTGGCTGCGCATCTGTGCAAGGGAACCCGTGCTTCTCGTTGACGAGCCCCTGCTGAAGAAGTTCGGCGGCCACGAAGACCAGTTGTCGCACGCTTACTGGGGCATGGACCGGTTTCGTATTCACGCACTGGAAAACCTGGTCCGAAGCGGCGTATTGGAGGAGGAGGCGTTGGCCGGCGCCGTGGCCACACTTTGCCAGAAAATCGACATATACGCCAACGGTGCCGCGAAGCGGCGCAAATTCGAGGAAGCGGAAACCTACAGGGTTAAGAAACGATACTACGAAGCACGTTTCGCCGCTGTTATAAGCGGCTGATCTTATGCAAAATCTTTCATAGCGATCCGAAGCGGCTTTCCGGTTGCGGTCCACACCGGTCGTGCTTCGATATGAGAAACCAGCAAAGTTTCCCTTCTTCAGAGCGGGAGCCGTCGGTTCGGATATACCGGCATGCTATTTGCGCATGCGTATCATTCGGTTAGTTGTATTAACTTAGCAGAACCGCTGTATCAACAGGAAGGTTTCTGCCATTGAAACCGGGATGGTCCATGAAACGCATCGTTTTACTGTTATTTCTTTGCTGCGGTCTCGTGCCGTTTTCCGCAAATGCGGTTACTTCCGGCAAGATTACGGGATTTGTCCAGGACGCGGCGACAAGGGACCCTCTGGCGGGCGTCACCATTCGCGTCGTGGGTACCGAATTGCGCGTCATATCCGGCTTGAACGGCGAGTACTTCATTCTCAACGTTCCCGTGGGGACCTACCGGGTCGAAGTCCACATGATCGGTTACCTGCCCGTCCGAACGCAGGAGGTTACGGTCAACAGCGACCGTACCACGCGGATCGACTTCGAACTGGAGACGACCATTCTCGACCTGGAGGAACCGGTCACGATCACCGCCTCCAGGACGTCGATCCGGTCTGACCTGACCGCATCGAGCGAATTGATCGTTCCCAGAGAAATCGAGTCGTTGCCCGTTACGGACCTGTCGGACCTGATCTTTCTCCAGAACGGGGTCGTCCGGGACGCTGAGGGAGATTTGCACGTGCGCGGCGGGCGAGGAAACGAAATTTCCTACTATGTTGACGGCGCTTCCCTGGAGGATCCCCTGCTGGGCGGCATGGGTACGCATATTCAGTTGGATTCGGTCGCGGAACTGGTGATCAACCGGGGCGGCTTCGACGCGCAGTACGGGGAAGCCATGTCAGGCGTCGTCAATATCGTAACCCGCGAGGGAAGCGGTCCCATGTCCGGAACGCTTCGCGGCGCGACCACCCTTCAGTCCCAGTACGACCTGGAAGCGGGGGGCTACGACGATACGTCGGCGGGAAGGGGAGGCCGCGTGGAGGGAACGCTGGGCGGTTCTCTGCCCTGGCTCGAGGATCGCGGAGGTTATTTCCTTTCGGGCCAGGTGTTGAGCGACGGGCAGCATATCCCGCACAACAGCCGGTCATTGGCAACGGTGGCGGGGAACCTGGTGTTCAAACCCTATCCGCTCCTGAAGCTGAAGATAAGCGGACATTACTTCCGTCAGCGTCATTTTCAGTATGACCATCGCAATCAGAATGGACTTTCCTACGATTTTAATCCGAACGGGCTGCCGGAAAGACAGGCACGAAGCAACGCGCTCAACCTGTCCGTCAGCCAGAACATCAGCCCGCGTTTTTTCTATACCGCCCGGTTCTACCGGTATTCCACCAACAGCACCGTGTTTCCCACCATGCTGACTGACAGGTACTGGACGCTGTGGCCGGGCTATTCGGAGGACGATCGCGGCGAATACAACGGATCGATCTATGAGTCCAATCTACTGGCGTCGGATCGTTTCCAGGGTTTGCCGTTTACCGAAGGAGGCGATTTCTTCCCACTGTACAGGGATACCAAAGCCACCTATTACGGCGCGAGGGCGGATCTGAGCGGTCAGATCACCTACTGGAGTCAGATCCGGGCGGGGGCTGAAGCGCAGTGGTACCAGCTGGATTGGGACGAAAAGTCGTTTCTGCAGGCCGCGCCGCACGGCCAGAGGTACTCCGTCAGCCCGGTGGAAGGCGCACTGTACCTGCAGAACAAGCTGGAATTGAACAGGTTAATTGTAAATGCCGGACTCCGGGTGGACTACCTCGATACGAGCCAGCGGTTTTTCGTCGATCTTCCGACGGGCCAGTCCGAGCAAAGGGACAACTCGACCAAGATTCGTCTGAGTCCACGCCTGGGCGTTTCTCACTCCTTTACCGACCGAAGTCTGCTCCGGTTCAACTACGGTTACTTCTACCAGCAGCCGGAGTTCAGGCTCGCCTACGCGAACCTGAGGCGCGACCTCAGTGGAGAGTCCCCGCGCCTGGGTAATCCGGACCTGGCGCCGCAGAAGACGGTGGCCTACGAATTCGGCCTGGAGCATATGCTGTCCAGGGACATCCGTATCGGACTCACGGCATCCTACAAGACCATTTCAAACCTGACGTCGACGGCGCAGGTCCAGTACCCCGGCGGAATGTACTACATTTTCAACAACGCGGATTTCGGTTCCGTGCGCAGCGTCGAGTTCATCTTGAAAAGGGACGTGTCGCGCGTGCTGTCCGGATCCTTGAACTACGCCTATTCTGTCGCAAGGGGAAGCGCATCCTCGCCCCAGGAACACGCGGACCAGGTAAATCCGTCCGAAAGAGGCTATTTCCCCCTTGCCTTTGACCAGCGGCACACCGTGAAAGCGGTGGTGAACCTGCTGGCGCCCGATACCGCCCAGGAACGATTTCTGGCCGTACCGCTTCGCGGATGGGGGCTGTCTCTTGTGGGATATTACGGCAGCGGACTGCCGTACACGCCGACCAACACCCTGAGGGAACAGACGGCAACCGCACCGAACCAGTCCCGGTTGCCCTCCTTGGTCAATCTCGACTTCCGTCTGAGAAAGCGTATGAGCGCCGGCAGGTTCACTTACACGTTGTTTTCGGAGGTCCGGAACGTATTCGACCGCCGAAACGTAGTGAGCGTATACGCCAATACAGGCAGGCCGGGAGATGACGGATACACCCAGGAATCCCGCTCCGGCCGGTCGGACGAATTCGTTCGTTTGCGGCGACTGTTGAGCCTGGATCCCCAGCACTACGCCCCGCCCCGCGAAATCCGCCTGGGTTTCGAGATCGGTTTCTGAAAGAACCCGGCTTAGAACGGTTTCGCCCGCTGAACCAGTTGCAGCGGCGCGCCTTCCGGGTCGCGGAAGAAAAGAAGTACGTTCTCCCCCGACCTGGCGGGCGGACCTTCCAGTTCCACCCCCTTCGCTTCCAGGTCGGCGATGGCTTCGTCCATGTCGTCCACGTTGAAGGCGAGATGAACGTGCGCGGTACTGATGTCGGCGAGTTGCGTGTCGTCTCCCTCGGGCATGGCAATGATCTCGATGAGACCTGTGCCGGCTGGGTCCCGTATGAAGTAGAAGTTGGCGTCGCGCCCCGGGTTGTTGAACTTGAGCGCGATTTCAAAGCCCAGCACATCGCAGTACCACCGCGCCGCAGCATCGGTGTCGCGATAGGCCACGGCCACGTGTTCAAGTGAACGGATATTAACCACGGTAAAACTCCTTCCTGTTCAGGAATGACCTACAATCTGCCGCAATCTCAGGGTACCTGACCACGGGTCGATTACGACGGGACTCAACGCGATTTCTTCACCGGGTGAAGGTCTCCCCTCCACCTTGACTGCCATACGCGATCCGTAATCCGGGAATTCGACGAGCACATCCCGCTCGCGGGCCTCGAGGACGATCGCCCTGATGTGGGCGTCCTTCTGTATCTCCAGGTACTTGAGGAGCCAGTACCATTCCCGTCGCAACTGGATTTTGGATAGAATCCTGCTGCGTTCGAGGGCGGACAATTCGTCCATCATTTCATCGGCGTCATAGACCGGGTGCCCATCTGTAAGACCCGCCCGCAGTTGACGCTGAAGGACCAGGTCGGCGTAGCGTCGGATGGGCGAAGTAATCTGACAGTAAGTGTCTACGCCAAGCGTCGCGTGCGGCCTGGACTTCAGGCTTAATTCGAGGGGCTTCATTCTTCTCAATATCAGGAAACGCCAGACCGCGTCGTGGATTGCCTGTTCCACGTCCCCGAAATCGGACTCGGTCTGTGTACGGTAAATCGCGGGAATACCGCGTTCGCTCAGGTATGCCGCCGCGGTCCTGTTCGTGAGAATCATCAGTTCCGACACGATGTGCTCGGATCGCGTGGAGGGGTCTCGAAGCGTGATCCCGATACGTTTCTGGTCATCGACCTTGATCGAGACCACGCTGCGTTCCAGTTCGACCGCACCTTGATCCATGCGCCGCTGGTAGAAAATGTCCACGGCCTGGTTGAGGATCTGCAATATGTCGGCGTAAGGTTTTTCGATCGTCCCCAGCAGTCGGTTCGCTTCGTCGTAGGACAAACGTGCCCGGTTGACAATAACGGAAGGCACGATCCGGGTGTCCACCAGTTCGAAGTCGGTGGACAGCGAAAACAGGAAACTGATGGCACAACGCCTTTCGCCCTCGAGCAGCGCGCAGTGGCCTTGGGACAGCGTGGAAGGCAGCATGGGGATGTGGCGGTCGGGTAAATAGAGCGACGACATCCTTTGACGGGCCGCGAGATCCAGGGCCGAATCCCTGGGTATGAGGGCCGCCACGTCGGCGATATGCACGCCGATCCGGTAACCTCCCGGTATACGCTCAGCCGAAAGGGCGTCGTCGATATCCTGTGTGGACGCGTCATCTATCGACAGGATCGGCAATCCGGTAAGGTCTTCCCGGTTTTCTTCCGACGTTCGACAGGATGCGGCGTAATCGAGTACCTCCTCGGAGAAACCGGTGGGTATCTCGTAACGCAGCAGATCCAGGTGTTCGTCTTCGTCCCAGATCCCCTTGCGGACCATGCTTTCGAAAATGGATCGTTGCGCGTCGCCTGCCGAAACCGCGGTAGATTCCTTCAGCAGGGTCCGCACCTGGACGATTTCTGCGTATTCGTCGCCCTGAATGGCATATTGTTGCAGGTGCGACAGCCAGCGTTTCTGGCGATTCGTCAAGGATTCACTGTCCTGCCGCGCATCATCCGCAAGCCAGCGGTCGAAATCGTCCCTCTCGACATCCACGGCCCGCTGTCGAGCCTGTTTGTCGATGAAGTTCCTGACCTGGTCGGACGAGCGGGACACGAACCCGTTGTCCCGTTCGGAGAAGTAAAGACACTGGCGACTCAGATGTAATTGCATGGCCGCCTGCTGTTCTGGCGAGCCGGGCTTGCCCCAGTACAGTTCGCCGATGTCTTCGGAAGTGTAGATATTGGGGTCATCCTTCAGGACCTCCCAAACTTCCTCGAGGTCGAAGGATTCGGCCTGCTCCTCGATGGTCCGCCGGACTTCCGACATTTCGGACAGATCTCTGACGCTGATGTCGGTAAAGCGAACGATCGGTTCCGACGAGATGTCCATTACACGGTTTGCGGAGGTCGCCACCTTGATTTTTTTCCGGGTAACCGCCTGCAGCATACCGATGTGAATGTCCCCGCGATGACGGAAAATGATCAGGTTGCCAATCTGCACCGATTGCCCTTTCCGAGACGGAGGGGTCCGTGTGAACGCGCGAGGATTCGATCAATCTATCCTGTGTTTCGACCGGGTCCAAGTCAAGGGAATTCACGGGTACGGGGTATGTGTTGACTTCGTCCCATTGTTGGGATATCATGCGATAGATTTAGTAACGATAGGCGATGACGCAGGCGATTCGAAAGGAATGAAGATGATTTTCGAACAGGTTCAGAACGGGGGCGACCGGAACTTCGGTTACCTGGTGGCCGATGAGACAACCAGGAAGGCGGCGGCCGTAGACCCTTCCTACAGGCCCGAATACTATATACAGCGCGCGGGTGAACTGGATGTGGAACTGGCGTATGTCATCTGTACGCATTCACACCACGACCACGTGAACGGCAACGACCATCTCATCGAAGAACTGGGCATCGACGTGGTGATGTACAGGGACGCGGAGCATTTCTACGATATCGAAGTGTCTGACGGCGAGGTATTCAAGCTGGGTGGACTCGAACTGGACATCATGCACACACCCGGTCATTGCGAGGACGGCATGTGTCTCCTGGCGGAAGACAAACTGATTACCGGTGACACGCTGTTCGTGGGCAAGGTGGGCGGCACGTCCACAGAGGAAGAAGCGAGGAAGGAATTCGGAAGTCTACAGCGCCTGATGAAACTGGACGATGAAATCGGAGTTTTTCCGGGCCACAACTTCGGAGTGAAGCCTTCGTCGACCATCGGCTTCGAGAGAAACCACAATCCCTTTATCCTACAGGCCACGTTTGCGGACTTCCTGCATTTGAAGGAAAACTGGCTCGCGTACAAAACCGAGCACGGGATTCCTTAGGTTGCCGTACTATCGAGGTCATCGAATCCGTTCGAGGCCTTCCGCCACCTTCCGCACAGCGCCGGCCACCTCGTCGATATCCTCGCCGGTGTAGTTCTCATTGAAATGCAGCGTGACGAGTTCCCCAAGCAGTTTCCGGGTCCGGGGGCACAGGTCTTCGGCGCGCTCGAACGTCCTGTCGGTATACGGGCTGCGAAAGGGGAAACCCGAAGTTCCGTAGGTCTGGTGATCCGCCAGGGCCGCCGAGCACTGAAAGATGGGTTCGCCGATGTATCCCGCTCCCGCTCCGATCCCCTCGGCGACAAGCGCCTGCGCGAACTGTTCGGCGGAAAACGCCGTTACGCGCATCGGATACATCCAGTAACTGTGCCTGGCGCCCGGAGTTACAGGCGCGGGAACGATGCCGTCGATATGCCCTATCCCATCGGACAGCCGGCTACCGAGCCGGTTTCTGGATTCGACGACCGCGGCAAGTTTTTCCAATTGCGCCAGTCCCACCGCGGAATGGAGCTCCGTGATGCGGTAGTTCATGCCCAGCGGTCCGTACATGCGGGGTCCCTGCCGTTCCCTGTCATAGTTTTTATCCGCGAACATCCGCATGTAGCGGCCCAGTGCGTCGTCGTTCGTGATGGTCATGCCGCCATCCCCCGTGGTCATATGCTTGGACTGCTGGAAACTGAAGCATCCGATGTCCCCGATGGTCCCTAGCAGACGGCCCCGGTAACTCGTCAGGTGAGCCTGGCAGCAGTCCTCGATCAGGGGTATTCCCTTCCGTTTTGAAATCTCCGTCAAGGCCTCCATCCGGCATGCGTTGCCGAACAGGTGAATGGCGATGATCGCCCGAGTCCTGGGCGTGATCTGTCTTTCGATGTCACCTGGATCTACCGTCAGGGTTTCCATATCCATATCCGCGAAGACCGGCACGGCGTTTTGGTACAGAATGGGGATGATCGTACCCAGGTCGGTGATGGCGCTCGTGATGATTTCGTCCCCGGGGTCCGGGTTCACGGCGCCCATGGCGACATGCAGGGCCGCCGTTCCCGAGGTAGACCCGACGGCGTGCCTGGCGCCGTAGGTCTCGGCAAAGCGATTTTCGAACGCGGGGGTCAGTTCGCCGCCCCACCGAAAGAGGTTCTGGGACCTCAACGCCTGCGTAACGAGCCGTATTTCATCTTCCCCGTAGGGGGTCCTGGACGGAAACGGCCGGGACCTGGTGTCCCGGTAGGGTTTTCCACCGCGCAGGGCTAACATGGAGGGCTCCGTGACAATGAATTGGCCCGTATTCGAAAAACGAGCGCTTCGATGCGGCCGGTATTTCCCCGCCCTCGCCGGAATGAACGGCTACAGGTCCACCCGGTACCGGCACTTCCACTTCGTGTCCCACCGGTAAAGCGGGTCGCCGGGGGGGATCGGGACGGTCTCCACCAGCTTCGAACCGATGATTTCGCAGGTTCTCCTGGACGCCGTATTCTCCGGACTGCAGGTGATCCACAGGGGGTTGATACCGTGTGCCCGGGCGAGAGGAAGGACGAGAAGACAACTGCGCGCGGCCAGCCGTCGGCCGCGATAGGGCGGATCCACGGAGTAACCGATATGACCCGCGTACTTCTCAATGTGTTCCGTGTGGCCGATGCGCAGGGACAGCCTTCCCATCACGGCGCTGTGACGGCCCTGCGGAACCATGTCAAAGACGTACTCGGGAACGATGTCCCGCCGTGTATCGCCCCTCAGGGTACTGCGGAGCAACAATTGCAGATCGCCGTCCACGAGTACGCCCGGATCGCGAAATCTAAACGGGTCGCCTTCGACCTTGAATCGGTTTCTGAGGCTGGCAATCAACAGACTGATGTTTCTCATCGGGACATGGAGGTAGTCCCTCGCGCCACGGCCGGCGCGAAGGGAATCCGACTACTCGTACCCGACACCCGTCAGTATCGATAGTGATCGGGTTTGTAGGGCCCTTCGATGGGGACACCGATGTAATCCGCCTGGTTCCGGGACAACCGGGTCAGCGTCACGCCGAGCTTGTGCAGGTGGAGCCTGGCCACCTCCTCATCCAGGTGTTTCGGCAGGGTCGTAACGCCGGTCTCGTGGTCATGGAGCCGCAGGTCGATTTGCGCAAGCACCTGGTTGGTAAAGGAACTCGACATGACGAAAGAAGGGTGGCCCGTGGCGCATCCCAGGTTGACCAGTCTGCCCTCGGCGAGCAGGTAGATGGCACGGCCGTCGGGAAAGAGGAACTTGTCCACCTGGGGCTTGATGTTCTGTTTAACGATACCGGGGTATTCATTCAGCGCGTCCACCTGTATTTCGTTGTCGAAATGGCCGATGTTGCAGACTATGGCCTGGTCCTGCATGTTTTCCATGTGTTCGATGCGGATGATGTCCCGGTTTCCCGTCGTCGTAACGAAGATCTGGCCCTGGTCCAGCGTGTCTTCGATGGTCGTCACTTCATAACCTTCCATCGCGGCTTGAAGCGCGCAGATGGGATCGATCTCCGTGATCACCACGCGTGCGCCGAATCCCCGCATCGACTGGGCGCATCCCTTGCCCACGTCTCCGTATCCGCAGATGACGACCGTTTTCCCGGCGACCATGACGTCCAGGGCGCGCTTGAGCCCGTCCGCGAGCGATTCGCGGCAGCCGTAAAGGTTGTCGAACTTCGACTTGGTCACGGAATCGTTGACATTGATGGCCGGAAACAGGAGCCTGCCTTCCTGCATCATCTGGTACAGCCTGTGAACTCCGGTGGTCGTTTCTTCGGAAACACCGCGTATGTTGGCGCTCATATCATGCCAGAAATCCGGGTTCCTGTCCAACTGCCGCCTGAGCACTTCGTTGATGATTTGAAGTTCCTGGTTATCGGTCGGTTCATCCAGGATGGATGGGTCGTCTTCGGCTTCCACGCCCCGGTGTATGAGTAACGTGGCGTCGCCGCCGTCGTCCACGATCTGCGTGGGTCCGGTTTCACCGTCATAGCTCAGCGCCTGTATCGTGCAGGCCCAGTACTCTTCCAGGCTTTCACCCTTCCACGCGAAGACGGGAATGCCGTCGTCCGCTATGGCCGCCGCCGCGTGGTCCTGGGTCGAGAAGATGTTGCAGGAGGCCCATCGCACATCCGCGCCCAGGGCCCTGAGCGTCTGGATGAGCACGGCGGTTTGAATCGTCATGTGGAGGGAACCCATGATGCGTGTGCCCTTGAACGGTTGTTCGCGGGCGTACTTCTCGCGGACGGCCATCAGTCCGGGCATCTCCTGCTCGGCAATGGCGATTTCACGATGGCCCAGTTCCGCCTCGGAAAGATCGGCCACTTTGTAAGGCAGGTCGGAATAGTCTGGTAACGCTATGGTGGTTGGCACTTCCTGCGCCATGTCAGGGACTCCTTGGGGCTGTATACGGTCGACAGGTTGACGTTGTTATTCAAATAACCGATCCCTATTATATGTTGATGCCGCCTTCAACGCAACATCCACTTTATCCGCCGAGGAACCCATTCGGATGCTTACAGGAGAGGAGGACAAGGCCTTCCTTCATAAAGCGCGGCCCAGAAACCGCTTGATAACGGCACCCGGGATTCTTATAGTCAATCCCAGCCACTACAGTGCCGCGCAAAGACTACAAACGAAAAAGAACGCGGGAGGGTTTCATGATCGATCAGGCTTTGCTGGACATATTGGCCTGCCCGGAAACAAAGGAAGAAGTCCGTCTCGCGTCTGCTTCCGTCGTGGAAACCGTAAATGGTAAGATCAAGGCCGGCGTGCTCGTCAACCGGGGCGGCGAAAAGGTGACGGAAACCATCGACGGCGGACTGGTGCGGGCCGACGGAAAGTACCTGTATCCCATCAGGGAAGAAATCCCCATCATGCTGATCGACGAAGCGATTCCTCTCTCCGATGAGGTGGATTCATCCTGACCGGAACCCCGCGGCACTGAACCGGTCGTTGCCCTTTCCAACCCGTTCAAGCGATCCTGCATGTCACGAGAGTACGATCCCTACGCACTGCTTCCAGAGCATGTAAGAAAACCGCCTTCCGACCGCTGGTCGACGATCAGGCAGCTGGGACCGGGTCTGCTGCTGACCGGTTCCATCGTGGGTTCCGGTGAACTCATCGCCACCACGCGACTCGGCGCCGAAGTCGGTTTCGTGGTGCTCTGGCTGATCCTGTTGAGCTGCATAGTCAAGGTGCCGGTGCAGAGCGAACTCGGCCGGCACGCCATCGCCACGGGGCAGACGACCTTCGTGGCATTCAACCGAGTGCCCGGGCCGCGGTTGAGGGTGTCGTGGCTCGTCTGGGGAAGCCTGTTCCTCCTGTTCTGGAGCACCATGCAGGTAGGCGGCATACTGGGTACGATGAGCCTGTCGCTGGATCTGATCTTTCCGGCCACCGATCATGTGGTATGGATGGTCGTCATCACCGTCGTGGGCATGTGCCTGGGCATGGTAGGACAGTACCTTACGCTGGAAAGGATCACGACGATCCTGGTAGCCCTTTTCACCTTTACCACGCTGGCCAGTGCGCTGCTCCTGTTCTGGACACCCTATGCCGTATCCCCCGGCGTACTCCTGGACGGCTTGCGGTTCTCACTCCCGTCGGACGGCGCGGTAACAGCCTTTGCCGTCTTCGGTATCACCGGTGTCGGCGCTTCCGAACTCCTGCTCTATCCATACTGGTGCATTGAAAAGGGTTACGCCCGGGCGACGGGCCCCCGCGAAGATTCTGCGGCCTGGCGGAACCGGGCCAGGGGTTGGATCGGCGTAATGAAGAAGGATGTCTGGCTCTGCATGGGGATCTACACCATTGCGACACTGGCCTTCTTCTTCCTCGGGGCGTCGGTCCTTCACGTGCAGGACCAGGTCCCGGAAGGCTTCGAGACTGTACAGATCCTGTCCGGCATGTACACCGAAACGCTGGGTGGATGGGCGTTCTACCTGTTCGGCGTCGGGGCGTTCGTGGTGCTGTTTTCTACGTATTTCGTGACCATCGTTGGCCAGTCGCGCATGCTGGCGGATGCCCTCTCGGTACTCGGCTTCGTCGCCTATGCGCGGCCGAAAGACCGCCAGCGCGTCGTCCGGATCGTCGGGCTCCTCCTGCCGCTGGTATACGCGGCGCTCTACCTTGTCTGGTCGGCGCCTGTTACGATGGTGATCATCGGGGGACTGATGCAGACGGTACTGCTGCCGGCCATCGGATGGGCGGCATTCTACTTCAGCCGGAGTACGGCCAGAGAGGCGGGCGTCCCGCCGTCCAGATCCCTGCTTTATTCATTGGCCGTCGCCACGCTCGTAATGGCCGTATTCGCCGTATATGCCGTGTGGGTGAGGTTTTAGCCTAGGCCAGACCACGCCTAGGCCCAGATCAGGCCAGGCCCGATTCCTGATCCATGGCACGCCTGGATTGGTCCCTCGACCGCGGCGGACCGTATCCGCCGCCGCCAGCAGACAGCGCGACGATATGGTCCCCGGGCTGGATGGGCACCTCTGTTTCCTTGGATTTGAGCACCCGTACTTTCCCGCCTGACACCACCTTGTAGCTGTGCGGCTTTCCTGGCTCGCCATCGAACAGTCCGAAGGGCGGGTTGATCACGCCATCGCCCGCCATGTTCAGTTTCGCCGGTTCGTCGCCCTCGTAGACCATTTCGAAGACCGCGCCCAATCCACCGCGCCAGGTGCCGTCGCCTCCCGAACCCACTCGCAAGTCGTTCCGGACGATCTTGAACGGAAAACGTTCTTCCGTAATCTCCACGCTGGGACTGCGGATCGCCCCGGCCACGTTGACCTCGCCCACGCAGGACCAGCCATCGTATCCCTGGGAGGCGCCTCCGCCGCCACGGCCGAAGAAGAAGTGCCAGATGAAACGGTTGTCCGTCCGTGGATTGCGCCCGGTGATCGCGAATCGAAGCCGCCGGGAGAAGCCCGCGTTTACGGCTTCAGGAGCCACCGGGGCCAGCGCTTTGAACACGGCTTCCACGATCTCTTCACCGCAATGGTTGGTGCTCATGCAGACAGGCGCCGGTGGATTCGGGTTTACGATCAGCCCCCTGGGGGCGATAACCTGCACCGGACGCATGGATCCCTCGTTCTTGGGCACGTCGGATGGTGCCATGTACATTATGGCGACGTGGGCAAGCGAACGCGTATTGGCATAGGCGCTGTTGATGAAACCGGTGACCTGGGGACTCGATTCGCTCAGGTCTATGGTCATGGTGTCGTCCTTGACCGTGACCCTGGCCCGTATTGGGATGGATTCGGCGTCGAAGCCGTCGTCGTCGATAAGAGTCTCACCGTAGTATACGCCGTCTTCCCAGCTGCCGATGAGTTGCCGGATGCGCTTTTCCGCGCCCTTCAGGATGGCGTCGACCGAGGCCGTCAGGCCGTCGACGCCGTAATCATCCAGGAGTACCTGCAGACGACGGGCGGCGATCTGTACCGATCCAATCTGGGCATGCAGGTCGCCCGTGAAGTTTTCTGAGTGGCGCACGTTGACGGCCAGCATGTGGAGCAGGTCTTCCCGCGGTTTCCCCGATTCATAGAGCCGGACGGGAGGTATGCGTATGCCTTCGTGGTACAGTTCACTGGCAGAAGGATTGTATCCGCCGTGGGTTCCGCCGCCCACGTCGCTGTGATGGGCCCGGTTGACCGCGAAGAACAGCAGGGCTCCGTCGCGGAATACGGGATATATCGCCGTGATGTCGGGAAGGTGACTGCCGCCGAAATAGGGGTCGTTCAGGATGAAGAGATCGCCCTCGTTGATGTCGTCGCCAAAGTACGAGCATACCGCTTCCACCGCCGGCGGCAAGGCGCTGATATGAACGGGAATGCCTTCTCCCTGCGCCACGAGCTGGGCTCCGGCGTCGAGGATAGCGGTGGAGAAATCCCGGCTGGAGTTCAGGATCTGAGACATGGAGGTGCGGATCATGACGTCCGCCATCTCCCGGGCAATCGATTCCAGCCGGTGCGCAACGACCGAGTGGGTGATCGGGTCCGACTTTATCGATCCAGGGTCCTGCGCCGCGGATGACACGACCAGGACCATGCCCCCGTAGGGATCGACTTCAAGGCGATCGCCTTCTTCCACGAGCACGGTGGTGAAGTCGGATTCGACGATGGCCGGCCCGTCTATGACCGCGCCGGGTCCGAGGTCTTCGGCCGCGAACACGTCGGCTACTGTCCAGGTACCGGTGAAAACTCGCCGTTTGCCCTTTTGGGCTTCCGAGGTCGAAACAGCTCCCGCTTTCGTGGGCAGGGTGATAGACGGCAACTTCCCGGTTACCGTGGCCCGGAGCGTGACCAGCCGGATCTCCTGGTCTAGTTGATGATATGAATAAAGGGTCTGGTATCGTTCATGAAACAGCGATGCCCACGACCGCCGAATGGCGTCGTCGTCCTGGGAAAGATCCGGGATGGTCACGTTGACTTCGTAGATCTGGTCCAGGTACCGCATGTCGGCCGTGAACCGGGTGGCGATGTCTTCCTCCCCCAGCCCCTGTTTCCCGAGCTGCGCGTTGCCCTGGGCCGCCATTCGGTCCGTCAGCCGCCTCACCTCGTCCAGGTCGACGACGTCCAGGCTGGCCGTGAATGACTGGGCATAGTCGTACCTGAGGTCGGACGCGAGCATGCCGTAGGCCGAAAGCACGGGCGCCGCCGAAGGGAGGTAGACCCTTCCGATACCCGTCTTGCGGGCGACCTTGCCCACGTGGAGCCCCGCCGCGCCGCCGAAAGCCAAAAGGGAAAAATGCCTGGGGTCTCCTCCTCGGCGCACGGTCAGCAGCCGGATGCCTTCCGCCATGGCCGTGGTTACGACGTCGAGGATGCCACAGGCCGCGTCCACCACGGAAAGCCCAAGGGGTTCGGCAACGTACTTTTGCACGGCGCGTTCGGACAGATCGGAATACAAGGGGGTCCTGCCGCCGAGAAAATTGCCGGGATCGAGGTATCCCAGGACCATGTTCGCATCGGTAACCGTGGGTTGATCGCCGCCTCTGCCGTAACAGGCCGGTCCCGGATCGGCGCCGGCGCTCAGGGGGCCGACGTGCAGGGTTCCCCCGTCGTCCACCCGTGCGATGCTGCCGCCGCCCGCCCCCAGCGTGTGGAGATCGATCATCGGTACGGCGATCTTCCATCCCCCTTCGTAGTGTTCGCCGGAGATCTGGGGATCGCCGGCTTCGATCACCGAGATGTCCGTGCTCGTCCCTCCCATGTCGAATCCGATCAGATCGGTTTCGCCGATCAGGCGACCGTAGGCCACGGCTCCGCTGACTCCTCCGGCCGGTCCCGAAAGGATGGCCTGCACGGCCTGCCGCGCCGCGACGTCCAGCGGCGTAACACCACCGTTGGACGTCATGGTGAGTATATCGCTTTCGAGACCCCGCGCCGAGGATTCCTCCTGCATCCGTCGAAGATACCGGGCGTAGACAGGGCCCACGTAGGCGTTGACGGCCGTCGTGCTCAGCCGGTCGTATTCCTTGATCTGGGGCAGGATTTCGGAGGAAAGGGAGAGGTACAGATCGGGGTACCGTTGCTGTATGCGCTCGCCCACCAACTGCTCGTGAGCAGGATTCAGGTAGGAGAAAATGAGACAAACCGCCACGGATTCCACGCCCGCCCGGACCAATTCGTCCAGTATCTCGTCGAGCGCTGCGATATCTACGGGCGCCTCGACGGCGCCGTCGGCGCGGATGCGTTCTTCCAGCGTCTGCCGCAGATGGCGGGGAACCAGCGGTTCGACGGGCGTCATCCGGAGATTGTACCGGTCTTCTTTCAATCCTTCCCGCAGCGCCAGCAGGTCCCTGAAACCCTCCGTGGTGATCAGGCCGACGCGGGCGCCCTTGCGTTCCAGCAGCGTGTTGGTCGCGACCGTGGTGCCGTGAATAAACAGGCGGGTTCGAGCCATCAACTCGGTCACGGGCAGGCGATAGGACGCTCCGATGTCCCGGAGTCCGTTCATCACCGCGTCGGACGGCGCGTGGGGGATAGACGCCGTCTTGAAGTAGCGAGGCGCGGAAGTGCCTTCCACCACGACGAAATCCGTAAACGTGCCGCCGACGTCAATGCCTATGGAGAAGGGCGGCGGAGATGTGTCCCTGGAGTTGTTCATTTTAGTTCTCCGGACCGGTCCATATTGACTGAAAACTGTCGGCGGTCTATACTAAGTACTGTCATTCAGGGCCGGGTAGAGTTGTATATACGCCTATGATCGGCATGTTTTCACAAGCCCAATCGAAGATACCGCTTTGATACACGTATGAATCCAGACCGTATTTTCGAAAAAAACGAACAGTGGATCAAGCGAAGACTGAGCGCGGATCCCGGCTATCTCGAGCGGCTGTCCCGGCGACCGCAACCCGGGATACTCTACATCGGATGTTCGGACAGCAGGGTTATGCCGGAAGCCTTCATGGGCGTTGGACCTGGGGAGGTATTCGTGCATCGCAACGTCGGCAACCTGGTGTCCCCGCTCGACGCAAACACGAGGTCCGCTGTCATCTACGGTGTCGATTTTTTGAAAATCAAGCATATCGTCGTGTGCGGTCACTACGATTGTGGTGCGACCAAGGCTGTGTTGCAGTCCGGAAGCCTCGGCACGCTCGAGCCATGGCTTAAGACTTTGAGGAAGGTTTATCAACAACATGAACAGCAACTGGACGCCATCCCGGATGAAGTGGACCGGTGCGACCGCCTGGTTGAACTTAATGTCCGCGAACAGTGCGAGAATGTTTCTCTGTTGCCGGAAGTTCAACAGTCGACCAGGGAGAATGGGGTTCGGATACACGGCTGGGTTTTCGACCTGCGCAGCGGCATGATCCTGGACCTGAAAGTCGGTGTAGGTGCTTGATCCTCTCTTTTTGCGGCTGTACCAACCGTTGAGTTCATGTTGCGACAGAGCATAGCCGCCAGCCCACGGTCGTCAGACTTCCCCCACCTGCTTCCGCAGCACCCTCCCCGCCAGAGCGCCGGTATGTTCCCCGTTTTGAATGACGACCGAACCGTTTAACAGAACGTGGTCGATACCCCTCGCGTACTGGTGTGGATTGATAAAATCCGCCTGGTCCATGACCGTTTCAGGATCGAAAACCACGAGATCGGCGACCAGGCCCACATCGATCGTCCCACGGTCGGCAAGTCCCAACCTCCGGGCCGGCATTCCGGTCATCTTGTGAACGGCCGTCGGCAGGTCGAATAAACGGTCTTCACGGCAGTACTTACCCAGCACCCTGGGAAAGGTTCCATAATACCGCGGATGAGGCGTGGTTTCGCTCAGCGGACCATAATCGGCCGCGGCGCCGCCGTCCGAGGCTACCATGACGAGCGGATGCGTCAGCACTGAATGTATCTCCTCCTCGCTCATACCGAATCCCACCATGCTCACGCTGCCGTTCTCGGCGATGAGAAGCTCTCTGACGAACTCGAAGGGGTCCTGTCCGCTCCGGGCGACGATTTCCGATACGCGCCGGCCCACGTAATCCTGGTTCTCCGCCCTGTTGACCGAGGTAATCATCACGGCGCTCCAGTCCCCCAGCATGTTGACTTTCTCAATGGCCGCCTGTTTCATGATGGGCAGCGCGTCCGGAGCCTGCAGGCGGTTGACGAAGGCCTCCGCTCCACCGGCGCGGAAACGGGTTGGGAACAGGTTCTTCAACGTCGTCGCGTAGGCGATGTACGGGTACCTGTCCAGTGTAATGTCCATCCCTTCCTCTACTGCCTTCTCAATCATCTCGAAGGCTACTGCGACCTTTTCAAGGTTTCGCCTGCCGGATGCTTTGAAATGGGCGATCTGCAACGGAATCTCGGCTTTTCTTGCGGTACTGATCGCCTCGGTAACGGCTTCTATGAGGTAGTCGTCCTCGTTACGCATGTGGGTGGAATAAAATCCGTTGTACCCCCCGGCAACTTTGCAGAGTTCGGCGATTTCGTCCTCGTCGGCGAAACTTCCCGGGGTGTATTCGAGCCCGGATGAAAGACCCCACGCGCCTTCCGACATGGCCTGTTCCACCAGCGCCGTCATCGCGTCGACCTGGCGCGCGCTGGCCGGTACGTTCCCGTTGCCCACGACGTATCCGCGAATGGTGCCCTGGCCCGCCAGGGATATGAAATTGACCCCGATATCCTGTTGCTCAAGGGTGTCGAACAGACCGGTGAAGTCCGTCCATTCGATGTCCACGTCGTATCGCCGGCCATACCCCTCCTGAAGCGACTTGAGCCGTTCGTCGGTCAATGGCGCCAGGGAGGATCCGTCCTGCCCCGCCACCTCCGTGGTGACGCCCTGGCGGATCTTGCTTTCGGCCCTCGGGTTGACCAGCAGCGAAAGATCGGTGTGGGAATGTATATCTATGAATCCTGGACAGACGACCTTTCCGCGGGCATCGATCGTGGTGGTGCCGCTGCCCCTCACAGGGCCTATAGTGACGATCCGGTCCCCCACGATAGCAATGTCCGCCTCCACCGGTGGAGCCCCGGTACCGTCTATCACACGGCCCCCGGAAATAATCACATCGTGATTCTGAGCGATGGCGCATCCGTCCATCAACGTGGATAAACCACCGACGGCTGCGCCGGCGCCCGCCAGTCCGGTTCTCCGAAGAAAACTCCTTCTCGACCAATCCATATGTGTGTGCTCTTTCCGCTATCGAAGCGAAGTTGTGGAAGCGATGCAGTTATTGAAGCGCAGCAGGTATTGAAGTTATGTAAACAGGTTGCCCGACCTCCGTGCGCCGTCTATTCGGTCATCCGTATTTTCAAACCCTGATCGTGCAGAAACCGCTTGATGGATCCCACCGTGTAATGGCCGTAGTGGAGCATGGAGGCCACCAGGGCCGCGTCTGCGCCCCCGGCCGTGAGGGCGTCGTACAGGTGTTCCGGCCGGCCGCCTCCGCCCGACGCGATGACAGGTATACCCACGGATTCGGCGATCATCCGCGTGAGGGGCAACTCGTATCCTTCCTGCGTGCCGTCCGCGTCGATGGAATTAACGACAATCTCGCCGGCTCCAAGGGCCTCTCCGCGTCGAGCCCATTCGAGGGCGTCCATGCCGGTGTCACGCCGTCCGCCGTGGGTCACGATTTCGTAACCCGATGGCATGGCCCCGGAACGGGATGCCTTCACGTCCATGGACAGGACGACGGCCTGGACACCGAAGGCGCCGGCCGCTTCGGAAATGACTCCGGGATTGGCTACGGCCGCCGTGTTCAGGTTGACCTTCTCCGCACCGGCTTCGAGCACCTTGCGGCAGTCTTCGACCGACCGGAGTCCCCCGCCCACCGAAAAAGGGATGAATACCTGCCGGGCGACATCTTCCACCACGTTCAGCATGATGTCGCGTTGGTCGCTCGACGCCGTGATGTCGTAGAAAACAAGCTCGTCCAGGCCGGCTTCGTAATACCGCCGCGCCGCGGAAACCGGGTCGCCTATGTCTTTCGTATTGACGAACCGGACACTGTTGACCAGCCTGCCGTCCCGGACGTCCAGGCAGGAAATGAGCCTCTTGCTCAGCATCCGTCCCCATCCCATTTCACGAAATCGCTCAGGATTTTCAACCCTACGGGACCGCTTTTCTCCACGTGAAACTGGGTCGCGATGATGTTTCGCGCGCCGATGACGGCCGCGAATTCCACGCCGTACCGGCTCGTTGCCAGGACATCCCGCTCATTGCCGGGGTCGGGATAGTATGAATGAACGAAGTAGACCTCGTCGCCGGAACGCACGTGGCGGAGCACTGGATGCGCGCGGTTCACTTGCAGTTCGTTCCAGCCCATGTGGGGTACCTTCAAGGCGGCGTCTTCGGGCTGAAACCGAAGGCAGGTCCCATCGATCAGGTCCAGGCATGGCAGATCGGTCTCCTCGGAGCGGGACAGCAGGATCTGGCATCCCACGCAAATCCCGAGAATCGGTGTTCCCTGGGAACAGGCCGTTTTCAGCGCCTCGTCGAGCCCCCTTTCCTGAAGCGTCTCAAGGGCCGAATGGGCATGGCCCACACCGGGGAATATAATGCGGTCCGCACGGACCAGGTTCTCCGAATCCGACGTGATTTCCGACGGAACGCCCAGGTGATCCAGCGCTCTTTTCACCGAGGTCTGGTTCCCGGCGTCATAGTCTACGATTTGAATCATTGAGACGTACGTTCGTCGGGGTTTTTGAAGAGGTACGATTACGATTCAGGCCGTAAGTCCTAGTAATCCTATCGCGGCCCCTTTTGTCAAGGGAAAGATGGCGTTACATGGCCGATGCTGAGAGCCCGGATTCTGAATAGAACGTTGACATTACCTGGAGGCATTTCTATACTGGTTGGGTTCATAATCTCAATACCTCTGTCGCGCTGATTTGTCGCTGCGAACAGTGGTTCCATGGCACTGAATCCGTACCCCACCGAAACGATACCAGATGCTCTGCAACGTCGAACGGGCCAGGGTATATATGCGGGATTGCGGTCTCGACGCACTGATCGCGACTTCGCCCGTGAATATCACTTATTTCACGGACTACTCCATCTGGATAGACGCGCTCATGAAGGAGTACATGGTCAAACCCGGCGGTTCGTCAGATATTGCGCAGGGATACGCGCTGTTTCCATTCGATGGGGAGCCTGCCTTGATGGTGACCAGTTCAATGCTGGCCGTCAACGGCGTGGACCTGTGGGTGCGGGACCTGAGGATCAGCGGTGCGGCCGGGCTGGACTGGTCCCTGGCGCCAAAGCGGTTGTCCGACCGGATGCACCGGATGTACACCCTGTTGAAGGGCGCGCCGGATAGCCGCACCACCACCGATGCGCTTGCGGGCGCCTTGAGCGACCGGGGTCTTTCCGGTGGAACGCTGGGCGTGGAAGCGGACGGCATGACAGCCGCCCGGTACGAACATCTGTGCCAGGCTCTGCCCAACGCGCGCCTGTTGGACTGTTCCAACCTCATCCGCCTGCTTCGCATGGTCAAGACCCGGGACGAAATCGACAGGCTCACGCGGGCGGCCGAAATCAGCGAAGTGGCGGCCATGTTGGCCATGGAACAGGCGAGTCCGGGGGAGAACGTACAGGAGGTCATCCACCGGTTCAGGGCGGAGCTTGGAAACCGGGGGGCGGACCTGGATCATTTCGCATTCGGGTGCCACGGACTCGGGATCGCGACGGAAACGGACTTCACACTCGGCGACTCGGAGGTGGAATACGTGGACTGGGGATGCCGTTATCGCTCCTGCTTTTCGGACACCGGGACCACTTTTGCCATGGGGCCCCTGTCCCACGACATGCAGAACCGTTTCGACGTGCTTCGCGCATCCATGGACGCCGGTCTGGCCGCAATACGACCCGGCGTGAAAGCCTCGACGGTACAGGCGGCGATGCAGGGTGTCGTGGACGAAGCGGACCTGCATATGTATCCCCACGGGCACGGGGTCGGCATGGAAGTGAGGGACTACCCCGTTCTCGCGCCGGACAGCGGTCTTCGGATCACGGATGACTGCGTGGACATTCCTTCCGATTTAGAGATTGAAAAAGACATGGTGCTCAATGTAGAAGCGCCGCTCAGCCTGGCGGGGGTAGGGTCCCTGCACCTGGAACAATCCGTGGTTGTAACCCCGGACGGATGTCGACCTCTCACGGATCAGCAAAGGGAGAGGCCGGTGTTTCCGCTCAGAAACTGCTTTAAACTCCCATGATCATTTCCCGAATCGTCCTGCACCATCCCGCGGGTCTCCTGCGTATCCTGACCGACGCGGGCCCGGAGGGACATTGTACAGGGATCCCTTCCACGGAATCCGACATGGACGGCGTGGCTCCCATCCTGCTCAACTCGAACCCCCTGGATCGGGAACGTATCTGGTGCTCACTGAAGGAACTGGACGGTAGGCTGTCTCCGGGTCTTCGCGCCGGGATCGACGTCGCCATGTGGGACCTATCCGCGAAGATTGCGGGCCGGTCTCTATTCCGGCACATCAACGGGTTTCGAGACCGCGTTCCGGTCTGCCAGGTTGGTACGGCGGGAGCCACCGCCCGGGAGATCGTAAAGGAAGCGGAAGAAGCGCAGCGTGCCGGATTCAAGGCCTATCGATTTCACGCCTTTTCCGATGAAGCGTCGCTCATCCAATTGGTTTCTGAGGTTCGCGCGGCCGTGGGGCCGGATTTCCCCCTGGTGCTCGACGGCCGGACCCGCTGCGTGGTCGACGAGGCGATACGAATCGGCAGGGCGCTCGACGACGCGGACTATTTCTGTTTCGACCACCCACGTCCCGATAACGACCATACGGGCGGAAGGCAGGTCGCCGGCAAAATTGACACCCCGACCAGTTCGGGGGTGTCCGGCCCCATGGAAGCGGCACAGGTCATGGCGGGCCAATCTGCCGATCACGTGCGAACCTGCGTGCAACGTGCGGGCGGAATTACGGATGTGCTGAAGTCCACCCGCTGTGCCGAGGCCTTCGGAGCCTACTGCCACCTGGACGGATTCGGTATATGCGACGGATTCGCCCATCTCCATCTCGTGGGCGCCCTTAGGAATACTCCCTTTCTAGAGATGACGGGCCGCGAGAATGCTTCGCCATTCGTCCGAAATTCGTTGCGGTCACACGAAGGTTTCGTCGAGCTTCCTGATGCGGCGGGCCTCGGCATGGAACTCGACCAGAACGCCGTTATGGAAAGCACCCTGGAACGGATCGAAACCTGAATGGGTCCGCAATGCGGACAAGGAAATCCCATGCAGATCCGGGACGTTAAATGCTATGTGCTGGAGGGTGAACCCGAGACGCGGCGGGAGCGTTGCGGGGACCGGGGTAACATGGCGCCCGTGCCGCCGGGCATCTCGGGACTGTTCACCCACGACCAGGGATTCGGCGCCGGCGCGCCGGATGGATTTTCTTTCGAGGGGGATGGACCCGAGCCGACCTACCGCCTGTTGATCCGGCTCGTAACCGATGGCGACCTGGATGCCTACGCCGACTATGCCACCGGATTCGATCCCCGGGACCTGGAATGGCAGGGCAAAGCGTTCCTGGCCCGGTACGCCCACATGCTCATCGGCGTGGATGCCTTCGACCGGGAATACGTCTGGCAGCGGTTCTGGATGGCCCAGCGCTTCATGTATACCGGAAGAGGGTTACTGGATACCGTCGACCGGATGTTGTGGGATCTGGCAAGCCGAATCGCCTGCCTTCCCATCTACAAACTGCTGGGCGCATGCAGGGAGAGCGTACCCGCCTATTGCAACGTCGGCGGCCGGACCATCGACGACCTGGTGGCCAATGCGGTGAAGCGGGTCGATGAAGAGGGATTCATTGGCTGTAAGGATCATTCCTACCGGGGTGTGAAGACCAACGGGGAGATGTCCGTGAAGCTGCGGGAGGCGCTTGGTGACGAAATCATGCTCTTTCACGATCCCGTTGAGTCCTACACTTATGAAGAAGCCGTAAAAATCGGGCGCATCATGGAGCAGTGCCATTACCGATGGATCGAGGAACCGCTTCAGGATTACGATATCATGGGGTTAAAGAAACTGTGCGCCACCCTCGACCTTCCGGTACTGACCCTGGAATGGATCGGAGCCATAGGTGGACAGCCGTACAACACGGCGCCGTACCTGGCGTTGCAGGCCGCCGATATCGTCCGGCAGCGGGGAATCGGCATCACGGGCCAGGTCAAGCAGGCCCAACTGGCCGAGAGCTTTGGCGTGGAGGTGCATGGCGGGGACCCCCATGTAATCCTGGCCATCGGCAACGACCCCGTCTTCGAGGCCTACATGGGGCTGCAGCCTCGTCCGACCGAAGAGGAACTCGACTGCCGGGGCACGCTCGTCGTGGAGGACGGCGCCATGTCGATCGCCTGGAGTGACCGTCCCGCGCCCGAACCGGACTGGGACGAGTTGGCTCGGAGCGCGATTACAGTCATCTGAAGTGGGCATCCAAAACGTGGAGCGAACATGACCGAAACAATACGATGGGGCATACTCGGAACGGGAAGCATCGCCCATAAGTTCGCCGACGGGCTCAGGGCCGTACCCGACGCCGAACTGGCAGCAGTGGGATCGCGGGCTCAAGGCACGGCGGACACCTTCGGCGATACTTTCGAAGTGCCCAGGAGACACGATTCATACCAATCCCTGGCAGAAGACCCCGAGGTCGACGCGATCTACGTGTCCACCCCCCACCCCATGCACTGCGAGAATACATTGCTCTGCCTGAACGCGGACAAGGCCGTCCTCTGCGAAAAACCCTTCGCGCTTAACGCACGGGAAGCGGAGAACATGGTCCGCTGTGCACGGGACAGAGGCCTATTTCTCATGGAGGCCATGTGGACACGGTTTATACCCGTTATCGCGCAGGTCCGTCAGTGGCTCGCCGAAGATGCGATCGGCGAGGTGCGCATGATGATGGCCGATTTCGGATTCCGCGCGGACTTCAATCCCGAAGGCCGCCTGCTTAATCGGAAACTGGGCGGGGGAGCCCTCCTGGACATTGGCGTTTACGTCACCTCGCTGGCTTCGATGGTTTTCGGTAAACAGCCGTCCCGTGTCACGGCACTGGCGGATATAGGTGAGACCGGTGTCGATGAGCAAACCACCATGGCCTTTCGTTATGATTCAGGCGCCATGGCCTCCCTAATCTGCGCCGTGCGGATAGATACGCCCCGGGCAGTTTCGATTCTGGGGACAAGGGGTAGCATCCGTATTCCAACGCCGTTCTATGATGCGTATGTCGCGACGCTGAACATGGACGGCGAGGAATCCGTCACAGCCGAACCAGCGCGGGCGGAAAACGGTTTCAAATACGAAATCGAGGAAGTGGGCCGTTGCCTGCGGGAAGGTAAACTGGAAAGCAATACACTTCCCCTGGACGAGACGCTGGCCATAATGGGGACGCTGGATGACGTCCGATCGGAAATCGGTTTGAAGTATCCCGGTGAATCGTAAAGGAGCAAATATGGAGTACGGCAGCATACCCAATGTAGACAAGCCCGTGTCGCGCCTGGTACAGGGCACGATCATGTTGAGTTCCACGGAAGAGGAATACAGCTTCGACCTGTTGGACAACGTATATGAAACGGGTATCAACACGTTCGACTGCGCCCATCTTTACGGAAACGGAGAGTGCGAGCGCGTATTCGGTAAATGGCTCGAAGACCGGGGCCTTCGGAAGGAAGTCGTCATACTCACCAAGTGCTGCCACATGAACGCGGACCGCGATCGCGTGACGGCCTTCGATATATCGTCTGACCTTCACGATTCCCTGGCTCGGCTGCGTACGAACTACGTAGATCTCTACCTGCTGCATAGGGATGACCTGCGGGTACCCGTGGGACCGATCGTGGATACGCTCAATCACTACATCAGCGCGGGAATCCTGGGCGTGATCGGTGGTTCCAACTGGACCCACGACCGGATCGAACGGGTCAATCTCTACGCCGCTACCAGCGGGCAGCAGCCCTTCACGGTAAGCAGTCCGAATTTCAGCCTGGCCGAACAGGCCGAACCGCCCTGGACGGGATGTATCAGCATCAGCGGGGCCGAGGGGGCCGCCGCCCGGTCCTGGTATCTCGAGAACCGGATGCCGCTGTTTACCTGGTCCAGTATCGCCAACGGGTTCTTCTCCGGTCGGGTGAACCGGGAGAACTTTGAATCCCTGGTCGAAGAAGGCGTATTTGACGAGAGCGCCGTCAGGGCGTATTGTACGGAAGACAACTTCGAACGGCTGGACCGCGTCGGCCAACTGGCGGCCGACAGGGGACTGTCCGTACCCCAGGTCGCCCTGGCCTATGTGCTCAGCCAGCCACTCAATATCTTCGCTCTCGTCGGCGCCCGCAGCGGCGAGGAGATCAAGGCGAACCTGCAGTCGCTGCAAACGAAACTGTCGGACGAAGAGATGGCCTGGCTGAACCTGGAGCGATCGGAACGTCCGTGATGCGGCTGAATACCCCATGATGCGGCTTGAATACCCATAACGCGGTGGTAACACACATGAAATATGCTGCCATACTCGTAACTGCGCTGCTTCTGACGATCGGCGGCCTTTCCGTGTATACAAGTCACCCGGAAGCCCAGGTGCGAAACGCCGTCGGCAAGGTGATGCCCACGGATGCGGCACCCCTGGATCGACAGGTCTTCCGTTTTCTGAACGACGAACCGACCAATCTGGACATCGGCGTGGCCATTTACGAGGTGGGCGGCATAGTCTTCCTCTTCGAACGCCTGACCATGCTGGACCACAACAACCGCGTTATCCCCGGCGCCGCTTCCGAATGGACAGCGTCGGAGGACCAGACGCGCTGGACCTTTCAGATGAGGCCCGACGCCCGGTGGAGCGACGGCCGGCCGGTGACTGCCCACGATTTCGAATACAGCTACAAGCGCATGCTGGACCCCTCTTCGGGCAGTGGGTACGCCTTCTTCTACTACAACATTAAGGGCGCCCGGGCGTTCAACACGGGGCAGAACACCGATCCGAACTCGGTGGGCGTGTACGCGGAAGACGACATGACCCTCGTGATCGAGACCGAGGGCCCGTGTCCCTACCTGCCTATGATCGCGGCGTTTTTCACGTCGATCCCCGTACCGCGCTGGCAGGTGGAGAAATTCGGCCCCCGCTGGGCGAGCGACGAGAACGCAGTCAGCAACTCGTCCTACAAGATCGACAGTTGGCGTATCGGCGAGCGCCTCACGCTATCCCTCGACACCTTTTACAACGGGCCGGTGAAGGGTTATTTCTCGGAGATCCACTCCATCTTCAAGAACCGGGGCAACACCGGGGTCATCTCCTACGAAAACGACGAACTGGACCTGGTGCAGATCGACGTGCGGGATCTCAACCGCGTTGAGGGAGATCCTGTGCTGAGTTCCGAACTGCACAAGTACATGGATTTCAACGCCATCTACCTTTTCTTCCGGACGCGCGAAGGCGTTTTCAGCGACCACCGGGTGCGACAGGCCATCAGCCACTCCATCGACCGGGACGCGCTTTGCAATATCGTGCTCCGGGGTACGGCCCTGCCCGCGTACACCATGCTTCCGCCGGGCTTTCCGGGATATTCAGGCGATAAGCTCGAAGACGTGCAGCGATTCGACCCGGATCTGGGAAAACGCCTGCTTGCCGAGGCCGGTTATCCGGGAGGACGGGGATTTCCTTCCGTGGACATCTGGCTGCGGAACGATCCATACCGGATCATGGCCGCCGAGGCCATATCAGGCATGCTTTCCAACAACCTGGGCCTTAAAGTGGGCATACGGAACATGGAGCCCCGGGTCTACAGCGAAGCCATGGCGCAGTACCGGATCGACCTCAGCCTGATCCCCTTCCAGTACGATTTCCCCGATCCGCACAACCTCCTCGGCATGGTATGGCACTCGCAGCCCGTGGGAGCGGGTCGCCACGACTGGATGAACGGTGAATTCGACCGGCTCATTGATGAGGCGGCGAGGGAAACCGACGAGGAACGCCGATTCGAGATGTACAACGAGGCGGAACGGATCCTGGTCGAAGACGTGGGCGGCGTGTTCCTGTACCACGACTACTTCCTGCAGCTCCGCAAACCCTGGCTGGCGGGCTGGCAAAAGGACTCCATGGGCCAGGAACCTTTTTTCATCGACAATTCGACGATTACGGATCTGTATATACGGCGGTAGGAACAACGCGGGTACGCAGGCGAGACTGCAAGATACGTTCCAGTTAATTCACTGGATCCTCGCCAGGTCCTCCCAAAACCGCGGATAGGTCTTCCCTACAACGTCCGGGTCGAGGATGTTCAGGTTCCCCAGGCGGGTACCCAGCACGGCGAAGCTCATGGCCATGCGGTGGTCGTGATAGGTTTCGATGTCGATGATCTCAGAAGCGTTAAGCGCACTTGCTGGTAATTCCGATACTTCGATGTAGTCGCCGCCGGTCGTCACGTCCACTCCGATTTTCCGCAGTTCCGCGGCTGGCGATTCGATCCGGTCGCACTCCTTGAGTTTCAGGGTTCCGATTCCCGTAATCCTCGTCGTACCGGGAATCAGCGGTGCGATCGCGATCAAGGTCAACGCCGCGTCCGGAATGTCTCCGCAGTCTATTTCACCGCCTGCAGGTAAAACACAGCCATCATTCGGTCCTTCGATAACGGTCCTATCTTCGTCCACCTGGATGCGGGATCCCAGCCTTTCACATATCGCAAGGAACCGTATATCCCCTTGCCGGGTATCCGCTCCAAGATTCTCGAAGACTACCTTCCCGCCATGAATCAGGGCCAGGGCAGCGAAGTAGGAACCGGCTGACGCATCCCCTTCCACCGTCAGGAGACCAGGGCGGTAATTTTGCCTGGCCACGGTGAATCTTCGGTACGCATCGTTCGCTACATGGACGCCAAACTTACGCATTTCGTTGAGCGTAATGTCGACGTACGGCCGGCTGACGAGTTTGCCGACCACGGATATTTCAAGACCATCGGGCAACCTCGGTCCGATCTGCAACAAGGCGGAGAAGAACTGGCTGGATACATCGCCTTTCATCGTGACCGTACGTTCGAACTTATCGGGTCCCCTGACGGATACTGGCAGACATCCTCCGTTTACGGACGATGTTTCCCCACCTAGTGCGGCGATGGCATCGACGAGGGGCCTGTTCGGCCGTTGGTTCAGGGTTCCGCGGCCGACCAGTCGCGTTTCCTCGGTTCTTAGCACGGACAGCGCGATCAGGAATCGTGCCGAAGTCCCGCTGAGACCGAGATCAAGAGTAACCGGCCCCTCCACGAATCGACCACCCTGGCCCTCTACCATAAGGCAGCTGTAGTCGGCGTCCGCGTCAATGGGTATGCCGAGCCTGACTAGGCATTCCACCATCTCCCGGGTGTCGTCGCAGTCGCATGGCGCAGTGATCTCGGTGGTTCCCTCGGCCAGCGCAGCGAGCACCAGGTTTCTGAGTGTAATGGACTTGCTCCCTGGCAGGACGATACTCAGATTAAACTTATTACGAATCGTACTAACTATCATAGTATTAATACTAATAATATTATTACGTTTCGATATAGATCTATTCATAATAGAACGAAAGAATCAAAGGTCGTCATTTCACCCGAACCGTGTTCTCCAATTATACACATCCCTCGTAAGCCCTTCCTGATACCAGGTCATACTCCGGCATGGGCCCGTTTCCTATGAACTTTGAACGGGCGTCCATGTATGCTACGGTCAGACCGATCCGCCGTTCGTCGCTGGTATTGGCGTCGGTTCGGTGTAGGGCTAGGCTGTGGTGGAACGAACAGCTTCCCGCCCTGAGTGGGACGGCCACCTCCCGATCGTAAAAGACCCGTGCGTCCTCCACACGGTAGTCTTCGAGGTGTTTGTGCTCGATGACGCCTGCTTTGTGCGATCCGGCAATGAAACGCATGCAGCCGTTATCCTCGGTGGCGTCGTTCAGTGCGATCCAGCAGATGACCAGGTTGGGCGGATCGATGGTCGTCCAGTAAGCGGAGTCTTGGTGGGGAGGTTTCGCCGAACCTACCTTCGGCGGTTTGCACAGGGTCTGGTCCACGTAGATTTTGAGATCCGGACCAATAAGTCTCTGAACAACACCAAGTATTCTGGGATGCCTGGCCAACGACATGAATACCGGGTCGTACTTCGTCAGTTTCCAGATCTTGCGCACGTTGTTGAACCGTACGGGGTCGGCCTGCACTTCACCGTTTTCCACCCGAGGTTCAATCTGAACGTATTCTGGAGGAAAAGCGACCACCTCGTTTCCGATATCTTCCAGGCGCTGGTGAAGCGCCTTTACTTCAAGGGGGGTCAGCATGCCCTCGTAGGGTAGAAATCCCTGTTCGTTGAATTGATCTACCTGTGCCTTTGTCAACGACACGGTTTACCTCCTCTGAGTCTCGTGAAACCACCACTGGGGCCAATCGAGTACCAGTTTCGTCAGCGCGGTATAACCCCCGTCAGCCGGATGAATGCGGTCGCCGAGGGCCGCCTCTCGCTGCCAGACCCCTTCGGCACGCAATGCATGGTTCACCTCGAGATAAGGCACACCGACCCTTAGGGCAATGGTACCGAGCAGCGCCGACATGTCCTCCCGTCGGGCGTCTTCGCTTTCGTCGATCCCGGGCGGCGGTCCGATCATCAATGTGGGAAAAAGCGTATGCGCGTGTGTAAGGATCTCTTCGGTGTTGCGCACCGTATCGGCCCGGTCCACGCGTGTTTTCCCGTCCTCGATCCAGCAGTCGTTTGCGCCGAATCCGAACACGATCCGGCCGTCGTGGGGTTTCAGTCGTCTGGCCTCTACCTCCTGTTCCCAGCGACTGAGCACGTCCTCGCTTGTATCGGCACGAATGCCCAGGTTGTAGGAGGTGATGGAGTATTCTTCGGATTTCGATGCTGCGCACGCGCGTCCCGGCCATCCGAGATATTCGGGGTCGCCGGTACCGTTCACGTAGGAATCGCCGATAAAGTAAATGCGGATGTCTTCCAAATCCTATCGATCCTCTCCGCCGCCGCGACTACCCAACCAGTCCCTGATCGGGCTCCGGTACTTGTCTCCATTCGTCACTCGCTAACCGATCCACTCAACCCTCCCGTGAGGATTTAGCACCCCTTTAGCATACGAATATCCACCGCAATTATCAATTGCCATTTTAGTCGCCAATTGGAAAATTGGTATCGGGCAACGTCCATGTAATCTGATGTATGATTGAAAACCGTCCGGAAGGAATGAAACCATGCAGGGATACGTTATCGATAACAACCGACTTCGCGCGGCGGAACTTCCGGATCCGGGAGAACCCGGGCCCGGCGAAGCGCTCGTGAAGGTACGTTCCGTGTCGCTCAATTACCGTGACCTCATGGTCGCAAGGGGTCGGTACGGCAGGCCGTTCGAAGGTACTTTCGTCGCCGGCTCCGATATGGCGGGCGACGTACTGAATACGGGACCGGACGTCGCGGATATCAGGCCGGGCGACCGGGTCGTGAACGCGCCTTTCCTCCACTGGCCCGCCGGAAGACTCACGCAGGACGGGATGAAGAGCCTGGTCGGAGCGGGAGGTGTGGATGGCGTCATGTGTGAGAAGATACTGTACCCCGTAGACGCCCTGGTTCAAATGCCCGCTCACTTCTCCTACCACGAAGGCGCCACGCTACCGATCGCCGGCCTGACCGCCTGGGCTTCCGTCATTTCTCGAGGCGATGTGCGTGCCGGGGAGTGGGTCCTGCTCCACGGCACGGGCGGCGTATCCGTGTTCGCCGCCCAGCTTGCGAAGATCACGGGAGCGCGGACGCTGCTGACCACGTCGTCCAAAGAAAAAGGCATCAGGATGAAGGAAGCGTACGGTGTGCTGGAAACCTTCGACTACCGGGACAAGGACTGGCCCGAGCAGGTGCGGTCTTACACGGGCGGCACCGGGGTCGACCTGGTCGTGGACGTTGCGGGTGGCCAGACCTTCGCGAATTCCCTGAAAGCCTGCGCGCTACACGCCCGGGTATCCCTCGTGGGTATCCTGGACGGCTTCGAAACGCGCCTCAATCCCTTCGATATCATCGGCAGGCAGATCCAGGTGCGCGGGATATACACGTCCTCCACAGAGGATCTGCGCGACCTGGTCCGGGCCTGCGAGGCGTCGGCGCTCAGGCCCTGTATCGACAGAGTATTTCCCTTCGAAAAAATACCGGCCGCATACGACTACCTCGAATCCCAGCGCCACTTCGGCAAAATCGTCTGTTCATTGCCCTGACGGATCTGCCCGGTCCAGCGCGGTCCAGCCCGGTCCAGACACCCATATCACTGTCCGCGTAACCGCTTAACCAACTTTCAGGTGCCTTTTTCGGTCGGTCACCCGGCCGACCAGTGCCGCCTGTTCGTAACCGGCATCCCGGAGTTTCCGGGTCACCTCTTCGATTTTGGAAGGGGAAACGCCGGCCAGGAGACCGCCCGACGTCTGGGGGTCGAAGAGAATGGCGTCCGCCGTGCCGGGTTCTGCCTCCACGCCCCACCTCTTCTGCAGATGTTCCCGGTTGGACGGCGCCAGGGTGCTTTCCACGCCTGCGCCAAGACACCGCTCGGTACCGGTGTAGCAAGGTATCCGGTCGATTTCGATCTCTGCGCCCGTGTCGCTGGCCTCGAGCATTTCGACCAGGTGGCCGGCCAGTCCAAAGCCGGTCACGTCGGTTACGGAAGGTATCCCCGCCTGTGCGAGTATCCGCGCCGCCTCCGCGTTGGACTGCAGCATGCCTTCGAAGACCTCGTCGACCCAGCTTCCCTTCGCTTTCAGGTGCATATCGGCCGCGAGGATGCCCCCCGTACCGAGGGGCTTGGTAAGGATGAGCCCGTCGCCGGGCTGCAATCCTCCCTTCCTGAAAACGGAATCGCTATCTGTAAGGCCGTTCATGGTCACGCTGACGGCAGTCTCCGACCCTTCGCTTGTATGCCCTCCAAGAAGGGTGATCCGCAGGCGCCGCGCTTCCTCCGCTATGCCACCCATGAGTTGTCTCAGATCGTTCGCCACGAGGTTTTTGTCCGCGTAGGGGAGGGTGACGGTGACCAGCGCGGAATGGGGTTCGGCGCCCATGGCGTACAGGTCCGACGCGGCGTGGACCAGCGCGATGCGACCGAACAGGTGCAGGTCGCCGGTGAAAGCGCGGAAGCCGTCCACGGTCTGAACCAGCGACCGGCCCGGGGGAATCTTCAGTAGCGCCGCGTCGTCGGCGTCATGAAGGCCGATCCGGACATCTTCGCGGGAATACACCTCCAGTTCGTCAAGTACGCCGGTCAACACGGTCGATCCGACCTTGGCGCCGCACCCGGCGCAACGCATGGCCGACTCTTCTACATCGTCCTTGACGGGATCGGAATCGCCGGCCGGGTCCATGGGCGGGAGCAGGGAAGGGTCGAACTTCTTCATCCACCGGCGGTCGATCCAATCCTTCAAGCGCCAGACCCAGGGTCCGTGGAATGCGGTGTGTCGACGGCTCGCGACGGCGTTCCGCGTGCCGGTCATCAGCAATGCGAGCGCTGAAGCCTGGGGTTTGTAGGCGACCAGTGGCCTGTTACCCAGGAAGGCATGGATATTCCGGGCCAGAACCGGACCTTCCCGCACCGCGTACACGCCCGATTTTGGCAGGGGCCGGGACTCGAATTCGATGCAGTCGCCGGCTGCGAATACATTATCGTAATCGATGACCTGTAGTGTGGGTCGAACCCGGATGAAGCCGGTCTCACTGGTTTCCAGGTTCGTTTGCTTTAAGAGATCGGGTGGCGCGCCGCCCGTCGCCCAGAGCAGGAAATCGCAAGGCATGGACGGATGTTCCTCGAAATGGACACCGGATTCATCCACGCCCGAAACCCGGAGGCCGGCCAGACAGGTGATCCCCTTCGCTTCCAGGTACCGCCCTATTATCGTGGCGACCCGGGGTTGATGACCCGTAAGCAAAGTGGCATTCGATTCCACGAGCGTGATCTGGACGGGTGCGAAACGGTCTCCCCACCTGGAATGCATGGCGAATGCCAGTTCCACCCCTGCCGCTCCTCCGCCTGCGATGACGATCCGAAGCGGTTGGCCATCGGCGCGATGGTGTTCCTCGAACTGGTGAACGCGTTTCAGAAGCAGGCCAAGCGGCCTGGTAGGCACGGCGTGTCCGCGCACGCCGGGCGTATCCATGCCCCTTGGCGTCGAACCGATGTTGATCGAAAGCACGTCGTAGGCGAGGGGAGGGCGGCCATCGTCGAAGTATACCTGCTGAATCGCCGGATCCAGGCCAGTCACCCGCGCCCGGACGAACCGGATTCCCGCCCATGCGCACAGCGGCCTCAATTCCATTTCCATTTCATCGGGACGGTACAGACCGGCCAGGCAACCGGGCAGCATGCCCGAATAGCAGACACTGGATTCGTCCGAAATGAGCGTAACGCGGATGCCGCGCAGGGCTTTCTTCATGGCCAGCATCCTGACCACCTGCACGTGCGAGTGGCCGCCGCCGACCAGTACGAGGTCTTTCCTGTAAGGCGATGCCTGGTTCATGTTCTTCTCGATCTTCTGGATACACCACGTTTTTTCTGATGGCGCCTGGAGGATTCCGGGTTATCGGCCGCCTTTTGACTGATTCCTTTTTCTTTCGTATGATCCGGCGACCGCGAGGGAACAGAATATACATTGTGGTAACGGGTAGTCAAAAGGCCATTATGAACCGAATGATATGGGTTGCGCGGGATCGTTTCTAACCCCGGCTGGACCTTGACACACCCTGTAGATTAACCATTCGAGGTATCTACGGAAATAGTGCTTTTTGCACGAAATGAAACCGGTACAACACCATTTTCGAGGAGATTCAATGGCTTTCAACATCAAGAAACGCGGGAAGTTGACCTACTACTACCACGGCGACCACCCGGTGCTGTCGGCCCTGGTGACGGAGGAGCAGCCGGACGGCGATCTGAAGATTTATTTCGCCGGTCTTACGGGCGGTTATTCGGCCCAGGGCGTTCTGGAAAGGGATGAACTGGTGACGATGGATCCGGACCAGGAGATCCCCCTGGTCTTCCAAAGCTGGGAAAAATGGCTGGTGGACGCCGGGCTGTGCAAATCACTCCGGGAAGTCGATTTTATCGAAGTGCACGCCTTCGGTTGCCAGCCCAAATCACCCAACCCCCTGGTGGACCCGGTAGGTTACGCGGCTGAGCAGGATCGGCTGAAGGAAGCCTATGCAAGGGCCTACAGCGGCTTCTTCAGGGATTACCTCCCGGACAACGGCGTGCCGTGCCGATTCACCGTCCACCTCGTCGACGTGCCCGACAAGGCCGCTTCGTACGAGTTCTACTCCACGGCCTTGTGGCAGCGGGCGCTCCAGGCTGGGACGTCCGGTTGATGGATAGATGTCAGGTTCGTAGAACGATTGCCTGCCAGGGCGGAGGAAGTGCCGCGAGACAGGCCTATCGTGGTGCTGATCCGCCCGCAGTCATCTCGAACGCACCCGGTTGACTGGAACCGATTACCGGCTTGACACCCGGCCGGAACTAATCCATATTCACCGGGTTCATTCCACCGATCAGAGACCGTTCGAATAACAAACACCCCTTACCGCAACGACTCCAGAAGGAGCATGGCATGGCCACGCAGGAGGCGCTGGAAGCGCTGAAGCAATTCGATACGCCTACGATCACGAACGTGGTGGCGACCTATCCCACCCATCCCCTTTGCCTGGGCCTGTACAACCCGTGGACGGAGAACTGGTACACGGACCAGACCATTAAGTGCATCTATCCTGAACTCGGGCGAACCGTGGGATATGCCGTAACCTGCGTCTTTGGCTTGCCCGAACCGGGTTTCAAGAACCTGTCCTTCCTCGATGTGATCGACGCCCTGGACGAGTCTCCAAGGCCGACCATTCTCGTGATTCAGCAGAAGTTCCCCCCGGAAATCTCCGGCAAGGTGGGTCTGTCCGGCGGGAACATGACGGCATCGGCCAAGGCGGCCGGGTGTGTCGGCGTCGTGTCCAACGGGCCCTCCCGGGACATCGACGAGATCCGGCCCATGAAGTTTCAGTACCTGTTGAGTGGTGTGACACCCGGGCATGGAGACATGGCCGTGCACGCAGTGAACGTACCGGTTTCCGTGGGCGGGATGGACGTGGCCCCGGGCGAGATCATCCACATGGACGAGAACGGCGCATGCAAGTTCCCGGCCGGCAAGGTGGATGCGGTACTCGAGAACGCCACGGCCCTGGCGGCCGAGGAAGAAAAGCGAATCGCCGCATTCCACAGTGCCCGCTCGGCCGATGACGTACGGGCAATACTGGGCGGCCACAGTTACGGCAAGAAAGAAAAACCAGAATGAAATGCGTGTTCATCGTTCTTGATACCGTTCGCCGGGACTACTTGTCCACCTACGGCAACGATTGGGTACATACCCCCAGCCTGGACCGGCTGGCCGAACGGGGCGTCATTTTCGATAACCACTGGGTGGGATCACTGCCCTGCATGCCAGCGCGCCGGGAGTTCATGACGGGCCGGTACAATTTCATCTACCGGGGCTGGGGCCCCATCGAGCCCTACGACGACACCCTGCCTGGGGAGTTACGCAAGAAGGACGTATTCACCCATCTGCTGACCGACCATTACCATTACTTCGAACTGGGGGGCGAGAACTACCACACGGCGTTTAATACGTGGGATTTCTTTCGCGGCCAGGAAAACGACTGGTGGGCTTCCCACGTGGACCGGATGGCCCTGCCCGACCACCTGGGGCAACTTACCCGGCAAAACTTCGGCAACCGCAAGCAGCAGCTGCGGGAGGAGGATTTCTCCGGTCCCAGAACCGCGCAGGCGGCCATAGAGTGGTTGAAGACCAACCAGTCGTCCGACGACTGGTTCCTGCAGGTCGAGATCTTCGATCCCCACGAGCCCTTTTACTGCACCGAGGAATACCGTGCGATGTACCAGGACGACTACGACGGGCCGTTCTACGACTGGCCCAGTTACGATGAAGTAAACGAGTCGCCCGAAGCCATCGACCACATCCGGAAGTGTTACGCCGGTCTGCTGACGATGACGGACCACTGGGTCGGAAGGATATTCGATACACTCGACGACCTGGACCTCTGGGACGACACCCTCGTCGTGTTCACCACGGATCACGGGACCATGCTGGCCGAGCATGATTTCTGGATGAAGAACATCATGCCGCTATATAACGAGATTGTCCGCATTCCCCTGATCGCCAGTTTTCCCGGCAACATTGGAGCCGGCACTAGGACCGGCGCGCTCACGCAGACCATCGATCTGATGCCGACCTTTCTCGATTACTTCGAAGTGCCGCCGCCGCCCCACGTGCAGGGACGTTCGTTGAGAGGGGTGCCGGACGGCGAAACGATCCGCGGGGACGGGATATTCGGGTACTTCGGCATGGCGATGAACGTCACCGATGGGCGCTACGTTTACATGCGCAACCCGGTGAATGAAGACGCCGGACCCCTATACGCCTACACGGCCATGCCCACGGGCGGGCTGAACCGGTGGTATCCTAGAGAGGTCTACGACCGGGTGGAAACCGGCCGGTACTTCGGTCATACCTACAACCTGCCCCTGTACAAGATTCCCACGGAGGGCAAAGTCCCGCGGCATCACCCCGACCAAGCGTCATACGCGGGCCGGAACCAGCTTTTCGATATCGTGGAAGACCCGCGGCAGCAGCGTCCGCTAAGCAATCCGGTCGTTGAAGCCGAATTCACCAACCGGATCGCGTACCACCTGAACGCCTGCGAGGCCATGCCGGAACAGTTCACCCGCCTGGGCATCGAACCGCCAGGGGTGTAGGAGAACGGCAGGGAGAACGCATGAGCCAACCATTCCAGCACGTTGCTGCGCTCTTTGTGACCGCCGGCGCGCTGCTTCTGATTCAATGCAACGGCGACCGGACTCCCGAAAGCGATGAGACCTCGCCGCCCTTGCTGTACGGACAAACCGGGGAGATGATTCAGGCATCCCAAGATGCCCTTTTGGAACGACTGCCCGATGACGCCGCGCCGCTTGAATACCAGGTGTTCCGGTACATGGCTGCGGAACCCAAGAGCATGGACCAGGGGGTGTCGCTCTACGTGGCCGGCGGCAGTGAGTTCCTCTTCGAACGACTGGCCATGTTTGGCATGAACGGCGAACTCACGCCCGGGGCGGCGGAATCGTGGGAGCCTTCTGAAGATGGAAAAACTTGGACTTTTTACCTTCGCCGCAACGCGTACTGGAGTGACGGGCGCCCGGTAACGGCCCACGACTTCGAATTCACCTACAAACGCTTCCTTCATCCCGACGCGGGAAACGTGTATGCATTCCTCTACTACGACATCAAGGGCGCCAGGGCCTATAACCAGCGGGAGACCGAGGACGTCGACGCCGTGGGCGTCCGGGCCGTGGACGACTACACCCTGGTTATCGAAACCGAGCAGTCCTGCGCCTTTCTTCCCCATATCACCGCCTACCACTCCTCCTCGCCCGTCCCACCCTGGCAGGTGGAGAAGTACGGCGACCAGTGGAGCATGGAGGGCACCTGTCTGAGCAATGGACCCTTCCAGTTGGAAACCTGGAAAACGGGCCAGTACATGACTTTCGGCCTGAATCCCCACTACGCGGGTCCCAATCCCGGCCATCTCCGCCAGATCGTCCGGGTGTTCAACGCCATGATCGGATCGGCCAGCGCGGCGAACGATATGGGGCTTCTCCCGTACGAGAACGACGAAATCGACGTGATCGACATCAGCCCCATGATCTACGGCGGCCTGCGCGGCGACCCGGAAAGGAACGAGCGGACTTGGACCTACGACCAGTTCTCCACAATATATCTCTACTTCCGCACCCGTCAGCCGCCCTTCGACAACCTGAAGGTCCGCCAGGCCTTCGCCCACGCGATCGACCAGGAGGCGCTGAACGAGACGATCCTCCAGGGCATGATGATCCCGGCCTACACCATGCTGCCCCTTCATTTTCCCGGCTACGTGGGCGACAAGCACAGCGCGTACCAGCAGTACGACGTCGACCTGGCCAGGCAGCTGCTCGCCGAAGCGGGCTACCCGGAGGGCCGGGGTTTTCCCCGGATGGACATCTGGCTGGCAGACGCTTCGCCGGCTTCGTCCATCAGCCAGGCGGCCCAGGCGGTCCAGGAGATGCTGAAGGAAAACCTCAATATCCAGATCGGCCTTCGGAATACGGAAGGCACCGCCTACCGGTCGGCCATGTACAACTGGGAAATGCCCATGAGCCTCATCGGATTCAATTACGATTTCCCCGATCCGCATAGCATGCTGGGCATCATCTGGCGTTCCCAGCCCAGGGGCTATACCCGCCACGACTGGCTGAACCCGGATTTCGACCGGCTGATAGACCGGGCCGCGGGAGAAATGAACCCCCAGGCACGCATGGCGATGTACGACGAGGCCGAACGCATACTCACTTCCGAGGCCGCCGCCGTTTTCCTCTGGCATGTCAAGGCGCACCAGCTGCGCAAGCCCTGGCTGAAGGGATTCAAGCAGGACAAGTGGGGTACCTTTCCGAATTACCGAAACGGAAACGCCTACTATGATATCTACATCGGCCGGGAAGCCGTGAACAGCGGCCGGCGAATCGACTACTGAACCAACGAAACGACTGCCGGAAGGACAGGACACTAAATGGAACTCACTCAAGACTACGCCACGATGACCGACGCACAGCGGGAATACCTGGACCAGTACGGCTACCTGGTCATCGAAGACGCGCTGCCACCTTCCGTCGTCGGGGAATTGAACGAAGCGATCGACGTTGTGTACGACAGGGCCCGGACGGAAGGAACGCTCGGAAAAAACCGCGATCTGAATATCCGCAACTGTATCGTGGCCCACGACGCGTTTCTGCAACTACTAGACTGGCCGTCGACCGTCCCCCTGGCATGGGGTGTTCTCAGCTGGAATATCCAGATGATCACCTCCCAACTCATCGTCCTGCCTTCGGGGCCGGAGCCCTCAGTGGAGGTGAAGCAGAAGCACGGCATGCACCGGGACGGCGGCCGGTCCTTCGTCGAAATGCAGGAACCCCACCCCCGGATCCTGTTGAAGATCGCCTACGTGCTCAGCGACCAGACGGATCCGGCATCGGGAGCCACCGCCCTGGTACCCGGAAGCAATCGGATTACCGGCGAGCCGCCCACGGACCCGGCCACAGGCTGGCCCTATGGCGCCATCCAGATGAACCTGCCGGCCGGCAGCGCCTTCCTGTTCGAACAGCGGACCTTTCACAGCATCGGGCACAACTGGTGCGGTCACGATCGCCGGACCATCTTCATGGGCTACGCGTACCGGTGGGTCAAGCCCATGGACTACATCCAGATGCCGAAGTCGCTCGTGGACAGGTGCACGCCCCTGCAGAAACAACTGGTCGGCGAGGTGGGCGACGCGCTCAGCTACTATCTGCCCGAAGACGAAGACGTTCCCCTGAAGGCTTTCCTCGGCGGGAAATGAGGTACGTGCATGGCCAATGTCCTCCTGCTCATCTCCGACGAGCACAATCCCTTTTACTCCTCGATCTACGGTCATCCTTTCGTTCAAACGCCGGCCATGGACCGGCTGGCGGAAGACGGTGTCACCTACGAGAACGCGTACTGCCCGTCGCCCCTGTGCATGCCCTGCAGGTCCGCCTTCATGTCGGGACGCAGGGTCCACCAGATTCAGGCTTACAGCAACTGCAGAATCGGCGTCGATCCGGGTATTCCCACCTACGGGCGCGTGCTGTCGGACCAGGGCGTATACTCCGTGCACGTGGGGAAAACGCATGTGTTTGCACCTGGCGGGGAGCTGGGTTTCCGGGAAGTGTTGCGGTCCATAGCGGACGCCACCCCGGGTGATACGGCCATCGGGCGGCGGCCCCTGGGGGTCAGGCCGGGCGCCGTGGAACGGGCATCCCAGTACGGGGTGAAGGAAGAACATCTCCTGCTGGACCAGGGTAACGTGGACGCTGCCATAGACTGGCTGTCGAATACGGCTCCGGCGCTCGGGTCGCCCTGGACGCTGACGGTGAACATCAACCACCCCCATTTCCCCCACTATACCTCCCGGGATCTGTGGGACCTCTACCCGCAGGGCGGTGATCTACCGGAGTACGGGGTCGAGCAGGAGACCGCGAACCACCCGCGTGCCCGGGAAATAAGGGAACATTTTCAAACCAGTGGTTTCACCGACGTGCAGGTACGGGGCCAGCGCCGTGGATACCTGGCGTGCGTCACCTTCGTGGACCGGCAGCTGGCGCGTCTGATCGAGGCGCTGAAGGCCGCAGGCCTTTTCGACGATACGAACGTCGTATATACGTCGGATCACGGGGAAATGCTCGGGAAGTTCGGCATGTGGTGGAAGTGCTCCCTCTACGAGGACGCGTGCCGGGTGCCGTGCATAGCGGCGGGACCCGACTTTCAGGCCGGGGTGCGCGTGTCGACGCCGGTGGACCTCCACGACGTGCAGGCGAGCCTGTTCGAGTCGACCGGCGCTGAACGGCCGGCGCACTGGACAGGCTTCCCCCTGCAGCGCATACCCGAAAGCGATGATCAGCGGGTGGTATTTTCGGAGTACCATGGGCACGGAGTCAGGCACAGCGCTTACATGATCCGAAAGGGCAGGTGGAAATACCTGCATCACGTGGACGCGCCTCACCAGTTGTTCGATCTGGACCTGGATCCGGACGAGTTGCAGAACGTGTACGGGGAGTTCCCGGCAGTAGCCTCCGACCTTGAAGGGGATCTCCGCTCGATATGCGACCCCGAAAAGGAAAACGACCGCGCGGACCGTTTCATCGAAGCACAACTCGCGGCCATGGCGACAAACGACCATCCGGAAAAAAATGAGTAAGAAACGACTGCTGGGCATCACCGTCCTCGCGGACTTCATCCTGAACGAAGGGGTGGACGCCGTGCTGGACAACCTGGTCAACCGGGCAGGCGCCACGGCCGTGGCTCTGAATCCCACGGTGACCGCGCCTTCGGAGGAAGGAGTCGGTTCTTTACAGCCGCCCAGCGACGCCGGAAGCAGTCCCCGGCTTTTCGATCGACCCCTGTGGGGCCGGCGTTCGCTCTGGGTCCGGAGCGCCCCGAGTTATAGCCCCCGGACGTCCTACTATGCCGATACACCGTACAAACCCCGCGAGCCCAATGAACTGACTACCACGCACGGAGACCTGGTTGACCGTTTTATCGACGGCGCGCTGGACCGGGGACTCAAGGTCTATCTGCAACTGAGTGCCGCGACGCCGCCTCGACTGTCGGACGATGACCGGCCGAGGAGACCGGACGGGCGGCTGCCGGACCGCATGGCCGACACGGGTTGTCTCGCCAGTGAGGCGATCCGCTGCTACAACGCCGCTTACGTACGCGACCTGCTGGAGCAGTATCCCCGGATAACCGGCTTTCGGCCGGACTGGCCCGAATACCCCTGTTACAAACTGGACGAGGCCTTCCAGGATTTCAATCCCCAGGTGAAGCGCTGGGCGGAGGAACGCCATTATGACTTCAAGGCCATCCAGCGTGAAGTCCAGGCGGGCTACGATTACCTGCACGGCCGGCTCACCAACCGCGACCTGCTCGACTTGAGCGGTCCCGGCCGGGGCGCGGCAACGCTGACCGCGCTTTTCCGGTCTTTTCCGGGCATCGTGGAATGGCTGCGCCTGAAATCCGCCCTGTCCAACGATCTGCTGCGTCACTGGAGGACCGTCATTACGGCGCATGGCGGACCCGATAAGGAACTCTCGGCCAACGCGTTCATGTCCCCGCTCACCCTCTGGACCGGTTTCGACTTTCGCGGGGCGGCGGCCCTGTGCGACGCGGTGTCTCCCAAGCTGTATACCATGCACTGGTCGGTCATGGTGGAATTCTGGGGTCGGACGCTGCTGAACCGGAATCCCGGGCTGGACGAAGGTCTCGTGGTGCGGTCGCTGGCCCATCTCTTCGACCTCGGCGACGACATTAAGGCCACCCGGATCGATCAATACGGGTATCCCGCGCCCGACGAACCCCATCCGGTTCCCGATGACGCGCAGCGACGCAGGATCGAGCAGGTCTGCGCGGAAGTAAACGGGCGTGCGCTCGTCACCCCGCTGATGCACGGATACGGCCCCCTGCACGATTTTGTCCGTCGATTCCGGGTGGTGGCGGAAAGCCCGGCAGACGGCGTATGGATCAACCGGTACGGGTATCTCGGCGACGACAAGCTGAACGCGGTCGGCCGCATATGGCGGCCGCACGGTTGAGAGGATCTCGATGACCCGACCCAACATCCTGTTCATCATGACGGATCAACAGCGCTTCGATACCATCGCCGCGCTGGGGAACGGCAACATACACACCCCCAACATGGACCGGCTGGTACGGCGGGGCGTGTCCTTTACCCAGGGCTACTCGACCTGTCCCGTGTGCGTTGCGGCGCGGACGACCATTCGCACGGGATGCGATCCACCCACGACCCGCGTATTCAGCAACAGCCGTTCCCTTCCCGTTCCGGGACAGGCCGATACGCTCGAGGGCCGCTGCGGAGACTATCTCGCCCGCACCCTGTCGGCATTGGGTTACCGCACCTTCGGTGTGGGAAAGTTCCACACGGCTCCGTGGAACGAGGACATCGGCTATGAGTCCCAGCTTCACAGCGAAGAGCTTTACAGCAGCCCGGAGCAGCGGCGGGGGGACGCCTATGCGGGCTGGATCGCCCGCGAACACCCGGACTTCGACTACATCGAGGCGTTGATGGGGGAACGGACGGAAATGTACTACATGCCCCAGGTCAGTCCGCTGCCCGCTCACCTGACCGTGGAATTCTGGGCGGCGGATCGTTCCATCGAGGCATTGAGGCAACCCGGCGGCCGGCCCTATTTCGGGTTCGTGTCCTTCATAGGTCCCCATCCCCCCTTCGCGCCGCCCGTGCCCTTCAACCGGATCTACGATCCCGATCGCATGCCCGGCCCGGTCCGTGGCGACCTGGCGGTGGACCACATGGACGAGCAAATTCCATTTATGAACCGGATTATATGGGCGGACGAAATCAACGATGCCTTGACACGGACGCTCAAGGCCCGTTATTACGGAGAGATCACCTATATAGACGACTGCCTGGGACGGATACTGGACGCCGTCGAGGCCCGCGATGACGCCGACAACACGCTCATCTGTTTCTTCTCGGACCATGGCGATCACCTCGGCGACCATTCCGCGTGGCAGAAGGAGAGCTTCTTCGACGTCTCGGCACGGGTGCCCTTCCTGGTAAGCTGGCCGTCCCGTCTGCCGCGGGATGTCCGTCGACACGACCTGGTCTGCCTGACCGATCTCTTCGGCATCGCCACCCACGCCGCCGGACATACCCAGGAGCGCGACGGGGTGGACGTGCTCGGCGCGATCGAAGGCGGTGCCGCGCCCCGGGAACACCTGTTCGGTTACTACGGCGAGCCGGGGACGGACCGGTTCAAAATCATGGTCCGAAGCGGCGACTGGAAGTATATTTATCTTGCCAACGGCCGCAGAGCGCAGCTTTTCAACACGGCCGAAGACCCGTCAGAATTGGTGAATCGAATCGCGGCCGACCGGGATATGGCGGACGACCTGCGCCGGCTCGGCGTCGAGGCCAGCAGGCGTCCGGGCGCTTCAGACGCCCTGGAAGGTGATAACCTGCGGTCCTTTCCCTATTCGAAGTGGAAGGCCCCGCGGATATACCAGTTCGACCGGTCCCGGGGCGTGGACGGGTTTCCTGATCATCCGCGCGATGTATTGGATCCCTGGATCCGGCGCGGCCGGACTTAATTGAGGCGAAGACAAACCGTGAGCCCTGTTGACGCATCCACCGCAGTCCCGGCATCGACCATGCCTTCCGCCGGAGGAGATCCGGTCCCGGTCCCGGCGTTTCACGTGATGATGAAACCCCGGGGGGCCATATGCAATCTCGACTGCAAGTACTGTTACTTCCTCGCCAAGGAGGACCTGTACCCTGGCAGCCGGTTTCGCATGTCCGACGACCTGCTCGAAGAATACATCCGGCAGTACATCGAAGCCCAACAGGTGCCCGAAGTCACCTTCGCCTGGCAGGGCGGCGAGCCCACCCTGATGGGACTCGATTTTTTTGAAAAAGCCGTTGAACTCCAGAAGAAACATCAGAAACCGGATACGCGTCTCTTCAACTCGCTGCAGACCAACGGCACACTCCTCGACGAGGACTGGTGCCGGTTCTTTCACGACAATGACTTCCTGATCGGTCTGAGCCTGGACGGACCCCGGGCGCTGCACGACGCCTACCGGGTCGACAAGGGCGGCAAGCCGACCTTCGACGCGGTGATGCGCGCGGCGGAGATGATGCAGATCCACGGGGTCGAGTTCAATATCCTGACCACGGTACACGCGGCGAACGCGGAAAGCCCCCTGGAGGTCTACCGTTTCATGCGGGATGTCGTGAAGACGCGGTTCCTGCAATTCATACCCATCGTGGAACTGGAAAACGAGACCGGGTACCAGGAGGGCAACGAGGTCACGCGCCGGTCGGTGACGGGGAAGCAGTACGGCAACTTCCTGGTCCGGATTTTCGACGAGTGGGTACGACGGGACGTGGGGAGTATGTACATACAGATCTTCGACGTGTCTCTCGCCGCCTGGTCTGGACAAAGCGCGGGACTCTGCATATTCATGGAGACCTGTGGCGACGCCCTTGCCTTGGAGCACAACGGGGATCTCTACGCCTGTGATCACTATGTCGAACCGGATTACAAGCTGGGCAATATCACCGAGATTCCCATGATGGAGATGGTCATGTCCGAGCAGCAGAGGGCCTTCGGTCAGGCCAAGCTGGACACGCTGCCGGAGTACTGCCTGTCATGCGACGTGCGGTTCATCTGCAATGGGGGGTGTCCGAAGAACCGCATAATAACGACACCCGACGGCGAACCGGGTTTGAACTACCTGTGCGAGGGGTACAAGACCTTCTTCCATCATATCGACGGTCCTATGCGGTTCATGGCCAATGAACTGCATCACAGGCGGGCTCCCGCCAACGTGATGTCCCATATCAGCCAACGCGAAGCCGACCACCAGAAACAGGACCGCTTCCGAACGGTGGGTCGTAACGACCCGTGTCCGTGCGGAAGCGGTCTGAAATTCAAGCGGTGCCACGGCAGGTAGCGCCTTGCCGATCCATCACTACATGTAGTAGCCGCGTTCAACGGCGAGGGTAAGCGAAAGTTCGATATCCGAAATCGCCCTCGACATGGCCTGGCCTATGAGGTCCAGTTTGCGTACCTGGTCGATACGCTCGGCGGCCTGTGCGAGTTCCCGCGAGGAAAGGATCTCCTTGAAGAGGTTGCACGCGTGGGCGAGGTTGATGATCACGATGTCGCGGGGATTTGGGATGTTGTCGCTGAACAACACCTCCATGATTCTGAGCTTGACTTCCCGCTCGGCCGTGCCGTCGACGGTTGGATAGCGCCGCGAGCGGAATACCCACAGGAACTGACCTTCCTCTCTAGACAGGATTCCCCGTTCCACGAGCCTGTCGATGGCCGTCTCCCGGATATCGTCGGAGCGGTCGACGGCGTGTTCAATCCAGTACCGCGCTCCGTGCGTTTCGGGTGACGCCGCGATATCCGCGAGCAAGGGGTCGAGCAGATTGTCGCCCAGGGGAGTCGAATCCAGTAGCACCAGCTTGTCGACATCGGTGTCGATGCGGTTTTCGAGGGCCAGATCCATCAGCACGCCGCCGGCAAGGCCATACCTTAGCAGGCGGTCGGGTACGCCCACGAATTTCCCGTCGTCGTCGAGCATGAGCAGCATGATCTCTTCCGCGAATCTTAACATCGTTTCCCCCGTCTATAGTTCGGTGAACGCGCTTGCCGATTCTGAATTTCGGATGTCCATTTGCCATTAAGAATGGATCCTCGCCATGGGGAGGATCCACTTCACTACATACGTGTCCGATATCTAGTTCGGTGTCAAGTGATTTAGATACACGAAATCGCCCGGCCTCACACTCAGAAATGGCGGGCCAGTTCCAGTCCCCAGTAGGGTGGTTCGTTTACGAAACCGGTCAGGTTGTTGAAATCGATTCCGCCGGTGAGGGATACGTCGTCAAAAATGTTGCGACCGACCAGCGAGATCTCCATTCCGGTATCCCGCACCAGATAGGAGAGGCGCGCGCCGCATTCCAACAGGCGATCGTCTCGAAACTCCGAGGAGTCGTAAAGAAAGAAACGCACCGCGCTGCGGTAAGCGAGGTCGAACGAGGCAGCCAGGTAGGAACCTCCCGGCAAGGCCACCGGATAGCGCAAGGTGGCATCCGCAATCCACCTCGGCGCCTGGGGTAACCCGTTGCCGTCGATCAGGACCGTTCCGGGCTCGGGGCCGGGCGGGTCCAGCACGGTGCACGGCGCGCCGCAGGCTTGTACGGCTAGACGTTCGTCGTCGATGCGGGTATGATTGTAACTCAATCCTGCCGTAATCCGCAATCGGCGCAGTGGTGCGAGGGCCACCTCCGCTTCGAACCCCCTCCCCAGGGTTCTATCGGCGTTCAGCAGTCGGTTGAAGTTGGATTCGCCGCCCACGGCGGTGAGCTGCTGGTTTCGCAAACGGTAGTGAAACGCGGCCATGTCAAGGTGGAGCCGCCCGTCCCACAGGCGCATTTTCGCCCCGCCTTCGATGGAGTGAATCGTTTCCGTCCCGGCCATGGTTACCGTGTCGCCGAACATCAGTCGGCCTTGTATGCTGGGTGCGCGGAATCCCCTTGCGGCGCGTATAAAGGTCTGGACGTTGGGAGAGGCCCGGTAACGCATGCTCAAATCGCCGCTCCACGCGCTGTCGGTCGGTCCCCGGTGAATGGGGCCGAGCTTGCCTGCCCGGGTTGCCGCGGGGGCTTCGTCCCGCCATGCCGTGTAGTCTTTCGCGTCGTGGGAAAACCGCAGCCCCCCACCGATCTCCACGGCATCGCCCAGGTGCAGGGCAGTTGCCAGGAACGCGGCCCACGCATCGGCCTCCTGGTGCTGCCGCGTATATCCATCGGGGGTACCGCCGGACAGGGTATTATAGTTGAAGTCATCGATGTCCACCGATTCGTACAGGTAGTACAGGCCGAACTGGTAGTCCAGCCTCTGGTGCGCCTGGCTGACCAGCCGAATTTCCTGGCTGATCTGGCGTAGAAAAGGAATGCCGCCCGCTGTTTCGGAGGGAAAGGGGATCTCGCCCGGACCGCTGGGCGGGCTGAACACTGCGCCGTAGCCGCCGTCAATATCGCCCCGGGAGAAGCTTTCAAGGCGTTCCATGCCGGTCAGGGACACCACCTGGTGGCCGCCCGGTCGATACCGTAGCTCGACGATCATTCCGTGGGCGCTCAATTCCTGGCTGTTGCTTCCATCAATTGCGATACGGTCGCGGGAGAATCCTTCCACCACGCCGCCCCGGTCCGGTTCGATGACGTTGGCACGGAACAGCCTCGCGGTGCCGTCCAGGTCACGGGTATGGATATTGACCAGCGTTTCGAGGTCCGACGAGGGCTTCCAGCTCAACTGCAGGCGGCCGGCCAGTTCCCGGTACCCTCCGAACGCTTCATCAGGGCCGTTGTATTCGTTTTCCACCCAGTCGCCCCGCCGCTGGACCAGCACCGAGAGACGCGCCGAAAGCCTGGATGATCCGAGGGGTCCGGATACCGCTCCCTCGAAAACGGCACTATTGAAGCGTCCGTAGCCCAGGCGCCCGAACCCTTCCGGTTCCTCGGTCGGCCGTGCCGATTCCAGCTTGACGATTCCGGCCGGCGTGTTCCGCCCGAACAGCGTGCCCTGGGGACCGCGCAGCACCTCGATCCGTTGCAGGTCGAATGCGGGATAGCCCTTCAACAAGGCATTTTCGAGTACAATGCCGTCATAAACCACCGAAACAGGTTGAGAGGCGTTCAGATCGAAATCCGTATTTCCGAGGCCTCGAATGTAGAAACGCGGAAAAACACGGCCGAAGGAGGACTCCAACTGAAGACTGGGTACCCGGTTCGAAAGGAATCGCAGGTCCATGCCCGATGAGCGAAGGACCGCGGACTTTGTGTCTTGTATCGTGGACAGGGACAGCGGCACCTCGAAGGCGGGCTGCTCACGCTTGCGGGCCGTGACCACGATCTCTTCCATCAAGATAGGGGGATCGTTCGTTGACTCTGCGTCGCGGACACCGGCGGCTTCGTCGTCCCGTTTCGTAGATTCCTGTGCGGATATCTCCCAGGCAGCGACCATCATGACGGCGCAGAGAATCGACAGGAGGTCACTGGCCCGGTTGGCTCGAACCAGGTTCCATCCGGTCGTTTGATGGGAATCGAATCGGTTGTCAGTTGTCATGTTTTGTAGCCCTGGTGTCTCGTATTCGCAGGTATGCACGGACCTTAGTTTCCCCGTTCCGTCTCCATCCCGGTATCGCAATCTGGTTGGGGTGACACCTACTGTCAAGCGATACGTCGAAGGTACGGAACAGGTGATCAGGAAGGCTTCCAGAGCCTGCACGGACTGACCGACCCTTGAACGCTGAATTACCTTGTACGGCAACACGTGCGTAATTGTGTTTCGACTCGTCTAAACCAACTATTCGACGAGGAGGGTAAAAGATGTCTGCGAGGGTAATGGTTTTAACCACGATTATCTGCTCGCTGATCATCTTGTTGTTCCCGGCGGGTTCGATAGCGCAGGTGCCGGACGGCAGCCGCCGGGGATTCTATTTCGGGATGCAAGCCGGGGTATCCTATCCCGGGAAGTACGAGTCCACAAGAACGAACAACGGCATACCCACCAACTGCGATCAGTGGCTCCCCGGGGAGACGTTGAACGATGGAACCGTGGTTCCCCTCCCGCTGTCCCAGTGTACGCCCCGCGTATTTCCCGCTTCTCCGAACATCTTCGATCTGGGAAAGGGTATCCTTGCAGGAGTCCAGGCAGGTTATGCACTGAAAGCCCTGCGCATTGAAGCCGAGTACTTCCGCAGAGGACAGAGCGGCGCCCTCCTGCCGCTGATCGTTCCGGGCGACGAGAAACAGGCGGAATTCGTTGAACGCAGCGAGAAGATCAGCGATTTCAGATCGGATCACTTTTTCGCGAATCTATACTAAGATTTCAACGGAATGCTGTCGCCGAAGGCGATTCCTTACCTGGGCGTGGGCGTCGGATTGGCGAGACGGCAGATGTTTTACTCGGCGGCCTCCATAAGGACGAACAGCCGGGAAAGAATGCGGCAGCTGGGACGCAATACCCACGCGGCCGGACTGGCATCGCTCGCCGATGATACGCTATCGGACAGGATGTATGGCTTTCAGTTTCTTGCCGGCGTGGATTACGCCATGGGCGACCGCTTTTCTGCCGGCCTGAAACTGCGTTACGGCAGATCAGGCGAGTTTCTGGACGGTGAAAACCAATGGAGGTTGCTGAGGGGGCACGAATCCACCGTGCGGCCGACATCGGGCACCGGTTACGATATGCCCGTTCAATACGAGATCAAAGGGGGCGGTTCGCATTTCTGGGGCGTATCCCTGGGTCTGCGGTATCATCTCGGACGGTAGGGGTTGACCGACTGTATACACGGCTTGGAGGACCCGCGGCCGATGAACAAAAAACGGGCGCCGGAACAGATTGCTCCGGCGCCCGTATCGTTTCGACGGGGATCAATGCCGCTGTTTACTGCTTTGTGACGTTTGCGGCTTGGAATCCCTTAGGCCCCTCAGTGATATCGAATTCAACCGCATCGCCTTCTGCCAGAGACTTGAAACCATCTCCCTGGATCGCGGAATAGTGTACGAAGACGTCATCGCCACCATCGTGCTCGATAAAACCGTAGCCCTTGTGGTCGTTAAACCACTTTACTTTTCCGACTGCCAATATTTCTCACCACCTTTCAGACATGTATAGGGAACATCTACAACGAAGTCTCTGTTCGACTTCAAACCCGCATAAAAAAACGGCAGGATCGTTGGTTCTGATCCGTGCCGCATCGTTGTTTGTTTTACGATCATGCAGGAGACAGAGACAAAATCCTAGTACCCAATAAATCATAACTCGTGGAAAAGTCAACACTTTTTTAATGCATTAACTGATAAGTCATCCTTCAGTTTAACATAACTATTCGTTTATCCATCCCCGCGTTTTACCCGTGACTCCATCAAAAGCCACGCATCGGGATCGACCAGGACCTTCTCTGGAGCTCCGTCCACTTTGAAGCGGAATTCGTGGGACCGTTCAATCAGTTCGATTTGCCTGCGATGCTGCTGGTCTCCAATCACGAAGGCCAGGGTAACGGGCACCCTGTAAGGATCCTGCCGCTGGGTTTGCTCCAGACGCACGGAAACCTCCCCGGACTGGTCATCCCAGGACCAGGTCACGTCCACCTCGGGATGCCCCGATCGGTAAATCCACTGTTCGAAAAACCATTCCAGGTTTTTTCCGGACTGTGATTCCATGACGGCCTGGAAATCCCGGGTCAGCACGGTCTGGTCCCGGTATTCTCGGTAGAAGCGTCGTATGCCCGCGAAGAACGGGTCGTCGCCCATCAGGCCCCTGAGCATGTGGAGCACCAACCCACCCTTGCTGTAGTTGTAGGCGTTCAGCAGGTCGAACAGGTCCGTAATCCCGGGATTGAAGATGGGTGCGGGGGCACGGTTGTTTGCGTCCAAATACCGGGACCTGCTTCGGTCGAGCATCTCGTGAAACCGCTCGTCGCCTTCGGTTTCTTCAAAAAACAAGGCGCCGAAGTAGGTGGCGAACCCTTCGCTGAGCCAAAGGTGGTGCCAATCGGATTCGGTCACCGAATCGCCGAACCACTGGTGGGCGATCTCGTGGGCGACCACGGCTTCGTTCCGCCTTGTGCCCGTTATGCCCTTCTCCGAAAAGAAGATCGCGCTGGCGTTCTCCATGCCGCCAAATCGGGTGGAAGACTGCACCAGCGAGAGCTTTGCGTAGGGATAGGGTCCGATCAGGTCGGCGTAGAAGGCCAGCATGTCCATGGAACGGGAGAAATCATTGGTACCCGTGTCCCGGTCGCCGGGAAACAGGTAGTACGAAACCGGTATGCCCTTCCTGGATCCCGGATGGATGATGGAAAAGCGGGCGGCTCCGACCACCATGCAGTAAGTGGGTATGGGCACTTCGGTTTTCCAGTGCGTTCGCTTGCGGTCCGGCGAAACGGTCGTCGTCTCCAGCAATCGGCCATTGGCCACGACGTCGTAGGCCACGGGCGCGGTGACAATGAACTCGACCGTCGCCTTGTCATAGGGGTGGTCCACCCCGGGAAACCAGTGCCGCGCCCGGTTCGGCCAGTTGTCCGCGAACACGGACCTGTGACCGAACTTGTTTTCCTGTATGAACAGCCCGTCCTCGGGTTCGCCCTGATAGGCAACGACTACCTCTACCCGGTCTCCCTTTGCGTAGTCGTCTGCGATCGTAATGCTCAACCGGCCGTCGCGATGGACGAAAGCCGCGTTTTTCCCGTCGACCGTGACCCGGTCCACACTGAGGGAGCCGAGGTCGAGGGGCAAGACATCCCGGCCGCCGGCCAGCATCTCGGCCAGGATCGTGGCTTCGCCCTGGATACCTGAACCGGTTTCCCCGATCTCCAGTCTGATCCGGTAGTGGAGGATATCCACGTCATCGAGACGGAGATATCCGTCGCTGGCCATGCCCGCTTCGGGAGCAAGACCCAACAGCAGCAGCGCCGCCGCCGCGATGATCCATTTCTTCACGTTGCATTCCTCCTTGACAGTTTCCCGAGTCCATTCCATATATTCATCCGTTCACGACCAACCACAAGTACACAATCAACCACCCGCACACGACCGACCACCCCAGGGAGGCCTGTTGGACATGGTCCGTCTCACCGAGGACGACATCCGGTTTTTCGTCCGCGAAGGTTACCTGATCAAGCAAAACGTGATGGATCCAGACCTGATGGCCCGGGGCCGGGAACGCATGTGGTCGAACCTGCCGCCTCCCCTCGAGCGCGGAAAACCGGAAACCTGGATCGGACCCTTTGACGAACCGGTCGACGACGGCGCGTCCCACCGGCACCAGTACATGTGGAAGTACAGGGAACCGGGGGGAGAGGACTGGATGGTCCGCCTGCTCGCCGCCGATCCTTCCGTCATGGGCATGGCGGAACAGTTGCTCGGGGAGGGGGCGCTGTTCAGGCCGGACCGAATTCGCGGCATTTACTGCGTCCTGCCTGAAGGCGAAGCGCCGCCCCGTCCCCTGGGATGTCACGTGGACGCCCATCCCTTCCATCTCGGCGTTGTGGGGTATATCGACGACGTCGGTCCCGGCGGCGGCGGATTCACCGTCTGGCCGGGCAGCCACCAGGTGTTCTTTCACGATTTCACCAATCGGTATGCCTTTGACAGAACGCCTGCATACGTGGCCCATAAGGAAGAGGTGGACCGTACACCGCCCATGGACTGTCACGGCAAGGCCGGCGATATCGTGTTCTGGCACCACCGCATGGGTCATTCCGTCGGCCACAACAGAACCGGCCGGATCCGCCAGGCGGTACTCTACGACTACAAGCGGGCGGACCTGGACGAGAACGCGACTCCCGGCGGCGACATGTGGATAGACTGGCCCGGTGTCCGTGCCCTAGGGCCTTCCTGAATCTCTATTTGAAATACCGGCCCACGATCGGATTCAGCTTCTCCAGTGTTTCTGCGGGCACCGTACCGCGATCTGAAACGATGGCATTGGCCAGGGCGTTGTGACAACGGCACGTGCTTTCCAACGGAATGGCCGGCACGACGTGGCGGACGACCTGGCGCGCCTGGTCCACGTTCGCATGCAGATTCTCGATGATCATATCAACCGTGACTGAATCGTGTTCCTCGTGCCAGCAGTCGTAGTCGGTCGAACACGCGATGGCTCCGTAGCAGATTTCCGCCTCCCGGGCGAGCTTGGCTTCCGGCGCCGCGGTCATCCCGATGACCGAAAAACCCCAGGACCTGTAGACATTCGATTCCGCCTTCGTCGAGAACTGAGGTCCTTCCATGCAGAGATAGGTACCGCCGCGATGCACGGTCAACCCCGTCGATTCGGCGCCGTCGACGAGTAGTTGGCGCAACGGTCCGCAGAAGGGTTCGGCGAGTCCCACGTGCGCCACGAGGCCGTCGCCGAAAAAGCTGGTCGTGCGGTGGCGGGTATGGTCGTACAGTTGATCCGGAATGACGAAATCCCGCGGTCGAATGCCTTCCTGGAGACTGCCCACGGCGCTGACCGACAGAATCCACCGGACGCCCAGCGTCTTCAGCGCGAAGATGTTCGCCCGTACGTTGATTTCAGATGGTCCGACGCGATGACCCCGGCCGTGGCGGGCGAGGAACGCCACGCGGCGGCCCTCGAGGGTGCCGACCACGATGACGTCGCTCGGATCCCCGAAGGGGGTGGCGGGACGGACTTCCTCGATATCCGTCAGGCCCTCCATCCCGTAGAACCCCGTACCGCCGATGACCGCGATCTGTGCGTTCGGCAATGTACTTCTCCTCTGGCGAAGTGGTTCTGTGGTGTATTTAACAAAATCAAGTTATGGTATCAACAAATAACAGTGAAGGGGATAGAATTCGATATTAACAAACGGTACACTAACTATAGAGTTTTCGAACACTTCTCTACTTGAACAACTTACAAACTACGCTTTTTCAATAGACCTTAAGGTGAATCTCTCCATGTTCTAACCCATCCAGAATTACATTTCCACATAGTTTACATTGTACTTTCGTTGTCCCGACTATATGGCAAATATGAAGATCTTCAAAAAGTGTTTCTCAATTTCCGCAATCGATTTGAAAATAGACATAGCATATGTCGGTCGATCTTTGCGCTTCCTGTCTCGAGGGTCCAATCGATCGGTAACTTTGGTTGTAATCTCGACCTTAACAGCCCCCAAACAGGATCATATCGCTAATCTAGCTAGACAGAACTTTCTCCATTCAATTTATACTTTCGGCCGAATTCTTTAAATTTGTCGCTAATAGTTTTTCAGTGTCAACGTTTTGAAATGTAGCCTGAATAAGTTGGATATTTGTCTTTCCGACAAATTTGAGTTGAATTGGTGTTTAATATGTCAACGCCCCTCGGCAACTTTTGTCGAGAGGCGTTTCACTGGTTGCGTACACTTGTTGTATCTGGATTACAATTAAATGCTGGTTAAGGATTCCAATACTGGAGTTGACCCGGTTTAGTGGACATGTTATCTCTTGTGTTGAAAGGAGCGTCACATGCCCAGATCTCGTACCCCCTATCCAGCGGCCTTCCGCCAGCAGATGGTCGATCTCGTTCGCTCCGGCCGCAGCCTGAGAAGCGCTGGCCAAGGAGTTCGAACCCACCGCGCAAGCCATCCGCAACTGGGTCAAACAGGACGACCTGGATCAAGGCAGGCGTGAAGACGGCCTGACTACCGAAGAACGGACCGAGCTGCGTCGTCTGCGCCGTGAAAACAGACAGCTCAGGATGGATCGGGAGATCCTGGCAAAAGCCGCGGCCTGGTTCGCCCGGGAGACCGAGACTCCGCCCGGGTCTTCTCGTTCATAAAGGCGCATCAGGCCTTTTATCCCGTTCGCCGGATGCGTAAGTCTGCTGGATGTCTCCCCCAGCGGCTACTACGTCTGGCTCAGGCGGTCCGTCTCCAGGAGGGCCAGAGAGGACGCTATGCTACTTAGCCGGATCCGCTTGATCCATCAACGCTCCTACGGTACCTACGGGGCGCCGCGCATCCATGCGGAACTGCGTGAGTCGGGCATACGCGCAGGACGCAAACGCGTGGCCCGCCTGATGCGCATGGCCGCGATCAGCGGAGTATCACGCCGCAGAGCCGTGCGCACTACCTGGCGATCCAAAGAAAGCAGGAAGGCTCCGGACCTGGTCAACCGGGACTTCAGCGCTCCAGTCAGGGACCGGCTGTGGGTAGCCGATATCACCTATGTGCCTACCCATGCGGGCTTCCTCTACCTCTCGGTGGTCATAGACGCCTTCAGTCGCCGCGTCGTCGGCTGGTCCATGGCCAACCACCTGCGAAGCGAACTGGTCACAGACGCTCTGGATATGGCCCTTGGCCAGCGCAGTCCTGACCAGGTGATCCACCACAGCGACCAGGGATCACAGTACACCTCGGTGGCCTTCGGAAAAAGATGCAGACAGGCTGGCGTCAGACCGTCCATGGGTTCGGTCGGCGACTGCTATGACAACGCCCTGTGCGAGAGCTTCTTCGCCAGCCTGGAATGCGAACTGCTTGATCGCAGGCGTTTTGCCACAAAGGCCGAGGCCAGACTTGCCCTGTTCCAATACATCGAGGGCTTCTACAATACCCAAAGACGACACTCTTCCCTCGGATACCTGTCACCGATAAACTACGAAAGGAAGTTCAAGAAAACCGCCCGAATCCCAAATCTTATACTGTCCACGAAAACGGGGTAACATCACTATCTAAAACGCCATTCAATGGAATGATTAACTGATCTGCAATTGAGTTAATCTCTTCACTATCATCGTTGATTTCTGTGAAGATAGTATGATAACTAATGAAGGCACTAATACCCTTTTCAAGATGGAGTTTGAAAGGCTTCACTTCTAAATCCATTTGTATAACAAAATGATCCATGCTCTCGGAGATACTTCTGATGTTTTGTCTTAGTTTATATCGATGACGTTTTAATTCATTGCCATGAAGATGCCTAGTGTTTACTTGAGACATTATCGAGTTAAGTTCGGCTGTCTTTCGTTGCATTTGAGTGCCAATTTGAGTCACAAGCGGATTCATTCTTGCTATGACTTCTACTAGTGAATCCATGTCCTCACTAAACCTATCTTCCCAGTCTAACATTCCATATTCTTCAGCGTTAATTCCTTCGGTGTGTATATAGCCTGGATTGTCGAAACCAAACAAGTCATTCTCACACACATTACCAGATTCGGAATTATGAACCTCAACGTCGTTTTGCTTGATATCGATAATATCAACTAACTCGCCTCTTTCCTCCTCTGATTTGCCTTTTTGTTCCTCGGTTTCAAAATCGTTGCTTTCGTGATTGTTTTCTGGTACTGGTATCTCGTTTATAGGATCTGACTGATTCCATTCTTTGGTGATTTTTAGTAAATCCATCTTAATGTTCTGAGCAAAATCATCTATCGAAGTGAATTCCCTATAAAACGCACCATCGGAGCTTACTCTTTCTTTGAATTCACGAACCTTTCTTAATTTTTCCGGATCAATATCAGACATTTTTTCAGGTGGGGATTCTTTGAAATACAACATAATTCGAACATTTTCGGAGTTGCTGTCATATCGCCTCTTCGTCCGTTCGAATTCTTCAATTGTTCCAGATTCGGCTCGGGCTGTTGGACTGCCTATTTCTTTCCAAAATATACCGATGAATATCTCGAAGTCCGCGGGAGTTTGTATATTGACTACATCTTGAGGATCTTCCCCAATATCAGGTGTGATATCTTTTTCCCATCTTATTAACTCTAGGCTGATGTTGGTAAATATCCCCGCTGTGAGGTTTACCTCTTTGATTATCAAATCTAATTAGTCTCTCTCTTCTTTAACATCTGACAGGTGAAGCAACAAACACCCTTAGGTTCGTAATTGTAGTGGGCATCTTAATCCCCATAATCGACATAAATCAGGAGGTATCTCCGATATTGCTTGCAGACTTCAATGTCTTTGGCGAGATACACTCTGTCAACGATGATAATTGTATTGAATGAGAATCAATGATTTAAACGTTATTTAGAAAACGCTGATTACAAAATGATATACCATCCGCGACTAGAATCCTACTATAAAAACGTGAGACTTAGTCGGCTAAATACATACCGAGATTTAGGATTAATGAACGCGGTTGAGTCAGAAATCCCACTATTTGGATTTCGTATCTAGTTCCTTTACGTTTAGTGCTTGACATTGCCCCCCGCCGGTTTATCTTGATCGACGAGTTCAAGGATAGATGTTCCCTGGAAGCAGCGTCCGCCGCCCGATCTATCTGTATATCCTGATTTGACTAAATGTCATACCTTCCCCTTATCCTGCTCGTTGCCCTAGTCCTGATCGTAGCGGCCGTAATCGTTACCCTTTCCTCTTTTATCGGTCGAAAAAAAACCAACGCATCCAAGCTTTCAACCTATGAATGCGGTGTACCGTTGATGGACTCCGCGAGGAAGAATTTCTCGGTAAAGTTTTACCTGATCGCCATCCTCTTCATCCTTTTCGACGTAGAGATCATATACCTCTATCCATGGGCCGTTGTTTACGGTGATCTCCAGGTATTCGGCGCCGTGGCCATGGGGGTGTTCATCCTCCTGCTCGTCATAGGATTCCTTTACGAGTGGAAACGGGGAGCCCTGGAATGGGATTAGAAGATCAGCTTCAGGAAAACGTCATGACCACCAAGGTGGACGCGGTGGTCGGCTGGGCCCGGAAGAACTCGCTCTGGCCGATGCCCTTCGGTACCGCGTGCTGCGCCATCGAACTCATGGCGACGCTCGCTTCCCGGTTCGACTTGGCCCGTTTCGGCGCCGAAGCCATTCGGTTTTCCCCCCGGCAGTCCGATCTGCTGATCGTTTCCGGGCGGGTATCCATCAAGATGATGCCCGTATTGAAGAAGATCTATGACCAGATGCCGGAACCCAAGTGGGTCATTTCCATGGGCGCATGCGCCTCCTCCGGCGGGGTGTTCAATACCTACACCATGGTACAGGGTGTGGACCAGTATATCCCGGTGGACGTGTATATCCCCGGCTGTCCGCCCAGACCCGAAAACGTTATTCAGGCGTTGATGAAGATCCAGGAGAAAGTCGCCCAGGCCAAAGCGAACTAATGAACAGAAAAACCATCGCAGAACTCTTGCTCGACATCAAAGCCGTCACCATCAACGTCGAAGCCCCCTACCATTACAGTTCCGGTATTATCTCGCCGATATATTGCGATAATCGGCTGATCATATCCTGCCTGGAAGAGCGCAAGGTGATTATCGACACTTTTCTCGAGATCATCGACGGGCTCGATACACCACCGGATGTCATCGCGGGAACGGCGACCGCCGCCATTCCTTTCGCGGCCTGGGTTTCCAACCGGCTGGACCTGCCGATGGTCTACGCGCGGTCGGGCCAGAAGGGTTACGGAAAGGAACACCGGATCGAAGGCACCCTCGCTCCAGGTCAGAAGGTGTTGTTCACCGAAGACCTGGTCACGACGGGCGGGGGCGTCCTGAAGTCCGCTGAAGACGTGGCCAAGTTCAACGTGGAAGTGATCGGCGTGGCCACCATATTCGAGTATGGTCTGCCCGCCGCCACCGATGGGTTTAAAAACGCCGGACTGCCTAAATGGAGCATGGCGGATTTCGTGTCCATACTGGACGTGATGAGCGAACGGGGCGAACTTTCGGATGACAACCGGAATATCGCCCTGGACTGGCAGGCGGATCCAAGGGGCTGGGGCAGCAATATGGGGTTTGAATAAAGGGGATGAGCGTGGGAAACCAGGAGGATCGTCAGGCCGAAGACGGTGGCCAGCCCGGTCGGCCAGGAGCGAACGCAGGAGTGGCCGCGGTGCGCATTCGGGAGAAGTTCGGTGACGGGTCCGTGCGGACCGGCAACGCGGTCGGTTGCGAAAGTGTCATCGCGGAGCTGGATTCACTTCTTCCTTTCATGACCTTCCTGAGAGACGATCCGGAATTATCCTTCGATTTTCTCGTTGACGTAACCGCGGTGGACCGGCTTCGGCTCGACGAGTCAATCCGGTTTGCCGTAGTCTACCAGCTTTATTCCTATAGACAAAATCGCCGATTCAGCGTCAGTGTTCCCGTTCCGGAAGCCGATCCCCGGATCCAGTCGGTGGTGTCTGTCTGGCCTGGGGCCAACTGGCTGGAGCGGGAGGTATACGACATGTACGGGATCGTCTTCGAAGGACATCCCGACCTGCGCCGTATACTGATGCCCGATGACTTCGGATCCTATCCCCTGAGGAAAGATTATCCCCTCCACGGCAAGGGGGAGCGCGACAACTTCGTGTTTTAACCGCGTCCGGTTCGCCGGACCCGGTACAACCAGCAGAAAGCGCGCATCATGAATGCTACACCTGTCGATAAGCTCGCCGGGGCGGACCTCGAGGAAATCCGTAGCGAACGGGTGACCTTCGAGCGAACGCCCGATATGCCCACCGAGCACATGATCCTCAATTTCGGTCCCCAGCATCCGGCGACGCACGGGACGTTGCACATGGTGCTGGAACTGGATGGCGAGCGGGTCGTCGGCGCCACGCCGCATCTCGGCTACCTGCACACCGGTTTCGAAAAACTGGGCGAGTACCGGAGCTACAACCAGTTCGTTACGCTGACCGACCGGATGAATTACCTGTCCCCCCTGTGCAACAATATCGGTTATACCCACGCGGTCGAAAGGCTGATGGATATTGAAATCACGCAGCGTTGCCGGAATATCCGGGTCGCCCTGGCGGAACTCTCGCGCCTTGCCGACCACCTGTTAAGCATCGGTACGGCCGCGCTCGACACCGGGGCGTTCACCGCCTTCCTCTACGGGTTCAGGGCCCGGGAAGTGCTGTATGATCTGTTTGAAGCGGTATGCGGCACGCGGCTGACCACCAGTTACACGCGGGTGGGTGGACTGTTGCGCGATGTACCGGATAACTTTGCGGAGATGGCCCGGAATTCCGTGGAGGAGACCCTCCGCGCCACCTCGGAAATAGACCGGTTGCTGACCCACAACCGCATCTGGCGCGACCGCACGGAGGGCGTGGGCGTCCTTTCTTCGGAAGACGCCGTGGCCTGGGGCGTCACGGGACCGGTACTGAGGGCTTCCGGCGTCGATATGGACCTGCGTAAGAACGAGCCCTACCTCGGGTACGAAGCCTACGATTTCGACATACCCATCGGCCGCAACGGGGACGCGTACGATCGTTATCTCGTGCGGATGGAGGAGGTCAGGCAGAGCGCTAAGATCGTTCGCCAGGCCGTGGAGGACCTACCTTCGGGTCCCGTAAACGCCGAAGAAGAACACGCGGTGCTGCCCGAGAAATCGGAAGTGTACGAATCCATGGAATCGCTGATCTACCATTTCAAGATGACCATGGAAGGACACGGACCGACGCCGCCGGTGGGCGAGGTGTACGCCGCGACCGAGGCCCCGAACGGAGAACTCGGTTTTTTCATCGTCAGCGACGGCAGCAGGGAACCCTACCGGATCCGCGTGCGCCCGCCGTCTTTCGTGAACTTTTCCCTGTTCCCCATGTTGATCAGGGGGCATATGCTATCGGACGTGGTGGCGGTTCTGGGCAGTCTGAACGTCATCGCCGGAGAACTGGATCGTTAGATTGGCGACACCGCTGGAATTCACAAACGCGGCCCTGGAGCGCGCGGCCGAAATACTGAGCCGCTACCCGGTAGAATACAGGAAATCGGCCGTCGTTCCGCTCCTGCATCTCGCGCAGGAAGAGTGGGGATACATCTCTCCCGAGGCCATGGCGTGCGTCGCCGGGCTGATCGGCTGCTCGCCCGTCAAGGTCGCGGAGATCGCGACTTTCTATCCCATGTTCAACAAGGAACCCGTGGGCGAGAACGTGCTCGCGGTCTGCCATACACTGCCCTGCGCACTGACCGGCTGCGCCGGCATTTTCGACCACCTGACAGAGAAACTCGGCGTCGGTCTCGGCCAGACCACGGAGGACGGACAGTTCACCCTCCGGAAGTCGGAATGCCTGGCTGCCTGCGACAAGGGGCCCGTGCTCCTGGTAAACAGCCGGTTGTACACCCACCTTACCCCGGACAAGGTCGACGACATACTCGATCGTCTCGAAGAAGGATAGTGATATGGCCGCACCGCTTGAAATCCTGACGGCGGAACCCGCAGGGGGAGCCGAACCAGGCGATATCGACGCCTATATGGCCAACGGCGGTTACAGCGCGGTACGGAAGGCCCTGAAATCCATGACCCAGGCCGACCTGATCGAGGAAATAAAGGCTTCGGGAATCAAGGGCAGGGGCGGAGCCGGTTTCTCGACGGGGATGAAATGGAACCTGTGCGCCGACCGGTTTCCGCGCTACCTGTGCGCCAACGCGGACGAAAGCGAACCCGGAAGCTTCAAGGACCGGTTCCTGCTGGAATCGAAGCCCCACCAGATCATCGAAGGCATGATCATCACCAGCTATGCCCTGGGGATCAACCTGGGTTACATCTATATCAGGGGGGAGTTCTTCCAGATCATCGATCAGTTTGAGGCCGCGCTCAGGGACGCCCGGGAACACGGGTTTCTCGGCACCAATATCCTGGATACGGGCTTCGACCTGGAGTTATACGTACATCCCGGCGCCGGGGCCTACATCTGTGGAGAAGAAACCGGCCTGATCGAATCCCTCGAAGGCAACCGGCCCTATCCCCGGCTGAAACCGCCGTTTTTCCCCGCCGCCATCGGTCTGTGGGGCCAGCCCACGATCGTGAACAACGTGGAAACCATGGCACAGATCACCACCATCATCGGCATGGGGGCGGAGTCCTACAAGGGAATCGGTTCGGAAGAGGATACGACAGGACCACGACTGTTCGGTCTGTGCGGCCACGTTAAGAAGCCCGGTATCTATGAGTACGATTCCGATATCACACTGCGGGAACTGATCTACAACGCGGGCGGCGGCATACGAAACAACAACCGGCTCAAGGGCGTCATTCCAGGCGGCATCTCGGCGCCCATCCTGACGCCGGATGAGATCGACACACCCATGGGTTTCGGCGCCCTGGGCAAACTGGGGTCGATGGGCGGTACCGGCGGGATTATCGTGATGGACGAGACCACCAGCATGGTGGACGCCCTGCTGAACGCCTCTTCCTTCGCCGCCCACGAGACCTGCGGACAGTGTACGCCCTGCCGTGAAGGGGTGCCCTGGATGAACGACATCCTGCGGCGGATACGCCACGGAGAGGGCCGCGAGGAAGACCTCGACCTGCTGCTGGATATCTGCAAGCAGATCCACGGCCATACCATGTGCGTTTTCGGCCAGGCGCCGGGTGTCTGGCCGGTGCGTACCATACTCGTCAAGTACTGGCCCGAATTCAGGGCCTGCATCGAACGGAAAGAACTGGTTGTCCTCCCGGTCGAAGAGTCTTACCTGAGGCCCGGCCAGTATGAACATATACCTCCCGTACCCGGCAATTTCCGGCTGAAGAACGAAGAAGCCGCCGCCGCTGGATGAGACACGCATGGCAACCATTACCATAGACGATCAGCAGTACACCGTTGAAGAAGGCCGCAACCTGATTGACGCCGCGGCGGACCTCGGCATCGACATCCCCCATTTCTGCTATCATCCGGGCCTTGCGCCGGATGGAAACTGCCGGATGTGCCTTACCGAGATGGAGATACGGCCCGGCCAGTTCGGCATCGTCACGTCGTGTACCATACGGATCAAGGACGGGATGAATTTCCGGTTCAATTCCCCGGCGGTGCTGGACAACCGCAAGGGGATCATGGAATTCCTGCTGATCAACCACCCCCTGGATTGCCCTTGGTGCGACCAGGCCGGGGAATGCAAGCTGCAGGATCATTCCTTCGACCATGGCCGCGGCCACAGCAGGTTCGTCGAGACCAAGCGCGTCCCGCCGAAGAAAGACCTCGGACCGCATATCATGCTGTACACGACGCGTTGCATACTATGCCAGCGCTGCACCCGATTCTGTGACGAGATCACGGGGACGTCCGAACTCGGTGTAGTCCAGATGGGAAGCAAATCCGAGATCGCGACTTTCGAGGGCGTACCCCTGGACAACAAGATGTCGGCGAACGTGGCGGACATTTGTCCCGTAGGCGCCCTGGTAACCAAGGATTTCCTCTACAAGCCCCGTATCTGGCATTACGAAAAGGTGAACACCCTCTGCCCCGGCTGCGCCACGGGGTGCAACACGACCCTGGAAGTCATGCATCAGCAGATCTACCGCACCAGTCCCCGGCATAACGAGGACGTCAACGGTTACTGGATGTGCGACGAGGGGCGGTTCTGCTACCATGACTGGCAGGGCGTGGACCGGTTGAAATCTCCCTTGAAGCGGGTGGACGGCGAACTGCGCCAGGTCCCTTGGCCGGATGCCCTGGAAACCGCCGTCAGCGGCATTCAGTCTGTCATGGATACCGAAGAGGACTCCGCCATGGGCGTGGTCGGGTCATCCATGGCGACCAACGAGGAGAATTTCCTGCTGCGCAAACTGGCCGCGGACGCCTTCGGATCGTCGAGGATCGGCCTTAACCGCAAACCCGAAGGGGAAGCGTGGACGGCCAAGAGCGGTTTTCGCATCGAAGCGGACAAGTCGCCCAACGGCAGGGGCGCCGGCGACATGCTGGGCGCGGACTCGCTGGACGACATCCTGCAAGGCATAGCTGATGGATCGATACGGGGACTCTACGTGCTTGGCGGGGATATCGGCCAGACCCTTTCGCCGGAGGTGGCGGAGGCCTTCCGCAAGCTCGAATTCCTGGTGGTGCACGACGTGCGCCGCTCCGACCTTTCCGAGCTGGCCGACATCGTTTTCCCCACCGCTATACCCTTTGAGAAAAGCGGTACCATGACCAATGCGCAGGGCCGCGTACAGCGGATGAACCCCGCGTTCCCACTGCCCGGCGGCGCGCGGGATGATGGCGCCATTATCAGGTATTTCGGTCAGTGCATGGGCGTCGGCATGGGCGGAACGGAACCCGCTGAAATCCTGGAGGAAATCGCGGGATTGGTCGAAGGATATGCTGGACTCACCTATGACCTGATCGGCGATCAGGGCGCCATGACGGGCGGCGTGGAGCCGTCCGAAGCCGCGGGAGGTTAGTGGATTGGTCGTGGATCCCATGATCTTGGAAGGCGCCATCGCCCTGGTTAAAATCGGCATCCTGCTGGGCGTGGTGTTCACAACCGTCGCCTACCTCACCTTCATGGAACGCCGGGTAAGCGCCCTGATACAGGACCGGCTCGGTCCCAATCGTGTCGGTCCCATGGGGCTGTTGCAACCCCTGGCCGACGGTATCAAGTTCATGTGGAAGGAAGAGTTCATTCCGGCAAGCGCCGATAGAACCCTCTTCGCCATCGCGCCGGCACTGATCCTGGTACCGGCCCTGTTGATCTTCGCCGTGATACCCGTGGGCGGCGAAGTGACCATCCCTGCTTTTACCCTTTTCGGCCTGCAGATCCAGGAAACCACGACCACGCTACAGATCATCGATCTGAACGTCGGTATTCTGTATGTCCTGGGCATGACCTCCATCGCCGTGTACGGGATCGCCCTGGGCGGATGGAGCGCCAATAACAAGTTCACCCTGCTGGGCGGCATAAGAGCCTCGGCGCAGATGATCAGTTACGAATTGTCGCTGGGCCTGTCGATCGTCGGCATTCTCATGCTCACGGGATCGCTCCAGATGAGCAGAATCGTCGACGCGCAGGGAACGTTCTTCGACTGGTTCATATTCCGCCAGCCGCTGGCCTTCCTGATCTTCGTCATTGCGGCGTACGCCGAAAACAACCGCCTGCCCTTCGACCTGGTCGAGTGCGAGCAGGAGCTCGTCGGCGGCTACCACACGGAATACAGCAGCATGCGTTTTTCCATGTTCATGATCTCTGAATATGCCAGCATGATCGCGGCTTCGGCCCTGATGGCGACCCTCTTCTTCGGGGGATGGCACATGCCCTTCGAAGACCTGGTCGGTCCGGGCCTGGTGACTGTTTACCAGGTAGCGGGGTTTCTGATCAAGACGGGATTCTTCCTCTTCGTCTATATCTGGGTGAGGTGGTCGCTGCCGCGTTTCCGCTACGATCAGCTGATGGCGATCGGATGGAAGGTACTGCTGCCGCTGGCCCTGTTGAACGTCGTATTTACCGGAATCTTGATGCTGGTCTGACACGGGAGAGTGCAACCCATGGCAATCGTCGTTGAAGCGCGCAAGATGACCCTGGCGGAACGGCTGTACCTTCCGGCGGTGATCAAGGGCATGCTCCTGACCCTGTCGCACCTGTTCAAGAAAAATGTCACGATGCAATATCCGGAGGTGCAGACGATCCTGCCTCCCGGATACCGCGGCGCCCACCGGCTCAACAAGGACGAGCAGGACCGAATCAAGTGCGTGGCCTGTGAAATGTGCGCCGTGGCCTGTCCCGCCGACTGCATCACCATTGAAGGCGAGGAGACCGAATGGAACGACCGGGAGAAGATCCCCCGCACCTTCCAGATCGACATGCTCCGATGCATATTCTGCGGCATGTGTGTCGAGGCTTGCCCCGAAGACGCCATTGATATGACGGACAACATCGATCTCGTGGCCACGACGCGGGAAGAGATGATCTGGGACAGGGAGCGCCTGCTGAAAAACTACGATGAAACCAGGGACCAGAAAGGCACACTGGGCCAGGTCCTGAGAAACAGTCTAAAGCCGTACACCCGTCCCCGGGGAGATCAGCTTCCCAAGCCAAGCGAACCGGGCGGTCATTGAAAGGCATCGGCTCACTTCAACGATACCCATGGAACTATACTTCTTCCTGTTTTTCGCCGCTGTAGCCGTCGTGAGCAGCGTGGCGATGGTCCTGCAGCGCAATCCGATTTACTGCGTGCTGCTGCTGATCATGGTCATGATATCCATCGCCGGCCTGTACCTGATGCTGGATGCACAGTTCGTCGCGATCATTCAGATCGTGGTATACGCCGGCGCCATCATGGTGCTGTTTCTCTTCGTCATCATGCTCCTGAACCTGAGTCGTGAAGACGGTGGGGCGTTGCGGATTCAGAAACCGCTGGCGGTCCTCCTGACCGGTCTCCTTTTCCTGCCCGTGGCGGCCATGGTGATGTCATACACGGGCGGTGGAACGCCGCCGCCGGTGGATGGGGACCTGGCCGGATTTGGAGAAGTGGAGCAGATCGGATCACTGCTTTTTACGAAGTACCTGCTGCCCGTTGAGATCGCGGCCGTGCTCCTGCTGATCGCCATCGTCGGGGCCGTGGTGCTGACCCGCAAGGGCACCGTTTCCGTGGGCGAGTGAATCTTTGTCGGTTATGGAATCGATTAACCCATGATACCTGTCTCCTATTACCTGGTTCTCAGCGCGGTCCTCTTTCTCGTGGGTACGACCGGCGTGCTGGTCCGGCGGAACGCGATCATCGTGCTGATGGGTATAGAATTGATGCTCAATGGGGCCAACCTGTCCTTCGTGGCCTTCGCCAGGCAGTTCGGCATGGTCGACGGCCACATCTACGTATTCCTGGTGATTACCGTGGCGGCCGCCGAGGTGGCGATCGGGCTGGCCCTGGTCATCCTGCTTTTCCGCAACCGGGGAACTGTCAACATTGACGAGGTTCGGTCCCTGCGCTGGTGACCGCAACCCCATAGAGAACAACATGACCGAATCTTTCAGCTATGTCTGGTTGATCCCGTGCCTGCCCCTGCTCGGCGCCTTCATCAACGTATTCTGTAACCGTAATCCCAGGGTGTCCGGGACGATCGCCTGCGCCGCGGTGGCCGTGTCCTTTGTGCTCGTGCTGGGCGTTTTTCTGCAGCTCACCGGGTTGCCCGCCGGGGAACGCAGCGTTGACGTGGTCGCCTATTCCTGGATTACGGCCGGCACCTTCTCGGTGGACGTGGCCTTCCTGATCGATCCGCTGTCTACGGTCATGATGCTGGTCGTCACCGGCGTCGGCCTGCTGATTCACGTCTATTCCATCGGTTACATGGCCAAGGACACCTGCTGCGTCCGTTATTTCTCCTACCTGAACCTGTTCATGTTCGCCATGCTCATCCTCGTGATGGGCAACAATTTCCTGCTGATGTTCGTCGGCTGGGAAGGGGTTGGGCTATGTTCCTACCTGCTCATCGGATTCTGGTGCGAAAGGCAGTCCGCGGCGAACGCGGGCATGAAGGCCTTCGTGGTGAACCGCGTCGGTGATTTCGCCTTCATCCTCGGCCTGCTCCTGATTTTCCTGTATGCCGGCTCGCTGACGTTTGCGGACGTTTTCGCGACCGATCCCGCCGTCCTCGCGCCGGTCATTACGGCGATTACCCTGCTGCTGTTCATCGGGGCCATGGGCAAGTCCGCCCAGGTGCCCCTTCACGTCTGGCTTCCGGATGCCATGGAAGGCCCCACGCCGGTCAGCGCGTTGATCCACGCAGCCACCATGGTGACCGCCGGCGTGTACATGGTCGCGCGTTGTCACACGCTCTTCGTCCAGTCCGCCACGGCCATGACCGTCGTTGCCGTCATCGGCGCGGTCACCGCCATTTTCGCCGCGTACATCGCCATGACCCAGTACGATATCAAGCGCGTCCTGGCCTATTCCACGATCAGCCAGCTGGGATACATGTTCCTGGCCTGCGGCGTCGGTTATTTCACCGCGGGTATCTTCCACCTCGTCACCCACGCTTTCTTCAAGGCGCTGCTGTTCATGGGCGCGGGCAGTGTGATTCACGCGCTGGAACACGCCCTGGAAGAGGGCAGGGATCCCCAGGATCTCCGCAACATGGGCGGGCTCGGCAGCCTCATGCCGGTGACCTATAAATCCATGCTGCTTGCTACCCTGGCCATCGCGGGGATAGCGCCCTTCGCCGGTTTTTTCAGCAAGGACCTGATTCTGTGGGGAGCCTTCGTCAACGCGCCCGTGCTGTGGGTTGTCGGACTGGTCACCGCGGTGATGACCTCCTTCTACATGTTCCGGGTGCTGTTCATGACCTTTGGCGGCAAGACCCGTCTGAACCCGTCGGAGACCGGCAAGGTACACGAATCGTCCCGGGTCATGATCGTGCCGCTGGTCTTGCTCGCCGTATTGTCCACCGTGGGGGGCTTCATAGGCATTCCCCACGTGTTTGCGGATGGCATGGACCGTTTCGGCGGGTTTCTTGCACCCGTGTTTTCCACAATGCCGGAAACACCGGTCCCCTCGGCAAGCACTGAACTGGCCGTGATGGCCCTGACCCTGTTGCTGGCCGCGGCCGGTATCTGGGGCGCTTACGTCGTTTACATCCGCGGAAACGCGGTTTTCGACCGCCTGGTTCCCCGTTCTCTGTACACGCTTTCGTTCAGGAAGTTCTACGTAGACGAAATCTACGACGTCCTCATCGTCGGGCCGCTCAGGAAGGTCGCCTGGGGATTCTGGCGCATCGTGGATACCGGGATCATCGACGGGGGCTTGACCCTGGCCGCGCTCACGGTGCGTGGCATGGGGAACGTTATCCGGTATACGCAGACGGGCGTCGTTCAGAATTACGCGCTCATCATGGTCATCGGCGCGCTGGTGGTGGTCGCCTACATCACCGGTTACCTGGGACCTTAATCGAACAATTCGAAGGTGCTGTTCATGACCGATCTGCCCCTGCTTTCCCTCATGATCTGGCTGCCCGTCCTGGGCGCGGTGCTGCTCCTCTTCGTCAAAGGGGACACGGCCGCCCGATGGTTAGGATTCGGCGTCACCGCCCTGGTGTTCATCCTGTTCGCGGCCAGTTTCGGAGCGTTTGAATCCCATGTCGGCGATCCGCAGTTTGTGGAGCGGATACCCTGGATCGAATCTCTGGGCGTGTCCTATCACGTCGGGGCGGACGGCATAAGTATCCTACTCGCGGGAATCACCGCGCTCATGTGGCCGCTGGCGCTGCTCGGCACGTGGACGATCGTCGGCGAGCGGGTCCGGGCCTACCAGGTTTTCATGCTGCTGATGGAAACCACCCTGTTGGGCGTCTTCTTCTCCCTCGACCTGTTCCTGTTCTTCCTCTTCTGGGAAGGCATGCTGATTCCCATGTATTTCCTGATCGGCATCTGGGGTTACGAGAAGAGCGACAGGGCGGCGCTGAAGTTCTTCCTGTTCGCCGTTTTCGGCAGCCTGCTCATGCTGGCCGCCGTCATTACGCTTGCCTTCCTTTACCATCAGGCCCACGGCGTCCTCACTTTTGAAATGGCCGCGTTGTATCAACTTTCCATGCCACCGGATGTGCAGTTCTGGCTCGCCCTCGCCTTCATCGCCGCCTTCGCCGTCAAGGTACCCATGGTGCCCTTTCACACCTGGTTGCCCGATGCCATCGTCCTGGCCGTGGTGCTCGTAAAGATGGCGGCCTACGGGTTCATTCGCCTTACGCTTCCGTTGTTTCCCGACGCCCTCGCCGAACTGGCTCCCCTGATGTGCGCGATGGCCGCGGCCGGCATTGTCTACGGGGCGCTGATCGCCCTGGCGCAGTCCGATATCCGAAGGCTGATCGCCTATTCAACCATCAGTCACGCGGGCTTTGTCGTACTTGGCGTATTCGCCCTGAATCAGCATGGCATACAGGGCGCCGTCGTCCACATCGTCAGCCTGGCGTTGTCCACGGGCGGGCTGTTCCTGGCCGCGATGATGCTCGTGCAGCGACGGGATACCTGGAACATGGAAGACTACGGCGGCCTGTGGCATACGATCCCCGTTTTCTCCGCCTTTCTGCTGGTCTTTACCCTGGCATCGATCGGCCTTCCCGGACTGAGTAATTTCGTCGGAGAATTCCTCATCCTGGTCGGCGTATTTCAGAAATACCTGCTGATTGCGGCGGTTGCCGCGACCGGGGTTATCCTGGCGGCCGTCTACATGCTGAGGATGTACCGGAAAGTCGTCTTCGGTCCGCTGACCAGGACGGAGAACCGGGGATTGAAAGACCTGTCGATTCGCGAGGCGGCCGTGCTCTCCTGCATGACGTTGTTCATCGTCTGGATCGGCGTCTACCCACAACCGTTTCTCCGGACCATGGAGGCTTCGGTGCAGAAGCTGCTGGTTCAGACACACCGTCTCGCCGAAACGGCTCCTGGCGGTACAACACAGATGTCCATCGAATCGTCGTCGCGACTGGACGCGACGCGTGAAACCAGCCAGGACAAGCGATGAATATGGTGCTGCCCGTTGTAAACCTCTACGCCGTGCTGCCGCAGATCGTCCTCGTGTCCGCCGCGACGGTGGTCCTGATCATCGGCCTGTTTGAACGGTTTCGAAAAGGAATCCCCTACCTGAGTCTCCTGCTGCTCGCGGTTTCGGGCCTGGTTGTCGCCAGCCGGCTGGGGCGGGATCCCATCGTTTTTTCAGATATCTCGCCGATGATGGTGATGGACGATTTCAGCCTGGTGGCCACCCTGGTGTTTATCGGCGGCGCCATGCTGACCGTACTGATATCCATCTCCTATGCCGAAGCCAGGTCAATCGACCGCGGGGAGTACTACGCGCTGTTGATCTACGCCGTATCGGGCATGAGCATGATGGCGGCGAGTATCGACCTTTTCTCGTTTTTCCTCGGTCTCGAAGTACTTTCCATTTCGCTCTACGTGCTGATCGGCTTTGAACAGTCAGAAGCCGGATCGAACGAAGGCGCGTTGAAGTACTTCCTGCTGGGCGCCTTCGCCAGCGGATTCATTCTTTACGGCATTGCCCTGCTGTACGGTGCGAGCGGCAGCACGGAGTACGATGCCATAGCGCGAACACTGGCCGGGGAGAGAAGCGACGCGGTAAATTTACTGCTGCTCGGGGGACTGGGCCTGCTCCTGGTCGGTATCGGATTCAAGATCTCCATGGTCCCGTTCCATTCCTGGACGCCGGACGTGTACCAGGGGGCGCCGACGCCCGTCGCCGCGTTTCTGTCCACCGGTTCCAAGGCGGCCGCCTTCGTGGTATTGATCCGTCTGCTCGGTACGGTTTTCCCCGGTCTGCAGATGGAATGGTCACCGTTAATCGCGCTGCTGGCTGTCCTCACGATAGCCGTCGGAAACGTCGTTGCGCTGGTACAGACCAATTTGAAACGACTGCTGGCCTATTCGAGTATCGCCCACGCCGGTTACATGCTTCTGCCGTTCATGTCGAACAGCCAGGACGGAAGCGCGAGTATCGTTTTCTACCTGATGGTGTACACGGCCATGAACCTGGGTGCCTTCGGGGTGCTTGCCGTACTCACCACCCGCGGGTCTTCGTGCGGGACACTGGATGACCTGGCCGGCCTGGGCAGGCGCCATCCCCTGCTCGCCGCGATCATGGCGGTGGTCATGTTTTCCCTGGCTGGTATACCTCCCACGGCTGGTTTCATGGCCAAGTTCTACCTCTTCAGCGCGGTGGTGACCGGGGGATACATCGAACTGGCCGTGATCGGACTGCTGTTCAGCGGCGTCTCGTTATACTACTACCTGCGTGTCGTAGTCTGGATGTACATGCGTCCCGCGTCGAGGGAACCCGCCGACGCGACCGGACGCCTGTCCTTCAGCGGCATGACGGCTCTGTGCCTTTCCGCCCTGGCCATCCTGGCCGTGGGCGTTTTTCCTTCGGAACTGCTTGACCTTGCGCAACGTGCGGTAATGACGCTGCAGTAGCCCGCAACCGTTCCGCCTCTCCTCCAGCCATGCGCCCACACCGGCGAATTGGGTTGACTTTTGCACGGTTCTCCGCCATATATGGTTGTAATTCAACGTGCGGTACCGTACAGCCGATTTGGGGGCATTCATAGACTTCAGGACCATCAGCGCGCCGGTGCAGGGACATCTCGACCAGTTTGAACGCAAGATCAGGGAGATATCCCGATCCGACGTGGAAGTCATCAACCAGATCTGGTCCCACCTGGTTCGTACCAAGGGCAAGCGACTGAGACCCGCACTGGTTTTCCTTTCTGCGACGGCTTACGGCTCGCCGTGCAGGGAGACCATGCTGGCGGCTTTCATTATCGAGCTCTGCCACACCGCGACGCTGATACATGATGACGTGGTGGATCGGGCGACAACCCGCCGTGGACTGCCCACACTGAATTCGATCTGGGACAACCACGTCACGGTACTCATGGGCGACAACGTGATCGCAAAGGTGTTATCGCTGATCGCGAAACTGGACTGCTCGAGGATCACATCGAAAATCGCGGAATGCGTCGAGCGGCTTACTGAGGGCGAGTTGCACCAGGCCATACGCCGTTTCAACCTGAAGACCCCCGAGGCGGAGTACTATCGCATCATAAGCAACAAGACGTCATCGCTCATCGCGTGCGGCTGCGATTCCGGGGCCTACCTTTCGAGCCGTTCGGTCGATACGGCCTGCCGGTTCGGTGAATTCGGTGAAAAACTCGGCATGGCCTTTCAGATAACCGACGATATCCTGAATTTCACGGGAGATGAAGACGTCATCGGCAAACCCAGGGGAAACGATTTCCGGGAAGGGACGGTTACCCTTCCGCTTATCCATGCCCTCAGGAATGCCTCGACCGCCGGGAAAAATCGCGTGGAGGAATTATTGAAAGAGGAGTGGAGCGACAGGGTTTGCGATGAAATCGTAGATTTCGTACATGCCCACGACGGAATACGTTACGCGAGGAGCAGGGCGCTGGAATACGCTGAAGTGGCCAAGTCGATCCTGGTCGGCGAGCCGGAGACCCCGGCGAAACACGCGCTGTTGAACATGGTAGATTACGCCATTGAACGGGATCGATGATGCATGTATGGACTCTATATCCGTAATAATCATTACATATAACGAAGAGCCGCATATCGACACGTGTTTGCGGAGCGTTTCTTGGGTAGACGAAATCGTGGTGGTGGATTGCGGAAGCACCGATCGGACTGTGGAGATCTGCAATCGTCACGACAAGGTTCGGGTGTTTCATGAAGAACGGCGCGGCAGCGGGGAACAGAAGCAGCAGGCGCTGGACCGGGCGGGTTCCACATGGGTGTTGAACCTGGACGCGGACGAACGGCTCAGCGAATCCCTGAAGTCGGACATCCAGACCCTGCTCGAGCATCCGGCGCCGTACGACGGTTACCATTTCCCCAGGGAGAACTACTTCCTTTCCCGTCATATCAGGCACGCCGCGGGATGGGGGGACGACCGGCCGTTGCGGCTATTTCGCCGGACGAAAACGAGCGTCACCAGGACCCAGGTGCACGAAACATTCGTCGTGGACGGTCCGACCGGCAGTCTCCCATCACCGTTGATACACGATGCCTATTCCAGCCTGTACCAGTATATCGAGAAACTGAACGAGTATACGTCGATCGAGGTGAGAAACAGGTTGAAAGCGCAACCGGACCGCAAAATAACCTGGGTCCATATCGCCCTCGCTCCCCTGGGCACATTCTGGAAGATGTACGTGCTTAAAAGGGGTTATCTGGATGGGATGCAAGGACTTCTGCTATGTCTGCTTTCTTCGGTTTCCGTCATGTCCGGATACGCGAAGACCTGGGAATACCGGATGTACCGGAAGGGAGGCGGCGATAGGTTTCCGCCCATACGAACCGAAGAAGTAAGGACCCGGCAGCCGGGATACAACCGGCTCATCAGGGGTGGCGATGAGGAATTCAACTGGAAGGATGGCTGAGATCAAATGGGTATGAAAGACACGCTGTACAGAACCGCGTCCCGGTACTCACCGCTCCAGCGGGTCCTGCGCGATACCGTCGTCGAGCGGAAGCTGCGGTTTCCGGAAGTGATCAGTATCGAGTCGTCTAGTTACTGTAACGCCGACTGCATCATGTGCCCGAGGGAACTGCTGAGCCGTAAGAAGGGCAACATGCCGATGGACCTGTACCACAAGATCATCGACGAGTGCGCGGAGCATGCCCGGTACATAAAACTCATACAGCCCTTCATGTTCGGGGAGTCGTTCATCAACAAGCAACTCGTCGACATGATCAGGTATACGAAGAGCAGGCTGCCCCGTACACCTGTGAACGTGAGTACCAACGGTTCCCTGATCAACCCCAAGAAGGCGCAGGAGTTGATCGACTGCGGGCTGGACAAGATCAACATCGATATAGACGGGGCGACGGCGGAGACCTTCGAAGGGGTACGCATAGGGCTCGTCTACGATCAGGTGGTGGAAAACGCGCGGTACCTGATGGAGCTGAAACGCGTCACCGGCAGCAAAACGCCCGAAATCACGGTTACCATCATCAACATGGAAGAGACTCAGCACGAGATCGCGGCGTTCAAGGACATTTGGACGCCGATCGCAGACAACGTGGTCGTTCAGAGCTACACCACCTGGACGGGGAGCGTGGAGGACAAGAACGTGGGCGACCAGGCCTCGGCCTCGGCCGCCGGCGGTTTCACCTTTCCCTGCAAGCATCCCTGGGAGGAATTCGTCATCGCCAACGACGGCCGCGTATCCATCTGCTGCCTCGATTTCGACTTCAAGGTGGAGATCGGCGATGTTTCGAAGCAATCGATCAAGGAAGTCTGGAACGGTGCTCCCATCCAGGAGATCCGCCAGAAGATGATCGAGAACCGGTACGACGAACTCGAAATCTGCAGCCAGTGCAACAACTACATCTTTCAGACGAATTGCACCTGGCACCAGGTGTGGAAATGACGCCGGCAATCCCATATCCTGTCTGATCGATCGGGCCGCCCGGATTCCCGTTATCGTCCCCATTTCGATATTCCCTCTTTCAAGGAATACCCATGGCCGGCCTGGCGCCTTCGCGCATTCTGCAGGTGTGTTCCTCCCTGGCCTGGGGCGGTACGGAGATGCACGTGCCGATCCTGACCGGAAAACTCCTGGATCGCGGCCATGACGTACGTCTCGTACTCCACCCGGACGGATCGATCGCCGAAGAAGCCAGGGAACAGGGCATCCCGGCTGAAACCATCGGCATTGGCGGTTATGTCAATCCAGTGTCGACCCTTGCGCTCCTCCGGTGCATACGGCGCATGCGGCCCCACATCATACATCTCCACCTGTCCCGTGATCTCTGGCAAACCGTACCCGGCGCGCTGCTGGCGGGATTCGACGGACCGATAGTTCTCACCAAGCACGTCGGTTCGTACGTGACGAAAAAGGACCCGGTGCACCGGTGGCTGTATCGCCGCGTTTCCCGCATCATCACGGTGTCGGAAACGCTGAACAGGAATGTGCGCGAGACCTGCCCCATCCCGCCGGACCGCGTGGTCACCATACATCCGGCCCTGGATCTGAACCGGTTCGATCCGGTCCGCTACGACAGGGAGGACACCCGGAGATCGCTCAATATACCGGCCGGCGCCTTTCTGATTGGTACCGTGGGACGCGTTTCTCCTGGTAAGGGTTACGAGGAGTTCCTGCAGGCTGCCCGGATGCTGCGGGACCGGCATCCGCAAAGGCCTCTTCGGTTCGTCGTCGTGGGGTCGGCCAGCTATGGAGAGGAAGCATACCACGACGGTATCGTACAGCTGGCCCGGGAACTGGATCTCGGTGAAACGGTGCTCTTTACGGGTTTCAGGCGCGATATTCCCGCCTTGCTGAACGCCATGGACGTTTTTATATTTCCCTCCAGAGCGGAGGGATTCGGCGCGACCGTCATCGAGGCGATGGCCATGGGCGCGGCCTGTATATCGACCCGGTCCGATGGGACGCTGGACACCGTGGTGGAAGGTGAGACGGGCCTGGTCTTTCAAGGGGGCGACGCGGAAGGCCTCGCGCGATCGGTCGAATTGCTGTTGACGGACGATTCCCTGCGCGAGCGCATCGGAGAGAACGGTTATAGACAGGTCAGGGAACGCTTCAATCTCGATGCAATGACTGACCGGGTGGAAGCGCTCTACGCCACCTCAATGGGCCATCCCTTCTCATCTCCCAACCCTCCATGAATGTATACCTCCGAATCCTATCTTATGTGAAGCCCTACTGGTACTTCATGGCCGGCGCCATTTGTTGTATGGCCTGCTTCGCAATGACGAGCAGCGCCACGGTCTGGGTGGCGCTCCCGTTTCTGCAGACGCTGTTCGGCCAGGAGACCGTGCAGACGGGGCCGGGCGGACCGGGCGGACCGGGCGGACAACTCGACGTGGCACGGGATTCGGCGAACCGGCTGGAACAGCGTACCGGTATGTCGGGCCTTCGCGAGACGTTGAAAGAACGCACCAACGCCCTGATCAGCCGTCCGACCAAGCAGGCTACACTCGAACGCCTCTGCCTGATCATCCTGTTCATCCTCCTGCTCAAGAACATCAGCAGTTACCTGCAGGCCTACTTGATGGCCTACGCCGAAAACGGCGTCATCAAAGACCTCAGGAACTACCTTTACATCCATTTGCACCGTCTGTCCCTGTCCTATTTCCACCGGGAACGCACGGGGGAACTCATATCCCGCGTATCCTACGATGTCATGAAGATCAACGGGACGATCTCCGCCGCATTCGGCACACTGATCAAGGAACCCATGCTGGTGGTGGTCTATCTCGCTATCCTCTTGATCCTGAGCTGGCAGTTGACGCTGATCTCCCTGGTGTTGTTACCCTTCAGCGTCCTGGTCATAACGACGGTGGGCCGGCGGCTTCGCCGAAGCAGCACGGCTTCGCAGGAAGCCATGGCCGATTTGACCTCGACGCTCCAGGAGACCGTGGCCGGCGTGCGGGTTGTAAAGGCCTTCAACATGGAGTCCTTTGAAATCGGAAAATTCAAGCGACAGACGCAACACTACTTCCACACGCTGCTCCGCCTGACCCACATGCACAACCTGGCGAGCCCAATTACGGAAATCCTGGGAAGCGTCGTCGGCCTGGCGATTCTCTGGTACGGGGGCCGACAGGTCCTGGAAGGCGACCTGCTGGCTCCCGAGGACTTCCTGACTTTTTTTCTCGCCCTGTTTTCCATGATGAAACCGGTCAAGGAACTCGGCCAGGTGCACAACCGGATCCAGGAAGGGATCGCGGCCGCCGACCGCGTGTTTTCGATCCTGGACACGGCACCCGAGATTTCGGACGCGGCGGATGCGGAAACGCTGCCCGATCTGCGTCGGGAAATCAGGTTCAATCGGGTTTCCTTCCGGTACGATCCATTCTACGAGCCGGCATTGAAAGACATCGACCTGGTGGTCCGTTCGGGAGAAACCGTGGCCTTCGTAGGGCCCAGCGGAGGGGGCAAGTCAACCCTGGTGGACCTCGTCGCGCGGTTCTATGATCCGACCGGCGGATGTATCGAAATCGACGGGAAAGATCTCCGTTCGGTCACCGTGGCGTCCCTGAGGGTAAAGATGGGCATCGTGACACAGGACGTGATCCTGTTCAACGATACGGTCCGCAACAACATCGCCTACGGCGTGGAGAACATGCCCATGGACCGTATTCGAGCCGCCGCGGCCGCCGCCAACGCGGATGACTTTATCGGTCACTTGCCCGAGAGGTATGACACGTTTCTCGGGGAGCGGGGCGTGCGTCTTTCAGGAGGGCAAAGGCAGCGGATCGCCATTGCGCGGGCCATCTTGAAGGACCCCCAGATCCTCATATTCGACGAGGCCACGTCCAGCCTGGACACCGAGTCCGAATTGCTGGTCCAGGAAGCCATCGACCGGTTGATGAAGGGGAGGACGGCACTGGTCATCGCCCATCGCCTGTCGACGGTGCAAAAGGCGGACAGGGTGATTGTCGTCGACCGTGGACGCATCGTGCAGACAGGCGTCCACGGATCGCTGATCCAGGTAGACGGCCTGTACCGGAAGCTGTACAACCTGCAGTTCCGGGACCAGGAAGTGGTCGTGGAATAACGGATGGCGGATGATGTGGTACCGTATCGAGAAGCAGGTCAAGACCCGCGCGCTGAAATGGCTGGCCAGGCATCCACAGCGGCCGGGGCCGGGGCTGCGAAGTGTAGAGCCGGACCGAATAAAACGGATCCTGATCATCCGGCAGCATGACCAGTTCGGCGACTTCCTGCTGACCACGCCCGCGATTCGTGCTTTGCGGGTTCGCTTTCCGGACGCACACCTGGCCCTGGTGGTTCGCGCCTACCTGTACCCGGTAGCTCAGGGTAATCCGGACGTGGACGAAGTCCTGGTGTTCCACGAGTCCGCCTTCGGGTGGAAACCCCGGGATATCCGGTCCTTTGTCGGTCTCATGCGAAGGCCCACCGACCTGGCCATCGTGTTCAATACGGTTTCCCATTCCCTCTCCAGCGACCTGATCGCCTGGCTCTCGGGCGCCCCCGTGGTCATGGGACCCGCTTCGCCCACTTTCGACCACCTCGATCACAATCCATTTTACACGGTAAACGTACCCGTGGATCCCGAACCCAGGCATCAGATCCAGCGCAACCTGGACCTGGTACGGTACGTCGGTGCGGATACGGACGATTTTTCCTATGGCTATGCCATGTCCGCGGAAGAACGTACCGGAGGGCGCGAGGTGATCGAAAGCCTGTCCGGAGGCCCCGAAGGTCCCGTAGTCGCCGTGCACTTCGGAACCGGGGACGCAAGGAAGAGATATCCGGTCGAGCATCTGGCCCGCGTGTGCGAAGAACTGGCTGCCCGTCATTCCGCGAGGATCCTGGTCATACTCGCGCCGGGCGAAGACGAACTGTTGCGGGCTCTGCGCGAGGAGACATCGACCCCTTTGCGCTGCGCGCCGCCCATGACGCTGCGCATGGTCGCCGGAGTGATTCATGCCGCGGACCTGCTCGTATGCAACGATACCGGAGTGCTCCATCTTGCCGCCGCCGTGGGGACGCCCACCCTTTCCTTTCATGCCACCAGCGATCCGGCCTGGTGGAAACCGCCCGGTGCCAGGCACCGCGCTTTTTACGCGGTCAATCAACGGATCGAACAGATTTCACCGGACCGGGTCTGCCGCGAGATCACCGCCATGCTCGATGGTTCCCGCAGCGGGGAACCAGGCGGTATTATCCGGGTCTGAGCCTGGATCGAGCCCGGTCTAATTCACTTGACACGCTCCCTGGCCGCCCGTACAATGTTGCCCGCTCCGGCGAACGCCGAACCAGGCATGGAAACGGGTGAACATGGCGACCAAACTTGATCTGGGCTGCGGACCTTTCGGCAAACTGGAGGGTGCCATAGGCTTGGATATCAACGATACGGCGCACGTGGACGTGGTGCACGATCTGGACGACTACCCCTATCCCTTCGACGACCACCAGTTCGATCATATCGAGATGTCTCACATCCTGGAACATATCCGCCAGCCGGCCAGGGCCATGGACGAAGTATACCGCATCGCGCGGCCGGGGGCGTCGATTCGCATCGTCACCCCACATTACTCTTCGCAGTTGTCCTACGGCGATCTGACCCACTATCACCATTTCGGATACGTGACGTTCACCCAGATGTGTCGCGACGGGCGGTTCCGGATGGACCGCTGCAAGCTGATTTTCAGCGACTTCTACAGGGTGCTGGGCATCAGCCTGCTCGCCAACTGGTTCCCCCGTCGATGGGAGAAGTACGCGGCGTTCATATTTCCTGGACTGTACGTCGAGGCAGCATTGACCGTAGTCAAGGAATGAACGGATCCGGATGACCCGGAGGATTGACATGTCGCGATCATCGGAAGCCGCCGAAAATCGGGCCGCGAGGGCTTTGAGCCGGTACTGGCGGACCAACATACGGATCATGGCCGTGCTGCTCGGGGTGTGGGCGCTGGCCGGGCTCGGAGCCGGCATCCTGTTCGCGGACGCGCTCAATGCGTACATCATATCCGGTACCGGCTTTCCCCTGGGTTTCTGGTTCGCACACCAGGGCAGCATCATCGTGTTCGTGCTGCTCATCCTGGTTTACTGTCTCTACATGAACCGCCTCGACGCGAGGCACCGGCGGGAACTCGAAACCACGGAACAGGAAGGATAGACAAGGCAGATGTCTGTTCAGGCGTGGACCTATTTATTTGTTTCCCTTTCGTTCGGCCTCTACCTGTTCATCGCGTGGCGAACGCGGGTCAGGGATACCAGGGGATTCTATGTCGCCGGCCAGGGCGTCCCCGCGGCGGCAAACGGAATGGCCACGGCCGCGGACTGGATGAGCGCGGCGTCGTTTATCTCTATGGCCGGGCTGATTTCCACGATGGGATACGCCGGCGGCGTCTATCTCATGGGCTGGACGGGCGGATACGTGCTGCTGGCGCTGCTGCTCGCGCCGTACCTCAGGAAATTCGGCCACTATACCGTGCCGGATTTCGTGGGGGACCGGTACGCGTCGAACCTGGCGCGTATCGTGGCCGTGTCGTGCGCTATCTTCATCAGTTTTACGTACGTGGCCGGACAGATGCGCGGTGTGGGGGTCGTCTTCAGCCGGTTTCTGGAGGTGGACATCCATGTCGGCGTGATTATCGGCATGGCTATCGTTTTCATCTACGCCACACTGGGTGGCATGAAGGGCATAACCTGGACGCAGGTAGCCCAGTACTGGGTCCTGATAACGGCCTTTCTTATCCCGGCGATCGCCATCAGCATCAAGCTCACGGGCAGTCCGCTGCCTCAAGCCGGACTCGGCAGCACGCTGGAACCGTCCATCGCCGGGCAGACCGGCGTGTACCTGCTTGAGAAACTCAACCAGATTCAGACCGATCTGGGCTTCAGCAGCTATACGGCCACCTTTGTGGGTGGGTGGGACAAGGTCAATGTTTTCTGCGTGGCCCTCGCACTGATGGTGGGCACGGCCGGCCTTCCCCACGTCCTGGTACGGTTCTATACTGTTAAATCGGTCAAGGCGGCCCGATGGAGCGCGTTCTGGGCGTTGCTTTTCATTTCCCTGCTTTACCTGACGGCGCCCGCGACCGCCGCGTTCGCGCGGTACTACATGATCGACAGCCTGAACGGGAAGACCGTACAGGAGTTGCCTTCGTGGTTCGAGAACTGGGAGAAGACCGGCCTGATTCTCTGGATGGACAACGGAGACGGGATCATGCGGTATTCGGCCGGCGAAGACAACGAGATCTTCCGCGGTGGATCGTTGTCGGCCGCGGAATTGTCCACCGTCCAGGTCGACCACGGGGCGTGGCTTGATTCAGGCGGCGCCGAGGGCGCGGATGGGCGCGCGGTACTCAGGACCCAGGGCCTTTCCGGACCGGACCGCGATATCATCGTTCTCGCAACACCAGAAATGGCCGAACTGGCCAGCTGGATCATCGCGCTGGTCGCGGCGGGTGGACTGGCGGCCGCGCTTTCCACCGCAAGTGGACTGCTGCTCGTCATTTCGTCCAGCGTATCGCACGACCTGTACTACCGCATACTGCGTCCCGAGGCCAGCGAGAAGCAGCGGCTCACGGTGGGCCGCAGCGTGATCGGGATGGCCGTAGTCGTGGCCGGGATATTCGGGATCTACCCGCCGGGATTCGTCAGCCAGGTCGTCGCCTTCGCCTTCGGCCTCGCCGCGGCGAGCTTTTTCCCCGCCATCGTACTGGGCATATTCAGCAAGCGCGTAGGGACCGTACCCGCCGTGTGCGGCATCGTGGCCGGAATCGGTTTTACGGCGTTCTACATCATCGCATGCGTGTTTTTCGACATGGAAACCTGGACCTTCGGTCTGTTTTCAAATGGTATCAATCCCCAGGGCATCGGGACGATCGGCATGCTGATCAACTTCGCCGTGACCCTGGCGCTCACGCCGCTTTTCCCCAGGCCCCGTCCTGAAATCGAGGCTATGATCGATTCGGTCCGCGAACCGGAAGACGCGGGACCCGCGGTAATGATCGAGGCGGCCCCGGAACACTGATCCACGGGAACCGGCGGCATGTCCATTTCCATCATCATCATTGCCAGGAATGAAGCCCGGAGGATCGAGACCTGTCTTCGAAGCGCGCGGTTCGCCGATGAGATCGTGCTGGTCGATTCGGGAAGTACGGACGAGACCGTCGCCATCGCCCGGGAGTATGCGGACCAGGTCATCGAAACGGAATGGCGGGGGTATGGGGCGACCAAACAGTTGGCCCTCGATCACGCCAGGGGTGACTGGGTACTCTGGCTGGACGCGGACGAGAGCGTTCCGGAAGATCTGCGAGATGAAATACTCGCCGCTGTGAATACCCGGGAGTACGCCGGTTACTACATCGCACGTAAGACGCTGTTCCTGGGACACTGGATCCGGCACTGCGGATGGTATCCCGATTACGTGCTGCGCCTTTTCCGGCGCGGGGCCGATCCCCGGTTTTCGGACCACGAGGTCCACGAATCGCTGCGTATCGTGGGTACGACCGGATATCTGAAACATCCCATGGTCCACGATACAGATCCCACGCTGCATCACTACCTCGCCAAGTTCAACAGTTTTACCAGTCTCGGCGCACGCCAACTCTACCTGTCGGGTACTCGTTTCCGTTTGACAGATCTGGTGTTCCGCCCGATTTTTACCCTGGTCAAAATGTACGTGTTGAAGAGAGGTTTCCTGGATGGCCTGCCGGGCTTCATCCTGTGCGGCCTTTCCGCGTGTTACGTTTTTACCAAGTATGCCAAGTTATGGCACCTGCACCTCCGCAGCTCCGCCGACGTCGAATCCGGCTCGGCGGGTCATTCCTCCTGAAACCACCCAACCACCGGCAGATCCCATGCATTCGCTGTCCGTAGTAGTGATCACGTACAATGAGGAGAGGAAACTCCGCAGCTGCCTGGACCCGGTCGCCTGGGCCGATGAAATCGTCGTGATCGACAGTTTCAGCAGCGACGGCACGGTGGATATTGCGAAATCCTATACCGGCCGCGTGTACCAGCGGGCGTGGTCCGGCTTCGCCGACCAGCGGAACTACGGCTTGGAGCAGGCCCGCGGGGACTGGGTTCTCTTCCTCGACGCGGATGAATACGTCACCGGCGGCCTCGCGGAAAGGATCCGCGACCTGCTGCGGGAAGGAGGGGATTTCGACGCGTACAAGATCCATCGCGTGGAACACTTCCTGCGGTTTCCCATCCGTCACGGCACCCTCAATCCCAGTTACCAGCCCCGGCTGATGCGGAAGGGTCGAGGGTACTGGACCGGTGGCGCCCACGCGCACATCGAGGTGGATGGCCATGGCGAACTGGGACTGATCCATGAAGACCTCTACCACGATTCCCACAACACGCTGTTCGATTTCATCGCCCGGATCAACCACTATACCTCGGTGGATGCCGGTGAGAGAGTCCTCAAAGGGCAACAGGTGGGGAGGTGGCGCATGGTCCTTTCTCCCCTCGGCATGGCCTGGAAGTGCTACATCGTCAAGCGGGGCTACAGGGATGGGTTCCCCGGTCTCCTGTTCAGCCTGTGCATGGGAATCTACTCGTTCCTGAGGCTTGTAAAAGTATGGCAGCGCGAATCTTCGATGAAGGACGGCCCGGAAAGTCGAGAGCATCCCTCGGCATGACGGCCATTACGGGATGAGATCATGACGCGTGGTGAACGATGCAGTATCGTAATCCCGACGTGGAATGCGAGGCGGTTGATCGAACGGTGCCTGCGCTCGCTGAAAGATCACGGGGTTCCGGACCGGGCGGAGATCGTCGTGGTTGACGATGGCAGCACGGACGACACCGCCGCAAGGATTTCGACAGCCTACCAGGAAACCGTCCTGGTAACGCACGACGAAAACAGGGGATTCGCCGCGGCGTGCAACACGGGTGTGACCCGCGCTTCGCACGGCATCGTGGTCCTGCTCAATAATGACGTCGTCGCGACCGAACCGTTCCTGGACCCCCTTCTTTCCCATTTCCGGGACGAGCAGGTATTCGCAGTCAATCCCCGGGTCTACCAGGCCGGTGAAGAACGTCCCGGCGGGGGACTGGTGCGGGGAACCATGCACTGCGGGCTGCTTCGACTCAGGTGGGCTGAAAGCGAGTCCTTGAGAGAGATCGGCGGACTGACCCTGTACGCCAACGGAGCCGCCACGGCGGTTTCGCGGGACAAGTACCTGGCGCTGGGCGGTTTCGATCGCCTGTACGCACCGTTTTACTCGGAAGACCTGGATCTGTCCTACCGCGCTTACCAACGGGGATGGGTCGTCCGGTACGAACCGGAAAGCCGGCTCACCCACGATCATGGCGCCACGATCGGCGCCCGGTTTGAACAGGTCCACATAGACCGCGTCAGCATGAGAAACCGGGTCTTATTCGTCTGGCGCAACGTCCGGGACGGACGGTACCTGGTCCAGCACGCCTTCTGGATGATCGTCCGCACCCTGGGAGCGCTGTTGAGGGGGGACATGACCTTTCTCGGTGCACTTGCGGACGCGGCTCTCCTCAAGGATACCGTGATGAAGCGGCGGCGGTCCGATCCAGTCCCGGTAGTCTCCGACCGGGATATCCTGCGGACCACATCCAGGTGGGCGGAACGCGAATACGTCGATTCGGCGGACGCCACGTCCTGAAACAACCCTTGAAGTCAGATGAATACTTTTGCATTGAATAGGATACTCATTTCCAGGCTGCGGTTCATCGGCGACGTGGTGCTGACCACGCCGGTGATCAAGGCGTTGAAACGGCAGTACCCGGAAGCGGAACTATACTACCTGGCGGAGGCGCGGCCCGCATCGGTCCTCGCCCATAACCCCCACCTGGAGGAAGTGATCGTTCTGCCTGACGAACTCCTGCCCGGCAAGGCCGTCCTGACCAGGTGCAAAGAACAGGTGCGGTTTCTCACGTCCCTGCGAAAGCGGCGATTCGACCTGGCGATCGATCTCTTCGGCAATCCCCGAAGCGCGTTGTTGACCCTGGCCACGGGAGCCAGGTATCGTGTCGGTTACGATGTGCGCGGACGGGGCAGGGCGTACAATGTGAAGATCAGGCGGTCGGCATCCCCGCGGGTACTGGACGCCTACATGGACGCCGTCCGGACTATCGGCGTTCCAGCAAGCGACGACCGGACCGAAGTCCATTTCTCCACCGAAGAAACGAAGTGGGCCGACAACTGGCTCGATGAAAGGGGCATCGGAACCGCTCGCCCCCTGACTGCGTTGAATCCCGGCGCCAGCTGGCCGGCCAAGACCTGGAGCGCGGAGCGGTTCGCCGAACTGGCACGGGGATTGATCGAGCGGCTGAATGCCACGGTCCTGCTGGTCTCGGGACCGGGCCAGCGGGAAGCCATTGCCGGATTGCACGCCCTGGTCGGCCATTTCTGCCCCGTCGTGGAGACCGATTCCCTGACCCGTCTCGCGGCACTGATCGATCGCTGCGATCTCTACATTTCCAACGACTGCGGCCCGATGCATATCGCCGTAGCCGTGGGTACGCCCACGATCGGCCTGTTCGGACCGAGTCGCCCCGAGATCTGGTTTCCCTATTCGAAAGGGGACGGACACGTGGCGCTGCGAGCCGAAACGAACGCCTGCTGCGGCCGCGATTTCTGTATCCGGTCGACACCGTGCATCGAATCGATACCACCCCGAAAGGTGCTCGATACAGCGGAGTCCGTGCTCGAGCAGTTCGTTTAACCTTCATCCGCGGGTACTTCCATGTCCATTTCACCCGAACGCATTCTGGTCATTAAACTGAGAGCCACCGGGGACGTCGTCCTGGCGACGCCGGTTATCGAGAACCTGAAGCAGCGTTTTCCCCAGGCCCGTCTTTCCTTTCTGACAGAAGAAGCCTCCGCGGACATCCTTCGATGGAATCCCTTTCTCGACGAACTCATCGTGTTGCCGATACGACGCTGGGAACGTACGGGTATCCGGGGATCGTGGCGCGAACAGGCCCGGTTTTACCGCGACCTGCGCCGAAAACGCATCGACCTGGCGATCGACCTGTTCGGCAATCCACGAAGCGCCGTGCTGACCTGGCTGACCGGGGCGCCGAACCGGGTCGGTTACGCGTTCAGGGGGAGACGCCACGCTTACAGCACGGTGGTCACGCCCGGAGACCAGACCAGGCACGAAGTCATGTTTCATCTGGATGCCCTGGAGGCGCTGGACCTCCCGGTTACCACCAACCGTCCAAGGGTCGCCATACCCCGTGCGGCCGAAGGAAGGGCGCGCAGGTGGCTGCGCGAAGACGCCCGCGGGGACCGTGCGGACCGAGCGGACCGCCCGATCATCGGGCTGAATCCCGGTGGAGGATGGGCCATAAAACGGTGGCCGTCCGGTTATTTCGGACGCCTGGCGGACGCCTTGATCGAAGAATATGGCGTAGAGGTCCTGGTCCTGTGGGGCCCGGGTGAGGAGCGGATCGTCCAGGAGGTCACGGGCGCCATGAAGCACCGCCCCCTCATCCTCCCGGAGGCGACGCTGTCGGAACTGGGCGCCTACTTGAAATGCTGCCGTCTCCTGGTCAGCAACGACAGTGGACCGATGCACATGGCCGCGGCATTGAACGTCCCGACCATCGGCCTGTTCGGACCGACCGATCCCCTTGCCCAGGGGCCCTGGGGCGATGGGCACGGGGTGGTGCGGCAGGAAAATGTCGACTGTCTCGGATGCAACCGGACTGAGTGTCCAATCGGCAACATATGCATGACGACCCTAATGCCAGACGATGTGCTGGTGAAGATACGTTCATTCCTGCCAGTCAAAACTTGACATCACATCGTCTGCATGTTATATTTAACTACTTTGGAACATTTGTGTTAACCAGGATCTTCAAGGATTAAACAGAAGGGGTTTGTTTGAGGAAAGATATCATAGTAGAAACGGCCACGCACGAAACACGGATCGCCATGCTCGAAGACAACCATCTCGTCGAGCTCCTGGTCGAACGCCCGGAACATGAACGCGTGGTCGGAAACATCTGCAAGGGTGTTGTAACCGCGGTCATACCGAGCATCCAAGCTGCCTTTGTGGATATAGGATTGGATAAGGCGGCCTTCCTGCAGGCATCGGATGTCACCGGAGGGTCCGACTGGATCGATTTCGACGACGACGACGAGAACCAGGATTCCGGCTCCGGCAGGGGCAAGGACAGGGAATTCCGGATTCAGGAGATGGTTAAAGAAGGTCAGGAAATCGTCGTCCAGATCACGAAGGAGTCGATTGGCACCAAGGGCCCGCGCGTTACCTCTCAGATTTCTCTTCCGGGACGGTTTCTCGTGCTGGTTCCCCATGCCAACTACGTCGGTGTTTCCCGGCGGATCGACGATTTGAGCGAAAAGCGCAGGTTACGGGACCTGGCCAGGAAGCTCAAGGCCGATGATTTCGGGGTAATCGTGAGGACCGCCGCCCTCGGTAAATCGGATTCCGAGTTGAAGAACGACCTGAAGCAGTTGACCACGATCTGGCGCAACATCGAGAAAGAGGTACAGAATACGCCGGCGCCCGCCATGATTCACAAGGACGTCGAGATGACGTCGGGAATGATCCGCGATCTTTTCACTCCCGATATCGACAGCGTAATCATCGATTCGAAGTCGGTGTACAAGGAGATCCTGTCGTACCTCAAAGGTGTAGCCCCGCAGCTGCGGTCGCGCGTCCACGTATACGATGGGACGGCGCCCGTGTTCGACGCGTACGGCATCGAGAACGAGATCGGCAAGGCGCTGCACAGAAAAGTGTGGTTGAAGAATGGCGGCTACATACTCATCGAACCCACGGAGGCCCTGGTCACCATCGATGTGAATTCGGGGCGGGCCGCGGGATCCAGGGGGCACGAGGAGACGGTGTTCCAGACTAACCTGGAAGCCTGCGCAGAGGTCGCGCGACAGCTTCGGCTCAGGGATATCGGGGGTATTATCGTTATCGATTTCATTGATATGGAAGACCGCAACAACCGGCGCCAGGTGCATCAGGAAATGGAAAAGGTCATGTCCCGCGACCGCGCGCGTACGCGCATGTCCCGGGAGGTCAGCGAATTCGGTCTGATCGAAATGACCCGCCAGCGTATCCGTCCAAGCTTGCTGTACACTTTCAGCGAATCGTGCCCGGTATGCGACGGAACCGGACGCATCATGTCGCGCATTACCATGGTAACTCAGATCGGTCGGTGGTTGAAGCGCGCAAAGCCGGGATTGAGAGAACGAAAACTCAAACTGAAGGTACACCCCACGGTGGCGCTGAGTTTGAATGAAAACGGCCAGGAAAAACTGTTGAACCTGCAGGACGAATTCAAGATTCAACTCCAGATCGAAGAAGATCCGTTCCTACACGTGGAAGAATTTCGCATGTTCTCGGGTAAACGGGACCTGGACGTTACCGACGAGTTCAAGTAGTGAGTCCCAACGGGAAAAGGAGTGATTGATGTACGCTGTCATCAGATCGGGCGGACAACAGTTTCGTGTCAACGAAGGAGACACGATAGAGGTTGAGAAGATATCGGCGGAAGTGGGTGAAGAAATCACCATCGACGGGGTCCTTCTCCTGGGTGGCGGAGAGACGCTGGTAGGCACGCCGACGGTGGCCGGCGCCACCGTGACGGCGAAGGTAACCGAACAGGGACGGCATCCCAAGATCGTGGTATTCAAGATGAAACGCCGTAAGAACTACCGCCGGAAAAGAGGTCACAGACAGGCCTATACCGCCCTCGAAATCACCGGTATCAACTACGACCCAACCGCATTCAATTGATTGGAAAGGAGCCTGGACATGGCCCACAAGAAAGGTGTAGGCAGCTCTCGTAACGGAAGAGACAGCAATCCCAAGTTCCTGGGCGTGAAAACCGGAGACGGCATGCGGGTGCGAGCCGGCAACATCCTGGTCCGGCAAAGGGGAACGCGTATTCTGCCCGGCAACAACGTGGGGCGCGGTAACGACGACACCCTCTTCGCCCTCGCGGACGGAATCGTACAGTTCCGCCGGTACGGGAAAAACCGTACGCAGGTCCATATCGCCGACGGGTGATCCCATGGCGACCGACGACGCGATTATTCGGGAGGCGGAAGCAGGAGTTATCGCCTACCTCGCCGAGCAGTTTCGTCGTGGCAGGATTGATGAAGGTCTGTATCGCCAGGCCCGTCGTCACGTGGTCGCCAATCTCCGCCACTGGTGGACCGATCCACACATTAGTCGGTTGTCCCCGCGACTGAAAGACGGACTGAAAACCGCCGTTGAAGCGGCGAGGTGGCCCGAACTGGTCGAAGCCTACGCGGACGAGATCAAGTTCGGTACCGCGGGAATTCGCGGCAAGGCCGCGATGACCGATGAAGAGTTGCAGATCCTCTCCAGCGAGGGGATGGACGCCCCTATCCTCAAGGGGCCGAATACCCTCAACAACATCGTACTACTGCTGAAGTCCACGGGGGTGGCTAAATACGCCACCGATCATGGATTCAAATCCATCGTCATCGGATATGACAGCCGGGTCGAGGGCCAGTCCTTCGCCCGTCTGGTGTCCCGGGTTTTTCTCTACGCGGGACTCAAGGTCTACCTCTTCGACGAAGCCTGTCCTTACCCGGAAATGACCTTTGCCATTCCCAGCCTGGGTACCGACATGGGTATCCTGATTTCGGCCAGCCATAACGATCGAAGGTACAACGGCTACAAGCTTTCGGCCGGTACGGGATCGCAGTTTCCTCCACGGGTGCGGGCGACGATCTACAACGAGTACATCCGAATAACGACGCCGGCCGACATTGCGCTCATGGAATTCGAGGAAACCGGTGTCGATCCGGATCACCCCGAAGACCCATTCCTGGACAGCAATAAACTCGTGTTCCTGGGCGGCGCCTCTCCCCTGCCCGGATTCGAGTATCACGGCCGTCCCCTGGTCAACATCCACCAGATGCACCAGGATCAAATCAGGCGATTCATATCCGATCCTGAAATGATTCGGGCGTGGGCGCCCACCGTCAGCATGGGGTATTGCGCATTTCACGGCGCCGGCCGAAAGGCCGTGCCGCGGTTGTTGGATGACTTCGGTTTTACCCGGGTTGAAACGGTATCCAGGTACCAGTTGAACGAACTGAATGGACTTTTCCCCGCCTTTCAGGACCATCCCGAACAGCAACCCGATCCCGGTGATCCCGTGGCATCTGAAATCGCCCTGAACGCGTACAGGGAACAGTACGGCGAAGAAGCCCTGGAAAGCCTCGACATGCTGATTGGGACCGACCCGGACGCCGATCGGGCGGGACTCGTGATAAAGATCCCCCGGGAACGGCGCAGGTTTCATGACTATCGGTCCCATCAACTGCTGTCGGCTGACGACGCGTGGACCCTGCTGCTCTGGTATCGCCTGAGCCAGGGAGCCGGGGACCACGGGGAAAGCCTGCCACGGCCGGAGGAGGCGTTCATCGTACTATCCCACATCACGACCGACGCCCTGGTCTGCCTCGCGCGAAAGTACGGTGTGGGTATCATTAAAACCTGGGTCGGTTTCGGCATGATCGCCAACGCGGTGGAACGAGTGTGGGCGGGAGACGATCTCTCGGACCCCCGGTTCAAGGATATCATCTATCAGACCGTGGATATGGATGATAAGCCGCGAAGCTTCAATGTCGGCTGCCTGGAGCAGAGCAACGGATTCAGCATACTGGGCGGGCCGCCGGCCACGTCCACCGCGATGGGGAGAAACGGGCACGTGCGCGACAAGGACGGGGTCTTCGCCTCCATCCTCCTTGCCGAAGTGGCGGCCTTTGCCTCCTCCCGGGGTACGACGGTCTACGACCTGATAGACGGGCAGATCTACCTGGATCCCGATATAGGATGTTTTGTGACCGACGTCGAACCTGTTCCGCAATGGGGGGAATTCAAGGGACTGGAAGGGTTGACCCGGAAGATCGATATCTTGAAACGGTGCGCGGAGTTGGGCGAACGCGTGCGGGACGGAGAATCTCTTTCATTGAACGGAATCCCCGTACTCTCGTCGGAGACCTTTGTGGCGGGAAAGTACGCGGACGCGCACCAGTGGCCCGGGTTTCCGGATGAAGGCATTCGATTCTACTTCGACGAGGAACGGCTCAATTACCTGACCGTGCGTCCTTCGGGTACTTCCCAGTGCTTCCGGTTCCACATTCAATTGAAAGCGGAGAACCTGTCCCGGAACCGCCTGGCGGAAATCAAACACGAGACAAGGCTTCGAGCCCGGGGGATAATCACCGCGATGCGCGAACTCGTGATGTAGGGTTCTTCAAACCAGTGTGGGGCCGATGGACCGTGCGGATGCCGCTATATGGCGAAAAAGGATCTGAGGTTGTTCTCGATGTCCGCGTTGTCACGCAGCTTGGACAGCCATTCCGCGTACAACTGATTCTGCTTCTGCAGCAGCAACTGCCGTTTCAGGCTATCCTTCATCACTTCGAAGGTAGATTCGTCGATCGGCTCCCTCGTCTCCAACTGAATCAGGTAATATCCCCGTTCCCCTTTGACCAGTTCGCTGAGCGCTCCTGTTTCGACCAGTTGGAAGGCCCCTTTGATGAAGGCCGGATCCTGGCCGATTCGAGGGATGAACGCCTGTTGCCGGGTGATGGGATCTGTGGTGGCGAGCCGGTCCGCCCAGTCACCGGTCAATGCGTCCAGCTTCCCGCTGCCAAGGCTTGCCCGGACCTCTTCTCCCTGCGCCCTGGCCTTTTCCATTTTCTGTTCTCGTACCAGGATCGATCGGATGGGAAGCTCCACTTCCTCAAGGGGCAGCACGCCGGCGGGTTTTTCACCGGCGTTCGCGAGCACGAAAAAGCCATTGGCGTTTTCTAGTATTTCGCTGATATCCCCGGGTTCGGAGCCGAAGGCGAAGGACGAAGCGCCAACCAGGTACCCGATGCGGGGGATGAACCCATCGGGACGGTCGGCGAAATACCCGGTGGTCTCGGTTTCAAGGGAATCCGGCATGCTCACGGCGGCGTCTTCCAGATTGCTTTCGAGCGCGCGGGTTTGCAGCTGCCTCGCCTCGTTGAGAAGCGTGTTCAGGGTCTGCTGACCGGTGATGGTTTTCAAGAGGATATGGCGCGCACGAACCTGTTCCTCACCATCCTGAACCTGCTTCTCCTCCACTCGTATTATGTGCCATCCAAATTGTGTCTTTACGGGTTTTGTAAGGGAACCGGGCGGGGTTTCAAAGGCGACCGCTTCGAATTCGGGGACCATTTGGTTTCTGCCAAAAACCCCCAGGTCTCCGCCATTGGACGCATTGGACGGGTCCTCGGAGAAGTCCCTGGCCAGCGTTTCGAAGTCGGCACCGTTCAAGAGCTGATCGTAGAGCTCGTCGATCTGCCGTTCGACGCGCTGAGAATCCGCTACGCTTGGCTGTTTCGGAATCATGACGAAGGACAGTGAAACCTGGGAATCCTCCATGAACTCGTTGGTATGTTCCGCGTAGTACGCGGCGATGTCATCGCCGGAAATAGATTCCGGTTCCACGTCCAGGTCTTCGGGATCGAAGAATAGGTACTTCGCCGTCAAATTCTCGTTCTGGTTCACAAAGGCCTGGCGGACTTCCAGGTCGGTGACGCGGGCGACGGAAATCACACGGTTGATGACCTTCTGCCGGGGCAGCAGCATGCGAAACTGGTCTTCCAGATACGCCCAGCCTTCAACCGCTGGATCGTTCAGCGCCTGGAGATACTTGGTCTGGTCAAACTCGCCTTCCGTTTTGAAGATCTCCTGCTGCTTGACGAATTCCGGTGGATTGGACCGGACCGCTTCGAGAATCTCGGCGTCCGTGACAACAATATCGTGTTTTCCAATGTTCTGTTCCAGCAGCGTGAGGTCGACCCGTCGGTCCCATACCTCGTTGACGATCTCGCGGCTTCTAAATTCGTCCAGGCTTCCGCCCTGCTGCTGACGAGCCATTTCCTGCACCTGTTCCACTTCAAACCGGAGTTCTTCATAGGACACCGTCTCGCCGTTGATCGATCCCACGGCGTTCTGACCACCAGGACCCCTGCCCGCCATGTCAGCACCCCATTCCAGGCCGATCAGCCCCACGAAGGCAATCACCAGGATGATCATGACGACGTGGGTTCTTTCCCTCAAAAGTTGCATTAAGGCCATCTTGCCACTGCTCCTTGCGTACTTAAATCTTTCGTGTATTCCGGGTAATTCGGACCGTTTCTCAAAAGACACGTAAATATAACGGACCGGCAATCCATCGGCAACTCATTTGTCCCTGAAGGGCCGGAATGCGGGGAAAAGATGCTTGACAGCCCGTAACTTACCTCCTATTTTTGCCTGGACGCTGATTGTAGCGGCGCCTGGTGTTTTTGATTCTTATGGCCGAAGACGTCAAGGAGTTGAGATTCATGAAAAGCGGCATCCATCCGGATTACAAGGAAATAACGGTAACCTGCGCCTGTGGCAATTCTTTCCTGACGCGATCGACGATTGACACGATACACGTGGAGATCTGTTCGGCCTGTCATCCCTTCTACACGGGGAAGCAGAAAATGATCGATAGCGCGGGCCGCGTAGAACGTTACAACAGGAAATACGGTCTCGCCAAGTAAGTCGCGACCGAAGTTGCCGTCCCCGGCCATGCGCCGCAGATCAGGTGGACCGCATGGTCCGCACGGTCCGCGACCGTCGCGCGCCGTCTCTCCCCTTACCGTTCCCATGCCTCCATGTTACTCCATCAACTCGAACACATCGTTCAACGCTTCGAATCTCTCGACCGTCTGCTGGCGGACCCGTCCGTAACCTCGAACCCGCAGAAAATCCGCGACCTTGGACGCGAGTACCGCGAACTGACCCCGGTAATCGACCAGTACCGCGTGTACCGAAAGGTGCTGGAAGACCTGGAGTCAGCCCGGTCGGTGCTGCGGGAGTCCGACTCCGATCCCGACATGGCTGAACTGGCCCGGGACGAAGTGGACAGCCTGGACCGTGAAAAGACGGTCCTGGAACAAGAACTCACCCGGTTGCTCGTTCCCAGGGATCCCGAGGACGGGAGAAACATCATCTGCGAGATCCGGGCCGGAACAGGGGGAGATGAAGCCGCTATTTTCGCCGGGGAACTGTACCGCATGTACAGCAGGTACGCGGACAATCGAGGCTGGCGAACGGAAATCCTGAACTCGAACGGCGCTGAAAAGGGCGGCGTGAAGGAAGTCATCTTTCAGATCGAGGGCAAGGGCGTCTACGGCAAGTTGAAGAACGAGAGCGGGGTCCATCGCGTGCAGCGGGTTCCCGTAACGGAAACGCAGGGGCGGGTGCACACCTCCGCCGCATCGGTGGTTATCCTTCCGGAAGCGGAGGACGTGGAAGTGGACATCGACGAGAAGAAAGACCTCGTTTTCGACGTATTCCGTTCCTCCGGCCCAGGCGGCCAGAGTGTCAATACCACGGATTCGGCGGTACGCATTACCCATAGCCCGACCGGGTTGGTCGTATCGTGCCAGGATGAGAAATCGCAGCACAAGAACAAGGCCAAGGCCATGAAGGTGCTTCGCGCCCGTCTGCTCGACATGGCCCGCCAGGAACAGCAAGACGAAATGGCGAGCAGCCGCAGGTCCCAGGTGAGATCCGGCGATCGCAGCGAGAAAATCCGGACCTATAATTTCCCGCAGGGACGGGTCACCGATCATCGTATCGGTTTGACGCTGTACAAGATTGACCAGATCATGGAAGGCGACATCGAAGAGATTACGCAGTCCCTGGCGGAAGCGGAACAGGCGGAAAAGATGGCACAGTTGACGTCGACATGATTCCATCCCGCGGAAGCTTTCCATGAAAGAATATGAATTACCCCCCTCTTTGACCTTTCTCCAGGCGGTAAACTGGGCGACCCGGCAGCTGGATTCGCAGTCTATACCCGGCAGCAGAGTGGAATCGGAACTCTTGCTTGGAAAGGTATGCGCATCAAGCCGCCTGGATCTTTACCTGATGCACGACAGGCGGCTCGACCGGATGGAGTCCTCCAGTTTTTCGGCGCTGGTCTCCCGCAGGATGCGCGGGGAGCCCGTCCAGTATCTCACCGGAACCACGGAGTTTTACGGACGGGAATTTGTTGTATCACCCGTCGTGCTGATCCCCCGCCCGGAGACGGAACTGATCGTGGACCACGTGCGGCCTTTTTTGGAAGAGCGGGTCCGCCAGGTGTCGGTGGAACCGGCCAGGAGTACCGGTACGCGGAAAAACGGTAAAACCGGTTTAGGTCTCCCCGCCAGATTCGCGGATATTGGCACGGGATCGGGCGTCCTCGCGGTTACACTCGCACTGGAGTGTCCGTCTGTACAGGGTTACGCGACCGACGTTTCCGAAGCGGCGCTGGGCATTGCGCGGAAGAATGCCGAAAGCCTTTTGACGGACTGTCGTCGGCTGCGCTTCCTGCGGGGTTCGCTGCTGTCTCCGTTGAAACCCGGATCGATCCCTGGGATGGACCTGATCGTATCCAACCCCCCCTATGTCACTACCCGCGAAATGGATCGTCTGCCGGATGAGATACGTCGTTTTGAGCCCGAAATAGCGCTTGACGGCGGTGAAGATGGCCTGGACTTCTATCGCGGCCTCATCGGCGAAGCTCCCGGTAGTTTGTTAAAAGGCGGGATGATCGCCGTGGAGATCGGCGCGGAACATACCGGGACGGTTACCCGTTTAATGGTTGATCGCGGCGTGTATGGAAGCATCCGGGTCGTCAAAGACTACAACGGATTGGACCGTATCGTGTCCGCCATATTCGCCGGTTGATCTCGGCGTCATTGACCGGAAGGTGAAAAATGCTGAAAAACAACAGTCGCATCATGATACTCGGAACGGGAAACATGGGAACCTGCCTCCTCGGAGGTATTCGCAGAGCGAATCTCGTTCCTCCGGATCAAATCGTGATCACCGGACTGCGTGCGGATCACCTCAACGCCGTCGCGGAAGAGTGGGGCGTGCGCTGGACCACGGACAACCGGGAAGCGGTACGTGAGGCCGACGTGATCATGATCTGTCTCAAACCACAGGCCATTGACCGCGCGATGGAACAGGTGCGCGACTGCCTGGGGCCCGATCAACTGCTTATCACGATTGCGGCGGGGGTGACGACGGAAGGGATTACCGATATGGTACGCACCGAGAATCCCGTCGTGCGGGTCATGCCGAATATCGCCTCTCTCGTGGATGAAGGAGCCGCGGCCATTACCCTGGGCAGAAATGCCAACGACGAACACAAGCAGGTAGCAGCCCAGATTTTCAAGGCGGTGGGACGCGTCGTTTTCGTAAACGAACATCTGATGGACGCCGTTACGGGTCTCAGCGGAAGCGGACCCGCCTATATATATATGGTAATAGAGGCCCTTTCCGACGGTGGTGTCAAAATGGGACTGCCCAGGGATGTCGCGCTGGACCTGGCGGCCCAGACCGTGCTCGGTGCCGCCCGGCTTATCCAGGAGACCGGCCAGCATCCCGCGGTATTGCGCGACCAGGTCCTTACGCCGGGAGGTACTACCATAGCGGCGGTGCACGACCTGGAAATCCGCGGACTGCGCAGCATGTTGATCAGCGCGGTCGAAACCGCCACACAGCGATCGAGGGAACTCCGGGATGGCAAATAAGCGTTCCCGGTTTAGCCAGTTCAACCCGGCTTTCGTAAGTATGCAACATACCCCGTAGCAGATCGCCGCGATGTAGAAACAGCCTACGCCTCATTTTTTTTCACAAAAAAACCAGCCAGGAAACCGGGCTTCCCGATCCGGAGGATTTTGCCTGATTGGGAGGTCTTTTTGCGCTGCAGACGCCATATAGTGTCATATATACGCGTAAACCGTAGTATGTGGTGTCAACGTATGATGTGTATCCATATTGGCATAGTCTGATGAGTACTTTGAGGTTACGGAGGTTTCCTTATCCAAAGGTAAAGAAAATCGATGTAAGTCTATTTTTTATTGACAACATGGGGGGAATAATGTAGAATAGTGGGTAGAAGTGGGGCAAAGTGGGTTACACAACATCTTAACTACCAAACACTTGTATAGTATTACTGAATGACCACCTCATGTTAAGGTGTTAACTCCTTCGTATTGCAGGGAGATCGTGGATGGTTAACTTCCTGGGTTCATACACATACACCGTGGATCATAAAGGCCGGGTGAATGTCCCTGTGAAGTTCCGCAAGCACATCCGGACCGACGTGGATGACACGTTGATCATTACCCGGGGCCTGGACGGATGCCTTTTCGTGTATCCAATAGACGAATGGGAACAGATCGATACCCGTTTGAGGAAACTGCCCGTCACCAGGCAGAACACCCGGATTTTCATCCGGATGCTTTCCTCCCAGGCGTTGGCTGCTTCCATGGACAAACAAGGACGCATTGCCCTTCCCCGGCATCTGATCGAACTCGCGGGCATCGACACGGAAGTATTGATCGTCGGCACCCTCGATCACTTTGAACTCTGGAGTCCCGCGGAGTACGAAAAGGTGATGAACGAGTCGGGACACACTTACGAATCGATAGCGGAATCCCTGTTCGTTTGATCCTGCCGGTCCTGTGGCCGGTCAGCCTTGGAAGAAACCATGGATCTGGAAGACACGTACAGACATATCCCCGTTCTAAGTGGGAAGGTAGCGGAAATGCTCGTTTGGAACAGATCTGGCATATACGTGGACGGGACGGTGGGCGGAGGCGGCCATGCCGGCGCCATCCTCGAGCGGCTGGACGGATCCGGCCGGGTTATCGGGTTGGACAAGGACCGCGAGGCGGTCAGGGTTTCAGGTGAGCGGCTGGCGGGCGGCGGTCCCGATCGTGTGAAAGTCATGCATCGTGATTTTACAGAACTGGTATCCGTTCTCGATGAAGAGGACATTTCACAGGTAGACGGTGTTCTCCTGGACCTGGGCGTATCATCCTACCAGATCGATTCGCCGGGGAGGGGTTTTTCCTTCATGGCTGAAGGCCCGCTCGATATGCGCATGGACAGGGAGAAGCCGGTGACTGCGGCCGATATCGTCAACGGGAGTTCGAAAGAAGAAATCGAACGGATCATAAGGGAATACGGTGAGGAGCGACAGGCACGCAAAGTCGCGAACGCAATTGTCAAAACCCGCGCAAAGGCGCCGGTAACCTCCACCGCCGGGCTGGCCGACACGGTCATCGCCGCGGTTCGAGGCCGATGGGCGGTCAAATCCTGCGCCCGGGTTTTCCAGGCGTTTCGCATTGCCGTCAACCTCGAACTGGAAAGACTGAAAACGGCGTTGGATTCCGTGCTGCCCCTGTTAGGAACCAGGGGGCGTTTCGGTGTCATATCCTATCATTCTTTAGAGGATCGCATGGTCAAGCGGACTTTCAGAACCTGGGCCTCGGACTGTATTTGTCCTCCTGGCCTTCCCCAGTGCGTATGCCAGCACGAACCGGTTGCCGTGCTGCACACGAAGCGGCCAGTCGTGGCGTCGCAGGAGGAAGTCACGGCAAATCCGAGGGCTCGAAGCGCCAGGTTTCGAATGATTGAACGCTTGCCGAACAACCAGATCCAAAACACATATCCGTAGATCGTTATTCGATCGAAGAGGCCCGACATGAAATCCGCTTTCAGATTCCGCAGCGAACACTCGTACATGGGACAGTTGATCAGTTGGATCGGTACGATCGCGCTCGTTACGACGTTGAGTATGTTCTACATCTGGCACCAGGTGGAAACCAGGCAGTTGATGCGGGAGATTCTCCACCTGGAACACCAGAAGGAAGCCTTGAAAAAGGAAAGCGCGTACCTGCACGTGCGGATCGTACGACTCTCGGAGCAGCACAGGGTAGAGACCGTGGCCACGAACCGTTACGACCTGGACCATACGGCCGTCGGTCAGGTCGTGAAGATGGACGCGGTAGACACGGCATTGGCTTTGGCAGACATCGAGCCTGATGTAAGGGTGATAGCAGGAGACCCGGAAGACGGTGCATTGATCCTGGCCTCGTTCCCAGTGGCTCGAGTGAATATCCGATGAGGAACGCCCGATATGGTCGCGAAATCCTGTTTGCGCAGACTGACGCTCCTGGTCGTGATCGGGGTGGTTCTGTGGGCAGGTCTTGGATTTCGAATCGGATTGATTCAGATTCGTGACGGCGAGGCTTACCGGCAGCGAGCGCGAGACCAGCAGCATCGTGTTGTAACCCTGGAACCCCGCCGGGGTCGAATCGTCGATCGTAACCGGGAAACCCTGGCGCTTAGCGTCGAGTTCGACTCCTTCGGCATACAAGATCTGGATTGGAATCTATTCGATGCTGCAGACCTCGGTAATTTCGCCGTGCAGCTCTCCCAGATCACGGGAGAAGATCCACAGCATATCATCGACCGGATATCCGGGACCTCCGACTTCAAGTACCTGGTCCGCTGGGTGAATCCCGAAACCAGCGAGCGGATAAGGAAACTGTCAGCTTACCCCGTGTTCGAACCCTTTATCCGCATCGAAAAGGAAGCCCGAAGGGTCTATCCCTATCGGACCGCCGCCGGCCAGGTGCTGGGATTCAGCGTAGATGGCGTCGGCCGGGCTGGATTCGAATTGGAACACAACCAGTTGTTATCCGGTATCGAAGGATACAACGTGGTTCAGATCGACGCGCAGAGACGGGCCTATTCGTGGCTGGATTCCTATCATAAACCGGCGGAGAACGGCGCGGATGTTATTCTGACGATCGATATCGCGGCCCAGGTCATTGTCGAAGAGGTGCTGGAGGAGACTGTAGCATGGCACAAGGCGCTGGGCGGCATGGTCATCATGATGGACCCGAGAAATGGCGACATACTGGCCATGGCCAGTTCGCCGGACTTCGACCCCAATACGCCCGGTCGTTATCCCTTCGAAGCCCAGAAGATCAGGCCGGTTGTAGACTCCTATGAACCGGGTTCGACCTTCAAGATCGTCGCCGCGACCGCGGTCCTTGAGACCGGTGTTTATTCGCTCGAGGACCGGATCGATACCAGTGGAGGCCGGATCGCGCTGGGTTCTCAAACGATTTCGGACCACGAGGTATTCGATGAACTGAGCGTGCGGGAGGTTATCGAGCATTCCAGCAACGTGGGTACCGTAAAGATTGCGTTAGAGCTCGGTGAAAAGGAATTTTACAAATATACCCGAGCGTACGGCTTCGGAATAAAGACAGGCGTGCCGCTTCCCGGCGAGGCCCGCGGCATCCTGCACAAACCAGCGAACTGGTCCAAATCGACCCTTCCCACGATGGCTATCGGCTACGGGGTTTCCGTAACCGGTGTACAACTGGCGTCCGCCTACTGCGCCGTGGCCAACGGCGGTCTTCTTCTCCACCCCAGAATCGTCAAATCCGTAATTAAAAACGACGGATCCGTGCACGATACGCCGAGGACGATCGTTCGCAGGGTAATGTCTGAACGAACTGCCGAAACCCTCCTGGGTGTATTCGCCGGGGTGGTCGACCGGGGTACGGGAAGCAAGGCTGCCGTACCGGGATTCAGGGTGGCCGGGAAGACCGGTACAGCGTGGAAAACACGGGAGGACGGCAGGGGTTACACCAGGAACTACCGATCGTCGTTCGTCGGGATGTTTCCCGCGGAACAACCGGAAATCGTCGTGCTGGTCATGATCGACGAACCGAAGGCACGCGGTTTCTACGGAGGATCGGTAGCCGCGCCCGTCTTCCACAAAATCGTCCGCCGCCTGGTCCACTTCCCCGACGGCCCCGTTGAGTCGGCACCCGAATCCGAAGACGGCCTGCCCCTGCACCTGGCGTCCATCAAGCCGAATGGCGTCTCCAACCGTGAATCGTACGAATCCGGATTGAACTATAGTGAATTGATGCGAAAAGACGTGCTTCCGATCAGCGGCGACTGGGAGATCGAACGCCCCTTCGCCGACAACCAGCCGGATCTGTCGCAAATCACTTTGCCGTCCGTGGTCGGCATGGGCATACGGGAAGCCGTTAAGACCCTGGCCGAACAGGGTATTGAAGCGACCATCGTCGGAAAGGGTTACGTCCGACGTCAGATTCCTGCACCGGGCCGCATGGTTTATTCCGGTGATCGATGCCTTATTGAATGCAGCCCCTACTATTAACCGGTTGATCGCTCACCGCATGCGGACGATGCCATAGAGGGTTAAGGCGTTGATACAGCTATCGAAATTGCTGGACGCGCTGCCTCGAAAGACGGTTATCGGACGGTCGGACCAGGAAGTCAGAACCATTGTACACGATTCGAGGTCCGTAGCGCCCGGCGACGTTTTCGTGGCGCTGCGCGAGCCCTCGGGCCGCGACGGCCACCGCTACATGCGCGACGCCATGGACCGCGGCGCCGCTGTTGTGGTACAGGAAAGAGACGAGTCCCTCGAAGGCGCGACCACGGTGATCGTCCCGGACACCTCGCGGGCATTGGGTCAGATGGCCGCCGCGTACCATGGAAACCCGGCGGACGACCTGCGACTTATCGGCATAACGGGAACCAACGGGAAAACAACCGTGTCCCTGCTGGTCGAGGCAATTCTCAGGGAATGCGGCTGGGCCGTCGGTGGAATCGGCACGCTGGGCAGCCGGTTCATGGGCAAAACACTCGACTGGAAACTGAGTCACACCACGCCTTATCCCATGGAACTGCACCGCACCTTCGGGAAGATCAAGGAACGGGGCGGCGCGTTTGCCGTCATGGAAGTATCGTCCCACAGCCTGGTCTGGCAGCGACTGACAGATATTCGATTCACCGCGGGTGTCTTTACGAATCTCTCCCGCGAACACCTGGATGACCACAAGACGTTCGACGCCTACCGGGAAGCCAAGATGCTGCTCTTTTCCGAATACCTCGAGGAGGATGGCAACGCCGTGTTGAACATGGACGATCCGGCCTACGGCCATTTCAAGCATGCCTCGCGCGCGCGAGTTCGGTCATTCGGATTGGATAAGAAGGCCGGCGTCCACAGGGTGGGGCCGATGGGATACTTTGCGGATCGGACCACGTTTAAAGCGCAGGTTGATTCCGATCCCCCCTTCAACGTGTCTTTGCCGTTATTGGGCCGGTTCAACGCCTACAATGCGCTGGCAGCGATTTCAGTGGGACTGGGGTTCGATATCGATTGCGAATTGATGAACCGGGCCATGGCCGGAGTGAGGGTGCCGGGCCGTCTCGAGCGCGTCGACGCGGGACAGCCCTTTAATGTGCTCGTTGACTTCGCCCATACGCCCGATGCGCTGGGCGCCGTGCTTACCGCCTGCCGCGAATGGACCAGCGGAAGCCTGACCGTTGTCTTCGGTTGTGGCGGGGACCGCGACCCCGGCAAGCGACCCTTGATGGCCCGGGCGGCGTCCACCCATGCCGACGTGGTCATCGTGACGACCGACAATCCGAGATCGGAACCGCCGGATCGCATCATACGGGACATCGAGCCCGGTCTACTGCCCAATGTCAGGGCGCACATCGTCCAGGACCGAGGCGAAGCGATCCACAAGGCCCTGAGAGAAGCCGGCGAAGGGGACACCGTACTGATCGCTGGCCGGGGTGACACGACCTACCAGATCGTGGGCGAAACGAATATCGAGTTCGACGACCGAATTAAGGCCCGTGAATGTCTCGAGGCGCAGTATGGATAATCGCTATGGGGCGAAGGCTCTCACACTGTTGGAAATAGCTGGTATCATGGGGGGCAGACTGCATGCCCCCAACCCGGAATCGCGGGATGGTCGAATCACGGGCGTATGTTCGGATACCCGGCGAATCGAAAAGGGTAACCTGTTCGTGGCCATTACTGGAGAACGATTCGACGGCCACGACTTCGTCCCGGAAGCCGTACGAGAGGGTGCGGTCGCATCCCTAGTGTCGGTCGAATGGCACGATCGACGGCCCCACGGGAAGTCCCCGAACGGCGCGCGGATTGTCGTCCCGGAAGTCCTGACCGCGATGCAGGCGTTTGCGCGTTGGCACCGCAGCCAGTTCAACTTGCCGGTGATCGCGGTGACCGGTTCGAGTGGGAAGACCACGACCAAGGACATCATCGCCGCGGTGCTTGGATCGCGCTACCGGGTTTTCAAGACGCCGGGAAATCTGAACAGCCAACTGGGCGTGGCCGAAGCGCTTTTTTCGCTGGAGAAAGAACACGATGCCGCGGTCCTCGAACTGGGTATGAACCGGATCGGAGAACTGGACCGGCTGGCGCGTTTGGTTCGGCCGTCTGTGGGTGTCATTACGAACGTGGGGCCCGCACATATCGAGTTCTTCGACTCGATCGAAGGCATTGCCCGGGCCAAGGGCGAGATCCTGGACCATCTCCCGCCGGATGGCACGGCGGTACTGAACGCTGACGATCCCCTTGTCATGGCGGAAAGCGGCCGCAGCAAGGCGCAGTTGATCACGTTCGGCCGCAGCAGCGGGGCGGATATCCGGCTGGCGTCCGCCAGAACCGAACTGTCCGGATCATCGTTCACCCTGTCGGATGGTTCCGGCTTTCGAATCAATCTGATGGGGGAGCACCAGGTCATGAACGCCCTGGCCGCCATGGCGGTGGGCCGACTCTTTGGAATATCCGACGAAACCATGGCCAGCGTGCTGGAAGAGGTGACCCCAACCGCCATGCGGATGGAATACAGGCAGATGGGCGGGGTACACCTGATAAACGATACGTACAATGCCAATCCGTCGTCCATGAAAGCGGCGCTGCGCGCACTGGCGCCGACCTGCGGTCGTAAGTTAGCCGTCCTGGGGGACATGCTGGAATTAGGCGAAATGGGTATGGAGGCGCACAGGGAAATCGGAAGACAGGCCGCGGGAGTGGCCGACTTGATCATCACGGTGGGAGAACAGGCCAGGGCCATCGCTGAAGCCGCGGTGGACGAAGGCATGCCAGCCGTTCGCGTCGTGGCCTGTTCATCCAACGACGAGGCGGCTACCGCGGCACTGGCGGAAATAAGGGATGGCGACGTGATTCTCGTCAAGGGTTCCCGCGGCATGCGGATGGAAACCATCGTGGCATCCATAGCATCGACATTCCGTGAACCCGTAGAGGGGTAAACCCGTGCTGCACCAGCGTATAGATCTTCCACTACTGGTTTCGTCCCTGCTTCTTCTTGGCGTGGGATCGGTCATGGTATACAGCGCGAGTTCCGCCGTCGCCGAAGAGATGTTCTCCGGAGACAGCGGATTCTTTGTCAAACGCTACCTGGTGAGGTTGATCCTCGGAATCGTCATCCTGGTACTGTTCGCCAGCCTGGATTACCAGAAACAGAAGAAGTGGTCCCCGCTGTGGATGGCCATAGGCCTGGTGTTTCTGATCCTCGTGTTCGTTCCCGGCCTCGGGCTGACCATCAGGGGAGCGACGCGTACGCTGAACCTGTTCTCAATGACCATACAGCCTGCCGAAGGGATCAAGATCGCGCTGGTAGTTTACCTGGCTTACTGGCTGGATAAGAACCAGAACGTATTGGACCGGTTTTTTATCGGCTTACTGCCCGGTCTGGCCGTGGTGGGAGCAACCTGCCTTTTGATTGTGCTGCAACCGGACTACGGTACCGCGATTGTCCTGGCCGTCACCTCGTTCGCGATGCTGTATGTCGGCCGGGCCCGGCTGCTGCACCTCGCGTGCGCCGGCGCGGTCATGCTTCCGGTCCTCTTTCTCAAGCTTTACGCGTCCACGCACGGCCGGCAACGTCTCTTGGCCTATTTCGATCGGATTTTCGGCAGTTCGGTTGAACAGACCATAAACCTGCAAGGAGCGGATTACCAGTTGCAGCAAGCGCTGATCGGCCTGGGTACGGGGGGCATTTTCGGGATCGGTCTGGGGCAGAGCAGGCAGAAGTTCCTGTTCCTTCCCGATCCCCACACGGATTTCGTATTCGCGGTGATCGGAGAAGAACTCGGGTTTCTGGGATCGTTGGCGGTGCTGAGTCTTTTTGTCGTTTTCGCTTGGAGGGGGATACGCATCGCCCGCATGGCGCCCGACGCCTTCGGTTTTTTCCTGGCATCGGGACTGACCATCCTCATCTCGCTGCACGTTGTCGTAAACATCGGCGTGGTGACGGGCCTGCTGCCCACTACCGGCCTGCCGCTTCCTTTTCTGAGTTACGGCGGTTCATGGCTGCTGTTCTGCATGATGAGCATCGGGATCCTGCTGAATATATCGAGGATGACTTACCGAAGACAGAGACTTCAGTATGACTGAACGGCATGAACCTTTGAATGGATGCCGACACGTGCATTTCATCGGCATAGGCGGGATCGGCATGAGCGGAATGGGTGAACTGATGCTGGAATATGGATACGAAGTCAGCGGATCGGATCTTCGGCGAACGTCGTTGACGGAACGCCTTTCCGGTCTCGGAGCGACCATCTACGACGAGCACAGTCCGGTCAACGTGGCGGGTGCCGACCTCATCGTCTACTCATCCGCGATACCGGCGGACAATCCCGAACTCGCCGCGGCGCGCCGGCAGGGCCTTCTGACCGTTACCCGCGCGGATCTCCTCGGTACGCTGTCGCGCGGTTCACAAGGCATCGCCGTGGCGGGTACCCACGGAAAGACGTCCACGTCGGCCATGATCGTCAAAGTACTGGCCGACGTCGGTCTGGATCCGACCGCCGCCATCGGCGGGATCATGACGGAGACCGGTTCGAACGTGCGGTGCGGTAACGGACGGTGGATGGTCGTGGAAGCCGACGAGTACGATCGTTCCTTCCATGCCCTGGTCCCGATGACCGCCGTGATTACTTCCATAGACGCGGATCATCTGGAATACTACGGATCGCAGGATGCCATCGATGAGGCCTTCGTCTCCTTCGCCCATCTCGTGCCCGTGGACAGGCCCGTGATCGTGTGCGCGGACGACCCGGGCGTGCGCAGAATCAGCCCCGCGATGCGCCGTCGGCTTATCACCTATGGACAGACGCAGGACGCCTGTATCCGGGCCGGCGGCGTGGTTTCGGAAGGGTGGAGCATCTCCGCCGACGTGTACGTGAGGGACGTACCGGCAGGCAGGCTGGCACTGCGTCAACCGGGCGAATGCAATCTGCTCAACGCCCTGGCGGCCGTCGGCGTGGCCGATCATCTCGACATCCCGGTTGAGCGTACCCTGGCTGCCCTGGCGGAATACCGGGGTTTAAAAAGAAGATTCGAAGTGCTGGGCGAGATTGAAGGCATCAGGGTGGTTGATGACTATGCCCACCACCCGGTGGAAATCGAGGCGGCTTTGCTCGCCCTGTCGAACGCGGGATCCAGGCGGATATTCGTGGTATTCCAACCGCATCTTTACAGCCGAACGCGAAACATGGCCAGGGATTTCGGCCGTGTACTCGGTCGATCCTCCGCCTTTCGGACGGTCGTTACCGATGTATACCCCTCCCGGGAGAAACCACCCGGAGGCGTGTCGGGTGACCTGATCGTGCAGGCCTCGAGAGCATTCGGCGGGAATATCGAATACATACCGGACAAATGCCAGGTCGCGGCCGCCATAGTAGACGACCTGCAGGACGGAGACATGGTCCTGACGCTCGGCGCGGGGGACATCGACACGGTCGGACGGCAGATGCTCCGTATGCTGCGGGAACCCGGAGTCTAGTCCCATGGATATCTTCGAAATACTCAGCGGGACTGTACCCTTCGGCCGGCTTCGGCGCGACGAAGGCCTCGACCGGCATTCAACTTACCGGGTCGGTGGTCCGGCCGACGTACTGTGCCTGCCGGAAACACGGCGGGAACTGCTCGAAATAGTCACCGCGGCAACGATACACGAGGTGCCCTGGATGGTGCTGGGAAACGGGAGCAACATCCTTTTTACAGATGACGGATTCCGCGGACTGGTGATTAAAATCCGCGGTTCGACCCCGGTGGAGGGAACGCTGTGGCATCTTAAACAGGAAGGCGAATTCATCCATGCAGGCGCCGGGATAACCCTTCCCCGCCTCGCCTGGTCGTCGGCGGCAACCGGTCTGAGCGGACTTGAGTTCTGCACGGGGATACCGGGTGTGGTGGGTGGGTCCATCCGCGGTAACGCCGGCGCCCACGGAAGTGATCTGGGCAGTGCGCTGGAGTCTATAGAATTGCTGCAGCCTCCCGGTAACATCGTGACGATCCCAGCGTCGGAGGCGGGGTTTTCATACCGGAAGAGCGGCATCGATCCGTCCAGCATCGTGACGGGGGCCAAGTTCAGACTGACACCGGATGAATCGGAAAACGTATATGAACGCGTACGGGCGTTTACAGAATACCGAAAGCGGACGCAGCCTTCTTCGGACCAGAGCTCCGGATGCATGTTCAAGAATCCTCCGGGCGACAAGGCCGGTCGATTGATCGACGCGGCCGACTGCAAAGGACTTCAGTTCGGTGGAGCGAGGGTGTCCAACGTCCATGCAAATTTCGTCATCAACCAGGGCGGCGCGACGGCATCGGATGCGCTGCGACTGATTGACACGGTTCGTGAACGAGTACTCGAGCGTACCGGTGTAACCCTTGAACTCGAAGTGCGCGTGATGAAATCAGGTGTAATATGAAACGGAACGGGAAGCGGCCCATTTACAGGTTGTTGCTCGGCCTGGCAACTGTCGTGCTCACCGCCGGCACGACGACGGGATTGGTCCTGGGCGGCCAGGCATTGTCCAAGTGGGCGAGAACCTCGCCGGTGTTCGCCCTGGATTCGATAGTCGTTTCGGGAAACACGACCGTCGACAAGGACGAAATCATTACGGTTTCCGGGCTGGAGAGAGGACGGAACATATGGTTGGCCAATCTCGCTGAAACCGAACGGAGACTGTTGCTGGATCGTCGATTCAACCGCGTCGTGCTGAATCGACGGTTACCCAATACCGTGGTCGTTCGGGTGAGAGAACACCGGCCCATCGCCTTCGTACAGCTGGATCGCCTCTACGGGGTCTCCGAGCGCGCCGAGCTTATCCCGCTGCCGCCGGGAAAGGGGCTGCCGGATCTCCCCGTGATCACGGTCGGCGCTTCGGGCATCCAGCCGGCACTGAATGCCGTGACCGTGCAGGACCCGACTTTCGAATCGCTGAGGGACGCCATGCTGGTCAGTCCGGAGATGGGCCGCGCGCTCTACCTGATGCGGGCACTGAAAGCATTGTCTCCGGGGCTGTATGACGAATTGTCGGAGGTTCACGTTTCCCAGCAGGAAGACCCCATCGCCTACATGGTCGACGGTGGATTGGCCATTCGATTCGGAACGGGTCACTATCCCCGGAAGATAGAGATGTTGAAACGAACGGTGGAACGGTTGGAAGCCGACGACATCAAGACGCGGATGATCGATCTGCGGTTCAAGGACCAGGTGATTGTCCGCCCGATCGTGTACAGTCGGTTCAGGGATAGAAGCTCGTAGCGATAACAGGAGATGCTCATGGCCGGTGAGATCATAGCAGGCCTCGACTTAGGCACCACGAAAACCATCGTGCTGATCGGTGAAAGCACAGATGACGGTATCCATATCCTGGGCACGGGTATGAGTCCATCCGATGGTCTCAGGCGTGGGGTCGTGGTAAACATGGACCGGGCCACCCTTTCGATCAGGCAGGCACTCGAAGCGGCGGAACAGGAGGCCGGCGTCAAGGTGGACGGGGTTTTTGTCGGTTTTTCCGGCGCACATATCGAAAGCGTCAACAGCCGTGGCGCCGTGGCCATATCCTCCGGCGAGGATCAAGGCGTGACCCGCAAGGACATCGCCCGCGCGTACGATGCCGCGACGGCCCTCAGGATTCCGATTGACCGTCAGGTTATCCATGTGCTCGCGCAGGATTTCATCGTGGACGACCACGAAGGAATCCCCGACCCCCACGGGATGTTCGGGGTCCGGCTCGAAGTACTGGTGCATATCGTGACCGGTGCGATCACCGCGGTTCAGAATGTACGTAAATGCATCAGGCAGGCCGGACTCCACGTAAGGGAACTCGTCCTGGATTCCATCGCCGCGAGCCATGCGGTGCTCTCGAGCGACGAAAAGGACCTGGGCGTCGTTCTTGTGGACCTGGGCGGAGGAACCACGGATATCGCGTTGTTTTGCGATGGCAGTATCCGCCACTCGTCGGTGATCCCGGCCGGTGGACTAAACCTTACGAATGATATCGCCATTGGCCTTCGCACTCCCCAGGAGGTTGCCGAAAGGATAAAACAGCGCTTCGCCAGTGCGGTCTATACCAGGCCGGAACAGGACAGCCTGATCGAAGTGCCCGGCGTCGGCGGCCGTGAGTCGCGGCAGGTCACGCGGGAAGAACTGGCGTTCGTGGTGGGACCGCGGGTCAAGGAGCTTCTTAATCTCGCCCGGAAGCAGATCAGGGACAGCGGATTCGAACACCTGGTCGGTACCGGAATCGTAATCACAGGCGGCGGCGCCCTGATGCCGGGCATTGCGAAGCTGGCTGAACAAGTCTTTGGCATGTCGGCGAAAGTAGGTGTGCCGGAAGAAGTTCCGAGCCTTGAGGAGGAGGGGAACGCGCCCATGTACGCTACAGGAATAGGCTTGTTGCGCTACGCCAAGGACAACTTGTCAGGAAAGGAGTGGTTCAATGGAACGGAAGGAGGATGGCTGGGTCGTGTGAAAAGCCGGATCGTGGCCATGCTGTAGGTTTCCAGCACACGTGATCGCGATGATCCGGTAGACCGTTATCTTTAATCCAACAGAAGGAGGCAGAAAATGTCTACATTCGACTTCGATGCGGAACCGGGCCTGTTTGCTCGTATGAAAATATTCGGCGTCGGCGGCGCAGGTAAAAACGCTGTCAACCACATGGTTGAGGTCGGCGTTCCCGGCGTCGAGTTTGTCGTCGCCAATACGGACGCCCAGGACCTGGCCGGTTCCAATGTGAAGTACAAGATACAACTGGGCCAGGAAATAACCCGTGGACTCGGCGCCGGCGCCAATCCCGAGGTGGGCCGTAAGGCCGCGGAGGAAAGCCGGGACGTCATCGCGGAACACCTGACCGATATCGACATGGTCTTCGTCACCGCGGGCATGGGCGGAGGCACGGGAACAGGCGCCGCCCCGGTAGTCGCGCAGATCGCGAAGGAGCTGGGCGTGCTGGCGGTCGGGGTCGTGACCAAGCCATTTGCCTTTGAGGGGCCCAAGCGGGCGGCAAACGCGGAAACCGGACTCGCCGGGCTGAAGGAGCATGTGGATACGGTGGTCATCATTCCAAACCAGAAGTTGAAGGAAGCCGTAAGCCGTAACACGTCCTTCAAAGACGCCCTCAAGGTAGCCGACGAGGTCTTGTTGCAGGCCACAAGAGGTATTTCCGACCTGGTAACGCTGCCAGGCCTGATCAACGTTGATTTCGCCGATATCAAGACGACCATGGAAAACAAGGGCGAAGCCTTGATGGGAACCGGCGAAGCCTCGGGGGACAAGCGTGCGCTGGAAGCGGCGGAACGGGCCATGAAGCACCCGCTGCTGGAAGACATGGAAATAGACGGCGCCAAGGACATTCTTCTCAACATAACCGGTGGACAGGACATGACCCTTTTCGAGGTGGAAGAGGTGATGACCACGGTCCAGGCGGCAGCGGGGCATACCAACATCATCATGGGGACCGTCCTGGACGAGAGCCTCGACGGCATGGTCCGGGTAACGTTGATTGCCACGGGACTGGATCACGCGCTGGTCTCCCCGGACGAAATGTTGACCCGCAACATCCTGAAATTCCAGCCGGACCGCCCCAACGAGCTGGAAACTCCGGCGTTCCAGCGGGTGAAGCGTAATGGATTCGAAACGGAAGAAGTGTCCGTCGGAGATCCTTCCGATGACGCGGTCGACGGCAATGGTCTGGACGTGCCGACCTACATGCGTCGCAGGCGGGCTTTCGGTTCGTAATCTACCGAATCCGACGGCGGCTACCAGGCCGGTTTGCCTATAGTTTGAACCGGTCAAATTAAATTGACAGGACCGGGTCGGAACGATATTTTGAGACTGGCTGATTCGTGTCGCCGATTTCAAGATATTGTCCCGGTGGAGGGCGTAGTCTATCCCGTTCCGTGCTCGGTCTGATTACGGCCAATCCATAACCTGTTTTATCCTGTAACTTTCGATGCGACAGGGAGAAACATCCGATATGGCCGAGGGCCTGTCCCCGCAATATGATCCCAGAACCGTGGAACGGAAGTGGTACGCGTTCTGGGAAGAAAACCAGTTCTTTCACGCCGATCCCGCTTCGGATAAACCGCCCTATACCATCGTTATACCCCCTCCGAACATTACGGGCATACTCCATCTAGGACATGTTCTGAACAACACGGTCCAGGATGTGCTCGTACGCTTCAAGCGCATGCAGGGTTTTGAAACGCTCTGGATGCCTGGTACGGACCATGCCGGTATCGCTACGCAAGTCGTGGTGGAAAGAATGCTCGCCGAAAAAGGCATCGAAAGGGATGAAATCGGCCGGGAAAAGTTCGTGGAGGAAGTATGGAAATGGAGGGAACAGTACGGGGGCACCATTGTCCGGCAATTGAAGGAACTCGGTTGCTCCTGTGACTGGAGGCGCGAGCGTTTTACCATGGACGAAGGACTGTCCAGGGCGGTTTCCACGGTATTTGTCGCGCTTTTCGAAAAAAAGATGATCTACCGGGGCCATCGCATCATCAACTGGTGCCCCCGCTGCAATACCGCCTTGTCCAACGAGGAGGCCGTACCCCGGGACGAGCAGGGATCGTTCTGGCATATCCGGTACCCCCTCGAAAACGGGGACGGATGGATCAGCATAGCCACCACGAGGCCGGAGACCATGCTCGGCGATACGGCCGTGGCCGTCCAGCCGGAAGACGATCGGCACGCCCACCTGATCGGCAAACGCGTAAATCTGCCGCTGACGGATCGTACGATCCCGATCATAGCGGACGCCGAGCTGGTCGACCCGGAATTCGGAACGGGCGCCGTGAAAGTAACGCCAGCCCACGATTTCAACGATTTCATCATCGGAAACAAACACGATTTGCCGCAGATCGTGATCATGGACGAGTCCGGCGTGATGAACGACGCGGCCGGTCCCGACTACCGGGGCATGGACCGGTTCGCCTGCAGGCGCAGGATCGTGAAAGACCTCGAAGAACTCGGCCTGCTCGAACGCGTCGATTGTCACGTCCATGCCGTCCGCCACTGCCAGCGTTGCGATACGGTCCTCGAACCCCGCCTTTCCCGGCAGTGGTTTCTCAAGACCCGTCCGATGGCACGGCGTCTCCTCCGTGCGCTGGAAGAAGACGGTTGGCCGCGGTTTGCGCCGGAACACTGGGAGAAAACATACCGGCACTGGCTCGAAAACATCGAAGACTGGTGTCTGTCGCGGCAGCTCTGGTGGGGGCACCGGATACCGGTATGGTACTGCGGGGCCTGTGAGAGAGAACACACGGGTTTCGAAGCGCCGGAACGTTGCGCCGCGTGCGGCCACGGCGCGCTGCGCCAGGACGAAGACGTGCTGGACACGTGGTTTTCTTCCGCCCTGTGGCCCTTCTCTACCATGGGCTGGCCCGAACGGACCGAGGAACTCAAGACCTTCTATCCCACGTCTACCCTGGTTACCGGCCACGATATTCTTTTCTTCTGGGTAGCGCGCATGATGATGATGGGCTATACGTTCATGAACGATCGCCCCTTCGACGACGTGTATCTCACGAGCCTCGTCCGGGATATCAAGGGACGTAAATTGAGCAAGTCGCTCGGCAATTCACCCGACCCGCTCGAGGTCATGGACACCTACGGCACCGACGCGCTGAGATACGCGATGATGCTGATAGCGCCGCATGGCCAGGATTTGCTCTATTCCAACGAACAGGTCGAAGTAGGACGGAATTTCGCGAACAAGCTTTGGAACGCCGCGCGGCTGGTGCTCATGCATCAGAAGCAGCGGGAATCCGGACCGTTGAATCCCGTAAACCTCTGGGACCGATGGATTTTGTCACGTCTATCGAAGACCGTTGAACAGGCCACGCAGTCCCTGGGCCGGTATGCTTTTCACGAGACGGCTCTGCTGCTATACGATTTTTTCTGGCACGACTACTGCGACTGGTATCTCGAGGTGATCAAGCAACGGTTTTACAACGAAGAGGACGTCGATTCCGGGGATCAGGCCCGGTGCACGGCCCTACTGGTACTGGAACAAACCTTACGTCTTTTCCATCCTTTCATGCCGTTCATCACCGAAGAGATCTGGCAGCAATTGAACCCCTTTCGATCGACGGGAGACCGCGAATCGACCAGTATCGTCGTTTCACCCTGGCCCGAGGTGGAACCGGACCGGGTTCAGGAGACCGCGGAACGCGATGTGCTTTCCGTACAGGAGCTGATCGGGGCCATCCGAGGCGTCCGCGCCGACTTCCGGGTCCATCCCACCCATGAAATGACGGTGTACTGCCATGTCGGCGACAGCGGATTAAAGGACGTTCTCTCCGAGCAGGCCGATACGGTCAATTCCCTTTCCAGGTGCAACCTGGTTTTTGCACCGAAAGAAGAGGCTCGGCCGGCGGGCTGCGCGTCCGGTGTGCTTCGGGGACTGGAGTTCTACATTCCCCTCAGCGGCTTGATCGACCTGGACATTGAAACGGAACGTCTTTCGAAGGAGCGGACCCGCGTCGAGCAGGAACTGGAAAAGGTCCGGAAACGCCTCTCGAACGGCCAGTTCGTTCAGAAGGCGCCGGCGGAAGTAGTCGAAAAAGAAAAGAACAAGCAGAACAGCTACGAGGACATGATCGGAAGACTGAATCGTAATCTCGAAATGATTTGTGCGGAATGAGTGACGTGTGCTATATTGATCTACACGCCCACAGCGACTGCTCGGACGGTGTTCACTCCCCGGAGGAACTCGTTTCAAAAGCCCGTTGCGCCGGTCTGAGGGCCCTGGCGATAACGGACCACGACGCGGTTGACGGCGTTGAGCGTGCGCGTCGAATAACCTCGCAGGATCTGGAGATAGTTCCCGGCGTGGAACTCAGTGCGCGGGAAGGCTTTTCCGACGTGCACATCCTGGGTTATTTCTTCGATCCCGCGAATGAGGAGATGTTGTCGTACCTGGAATCGTTCAGGACCCACAGGTTGACGCGGGCGAAGGGAATCGTACAGAAACTCAACGACCTCGGCGTTCCGATCGTTCTGGAGTCGGTAATCGCCCATACGCAGGACAACAGAACCAGTGTTGGCAGGCCCCATATCGCTCGCGCGCTAGTGGAAAAAAACCACGTCGAATCGATACAGGACGCCTTTTCCCGTTACCTGGGTAATCACGCACCCGCCTACATTCCCAAGATCTATTTCGCGGTAGGAGACGCGATTCAGATCATTCACAAGGCGGGCGGATTGGCGGTGCTTGCCCATCCGGGGTCTCTTCGACGGGACGAACTGATACCCGGTTTTGTCGAATCGGGCCTGGATGGCCTGGAGGTTATCCATCCGGACCACACCGAAACGGCACGTCGCTATTACGGACAACTGGCGTCGAAGTACGGACTGGTTTCAACTGGTGGATCGGACTACCACGGTCCAGGGCACGACCGGTGCGATCTGGGTGAAATGAATGTGCCCCATCGTCATCTGACCGAATTGAAACGTTTGCTGGCTTAGGTTTTGTACGGTTGGCTTACCGAACAGCCGGTTTGTTCTCGAAGGGATTAAGGAGACGTAAAATGCGTTTATCCCTGCCGGATTTCTTCTCCAATGATATCGGCATAGATCTGGGTACGGCCAATACGCTTGTTTATGTTCGCGGGAGAGGAATCGTAATCAACGAACCTTCCGTGGTGGCCGTCAATACCAAGAACGAAAAGGTGGTTGCCGTCGGCGCCGAGGCCAAGGTCATGCTTGGCAAGGAACCGCCCGATCTCAAGGCGCACAGGCCGTTGCGCGATGGTGTGATCGCGGATTTCGAGTACACGGAGGCCATGATTCGGTACTTTATCCGCAAGGTGCTCAAGAACTCTTTCTTCATACGCCCTCGCGTCGTGGCCTGCATTCCTTCCGGAGTGACCGATGTTGAAATGAGAGCGGTGCGCGATTCTGCGGAGCGTGCCGGCGCCAAGGAAGTGATGTTGATTTCCGAACCCATGGCGGCCGCGATTGGCTGCTCATTGCCCGTGGATGAACCGGTGGGCAGCATGATCATCGACATCGGCGGTGGTACCTCCGAGATCGCCGTAATTTCACTCGGCGGTATCGTAACGGCCAAGTCGGTTCGCATTGGCGGCGATGAAATGGACGAGGCGATCATCAACCACATGAAAAACGACTGCAACCTTCAGATCGGTTTCAACATGGCCGAACAGATCAAGTGGAAACTGGGATCTGCCTATCCCGTGTTTGACAAGGAAATCGAGATGACGGTCAAGGGTCTCGATTTGATTGATAGAATACCGCGGTCGGTCGTGGTCGATTCCCTGGCGATCCGCAGGGCACTCTCACAGCCGCTTGACGGGGTGATCATGGCGGTCAGGCAGACCCTGGAACAGACCCCGGCGGAACTGGCGGCCGATATTATCGATCGAGGCATCATCATAAGCGGCGGCGGATCCCGGTTGCCCGGCCTGGACAGGCAGATAACAAAGGAAACCAAGCTGCCGGTAAGGCTCGATGACGAACCCATGACGTCGGTGGTTAGAGGCGCCGGAAAGATCATAGAGAACTTTGCCGCCTATGAGAAGATGCTGAGCGTCTTGAAAGACTAGCATGTTTCGGTTTTTTTTCGCCCTGTATCACCATCGACAGAACACCGCGTTCGCCCTCGCCATGATCATCTCGATCGTGCTGCTGACGGCGTCCCCTACGAGTCAGGTCAGTATTATGCGGGTTGTCTCGTTGATGGTGCTCACGCCGGTTCAGGAGGCGTTCGCCTTCATCCCATCGTATTTCAACCTGAAATCTGAAAACCAGCTCCTGCGCCAGAAACTCGTCCAAATGCAATTGCAAACGGCCGACCTCGAGGAACGAAGAATCGAAAACCAGCGGCTGCGCGGATTGCTGAACCTTAAGGACAAAAGGCAATACACCCATATTCCCGCCGAAGTCATTGGATGGAACACTGAACAGGGGTTGAACACCATTGTCATTGATGTCGGTCGTTCCGATCAGATCCGCAAGTATATGGCCGTGGTTATGGAAGACGGCGTCCTGGGAAGAATCATCGAAGTAGGCCTGACCTCGTCGTTCGTCCAATTGTTGACCGACAGAAACTGCCGTATCAGCGGACTGGTCCAGCGCAGCCGGGAGCAGGGAATCATCCGCTACCAGGGTGACGAACTGTTCATGCAGTTGCCGTTGCGGGCCGACGTCCGCCTGGGAGACCGCGTGGTGACATCCGGCCTCGGTGAAACCTATCCATCTGGATTGCCCGTAGGCCGGATCAGCCAGATCACGCTGGGAAACCGGAACCTGTTTAAACAGGTATCCATAGCCCCGGCGGTGGAACTGAATCGTCTGGAGGAGGTGTTTGTCATCATGGACAGAGACGTTTCAAGCGCAATCGACTCAGTTCTGGTCCAATAACTACAGGTTCGTCGAGCCGGGTATACGATCCAGCATTTCCATGCACTTAAAACACGCTATCCTACTATTTCTCGCGTTTGTAATTGATAGTACATGGGGACACGAAATCGCCATAGGGGGTATCAGGCCCGATTTCGTGCTCATGTTTCTGATCTACGGTGCGATGGGATCGGGAGCTTTAGCAGCGACGATACTGGGATTCAGTGTAGGACTGCTGGAGGATTTCAACGGCACACCAGGTAACCTGGGACTCAACGCCCTGTGCAACACCCTGGTCGCATACGGTGTGGGTATTGCCGGGAACACGCTTAACAGGGACAGCTTGTCCACGTTGCTGCTCACCCTGATGGCCTCCAGCATGGTCCATGCCGCCATATACTGGCTCGTATTTACCCGTTTCCAAATGACCGAATCGGTCTACATGTTGGCAACGGTCTCATTGCCCTCAATGCTTTACACGGTCATTGTGGCTGTAGTGCTTATACTCGTTTTTACCTATCGACAGGGACAGATCAATGTCCGGTGGCTATTCCCAGAATGACAATCCCACGCACAGGAACCAGCTGTACCTGTTTATCGGTATAGTAAGCGTCCTTTTTCTGTTTTTAGCCTGCCGCCTGTTCTATTTCCAAGTCATTTCGGGCGAGGAGTACCGGGCTCATTCGGAACGGAACAGGATTCGGCCCGTGGTTTTTGAGGCGCCGCGTGGATTGATCCTGGACCGCAATGGCGTAGTTCTGGCGGAGAACAGGGCTTCCTATACCATCGCCGCCGCTCCTTTCGAGACTTCCGACGAAACCGTGGATTACCTGGGGGCACTGACCGGACAGGATGCCGGGGCCATTCGGAAGCGAATACGCGATCCGGCCCTGAACAGTTTCAATCCGACACCGGTCCAGCGGGATGTTTCCTTTGAAATCGTTTCCCGTGTGGAAGAACACCTGCTCGATCTGCCCGGAGTAATCGTTCAGATCACGCCCAGCCGGATGTATGGCATGGGTAAACTCGCGAGCCACGTGCTCGGTTACGTTTCCGAGGTGAATCGACAGGAACTCGAAGAACTGGAGGACGAGGGGTATCGATCCGGCGATATCATCGGCAAACGGGGTGTAGAAAAAGCCTTTGAACAGCATCTTCGGGGGCAGAACGGCCTGGAGTTCATGGAGGTCAACGCCCGCGGCGAAGAGCTCGGACCTTTGCCCGGCCTGCCGGTCCTGTTGCCGGAATCGGGTAAAAACGTCTTTCTGACCCTGGATACCAGGATTCAGTCCGTGGCCGAAGAGGCTATTCCCGATAGTCTGGCAGGAGCGCTGGTGGCGATGGATCCCATGACCGGTGCCGTGATCGCGATCGTCAGCAGGCCCGGATATGACCCCAATCTTTTTGCAGACGGGATTCCTCAGGATGCCTGGGATACGCTTCGCAACCATCCGCTCAAGCCCCTGCTGGATCGAACCCGGGACGGGCAGTATCCACCGGCCTCGACGATGAAAATCGTAACGGCCGCCGCCGCGCTGGAAGAAGAACTGGTCACGACGACGACTGTAATGCGCTCATGCAACGCCGGATACCGCTTCGGCAGCAGTTGGGCGGGGTGTTGGACCTCTGGTCACGGCGCGATGCCGTTCAGGGAAGCTATGGCCCATTCCTGCGACGTCTACTACTACCAGGTGGGACACCTGCTTGGATTGGATCTCTGGGGGCGGTACGCGCGGGGTTTCGGCATCGGAACCCCCACCGGTTTCGATGCGGGTGGGGAACAGCACGGCCTGGTGCCCGATTCCACCTATTACGATCCGGCGAAGGACCGTCCCTGGACACCCGGTAAGATGCTGAACCTGGCCATCGGACAGGGCGAACTGCTGGTTACTCCATTACAGATGGCGGTGATGACTGCCGCGGTGGCGAATGGAGGCGTGCTTTACAGTCCCCACATACTCGACCGGGTAGAGTCGACCGAAGGCGAAACGCTGGAAACCGGCGTGCCAACGATCAGGGACCGGCTGCCCATATCCCGGGAAACACTGCACTTGATCCAGGACGCCATGATCGCCGTGATAAATGAAGGGACCGCGAGGAGTGCGTCCCTGCCGTACGCACAAGTGGCGGGCAAGACGGGCACCGCGGAGAATCCGCACGGCCTGGACCACTCCTGGTTTGTCGGATACGCCCCGGCTGAATCGCCGCGTATCGCCGTGGCGGCGATCATGGAGAATGCGCCTTCGGGCTCGGCCGTGCCCGTCGTACGCCAGGTAATCGATGCATATCTTTCCCTGGAACGCCAACCCGTTGCGGGCCTCCGCGAAGCCGAAACCGCTTTATTTGAGTAAACTTACGAATGTGCTGATCACCCATGGAAAATCACTTAAACCGTACACTGGTCATCGTATCCATCCTGCTGTCCGTGATCGGCATTATCGTGATCTACAGCGCCACACGGGATGAAACCGGCCTCGGAATGTCCCGGTACATGCTGCAGTCCATGTGGTTCCTGTTCGGCATAGGCATCATGTACGTGACTTCGGTGTTGCCCATCCGGTTCCTGCAGGCTATTACCATACCCGTTTTCGTACTGGTGCTGATCCTGCTCGTCATCGTGTTGGCCTCCGATACGGTCAAAGGGTCCAGCCGATGGATAAGACTCGGTTTCATCGGCATTCAGCCTTCGGAACTGGCGAAGATCGCTGTCATACTGGCGCTGGCCCAGTATCTTTCCCAGGCTCGAACCAACTTCCGCAAGCCTTCGGTGATGATCACCTCTGGAACGATTGTCGCCCTGCCCGTTTTCTTTATTCTGTCTCAACCCGATCTGGGCACGTCGATCGTCTTCGGGGCGATATTCTGCGGCGTGCTGCTCTGGACGGGGTTTAGCGTGCTCGAACTGCTCCTCATGATTTCCCCGCTTATAGGCGTCGTAATCGGCGTTGTGAGCGGGTTCAACTGGATCATCTGGTCGGTTTTCATACTGATTGTAACGGGCATCATGTATCTGAAATGGCCGCCGCGATTCGTCACCGTCTTCTTGATTGTCGCACATCTGGGCGTGGGCCTGGGAGCGGAACCGCTTTGGGATTCGCTCCATGATTACCAGCAGCGACGCGTCGAGACCTTTCTGAATCCCCAGGTCGATCCGAAAGGCGCGGGATACCAGATCATCCAGTCCAAAATCGCCATAGGTTCGGGCGGTCTGCTCGGACGCGGTTTTCTTCAGGGGTCCCAGACCAACCTGGCGTTCCTGCCCGAACAACATACCGATTTCATCTTCTCCGTCATCGCCGAGGAATTCGGATTTGTCGGTTCGATTGCCGTCCTCGGACTGTATTTCGTCTTCATACTCATCGGCATTTATATCGCGATGAACGTCAAAAGCCGGTACCAGAGCCTGCTTGCGGCTGGATGCGTGTCCGTTTTCACCTTTCACGTGATCATGAACGTGGGGATGGCCGTCGGTATGTTGCCGATCGCCGGCGTACCCCTGCCATTTCTCAGTTACGGCGGCTCCTTTCTAATGACCAGCCTGATTCTATGCGGCCTGTTGCTGAATGTCTGGCGCCATCGATTTGACTACTGAACCATAAGGCCTGCCGCGAACAAGGAAAGAACATGTATCCTATACTGTTTGAAATCGGTCCGCTGACCATTCGAACCTATGGCCTGCTGCTGGCCGTTTCCTTCATGGTGGGGATCATACTTGCGTTGAAGCGGTCCAGGGAACGGGGTTTGAACCAGAACCAGATGATAAACATGTGCCTGCTCATAATGCTTGCCGGCATCATCGGGGCACGGGTCATGTACGTCATACCCCACTGGAACGAGTTCAGCGCAAATCCCCTGGATATCATCAGCCCCTTTCAGAGCTCCGGCACGATCGGTTTGACCGGCCTGACCATGTACGGCGGATTCATAGCGGCTGTCCTTGTTTCTTTCCTTTATCTCCGCTGGAACAGATTGTCCGTCTGGAAGGCCTGCGACGCCTTCGCGCCGAGCATCGCCCTCGGTATCGGGATCAGCCGCGTCGGTTGCTTCCTGAACGGCTGCTGCTTCGGACTTCCCACCGAATCTGCCCTGGGTGTCGTCTTCCCGGCATTCAGCGCGGCGGGCTCATTCTATCCAGATGTATCGCTTCATCCCGCCCAGCTCTACAACGCGGTACTGGGATTCGGGCTGTTCGGCTTGCTGCTCTGGCTGGACCGCAAGCCTCGATTCGACGGTTTCCTATTCGCCGTGCTGCTGATCACCGAGCCCATTACCCGGTTTGTCGTGGATCTGTTCCGATATTACGAGGCGAGCATGACGCTGGGTAACCTGGGCGGAGCGGTCCTGTCCGTCAACCAAGGTATCAGCATCGTGCTGTGCGGTATGGGATTCCTCCTCCTGGGGTGGCTCAGAAACCGGGCGCGGCAGCGATCGGGACGCAGTCAATCCCGGCGTCCGCGATGATTCCAGGCACGACGTTCACACTCCAGCCATTCCCCGTTTCTTTTTATTGCCAGGTGCCAGGATGCCGGTCCGTAGATCCACCGGTCCGCTCGATCCGGTCGGTCCGCCGGTCCGCCGGAAGCGGTCCGCCTAGCTTCGTTTGAAAAAACTCGAGAATCCCTGGTCCGAATCCAGACTGTATACGGAGAAACGACATCCGGCGACCGGCGATGACCCGGGTTGGCGGACGCGAACGTTTGCCGGGGTATGCATCGTGCGCCAGTCGATGGCGAACGCCTCGTGCCGCGGTGAACTATACACATTTCATGTCTATTAATATCAACATTTTACGCTCGGCAGGCCGTGCGTTTTTGGACCTGGTTTATCCGCCGTGCTGTGCCCTGTGCAGAGACCGGATCTACGATGTATGGGGAGTCATATGTGATGACTGCCGGCATGGATTGCTCCCGATCGAGGCGCCATACTGCGAGAGATGCGGTCAATCGCTGGCCTCTCCGGTGTCGCCGTGTTCAGCCTGCCCGGGCCGCACTTTCTATTTTGACGGTGCCCTGTCCGGGTTCCAATTCAATACACCGCTCCAGGATCTCACCCATCAACTCAAGTACCGATCCCGTCCCGGCATCGGGCGGTTCCTGGGTTCCCTGTTGGGAAAAAGGGTTGAACGGGAACCGGTTTTCCCCCATATTATGGCCGTTGTGCCCGTACCCTTGCATCGCCTGAGGCAACGGGAACGTGGGTACAATCAGAGTGAATGCATAGCGCAGGGTATATCGGACGAAACGGGTATTCCAGTCCTGAAAGATGTCCTTGTGCGGAACCGGAATACTCCTTCCCAGACGTCGTTGACTCCCGATGCGCGCATGGCCAATGTCGAGGGTGTGTTCGACGTAAACCGTGCTGATGCGGTGCGTGGCTCCTCGATCGTCCTGGTCGACGATGTTTTCACGACGGGAGCGACGATAAACAGCGGCGCCCGATCCTTGATTCAGGAAGGGGCCGAAAGGGTATTTGCCCTGACCATTGCGCGCGCCTGAGTAGCGTCCGTTTCACCCATAGGCAGCGGGAGAAGAGATTCCAAATGCATATCGGCATATTGACTGGCGGCGGCGACTGCCCGGGACTGAACGCCGCAATTCGCGCCGTGACGAGGCGGTCGATAAAGACCTACGGTTCGACGGTCGTTGGAATACGCAACGGATGGGCGGGACTGATCAACAACGATACCAGTCCCCTCAGCCTGGTCTCCGTGTCTGGAATCCTGCACCGGGGCGGTACTATTCTGGGCACTTCCAGAACCAACCCGCTGAAGGACGAAGGCGACATTGAACGCATCAAGAAAAACGTTGAAAAACTCGGACTTGACGCGGTGGTCGCCATTGGGGGCGAAGATACCCTGGGCGCCGCGGCGGCCTTGAACGAAGTCGGCATTCGCATGGTAGGTCTTCCAAAGACGATCGACAACGACATCGTAGGGACGGACATGACATTCGGTTTCGACACGGCGGTAACCGTGGCAACCGACGCCATAGACCGGCTTCACACCACCGCGGAATCCCATCACCGCGTGATGGTTATCGAGGTGATGGGCAGGCATACGGGATGGATCGCGATCAAGTCGGGTATCGCCGGGGGAGCGGACTGTATACTGATTCCGGAGGTGCCCATGGACCTGGACGAAGTCTGCGCGCTCGTCAAGCAGCGCATCGACCGGGGCAAGACCTTCAGCCTCGTCGTCGTCGCGGAGGGTTTCACGATGAAAGACGCCTCGGGCCATGTAACCCAGGACGACAATATCGATGAATTCGGCCATGTCCGCCTGGGCGGCATCGGTGAAGTAGTCGGTGCAGAGATCGAACGCCGGGCCCACATCGAAACCCGGGTGACGATCCTGGGTCACATTCAGCGTGGCGGTTCACCTACGCCCTTTGACAGGGTGCTGGCAACGAGATACGGAGTGACTGCGGCCGATTTGCTGCATAGCGGGGAATTCGGCAAGATGGTGGCATTGAAGGGCTCGAAGATAGGAACTGTGCCTCTTTCCGAAGTGACCGGCAGGATACGCACGGTGGACATGGAACTGTATGAAATTGCCCAGGTGTTTTTCGGATAGCATCCCCCAGGAGTGGATTTGAAAACAGTGGCACGCCGGTTGATCATCGCCGGCAACTGGAAAATGTATACCGACGTGGTCGATGGTGCGTCGCTGGTCGCCGATGTGATCGAGCGAACGGAATCGCTTGCCCTGGATGCGGACCTCGTGTTGTGCCCGCCATTCACCCATTTGACCGTGGCGGCCACGCAGTTGTCCGGCAGTTCCATCTCGTTGGGCGCCCAGAACATGCACCCGGCGCTGGAAGGCGCGTTCACGGGGGAAGTGTCCGCCAGAATGCTGTTGACTTCGGGGTGCGGGTACGTTATATTGGGGCACTCTGAAAGGCGGACGCATTTCGGTGAAACGAATGAATCCGTCAATCTGAAGGTAAGAACGGCGATTTCCGCGGGGCTCACCCCGATCCTCTGCGTCGGCGAGACCCTTGAGGAACGAGAAACCGGTCAAACGCAGTCGGTAGTCGGTGAGCAGGTCCGCAAGGGCCTTGAAGGTACAGAACCCGGGACGCCCGACGATCTAGTCCTGGCATACGAGCCGGTCTGGGCGATTGGTACCGGTAGCGTGGCTACCCCCGAACAAGCGGACCAGGTGCACGGTCACCTGAGAGCGGTAATTGCTGATTTGTTCGACGATAACTTCGCCGGCCGATTACGGATTCAATACGGCGGAAGCGTCAAACCGGAAAACGCGGGTGCCCTGCTGGCCAAACCGCACATAGATGGAGCGCTCGTGGGAGGAGCCAGCCTGGATGCTTCATCTTTCGAGGCGATTGTCCGGGCCGGACTGGGAATCGATGGCGGCTAACGTAACCTTTCGGGCTACAGCCGTACGCTAACTGAAGGATATACACCGTGTTTACCTCCGTAGTCACTATCCATGTACTGGTTTGTATCGTTTTGATCCTGTCTGTCCTGTTGCAGTCCGGAAAGGGCGGAGGGTTGTCGAGCGCATTCGGTACGGGTGGTCCTTCCGGCGGCATGACAGGCCAGATGTTCGGTGGCCGGGGAGCCGCGACCTTCCTCGGTAAGGCGACGACTATACTGGCGACGCTTTATATGCTGATTGTCATCGGTCTGAACCTGGTGCCCGACGATGCGCAGCGTTCGCGCAGCATAATCCAGGAAGAAGCCCTGAGAAACCAGCAGGTGTCCCCCGCCCAGGGATTGCCTGCCGCTCCCGCGGCCGACCCGCCCCCGGCAGACTCTCCTTGAGAAGACGGGGTCTCGCCCTAGTGTCGTCAACCATCGCGTGGCGGTCCTTCTGCCAGCGAGTTGACGTGACGCCGAAGTGGTGGAATTGGTAGACACGCTGTCTTGAGGGGGCAGTGGGAGAAATCCCGTCGCGGTTCGAATCCGCGCTTCGGCATCCAACCCCCATTTAAGTCTTACATTCATGCCCAGGTAAATCCGGAAGGCGTCCAATGCGTCCGGTGTGTTTGTTGATCCCCTTGATCGCTGTCATGGCGAGCCTGGTATTCGTCTCCGTATCTACCGGCCAGAACCAGCGGAAGAATTCGGTGGGCAAAATCATGCCTGCGGATGCCGCTCCCCTTTCCCGTCAGGTTATTCGCCTGATGAACATGGAGCCCCGCAGCCTCGATTCCGGCATCCACCCATATGATGACGAAGGGGCGGTACTGAGACCCTTCGAAATGTTGATGTGGCGCGATGAATTCATGCAGCCGATTCCAGGCGCGGCGGAACGCTTCGAACGTTCCCCGGATGGCTTGACATGGACCTTTTACCTGCGGCCCGGAGCCCGGTGGAGCGACGGACGTCCGGTCACCGCGCACGATTTCGTCTACACCTTCAGGCGAAACATCGATCCCGCGTCGGGAAACATCTACGCGAATTTCTACTACGATTTCAAGAACGCCCGGGCAATCAACCAGGGGCGGATCAAGGATGTCGAAGAGCTGGGCGTGCATGCGCTGGACGACCTGACCCTGGTCATTGAAACCGAACAGCCTACGCCCTACCTGTTGTATATCATATCATTTCCGGACACGTTTCCGGCGCCTCGCTGGGCAGTGGAAAAGTATGGCCGCAAGTGGACTGAACAGGGGCATATCGTCACCAACAGCGGGTTCAAAGTGACCGAATGGGTCAGTGGCAGCCATATCACCTATGTGCCGGATCCGATGTACAACGGTCCCCACAAACCCTTTCTGGAGCAGGTCGTCCAGTTGTTCCGCGAAGCCGCGGTGGCCAATATTCTGCCGTACGAAAACAACGAGGTGGACATGGAAGCGGTCGATCTGGCGGAATTGCGCCGTATTCAGAACGACCCCCTGCTGAGCAGGGAAATCGTCCGTTCTCAAAGCTATTCCACCTGGTACTTTATATTCAGATCCAGGGAACCCCCCTTCGATGATGTCCGTGTCCGGGAAGCCTTCACCCGCGTCATCGATCGCGAGTCGATCTGCCGTGTGATTCTTGGAGGAGCGGGTATTCCGGCCTATTCGATGATACCGCCGGGATTCGACGCTTACGCCGGTACGGAGTCCAGGTCGATCCAGGGCTATGATCCGGAACGGGCCAGGGAGCTCATGGCGGAGGCCGGCTACCCGCGCGGTCGCGGATTCCCCACCGTGGAAACGTGGCTGAGGGCGCCCGATCCCATCACCCGCCGAATTGCCGAGGCGGTCCAGGGCATGTTGCGGAATCACCTCGGGGTGAACATCACCTTTCGCAGCGCCGATATGGGTTCCTACATGAACGCCCTATTCGACTGGCGAATTCCCCTCGGATTCATCGCCTGGGGAGCGGATTACCTGGACCCGAGGAACATGCTGGACATGACCTGGCATTCACGGCCGCGGGGAGCCCAGCGCCAGGATTGGGCCCATCCGGCATTTGACGATATCGTGGACCGGGCGATCGGGGAAACCGATCCTGCCCGGCGCACGGAGCTGTACAAGCAGGCCGAGAGGATCCTTGTCTCCGACTACGGAGGCGCGTTCGTCTACCATCCGATCAGTTACGGCCTGCGAAAGCCCTGGGTGAAGGGGTATTCCAGGCAGCCCGACGGCACGGTCGGAAACCTGATGTGGAGCAAGGTTTACATCGGTGAACACTGAAGGCAGGCAGGGAGGCACGACATGACTGGAGAACAAACTGCCGTACCGGTGAAACAGCGTATCAACATGAGTTGCGGGCAAACTCCCCTGTCTCCCTCGTGTCTGGCTGCGATCAGCGAGCAGCTGGACGTCCCGATCTACTATCCCCCTTACGGCGAGATTGAAAAAGAGACCTGCAGCATGCTGAAGCAGTTGATGAATACCGAAAACGGTCCCATGCTCATACCAGGTTCTGCCGTGTACGGCCTGGAGGCGTCCATACTCAGCACGGTCGAGTTGGGTGACCGCGTACTCACGGTCAACGCAGGTTCCTTTGGCCGGCTCCTGACCGAACTGGTCAAGCTCGCCGCCGGCATTCCGACCGAAATCGCCCTCGAAGAGGGGTACGCGGTGGACGTGGACACGATTCGCGGCCTTCTCCTCGCCGACCCGGAACTGAAAATGGTCGCGCTGGTACATTGCGAAACCACAACCGGCACGCTGAATCCAATCGAGGAAATCGGGACCATGCTCAAGTCGGAGTTTCCCCACGTGATCTACATGGTGGACTGCGTCTCGTCCTTCGGGGGGATCGAGGTGCGCATGGACGACTGGGGTATCGATCTGCTCGTCACTACGACCCAGAAATGCCTCAATGCCCCTCAGGGTCTGGCGATCGTAGCGGCGAGCGCCAAGGCCTGGAACGCCATCGAAAACCTGCACACCGCGCCGCGCGCCATGTGCCTGGATCTCCACACCTGGCGCCGTTACGGCATGGACGGGGGGACGGGACTGGGAGGCAGCATGTTCGACAAAGGGAATCGCGCCCCCGCCCGCGCACCCCATCCGCGCGACTGGCATGCCCACAGCCCCGCCTCCTCCTACACCCTTATCCTCGGGCTGCATGGGGCCTTGAAGGACATCATGAACGAGGAACCGGAGCGTGTTTACGCCCGCCAGCGTATCGCATCAGGAGCGGTGCGTGCCGCACTTCGCACCCTGGGACTGGGCATCGTGGCCGCAAACGAAGTGTCAGCCGCGCCTATGACGACCCGTATCGTCTGGCCGGAACATCTCGACCTGATCGAGTTCCATCGTATCCTGCTCGAAGACCACGGGATCGCGATCAGCAGTCTCGCCCGTATCGGAACCATGGGCATCATGGCGAAGCTGGAATACGTATTGCGCACGATCTCCGCCCTGGAGCAAACCCTGAACAAGATGGGTTGTAATGTGGAAGAGGGTGCGGGAGTAACCGCCGCGCGAGAGGTTTTCGAGAACTCGCGGACGTTTGCCGACCGGAAAGGCGACAGCCTGGATGCCGCCCTGTGACCGTGCTAAGGCAGACTGGACCCAGGAGTCGTTACCACGTTTCTATGACTACCGATTGACCCCGGGCCGCTGGATCCGAAAAGCCAGTGCCATATTCCCAGGCTTCGATCCTTGCCGGCCCCGCCGTTCACGACCACCTTCGTGACATACAGCGTAGTAGACAGGTTGAGCATCTTGTCGACGCGAATCGCGTATCCGCCCCGGTCGTTTCGCTCCAGTGCCTCCGTGCGCAGATAGGGCTTCCATAGTTCGTTGTGCAGCCTGTGCCACAGGAATACGCCCGCCACGTCTTCGACCAGTATGCGTTCCGCCTTGCGGTACAGTGCCATGCGACGGGTCGGATCGCCGATAAGGTGATTGGCGATATCCATGGTGGATTCGAAGCGTTCATCGTACCAGGCGTGGCGGCCTGTTGAAAGCCAGATACCGAGCAGGTTGCTTGGATCCAGGTAGTCGTAACCGTAGGGGATCATGGCGAAGGCGATGTTGCCTTCGTACATGGTTTCCATGAAAAGTTTGGCCTCGGAATTCTGCACATCGATGTCGATGTTCAGGTTCTGCTTCAACATGGCCTGCACCGCCTGGGGCGCCTGTCCCCCTTGCAGATTGGTCCCCCTGATCCACATCACGGTCTGAGGAAACCCCCTGCCATCGGGATAGCCGGCTTCCGCCAGCCGCTCTCTCGCCAGGATCGGGTCGTACCGCTGAATAGGCGCGAGTTCCCGGGGACTGGCCGCGGGAAACCCATCGGGAAGCATCGCCACCGCGGGAACGGCAATCCCCCGGAGGGCGGAGTCGACCAGTGCATCGGTGTCGATGGCGTGGCTGAATGCCTGCCTGACCCGTAAGTCGTTGAAAGGTGGTTTGAAGGTGTCCATCATCAGGTAGGTGGTACCGAAGGCCATATAGGTGTCCAGCTGATCCCTGAGCATTGAATCGGTTTTGACCCGGTTGATTTCCGCCTGGTTTGACAGAATGACGTGGTCCGCGTCACCTGCCTCGTAGGACGACAGCATCGGCGGCGGGACCGTCGCGTTAAACAGCTTGGTGACCACCCGCTCAAGGTAGGGCTTGTGAGGACCCCGGTAGTGGGGATTCGGCTCCAGCACGATGCGGTCCAGCTTGGACCATTCCACCAGCCTGAAGGGGCCGCTGCCCATCAGTGTTTCCGGCCTGGTCGACCAGCCCGGACCGTGTTTCTCGAACAGATGGGAGGGCGTTACCCAGCTGAAGGTCAGGAGCAAGGGCGCATAGGGTGTGGGGTTCTCGGTGGTAAAAGCGATGGTATGATCGTCCAGGGCCCTGACCCCAAGGGAGTCGAGGGGTAACCGTCCGGCTACGACGGCGCCCCAGTTCCTGATAGACCGGTAGTACCATTCCAGATCGAATCCCGTGTTCGGGTCCGCCCACCGTTTGAAGGTGTCTTCGAAATCGTAGGCTGTGAGCGGATGGCAGTCGGCAAAGATCAGGTCGGGTTGCAGGTGAAAAGCCCAGGTGAGCCCGTCACTGGAGACCTCCCACCGGGTAGCGGCGGCCGGAAGCAGGTTGTAGTTCCGGTCCATGCGCACCAGGGGTTCGTTGACCAGCGCGTAATCGTGGCCGACAACTTGGTAGTGGGAGGTAGACATATCCAGGTAGCGGTTCTCGGCCTTGAAACTGGTGAAGACCTGGTATTCGGGCGGGGCCGCGTCGGGTGGAAGGAACACGCTAACGGAGTTGACCCGGGGTTCGGTCGTATCCGGGTCGAGCCAGGCGGACCAGGCGGACCAGGCGATGGCGGTTGTTCCGGCGACGACCAACAAGGCGAAAATCGCGTTGGCAAGGCGGGCATGCACAGGGAATCCCCCGGGTGGCTATGCGGGCATGCGGGCCGCAGGATTGTCCGGTCAGTCCAGGTAGACGACAATCATGCCTTCTTCGACTTCTACCCGGTAGGTCTTGGCCCGCATGGCGGGGTCGTAGAGGGCCTGGCCGGTGGCGAGGTCGAACTCCCACTGGTGCCAGGCGCATTTCAATACCTGCTTCTCGTGGTGTTCGACGGTGTACACGTCCTCCGCCGTAACGTGCGGCCTGAGCCGGCCGCTGCACAGCGGTCCTCCTTTGTGAGGACATCGGTTCCTCAGGGCGTAGAATCTTCCGTCGACGTTGAACACCCCGATACCATTTCTGCCGCCCACGGGAATGATCCGCCGTTCGCCGGGAGGCAGGTCATCCACGGCGGAAACCTCGTATCGACGACTCATTCGGATCGATTCCCCTGTTCGTCCAGGCCGTACAATTCCCGCGCCGTATCCACGAATACCCTGCGTTTGAGCCGGGCGTCCGTACCGGGAAGCACGGCATCGGGCGCGTCCCAGTCCCAGTGTGGGTAGTCGCTGGCGTAAACGAGGACTTCGTCGGCATGCAGCCACTCGAGGAAGGTATGGAGGTCCCGGCGCGTCGGCGGTTGCTCCATGGGCTGGCATCCGAAGCGGACGTGGCCGCGGATGTACTCGCTGGGCAGCCGCTTGACCCAGGGCGTGTAATCGCGAACCGCCTTCCAGTCGGCGTCCATGTGCCACATCAGGCCGGGTACCCAGAAGGTGTCGTGTTCTATGAACAGAAACTTCATGTCCGGAAATTTTTCGAAGGTGCCCTCGCAGACCAGGCTGACGACGTGCGCCATTGCGATCTGGGGCCGGGCCATGCGCATTTCCAGGTAGTAGGAAGGGAATCCGGCCGCCGTGGGCGCGTTGGCGATGCCCGTTCCTTCCGCGCCGAAATGGACGCACATGGGAAGACCGCATTCCTGCGCGGCTTCGTAGATCGGATCGTAAAACCGGTTGCCATAGGGCATGCGGCCGCCGGCAGGCGCGATGACCTGCACCACCCCGGGGCGGTCACCGATGCGTCTTATCTCGGACGCGGCCTGCTTCGGATCGGAAGGCGCCACGGCCACCGATGCCCTGAATCGATCATCCGCCTTGATCCAGGTCTCGAGTGTCCAGTCGTTGAACGCCCTGCACATCGCGGCGCCGTAGTCCGCGTCCGGGTGAACCGCAGCGTTGTACACGGTCGAACCCGTCAGGACGGCTATGTCGATACCGTATTCATCGAGATGGTGCTTGCGCGCGAGATTGATGTTGCTGCTGGGGTGGGTCTCGGAATGCTCCCACAGTTCAGCCCGGCATCCACCCTTCGGAAGGTTGGTATACCCGACCGCCGGCATCATGGATCCGAAATCCTTCACGTACTCCACGTAATGACCGGGCAGGTAAGGGAACAGGTCATCCGTTTTCTCGACCGCGTGGTGCATGTCGCAGTCGATAAGTTCGATGGGTGTCGCGGGGCTCGAACCGTTGGCTTTCATAGCCGAATGGACCTATTGTGCGTATTGCGGAGGATGAAGGAATGGAAACTAAGTCATAAACACTTGATGCCCCGGTCCTGTCAAGCGGATTTGTCGGTCATGAACAGGTTTGAATCCAGGTCAACAGGCGGAAAACTCCAACCGGAAACATCTGGATTTTTCGTTTCTACGGCCGGTCAGAAGAGTACGAATCGCTCACCAGGTTTCGGGCACCAGGAACGAGTTTGTGCTTTCCATTCATCGGCATTCCGATATATTAAGGAAGCTCTGATCAACCCGACTATACGATCGGGTGGAATGATATGAGTCGATACAACGGACGTTTCTGATGAAAGCGAAGCCGATTAACGGGTTTAGACGGGGCATTGGGGCTCAGGATGCGGTCCTTTTGAGCCGTTTTGCCCTGTTACGTCCGGTTTGGACGCACCGGTCCCTATGTGGCGACCAGTTCGCGCCGCGCCATATAGAAGTTGGCCAGGGCGAACAGGGTGAAGAGCTGGGCGGTGTTCTTGGCCAAGCCTCGATATCTTACCTTGCGATAGCCCCACAGGTGCTTGATGATCCCAAAGGGATGTTCGACCCTGGCCCTTACGCGATTGCTCTTGCGGTTGAACGACCGGTCCGCGCAGGTAAGGCGCCTGCCGCGTTTTGCTTTGCGGTGCACCCGCCAGGTAACGCCTTCGGACTGGGCCTTTTGCCTTCGCTTGTCGTCCGCATAGGCCTTGTCGCCATAGATGGCCTTCTCCTTTCCATGCAGACAAGCCTCCATCACCTGGGAGTCATGCACCGAGGCGGGGGTGGTCGCCACACTGTGCACCCGCCCCTTGGGATCGCTGCCCACGTGGGCCTTCATGCCGAAGTGAAAGGTGTTGCCCTTCTTCGTGCTGGCCATCTCGGGGTCCCTTTTCCGATCCTTGTTCTTCGTCGACGCCGGCGCATGGATGATCGTGGCGTCCACGATCGTGCCTTCGCTGATCATCATCCCCCGATCGGAAAGGTAGCGCTTCGTATTGCGAAACAATGTTTCGGTCAGGCCGTGCGCCTCCAGAAAGTGTCGGAACTTGCAGATCGTCGTCTCGTCCGGCACGCCGTTCAGATCCACGCCGGCGAAGCGGCGCATCGATTCTACGTCGTAGAGGCTGTCTTCCATCGCCGGGTCGCTAAGACCGTACCATTGCTGCATGAAATAGATCCGCAGCATCACCGAAGCCCCGATGGGACGACGGCCGTTGCCCGCTTTCGGATAATGCTCCAGAACTGGCGCGAGCAGGACCGGCCAGGGCAATACCGCGTCCATCTCGCCCAGAAAGCGTTCCTTGCGCGTCTTTTTCTTCTTCTGATCGTAGGCCATGTCGGAAAAGCTACGCTGTTTCATGGACGGCTACCCCGTTTCAGCTTGTTCGGTGAGACTGCGCTGCAAAATAGTGGACTTGGAACGATTGCATAGTACTTCATTTATAAATGCAATGCCAGAAACTTGATCAGAGGTTCCTTAAGTAGCTTTTGTCCGTGTCCCTGATTACGCGATTTCAAGGCGGCGCTTCGAACATGCTATCCTGGATTTACGAGCCCGAAGCCTGGATCCTCCTCGCGACCCTCGCGAGTGTCGAAATCGTTCTCGGCATAGACAATATCGTCGTCATCACGATTCTAGTGGGTCGCCTGGCGGTCCACCGCAGGCAACAGGCCCGCATATACGGTCTGGCGCTGGCGATGGTCACGCGGCTTTGTCTTTTGTTCACGCTGACCTGGATCGTCCGCCTCACCCACCCGCTGTTCACGGTGCTCGGTGAGGATATATCGGGCCGAGACATAATCATGCTGGTTGGCGGCCTGTTTCTGCTCGTCAAAGCCGTGCACGAAATCCGCCATATGTTCCATGAACACACGCAACCGGAGCACACCTTTCGCGCGAGTTCCTATGCCGGTGTCCTGACACAGATCGCTCTGATGGACATCATTTTCTCCCTGGATTCCGTCATCGTGGCGGTTGGTATGGCCGCGGACTACCTGCCCGTGATGGTTTTGGCGATCGTCATCGCCATCCTGGTCATGATGCTGGCCGCCCGGACGATAGGGGAATTCGTCGACGCCCATCCCAGCGTCAAGTTGCTGGCCCTGAGTTTCCTCGTGTTGATCGGAATCGCGCTCATGTTGGAAGGCATCGATATACACGTGGAGAAGGCATATCTGTATACCGCTATCGCCTTCAGTGTAATCGTGGAGTTCCTGAACATGCGTGAGCACAGCCGCCGGTTGAAGACACTGGCAATAGGTGTGCTGGTGCTGATTTGCCTGAAGTTTGCCCTGGAAGTGTTTGGCGTACATTTCGAATACGAGTATCTGTACATCGCCGTTGCGTTTTCCGCGGGCGTGGAGATCCTGAATGCGCGCCTGCGAAGGTACATGAACATATCAATGACCTGACTGATTCCGAATCACCTGGAGGAACGGCATGGAATACCGCCAACTGGGGCGTTTCGGCGTGCGCGTATCACCCATCTGCCTCGGTACGGCGTTCAGGGGCTACTGGGCCGGACAGACGGGCGAGAAGACCTGTATACGCGTCATCGAAATGGCCGTGGATCTTGGTATAAACTTCATAGACTGCGCCAACTTCTATTTCGGCGGCAGGTGCGAGGAAGTGCTGGGCAAGGCACTGTCGGGCATGAAGGACAAACGGGACAACCTGGTGATCACGAGCAAGGTCTGGAGCGCGATTGGACCTGGACCGAACGACAGGGGCGCTTCCCGGTATCATATCATGAGGGAAATCGACCGGTCGCTGAAGCGGCTTGGGCTGGACCACATCGATCTGTATCTGCTCCATCACTTTGATCCGGACACACCCCTGGACGAAACACTGGACGCCATGAACGACGTGGTCAGGCAGGGCAAGGCACGCTATGTCGGCATGTGCAACTACACGGCCGCGCAGGTTGTCGAGGCGTTGTGGGTAGCCGACAAAAACGGGTTAGCGACGCCGGTCTGCCTGCAGAACCATTACAACCTGATCCACCGATCCGTGGTGGAGGCGGAACTGCTGGGTCGCTGCCGGCAGCACGGCCTGGGGATGATGACGTACAGTCCGGTGGCGGTCGGCCTGCTAACGGGCCGTTACCGCCGGGGTGTAGATCCGCCCCGTGAATCGCTGTGGGGCAAGGACATCGAACGTTACCGGCGTATCATGACCCAGGGAGTCGACCAGCTTGTCGCCCTGTTGATCGGCGTTGCCGAAGAACTGGGCAAAACACCGGCCCAGGTCGCCTTCGCCTGGATTCTGGACCATCCCGAAATATCGGCCGCCATGTCGGGCCCGGACCTGCCGGAACATGTGGAAGAAGTCTGTGGCGGACTGGGCTGGACGCTGCCCGACGAGATCCGACGGAAGCTCGATGAGGCTTCCGCTCCCTCGCTCCTGGGACAGGAAGCGTAACCGCTGTTCTCGGGCTGAGGAGCGTTGTCTGAAGACGACTTCGTGTCTTAATCGTCCCCGGTTTCCTCCTCCCCGCTTTCCTCGTCCTCTTCTCCTGTTATACGATCGATCCTGAGTCTCTGGATGCGGGTCGTCTCCACGCGCAGGGCCGTCATACGATGCGCGCCGGCCCGGACTTGTTCCCCCTGCTTGGGGATATGGCCCAGCAATTCTATCATTACACCGCCCGTCGTATCCGAGGTCAAATCTTCGGGCAATTCCAGGCCGCAGGCGTTGACGACCTGGTCAACGGGGCAACTCGCCTCGACAACGAATCGATGGGTGCCCGTTCTCACGATAAGTGGTGCCTCACTGTCGAATTCATCCTGGATGGGTCCGACGAGTTCCTCGAGCACGTTTTCCAGCGTAATCATCCCCGAGACGGTGCCGTGTTCGTCCACCAGGACAGCCAGCACGGTATTGCGCCGTTGGAATTCGCGAAGGAGGGCGTCCAGCCGGATGGTCTCGGGGAGGAACAGGGGATCCCGGGCGATCTCCTCCAGGTCGGAGGACTCTAGTTCGTCGAATTGGCTTTTGAACAGGTCCTTGACGTGTATGATCCCGATGATATGGTCCAGATCCTCGTCACATAGCGGGAAGCGCGTATGCCTCGACTCGGCTACGATGCGCAGTTTATCTTCCTTTGTGTCGTTCCGGTTCAAGAACACGATCTGGTTACGGGGAAGCATGTACCGGCGGGCGACTTTTTCTTCCAGGTCGAGTACGTTTTCCATGATCAGTCGTTCCCGCCGAGTGACGTGCCCGCCCGCCGCCATGCTGACCAGGGTCAGCCGTAATTCCGGCTCCGTAAAAGACGAGCCATGCTCGTTGTTAATTCGGATACCCAGGCACCTCAACATGAGGTTGGCGCTGACATTCAATAACCAGATAAAAGGCCGAAAAATCTTGTAGAATACGACCAGCGGAATCGCGACTGCCAGGGTCACCTGCCGGTACTTCTGCAGTGCAACAAACTTGGGGACCAGCTCTCCGGCCGAGATGAGCAGGAAGGTCATGACCGCAAAGGCGACGGGAATCGAGATAAGATGGGCGGTCTCCGGCGCGAAACCCAGGGAAAGCACGACCGGTTCCAGCAGAGCGGCCATCGTCCGTTCGCCGAACCAACCGAGGCCCAGGCTTCCGAGAGTAACACCCAGTTGACACGAGGACAGGTAGGTATCCATGCTGAGCAGGATATTCCGGACGATCTGCGCGGTTCTGCCGCCATCCTTCGCCAGTACCTCGATCTCGGACAATCGTACTTTGACGAGGGCGAATTCCGCCGCTACAAAAAAGCCGTTAAACGCGACCAGCAGCAGAACGATAATGAGGTCAGTCATGGTTGCGATGATTTGCGGGGAGAATCAGGCTTGAACCGAAGCCGGGCGTAACGGAGTCTCAACAGATGGGAGGACCGAATCTATCCGCCAGCATATCCCGGCGGTAGTCAAAAATGTGTTTCAACTGGTTTTCGACCAGAACTGCATGTACCATACGGCCCAGCAATCCAAATGGCAAGGCATAATGGACGAGGTCCTCTATTTCCACTCCGTCGTCCACGGACCGCAGCCTGTGCCAATGGCGCCAGAACCTGTATGGCCCTGATCTCTGTTCATCAATGAAGTAGCTAAGTGGCTCTGCCTGAGCGATTTCCGTAGTCCAATTAAAGGAAAACATCGAGTAGAGTTTGAGCCGGTACGTGATGATCAGTCCGGAAAGCCGTGATGCGGACGGGTGTGAATATCCAATGACCGCTTCGGGGATACCAGGAGAATCTTCAGACCGATTCGATTTGGAAAATGATGGGCAGGTTCGGAACACCTTGTCCCCGACCTTGACACTGCCCGGTATCGGTTTTAACTTTCGCCAATCATGGTCATTCTTGTAACAGGTGGATCAGGGCTGATCGGCCGCCGGTTGATCCCATATCTCGAGACGCTGGGTCATCGTGTCGTACGTCTGGTTCGATCGAGGGACATGATCGGCGAGAAGGCGGTCTTCTGGTCCACCTCGACTGGCCGATTTCACTGGGATGATACAGACGGGATAGACGCCGTCGTGCACCTGGCGGGCGAGTCGATCCTGGGAAGATGGACCCCGGCCAAAAAAGCGCGGATACGCGATAGCCGCGTCGACACGACACGCAAGCTATGTGAGTTCCTGGCTACACTGAAATCCCCGCCCGCAACCCTGGTGGCCGCGTCTGCAATCGGTTTTTACGGCGACCGCGGCGAAGAGCTGCTGGGGGAGGAATCTCTTTCGGGGGACGGCTATCTTCCCCGGGTATGCAGGCAGTGGGAAGCGGCGACGGGGCCGGCCCACCAGGTCGGGATCCGGGTCGTTAATCTGCGCATTGGCATGGTGCTTACCCCGGAGGGCGGCGCGCTCGCCCGCATGTACACGCCCTTCCGGCTGGGACTGGGCGGCAGGATCGGGAACGGCAGACAGTTCATGAGCTGGATCACCCGGGACGATCTGACGGCCATCGTCCGGTACGTCCTGGAAACCGATGACCTGGCCGGTCCCGTCAACGCGGTGTCTCCCCAACCCGTTACCAACGCCGAATTCACCCGGCTACTCGGCTTGGTGTTGAAGCGCCCGACATCCTTTACGGTACCCTCCTTCCTGGTTCAACTGGCGTTCGGCGAGATGGGAAGAGACCTGTTGCTGGCGAGCTCGAGGGTCCGGCCCGAACGCTTGCTGGAAGCGGAATTCGCATACCGGCATCCCGATCTGAAGTCTGCCTTGGACGACCTGTTGCTACAGCGTACTTCGAACTGACGGTCAACCAGAACTCCACTTCTACGGTGCGCTGTGCGCTTAAACCACCGATGGTGGACATGCCATGACTAACGAAAACCAGCACCAGACCTCCGGTACAGGTCCAGCGCCGACCGGCGGATTCCTCGATGTCATCGAGCGCGTCGGGAATCGCCTTCCGGATCCCATAACACTCTTTTTGATCGGCGCGCTGTTTGTCGTCGTCCTGTCCGATATTGCGGCGCGGGGAGAGTGGACCGTCGTCCAGCAGCTTCCTGAACAGGTTGTCCGGGAGGACGGATCGACGGGCGTGGAGTGGCGGGAGACGGGGAAGGCCTTCACGTCCACCAGCCTGCTCACGAGCGACGGCCTTTTCTGGGTGGTCGGAAACATGGTTGACAATTTCATGAAGTTTCCGCCGCTCGGCGTCGTGCTGGTGGGGATGCTGGGAATCGGCGTAGCAGAGCGGACGGGCATGATCGGAGCCCTGCTAAAGGCGTTTATGCTTGCGGTCCCCGGCAGGCTGTTGACTCCGGCCATGGTCTTTATCGGCATCATGTCGTCCATGACACTCGACGCCGGGTATGTCATCCTGCCGCCCCTGGCGGCGGCGCTCTACAAAGCGGTTGGCCGGGCTCCACTGGCCGGGCTCGCCGCCGTTTTCGCGGGAGTTTCCGCGGGTTTTAACGCCAATCTCTTCGTGACCGGTCTGGATCCTCTGCTGGCGGGGCTTTCCACGGCCGGGGCACAAACGATCGACGCGGCCTACCAGGTCGCCGCCACTTGCAACTGGTATTTCATGATCGCGTCCACCGTGGTCATGACGCTCGTGGGTTGGGTCGTTACGGCCTGGTTCGTCGAGCGCCGCCTGGCAGGTAAGTCCCCGGAGGAGGGTGGACCGGCGCCCGTGTCGGCATCGGCATCGAATCCGGACGAACACGTGCTTGCCGAAGAAGAGAAACGGGGCCTGGGCCGGGCATTGCTGGCATTCAGTACGGTTTTCCTTCTGATCGTATTCATGATTCTGTGGCCCGGTGCGCCGTTGCATGGGACGGGCGCGTTGTTTGACCGGTGGGTGGAGGCCATCGTTCCACTGTTGCTCTTCTGCTTCATTTTGCCTGGCATCGTCTACGGCATTTCGGTTGGTACCATTAAGAACGACAAGGATGGGGCCCGGCTCCTCATCGAAACGATGTCCACCATGGCGCCGATTATCGTGCTGGCCTTCTTCGCCGCCCAATTCATCGCGTATTTCCAGTACTCGGGCCTTGGCCAGATGCTGGCTATGGCTGGCGGACAAGCCCTGGGTCAGGCACAGATGCCGGTCTGGATGTTGATGATAGCCTTTATTCTCGTCACCCTGGTGTTCAACCTGCTGATCGGTTCCATGTCAGCCAAGTACGCGCTGTTCGCGCCGATATTCATACCCATGTTCATGATGGTGGGCATCAGCCCCGAACTGACGCAGGCGGCATACCGGATCGGCGATTCCGTCAGCAACACCATCACACCCCTGAACCCCTACCTGGTGATTATCCTCGTATTCATGCGACAGTTCGTTCCGAAAGGGGGCATGGGCACGCTGATTTCCACGATGCTTCCCTACACCTTGGCCTTCACCGTCGTATGGACGCTGGTCCTCGTGATCTGGATGGCGCTGGGCATTCCCCTCGGTCCAGGGGGCGGACTGGTTTACATTCCCTGAACAGCCGTACCTCGGCGTGGTTCCTGCCGGCGGGGTTTGTATCAGCCGGGATGGCCGATCTTTTCATCCCCCGCGTTCGACGCTTTTGTTGAGCGTGCACGCAGGAAGTAGTAGGCGGGGATGCCTAGGGCGGTCAGTGCGAGGCCCGAGATGGATTCTCCAGGCGTTTCGAACAGCATGTTGACGAGAATGCCGGCGGATCCGGCGATGAACAGCAGGGGAACGAGCGGGTAGCCCCAGGCTTTGTAGGGCCTGGGCAGGTCGGGCAGTTTTCTTCGCAGCGTGAAAACCGCGGCCGCGCCAGCGATCCACAGCATGAGATTTGCAAAGGTGACAAAGGTTATCAGGTCTTCGAACGTGCCGCTGAGGGTGAGCACGCACGCCCAGATAGCCTGAAGGACAACCGCTTGTCCCGGTGTGCGGTACTTGGGATGTACTTCAGCGGCTCTTTTGAAAAACAATCCGTCCCGCGCCATGGCGAAATAGACGCGGGGACCCACCAGCACGCTGCCGTTCAGCGCGCCGACGATAGCTATGACGACCGCGGTGGAAAGCAACACGGCGCCTGTTTCTCCAAAGAGGACATTGGCCGCCGCTTCACCGACCCGTACGACCCCGGCCATCTCTCCGACAGGCAGCGCTTTCAGGTAAATGTAATTCACCAGCAGATAGAGCACGGTGACACTCGCGGTGCCCAGGATCAAGGCGCGGGGCAGGTTCCGTGACGGCTCCTTCACCTCGCCGGCAACGAAGGAAACCTCCTCCCAGCCGGCAAAAGCCCAGGATACCGCGATCAGAGCGACGCCGAAGGCTATAACCAGTTGCCCGAAGTCGATATCCTGCGCGTTGATCCGGAAATCGATGGGTTGCGGATTCTCACCCCACAGTCCGAACAGGATGAAGAGTCCGAGCGCGGCGATCTTGATCACAGAGGATACGTTGGTGATGTACTTGCTGAATATGACTCCGCGGTAGTTGACCATCGTGAGAAACACGATCAGGACAAGTGCGGTGAGGTGTCCGGTGGAAAGGGAGTAGTGGAAGCTCCAGCCGGGAAGGGGGACCTCGGTTTCAAAGAAAACGTTGGCCATGCCGAGGGAAGGGATGAAGTATCCGACGTATTCGGCGAATCCCACGCCTAAAGCGGCGATGATGCCGGTCAGGTACATCATGAAGGACACCCAGCCGAACAGGAACCCGCAAAACGGACCGTAGGCTTCTCTCAGGTACACGTACTGGCCCCCGGCCCGGGGCATGGACGCCCCGAGTTCAGCGTAGGCCAACGCGCCGGAAAGCGCGTGCAGACCGCCGAACAGCCAGGCGAGGAGAATGAGAGACGCGGAAGGTATGCCCCTGGCCATCAGGCCGGTCGTGAGGAAAATCCCCGAACCGATAACGATGCCGACGACGATCATCGTTGTATCGAAAAGACGTAGTTGCCGGACCAGGCCAGTCTTTTCTTTTTGATCAGTCGGAATTGCCATATATTGAGGGTAGAGTTCGTCCTGGTGGGTAGTCGCGGCCGGGACCGAGTTTCGAACGGACGCGAGTTCGGAAGCAGAAAGCGAACGACCATGGTACTAAGTCAGCACGGGCAAGTCAAGAATGGACTGGAACAACGAAAGGGTAACGCACGGTGAACGATATGGCCCTGGATCTGATCAATAATGAGCAATACCCGCTGCACAGACCGGAATCGGTCGAGTACAGTGCCTTGGTTAAACGGTGCCGGGACGATCTCGCAAAACAGAGCGCCTGCCTGCTTCATGGCTTCACCACGGAAGAAGCTACGGCACGCATGGTGACGGAGGCGGACCGGATCGCTCACGATGCCTATTCCTGCAGGGACACCCACAATGTCTATATGGAGGAGAACGACGACAGATACCCGGCGGATCACCCGCGCAGGCGGCCACAGACCACGATTCTGGATTCAATCGCCTTCGACCAGATCCGCCCCGCGGACGGTCTGCACCGGTTGTATACCTGGGATCCACTGTTGTCCTTCATCGCCGACGTGCTGAACAAAAAGCACTACTACAGGATGGCCGACCCGCTCGCGGCTGTGACCGTCAACGTCATGCATCAGGGCCAGAACCATGGCTGGCATTTCGACGAAGCCGAAGTTACGACAACCCTGATGCTGCAGGCGCCCGAAGAGGGCGGCGCTTTCGAGTACGCCCCGAACGTCCGGCCGGAAGACCGTGGCAGCTATGAAATCGTGGACCGGGTGTTACGCGGCCGATATCCCGATATACGCACGCTCAAGGTAGAGCCCGGTACATTGATTCTCTTCGTAGGCTATCATTCCATGCACCAGGTTACCAGGGTAAAGGGAAAAGTCACCCGGTATGTGGCCGCGTTCTGTTTCAAGGACCAGCCGGACGTCTACAACAGCCCCGAGGTGCAGAAGCTGTTTTACGGGCGAACGGTCTGACAGAGGCAGGTTCGCCGAACACAGTCGTTTTTTGGATCGCTACAGGAGGTGGACCATTGCATGCGGTGATCATTGGAAACGGCGTAACTGGCGTAACGGCCGCCACGCGGCTCAGGCAGCTTCAGCCGGACTGGAAGATTACGCTGGTTTCGGGTGAATCGGCCTACCACTACTCCCGTCCCGCCCTGATGTACATTTTCATGGGGCACATGTCCTACGAGGCGACGAAGCCCTTTGAAGACCGCTTCTGGCGCGACTATCGGCTCGACCTGTTAAGGGACTGGGTCACCGGCATTGATATCGATAACAAACATCTGGTGTTGCACGGGAACGGTCCACTGCCCTATGACCGGCTGCTGATAGCCACCGGCGCCAAGTCGAACAAGTTCGGCTGGCCCGGGCAGGATCTCGAGGGTGTACAGGGCCTGTACAACCTGAAGGACCTGCGGCAGTTGTACAGGAACGTGGAACGGGCAAAGCGGGCCGTAATCGTCGGCGGCGGGTTGATCGGCATCGAACTGGCCGAAATGCTGCATTCCCGGCATATCGACGTCACCTTCCTCATACGCGAAGCGTCTTACTGGTGCAACATCCTGCCCATAGAAGAGTCGGGCATGATCAACCGGTTGATCGAGGAGCAGGGCATCGGTCTGATCACGGAGACGAATCTCAAGGAAATCGTGGACGACGGCACAGGCCGGGTCGAGGCGGTCATCACCGAGTTTGACGAGCGGATTGACTGCCAGCTGGTCGGACTGACGCCGGGCGTATCTCCCAACACGGACCTGGTGAAAACGACCCCCATTGAAACGGGGCGGGGCGTCCTGGTCGACTCGTGTTTCCGCACCAATATACCCGATATCTACGCCGCAGGGGATTGTGCGGAGATTGTCAGTCGAAACGGGGGACGCAACCTGATTCAGCAGGTATGGTACACGGGTAAGAAACAGGGGCTTGCCGCGGGCGAGGTCCTGGCGGGCGAAGAAAAGGAATACGACCCGGGAATCTGGTTTAATTCCGCCAAGTTTTTCGACCTGGAGTACCAGACATACGGCATGATACTCAGTACGCCCCAGCCCGGTGAGCACCACATTTTCTGGGAACATTCATCCCACCGGCACGCCGTCCGCATCGTCAGCGCCGACGGTTGCATCAAGGCCTTCAATTTCATGGGGATACGCGCTCGCCACGAGGTGTGCGAACGATGGATCTCCGAGAAGCGTAGCGTACAGTACGTGCTCGATCACCTCGAAGAAGCCAACTTCGATCCGGAGTTCTTTGTCCGGCACGAGACGGAGATCGTTCGCTCGTTAAAGGAGCAACTCGCATGAGCACATCGCCCGCTGCAACGCCGCTGATAGACCCCGATACCATTTCCTACTTCTACGATGAGGAGGCCGACGGGTTCGGCGAGCCGCCGTCCATTGCCGAGGCGCCCAAAAACCCCGGCCTCGTGATATCCGCAGGAGTGGTTGGACTGGGTTTACTTGTGCTCGTCGTTTCACTGCTCGGTACCCCACTCTCCGGCGCCTGGACCCCCTTTCTACTGTCCTTCGGACTGGTGTCGGCCGGGACGATCGGTTACTCCTGGTTCGCCTACAAGGACACGGTGCCCGGCATTAAGCACGACGGCATCATGTTCGGCAATACCACGCACCGGGGCGCCATCGCATGGGCGTTGGGCATAGCGTTTACCGGGTTTTATGTGGTGCTCTACTGGTGGCCGGAGTACCTCGGGCGCGCGATTACGCTCGTTGAGCCGCTATCGCTGGCCCTGGCGGGTCAGCCCGCCAACCAATGGTTTCTCTACGGGTTTCTCTACACCATGGCCGTGGTGCTCTTCGGATTTCGCATGTTAATGCGGTACCGCCATAACCGCTACCACATCATCCGGACCATCTCGGTGATGTTCTTTCAGCTCGTCCTGGCCTTTGTCCTGCCCCAGTTTCTCCGGGCGCTCAACGAACCCGAGTTCTATTTCAGCTATTTCTGGCCGCTCAAGTACGACTACCTGTTCCCGGGGACCGTGGACTATCTCGTCAACAGCCCGGGCGTGCTTGGTTCGTTCATGGTTATCTGGGGTGCGGCCTGCACTTTCATAGCCACGCCGGTACTGACCTATTTCTACGGCAAGCGGTGGTACTGCTCATGGGTATGCGGCTGCGGCGGCCTCGCCGAAACTCTGGGCGATCCCTGGCGCCATTTGACGCCGAAGTCGACTGTCTCGTGGAAAATCGAGCGCGCCACCATCTATGCCGTGTTGCTGCTGGTCATACTGACGACCGCCGTGCTCTGGGTGAGCAGTACGTCACAGGGCGCGCTGAGCGCCTATTCCGCTCCGCTGAAACAGTGGTACGGCTTCTATATCGGCGCGGTGTTCGCAGGGGTGATCGGCGTGGGGTTCTATCCCGTCCTCGGCAACCGGGTCTGGTGCCGTTTCGGATGCCCAATGGCCGCGGTGCTGGGCATAATCCAGCGCTTTTTCTCCCGGTTCCGCATCACGACGAACGGCGGCCAGTGCATGTCCTGCGGCAACTGCACCACCTATTGCGAAATGGGCATCGACGTAAGGGCTTACGCGGAGCGCGGCGAGAACATCGTCAGGTCTTCCTGCGTGGGTTGCGGCGTTTGTTCAGCCGTGTGTCCCCGTGGTGTGCTCAAGCTCGAGAACGGAAAGTCGCACGACGACCGCTACCCCGGGTCTGATAAACCGCTGGCTGCTTTCGCCACCGCCATCAAGGGCGCCCGGGTCTACGGTGACCGGGAGGGGTACGTTTAAGGCGCCATGTAACCCCGGGCGGGCCGCCCGGGGTTCACCTGACCAGGTAAATCACCACTCCTACCGTGATGACACTGCACACGGTGGAAAGGAACACGGCATTGGCCGCGAAGTCTTCCCTGCTGCCAAATTCCATCGCGATCAATACCGTGTTGATCGCGGTGGGATAACTGGTAGATACCACCAGGATAGGGGCGATCCTCGGATCTATGTCCAGCAGGAGAACGAGTCCGTATCCGATGAGGGGAGAAATCATCAGGCGGCATGCCAGGGACGCCAGGCTGGCCTGCCAGGCCTGGGTAATGCGTGTCCGGGCCAGCTGCATGCCAAGGGTAACCAGGGCCATGGGAACGAGGGCCTCGGCCAGGTACTCCAGGGGAAGCCAGATAAAGGCAGGCAGTTGCAGCCCGTAATTCCGGATCGCGAACGCCAGGACCAGCGCGTATACGAAGGGCATCTTAAAGGTTTGAAGGAGCGCTTTTCGTGCCGAAGTGTGTCCGGCCGACACGATGAACAGGCCCAGGGTAAACACGAGGAAATTTTGGACGGAGAGGATGATGGACTGGACGGCCAGGCCGAGCGCCGGAAAGGCCAGATCGCTTGCCGGAAAGCCGTAGTTGCCGCTGTTGTAGTACATGACGGAAAGGCTGAAGGCCTGTTTCATGTCCTTCCGGTATCCCATCAACAGTGAAGCGGCCACGCTCAGCACGTATAGCGCCAGCAGCATGAGCAGGCAGAATACGCTGGTGTCCCACACGAAATCGGCGGAAAGTTCGGACTGGGTCAGGGAAACGACGAGCGTGGCGGGCATAACCAGGTACAGCAGTATCCTAGTCAATGCCTGCAGATCGAAATGCCATTTTTTCTGAAACGCGTACCCGAGGGAGATGAGGACGAAGATCGGCGCGATGATATCGATCAGGATGTTCAGAAATGGCATCGGGTCGCAGAGGAAAGGGTCTAAGGAGGTTGGGAGTGCCGGACTCTGGTTTATCCCGCGGGAGGGTCGAAACGACCGTCCGCCGCCGTCCATCCGCCGTCAACGAACATGACGGAACCGGTCGTGTAGGAACTGGCTTCAGATGCCAGGTAGAGTACGGCTCCCGCGATTTCTTCCGGCCTGGCCCATCGCCGGAGCATGGTCTTGTCCGCGTAAGCCCCGTACCAGTCCGGAAACCGTTTGATCTGGGCGGTCAGCGGCGTGTCTAAGACGCCGGGAGCTATGGCGTTGGCCCGAATCCCCTTGTCGGCGAGTTCGGCGGCCAGTGCGCGTATCATGAGGACTATGCCGGATTTGGTCGCGGCGTAGACGCCCTGTCCCGGTTCCACCACCAGGGACCTGATGCTCGAAAAAACGATAATGCTGCCCCCATGGTTTTCGGTCATGGACAGGGCGACTGCGCGCAACAGGCGGAAGGTTCCCTTCAGGTTGAGATCGACGACCCGGTCGTATTCTTCGTCGGTGTATTCAATGAGCGGTTTTCGTATGTTGACGCCCGGCGTGCTGACTAGCACGTCGGGAGAGCTGATCCGGTCAAGAATCCCCTGGATCTGGTCGGTATGGCGCATATCGAGTTGTACGGCCTCCGCAGAGCCACGGTCCGCGCGGATCTCGCCTGCGACGGATGCCGCCGCTTCCTCCTTTAAGTCGGCGCAGACCACGTGTGCGCCGAACTGAGCCAGGCACATGGCCGAGCACCGGCCGATACCGCTGCCGGCGCCGACGACCAGCGCGTTTCGGTCCGTCATATCGAAGAGGTTTTTGTAGTCGAACATGGAAGGGTCCCGGGCGCCGTGTTTTACATTAAGCCTTGGGCAAAACCGGATCGGCGTCCTATTTGGCGGCAACCGTCCGGACCACTATCTTAGATTCCAGCGTTGCCCCTGTCAAGTTGATCGCTCAGAGGTCAGCCGCGATACGCAGGGCCTGCAACATCGGGCCACCCTTTTCGTGATACCATGCATCTGCGAGATACGTGAGAGGAAGGGTATGACCGGAAAACTGCTCATTGTTGTGAATCCGAAATCTGGAAACGGACGCGGCCTGCACTTTGCGGAGCGCGCGAAGGAGTTGTTGACAGCGAATAACGTGCCGGTCGAAATCCGTTCTACCAGGGTTCGAGGCGAGGCGGAGGCCATCGCGTCGGATGCCGCGGAATCCGGGTATTCCTGCGTCGCCGCCTGCGGAGGCGACGGCACCGTGCACGAAGTCGTGAACGCGCTGGCGGGTACGAGCGTCGCCCTCGGTATCCTCCCCTGCGGCCGCGGCAACGATTTCGCCCGGGCGGTGCGGATACCGCCTATCCCGGATAAGGCGGCGGACATCCTTCTGCAGGACCATAGGAAGTCCTACGACCTGGGAAAGGTGAACGGTCGGTATTTCGCGACGGTCGCGACACTGGGATTCGATTCGGAAGTGGCCAGGCTGGTTTATGACGGCGCGGTACCTTTCAAGGGTATGACGGCCTATCTCTGGGGATTGGTGCGCATGTTGCGCATCTATCGAGGCGTGGGTTTACGCATGAGCGGTGATTTTGGCACCATCAACCAGACGGTTTTGCTCGCGGCTACCGGGAACACCTCCACTTACGGCGGCGGGATAAAGATCGTGCCGAACGCCAGTCCGACAGACGGAGAACTCGATATCTGCCTGGTGCGCATGATGAGTGCGGGCCGCATCCTGCGCGTGTTTCCGAGGGTTTACTGGGGCGGACATCTGAACCACCCGAGCATCTTTTCGTACAGGACGGGCAGACTGAAACTGGAAACGGAAGAGCCGGTGGTCCTGTTCGCCGACGGCGAACCCGTGGGTGAGACACCTGCGGAGATCACGTCGGAGCCTGGCGTCATGTCGGTAGTGTGCCCGGTCCAGGATGCCTGACCGGATTGCTACTCCCTGCTCTTGTAAAGCCGGGAATACATGAAAGCGCCCACGATATCGTCGCCATACTGGCTGTATCCCTTGAGATTCGACTTGCGTAACTGAAGCGTGAGGGGATGGAATACAAAGGCGGCGGCGTATTCGGAAACGAGAATCTCTTCCGCCTGCCTGTAAAGCCCGGTGCGGTTCGCCGGGTTCAACTCCGAGCCCGCCCTTTCCACCAGCCTGTCGAATTCGGGGTTCGCCCAGTCGTGCCGCCCTGCGCCCTTCGGTTGCGAGTGCCATGTCATGTCGAGCATGTTGCGGGGATCCACGTAGTCGGCGACGAAGCGAATAAAACCGAAATCCATTTCCCAGTTGTACAGCTTGTTCATGTAGGCTGATCTGTCGAGGGTCTGTATGGTGACGTGGATCCCCAGGTGTTCCAACAACATGCTTTGAATGGCCACGCCCGCCATTTTCATGGAAGGCGTCGGTGCGCGAATCCACATTTCCTGCCTTGGAAAACCCCGCCCGTTTGGATAGCCGGCCTCCCTCATCAACTCCTTCGCCCGTTGCGGGTCGAAAGCCTGGTAGGTTTTCATGGCTTCGCCGTTGTATTCCTTGAAGTCCGGCGGCATCATGGAATAGGCCGGCGCCGCCGCGCCTCTCAGGACCACCCGGCAAATGGCGTCCCGGTCCACCGCCCTGGCGAAGGCCTCGCGTACACGGATGTCGTTGAAGGGCGGATCGGCCATCTTGAAGAACAGGTACCAGGTCGTTCTTCCTGGAGTTTTCACGAGTTCCCGGCTGAGTACGGGATGGCGTTCGATACGGTCCATGTCGTTGATATCGACCGATTCCACGTCTACCTCGTCGTTCTCGTAGGCCAGGACGGTCTGCGCCGCCGCGTACCGGAAGGGATGGATTACTTTTTCCAGCAGAGGCTTGTGGGGTCCGTTGTACATGGGATCGGGGACGAAGGTCATATGGCTTCCGGTCACCCATTCGGACATCCTGAAGCCGGAGTTCGACACGATGTTCTCGACCTGGGTCCATTTCCGTCCGTGTTTTTCTACGGCCCAGCGTGGAGTAGGGTAGGCCAGGCCGAAGGATACCACGTGGGGGAAATGAGGCGCACTGCGCTCCATGACCACCTGGAGCGTAAGATCGTCCACGGCCCGGACGCCGAGTTGTTCCAGGTCGGTGACTTCTCCCAGGCTGATGGCCTTTGCGTTCTTGATGTCATAATAAAAGAAGGCATAGGGATTGGCGTTGGCGGGATCGAGCATCCGTCTGAACGAGTACACGAAATCGTGGGCGGTTACGGGCCTTCCGTCGTTCCACTTGGCGCCGGGACGCAGATGAAATGTCCATTCCATGGCGTCATCGGAGACGTCGTAATGGGTGGCCGCGGCCGGCATGGGTTGCCACAACTCGTCCCTGATGAGCAGTGTTTCGAAAGGGAGCAGGGTGGATTCGCCGTCGTAGAGATTGATCTGGATGTCGAGGCTGCGCGGTTCGGGACTCATCACGCGGAAGACCTGCTGGTCCAGCGGCGCCGCATCCGGTGGAAGGACGACACCGATCGAGTTCGTGTACTGGGCAAGGATTGGTCCGGCCGCCAGCAGTACCGCAAGGGCGAGTAAAAAGACTGGAACGATTCCGCGCAATGGAAACCCCTTTGACAGGTTGCACTTTGGACCGTATGAAGTGTCGATAAGAGGTCAATATAGAACCTGTTCCGATGCGAGGTCAAGAGATAGTCCTTCTACCCGTATTTGCTTGACATCGACTATCCTGGTGCCTACTTGATAAACTGCGGTTATTCTACGATCAGAGACAAGTTCCGGGTCATGTCCATGCTGTCCGACAATCCCATTACCTTCGACCGCGTGATTCGTATCGCCATCGTGGTGGCGGTGATCTGGCTTTTGATCACCCTCATCGCCTATCTGAGCGACGTACTCATTCCATTTGCGGTCGCGCTGTTGCTCGCCTACCTGATCAACCCGCTGACTTCCTGGTTACAGCGAAAACTGCCTGTAAAGGCCAGAATCGTTTCCGTGCTGCTGAGCCTGACGATCATTCTCGGCGCCGTGGCCCTGTTCCTGTCCATCCTGATTCCCATGATCGTGGCCGAAATCGCACAGATGCGCACTTTGCTTTCGGGACTGGTGAATGCGGATCAGTTGCAGGCGAGGCTGCAGGCCTACCTGCCCGCGGAAATCAGGATGTATATCGCCGATCTGGTCAGGATCGAAGAACTCGTTCAACTGCTGAACTTCGAGAACATCAGGGTTTTCTTTCAGCAGGTCCTACCCGGCGTGTGGGGCGTGTTTTCAGGAACCATCAGCTTCGTGATCGGTCTTGCGGGCATAGTCATCATCCTGCTTTACCTGGTTTTCATTCTTCTGGACTTCGACGAGATATCCGAGGGATGGAAAGATCTGATCCCCGAACAGTACAAGCAGGTGGTGCTGGAGGTGGTGTCGGATTTTACGACGGCCATGCGCGTCTATTTCCGCGCCCAGGCCCTGATCGCCTTCATCGTGGGACTACTCTTCGCGCTGGGCTTCTGGTTGATCGGACTGCCCATGGGGATACTGCTGGGTCTTTTCCTCGGTCTGCTCAACATGGTTCCCTACCTGCAGGTCGTGGGGATTATCCCGGCTGTGTTGCTCTCACTCACGGCATCTCTGGGTGCGGGTGAAAGTATTTGGGTTATGCTCGTTCTCGTACTTGCCGTGTTCGCCGTGGTACAGATCATTCAGGACGCCGTGCTTGTACCCAGGATCATGGGTAAGGTAACCGGGTTCAACCCGGCCGTGATACTCCTGTCCCTGTCCATCTGGGGCAAACTGCTCGGCATCCTCGGGCTGCTCATCGCCCTTCCGGTGACGTTCTTGATCCATTCGTACTACAGAAGGTTTCTTAAAGGTTCCCTCGCGGAGAATAAGCCGTCTTAGCCCTCGGGCGACCAGGCGGCCCCTTTGGACGGAGTCGCCTTGCCGGTTCAACGCGGCGTTAGTCGTAGAAGACATATAAGGAGCAGTTAATGGATAGGATTTCCTGGGACGAATACTTCCTTCGCATCGCTTACGCGGTTTCCGCGCGTTCCAACTGCGTTCGCCGACAGATCGGCGCCGTTATCGTGAACGACAAGATCATTACCAGCACGGGCTACAACGGCACGCCCATGGGCATACCCAACTGCTTCGACGGCGGATGCAAACGATGCAATTCGGACGGGCCTTCGGGAGCGAACCTGGACGAATGTATCTGTATACACGCCGAGGAGAACGCGATCGTTTTTGCTGCCCGGCACGGCTCGTCGACAAGCGGCGCGACGATTTACACGACCAACAAACCCTGCCTGGGTTGTTTGAAAAAGTCCATACAGGCGGGTATCCGGCGGGTTGTTTATGCCGAACAATACGCCTACACGAAATCCGTTGAAGAAGTGTATAACTGGCTGGTGGAAGAATCCGGAATCGAGATGGTCGAAATGAAGCTGGATGCGCAGCCGGAAACACTGGTGCATACCGCCTGAAATCGGTCATATTTCGCTTGACGCCTGTCCTGCGTACCGGGCAGTTTACGCAGTGAAACCAGTAACGATCATTAACCCTGGTTACAAGTGCCGTTATGCATACCAGCGAACGCATAGCGCAATCGGACTTCGTATATCGCCGGCTATCCGGTTCGGAATCTGACATCCTGTCGTTTGCCGACGCGTATCCCGATTACCATCCCCAGGATCGCGTGGGACTGATTTCACCCCGGCTGGAAGACGGTATTTTCGGGGCGGCTGCCGCTGTCCTGGGCCTGGCGACCGGGTTCTATGATTGCCTACGATCTAAAGCGAAACCTTTTTTTAATTATCCCCAACACCTGGTCTTCATAGGTGGACAGGGGTCGAGCATCCACACACGAAACGGGGATTTCAACCTGACCGTGGAAGAATGGGGAGGACCCTGGGGATGGCTGGACGTCTGGCCGGAGACCAACTGGCATCTCTGCCCGTCAACGCCGGTGAGTATGCTCGACGCCGTCTATCGGCACCAGGTCAACCGGGTATTCTGGCCAGCTTCATTCCTGCCGGACGAAGTGGATAGGCCGCTTAAGGATTACGCCCGCAGGCTACTGAGCAGCAGGTTGAAATCCGTATGGTATTACGACAGTCCGGAAGCGGACGTGGAAGTCCAGGCTTCAGAGTCCGCCGCGGACATCATCAAGGAAAGCCTGGAACGTCTTCCCCGCCCTGGCGTAGACGATCTGCACACGGGGAAGCCCGCTTCCCGGCAATGTATTTATAACCGTTTTAAAATAGTAGAACCTCAAGCGTTTCTGCAAGATATGGCGGTCTGCTTCACCGATGAATGAAAGGTGAAATCAGGTCGTAATCGAGTTTCGAACGAACCGCAGAAGGCTTTTCATGACGACTGTCATGGCCGGCCGCTATGCAAAAAAGGAGCGGTGACTCATGGTGGACAGATCCTACCTTTTCGACGATGACGCCATGCGCGACTTTATCGTAAACGGCTATCACGTGATCAACGTGGATCAGCCGGTCGCGCTGCACGATGACATTTACACGAAAACGAAGGCGATCATCGACGAAGACGGCAATCCGGGAAACAACCTGTTGCCTCGTGTGCCCGAGATCCAACAGGTCTACGACGATCCCTCGGTTCAAGGCGCACTGACGAGCCTTCTCGGACCGGATTACGTCATGCATGCCCACCGCCACCCGCACGTGAATCCACCCCACAGCCGGGGAGGCAACTGGCACAAGGACAGCTACTGGGGTTACACCAAGGTGCGGGATCACCATCCGCGCTGGATCATGGCCATGTACTATCCCCAGGACACCCCGCTGGAAATCGGCCCGACGGGGGTAATACCGGGCAGCCACTACTTCGAGTCTAGCGAAGAGACAGTCGGCGAGAACGGGTCAGTCCCCGATGGATTTCCCGCAAGCGGCAAGGCGGGAACCATTACCATCATACACTTCGATCTCTGGCACCGGGCGTTTCCGAACGAAACGGATAAGGTCCGTTACATGATGAAGTTCCAGTTTACGAGGATAACGGAGCCGGACCGCCCCTACTGGAACAGGCAACGCGACGATATCGACCTCGGCGACCTGTCGGACCATCCCCGCAGCGCCATGTGGAGGAACATGTGGCACTGGCTTGCCGGAAACGGGTCGGCCGGGAGCAGGCAGGGAGGCGAGGAACACGTCGAGGCGCTCGCCGGAGACCTGACCCATGAACTCGAACAGAAGCGTCTGCACGCGGCCTATACCTTGGCGGAGTGCGGAGAATCCTCGCTTCCGCATCTCCTCAAAGCACTTCAACACGAACGGGACGAGGTCCGGCTTGAAGCGTGCTACGGGCTCAGCGCGCTGGGCACTGCAGCCATCGAACCGCTGATCTCCCTGCTCGGACACGGAAACGACCGCGTCCGAGGATACGTGGTTTACGCCCTTGGAGACATCCGGCACCACAGCCCATCGGTAGCAGAGCACCTGGCGGGTCTTTCAGACGACACATCGCCTTTTGTCCGCCAGAACGTGGCCGATGCCCTGGGCCAGATCAAGCTGGCAGCGGATTCGGCCGTTCCCGCGCTGATCGGTTTGATGAAGGACGAGGATGAGCAGGTGCGATCCAGAACCGCCTATGCGCTGGCCCGATTCGAGGACGAGGCTCAGGCGGCCATTCAAGTTCTCGCGGACGCGTGCTACGATGAAAACAGGTACGTACAGGGCCATGCCGCCGTTGCCCTCGAACAGATCGGCACGCCGGAAGCGCTGCGCACGCTGCTGCACTGGTTGCAAGCCTCGCGGTGGTGTCCGGTGACGACCAAAAAGAGCACGTTCTAGCGGATGGGTTTCAGTCGTCGCCCACCCAATGGCGTTTCTGACCGTACGGTAGGAGTCTTTACTCCAACTACCAGTCGTGCATCATGTGCCCCTGGCCGGGATAGAACAGAGCGTCCACGATAAATGACAGCACGATGCCGGTCGTGTATCCGATCAATACACCGAGGAAAAACCGCTGGCCCGTGCGGTAGGCCTTCGTACCGACCTTCAGCAGGATGAACTTGACGAGCCAGGCGAGAAAGACGGACAGGATCGAATCTCGTATATTGCTGGCGAAGCAAATGGCAAAGCCGACCGGGGCGAGGGGCCACCAGATCAGCCAGTGTCTCAATTTCAGCAGGACCAGGAATACCACCGCGCCGATCGCCATGAACCAGGGTTCGTTCTGCCCCAGGGACAGTGGGTTCTTCATCCAGATGACGATTTCTTCGTAGTAGAAAATATTGAGATTGCTGAAGGCACCACCGCCGAAATTGTAGGCGCCCGTAGTATAGCCCGCATCGATTGTGTAGGCCACGGCCGTGACCATGCTGACCAGGAAAGTGGCCGCGAGTACGAGCAGCAACCCCTTCTTCCGCGGCCAGAATCCGTCGGTCAGCCGATCGGCCATTACGATCGAACCCATACCCAGGCCGCGCCAGTTCCTTGCGAAAGCGCTCGTCAGCCCCAGTGACGTCAGACTTTGCCTTGATACGTTCCCGGAGCCCAGGGACAGCACCGTGATCTGGTGCGCGTTCACGGGCAGATCCAGAAACACCACGCCCGTTTCGGCGATCACCTTTGTCGTGCCGAAGTAAAGTACGAACAAAAAGCCCAGAAACACGGCCATTACGGGAAGCGATATCCCGGACTGGTACAGCCACGCGCAAATGAAGGCCGTTCCAACCAGAACCCCCGCCACGGCCATCCTGTAGGATACCAGTTCTTTCGAATCATCCAGGCTGTCGTCCCGTCCCGTTGCCTTTCTAACCACCGCGAGAAGGTGCCGGCGCGCGGTCCAGAGACTATACCCCACGTAAACGAGAAATCCGCCGAAAAATTGCGCGTTGACGCCGCCGGTGCCTCCGGGGCCGCTACCTGCCATGTTGAGCCCGATGTAGCTTAGCGCACCGATTTCAAGGAGACCCAGCATGAAGAAGACCCAGATGCTCAGCAGGATATCGACGTTGATGAAATAGGCGAAACTGAGCATGTAGGGGCTGATTCGGAGCGGGATGGAGGGGAATAGCGGGCTCAACTGTAGTGGGGTTTCGAAGAAAGTACCGACGGGCAACTGCGGAACGATGTGGGCGAAGGACACGATATTCCAGAGCGCGATGGCCAGCGCGAGAACGAATCCGATCTGGAAGAGCCGGTCGTAGACCAGTTTCGGCCAGCGTCCAGCGGTTTGGTCGCCGGCTATGAGTTCCAGCGGGACCTGGACGAGGGGGAATGTCAATCGTTCGTACTCTACCCATTGCTTTCTGAATATGGCCGCGATGCAGGCTCCGACAACGAAAACGGCAATGAAAAAGCTCATCCACCAGGTGACGGGTATGATCCACGGGGACCAGGGCACGCTCCCTCCGGGCGGCAGTCCTTCGTAAAACCAGCCCATGGCGTTGTTCTGGTTGCTCGCCACGAGCCATTCGGGGAGAAAGGGAAAGAAGAGATCCGCCCACTGGTTTTCCGGCTGGGCAAAGTAGAAGGGTGTCGAGATGATGGTCAGAAAATACGATACGAAGGCCTTGCCGGGAATCAGGCTCGAAATGAGCAGGATGCAGAATATCAGCGCCAGTTCCCGTCCGGTAAAGGCGGCGCGTTTTGAGATACCGCGGGCGACCGGATTGTACAAGAAAGTGACGAAAAGGAACAGGGCGAGGGCGGAGATGGGCAGGTGGGACACCGACATGCGGGAGGTGTGCAGGATGTAGGTCCCGTATGTTACCCAGATATTGAGAATGATCGCGAGGACAAGACCCGTTGCCAGGGAACGTACCGTAACTACGGACGCAGGGGTGGACTCCTGTGGGGATGTATGGAGGGATGGATCAGCCAAGCCGGTCTCGCGTCGGTATCGAGGTGCGTGATCGAAGGGTATGGACAGCGTACGACTTATGCATCAGGAAGACTGGCGCTCCTGCCACACGACCTCCATGGGTTCGGGGATGGCGTAGGGCTTGACGCGCTGTTCGTGCAGCCATTCGGTCAGGTAATGATCCATGTGGTGGCGGAGGTATACCGGTATTCTGGGTAGATCGGACAACCGTCACGCGGCCACGGCTTTGTCGATGATGATCTTCATCTTGTCGCCGTGTTTGTGGCGGCTTGCGGCTTCGATGAGGGCTTCGATGGGTAGGAATCCATTATCCTGGAGCCAGTACGCGATGGCGGCCAGGGCGGCGCCCTTCAATCCGCCCGTCTTCCTGAAGTCCCGGGTTACCAGGTTGGGCAGTCCGGTGAGACCGAGTTTCGTGTCCGCTATGATCAGGGTATGTTCTCCGATGCGGGATTTCACCTTGTCAAGCCCATCCTGTGAGATGACGATCATGATGTCGGGACAGTCGATTCCGGTGTAGTGTATGGGCTGCCTGGAAAGGATGACCTCGGCCACGGAGAACCCCGTGCCGATCGTAATGGGATAATCGCCTTTTTTGGTCGCCGAAAGGCCCGCCGCGATGCCCGCCGTGGAAAGCAGGTCTCCAGCGGACTGGATGGCCTCCCCGGCCGAACCCGCGACGATGATTTCCAGACGGCCGTCCAGGGGTGCTTCGCAGGTGTGTTCGATCGGTTTCAACCCCTTCAGGAGGGATCTACCCGTCACGCGATGCGGATGCGACACCGGGCGTCGGTTTCTCGTGACCACGCTTTCGTAGTCCGACATGTCGTGGAGTTCCTGGACCTTTCTCATGCCGTATGCCGGGCACATCTCGACGATTTCTATGAGAGAGAATCCCGGTGTGGACAGGGCCTCCTTCCAAAGTTCGGCCGTATCTTTTCCAATAAACGTCCGGGCGGTGTAGGCCGCCCCGGCGTTGTGGGCCAGTGCGCAGATGTCGTATCCCGGCACGGCCGACTCAGGACGTTCCGGTTCTTTGAATTCGGTGGAGGACAATCCGCTGGTCTGGCCGCCCGTCATGCCGTAGACCATGTTGTTCTGCACGACGAGCGTAAGGTCCAGGTTGTGTCTGGCCGCCTCGAGCAGATGCTGCAGCCCGATCGTGGCGCCGCCGTCGCCCTGCAGGGCGATGATCTTCTTGCCTGGATGCTCCAGGCCCATGCGGATGCCCATGGCCAGGGCGACCGCCCGTCCGTGGAGACCATGCATGGTATGGCAGGTCAGCAGGGGATCCACGAGTCCCGTGCAGCCGATATCGCTCACCACGATGACGTCGAGCGGATGTACGTCCAGGTCCGCCAGGGCCTTGCTCATCGACTTGTTGGCGACCGTATGACCACAGCCCGGGCAGTAGGGCATTTTCAGATCATTCAGGATGGTTTCCTGCATTGCCTTACTCCTTCCGCAATCTCCTGCGGGGTGATCATGTTGCCGATTTTGTTGACGCCGTGTATCCGGTCATACCGCCGGTTGCCATATAGCAGCTCCCGCAGCAGTCCGACGATATTCTCCTCTACGACGACGATGTGTTCGTACGCCGCAAGTAGTTCGTAGATACGGGTAGGAACTGGAAGCAGCGTCTTCATGACCAGGAGGGAGACGGGTTCACCGTTCTCTCTCAGCTGGCCGACCGCCTCCCTGGACGCTTCCGCAGTGATTCCATAGGTCAGGATGACCGTATCTGAGAGATCATCCCGATCGTGTTCGTAATAGGTGTAGTCATCGATACTGCTTTCCATCTTGTTCTTGAGTCGTTCGGTATTGCCGAGTGCCTCGGGACTGTTCTTCTGCGTGATGCCTTCCATGTCATGCGTCGATGCATTCAGTCGGACCTGGTGCAGGTCATTGCCCATCGGCAGGAAGGGCGGGGTCAGGTTTCCATTGATCCCGTAGGTCTTGTATTCCCCGTTTCCATCGTACATGTGGCGTTCCGCGCGCTGCACTTCCTTCAGTCCGGAAATGTCCATGTTCTGATTGGTCATGACCATTTCTTTCGAGGTCAGCAAAACCACCGGGGTCCTGAGGTTGACCGCCGTGTGCACGCTGGCCGCCGCCAGTTCCCAGCAGTCGTTCAGGTTTGAGGGACAGAACACCGGAATCGGATATCCGCCGGAGATGCATCCCCTGAGCAGCAGCAGGTCCCCCTGCCCGCCCGTCGTAGCCGATCCGGTACTCGGACCCAGGCGCTGGGCCAGGATGATGACCATGGGCAGTTCCATCATGAAGGACATGTTGATCGATTCGATCATCAGGGCAAACCCGGGGAAAGCGGAGGCTGTGACGGGAAACACGCCCGATGAGGAAAAACCGGCGGACCATTGCAGCGCCGTGATCTCGTCCGGGGCTTCGAGGGCGATGGGGATGCGCTGCTTGGCGCCCGCGAAGAGCCAGTTGACGGGTGTGATGGGGTATCCGATGTAAGCGCCCGCCCCCGCACGCGCCATCGCTTCGATGATCAACCGGGATCCATCCAGGAACACCATACGTTCATTTACCGTAGTCATGGGCATGTACCCCGCTTTTCTTGAATGGATTCCGCAACGATCTCGGCGACATCCCGGACCCGCATGGGTTCGCCGGCCCGTTTATTGGCGTCGTTCATCATCCTGGCGCAAAAGGGACAGCCCACGGCCAGGGTATCCGCACCGGTGTCCCTGGCTTCCCGGAAGCGATTGTCGCTGACGGATTCCCTTCCCGGCTCTTCCTCTTTCCACACCTGCGCGCCTCCCGCGCCGCAGCAGAACGAGGTTTCTTTATTCCTGGCCATCTCCACGAGGGAAGGCCCCGCGGCGTCCAGCGCACCGCGGGGCGCATCGTACACGCCGCCCTGGCGGCCCAGGTAACACGGGTCGTGGTAGGTGGCCGGCGTCCCCGCATCGCCGCTTACCTCGAGTCTCCCGTCGCGGATGAGTTCTTCGATAAGCTGGGTATGGTGCTCGACCTGGTAATGCCCGCCCATCGCGCCGTATTCGTTTTTCAAGGTGTGCAGGCAGTGCGGACATCCCGTGACGATTTTCTTCCTGTCGGCCCCGCCGGCGTTCAAAGTTTCGATGTTGCCTTCGGCGGCCACACTGAAAAGATACTCGTTTCCTGATCTGCGCGCCAGATCTCCCGTACAGGATTCGTCATTTCCGAGTACGGCGAAATTAACTCCGGCCCGGTGCAGGACGGTAGCGATAGCCCGGGCCGTATCCCTGGCCCCGGGATCGAAAGCGCCCGCGCAGCCGACCCAGTACAGGACCTCGTAGTCGGGGTTATCCGTTACGGTCGGCACCGTGAAGTCCAGGGTTTCGGTCCATTCCATCCTGTCGCCGGCCATCTGCCAGGGATTGCCGTTCCGTTCGATCCCGGTGAAAGCGCTTTTCAATTCATTCGGAAATGCACTCTCCATCAGAACCTGGTTCTGGCGCATCGCGAGGATATCGAACATCGGTTCGTTGCCGACCGGACACGCCTCCGCGCAGGCGCCGCAGGTCGTACACGCCCAAAGAGCGCTTTCGCTCATGGCGTAGGTCAGCAGGGGCTCCGTGTCCTCCCCTCCCTTTTCCAGGGATTTCATGTGATCCCCCAGATGGTACCGCTTGTTCACTTCCAGGGCCGCTGGTGAGAGCTCCTTGCCGGTGGCGTAGGCGGGGCAGGCGTCCTGGCACCGGTTGCACATGATGCAGGCGAAGGCGTCCGTTATGTGGGTGCGGTTCAGGTCGGTGATGCGACCCGCCCCGAACTGCTCGATGGTTTCGTCTTCGAAATCAAGGGCGTCCAGCGCACCGGGACTCTCCCTTCGTGGGGACGTCATCAGGTTAAAGGGGCCCATGAAGAGATGGGCGTGTTTCGAATAGGGGAACCAGGGGAGGAACGCCAGTACGAGTCCGATGGCCAGCCACCAGCAGACGTGGAGGCCGAAAGTCAGGTAAGATGGTTCCAGGTTCATCCAGAGTCCGGCTGTCAGCGCCGCGACCGGTTGCCAGGGCGCCGGACCGTGGACCGCGATTTCGAAGGAAGCGCCCAGCAGCCTGAAACCGACGTGGCCGAGGATGAATATACCCACGATCAGGGAGTCTCTCCTGATGCCGTCCACTGCGCGGGGATGAAGCTTAACCTGTGGTCCGACCGTAAGCGCGGGGGATTTCAGGACGAACCTGCGGGTGAGCAACGCGATCATCCCCACCAGGACGGCCGTGGTCATGAGATCGACGAGCAGGCGGTACACACGGCCCGCATCGCTCTCACCCAGAAAAACAAAGCCGGGTACCATGCCTTTCAGCACGTCCACCAGGTTGACTGCCATGTAGATGATGAAACCCCAGGCGACCAGGGTGTGCATGAGGGAGACGAAAGGCCGGTTTCGGATCATGTTGTTCTGGCTGACCAGGGCCTTGATTCCGGTCATGAACCGACCGGGGAAACCGTCCCAGGACAAGTGCCCCTGGCCTCGCATGATCGTCCCTGTCATACGCCGAAAGGTGACGTATGCAAGGTAAAGCGAGACCAGTGTGACGATCGCGAAGAGAATCTTTTCGTAGGGAGAAAGCATCGACGAACTTGATATCTCGATGTGCCGCCGAGGGGAAGACGCGATGGGAGTGAACCGGGTTATCGGCCCAGTCGGTCCTTCACTTCTTCCACGATGGCGGGCAGGTAACTGAACAGGTCGCCGGCGATGCCGTAGTGGGCGTACTTGTAAAGCGGCACATCGGCGTCCTTGTTGATCGCTACGATCACACGGGCGTTCTTCATGCCCGCAAGGTGCTGTATCGCACCGGAAATACCACAGGCGATGTACAGATCGGGTTGTACCGTTTTTCCAGTCTGGCCGACCTGGTGGGCGTAGGGTATCCACCCGGCATCCACCGCGGCCCGGCTGGCGCCGAGCGCGCCGCCCAAGGCGTCCGCCAGTTCACGTACCGGCTGGAACCCCTCCGGACCGCCCACGCCGCGGCCGCCGGAAACGATGATGCTGGCTTCGGTCAGGCTTACTTTGCCGTCCGCGGTCTCGACAGACTCCACGCTGGTCGGGATCTCCTCCTCGACCATAAATACAGGCACTTCGGTAATCTCTCCGGTCCGCGATTCATCCCGGTCGGCCGGCTGGAAGATATTGCGCCGCACCGAGATAAACCGATGTCCTGTTTCATTGAACGTCACGGTCGATACCAGGTTGCCGACCAGCGCCGGGCGGACCGCGACCAGCCGATCCCCTTCGATCCGAAGATCCGTGCAGTCCGGTGCCAGGCCCGCTCCGGTGAGGGCGGCTACGTACGCCGAGAGCTCCAGGCCGGCCGTACTCGCCCCCATCAGGATAACCGAGGGAGGTTCGTGTTCCAAGATGTGCGCCAGGAGTTTCGCATAGGGTTCCACGCGATAACGGTCCAGCGTCGGATCTTCCGCGGTGTACACCCTGTCGGCACCGGCCGCGACGGCCTGTTTCGCAATATCACCGACTCGTGCGCCCAAAACGATCGCGTTCAGGGATCCAGAAAGATCCGAGGCGACGTTTCTCGCGGCCGCCATCGCCTGCCACGCGATGGCGTCAGCCTGTCCGTCCTCCTGCTCGATCCACACGAATACGTTTCTGGCCATCCGGTCCGTTTCTGCCTATATCACTTTTTCATCAATCAATCGGTCCACGAGGGTCCTGGCCGCATCCCTGGGACCGCCGTCGATCATTTCAACATTCGGTTCCCGCAACGGAGGCAGTTCCGACTGCCAACCTGCCAGGGAAGCCGCGGCGCCTACGCGGGACGCGTCCAGTCCCAGGTCGTAACATCCCCATACGGGAATGTTGGTCCTGGCCGCCTTGCGAATACCGATGAGGCTGGGATACCTGGGTTCGTTGATTTCCTTTACGACGGTGATCAGTGCCGGCAGCCTGCTGACGACCGTTTCCCGGGCCTTTTCCAACAGTCGGACCGCGGATAGGGTCCGGCTTGAAGGGTCCAGGTGCCTGATATCCGCCACATAGGAGATGAGCGGTATATCCAGCAGGGCCGCAACCTGTACCGCCGTCGCGGCAGTGTTTCCGTCAATCGCCGCCCTGCCGCCGACGATAAGGTCGTAGTCGCCGATCTTCCGGATCGCCGCGACGAGGATGCGCGCGGAAGTCAGGCTGTCGCTGTTCATCATGACCGGATCAGATACCAGGATGGCCTCGTCCACGCCCATCGCCAGGGCGGTCTTCAACGCGTCAGCGGCTTCGGGTGGCCCCATGCACAGGGCAGTCACCCTACCGCCTTCCGCCTCTCTCGCCTGTATGGCGGTTTCCAGTGTGTACTCATCCCATGGGTTGACGATACGGGGTCCGCCATCGGCGGACAGCTTGAGGCCGTTCATGGAGGCTGACAACTGGGCCGTATCGGGCGTTTGCTTCACCAGGGTGATGATATGCAAGTTTCCATTACCTCCCGAACCGGTCAATTCTGCCAGTAATCCGGGTCATAGGCGGGCATTTCGCAGCGGAGTGGGCGGTCTGTCCGGTTGCCGAACACGTAATCCGCCTGTATCAGTTGATGGATCTGTGACGTGCCCTCGTAGATCACCGCACTCTTGCTGTTGCGCAGGTGGCGCTCGACGTCGTATTCATCAGAGTATCCATAGGCGCCGTGCACCTGTACCGCGTCGCTGGCCGTGGCGAAGGCCGACTCGGTGCAGAACCACTTGGCCATGCTCGTCTCCCGGGTGTTGCGTCTACCCTGGTTCTTGAGCCAGCCGACCTTTCTCACCGCCAGTTCGCCGAGGTCGACGCGCTGCTTCATCTGGGCGATCATCTGTTTCACGAGTTGATGGTCGCCGATCGGTTGTCCGAAAGTCCGGCGCTGCTGGGCATATGACACGGAAACTTCGAGACAGTACTTCATGAGACCGACCGCGCCGGCGGCAACGGTATAGCGGGCATTGTCCAGGCAGGACATGGCGATTTTGAATCCCTCACCTTCTTCTCCAAGCCGGTGGGATTCGGGTACGGGGACCTCGTCCATGTTGATCCAGCCTGTATTGCTGGCCCTCACCCCTAATTTGCCCTTGATCGTACCGGTGGTCAGCCCCTTCCAGCCACGTTCCAGGATAAAGGCCGTAATGCCCCGCGTGCCCTCTTCCTGCCGCGTTTTGGCGAATACGAGGAACCGGTCGGCCACGTCTGAAAGCGTGATCCACATCTTCTCGCCGCTCACCAGGTAGGTATCACCCTCTTTCCTGGCCCGGCTGGTCATGGCAGCCACGTCCGAACCCGCGCCGGGTTCGGTCAGGCCGAAACAGGCGATATGCTCACCGGTGGCCAGGGGAGGCAGGAACCGATCTTTCTGTTCATCGGTACCCCATTGGAAGATGGGCAGGGCGTGCAGCCCCAGGTGGACCGCGATCGTTTCCCTGACGGAAGAGTCGGCCCACTCCAGTCCCTCTGAAAGCAGCCCCAGGGAAATGAAGTCCATACCGGCCCCGTCGTAACGAACGGGAAGACAGATGCCCATGAATCCCTGCGCCGCCATTTTAGGCAGCAGATCGTGGGGAAACGTACCATTGCGGTCGTGTTCCCTGATGGTCGGAAGGATCTCGTTGCGAGCGAAGTCGTACACCATCCGCTCGACCATCTTGTGTTCTTCGCTTAATTCGAATTCCATGGGGCCTTTTATCACTGTTGCGAGGGTAAATAACCAAGCTGACCGGTTCATTTTGCAAGCATTCAGTGCATCGCGAAAACCGACCGGGACGACCGGTTCTCGCAGTCACCCGTAATTACTCGAAACCCGGTCGAATGTCAAGGGTATACTGGTTGTCGGGGGAGCGTAAAACAATTGACGAGGAAACCTGAATCAACCAGGTGACCAAAGGGCCGAACAAGCCTGATCGGGGACTTCCAGTGGAAACGAATGGCAGTCAACCGCCTGGTCGGCCGCAATGTCGCTGTCTGAAGTCCCAGGCTCAGCTACCGGCCACCCCGGCCGCTTTGCTGAAGTCTCTGCCGGGCCTGGCCGACGGCCGGGTCACCGGGATGTCTCTCATCACCTCTAAGAACCGGTCCACGTCTTTGTCCGTATTGTAGAAATGGGTGGACACTCGGGCCCTGCCCACGCCGCCGTAAGCTCCGAAGATCAGCACGTTCTGTTCTTCGAGCGCCTGCGTGACGGCATTGACATCCGAGGCGGTAAAACAGACGTTTCCGGCTCGTTCTTCCGGCGCCCTGGGTGTGATGACCTCCCAGCCCGTCTCCGTCAGACCATCCCACACCCGGCCGCTGAGCTGAAGCACGTGACGCTCAATTTCCTCAATGCCGATTCCCAGCAGGCAATCGAGGGCGTTGTCCAGGATGTATACCCCGATCCACGTTTCGTTACCCGGCGTGAACCTGCTGGCATCCTCCCGCGGAATGTAAGCGGAGGGATCATTCCAGTCGGGCAGGTAAGCCGGCGTGTGCCAGCCCACAAAGGGCGGATTCAGTTCGGGTACCCGTTCACGGTTCCAATACAGAATGCCTACGCCGTGTACGGACATGAGCCACTTATAGCAACTGGATACGACGAAGTCCGCATACTGCGCTTCGATCGGAACGGCGCCCGCCGAGTGGGTGACGTCGAGACAGAGCAGGGCGTTCTTGCGGTGCACGAGATCGGACAGTTCTTTGAGCGGAAGACGCTGGCCCGTGAAGTAGCTGACATGACTCACATTGACTATCCGGGTATTTTCATCAATCGCTTTATCAAGATCTTCCAAGTCTATGCGCCAGTTGTTGTTTTGAACTATTCTCAGCTCCACTCCCTGGTCCTTCAGCAGGGTCCAGGGAAGGACGTCCGACGGAAACTCCACGTCGGCGACCACCACGTTGTCGCCCGGTTTCCAGTCGAGGGCGTAAACCAGAAGGTTGATGGCCTCGGAAGTCGAGGTAAGGAAAGCGATATCATCGGGCTGTACGCCGAACAACCGGCCGACTTTCTCCTTGCATCCCCGGGAGACCACCTCGAGCCGCCTGCGTCCTTCTTCACCCAGGAGCTTGTCCTCGAAGAATCGATTGACGGTATCCACGTGGCTTTTCAGCATGGGCGACTCACCACCGGTGCACAGATGTGTTATGCCCTGGGTTCCAATGAACTCGGAAGGATCGATCAGCATCGGCGTCTCCTCGTGAACGGAATGCAGTAGAGTTCGGTCTAAGTAACAAAAACAAGATAGGATGCGGCACCATCCGTGTACAGCAAATTTACCCCCGTAGCGAGCCTGCATTCTGTATCCACCTGTAGCAGCATGAATCCAGGCCCCGGCCCAAACGCTCGCCCTGATCTCATGGTTTTTGATTGTAACGATCAATCCATTCCTTTAAAACGAATTGGACCGATACTGATTTCGATTGGCCGCAAACCGTTAAATTCTATATTGTAAACAGCACACCGGTATCAAAACGCGGTGCTCTGTGTTCATAATGAGCCTGAATGTATGATATACGCTCACAGCGTGGCGGCTCCTTGTCCTATGTCGACTCCAATCGCATAATGGAAACGTCCATTGATTTTTGATTTCCACACCCATTTCTACACGGCCGCATACCTCGACGAGATAGAAAGGGGTGGATACCAAGCTGAATTGGTTCGGGATGCCGGCGGCAACCGCGTGCTGAAGGTGGACGGAGATTACAGCCTGATCCAGCCGGGCCATTTCGATCCCGAAGTTGCGATCCGGCACATGGACCGCCAGGGCGTGGACAGGCAGTTGCTCAGCTTCTCCATTCCCGGGCTTCACGTCGAGGATAGGTCCGATGGAGTCCGGCTGGCCCGGGTTGTGAACGACGCCCTTGCCGAGACGGTAGCCCGTTTCCCGGATCGGCTGTCGGCCCTTGCGGTCCTTCCCCTTCAGGACCCGCCGGTCTCGGTAAAGGAATTGACGCGCGCAGTGCGCGACCTGAACCTGGCGGGTGGAATGCTGTTCTCCAACATCAACGGGAAGTCCCTTGGAGACAGCGACTTCCACGACCTGTACACCGCCGCTTCGTCCCTGGGCGTTCCGCTCTTCGTGCACCCCACCAGTCCACAATCGGGAGAACCATACCAGGAATACAGGCTTACGCCCATCGCGGGGTTTCCATTCGACACCACGCTGGCCGCCCTGCACCTGGTATACAGTGGAACGCTGGCGTCTTTTCCGGATTTGAAGATCGTACTGGGCAACCTGGGCGGCACCGTCCCCTTTCTCGCGGGCCGCGTCGACCAGGCCTACCTGTCGTATCCGGAAGCCCGATCCAATCTGGACCGGCCGCCATCGGAATACCTAAAGAAGATGTACTTCGAAACCGCTGGTATGCCGCACGCGGGGGCGCTTCGCTTGGCCATCGATTTCGCGGGGGTGGACCAGGTGATGTTCGGATCCGACTATCCGCAGCAGATCGCGGACGTCAACCTGGGTCTGCGTATCATAGACGAACTTGGGCTCGACGATACGGAAAAAAGGCGCATTCTCGGGATGAATGCGACGAGACTTTTGAAGGAATAGGATCGAAAACCGGTAAACATAGATTGTTCCAATTCAACCGACTGACGGTATCCACGTAGTGCTCACGGGTTGGGTCCTGCTGACCGATACCGCTGGATCTGGAGATGTTTTCATGTCCGATACCCAGAAAACCCTGTTCCTGTTGGACGGCATGGCGCTGGCCTACCGGGGTCATTTCGGTTTGATCCGCAATCCGAGGATGACCTCGACCGGCATGAACGTATCCATGGTGTTCGCCATCACCAATACCATTCTCGGCATACTGAACAAGAACAAGCCCACCCATATCGCCGCGGTGTTCGATACGCCCGAACCCACGCACAGGCATGAACAGTATTCCGAGTACAAGGCGCAGCGGGACGCCATGCCCGAAGACCTGAGCATCGCCCTGCCCTACCTGTTCCGAATGATCGAGGGATTCAACATCCCGGTGATCCGCGTCCCCGGCTGGGAGGCCGATGACGTGATCGGCACCCTCGCAAAACAGGCGGACGAAGCGGGGTTTACCACCTTCATGGTCACACCGGACAAGGATTATGGTCAGCTGGTCTCCGAACGCTCCTTCATCTGCAAACCGGGCAACACCGGGGACAACTTCGAGACCATGGGCGTGGACGAGGTTCTGGAGAAATGGGGGATAGAGAGCATTGACCAGGTGATCGACATGCTTGGGCTCATGGGTGACGCCAGTGACAACGTTCCTGGCGTGCCGGGTGTCGGCGAGAAGACCGCGCAGAAGCTGATCGCCCAGTTCGGAAGCGTCGAGAACCTGCTGGAGAACACGGACCAACTGAAGGGCAAGCAGCGGGAAAGAATCGAAGAGAACAGGGAACTGGCCGTGTTGTCCAAGAACCTTGTCACCATCGATAGGGACGTGCCGCTCGAGGTCACCCCCGATTCGCTGAATGTCAAGGAACGGCGCGACGATGACCTCAAGAAGCTGTTTGTGGAACTGGAGTTCAACACCCTGGGCAAGCGGCTTTTCGGAGACGATTTCTCCGCGGCTCCCCAATTGACAGTAGCCGGCAGCACGGACGACCTGTTTTCAAGCGACCAGTTGAAGACTATTGCGGAGGTGGAGCACGATTACAGGTGCGTCGACACGCATGAGGCCCGCGGCGCACTCATAGAAAAACTGTCCCGGACATCTTCCTTCTGTTTCGACATGGAAACGACCAGCCTGGATCCGAAAACCTGCGATATCCTGGGATTAGCCTTTGCGATCGAACCCCACAAGGGTTACTACGTTCCCATGCCGGAAGTCCGGAAGGACGTACTGCGGGTCGTCAACGAGTTCCGGCCCCTGTTCGACGATACCGGCAAGGAACTCATCGGGCACAACATCAAGTTCGATCTGTCCGTATTGCGTTGGCATGGATATACGGTTTCCTGCCGGATCTTCGACACCATGCTCGCGGCGTACGTGACCGTACCCGACCTGCGCAGGACCATGGACTACCTGTCCCAGGCCCTCCTGGGATACTCGCCGATTTCCATTACCAGTCTCATCGGCGAAAAAGGAGAGGAACAGGGCACACTCAAGGACGTATCCCTCGAAAGGGTCGTCGAGTATGCGGCGGAAGACGCGGACATCACCCTACAACTTGCCGAGTTACTGAGACCCCGGATCGAGGAGATGGGCCAGGGGACCGTGTTCAACACCATCGAGTGCCCGCTGGTACCCGCCCTCGTGGAAATGGAACACGAAGGCGTGCGGATGGACGTGGAACAACTGAATCTTCTTTCCAGGCTGCTGGACGAGGAGATACATCGGTCTTCCGACCGGATTACCGAGCTGGCCGGGGAGCCGGTCGATTTCAACTCCGCCAAACAGCTCGGACACCTGTTATTCGATAAGCTCCAGATCGATCCCAATGCCAAGCGGACCGCCAAGACGGGCCAGTATTCGACGGCCGAATCGGTACTCCGCAGACTGGCGCCGAAGCACGAGATCGTGGAGCAGATCCTCCACTACAGGATGTGCACCAAGCTCAATTCGGTATACGTAAGCCAGTTGCCCCATTCCGTTTTCAAGAAGACGGGGCGGGTGCATACGTCCTACGAGCAAGCCGTGATCGCCACGGGCCGTATTCAGTCCCACGGGCCCAATCTGCAGACCATCCCGGTCCGGACGGAAATGGGACGACAGATACGTAAGGCCTTCGTGCCCCGGGACGACGACTTTCTGCTGCTGGCCGCCGACTATTCCCAGATCGAACTGCGTATCGCGGCCGAACTCAGCCGCGACGAAGGCATGATGACCACTTTCATACAGAAAGAGGACATCCACTCGGCGACGGCCATGAAGATCTACGACGTGGATTTCGATGGCGTGACCGACGAAATGCGCCGGTGGGCCAAAACCGTCAATTTCGGGATCATCTACGGCATCTCCGCCTTTGGCCTGGCCGAACGGCTCAACATCCCGAGGTGGCAGGCCCAGGAACTGATCGACCAGTACTTCGCGAAGTATCCCGGGACGCTCAAGTACATGAAGGAGACAGTCAAGTTCGCGGAGGAGTACGGCTTCGTCGAGACCATGACGGGACGCCGGCGGTACCTGCGGGACATCAATTCCCGCAATAACACCACGAAGCGCGCCGAGGAGCGCGTCGCCATAAATTCCCGGATCCAGGGCACGGCGGCCGATCTGATCAAGCTGGCCATGACCCGAATACACGAGGAGTTGAAAAAGCGGGAGTGCAGAACGCGGATGCTGCTGCAAGTACATGACGAACTAGTCTTCGATCTGCACAAATCGGAAGAAAGTACCCTGCCCGGGCTGATCGAGGAATGCATGCGGGGCGCCCTGCCCATGACCGTGCCGATCGAGGTTGAAATCGGCATCGGCGGTAACTGGCTGGAAGCGCACTAGAAGGCGGGTCGCCTGTAATAATTGGAAGAACATCAGAGAACAGAACACCAGCGGAAAGGAAGGATTACATGAGTTCAGGAAACGGCTGGATCCGGGTCGGCTCACTGGCCGATATACCACCGGGAGAGTCCCGCGCCGTGAAGATCAGCGAAGGGCGGAGCATCGCGCTGTTCCATGTCGAGGGACGGATTCACGCCACGGACAATCAGTGTCCCCACATGGGTTTTCCGCTGACACGCGGAGCGGTTAAGGACGGGATCCTGACCTGCGACTGGCACGGACGGAGTTTCGATCTCGAGGGGGGCGGCTGTTTCAACTATGAATGCGATGACCTGGAGACGTTTCCCGTGGATGTCCGCGGCGACGAACTCTGGGTGCAGGCAGGGGATGCGACCTACAAACGGCGCGACCAGCACCTGCAGTTGCTCTGGGAAGGACTCCTCAGCGGGGATTCCTGGACGATTTCGAAGGCCACCGCCCTGCTACTTTCCGGGGGCGTATCGGAACACGACATCGTGCAGCTGATCCTCAGGCACTTGGGCCGGCACGTCGCTTCGGAGCGTGGAGCGGATGGCGGCGGAGAAATCGTTTCCCTGCTGGTATCAGGCCTCGAAGTAGGGAGGAGATACGAGGGGGAGGACCGGTTGATGGCGCTTTCCCTGGCCGGCCGGGCGGCGTCGGGAAGGGCATCGGAAAGACTCGAGGTGATCCCGTTGCCGCCTCCCGTAAGCTGGGAGCAAATCGACGAATGGGTGCGCATGTTCTCCCGCAACATGCAGGATTTCCGGATCGAACGCTGTCTATATACTGCCTGTGAAAACAACCATGAGGACCGTATTTTCGGGCTGTTGTACCAGAGCGCAGTCGCGCCGTATTTCCTGGGCTTCGCGCGCAACGTGACCTACCTGGGGGATCTCGCCCGGGTCGTCGATACCTTCGGCTGGGACGAATCTTCCGAACTGGTCTGCAACCTGGGCGCCAAGATGGTGGGACAGGGCCGGGACGAACCGGAGCGGTTCCACCGTGATGCCGTACGGATGCTCAGGGACCTGGCGCCTACGCTCGATTCACACGACTACACGACGAATACCCGTACGGACTACGACGAGAACGCCCTCGTGGATGCCTTGCTGAGCGTAGACATTGAACGGTCATTCGAAGCAGTGCACCGGTCGCTGAAGGACGGCTTGTCCTTACAACGGCTGATCACGACCTTCGTCCTGCTCGCCGCCGACCGTATGGCGAGAACCCCGGTCAACGTGGATGCCGGGTGGGGACCGCTCTCCACGGAACTCAATCTGGCCGCCTCCCTGCGGCATGCCCTCTCCTATGGCGGTCCGGCCGTGGCGGCCCGGGGCCTGTTTCACGCGGCCTGGGTGATCTTCGACAACCGGTGGATCAACATCCCTGCCCTCCGGCTCGACGAACCGCTGCCGGTCCATCGGTCGGAAGGCGTCGACGCGGCCAGTGCGTCGGAAGGCATTGTCCAATCCATCAAGTCCCTGAATATCCACAGCGTGGGCGACGAGGTGGTGGGGTACCTGAACAGCGGGTACGATGGCACCGACCTGTTGAAGGACGTGGGACGGGCGATTCTGTGGGACGACACCAACCTGCAACTGCTGCCTACGCTGCGGGTCGCATTCAACGAATGGGAGCTCATCACCGGCGGGGATGCCGCCTGCGGGGCGGGCCATCCTTCGAGGTTCCAGCTCCTTGTGGGACTGGTACGGTACGCGACCGACGTACGGTTGAACAAGAACAGCATGGCGTCCATCAACACGGCGATGCGCTTTTCGGAAGGTCGGACGACTGTCGAAGTATTCGATGAGTGATCGAACCCTGGAGAGGTGAAGCATCATGGCGACAGAAGAGAATGGATACGTAAGAGTAGCGGCGACCGACGAGGTGAAAGACGGCAAACCGAAGGCCGTAAAGGTGGAGGGTAAGAGTATCGCCCTCTTCGAGCACGACGGTGCGGTCTTTGCCACCGACAATCAGTGCCCGCACATGGGCTATCCGCTCACGAGGGGACGGGTCCGAAACGGCGTATTGACCTGCGACTGGCACGGTTGGAGTTACGACCTCGGCGGGGGAGGCTGTTTCACCGGCGGGTGCGACGACCTGGAGACCTATCCCGTGGAGGTACGCAACGGCGACGTGTTCGTCAACGTGCGCGAGGGCGGGTCGAAACGGTCGGACGCCCATTTCCTCCTGTTGAAGGAAGGGCTTTTTTCCACCGATCAGTGGACCATATCCAAGGCCGTGGCCATCATGCTGGCCCGCGGTGTTTCCGAGCGGGACACGTTGATCCTGATTATTCGGCACGGCGGTCGCCACGTAGCGACGGAACGGGGAACGAACGACGGCGGTGGCGAAGTAACGGATTTCATTAACGGGATCAAGGTAGCCCGGCAGTACGAAACCGACGATCGCATCATCCCGCTGACCTTTGCGGCCCACGGACTTTCGGGCCGTGCCGGTGACCGGCCGCGCATACAGCAACTGCCCAATCCGGTCTCCTGGGAGAAGCTCGAAAGTTGGATTCGGGTGTTCTCAAAGGATAAGAAATGGGAAGGCATCGAGAAATGCCTGGTCACCGCCCGCAGACTGGGAGGTCACGACGATAAAATCCTGCCCCTGCTGTACGAATGCGCCGTGGCGCCCCATTTCCTGGGCCACTCGAACAACATCCTCCACGTGGGCTACATCGCGGAGGTGCTCGAGGAGTTCGGTTGGGACGAGGCGGAAGAACTGGTCTGCAACCTGTCCGCAAAGATCCTCGGCCAGGAGCGGGGTCTGCCCGACGAGATCAGGCAGTCGGCCATCAGCCGCTTCATTGCCGATACGGAAACGTTGGACGCCCTGGCCCCGAATCCGAATGCGCACTTCGATGAGGACGCCTTCGCGGAAGGGCTGGTCAGCGGCGAAATCGGACCGACTTTCGCCGTAGTCACCCAGGTGCTGAAAGACGGCGTGCCCATCGACCGGCTGGTAACCACCATGGTGGTACTCGCGGCAGACCGCATGGCGCGCACGCCCGTGAATATGAACCCGGGTTGGGGCGGACTCGCCAGGGAAATGATGATGGCCTCTTCCATACGAACGGCCCTTCGGTACGGTGGCTACCGCACCGCCGCCCAGGCGCTTTACCATGTCGCCTGGCAGTTCTACGGCGACCGGTGGCTGAACATCACCCACCAGCCGCTGTCCGAGGTTCGTGGAGAAATCCAGCCGGGAAGCTCGGACGAGTCCGAAGCGATCGAAGGCGTCATTTCATCCATCGAGAAAATCCAGATCCGGGAAATCGGGCGCCAGACTCGGGACTACCTGCGTGCGGGTTACTCGGGAGACGCGTTGCTGCGGGAGCTAGGCCTGGTCATACTGAAGGACGACAACGGCCGGAACCTTCTTTCCACCCTGCGCACCATCTTCGACGAGTGGTCTCTGTGCAAAGAACACCCGGCGCGTAACCAGCTACTGGTCGGCCTAGCACGCTGGGCCACCGACACTCGGCGCGCCACGGGAAGCCAATCCGCCGCCGCGACCGCCCTGCGTTTCGCCAAGGGGCAGACCGCGGTGGACCTGTACGAGTCGTAGTACGGGTTGAATTATGTACTTAACGAGGAAACCTTGAAGCATGTCTGAATTGAAAACGTCCTTTGTACTTGTTCTCTATGGATTGATTACACTACCATCGCTGGCTTTTGGTCAATCCATGAGCAACGACGAGCTCAAGTTATGCCTGGATAAATCCAAGGCTTTGCCGGATCGGTTTGTTGCCTGCAGATCAATCGCGGAGGAGGGACACCCGAAAGCACAGGTGCTTCTTGGCGACCTTTACGATTGGGCTCATCTCTATCCTCAGGGTGCTAGTATACCTGACGATGACACCGAAGCGGTGAGGTGGTACCGAAAGGCTGCCGAGCAGGGGAACGCCGACGGACAAGTTCGTCTTGGCCGTATGTATTCCCGAGGCGCTGGCTTACCCGAGGATGACACCGAAGCGGTAAGGTGGTATCGAAAGGCTGCCGAGCAGGGAGACGCTGACGGACAATTTCAACTTGGCCGAATGTACGCCCGAGGTGATGGTGTTCCAAAGGATGACACCGAGGCAGTGAGATGGTACCGAAAGGCTGCCGAGCAGGGAAACGCCGACGGACAGTGGTTTCTTGGTTACATGTACGCCGGAGGCAGGGGTATACCGGAGGACGATGCCGAGGCGGCGAGATGGTATAATATGGGTGCCGAGAAGGGAAACGATGTAAGAAAATGGGATCTTGGCGGTATGTATGCCCGGGGCAGTGGTATTCCTGAGAATGACACCGAGGCGGTGAGGTGGTATAGTAAGGCTGCTGAGCGCACCGCCGTTAAGAAATGGCGTCTCGGAGAAATGTATGCTCGAGGCGACGGTATACCAGAGGACGACGCTGAGGCGGTCAAGTGGTTCCGTTTGGGGGCTGAACAGGGAGTCAAAAAAGGAGATTTATTTTGGTTCACTGTGCTTGGCGATATGTTGGCGTGGGGTCAAGGTGACGTACCCCAGAATGAATCCGAGGCAGTTACGTGTTACCGATTCGCTGCCGAACAGGGAGATGCCGAAGGACAACGGCTTCTTGGTAATATGTACGCTGGAGGAAGGGGTGTGCCGGAAAACGACAAGGTAGCGGTGAAATGGTACCGCCAAGCTGCTGAGCAGGGAGATGCCTACGCCCAGCGAAATCTAGGCGACATGTATAATAGAGGAGAAGGAGTCCTAGAGGACTATGTTCAGGCGTATGCGTGGTACAACCTCTCTGCTGCTCAGGGTAACGAAGATGCAGCTTTCAAAAAAGACAATCTGAGAAAACTGATGACACGCGACCAGGTCCAGGAGGCGCAAGACCTCAGTACGACGGTTTTGAGTCTGTAACAAGTTTTGTGTAACTGGCAATAGCCTGTATCTTGCTCACAAGGAGGAATTGCTATGGCCAGAGACAGAAAGAATCCCAGTAAGATCGACCGTCTTCTCGATGAGCTTATGGAAGACGGGGTGGACGCCGAGGACCTCTTCGGCGAAGACGGCCTGCTCAAGCGCATGAAGAAGCGCATGGCCGAGCGGATCCTGGAAGCCGAGCTCACCGATCATCTCGGCTACGAGAAGCATGCCCCCGATGGCAGGAACCGCGGCAACAGTCGCAACGGCAAGACCACCAAGACGCTCAAGGACGACAAGGGCGCTCTGCCGGTAGAGATCCCCCGGGACCGCGAAGGCAGCTTCGATCCGAAGTTGATCCGCAAGTACCAGACACGCTGGCCGGACTTCGATGACAAGATCATCTCCATGTACGCAAGGGGCATGAGCACCCGGGATATCCAGGGCCATATCGAAGACCTCTACGGGGTGTCCATCTCGCCCGAACTGGTCTCCCGGATCACCGACGCCGTGACCGACGAGGCCCTGGCCTGGCAGTCGCGGCCCCTGGATGAGATCTATCCGATCCTGTTCCTGGATGCCCTGTTCGTCAAGATACGTGATAGCGGCAGCATCAGGAACAAGGCAGTCTACTTGGCCCTGGGCGTTAACCTGCGCGGCGACAAGGAACTCCTGGGGCTCTGGATCGAGCAGAACGAAGGGGCAAAGTTCTGGCTCCACGTACTGACCGAACTGAAGAACCGGGGTGTTGCTGATATCTTCATCGCCTGCTGCGACGGCCTGTCGGGCTTTCCGCAGGCCATAGAGACGGTGTATCCCAGGACCCAGGTGCAGCTCTGCATCGTACACATGGTGCGTAACAGCCTGACCTACGTATCCTGGAAGGACCGTAAGCAGGTGGCCAAGGATCTCCGGGTGATATACCAGGCCGCTACCCTGGAGCAGGCCGAGGCCGCGCTGGATCGCTTTGCCGAACACTGGGATAAGCAATATCCCACGATCAGCCGGCTATGGCGCAGACATTGGGACCATCTGACCCCGTTCTTCGCCTTCCCAAAGGAGATCAGGAAGGTCATCTATACCACCAATGCCATCGAATCCATGAACCGGGGCCTGCGCAAGATCATCAAGACCAAAGGCGCTTTCCCCACAGACGAGGCGGTGAGGAAACTGCTCTATCTGGCCCTGCTCAATCTGTCCCGAAGGTGGACCCGGCCCCTTGTCCACTGGACGGCCGCCATCAACCAGTTCGTCATCATGTACGAAGACAGAGTGCCCATCACATGAAACTGTCAGTTACACAAAATCCGTGACAGACCCACGGTTTTTGGACGCATTCAGGTAAACTGAAAAGTACTGGAGTTCGGTCACAGTACTAGGTGTTTAGAATAACGTTTGTACCTATAGAAACAGCGCAGTCGCGATACAGTTGATTTTTGCATATCCAGGCCTAAGTGTTTTCGACACCGCGAACGCGCTTTAAAAAAACTAACATGGGCAGACTCTTTGCAGATAAAGACCTGATAGAACTCTACCTTACAAATCCCGACGAAGCAGACCGGCTCCTATTCGGCCGCCGCACTTACCCTGACCGGAGGGGTTTCCTCAAGAACGCCGGCCTGGCGGCCATGGGCGCCCTGGTCGGGGCCGCGATTCCATTCCATCGGAACATTCCCGCGCATTTCAAACCGGTTGTGCTTGCCTCCGAAACCTCCATTCCGGGTAAAGATGGTCTGTCGGTCCTCAGTGACAGGCCCCTGTGCGCCGAAACACCGCCGCATCTCCTCGATGACGCCATTACGCCCACCTCAAGGCATTTCGTCCGCAACAACGGCCTGCCACCCGTTAACACGGTCGCTTCAGGCTGGACCCTGACCATCGACGGTCTCGTCGACAGTCCAGTGAACCTGAGCTTGGACATTCTCGCAAATCGATTTGATGTCGTGACCCGGGCGCTGACCCTGGAATGCGCGGGAAACGGCCGTGCGTTTTTTGATCCACGGACGAAGGGCGAACAGTGGACCTACGGCGCGGTGGCCTGCTCGGAGTGGACGGGCGTCCGCTTGGCGGACTTGTTAGGGGCCGCAGGGATCCAGACCGGGGCCATCTATTCCTCTCACTACGGCGCAGATACCCACCTGACCGGAGAGGTAGGCCTGCTTCCCATCTCCCGCGGGGTACCGATCGACAAGGCCCTGGACGAGCACAATCTTGTCGCTTTCGCTCTGAACGGGCAACCCATCCACCCGATGAACGGCGGACCCGTGCGGCTGATGATTCCTGGCTGGCCCGGATCGTGTTCCCAGAAGTGGTTGACCCGCATAGAGATACGGGACCAGGTCCACGACGGCCTAAAGATGACCGGCACATCATACTGCATGCCCGGCCGCGGAATCGCACCCGGAGAAACGATTGCCGAAGAAGACCTGCGCATCATCGAACGTATTCCGGTAAAGTCACTGATAACCCATCCCGCGACGGGGTACAGAACGAATGACAGATCAGTGGAAATGCGGGGACATGCCTGGACGGGCGAGGGAAGGGTTGCCGCGGTTGACCTGTCGATCGACTTCGGGGCGACCTGGCTGAGTACGGAACTGGATGATCCGGTGAACAAGTGCGCCTGGCAGAACTGGCGCGTCTCGGTCTCGTTTCCTCAGAAGGGGTATTACGAGGTATGGGCGAGAGCCATGGATTCACACGGCGTCTGCCAGCCGCACGCCATCGCGTGGAATCCGGGTGGTTACCTAAACATAAACAACGCCATGCACCGCGTCGCGGTTTACATAGATTTCAAATAGACCTGAACGATTCCTGCCAATTCGAAAATATCCTAACTTGTTCGACTAATCTGTAACGGAGGATGGTTAGAAGCATTGAATCGCTATTGACAATGTATCAAAATTGATACATTTTAAAATTGCGGCATTTACATATTGCGCGTCGTTTTTTACAGGACTGAAACTGGTCGCGAACCGGTACGTGACTGGTTGTCGTCTCTGACCCGAGTGGAAAAGAAGATTATAGGGGTGGACATTAAAGCGGTACAGTTTGGCTGGCCACTGGGCATGCCGCAAGTGCGAAAACTGGATCGCGGTATTTGGGAAGTAAGGTCCGCACTACAGGGACGCACTGCTCGCGTGCTATTCACCGTTCAAAGTAACTCTATCGTTTTATTGCACGGTTTCATCAAGAAGGTAAGAAAGACCCCTAATCCGGACATAAGGCTTGCAAAAACGCGAGCGACAAAGCTGGGAGATATGACTAAGGAACCTCTGATCAAGTTTCTGGCATTGCATTTATAAATGAAGTACTATGCAATCGTTCCAAGTCCACTATTTTGCAGCGCAGTCTCACCGAACAAGCTGAAACGGGGTAGCCGTCCATGAAACAGCGTAGCTTTTCCGACATGGCCTACGATCAGAAGAAGAAAAAGACGCGCAAGGAACGCTTTCTGGGCGAGATGGACGCGGTATTGCCCTGGCCGGTCCTGCTCGCGCCAGTTCTGGAGCATTATCCGAAAGCGGGCAACGGCCGTCGTCCCATCGGGGCTTCGGTGATGCTGCGGATCTATTTCATGCAGCAATGGTACGGTCTTAGCGACCCGGCGATGGAAGACAGCCTCTACGACGTAGAATCGATGCGCCGCTTCGCCGGCGTGGATCTGAACGGCGTGCCGGACGAGACGACGATCTGCAAGTTCCGACACTTTCTGGAGGCGCACGGCCTGACCGAAACATTGTTTCGCAATACGAAGCGCTACCTTTCCGATCGGGGGATGATGATCAGCGAAGGCACGATCGTGGACGCCACGATCATCCATGCGCCGGCGTCGACGAAGAACAAGGATCGGAAAAGGGACCCCGAGATGGCCAGCACGAAGAAGGGCAACACCTTTCACTTCGGCATGAAGGCCCACGTGGGCAGCGATCCCAAGGGGCGGGTGCACAGTGTGGCGACCACCCCCGCCTCGGTGCATGACTCCCAGGTGATGGAGGCTTGTCTGCATGGAAAGGAGAAGGCCATCTATGGCGACAAGGCCTATGCGGACGACAAGCGAAGGCAAAAGGCCCAGTCCGAAGGCGTTACCTGGCGGGTGCACCGCAAAGCAAAACGCGGCAGGCGCCTTACCTGCGCGGACCGGTCGTTCAACCGCAAGAGCAATCGCGTAAGGGCCAGGGTCGAACATCCCTTTGGGATCATCAAGCACCTGTGGGGCTATCGCAAGGTAAGATATCGAGGCTTGGCCAAGAACACCGCCCAGCTCTTCACCCTGTTCGCCCTGGCCAACTTCTATATGGCGCGGCGCGAACTGGTCGCCACATAGGGACCGGTGCGTCCAAACCGGACGTAACAGGGCAAAACGGCTCAAAAGGACCGCATCCTGAGCCCCAATGCCCCGTCTAAACCCGTTAATCGGCTTCGCTTTCATCAGAAACGTCCGCTGTATCGACTCATATCATTCCACCCGATCGTATAGTCGGGTTGATCAGAGCTTCCCTAAATGACTTCGGATACTCAACACGTTGGTGGTGACTTCGATGATTTTCTAAAGGAAGAAGAAATAATTGAGGAAGTAGAACGAGTCGCGATAAAGCGATTTGTTGCCTATCAGGTAGTTCAATTCATGTTGAATCAAGGTCTGACCAAGACAGAAATGGCTCGGCGAATGCGCACAAGTCGCGCCTCACTGGATCGCCTGCTGGATTCAGAAAACGGGTCGGTTACATTGCAGACCTTGGAACGGGCGGCTCGTGTACTTGGGAGACGCTTGCACATTGCGTTGGTATAAGCCTGATACCTATCAATTCAGCACCACAACTCTGATAGAATCAACCATCCTGCACAGCTCGCATATAGGTGGCCGATTAATCTTACATCTTACTGTCGGTCTGACCGGTTAGATTAAACGCTATCCACCGCGGGCCGTGGATGATCGGCCCAGTGTTCCGTGGGATCGGATCCCTTGACGATAACGCCTTCCTTGTTCCAGTTGAGTTCCGCGCGGACAGCGGCGGCGCAGTACCTGAGCGTCAGGCCGCAGCGCCGGCGGTCCGAGGTATTGAGTCCCGACCCGTGCAGCAGCAGGTCGCTGTGGAGCGAGATCTCTCCCGCCTTGAGTTCGATATCCACCTCGGTACCGTACACTCCAACATCTTCCACGGTCTGGTTGAGCACGTTGTGGTCGGTTTCTTCGCTCATGCGGTAGGTCAGGTGTCCGTGATGATGGGATCCGGCCACGAAACGCATGCAGGCGTTGCCCGTGTCCGCGTCGTCGATCGCCAGCCAGGCGGTAACCGTCTTTGACGGGGATAGGGGCCAGAAGCTGGCGTCCTGGTGCCAGTTGACGACCTTGCCGTCCCCGGGCAGCTTGCAGAAGAAGTGCGCGCCCCAACCGACGATATCGTCGCCCAGCAGGTCGCTTATGTAGGCGACGATCCGCGGCTCATTGATGATATCGTGCACCATGCCCGACTTCAGATGGGCCGATATGATGGAGTAGTTGTGGTCCCCCCTCGCCATGACCTTGTCGATCATGCCTTCGAACTCGTCCCTTATGGCGCCGATTTCCGCGTCCGAGTAGATGCCGAACGGTTTCAGGTAACCCTGTTCATTGAAGGTATCGATCTGATTACTCGAGAGCACGGACGGATGTTCGTTGCGAGCGGGGTGATACTGTAAATCGCGCGACATGCGGATCAGGTCTTCCGGTGTCGGCATCTGCTTGAAACGGGTGTCCTGCAAGGTCGTCTGAGCCATTGGTTCGCTCCTTGTGATGGCTGGTTGGCGTGTTTGCCCGCCTTAGTCTGAATTCTGTGTTTTCAAAATAACGTTTTCGGCCTCTTTTTCCCAGGTTTCGTTGTAGACCAGGGGTCTTGGCCTGCGCGGCGGATATCCGGGCGGCGGGTCTTCCGGTTCGTTAAGCGTTAGCCGGTCGCGCCCCCGGGGCGTTTCGTACCAGTCCTTCTCCCGTTCGGCCGCCTCGATCTCTCTGCGCAGGATGAATTCCGCGTTATCAAAAGCGGAGATCGCCGCGTCGGCCAGGAAAACGCGATGCACCTCCCGCCCGTCCCACGTTTCCAGGTCCGGCAGGAGTACGGGGCCGGTGCAGACCTGAAATCCGGCATCTTCCTCGTTAATATTGATCAGGTCCACCGGATATTCAAGGGTTACCTTGAGATCCCGCCCTGGTTCGTGGTACGTGGTCCTTCCATTCATGAGATCCCGGTTCAGGGTCGCGTCAACCACCGCTCGGGCGTCCGCCAGGACTTCCTCCGAACCGTACTGCCTGATGTCGATTTCGTGGGACTCGAACTGCTCCTCCAGCGGGGTGGACCGCAGATCGGATGCTTCGGTGCTCGGTCTTCGTGATATGGGAATGCTCATGCCCCGGCTGAACGCCATGCGCCATTCATCGCTGGGAACCTGGAAGAGGTTACGGCGGGCGATCGTATATTCAATTCGGCATGGCGCACCCAGGTACATATCCGTCCTGTGTCCGGTGCCCGGGTCTTCCACGGTACAGGCCGCCTCCAGGTGGAATCGCACCTGGTACACCTGCCCCGACTCGCCTACGAACCCACCCGCGTACTTGTACACCGGGTCGGGTTGCCTGGGCCAGGCTCTCCAATGGAACGAGGAGCGATGAAATGCGATCATGGGCGGAATAGGTGGACGGGTAAACAGCTGATCCCCGGTTACCGGTTCAATATGCTAAAACAGGTCAGCACGCTGAGATTATAGATGATCCTTTTAGCACGTGCAGGCAACCTAAAACTTCGCTGGCATCCACATGACTACAGGGTGATTTTAGTTGCGGCCCCGGGTATGCGATACTAAATTGAGTGTACGGCAAAAACCAGGTTAGGAACCACGAACCCACTGTTATTCATCGATTTACGGGGTTTAATCCATGCAGGATCCCGCACGTTCGGAGTACGAAATTGATCTGGATCGCGTAGAGTCCCTGGAATGGCTCGAATCGCTGGATTACGTACTCCAGACGTCCGGGCCCAAGCGGGTGCGCCAGTTGATCGCCCAGTTGCAGGCTCACGCACGGGGGAAGGGCGTCCGGCTCCCCTTCGCGGAGAACACCCCCTACATCAACACCATACCGCCTGACCAGCAACCGCCCTATCCCGGGAGCCACGAACTCGAACACAGGATCCGCAACATCATCCGTTGGAACGCCATGGCCATGGTGGTTCGCGCCAACATGGCGGACAAGTCGCTCGGCGGCCACATCGCTACCTACGCTTCGGTCTGTAATCTCTACGAGGTCGGCTTCAATCATTTCTTCCGCGGACCCGGAGACGGCTACGACGGCGACCAGATCTTCTTTCAGCCCCACTCCTCTCCCGGTGTCTACGCACGGGCCTATATCGAGGGACGGTTCAGCGAGCAGCGCCTGGACAATTTCCGCCGGGAATTGCGCCCTGGCGGTGGGTTGTCGTCCTATCCCCATCCCTGGCTCATGCCCGATTTCTGGGTATTCCCCACGGCATCCATGGGATTGAGCGCAATTATGTCCATCTACCAGGCCCGGTTCAACCGGTACCTGGAAGATCGAGGTCTGAAGCAGGGTAACGTCCGCAAGGTCTGGGCATTTCTCGGGGACGGGGAAACGGATGAACCCGAGGCCCTTGGCGCTATTACGCTCGCCGCCCGTGAAAAGCTGGACAACCTGATTTTCGTGGTCAATTGCAACCTGCAGCGGCTGGACGGACCGGTCCGGGGCAACGGCAAGATTATCCAGGAACTCGAGGCCGCCTTCCACGGCGCCGGCTGGAACGTGATCAAGGTGATCTGGGGCAGCGGATGGGATCCCCTGTTGGCCCAGGACGATGAAGGCCTGCTCGTAAAGCGCATGGGCGAGATCGTCGACGGCCAGTACCAGAAATACACCGTTTCGGATGGCAAGTACCAGCGGGATCACTTTTTCGGCGTACATCCCAGGCTGGTGGAAATGTCCAAGTTGCTCACCGACGAGCACGTACGGACCATTATGCGCGGCGGCCACGATACCGAGAAGGTCTACTCGGCGTACAAGGCGGCGGTGGAACATGAAGGCGCGCCGACCGTCATCCTCGCCAAGACCATCAAGGGCTATGGCATGGGAGAATGGGGAGAGGGCAAGAACACCGCCCACCAGCAGAAGATGATCGATGAGGACGGCCTGCGGCACCTGCGTACCGATCTGGGCATTCCCCTTTCCGACGACGAAGTTCGGGAAGCGCCTTTTTTCAGGCCATCGGCAGACAGTGCGGAGATGGAGTACATCCGGGATCGCCGGGACGCCCTCGGCGGATACATTCCGAGGCGGAACGTCGTAAACCCCGGCCTGCCCGCCGCCCCACCCGACAAGGTGTTCGACGAATTCAAGGAAGGGACGAACGGACGCGAAGTCTCGACGACCATGGTGTTTACCCGGATGCTCTCACGCTTGCTGCGCGAACCGGAAATCGGAAAGCTGATCGTACCAATCGTGCCCGACGAGGCCCGAACGTTCGGCATGGAAGCCCTCTTCCGTCAGTGCGGCATCTATTCCCACGCTGGCCAGCTATACGAACCGGTCGACATCGATACGCTGCTTTATTACAAGGAAGCGCAGGACGGCCAGATCCTGGAAGAAGGCATTACGGAAGCGGGATCCCTCTCCTCTTTCGTGGCCGCGGGGACGGCCTACTCGACCCATGGCGTCAATACGATACCTTTCTTCATTTTCTATTCCATGTTCGGACTGCAGCGCGTCGGCGACCTGATCTGGGCCGCCGCGGAAATGCGGACCCGGGGATTCCTGCTGGGGGGAACGGCGGGCCGTACCACGCTGAACGGCGAGGGCCTGCAACACCAGGACGGCCAGAGTCACCTGCTGGCCGACCCGGTGCCCAATCTCCTGACGTACGACCCGGCCTTCGCCTATGAACTGGCGACGATCATACGGGACGGCATTAAGCGAATGTACGTCGACCAGGAGGACGTGTTCTACTACATCACCGTGCAGAACGAGAACTATGCCATGCCGTCCATGCCGGAAGGGGTGGAAGAAGGTATCCTGAAGGGCATGTACCGGTTGCGTACGTTGAACGGCGGGACCGCTAAAGCCCATCTCTTCGGAAGCGGCTCGATCATCAACGAATCGCTGAAGGCCCAGGAGATGCTGGCCGAAGATTACGGGGTCGACGCGGACGTGTGGAGCGTGACCAGCTACAAGCAGTTGCGGCGCGACGCCCTGGATACCGAACGCTGGAATCTGCTGCACCCTTCTGAGGCGCCCCGGGAGCCGTTTATCTCGCAGTGTCTCAAGGATACCGAAGGGGTGTACGTCATGGCCTCGGACTACGTCAGGACACTGCCCGATACGATCGCGCGCTGGGTGCCCGACCCCGTGGTATCGTTGGGAACGGATGGTTTCGGGCGGAGTGACAGCCGTCCCGCGCTGCGTAACTTCTTCGAGATGGACGCCCGTTTCATCACCCTTGGCACCCTCAACGCCCTCGCCCGGCAAGGCGATCTCCCCCCGGATGTACCCGAAAGGGCCATGCGCAAGCTTGAGATCGACCCCGACAAGGCCAACCCCCTGGAAGCGTGATCAGGCGTACAACGCGTTGCTGAAGGCGCGGCGGTACTGGCGCGTGGTCGGGTGACCCTCGCCAAGCAAGCCGAAAATGGCGACGCAACTTCTCCGGGCGCCGTCATCGTCGTATACACGGTTCTTCTCCAGTACCTTGATGAAATACTGCAAGGCGCGTCCGTGGTCTCCCTCTTTGAGATGACCGATCGCCTGGATATAGTCGGATTTTACCTGATCTTCGGCGAGACTATCCGGCGCGTCCAGGTACTGGTAGAGTCCGGCAACGGTTCGAAGTACGATCGCCGAATCGTGTAACTCTGATCCCGGTTCTATCGATTTCAACAGTTCATGGCACCGGGCGGGGTCCTCGTCCAGGCAGGTGCGCGCGAGGATGACGGCTGCCTGTTCGTTATCCGGCTCGGAAGCAAGTATACGATTCAGCAACGCACGGGATGTATCGGTTTCACCGGCTTCGAAGAGCCGGAGCGCTTCTTCCAGCTGTCCCGCGAGGGGACTGGGCAGGGCCTTCTTCAGCCACTGCTCGATCATGGGTTCGGGTAGTGCCCCGGTAAACTCGTCCTTAACTTCCCCGTCGACGAACAGCTTGACGTTCGGAATCCCCTGAATGCCATATTGCGTGGCGATATCCTGGTGTATTTCCGTATTGACTTTCACGAGTTTCCACCGGTCCTGGTGCCGGTCGGCAAGCGATTCGATCACGGGACCCAGCACTTTGCAGGGACCGCACCATTCCGCCCAGAAATCGACCAGCACAGGGATGGAATGGCTTTGTTCCACCACCTCTGCGTTGAAATCCGATACTTCGTAGTTCATTGCCTTTCCTCACCGGTTTGCGGCAATCGCGGTGGCTAACCGTCAGTTGACATACCTATGGGTTGGGGTTATCTTTCGATTCGGTTTCATCGGGTGAACGGGCTTCATCCATCGTCGCCAAAAAGCTTACGATGGGCGTCTATAACGATGTCGGCCATGTTCTCCCACGACGTGCGAGACGTATTGAACACCATGTGGTAGAGGGTCGCATCCGTCCAGTCACGCTGGTAGTTGTGCTTGAGATACAGTGCGCGCTGGCGGTCTTTTTCCTTGATGAGTTCGGCAGCCCGGTCCCGCGTGAGGTTCATCTCGTCCATGATCACGTCGACCCGGTATTCGAAGGGAGCGATAAACTGGGTGTGGAATACGTTACTGTTATCCGAAAGGATACACTGACTGCCGCGCCCGACGATAATGATATTCGTTCTGCCGGCCAGTGAGCGGATGGTATCCTGAAGGATCTGGAGGTATTCTCCACGATCCAGAAAGGTGTTTTTAAGGGACGTAGGATCCTTCGTACCTTCGTCGTCACCCGGCACGTAGGGCCAGATGAGCGGAGGGTATTCGGGGGAGAGGGAGTAGACGGTTGAAGGGGTGAACAGTTCGCTGAGGAAGCGCCGTATGGTGGTTTCACCCACTTCGTCCATCTGTTCGACGACATCTTCCGAAACGCCGGCGGTATGGGCGATTTCGGCGATGAGTTCCTTGTCCACGCAATCATAGCCGATGCGGTCCGCGATGATCTTCGCGATATCCTTGCCGCCGCTGCCGTATTCTCTGGCAACAGATATGATGCTCATGATAGGCTCCTTCTTTCATTCATCCGCGACTGGAGAAGCGTATTTCGATTGAAAGCGCCTCGCCATGACCCGTCTTGATCCATTGCGCGATACCACGGACTTCCTGGGTGCGCAGGGATTTGCAGATGCCCGGATTGGCATGATCCTGGGTACCGGATTCGGAGCATGTGCACAGGCTTTCGAACAGAAATCAGTTGTACCTTACGGTTCCATCCCCCATTTTCCGGTGTCGACCGTCCCTGGTCACGAGGGTAACCTGGTTTTCGGTGCCCTGGGCGAAGCATCCGCGATCGTGATGCAGGGCCGGATCCACCTGTACGAGGGATACGATGTGCAGCAGATCGCGTACCCTCTGGAGGCAATGCGCAGGTTTGGCGTCGAAGTCCTGTTCGTGACCAATGCCGCCGGGGGATTGAATCCCCGGTACGCGGTGGGAGACCTCATGGTTGTCCGTAATCATATCCATCCCATCGGTCGAACATTGCTGGAAGAACTGACTTCAACATCAGGCGGCGATCCCTGTTACGATGCTGCCTTGAGGGAATCGCTTCTACAGATAAGTATACAAAGACACATACCTGTTCAACAGGGAATTTTGGCGTGGATGCCCGGTCCATCCTTCGAAACCCGCGCCGAAATCGCATTGCTGAAATCAGGGGGAGCGGACGCGGTGACCATGTCTACCGTTCCCGAAGTACTGGCGGGTCGTCGTTTTGGCATGAGGACCGTGGCCGTATCGTGCATTTCCAATGTGTGGGAAGGTCGATCCGGGGAAACCGTCGACACCGGCGACGTGGTGTCAACGGTCGAATCTTCGGTCGGCCGCTGCTCTGATCTGCTGGTCAGCCTGGTCCGCCTGGTTCATCAGACGGCATCCCAGGGGCAGACTGGCTTCAAAGCGTAAGTGAGCGTAATATGGCCTGGTTTGAACGAAGACAACGAGGACTGAATCCGCAGAAGCGCAAGGAAATCCCTAAGGGGCTGTGGGTAAAGTGCGACAAGTGCGACGCCATGCTGTACAAGGCGGAACTCGAACGGGACTTCAATATGTGCACCCAGTGCGGGTTTCATTTCAAGATCGGCCACCAGGGGTACATTTCCCTGATCATGGATCCGGACACTTTCGTCGAGGCCGACACCGACCTGCGCACCGTCGATCCGCTCCAGTTCAAGGAGAAGGAAAACTACCCGGATTACATGAAGAGGTACCAGAAGAGAACCGGGATGCGGGAAGCCGTGGTCTCGGGCACCGGACGCATAGCCGGAAGGCTCACTTCCCTGTCCGTCCACGACGGTTCTTTTCTCGCCGGCAGCATGGGGTCGGTAGTCGGAGAGAAAGTAACACGGTCCATCCGTAGATCGCTCGATCTACGCATACCGCTTCTTGTGGTTGCCACATCGGGGGGTGCGCGCATGCAGGAGGGTATCCTCTCCCTTATGCAAATGGCCAAGACGTCCCTGTGGCTGAGCCGGTTGTCGGAAGAAAAGGTACCCTTTATCGTCCTGATTACGAATCCGACGATGGCCGGCGTCATGGCGAGTTACGCTTCGCTGGGAGATTTCACCCTGGCCGAACCGGGCGCCATGATGGGCTTCGCTGGAGGTAGAGTAATCGAGCAGACCATCGGTTCCAGCCTGCCGGAAGGATTCCAGACCGCGGAGTTTTTCCTGGCCAAGGGTTTCGTGGACCAGGTCGTGCCCAGAACCAGGCTCCGGGAGACCCTGGTAACGATTTTAAGTTATTTTCCCGATCGGGAGAAGAAGGAAGAGGTGGAAACGGAAGCGCTTTAGCATGTGCGCCCCGGTATATTTGGCCTATTGAACCGCACCGGCCGTCATGACTCGAGAATGAGCTTGTCGATCGGTTCTTCCGGTACGACCGGGTAGTCTCCACTGAAGCAGGCCGTACAGTAACCCGCGCCCGACTTGCTGTATTCCTTCGCGATCTTTTCCATGCCTTCGATGGACAGGTATCCCAGGCTGTCTGCGCTGAGATAACGCCGGATCTGTTCCACCTTGGTCTGCGAAGCGATCAACTCGCCCCGGCTCTGCATGTCAATCCCGTAATAGCAGGGGTGCCGAATGGGTGGACTGCTGACCCGCACGTGCACTTCGGCCGCTCCCGCGCTGCGGATGAGTCTGACCAGCTGATTGAGGGTCGTGCCTCTCACGATGGAATCGTCCACGAGGATCACCCGCCGGTTCCTCAGCACGCCTTGAACCGGATTGTACTTCAACCTCACCGTGAACTCTCGCATCCTCTGGTCCGGGTCGATGAAAGACCTGCCCACGTAGTGGTTTCTGATCAAGCCGATTTCAAACCGAATACCGGAGTGCTCGGAGTAGCCCAGCGCGGCGGTTGTGGCCGAATCCGGCACGGCGACGACGATATCGGCGTCCACGGGGTGTTCTACCGCCAGTTGACGCCCGAACCGCCTGCGGAACTTGTCGCTGTTTTCTCCGAATACCTTGCTGTCGGGCCTGGCGAAATAGATGTATTCGAAGATGCACGCGGCGGGTTCCGCTTTCTCAAAGGGGAAGAAGGACTGGATTCCATGCTCGTCGATGATGACCAGTTCCCCGGGTTTCACTTCCCGGACGTACTCCGCTTTCATGATGTCGAAGGCGCATGTTTCCGACGCGAGCACATAGGCATCCCCGATGCGTCCCAGGCACAGTGGCCGGAATCCGCGGGGATCCCTGACGCCGACCAGTTGCGTTTCAGATAGGAATACAATCGAATAGGCGCCTTCTACCTGGCGGAGGGCGTCCGAGATCATGCCGGGGAGGTCGGACGCGTCCGATCTCGCGATGAGATGGAGTACGATCTCACTGTCGGACGAAGTGCGGAATATGGATCCGGATTCTTCCATGGACAGGCGAAGCGTACCGGTATTGGTGAGATTGCCGTTGTGGGCGGTGGCCAACTGTCCGCGCTTGTAGTTGACCATGAACGGCTGCGCGTTGTAGACGTTGGAGGTGCCGGTGGTGGAATACCGGTTGTGTCCGATGGCGATGTGGCCATGGAGATCGTTCACCCGCTCGCCCTGGTCGTAAGCTTCGCTGACCAGACCCATGGCGCGGTGGGTTTCAATTTGTTTGCCGTCGGAGACGGACATGCCGGAGCTTTCCTGGCCGCGGTGCTGGAGGGCGTATAACCCCAGGAAGGTCAGCCTCGCGGCTGCGGGGTCGCCATAGATACCGAAAACACCGCACTCCTCGCGTATTTCGTCATCGTCCCACATTGGCTAGCCCCGGTTGTGTATCCAAGAAACCCACAGTCAGTATACGAGCCGGCAACCGAATTGTCCACCGCAATTTTACGGTATCGGCGTACTTTATCCAGGGGCCATTTTCGTTGACACCCGGGGTGGCGGCACCTACATTGCACGAGGTTGAAATCCTTTGTTTCGATACACTTTTACAAGGAGAATTGGTCTGTGGAACGAACGCTTGTTCTCATCAAGCCGGATGCTGTGCAGCGTGGAATGATCGGCCTCATCACCGGCCGTTTCGAAAGCAAGGGTCTTAAGGTTGCCGGTCTCAAGATGATGCAGTTGACCGATGGGATTCTGAATGAGCACTATGGACATTTGTCCGATAAGCCGTTTTTCCCCCGCATAAAGTCCTTCATGCAGGAAACGCCGGTCCTGGCGTTGTGTCTGGAGGGCGTCGAGGCCGTGGAGGTCGTTCGCAGTCTGTGCGGCGTGACCAACGCACGCCAGGCCGCCCCGGGTACGATCCGAGGCGACTTCGGCATGAGCGTACAGTGCAACCTTGTGCACGCGTCCGATTCCCTTGAAACGGCGCGGGCGGAAGTTCCCCGTTTCTTTTCCGAGGACGAACTGTTTACCTACGCGAAGGCGGAAGATACCGTCGTCTACGCCAGCGATGAACGGTAAGCGTCCTTTCCGCGGGCAGGTATGGACACACTCACCGGTACCATCGAGCGTATCACCTACCAGAGCGAGGAGACCGGCTATACGGTCGCGCGGGTAAGGCCCGAACCTGACGCATGCAAGACGACCGAGAACCTGGCCGGAGTATCGGCACGGGACGGTCTGCTCACGGTCACGGGTGAACTCGCGAAGCTTGTGCCGGGCGAACGCGTCGAAATGCGCGGGTACTGGGTAACGCACAAGCAATACGGCAAGCAGTTCAAGATCGTCGATTCCAGGTCGATTCAGCCCACGACTACAGACGGCATTCGAAAGTACCTGGGATCGGGGCTCATCAAGGGACTGGGACCGGCCAAGGCCGCGTTGATCGTCGACCATTTCGGCGAAGATACCCTGAAGGTCATCGAAAAGACACCAAACCGCCTGTCTGAAGTGAGGGGCATTGCGCGTAAGACCATTGGAATAATAAGATCCGGCTGGGAGGAACAGAAGCACATCCAGGAGGTCATGCAGTTCCTGATCGGCCATGACGTCAGCATGGCCTACGCGGTCAAAATCTACAAAAAGTACGGTAACGAGGCCATCGGGAAGGTCACGGAAAACCCGTACCGGCTGTCGACGGATATATGGGGTATAGGTTTCAAGACCGCCGACAAGATCGCCATGAACCTGGGAGTAGACCCCGGAGATCCTTCGAGGGTGCAGGCCGGTATACGATACGTCCTGGAGACCCAGGCCGAAGATGGACACGTTTACGTACCGTTCGATTCGCTCGTCGAGGAATGCATCGGCTTTCTCGACGTCGAAACCTCAGCCATTCCCCCATGCCTCGATGCCCTGGTCCAGGACGAGGTCGTCGTTCGCAAGGACGACTGGATATACCTCCAGCCACTCTATTACGCGGAACAGGGTATCGCGCGCCACATCGCGCGCCTGGTCGACCATCCCCGTACACCGCCTCCCGGTGATCGAATCGAAGGACATATCCTGCGCATTGAAGAGAAACGGGACATATCCTTCAACGCGGAACAGCGCGAGGCGATTCGCACCGCGGCGTCTCATAGCGTCATGGCGATTACCGGCGGACCGGGAACCGGTAAGACCACCTGCGTGCAGGGTATTGTCTACCTGTTTCTCCACGTGGGGGCCCGGGTGGTGCTCGCGGCGCCCACGGGCCGGGCCGCGAAACGGTTGTCTGAAGTGACCGGCGCCGAAGCGAAGACCATTCACCGGCTGCTGGAGTTCAATCCGGGTGTCATGGATTTCGGCCGCAACGCGGATAACAGGCTGGAAGCCGACCTGGTTATCCTGGACGAGTCCTCCATGGTCGATACCGTCATGATGAACGCCCTGCTGCGAGCCGTGAATACATCCGCCCGGTTCATCATGGTCGGCGATGTCGATCAGCTGCCTTCCGTGGGCGCGGGGAACGTCCTCAGGGACATGATCGACGCCGGACTCGTTCCGGTCGTTCGCCTGACCGAAATCTTCCGCCAGGCGCGGGAGAGCAGCATCATCATGAACGCCCACAGGATAAACCAGGGCGAAATTCCAGACACGCAGATATGGAAAGAAGGCGATTTCTTCTTCATCAACGAACCCGATCCGGAGGCTGCCGCGGACACGATCGGCGAACTGTGCACGGACCGCCTGCCACGCCGGTACGGACTCGATCCCTTCAACGATATCCAGGTACTCACCCCTATGTACCGAGGCGATATCGGCGTGGATCAACTCAACCAGAAGCTCCAGCAAGTGCTGAATCCTTCGGGGTCCTCGTTGAAGCGAGGCGACCGGGAACTGCGCGTGGGCGACAAGGTATTGCAGACGCGAAACAATTACGGGAAAATGATCTTCAACGGCGACATCGGCCGTATCGGCGGCATCGATCCGGACGCGCAGACCGTGGACATTTCCTTCCACGAATCCGTTCAGTATGACTTCGGAGAACTGGACGAATTGATCCTGGCCTACGCCATCAGCGTCCACAAGAGCCAGGGATCGGAGTACCCCGCGGTCATACTGCCGCTGTACAGTACCCACTACATCATGTTGCAGCGAAACCTGCTGTACACGGCCCTGACCAGGGCCCGGGCGCTGGCCGTCCTGATCGGCACGCCCAAGGCGCTTGCCATCGCGGTAAAGAACAACCAGGTCGGCGAGCGCTACACGGGCTTGCGAGACGCCCTTGCCGAAAAGATCGGCAACCAGACCGGCGTCCTTCCGGACCTGGCGCCATGATTCTTATTTGGCGAAATTCGCCTTGACAGAGGTATAACGGATCATATCTTTTCTGACTTGACCTCCAACGTCCGGAATCCATGTTGTTTCACGTGTCCTTCAACACGTTTAGAAACGTTGTATATACCCATTGTACAGGATGTTATAAGATTCAATGGTAGTAATGCTTCAGGGGGTATGCAGTGTCCGTCCGTGAAGACGAACTGAAGGAAGACAGTCCGGATCAATACCAGAATGCCGAGATCGCGCTGTTCGGGGATGCGGGCGAACCCTACCGGTCCGGATTCAACCTGAAAACGGTCTGGGCATGCCTGTTCGTCGGTTTCGTCATGTTACCGGGATCGATCTACCTGAGCTTGGTGACGGGCGGGCAGACCGGCGCGGCGGACTGGGTCACCGTCATCCTGTTCCTCGAGATCGCCAAGCGGTCCCTCGTGAAGATGACCCGCCAGGAAATCATGATCCTGTACTGGGCCGCGGCCGGGCTGGCCGCCGCGGGGAACGCGATGAACACCGGCATAACCGGTGGACCATTTGCCCACCTGATCTGGGAACAGTACTACCTGCAGTCTCCGGAAGCCACGGGCATCGCCACGCTGATACCCACCTGGGTCGTTCCGACACTGGATTCCGGTGCGCTCGCAAGCCGGACTTTCTTCCACATGGACTGGTTCATTCCCGTCCTCGTCCTCACCTTCGTAACAGTGCTGTTCGCCATCAATTCGTACTCGATGGGGTACATACTCTTCCGGATCACCAACGACGTGGAACGGCTGGCTTTTCCCCTGGCCCGGGTACATGCCGGCGGCGCCACGGCGCTGGCCGAAACCTCGCAGAACCGGGAAGGCTGGCGATGGCGGGCGTTCAGCATAGGCTCGGTTATCGGAATATCCTGGGGGCTGCTGTACGTGATGATACCCATTCTGTCCAGTACCTTCCTGGTCACCCCCATCACCATACTGCCGATCCCCTTCATCGATTTTACCACCAGTCTCAAGGAAGTGCTCCCCGCCACCATGGTGGGCATTGGTACGGATCTCGGCACGCTGGTCGCCGGATTCGTCCTGCCGTTCTGGGTCGTGATCGGCACCTTCGTATCCTCAGCCCTGATCGCGCTGGTCGTCAACCCCATGCTTTACCACAACGGCATTCTGACCACCTGGGAACCCGGGATGTCTCTCATCCCCACCCAGATCTCCAACAATATCGATTTCTGGCTCAGCTTTACCATCGGCGCTTCCCTCGTCATCGGCATAGTGGGATTCACGGCGACCATACGGGCCATTCTGAAATCCAACCGGGAAAAGAAGAACGATAGGGAACAGGGAACAGCACCGAGGACGCTCCCCAAAGGCCGGGGCGATCTGCCGATCTGGATCGTCTTCATATTCTGGTTCGTCAGCACGACTGGTTTCGTGGTCATACTCTATATCCTGATCCCTGATTTTCCTTGGTGGATCAGCGCCATCTTCGGTTACCTCTGGTCACCGGTGTTTTCCTATATTGGAGCCCGGATGATCGGCATCACCGGTTCGCCCTACGGTTCCTCCTTTCCCTTTGTCAAGGAGGCATCCTTCCTGCTGTCCGGTTACAGGGGGGTGGGGGTCTGGTTCGCGCCGATTCCGATCTTCGAGCACGGAAAGGTGGCCGAGACGTTCAAGCAGCTCGATCTCACCAAGACAACCTTCGGCAGCGTGGTCAAACTGACCGCGGTGACCACCATCCTGATGTTCCTGTGCAGTTTCATCTTCTACTCCCTCGTATGGAAGCTCAACCCGATACCCTCGGCCGCCTATCCCTTCGTACAGAAGATGTGGCCGCTCAACGCGGCCATGCGGACCATCTGGGTGAAGTCGACCCTGCCGGGCGGCATCACGTTCATTTTCGATATCATCAAGATCGAGTACATCATCGCCGGCCTGGGCGTTACGGGAGGGCTCTTCGGCCTGCTGACGCTGGTGGGCGCTTCGCCCCTATTCTTTTATGGCCTGGTCGGCGGCCTGGCCAGTCCGCTCTGGCAGACCATGCCGACGTTCTTCGGGGCCATATTGGGACGCTACTACTTTTCCAAGCGTTTCGGCGAAGAGAATTGGATGGCCTACGTGCCCATTGTCCTGGCCGGCTACGGGGCCGGCATTGGACTCATAGGCATGATTGCCATCGCCATCGCACTGATCTCCAAGGCGATTTCGCAGATCGTGTATTGAGGCATTCCGGAACCTTTCGATCCCGATTCAGTATTGTGGCGTTCAGTATTACGGTCGCGGACCTGATCAGTGGAATTCGCGCAGCGGTTCCACCGCGGATGCCACGCGGGCGGCTACGTCCCGCGGTACCCTCGGATTGAATGGACCGCCCTCGCCTGCCGCGACGTCCTCCCAGCCCCCGATGATCATCGCCTCCACCACCGCAGAGTAGTTGAACTGTCGTCCGTTCATGAAACGCAGGTCCTCGAGGGCAGAAACACGGGCTTCCACGCGGGCCGAGGCCGCGTAGTCGCCCCGGCGCTGGGCGTTGTTGATCTCGTCGGCGGCCCGGGCGGCGACAACGGCAGTGCCGGAAGTATGACCCCTGGCGCCCAGTTCAGCGGCCCGGGTGCAACGGTCGCCGATCCCCCACATGACGATGCCGTCATCGCCGATGCCTTCGATGAGCGGGGCGACTTCTTCTTCGCTCGTCCCCACTTTTACGCCTACCATGTGGGGCGAATCCTTTACCAGCCGGATGATCGGAATCACGTAGTCTTTGGATCGCATGTAAAGCACGAACCGGGCGCCGCAGGTTTCTCCGAGCCTTTCGCTGAAGGCCATGTAGTCATTGTAAGTCGCTTCGTGGTCGGCCACGCCGGTGAGGGGCATGATCAGGTACACGTCCGGCGGGCGGGGAAGGGCCGACTGGCGGCGTACGAGATCCTCGGCCTGGGAAAGGGGATTCGGCACGATACCGGACATCAGGAAACCGTCGTTACCCATCTCGTCCCCGGTTGCCTCGATGACATCCATCTGATCCTCGAAAGAAAAGTGGTGGACCAGGCTCGTGCCCGCGATGCCGATCACCCGTTTCCGGTTTCCGTCGAGATGGTTGTGATCCATCAGGTAGCGGATGTTCTTTCTATGGCCGTCGATATCTATTGCGCCGCCGCGAAACGGGACGATGGGAATCGCGGTGACGGAATCGAGCGTGTCGTATAGCGTGCTGGTATTCATCGATTTCTGTCCTTTCGTCTTTAAGCTGTCATTCACTGAGTAGTGGGATCCGCGCGATGTTCGTCCACGACATCGGGGTCGAGGCTCAGGCCGAAACCCGGGCGATCGGCAATACCAATGCAGCCGTCTACCACGCGTTCTCCAGGGGATACGAGCCCTTCGCGCCAGGGGACCTGTCCCCACGCGTACTCGAGGATGAGAAACCCCGGATGGGAGGCCATGATCTGAACATGCGCGGCGACCGTTACCGGACCGAAAGGACCGTGGGGCGCGGTCAGCTGTCCCCTGCTCTCAGCGATCGCGGCGATCTTCTTCAATTCGCCGATACCGCCCGCGATCGTAACGTCGGGCATGATGACGTCCATCATCTCGGCGTCGAAAAGGGGCCAGAATCCCTCGATGAGCATGGCCCGCTCCCCGCCGGCGATACGCCAGTCCGTTTCTCTTTTGATCTTTCTGTATCCATCCAGGTCCCGTTCCCCCACCGGTTCTTCCAGCCAGTACAGGTCGACGTCGCGCAGGCCGTCCACGATACGGCGGGCTTCATCCAGCGTGAATCGACCGTAGCAGTCGAGGAGCAGATCGACATCCGGACCAATCGCGTCCCGTACGGCGTGGACACACCGCAGGCCGTGATCGATCAGGGATGTCCCCGTACCGAAACGGCTGTCGAAGGGCGCGATCTTCACCGCGGTATGACCGTCCCTGACGGCGCCCGTGGCCTGACGTACAAAGTCATCCGGTGTGCCGGCCAGTGCGGCTCGAGTAACATTGGCGTACACGGGGATGCTGTCCCGGCATCGTCCCCCGAGCAGGGCATGGACCGGCGCGCCGAGCCACTTGCCGAGAATATCCCACAGGCCTTGTTCAAAGGCGCACAGCGCATGTACGGCGGGCCGGTCATCGGGCTGCGGTTTCAACCGCGCGGTCAACCGCTCGATCTGACGCGGGTCCTGCCCCAGGACCGCGTGCTCGATTTCTTTCAATGCACCCAGGACAGCTGCCCTGGGTGCGGAGGGATTGAGTTCGCCGAGACCGTCCACTCCCTCGTCGGTCCGGACGTGTACGAACACCCAGTGATGTTGTCCATTCACGTCTACCGCGTCGAGATCGATTCCCGTTATGCGCATGGCTCATCCAATGAAATCGAGTGCGAACGGCCTCAGGGACTGTAGAGGGTGGACTGGTTGTACGGTATGATCATGGGTTCTGGTCCGCCGTCCGGCAGATGCGAAGCCCATTCACGGGGATCGTAGTCGCGCGCCACGAAACAGGCGTAGTGGGCGGGTACGGCGGTTTTCAGGCCGAGGGAGCCGGCGATACGCGCCGATCCGTCGAAGAAGGGGAACTCGCCCTCGTCCGGATGATTGGTCAAGAATCCGATCTGCGGTTGCAAGTCCCTTACCGGGGCGAGGAGGGATTCGTGGTCGCCGAAAGTGTTGACCGGATCACCGGAGATGTACACGCGGACCGCGCCGATTTCGACGACGAAACCCAGGTGCTGCACATCGGGGGACGCAATGCCGTCCTCCGGGATGCCCGCCGGGGGTTTGGCCCACACCGTGTGCGCCTTCGAAGATCCAAACTCGGCGGTATCTCCCGCCGTAACGACCGTCATGCTACCGGCATCGATCCCTGCCTCTCTGAGCGCGTCTATACTCTCGACAGGTCCGACGTATCCTACCTGCGGAAAAGCGGCTGACAGGCGCTCCAGCGACTCGAGGCAGGTGTGATCGCCGTGGTTGTGGGTCAGGAGCACGAAATCGGTCTTCAGTGTCGATTCGTCCAGGGGGGGACGGGCATGCACGAAGCGGTCCGACGGCCGTTCACGGGGGAAGTAAGGATCGACGTGGATTATCGTGCCGTCGGGATGTTTCAGTCCGAAAGAGCTTTGACCGAACCAGTGTATGCCCACGCTTCCGGCGGGCACGTGCAGGTCTACGAAGGGATGCATGCTGGATGTCCTTTCCGGTTTACAGCTGTTGTAGTTTCATACCGTCATGGGCCTGTTGGGCACGGGAGAACTTAGCCTCCCGTGGCTTGCGTGTCAAGCAGGCTACATGGGACCAGCAGGCGCTCACAGAATCGAAAGATGCCAGGTACTCCACCCGCAAAACGGGTCTTCAGTGCGCCGTGATTTACCTTGCTCCCTCCAGGTGGGCTCTTTAGACTGAACGGACCATGCGACTATCCCGTTTATTCAAGAAAAAAGGATGGGGTTCCCGCCGCCTTTCCCCGCAGGAACGGATGATCGAGGAACAGATCCGCGGTCGCGGCATTGACGAACCCCGGCTTGTCGAGGCCATGCAGGCCGTACCGCGGCACCGGTTTATTCCCGAGGAGTACCAGTCGCATGCATACGAAGACTGCGCCGTGTCCCTGGATCTGGGACAGACCGTATCCCAACCCTACATCGTCGGGCTCATGACCCGGTTGCTCAACGCGGTCGAATCGGACCGCATCCTGGAAATCGGTACGGGTTCGGGATACCAGACGGCGATCCTGGCGCGGCTCGCCCGTACCGTATGCACGGTTGAGCGACTGTCCATTCTGGGCGAACGGGCGCGGGAGACACTGGAATCCCTGGGATACGACAACATCCATTTCCGGATCGGAGACGGTCACAAGGGGTGGGACGAGGAAGCGCCCTTCGAAGGCATCATGGTGACGGCGGCGCCGTATGCCCTGCCGGACACCCTGTTTCGACAGTTGAAAGCCGGCGGGCGGATGGTCATCCCCATCGGCCAGGAACTGTGTACCGTAACCCGGTCCGGCGAAGAGGCGGTCACCGTACACCACGGCGGAGTGCGATTCGTACCTATGGTGGAAGACGGGGACCTCAGTAAAAGTTGAGCCATCCTTCAGACACCGCAATTCGAATCTGTGAGCACGACTTAGGCAGTACGTCAGCAATCTTCGAAGGTACGATCAAGTTGACTCCGGTTCGAACACTAGTTCAGGTACAACTACCTCCCATTCGTCGCACACCATGCGGTCACGGAACTGTGGATCCGAAACTTCACGGCTCCAGGACACAATAGCAAATACAGAAGCAGACTGACACAGCGTACCCTCGGGGGGTTCAAACGCCTGGGAGAGACGCCCTACCACCGTTCCCGAAGGATTGAGAAGTTCCCAGGCTCCGTTCGTGGAGATCTGGGTTTTTAGCTGGTCACCGTGTGATAGGGCTGCTATTGCACGATGTACTTGGTGGTTGGTATGGAATCGTCCTGGATAGCCAAGATTAACTTCGCGCAGGCCGGGACGGCGGAATTGACGAGCGAGACTTTTGGTAGCAGGTAGGATTTCGTCATGCGGACGGTGAAATACCGATCCGTTGTTCGGAAAAGAAAAGGGTAGTGAGCTCAATTGCCCGGTAATATATGGGGCTACAGATTCCCTCAGTTGATTTGGCTGCTCAAAACCTCCTGTTGTATTGGATTCTTTAAAGCGTATGAGGGCAAGAGTCCGTCTGGCACGTGTCATGGCCACATAAAAGAGCCTGCGAGGAGCATCTGGATCCTCGCCCCTGTCGATTCTGTCCCAACCTCCGTCCAGTACAACTACGTGTTCAAACTCCAATCCTTTGGCGCGGTGAGCAGTAAGTAGCAACAAGCCATGTTGGCGTTGGCGGGCTTCACGTCCCCATTCTGCAAGCCACTCAAGAAAGTGATCCACAGGTACTTCCCCACCCCCTGATTCCAACGCGAATTCATCCAGTGCAGTTTGCATCATTTCGATCCAAGGTCCTAAGGAATCGGTATCTAAACATTCCATTAGGTCTGCACTGCACACCAAGCGGTTCTCATGCCTACGTAGTTGATCGATAAACAAACGAGTCTCCCGCAGGTGCCAAAACCCTGGGGTTTCTTCGTTTCCCATCTGCACTGGAATCTGTAGGACTTCGCAAAGCGCTCGAACTGGGTCAAGGTATTTCCACGCCCGCGCAATCACCGCACACTCGGACCAATTCCAGTTCGGAGAGAGTGTGGCAAGACGCTTTAGTTCTCTGATCGCGACCTGGGCTTGGGATATCGGATCAAGTCCCGTATGCAGAATCTGAACCCGGCCCTTAGAAACTGGATCAAGTGCATCCCAGGTGCCGCCTGCAGGTTCTTTTAAACGCGACCGGTTAATACAAATGGGATGTTCGGTCTTCATCCTGTTCCGCGCTGAATCAATCAAAGCATTCGACACAGCGATGATATGGCCAGTGGAGCGGTAATTATCGACAAGGAATACCGGCTTAGGTCCATAATCAGCCTCGAATCGACGGATGAATTCCACGGAAGCGCCATTGAAGCTATAGATGTTTTGATCGTCGTCGCCCACTGCAAAAAGCGTTAGTTTACGATCCTCATCCTGGAGGGTTCGTCCGGCAAGTGCCGAAATCAATTCATATTGATCTTTACCGATGTCCTGGTATTCGTCTACTAGTATCCAGCGGAAACCCGCGAGAAGGCGATCCCGTTGGTCGTCCGCTTCTTCCGGTTCAAGCCCCTCTCCGCGTAACAGTGCTGCCGCTTGACGTAATACTTCCCTGAAATCAACGTCGTCAAGTAGCCTTCGTTCTCGCTCCTGAAAGCTAACACCTACCAGTCGCATAGCAAGAGCGTGACAAGTGAGGACGGTTACCCCTCGAGCGTCGTTACCTATCAACTCTATCAAGCGTCGCCGAATTTCCACAGCTGCATGTCGGTTGTAGGCCAATGCGAAAATCCCTCGTGGATTTTCGCGCCGTACTCGTACAAGATAGGCGATTCGATGCACCAATACGCGCGTTTTTCCAGATCCAGGACCGGCAAGTACTAGCATGTTCATCTGCTCATGCTCATCTGCGACGATTCTCTTCTGGATTGGGTTCTTCAGGCTTTCCACGATGGATCGCCACGAATCTGGTGTGGTTTCTCGTTCTGTTTCTTTGTCCCGATTTGGTAGCCATCGGCGAATGAAATCCTCTTGTTTCAGGCTGAAGTAGTCCATGGCCAGTTGAATTGCTTCTGCCATGTCCTCAAGCCCCCGCTGGGCGAACTCGGCCATCACGTGGATCTGCTGTACCCTTCCCTTGTAGTGAAGATTGAGCGGTTCAAAGTCAGTATTGGCAAACCCGCGTCTCTCTTCTGCCAACTTAATGGTCATTGCCGGACGGAATACGGCCAGGCCCTTTTGGAGGCATATAACCTCCTGCTCATGCAACCAAAGGAGAGCACGGTCGAGGACCTTTTCCGGTTTCTTGCTTTTTAAAAACAGGTCGTTAGTAATCGCTCCCAATAACTTACCCAGGGTAGTCTCGACGAGAAGATCCATGCCACGGCTTCCTGGCGGGAGACTGGCAAGCAGACTCTCCAGCAGCCGCTTTGCTCCGTCTCTCCTTCGTGTTGCGAGCTTGTCCAGATCCGACCACTCTCGCCGTAGCGTGACCTGTACAGTATCCGAGTTTATGCGTCTCACACCCAGGCTGCCGGAGTCGCCACCTTCGCCACGTCCATCTCCGGCGATACTGCGGAGTATGCGCCAGATCTTCTCAGGTAGAGGATCTTCAACACCTTTAGTTCTTAGTTTATCCGAGGCGACGCGCAAATGTAGAGGCCAACTTTCTCTTTTACCAATATCTGGGCCTGTTTCGCGCATCAACGAGATCAATTCGGTCTCCAGTTCGGCAGCCTCATTGAACCGCTTCTCCGATGACCTAACCACACCCGAATGTACAAAGGCTGTAAGTGCCGTATCATTGCTTGCGATACCCAGACGTTCCAAGTCGTACATGGCGCCACGGACGCCTTCGGCACTGAGCCCGGATACTCCCATGAGTTCGTCGGTTGATATCCCATCATCCGGATCGGCATCAATCAGCGTCTCGGCGATACTGAGTAGCCGACCTCGGTATTCGTCGGTTATTTGATGTTTGGAAAAGCGACTGCGTACCTCCTCAATAGTGTTAACCTTTAACGAAGAAGGAAATACCTGTACCCTATTCTCTTCTCGTGTCAACAAGACCGCTTCTTCAAGCCATGAGACGGCAGTTCGCACGCGGGTGTCATCTGTGGTTGAGTCTCTCTCGAAGGCCTTCTCCTCATCCTCGCTAAGGATCTCACCCGGTGTAGCCACGACTTCCCCGTTCAAACGCTTCTTTCGGTCCAAACTGCGAAGTGCTCTAAGGACGCCATGGATTTCTAGTCTAGTGAGTCTTGACCGCGCCGACATACCGAATTGCCGTTCGACGTCGTCTGTCGAATACAAAAGAACGCAGCGCGCAGACTGCCGATCACGTCCCGCACGACCGGCCTCCTGAAGGTAGTTTTCCAGTGATCCTGGAATGTCTGCGTGGATTACCAACCGCACATCCGGTTTGTCAATACCCATACCGAAAGCGTTTGTTGCCGCGACGACGCGCAGTTCCCCTTTGCCGAAGCATTGCTGTACATTCTTCTTGGTCTCGGGAGGCAGTCCAGCGTGGAAATAGTCCGATTTGATTCCCTCATCCTGCAGGAATTCCACAACCTCTTCGGCCTGACGTCGTGTCGCGCAGTAAACTATGGCACCTCCGGTCATTTCCGGCGGTAAATATGTCGACAACACGTGATGAATATGCGAGAACTTCTCCCCTCCGGTTGTCGGTACAACAGTAAATTCCAGATTGGAGCGATGGGCGCCGCCATCAAAGACCTCAAGCTCTACATCGAGTTCGTCCATAAAATGTTGTCTGATATCTGTCATAACGTCGGGTTTGGCGGTCGCTGTTAAGCACATTATCGGTGGGATCGGCGCTTTACCCGCCCTTTCGCGCATAAACCGTCCGATATATCGATAATCGGGACGAAAGTCGTGTCCCCACTTCGAGAGACAGTGGGCTTCATCTAATACCCAGCTTCCGATTTCACGTTGATCGATCACTCGACGTACAGCGGTACTACGCAATTGCTCCGGTGAGATAAGCAGAATACCTGCATCCCCTAAGCGAACCCTATCCAGTGCGTCGGCTCGTTCGGGCAACGATAGCAGGCCATTTATCGCGACACAGCAACCGACTCCGTGCGACTCCATTCCCGCTACCTGATCTGCCATGAGTGCGACTAAAGGTGAAATCACAACAGTCAACGCGCCAGTCTTGTCATATCGGGATAAGGCGGGAATCTGATAGCAGAGCGATTTGCCAGTGCCAGTAGGCAATATCCCTAATACGTGCTCCCTGGCCATAGCTGCCTCAACTATCACCCGCTGCATGGGGAGACCTTCCTCGTCCTTTGGTTCCGAGCGGAAATCATCAAATCCGAACCATCGCTTTAGTTCCTTGCGAGGATCGTGTTTGTCACTACACCATACGCAGTCAGGTTTACCGCAGGGCGTGTCCCTTAGTAACCGCACCAATTCACCAGCTTGTGGAAATTGATGTCGAACCCAGGGTGGCATCACTGAATTACTGCCCGACACGGACAGCCAGGCCAGTGCGAACGCAATAGGCCAGCCATTGGGGTGTTCCTGGTTCAGAAACTCTTGGCCGTGGTTTGTGCATGCGTTTCCGTCTAACTGCTTTCGGATCGCCTCAATCGCTTCCGTGCGGGTGGGTCTGATTGCGCCTCGTATATCCCAGAATACGGCGTCGAAGCCTGTGTGTTCGGGTTTCATAGAGGTCAGATAATGCCATGCCTCCAGCAAATCGGGCGACACTTCTCGTAATGCGGTATACTGATTGCTGAATACTTCCAGCACAAGCCGGGCGTCTAGTTCGGGGTCGTTTATTCGACCACGGGTGAGTTGTCCGTCCTGATAGTGTTTAACTAGGCGATGATAGGGGTTACGAGGAAACGCAAGAGGGTTGAGCCAAAGCGTATCCACTGTCGGCAGCCCCAGCATTTTAAGGTCGGACTTCGCGGCTTTCAGATGGGGGATATCGAAAGCGATCAGGTTGTGTCCAAGCAGGTAATCCGAGCTCTTAGCGTATTCATCAAGTTTCGTCAACGCCGCAAACGAATTCCTTCCACGATACACCAATGGTTTGTCGACACCAGGGCGTACCGCTGCAAAGGCAAGAATGCGGTTGTTACGTTTGCTTACTTCGAGATCTAGAGAGAGACAGCGAGGGAGTAAGCTTGAGTCCATTTTCGATGTGTTTCGCTATAGTTCCTGTCAGGCGGCGCCCAGCACATCGCGCGCGGCCTGCGTAGTTTCGCGGACCTGGTCCAGAGTCCCCATCCCAAACATTGAAGCCGACACGCCGATTTCATCGTACACGTACTCGAACGCCTTGTGTCCAAGGAAGCGGCCGCCGGCCATCGGCTTGATGGCGATGACGGGCTTGCTGGCTTGCTTGATGGCGTCAATGGCCACATCGCGGGTGGGAAACATGAAGGTGCCCGGGGCGTTTACCGTGGTCAGGTAGCCATCGACCGGGATGTTTTCGGCCTCGAGCAGCGGCAAGGTGACCCCAGCGTGGTGGACGCTGGTGATCACGGTATCGAAGCGTTCACGCAGAAAACCCAGGTACTCGCAAATCAGGTCGAAGCGGCCGGTCATCGCGAGCAGGTCGATTTCGGCGCCCGGATCTGCGATGAGGATGTCGCACCCCGCGAAGAAACCCAGGTACTGCTCCAGGATGCCGTAGTCGATCTCGAAGCGAGCGGCGTCCGCTTCCGTGTACGGCGGGATGGTCTCTGGCGTGACGATACCGTCAAAGGTGTCGCCCAGGTTGTAGCGGATGATGTCGTCGCGGTGGAAGTGATCACGGAAGGCTTCCCCGGCAAGGGCTTCGTTGCAGCCGTAGAAGGTCGAATGCGCACGATCGGAATAGGAGACGATTTCGCCGTCCAGCGTCACCGGGATCAGGATGTACGCCACTATGCCCAGCTGCGTGCTTGTCTGTTGCTCGGTTTCCCAGATGGCCTGGAGGTGAAGGCGGTCGAGTTCGGGCAGCATGTGGTCCACCTGGACGGCCGTGATGCCGCCTTCTTCTACGGCATATCGTAACACATCAGCTACGGATTCGACCCGGTTGAAGGCGCGGAAATTGACGGCGTCCCTCTCCTTGTTCTGGTACGAGCATCCATCATAGGGATGGATGCCCATGATCAGGCGCGGAACTTCGGCCGCGCCGATCCTTGTCGTGGGTACGCCGCAGCCTTCCAGGTAAGTTTTCATATTTGAACTCACACGGTAGCAATGATCATTTACTTCGGGTGGTCTGGCGCGAGACAACCTTAGACCCGACGGGTGGCAAATGGGCTTCGCAGCCGGTAATATAGTCCTTAAGGCACACCAGGCGCAAGTCCCGGGCGTCTCGCCAAACGCGTTCCGGGTATCCCCGCGGCAGTCGCTCACGTTTCTCGCCGATGTCCCGTCTTGACCCGGGACATCTTTTGGTATATATACTTGCAGTCCCGTCGATAAGGACTGCCCCGGCGGCGCTGCACTTCAAAACCACCCCTGTTTTTGTGTCAACTCGACTGTTCGACTGGAGCATGCCATGATGGCGACCATTGAGAAGATTGCGGAGGTCAATGCGATGGTGGGCGAAGGCCCGGTCTGGGATCCGGATAGCAATACGCTGATCTGGACCGACATCCGGACCGGCCGGTTTTTCCATTATGACCCGGCTACGAATCAAAACCGCCAGGTGCACGACGGTTTCAACGTCGGCGGGTTCGCCTTCAACGAATTCGGCGGTCTCGTGGCGTGCATCTGGGACGGAATCGTACTCTGGAACTCCGACGACGACTGGGTGCGCGTTTTCGACGAGACCCATGAAGGCGAGTTGCTGCGCTTCAACGACGTGACGGCCGACCCCGGAGGCCGTATGTTCGCCGGCTCCGTGATCGACGGCGGCCTGGGCAGACTTTACCGCTTTGATCCGGACGGAAGCGTGGAAGTCATCGAAGAGGGGATCGGGTGCAGCAACGGCATGGGATATTCGCCCGACGAGTCCATCATGTACTACACCGACTCCGCCGTGCGGACGATATACGCCTACGACTACGACAGGGCGACCGGTTCCGTTTCCAACCGGCGTGATTTCGTCCGGCTGCCGGACACTGCCGGGGTGCCGGACGGTATGACGGTTGACGCCGAAGGATTCGTATGGACCGCCGTCTGGTTCGACGGCTGTATCATCCGGTTCGACCCCGACGGCGTGGAGGAGCGCCGCATCGCACTGCCGGCGATACAGACTTCGAGCGTCATGTTCGGAGGCGCGGACCTGACCGACATCTACGTCACGACCGCTGGGATCTCGGTGGAACCCGGATCGCCCCTCGATCCCCAGGACTACGATTGGAAGGCATACGGACTGGGATACCGCGGCGGCGGCCTGTTTCGCGTGCGACAGGACATTCAGGGTAAACCGGAGCACAAAGCTCGTTTCCCATGGCCGGACAGATCATGACTGGAGGAACCATTGTCCTTTGATTTCGTCATTCACGGCGGCGAGGTGATCGATGGCACCGGAAAGACCGACCGGTACCCGGCGGACGTGGGACTGCGGGATGGACGCGTTGCGGGGATCGGGGATCTTTCGAGCGCCGAGACCGCCAGGACCCTGGACGCCCGCGGCCACATCGTTTGCCCTGGCTTCATCGACGTCCACGTCCACTCCGAGAATTCACTGCTCGGCGGCCGGGACCAGATGGGGGGTATCCGCCAGGGTGTAACGACACAACTGCTCGCGCCCGACGGATTCGGCTGGGCCGGCCTGTCGCCCGAAGAGGCCCTGCCCCTGTGGCACTACACCCAGTTCGCCTACGGCGAGCCCCTGGAACCGGTCAACTGGCCCACCATTGAATCCTACCTGGACCTCTTTCCCGGCCGTTCGCCCGCGAACGTTTATCCCCAGGTGCCGCACTGCGCCGTACGCGTCAAGGCCATGGGATGGGCTCCGGGTCCGCCCGATAGGGACCAGTTGAAAATCATGGAATCGGAGACCCGGGCGTGGATGGAAGCCGGCGCCGGGTGCCTCTGCCTGGGACTGGACTACCAGCCCAGCGCCAACTCGCCCTTCGAGGAACTGGTCGCGCTGTGCAAAGTGGCGCTGGAGTACGACGGGATCTACGCCGCCCATCTCAGGTATCAGATCTTGGGCCGGGACCGGGCCTGGCAGGAAATCATCGATCTGAACCGGGCCAGCGGCATTCCCGTTCACGTTTCCCATGAACGCGTCGACGGCATGACGCGACCGATCCTGGAACAGGCGATGAAAGACGGCGTGGACATCACCTTCGAATCCTATCTCTACCCGGCCGGCATGACCCACATCACGATGCAGCTTCCCATGTGGATACAGACGGGAAGCCCCGACGAAGTCCTGGATCGGATGCGCCAGCCGGATACGCGTCGCAAAGCCCTGGAACATCTGGAGTCGGCGAACCTGGCGGACCGCCAGTATATCGGCTATACGCGTTCGGGGAATTTCGCGGGCATGACCCTCGGAGAAGCGGCACGCAGCGTGGACAAGTCCAACGCGGAGTTCGCCTACGACCTCGTGCTCGAGGAAGACGGCATTCAGGCGTTTATCATGTTCTGGCCGTTGCCGGAAGCGGAATGCGAAGCCGTGCTGAACAGGACGGCACCCCATCCCCTCATGATGGTCGCCAGTGACGGCGTCTATGACTGTACACATCCCCATCCGCGGGGACAGGGGTGTTTCGCGCAGATGCTCAGGAAATTCGTACGGGAGCGCAATCTGCTTTCCCTGGAAGAAGCCGTATACAAGATGAGTGGTTTCCCGGCGGAACGCTACAGGTTGAAAGACCGGGGCGTGCTACGCGAGGGCGTTCCCGCGGACGTGGTCGTCTTCGATCCGCATACCGTGGCCGACCGGGCCACCTTTGAAGCGCCGATACAGCCTCCCACCGGCATTCCCCATGTTTTCGTCAACGGCACTCCGGTGATCGACCATCACGAGCCTACCGAACACCGACCGGGCCAGGTCCTGAGAAGAGGATGAGAAGGGACGGGTTGCAGTTACATGGATTGGGATCTCGGTTCATACTTTCCGACATTTGACGGTCCGGAGGTGCGCGGTTTCAAGGAAGGCCTGAAGGCCGACCTGGACGAGTTGCAGTCCAAAGCTTCCGGCATACCGGCCCTGGATCTCGACAACATGGAAGCCTGGGAACGGATTGTCCTCTCCTTCGAGAACGCCGTCACCCGGTTGAGGCACCTGAGTTCATATGTTTCCTGTCTGACCTCCGCTGATGCGAACAACGAGGCCTACGCCGCCGAAGAAGGAACGCTGAGCCTCCTGGATGCTCGAATGTCCAGGGTCCTCGTGGAATTACAGCGAGGGTTCCAGTCTGCTTCAGAAGAGGTTTTCGAAACCTTAACGTCCCGTCCCGCCCTCCAGGACGCCCGGTACCGCCTTTCCCGGATCCGCGAGCAGTCCCGGCACACCATGTCCACGGAGAAAGAACACCTGGCGTCGGACCTGGGGGTGGACGGTATCGAGGCCTGGGGCCGCCTCTACGAACGGGTATCGGGAAAGTTGACCTTCGAAATGGTGTATCCGGACGGCCGTCGTGACAGGTTACCCATGTCGCAGCGCCGCGCCCTGATGGAAAACCCCGATCGCCGGGTACGGCGCGCTGCCTTCGAAGGAGGCAATTGCGCCTGGGCCTCGGTTGAAACCGTGTCGGCGGCTGCGCTGAACGCCATAGGGGGCACCAGACTGACCCTATATCGCCACAGGGGTATTGACCACTATCTCGATCGGGCTCTCTTTCAGGCTGCGATTTCGCGCAAGACCCTGGACGCCATGTTCGAAGCGATTTTTGCCGAGGTAGGAACCGCCCGCAACATTTTGAAGTACAAGGCAGGGCTCATGGGAGGCCAGACCCTGTGCTGGTACGATCTTTCGGCGCCCCTCGAGGTAAAGGACCAGGACGATCTCTCCTGGCAGGACGCCAAGTCGCTGGTGCATCGGGCCTTCGACTCCGGCTATCCAGCCCTGGCGGAATTCACTAGTGCGGCATATGATCAGAAATGGATTGACTGGTCGCCCCGGCCGGGCAAGCGTCCCGGCGCTTTCTGCACGGGATCTCCCCTGACGAGAGAGTCCCGCGTCTACATGACCTACAACAACAACATGGGCGACGCGTTGACGCTGGCCCACGAACTGGGGCATGCATTTCATGGACACCTGATGCGGGAGCAACGGACGCTGAACCGCTCCTACCCCATGACCCTGGCCGAATCCGCTTCCACTTTTGGGGAAATGCTGCTCATGCGGGGATTGCTCGAGGAGCCGGGTATCCGTCCTGAAACGAAAGCCTCCCTCCTGAACATGGAGGCCAGTCACGCCGCGGTATACCTGCTGGACATACCGGTGAGATTCGAGTTCGAAAAGGCTTTCCACGAAGATCGAACGGATGGAGAGGTCAGCGTGGGCAGGCTGAAGGAACTGATGGTCGATACCCAGCGACGCGTACTGGGTGAGGTGCTGGATCCCGATGGCGGTGATCCTTATTTCTGGGCGAGCAAGCTCCATTTTTACATCACGGACACCACGTTCTACAATTTCCCCTATACCTTTGGCTACCTGCTCAGCCGGGGCCTTTTCGACCAGTACGAGAAGGAGGGTCAGGCATTCCTGCCGAGATACGAGCAGTATCTGAAACTGACCGGAAGCGACACGGCGGAAAACGTGGTGAGGCGAAGTACGGGAATCGAACTTACCCAACCGGAGTTCTGGGCCAGTGCCATTCGCGGTCTGGAGGCCGTTTTAAAACGTCTCGAGGCCAGCGTGACCGAGAGCAAGGCCGTGTTGAACTAGCAGGTTTGTGGGTACGAATGCACGAGGAGGGTGTGTTGAACGGAATCGAGGGACAGCGAAACCGTTTCCACGGCGTAGAGGTTGAGCCGGATGCCCTGCCCGATGTACCGGATGGATTCCAGGAGCGCCTGTCCCACTCGATCCGGGAGTGGAAGGAGGAAGGTCTTCAGGTCGCCTGGTTTAAAGTACCCCTGTCCCGCGCGTTCCTGATACCCGTACTGGTGGACGCGGGAAGCGTCTTTCATCACAGTACATCCGAGTACCTCATGCTGACGCTCAGGCTGGTAGATGACGCCTTCGTGCCTTTGTACGCGACCCACTACATCGGCGCCGGCGGCGTGGTGATCAACGAGAAGAACAAACTGCTCGTGGTTTGTGAACGGTTTCGGGGGGGACGGGCCCCCTACTACAAGTTGCCTGGAGGGGCGTTGCAACCGGAGGAGCACCTGGCCGAGGGCGTCGTCCGGGAGGTATTTGAAGAAACGGGCGTGCCGACCCGTTTCGATGGACTGATCTGCTTCCGGCACTGGCATGGATACCGGTACGACAAGTCGGATATCTACTTTGTCTGCCGGTTGAAGCCGCTGCACCAGATCATCGAGATGCAGGCCACGGAAATCGAAGAGTGTTTCTGGATGCCCGTGGACACCTACATGGGCTCGGAAAACGTCAGCCAGTTCAACAAACTCATCGTCAAGGCCGCGGTGGATCACCAGGGCCTGAAGGAAACGTGGGTCGATGGCTACGGCGACCCGGACCGGTACGAGTTCTTCATGCCGGAATAGCGCTCAGCACATAGCATTCACACACAGGATTCCTGCAACCGAACCCTTACAATCGAGGACCAACCCATGGCTAAGACACGCCGGCGACGGAAGAAGCGTCCCAATATCGTATTGATGGGGGTGGATTCGCTTCTGGCCGCTCATATGAGTTGTTACGGTTACCATCGCCAGACCACGCCCCACATAGACCGGTTCGCCAAAGGCGGCGCCCTGTTCGAGAAGACGTACAGCGCCCACATACCCACGACGAGCGCTTACGCGTCCATGCTGACGGGCCTGGACGCATTCGGCACACAGGTGGTGGCCCTGCGGCACAAGGGTGGTCTTCGGGAGGACGTGCAGACGCTGCCCGAGATGTTGCGGGAACACGGCTACACGTCGACAAGCGTGGGTTTCGGAGGGAACCCTTCTTCAAGGGGCTTCGACAAATACATGGAGTATCCGAGCTGGGGCAGCTGGAGCGAAGGACGAAGTCCCAAGGCGCAGGAATTGAATAACGTGGCGGTCCCCGAACTGGACAGGCTGTCCAGGGGACGAAAGCCCTTCCTGCTATTCCTGAGACACATGGATCCCCATGCGCCGTACCTGCCGCCCGAACCTTACGAGCGCATGTTCTACCACGGCGATGAGTGCGATCCGAAGAACAGGTCCATGGAACCGGTGATGGCGTTCAAGCCCTTTTGTGACTTCTTCGCTTCCTGGATGCCGCCGGGCATCACCGACAAGGATTACGTCATCGCCCAGTATGACGGGGCCGTGGCCTACATGGACGCCTGCATCCAGTCGATCTTCAACGCCCTAGAGTCCCATGGCATCATGGACGAAACGATCGTGATCCTCAACGGAGACCACGGCGAAACGCTCTACGACCACGAATGCTGGTTCGACCATCACGGCCTCTACGACGTGACGCTCCACGTACCGCTCATCATCCGGTATCCGGGCAGGATTCCCGCCGCCAGCCGCGTCAGCGGATACAACCAGCATAAGGATCTCGTACCCACCATCCTGGACCTGGCCGGGATCGAAACCGGGATCGACTTTGACGGCAACAGCCTGATGCAGCTTGTTGACGGTACGGTTTCGTCCTACGAAAGCGAGTTCTACATCACCGAGTGCACGTGGATGCGCAAGCACGGCTGGCGGACGCCGCAGTGGAAGCTGATGGTGGCCCTGGAACCGGATTTTCATTTCAAGCCGCCGGTCGAACTGTACAACCTGGTGGAGGATCCCGATGAGAACCACAACCTGGCCGAGGAACTCCCGGAGGTGGTGAACCTGCTCAAGAAAAGGATGAGGAGCTGGATCCGGAAACGTGTGCGTGAAACCGGGAAGCGAAACCCAATGCTTACCCAGGGAGACTGGCACGGACACGAGGGCGTGGGGGCTTTCAAGTCCTCGCAGCAGGCCTACGATACGATGCATATAGGAGATCCCGGACAGGCCGCCCGTTTGCAGGCTCGAAGCAGGTAGTCGGCATCGATACGAAGCCTTTCCTGCATGGAAGCGCCAGGTTGCGCGAAATCTAAAAAGCATAGCCAAACGCAAAGGAGCGTACGAAGATGGGTTTGAATATCGCGGTGGTAGGCATGGGAGGAATCGGAAACAACCATGCCCGGATTTACCAGGAACACGAGGCCTGCAACATCGTGGCCGTATGCGACGCCCTGAAAGACAAGGCCGACCAGGCGGCGCAGACCTACGGGTGCCGGGCGTTTTACAGTGTCGGCGACCTGTTGAATAGTGGACTTGAAATCGACGTGGCCAGCGTTTGCACAGCCGGCGTTGAAAACGGCGGCGACCACTACGAACCGACGATGGAACTGCTGGGCGCCGGCATCGCCGTGCTGGGAGAGAAACCCATTTCCAATGAGATTCCGAAGGCGAGGGAGATGGTCGCGCTGGCGCGGGAGCGGGGCATACGCTACGGGATCAACTTGAATCATCGATTTACACCTGCGGCGATACGGGCGAAGAAGTGGGTCGAGGACGGCCGGCTGGGCGAACTGAACATCATCAACATGACGATGTGGATCAACAACCCAAACGAGAGTTCACCCCATTTCCACATGCGAGCGCTCCATCCCCATTCCATCGACGTGATGCGCTATTTCTGCGGCGACGTGGAAAAGGTCCAGGCCTTCTTCAAGAAGGGCAAAGGAAGGAAAATCTGGTCCAACGTACAGGTCAACATGCTGTTTGAGAATGGCGTCGTGGGTCACCTGACCGGAAGCTACGACGCCGGCGGTAGCTACGGTCTGGAGACCTGCGAAGTCGTGGGTTCGGACGCCCGGTTCGTCATACGCGAAGCCTGCGAGCACCTGGAGTACTACCCGCGGTTCACCCGGGAAGTGGAAGCCTATCAGTACCTGGGCGGCATGATGGGGTTCTCCGAGACTTTCGGATCGCGGATTACCCGTTGGATCGAGCAGAATCTGGAAGGTGCGGCGCCGGCGGAGATCGACGCGAAGGCCGAGGACGCCCTTCGTGCCCAGTTGATCATAGAAAGCGCGATCGAATCCTGGGATACGGAAACCGTGGTTACCGTTCGATATTGACCGCGTTAACCGTTCGATATTAACCGTGTTAACCGTTCGATATCGGCCGCGTTAACTGATTGAAACCGATTTAAACCAATAAAGGAGAGACGATGAAGCTTGGCGCCAACTCGGTACTTTTCGGTGGATACGACATGGAAACGGCCTTCAAGTACCTCGCCATGGCCGGGTATGACGGCATAGAAGTGTCGGCCATCAGCGGCATGAGCGAGCATCTCGTCCTGTCGGACTGGCGGACCATCGCGCCGGAAATCAAGCGTCTGTCGCGGGATTACGGCTTGGAACTGCTGGCCATGGAACAGCCCTCCCAGGACGAGCAGGTCATGAAATCCGCCTTCCAGGCCGCCGCCGAGATCGGCATACCGATCGTCAACTGCGGACCGGGCGGAAAGTCGGGTGACGAGGAAAGTCTCAAGGCGTCCATAGACTCCCTCGGAAGACTGTCGGACAGCGCCGGGAAATACGGCGTAGTCCTGTGTGTCAAGGCCCATGTGGGCGCAAGCATCTACGATACACCGACGACGCTCCGGGCCATGGAAGCCATTTCATCGCCCGCCTTCGGGATCGACATGGACCCGTCCCACATACACCGTGCCGGAGAGAATCCGGTGGAAGCCATCAAGGCTGTGCTTCCCCGTGTCCGTCACGTCCATATTCGCGACTGCAAGGGTCGCCAGTCCGGACCAGGCGCACCGGAAGACCAGGCCAACGGGCGGGGCGATATCGACCTGGTGGGGTACATCGCGGCCCTCCACGATGGCGGCTACGACGGCCCGTTGAACCTCGAAGTCATCGGGGCCAGGGAGTATTCGGTGGAACAGTGCTGCACCATCGCCGCGGAAACGCGCGGCCACATGCAGGCCTGCCTGCAGGCCTGCGGGGCGCGGTAGTTCGAACCGTGGACTTATTTTCAAACCCAGTTTATGATTCGTTGATCCTGTGTGAGGATACTCCGTTTATTGAAAGTTAAAAACGGGCTGTCCACAGCCTGGAGAGAACAACATGAAAATCACGAAGCTGGAAACGTTTCTGGTCAAGCCTCGCTGGCTGTTTTTAAAGATGCACACCGACGAGGGGCTGGTGGGACTCGGAGAGCCCATATTGGAGGGCCGGGCGAAGACCTGTGCCCAGGCCGTGGCCGAACTCGAGCCTTACCTGATCGGCAAGGACCCGACCCGGGTGGTCCACCACTGGCAGGCCATGTACCGTCACGCCTTCTACAGGGGCGGACCGATACTGACCAGTGCGCTCAGCGGGGTGGAACAGGCGCTATGGGACATCTCCGGCAAGGCCCTGGGCGTACCTGTATACCAGATGCTGGGCGGTCCCACGCGGGACCGGATTCGGCTGTACACGGGTGGTGGCGATCCGGAGACCATCGGGGATTCGATCGCACAGGGATTTACCTGTTTCAAGACCGGCGTTCACAAGGAGAACGCCTCACGGATCATCGAGACGAAAGCCTTCGTCGATACGGCCGTCAACCATTTCGCCCGGCTACGGGAAGCCGCCGGACCCGAAATCGATCTCGCCATTGATTTTCACGGGGCGATCAGTCCCCAGACGGCCAAACTGCTCATCAAGGAACTCGAACCCTATCAGCCCTTCTTCGTGGAAGAGCCCGTCCAGTGCCAGAACGTCGACGTGCTCGCCGAAATCGCCCGGGGTACCCACCTGCCTATCGCCACGGGAGAACGTATTTTCACCAAGTGGGGATTCCGGGAGATCCTGGAGAAGCAGGCTGCCTCCATTCTCCAGCCCGATCTGTGTCATGCCGGCGGCATATTCGAAGTGCGGCTCATCGCGGGCATGGCGGAGGCCTACTACGGCGGTATCGCGCCCCACAATCCCCTGGGCCCGATTTCCTTGGCCGCCTGCATTCAACTGGACGCATCGATCCCGAATTTCGTCGCCCAGGAACACACCACACTGGGTGAGGGGTACCTTAAAAGGCCCTTCGTCTTCAAGGATGGTTACGTGGAATTGCCCACGGAGCCGGGTCTGGGGATTGAACTGGATGACGACGCCATGGAGGACAAGATCGACCACGACTGGGAAAGCGGCGAGAGTTACCTTGCCGAAGACGGATCCGTGGTCGACTGGTAGAGGGAACGCACTAGCCTGAAACCGGAATCTATCGCTGCCAGCGGATCGGGGAGCGCCGGGTTCATTTCCAGGCTTACCGGACCGTCGTATCCGTTGTTATTGAGGCTGGTCAGCGTATTCTTCAGCACGTCTGTTGTAAGCACACCGTCGCACAGGGCCCAGTGGAGATCGGACCGGCCGTCGTTGTCGTCGAGGTGGAAGTACCCCAGGCGCTCACCCGCCAGCGCAACAGCCCCTGCAGGATCTTCCTTTGAGATCTGGGCGTGCCCAATATCAATCAGCAGGTAAAGGCCGTCATGGCCCAGTTTCGTGATGAAGTCGAGGGTGTCCCGTATCGTCGACAGGGCCTTCCCCGGAAAATGCTCGATACACAGTTTGACGCCGTATCCTGCTGCCACGCCGGCAAGGCCGGCCACGGACTCCGCGTACCGTTTCAGCGACTCCTGGCCATCCTTTTCCCCAGGTAGGATGTAGGCCCTTCGGATACCGGTTTCATCGGAGTATTCGAGGGCACGCAGGGTATGCTCGATGGCCGTGTCCCGGGCGTCGGCGTCTATTGCGTCGAGCGCCGCACCTTCCGGCATGCAGAAACCTGTCGCCATGCACGTGGGCGTAAGCTCGAGATCTGAGATCAGACGGCGGGATTCGGCAGACCTGAAGTCGAAGGGGCGATGATCGATATGGCGTAGACCCGCCTGTGCGATCCCGGTCAGCACGTCCGCTTCAGTTCCCGCCATCGCCCAGGTGCAGCAGGATATCGTCATGAACCGTCCAGCGCCTTGCGCATTTCGTCACCTTCCAGCTGCCAGTAACTGTGGAGGATGTGTACATCCGTTCCGATACAGAAATGGCGTACGCCCAGATCCAAGTAGTACCGTGCCTGGTCCGCGGTGTTGATTTCCGCGCGCGGGTTCCTGCCCGCCGCAAGGGACTTTTCAATCACGACGCGTTCCACGTCTCTGACCGCTTCCCTCTGTCCGATTTTGCCTACGTTGACGGAATAGTCGGCCGGTCCCCACTGGATCATGTCGATTCCTTCTATTTCGAGGATTTCGTCGATATGATCCACCGCGGATCCTTTTTCGATCATTACAGCCACGACGATTTCATTCAGGGCATCCACGTAGTCCTGGCCGCCGCCGTATCCCATGTAGGAAAATCTTCGTGTAGCGACGCCGTAGGTTCCCCTGGATTCAGGCGTATCCGGCCGCGCGATGTCCACGCAGGACCGAAATTCCTCCGGCGTCCGGCAATCGGCGAAGAGCACGCTTTGAAAACCGGAACCGATGGCCCTTTGCGCAAGGAATCCACGAGGCTCCTGGTCGACTTTGATCATCAAGCCCAGATCGTGGAGTTCGGCGGCGCGGCCCAGGTTGTCCAGGTCGTGCAGGTCGTAGGGCCCGTATTCTCCCACGAATTCGACATAGTCGTATCGGCTAGTGTGCCCCACGATTTCGACCACGGAGGGCCAGACCGTGTGTATATGGGTGGACAGGGAGGGCTGGCCGGTGTTGAGCATCGTCCTGAGCTTGTTCGGTCGCATGAAATGGTCTTCCCTTTCCTTGACTTGTGTTGCAGGTTAAGAAACTGCCGGTGAAACCGTTACGCTGTCACTGCTTCGCCTTGATGGCCTCGAAAGCTTCTATGGCCTGCACCGCCCATGCGATGTGCATCTCTACCATGGCAATCTCCCGTTGCAGAGCCAGGGCGAAATGGGGAGAAGATTCGGACTGCACCCGGGTCTGTGAATTGAGGATGCTGGCATAGGTCTTTGCCTTGCGCCGGAAGTCCGTAAGAAACCGCAAAGTCTCGGCGCTTGTCACCGTGTCCTCCATGAAACGGAACCGAAGCATCAGTTCGGAAAGGTTGTCTCTCAGGTCGGATACCGTGAGTCTCATGCGCAACCACGCCCGAAGTGCCTTCTTGCCTTTCTCGGTCACGTGAAACACTTCCCTGGGCTTCAAACGGGAGCGGTGGACTATTTCGCTTTCAATCAATCCGTTTTTTTTCAGCAGTTGAAGAGCGGGGTAGATCGAACCCGGACTACTGCTGAAATGCCCCACGGGCGTTGTTTCCATTTCCATACGGACATCGTAGCCCGATCGGGGAAGCTGGTTCAGCATTCCCAACAGCACGTATCCGAGCAGGGTAGGTGAATACTGTCTGGCCATGATATGATGTGATATGAAAAGAAATAGTACGATTCGATCTAACTATATGGATTTTAAACCGGACTGACAAGCAGAAAACGCCTGACAGGCAAAATGCCCTGACATGCACGATTTTCAAGCTGCAATTCGTGTTTTAAGTGTTTTACGATGGATCGATATTACTGGTCTTCCGCGGACTGACGCTGTCTCCAGGTCTCGAATTCAGCCGTCATTTCGGATGTCCATTCGCGGTCGATTTCGCCGGGCGTGTAGTTTCCCTCGCGAAGCTGCTGGTGTCCCCATGCGTCCCGCATCCTGGTTTCTTCCGATTCGGTGACGACCTGTTCCGCCAGGTGGGGCGGAATGAAGATGACCCCTTCCCGCGTTCCAAGCACGATGTCTCCGGGAACGCAGGTAGCCTCGAGTCCGATACGGACCGGCACGTTGATGCCGAGCAGGGTTACGTCCGCAATGGCCGTGGGATCGACCCCGCGGATGTAGGAGGCCATGGGGATCTCATATAGTCGCTGCAGATCCCTGATGCCTCCGTCGATGACCATGCCAGTACCGGTCTTGGCATAAATGGAATTGCCTAGATTGTCGCCGGCGAAAGTGCCGAATTTCACTTTGCCGAAAAGGTCGATGACGATCACGTCATTGGGCTCGAGTGTATCGATAACCCAGGAGTTCTGACCGCCGATGCAACCGTGCTTCGCGCCATGGGCTTGTACGGCCGTTTCCACGTCGGGCCGGGTGGGAACATAAACCCCGGTTACCGCCCGACCGACCAGGGTGCGATCGGGGTGGAGCATCTGCCAGTCTCCGGCGAACTGGTGATTATAGCCCTTGCTTCCTATGACGCCCCAGGCTTCCTCGATGGTAACTTTCTTCATCCGTTCAAGTATGTCGCCAGGCACGACGGGACGTCCGTCAGGACTCCGTTCGCCGTCCCACTCCGCGGTGACGGCCCTCGTGAATTCCGGACTGTTCAATCCGATCATGTATAGCTCCTCGCTCCCTGGAGGTCGGATATATGGACCGCTTGCGCCCTGAATCGCGGTTTCGTCAGTTAGTTCTGCCTTGCAAGGTTTTCAGGTCAATAAAGGGCATGGACTGGCCGATAACCTGCGGGAAGTGGCCGTCCCATTTCTCGATTGCCCGAAGTTGCAACAGCGTCGGAGTAATCGTGGAACGCTGCAAGCGCTGGGACTCGGCCTCCGCCTGGGCCGATGCGATCTTCTGCTCGGCTTCAATACGGATCCGTTCCAGGTCTCGCTGGGCCTTAAGGGCCTGTTGCTCGGCCATCTGCTTGGCTTCGATCGCCGTATTGAAGTTGTTGGAGAAAGCAAAATCGACGATGTTGAACTCGTCCACGATCATGTTGAAGTTCAGGAGTCGTTGCGTGAGGGAAGCCTTGATCGCATCCTTGACGATCTCGCGGCGCGTAATCAATTCCTCTGCGGTGTACTGTGCGGACACCGCCTTGACGGCTTCCTGGACGGCGGGATCGATGACGCGTTCCTTGAAGAAAATGCCGATTTCCTGGTAGACCGTATTAACCTGACCGGGATCGACATGGTAGTTCAACGCGATCGTGGACGAAACCGTCTGAAGGTCCTTGGTAGAGGCCGTGGCGGCGGTCTCCGCCTTCTTGATCTTCACATCGACCTGAATCACGTCCTCGATAAAGGGCGTCTTGAATCTTATTCCTTCGTCGAGGATCCGGTCCTGTATGCCGCCGAACTTGCTGAATACCACCCCGCGCTCGCCGGCGCCGATCACGGCGTAAGAATTGTACAGCACCAACAGGACAGCGAGTCCGATGGCGATTTTAAGATACGGTATATTGCCGCCGGGAAGCTGATCCCGGACATCATAGTCAGACATTTCTGCTCCTCCTTCTACTCAATGGAATATTGAGAACACTCGTTGAAGTAACATTCAGGCATTAATATGAATCAACACTTTCAAGGAATCTTGTGCAGCGGCGGTGACCTCCAAGCCCCGCTGTGTCTCCGACAATGGAAAGCGGTGGGTTACCACCTGGTCGGAAGTAACCAACCCGGCTTCGATCAGGTCCAGAGCCATGCGCGTGTCATGGGGGCCGCATGAATAGCTGCACACGATCGATACGTCGTTAAAGTACAGGTCGTAGGGCCTGAAGGCAAGCACATCCTCTTCGGGGGAGGACATGAACAGGAGAACGATTCCACCCTTGCCTACACAGGTCAGCCCGGTCTGCATCGCGGCGATGTTTCCGGGGCCGACGATGACCGCGTCGGCCATGACGCCACCGGTAAGTTCCCGTACGGACTCCGCCAGGTCGTGCTCCCGCACGTCCACGACGTGGTCCATGCCGAGATCGAGCGCTTTGTCCAGTCGATACGGCACCCTGTCGGCGCCGATGACCTGCTTCGCGCCGTACCGCCGCGCCACGATCCCGTTTAACATCCCCATGAAGCCCAGCCCGATGACGAGCACGATGTCTCCGGGACGGATGCGCGCTCGTTCCACGGCCTTCACCGAACAGGCCACCGGCTCGATCAGCGCGCCGTCGTCGAAGGAGACCGTATCCGGCAGTACCAGGGTATCGTACCTGAGATTGATTTCAGGCACCCGGACATACTCGGCCGCGCCGCCCGGGTCGAGCCGGGTCTTCTTCCAGGTGGCGCACATGGTGAAATTGCCGCGCCGGCAGTGGCGGCAACGATAACAGGGTGCGTGGTGGTGAATAAACACCCGGTCTCCCACGGACAACCCCTCCACCTCCTCGCCCAGCGCCTCGATGACCCCCGTTGGTTCGTGACCTATGACGATGGGGGCCTTCCGCCGGATATACCAGGGCGTAACGTCCCCGCTGCAAATGCCGCAACTGCGCATCTTCACGAGTGCATCGCGCGCCGTGATGGCCGGCGTGGCCATCTCCTCGATACGGATGTCGTCGATATCGTACACCATGGCTGCTTTCATGGGCGGTTCTCTTTGGAGTCAGGGTATGATCGCATACTTCATCGCCTCTTTTCCCGTGAAGTTTCTGAAGGTCTCCGGCACCTCCTCCAGCGTGCGATCACCTGTTATCAGGGGGGTAACATCGAGTCGGCCATCGGCTAGCAGTTGGTAGGAGCTGCGCACCGCTTCCGGGGTAAAGTGAAAGATGCCCATGAGGGTGATCTGGTCGTAATGAAGCCTGGCGGTGTCATAAGTCACCGTTGTTCCGCCCGGGCAACCGCCGAAGAGGACTACGCATCCGCCTCTTCTGACCATCATCACGGCCTCTTCCCAGACGACGGGCAGGCCCGTGCACTCGAAAACGATGGGAGCCCCCATCCCTTCGGTGGCTTCCAGGACGGCTTCGGTGGCGTTCACGCGGTCGCTGTCAATGACGCAGTCCGCCCCTGCCTTCTCCGCCATGGCGAGGCGGTAGTCGTGGCGGCCTGAAACGATCACCTGCTTCACGCCCATTTCCTTCAGCACCATGACGTGCAACAGTCCGATGGCGCCTGCGCCGATGACGACCGCGGAGACCAAAGATCCAACCGGCGCCTGGCTTATACCGTAGACCACGCAGGACAGGGGTTCCAGCATGGCCGCCTCGCGATAGCCCAGATCATCGGGCTTGGGGTACATGTTCTCGTCGACCACAGCGGCCGGCACCCTGACGTACTCGGCATAGGCGCCCAGGACCATCGTTTTCGTCAGATGTGGGCAAAGGTTATGTAGCGACCTTTTACAATAGGCGCATTTTCCGCAAGGCGCAGTATGCACGGACATGACGGGTTGGCCGACGGCGAACCGATCCACCCTATTACCTTTGTCGACGATGACCCCCGAAAACTCGTGACCGAACAGGGTCGGGGGCGGCATAAGGTGGTGCCCTCTTCTGTAGGCCTTCAGGTCAGTTCCGCAGGTCAGGGCCGCTTTAACCCGGACGACCACGTCGTCCGGTCCTGCGAGGGGCGTATCTACGTCGTCGCGGGTTTCGATACGTCCGGGCTCAACAAGCACACATGCGCGCATTTCTATGATTCCGTAATGGGTACTACAGGCGTATGGACCGGAAACTCCTTACCGATCAGACGTTGCAAATGCTATCCTGGTTTCACGAACGCCTATTATACGTCCAAGGCCGCGTGAACGCAAGGACAGGCGATCCGGCAGTTTTGAATAGCGGGAAACCGGCAGGTTAATTGTATTGACACCCCTCGGACCGGCTGGTATCGTTTCAACAATCTAGCGCTTCGCAGGTGGACAGGTACCTGTATGGGTACAGAGGGTGGCTGCCGGGTTGACCCGGGGTGACGCCGGCTCCGTCAGGCTATAGCGCCATCGTGGCGCAGATTCGGTGACCCTGCATTGATCTAAGTGATCAAATCGATCACCACGCGAATCACATCTTGATATACCATTCATGGACTGAATTACATCATGCTCATCTTCGACGGCGACTACCCCATGGCATACGGCGGTATCGAACTCAACAGGGACCTTACGCTCCCCCTGGCTGACGTGCGTGCCGCCGACGATCTCCAGGGCAACGTTGCCTTTGCCTGTTTGCCCGAGATGCGCCGCGGCAGGGTTGCGGCCGCCCTGATGAAATTCACCGTGCGACGCATGAGGGAGAACAGTGTGTTGACCGGACTCAAGGGAACTGCGTCGGTCTACGGATTCGCCCGTGGGCAGGTCGCCTACTACCACATGCTGGAGGAACAGGGAGAAGGCGTCGTACTCACTGGCGGAGACGCCTTCTCTGAGCATATGGAAACCTGGGAAAAAACAGAGGATACCGAATCGTTGCCCATCGGTTTTATTCTCGGCATGGAGGGCGCCGATCCGATCCTCTGGCCCGGCCAGGTCCATGAATGGTTCGAGGCGGGGGTACGGGTGGTGAGCCTGACCCATTACGGTCCGAGCACCTATGCCCATGGCACGGGTACCACCGGCGGACTGTTGCCTCCCGCCAGGGATCTGTTCCGGGAGATGTCTTCATGCGGCATGCTCCTCGATCTTACCCATATTTCGGACGAGAGCTTTTACGGTGCGGTAGACCTGTTCGACGGCCCTATCCTGGCGAGTCACCAGAATTGCCGCGCACTGGTTCCTGGCCAGCGCCAGTTCACCGACGATCAACTCAGGATCGTTATCGAACGGGGCGGCGTCATCGGCACGTCCATGGATACCTGGATGCTCTGCCCATGGTTCACCCTCGATTGGTCTGACACCGCGGGATACAACCGGCGCGATCACTTTCGGCGCGAGGATATATCACTGTCCCACGCGGCCGATCATATAGATCATGTGTGCCAGGTGGCCGGAAACGCCGATCACGCAGCGATCGGAGGCGATACTGATGGGCAGGGAGGAATCGACGGGGCGCCCTGCGATGTGGATTCCATTGCCGACTACCAATCGCTGGTTCCCATCCTACAGGAGCGTGGTTACGCCCCGGAAGACATCGAGAAGGTCATGTACAGGAACTGGCAGCGATTTTACACGGACCATTTGCCGATAGACGGTTGACGGTCCAAACCGGGGAACCACGAAATGCACATCATCACGGAATGCATGCGTCGTCTTCGATTTTTGATACTTATATTTCCCATCCTGTATTTGAACGGATGCGGAGTCGATGATAGCGGTCAGCAGCCGGACGGAGAGACCAGGGTCAACTCCGTCGGTCGCCTGCTGCCGGACGACGCGGCACCGCCGGACCAGCAGAAGTTCCGCTACATGTTCCGCGAACCATCCACCCTGGACATCAGTGTGGCGGCCTACGAGGCCGACGGTACATACTTTGCGTTCGAGCGCCTGGTGCTGCTGGACGAGAACAACGAACTGGTACCTGCCGCGGCGGACCGCTGGGAGTCCTCCGCAGACGGAAGGACCTGGACCTTTCACCTCAGGAAAGGGGCTCGGTGGAGCGACGGCAGGGACGTCACGGCCCAGGATTTCGAGTACTCCTTCCGCCGCATGCTGGATCCGGCCAGCGGGAATATCTACGCCTTTCTCTATTACGTGATCAAGAACGGAAGGGCCTTCAATCAGGGCGAATTGACGGAAGTTGAGCAGGTGGGTATCCGCGCGGTGGATACCCACACGTTCGAAATCGAAACCGAGGGACCCTGTCCGTACCTGCCGTATATTGTCTCCTTCATCACCTCCTCGCCCGTTCCACCGTGGCAGGTCGAAAAGTACGGTCCTACGTGGACCGAACCGGATCATTGCGTGTCCAATTTCACCTACAGACTGGCGGAATGGAACACGGGTTCTGACATGACCTTCACCCTGGACCCAAACTACAACGGCCCCCACAAGGCGTTTCTCGAGGAAATCATCGTCAAGTTCATAGGGGCTCAGCGGCCGGGCACGCTACCCTATGAAAACGGAGAAATCGACGCCTATCGACTGGACCCCATCGACTACGAACGGGTTCAAGAAGATGAAATCCTCGTTCATGAAGTGCACCGGATGCCGGAGTTCACCACGTGGTACCTGTTCTTCCAGACCCGGCAGCCTCCCTTTGACGACGCCCGGGTAAGGAGGGCCATCGCTCACGCGATCGACAGGCCGGCCCTGAGCACCACGGTGCTCAACGACCTCGCCATCCCGGCGTATTCCATGCTACCACCCGGGTTTCCCGGGTATTCCGCAGACCAGTTCAAAGCCTTCCAGGCTTACAATCCCGAAGAGGCTCGCAGGCTCCTGGCCGAGGCCGGCTATCCGGAAGGACGGGGGTTTCCGCGGACGGAAATGTGGCTGCGAGTGGCCGATACGGGCATCAACCGGATCGCGGGAGAGGCCGTGCAGGCCATGCTCAAGGAGACACTGGGGATCGAACTCGTGATCAGGTACCAGCAGCGTAATATCTTCAACGAGAACCTGTTCCAGTGGCAGATACCCATGGGCATGCTGGTTTTCGTCTACGATTACCCGGATCCGTCCAACATGCTCGGACTCCTCTGGCGATCCCAGCCCAGGGGATATGCCCGTCACGACTGGCTGCACGCGGACTTCGACGACCTGCTCGACCGTGCCAATACCCACATGGACGCCGAAGTACGCTACGACCTGTACGCCCGCGCGGAACGTATTCTAGCGGAAGAGGCGGGCGCCGTCTTTCTCTTCCATCCGGTGATCACCGAGCTGAGAAAACCCTATCTCCGGGGGATCAAACAGGACCGGGACGGCCGCGTGGTGCCGATCATATCGATTCAGACCGTCAATTTCACGGAAATGTACATCGCCCGCCACTGAATCACCGCGAGATTCATGGAATCAACAGACGTTTTGATCATCGGCGGCGGCGCGGTGGGCGTATGCGCCGCGTATTACCTGCATGAAGCGGGGTACCGGGTCACCCTTGTGGACCGCGGTGAGATCGGATCCGGTGCTTCCCACGGCAACATGGGACTCATCGTGCCCAGTCACAGCGTCCCGCTCGCGGCCCCGGGCGTCGTGACGCAGGGTCTGAAGTGGATGTTCGACCCGGACAGCCCCTTCTACATCAAGCCGCGGCTGGACCCGTCGCTGATCCGCTGGCTTTGGGAGTTCTGGAAGGCAAGCAGCGAAGGAAGAATGCGCAAGGCCATTCCGCTGATACGGGACATGAGTCTGCAAAGCCTCTCGCTCTTCGATGAACTCGACAAACTGGATGACGTGGAATTTGACTATCATCGGTGTGGCGTGCTGGCCCTTTACCGTTCGAAGGAAGGCCTGGAAGAGAGCCATGAGGAAGTACACCTCCTGTCGTCCTACGGGCTCGAAACCGACGTACATGCATCCGACGGCGTGGCCGGCCTGCTGCCGGGACTGGAGCTGAATGTATACGGCGGAGTTCATTTCAGGCAGGACGCTCATCTTACCCCTGGTAAATTCGTGCATGCATTGGCGTCCCATCTCCAGCGCAATGGCGTGACGATACGATCACATGCGGAGGTTTTGGGCTTCACGAAAGCGAATGGCCGAATTATGGTTACGCATACTTCCCGGGGAGACATCGCCGCGCAGGAGGTCGTGCTCACGGCGGGTTCCTGGGCGTCCTCACTCGGGAAAACGCTCGGAGTCACGCTGCCGATCCAACCGGCGAAAGGCTATAGCGTTACCCTGAGAAGGCCGACAAACTGGCCGGAACTGCCCCTGATGCTGTCCGAATCCCGGGTAGCTATTACGCCCATGGGTGACACGCTGCGAATTGGCGGCACCCTGGAACTGGCAGGCATGGACCTGTCCATAAACCGCCGCCGCGTAGCCGCCATAGTCAAGGCCGTGCCGAGGTATCTTCCGGCGTTCGATATAGGGTCTCATGAAATCGTCGAGACCTGGTGCGGACTGCGTCCCTGCACACCCGACGGACTGCCCTTCCTGGGCCGGGCCCCGGGTGTTCCCAACCTGGTCGTGGCTGCCGGCCATGCCATGATCGGGGTGTCCCTTGGTCCTGTGACCGGGAAGCTGGTCGGTCAAATCGTGGCCGGCGAGCGGACCGAAATCGACCTCGACCTCCTCGCGGTGGACCGGTTTGCCGACTGAGTGAACATGCGCCTATCAAAGCCCGCGGGTACCTCGTCCGACCATCCCTTTTCCATCAGACCCCACGCCACTCTCGTCCGGCTCTCCTTCCCCGTTCTGCTCTCTCTCATCGCGGAACCCCTTACTGGTCTCGTGGACACCGCGTTCATCAAGAGGCTTGGCGCGGAGTCCTTGGCCGCACTTGGGGTTGGCGCCGTGGCCCTTTCCGGCCTGTTCTGGGCTTTCAACTTCCTTGGGATCAGCACGCAAACCGAAGTCGCCCAGGCCGAGGGCGATGACGACCGGCCCAGGTCCGTTTCCATGAGCAGCCTTGGTATCATCATGAGCGCGGCTTTCGGGCTGCTGATCGTCGGCCTCGGCGTGCCGCTCACGTCACACCTCGCCACACTCCTTGGCGCCTCGGGCGCGATACACGAAGGGGCCGTGGACTACGTCTTCTGGCGCTGGTTCGGCGCCCCGGCCGTCCTGATCACGCTGACGGCCAGCGGGGCCTTGCGGGGGCTCCAGGACATGCGATCGCCGCTGTGGATCGCCCTCGGCATAAACGGTATCAACATCGCGCTAGACCCGATCCTCATTTTCGGCGCGGGACCCGTACCCGCGCTGGGTATCACCGGCGCGGCTGTAGCCAGCGTCGTCGCTTACTGGGTGGGTGCGGTCTGGTCTATCTGGATCGTCAAGCGAAAGCTCGGCTGGTCCTACCAGGTTGATTTCAGCGCGGTCGGCCGACTGATGCGGGTAGGCTCCGACCTCTTCATTCGTACCGGGGTGCTGAACATCTTTCTCCTCCTGACGACCCGCGAGGCCACACACGGCGGCGCAGATATCGGCGCCGCCCACCAGGCGATCAGACAGGTATGGATGTTCGGCACCTTCGTACTGGACGCCTTCGCCGTCACGGGCCAGAGTCTGGTCGCCTACTTCATCGGCGGCGACCAGGTGAGGAGCGCCAGGAAAGTGGCTCGTGTCGTGTGCCTGTGGAGCGTATGGTCAGGTTGCCTGCTGGGACTGGTCCTGTGGCTGGGCAGCGGGTTCGTGGTCGAACAGCTGGTGCCACCCAGCGCCGTGCCGTATTTCTATTCTGCCTGGTTGATCGCCCTTATCGTACAACCGCTGAACGCGCTGGCCTTTGCCACCGACGGACTGCACTGGGGCTCGGGAGATTACAGGTACCTGAGGAATGCGGTGATACTGGCTACCGGCGTTGGCGCGGCGGGACTGCTCGCCGGTCCCCATGCCCTGGACTGGATATGGATGATGACAGGGGCCTGGATCGGCGTCCGTGCGACCATGGGCGTGATACGAATCTGGCCAGGCGTGGGGAACAGTCCGTACAGGGTGATGGACTGATGGGGTCCGAGGTTTTATTATTCATGAAACAAGGTGATGTCTCGAGTTGGAATTAACACTCAGAGCGGTATTTGACAAAAGGGACTGCCATGCGTACGGCGATTCTGTTGGGAGCGGGCGCTTCGCAAGCGACCGGCTACCCGTCTACCGAATGTTTGACGAAGCAGGTTCTGTCCGGCCGGGGAGTGGTCAGACAAACCAACTCTTCATACTGTATCGATGATACCTTCGTGGCGTCGGATGATACACCCGATCCTGCAAACATAATCGATAGGGAGAATTCCGTAAAAACGCGCCTTGACAGAAACATAGTGAATTGGCTGTACGAAGCGGCGAAAAGCTACTACGCGTCCTACCATGAATATCCGAAAATCAACTATGAGGAACTGTTCTATCTGGCTGGCAAGGCGTGTGATGATTATGCGGGAGAGATGGAGAACCCGGCGATACATTCCTTCACCCGGGATCTGAAGGATTATATCGTGACTGAGACAGCCGGTGACCGCTACAAGCCTCTTGAACTTTGCAGAGAGACCCGCAACTACATTGCCGATATAGTCTGGCAAAGTCTTGGCCGCCACGAACCGGAGCATACAATTCATCTTGAAAGGCTTGCCCGTGTCTGCCGGTCAGGTGAGGTAACAAGTATCTCAACGCTTTGCCATGACAATCACGTCGAGCGATTTCTCCGAGAATGCGACATAGTGCTTTCCGACGGATTCTCCGAACCTGAAAACGACGTCCGTTACTGGAAAGGCGATTTCCCAGCCGCGGGAACGATACCATTCCTGAAGCTTCACGGTTCTGTGGACTGGTTTCGCTTTCGCCCTGATGGTGGGAACCTTTACGACGACAAAATCGGTATTCCGCCACCCGACGTTTTTTATGATCACACGGAGACGCCAGATGGCGACGGGCAGATAGCCGCGGATAACCGGCCCATATTGCTGATCGGCACATTCAACAAGATCTCGCAATATACTTCGGGGATGTTTCTGGACCTGCACTATCGCTTCCGGGCGACACTCGGCGAAGCGGATCAATTGGTTATCTGCGGCTACGGCTTCAGAGACAAAAGGATCAACGAGGAAATCATCGACTGGATTTACGGCAGACGCGGACGGCGGTTCGTCATCATTCACCCTTCTATTGATGAGCTCGTCAGCGATGCTCGGGGCGTAATAAGAAATCACTGGCAAAAGTTGACAGACGACAACCGTATTTTGCCTGTAAGAAAACGATTTGAAGAAACCGAGGAAGCCGATTATTTGGGTTGACCTAACCAGTGTAATCGGTTTTGCAGGATGTTGCGAGGACGTGTCAGTCCGGAGCGGTTGTCTGCTGTATGCGCCGGTGCATTTCGGCACTGAGTTCCTGTGCCTTTTCTATTTGGCTGGGCGTCATTCGATTCCTCAATGTATTTTTCATCTCGGTAGCCGCCTGCTCTCCCTGAGCGGCGGCAAGATTGAACCAGGCATACGCTTGAACATAGTCCTCCAGGACACCCTCGCCGATGAAGTACATACCGCCGAGGAGAAATTGCGCCGAAGTGACCCCCTGTTCAGCGGCTTTCCGATACCACATGGCCGCTTCTTTGTCGTTCTCAGGGATGCCCTCGCCTTCGTCGTACATGATGGCAAGTTTAACCTGCGCATTGCCATGGCCCTGTTTAGCGGCTCTCCTGAACCACTTGACTGCCTCAGCGTCATTTTTAGGTACGCCTTCGCCAAAGGCGTACATAACGCCAAGGTTGTACTGTGCTTGGGTATTGCCACCCTGTTCCGCATAGACCGGTTCACCGGCCAATCGGTACCATTTCGCGGCCTCGGCATCGTTTTCGGGTACGCCAAGACCGCGATCGTACAGGACGCCAAGGGCGACCTGTGCGCTACTCAAATATCCCTGTTCGGCAGCCAATCGATACCACTTGGCGGCCTCGGCGTAATCCGTGGGCAAGTCACCTTTGCCATGTTCATAAAATCGGCCGAGGTGATACTGTGCACTGTCATCTCCCTGTTCGGCACCCAATCGATACCACTTAGCGGCCTCGGCGTCGTTTTCAGGTACCCCAAGGCCGTGATCGTACGCATAGCCAATGTTTACCTGACCTTTCATATCTCCCTGCTCGGCGGCCCTACGATACCACTTGGCAGCCTCAGCTCGATTTCTGTGTACGCCTTGGCCAAAGTCGTACATGAAGCCCAGACTGAACTGTGCGCTGGCGTGCCCCTGTTTGGCGGCCAACCGAAACCACCTGACGGACTCGACGTAATCAAATGGCAGGTCACCTTTGCCAAAGTAGTACACGAAACCGAGATTATACTGTGCGACAGCAATTCCTTGCTCGGCGGTGGCCCGACAGGCAGCTTCAAAACCTACGAATTTCGTTGGAGGAATCCGGACTAACTGGTTATCTGTTAATTCGACCAGACACGTTTCGAGGATGTGATCGTCATTCGACTGGGCGAAGACCAGATGTGCTTGGGAGGCGGTAATACACAGGGTAAGCGCCAGTATCGTTTTCATTATTGTGGTACCTCTTTTCAGGAGTTGGCATCTCATCCCCACGGTAAATCCAGAGTCGGCTGGTTCGCGTACCGTTCGAGGGTGATCTCGAGCCGGGCGCCGGTACCTGGTGCGAGTCGAAGTGTGAGGTAATCGCCGGTTATCTCCACCGTGACATTGTCTACCGAAACCGATTTCAGCTTGTGTTCCCGGTAGGCGCCGCCCTGCAGGACCACCTCCGCGGGATCCACCGGGTTCAGGTTGACCAGGGTAACCGCCTCTTCTCCTTCACTGACCGTGTCCACTAGTGCCGCAACATCCTCCGGCAACCCGCACCTGCGGCTGCCAGGATCGAAATAGCGGAACATACAGTGGACCGCCTGCGCGCGCTTGGGTGCGGGACCGCCCATGGTCAATTGAAAAAGGGCGTCCGGCGCCGCCGGGTTGAAGCCGTTCGTATTGTCGGACAGGCGCGTGTCCGGCGTCATTGGATCCTGCCGGACCCATTCCGCTTTACGACGGACGGTTTCCAAATTTTCCTGAAAGGCTTGATCAGGATACCCCGGGTTTTTCCCATGCAAGTATGAAACCCACTCGTTATCCGCCACGCGCCCACGCGCGTTTTCGGACATCGACCAGTACCAGGTCTCCATCGCGCCTACACTATATGGATCCGGAGTATAGTTGTACCATCCGTCGTCCCCGTACTTGTGGGGATACGTCATGATGCCGTTCTCCTCGCGCGCGTTCCCGTTGATCAGATCGATCATCTCGCTCCACGGCGCCACGTAGGACCGGTCCCCCGTGAGCAGGAGGGCGTGGCTGAAGCCCGAAAGGCCCAGGTGTATCGTGTCGCGGTGCACGGTCTGGCCGTTCTGAGGCGCAACGGTCGTGAACCCCCATCCGTAGCACCCTCCATACCATTTACCACCGCAGGCGCCGCCAATCGTACCGTCCAGGCCGATGTTGGTAGGGATGATGCCGTTGTTGGCCCTCGTCCGTTCAACCCATGCGTCCACATATTCCAGAGTCCAGTCCCGGTACTTCTCCTCACCCGTCAGCGTATAGGCGCTGAATGCGAGTCCGGTCGCCACCATGTTCGAAGGATGATCGCCGATCACGTCCGTGTAGTCCTGGAAATGGGCCAGCATCTCGGCGTAACTCCGCTCGCCGTGAATCAGGTCGAAACGGCCTTCCTCGATGGGATCGCCCGCCCAGTCCAGGGCCGTGGCCTTCCGGAGCATGGGGCCGCGGCTTCCGTTGAACAGGCTTCGAATGATCCGGTGCTCAGGATCGTAGTTCCGGGCTTCTGGGTCCTCGTTCATGTACAGTCCCGCCCAACAGCGCAGCCGCCGCTCGTATTCGGCCGCTCCGGGGTCGCAGAGACCGAGGTCTCCGAATACCGACATGCTCTCGCCATTGTGCAGCCAGTCGAACAGGACGGGAAACTCCTTGTAATACATCCCGTCCCGCGCGAAGGGCACGTCCACCGTCTTCGCCTCGGTGTACTGGCGAATATGGCCGTCCTGGGCAAGGTTGCACCGGTTAAGCAGGTTCTCGGGTCCGCCCATCATATAGAGTAAGGGCCATCCGGTCAGGTTCTCAATGGCATCGTCGGGTCCGTCGTCGCCGCCCCAGCGGGGCACGCAGAGCATGTAACCCTTTTCGTCAAAGTAGCGGTCGTAAAAGTACTCGCAGGCCCGGGACTGGGCTTTCAGGGATTCCTTCTGCAGTAGGGCCCACGAGGGCGGCGGCATGGGGGTGTTGATGGACAGGGTGGTCATGGAGTTTGTGTCCTAAAGTTATCTGTGGACCAATTTACCGGACGATGGTCTAGCAGAACAAAATCATCAGTCGTACAGGTAATTGCATGTAGTCAATGCTGTAATCCTGGCGTCAAACCAGCACACGGGTGGGTCCCGGGTAATGTCCCAGCAATCCCCGTCGCAGCAGATGTGGATCAACGTGGAATCCTTTCTTTTAAGGCTGTTTTCTATGGTTATCTCCCAAAGTGAAGCCGCACTGAACACCAGTTCGGTGGTTGGATTACCTAATCAATGGGTAGGGAATATCTGGCCATCCCAAAATCCTATACGTTCATTCGCAATTTTCATTGAGCGCTTTTGTGCGAGGAAAACGTGATAATGTCATACAGAGAACTACTTCCTAGCTTTTAGGCGTCTAGCTGGCGTCGTCTGAGATGAGTCAGGATTGAACGGACGTCCGCATCCTCCACCTTTCTTATCACGCCGCCTTAGCGAGCCGCATCCAGAAGCAGCCGTGAACCAGCATTTCCTCATACATCAACACTTGACCAAGCCGCTTCTTGCCACGAACGCGCAGATCGGTTCCGAGTCCTATGCCTGGAGCTTCCTCTGAGTCCATGGCGGCAAAGCGGCGGATCACCCACAGCGCTTTGTCAGCAGAAGGCGGCCCGGAATGGATGGGGCGTTCCAACAGGTGTGACCTGACAAGTGCACCCCAGTGTTGTGCCAGCAAATGCCAGGCACCGAACAGTTCTACGGCTGTTATCCAGGGACCTTGGGACACGGCGATCCCGCACTGCCCTGGTAACGGGCCTAGGGCGGAAAGTTCCTGGGCGGCTGCGGCAAGTTTCGCATCGCGATGGTAGATCTGCCGGTGGGTTTCGACCGCTGCCTCAGTATTGGAATGTGCCTGATTGGATTGCAGCTCGTCGCGGATCTCGGACCAGACTCTTACTTGGTCGCTCACATGGGAACGTTCCTGATCCATCGAGTCATGGACACCTTCCTGAATCATCCTGCGGATCCGCGGCGACGCATGCACTTCGTCGCGCTGGTAAGCCTGGGCTTGTCCCCAACGTCCCTCTTCCAGGCATGAGACGGGCAAGGTTCGTTCAGACCTGTGTGGAACCAGCGTAGTGGCGTTGACCGCGCGGTTCTGCGTGCCCCCCAGGAAATGTTCGCCATCGACGATCAGGACCGGCGTGTCGGTAGGGTTGACCGCCAGCAACTCCCCCACCTGCGCGCTATCAAGCTCGCGCACGACGATTTCCGAGGAGGGTCCCGTGGTTATCTTCGGCAGTTTGTTCCACGGGAGGTAGACGGGGAAGAAGGAAACGCCTAGTCGAGTAACGGGCGTGCCGATCGCGGCGGTCGAAAGATTCGGAATCATCGAAGGGCCTCCTGCATGTTCCGTCCCGATATCACTGATACGGTGGTAGGAAACGACTGCGAAATCTCTCGAAAACAGGAATGCTTGTCATATACATTAAGGAACCTCTGATCAAGTTTCTGGCATTGCATTTATAAATGAAGTACTATGCAATCGTTCCAAGTCCACTATTTTGCAGCGCAGTCTCACCGAACAAGCTGAAACGGGGTAGCCGTCCATGAAACAGCGTAGCTTTTCCGACATGGCCTACGATCAGAAGAAGAAAAAGACGCGCAAGGAACGCTTTCTGGGCGAGATGGACGCGGTATTGCCCTGGCCGGTCCTGCTCGCGCCAGTTCTGGAGCATTATCCGAAAGCGGGCAACGGCCGTCGTCCCATCGGGGCTTCGGTGATGCTGCGGATCTATTTCATGCAGCAATGGTACGGTCTTAGCGACCCGGCGATGGAAGACAGCCTCTACGACGTAGAATCGATGCGCCGCTTCGCCGGCGTGGATCTGAACGGCGTGCCGGACGAGACGACGATCTGCAAGTTCCGACACTTTCTGGAGGCGCACGGCCTGACCGAAACATTGTTTCGCAATACGAAGCGCTACCTTTCCGATCGGGGGATGATGATCAGCGAAGGCACGATCGTGGACGCCACGATCATCCATGCGCCGGCGTCGACGAAGAACAAGGATCGGAAAAGGGACCCCGAGATGGCCAGCACGAAGAAGGGCAACACCTTTCACTTCGGCATGAAGGCCCACGTGGGCAGCGATCCCAAGGGGCGGGTGCACAGTGTGGCGACCACCCCCGCCTCGGTGCATGACTCCCAGGTGATGGAGGCTTGTCTGCATGGAAAGGAGAAGGCCATCTATGGCGACAAGGCCTATGCGGACGACAAGCGAAGGCAAAAGGCCCAGTCCGAAGGCGTTACCTGGCGGGTGCACCGCAAAGCAAAACGCGGCAGGCGCCTTACCTGCGCGGACCGGTCGTTCAACCGCAAGAGCAATCGCGTAAGGGCCAGGGTCGAACATCCCTTTGGGATCATCAAGCACCTGTGGGGCTATCGCAAGGTAAGATATCGAGGCTTGGCCAAGAACACCGCCCAGCTCTTCACCCTGTTCGCCCTGGCCAACTTCTATATGGCGCGGCGCGAACTGGTCGCCACATAGGGACCGGTGCGTCCAAACCGGACGTAACAGGGCAAAACGGCTCAAAAGGACCGCATCCTGAGCCCCAATGCCCCGTCTAAACCCGTTAATCGGCTTCGCTTTCATCAGAAACGTCCGCTGTATCGACTCATATCATTCCACCCGATCGTATAGTCGGGTTGATCAGAGCTTCCTTAAATAACAAAACCGCATATGCGGCTTTCGATGGCATGCTTCCTGGTTTCTTTGAGTCGAAACGATCGGGTCGTTTTTAATGGTATATCGCGATTCTACAAACGGCAATGAAATTGAAACCACGCCACCCTGATTTCACAGCAGTGTATTTTCAGTAAGCAGAACCTTTAACGGATATACCTTGACACCGTCAGACCGGGCACCAAATGTTGAGAGACAACAAACGGAAACTAACCAGAAAACAGTCTACCTGTATTACATAGTCCCAACCGCCCCCTGTCCCGAAAGGATTCGGCATGCGCACGAGTAAGGTCCTCTCCAAGCTTCGTTCCTCCGGTTTCGTCCGGATGGCATCCCTCGGCCACTATCTGCCGTTCTACATTCGCTATGCCGCCCACTTTGGATTCGACGGCCTCTGGTTCGATCTCGAACACCGGGCGATGGATTCCCGGGAGGTCCAGTCGATTTTGGCCATGTGCCGGCAACACGACATCGACTGTATGGTTCGTCCACCTTCCCTTGAAAGAACACGGCTGTACCGTTACCTGGAGGACGGCGCCGCGGGATTCATGATTCCATTCATGTCGACCGAGGAAACCGCTCGTCACGTGGTCGGTTGCACGAAGTTCCCACCCATTGGCAACCGGGGAATCGACGGCGCCGGCATCGACGCCGATTTCGGCATCGACGCCTGGGGCGAGGGGTCGACCTATTTCGACGACGCAAATCGGGAGACCTTCATCGTAGGTCAGATCGAGACGGTGGAAGGTCTGCGCAACGTCGACTCGATCGCGGCCGTCGAAGGCATCGATGTGGTGTTCATTGGTCCCGCCGACCTGACGCGGCGCCTGGAGACCGACCCGAACGTCAACTGGACGCTGGACGACGCGATATCACGGGTTTCCGACGCGGCGGAGCGGCACGGCAAGGCCTGGGGCATCACCGCCGGTACACCTGAACAGATAGCCCATTACCGCGGCCTGGGAGCCAGTCTCGTCCCCTGGGGCGGCGACTTTACCCTGATGAAGGTGCTCGAGCAGTGCAGCAAAGACCTGGACGAGATACCAGGAGCCTGATTGAAAGGATCGCAAGCGTGAAGCGTGAAGTGGTTGGAAACGGAGTCGAAGTACCGAAAAAGGTCTCTTTGCTGACGGACGATGAAAAGTGGCACTTCGAACTGCAGGGTTATCTGGTGCTGCGAGACGTCGTTTCGAAAGCCGACCTGGGGACGATGCGATCGGTGCTGAACGGCTGGCTGACAGCGGACGAGAAAGACCTGCCCGAACCCGTGAAGCGGGGGCGGCAGGAGCCGAACAAGACCCATATCGGGCATATTCACTACGGCCACGAGGTCTTTCAGCGACTCAACATGAACCCCCATATCATCCGGGTGGTCGCCGGGTTGACGTGGGGAAGCCCGAGACTGATGCACTGCGTCTTCATCCACATGGTCAAAGGCCCCGAAGAACTGCGCTTTCACCGGGACGACGACGGGGTCAAGGTGTCCCATGGATTCCGCAATCCCAACAACGATTTCCAGGTGGCGGACGGCGAGATCTACTGCAGTCACCTGGCCACGTGGATCGCCCTGTCAGACGTGCCGGTGGGTACGGGATTTTCCCTGGTGCCGGGAAGCCACAAATCCACCGTTCCCGAGCCTGAAGGCTTGACGGTCGAGCACAATCCGCCCGTTTCGATCACCATTCCGTTGAAAGCGGGAGACGCGGTCATTTTCTCCACGCGGCTCCTGCACAACGCCAGTCCCTGGACGCAGGACTATCCCCGTCTGAACATATTCCAGCGGTACGTCTTCAGCTGGTTCTTCGACTTGCCCCACCTGTATCCGCTGGAAGATCACCGCGACAAACTGTCCGATGACATGTACGAATTGGAGAAAATGACCCGCGACGAGAAGCAGGTCGTCAAGCGGGTTCGGGAGAGGCTGACGGAGCTGAAGGCAAGTACCGCCGCAACGGGTGGCTGATCACGCCTCGTGCACGATAGTGTCCACCCGGTGAGCCTCGATGTATTCCCGATCGATTTCGGCGCCCAATCCAGGGCCCTGCGGGACCGGTACACATCCGTGCATATCGATGTTTTCCAGTTCGTCCGTGTATTCGGGTGCGTAAATCTGCGGCTTCGTTTTCTCGATGCCGGGATGAACCAGGCCGAGCTCGTAGTAGTTGCTGTTTCGGATGGAGGCCATCAGGTGCCGGTGAGCAAGTCCTCCGCCATGGAGCTCCACGTCCAGTCCAAGACCCTCCGCCGCGTGGGCGATTTTCATCACGCCGGTGATACCGCCATCTTCGTAGACACCGGCACGTACGAAATCCGTTCCGCCATTGACGATGAAATCGACGTGCTGCTCAAGGCCGAAGATATGCTCGGTCTGGAGGATCGGCGTGGTGATGTGTTCCCGCAGTGTCTTGTGGCCGAAAATCGACACGCCGCCGTCCTGATAGGGATCTTCCAGCCAGTAGAACCCGGCTTCGTCGCAGGCGCGGCCCACCTTCAATGCGTCCGCCCAGGTATTGTATTCGCACGCGGGGTCGATCATGAGATCCATGTCGTCTCCGACACGCTTGCCCATGACCCTTACGTTAGCGACCTCGCGCTCGATTGGGGCGTTGCCCCAACCGTGAATCTTGAACGCCCGATATCCCATGTCCCTGCACTGTTCGGCGAAATCAGCGAAGGCTTCGGGAGTGTGCAGCCCACCGTTTTCGTCGCCATGGTAGGTACTGGCATAAACGGGCAGGGACATTCTGTAACCACCCAGCAACTGATAAACAGGCGCATTGTAGTACTTGCCCGCGAAGTCCCAAAGCGCGACATCTACTGCGCCGATCTGGGTTCGGTCGGTGTGCCGCAACCCGCGTTTCAGATCGTTATAGATCCTTTCCCGTTCAAAGGGATTTTTACCCAGCAGATACTGAACCGCGGCGCCCGATGGTGAAGGACCACCCACGTATTCTCCAACAATGCCCAGGTTGGTGTGTATACGCAACAGCCCCCCGCCCAATTTATAACGGGAACCTTGCTCATAAACCATGTTGAATCCGTTGTAGTCCACGCCCATGTTTTCCACGGTGTATTGAAAGACCACTGTTTCCAGTTTGGTGATAGTGGGGTTCATACGAGGGAGTCTCCCTTGCTTAGGCTTTTGCATACAGTCCGGCGATTACCGATCTTTTGGGTCTATTTCGAAGTACATTACAAATATACGCAAGAATATAATACTATTAGTACTATAATTTATCGACCTAATACTACGACAATCTATTCAACAAGATCCGGCTTCCGCCATTCAAGGTTTCGCCATATCCATTCAGGTTCCGTTTTCTCCATTTCGGTTTATCCGGTTTTCTCGGTTTTTTCATGAAGTTCTACTTTCGAAGTTCCTATCGTACGTTATATTGTAATTTGATAATTAATAGTACTAATCATATTATAATAAACAAAACTATAGATGAAGACCCTCGTTTATATCAAAACCGATTGGATTTATGCGATTGCAAGTTGTCTTCACTGAACCTTCTTGATGTCTCGAATGGCACCGTAGGGAACCCCGGTTATCGTAACCATCTCTTCGGCCCGGCGCACCGTTTCGGCGACTTCTACTTTGAGGTCTTGAGGGTAATATACCTGTCCAGCCTTGACTGTAAGGTGAGGCACTATCATACTATTTCCAGATTCCTGTCGACCGTGTGCGTCGGTAAAAGTAAAGCGGCCATCCTCCAGGTTGAATACGGCGATGTCGGCAATGCTTCCGGTCCTCAGGGTACCGATTTCGTCCGAACGGTTCAATACCCGTGCGGGATTAACCGTCGTCTGGCGTATAATCTCGTCGAATTCCAGTCCCATGTTCAGCAGTTTTGACGCGGTCTCGGGAAGGCTGTAAACCGGTGAATTCAGACTATAGACATGTAGATCCGTGCTGATCACATCGGACAGAAACCCAAGTTCTACCGCCCGTTTTGCAACACCATAATGAAAACTTCCCGCGCCGTGTCCCAAATCAAAGAACACCCCTCGCGCTCTAGCGTTGTACACTTCCGGTATCACCCGATCATCATCGCCGATGATGTGATCTCCTTTGCCCTGGTAGCAGTGGGTCACGATATCTCCCGGACGTAGCAATTCGAGTATACTCGGCAGCACGACGCCCTTGTCGATATGTACCATGACCCGTGTGTCCACCATCTCAGCTGCTTCGATGGCCCGCCTCAGCGGTTCCACGCCATGTCTTCCCACCTGGAAGGCTCCCTGTCGGACCTTAACACCCACACAGTGATTGGGCCACATGGATATTACGCGGGCCGTGTGTTCGGGATCGGCGTTGTGTATGTCCTCCATCTCGCCTCGCATGGAATTCAGGAGTCCGATGCTGCTGATGTGTACGAACGTGAGCACTTCCGTGCGGGATGGTTCGATGATGTACTCGAGAAAACCACGCAGGTTAGTCCATCCGGGACTCCCGGCATCTACGATGGTCGTTACGCCCGTGGCCAGGCAGAGGGCGTCGGCCTTGATGCCGAAGGTCGTAGCCCCGGCATACACGTGGGCGTGCAGATCGATCCAACCCGGCGTAAGATATCTGCCCGCTAGATCTATAATCGCATCCGCTTCGGCTTCGAGACGATCGGAAACTGCGGCGATTTTACCGTTTCTGATTCCCACGTCTCCCACACCGTGGTACTGTTGGGACGGGTCGACGATCGTTGCACCTGATAGTATAAGATCGTAAGTCATTGTTATTATTAAAAATGATACTAGAACTTTCCGTGTTCAGGGACGGAGAGCGATTAGTTGACTTTTGCAAATTATAACTATAACGTGTACGCGCATCAATGACCTTAACTAGATAAAGCAAACTATAACGTGAGGTCACGACATGCCGACCGGCCTGACCGAAAATCAGAAGCGCGAGTATCTGGAGAACGGTTTCCTGCCTATAGAACGACTCTTCGATCCTGGCAAGCTCGATACACTTATAGTGGAGCTGAATGGTGTAGTCGACGAGTGGGCGGATCGGTACTACGCGGAGGGTAAACTGACGGAGCGGTTCACGGACGAACCCTTCGAGCGTAGACTGTACCGGATCCATCAGGTCATGGAAGGTCGTTGCGAGGAAATGCACGAAGCCGTATTGGGTAAACGGAAGACCGCGGGTATGTTTCACGTCATGACCCTGCCCGAGATTCTCGACGTCGTCGAATCCCTCATCGGGCCGGAGATTCTCGTACACCCCCAGTTCAATTCCCGGGCCAAGTTGCCGGACAAGACCTCCGCCGTAGGCTGGCACCAGGACATCGGATTTCTGAATCCCGACGTGATGCCGACCTTCATGGTCAATTTCTGGCTTCCGCTGGTCGATTCAGACGAACATAACGGATGCCTGGAGGTCATCCGTGGCAGTCACCGATGCGAAAGGCTGCCGTTCGTGGATTCACCGGAGCAAATCGTTCCGGAATCCATGCCCGCAGGCGATCGGGTGACCTGCCCCATTCCCAGGGGCGGCGTACTCCTGTTGCATCACACTACGGTGCACCGGTCCACGCCTAATTACTCGGATCATATACGGTGGAGCCTGGACATTCGGTATAGTGACTGGCGAAAACCAACAGGACGGAATGATGTCCCGGGCTTCATCGCCCGCAGCCGGGAACATCCCGACAAGGTTGCAGCGGGCCACAAGGATTGGCAGCGATTGTTCGAGTCGTGAAAGGGTGTTGTTACCAGGGGCGTGCTTCTTTCAAAACCGGAAAGTCGCGCGGAGCAGGATCGCGTCGATCGGATTGTCGTCGCTACGGGTATCGATTCGAGTGCCTTCGATGGATAGCGCCGCGCCCTGCGCCACTTTCCACATGGCCCCGGTCCGGACCCTGCGGCGCCCTTCTTCCTCCAGCGTCAATGTGGCGAATGGGGTGAACACGCCCCCGGTACCCAGGAGATCCATACCGTAGCCCATTTCCGCTTCTAATCGGCCCGCGGCCGCGAAGCTTCCAGCATTGCTGAGCAGCGAAACGTCCCGGGCAGAGCAGAGGCGGTTCGTAGCGCTCGAAGTATTCCCCCACGCCGGGGAGATCGAGAGCGAAAGTCCACGCTCCGAAGCGGCCCTACCGTAACGGATCGCACCGCTTGCTCCCCACTCCTTGTAGCCTTCGTCTTCGTGCACTACGAGTGTGCGCACGGTGCCTTCGACGGTGAGCGATCCGATGGCGTATCGCAAGCCGGCGCCCATTTCCAAACCGGTGCCGGTCTCTGCGTCACCGCCGTCGTGACGAATACCGACTTCGCCACTTGGGGTGAATGTCCCGCCTTCACCTATCCTGAATGAACTTGATCCTTCCAACAGCAAGCGTACACGGTTGACGTCTCCCTGGACTTCGGCCAGGGCTGCTGTAGCCTCGGTTGTGGTGCGCACCCACATGGCGTCCGATTTCACGGCCAGGGTCAGTCCGCCATGCGAACTATGACGAGGAACCCGTGGCCGGAAGAACTGCACGCCACGTCGGGGCCGAGTACGAGGCAGTTTCCGTTACCCAGGGAGACTGCGCCGACTGTTTTGCTGACGCGGTATGGCATGCCGAGGCCATACAGGCCAACGCGCACGGAGCGGCCCGCTACATCCTGAGCGGAGAGGTTCGGCGGGCTGGATACAAGACCGTCCTGGCGGGTGAAGGGGCGGACGAACTGTTCGCCGGTTACGAATTCTGCCGGCCCGCGTTGCTCCGCGGCCCTCGTCGACCGGTACTCGACTGGTTGCGAATCGGCCTGGCGCTGCTTGGTGCGTATAGCCCCGCGGAACGCCAGGTAGCCCTGGTCTCCCCCTGGCTGGTACGCATCAGCCGCATACTTGGACTTTCCAACGAGGTCATGGAAGCCCTTGGCGGAAAGCTGGGCATCCTGTGTGGTCTGCTGGCGCAGGATTTCCGGGAACGCATCGCCGGGCGTGATCCCTACAGGGTTTTCTTCAACCAGTTCGATTACCGTAAGCAGCTTGCCGGCCGCGAACCCGTAAAACAGGTTCTCTATCTGTGGCTGAAGTCCCTTTTCGCAGGTTACAACCTGGCGGCCGAGCGGGTTGACATGGCCCACGGGGTCGAAGTGCGTCTGCCCTACCTTGACCACCGGTTTTTCGAATTCGGAAGCCGGATTCCATCCAGGCTCCTGGTATGGGATGGACGACCCAAATACCCGCTCCGGGAGGCGGCAAGGCCCTATTTGACCGAGGAGGTTTACACAGGGTCTAAGAAGCCGTTCCTCGCGCCGCCGGCGACGCTTCAACCAGGAAACAGGCTGTACGAGATGTGCCAGGATACCCTTCGCGGCCCCGGTATGCGAAATTCACCCTTCTTCGATCACAGCCACGTGGCCGCGCTGCTCGACAGGCTGCCACGGATGGAAGAAAGCGAACGAAGCACCCTCGATCCGTTAATCATGGCATTGACCTCTCTATGCGTACTGCAGGAACGTTACGGGCTTTGATGATGAGGTGGTTCCAGGGACCTTACGCAAAAGAAACCTCAAGCGGGTAACCCTTACTGTGCCTTCGAGGCCGGATGGCGGTGTTGGATATACTTGACCGGGTTGCTTACTTATGCTGTGCCGGTTGTTGCCTCGATTTGATTCATCAACAACGTCTATTAAACTCAGCAGGAGCATAGCGCAAGCATGAACGCGGGAAAGAACATCGCCTCTTCGAACGTCCGCTACGAAGCCGACGAAAAGCCGCCAATACTCCTGACCATCGGACTCGGACTGCAGATCGCGCTGCTCACGGTGGGCGGAGTGGTCCTGACCGTCGCTATCGTAAGCCGGGCGGGAGGCGCAAGCGAGTCCTACCTTGCGTGGAGTGTATTCGCCGCGGCGGCGATCAGCGGCTTCACCACGATTCTCCAGGCTGTCCGGGTCGGCAGGATCGGTGCGGGCTACGTGCTGATGATGGGTACCTCCGGCAGCTTCATCGCGGTGTGCATCACGGCCCTGGTTGAAGGCGGCGCTTCACTGATGGCGACCCTCATCATCATTTCTTCGATGTTTCAATTCCTGCTTTCGACACGACTTTCGCTCCTTCGCAGAATCCTGACTCCAGTGGTATCCGGTACGGTCATCATGTTGATCTCGGTCACCGTGATGCCCATTGCCTTCGACATGCTTGGGGATGTGCCGGACGGTGAACCGGCTTCGATGGCGCTGATCACCGCGGCCGTCACCATGTTGGTTACCATTGGTATCGCACTAAAGGCGACGTCTTCGCTGCGCCTCTGGGCGCCCGTGATAGGAATCGCGGCCGGATCCATCGTCAGCGCCTACTTCGGGTTTTACGATACAGCCCGGGTGGCGGCCTCGCCGTGGTTGGGTTTCCCCACTGGCCAGTGGCCGGGGATAGACCTTGAATTCGGGCCCGCTTTCTGGGGACTGCTTCCAGCTTTCATGTTCGTGACACTCGTCGGCGCCGTGGAAACGATCGGCGATTCCGTCGCCATACAGCGCGTTTCATGGCGTCGGCCCAGGGCGGTGAATTACCGCGCAGTCCAGGGCGCGGTGGCAGCGGATGGCATGGGAAACCTGCTATCCGGTCTTCTGGGCACGGTGCCCAATACGACCTATTCCACGAGCATCGCCGTTACCGAGATGACCGGGGTGGCGGCGCGAACGGTGGGGGTGGTCGTCGGCGCGGCCTTCATCGCGTTGGCGTTCCTTCCCAAGTTCCTCGCCGTGGTACTGGCCATACCGAACGCCGTAGCGGGAGGGTTTCTCATCGTATTGCTGTCCCTGCTCTTCGTAATCGGCATGAAATTAGTCATACAGGACGGTATCGACTACCGGAAGGGCGTGATCGTCGGCGTGAGTTTCTGGATCGGTGTGGGTTTTCAGAATGACGCCATATTCCCGGAATTGGTAACGGGCTTTGCGGGAGGACTGCTGCAAAACGGCATGACAGCCGGGGGACTCGCTGCGATGCTCATGACGCTGTTCATGGAGTTGACGTCGCCCCGTCGATACAGGATGGAATCCGATTTCAATCTGTCGGCGCTGCCGAAGATCAGGGCTTTCCTGGAAGATTTCGCCTCACGCAACGGCTGGGACGCCGCGATGGTCGACCGCCTGGTGGCCGCTAGCGAAGAGACCCTCCTGACGCTTGTCCAGCAGGACAACGAAGCCGGCGAACGAAATCGTCTGCTCCTGGTCGCACACCGGGAGGAAGGCAGCGCTATCGTCGAACTGGTGGCCGTCACGGGAGAGGGAAACCTGCAGGACAGGATCGAACTGCTCGGCAATGAAAGAGCGGTGGAGACTCCAGAGGAACTGGAAGTATCGCTGCGACTGCTGCGCCACTTCGCTTCGTCGGTCCACCACCAGCAATATCACGATACGGATATCATCAGCCTTCGCGTGGAAGCCCCGGATTCGAATACCGCTGACATTGATTGAATTCCGCCCACGCCAAGGTTATACTATCCGATTAAAGACCCCGCCCCCGCCCCCGCCACGATAATCTCGGCCTTGAGTGACTTGAACGGGCTGTCTTTCGAGGATCGGCAGTGCGTGGAAGCGTAGTGGTACTGCAACGCTCTACGTCGCAGGTCGGTCGTATTGGGAGGCGTGTAGTGGTAGGTCTCGCCATGAAATACCAGGGTGTCTCCGGCATTCATGACACAGGCCACCGCGTCTTCCCCGGTGGGTGCCGAAGACAACCCGTAGTCATCGGCGACGCCGCCGTGCCTGCCGATTCCACCGCGGTGCGACCCTGGTATGACGTGCATGCACCCGTTCTCGACGGTCGCGTTGTCGAGCGCAATCCAGAACCCGAAGACGTCGTTGGGTTCAAGGCGGAAATAGGCGTTGTCCTGGTGCCAGACCTTTTGTCCGCCGAACCGGGGCGGCTTCATTAAAAGCATGCTTTGGTACAAGGAGACATCCGGTCCAATCAGTTCGACGGCGATTCCAACCATTTTAGGATGGTGCGCCAGGGACAGGAACAGCTCGCTGTGGAGGGTCATCCTGAATAGTTTGCGGACACCCAGTTCTTTGCTCTCGGGTTTTACCGCTCCCCGCCGCACGGCGGGTTCGATCTGTACCAGTTCCTCCGGCACGTCCGGATACCGGTCCACGATCGCGGTGATCTCGCGTCGTATGGACTCGACTTCATCGTTGGAGAGAAAGCTCTCCATGATGAAGTAGCCGTCTTTGTTATACGCGGCCGCCTGTTCCTCTGACAGCATAGTCCTGGTGGTCATCGATCAGTCCTTCCAGTTGAACACGACGCCCATCATGTTCTTTTCACGTCTAAAAATCATCTCGTAGGCTTCGTTGATCTGGGAATAGTGCATCCGGTGGGTCACGAGGCGTTTGGGCTCCAGTTTACCCTCGCGCATGAGATCCAGTGTGAAGCGGCACATGGATGTCCAGTCCCTCCGGTCACCCCGGTCGGAGGGATAAAGGCAACCGGTCATCCCGTTAATGGCGACCAGGGAAATCCCCTTGAAATAGAACCATTCCATGTCCAACGGGTTGAAGTCGAGCGGCGGTTCTCCCCGGCCGGGCAGGGCTACGATGCCGACCCGTCCGTTGTTGCGCACGATTTGGCACGAGGTACGGAGCGCGGGCCATGGATTGGCCGTGAGAATGACCAGGTCGATACCCTCGCCGTGGGTGAAGTCGTCCAGTTTCTCATGCAGGTCCGGATCATTGTTCATGAAGGTCCCGTGGGCCCCCATGCGTTCCGCCATTTCCATGCGGACCGGGCTGTTCGCGATTCCGATAACACGAGCGCCGAGACAGGGTCCGAGGCCGACGGCGCCGAGGCCGAGTACACCCAGTCCGACGACGGCCACGTTTTCACCCGGTTGAAACTGCGCCTTGTAATAGCACATGGCGCTCAAGGTGTACAGATGGCCGTATACCGCGTCCTCCTCATCCACACCTTCGGGGACCTTCACGATCACCTCGTCGTCCCGTGCAATGAATTCGGACTGGTGAGGGTACCGTGAGATGACCCGGTCGCCCACGGCGAAATCCGTGACCGCCTCACCCACACCCCGTATGACGCCGAGATTGCTGTCGCCGACCCAGCGCGGAAAATCGGGCGCCCCCGGTACCTGCTCGGCGCCCTCGTAATTACCCCTGTCCGTGCCGATCTTGAGGGCGGATATGATGGTCTCGACCCAGAGGTCGTTCGGACCCAGGTTGTCCGTGTCCAGGGAATGGTCTTCGATCCGTAGATCTCTAGGGCCGTACAGCACGGCAATTTTCATTAGATCAACTCCGATCTTGAGATCAACTCCGATACTGGTCTCGTTTCAGGCCGACAGGGCAGTAAGGCACTGGTCGTACACCTCGAATCGCTCACCCTCGGTTTCTTCCGGATCCACCAGCTTAAGCCAAAGGGCGCTGCCGGGCCGGGCCGAGCTGTAAGTCCGGTGGCTTCCGATCTGGGAGGGATCTTCGCCGTGCCAGGCGACCTCCCCCTCCTGCATGTAGATGAATTCACCCCTGTACCGGTCCACGATGTCCTTCAGGTGATCCTGGTAGAAAAGACCCTGTTCACAGGCCGTGCGCCGCAGGGTGTGGATCAGTTCGGGCTCTTCGTCCATATCCGAGTCGAAATGGGCTACCGGTGGGTGGACATCGCTCTCGAAATCGATTTCATCGAGGTCAACCGTGCCGAAACCCCGCTGCGCGGCCACCAGGAGGTGATTCCGGTCTCGGCGAAATGGCGGTGTGGGCCAGTCGGAAGCGGGATCGTGTCCCATAAGGTAGGCGCCACAGGCGTCGGTAGCCGTAATCTGGTCACCGGCGATCAGCACGTCCCCCACCCGTCCTTCACCACCCCATTCCCTTCCCTTCTGACCCACGAGCCCATCGATGATATTAAGACAGGGATTCGTGATCATGGCGAGATCGGGAAGGACGTACGACAGCCTTATCGCGTGATGGAAGTAAGTGCGGACACGTCCCCCGGGGGGAATGATGGGAGGAAGCCCGAAGAGGTTTTTCATGCAGAGCGTAATGCCCATGAACAGGTGATTCTTCATCTTCGCCACGGATATCACTTCGTCCGCGTCCTCGAATACGCCGCTCAGGATGTACCGGTCGAACATGTTTCCGCCTCCGGGCACCTCGTACACCGCCCACGGCGCCCGGTTGGAATCATCGTACTTGATGTCGAATTCCCGGAGATGATGCGCGTAGTTGAACTCGTCCGGCGTAAGTTTATCCCGGGCGTAGGGATTGGTGTCCGTTGCGTAGATGTCCGCGTCGGTGTGCTCTCGAAGCAGCTGCAGCAGGGCCCGGCAGACCGCGTCGTCCACCAGTTCCTGTCGGCGCCCCTTGAACCGGACGATATTGTCCATGGGTTTCATCATGTTGAACTTGATCACGATCTTCCGGGCATTCTCAATGCGTGTCCAGGACTCCGTGAGCGGTTCGGTAATGCGTTTAAGCGTCTCGTAAACGCCTTCGTAATCCGTCCGATGGTCGCTGGCCGCCGCGCGTACGGTGTATTGTTTTACCGACATGTCATGGTCTCCGGAGTGATGCGGTTTACGAACAATGATCAAATATATAACCGGAGAAAGCGATCACAAGGGTAAACACCGGACTGGTCTGCCTACGAAACTACCGTTGGCGACCAAAATTGAAATACGCGGGCATTTAGGGTTGTATATTTCCTCTTGATGTGTAATATTGAGGACCCCTTTGACCTGTGATTCCCTCTCGGCGGATCCGAAATTCCATCGGAAACGCGGGGCGCCCGCGGATGAATAACAGCCCTGCCCGAGCGCCACGGCTACCAGGAAAGTGAACGCGGAATTGAACGTTCTTCGGAAATTCGTACGGTTCGTGGACGCGTTGAACGAGCGTATCGGTACGGTGGTTTCCTGGTTTACCACCCTGCTCGTTTTGACCGTCTGCCTCGACGTATTCACCCGATATTTCTTGCGCAGCAGCAGCGTGGCGGTACAGGAACTTGAGTGGCATTTCTTCGCCGTCATCTTCCTGCTCGCCTCGGCGTGGGCGCTAAAGCACAACAAGCACGTCCGCGTGGATGTGCTGTACATGAATTTTTCGCCAAAGAACCAGGCTCTCGCCAATTTGATCGGCAGCCTGCTGTTCCTGCTTCCCTTCGCCGTGATCACGATCTGGAGTTCCCAGAATTTCGTCCTGAACTCCTTCAGGATAGGCGAGGTTTCGCCAGACCCCGGCGGACTGCCCGCCCGCTTCATCCTGAAAGCCATGATTCCCATCGGATTCACGCTCATACTCTTGCAGGGACTGGCCATGGCGGTTCGCTCCCTCGACCAGTTTTTGCACGACGGCAAAGATACCATGAGCGATGTTGAAGAGATCCCCCCAGGCGGACCGGAATCAACCAAGGAGGACACGGTATGATCGAAGCCATGCCCCTTATCCTGTTCGTGGTCCTGTTCCTGCTGCTGTTGATGGGATACCCGGTCGCCTTCACACTCGGTGGCGTGTCCGTACTGTTAGGGCTGATGACCTTCGGCGCCGATTTCTTCAACCTGCTTCCCCTGCGTATCTGGGGCGTCATGACGAACTATGTCCTGCTGGCCGTGCCCCTGTTTGTCTACATGGGCGTCATGTTGGAGAAATCAGGGCTGGCCGAGGACATGCTGGAAACCATGGCCCTCCTTTTCGGCCGTCTGCGGGGCGGGCTCGCGGTTTCGGTCGTTATCGTGGGCGCCTTGCTCGGCGCGTCTACGGGCATAGTGGGGGCAACGGTCGTGACCATGGGCCTGCTCAGCCTGCCTACGATGCTGAGACGGGGATACAGTACTCCCATGGCCACGGGGACGATCGCCGCGTCCGGTACGCTCGGACAGATCATCCCGCCCAGCGTGGTACTGGTGCTGCTCGGGAGTATCCTCAACGTGTCGGTCGGCGACATGTTCATCGGCGCCGTCATACCGGGCGCAATCCTCGTAGGCTTGTACCTGGTGTGGATCGCCATCGTCGCCCTGTTCAGACCGAATGAAGCCCCGGCCATGCCGCCCGAGGAACTTGCCGTGTTCCGTGGACGCGGGATGTACGGGAAGATCTTCAAGGCCTTCCTGCTTCCCCTGGGCCTGATGACCGTCGTGCTGGGATCCATCTTCGCGGGCATCACCTCGCCGACGGAAGCGGCGGCCGTTGGAGCGCTGGGCGCGACGATGCTCACTGTCTTCCAGCGTAAGTTTTCGTATGAAACGCTGAAGGCGGTCATGAAGGAATGCACGTTTATCACTTGCATGGTCTTCTTCGTGCTGGTAGGCGCCGAAGCCTTTGGACTGGTGTTTCGCGGGATGAAGGGCGACACGTACATGACTCGGTTGATCATGGACGCGAATCTGAGTACCTATGCCTTCTTGGCCCTGGTTCTGGTCATGGTTTTCATCGCTGGTTTCTTCATCGATTTCATCCAGATCACCTACATCATCGTGCCGGTTGTCGCGCCCATTTTTGTCGCATTCGGGGTCGATCTTCTCTGGATCGGCATCCTGATCGCCGTGAACCTGCAAACTTCCTTCCTTACGCCGCCCTTCGGTTTCTCCCTGTTCTACCTCAAAGGCGTGGCGCCTCCCGAAGTGCAGACCCGGCATATCTACCGGGGTATTCTGCCTTTTATCGTGATCCAGCTCATCTGCCTGGGACTGCTGGTCTACGTGCCGTACCTGGCAACGTGGTTGCCGAGCCTGCGCTAGGTTCAGCAGATTGAACAGGTTGAACAGGTACAGGTAATCGGATGGGTTGGCGGGCGACAGGTTGCCTGGCGGGGATTCACGTTCGTAAACTTCCTGCTAAAACCGTCCTTCAGTACCCGATTGCGCAACCGTCCTTGCGGGGTTCCGACGCGCCGTGCAGCATGCCCGTTTCCGGGTCTATGCGGATCGCCTGGTAGCCGCCGTATCCGTGAGAGGAGCGGGTCAAACGGTGGCCCTTCTCCGCGAGTCGCCTTAAGGTATCTTCTTCGATGCCGTCTTCCACGGTGACCCTGCCTCCAGCGGCATCCATGGGCGCGCCCGTGGGTTCGGCCGAACCGAAGTGCTGGAATCGTGGTGCGTCACCCGCCTCCTGCACGTCCATGCCGAAGTCGATCATGTTGCACAGGACCTGAGCATGGCCCTGCGGCTGCATGGCGCCGCCCATCAGGCCGAAGGTGAGCCAGGGCTGCCCGTTCTGGGTCACCATGGCCGGTATGATGGTATGGAAGGGCCTCTTGTGGGGAACGAGGGCGTTGCGGTGCGCGGGATCCAGGGAAAAGAGCTGTCCCCTGTTCTGGATAGGAAACCCCGTACGGTCCGGGACGATACCCGATCCGAATCCCCGGAAGATGCTCTGGATGAACGAAACGGCGTTGCGCTCTTCGTCGACAACCGTCATGTAGGCCGTGTCCCCGTGCTGAAGGATGGAATCGCCTGCCGGGACGTCGAGTGCCGCGCGATCGGGATCTATACGGCTGCGCTGCCGCTCGGCGTATTCCTTGGAAAGCAGGGATTCCACGGGCACGTCCGCGAAGACGGGATCGGCGTAGAACACGGCGCGATCGGCGTAAGCGAGTTTCTTGGCTTCGATCTGCAGGTGCAGCGTTTCCGCCGACTGACAGCCCGTTTCGGCGAGGTCGTAGCCTTCCAGGATGTTCAGCATCTGAAGAGCGGCGATGCCCTGTCCGCTCGGCGGCAGTTCCCAGACCGTATGGCCCCGGTAGTCGGTGCACACGGGATCGTCCCAGGTCGAAACGTGATCCCTGAAATCCTCGAGGCTGAACAGTCCGCCGATTCCGCGCGAACAGGAAACGATGGCCTCGGCGATTTCACCGCGGTAGAACGTGTCGCGGCCGCCATCGGCAAGGATACGATAGGATCGGGCCAGGTCCGGATTGCGGAACACCGCGCCGGGTTCCGGAGCCAGTCCGCCGGGCAGGTAGACCCGGACGGACTCGGGCCACGATTTGAGCAGCTGCATGGAACCCGCCCAGTCTCGCGCTATGATGTCCGAAACGGGAAACCCGTCTTCCGCGTATGCGATGGCCGGTTCGAGTACCTGTTCCAGGGACATCGTTCCAAAGCGTTCGAGCAGGCACGCCCAGCCGTCGACGCAGCCCGGTACGGACCAGTTCAGCGGCCCGGTGTCGGGTACGTAGTCATGCCCCTGCCCGGTGTAATACTCGATGGTCGCCGCGTAAGGCGCTCTGCCGCTGGCATTGAGGCCGGTCAGCGTGCGGCTGTCCGCCTTCCAGACGATGGCGAACAGATCGCCGCCTATACCGCAGGACATGGGTTCCACTACGCCAAGCGCCGCGTTGACGGCAATGGCCGCGTCGATGGCGTTGCCGCCCCTTTTCAGGATATCAATGCCTGTCTGGGCGGCCAGGGGCTGACTCGTAGCCACCATGCCCCTGGGCGCCATGACGACCGAGCGCCGCGAGTTGCGGTATTCATAGGGATCGTATCGCATGGTCTTCGTTTCCACTCCGCTTAGATGGTGATCAACGGTAGAATGTCTCAGCGTTGTGCCGGGGAAGGTATCCAATCTCATCCCTCGGCGTCTGTATGTCGAAAATGTTGTAGGTGTTGTCCGAAATGACGAAATAGTGTCGCGCGGTCGGCAGGCGGTCCTCGCGAAACGCCGCGTAGGCGGCATGGACCATGGCCGCCGCGTCCTGCTGATGGCACCAGACGGCGAAATACCCGCGTTCTTCCGCGATGGGCGTGTTATCGGGGTTTACGCCTCCCCAGCGGGTCGCAAGCGCGCCGCAGCCCTGTCGGGCCGCCCGCTCCACCCACGCCTCGACATAAGCCTTTTCGCGGCCGTAGTCGTTGATCGGGCAGGCGGGCATGTGTGCGGAGATCTGTGCAGGCCAGTTCTCAATCGCCGCGAAATTCCGTTCCGCGATCAAGACGTACTCACCCGATTCGAAAAAGCGATAGGCGTCGTCGACCGCGTGCACCGAACTCGATCCAACGATCATCGGCCTGCGTTCCAGCGCCAGGATCGATTCGAACACCAGGTCCGTCATCTTTTCCATTGCGGCGTAGTCGGAATGGCGGGCGAGGTAGACAACCAGATCGAATCCGGTCAGCAATTCCCTGAATCTATCCGGTTCTTCCACGATGTTCAGATCAATGAACTCCCTTGTACCGCCGCGGCCCCCGGCCCTGTCGGGCGCTCCGGGCAGGTCGATGGAACAGAACCTGTACCTGGCGTCCATCTCCGGCAGGAATAGCCGAAGCCCGGACCCAATCGTTCCCCTGCCACCGATAAGCAACGTGTTGTATTCCATGGCAGTAACTCAGTATGCTTCCAGGTATAGCGATTTGATTTCTTCCGCCGTGGGAATGCGGGGATTGTTCTGTGGACTACCCGATTCGAGTGCGTCCGCGGCCATTTTGTCCAGCGCGTGTGTTAATGCCTTTTTGGATATGCCGCAATCCCGCAGTCCGGGTATTTCGACGGTATCATTCAGATTCTGCAAACCATCGATGAGTTTTTCGCAGGCCTTCGACGCATCGTTCCCCTCTCCGGCCCACCCGAGTTTCCGGGCAAGGACGGCGTACCGTTCGGGCGCCGCCGATACACTGAAACGGGTGACGGCCGGCAGCAGGACCGAGTTGCTCAGGCCATGGGGTAAATGGAAGACCGCGCCGAGGGGCCTGCTCATGCCGTGCACAAGACAGACGGAGCTGTTGGCGAAGGCCATGCCGCCCAGGGACGCCGCCTCCATCATGCCCTTGCGGGCCCCGTGGTCGCCGGGGGTCTTCCAGGCCTGCACCAGGTGCTTGCCGACAAGGTCGACGCAGGAAAGGGCGAGCGCGTCCGTCATCGTGCCCGCCTTACGAGAAACGTATGCTTCGATCCCGTGCGTCAGGGTGTCCACGCCCACGTTGGCCGTCAGCGCCCGGGGCATGGACAGGGTCAGCGTATAGTCGACGAAGGCCGCCGTGGGCAGAAGGTGAGCGTCCAGCATCATCATCTTCACGTTTCGACGCGTGTCCGTGATGACGGTAACGCGGGACATTTCGCTGCCCGTGCCGGCTGTCGTGGGAATGGCGAACAAAGGTACGCCGGCCCTGGGTATCCGGTGGTAACCGGCATACTCGGACAACGGGCCGTCGTTGGTGGCCATGACCGCGATGCCCTTTCCCGCGTCGATGCTGCTTCCGCCGCCGACAGCGATGACACCGTCGCAGTCGTTATCAAGAAGTATCGAGAGTCCTTCCTCCACGTTCACATCCGTGGGATCGGGCGTCACGCCGCCGTAGACGCAAGCTTCGATTCCCGCCTGCCCGCACTGATCAACGATGCTGCCCGGCAGGCCCTGTTCCACCAGGTAGGGATCCGAAACGATCAGCACCCTTTTCATTCCGGCGCGCGCGGCCTGTCGGGCCGCTTCGTCGAATGCGCCCGCGCCCGTGACGATGATGGAAGGGATATTGATCTGAACGGGTTGGGCCATCGTCAGGTCACTCCGCGGATGACATCGCTGTACCGCTGGTAGGAACCGGACTGTACGACCTCTCGGAGAGCGTGCACGGCGGTGTGCAGTTCCTCGTAAGTCGTGTAAAGTGGGGCGATGCCCAGGCGAATGTTGTCGGGCATGCGGAAATCGGAAATTACCTGTTTCTCCTCCCGAATAGCCTGGTCGATGCGATATCCCTCGGTATGGCCGAAAGAGACGTGCGACCCTCGGCGGGCGCCGTTCCGCGGCGAATTCAGCGAAAATCCCAGCGGAGCCAGTTCGTTCTCCCAGAGGGAAACCAGGTAATCGGACTGCTTTAGCGACTTGGCGCGTATGGGATCCATGCCGGCTTCAAGGGTCAGGTCCACGCCGGGTTCGATCATGGCCAGGGACAGGACGGACGGGGTACCCGTGAGATAACGGTCTATGCCGGCCGCCGGTTCGAATTCGTTATCGAAAAAGAACTGTTTCCTATGACCGAACCATCCTGAAATCGGGTTGATCAAACGGGACTGCAGGTCGTTCCGGACGTAAATAAACGCCGGGGCGCCCGGACCGCCGTTCAAGTACTTGTACGTGGAACCCACCGCGAGGTCTACCCCCGTGTCGTGGCACGTCATCGGTACAACTCCGGCGGAATGGCTCAGGTCCCAAAGGATCATAGCGTCATGACGGTGGGCGATTTCCGTGATTCGCTCCATGTCGTACAGGTAGCTGGACTTGTACATGACGTGGGAAAGCAGTACCAGGGCCGTATCATCGTCTATGGTCCGCTCAAGGGCCTCCTCGGACACGGCGAAGCCGTTATCGACGGGAAGTATGACCATCTCGTAAGCCGGATCGATCATGTCCGCCACGGCTTTCAGGATATAGATGTCGGAAGGGAAATTGATGCTGTCGGTGACTAATTTTCGCCGCCCCGGCCGCACCTTGAGCGCGCCGGCGATCAACTTGAAAAGATTGACGGAAGTCGAATCCGCGATGATAACTTCGTCAGGGAGGGCGCCGATAAGACCGGCCAGCTTGGCCCCGATACGCTTGGAAAGTCCCATCCACTCGTCATTCCAAGCGCGGATCAAGCGGTTGCCCCACTGGTGCCTGACGAGCCGATCCATCAAGGCGATGGAGTCCTTCGGAACCCGTCCGAGGGAATTGCCGTCCAGGTAAATAAGCTTGGGTTCGTCGATCAGAAATCGATCTCGGAACCCACTCAGGTCATCGTTTCGGTCCAGGTTCCGCGCCCATTCGAGCGAAGTGTCGAAATGCAAACCCTTACCTCTTTATTTCGGGCAGTGGCCAGATTACGAGTTGCATGGACGGCAAACACGAAAACCGGAATGTATACGGAGGGGGAGGGCAGGACAAGAGGAATGTCAAGCTCGTGAGGCCTCCACGAGCATCATCTGCTGGCTCTTTCACCCTGGTCCAGGGAACGCGGCTGGGTATCGAATATGTTCAGGTCGACAAAGGCCATTACCCTGGCCAGCGATTCACGGACGCGGACTATCAGGGATCGGGAAAAGGGGGTGTCTTCCGCACAGAATCCCGTTGCGGCGAGGCCGACGGCGTCCGCGAGATAGAGCGCCCGTTCGCAGTGAAACTGTTGTGAAACGACGATTACCCGTTCCAGGCCGAACACCTTCTTCGCCCGGAATACGGAATCCAGGGTCCGCACGCCGGCGTAGTCGAGCATGATGTAGTCTTCCGGTACACCCAGGTCGATCAGGTCGCGCTGCATCGTCGTCGTCTCGTCATAGTACCGCGTGGAAGCGTCTCCGCTTACCAGTATGGAACGGATGCGGCCGGCGTGGAACAGTTCGGAAGCGGCCTCGATGCGCGCCCTGTAGTAGCGGTTGACGTTTCCCCTGGCGAACTTCGATGTGCCCAGCACGAGCGCCACCTGGTACTCCGGTGTTTCGTCGACCAGGTGGTACAGGCGGGAGGAAGCGTTGCGCGTGATGGCGAGGTCGTTTACTACGGTTGCGAAGACACCGATTACAGTGGCGGCCGTGAGGACTTTAGTCAATACAAGGAAGAATCGAAAAGCAGGTTTGCTTCGCATTGGAACAGGTGGATATTGGGGAATTGGGTCTTTCAGAGAAGAAGGACTGGGGTTATACTTTCATACTACATGGCGAGTGGTGAATCGTCAAGCGTTTATCCCGGTATTTTTACGCGATTTCCCGGGTATTGATTCAAGTTTGGATTGTGTACACGGGAACATCTGTTTTGTACATGAAATCGCCCGTGTCAACGTTGTTTTCAAGGCAGACATTGGAGTGAAACCCCCATGCTTATTCCCCTATTGCTTTGGCTCTTACCCATTACGGTGCAGGACATCCCGCAGGACCCGATAGACGACCGGCCTGGCATGACCGTTCTTTTTTATGGCAACAGCCTTACGACGGGTTTCGGGATCGATCCCGACAAGGCCTATCCCAGGCTGATCCAGGAAAAGATCGACCGGCGCGAATGGCCGTTCAGAGTTATCAACGGAGGGGTGGGCGGCGAGACATCGGCGGGCGGGGTGAGCCGCATAGACTGGGTTCTACAGAACAGGATGGACGTGTTTGTCCTTGAACTCGGCGGGAATGACGGCCTGCGCGGTGTCGACCCCCGTGTCACCCGGCGGAATCTAAGGGCTATCATCCGCCGTGTGCGCGAGAAGTATCCCGAAACGATGATCATACTCGCGGGTATGCAGGCTCCCCCGAATCTGGGGCCGGGTTTCACCACGGCCTTTAAAGAGATCTACCCTGAACTGGCTGAATCGGAAAATACCCTGCTGATCCCCTTCATACTCGAAGGTGTCGGCGGCATTTCCGAATTGAACCTGCCCGATGGGATTCATCCGACGGCGCAAGGGCACGCGATCATTGCGGAGAACGTCTGGAAGATCCTTGAGCCCGTCCTGAGGGACCTGAGGCCGTAGGACTTTAGATCTCCGCGCGCAGGATTTCCAGCGGGGACTGACGGTAAATGCCGGCGCTGGCCAGCATGCCCACGAGGATGGTGATTAACGAAATACCGCTGATCACCGCTACCACGGGGATGAATGCCGGCACATACGTGATATTGAAGACGAATACGGCCAGGATCCATGTGGCGGCAAAGGCCAGTACAACGCCCGTGAAAGCGCCAATGACGCCCAGAAACAGGTATTCGATCGTCATGATCTTCAATATCTGGTTCCTGGAGCCGCCAAGCGTTTTCAGCAAGACGCTTTCCTGTATCCGCTGGTACCGGCTGTTCGTCACGACACCCACCAGGACGATAACGCCGGTGAAAACGCTGAACAGCGCCATGAAACGGACGATGATAGATACCTTCCCGAGGATGGCGTTAAGAGTGCCCAGTATTAGGCTGAGATCGATCATGGACACGTTGGGAAACCGGCTCACCGTTTCCTGTTGAAAGCGCGCCGATGTCTGCGGATCATCGATTCGGGTCACGACCACGTGGAACTGGGGCGCTTCTTCGAGGACGCCTTCCGGAAAGACCATGAAAAAGTTGGGTTGCACACGCTGCCAGTCGACGGCTCTCAGACTGCCCACGGTGGTCTTGACCGGAACCCCCTGCACGTCGAATACGATCTCGTCTCCGATGCCCACTCCGAGCCGGTCGGCTATGCCCTTCTCCAGGGAGACCAGCACGGAGTCCTTCCCGCCTTCAACACGGGGTTGCAACGATCCTTCCAGGAGGGATTCCGCTTCTTCCAGGTGGCTCCGGTAGGTCGACCTGTATTCCCGCCGCAGTGCCCAGCGTGACGCCCTTTCCGTCGAATCCTGCATGACTTCAGTTAAGGTTCGTCCCTTCAAACCCGCCAGGCGCATACTGACGACGGGTGTCTGCTGCATGACCGGCAGTTCGTTACGGTGCAGCGATTCAAGGATATCCTCCCGTTGGTCGGGCTGGATGTCGAACAGGACCAGGTTAGATTGCTGGTCCCCACCGACCTGGGTAATGTGTCCGACCAGGGAAAACTGCAACAGGTAAAGCGTCGTGATGAGGAAGGCTCCCAGTCCGAGGGCCACAACCATCGTGACGGTCTGGTTGTCCGGCCGGAACAGATTGGCCAGCCCCTGTCGCCAGACATACGGCCACGTTGCGGGCAACAGGCGTCGAGCCAGCGATATTAGGATTCGGGCAACGAGGCTCAACAGGAGGAAGGCCCCGATCAACCCTCCTGCGAATCCGACACCCTGGTACCATTCGCGGGTCTGGCCGACTGCGAATAGCACGATACCGGCGATTAGCAGACCGACCAGTGCAAGGCGCCACGGATCCCTGTTGCCCCGTGATGAAGTTTCGACCGACGAGCGCAACGTGAGTAGCGGAGAAATGTCTTTAATCGCCATCAGGGGAAGAAGGGCGAACAGCAACGCCATGAGCAGCCCAAGGCCCATGCCTTGCAAGACGGGCATATAGGTGAACCTTACTTCCAGTTCGAAAGGAACGAAATCCTGTATCAGCGCCGGTAGAATGCCAAGCACAAGATACCCTGCGGCCGCACCGATGGCGGAACCGACTACGCCGATGGATACGGCCTGGACGACGTAAATGGAGAAAGTGTGGCGGCCTTCCGCGCCCAGGCATCGCAATACGGCAATGGTTCCGCGTTTCCGTCTTACGTAGGTATGTATGGCGCTGGCAACCCCCACGCTACCGAGGATCAGGGCGATAAAGCCGCTGAGATTGAGAAACCGGTAGAGATTGCCGAGGGATCTCTCCAGGCCGGCTTGCCGGTCTTCCACGGTGTCCCAGTCCATGCCGTACCGGGCGGCCGTGTCCGAACCGAAGGTATCCACCATTTCCTGCACGTCGACATCGTCGCCGAACCTGAAAAGCGCGCGGTAGGTCGCCCTGCTTCCGGGTTGGATCAGCGCCGTGGACTCCAGCTCGGCCAGGGGAATGTAAACGCGGGGTCCTATGGTGCTCATGGCTGCGGTTTCGCCCGGTATGCTGATCAGGCGGCCGCCAATCTCGAACGTCCTCAGTCCCACGCGTATCGAGTCGCCGACCTCCGCGCCGTGCTGGATCATCAGGTTGTCGTCCACGAGGGCCGATCCCTGTGTTCTGAACGCCTCTGCCGCACCGGGAGGGACCGTTTCCAGTTCACCGTAGTACGGAAAGGCGCCTTCGAGAGCCCGGACATGAACGAGGCGCGATGATTCCGACCGCGGGAAAGCGACCATGGACGCGAAACTGATTTGCCGGGATTGTTCTCCGCCCAGGTTGCGCAGGAATACTTCGGCCGAATCCGAAAAGGCCCGACGGGTGTTTATGTCCAGGTCGGCGCCAAGCAGCGCCTTGGATTCCAGGTCGATCGCGGACCGCATGCTATCGCCCAGGGTACGGATCGATACGAGCGCGGCGGTGCCCAGGATGATGGAAGACATGTAAAGAAGCAGGCGCCGCCGGTAGGTCCGGCTGTCCCGCCAGGCCATCCTGAGCAACCAGCTCGTTTGAGAACGCACATTTTCAGGTTGAAGGGGAGTGCCCATGTCTATACGTCGGAGGAGAGGGATACGGGGTGGATTTCACGGTAGCCGGCGTTTTCCGGCTGGTAGTCCTCGACGATTCGGCCGCCGCTCAACCGTATGATACGCTGCGTTCTCCGCGCCAGGTCGAGGTTGTGTGTCACCGTAATCAGGGTCGTACCCGACTCTTCGTTCAATTCGAAAAGCAGGCTTTCCACCCTGGCGCTCGTATCGGCGTCGAGATTGCCCGTGGGCTCGTCCACGAAAAGCAGGGAAGGACGGTTAATAAACGCTCTCGCCAGGGCGACGCGTTGTTGCTCGCCGCCGGACAACTGGACGGGGTAATGCGTGGATCGGTCGGACAGTCCCACACGCTCCAGCAGTTCCATAGCCCGGTCGTGTACCCCTTTTTCGCCGCGCAGTTCCGCCGGGACCATGACATTCTCAAGGGTCGTGAGGGTCGGAATAAGCTGGAAGTTCTGGAAGACGAAGCCAACGTGGTGGTTCCGTACCCGGGCCCTTTCGTCTTCGTCGAGATCGTCCAGGACGATTCCCTTAAGCGATACTGAACCCGAGGTTGCGTGGTCCAGGCCCGCGCAGAGACCGAGGAGGGTCGTCTTTCCGCTGCCGGATGGGCCTATAATCGCCAGGGAGGCGCCCGGCAATACGTCGAAGTCTATATCACGCAGCACGTTCAGCGTCCCGCCACCGCTCGCATAGGTCTTGCACAGGTCTCGGACCGCCAGGATCGGTTGTTCACTCATGGAGATCGCGGCTCCTCTCGCAGCGGGTCTTGGTCCGGCAGTTCTATACTTCTTCCCAGAACCTTAAGGAGACGATCCGGATAGTCCGTTATGATCCCGTCGGCGCCGTGATCGATGTGGCGTTCCATTTCTTCTTCCTTGTTGATGGTCCAAACGTACACGTCCACGTTGTGCCGGTGGGCGCCCGTGACGAAACTGGAGGTAACCAGGGGCAGGTCCAGGTATTCGGGCGGCACCTGCATCGTTTCTCCCCCGGGGACATAGGCGAATCCGAGACCCACGGAGTTCAACACCCAGAAAAGGAGCACTTCGCCGGCCGTGGACGACGTAGCGATTCCCGGGTTGTTGGCACGGATGTACTTGACGCTTTCGGACCGAAACGAAGCGATGACCTTCCGTTCCGGATGCAGGCTTGCGCCGATTGCCCTTGAAAACCCGGCCCTGGCGGTTTCGGACACGCCCTTCAGCTCGATGATCATCCGCGTATCGGGAAGCGTGGACATCACCTCGTCGAGGGAAGGCACTCTCAACCCCATCCCCCGGTAGGGATAGCTCGCGCCGTCATCCGCGGTCCAGTTGTAGCCCGCGTCCAGTTCCCGCAATGCCTTCCAGGTCATCTCGTCGACGCGTCCGGAACCACCGGTCGTGCGGTCGACCGTGGAGTCGTGAATGACGACCAGTTCGCTGTCGCTTGTGGCGTGCACGTCGAATTCCAGGGCGTCCGCGCCGATTTCAACCGCGTTCCTGAAGGCGAAAAGGGTGTTTTCAGGCCACAAACCAGCACCTCCGCGGTGCGCGATGACCAGGTGTCTGTCCGTATCCGTGAATGAATGCACAGGCATGGGGCGTGTTATCACCGTGGCGTAAACCAGGACCGCGACAAGGACTGCCGCTCCGGCGACCGCGAACCGAACCAACCATTTCCAGATGTATCTGATCATACGGTAGCCTGGTAGCCGTGGTTGGAGTTACAGGGACCAGTCCCGGAGTATGCGCTCGACTTCTTCGGCGTGGCCGCTTTCGTCGCGTATCATGTCTTCCAACTGGACCATGAGCCCGTAATCGCCGAACTCCTCCGCCTCGGAGCGGCGTTGAACGTACCGCTTGACGATCGTGCGTTCGTCCTCCAGCATGTTCTCCAGGTTGGCCCGATTCGAGTCGCTTACCTTGATGGACCGGGGGACGGTCGTGGGTTCGCCGCCCAGCACCACGATCTTGTTGGCGAGATACTGCGCGTGCAGTTGCTCATCCGGGACCTCGTCGAGGAAGAATCTGGCCAGTTCGGGGCGATATGGTCCGCTGGCCTTGGCCGCGTAAATGGTAAACTGTATGATCGCGCCCAGTTCGGCCGCCAGGTCTTCATTCAGGTTGTCTATCAAGGTTTGCCGGTCCATTGTTCTACTCCTTTGATCCTCTTTGACAATCGTTTATACGGTATCCTGCGCTCATATTCAAGGTACAGATTCCAGCGTACCCACACAACGCGATAGTTTCCGTCCACACAAGCGGTTCGAGGAAGGATGCCGTATCAGGTGTCCGTTCTCATGCCATTTCAAGAATGGCCTTGACCACGCCGCTTTCAGGGTCCAGCCAGGAGGGAAAATCGCCGATCATGCGTTCGGGACCGGCCGTGTGCGTGATCCACGGCGAGGTATCGATTCGACCGGCCTCGATGTGTTCGATGACCCTTTGCAGGTCGACCGCACGGGAGTTGCGGCTGCTGAGCAGGGTCATCTCCCTTCGGTGGAAGCCGGGTCCGTCAAAGGAGAGTCGCGATCCGGTGATGCCGACGTAGACCAGGCGTCCTCCGTTGGAAACGTAATCGTGGGCGCGCATCATGGACTCATGGTGTCCGGTGGCATCGAAGACTGCGGTGGGCAGATCGCCGTTCAGCAACCAGTGAAGCTTCGACGGCACGTCCGTGGTATCGGATATCACCTCGTTGAGATCATAACGTCGTTTGCAGAACTCGATCCGCTTTTCGCTGATCTCCAGAAGAATCACGCGCGCTCCGGCCAGGATGGCGAAGGACAGCACGGACAGGCCGATAGGGCCGGCGCCGATCAGAAGGACCGTTTCATCCTTCTTGAGTTCGGCGCGATCCACGGCGTGTGCGCCGATACCCAGCGTCTCCACCAGGGCCAGTTGCTCGAGCGAAAGGACATCGGAACGTAGGAGTTTCTCCGCGGGCAGCAGCAGGACGTCCCGCATGCCGCCATCGACGTGGACGCCCAGGACGTCAAGGTTCATGCAACAGTTCGTCTTGCCCATCCGGCAGGGCACGCAGTCGCCGCAGTCCATGTAGGGCACGACGGCGCACTGGTCGCCGGGGTGAACATGGACCACGTCCCGCCCCGTCGCGACGACTTCCACGCCCAGTTCGTGCCCCAGGATGCGTGGATAGTCGAAAAATGGCTGCGTACCCTCGAAGGCGTGGAGGTCCGTGCCGCAGATCCCCACCCGTCGAATGCGCACCAGCGCCTCTCCGGTACCGGGCGGAGCTGGATCGGGTGTTTTTTCAAGCACAAAACGGCCGGGTTTTTCGAGTACGATGGTCGGCATACGATTAGAACTCACTTTTTACTGGGAGAATGCTGGACAGCAGAGGCGGTTTATGCTGGAACCTTTCGACGTACGCCTCGTAGGACGGCAATAGACGCAGCTTCACCTTGGTTTCGTGCTCTACCGCGATCGAATCGAGGCGGTGGTCCAGGTAAGGGTTTCGGAACCGTTCGATGCAGTCTTCCGCGAAGGACCTGGCGTCTTCTACCTCGTCAGGCAATGCCGGTACGATTTCTTCCAACATCAGGTCGCGCAGCCAGGGTCCCGTTTCCGGGTGTTCCACCGCTTCCCGGACGGTCGGTATACCCAGGGGCATGGCCCGGCACACCAGCGCCGTGTGCGCGCCGTTGAGCACCCTCATCTTGCGCAGCGCGTAGGGACGCACATCCTTCGTCCGCACCACGGTGGGATGTTCGATAAACGGGTGGGCGCCCGGCCGGTCTTCAAGGGCCCAGAAGGCGAAGGGCTCGGTCAGCGCCAGCAGCCCGTCGTCATGGGGATTGGGAAATCCCGGCGGCGGTTCGATAGTGATCCGGTCCACAAGCGTATGCAGCCAGGTCACCCCTTCTTCCATCCATTCGAAGAAACCGTCGTCGAGACGCCGGTTCCTGCCCAACGCCCGGACCATGCGACGTAAGGCTCCGGCGTTGCCGTCGATCAGTTCGCAGGGGATGATGGTCACCGGAGCGCCGCCGTTTTCATAGCGGTCCAGGAGTACCCGAAGCAGCTTTCCGGGGAAAGAACCCGGCGGTGATTCGTCCAATCGCTCCGATTCCGGCACATCGTAACCGATCTCCGAGGTATTGGAGAGGATGATCTCCGTGGAAGGATTGCGCCCCACGGCCAATACGGCCTCCCAATCGTCTTTGGCGCTCAGGGCCCTCGAGACGCTTTCAACCTCGATGGAATCGTCGACCCGCCTTCCACTGCGTATCCCCCGAACGTGGACCCGGTATCGGCCGTCCTGCTCGTTGAACAGGCGGACCCGTTCGTTGCCCGTGGATTGCACGATGACGACCCGGCCTATGGACTGGCCGGACTGCCTGGCCTCGTGGATGAAGAGGTCGGCAAAGGCGCGGAGGAACCGTCCGCTTCCGAACTGGAGTACGGATTCAGTCGGCCTTGCCATCCAACTCCCTTTGCTTTGCCTCTTCCCACAGCTCGTCGAGTTTCTCGAAAGTGGCCCGTTCCAGGTTTTCTCCCCTTAGTTCGAGGGCGGCTTCGATGTATCGGAAACGCCGCATGAACTTGTCGTTGCTCCTGCGCAGGGCGTCTTCCGGCGGAACATTGAGATGGCGGGACAGGTTCACCATGGAGAACAGCAGGTCGCCCATCTCCTCCTCGATTTTCTTTTTGTCCCCTTGCTCCAGGGCCTTGCATACTTCGTTGAATTCCTCGCCGACCTTCAGAAGCACCTCTTTCACGTCGTCCCAGTCGAAGTTGACCCGGGCGACTTTCTCCTGTATGCGGTAGGCGTGGAGCAGGGCCGGCATACTGGCTGGAAGGCCATCGAGCACCGACTTCCGGCCTTCGCTCCCTTTCTCCTCCCGTTTGATCTTCTCCCAGTTGGTCAGTACTTCGTCGGACGTGTCCGCGCGGGTATCCCCAAAAACATGGGGATGCCGCCGTACGAGCTTTTCGTTGATGGCGCGGGCAATGTCATCGATGTCGAAACGTCTTTCCTCGGTGGCTATCTGCGCATGGAATACGACCTGAAGGAGAAGATCGCCCAGTTCATCCCGGAAGTCTCCGTCGTCACCATGGTCCAGCGCGTCCAGCACCTCGTAGGCTTCCTCGATCAGGTAGGGCCGCAGGGTCTGGTGCGTCTGTTCCTTGTCCCAGGGACATCCCGTTCCCGACCTGAGTTTCGCCATGATTCTAACGAGTTCTTCAAAGGGGGACATTCCCGATCTCCGGCTACGGTTGTCATCGCGTCGTACAAACCCTTGATCTGTGCAGGTCTATCGTTAGCGCCCACGGTTCAGCGGCGGCTTAATCTACAATAAACGGACTCGTTCGGCAAGCAAGGTCTTATTCCGTGTAAATCCGTCTAATACACTTTTACCGTGCGCCTTTACGCCCGTTGCCACCGCTAAGAAAACTGTTGACGTAAGCCCTTGAGAATCCTACATTGTTCTGGTCTCCCGGGAATTGTTCCCGTATCCGGTTATGGATCATTTCGCAAGGGAGGACACAGGTATAGAAAGGCGTGCAAGGCATGGTTAGCGAGCATGTCCTCGTTCTGAACCAGAACTACGAGCCTTTGAGTGTATGTACGGCAAGACGCGCGGTGATACTCGTCTTTCTGCGCAAGGCGGAGATTATTGACAAGTATCCGGAACCGGTGCGCAGTGTGTACGCGATGTTCGACCGGCCCAGTATCGTAAGGCTGGTGAACTTCGTACGCATACCGAACAAAGGGATCATGCTGTCGCGTAAGAATATCCTGAAGCGGGACGGCCACCAGTGCCAGTACTGCAGCACAACGCGGGGGCCGTTGACCGTGGATCATGTCCTGCCCAGGTACCTGGGAGGATCGGACAGCTGGGAAAACATGGTGTGCGCCTGTCAACGGTGCAACAACAAAAAAGGGGATCGACTGCCGGAAGAAATAAACATGGCGCTCAAGCGCAAACCCAAGGCGCCCACAAGGATACACTTTATTCGTGATTTTATTGGCATCCACCACCAATCCTGGCGCCCCTACCTTTTTCTCAGGAACTGATGAACGGACAATTCGCCATGGCCTACCAGGTGAAGCTGGAAAACTTCGAAGGACCGCTGGACCTCCTTCTGTACCTCATCAAGGAACACGAGGTTGATATCTACGATATTCCCATTTCGCTGGTCACGCAGCAGTACCTGCAGTACCTCGAACTGTTAAAGCTGCTGGATCTCGAGGTGGGCAGCGAGTACCTGCTCGTGGCCGCCACGCTGCTGCGCATCAAGTCGAAGATGCTTCTCCCCCGCAGGCCCGAGGTGGACGAAGAAGAGGCCGCCGATCCCCGGGAAGAACTCGTACAGCGGTTGCTGGAATATCGACAATTCAAGGAAGCGGCGGGCGTGTTGAATGAGCACCAGGACTGCAGCGCGGATGTCTTCTACCATCCCGCCACCGAGAACTGGGACGAGGAAATGAACGGTGTGGAAACGCTCGACACCCGCCTGGCGGGCAATCTGAATCTCTGGGACCTGCTCCAGGCTTTCAAGTTCACGCTGGACCGGGCCGCGGACGATTTCGACCGAACCGTGGAACGGGAGACGATATCGATCGAGGACCGTATGGACGATATCCTCGGCAATCTGAAGAAACGCAAGAACCTGTTCTTCAGTTCGTTGTTCCAGGAAGACCTCTCCAGGTCGTTTTTGATCATAACTTTTCTTGCCCTGCTGGAACTGATCCGGCAGAACAGGGTGGTGTTCGAGCAGACCGATACCCTGGGAGATATCTGGCTGACCTTGTCCGATTCGGTGAATTCATCGTCATGAGGTGGTAGACTGGATGCAAAAGAAACTGATCATGGACGAGGCGCAACTGGATGAATACCGGGCGATCACCGAGGCCGTGCTGTTCGCCAGCGACACGCCGTTGAGCCTGAAGGAACTCAGCCGTATCATGGACGATGTCGGCGAGGAACTGATCGGTCGTTGTATCGATGAGTTGAATGAAAGGTATGAAAAGGGCGCTCACGGTTTCGAGATTCGGCTCGTGGCGAGTGGTTACCAGTTCAGCAGCAGGACGGCGCACGCGAAATGGATACGCCGGTTGTACCGCGGGAGGATTCCTTCGCGCCTGACCCAGGCTGCCTTGGAATGCCTGTCGATCGTCGCATACAAACAGCCCATCAGCCGTACCGAGGTGGAAGCGATCAGAGGGGTGAACGTGGACGGCGTGCTGAGGACATTGCTGGACCGTAACCTCATCCGCATCGCCGGAAGAGGTGAAGGGGTCGGCCGGCCGATACTTTATGCCACGACCGGTGATTTTCTCAAGTATTTCGGGCTGAACAAGCTCGCGGACCTGCCGAAGCTGGACGAACTGAACGAATTGCTGAAGGACCAGGATATCGTGTTGACCGAAGAAGAGGAGGTGCCCGACCAGGCGTTGTACCCGAACCCGGGACGAACGGTCGCCGAAACCGATGAAACGATCGTGTCGACAGATGAGACTGAATAAATACATGGCCCAGGCGGGCGTTGCCTCCCGAAGGCACAGTGAATCGATGATCGTTTCCGGCCGGGTGAAACTGAATGGTGAGACGGTCGTAGCCCTGGCAACGCAGGTACAGCCCGATTCCGATGTGGTTACCGTCGACGACAAGCCGTTGAAAGCGTCGTCGACCCGGAGGTGCTACCTGCTGAACAAACCGGCCGGATACCTCACCACGTTATACGACCCCTTTAAAAGACCTACAGTAGCCTCTTTGATCCAGGGTATTCCCGAGCGGGTCTTTCCAATTGGACGGTTGGACCGGAATACGGAAGGCCTTTTGCTCTTTACCAATGACGGTTCACTGAGCTACAAACTGACACATCCACGGTTCGGCTTCGAAAAGGAATACCACGTACAAGTCAAGGGCGTGCCGCGGGAGGGCGTGCTGCGCAGACTGAGAGAAGGCGTCTCCATCGAGGGCAGAACCACGGCGACCGCGAGAGTAGAAGTGCTTCGCAGCACAAAAACCGGCGCCTGGATTTCCATGGTGCTCCACGAGGGACGCAAACGCCAGATACGGAGGATGTGTGGCCGTGTCGGCCATCCCGTGCTTCGACTGGTCCGGGTGCGCCTGGGTGGTCTTGCGGATCAGGCCCTTCCCCCCGGCAAATGGCGCGCGCTCACCAACGGAGAGATTAAGGACCTTGAACCGGTAGACCTGTGATCCGGTTAGAAGACTGTTTTAGTCAGGGCGGCCTTCCGCCGGTGTGGCGGCAGCCCGTGTTTTCATTCATCAAGGAGGAGTAACATGCCAGAGGACACCCCGAAGATTACCGAGGTCGAGGAGATCGAGGAATCTTCTTCACCCGCCCGTACCGCGGAGGCGGCTAAAGAGGTATCCGCGGAACCACCCGCACAGGACACGGAAACAGCGGTTGAAACGGAACCCACCGTGGAAGCGGAAACTGATGTCGTAGCGGAGACTGCCGTAGACTCAGAAACCGACGCAGAAGCGGAAACAGCCGTGGAAGCAGAAACCGACGCAGAAGCGGAAACAGCCGTGGAAGCAGAAACCGATGCGGAAACGGAGACTGCCGTCGCAACGGACACTGCCGTCGCAACGGAGACTGCCGTCGCAACGGAGACTGCCGTCGCAACGGAGATTGCTGTCGAACCTGAAAACGTTGCAGCGAAGCGCCCGTACAGGCTGCCCAAATGGGTGGATGAACAGGAATTGAATCAGCAGGAACTCGACGAATACGAGCAGATGTTCCAGATGTACGACGAGACCTTGAAGGATATCGTGGAAGGTGAGATTGTTTCCGGAAACGTTATCGCGATTGAAAACGGCGAGGTCATCATCGATGTCGGGTTCAAGTCGGAAGGCGCGATACCCCTTTCCGAATTCACCAACCCCGAAGAGCTCGAAGTCGGCCAGGACATCGAGGTCTTCCTGGAAGATATCGAAGCCCAGGAAGGGCAACTCGTACTGTCGAAGCAAAAAGCCGATTTCATGAAGGTTTGGGACAAGATCAAGGACGCACATGAAGAGGGCGCCGTGGTGGAAGGCCAGATTTTGCGGCGTATCAAGGGCGGCCTGGTGGTCGACTTGTTCGGTGTGGACGCCTTTCTGCCCGGTTCCCAGGTGGCCTTGAAACAGACGCCAAACCTGGACCAGTTCATCGGAGAACAGCTTCCGTTCAAGATCATCAAGTTGAACAAGAGCCGCCGCAACATCGTGGTTTCGCGCCGCGTGGTGCTCGAAGTGGAGAAAGAGATCCAGAAGCAGGCCATCATCGCCGAACTGGATCGGGGCCAGGTCCGTAAGGGCGTGGTCAAGAACATCACCGATTTCGGCGCGTTCGTGGACCTGGGCGGGATCGACGGTCTGCTGCACATCACGGATATATCGTGGGGACGCATCGGACATCCGTCGGAACTGGTAACCATCGGCAGCGAAATCACCGTGGCTATCCTGGAGTTCGACCGTGAACGGGAACGGATTTCCCTCGGCCTCAAGCAGCTCGAGCCTTACCCGTGGGCGAACGTCGAGGAGAAGTACCCCGTAGGTTCACGGATCACGGGCCGGGTCGTCAGCATCACCGATTACGGGGCGTTCGTCGAACTGGAACGGGGTGTCGAAGGTCTGATTCACATATCCGAAATGTCCTGGACGAAGCACGTGACCCATCCGTCGAAGATGGTGACGGTCAACGAGAACGTGGATGCGGTCGTACTCAAGGTGGATCAGCAGAACGAGAAGATATCGCTCGGCATGAAGCAAACCCTGCCCGACCCGTGGCTCTCGCTGAACGAGCGGTACACCGTGGGTACCATGGTGCAGGGTCGCGTGCGCAATATCACCGCATTCGGAGCCTTTGTGGAGATCGAAGAGGGTATCGACGGGCTTGTCCATATTTCCGACATGTCCTGGACACGGCGTATCAAGCACCCGAGCGAAGTCGTCAAGAAGGGTGAAGAGATCAACGTCATGATCCTCAACATCGACCCCGAAGCACGCCGGGTGTCCCTGGGCATCAAGCAGGTATCGGAAGATCCGTGGCTTTCACTCGCCGAGGTCTACCCGGTAAACATCGAGACGACGGGGGTCATCATGCGTCTGCTCGAACGGGGCGTGGTCGTTGAACTGGCGCATGAGGTGGAGGGATTCGTACCCATTTCCCAGCTCAACCATCCTGAAATCAAACGGCCGGGCGACGCCTTCAAGGAAGGCGAGGAGATCCCGCTTAAGGTCATCGAATTCGATGGCAAAAACCGGCGGGTCGTGCTCAGCGTGAAAGCGTATTTCCGCGACAGGGAAAGGGCGGAAATCGACGAGTACCTGCATAAACACCCGGTGGCGAGCACCGTGATCGGCGATGTCGTGTCCGTGGTAGAGGAAACTGCCAAGGTAGAGGAAACTGCCAAGGTAGAGGAAACTGCCAAGGTAGAGGAAACAGCCACGGTAGAGGAAACAGCCACGGTAGAGGAAACAGCCACGGTAAAGGAAGCTGCCAAGGCAGAGGAAACAGACGGTTGATCGCCGGTGCATGGCCGGCAGGACAGGGGTTTTAACGTGACCGATCCGGCCGTAACGAGCGCAGCCGCAACTCCGACGGTAGCCCTGCATACGCTGGGCTGCCGTCTGAATCAATACGAGACCGAGGCCATCCGGGAGCAGTTCGTTTGCCGGGGCTTCCGGGTCGTACCCTTCACCGAGCCCGCGGATGTCTATGTCGTCAATACCTGCACGGTGACGAACCAGGCCGATGCGCGGGCCCGGCAGTCTCTCCGTCAGGCCGTGCGGCGGCGTCCCGGCGCCACCGTCGTAGCCACGGGCTGTTACGCCCAGACCCATCCCGACCAGCTCCTGGATATCGAGGGGGTGGACCTCGTCCTGGGCAACGTGGAAAAAGGCGATCTCGTCGAACACGTACTGCGGGAACGCGAGCGCGCTCATCCAATGTCCAGGGTAACGCGAAGGGCAGAGATGACGCGTTTCGACGAGCGCCTCGACGTCTCCACCTTCGAAAACCGCACCCGGGCCATGTTGAAGATCCAGGACGGATGCGACCAGTTCTGTTCTTTCTGCATAATCCCCTGGGCCCGCGGACGGCACCGCAGCCTACCGCCGGACGCGGTGCTTCGCCGGGCCCGTTCCCTGATAGAAAGAGGGTACGCCGAGATCGTCCTGACCGGGGTCCACCTCGGCGAGTACGGTTCGGATCTGCCCACGCCCTTCCCATTGACCACGGTCGTCCGAGAACTCCTGGAGCAAACCGCCCTGCCCCGTCTGAGGTTGAGTTCGATCTGGCCCACTGCGGTGGACCAGGACCTGATCGAACTGTTGAAAAGGCATGCCCCAAGGCTATGCCGCTACCTGCACCTGGCCGTGCAGCACGGTGATGACGATCTGCTGAAAGCCATGCGCAGGACCTATACGGCCGACCAGGCCGGGGAAGTCATCGGCCGGCTTGTTGAAGCGGTACCGGATATCTGTATAGGGGCCGACATCATGGTCGGATTCCCGGGAGAAACGGACGCCTGTTTTCAGCGCATGTACGACTGGCTGGACTGCCTGCCCTTCGTTTATCTCCACGTGTTTACCTACTCGAAGCGAGACCACACCCGGGCTGCCCGGATGCCGGACCAGGTGCCCCCTTCGATAGCCCGTGACCGCAGCCGGCTGCTGCGCTCGTTGAGCGATCGGAAGTCCGCTGCCTATAACGGCCGTTTCAGGGGCCTGACCCTGCCGGTGCTGGTCGAAGAAGAATCAGGCGAGCGGGGAATGACGGGAAGGACGGATCACGGGCTCAGGCTGTGGTTCGACGGGGAGGCGGATCAGGTAAATACCTTTGTCGACCTGGAGGTGGTCTCAACGGACGCCGCCGGCGCCGCCGGCCGGCTCAGGACACCAACCGCGGCCCGGTTAATGGATTGACACGAGCCATAATAGCTCGTTATATTGCGGGCGGATATTACGCGCGCCAGTAGCTCAGCTGGATAGAGCGACGGCCTCCGGAGCCGTAGGTCAGAGGTTCGAATCCTCTCTGGCGTATTCCCCGGCGGGTTACCCCTGCCCCTTGGCCTGGTCATCCTCGTCATCGGCCAGGTAGAGTTCGTTCTTCAGCAGATAACTGACCGTGGACGCATACCACCGGGTTTCCCGGGAAACCACCGCAGCGCGCTTGGTGGGAACGCCCATTTCATTGAGTTCATCCGCGATCTTGCGCAGGCTCCTGCCCTCGGCGCGCCAGTTTTTGACCCGTCTGATGATGTCCTGTTCCCTGGAGTTGGGTATCAACTGGTTTCCGGAAAGATCGTAACCATAGGGCGTCGCGCCGTATACGAACCGGTTGGTCTTCTTCAGCCGTATCGAGTTCTTCGTTCGTTCGGCGGGCAGGTCGCGGGCCATGCCGGCCAGCACCGTGAGTGTGCTCAGGACCACATTCCCGGTTTCCTGGTCGGTTCGGATCGACAGACCGTCGAGGTCGAGCACGTGGCACACGACGCCCTCGCCGGACCAGCCCCGGAGGCAACGGGACATTTCGGACGCCGATCTGAACAGCCGGTCAAGTCGCCAAATCACGACATGCTGGATACCCTTGGATTCAACAATGTTGACCAGGTCCCGGCCGCCCAGCCTTTCATCGAGAGGAATGAACGCCTCTACGCGGACGTCGAGAATGACCAGCATGATATCGAGATCGTTTTCCGCACAGTAAATCCGGAGTCGTTTCTCCTGATCCGCACGTCGAAAGGGATGCTTTCGGGTCTCCATTGGACCAACCCTGATGTAGCATACAGCCTTGTTCATTTTACGCCTCCCGCCCCGTTCCGTTTTCATTACCGTTCAGGACTAAACATATTTTGTGTCCTTTCGTGATCCAAGTACTTTTTGGATACCGCAATGGAAAGGGCCTGGGATTGACGTAAAACTTTTTGCTTGCTTGATTTAAATTCGCCGCATATATTAGAACGGTGCTGCAGAAGTGGGCGAAGTAGTGCCCGCTTTTTTTTGTGCGATTTGCGTGCTGAATACCGAAGTTAAATGATGGAAATTGATCGCGATTCGATAGTCCTGAACGTGTCGGAAATCGTCAGGCCGCTGGTCGACGAAGCAGGGTTCGAATTGGTGGACTTGGAACTGGCCGGAAGACAGGGCAGTTACGTCCTGCGGTTACTTATCGAAAAGCCGGGTGGCGTTACGATCAACGACTGCGTGGTAATAAACCTCGAATTGTCCTGCTTGCTCGATATGGAGGATCCCATTCCGTCCCGATATACGCTCGAAGTCTCGTCGCCCGGGCTGGACCGGCCGTTCAAGACGACCAAGGACTATCAGCGGGCTCTCGGCAAATGGGTGAAGGTCATTTCCGAGGACGGCGACGGCGGATCGGTCACCCATGTAGGGTGCCTTGAGGGCATTGAGGACGGAACGGTCGAAATCGCCTGCGGCGAGGAAAGGCACCGCATTCCCGTCGAAAGCATCAGAAAAGCCCACAGGGAATTGGATCAAGGCTGGGATAAAGGTTAGGAGAGGGAGCCCCTGGTAATGAATTACGAGGTCATAGAAGCTCTGGGACAGATCATACGCGAGAAGAACGTGGAACGGGACGTGGTTTGGGACACGGTGAAGACCGGCCTGATTACCGCGGCGAAGAAGCGGTTCGGCACGGGCGACGACAACGTCGAGGTGCGGATCGACGAAAAGCTGGGCACCATTGAAATGGCAGCGGTCTGGGACGTGGTGGACGAGGTCGAGGATCCCGAAACGCAGATCAACCTCGAATCAGCGCTGGATATCAGCCCGGAGGCGGAGGTCGGCGGCCGGGTCGAACAGTCGCTCGCCTTCGAAGAGTTCGGGCGCAACGCGATACAGGCGGTGAAGCAGGTCGTCGTGCAGCGCGTTCGGGAGGCGGAGCGGGAAAACGTCTTCGAGTTGTATAAGGACCGCGTCAACGAAATCGTGATTGGCAGCGTCCAGCAGGTGGACCGGGGCAATATCATCGTCAAGATCGAGCGTACCGAGGCGCTGCTGCCCTGGCGCGAGCAGATTCGAAGAGAACGATACCGGCAGGGCGAAACCATACGCGCCTTCATACTCGACGTGCAGAACTCCATCAAGGGTCCCCAGGTCATTCTTTCGCGGACCTGCGAGGCTTTCCTGGAACTCCTGTTCAGGATGGAAGTACCGGAGATCCACGAAGGCATCGTCGAAATAAAGGCCTCCGCCAGGGAGCCGGGCGACCGTTCCAAGATCGCCGTCCTTTCCCACGATGACCGGGTCGACGCCGTGGGCGCGTGCGTGGGCATGAAGGGTACCCGGGTCCAGGCCGTGGTGCGTGAACTAAACAACGAGCGTATCGACATCGTGCCCTGGAGTAACGATTCCTCCACCTTCGTGACGCAGGCGTTGCGTCCTGCCGAGGTAGCCCAGGTCCAAATCCTGGACATCGAAAAAAAGGACATGCGCGTGGTCGTTGAGGACGATCAGCTTTCGCTGGCTATTGGAAAGGCCGGCCAGAACGCCCGACTCGCGGTGAAACTAACCGGGTGGAATATCGATCTGATCAAAAGGTCGGATCTCGAAAAACAGCTCATATCCGAAACTTTCGGTGCGGATGAATCCGATTCGGATGAAGCCGGATCCCTCGCCGATATCGATGGCATATCGGATAAAATGCGGCAGAAGCTGGAAGACGCCGGCTATACGACGGTAGAGTCCCTGCAGCAAGCCACCGCGGATGATCTTCAAGCAATATCAGGGATCGGCGGGGTGACGGCAGAGAAGATCATGACCGCGGTGAAGAAGGGATAAAGGATTTTCGGTTTTGAAGAAAAGTGAAAATACATCCGTAACGGGACTCCTGGGCCTTGCGGTGCGTGCAGGCCGGGTAAGAGGCGGTGCGGAAGCCGTAAAAGATTCCATTCGAGGAGGGAAATCCCGGCTGGTCATTCTCGCCTCGGACGCGTCCGAGGGTACGAAGCGCGCATTCAGGAGACTGGCGGGTAACAGCGGAGTACCGGTGCTCGAATGTCATACCAGCCTGGAACTGGGCGCGTGTCTGAACAGGGCGCCCAAGGCGGTGCTGTCCATATCGGACCGGCATTTCGCGAACGGCATGTTGAAGAAGGCGGTTCCGGCAGGTCCGGCAGGTCCGGCAAGTCCCTAGACCGGGTCATCAGGCAAGAATAAGGAAGTGTTTTCGCATATGGCGACGAAGAGAATCTACGAAGTAGCAAAGCAGTATAATATCTCCAGCAACGCGCTCGTCCAGATGCTTCGCGATCTGAACCATACGGTCAAAAGCCATATGAGCATCATGGACGAAAAGATGATCCTCGACGTCAACATGCGGTTTGAAAAGGAGAAACTGGCGGCCCGGGAGGATCAGGACCGGAAGAAGAAGATGGCCGCGTCGGAGGCCGCCAAAAAGAAACAGCCGGAAAAGGACAAGCAGCCTGCGGCCAAGAAGCCTGCGGACAAGAAGCGGACGGAAGCCGCGCCTGCGGCCAAGAAGGAGGTAAAACCCTCCGGACACGCGGCCAGCGGCGATGCCCGTTCGCAACGCCGTAGATCCAAGAAGAAAAAGAAGGCGAAGGTCGATCAGAAGGAAGTCGAGGCGAGCGTACGCAGGACGATCGCACAAATGGACACTGGCAAGTCTCGCCGCCGCCGTCGCCGCGGCGACCGGGAAGAAGGGGAAGCTGAAGAAGAGCCCTTGAACGTCATACAGGTTCCGGAGTTCATTTCGGCCGGGGAGCTGGCTGAGCGTATTTCCGTAACCCCGACGGAGGTCGTATCGAAATGCCTGCAACTCGGGCTCATGATCACGATCAACCAGCGGCTGGACATGGATACCATGATGACCGTCGCGGCAGAATTCGGCTTTGACGTCGAGAAACAGTCCGAGTACGGTCTTGAGTATATCGAAGAAGACGAAGAAGAAGACGATGCCGTCCTTGAATCCCGTCCCCCCGTGGTTACCATCATGGGGCACGTGGACCACGGCAAGACCTCCCTGCTCGACTATATCCGGGAAAGCAACGTGATCGCCGGCGAGGCCGGCGGCATAACCCAGCATATCGGCGCCTATGAAGTCGACCTGAAAGGCGGCCAGATCACCTTCCTGGACACGCCGGGACACGAGGCGTTCTCTGCCATGCGCGCCCGGGGGACGCAGGTGACCGACCTCGTCATCCTGGTCGTGGCGGCCGACGAGGAGGTCATGCCACAGACCATCGAGGCCATCGATCACGCCAAGGCCGCCGAAGTTCCCATAATCATCGCCCTGAACAAAATGGACCTGGAAACAGCCCACCCCGACCGAATTCGGGAACAATTGAGCCATCGCGGTCTCCTCGTGGAAGACTGGGGCGGTGACGTCATCGCCTGCGAAGTTTCGGCCAAATCTGGCCAGGGCGTGGACAACATCCTGGAAATGGTGTTGCTCCAGTCCGAGATGCTCGACTTGAAAGCGAACCATAACCGGCGGGCGCAGGGCGTGGTGGTCGAAGCCGAACTGGACCGCGGTAGAGGAACGCTCGCCACCGTGCTCATTCAGCACGGCACCCTTCGGGTCGGCGACCCCTTCGTGACGGGACAGTTCAGCGGCCGCGTAAGGGCACTGCTCAACGAAAGGGGCGCACGCATAGAGGCAGCGGGTCCGTCCACACCCGTTCAGATCATGGGCTTTTCCGGTATGCCCCAGGTCGGAGACGCCTTCGCCGTCGTGGAATCGGAGTCCCTGGCGAGGGAGATCGGTTCCAGGCGCCGACAGATGCGCAGAGAGCATGAGTTCCGCCAGGTCAAGCCCATCACCCTCGAGGACATATACGACCAGATCAAGGAGGGCGAGATCCAGGAACTTCCCGTGATCATCAAGGGTGACGTGGGCGGTTCCGTGGAAGCCCTGAGCGATTCGCTGCTGCGCCTGGAGAACGACGAAGTCAAAATCCGGATCATCCATTCGGGCATCGGGGCCATCAACGAATCCGACGTCCTGCTCGCCACCGCGTCAAATGCCATCATCATTGGATTTCACGTACGGCCGAACGCCCAGGCTCGGGCACTGGCCGAGCGTGAAAAAGTCGACATCCGTCTGTACGATATCATCTACCGTGTGATACAGGATGTCACGGACGCCCTGGAAGGCATGTTGAAACCGGATATCGAAGAACAGGTGGTGGGTGTGGTGGAAGTCAGGGAGATATTCAGGGCGCCCCGCGTCGGGACCATAGCGGGATGCTACGTTCAGACCGGCAACGTGGTCCGTAACGCGAACATCCGTCTCATTCGTGACGGGGTCGTCGTCTATGAAAGCACAGTGGGCTCTCTGCGCAGGTTCAAGGAAGACGTACGCGAGGTTCAGTCCGGATTTGAATGCGGCCTGACCGTTGAGGGATACCAGGATATCAAGCAGGACGATACTATTGAGGTCTACGAGACACGGGAAGTGGCCAGGCAACTCCAGACTCGTTAAGTAAACCATGATCGTAGGGCTTTGCCGCATCGACCTCTTTCTACCTGAAAGCCACTCGCTTAAAGCCAAAAGGCAGGTGATCAAGGGGCTCAAGGACCGAATCCGAAATCGATTCAACGTTTCCGTCGCCGAGGTCGAACATCAATCGCTCTGGCAGCGGGCGTCCCTGGGTCTCGTGATGGTGTCGGACGAGAAAGGATATATCGACCGGACACTGCAGCAGATATTGAATCTCGTACACGATGAACCCAGGTTGCGGGTCCTGGATTACGCCTTCGAGTGGTACTAGGAGAAGGTAATGGCACACCGTCGAACGGCACGGGTGGCTGACCTTGTCAAACAGGAAGTCAGCCAGATCATTCAGCACGAAATGAAGGATCCCCGTATAGGATTCGTGACGGTGACCTCCGTAGAGGTGTCCATTGACCTGAGGCACGCGCGGGTCTATTTCAGCGTGCTTGGATCTGAGGCGGACCAGGAGGCGAGCCTGGAAGGACTTGAAAGAGCCAAAGGGTATATCAGGACGCAGCTCGGCCGGAGGATCACACTGAGGCACATACCTGAACTGCTCTTTCGATACGACGAATCCTTCGACTACGCACAACGCATTTCAAACGTTATGAGGAGCATAGAACCCACAGAAAACGACCCGGACCGCCAGGCGGACCGGGTCTCGGCGGAAAAAGGGGAAAACGAAGGTTGATGACGGTCCTTCGCTCCGTGGAAGATGCCGCTAGACGCTATCCCCGGGCCGTAGTAGCCGCCGGTAACTTCGATGGGGTCCACCGGGGGCACCGGGCTATTATTGAGCAGGCGATCGGTCGATCGCATGAATTACGCGCCCCCTGCATAGTTGTCACGTTCGACCCGCATCCGCAACTGGTAATCGGCAGAAAACCATCACTGCCGATCCTGACGCCGACCGATCGGAAACTGGAGCTTTTGTCAGGTTACGAAATCGATGCCGTACTCGTCATCCCCTTCACGACCGAATTTGCGCGGATCGAGGCGGAAACATTCGCAACTTCGACATATGTAGATACTTTGGATATACGGGAGATCATCGTTGGCTACAGCCACAATTTCGGGCGACACGGACAAGGAGACCGGTTGTTACTGGAAAGGTTGAGCGTGCGGTACGGTTTCGCGACCCATGTGGTTCAACCGATACAAATGGAGGGGAGTCCCGTAAACAGCAGCAATATTCGAGCCCTCCTTTCCGCGGGAGAAATCAACGCCGCCGAGCGTTTGCTCGGCCACCCCTACGTGATCGAGGGCACCGTGGTTCGCGGGGATGGAAGGGGCAGCCAGTTGCGTTTTCCCACCGCAAACCTGGAAACGCACGACCCGCATGCCCTGATCCCGAAGCGGGGCGTCTACGCGGTTCGCGTACACCTGGACGAAACGGTGCTGAACGGCGTGATGAATATCGGCACGCGCCCGACATTCGGTCAGGGTGGAGAACACTGCGAAGTGCATATTCTCGATTTTGAAGGGGATCTGTACAACCAGTCCATACAGGTCGAGTTTGTTGAGCGAATCAGGGACGAGAAACGGTTCTCTTCCATCGAAGCGCTTAAAGACCAGATTTCAAAGGACGTGCATACGACGTACAATATGTTGAAAGCGTGATCGAAACAGGCTGACCCGTTGGACCGGGCAGACCAGGTGGACCATCCGATCACAATCAATTCATTTTAAGGAGATCGTTTAGTGAGCATAGAGAAAGAACAGAAAGAGAAGATCCTGGTCGAACACGGCCGTCACGAAAAGGATACGGGGTCTCCCGAGGCGCAGATCGCCCTCATGACCGCGCGGATCACCGAACTGACGGCGCATTTCAAGGTCCATAGGAAGGACCATCATTCATTACGCGGATTACTTAATATCGTAGGGCGGCGTCGACGGCTACTCGCTTACCTGCGCAAGCACGACATCGAACGGTATCGGACATTAATCAAGGATCTGGGTATCCGCGGTTAAACCCTCGGAAAGATGGCCAAGTGGCCATCCGTTGACGTTTCAAGGAGAAGACTTCGTATTATGGCACATCGTGTTGAGCTCGAACTGGCTGGAAGAACGTTGACCCTCGAGACCGGTAAGGTCGCCAAGCAGGCGGATTCATCGGTCTGGGTTCAGTATGGCGAGACTGTGATTCTGGCCAATGTGGTTTCGGAATACAGGTTTGTGGAAGGCAGGGATTATCTTCCGCTGATGGTGGATTATCGCGAGAGAATGTACGCGGCGGGACGCATTCCGGGCGCGCGGTTTCGGAGAGAAGGACCGCCTTCGGAGAAAGAGATCCTGAGCGGCAGGCAGGTCGATCACGCCATACGACCCCTTTTTCCCAAGGACTACTTTTACGAAACGCAGGTTTCCATCCTCGTTCTTTCCACGGACATGGAAAATGACCATGACGTGCTGGGTGTAATCGGCGCCGCCGCCGCCCTGCAAATCTCGGACATTCCTTTCAAGGCCCCCCTCGCCGCGATCCGCGTGGGACGGGTGGACGGTGAATTCGTGGTAAATCCTACGTACAGCGACAGGGACGAAAGTGATCTCGATTTCGTCGTTACCGGCACATCGGAACACATCATGTCGCTCGAGGGCAACGCCCACGAAATCTCGGAAGAAGACCTCACCGACGCGATCATGCTCTGCCACGAGAACATCAAGGCGGTCATCGGCAAGATCGAGGAACTGCGGCAGATGGTCGGTGCTCCGGACAGACGCGCATACGATTCGCCGAAGACGGATCCCGAACTCGTCGGTCGCGTTAGGGAAATAACTCTGCCCCTGGTCAAAGAGGGCAACCGGACCCGGGAGAAAAGGGCCCGGGGTGATTGTTTCAGCAGGGCCGCGGACCTGGCCGTCGAGCAGTTGGCGGAAGAATATCCGGACAGCGAGAACATCATTCGCGACCTGGTGCGCGACGTGCAAAGCGCCGATATGCACGACATGATCAAGAATGAAGGCGTCCGCGTCGACGGCCGGGGAATGGACGACATACGTCCCATCTGGTCCGAAGTAGGCGTGCTGCCCCGGACCCACGGTTCAGCGCTTTTTACCCGTGGCGAAACGCAGTCCCTGACCGTGACTACACTGGGTTCCAAACTCGACGAGATGAAGCAGGATGATCTTGAAGGCGATTCGCTGAAATCCTTCATGCTGCATTACAATTTCCCGTCGTTTAGCGTTGGCGAAGTACGCATGGCCAGGGGACCCCGGCCGCGCGATATCGGCCACGGCTCACTGGCGGAGCACGCCATAGCCCCCGTGATCCCCTCGGAAGATGTGTTTCCATATACGCTCCGCATCGTCTCCGAGATCCTGGAATCCAACAGTTCTTCGTCCATGGCCACAGTTTGCGGCGCGACCCTGTCCCTGATGGATGCGGGCGTGCCCATAAAGAGCCCCGTGGCCGGGGTGAACATCGGCCTGATCCCCGATGATCCCAAACCCCAGTACCTGGTCGACATCCAGGGCGTGGAGGATCACCTGGGTGGTATGGATTTCAAGGTCGCCGGCACGCGGGAAGGCATCACTTCGGTGCAGCTCGACGTCAAGGTCATGGCCGTCAACGAGGAGATCTTACGCGAATCCTTTGCCCGGGCGAAGAAGGCGCGTCTGTTCATCCTGGACAAGATGGCGGAGACCATTGCCGAACCGCGCAAGGAAATGTCCGAATACGCACCGCGCATCCTGACCGTCCAGGTTAAACAGGACCAGATCGGTTCCATAATCGGTCCCGGAGGCAAGGTGATACGCGGCATCCAGGAGGAGACTGGCGCGCAGATCAACATCGAGAACGACGGTACGGTAACAATCGCCTCCGTCGATGCGGCTGCCGGTGAACGGGCCAAGAAGATCATCGAGGGTATGACAGAAGAACCCGAGATCGGAAAGGTCTACCAGGGCACCGTGAAACGAATCGTGGAATTCGGCGCTTTTGTCGAGATAATTCCGGGCAAGGACGGTCTGGTGCACATCTCGGAGTGGGAAAACCACCGGACGAACTCCATGCGCGAAGTGGCGAACGAAGGCGACGAGGTGACCGTGAAGATCATCAATATCGATGATCAGGGCAAAGTCAAACTCAGCCGGAAACAGGTGCTCGCCGCGAACTGACCGGAGCCATCGATCCGTCCGTTGCCGTCATGCGCATCGCCTGATCAGGTGCCATGGCGGCAACCTATCCTGTCGACCCCCCTTTGCCAGAATCAACCGAACGTTACAGAAAAACCGTGCTTCCCAACGGCATCCGGGTGGTTTCGGAGTACATGCCCCACGTCCGGTCCGCGACGATGGGCGTATGGGTGTGGTCCGGTACACGGTTTGAACCCCCAGAAAAGCCCGGAATCGCACATTTTCTCGAACACGCGGTATTCAAGGGCACCGAAAGGCGCAACGCGTACCAGATTGCCCAGAGCATCGAAAGCCTGGGCGGGTACCTCAACGCGTTCACAGGCCGGGAACTCAACTGCTACTTTGTCCGCGTGATGGACAGCCACCTTCCGGTCGCAGTGGACGTAATCGGTGATTTGCTGCAGTCGTCGCGATTCGATCCGCACGAAATCGAAAAGGAAAAGATGGTGGTCATCGAGGAGATACACGGCCTCGAAGACAACCCGGAAGACTTGGTCAGCGAGCTGTACGCCAACCTGATCTGGCAACCCCATCCCCTGAGCCGCCCGATCCTGGGCGACGCGCCTTCCGTCTCATCCTTTACGCGAAGCCACCTCTTAGAGTACTTGAAAGACCGTTACCGGAACGAGCGGATATATGTCGTGGCCGCGGGCCATGTGGATCACGAAGCGTTGGTCGCGCTGGTCCGCGACCAGTACGATTTCCCCGGCGCAGGCAGGAATGTAGATACAGATGTCCAGCCCGATTCGAGACGGCTGAACAAACGGGTACTGAGCAAAGACATATCCCAGGTACATCTCTGCCTGGGCGGCATAGGACTGCCCTACGCCCATCCTTCGAAATACGCCCTGTTCCTGCTGAACGCCATTCTGGGCGGCGGGATGACATCGCGACTGTTTCAGAAAATCCGCGAGGAGGCCGGGCTGGCCTATTCGATATATTCGGACGTGGAATTCTACCAGGATACCGGCCAGATCTGCATCAGCGCCGGCGTGGATCCTTCGGACGCACAGCGTACGATCGATATGGTTCGGCATGAGTGCCGGGTACTTTGCGAGCAACCCGTACCGGAGGAGGAACTCCGCGATACAAGGTCTCAACTGACCGGTAGCCTGTACCTGTCGCTGGAAGAGTCCGGCAGCGTGATGAACAGGCTCGCGCGGGCGGAAATCTACGACAACGCCTATTCCACCGTGGAAGAAACCGTCCGGAAGCTGGAAAGCGTGACCGCGGCCGACATAGCCGGCCTGGCCGAGTCACTTTTCACGCCGGACAATACGTACCTGACGGCGGTCGGTCCCGTTTCCGCAGACGATATCGTCCTATGAGCACGCCAGTCGTCATACCCATCACGTCGACGCGGCCCGAAAAGTCCCACCCGATGCCGCGGCAGATGACACCAGGCTCGACCGGGCTTGATCTCTACGCCTGTGTGGATGAACCGGTGGAAATCGCCCCGAAACAACTCGAACTGATCGGGACGGGATACGCTGTCGCGCTGCCCCCTGGATACGAAGGCCAGGTCCGGCCCCGAAGCAGCCTGGCGTTGAAACACAAGGTCGGCGTGCTGAACAGCCCAGGTACGATAGACTCGGACTACCGCGGAGAAATCAAGGTGCTCCTTTTCAACTTCGGTGAACGCCCGTTCTGGGTTCGCGACCAGGATAGAATCGCCCAACTGGTTATCGGTACCGTTCCCTCCGTGGTCTTCGAAGAGGTCGACCGCCTCGACGAAACGGAGCGCGGCGCGGGCGGATACGGCCACACGGGACGATGAACATGATACTGAGACTGATCCTTACGACCCTGGCAATACTTCTGGTGACCAAAGTATACAGCGGAATCGAAGTCGATTCTATCACCACCGCAGTCATCGCCGCCGTTGTCCTGGGCCTTATAAACACGATCGTGAGACCCGTCATCGTGTTCCTGACCTTACCCCTGACCATGCTCACGCTGGGCCTCTTTCTTCTTATCATCAACGCCCTCATGTTGTACTTGGCCGCGTGGCTGGTCAACGGATTCAACGTGGGCGGTTTCTGGGATGCCCTGATCGCATCGTTTATCATTTCGGTCGTCGTGGCCCTTTTAAACGGGTTGGTCAGGAGCAGGAGCTGACGTACTACAGGCAGGATTCATGATCAAGATCAACGAGATCGACCTCCGGGTCCAGAACATGCGAACCCGCATGCCGTTCAAATTCGGCATATCCACGATGACGGCCGTACCTCACCTCGTGCTTGGCCTGGAGCTAGAAGCCAACGGACGGACGGCACGGGGTTACTCGGCGGACCATTTACCCCCGAAGTGGTTCACGAAGAATCCGGAAACTTCTCTCGAGGAAGAAGTGGGGGACATGATCGCGGTCGTCCGCCATGCCAGCACAGCTGCGCTGGCCACTGGTCCAGGGCACGATGTATTCACGCTCTGGCAGGAACTCTACCGTGCACAGAAATCCTGGGGAACGGAGAAGGGTTTTCCGCCCCTTCTCTGGGGTTTGGGTACCAGCATGGTGGAACGGGCCATGATAGAGGCTTTTTGCCGCGCACACGGCACAAATTTCGGCCAGGCCGTGCGCTCCAATGCTTTCGGCCTGCGCTTCGACGCTTTCAACACTCGATTGAAGGGGCTTAAACCCGCCGACGTATTACCCCAAAGGCCGGCGACAGAAACCAGCGTGCGACATACGGTGGGGCTGGGCGATCCCCTGACGCGGATGGATATCCCGCCGGAGGAACTGTGCAACGACGGTCTTCCCCAGTCGCTGGACGAAGTCATCGATACCTATGGCATATCCTACTTCAAGATCAAGCTGTTCGGCGATGAAGAACGGGATTTCAACCGCCTGAAGCAGACGGCGGAGATCATAGACGGCCGTCTGGACTACTACGCGTTTACACTGGACGGCAATGAAAACTACGGCCACATGGAATCATTCAGATCGTTCTGGGAGGCTTTGCGGGCGGACCGGGACCTGGCTGGTTTCATGGGGCGACTTATCTGTATCGAACAGCCACTGCATCGCAATGTCGCGCTGGACGAGGAAGTTAGGCATCATTTCGACGCATGGCGGGACCGCCCTCCATTCATCATCGATGAATCCGACGGTGACATTGGAGACGTGCAAAGAGCCGTTGATATCGGATATGCGGGTACCAGTTATAAGAATTGCAAAGGGGTCTTCAAAGGTTTTTCAAACATGGCATATCTGAAATACCTTTCGGAACAGCATCCGGACCGTGAATACGTGTTAACGAGCGAGGACCTCTCCAACATCGCACCGATCGCCTTGATGCAGGATCTTGCGGTACTGGCCACTTTAGGGGTTGACCACACCGAACGTAACAGCCATCATTACTTCAAGGGACTAACGGTCTGGGCCGACGAAATACAGGCGAAGGTCACGGAAAACCACCCTGATCTGTTCAGCATGCACGAGAACGGATTTCCATATATGAACATACAGCGGGGCCGGATCAGGATGGAGAGCGTTACAACAAGTCCCTTTGGGGTTGGCTTCGAATTTGACTCATCGGGACTCACTAGACTCGATGAATGGAAATACGCTTCCCTGGAGGATGGCTGATGGTATTGACCTGTTGCAACGTCGAGTCACCTGAATCTGGCCGTCTGTGATAATTGGCAAGCGAATGTACAATGAGTAATCTAATTGTACAATAACGCGAAACGATTGTACAAACTATATGCCCATTGTACAATTCCCGCAAGAAACGTACAAAAGAGGTATCAATTGTACAAAAGTGGTATTTTGGACGAAAAGTATGGAAAATTACCCGCGAACAAGAAGCAAACTGGATTCAAACAGGGTGAGGGAGAGTCCGGATGTATGAATCATGACCGAAATACGAGATTTAAGGGGTAGTTTCGAGCCACCCCCTGACCCTCCTCAAACCGGATGAGAGAGTGTTTCAGTTTACATAATATCTATTATGCGAAGTAGAGTACTTGAAGGGTAATAGAGGGATTTGGGGTCCAGGTACGATCAAATTGCGGCAATGGGTGATATTGAAGAAAAGTACAAATAAGAAACTGTGTTGTACGGTCGATCGAATATACTGTACAAAACGAAGGCAGTTAGTACAACATCCCGGAAAACGTGTACAAAAGAGATGAGATATGTACAACGCTATGTATACAAATATAGAGATCATTGTACAACCTGTGTCGTCCTGCGTATAAATGTGACTAGAATTGTACATGATGCAGCACCAACTGTATAAACAGATACCCAATTGTACACCCCTCCAAATCATACTTAGTTACTGCAAGAAAAGCATATAACTTCGATCACGCAATAAACTAAATCAGATTAGATGTGCAGCGTTATTCTAGTTTCCAAAATCAGCTCGTTTAATTTCCCGTTGTAAGAACATACCTTGAAAATACATAAATTAACAAACACTGATTTCAAGAAAGTGGAATTGGAGGAGTGTGATCTCCGAGTAATTCCCGATGATGGTGTTCTAGTTAAAAACGATTACACCGCGGTCAGCGTAGGTACGGAAATATACAATTATATACATGGGCGCGAGCCAACTGGTATTGTGAAGTTTCCTAGAACTACAGGTTACTGCAATACCGGTATCGTCCTCGAAGTAGGAAATGATGTGCATGGGCTTGTTCCCGGTGATCGCGTGGCTGGGCAGGGCGGTCACGCCAGTCATTCCATACTATCGGGTTTGATTAACAAAGTACCGGAAAACGTATCTCCCAGGGCGGCCGCTTTCATGGTCATGGGCGCGACCTCGTTGCACGGACATCGGGTGGCGCGTCCTGAACTTGGTGAGGCCGTCGTTGTTACAGGCATGGGTATCGTGGGTCAACTGGCCGCTTCTTTCGCTAAGTTGAGCGGCGCTGTTCCCGTTATCGCCGTCGATTTGGATGAATTCAGGTTGGGAAAGGCCAGGAGCCGCGGAGTGGACGTATGTATCAATCCGGGAAAAGAACCGGATGTGGCGGGTGAGGTAAGACGAAATTGCGTAACGGATGGAGCGGACGTGGTCATCGAAGCGACCGGCGTCCCTGCCGTGTATCCCATGGCGCTGACCCTGCCGAGGCTGGGCGGCCGGTTGCTTGCACTCGGTTCTCCCCGTGGTTCAGTCGAAGTAAGCTTTTTCGCGGAAGTCCATCTGCGAGAAGTCACGATCCTGGGCGCGCACCAGCCCAAAACGCCCGATGAAGATTGCATGTACTATCCCTGGAACAAGCGCAGGGACCGCGACCTGGTCCTGAGGCTGATGGGAGACGGCAGACTGCCGATCGAAGACCTGGTCACCCACGAAGTCAGTCCCTCCGACTGCCAGTCCGTTTACGATATGCTCGCAGACCATCCCAGGGAAGTGCTGGGGGTGGTGTTCAAGTGGGAGTGATCCGGTCTGGATACTGCTTGTTGATCGCAATCCGGTATAAACGAAGATCCGCCCAGGCGCCCTGGCCAGCCTCGTCTATAGCTTGATTTAGTGCTTCGTAGCCTATACTGTCGTTTTCTCTCCCATTACCATTTTCTCCTTGACTTGAACCCGTGAATGCTGGTTATGTTAACGGGCGGATTTCCCGCTTTCGGTATTGTGACGGAAATCGCCTGAACAACCGGAAATAGGGCGATTCCGGTGCATTAGGTTTACCATTTATAACAGATTTATTCTGAATTCCGTCGTGACAGTGATAGGATCGCCCGGGGTGGATACCGCCTGCAGGAGTTTGCGCCAATTCGGTGAACGGCTACGACCTGGTCTGTAACAGAGAGGAACCTCCATGACCGTTTCCATTAAGCTCTTTGCCACCCTGAGAAAATACCTGCCCGACAACGCGGTCAACAAAACAGCGACGCTTGAACTCGGTGATCAGGCCACGTCGAGCGACATCATCGAGCAGCTGGGAATTCCCGACGGACACATACATCTGATCCTGATCGACGGGAAACACTCGGCGGAAGATTCCCCCCTTTCGGATGGTGCTGTGGTCAGTTTCTTCCCACCGATTGCCGGCGGGGCATAAGGTCGGTGTCTCACCACACCTATTACGGATTCAAACTGGAAGACGCCGTCCGGGGATTGAAACGAGCGCTTCGGGACGAACGCATACCGGTCGTGTCGGTCTGCGAGGGCGAAAACCGGGTGGTCTTCGCGGTGGAAATATCATCCGAAACAGGGGAAATCAGCCTGGCCTATCACACCACAAAGACCCATCCCCTGGCGAGACTGGGTGATATACCCGCGATCGATGTTGTGGTCGATGATCATCTGCCAAATATCAAACCCGTGCTGACTATGGCGTTTCTGAGAGGCGGAGGTTGACCTCATGCGTGCCGTTTTCCTGGTTTCCTGGTGCATTTCGTGTCTACTTTCAGCACCGCTTCCTCTATCGGCCCAGGTCTCCGGAAACCCTGCCCCGGTTGCACAAATCTCCGTTGCCACCTCCTCGCTGAATCAACTTGTCCAGCAGGACGCCGGGTTCCTGATTCCCGATTCCTACAAAAAGGTCCGGCAGGCTTACGAACGATACACCCGTGTTATACGGGACGGCAATTCGACACGGGAGATTCAGCGGGCCTATACGGAATTCGACTCAGCCCTTGTTCTCGCGCGGGATAGACTGGAGCGCGTGAACGAGGTGCTGATGATACCGCTCGAGAAACGTGCGGCGGCCCAGCGGGCGAATGCACAGGCGATTGTTCCGGATGCGTATGAGGAAGCCGAGAAACGTCTCGACCGGGCCATTTCCAGGCTGGAAGACGACCGGGTCTCCGATGCCTTTGTCCAGGGGCAGGAGGCGGCGATGCTCTACGACGATGCCAGGACATCGGTGCTCGAGATGTCGCTCATCGGACCGGCGAGGATAGGATTATCGGAAGCCGTGAGAAAGGATTGGGACCGGTTCGCCCCGGCGTCCTTCGAACGAGCCCGTCGGTTGATGGAGGAAGTGACCAGCGCTCTGGATCGTGGAGAAACCCTGTCCGTCGCGCTGCGTAACAAAGCCTACGCCGCCGACTACGCCGCACGGCGCGCCGTAGAGCTTGCAGCCCGGATCGATACGCTCCGCCGTGACCCGGGCAATTGGGAGAGCATGTTGCTGTCCAGAGAGAACCTCGCCCAGCAGGCCGCCGACATGGCGGGGATCGCCACCGATTTCCTGGCAGACGATCCGCAGCGGATCCAGTCTGAAAGCCTGGACCGTTTGTCCGCGAGACAGGACTCGCTTGTCCTCCTGGTTCACCAGGCGCAAGGAGACGCCGCGTCGCTCAGGGCCGCGGTCGATTCCTTGAACCAGGCGATCGAGCAACAGCAGATCCGCCTGTCGTCCATGGTGGAGAACTACCAGCGGGATCTTCAGCAGAGAAAGGAAGCACTGGACCAGGAACGACGGGAGCTCAAGGGCTATTTGTATGAGAAGACCCAACTGGATGCCGCCGCCCAGGCTAAGGAGCGGTTTTCGGACAACGAGGTGATCGTGGTGAGAGAGCCCGAACAACTTACCCTGCGACTCGTCGGTCTATCTTTCGAGGCGGGAAAAACGAATATACCCGGGGGAGGGAGCGGACTGCTGACGAAACTCGGGGAATTCCTCGCGTTGTATCCCCAGACCCGCGTCGCCGTGGATGGACATACAGATGCCACCGGAAAAGAGGACAAGAACATCTCCCTGTCGAAGTCCCGCGCGGACGCTGTCATGGAGTTTCTGGCTGTCAACGGCGAGGTTTCGGACAAGCGTATGACCGCTTCCGGCTTTGGAAGCGCCCAGCCCATCGCCAGTAACAATACGCGTATGGGCAGGGATCAGAACCGACGAATCGACGTGGTCCTGACCTTTAATAAAGACCCGTAATTTGCATGGGCGCGGAGTTGCGAAATACGCATTGCAAGGAGACCCCGAAATTGAGCAATGAACGCTACGAAGAGATGAAACAGAAGCTGTTTTCGGCCGTGATCGCAGATGCCCTGGATGCCTGCGGCTATCGCGATCAGATCCTGAGACACGACATCCGGCCCCTGTATCCCAATGCGGTCGCGGTGGGCCGGGCGCTGACCGTGTTGTCCGTCGACGTGTACGAGATTCCCGAGGAACCATACAAGTTGGAACTGGAAGCCGTGGACGCCCTGAAGCCCGGGGACGTCCTCGTGGCGCAGACCAACGGCACGAAGCGAAGCAGTCTCTGGGGCGAACTCCTCTCGACCGCAGCGGAGGCCAGGGGCGCGCGAGGAGCCGTGATAGATGGCTTTACCCGGGATTCGCAGGCGATTGCCGCCATGAAGTTTCCGCTGTTCGTGCGCGGCATCGCACCCTATGATTCGAAGGGAAGAAGCGACGTCATCGCCTACAATACGCCCATTGACTGCGGCGGCGTAAAGGTGTGTCCGGGCGATCTCGTATTCGGAGATTTCGACGGAGTAGTGGTCGTACCCCAGGCCGTCGAAGACCAGGCGCTGAACGCGGCGTTTGAAAAGGCTGCCGAAGAGAAAATGGTTAGAGAAGACCTGAAGAAGGGTATGTCCGCCACCGCCGCCTTTCAAAAATACGGCATCCTTTAATGAAGCCCCTGGTCGAGTGCGTGCCCAATTTCAGTGAAGGGCGCGATTCGGGCATCGTGGAGGCCATAGCCGCCGGTATCGCCGCCACCGATGGCGTTCACCTGGCCGGCATGGAAATGGACGCGGACCACAACCGCTCCGTGATCACCTTCATGGGTTCGCCCGAAAACGTGGCAAAGGGAGCTTACGAAGCCTGCAGTACGGCCCGGACCCTGATCGATCTCAGACGGCACCGCGGCGTTCATCCACGCATCGGCGCCACGGATGTCGTCCCCTTCGTTCCCCTCTCCGGCTACTCGACGGACGACTGCGTCTCCCTCGCACGGTTCTGCGGTCGTCAGATCGGCCAATCCCTCCAGATCCCGGTGTATTTCTACGGGCACGCCGCTCTCAATGCGCGTCGCGGTGATCTCCCGGCGATTCGCCACCGGGGATTCGAGGGACTGGCAGGGGAAATACAGCAGGACCCCGATCGAATGCCCGACGCCGGACCAGGCGAGATCCACGTTTCCGCCGGCGCCACCGCGGTGGGCGTTCGCGAAATCCTCGTCGCCTACAACGTCAACCTGGATACCGACGACGTACGCGTCGCCCGTGCGATCGCCCACGAAATCCGGGAGAAAAACAGCGGCCTGCCCGGTGTCCGGGCCCTCGGACTGTTTCTACCGGAAAGGCGCCTCGCGCAGGTTTCCACGAATCTGACCGACTACCGAAATACGAATATGGCCGAGACCTTTCATACGGTAGCACGTATCGCCGAAGTCCGGGGTGTCGAGGTTCTGGAGAGCGAACTGGTCGGACTCGCCCCCCGTGAGGCCATGGGCGGCGCGGCACCCGAAGATCTGCGCATGGAGCCTATGGATCCGAACCGGTACCTGGAATACCATACTCGTCTCTTCACCTGACCTGCCTTCCAGAATCTAAATTGCTTGACTCCGTGCCGCCTTCATCATATCATGTTGACTAAATTAGTAAACTAAAGCCCATTGGCCAGGGAGGACGCATGCGGGTTTCAGCAAAGGCGGAGTATGCGTGCAGGGCGGTGCTGGAGTTGACGCGTTATCACAACAAGGCGGAAGTTATCCATATCAGCGACATCGCCGTCAGACAGTCCATTCCGGAAAAATATCTCGTACAGATCCTCCTGCAGTTACAACGCGCCGGACTGGTCCGGAGCAAGCGCGGAGCGACCGGCGGTTACTCACTCGCCAAGGCCCCGGGCGAGATCTCGCTGGGTGATGTAATTCGGGCGATGGACGGCGCCTTGATATCCATCGAAAGCCTGTCCGGCGACACAGAAATGACCGACCAGCTGAGCGGACAACACGTATTGAAGGACGTTTGGCTGGGCGTGCAGGAAAAACTCGGCGAAATCATGAACGGCATCACATTCGAAGACATTTCCAAGCAGGCGCAAAAGAGCCTGTCCATGTACTACATCTAAAGGATAGCCCGTGACGTCCGGGAACGGAATATATAACAGCGCGCTCGATCTTATCGGCCACACGCCATTGATTCGACTGGGACGGGTAAACGAAGTTTCAGGTGTCGATCTGCTCGGCAAGCTCGAATCGGACAACCCTGGTGGCAGCGTCAAGGACCGCGTGGGCTTGAACATGATCGTGGACGCCGAGCGACGTGGCGTGCTCGAACCGGGCGGCACGATCGTGGAGCCGACGAGCGGCAACACGGGACTCGGCCTGAGCATGGTGGCCGCGGTAAAGGGCTACAAGGTCATTCTCGTCATGCCGGACAACATGAGTACGGAAAGACGTGTGCTGCTGACCTCGTACGGCGCGGAACTGGTCCTGACGCAGGGCATGTTGGGCATGGCCGGCGCCGTGCTGAAGGCGGAGGAGATCATTCGCGAGCATCCCGGCTACTTCATGCCCCAGCAGTTCAAGAACCCCGCCAACGTCGAAATACACCGGAAGACTACGGCCGAAGAGATCTGGGAGGCGACCGAGGGCAGAATCGACGCGTTCGTGGCCGCCGTAGGCACCGGCGGTACGCTGACGGGCGTGGGTCAGTATCTGAAGGAAAAAGACGAACGCATCCGCGTTATCGCGGTGGAACCCTCGTTGTCCCCCGTGATATCGGGCAAACCCGTGGAGAGCCTCGTGCACGCCATCCAGGGCATCGGCGCCGGTTTCATTCCAGATATCCTGGATATGTCGATTATCGACGAGATAATGTTGATCGACGACGATGAAGCATACCAGACGGCTCGCCGCCTGTGCCTGGTGGAAGGGCTTCTGGTGGGCATATCGGCAGGCGCCAACGTATGCGCCAGCCTGAAGGTGGCGGAGAACATGGGAGAAGGAAGGATCGTGACGATCCTGTGCGATACAGGCGAAAGATACCTGAGCATCCGAGAGTACTTTGAAGGACAGGGTGATTAAGAGGAGGAACCGTTAGATGGCCGTTACCGTTCGTATTCCAACACCGCTGCGCAAGTTGACCGGCAACCGGTCCGAAGTCGAAATCGATGGCGAGACCGTCGAGTCGCTGATCGGAAACATGGAGGCATCCTATCCCGGAATCCGGGATCGCATCTGCGACGAGTCCGGGAAGGTGCGCCGGTTCATAAACATCTACATTAACGAAGAAGATATCCGGTTTCTGGACGGTACCGACACCACGGTGAAGGCGGGAGACCGGGTTTCAATCGTTCCTGCCATCGCGGGTGGTCTACGGGACAACGGCTGATGTCCTCCGTGCGGGTGCGTGTACCCGCGACCACCGGCAACCTGGGTTCCGGCTACGACTGCGCCGGCATGGCCCTTGGTCTCTACAACGCCGTCGAGTTTACTGAAACGGAATCCGGCCTGGATGTGGTCGTGGAAGGCGAAGGGGCCGACGCGGTGCCCCGTGACGAAGGCAACCTGTGCATCGTCTCCGCACGGGCCGTTTTCGACGCCGCGGACTGGCAACCCTCCGGTCTTCGGGCCCGCATGCACCACGCTATTCCCGTGTCCCGCGGCATGGGCAGCAGCGGGGTCGCCATCGTGGCGGGCGCCGTGGCGGCCAACGAACTCGCGGGACGGTCGCTCGGCACCTCCGAACTCCTCCGGATCTGCTCCGACCTGGAAGGGCACCCGGACAATGTCGTTCCTTCGTTGCTCGGTGGACTCTCCATAAGCGGCGAGCGATCGGGAACGATCGTGTACCAGACCTTCCCGGTACCTGCCGAAATCAAGGCCATCGTGGCCATTCCCGAATTTACCCTCGACACGAAAGTAGCCCGCGGCGTCCTTCCTGAAGCGGTATCCATGGAAGACGCGGTTTTCAACCTGTGCAGCGTGGGACTGCTCGTGGGGGGCATGCTGACGGGGAACTACGCCCTGCTCAGGGATGGCATGGCCGACCGCCTGCACCAACCCTACCGGCAACAACTGATTCCCGGTTTGGCGGAGGTCACCGGGGAGGCCCTGGATGCCGGCGCCCACGGAGCGGCCCTCAGCGGCGCAGGTCCGACGGTCATTGCCCTTGCGACGGAAAACTACGAACGGATCGGTGAGGCCATGACCGGGGCTTTTGCCCGGCACGGCGTCTCCGGGCAATACCGGATCCTCCCCATTGACAACGGCGGATGCCAGGTCCAGACGGACTGAACCCCAACTAAACCGGTAACGATACCATGGGCGCACTCACGGACATTCGCGTCATCGACCTGACCCGGGTGCTCGCGGGTCCCTTCACGACCATGACCCTGGGAGACCTGGGCGCCGAAGTGATCAAGGTCGAACCCTTCGGCGGCGACGAGGCGAGGGGATTCGGTCCCTTCAAAGAGGACGTGAGCGGGTATTTCGAGAATGTCAACCGGGGGAAGAAGAGCATCGCGATCGACCTGAAGCATCCCGCGGGACGGGATATCCTGCTCGGGTTGATTGAAAAGTCGGACGTGCTGGTGGAAAACTTCCGCCCCGGCGTAATGAAGAAGCTCGGGCTGGATTACGAGACCCTGCGATCGCAGTTCCCGGGACTGACCTACGCGGCCTGTTCCGGATTCGGGCAGACCGGTCCCTACGCCCGGCGCGGCGCCTACGACATGATCATCCAGGGCATGGGCGGCATCGTCAGCATAACAGGCGAACCGGACCGCCCTCCTGTCCGGGTAGGCGTATCCATTGGGGACATCGCCGCGGCACTCTACTCCTGTATAGGTATTCTCACGGCCCTGTTCTCCCGTACACAGACAGGTATGGGCCAGATGGTGGACATCGGCATGCTGGACTGCCAGGTCGCCCTGCTCGAAAACGCCATTGCCCGGTTCGACATGACGGGCACCGTACCGGAACCCCTCGGGGCCAGGCATCCGTCCATTACGCCCTTCCAGGCCGTCGAGACCCGGGACGGCTGGATCATGATCGCGGCGGGCAACAACGTGCTCTGGCGCCGGTTGTGTGAAGTCATTGGCCGGGAGGACCTGGTCGACGACGAAAGGTTCAAGGACAACAACCTTCGCACGGAGCACCACGCCGAACTTCACACGGAACTGAGCGAGGTTTTCAAGGAACGAACCACAGAGGTATGGTTGAAAATGCTGGATTCGGCCGAGATACCCTGCGGCCCCATACAGAACATCCAGCAGGTCGTGGAAGATCCCCAGGTGCTGGCCCGGGATATGATCGTGCGGATACTGCATCCCATCGCCGGTCCGCTGCGCATGGCCGGCTCCCCGCTCAAACTATCGGACACTCCACCCGAAATTACCAGGCATGCCCCCGCCCTGGGCGAACACACGGACCAGGTCCTTCAGTCGCTGCTGGGCTCATCATCAGGTGACCTGGCGCAGTGGCGGGATTCGGATGTGATCCGGTAGGAAGTAACCGATTTGGTGAAATGGAAGCTCCTTTCCAACGAATCCCATTGGTGCGACACTGTACGATCTACCTTTTCTGACCTGTCGGTGCTGCCATTGCCTGAGCATGAATCGCGTCTTTCAGATCGGATCATCTTACTACGCAGTTGAGTGGAATCCAGTTCTCTGACGTTCCTGCCAACCTGCGCGCAAACGTTGTAGTGGGCAAGGCATACGCATCGGCCTGCGTTTCGTCGACGACGTACCCTAGGTCGGCCAGGGACCGGATGGTGATCAGACTCATCGCATCGGGCGTGGTCGATTCGGGATTTATGAATCCATCCATGAGTTCTTCGGGACCGATCACGGAATTCCGCCAGTGTGAGTCTTGGGTTCCCGCACCTCCTTCCTCGTTCTCCACCGGCACCTTGGCCCCCGAGTAACCTAAGCCGCCCACCGCATCGAACCCCGCGATCGCCTCGATTCCGGTGAAGTGCGTATCGGGCGGAGGAAGAATTGGTTCGTCATCCGGGTCGATCGAAGGGTTCTCAAGCAGATCGAGTTCTTTCCACAAATGAGTCCCAAACCCCAGTGCGTGGGCGATCTCGTGCAGAATTAGGTCGTGCAGTGCTACTGAATTTAAACGGGTCAGGGCGTCCGTGTCGAAGGTCATCCTCCCCACATATGGTAAAGCAGATGACGACCGGATGAGATATGGACCAGCACTTGCGAGCGTACCCTTTTCGCCGTCGATAGAAGCGATTCGCGCGTAGATCACTATGTCGTCTACGTAACCGAACAACCGTTCGTAGTCGCCGTTATCGAAGAGATCGTCTACCGTTACCGTCTCTGACGAAGCCCCAAACCTCTCGTCAGGGAGATCATCTGCTATGACGCGCTCCCAACGTACGGCCGCAGTTCCGGCGGCCTCCACCATGGATGCATCGGGATCTTCGCCAACCCAGAAGATCTCGATATCGAAGGTATTGGGATTCGGAGCGTTTGCGAGCCGCCACAATCCCGACTCGGCGTACTGTGTCCGAGTACCGCATCTATACGCGAGCGTGCCTTTGGCAGGCGCGGTAAAGGTCAGCGAGGTGATGCATCGAACGCCTGTGGCGTCGTATAGTTGCGTCAGTCTCCCGGAATTCGTTCCCGTGATCGAATAGGTGTACGATCCGGCCAGTGTACCACCAACCGGTTCCGTAAAGCGGCCTTCAGACGTAAATTCGATATCCAAAGCGTGCGTAGTCGATAGTATCTTTCCGGCGAAACGCGTATCGAATTCACGCTGATCGGACGCTGCAAAACCGGGCCTCGCATCCGCGCAACTGGCTACGTTTTGTTCGGCAATCCCGCTGAGCCAATCCATAAACTCGACGTCGGCCGGCGCACACACCTGCGTTCCCTGAAGCTGCAGTTCGGTGAGATTGACCAATTGCAGCAGTTCCGGCTCTAATGCACCGATCAACCTGTTATTGGCGAGACTCAACCGCGTGAGCAGTGTCAAGTATCCGAGATCTGGGGGGATGATACCGATCAACTCGTTAGTGTGGAGATTTAGTACGGTCAGATTGGCGAGTTGTCCGAGTTCTGGGGAGATGATCCCTGTCAACTGGTTCGAGGAAAGATACAGCTTTTCAAGTCTGGTGAGTTGTCCTAGTTCTTGGGGAATGGTCCCCGTAAGTTGATTACCCCAGAGATATAGCAGCTTGAGGTTAGCGAGTTGTCCGATATCTGGCGGGATGCTTCCTGTCAATTGATTGTTGTACAGATTCAACCTGGTGAGATTGGTGAGTTGTCCTATTTCCGCAGGGATGGTCCCTGTTAGTTGGTTTGAGGAAAGATACAGTTCAGTGAGATTGGTGAGTTGTCCGATTCCCGGAGATATACTCCCGGTCAGTTGGTTCGATGCTAGAGACAGTAGTTCGGTGAGTTGTGTGAGTTGTCCGATATCTGGCGGGATGCTTCCTGTCAATTGATTGTTGTACAGATTCAACCTGGTGAGATTGGTGAGTTGTCCTATTTCCGCAGGGATGGTCCCTGTTAGTTGGTTTGAGGAAAGATCCAGCTTTTCAAGTCTGGTGAGTTGTCCTAGTTCTTGGGGAATGGTCCCCGTAAGTTGATTACCCCAGAGATATAGCAGCTTGAGGTTAGCGAGTTGTCCGATATCTGGCGGGATGTTCCCTGTCAACTGGTTCGAGGAAAGCGCGAGTGTTTCAAGACTAGCAAGCATTCCCAACTCTGGTATAAGGGTTCCCCTGAGGCTGTTTTCATGGAGGCTGAGTCTGGTCACCCGACCGTTTACGTCGGTGGTCACGCCGTGCCAGGACCCCACGGTCCCCTCGCTCAGCCAACCGCCTTGATTCGTCCAGTTCCGCCCGTCTGTGGCATTGTACAGTTTGACAAGAACCTCTCGTTCCAGATCAGGACCCATGACGGTGACGGTAGCTCGCCCGGTCGCGCTTCCCGACCGGACGGTGATCTGCGTAATCCCGTTTTCCACGGCGGTGACCAGTCCTTGGGGGCTCACGGTGGCGACGGCGGTGTTTGCGCTGGACCATGAAACCGCGGCGGCCGGTATAGGATTGCTATTCGCGTCCACTACTGAAGCTTTGAGTTGAACGGTCTGGCCTATGGCTTTAAGGTTAGCCGCAGATGGCGTAATCAGAACACGGGAAGGAACCGGCGTGGTCGGCGTAGTCGGCGTAGTCGGTCTTGTTGGACTGTCCTTTCCGCAAGTGTTCAGAACTAAAAACGAAAACAAGCATACCATTACGCCTATCCAGTTACGAACAGCATAAACCATCAAGAGTATACCTATTGTGTTTAGCTGGATAAGTTCGGAAAAGAGCCGACTTGGGATTTAGTAAACTACTTCTTGGCCAGAACCGCGATTCACCTGACTGCGTCGGCCACGAGGTCGCCGACCTCGCTGGTGCCGTATCCCATCCTGCCCGCGTCCATGCTCTTCATCCTGGTGCTCACGACGTCGATGATGGCGCGCTCCACGGCATCGGAGGCCTGCGCTTCTCCCAACTGCGCCAGCATCATTTGGCAGGAGGCGATCGCCGCGATGGGATTGATTACGTTCTGACCCGTGTATTTCGGCGCCGAACCCCCGATGGGCTCGAACATGGAGGTGCCCGCGGGGTTGATGTTGCCTCCCGCGGCGATGCCCATGCCACCCTGAATTATGGCGCCCAGGTCAGTAATGATATCTCCGAACATGTTGGTCGTCACGATGACGTCGAACCACTCGGGATTCTTCACCATCCACATGCATGTCGCGTCCACGTGGGCATAGTCGGCGGTGATGCCCGGGTATTCCTCGGCGACTTCGTAGAACACCCGCTCCCAGAGGTCGTGGGCGTAGGTCAGCACGTTGGTCTTGGCGCAGAGGGTCACCTTGTTCTGTTTGTTGCGCGCCTTCGCCGTCTCGAAGGCGAAGCGGATGCAGCGTTCAACGCCCTTGCGGGTATTGATGGATTCCTGCACTGCGATCTCGTCGGGCGTGCCCTTCTTGTATACGCCGCCGGCGCCGACGTACAGGTCCTCGGTGTTTTCCCGGACCACGACGAAGTCGATATCCTCCGGCCCCTTGTCCTTGAGCGGGCAGTCCACGCCGGGATACAGCTTGACGGGACGCAGGTTGATATACAAATCCAGTTCGAAGCGGATGGTGAGGAGGATGCCCTTTTCCAGCAGGCCCGGCGGACAGTCCGGGTGTCCGATGGCGCCGAGGTAGATGGCGTCGTAGTGACCCAGCTCAGCCAGTCCCTCCCGCGGCAGGATGTCTCCCGTCCTCAGGTATCTTTCACCACCAAAATCGTATTCCGTGAGTTCATAGTCGAATGAAAACATTTCAGAAGCCGTTTTGAGCACTTTCAGCCCCTCACGCACGACTTCCGGACCGGTCCCGTCGCCCGGAATGACCGCGATATTGTACAAGTGTTCCTCCCACGTATTTTAATTGGAAATTCGGGGTTGGATTAATCGATTTTCAGCCCGCTGTGCCGGGCAACGAGTTGATTGAGGGAATGCAGGTAAGCCTGTATGCTGGCTTTTACGACGTCGGTATCCGAGGCGTGGCTGTTGAAGGACTGGTCGTGGAAGCCCACGCTCACCTGGACGTGGTGGGCGCCTTCGCGGCCGTTCGACGAAGTCTGGATATCCTTCACGTAAGTGGGCAGCTTGGTGATCTTGTCTACGGCGTTCAGGGCAGCGAGGATGAGGTTCTCGCCCGTGCCCGCTTCTTCGATCGTTTCGCCGCTGACGTTGAGGCGGACGTTCGCATTGGCCTGGCCGGAGTGCGAGGAGGTCACCCGGAAATCCTCGAGCAGGTACTGTTCGGGCACTTCGACGGGCGTGTCGCTTACGATTCCGTGCAGGTCTTCGTCGGCCACTTCCTTCTGACGGTCCGCCACGTTCAGAAAGCGCACGTGGATCTTCTCGAACTCTTCTTTCTGGTCCTCGTTGTACGTGTAGCCCAGCAGTTCAAGCCGGTGCCTCAGGGCATGGCGGCCTGATCTCGCCGTCAGGACGATGTCACTCTTCTCTATGCCGACGTCCGAGGGGTGCATGATTTCGTAGTTCTCCCGGTGCTTGAGAAACCCATCCTGGTGAATACCGGAAGAGTGGGCGAAAGCGTTGCTGCCCACGATCGCCTTGTTGCGCTGCACGGGCATGTGCATCAGGTCACGCACCAGCAGGCTGGTGGTATATATCTGCGTGGTTTCTATGTCGGTGCGCGCATTGTAGAAATCCCCGCGCATCTTGACGGCCATGACGATCTCTTCCAGGGAGGCGTTGCCCGCCCGTTCGCCCACGCCGTTCATGGTACATTCGACCTGGTCCGCGCCCGCTTTGATGGCCGCCAGGGAATTGGCCGTCGCCATGCCGAGATCGTTGTGGCAGTGCACGCTGACTTTGGCCTGCTTGATGTTCGGTACAGTTTCAATGAGGCGTGTAATCAGGGTTCCCCACTGTTCCGGGACGGCGTATCCCACCGTGTCCGGGATATTCACTACCGTGGCGCCGGCGTCGATGACCGCTTCGACGGTTTGGCACAGGTAATCGAAATCGCTCCGGGAGGCATCCTCGGTCGAGTACTCGATATCTTCGCACAGATCCTTGGCGAACTTTACGGCGTCCACGCCCATGTCCATGATTTGCTGGCGGGACTTGCGGAACTTGTGCTTCAGGTGGGTGTCCGACGTGCCCAGCACAATATGGATCCTGGGTCGTTTCGAGGGTTTCACGGCCTCGGCCACGGCCACGATGTCCGATTCGACCGCCCTGGCAAGCGCGGTGATAACCGGACCTTCAACCTGCTCGGCAATGGATTTCACGGCGACGAAATCGCCGGGTGAAGAAGCGGCGAACCCCGCCTCGATCACGTCGACGCCGAGTTCGGCCAGCTGGCGGGCCACCTTGATTTTCTCATCCCGGTTCAACGAGGCGCCGGGCACCTGTTCCCCATCGCGCAGGGTGGTGTCGAAGATGTCGACTTTTCGCATCGCCGCATGCTCCTGTTGATATTCTGCGTTCAGGCGGCCGGGGCGCTTTTACCGGTTCTCTTCGATCCAGCTCATCATCTTCCGCAACTGACGCCCGACTTCCACGATCTTCTTCTCCGATGCGTTGCGTCGAAGCGCATGCATGGTGGGGCTGTTGGCCTGGTTTTCGAGCATCCACTCCTTGGCAAACGCTCCGGACCGGATCTCGGCGAGAATGCGCTTCATCTCGGCGCGGGTCTCTTCGTTCACGATCCTCGGACCGCGGGTCAGGTCGCCGTACTCGGCCGTGTTGCTGATGGAATAACGCATGCCTTCTATGCCGCCCTCGTACATCAGGTCCACGATGAGCTTCAGTTCGTGAAGGCACTCGAAGTAGGCGATCTCGGGCTGATATCCGGCCTCGACCAGGGTCTCGAATCCGGCCATGACGAGTTCGGAGCAGCCGCCGCAAAGTACGGACTGTTCCCCGAACAGGTCGGTTTCCGTTTCTTCCCTGAAGGTCGTCTCGATGACGCCGCCGCGGGTACCGCCGATGCCCTTGGCGTAGGCCAGGCCGATATCCCTTGCTTTGCCGGAGTGGTCCTGGTAAACCGCCAGCAGGCAGGGGACTCCGCCGCCTTCCTCGAATACCCGGCGCACGAGATGTCCCGGACCCTTCGGCGCGACCATGAATACGTCCACGTTTTCAGGCGGTACGATCTGGTTGAAATGGATGTTGAAGCCGTGGGCGAAGGCTATCGCGTTGCCTTCCGCCAGGTTCGGCGCAACGTACTCGTTAAAAAGGCGGGACTGCAGTTCGTCGTTGACCAGCATCATGATGATGTCGGCATCTGCGGAAGCCTGTTCCACGGTGCGGGGTTCGAATCCGTCCTCTACGGCCTTGTCCCACGAGGGTCCTTCACGCAGTCCCACGATGACGTTCAGACCTGAATCACGCAGGGAAAGGGCGTGGGCGTGTCCCTGGCTGCCGTAACCGATGACCGCGATGGTCTTGCTGTCCAATATTCCGAGATCGGCGTCCTGATCGTAATACAAACGTGCCATTGGTTCTCCTTCAGGCCAGACCGGCTTGTCAGGCCAGATCGGCGGTGATCTTCTTTCGTTCCTTTTCCCAGACGGGAAGAGGCGCTTCCGGCGACGGGGAATCTTTGCTCATGGACTCACGGGCCAGGGCGATGCGGCCGGTCCTTGCGATTTCCCGCAGGCCGAAGGGCCGCACCATGCTGATGATGGCGTCGATCTTGTCTTCGTTGCCCGTGGCTTCCAGCATGAGCGTCTTCTGGTTGATGTCGACGATTTTCGCCTTGAAGATATCCGCGATCTGCACGATTTCCTGCCGCGTGGCCTGGCTCGCGTTCACCTTGATCAGGGCGAGTTCACGGTTGATGAAGTTTTCGTCGGTCAGATCCACGACACGGATAACGTCCACCAGCCTGTTCAGCTGCTTGATGATCTGTTCGATGATCATCCGGTCGCCCTGGGTGACGATGGTCATGCGCGCCGTGCCGGGTTCCGCGGCTTCGCCGACCGCGATGCTGTCGATGTTGAACCCGCGGCCGCTGAACAGCCCCGAGATGCGGGACAAGACACCGAACCGGTTTTCAACGACCATGGATATGGTATGGCGTTTCATAGAGCGATGTACTCCTAGCCGGGTTTTTCCTCGATCATCTCGTGGGATGCCGCCCCTGCCGGGATCATGGGATACACGTTGTCTTCTTCGGGTATGACCACGTCGAGCAGTACGGGCCGGTCTTTGATTTTGCAGGCCTCCTGCCACGCCCCGTCCACTTCTTCATCCTTGAAGACCCGAATGCCGACGGCGCCGTAGGCTTCCGCGAGTTTCACGAAATCCGGGTTTGAGTCCCGCAGGTCGACCTCCGAATAGCGCCGCGCGTAGAACATGTCCTGCCACTGCCGTACCATGCCGAGGAAACCGTTGTTCAGCAGGACGATCTTGATTGGCAGCCGGCAAGCCACGGCCGTGGCCATCTCCTGGATATTCATCTGTATGCTGCCGTCGCCCGAAAACACGATGACATCGCGGTCCGGATCGGCAAACTGGGCTCCGATCCCCGCGGGCAGTCCGAATCCCATGGTGCCGAGCCCGCCGGAAGTGATCATGGACCGGGGGTTGGAGAAGCCGTACCACTGGGCCGCCCACATCTGGTGCTGGCCGACATCGGTTACCACGAAGGCCTCGCCATTCGTCAACTGACCGATACGTTCTATGGCGTACTGGGCCCTCAGCGGCAGATGCTTAGTCTCCTTCTCGACGGACTCCCTGTCGATTCCCTCAAGGCCTTCCTCGTGTAGGCCGATCGTGTTCTCGTAGGTCAGCGGATGATCCCGCTTCCATTCCTGGATCAACTTGAGCCAGTCCTCCGTGTCGGCCCGTTCGACCTGGGGAATCAGTTGTTGCAGTACATTCTTCACGTCCCCTACGATCGGAAGGTCCACCCGCACGTTCTTGTTGAGGGAAGACGGATCGATGTCGATATGGATCTTCTTCGAATTGGGCGAGAACTCTTCCAGCTTGCCCGTTACCCGGTCGTCGAAACGGGCGCCGATGCAGACGAGCAGATCGCACATCATCACCGCCGTATTCGCGTACCAGGTCCCGTGCATGCCGAGCATCTTCAGCGACAGCGGATCGGATTCCGGGTAGGCGCCGAGTCCCATCAGCGTGGTCGTAACCGGTGCGTTGAGCTTGCGGGCCAGCGTCCTGACTTCTTCAGACGCCTCGGAGATAATCGCACCACCGCCGACGTAGATCACGGGTCTCCTGGAGGAAGTGAGCATCTCCGCCGCTTTGCGGATTTGCCTGGGGTGCCCCTCGATCCGCGGCTTGTACCCCCTGATATCCGGCCGTACAGGGTACGAGAATTCGGCTGTCCCGACCTGCACGTCCTTGGGGACGTCGATCAGCACGGGTCCGGGTCGGCCCGAAGTTGCGATGTGGAACGCCTCGGCAAATACCTGCGCGATATCTTCTGTTTCCTTGATGAGGAAATTATGTTTGGTGATCGGCCGGGTGATGCCCACGGTGTCCGATTCCTGAAAGGCGTCGTTCCCGATGAGGTGCACCGGGACCTGTCCCGTGATCACGATCATGGGGATCGAATCCATGTAGGCCGTCGCGATGCCCGTTACCGTGTTGGTGGCGCCGGGGCCGGAGGAGACGAGCACAACGCCGGGTTTACCGGTCGCCCGGGCGTAGCCGTCGGCCATGTGGGTCGCGCCCTGCTCGTGGCGAACCAGGATGTGCTTAATGTCGGTGGTGCGCTGGATCACGTCATAGGTAGGGATTACCACACCGCCCGGGTATCCGAAGATCAGGTCCACTCCCTCTTTCTTCAAACACTCTATGACTATTTCCGCACCCGACAGTTTCATCGGCCCTCTCCTTACAAAACGCGCGTATCTCAACCAGGGACGTGATCACCCGATCACGAACGAGCTGGATTTCGTCGCGTTGAAACCCCTACCAGTGCTTCGTAAAATACGCCAGGGACTGTTATTGTCAAGTTAAAACTCCATAGAAAGCACTTGACGAAAGACCCTGTTTCCCTTATATGTGGTAGGCTTTGAAATAGCGGTCATATCCGTTGAACGACCGGCTGTGGAACAATGAGTTTTGTGTCTGGAGAAGTACTGAATTTACACGCGTTGAAGTCCTGGAGGATCGTGAGCAATGGCAAGAACGAGACGGCGTATCAGCCGCCGCGAGATGAAGGAAGACCGTTTCATACTCTGGCTGTTCGAGATGAGCAGTGATATCGACAAGCACAAGTGGCCCCTTATCATTGGAGTCGCCGTGGTGGTCGTCTGTATCGCCGGGGGTTACTACTGGACGAATTCGCAGGCCGATGACCTGGTCGAGGCGGGCAAGGTGTTCGCACCAGGCCAGACGGCGATGCAGGATAACCGGTACGAGGACGCCATACCCATATTCGAACGGCTCTTGAACGAGTACGGCGGGACCGCACTCGCCCTCGAGACCACGATTGAGTTGGCCAATGCCTGTTTTAACACGGGAGACTACGAAAAGGCCCGTACGTATTACCGTGCTTACCTGGACGATTACGGCGATGAGGATGCCCTGTTCCAGGTGACCGCACGATCGGGCCTTGCCGCCTGCGACGAAGAGGAAGAGAAATACGAAGAGGCTGCCCGTCAATACCTCGCCTTGGCGGACGAAGACACTGACAGTTACCTAGCCGCCGGCTTACTGCTCGATGCCGCGCGGTGTTACAAGGCCGCGGATATGAAGGAAAAGGCCAGCGCCCTTTACGACCGTGTTGTCGAAACCTACGAATCCACACCTTATGCCCGGGATGCCCAGATCGCGTTGACCGCGCTCTAACGGGAGATCGCGTGAAGGTTACGAACTTCGCCCCCGGACCCACGCCGGTTCCCGACCATGTCGTTCAGAAAATGGCGGAACCGGTCCTCCCCCACCGTTCCAGCGAATTCAGCGATCTGCTTAGACAGGTCACGGCGGGTCTCAAGCACGTCTTTCAAACGCAAAACGATGTGCTCGTGCTCACGGCATCCGGCAGCGGAGCCATGGAGGCCGCGGTCGTCAACCTGCTGGCTCCGGGAGACCGGGTGCTGGCGATTTGCGGAGGAAAGTTCGGCGGCAGGTGGGTCGAATTGTGCGAGACCTTCGGCCTGGACGCGCTGCCCTTCGATGTGGAGTGGGGAAAGGCCGCGGACCCGGATGAAATCGACCGTGTCGTGGGGGAACAAGGGCCCTTCGAGGCCATTCTGGCCACCCATAGTGAAACATCGACAGGTGTGCTCCACGACGTCGAAGCCCTGGGAAGCGTCGCCCGAAACCACGGCTGCTACTTCATCGTCGACGCCATCAGCGGTCTGGGCGCCAACGAGTTCAGGACGGATGACTGGCACGTAGACGTGGCCCTGACGGGTTCGCAGAAGGCACTCATGGTCCCGCCCGGACTTGCCTTCATCAGCGTCAGTGAACGGGCGTGGCAGGGTATCGAAAGAAGCTCCCTTCCTTCCTACTATCTCAACCTCAAACGCGCCAGAGATTCCTTCATCAGGGGACTCACGCCCTATACGCCGGCCGTCTCCCTGCTCATGGGGCTGGCCGAGTCACTGAGGATGATGAAGGACCTTGGCCTGGAGAAAATCTACAGGATACACGAGAGAAACGCCCTCGTGACCCGCGCGGGCGTTGCAGCACTCGGCCTGGAACTGTTTGCAAGCAGGCCGTCGAATGTCCTCACCTCGGTGATCATGCCGAAGGGCATTGACGGATCCGTACTCCTCAAGACGATCAAGAACGAATGCGGCGTCACTATCGCCAACGGGATGGAGCACTTCACGGGAAAGGTAATCCGCATCGCTCACCTGGGCTACGATATCGCCCCTTCCGACATGCTGGTCGCAGTCTCCGCCCTCGAACACGGTCTGAGCCGCCAAGGGCACGACTTCGAATCCGGCGCGGGCATCGCCGCCGCGCAGCGGGTCATCCTCGAGACGGGGTGAGCGGTCAGCGGACCGGCCGCTTTCGAATGTCGATATTACCGTTGGCGGTTTCCAACCAGATCCGGGTTCCTCCTCCGTTCAACACATAAGTCGCACTAATCTCACTCATGTCGTCACTTTCCTCGTAACGCTTCGCTTCAAAATTGGAGCGGATTTCATACTCCAATGGGTCGACCATCGTAGCCGTTATATGAAGATTGCGTCCCGGGGATTCATTAACGCTTGGTTTTACTTTGACGGTTAAAGGAAGGACTCGAACCGTCGCGGTGACATCGCCTGAAAAGACGGGATTGAAAACATATGTAAGGTGTTGATCCCCCTTGGGCCGTATCCGAGCTTCAATAGTTGTTCGCGCTGTTGAATCGACATAGAGGACGATATCTCCGCCGGCCGTTACCAGAGAACTAGGACGGCTGCCTTGCGGTACCAAACCGGAGAATACGTCCCCACCTCCCGTCTTTGCGTCTACCGCCCCTGTCACGTCCGTGAGTTCGATGTTGCCTCCCACGGTTCTTGCACGAACAAATCCCGTGGCTTTTCCCAGTTCAACATCCCCACCGTTGGTCACGATATGGGCATCTCCTGCTATCTCATCCAGTTCGATATCCCCACCGGAAGTACTAACTCGAGCGTTTCCGCCAACGAATTCTATAGAGATGTTACCGCCGGATGTGTGCGCCTTGAGCGCACCTCCGATTTTGCCTGCCCTGATATGGCCGCCGGCCGTGTGCACGTCCAGGTCTGCCGATGCACCTTCGACCCTGACATCACCGCCCGAGCTCATGATATAGCCCGCATCACCGATCGTACCGACCCGGACGTTCCCGCCGTCAGTGGTCAAGTCAGCCAGACCTCCAATATCACCGGTGGTGATATCACCGCCCTCGGTGTATCCTCTAATCGTACCGGCCAGTTCGCCCAGGACTTCGATCTCCCCTACTCCGGTGCGAATATCCAGGTCGAAGGACTCGGGAAGTTCGAGACTGAAACGAATTCGCTTTGACCAAACTACAACGTTTGGACTATATTCGACACGCAGCATGCCGCCGTCGTAGGAGACCAACAGGTAATCCTCGTGTTCCGCCGGTATGCCCTCTACGTTCACAACCGCTTCGTTCTTATTCCAGGTGGAAATGTTTACGGTGCCGATCAGGCAGCTGAAATCCAACCTGCCGCCTGGTTCCACCTTGAAGGATTCGGATCGTTGAATGGTTTCAATGTTCTGGGTAACATCGACACTTGAGCCCGGAATCGTGTTCATGAATGGTTTGATGAGACTCCCATCTAGTTTTACTTGATCGCCCGGGTGGGCCCACGCAGTCTGCAACATCAACAGAAACGACATGTTGTAGAAAAAAGTCTTCATCAGGTTATCTCCTGGTTGATCGTAATCCTCTATCTGACTGATAAGTTGCTCAATACTGTTCTGGCCTTGGTTCGTATGTATGTGTTTTCGTCGGAAAGCATCCTGGTTTTCAGGACCTCTTGCAGTTGCTCGTCGAACAAGGCCGGTCCCTGCTCCTGGAGCCGGTTGATCGCGCCTATCCGAAGTGCGGGGTTTTCGTCGTAAATCAAGGTGTGAATCATGGCGTCCTTGATCTCTTCGTCGAAGGTATACCGGGACAGCGCGTTGAATACCTCTCCTCGAACGCCCGGATTCGGGTCTGATTTTAGCGCTGTGAAAAGCGCCGATCGTATTTCGGACAGGGAATGCAGACGGTCGGATTCGCGTACGGCGTTTAACGCACGCAACCTGACACCGGGGTTGCGTTCATTCAGCACGGCGAAGGTGAGTACGCGCTGTATGTCTGGATCGTCGATGGATCCACGGATCTGTACTGTTGTTACAGCTTCAAACCTGAACTCGAGTGTGCCGTCTGAGACGTCCGAATCTACAAATTGAATGTTCGAGATGTCCACGTCGCGATTTGACAGCCATTCCGTCTGTTCCATTTCCGATGCCGTGAACCCCAAGGAACGGTCTCCCTGAACGGCAATAAAACTCCCAACCACCAAGCCTATGAACAGCAGCAACGCACCTCCGAGAACGGAACGATAGGATGGATAGATGTTGAACGTAAGTCTTTTCAGGCCATTAAGATATCGATCCCTCCACCCTTTCAGGTGTCCAGGCTCCGAGTGCTTGTTTATCATGGCGGACCACAGGTTACTGCGAGCATCACGGACGTCTGTTTCTACAGGCCGGGACGGAGCGGCCTTGTCTATGATTAGCTTGAACTGGCGCAGACGAACCAGGTGCGCCTGGCACCGGTCACATTGCTCGAGATGACTGTCCAGTGCTTGCTGCTCGGAATCGGACAATTCACCGTACGGGGAGAGTTCCAGCCATTCACCCCATTTCTCGTGAGACAGGTCCCTATCCGTATTCATTATTGTATATCCTTGAGTTGTTCACGCAGTCTTCGGGTTGCAACGAATAAGTATTTCTTAACTGTTCCTTCGGCACATTCCATGATGCGGGCGATTTCTTTCAGTTTGAATCCTTCGTGGTGACGTAGGACAAACACTGTGCGTTGCTGAGGCGATAAGGTGCCGACAGCCGAGTGAATACGCGTTGAGATCTCGTTGTTGATTACCGTTGCATCGGACTGATCTGGAGCAATCGGTGAGCCGCCGTGTTTATTCAGACTTGAATCTTCCTCGACCTCTTCTTCGACGGGGATGAAAACCCTCTTTTTGTTTCGCCTCCGATGCGAGAGACAGACATTGGTGACGATCCGGAATAGGTAGGTGGAAAACCGGCTTCTGAACTCGAATTTCGGCAGTGCTTTTAATACCCTTATGAAAACTTCCTGGTAGATGTCTTTAGCGTCGTCCAAATCCCCCACGAAGGATACGGCCATGGACAGGACCTTTTCGTCGTACCGGTACACGAGTTCTTCCAACGACCGCATGTCGCCGCCTCTGGCCCTGAGTATCAACGTGCGATCATCCAGGTCTGTACGACCTCTTACCGATTCGTTCACCCTATCGTCTTCCTGATGGGCCGGTACGATTCGGATATCGGTTTTTCGGGCAGTTTCCACGCAGTCACCTGGTAACGCGGTTCATGAACGGGACGCCTGCTGTTTATGTGACCGCGCTTGCATTGAATTGGTTGGGTAGAGTTGCACTTTTTAAAACAAAAAGGGCGCTATAGGTGTTTCAACGATCTTGAACTGAAAAAGTCGAAGAAATGCGCGTTTCAGGAAAGAAGGGAGGTTTGCACAGCATCCGGCGCAGTCCAGGAGTAGAATACCTGGAACATTGTCTGTGGCTCATTTAAAGAGGTAAAACGAGTGTGAAGCCCGGGGGTTTAAAGGGCTTGACACGTTTCCTGAAGGCAGGATCAGAAGGTGTATATACGAGGAACTCGAAACCGCATAACCTGGGCAGTCGCGATTTACCAACGGTGACGATTCCATACCGCCTGGCCAGCGCCGTGGCACCGGTTCCAATGCATACCCTACAACCCGATACTACAGGGTTCAGGCATCCTTGGAGGCGGATGTGTCAGAGTTCTTCTGATTCTCGTCGGCTGGTTCTTTTTTGGATGCTTTTTTGAACTCAGTGATTCCCTGGCCCAGACCCTTGGCCAGTTCAGGGAGCCGCTTCGCACCGAAGAGGACCATGACGATCACAAGAATGATAATCAGTTCTGTCGTGCCGAAACTTCCGAGCATTGTATATCACCTCCTCGTATTGAGAATACCTTTATCGGCCAGTCTTGTCAAGCGGCAATGTATAGTTTTCGTATACGTTGACCAGACTCAAAACAGCGAGACCGTGTAGTGGGAGAGATGTTTAGAATCCTTGCCATGAAGTATCCCGAATGTTAATATAGTCCCTGATTATGCAATTGAACAGGTTGCCGACCGTACATTCGTTCAAGGAGGACATGGTGATCGTACGTATCGTTTACTGCGCCGATTGAAGCTATGAACAAGACGCCGCCGGGCTGGCGGTGAGATTACTGGAATACTACAAACACGAAATCGAGCAGTTACAGTTCGTGCCCGCTGGTGGAGGCAAGTTCGAGGTAACCGTCGATGATTCGCCGGTCTTCTCCAAGCTGGAAACCGATCGGTTCCCTGAATACGGGGAAGTCAAGGACGCCATCGAGGCGCTTAAGGCCGGCTGACTGGTTGACAGGGCAGAACACGCGGCAGGACTATGCAGGATCGGAATTCCCGGCCCAAGACGTATGACAGTAACGTGATGGCCGGAGCATAGAGGTGGGTATGAATATTGGGGTTTCACTAGAAGACGAGATCGCCGTACTGCGCATCGAAGGCAGGTTGTGGGAAGAGGGGGACAGCATTGAGCTGGACCGGATGATCGACGATGCCCTATCCCGCGGCTGCACAGGCTTCGTTACCGATTTGACCGGCGTGCCCATCATGAACAGTTCGGGACTGGGTTCGCTGATAGCGGCCATGAAAAAGATCAGGTCCAGGTCCGGGGACATGGTGCTTACGGGTGTAAACGACCGCCTGGACCACTTGTTCCGCATCACGAGATTGGACACGGTTTTCAAGACGTATGATGATGTAGACGCCGCCGTGGCAAACATGCTCGCCTGACGATCTAACCGGTACACGAGGGCCTCTATGCCGGACTACCAACCCCTGGATCTCAGCGCAAACTGCAATGCGAACCCCCACGTCTACAAATCCATTGCGGACCCTCCGCTGGGAATGCAGAGCTTCCACGGTCTGCCGTTTCTAATCGGTGACGGGAACGATGAATCCGAGTGTTTCATCGGTTTTGGTTCCCAGGTGGACTGTCCGATGGATCCGGTCACGATACAGGTCGGTTGCCCAGCCGTTAACGTGGTTTTCGCCCACGCGGTGATCCGCTCGGAGATCATGGTCGGCGGACCGGTCGGACTACCCGTGGCGACGTACAGGTTCCGATGGAACGACGGACAGGAAGAGTCCGTGGTGATCCGCGAGCGATTCGAGATCGGCTACATGCCGATGCCCTGGGGACAGTACCCTTTCCTCTGCGTACCGGACCAGAAACCGACCCCGTGGAGTCGGTCCGGAGGCGATTGGGGCGATGCCGGCCGCCGGCAGACGGAAGCCGAGCAGGGGTGGCCGCAGGCCTACTACCTGTGGGCCTGGCGCAATTCTCGACCCGACCAATCCATCGCTTCCGTGGAAATCACCCCCAACGGCCCTCCCTTCGTCGTCGCCGCCATCACCCTGGGACACCTTGACGAAGACCCCTTCTGCCGCTGGGCAGCGCGGGACGTGCAGATCGAACTCAAGAACCCCGAAGAAGCCCGGAAGCCCTTCAACCTGGACATAGAGGTGGACCGGGGTTACGCGACCTATGCCTATCCGCTGCCCGACCAGGACGAGCACGGTTTCATGAACGATACCCACAGGGGATGGGGACAGGCCGACAGCGACCGGTCCAGCCCCGCTCACGTGTCCGTTGCAGGGACGCCATCGGCCACGGTGACCGTGAAACAGGACGGAGAGACGATCGGTTCGGCCAACTGGGGAGCGCTGGAAGCGCGGGAAGCGGTGGAAACCCCGAGGGTGCGATTCGAAGTTATCGATACGGGCCGCAACTGGGTGCACACGACGGTCGTGGACGATGCGACGGGACTGCCCGTGCCGTGCCGGGTCCATTTCCGTTCCGCCAGGGGGGTTCCTTACGCGCCGCACGGCCATCACGCCCACGTCAACTCCAACCTGGAGACCTGGCACGTGGACATAGGCGGCGACGTGCGCCTGGGACAGATGTCCTACGCCTACATCGACGGGAAGTGCCAGGGATGGCTGCCCCGCGGGGAAGTGCACGTGGACGTGGCCCGGGGCTACGAATACGAACCGATTCGCCAGAGCGTCCGCATCGAACCTGGCCAGCGCGAGTTGACCCTCCGGCTCAAGCGCTGGATCGATCTGAACGAGGAACGGTACTTCAGCGGGGACACCCACGTACATTTTCTGTCCACCCAGGGCGCCCATCTGGAAGCCAGCGGGGAGGGACTGAACGTGGTCAACCTCCTTCTGTCCCAATGGGGAAACCTGTTTACGAACACCGAGGAGTTTACCGGATCGGCCAACGTGGCCCCGGATGGCGACACAATCGTTTACGCGACCCAGGAGAACCGGCAGCACATTCTTGGGCACCTGACGCTGCTCGGTCTGAAGGAACCGGTAATGCCCTGGTGCTCGGACGGTCCGAGCGAGGCCGAACTTGGCGGCAACCTGGAAACTACCTTGTCCTACTGGGCGGACGAATGCCACCGGCAGGGCGGTACGGTCGTGATCCCGCACATTCCCAATCCCAACTGCGAGCCGGCGGTGCTCATCGCCACGGACCGCGCCGACGCCGTCGAGATGCTGGTGCACAGCGAGTACAATCACCTGGAGTACTACAGGTACCTGAACTGTGGCTACAGGCTGCCACTGGCGGGCGGAACGGACAAGATGTCCAGCGACGTGCCCGTGGGGATCTACAGGACCTACGCCTACATTCCGCCGGACGAGCCCTTTAACTATGACAACTGGTGCAAGGCGTTGCGCGGCGGCAACACCTTTCTGAGCGCAGGTCCCATCCTTCGTTTTACGGTGAACGGCCAGGTGATCGGAGACACGGTTCAATTGTCGGGGAACGGCGGAACGGTCGAAGTCGAGGCTTCGGCGGAGTCCACCCTGCCCATCCATACGCTCGAGATCGTGCAGCAGGGAAGGGTCGTCGCCTCAACCGAAGACAACAATGGGACGCGGGGCCTCTCGCTGAAGACCTCCCTGCGGGTAGAGGGCCACACGTGGCTGGCGGCGCGGTGCGCGGGACCGAACTACACGAGCATACCACACCATGACGGCTGGCGACGGGGAATCATGGCCCATACGTCGCCCGTATACGTAGCCTGCGGCGGTCCGTACCACCTTTTCGACCCGGAAAACGCCCAGTACATGCTGAGCCTGGTCGAGGGGGGTCTGTCCTACATCAAGCGCCGCAGCTGGCAGCACAAGCCCGGGACAACCACCCACCATCACGGCGCGGACGACCACGAGGCATTCCTGGAGGCGCCGTACCTGCAAGCCCGGGAAGCCCTGCATAAGCGCATGCACCAGCTGAACATTCCCCACTGAACATCCACTCGGTGAAGTTAACCCGTACGGCCAAACCGGAGAACACACCATGAACGGACCCAGAATCGACCGGGTGATTTTCTGGGTGGCGTTGCCGCTGATCGCGGGCGTCTCGGTTCCCCTGGTGCTGTTTCCCGTCGAGGGGGAAGCCCTGCTCAGCGCGACTTTCGGCTGGCTGACCCGAGTCCTGGGATGGGCCTACCTGTGGTTCACGATCGCCGCCTTCGCCATCCTGGTGTATTACGCCCTGGGCAAATACGGCAACGTGCGGTTCGGCGGACCCGACGCCAAGCCGGAATTTTCGCTGCCCAGCTGGATCGCCATGATTTTCTGCGCCGGCATCGGCGCCAGCGTCCTCTACTGGGGTACTATCGAATGGGTGTACTACTACACGAGCCCGCCCTTCGGTATCGAACCCCGTTCCGTAGCGGCCACGGAGTGGGCGGCGACCTACGGGCTGTTTCACTGGGGATTCACGGCCTGGGCCATTTATTGCATCCCGACGCTTCCCCTGGCCTACCTCTTCTGGAACCGCAGGCGGCCCATCCTGCGCATGTCCGCGGCCTGCGCGGGCGTGATCGGCGATCGAGCCACCAGAGGTCTACCTGGCAAGGTCATCGACATGTTCTTCATGTTCGGCCTGCTCGGAGGGGTCGGGACGTCTATCGGGCTGAGCACGCCCATGATTTCGGCGGGCCTGTCGGAACTACTGGACGTACAGAGGGAGTTCTGGCTGGACGCGGCTGTGGTGATTACCCTGGGCGCGATCTTCGGAACCAGCGTCTATACCGGGTTGCAGCGTGGAATCCGTATCCTTAGCGGGATCAACCTCTGGCTCACCATCGGGCTGCTGTCGTTCGTCTTCGTCTTCGGTCCCACCTTGTTCATCATCGACACCTTTACCAACAGCATCGGGTTGCTGGTACAGAATTTCATCAAGATGAGCTTTTACCTGGACCCGGTCGCCAAGGCGGAATCCCTCATCGCCGCGGCGGCGGAAGGAAGGTCAAGCCCGGTTTCATCAGCAGGGACGTTCTCGGAACAGTGGACCATTTTCTACTGGGCGTGGTGGATTGCCTTCGCGCCGTTCATGGGGTTGTTCGTTGCCCGGATTTCACGGGGCCGAACGATCCGCGAACTGATCGGCGCCGAGATCATCGGCGGCTCAATGGGCTGCTGGATGTTCTTCGCGGTGCTAGGCAACACGGGTCTGTTTCTGCAGTTGGAAGGATCGCAGGACCTCACCGGCCTGGTTGCGCGCAACATGACCCCTGAGGCTATCATCACCACCGTGGTCGCCGTGGGAGATCGGGTAATCCCATTCGCGGTGCCTCTCCTACTGGTTTTTGTGACCCTCGCATTGATCTTCGCCGCAACCACCCTGGACTCGGCGTCCTATATCCTGGCGTCGGTGGCGACCCGGGAACAGGCCGAGGTTCGGGAGCCCGCGCGCTGGCATCGTTGTTTCTGGGCCGTAATACTCAGTTTCGTGTCGCTGTCGCTGATGTTCGTCGGGGGTACGGAGAGCCTGAAGGCAGTGCAGTCGGCGTCCCTGATCGTCGCATTGCCACTGATCGCGGTGCTGGTCCTGATGACGCTGTCTTTCATCAAGTGGCTGAAGGAGGACCACGGATCGTGAAGGAGGACCACGGATCGTGATCCCCCGAACAAGGCTGCAGATGTCACGGTAGCGTAAAAAAAGTCCAGGACGCTCGGGAGAGCGACCTGGACCTTTAAGGACGAATCAACGCCTGCCTTCAGCGATCCCTCGCATGCCTACCTGAACCGGTACGTCACGCCCAGCTTGATCCGCCGTCCCTTTGGATCGTGCGTCAACGAATCGAAAGCCAGTTCCTGGTTGACTGTGGGCGGCGCAGCGTCGGCCAGGTTCAACAACGACAGGGTGGCGATCACACCGGCACCGGGTACCCTCCACTGGAAGTTCATGTCGAAGGTCAGAAATGGGTCGATCTTGGTCCAGTCTTCGCCCCCCGGCCCCGTATCAAACAAATAGTCCGCGTTCTCGTACGAAGCGATGTAGTGCCCTCTTGCGATGGCGCTGTAGTCCTCCCAGTGATACCCGACCGAGGCGTGCATTCTCAGCGGTGGTAAGGGCGGCGCCAGGGGATTCGTCACGTTGAGGAAGCCGACGGCTTCCTTCTCGTCCACGATCTGCACGTCGTTGTGGATGAGGGGCTCTACCGTGTAGTCGAGGGTGTAGCTGCCGTCCAGGTTAGCGGCTATCGCTCCATTGCCCACCACCTGACGTCCACCAATATGCCAGTCGATCCCGGAGGTTTTAAGTCCGGGCCAGTTGATGTGGTTTATCCTGATTCGTTCCATGTCCCCCGGGGCGCAACTCCCGTCGTTTTTGTTGCCGGGACAATAGATGCGGTCCTGTACCGCGGCACGGGTTGACGGATCCACATAGGCCGCGGCCAGGGCGTCATGGGGAATGATACCGATGGGATTGTTGAAGTCGAAATTCCAGTAATCCACCGCCATCTCGAAACCCCTGTCATTTTCGACGATGACGCCCAGGTTATAGGTAAAGGCCTCCTCCGGTTCGAGATCTTCGACACCCCGGTTTTCGATGGCCTTCCAGGCTTCCGTCGGTCCAACATAAGCCGTGTAGATGACAACGTCCGTATTCAGATCATCCACCGAGGGAGTGCGGAACGTGGTCTGCAGCGTACCCCTCAGGGCCAGGTAATCGTTGACCTGCGCCCTCATCGATATCTTCGGATCCAGGCTGTTCGCAAAACCGTAATCCTCGAAATGCAGCGCCGCCTGGGTATCCAGCCAGTCGCTGTATTTAAGCGCCAACTCGGCGAATACGGCGTGGGTTAGCTGGCTGTCGTCATAGGGATGAATCCCCGATGTGAAGGTGAATGATCCCGTTTGGGCCGCGCAACTGGTATCCCCCGGTATGCGGCATGGATTCCGGGCCAGGTTGCCGGGTTCGTTTGGCATGGCAGACACGCCGACACGGCGAAGCTGGTAGCCTGTGGCGTAACTGGCGACGCCTTCCTTTAAAACGCCGTTCAGTACGGCATCCATGGCCAGCAGGCTGGCCTGGCTCGTAATGGCGACTTTTTCGTTGATCCAGCCGATCAACTCGGGACTATGCGCCAGATCGGCACGGTAATTCGGATTGGGGCTGCTCGCATAGGCGGCGCCCGGCTGCGCAGCGTACTGGAGGCCATTGGTAAAAGGATTGAAGTACGAGCAATTCCCGGTTCCGGCAGCGACACCGCTGGGGATTGCCCCGAGGGCGAGCCCGGAAGGCGTATTCGGGTCCGGAACGGCTTCGACTCCGCAATTAGCTCCGCCGTACCCGCGGAAAGCCAGGAATTTCCGGTACGCGTATTCCGCAGGGTGGCGCGACGTTCCCTTCGTATCCGAGTAAGAGATGCCCAGGTCGTAACTGATACTGCTTTCACCTATCGGACCCGTGAGCGATCCTGCCAGACGGCGCGTGCGGGACTCCTTGCTCTGAACTCGTCCGGGACCGGCATTTCCGACCAGGCGGCCAAAGAAGTACCAGGGTTGGTCGCCGGTAAGGTCCAGCGTAACACCGGCGGCATTCGTATACGTCGGGTTTTCTGCTACGAAGGCCACACGGCCGGGATGATCGGCAGGTACTTGCTGTACACCGTCATAAAAGGCGATCGGGGGAAACGAAGGAGTCGTCTCCCATTCGGGTAAACGGGCATCGGCGTAGAGCGCTTCCAGGTGGTAATTCGTCTCGCCGAAGGAACCGTTGAGTTCGGCAAATCCCCTGGTATGCTGGAGTTTCTCGATAATGCTGTCCCATGGCTGGTAGCGGAAGCGGCACGTACTGGCGCCCACCTGGTAGCCACCCATGCCCGCACAACCCGGATCGACGAATCGAGATTCTCCGGCAAGGATGCTTTCATCGGTTTGCAGCCCATCCGGTATGATGAACGCACCGGGATTCCCGTACCAGGACCAGCCCCAACCCCAGTCTGGAAAGTCGCGAAGCGTCCAGTCCCGCTCCTCGGCGCGCAGATTGTTTCGGCGCTTGTGTTCCAGGGATACGACAAGGTTGGACGACCCGACTTTGCCGCCCCAGATTCCGCCCAGCATCATATCACCGGCCGCGTTGAAATAGTCGTAGGATACGTCTGCCTCAAATCCTTCGAAATCGCTTCTGGTTATGAAATTGGCGACCCCGGCTATCGCATCCGAACCGTACACGGCGCCCGCCCCTTCCTTCAGGATATCCAAGCGTTCGATGGATATGGACGGAAAAGCGTTCACGTCGACGAAACGGCCCCCAACGAGCCTGCCTGGGACATAGGTCTGGCGCCTGCCGTTTAGTAACACCAGAGTACGGGAAGCGCCGAGTCCGCGGAGGTTGACGTTCGCTACCGATTCTATGATCTCATTTCCTGTAGAGTTGTACCAGCTGTTGGACTCGCCGATGACCCCGCTGCTGGCGCTCAGGTTCTTGAAGAGGTCGACCATCGAAGGCGCGCCTTGTTCGGCCAGCGATTCACGGTCGATGCGGGCGACCGCGTAGGGCAGATCGATCGGGGATCTCCGGACCGCCGAACCGGTCACTACAATCGCCTCCGCTTCGATCACGGGCAGCATGTAGGTGGAGTCCAATTCCGCTTCCTGCTGTTGATCAGCGTGGACTGTCGAGAAGGGAATGGTGGCCAGACCGAGAAGGCCGACTAGGCCGATCGAGACCAAGGAAAACGAGCACGTCCTTATTCTGGACATGATAATCCGCCTAATTGAGTGTAATTTTATCAGTGGGAATGTGTAAGTGTTGGAACAGCAATATACCGTAAGAAAGCCATTCTGTCAAGGTATTTGGGGACTTACGCAGGCCGAAATCAAGTATTAAAGTTGGAACGAAAGCAGTTAAGAGCGATGGCTCCTGGACGGTCGCATGGACGATAAACCCCTCGTTATACAAACGTTTGAAATTCGTAATCTAACCTAATCATAACCAATTATAAACGATTCGTAAGAACTTAATGTGTATTTCCTGGATTTTGGCGCCCTACACTGGATTTTGGCGCCCTACAATAGAGCTTTAGCCCCAGGTATGAATTAACAGGTTCTTCTCAGATTCAAGCACCAGAACAGGGGCGGCAGGGCGTAGACGTCGCTTCGCCCTTCAACATACCGTTCCTGCTGATCGGACGGGTCGTCGTTTTCAAGGATCGCCCATTTTACCGACGTAGCCCTTCAGGTGGGAGGCCGTGGACCGTTCCGCTTCCGGTATGCACTCCGTTTCGGCCAGGTAGTCCAAGACCATCTCGGATGCGGGGCCGGCCACCTGTGCCACATGGTTCAGTGTATCTTCTCATGTAAGATGTAGGGAGGCCGGTGGCGAAGGAGGTGCCGTGCTCGGCTTACCGCCACGAGTTCGGCCGTGCGGCTTCCGTGGGTGTGGACCTTACGGGGTTGCCGATCGGACATGGTACGGACTTTTCCAGGTCCTTTCAGGCGCCGAAGGCGTCGATGGCGCCTTCCAGCGTGTCGTGGACGGCGAAAACGGTGGTCAGCTTGGTCATCTGCAGCAGACTGCTGACGCTCCTGGTTACCCGTGCGAGTTTCAGGTCTCCGTCCACTTTCTGCATGCGGGTGTACGCCCGGATCAGCAGGCCCAGTCCCGAACTGTCGATCCAGTGCACCTTGCTCAGGTCAAAGATGATCTTCCTTGATCCATCGTCGGCCAGGTTGTTGATGCGCTCGCTCAGTGCGTCGGTATCTCTTCCCTCGGCCATACGCCCGCTCAGTTCCAGTACCGTTACGTCGCCAAGCTTGATCTCTCTTACTTTCACTCCTGCCTGCCTCTCTCAAGTGGGTTCGCCGTACAACTTCACACAAAGCCGGTAACGGCCCTGAAATTGACATTTCATCGACACGAAGTATTTACTGATACCGGTGATTGAACTTGCAGCTAACCACCGTTCACCGGTAACTTGTCCAGGTGAAGCGGTACCGGGCAAAGCCGCATGAAAGACCGTTCAAGCGCAGGTACCGGCGCAAGACCTCAGCGGGATCGATGATGATTTGCCTGGACGTGGCGGGAACTGTATGGTGCCGAAAGGGGGTCGACGCAGCTTCAAGCGGGATTTCGCACCAACTGCGGAGACACTTCCCTTCGCCGGATGCCATCCAACAGGATGGATTCGGTCTTTGTTCGTTTGAGAATTTCGTTTTGCATTGTAAACATGGTTCGACTATCTGTCAAGACAGATTTTGCCGTGTTCTACTGGAATCATGATCTGGAGGTGGGCATCCCTGATGACCCCGGTTCAAAAACCATACATCGTGCTTAACTACGCCGCCAGCGTGGACGGAAAAATCTCCTCGGATCGCCGTGGCCCCGTGCGCTTTTCGAGCAGGAAGGACCGGTCGCTGTTGGACGAGATCAGGGCGGAAGCCGATGCCGTACTCATTGGAGCGGGTACGCTGAGAGCCGAAGACCCACCCGCCGGGATCCAAAGCGCGAAGCGCAGGGATGAGCGCGTTAAAACCGGCAAACCACCGCATCCTGTCTCGATCGTGCTGAGCCGAACCCTGCGGATGCCATCGGAAGGCCGCTACTTCTCGGACCAACAGGTCGAAAGGATCATCGTGACCCCGGAAGGAACTCCAGGCGAGATGTTCGCGCCGTTTCAAGATAAGGCCGAGCTCATACAAGTTGGCCAGAACTCGGTGGACCTCCCCGCTCTATGTGCCATTCTCTACGGCCGCGGCATGCACCGGATGGTCGTGGAGGGTGGCGGTGAAGTCAACATGGCCTTATTCGAAGCGGGTCTGGTGGACGAGGTCTACATGACGCTGTGTCCCGTGATCATCGGCGGACGTAATGCGCCGACGCCCGCGGACGGAACGGGTTTTCCGGCGGACCGCCTCGCCAACCTGGCACTGGTGGAGTCCAGGCAGGTCGGACAGGAACTCTTCCTGCGGTATCGGGTGGAACGAGAAGCGTAGCAGAAGTTTGAATTTTCCGCGGCCGATCCTTACCGAAGGGCGTGGACCCTGATCCGGACGGTCTCGTCGTATATCTCCAGCCTGGAATCCGCAAGGTACATGGGGACCTTGACGGGACTGCCGTCCGCACTGGCCGGTTCGAGCGTGACGTCCACCATCGATGGCGAAAGACCCTCCCAGGTGCCCCAGTAGATGTCGATCAGCAGGCCGATGCCGAGGGTGAGCAGGATGTCTGCGACGATCACCGATTTAAGCTTTACCTTCTGCAACACTACCCATTTCGTCTCGTAACCCGGCTTGGAGATCTCCACCAGGTGGGATTCATTACGCGGCAACTCGATGGTGAACGGACTCGTTTCATTGTCGACGCGATCGGGAATCTTGATACGGGCGTCGGCGGGCGTGACATTGATTTCGACGTTCTGGGTATCGCCCAGGAACACCCGGCCACAGCCGGAGCAAAAGAAGACCATCATACATAACATCAAGTGCCGCATGTATTTCCTCCAGGTACTCCTGTTGAGATTGTAGCGGTTGAAAGTCACCTGTACGAGACCGGGTATCATGTCCAGTTCGTATAGGGCGGCAGCGGCCAGTTCGCCTCGCTGCCGATGGCAAGGGCCCGGGACCGTTCGTACACGGTCAACGGCGAGATATGCGCCGCCCCGGCATTCTCCTCCAGCTGGGTCCGGTTCTTGGCCCCTGGAATCACGGAGGTCACGCCCGGCGTATCCAGCACGAAGCGGAGGGAAGCCTGCGCCACGGTACGCCCGCCGCCGTCTAGCAGGAAGGTCAGTTCCGAAAGTTTCCGTAGCGCGGCCCGAATGCGCGGATTGTCGAACCGGGGATGCCGGCGGTCCGCATGGTCCAACTGGGACAGCGACTCGAAGTACTTACCGGTGAGCGCCCCCTGGGCCAGAGGCACGCGTATGAGCGTACCCAGGTTCTCCTTAACCGCGAGTTGCAACCCGGCTAAACCCACCGGATTTACGATGCTGTAACCGATCTGGGCCATCGTGAGGTTTCCCAGCGCCATCAGGGACCGAATGATTTCCGTTTCGTAGGTAGAGATGCCGAAACAACTGATCTTGCCTTCCTCGACAAGTCGCGTCAACACCTCCACCAACGCCGGCATGTCGCCCTCCTCCGGTTCGCCGTGCAACTGGTAGATATCGATATAGTCGGTCTGCAGCCGTTCCAGGCTGCCCTCGCAGGCCCGGGTGATGTATCGCTGCACCGGCTCACCAGGGTCCTCGGGCCTGGGCCCAACCTTGGTCGCTATCACGTAGCGGTCCCGCCTGCCCCGGAGCGCCCGGCCGATGATCCGCTCGCTGTGGCCGGCGCCATATCCATTGGCCGTATCGAGGAGGTTGATGCCGAGGGATTCCGCGTGCCTGATGGTGGCGATGGATTCATAGTCGTCGATACCCGTCCAGTTCGCCCCGCCGGCCATCCCGGACATGGGGTAGCAACCCAGGCCGACGCACGATACCTCGATACCGGTTTTTCCCAGAACGCGGTACTCCAAAAACGCATCGTCCTTTCTAACGCGGGGTGAGCGTAAGTCGATGCCCCGCAATATTTTCCACCGCCTCCCTGCTGAAAGCCAGCGGGAGGTATTCGTCGTTCGCCCAGGTTTCAAGCAGGCTGCCGTAATAGGGGCTCTCGGGCTGGCCCGATTGGCCCGGCGTTATGATGAAGACGGAACGGTCCCAGTCGTCCGTGTCCAGGATGTGCCGAAAGCTCACCGACGTGGCGGCGATGGTGCCGAAACCGCCGGACCGCTCTGCGGCAGGCAGGGAGAAGGCATCCGTGAGAATATGGGTGAAGGGGCTTTTCTGGAGACGCCCGTACCGCCACTGGCTCCAGTCCTCGCCCAGTTCCCGCTTCAATCGTTCCACGGTCTTGCGCAGGCCTTCTTCTACGAGCGGGCGACGCTCGACATCCGGCGTATCGGGATCGTAGGCCGCCGACTCCGCTTCGGCGCGCCAGCGGTAGTAGACCGCAGCACCGGCGCTGTCCTTATTCATCCGGCCATTCCAATTGGCGACCAGTTCACGGGCCCGTTCGATTTCCTCGTCCTCCGACGTCCATCCCCGGAACGACGGGATGTCGGCCTCGGCCCGGAGGGAATAGGCGTCCAACTGGATTTTCTTGTGATCTTCGATGGAATACTTGCGGTTGGATTGCAGCAGGTGCCTCATGCGGACGATCCGGGAGTATTCGACGCCCCTCGAAGAGTGGAACATGACCGGCCGGCCTTCATAATCCGGCGGATGGGAATCGTTGTTCGCGGTTCCTACCCAACCGCGCTGCGGGTTGTACTCGCGGGGCAGGTCTGATCGAAAATCCTGCCACTCGTACCGTCCGTCTCCAGGGACAGGCAGCCTTCCGTTCCAGCCGTCGCGGTCCGGCGTTAAGGCCGAGACCTGGAAGGCTATGTTGCCCTCTACGTCGCCGAAGACCAGGTTGTGGGTGGGCACCTTCCAGAACATGGCGCGTTCGAAGAAGTCCTCCGCGCTTTCTGCCTGGGCCATGCGGAAGCATCCCAGGTAGGGCGCGGTGCCCGGTTCGTGGGTGATCGACCGCACGGCGTAGACCACGCGGTTCTCCGGATCTTCGTAGAAAACCGGTCCGTGACGGCTGAACTTCAGCACGACCTCGCGGGGCTCTTCGCCCTTCACCGGGATCTGCTCCCGGATGACGCGCAGGGGTTCCCAGCCGTCCTGCCACCGCACCATGTCGGGATTATCCGGATGAAGTTCCTCCACGTACACGTCGTTCACGTCGACCCCCGCGAAGGTGAACCCCCAGGCGACGCGGTCGTTGTGACCGGCGTTCACCCCCACGAAGGGTGGTTCGCCGGCACCGATCACGTTCCAACCCGGGGCGTTCAGGTGGGAGTAGTAACGCAGCGACGGGTTCTCCAGGCGGCGGTGGGGATCGTTGACGACCATGACCTGGCCGGTAATGGACAGGGCACCGCTCACGGCCCAGTTGTTGCTGCCGATCTCGAGCAGTTGCTCCGGCGTGGGCGCCTCGGCCTGACGGTTCTCCGGCACGAGACCGTGATACGGTTCCACGAGCTCGAGTTGCGGCAGGCGGCCCGGAACGAGGGGATCGCCTTCCCCCTTCCTGATCGCGGCCACGATGTCCTCCGGAATAATGGTCACGTCCAGACCTTCCGGCACCACGAGATCATCCCATGGAAGGGGCGCCGCCCTGCGATTGGCTTCCTCGACGCCGAGTTCCGACACGGCCCTTGCGAGCCGGATCTCGTCCCCGGCGTCGTTGCCCGCGCTCGGGAAGTTAAGCCCGGTCCAGCGCCGCACTACCGTCTCCTTCGTCCACCTGCCGGGTTCGATGCCCGTCAGTTTGAACTCAACGGGCAGTTCATCCGCATGGCTGTCGATATAGGCGTTGATCCCGTTCGCGTAGGCGGTGAAGATGCGTTCGCCTTCGGCGTGGTAGCTGGTCCATTCCCGTTCGTCGAAGGGTCCGCGATACATCATGAGCCGCGTTCGGGCGTCGTAATCGAAGGCTTCGGGACCGAAGATCTCCGCGAGACGGCCCTCCCGCCACCGTCGCCACATTTCCAGCTGCCACAGGCGGTCCTGGGCCATCACGTAGCCCTGGGCGAAGAAGAGGTCATCGGTGTTCTGCGCGTAGATGTGGGGAATGCCGTGCTGGTCGCGGACCACTTCCACGGGTTCTTTCAGCCCTTCCAGCGTCAGATCGCCCTCGATCTGGGAAAGGGATTCACGGGCAAGGGACCTGAGTTGTTCGTCGGAATCGATCGTATCCTCCATTTCGCCGCAGCCCGCGACGAAGTAGACAAGCGCAGCAAGCACGATACCCGGATTGATAGTACGCAAGAAAGACATAAAGGTTCCTCCACGTGCGCGTGGGTAAGATCACACAAAGCAACTAAACGGTACGGTTAGGCGACACGGGCAACGGTGTACCGTGTCATGCTTTCCCCGAGTGATAATCAGCATCCTACCAAACGCCGGTTTTGTTGTCAAGAATCCCACGCCTTGATCAGTCGCGCAGTTGCGCCCTAATGCGATCGGCCAGTTTCATGGTCTCGACGGCTTCGTCCAGTCCCGCCGCGGGGAGATCCACGGGCCGGTCGTCCTTGATGCAATCGACCAGGAACCGGGCCTGTTCGGCCGTACCGCCGGATTCCACCACGTTGAACACTTCCCTTTGCCCGTCGCGTTGCACCACGGCTTCCTTCACGCCTTCCAGGTAAGCCGAACAGTCCCTGCCGTGGATTTCGTAACGCTCCAGGCGGGCGTCCGTCGTGAAATTGGCCGTGAGTTGGGCTACGCACCCGTTTTCGAAGCGGATGAGCGCCGCGTAAACGTCAACGTAACGCGAGGTAGCCCGGCGGGCCACGGCGTGCAGTTCGGCGATGGGGGAACTCCCAGCCAGAGACCGGGTCAGGTCGACGGCGTGGATCGGCGTCTCGTAGATGAAGTTGTCCAGCAGGTGGTCCGGGAAAGCGCGTTCCCGCAGGCTCGCCATGCTCTTGTGGAACTCCGCAACGACCTGGGTAATCGGTCCCCGCTCCTCGATCATGTTGCGCGCCTTGCAGATCAGGGAATGGAACCGCCTGTTCCAACCGACCAGCACCTTCGCGCCGGACGCGTTGGCGGCGTCGCGAAGTCCTTCCGTTTCCGCGCCGGAGAGTCCGGGGGGCTTTTCCAGAAGCGTGTGCACGCCAGCCTGGATCACCGGCAGCGCGCACGCGCCGTTGAGGTGAGCCGGCGTCGCGACCACCGCCAGGTCCAATTCCTCTTCCGACAGCATCCTCTCGATGTCTTCGTACCGGCGTGGAACGGCGTACTCCTTCGCAACGCGGTCCCGCAAGTCCTCCACCGGATCGCACACGGCCACGAATTGCAAATCGTCAAAGGTCTTCAGGGTTTCGAAATGACTTCGCCCCCTGCCGCCGCATCCGATCAGCGCGGTTTTAAGGACTGTTTCAGGCATTGAGGGTGCTCCGGGGGAATACTGAGGTTCTCGAATGGGAATTTGAGATACAAACGAGTGATGTACCAGAGTAGACCGACCTTAATGGTTTCAGCAATAGACCGCTGAAAAGGACAGGCTGTTCTATAAAGTGTATACCTTGACACTTGCAATCTAACGGCTTTACTTCTGCAAGTAAACACGACATTTGCGATGAACGATCGGCGTAGATACAGGGACTACAGGATGTTTGTCCGTCCCTGCAGACGAGAACAGATTCTGCGAAACGGAGGATGACACGGTGAGACAAGTGGTTCTATATCCGGGAGAAGACGGCTACTGGATAGCCGAATGCCCCAGTCTGGCGGGATGTATTAGTCAGGGTGAATCCCGCCAGGAGGCAATTGCCAGTATCAAAGAGGCGATCGAAACTTACATAGCGGCCCTTGAAGACGATGGCCTGCCGGTTCCCAAGGAAAAATTCGAGGCACTGGTCGTAGCCGTATGAGTTCACTGCCATTGATTTCAGGCAGGGAGTGCGTCACAGCGCTCGCCAGAGTCGGATTCTACATCAGACGACAACGCGGAAGCCACATTGTTCTGCGTCGTGACGACCCGTTTCAACAGCTTGTGGTTCCCGACCACCGGGAACTTGACAGAGGAACGTTGCGCGCCATCATCAGACAGAGTGGCTTGGGTATAGAGGAGTTCTCCAGGCTATTGTGACTCGAAGTTAAGGAACCTCCGATCAACGCTATAGTACGAGCGAGTTGTATGATATGAGTCAGTTCAGAAGCCGATCATGTTGAAAGTGGTGTATTCTTGGGTGGTCCTGCGGGTATTTCCAGCCCCGGACAGGCCTTTCTGCCCGGATCCGCGAGTCTGTAACATGTTTTGTGTAACTGGCAATAGCCTGTATCTTGCTCAAAAGGAGGAAGTGCTATGGCCAGAGAAAGAAAACCCCCAGGTAAGATCGACCGTCTTCTCGATGAACTTATGGAAGACGGGGTGGACGCCGAGGACCTGTTCGGCGAAGACGGCCTGCTCAAGCGCATGAAGAAGCGCATGGCCGAGCGGATCCTGGAAGCCGAGCTCACCGATCATCTCGGCTACGAGAAACATGCCCCCGATGGCAGGAACCGCGGCAACTCACGCAACGGCAAGACCACCAAGACGCTCAAGGACGACAAGGGCGATCTGCCGGTAGAGATCCCCCGGGACCGCGAAGGCAGCTTCGATCCGAAGTTGATCCGCAAGTACCAGACGCGTTGGCCCGACTTCGACGACAAGATCATCTCCATGTACGCAAGGGGCATGAGCACCCGGGATATCCAGGGCCATATCGAAGACCTCTACGGGGTGTCCATCTCGCCCGAATTGGTCTCGCGGATCACCGACGCCGTGACCGACGAGGCCCTGGCCTGGCAGTCGCGGCCCCTGGATGAGATCTACCCGATCCTGTTCCTGGATGCCCTGTTCGTCAAGATACGTGATAGCGGCAGCGTACGGAACAAGGCGGTCTACCTGGCCCTGGGCGTTAACCTGCGCGGCGACAAGGAACTCCTGGGGCTCTGGATCGAGCAGAACGAAGGGGCAAAGTTCTGGCTCCACGTACTGACCGAACTGAAGAACCGGGGCGTTGCCGATATCTTCATCGCCTGTTGCGACGGCCTCACCGGCTTCCCCCAGGCCATAGAGACGGTGTACCCCAAGGCCCAGGTGCAGCTCTGCATCGTCCACATGGTGCGTAACAGCCTGACCTACGTCTCCTGGAAGGACCGTAAGCAGGTGGCCAAGGATCTCCGGGCGATATACCAGGCCGCTACCTTGGAGCAGGCTGAGGCCGCGCTTTATCGCTTTGCCGAACACTGGGATAAGCAATATCCCACGATCAGCCGGCTATGGCGCAGACACTGGGACCATCTGACCCCGTTCTTCGCCTTCCCACAGGAGATCAGGAAGGTCATCTACACTACGAATGCCATCGAATCCATGAACCGGGGCCTGCGCAAGATCATCAAGACCAGAGGCGCTTTCCCCACGGACGAGGCGGCCAGGAAACTGCTCTATCTGGCCCTGCTCAATCTGTCCCGAAGGTGGACCCGGCCCCTTGTCCACTGGACAGCCGCAATCAACCAGTTCATCATCATGTACGAAGACAGAGTGCCCATCACATGAAACTGTCAGTTACACAAAATCCGTGACAGACCCGGATCCGCCCGGTCCGGACCTACTTCTCCCTATGGGACCGCCTGCTCCCGACGGACCAGATGAAAGTTGGAAAGGGCGAACAGGATGAAGAGCTGTAACGTGTTCTTGGCAAGACCCTGGTACCTGACCTTGCGATAGTCCCCAAGGTGCTTGATGAAGCCAAAGGGATGTTCTGACCCTTGCGAGTACGCGATTGCTCTTCTTGTTGAACGAGAGGTCCGTATAGATGAGTCGCCTTCCCCGGCGGCCTTGCGAAGCGCGCGCCATTCGATGTCGCCCGCTTCGGCTCGTTCCTTGTCTGGGACACTCGCAATCTAGCGGCTTTACGTCTGCAAGTAAACACACCATTATCGGACCACATCCTCGCATGGTAGATCTCGAGTTTTTCAAGCATAACGGTTACGTCAGCCTCGGCCAGGTTTTTGCGGACGACGAGTTGCGTCGTTTCATCGACCTTTACGACCATGACAGGTCCGAACAGGGTTCATTCTGGCGTCCCATTTCCAATCACGGTCATCAGACCCTGAATTGCGATCCTTTGATCTCCACGCCGGAGATCGACGACCTGATCCGCCACCCTGCCCTGATCGACCCGATCGAGACCATCTTTGAAGGACCCAGTTGTCTCGGGGAAGTCTGCCTGCGTCACATGGTCCCGCGGGAAGGTGCGCCGGAGGAGATATGGCACCGGGACCGCCCGCATTCGACGGAGCGACCCTACCGATGCGGCTTTTTGCAGATGATGTTATACCTGTCCGATGTGCACGAGGGTACGCACTGCTTTTCCATTTCTCCGGAACCCTGCGATGGTCCGATACTCGATACCGAGGACCAGCTCAAACAGCGCGGCGCCGTCCATCTTCACGGCCCGGCGGGGACCGCCATTCTGTTCAACCTGTCCGTGCTACACGCCGCAACGGTACGGATCACCCCGCACGAGCGCAAGACCGTTCAGATATACTACGGCCATCGCGGTGGTCCCGTGCTCAGCGATGGTACTATGATTCCCACCAGCCTCTGGCGAGACCATCCCGATCTGGAGGTACGAGGCTTCTACGGTCTAATGACCACCCGTTCACTACAATACGCCAAAGCCTTCGGTTGAGTTAGGAGAATGCTAACGTATTCGGAGGAGTTAAGGATCACGAGGAAAGTAAGTAGAGGAGGTAAGCATTGGACAACCGTCCGCATATTCCGCATATACTGATCGCCTGCAGTGAGCGGGTGCGCAATGGCTATCTGCCGCCGAAGGAACTAGAGCGCCTGGAGCAGTTTGCCGACTGGGCGTGGTTCGCCTGCGAGGGCGGCGGCATTTATGATTCCAGTGACGATCCCGAGACCACTGCGCAGCTGGCGAACGAAATGGACGGCGTGGATGCCCTTGTTGTCTGCCACGGCTCACCGAGGATCGATACCGCGATTCTGGATGCCGCTCCCCGATTGCGCTTCGTCGGCGAACTGGAAGGCGACCGCTTTGCCACGCGCCTCGATCTGGACACCCTATGGACCCGCGGCATTCGCACGGTAGATACGACAAACGGCTCGACCTATCCGGTGGCTGAATGGGCCCTGGCGCTGACGCTGATTTCCATGCGCAATGCCGGCGCGCAATTTCGCCGCATTATCGACGGAAATACCCAGGACCGGAGTCTCATTCAGCCCATGGCAGGCATGCTCACCGGCAAGCGTGTGGGGTTGATCGGCGGCGGCCACATGGGGCGGCGTCTCATGAAGCTTTTACGTCCCTTTAAGGTCGAGCTATGGGTCCACGATCCTTACCTGCCGCAGGAGTTGCCCGAGGCGCTGGACTTTCTGCAAACGTCGCTGGATAACGTCCTCTCGCAGTGCGACGCGATTGTATGCGTGGCGCCCCTCACTCCGAAGACCCGGAGGATGATTGGAAAGCGGGAGCTGGATCTAATCCCGTCAGGAGCGGTTTTCGTGAATGTATCTCGCGGGGCGATCGTCGACTCCGCGGCCCTGATCGAACGCCTCAAGCGGGGCGATATTGCCGCGGGTCTGGAGGTTTTCGACCCGGAGCCTATACCGGAAGACAGCGAAATCATCGGATTGCCCAACGTATTTCTGACACCGCACTTCTCCGGGCGTACCGGAGATGAATATCCACACTTCTTCCGCTTCATGGTCGATGAGTTGGAACGGTTTTTCTCCGGCCACGAGACCTGGTTTAATCTGACGCCGCGCTCCAAGGCCAACCGCGAAGGACACCCGTGAAAAACCCCAACCTGCTCTATATTTTTACCGACCAGCAACGAGCTGACACGTTGGCCTGCTACGGAAATCGCCAGATTGAGACCCCGGCGCTCGATGTGTTGGCGTCGGATAGTTTCGTGTTCGACAATGCATACGTAAGTCAGCCAGTATGCAGCCCATCGCGGACCACTATGCTTACCGGGCTCTGGCCGCATACGGCGGGTGTGCCATCCTGCAACGTGCCGCTAAGGGCCGAGGTTCCAACCATCGCCGAGATGCTGCCGGAGGAATACCAGACGGCTTACATGGGCAAGTGGCACCTGGGCGACGAGATCTTTGCGCAGCACGGTTTCGAGACATGGGTAGGTTCCGAAGACTCCTATCGCCACAGTTATTCGAATGCGGATCGGTTGGCCGAATTCAGCGACTATCATCATTTCCTGGTCGAGCGTGGGTTTGCGCCAGACATCGAGAACCAGGGGCAGCGGGTATTCTCCCGTCATTACGAAGCTTCCCTGGAGGAGGAGTACACCAAGGCCAGTTTTCTAGGCGAACGCGCGGCCGATTACATCCGCCAAAGCGGTGACCGGCCCTTTGCCCTCTGCGTCAGCTACCTTGAACCGCATCCACCGCACACCGGGCCTTTAAACGACTACTACGATGCTGAAAGCATACCAACCGGTCCAGGCTTCATGCGACAACCGCCAGCCGACGCACCGCTTATCGTCCGATTGATGGCGGCTTTTTACTCTCAGTCGGAAAATTATGGGCTGGATCTGAGCACCGAGGCAGGTTGGCGCGCGTTGATAGCCCGGTATTGGGGCAATATCACGCTGGTGGACCGATCGGTGCAGAAGATCCTGAAGGCCCTGGAGGATAGTGGAAAAGCCGATGATACTATTGTGGTATTCACGTCGGACCACGGCGAAATGATGGGGGATCATGGTATCCTGGGCAAAACGCTAATGTACGAGGAGTCGATCAAAGTGCCGATGTTGCTCAGGGCGCCTATGTTGGGTAGTTCGCCGGGAAGAATCGGAGGCCGATTCAGCCATATCGACCTAGTACCCACGTTGCTGGAGCTGATGGGCATAGAGGCGTCCGCGAATTTGCAGGGCATAAGCCGGGTTCCTGTGCTGGAGGGGGACGAAGATCTCAGTAATAACGACGTGTTCGTCGAATGGAGCGGTTCCGATGGGCATATACGACCCAGCCTTGGCGAAGCCGAGCCGAACCAGAGCATGGTACATCCTAATCGAACGGTCGTTGCAGCCGACAGATGGAAGCTTAATCTGTACGGTCAGGGACAGGGCGAGTTGTATGATTTAGGGAACGATCCGCATGAATTGGAGAATCTGTACCATCGGAGTGAGCACGCGGGAAGGATCGCGGATCTGACGAGCAGGATTCGGGCGTGGCAGGAGGAGACGGGGGATGAAGTGGGGTTGGGGATTGATTAGTATATATTCAGTATATACGATGGTGTTGTTGACTTCCCTTGTTTAACTTCATTACTTCACCAAGCCATTTAACACCAATAACACCAAACTTCTGCCCGCATATGTCTGAAGCTACCGCACGAATCAAAATCAACAAGCTCCTCGAGACTGCTGGGTGGAGATTTTTCTCGGAAGGTGACAAGCCTGCCAATATCCGCCTCGAACCCAGCGTCACCATCAAGAAATCCCATCTTGACGCCCTGGGTGAAGATTTCGATAGGACGACGACGGGATTCGTCGATTTCCTGCTGCTTGATGAGAAAGGGTTTCCGCTTGTCGTCCTGGAAGCCAAGTCGGAAGACAAGGAACCCTTAGTCGGCAAGGAGCAGGCGAGAACGTATGCCAAGTCGCTTAAATGTCGCTTCGTCATTCTTTCAAACGGCAATCTCCATTACTTCTGGGACCTGCGACGGGGGAACCCCTACCAGATCACGTCTTTTCCCACACAGGACTCGGTGGGAAGCTACAGTAAATTCGAACCCGATCCGAAGCGTCTGACCGACAAAGAGGTTAGTGCCGACTTCATCGTTCTTTCCCAACGACCCAACTACCAATCGGAAGCAGCATACCAGAACGAGGACGAGCGAAGCGGATTCATCCGTGAACACAAACTGCGCTTCCTCCGGACGTACCAGCTCAACGCCGTGCATGCCCTGCAGAAGGCGGTCCGTGAAGGCGGCGACCGCTTCCTCTTCGAGATGGCGACCGGCACGGGCAAGACCCTTACTGCGGCCGCGGTCATCAAGCTGTTCCTGCATACACTGAACGCTCGGCGCGTTCTTTTCCTCGTGGACCGACTTGAACTGGAAGAACAGGCCAGGAAGGTATTCACTGAACTGCTTTCATCCGATTTCCAAACTGTCGTCTACAAGGAACGCCGGGACGACTGGCGTCATGCTGAGATCGTCGTCACCACTGTGTAGTCCCTGCTGTTCAACAACAAGTATCAGGAACGCTTTTCGCCCACCGATTTCGACCTGGTGATATCGGATGAAGCCCACCGGTCCATCGGCGGCAACGCACGAGCGGTATTCGAGTACTACGTCGGCTACAAACTCGGCCTGACGGCCACGCCCCGCGACTACCTGAGAGGGGTAGATACACGAGGCTCAAACGTCCGTGATCCCCGCGAAACCGAGCGCCGAATGCTGCTGGACACCTACCGCACATTCGGTTGCGAAAGCGGTCAGCCAACTTTCCGATACTCCCTGCTCGACGGGGTGAAAGACGGCGTGCTCATCAGTCCCACCGTGGTTGACGCACGCACAGAAGTGACGACCCAACTCCTCTCGGATGATGGATACGTAGCGACCTTTACCGACGACGAAGGGGAGGACTACGAAGAGGCCTACAAGCAGCGAGATTTTGAGAAGAAGTTTTACTCAGAAAGTACTAATTACCTGTTCTGCAAGACATTTCTGGAGAATGCTTTGCGTGACCCGGTAAGCAGCGAGATCGGCAAGTCGATCATTTTCACCGTCAGCCAATCCCACGCAGTCCGTCTCACGCAGATTTTCAACGAGATCGCGGACCGTATGTTCCCGAGCAGGTACCAGTCTGATTTCGCCGTGCAGATAACTTCTCAGGTTACGGATGCCCAGCAACTCACGATACAGTTTACGAATAACAACCTCCTCGGTTCTGGTAATGTGATATCCACGTATCGAACCAGCAAGGCCCGAGTATGCGTGACCGTCGGCATGATGACCACAGGGTACGATTGTCCGGACATCCTGAACCTGGGTCTCTTTCGCCCGATCTTCTCCCCGACGGACTTCATCCAGATCAAGGGACGAGGAACGCGAAAGCACAACTTCCTGGATCTGTTGTTCGACAACGAACGCAAAGGTACAGTATCGGCACCAGACAAGACGGCTTTCAAACTCTTCGATTTTTTCGGTAACTGCGAGTTCTTCGAGGAAGAGTATAACTATGACGAGATTCTGAAGCTGCCAGACCGTGGGAAGGAACCCGACGTTGACCCTGATGACCCGGTTGTCGTATATGATGGCACTTACGAACACCTCGGGCGGGACATACTTGCGGGGATCAGAGAAGAGACCATCGGCGTCGAGGGCATGAAGATCGACCGGATGTTCTTCGACCGGTTCGTGGATGCGGTGAAGGAGGACGAGGTCGTCGCGAACGCCGTCGAGACCGGTGACTGGGAAAGGGCCACCGATCACGTAAGGCGCGAGGTCCTGAACAAACCCGAGGAGTACTACACCCTCGATAAGCTGCGCAGGGCTGTGGCCGCGGACCGCCGGATCAGCTTGCGCGAAATACTGGAGAAGGCCTTCGACATCATCCCGCGATTCAAGACCAGGAACGAACTGCTGGATGAGGAATTCGCCAAATTCGTGGCGGAACATACGCCCGATCAGAGCGGCTCGGTACCGGCACTGAAGACCTTTTTCAAAGCGTACGTGAGCGACGACCGGGTTCGCGGCATCATCGACCGGAAGCAATTCACGTCCCTCGCTACCAATCCGGTGTACTCCACGCACGACTACCGGAATGTTCCCGCCGAATACCGCGCCTTGATTCCCGAGTACGTCAAGGATTACGTGTCGCTCAATCAGTTCGCCAATTAGAGGACGCCGTGCTCGATACCGAGACAAGACGCCGCATAGACACGGCCCGCGATATCCTGGTGGGCAAGGTCCCCGACCCCAAGAGCCAGGTCGAGCAGATTACCATCGCTCTCATCTACAAGTTCATGGACGACATGGACGCCGAGGCCGAGGAGTTTGGGGGCGAGCGCCAGTTCTTCGCCGGCGAGTTCGCCCGATACGGCTGGGCCAACCTGATGCGGGGCGGCCTGAGCGGCCACGACGTATTAAACCTGTACGCCGACGCCGTAACCCGGATGCCCGAGAACCCCGGCATCCCTCCGCTTTTCCGGGATATCTTCAACAACGCCTATCTGCCCTATCGCGATCCGGAGACCCTGCGCGCTTTTCTGAAGGTCATCGACGAATTCACCTACGACCACAGCGAGCGGCTCGGGGACGCCTTCGAATACCTGCTTTCCGTGCTTGGTTCACAGGGAGACGCCGGGCAGTTCCGCACCCCGCGCCATATCATCGACTTCATCGTCGCGATCATTGATCCGAAGAAGGACGAAACGATCCTCGATCCGGCCTGCGGCACCGCCGGGTTCCTTATATCGTCCTGGAAGCATATTGCCGAGTCCAATACTGACGAGAAGGGAAACAGCACGCTCACGCCCGACGAAAAAGGAAGACTCGCGCAGAACTTCAACGGGTACGATATCTCACCGGACATGGTGCGCCTGTCGCTCGTGAACATGTACCTTCACCGCTTCGCGCAACCCCGCATCCACGAATACGACACGCTGACCAGCGAGGACAGATGGAACGAGTACGCCGACGTGATCCTGGCGAACCCGCCGTTCATGTCGCCGAAGGGCGGCATCCGTCCGCATAACCGCTTCTCCGTACAATCCAAAAGGAGCGAAGTGCTGTTCGTGGATTACATGGCCGAACACCTCACGCCTGAAGGACGCGCCGGAATCATCGTACCCGAAGGGATCATCTTCCAGAGTCAGAACGCCCACAGGCAACTGCGCAGGATGCTGGTCGAGGACTACCTCGTCGCGGTGATCTCCCTGCCAGCTGGCGTGTTCAATCCGTATTCCGGTGTCAAAACCTCCGTTCTGATTCTGGATAGGAAGCTGTCGAAGCAGACAGACCACATCGCGTTCTACAAAGTGGAGAACGATGGTTTTGATCTGGGGGCGCAGAGACGGGAGATCGAGAAGAACGATCTGCCGATGGTCCGGGAGGAATTATGCAGGTATCTGGAGCAATCACGGGCTGGGAAGACGGCGAACGCCCCTGAATCCGAAGCGGCTCCTATTGTGGCCGAACAGGGCGGCTCGTATACAGCGGAGTCTTTTCAGTCCTCACTCGGTCTGGTAGTGGAGAAGGAGAAGATTGCAGCAGATGGAGAGTATAATCTGGGTGGGGAGCGGTATCGGGAGAGCAGGATTTATACAAAAACCGAGTGGCCGATGGAGAAAATAGAGACTCTTTGCCATAACATTCTGAGCGGTGGTACACCTTCAACAAAAATTGAAGAATACTGGCAAGGCAAGATTCCTTGGATTACAAGTGCCGACATTATCGATTTGATGAATGCAAAGCCAAGAAAGTTCATAACAGAAAACGCCATCAACGAATCAGCCACTAACCTAATTCCAAAGGGTAGTGTAGTTGTAGTAACACGGGTTGGTCTTGGGAAACTGTTCAAAAATGACTTTGACGTTTGCATAAGCCAAGATTCTCAGGGTTTGATACTGAAAGAATATGTATTACCAGAATACCTTGTCTATGTGCTCCAGCGCGTGGTTGAGAACTTCAAGAAAACCAGTCAGGGCTCAACCATCCAAGGAGTCACACGGAGACAACTGTCAGACATCGAAGTCCCCCTACCACCCTTAGAGGTTCAGCAGGAGATCGTGGTAGAGATAGAAGGCTATCGACGCGTGATTGACGGTGCAAGGTCGGTGATTGACAACTATCGGCCAAAGATTGAGGTCGATCCTGAGTGGCCGATGGTGGAGATAAGCAAAGTCTGTTCTGTAAATCCAAGAAAGGCAGAGATATCAAATCTGAACGGTTCAACCACTGTATCGTTCGTTCCAATGTCAGATCTTGGCGAAAATGAAATGTACTTTAAAGCTAAGGATCAAAAACGTCTGCAGGATGTTGGTCCGAGTTACACCTACTTCAAAGAAAGTGACGTTCTTGTCGCAAAGGTAACACCATGCTTTGAGAACGGCAAAGCGGGCATCGCGAAGGATCTTATCAATGGAATCGGGTTCGGATCCAGCGAGTTTTATGTCTTGAGACTCGGCGAATTCGTAACTACACAATGGATTTACTTTTCGATAGCTACGCCGGAGTTCCGATCATGGGCAACACCGAAGATGACGGGAACTGGAGGGCTTCAGCGAGTGCCAAGATCGGTAATAGAATCCTACCATATTCCATTGCCCTCTATAACTACTCAACGAACAATACTGACAGAGAATGAAGCCGAGCGGTCTATTGTGTCAGCTAATGAGGACTTGATTCAACGTTTGCAGAGCAAAACCGAAGCTGTCATCGACCAAGTATGGGGAAAGAGGTAGTCACAATTGAACGATCCAATGGACGCCATCGCGCTTCTTAAAGGGTCTGTCACGGATTTTGTGTAACTGACAGTTTCATGTGATGGGCACTCTGTCTTCGTACATGATGATGAACTGGTTGATTGCGGCTGTCCAGTGGACAAGGGGCCGGGTCCACCTTCGGGACAGATTGAGCAGGGCCAGATAGAGCAGTTTCCTGGCCGCCTCGTCCGTGGGGAAAGCGCCTCTGGTCTTGATGATCTTGCGCAGGCCCCGGTTCATGGATTCGATGGCATTCGTAGTGTAGATGACCTTCCTGATCTCCTGTGGGAAGGCGAAGAACGGGGTCAGATGGTCCCAGTGTCTGCGCCATAGCCGGCTGATCGTGGGATATTGCTTATCCCAGTGTTCGGCAAAGCGATAAAGCGCGGCCTCAGCCTGCTCCAAGGTAGCGGCCTGGTATATCGCCCGGAGATCCTTGGCCACCTGCTTACGGTCCTTCCAGGAGACGTAGGTCAGGCTGTTACGCACCATGTGGACGATGCAGAGCTGCACCTGGGCCTTGGGGTACACCGTCTCTATGGCCTGGGGGAAGCCGGTGAGGCCGTCGCAACAGGCGATGAAGATATCGGCAACGCCCCGGTTCTTCAGTTCGGTCAGTACGTGGAGCCAGAACTTTGCCCCTTCGTTCTGCTCGATCCAGAGCCCCAGGAGTTCCTTGTCGCCGCGCAGGTTAACGCCCAGGGCCAGGTAGACCGCCTTGTTCCGTACGCTGCCGCTATCACGTATCTTGACGAACAGGGCATCCAGGAACAGGATCGGGTAGATCTCATCCAGGGGCCGCGACTGCCAGGCCAGGGCCTCGTCGGTCACGGCGTCGGTGATCCGCGAGACCAATTCGGGCGAGATGGACACCCCGTAGAGGTCTTCGATATGGCCCTGGATATCCCGGGTGCTCATGCCCCTTGCGTACATGGAGATGATCTTGTCGTCGAAGTCGGGCCAACGCGTCTGGTACTTGCGGATCAACTTCGGATCGAAGCTGCCTTCGCGGTCCCGGGGGATCTCTACCGGCAGAGCGCCCTTGTCGTCCTTGAGCGTCTTGGTGGTCTTGCCGTTGCGACTGTTGCCGCGGTTCCTGCCATCGGGGGCATGCTTCTCGTAGCCGAGATGATCGGTGAGCTCGGCTTCCAGGATCCGCTCGGCCATGCGCTTCTTCATGCGCTTGAGCAGGCCGTCTTCGCCGAAAAGGTCCTCGGCGTCCACCCCGTCTTCCATAAGTTCATCGAGAAGACGGTCGATCTTACCTGGGGGTTTTCTTTCTCTGGCCATAGCACTTCCTCCTTTTGAGCAAGATACAGGCTATTGCCAGTTACACAAAACATGTTACAGACTCTTCTTAAACCATGCAAGTGTGATCAGTTTATTCACCCAGCTTCGAGAATCATAGAGGCCCGCGAACTACTGCATTGTATCTACCACAAGAATCCTGTTAAGCGGGATATCTTTGCTGAATACGAGGCTATCGCTGCGTGGAGCACGGTCACATGCTGCTATTCCGGTATTGAGCAGGCCATGAAGTGCTTACTGAAAATGGCAGGTCTCTACAGAGAAGACCGCCATAAACATCATGATATTGGCAAGCTCTTCAAAGGTTTAGTACCTGAGGAACAAAGAGTAATCAGTGTTTCATATGCTACATATCGGTCCCTCCACTACTACATTCCTTTGGAAAACGTCGGCCGCTTTCTGGATGCTATTGACGAAGGCTATCAGACCTGGCGTTACTTCCTACTTGAAGGTCCGGAAGAAGTAGGATGGCCGCCAACGACTCATGTAGGAGCTATGCTCGAAATCTGGGCCGCATTGACCGACATAATTGAAGCCAGAGTAGTTAAAAACCACGGACTGCATAGTATAGACCGACGCATATTCCATTACCTTGACAAAAAAACCACCCATGATATCGGAGAAATGAATCGGTGGATGCAGTCTTACAACCACGCAATAAACGCATATGCGGATTTGTTTTATCGGAATAAGAAGGACGAGCTACATCTTCTTGAGGTTTCACCTAAAACTCTGAAGGTGTTGCTCGCATTCGTCAACATTGTAATTGAAGAAGTAAAAAGCAAAAACCCCGATGAAGACATTTGTACCTTTATCTGGCGTGCAGAATCCGGTATCATTAGATGGAATCCTCAGACGGGCCTTTTCGAAAACCCCACAATGTAAATAGAGCCAGAATTTCCCAAAGAGAAGACACCTGTCTCCCTTCTCCAATTCTTACCTGTATTGGGTGAAACAGTTGGCAGTTTTACAGACAGTACCTTGTTATATCGTCGCAGACTCGGCATAGCGAACATCCGACTTAAGAAAATCCGATATTTGCCTGGAAACTAGATCAGGATTCGCGGTTTTATTCCGCAGGGTGCATTCCCATACGACCATTGCGCGCCATCGTGTGTTCCGCAGCGCGTCAATGTTGCGCCTGTCCCGGTTGATATTCTCTTGAAATTTGGTCAGCCAGAATTCTTGACGGGATACCGGCGTAGTAGTCATCCAGCAGCCGTGCCGATGCCAGAAACACCCGTGAACAAGAACGACCGCGTTGTATGCAGGCAGGACGATATCGGGTTTCCCGGGTAGGTCCTTCCTGTGAAGCCGGTATCTGTACCCGTTTGCCCAGAGCCACTTCCGTACCATCATCTCTGGCTGGGTATCCTTCCCGCTGATCCGGGACATATTGAAACTGCGTATCTCTGCGGAATGAACATCCATCACTGATTGTTCCCGTCTGCCGAGATCGTACTTCTTCTATTCACGTATCCTTCCAGTTCAATGCCAGGCTGACCCTGACGAGCATAGTACGAGGAAAAACGAGATACGATATCTTTGACGAAAGTCGGGGAAATCTGAATCTTGGAGATTTCAAACTGTCTACTAAATTCACGGGGTCTGAATGCAGACAGTTTTCTGAAGTTAAGGAATCCCCCCTCAAAAAATCCCGTTTTTGGAAGCCAGTGGTGGTACAATGTATTGTTGTTCCTAAAAGCTACCTCAAGCATATTCTTTTGCTCTTCGTCATGGCATTCACAGTTATACCAAGGGAACAACTTACTAACTGGCTCGACGGCAGCTACTAAGATCCTGTCTGTTTTGAAGCTACCTTCTCGTCTGACAAGGTCGCAGGCTGGCGTTATGACAACATATGACCCTATTTCATCGTCCCTGTTCACAATTCTTCCGGTCCGGAGACTATCACTCTCAGTCAATGGAAGATGCAAATAGAATTCTTCTGGGTAACAGTTCTCGCTGTCATCATCGAGAAGATATGAGAGGTGATTCAATGTATAGCGAAGCAAAGCTTGTTCTGTCTTATCACTTTCGTGCTGTCCGTATTCTATCCATTTGTCGATTTCAGGCATGAGATTGTCAGTGAAAACACAGCTCAGGTGTTCCTCAAGCTTCCCCCTGCTCCCCATGATTCGAGTTAATCCCGTATTATAGATGTTCTGAAACCGTGTAAGGATTTCTTCATGGGTATCTTCACCTTTCACATAAACTCTAATCTGATTTCCATGCCAATCTGACGGAAAACCGGTAAGTACAGCCATTGGTATTCTGAAGAACGACTGTCTAATCTTAGCGATGACCTGCTGACCACCATTATCTTGGTCCGCCAGTTTAAGGTCAATGATCGCCCCATCGAAAGAGGAGTCGATTATCTCTGATGCATCATCTACAGTTCTGCATTCGACAGACTCAATTTCCACCTCGTTTTTTTTCTCGAACACCCGGATTGAATTCCTCAAAGTACGCAGTACTCTTTCATCATCTTCCACTACCAGAAGTCTTAGTTTAGTCATTGGTAGTTCCTGTTTTTGGTTGCAGTCTGAACCATGCGCCACGTTCGCATTCTATGGCTGTCAGTTCAAGGCCATTCCTATCAGCGGCCTCACCTGCAATTGGCAGACCTAATCCCACACCATCCGGTTTGGTGGTAAAATGAGGTTCGAATATGACCTCACTGTTAATCAGTTCCTCTTCTATGCCCGGTCCGGTGTCTCGATAGTCGATATGTGTCAGTTGGTTACCGTTCGTCACGATTTCAATCTTGATTTTACGTGCGTTACTACCTTTCTCACAAATCCAGTATATGCTGTTGTCAATGAGATTTGTAAAAATCGCATAGATGTCCTGAGGCCAGCAGGAGAAAGTGAAGTCATCAGGCCCTGTGGTTTCCCCAGAAATACCATGCGATTTCATTTCTTCTTCGAATACACTGAATGTGCCCAATACGATGGTCTTCAGATGTAGGGGTTTTCTTGGCAAGCGCTTTCCTGCCGCCAGGGGATCAAGTCTGCTGAAGAGTGTTACAAAGACTTGTGCGTTCTCGCCAATACCATTGCCGATATTCAGTATTGTTTCAGATTCCTCAGGATCTCGGGTTTTCGCAAACGAATCATTCCAATATCGTAGATTTGGTATCTGATTTTTGAAATAGTTAAGTGGCCGTCTGCCTTCATGAAGAATCACATTCACGATTTTCCCGAGGGTAGCCTGACCTTGATAAATCGCTACAGCTTCGCGTATCTCATCGACAACCTTGTTTTTGTCAAATTCCTCCTGATTGATAAGCTCAATGATTTCCGCAGTCGTGAATTCGTCAATACCACACTTGGAAAGCTGCTTTCGTATGTCCCGCTTCAGATCTTCATATGAAAAAAGTAATTCCAGATTACGTTCCGTCTTGAGACCGATCCTGCTCAGTCCCGCCTTACTTCTATAACTGAATCGTCGTTTTTCAAGTTCACCTATTACCTTCAGGGCAATCTGTTTCAGACTATTAAATGCATTGTTTTCTTTGAGTCCGTCTCTGGCACTTTTTTCAATCAGGCCAGACAGGTCTTCCGATTGTATCAGTACATACCCGATCACCTGCCTGCTTCCAATGTGCATCGTTGGGATCTGGACGCGTCTGTCATTCAGCTTCAGCCAATCGAAATCGGCGTCGCCCAGTGGTCGGACACGGAATCCATTACGGTACACACCGATGCCGTTGTATTGATTCAGAAGTTGTCGGGCCTGTAGTTTTCCGATGTAATGACCCTCATCGTCCTTCAGGCCACGTCCGATCAGAGTTTCTATTGCTTCCTTTTCTCTGTCGTACACTCTGATGTCCAAGACCAGTTCACCGCAACCAGTCGGACCGTTCAGGTCGAACAGGACATTCTCCTCAGGGGCGTTTCTGACTTTTTGCAAAATATACTTCAGTGTTCCCTTACCCTCTGCCGAGATAGACCCGGAAATCCTGTAGTCGAAAAGCCCAAGGATCGGATAAGGCTCAACTGCTTCCGTGATGTCTTCGACATTCGAAAATCCATTAAGCTTCAGATTGATTTTGAAGCCATCATTACTGAACTCATCGTCGAGTTCTGCATCCACAGGGGATTTCAGTTTCTTCAGTTCAAATTGGAGTTTCTCGAATTGTCGGTTATCCCACTCGTTAAGAAACGTCCTATCTCCTGTGATTAAAAGCCGTGTTCCCGACGGAAAACCGGAGTCTTGCTCGGTCTCGACGAGTATCTCCACGTCATCCAGATACTTAGCATTCTCGAAATCCTTCCATTGAACATAGGCGGTTGTTTTTACACCCTTTGCAGTGACTGTTTCCAAGAGTAGATCTGACCCAAGAATGGAGGCCGCGTAGCGACCAATCCCCTTGCGTCCCTGCATCACTCGGCCGGCGGGACTTTTTTCTCTGTCAAGTTTATCTCGTGTCGAGGGTACCATCCACTTATTGATAACGGTGTCTCGGGACATACCATGACCGTGATCAGTGATACTTATGCTGTAATTTTCGCTGTCTGATGACGCAGTGCATTCTATTTCCACATCTGGTGAGTCGGCGTCGTATGCGTTCTTCACCAACTCGATCACCGCCGCGTAGTTATCCTGTATCAGATCGCGACCGATCGTCAGTATATGGCGTCCGGCAGGTCTGATCCTGTAAGTGTCGCTTGCGCTCACTTCCAGGTCTCCTTCAGTTTGTTGGCTATCTTCCTGGCCAGTAGAACGGGCACTGCGTTGCCGATCTGGTTGAAAACAGGAGTTCGCTGGGGCGGCCCTTGTCTGCTTTCTAAATAATAATCATCCGGAAATGTCTGCAGTCGCGCCGCTTCTCTCGGTGTAATGGAACGGTTCTGAGCTATATCAGGATGTATGTAATAATGGCCGTCTCTCGCGATGTGCGCAACGACGGTCTGTGAAAACGGAAGATCTGATGCGACGACTTTAAATCTGTCCCTAAAGGACTTCCGGTTTTTATGTGTTTTCAGATGATCTGGGAGGGCGTTATAATCCAGACGGGATCTTCGGGAATTCCAGAGGTCAACCGCAATCCTGTAGATCTCGAGGTCCTGATATGTATGCGGCCGTGCCTGATGCCAGGTGACCGGAAGGTTGCCGTTGCGTACTCCTGCTTCATACAACCATTTTCCATGGTAAGCGGCGACGTGGCAAGGTCCGGCATTACCCTCGCCAGCACGGAGTGGCGGCAGATCGGAAAAAAACTCCCCCACAGTAACATCCGACTGGCATTTATCCGGGCTTGGATAAAAACCCGTCAGATTACCCTTCCTGCCAACGAGAATAGTCCTTCTTCTGTTTTGTGGCACCCCGTGATCTTTCGCCGAAAGCGTCTCATATTCTGTCTCGTAACCATGCCGGAAGAACAAATCACGCATGTCATCCAGATAAGAACGGCCTTCTTCGTCCGTTGCAGAAAGCAAGCCGATGACGTTCTCGAAGATGAAATAAGAAGGCTCGTATTTTCTCAGGAACTCGGCGTAAAAGGTATACAGATAGTTTCGTGTGTCACCTTTCATCCTTCTTTTATCACGGGAACGACCGACTAAAGAATACGCCTGACACGGAGGCCCCCCGATAATAAGGTTAAGCTTACGTTCGTCCAGTAACGAATCGATACGTTGGAAGATATCCGTAAACGTACCTTCGTTGATTTCCGCATTGATGACGGATTCTGTTATTGAATCAGGTACCAAAGTATACAATGTGTCACGGTCAAGAATCCCCTTAAGGTACTGCGCATATGGTTCCGTCCGGTCCTGACCCTTCAACCAATGATACGCCATCCGGGTCCTCAGAGTAAAACAAGCTGCCGGATCCGATTCAATGTGAGCAATGGGATTATAACCAGCCTGTATGAAACCTTCCGAAAGTCCTCCCGCACCGGCGAAGAGATCCAGAAAGGTCAGCTGGCAACTCATGTTGCATACCCCATGAAGAGTGTCAACCGACGGCAGTCAAACCAATTAGGAGGTCGCAACGATCACGATGAGTACCGATCAAAGCGAAGTTCAAGGTTAAATTCGCACAAGTTCGTTGTGAGTACCAATCGTATCACTCCGCAAACCAACTCAGCAGTTGAAATCGGAACGGCGAACTCTCAGCAGTATCAGTCGGTATGTCGTGCAATTTATCGAACTGAACCGCCTATCACAAGGATATTACCATTTCCCCCGGTCTGCTGTCGTCTCGACTTTTCCGCTGGCAGGTACATTGTGAGACGTGCAATTCACGGACCGGGCGGTCATTTTCTGATGGAACTGTACAATCGACACAGGAATCCGTTGAAATGGACCTTTTGACATTTGGACGAAAAGCCAGATTATTGTATATCGTCCTGATTGTGAACGTTGCTGGTTTACCGAAACAGCATTTTCCAGTTCTTAACATATCATGCCGATACCTGCGTTGGCATACATGGCAGAAGGAGTTGAATCGATGCGACAAGTAGTTCTTTATCCTGGAGAGGACGGCTTTTGGATTGCAGAATGCCCCAGCTTAGTTGGTTGCATTAGTCAGGGCGAATCCCGGCAGGCGGCGATTGAAAGTATCAAGGAGGCTATCGAAGCATACGTCGAGGCATTGGAAGACGATGATCTTCAGGTTCCCGAGGACAGATTCGAGGCGTTGGTCGTAGCCGTATGAATGTACTGCCTTAATTCGAGTAGATGATAACGTATACCAAAACAGTGGCATAACAGGATGTTTCATGTTAGTGTGCACTACACTTAAATATAGATGGGTAGCGGCTTGCCATACACGAAACTAGGTCGTAATGAAAAGTGTTGGTGTGGATCTGGAAGAAAGTACAAGCACTGCCATTTAGATCGAGAGTCACAGGAGCCTTTGCCACGATCGGAAGCTATCAGAAGGTTCAAGGGCGCTCATTCTAAAAAGATGTGCTTAGCACCGACGTCATGGACGAACAAATGCGACGGTCCGATAGTCCAGGCCCATACAGTGTCGAAATCCGGAAGCCTCAGAAGAATCGCTCGAAAAGGGCATGTGTATTCACTAAAACTAATGCTTGGGGCTGGAAATGGATCGTATGGGCAGTCGATTTTCACGCCTAAGTTACAAGGCATCAATCATGCATCGACATTTTCTGGATTTTGTGCTCGGCACGATGATTTGATTTTCAGTCCACTTGAAAAACAAGTATTCGAAGGTACTTCTGAACAGTGCTTTTTACTGGGATACCGAGCGCTAGCTAGGGAGTTGTATGCCAAAAGGGCATCGGTAGAAAACTTAGATCTGCTTCAGGATCTTGATAAGGGTTGGTCAGTCGAAGAACAAATTCGTTATCAGACCGAAAACCAGGCTTTAGATCTGGGTGTGCGAACTGGCTATCGTGACGCATTGGCCTATAAGTCAGATTACGATAAAATCTTAGCAAAAGGCCGGTTCGAAGATGTCCGAGGATACGTAATCGAGTTTGCTAATCCGCCTTCCCTCATGTGTAGCGGTTCGATACTACCAGAGCAGGATTTCAGAGGAGCTGTACTTCAGGACCTGGGGCGACTTTCAAAGACTCTTGATTTACTCACCTTCTCTTCTTTTTTTGGTGGAAAATCCGGTGTCGTAGTGTTTTCGTGGCTGTCGTCAAGTAACCGATCCTGTGCGGCATTTACTGACAGTCTACACGCAATACCTGATGAGTTATTAACTGATTCATTGCTTCGGTTCTTTTTTGAACATTGTGAGAACATACACCTGAATCCTGTCTGGTGGGAGGATCTTCACGAACGAAACCGAGATGCCCTCATCAAGCGGTTTTCGATCTCTGCCAGTCCCTATGAAGAACGACGAAGAGGAGTCCTAATGGATGACGGTGTGAACTTCGAACCATGGAGTGTCTTACGCAGATATCAAATTCCTACACATACCCAATAACGGATAGCGAATCATAGAATCGTAGTTTTAGACGTAGGTTTTTTTGCCCTTTATATTTGTTGATTCGTGTGCTGTTATGTGCGCCTAAGGACCCCACCTCATGCCCATGACCGACGAAGAACGCTTTCGATTCGACTTGTCCGGGTTTTTAGTCCGCCCGGCCATTCTCACCGCGGACGAAGTAAAGGAAATCCGCGAGCAGATCTACCTGATCAAGCACGATCCGGAGTCGCTGCCGCCCGAACACCGCGACGTGCCGGGCGGGCCGTCGAGCGTGTTGATCGATCACCCCGCCGTTATCGATGTCATTTCGGAGATCATCAGTTCCGATTTTCGCCTTGAGAACTGCACTTGCGTATGGCGCAATAAGGGGGAAGAGCACGGGGAACTGCACGGCGGCGGACCCAACCAGATCGATCCCATTTTTGGCTACCGGGTTCAACGGGAACGCATCTACGCTGGCATGGTCCGGGTGATCTTCGAGTTTACGGATATAAAAATGGAGGACCAGAGTACGCACTTCGTGGTAGGCAGCCACAAGGCCAACTTTCCCATGCATCCCGATCACAAGTCGTTGGAACCTGGCAAACGAAGCGAGTTCCTGATGACCTACGCCTGTCCCGCAGGCAGCGCGGTATTCTTCACCGAAAACACCTGCCACGCCGGTCCCGTGTGGAACCGGGACGAGCCCCGGGTGACCGTCCTCAACGCCTATTCCCACCTGGCCACGCACTGGCACCGGCTCAAAACCCCGCCGGCCGTCATAGCGGGCCTTCCCCGCGAGAAACAGGTCTACTTCCGCGAGCCCTGGGTTGCAGATTTCAGGACGCAACCGGCCACGATAAACACGGCGGAACGCTTCATCGGCAACGACGAACCGCCAGTGAGTTCGGATAACGAGCCTTAGCAGAACTTTTTTCACGAGATATTGGGCGGAGTTTCGACAAATTGTAATGATTGAGAAATCAGTTACGAAGGCTCGGGCTTCCTGCTGAGCGCGGAAACCATTCAGTTGGTTGCTTTTGTGTTTGTAACTGTCCCTTTTAGTTGTCGTCAGTTATCCCTGTTGGTGGTAAATAAGCATGCACACCATCCATACGATAGAAGACCTGATGGGGGTACTGGACGATAATCCCAGGTGGCTTGAAGCTTTGCGCAACCAGGTACTGCCTAGGGAAGTGCTGGATTTGCCGCTGATCGTCTCAAATCTGGCCGGGAATACGGATCATCGGTTTGATCGTGTTGACCAGCGGATGGACAAGTTCGAGCAGCGGATGGACCGACTGGAAAACGGTATGGGGGTTCTGAGAGGGGCACACGCCAGGAACGCAGCCATAGAGTATGCGGACGACATAGCCGACGAATTGGGACTCGAAATGGTCCGGGTACTGCGCGGATCCGAGATAAGGACGTTTGCCCGATCAAAGGGAACGAAGGACATACCCGAAAACGACTTACGCAGTTTTCGCGCCGCTGATCTGATCATCGAGGCCAGGGACGGAAAGGGCGAGACTTGCTTCGTCGTAGTCGAGGTTTCGTTTACCGCCAACGGTAGGGATACGCACAGGGCCATCAGGAACGCAGGGTTCATGTCCCGTTTTACCGGTAAACGCGCGTATCCCGTTGTGACGGGTCTCAGGAGGGACGACGGTATTCGGCGTGCCATCGCATCCGGGGACGTGTACTGGTATCAACTGGCTACTGAAGCTTTCGAAGTAGAATAACTGCGGCCTCTAGGGACGAACGACCGAACCGTCCGCCCTGCGATCCTCCGCGGCGTAGCGGGGCGTGGACGCATCCTCCGCGTCCAGCAGCTTGGCGGCCCCTTCCTCGTCGATATCGAGCCCCAGTCCTGGATTATCGTTGGCATAGAGATGCCCATCCTCGAGCACGCAGGCCCCTGGAAACGCCGCATATTCTTCCTCGCTGAAGGTGTTCTCTTCCTGGATCCCGAAGCTCCAGCTTGACATGTCGAGATGCACGGCCGCGGCCTGGTTGACGGGGTCGTTGTCGCCCCCCTCCTGCCACGCGGAGTTGATGCCGAAGGATTCGCAAAGGTTAGCGATCTTCCGGCACGGCGTGATGCCGCCCGCCTTGGAGACCCGCACGCGGACATAGTCTATAAGTCGCTCGGTAATGAGCGGCGTCCATTCGTGGGGGTTGACGAAGAGCTCCCCCATGGCCTGGGGCGTTGTGCACTGTTCGCGGATCAGCCGGTACCACTGCACCTGTTCGGGCGGAAGGACGTCCTCGAGGAAGAAAAGACGGTAGGGTTCCAGGCGCTTGGACAGGGCCACCGCCGATTGCGGACGAAGGTGTTCGTGTACGTCATGGGTGAGCTTCGGACCGAATCCGAGTTCCGAGCGCAGGTACTCGAACATGTTCGGAATAGCCTCGATGTAAGCCTCGTCGTCGAAGACACTTTCGGCTGGCCACGCGTTCGCGGGGCGGGGTGCGTCTTCCGACGGAATGAAACCGCCTCCGCCGTAACCGCCCAACTGGCACCGGACCACGGGAAACCCCTCATCGAGGTAGCCCTGGATGGCTTCAAGCAGGGCTTCCGGGGTATGGCCGCCCGCGTGTGCGTAACAGGGCACCGCGCTCCGGCAGGCGCCGCCCAGGAGCTGGTAGACGGGCATCCCCGCCTCTTTGCCCTTGATGTCCCACAGGGCCATGTCGATCCCGCCCAGGGCCGTGTTGGTGATGGCCCCGTTCCGCCAGTATCCGCTCGTATAGAACGTCTGCCAGATGTCTTCGATGCGGCTGACGTCCCGCCCGATGAGCCTCGGGGCGAGCATGGATTCGATGGCTTCGATGACGGCGCCCTGGTGGTAGTGGTCGCTCGCCGAGCCGATGCCGTACAACCCGGGCTGGTTGGTGGTGATCTTGACGATGCCCCAGGTGCCGTTCGATCGCGTCCGGATGCACTTCACCCCGGTTATGGTGGTCACGGTCCGCTCCTTGGATTGCGGCTTATAGTCGGATTCTTACGAATATTATCGTATTCCTGCATGGTCTACTTAAATGACTGCGTATTTGATTCAATTGACTGCGACATTTTTTCGGTCGTTATCCGGTTGCCGTCTACCAGAAAAGGTACGGCGTTACTCCAGTTCCGTGTGCCGTCTTCGGTGAGTATCGGCTCGGCTGAGTACTGGGTCAAGTACACGCGACGCCAGCCGTCTGAAGTATTCGTGCTGCTTCGGTGGAAGGAAACACTGGAGAATACCAGGATACTTCCGGCCGGCGCGACCACGGGTATGCCGGGGTCGTCGCCGAAATAGCCTATCTTGTCGTTAGACTCATCCAGAATGCTGTGTTCCTGCCGGTGACGGGTTCCCGCGCGGGAAAAGGGCAGGACATAGACCGTGCCGTTCTCCTCGCTCACGTCGTCCAGGGCGGCCCAGCAGCTCATGTAAGGCCGGTGGTCGAATCCCACGTAACCAGAATCCTGGTGCCAGCCGAACTTCATGCCGACTTCCGGTCCCTTCACCACGAACTGCTCATGGAAGAGGTAGGCGGTGGTTCCCAGGGTGCTCCGGCAGATTTCGGCCATGAGATCGCTGAAAATGTACGGACGCAGGCTGGGGTTTTCACGGTGCCGATTGGAAACGAAGTACCGTTTGCCCTTGTGGTTGATACCCCGTGTGGTCTCGGCTGCCGTGGCCATCTGGGTTTCCATCTCGGCCGTCAGCCTATCGCATTCGCCGCGTATGTAAGCCAGCATCGCGTCGTCCAGGGCCGACTCGAGGATGAAGTACCCTTCCTCCCGGTACTGCTCTTTCTGCTCTTCCGTTATTTCGACAGGTAGTGCCTTGGTTTCCGTCATTATCCCCGTCCTATATAGGGCATGGTGGTTGCCATGACCGTGATGAACTGCACGTTTGCGTCGAGGGGCAACCCGGCCATGAATACGACGGCGTCGGCCACGTTCTGCACGTGCATCCGCGCTTCGGCCACCAGGTCGCCGCTTGGCTGGAGTATACCCTCCTTCATGCGCTGCGTCATTTCAGTAGCCGCGTTGCCGATGTCGATCTGTCCGCAGGCGATGTTATATTTGCGGCCGTCGAGGGACGTGGACCGTGTGAGTCCGGTCACGGCGTGCTTTGTGGCCGTGTAGGGCGCGGAATTCGGCCGCGGCACGTGGGCGGAGACCGAACCGTTGTTGATGATCCTGCCGCCCTGCGGCTCCTGGTCCTTCATGATCTTGAAGGCCTCCCGGGTGCAGAGAAAGGAGCCCGTCAGGTTGACGTCGACCACAGTCTGCCATTGTTCGGCCGTTAATTCCTCCAGGAGCACCGCGGGTGCGCCCGTCCCTGCGTTGTTGAAGAGCAAGTCCAAACGACCGTAAGCTGCCGTGGTTTGGGCGAAAAGGTCCTCGACTTCTGAAGCAACACCCACGTCCGTGGGAACGGCCATCAATCGGTCGGCGCTGTCGCCCGCTGCGGCGATGGTCGACTCAAGCGCTTCTTTTCTCCTGCCAGTCAGGACCACGCTATAGCCGTCGTCCAGCAGCGCGAGGGCACAGGACTTTCCAATGCCCGACCCCGCTCCGGTCACGACGGCGACTTTGGTGGTATCGCTCATATTACGCTCCTTATCCCGGTTGTAGATACATTGTATATACGTACATCGTCTATGATTACTTTTTCAACATTTAACCTCTACAACTAATAGAACCCCACGGTCACTGCCAACTTATTTCAGGAGTACGGGTCCGCGGCGTCCCGCAGGGCATCGCCCAGGAAGTTGAAGGCGATGACGACAACTAGGACCGGTGCAGCTGGAAACAGAAGCCAGGGATGGTTCAGCAGTACGGTCACCCGTTGCGCTTCCTCGAGCAGCACGCCCCAGCTGGTCATGGGAGGTCGAATACCGAGACCCAGGAAACTCAGGGCCGTCTCGCCCAGTATCATGCCCGGTATGGCCAGTGTGGCCACCACGATGATATGGCTGTAACAACCTGGCAGCAAGTGCCGGGAGATGATGTACCAGTGCCCCGCACCGGCCGACCGCGCCGCCGTCGTGTAGTCCTGTTCCCTGAACACGAGCACTTTGCCCCTTACCTCCCGGGCCAGGCCGCCCCAACTGATAATCGACAGGATGATCGTGATGCCCAGGTACGTTTCGACGCTCGTCCACCCGGCCGGAAGCGCAGCCCCGAGGGCCATCCACAGCGGGATCGGCGGAAAGGACGCCAGGATTTCGACGACGCGTTGGAGGGCGTGGTCGATCCATCCGCCGAAGTAACCTGACAGCGTGCCGAGGACGGAACCGAGGATCAGGCTGAGGAAAACGCCGATGATCCCCACGGTCAGCGAAACCCGGGCGCCGTGGATCATGCGTGAAAGCAGGTCGCGTCCCATGCGATCCGTACCGAGGAGGTACATGGGGCCGTCAGAATGGACCAGCCTGAAATCCCCCTTGCCGTCCCGCGACAAAAAGTGGATCGGGTACGCCTGGCTCCGGTCCGTTTCATACTCCAGTTCCTGGGTCTCGGGGTTCTGACGCGAGGTCAGGCCGTAGACGTACAGGCCGTTCCAGTTGAAATGGACCGCCTGCGGCGGTACGTAACGTACGTGTATCCGGATGTCGTTGTGGTCGAACGGGGAGAAATAGCCGGCGAAAAGCGCCACGAAGTAGAAGAGCCCCAGTATGGCCGCCGCCACGAGCCCCATCCGGTTTTTGCGGAATCTGCGCCAGATCAGCGTCCGGTAGCTGAGATATCCCGTATCCTGGACCGTCTCGACGCGGTCCGCCGTGGTCGTGGTCATGCTAGTCATAGCGAATCCTCGGGTCCGCCCAGGCCAGCGCGATGTCGGCCAGGATATTGCCGATGATCAGGAGCAGGCTGAACATCATGAGCAGGGTGCCGGCCAGGTAGATGTCCTCGGTAACCAGGCTGCGCAGGAGCAGCGGGCCCACTGTCGGCAGGCCCAGGACGATGGAAACGATGGTGGCCCCGGAGAGGATATTCGGCAGACTCATGCCCAGGATCGTGATCAACGGATTGATGGCGATGCGCGCCGCGTGCTTGATGACGACGACGGATTCCTTGAGGCCCTTGGCCCGGGCTGTCTGAACGAAGGGTTGTCCCAGGATGTCCAGGAGATTACCGCGCATGATCCGCATCAGGCCGGCGGTGCCGTTGATGCCCACCACGATGACCGGAATCCACAGGTGTTTCAGGAAGTCGACGAGTTTGTCCCAGGTCCAGGGCGCACCCTCGTACTCGGTCGAAAAGAGTCCGAACAGCGGCACCCTGAAGGTTTCGAATACGAAGACCATGAGGGCAAGCGCCAGGAGAAACCCCGGCATGGACATGCCGATGAAACTGATGAAGGAGAGCACGTTATCGGATAAACGGTACTGGTGGGTGGCCGAGTAGATGCCGATTGGGATCGCCACGGCGTAGGTGAACACCAGGGCGCCCACGGCAATCAGCACGGTAAAGGCGAGCCGGTCCCAGATCAACTGGTTGACTTCCTGTTCGTATTCGAAGGACTCTCCGAAATCGCCAACGACGAATCCGGATATCCAGTTGACATATTGCCGCCACATGGGTTCGTCCAGGCCATAGCGCGAGCGCAGTTCGTCGATGCGCGCGATGGAACTGCTGTCGCCGTACATCTCCTCCAGCTCCTGGATCTTCCGGTCCAGAAAGTCGCCCTCCGGCAGCTGGATGATGAAGAACCCGATCATCGATATGGCCAGGAGGGTCGGTATTGCGAGGAGGCAGCGCTGTATGACGTAGCGGATCATGTGGGCAACTTATTGGTTGATCACTCGATGTAGAACTGCTCGGGGAAACTCGTCGCCGGTCCCGCGATAGCCCAGGGTCCGAGAATGCCCTCGTCTGGTACGTTGTGGAAGTTGTTCTTCACGATGACGGGATATGGACTGCGGCCCACCGTACCCAGGTGAAAAGGACCGTGTTCGATATGGATCCGCACGGCGTCCTGAACCAGCCGGTGCCTTGCGTCCGTGTCCTTCTCATGCTTGATTTGGTCGTATATATCGAGCAGGTCGACCATGACGCCCGTTGGCGCCTCGCCTTTTTCTCCGGCCGTTTCGTACCATTTTCCCACCTTTGGGTGCCAATACTTACCGGAGGTCGGAAACACCCAGTCGGGATAGGTGAACAGGTCCATTTCCGCTTCGCCGTGGAGATGCACCGTGAACTCACCAAGGTCGCGTCGTAGCTTGAGTTCGGCGCCCGGCGGCGTGTAGATGATTACGTCCAGGCCCAGGTCCCGCCAACCCTCGGCCACGATCAGGCCGACGTCGTTTTCGTGGGCGATGTGCGCCGCCGTGGGCACGTCCATGACGATGGTGAGCCGCTTGCCGTCGGGACGCAGCCGGTATCCTTCGGCATCGCGGCGGGTGAGTCCTACTTCATCAAGCAGCCGGTTCGCCTTTTCCATGTCGAACTCGGCGTCGGCTGCCTTCCACTGGTCGAACAGCTTTTTACCTTCCTCGTCCAGGAAATGCCAGGCTTCCTCGCTCACGGTGGCGCCCTGGGGCTTGAGCAGACCCTTGTAGGCGACGGCATTGGACTTCTCGCGGTCGATGGCCGCGGCGAGGGCCTTTCGAAACCGCTGGTCCCGGATCAGGCCTCGGAGGACCGGATCGTTGTCGGACCAGTTCAGGTTGATTGCGGGTTCGGCCCCCGAGGCGCTTTTCCACATCTTTACCCGGTATCCGCCCCGTTGCCGTCCTTCCATGAAGAGGGAAAAATCACGGAGTTCGAGATCGCGGAACTGGCAGTCCACCTCGCCGGCCAGCACCCGCAGGACGCGGATCTGCGATTCGGGCACCAGGGTGGTGACCACCTGGTCGATGTAGGGCAACTGCCGTCCGTGGTCGTCGACCACGTAGTAATAGGGGTTGCGTTCCAGGACTACCCGGAAGCCGCCCTTTTCGATCCGGGTGATCGTCCAGGGCCAGAGGGAGGGCCGTTCCGTGTTGCGGTGGGGCAGGTTGAGTTTCTCGAAGACTACGAAATCGTCCACGTCGGCACTGTGGTCGGGATGAAACCGCTGCATGTAGTGTTCCGGCACGTTGTACTCTTCACTCCACCAGAAGCCGGTCGCCAGCCACAGGGGCACCAGCCAGTTGGGTCCCGCGAAGCGCATGACGATGGTATAGTCGTCCGGCGTCTCGACCACCATGGGCTTGCCGTCCACGAGGCACCAGACCGGCGGAACGTACCGTTGCCGCTCGTCGAGGCACAGTTCGTACCAGAAACGAAAGGACGCCGAAGTATAGGGCTGGCCGTCGGACCACCGCACGCCCTCCCGCAGCTTGAGCGTCAGGACCGTGCCGTCTTCGTTGAAGGCCCAGGATTCGGCCAGGCCGGGCTCGAGGCCCGTGGTGGCGCGGTTCCACCGGATCAGCGGGACATATCCGCCGATCATCTTCCAGGGGCCGAGGGTGGTGTCGTTGTGGAAATGCCGCCAGGTCCCGCCGTAGACACCAGGGCCTTCGTATCCCGGGTAGTCGTGTTTCGCCACCAGCGGGTTCGTGGGGATCCGTTCGTGCAGGGCCGGCAGGGATCCGGCTTCTACCCGGGCGGCCAGAACCGGCGCCTCCATTAGGGAGAGGTCCGCGTCGTTGTTAGAAGGTGAAATCGCGGTTTGTTCGCTGCCCGTGCAGGCTATCATCCCCAGTAGGGCGGCGAGGGGGAAGTGTATGGGGATGCTGAGTGTGTGTCGGCTCATCGGTCTTGATCCTGCCTGGTCAAATGCCCTGGAGAGAAAGCGTGTCGCAGTAATGGCACGCCGCCTTGACGCCTCCGGGGTAAGTTTTGAGCGGCGGCGCGGTTTCCCGGCACAGGTCCGTCGCGTACCGGCACCGCGGATGAAAATGACAACCCTTGGGCGGTGACACGGGATCGGGCACGTCGCCCGGAAGGGAGATGCGCGTTCGTTTCTTCTGGATCACTGGATCGGCCACCGGGACGGCTGAGATCAGGGCCTCCGTATAGGGGTGCAGCGGATTGTTGTAGACCTGCACGGAAGGGCCCGTTTCCACGATCCTGCCGAGGTACATGATCGCCACCCGGTCGCTGATGTGCTGCAGCACGCTCAAATCGTGCGTGATGAAAACATAGGACAGGCCCAAACGGTCCTTGAGAGACGCGAGCAGGTTCAGGATCTGGGACTGCACGGACACGTCCAGGGCCGATACGGGTTCGTCCGCGATGATCAGTTCGGGCCGCAGGGACAGGGCCCTGGCAATGCCGATACGTTGGCGCTGCCCCCCGCTGAAGGCATGGGGATAGCGACGCATGTCACCGGCGTTCAGGCCGACTTCACCCAGCAGGCCGGCCACGCGGTCCTCCAGATCGGACCCTCGGGCCAACCGGTTCACCCGTAGGGGTTCGCCCACGATATCGCCCACCGTCATCCTCGGATTGAGCGACGAGTTCGGATCCTGGAACACCATCTGCATGCGGTGCCGGTAGGGGCGCATTTCGTGTCGGTCCAGGGGACTGAGGTTGACCTTCTCCGCTCCGAAGAAAATGTCTCCATCCGTGGGAGGGATCATTTTCAGCACACATCTTCCAAGGGTGGTCTTGCCGCACCCGCTCTCTCCAGCCAGTCCGACGGTTTCCCCGATGCCGCACTGGAAGTCCACGCCGTCCACGGCCCGGACGTCGCCTTTTTTGCGGCGCCAGAGCCCCTTGCGTACGGGGAAGTGTTTCTTCAGGTTCCTAACGTCGAGAATAGTTGACATTTCAGGAATCCTGTGCTACGCGGTCCGTGTGCCAGCAACGTACCCGGTGTTCAGCCTCGATTTCCTCCACCGGGGGAGGCAGGACGCACTGCTCGGAGGCATAACGGCAACGAGGCGCGAAAGCGCAGCCCTCCGGCAGATTGAGCGGTGACGGGACCGTACCCGGAATCGTGGACAGCAGTGATCCCTTCGCGCGATTGAGCCGCGGCGCCGATTCGAGCAGCCCCCGGGTGTAAGGATGGGCGGCCTGGTAGAAAATCTGCTCCGGAGACCCCGTCTCGACCACCTGTCCCGCGTACATGATCATGATTTCGTCGGCCATGTCGGCAATGACGCCCAGGTCATGGGTGATCATCACGATGGCCATGTTCAGATTGTTTTTAAGTTCCTTGAGCAGATCGAGGATCTGTGCCTGGATGGTCACGTCCAGCGCCGTGGTGGGCTCGTCGGCGATCAACAGTTCGGGCCCGCACGACAGGGCCATGGCAATCATGGCACGCTGCCGCATACCCCCGGAAAGTTCGTGGGGATATTCGTCCACCCGCTGCAGCGGACCGGGTATGCCGACTTCGGACAATGCCTGCACCGCGCGGGAGCGGGCGGCCCGCCGATCCATGCCGTGATGGAGGCGCAGGGCTTCGCCGATCTGGTTTCCCACGGTATATACCGGGTTGAGGGCGGTCATGGGTTCCTGGAAGATCATGGAGATCTTGCGGCCCCGTATCCGGCGCATCGCATCACCGGAGGGGTCCAGGGCGTGTATTTCGACCATCGACCCGTCCTCGCCGTCGTGGTACACGATCTCGCCCTCCAGGAAGCCCGGCCTGGGAACCAGTTGCATGAGGGAAAGCCCCATCATGCTCTTTCCGCAACCGCTTTCACCCACCACGCCGAGGGTTCTGCCCCGCCTGATCTGAAACGAGACATCGCGTACGGCCCGGACGGGACCGTCGTCTGTGGGTATTATGGCGGACAGGTGTGAAATATCGAGAAGGAGGTCGTGCATACAGGGTCATTTTAACGCCCGGTTTGCAGGTCTGTCAAGGTGTTAACGCCACCGCAGGCCCTGGAATATTGAAGAGATGAGGTCGCTGGTTTGTAGGAATGTAGATCGCAATATTCGTTTGATGGCCAATATCGTTCAATGTGCGGGCAAATCAAGGAGTTGAATATGCACGAGTCAAACACCCTCCAGAGGGCCTGGTCACGTCGGGGATTCATGAAAGGCGCGCTCGCTGTCGGAACGGCCGGCGTCGCCCTGTCCATGTCCGACAGGCTGGCGATGGCGCAGCAGTTAATTTCGGGTGGCAAGCACTCGATCGAGGCCATACGGGGCGTCGGTGTGCAGCCGGGACTCGTTCGTATGAGTTTGAATGAGAACCCGCTGGGTCCTTCGCCGCGAGCCATCGAGGCCATATCGAAGCGGATGTTCGGCGTCAACCGTTACGGCATGGAAATGGCCGACCTCATGCAGGCCCTGTCGACTTTTGACGGTGTGGAATTGCCGGAAACGGATAACAGCGTGCGGCGTTCGTTCTTCCGGCCGCCTCCGGGACCCTACATGGTGACCCCGGGGTCCAGTCTCATCCTGGATCTGCTCTGCCTCGCCTACCTGAGCCGTGAAGGCGGAGAAGTCATCGAAGCCGAGTACGGGTACGGCTCCGTTTCCCGTTCCGCCGGCGATTACGGGGACATGTTCGGTGTTGACGTCAATATCGTGCGGGCGCCGATGACGCCGGAATACAAGCACGACCTGGATGGCATGGCATCCAGGGTGACCGACAAAACTTCGCTGGTGGTGATCACCAACCCGAACAATCCCACGGGTACGCTGCTTCAACCCGGTGAGATAGAAGCCTTTATCAACAAAATCCCCGCGTCTGCAATCGTGGTTATCGACGAGGCCTACCTGCATTTTGCGGAACAGGATCCGCTGCCCTCGGCTATTCCGCTGGCGGTCAAGTACGACAACGTGGCCGTGGTAAGGACCTTTTCCAAGGCCTACGCGCTTGCTTCGCTGCGCCTTGGGTACTGCGTCGCCTCGCAGAAGATCCAGGACGAGATGGGGAAGTACTATCAGGAAGGACCGAACGCCCTGGCCAGCGTGGCCGGCGCAGCCTCGGTGCGCGACCTCGAGCATCTTCAGAAGTCACGCGAAGCCGTTTGGGATTTCAAGAAGCGTTGTTACGCCGCTTTCGAAGAGATGGGAATCGAATACCTCCCTTCCCAGGGTACCTTCGTGATGGCCGATCTGAAACGTTCAGCCATGCAGGTGGTCCGGGAGATGCGCTCCCGCAACGTCTGGATCAGTTCCAGGCGTCAACGTGTCTTCCGCAACTGGATCAGGGTCTCCGCGGGTACGGAAGCGGAAACCGAGGTCTTCCTCCAGACCCTCAAGGACGTGATGGCCCGGTCCATCTAACGTGCCAGCCTGGTCCATCTGACGGTCTGATTTAAAAAAAAGGGGCGGGGGATTCGATTTCCCCGCCCTTTTGGTTTTTGTATGCGAACTTTCTTCCTCTAACGTCCTGCCCCTAACTCCCCTTCGGCGATTCTACGGTGTCGTCGACCTCACTGGACTCGGGTACCGGTTCCTGTCCCGGTGTTTCTGCCGTTACCGCTCCGTTTCCGTCCGCAGGTTTCGTTTCCGATACGGGTTGGTCTTGCGATTCTGCCTTCGCATCAGTGTGGCCATCGTCCGCGGACGCCCTGTGCTCTGAGGTTTCCGCCAACTCTGTGGTTTCCGCCAACTCTGTGGTTTCCGCCGACTCTGTGGTTTCGCTCGCCGCGGGATTCCGAGGATCGGCTTCTCCGTAGATGAGTTTGGCCACTTCGTCCCGGGAGAGCGAATCTCGCTCCAGCAGGGCCTTGGCCACGGTGTGAAGCTTGGGCTCGTGGTCTCTGAGCAGTTTTTCCACTCTATCTCCGGCCTGTACCACGAACCGCTGGATCTCCCGGTCGATGCGGTGGGCGGTCGTTTCGCTGTAATTCGGCTGGTGGGCGATATCCCGGCCGAGGAAGACCTCGTGTTCCTTTTCGCCCAGCGCCGTGGCGCCGAGTTCCTCGCTCATCCCCCAGTCACATACCATGTGGCGGCTTATCCGGGTTACCTGTTCGATGTCGCTCTGCGCGCCGGAAGTGACCTCGTCGTACACGATCAGTTCGGCAGCCCGCCCTCCCAGCGCCGCGGCCATCGTGCCCAGGCAGTACGAACGGGATTGGAGGTAGCGCTCCTCCGGCAGGGAAATGGTCACCCCCAGGCCCCTGCCCTGCGGCAGGATCGACACCTTGTGCAGCGGGTCGATTTCGGGGATGAGTTCGAAGGCGAGGGCGTGACCGGCCTCATGGTAGGCCACGATCTCTCGCTCCTTGTCGCTGATCACCAGGTGCCTCTTCGATCCCATCACCATCTTTTCTTTCGCTTCTTCGAAATCGTCGTTCGTTACCGAGGCGCGGTCGTATCTCGCCGCGATAAGCGCCGCCTCGTTCACCATGTTGGCAAGGTCCGCGCCAACCATACCGGGCACGCCCTTGGCCAGTACATCAAGCTTGACCGAATCGTCAAGCGGTATGTTGCGGCTCTTCACGTGAATCTTCAGGATTTTTTCCCGACCCACGACATCGGGCCGGTCGACGACGATGTGCCGGTCGAAGCGGCCGGGGCGAAGGAGTGCGGGATCGAGGACGTCCGGCCGGTTCGTCGCGCCGATCACGATGATGGATTCCGTTTTCTCGAATCCGTCCAGGCCTACCAGCAGCTGGTTCAGGGTCTGCTCTCTCTCGTCGTGCCCACCGCCCAGTCCAGCGCCCCTGTGGCGGCCGATGGCGTCGATCTCGTCGATGAATATGATACACGGGGCGTTCTGCCGGGCCTGGTCGAAGAGGTCCCGTACCCGGGAGGCGCCGACGCCGACGAACATCTCGACGAAGTCGGATCCGCTCATGCTGAAGAACGGCACGCCCGCTTCGCCCGCCACGGCCTTGGCCAGCAACGTCTTGCCCGTGCCCGGCGGTCCCAGCAGCAGGGCGCCCTTGGGAATCCGGCCTCCCAGGGCGTGGAACTTTTCCGGGTTCTTCAGGAATTCCACGATTTCCTGCAGGTCGCGCTTGGCTTCCACCACACCGGCCACGTCGGCAAAGGTAATGGAGGGCCGGTCTTCGACGATCATTTTCGCTCGGCTCTTGCCGAAGGAAAACATGCCGCGCTGACCCGATTGCATCTGGCGCAGGATGAATATCCAGAACCCGATCAACAGCAGCCAGGGCAGGGCGGCGATGAGATAACCGGTCCAGTTGGTGGCCTCCGGTTCGGCCGTCACCATGACGTTCCTGGCCATGAGATCGGACACCAGTTCCGGATCGTCGAAGGGGATGTATACCTTGAATTCCCGCAGGCTCTGGTTCGTGCCCTCGATCATTGTCGACGAGTCCTGGCGCAGCCTGCCCGTGATCAGTTTCTCGGTGATGATAACCTGCTCGATATTATCGGTTTCGAGAAACTGCTGGAACTGCGTGTATGACACCGTTACGGTGCTGTCGCCGCGCCTGGGCAGGAACTGGGCCGCCATCAGGAAAAAAAGGAAGAGGACGAGCCAGATCAGGATCGACCGGTTCTTTTTCGACTTGTCGGGCTGAGACTGCCGTTCGTTTCGGGGCGGGGGTTGTTTCTGTTCGTGGGGAGGTTGGGACATTCGTTTAGAAGACCTCGGTTCGTTCGGCGTGTTGGAGTTTTAGAATCCTGTGCAAATCGGTGCGGCGACGACCAGGTGCCTGAGGTCCAGGCTTCCCCCGGCCGGGTACTGGGACCAGTTTCTGAACATGCTCCGCAACTTGCTTCGTGCGTCCGACAGCCTGCGTTTTACGGTTCCAACGGGGACGTTCATCCTCGTGCTGACCTCGTAACAGGAATAACCTGTGAAATAGTACATGTCCACGGTTCGCCTGAGCGCCTGTGAAAGCGAGTCAACCGCTCTCTGCACCCTGCGGTTTTTCGCCCGCTTCAGGTGCTCGTCTCCCGGCCAGGCGAGTTCCTCAGGCCGGGCCTCTGACCACTCTTCTCCCTGGTTTTTCCGGTCATCCACATGGGCGAGGCACCGGTTGTGTGCGATAACGCGCAGCCACTGCGGAAACCGGTTGCGGTCGCGCAGGGACGACAGTCGCTGATAGGCGGAAAGCCAGATATCCTGCAGGATATCCTGCTCATCCTGTCGGTTTCTGACCATGGACCCGACGATTCGTTTGATTTCGCGATCGTACCGATTGACCAGCAATTCGAATTCGTCGGGACAGCCGTTCAGTACGTTTTCGATGATGATCCCGTCCGCCGTGTGCGCCATGTCGAGTGTCCCAGGCATCGCGTTCTATCCCATTTTTAGCTGGAAAACCAACCTGTCTACTATATTAAGAGGCCTCGGAACGGAAAATAGTTCGGTTTTTTTCCACCGATTGGACCCGGCGACAATATAGCCGAAATACCCGGCCTCGTCAAGCAGCTCCGGCGGTCCGCTCGTTGACGGTTATCACGCGTATTTCCCGGGTCAAACCGATCAGTCCCACGAGATTGGGAAACATCATGCAGGCAACCATGATATCGCCCAGGTCCCAGATCACCCGCGCTTCGTAAACCGCCCCGAAAAAGGCGGCCGCACACCAGGCAATCCGGATACCCCAGACCACGCCCCTGGAATCCGTAACGAATCTCAGGCCCTGCTCGGCATAATAAGACCAGGTGGTCATCGTCGTGAATCCGAACATTAAGGCGCAGAGCGCGACGATGGCTCCGCCGAAAGGGATCTCCGTATTGAGCGCGGAAGCCACGAGCGCGGAACTGATTTCGCCGTTATTCCACACGCCGGAGATGACTACGGTTACCGCGGTCATGGAGCACACGATGATCGTGTCGATGAAAACCCCGATCATCGAGATGTACCCCTGCCGTACCGGGTTGCTCGTCTGTGCGGCACTGTGGGCAATCCCCGCGCTGCCGAGGCCGGCTTCGCTGGAGATGACGCCCCTGCGAATGCCGTACTGTATCGTCCGGGCGATGGTGGCGCCGGCGAATCCCCCAATTGCCGCTACAGGGGTGAACGCGCTCTCCACGATCAGCCATAGAGCCGCCGGCAGCGCGCCGAGGTGCATGATCACGACATAACCCACGCTGGCTGCATAGACGAGCACCATCGTGGGCACGAGCCTTTCGGCGACGAGGCCGATACGTTTGATCCCGCCGATCACGACCACGGCCAGGATGGCGGCCAGCAAGACGCCGGTGATCCACGTGGCCACGTGGAACTGGGTGTTCAGCACCAGGGCGATGGAATTCGCCTGGCCGATGTTCCCGCCGCCCAGGCCGCCCAGCGTGGCGCAGATGGCGAAAACCGCGCCGACGGTGGGAAGGTTCAGACCTTCCTTCAGATAGGACATGGGACCGCCGAGCATGAGTCCATCCCGGGTCTTTCCCCGATATTTCAGGGCGAGCACGGTTTCAGCATATTTCGTCGCCATGCCCAGGGGAGCCATGACCGCCATCCAGAATGCCGCGCCCGGACCCCCGACCGCGATGGCTGTCGCCACCCCCGCGATGTTCCCGTTGCCGATGGTGGCCGCCATGGCGGTGGTAAGCGCCTGGAAGGGCGATATGTCGCCGGCATCCCGCTCGCCCTTGTCCCGCCGAAGCGCACCCCGCATCACGAGTCGGATGGCCGTGCTGAACTTTCGAAACTGGACCCCGCGGCTGGCCACGGTGAGCATGAAACCCAGGACGGCGAGTACGCCGATCGTCCAGGGTCCCCACATGAAATCGGATATCACGCGCAGGACTTCATCCATGGCGTACCTCTTTCGCTGGCGGCGAATTGTAGATGTAGAGGAAACTGAGAAATTCTGGAGTCAGGTTTAATCTACGGCACTCCACGGGCGAAACAAGGCGAAAGTATTCAGAACGTCCGTCTTTGAGCCCCTGTTTTTGTTGTCACCCGGTCAGGGGGCTTTTATCTTTGATGTTCGCACTGATCACGGTTCAGACGGAGTATCCATGGCCGATAGCACCTACGGCGTGCTGCTGGTCAGTTTCAGCAAACACAGCCACCAGAGCAGTTTCGTTCCCGCCTTCGTGGAACATCCCCGCATCCGGATCGTCGGGGTCGCGGACGACCAGGATATCGACCCGTATCTCAAGCCATTGAACGTATCCTGGGCTGAGCGGTTGGGCGTGCCCTATCACGAGGGCATCGACGCGGCCGTGCGCCGAGTCGACGTCGATATCGTAAGTATAGGCCACGAAATCGAGCGCCGGGCTGAAATCGCCACGCTGGCGGCAGGCGCCGGGAAGCATCTCTGGATCGACAAGTTCATCGGCGCCAATAGGTCGGAATGTCAGGCCGTGGTCGACTCCGTAGACCGGTCAGGCGTCACAACCATCCTTCCCAGTTACATTTACAATGATTTTGTCAACCAAAGCAGAAGAATGATTGAAACGGGATATCTGGGTGAATTGACGGCGATGCATGTCGACATCCTGTTCGGAAAGGGGATTCCCCGTCCCGTTTCGAGTGATCAACGAAAACCAGGTTTTCTACCGCCGGGACGCTGGAAGTTTCCCGATATCAAGCGGGAGATACTGACCGTGGGCGCCTACGCCGTGGCCCTGGTGCAGCAGTGTTTCGATCCCATTGTCGAAGTATTCGGCCAGGGCGGCGCTTACTTCTTCCCGGAACACGCCGCCCATGGCGCGGACGACTTCGGTACGCTGTCCCTCGTGGACAGGTCCGGTCGGGTGGCCACGATATCCGCCGGACGGAACGGAATCGCGTCACACGGCGCGGGCGGACCGAACCAGGCCTTTCTCTTCGGCACGAGGGGTACGGGACGGGTGGACGGAAAACGTCCCGGTATCGATACCCACTTGAGAAACCGGATCGTGGATGGCGATTTCAGCGTCGCCGATGACGATCCCATGCAGTGGCACAGCGGTCCTCCCACCCTCTTGACCTCCACGGGACCGGACTTCACCCGAGCGGCCCTGGAAGACCTGGTCCGTGCGCTGGACACCGGCGGCAGTACGCGTTACACCGTTCGGGACGCGCGGGACCACATGGAGGTGCTGCTGGCGGGTTACGACTCGATCGTGCAGGACCGGCCCATGCGTCTTACCCTGCACGGCAAGGAGGCTCTGTGAAGCCAATAGACGGTTTGGTGATCGGAAGCCTCCAGGACTACGACCGGTACAGGGAGGACATCGAACAGCAGGAAGGAGTGGTCTTCGCCAAAGTGCCCGGTGGTTCGCGCCGTGCCGTCCGCGGAGGTGAATTCGGCAGTGAGAAGCCCCTGGACTCCCTGCCTGGTGCGCTCGTAAAATATCGGCCCGACAGGTCCGTGTTCCTTTCGCCCTACCGGGGCATGGCCGCGGATGTGGCTCGTTTGATGGATAGCGGCGTCGACGTGCGAACCGCCGGCCCGCTGCCCGTTCGCTCACGTAATTTGAACCCGCCCATCGCGGAAATACACCGGTCCGATCACGATTTCCGGACGATGTCGGAGGCGAGCCGCCACACCGATTTCGGGGAACCGGTATACCTGAGGATGATCTCCTCACCAGAAGGCGGAAAGTGGAGTAAATGGTGGAGTGCCTTCCAGTCGTGCCGGATGGCATCGGCACTGCTGGATGCTCCCTTGCGCCGAATATACGTCGCCGTTGCGGGTAAGGCGGCCCGGGTGCATGTGGCCATCACGTTGAAGACAGACCGAAATTCCACCGGGCATCTGCTGGTCGCGCCGAATGGGTCCAGGCTGCAGGGCGACCTGTTTTTTTTGGGAACCGGCGGTACGCTCACCGATGATTCCCTGCTCAACCAGCCGGGCATGTACGGGAAATCGGACTACCGCATGCTGTCGAGGCCAGCCCGGCGGCGCCTGGCCGATTTGTGGCACGACGACGCGGTGATCTCCCTGGACGGCGATGAACAGCGGTTTTATCGCCAGCTCCTCCGTGCGATCGGCAACTCGGCCGGACCGGGTAAAGGGATCTGCCTGGAATACCCCGCGATCTGATCGATTCGTATCCGGATCTGTGGGAGTACAAGTGTACTACTTAAGGACTCTGTGACACAATGACTGTAATTCCATCGTCCACTACTGGTGTCGATGTGGAAGAGATCGGTCAGGCGTCCCTGCCCTTTCTCCGGCGTTTGCTGAAGAACCGCATGGTCTGTGCGGGTGGCGGCCTGGTGCTTTCCCTGGTGATCATAGCGGCAGCCGCGCCGGTCCTCACCGGACTCGACTTCCTTCCAGACCCCATGCGACAGTTGCCTGAAGGCCTGGACGCCGACGGGTTGCCCATTCCACCAGGCGACCGCTTCCTGCTTGGTACGGACCAGCTTGGACGCGATGTGCTGGCCCGGGTGGTTCATGGGACCCGTATCTCCCTCTTCGTGGGTATCGTGGCCATGCTCATTGCCGTTTGCGCCGGGGTCTCCGTGGGCATGCTCGCGGGATTCCACGGTGGCTGGGTCAACACGGTACTCATGCGCGGGACCGACGTGATGTTGACGATCCCCGGGCTGCTCCTGGCCATCGCCTTCGCCGGCTTGATGGATGGACGCGTGATCCACCTGCACCCGGTTTCGCTGGACTGGCACGGGCTGGACATCACGCTGAAACGGGGACTGGTCAGCGTGTTCCTCGTCATCGGACTGGTCAGCTGGACCTGGATCGCCCGGACCATACGCGGACAGGTCCTGATCCTGAAGACCCGGGAATTCGTCACGTCATCCCGGGCCATCGGTTGTTCGGATGTCCGCATCATGTTCCGGCACCTTCTACCTAATGTGCTTCCCCTGATCATCGTGCTTGGATCCCTGGCCACGGCGAACACCATCCTGCTCGACGCTGGATTAAGCTATCTCGGGGTGGGCGTGCCGCCGCCCGCGCCTTCGTGGGGCACCATGATCGCGGAAGGGCAGCCTTACTTCATCGTCTCTCCGCACCTCACCGTGGTGCCGGGCGTTTCAATTATCGTGGCCGTGGTGGGATTCAACCTGCTGGGCCAGGGCCTGCAAGAGGTGCTGGATCCCTACGTGAAGGAGGGACAGGGAAGATGATCGGTACCATACAGGGTCACTTTATATGCCTGGTGATTCTTTGCCTTGCCGCGTCCTGCGGCGGCGGGCCCGAACTTCAGCGGTTGAATCCCGGGGAGAACGCCCTGCGGATCGCCGTGCCGTCGGATCCCCGATCACTCGATCCGGCCATCGCCTACGACGTGGTGACCTGGCCCCTGGTGCGCACCCTGTTTCATGGTTTGATCGATTACGACGACGACCTGAACCTGGTGCCCTGGCATTCCCGGTCCTGGACGGTTTCGGAGGACGGGCGGACCTTCACCTTCAAACTGCGGCCGGGCATCCGGTTTTCAAACGGCCGTCCGGTCAATTCCCGCGACTTCGCCTATTCCCTGGAGCGTATCCTGAATCCGGCCACCAAGTCGCCCGGGCAGGGGTTCTACCGCAACATCGCCGGCGCGAGAGCATACCAGGACGGCGAGGCGGACCATGTATCGGGGTTGCGCACGCCCGACGAGGAAACCCTCGTGATCGAACTGGTCCATCCCGACCTGCCTTTCCTCTACTGTATCGCCATGCCCTTCGCATACGCCGTTCCCCGCGAGGAGGTGGAGCGGCGCGGGGACGAATTCGGACGGTATCCGGTCGGTGCGGGACCCTATACGTTGGCGGATTGGCAGCGAGGCACGCGGTTGCGGCTCGAGAAGAACCCCGGGTACTACCGGTCGGAAGATGTGCGCCTGGAAGCCATCGATCTGATGGTGGGCGGTGACGAGACCCTGCACATGATGATGTTCGAACGGGGCGAACTGGATATCGCGAGCGTGACGTCGACGGGGATACCGGACGCGGACTTCATCCGGGTGATGAAAGATCCGGTGCTCAGCAAGCGGGTGGCCCATCAGGCCTTAAACGCCATCATGTACCTGTCCATGAACACCGAGATGCCGCCCTTCGACCGGGTAAACGTGCGCAGGGCGATAAACCACGCCGTCGACCGGGAACGCATCGTGAAACTGATCAGCGGCCGGGGCATACCGGCCCGAGGCGTACTGCCGCCCGGCATGCCGGGATTCAACGAACAGCTTGCGGGATACGACTACGACCCGGAGAAGGCGCGGAAGCTGCTGGCAGAAGCCGGGTATGAGGACGGTTTCTCCACCGAACTCATGATCGTCGCCCAGAGCGGTACGGAGGCCAAGATCGGCCAGGCGGTGCAGCAGGACCTGGCGGGGGTCGGAATCGACCTGGAGATCAGACCGGTGACGGGCCCCACGCGCATCGAGGCGGCGGGAAGGCGCGGGACGGTGCCCTTTACCACCTTCGGCTGGTACCAGGACTACCCGGATCCGAGCAATTTTCTCGACGTGCTGCTGAACGGCGACCGGATTACGGAGGTTAACAGCAACAACGTGGCGTTCTACGACAATGAGCGGGTCAACGCACTGCTGAAGGAAGCGGCTACCAGTATCGACAGGGATCATCGCCTGGCGCTTTACCGGGAAGCCGAGCGGTTGATCGTGGAAGACGCACCCTGGGTGTTTCTCTATTACCCGCAGATGTACCTGCTGCGGCAACCATGGCTGAAGGGACTGAAGCTCAATCCCGTCTGGCCCATCAGGTATGAGTTGATGTGGATCGAACCATGAACATCGATCGAAACCATCACGGAATGCAACCATGGTGAACAGAATACTGCTTCGTCTCGGCTGGGCGGTCGTGGTACTGTGGGGCACCACGGTCATTACCTTCCTGATCGTCCACGCGGTGCCGGCCGATCCGGTACGGGTATACGCCGGCGCAAACGCGGACGCCGAGACGATAGAACGAATCCGCCAGGAACTGGGTTTCGACGATCCCCTGATCATACAGTACGGTCGCTACATTGGAAACCTGCTTCGGGGAGACCTGGGAACGTCCCTCGTGACGGGTGAACGCGTACTCGACGCCATACTGGCGCGGTTCCCCGTGACTTTCGCCCTGTCCATTACCGCGGTTATCCTGTGGATGCTGATGAGCGTCCCCCTGGGTGTTCTCACGGCGAAGTACAGGGGCCGGGCCATAGACCGTACGGTGCTGATCGTGTCCCTGGTCGCCATATCCCTGCCCGTCTTCTGGCTGGCCAGGATGCTGCAGTACTATCTGGCGTATCGTACCGGCTTGTTTCCGGTGGGGGGTTGGACCGGCTGGACCCACATCATCCTGCCGGCGGCGACCCTCGCCCTGGTCATTTCGGGTTACTACGCCCGACTGGTCCACACGAACATGGTGGAGGTGCTGAACGCGGACTACATACGCGTAGCCCGCGCCAAGGGGATCCCGGAATACATCGTGCTGTTCAAGCACGGACTGCGAAACGCGGTGATTCCCGTCATCACCGTACTCGGTCTCGACATGGCCGCCCTCATGGGTGGCGTAGTGTTCACCGAAAACGTATTCGCACTGCCCGGGCTGGGCGTCCTGGCCCTGCAGTCGGTCTTCAGTCTCGACGTACCCATGATCATGGGCGTCGTGCTTTTTTCGGCTGCGATGGTGGTTTGCGCCAACATCGTGGTCGACTTCGTGTACATGTGGATCGATCCTAGGGTCGAGGGAGCTTAGCGCTTACTGGACCGAGGGGTGGTAGCGTTCCGAGGGTTGCCGTCAGCACAGCACCGCGCATAGCCGGCAGGCCGGCACCGCGGAAGTCAGCAGGTCAAGCCAGCAGCGCGGAAGTCAGCAGGTCCACCACCAGATCTTCCTCTTCGTACCCGTAAGCCAGCCAAAGCTGGTTGTCATTATATTCCAGGATCATGGTAGGGAACTTGTCGGCGTGAAGGGATCGGCGCAGGTCGAAGTCCTGGCGAAGCAGGGCGTCGGTATGGGTCGAGACGAGGTCTTGGGAGAAGCGCTTCGAATCCAGGTTCATTTCCCCGGCGAGCTGCACCAGCGTTTCGGGGTCCGCCGGGTTTCGGGCTTCAACGTAATAGGCTTGCTGGATGGCGTGAAACATCGCCCCGGTCGCGTCCGGCCGCTGCATCCCGGCGGCGATGACCGCCCGGCAGGCCGGATAGGTGGATCGCCTGGGCTCGCAATTTGTCCAGAAATCCCAGTTGAAGGCCGCCCCCGTCCGCTCGGCTACCAGCCGCCACTGGGACTGCACGTAGGCCCGGGTATCCTCGGCCATGGGTTCTTCTGAATCCCTGGCCAGCCCGCCCATGACGTAGCGGATCGGGATTTCATCGGGAAGCACCTCCGATACCGCTTCCAGCACCGGACTGAATCCCCAGCACCAGGAACACATGGGATCGCCGATATAATATAGTGCGTCGCGTTGCATGGTTTACGTTCCGTTCCACCTGGAGTGAACACCTAAAAATACCTGTGCGAGCGCAGACACGAATCATATTATAGTGAAGCCGAGAGCACTTAATCAAGAGGAGATGCGCATATGTTCAATGGACTGGGCATGGACATGGGAAACCTGCCGCGGCTGTCGCACGCACGGACGCGGTCCATTTCGCCGGAAAACCTGGACGGCGAAAAGGGCCGGGGCGGCATGGCCACGGAGGGCAACGGGGCGATTCACGCGCGGTATCTCGGACAGGGTTGGAAGATCTCCCCTTCCATCGATATCGAACCCGGCGAAACCCGAACGATCGCCGATATCGACGGGTCGGGCGCCATACAGCATATCTGGATGACGCCGACCGGCCACTTTCGCTTCACCATCCTCCGGATTTACTGGGACGACGAGGAACATCCCTCGGTAGAGTGCCCCGTGGGCGACTTCTTCGCCTGCGGCTGGGGTGAATACGCCCAGGTGTCTTCGCTGGCCGTGTGCGTGAACCCGGGCAGCGCCTTCAACTGCTACTGGGAGATGCCCTTCCGGAAGCGATGCCGTATTACATTGGAAAACATCGCCGATGAGAAGATGCGCGTATACTACCAGATCGACTACACGCTGACCGAGGTCCCCGATGACATTGGATACTTCCACGCGAGTTTCCGGCGGGTGAACCCCCTTCCCTACAAGGAGGTGTTCACCATTCTCGACGGCGTGCGGGGACACGGCCATTACGTCGGCACGTATATGGCCTGGGGATCCAACAGCAACGGATGGTGGGGCGAGGGAGAGATCAAGTTCTACATCGACGGGGACGACGAGTTCCCAACGATCTGCGGGACCGGCACCGAGGACTACTTCTGCGGTTCGTACAACTTCGACGTCGACGGCCGGTACGAGGAGTTTACCACCCCGTACGCCGGCATGCCCCAGGTCATCCGGCCCGACGGCCTGTACAAGTCCCAGCAGCGGTTCGGACTGTACCGGTGGCACGTGTCCGACCCGGTGCGGTTCGAGGAAGACCTCAAGGTAACGATCCAGGCGCTGGGATGGCGGCAAAGGCTCGGATGGACCCAGGGCGGTCCTTACCTGCCGCTCCAGGATGATATCTCTTCGGTGGCCTACTGGTACCAGGCCTTGCCAGGCGACCCCTTTCCAGCGCTTCCTCACCGGGACGAACTGGAAGTCATCTGAGATCCGGGAATGATGGAGGGTTTAGAAACGCGGCCTGCCGGCATGAGGGCGGATCCGCGGAAGCATAATGGAACCGGAACAGCTTCAGGCGGTCCGCAGCCGAATCACCCACACCCTTTTCGTCACCCAGGCCCTCTTCGGAGCGACGCAGGTCGCGGCCTTTACCGTGGTACCCATCCTGGCGGCGCAACTGGCCGAAAGCGATCGCATGACGGGCGTGCCCATGACCATCGCCTTTCTCGCCCGTTCGCTGAGCGCCTTCCCCTTCGGCTGGCTCATGGACCGCCAGGGACGCAGGGTCGGTCTGACAGCCGGCTACCTGTCGTCTTTAGTCGCCGCCGTGACGAGTTTCCTCAGCGTGGCTGTCCACTCCTTTCCCGGATTCTGCATCGCATCCTTTTTCGCCGGCATGGCGCGCAGTTCCAGCGAGCAGGCGCGGTTCATCGGCGCTGAAATCTATCCCGAATCCGAACGGGCGCGCATCATCGGCAGAATCGTTTCCGCCGGCACCATCAGCGCTATCGGCGGCGCCATGATGGTGGCGCCAGCTGGAATATGGATCGCACAGTACGGTTATCCGCCCATGGCGGGACCCTTCGCCATCGGCGCGGGACTGAGCGTGGCGGCGATCCTGCTAACCGTCTTCCTTATACGCCCCGACCCGCTGGTCCTCGCCCGGAGCATCAAATCCTCCGCCATATCGGATATCGACGACACTAAGGCCCGTCCCGTACGGGAAATCCTTCGCAACGGACACGTCCGGTACGGGATCGCGGCCATGGTTCTCGGCCAGTTCGTGATGACGCTGCTCATGGTGATCACGCCCCTGCACATGAACCATAACAACCACGGCACCTGGCTGATCTCCTGGGTCATCATGGCCCACGCCATCGGCATGTTCGGGGTTTCCGGCATTACGGGACGACTGATCATGCGGTGGGGGCAGCACGAGGTGATCAAGGCCGGTATGGTCATCCTCGTCATATCCTGCGTTATTGCGCCGATTTCACCCCGGTTCATTCCCCTGGCGATCGCGCTCTTCCTCCTGGGCCTGGGATGGAACTTCTGTTTCATTGCCGGCTCTTCCCTTCTGTCCAATGCGCTCGCTCCCCTGGAACGGGGACGCGTTCAGGGCGTCAACGAGACGTTCATCGCGCTGGCGGCGAGTTCCGCCAGCCTGGTGACGGGATACCTCTTCGAATTGGGTGGCATGTTGCTGCTGTCGATTATCGGGACGGTCTTTTCCGCCGGGCTGGGGTTTTACAGCCTGTATTACTCGCGCAGAACGAAGCGGGAAGTGCGTGGGGAGGCGGCTGGATGACTGGCGGCGGACGGTGGCAGGTGGCCCGGAAAGGTGTCAGGTGTCCAAAAAAGGTGTCAGGTCGAGCGGCGTTTTACCGTTCAATATCGTGCTAAGGGGATTCAGGGTGGACCGGGGAAGGGATCTCGTCCAGCCTGGCGCAACCGAGGTTGATCATGTTGGTTTCGAGGTCGGCCTTGAGGATCTCGAAGGCGTGATCGCCGCCTGTTTTTCCGAAGGCCCCCACGCCGAACATGAAGGCGCGGCCGAGCAGCACGAAATCCGCGCCCAGCGAGAGGGCGCGGATTATATCCAAACCGGTACGCACCCCGCTGTCGAACAGGATGCGCGCGCGTCCGTTTACCTGGCGGACGATGGGAGGCAGCGCGTCGATGGCGGCTAGGGTCCCGTCAAACTGGCGTGCGCCGTGATTCGAGACCTGGATGCCGTCCACGCCCATCTGTACCGCCTGCTCCGCATCATCGGGATGAAGAATGCCCTTGACGACGACCGGTCCGTCCCAGAGATCGCGGACCTCGCGGATGTAATCCCACGTGAGGGAACCGCCCAGTTCCCTGCCCACGTAGCTTGCCACCTCTCCCATCTGCTTCGACTCGGCGTACTGTTCGATGGCCCGAAGCCGGGGTAGGCCGGCAAGCAGGGTCTGAATCGTCCACGTGGGATGCTTCAGCGCTTCGTACACGAATCGAGCCGTGATCCGCGGGGGCGTCTCGAGTCCGGCGCGGCTGGTCCTTTCCCTGCGGCTTCCCGCGGGCACGTCCGCCGTTACCACGAGCGTATGGAAGCCGGCTGCCATGGCGCGCTTCAACAGATCGTCCCGCAATTCCCGCCGCCTGGGCGGATAGAGCTGGAACCAGCCCATGTCACCCACGACGGGGCCGACGGTTTCAGGCGATTGCGTGGCCACCGTGCTCAGGCAGAAAGGAAAGCGGTGTTTTGAAGCCGTGGCGGCCAGTATGAGCTCGGCGCGGGGCCACATGAGCCCGGTCAGTCCCACGGGGGCTACGCCGAAAGGCACGCTGTAGGTCCGGCCGAACAGCGTCGTGGTCAGATCGGGTTTCAGGTCGCCCTTCATGAAAACCGGGGCGAGCGTGACTTCCGCCATGCGTTCCAGGTTCCTCGCCACCGCCCGTTCGTCGCCGGTGCCGCAGTCCAGGTATTCCCAGGCGATGTGGGGCAGCCTTTTGCGGGTCAGTCTCTGCAGGTCGCTCACCGCGGGGTACCGTTGCAGCCGTCGTTTGAATCGCTTTTCAGTCATGCAATCCGTTCCAATCCGGCAGGAAATGAGTGGTTGATTTCAGCCATGGCACAGCGTAATTTGCTACGGACCTCGTAAGGCAATCAGCCGGTGATCGTACCCCAAGATAAACGTAAGCACCAAAAAGGCAAGGCGATCAAAAATGGAAAACAATCCGCTGTTAAACTGGGACGATCTGCCGCCTTTCGACCAGATCCAGACCCATCATATCGAACCGGGGATCCGTGACGTGCTCGATCGTTGCGAGCGGGACCTGGTCCAACTGGAGGAGACGGCTCCCCGTTCCTGGCGGGAACTGATGGATCCGCTCGAGAAAATCGAAGACGAACTGGGCCGCACCTGGGGCATCGTTTCCCACCTGCACGGGGTCAAGAACTCTGCCGAACTGCGGGCCGTCTACGATCCCCTGCTGGCGGAAGTGGTCAAGTACAGCAATCGATTCGGTCAGAGCAAGCCCCTGTACCAGGCCTATTGCGCTCTCAGGGACAGCGACGAGGCCAAACACTTCGATCATGCCCGGCAACGCATTCTGGAGTCGGCCATACACGAGGCCGAGTTGAATGGCGTGGGGCTGGATGACGAGGACCGGGAACGTTACAACGAGATCAGCCAGCGGCTGGCGGAACTGAGTACGAAGTTCTCGAACAACGTGCTGGACGCCACGAAGGCCTTCAAAATCACGCTTGCAGAGTCCGATGAGGTCGATGGACTTCCCGCCACGCTGCTCGAACTGGCCGCCGATACGGCCAGGCAGGAGGGGCATGAGCAGGCTACCGCATCGGATGGACCCTGGGTGCTCACCCTGGACTATCCGAGTTTCATGCCATTCATGCAGCACGGCAAGCGGAGGAACCTGCGGGAGAAAATGTACCGTGCTTACATTTCCAAGGCGTCTGACGGACAGTGGGACAACACCGCCGTGGCCGCGGAGATCATCGGTCTGAGGATAGACAAGGCCAGGCTGCTGGGATTCGATACGTTCGCGGAGTTGAGCCTGAGTCGGAAAATGGCGACCGACGCGGGATCGGTGAGGGACCTGCTCAACGAATTGAGCACGGCGAGCCGAGCCGCGGCAGAAGGGGACATGGAGGCGCTGAAGGCGTTGGCGGGCACGGAGAAAGGCGACGACCTGAAGCACTGGGACGTCCCCTACTGGTCGGAACGGCTTCGCGAGGCGCGCTACGATCTGAAGGATGAAGAGCTGAGACCCTATTTCCCCCTGCCCCGTGTATTGCGCGGTTTGTTCGAACTTACGGAACGGCTTTTCGGCGTGCGCCTGGAGGAGACCACCGCCGCGGTGCCCGTCTGGCATGAAGACGTGCAGTTTTTCCGGGTATACAACGACCGGAACGAACAAATGGCGGCCTTCTACCTGGATCCGTACAGCCGTCCGGAGGAGAAACAGGGCGGAGCGTGGATGGATACGCTCGTGGGCCGGAGCGCGGTCATGGCGCCTTCCGGACAGGCCGCCCGGCTGCCCGTGGCCTACATGATCTGCAACCAGGGCAAGCCCGTCGGCGGTAAACCATCCCTCATGACGTTCCGGGAAGTGGAAACGCTGTTTCACGAGTTTGGGCATGCCCTACAGCACATGCTTACCACCATCGATTATGGCATGGCATCCGGCATTTCCAACGTGGAATGGGACGCGGTGGAAATCGCCAGCCAGTTCATGGAAAACTGGTGTTACGACCGGGATACGCTCAAAGTTCTGGCCCGGCACTACGAGACGGACGAACCACTCCCCGATGAAACCATCGACCGGTTGCTTGGCGCGCGGACCTTTCGGGAAGGCAGCAACACGCTCAGGCAGGTGAACTTCGGCCTGCTCGACATGGAACTCCACCAGCGCTTCGATCCCGCGGGACAGGAGACTATACTGGACGTACAGCGGCGGATCGACGCGGAGACGCTGATCCTGCCTTCGCTGGAAGTAGACAGGTTCTACTGTTCATTCTCCCATATTTTCGCGGGGGGCTATGCCGCGGGGTACTACAGCTACAAGTGGTCGGAAGTGTTGAGCGCGGACGCCTTCTCCGCCTTCGAGGAAGCGGGGCTGGACGACGACGGAGAGATACGGCGGCTGGGCCGCAGGTTCCGCGATACCATCCTTGCCCTCGGCGGCAGCAGGCATCCCATGGATGTCTTCAAGAATTTCCGCGGCCGGGAACCGACCACGGAAGCGCTGCTCCGGCAGGGCGGCCTGGTGGAGGCGGACGCGGGTTCGGCGTCCACCTGATCTTACCGGCGGGTTTTCACCATGAACGACTCCGTTCGCATCGGAATGATCGGCGCCGGTCACATCGCCTATGCCCACGCCGAGGCGTGGCGAAATGAAGCCACACTGACCGCGGTCAGCAGTCGACGCCCGGGAAGCGCCCTGAAACTGGCGACACAATTCAACATTCCCCATGTATGCCGAAACACGGACGAACTGCTGGACCGCGATGACATCGACGCGGTCGGCATCACCACGCCGCACCACCTGCATCATCCGATGGCCATGGCGGCCATGGCGGCCGGCAAGTCCGTGTTCTGCGAAAAGCCGCTCGCCCTGGACGGGATGCAGGCACAGGAGATGTGGACCGCCGCCGAGCGATCCGATGTAAAAACCGGTGTGCAATCGGGAATTCGCCTGTTCCCTGCCCTTCGGCTCCTTTTCCGATTGCTGCGCGAGGGAAAGGCCGGAAGCATCCACGCCTTCGACGCCCACTGGTCCTTCGACTGGGCCCGGCAACCGGACTTCCCGCTCACCTGGCGGTTCAAACTGGCCGAGGCGGGAACCGGCGCCCTTGGCGACCTCGGGGTGTACATGATCGATGCGGCCAGGTGGCTGGTCGGCGAGATCTCGCAGGTAAACGCCGAACTGGCACAGTTCGTTACGCATCGTCCCTTGCTGACCGCATGGGAACATTTCGGCGAACTGTGCAGGATGCATGAAAAAGGTGCGCTGGAGACCTCCCGTCAGACCGGGCGCGTGGAAAACGATGACGTCTGCCAGTTGATGCTACGATTTGAAAACGGCGCGTTCGGGTCGATCCGAGCCAGCAGGTTGCACCAGGAAACGTCCTTGCGCGTCGATTGCGAGCGGACTTCCTATTTCTGGCAGATGGACGGAGACGGGCGCCTGATGGAACGGTCGTCGGAGGCGGCATACACCCCCGTTGAGATCCCTGGAACACCCAGTGATGACACCATCGTCACGACGTTCCTGAACAATATCCGACGGGATGAGGATGAAGCGCCCACCTTCCGGGACGGCCTGGCGGCCCAACTCGTAATCGACGCGGCGGTCCGATCTCACGAAACGGGCAGTTGGGTTGATGTCGAGCGATGAAGGACGGTAGCGTGCTTTCCTGAAGCCCGGACTGGCCGGTGAGTTCCCATGAAACTGGATTTCCTGCTGATATCCGCGACGAAAATGGAACAGGAACGGATTCGTGCAAGGATGGAGATCTCCGGATCGGACCATCCCCATGGCCGGCCGTGGCACCACGGTACGTTGTCGGGGAAGAGTGTGATCCTGGTCGAGGGAGGCGTGGGACAGGTCAACACGGCGGCGGCCCTGACCCTGGCGCTGATCCGCCACGCGCCAGCCATGATCCTGCAATTCGGTGTAGGCGGCGCCTACGAAAAGTCTGGTATGACCACGGGCGACCTCGCCATCGCCACGGAGGAATGCTACGGCGATACGGGCGTCATGACGCCGGAAGGATGGCTGGACATGGAGCGTCTGGGTATTCCCATGATCCCCGGCCAGGTCGATTCCCGGGGGAGGACGCTTCGGAAACCCCTGTACAACAGGATACCCCTCGATTCCACACTGGTCGAAAAGATCCACCAGTCCCTGGAATCCGGGCTGGAAGGGGAAGACGCGCACGGGATTGAGGCCGGTCCATTCGTAACCGTACAGCTATGCAGCGGCATTAAGTCCCTGGGCGATGAACTGGCAGTCCGTTACGACGGGATCTGCGAGAACATGGAGGGCGCGGCGGCCGCCCATGTTGCCAGGATCAACGAAGTACCCTTCGTGGAGATACGCGGCATCAGCAACCGGGTGGTGGACCGGGACCTTTCGCAATGGGATCTTCCCCTGGCTATCCGTCGCTGCCAGCAGGCGGTCGAACTGATCGTCGAACGAGGGGGTTCATTGATGCGACGCGAGCACACTGGATCCGCACGCAGACAGGTGGGTACATGAACGCCTTGTCCCTGGGGTACTCGCCGTGCCCCAACGATACGTTTATCTTCTTCGCCCTGACCCAGGGCCGTATACCAGAATCACCCCCATGCCGGGAAGTGCTCGAGGACATCGAAACCCTGAATACCCTGGCCATGGAACGCAAACTGGACCTGACCAAGATCTCCTTCCACGCCCTGGGTTACTTGCGGGACCATTACGTTCTTCTTCGTGCCGGCGGCGCCCTGGGAAGGGGATGCGGGCCCCTGGTCGTTGCGAGGAAACCGTTGTCTCCGGACGGGCTGAAGGGCAGGAAAATCGCGTTACCCGGCCGCCTGACCACCGCTGCCCTGCTGCTCGGACTGTTCGATCCTACGCTGGATCAACTGGTCTACCTGCCCTTCGACGAGATCATGCCGGCCTGCAGCAGCGGAGAAGTCGATGCCGGCGTGATCATCCACGAAAGCCGGTTCACCTTCGCCGAATACGGACTGTCGAAGGTGATTGACCTCGGAGCCTGGTGGGAGGATGAAACCGGACATCCCATTCCCCTTGGCGGCATACTCGCGAGGAGGGACCTGGGTAAAGCATTGCACGCGCGACTGGAACGATCGATCCGCGCGAGTATCGAATACGCCTACGCCCATCCCGGGGAGGCATGGCCCTACATACGTCGCTACGCGCAGGAAATGGATGAAGCGGTGATGCAGCAGCATATCGATCTGTACGTCAATCAGTACTCGCTGCAATACGGTGACGACGGTGAAGCGGCGATACGCGATCTTTACGCCCGGGCCGGGGAAGCGGGCATCGTACCGGCATCGAAGCATGCTCTTTTCGAATGACGGTCTCTCACGAGTGACGACTCCACGGTAAGCGGTGTAACTACTCAAAACAAAGCGAGGATAAATATGCGCATACTGATCTTGACGGACATGGAAGGGGTAAGCGGCATCGTGGCCTGGGACCAGGTGACGGGCGGAAAGCCCATGTACGAGGAGGGCCGTCGGCTATACACCGAGGAGATCAACGCTGCCGTACGGGGCGCTCGTGCCGCGGGGGCCGAGGAGATCGTGGTGGTCGACTGCCACGGAGCTGGTGGAGACTGGACTTTCAACTCGCTGATACCCGAGTTGCTCGATCCCGGCTGCGAATGGGTCGCCAAGCATCCGTGGTCACGATACACAGAGATGTTCGAGACGGGCTGCGACGCTGCGGTGTTCATCGGCATGCATGCCCGGGCGAACACGCCGGACGGGGTGATGTGCCATACGATTTCTACCACGGGTTGGCGCAGCCTGCGATTCAATGACGACCTGGTGGGCGAAGTCGGCATCAACGCAGCCCTCTGCGGTCACTATGACTGTTCCGTGCTGATGGTCACCGGCGACGAGGCCGTATGCCGGGAATCCCGGGAGCTACTGGGAGAAAACCTGCCGATCGTGGCCGTCAAACGGGGTCTTTCGCGATATTCGGCCAGGCAGATTCCACCCGTTAAGGCAAGAAAGATGATCGAGGAGGGCACGCGGCGGGCTCTACAGGAAGTACCGGACATCAAACCCTACGTGCCGACGGCGCCCACGAAGATCACCATTGAACTGGACACCGTGGATAACGCGGCACACTACAAGGGCAGACCGGGTGTTACATTTCCCGATTCCCTGACCGTCCTCAGCGAAGGCAGGGACTGGATGGAAGCTTGGAACCAGATCTGGGGCTGGTAGGACCGGTCGAATGGTACTGGTTTAGTTCGAGCAACCTACAGGCACAATCCTAGCAGGCACCATTCTGGAGTTTTCCGGGAAATACTACATGCGGTCCATCAGGTTCCGGATGAAGCGCAGGTCCGTCCGGGCGAGATCAACGACCGAATCCACGGGCTCTCCCCCGTATTCGCTGTGCATGCTGACGGGCCCATCGAATCCCTGGGCCTTCAGCGTGGCCAGCGCAGTGGTCCAGTCCCCGAAGCCCGTGCCCAGCCGGACCACGTCAACTCCCCACTGTCTTTGGCCGTCCCGTACGTTGGATACTCTCACCAGGTCCTTGAAGGACATGACGGCCAGGTATTCCCTGACGATATTGAGGGCCATGTCGATCGGCTCTCCGCAGATGGACAGGTGTCCCACGTCCGCGAACACGCCGACGTGCTCAGGGTTGAATCCCTTGACCACGTGCATGACGGAAGACGAATTCAGGCCCATGGAGTGGCCGGAATGGTTGTGCACGACCGTTTTGACACCCGTTTTTTCCGATAGGCGCTGGAAACCGTCCAGTTCCTTGCGCACCCGGTCCAGTTCGACCCAGTAATCCGTTCCCGGCGACCAGTGCCAGTATCCCAGCTTGATGTGTTTCACGCCGTTTTTCCCGCATGCCTGGTAGTACCTTTCCACGTAATCGAGGGATGTAGTATTGAAATCGCCCGGCGCGGTGACAAGGGGTATGGACAACCCCTCGCCGGAAAGTACCTTTACGGCTTCCGGCAGCGCCCTGTCTATGTTTTCCGGATTCACGGGATATCCTTCGCGCACGCAGAGATCGGCGCCGGATACGCCCACGCTATTCAATGCTTCGGCGATTTCCCGCAGCGAGCGTCCTTCCAGATGCTTGGTGAACATGATGAACTGCATGCGTCAAATCCTCCATGAAGAAAACTGCAGGCGATGTGCGGACCCGAAAGTGACCACGCTACACGGATAAACAGCAATTGAAAGATAGACTGGTGGAGCTCAGAAGCCAGACTCCAGGGGACAGTCTTCGATTCAATAGGACTCCCAGCGATGAGGCCGGTCCGGGAACCAGGCCAGGTCGATCCCCATGGCGACGAGCTGCCAGAAGAGATAGGCGAGCAGGATACCAATAAACATCCGGCGGACCTTCTGGTAAAGCGCCGGACCGCCGATGCGGAAGACGATGGTCTGGACCAGCCAGGCCAGGAAAATCGGAAAGAACGCGTTTCGCACCGGGGCGGACATGACGACCACCATGCCTACGGGATGCAGGGGCCACCACGGCAGGAGAAACCTTCCAGCCAGGAGCACGAACATCATTACGACACCGCTCCCGAAAAACATGATTTCGAGATCGCTGATCTGGGTCGCGTTGTTGACCCATGTCACGATCAGGTCGTAGAATTGGTTGCCCCTCGTGGTGCCCAGGTCGGTCCGGAGGTTCTGTGCGCCGTAGGTGTTTCCGGCGTAGATCAGATATCCGATGGAAGCCACGGCGCTCAGGCAGAACGCGGCGGCCACGCTGGCGAAAAGGTGTTTTGCGGAGGGCCGGCTACTTGAAACTCCGGTTTTAGGTTCGTGATCGGGCCGCGCCTGGATTCGCTGCCGCCAGTGGGATTTCAGCCAGGCGACGTGGGACGTGCCGATCATGGTGAAGGTCCGCCAGTTGCGCGCGAACCCGTTGGCCATGCCCAGCGTGGTCAAATCGCCGTGGCTGATCTGGGAGGAACCGACGATGGCGATGGAGAACTGGTGGCTGTTGATGGGCAGATCGAGCGTCACCACGCCCGTTTCCGCCACCACGCGCGCCATGGCGATGTAGAAGATGAAGAGGAGCGTGATGAACAGCGCCATGATCGGAAGGGACAGGCCGGCGGCGTACAGCCAGCACACGATAAAGAACATTCCCAGCAGGAATCCGAAGACGGCGGTCCGGTAGGAGAACAGCTCCTCGTCGTCATCCAGCCGTCCGGTCCGGCCCAGGGCGTGCCGCCACACTTCCTTGAGATGCCTCCGCGCCATCCACAGGCCAAAGAGGACGAAGGTCACCAGGCCCGCGATGGATTGAATGCCGACCAGGCCCCCGTGGATGATGGTTCCGGAGGTGGATCCGATGCCGACACGGTTGAGCGTACCCTCCTGCAGTACGTAAAAGACCAGGAAGAACCACATGCTGAGCAGTACGTCCCGGTTAACGAAGATCAGCAGGCAGAAGACGAACACGTTCATTTGAAAAGTGAGCGCGGGAAAGGCGGGATCAAGGGTAAGAGGCTGGGAATGTTCGGCCATGATCGGGATCGGGGGCCACACGCCCCAGAAAGAGATGATGTTCCAGACCATGAAAAGCGACATGACCGCCGCGCCGGTCAGGGTCCATCGGCTGATGCCGTCTTCCTTGGCTCCACCCAGCGAGATCAGGTGCAGGCCGACTTCGCCCAGGGGAAACTGGAGGCGTTCGTGTTCGACCCACTGCTTTCGGAGCATGACGACGATGCACGCGCCTACGAAAAGCAGGACGAGAATGAAAGAACCCCACCAGAACAGGGGAGACAGCCACGCGCCCCAGGGGATCGACTGCCCGGACTGGAGTCCCTCGTAGAACACCCTCGCCGCCGCCCGGTCGCTGAGGACCAGCCAGTCGGGCAAATGGGGGAAGAAGATCGATTCCCAGCTGTTTTCCGGGGAGGCGAAGTAAAACGGCGCGGTGATCACGGTGAGCAGGTACTTCGTCATGGCCTGGTCGGGCACGGTGGATGCGATCCACCCCATGGCGAAGATGACGATCATTTCGTAGAAGGAGAGCGCAGAAGCTGGACGGAATCTCGCGACCAGGGTATTGGGAAGCAGAACGCAGAACAAGAAGGGGAAGAGGAACACCGGGGGAAGATGGGTTGCCGCCGGTTCGTAACCGATCCGGTTGGCGCTGTATTCACCCGTAAAGCCGATGAATATCGATAGCGCGGCCCCGATGAGGACCGCCCTGAGGGACTGGATACGTTGGAAAACGATGGTCGGCATCGAAGATTCCTGAAACGGAATCAGGCCCACACGGTCAGACCCATGACGAGGTAGATACCACCTGTCAGCACAGCGGGAATCAGCGCGTAAGGAATCTGTGTCCTGACATGGTCCATATGATCCGACGCCGCGCCCGTGGAGGCGAGAATGGAGGTGTCGGATAGCGGCGAACAGTGATCACCGAAGACGCCGCCCCCGGCCACGGCGGCGATGGTCGCGTATACAAGGTCGGTCAGGACGTCCCCTGAATAGTTCAGGGCCACGGGTACGGCGATCGGCATCATGATGGCGAAGGTACCCCAGGAAGTGCCCGTGGAAAAGGCCATCACGGCCGCCAGCAGATAGGTGCACAACGGTAACATGGACGGGGTGAGGAAATCACGGGATACGAATACCATGTAGTCGGCCGTGCCCATGTCCTTGCTCAGCTGGTTGATGGTATAGGCGAAGGCCAGGATCATGATGGCCGGCATGATGCCCTTGATGCCCGTCATCGCCGTGTCCATGATGTCGTTCAACCGAATCCCCTGTATGCGTATGGATATTCCGAGGAAGATAACGACAAAGAGGTAGGCTTCCAGCGTCTTGGCGGACCCTGTCAGTATAAAAGAAGCCAAGACGATGACGATGATCAGGATGACCGGCAGGAAGAAGTTCAGGAACAGGTGGGGCCTTATTTCCGGAAACATGGGGGTATCGGTCAGTTCCCGCCCGATGAGCGGCACGGCGCCGTCCCTGAGTACCTTGCCTTCGTCCATCGCTCTGCGTTCCGCGGATTTCATGGGTCCGAATTCGGGGATCAGTCCAGCGCCAAACATCCCGACCATCAGCACCGCTGACACGGCGTAGAAATTGTAGGGGATGGACCGGATGAACACGTTCATGGCGTCGCTGGCGTCCATGATGGGACCCATTCCGATGGTGAGTCCCGAGATGTAGATCGCCCAGCCCGTGACCGGCATAATAACCGAGACCGGGGCCGAGGTGGAGTCGGCGATATAGGCCAGCTTCTCCCTGGAGATCCGGGCCTTGTCGGTCAGGCTTCTCATCGTGGTGCCGACGAAGAGCGGGCTGAAATAGTCGCTGAAGAAGACGAACATGCCCAGGACCCACGTCCACAGTTGAACACCCTTGCGGGACAGCCGCCGGTATGCCACGAACTGGGTAAAGGCCTGGATGGCGCCGGTTCTAATGAAGAAGGCGATCAGTATGCCGATGCAGATCTCGAGGAGGAATACCCAGGAAAAGCTGGTATTTCCCAGGGCGTTGATCATCAGTTGGGAAAAGCCCAGGGGACCCTGTCCCGAGATCAGGACACCCACCAGGCACGCCACCGCCAGGGAATAGATGGCGTTCCGGGTTGCGAAGGCCAGGACGATGGCCAGGACCGGAGGCAGGATGGAGAGTACGCCGAGATCATTTTCCATGGGGTGTCCAGGTTCGAAAACTCGTTCGGAACTCACCTAAGAAACATCTATTCAGTCCGTCGGGCAACACGATATATTGATCCCGGTGAATCCAGTAAGGATACAGGACGGGGGTAATGGAGTCCCATTGAGCGCCGACACTCACAGTACCGCGTAGAATATCCATAAAGGTCCGTATTTTGGAACGTCTCAGCTTCATACTTATCGAACCGCCGTCGCGGTGGGGCGGCAGTATTGACGAAACCTTCCGTTTTATTCGATCCAGCGGATACGCCGGCGTGGAGCTGAACCTCACCACGGAACTGGTCGGCAACCTTGATGAAATCGAAAGCGCCGCCCGTGGAAACGACCTGCGGGTTGTTTCGCTCCTCACGGGCGCGGCCTACGAGGAAGGACTCTGCCTCAGCACACCGGACGAATCCATCCGCGAACGGACCGTCGCGCGGCTACTGGAAAACCTGGAGACCGCGGACCGGTTCAGCGCCATCCTGGTGGTCGGTCTGTTGCAGGGTCTGCGTTCCGATGAACCGGATCCCGTTGTGGCCAACCGCCGGATAGTCTCCTGTCTTCAACACTTGGGACGGGAAGCCGAAGCGAGGGATGTCGACATCGTGATCGAGCCTGTAAACCATTTGCAGGTGGGTTTCAACCACAGCGTGGGGGAAGTCCGGGACCTGATCCGGGCCACCGGATCGAGCGCCTTGCGTCCCATGGTCGATACGATCCACATGAATATCGAAGAGACATCGCTCATTCAGCCCATTTACGACTGCGGTGCCGAGCTCAGACACGTGCATCTCTGCGAAAGCCAAGGTGGATTGCCGGGAACCGGCACGATAGACTTCGCGGGTGTACTCGAGGCCCTGGAACGCATCGGGTATCCGCATTTCGCTTCGGTTAAGGTCTATCGCAAGGCCGGATTAAGCGACGCCGTAGAGCAGAGCATGGCGTTCTTCAGGGGATTTCGGTCCGGATAGGCTTCCGTGTCAGAGGGACGAGCCGTCAAGGCCATTCAGGTTTCTGCGGCAGGCCGGTACGGATGGATTCCAGCCCGGCCTCGCAAACAGCCACGACGCGGGCGCCGACGCGGGCAGGGATCGGGTTTTCCATTTTCCCGTCGAGCGTATCCAGGAAGTCGATGACGGAACGACCCCAGCCATGGCCGCCCACGGCGGCATCGCCCGAGGCGTTGGGTAGCGTGACCGGTTCCTCGCCCCTCCGATGCAGCTTTCCATTCCAGAGGGTCCCTTTGGTGCCGTAAACGGCCAGCAGGCCGCCTCCCATGCCTTCTCCCGAGCAACCGCTGGTGACAAACACCTTTCCAAGTACCCCGTTTTCAAATTTCAACATGACGATATAGCAGTCATCCGACGGAAACTCGGGCACGCACTGCTTGCTGCTGTAGGCGAAGACCTCCACGACGGGCGATTCGACGGTGGACAGCATGTTGTCAATGGGATGGCAGCCTCCGCCAAGAAGGATGTTCTGCGGGTTCTGCTGGTCGATCCGCCACGGCGTGTGTCCACCCCCGCCAGGATGGTAGATAGACCACATGTCGTGGATGTAGTCACCCTGGATGAAGAAGATGTCTCCGATTTTGCCGGACCGTGCCGCCAGAGACATTTCCCGCCAGGGATACATGTACCGGATGGTATGATCCGTCATCACGGTCAGCCCCGTCCGGTCGGCGGCATCGATGATGCGCCGGGCGTCGGCGACGGTCGTTGCCAGCGGTTTTTCCACGAGAGCGTGGGCGCCGAGTTCCAGGGCCATGATGGTTTGATCGGCGTGCAGATGGTCCGGTCCGGCCACGGCGACGATGTCCGGCCTCGTATCCAGGATCAATGACCTCAAATCGTCGCCCGTTACGGCATCGGGGTACAGCGATCCGGCCGTGGCGAGCTTCTCTTCGACCGGGTCATACAGGGTGGTCACCCGGGCGCGGCCGCTTTGTTCGGCCACGTGGGCTACGAACTTACCGGCACCGCCGCAACCGCTAAGCAGGATGGAATAGGACATGGAGATGCTCGATCAAATAACCTTCCGTCACTTTACCTGTTCCAGCCTGGTCCGGTACTTGTCATACAGATCCGTGTGCTTGCTATTGATATCGACCGTCCTGCCCTGGATGTAGGCCCGTTCCACGCGGGTCATGATCTCGAGCGGATCCCCGTCGGTCACGATCAAGGTAGCGTCCTTGCCCGGTTCGAGGGATCCCAGCCTGTCCTCCACGCCCAGGATGCGCGCGGGATAGAGGGTGACGGACTTCAGCGCTTCTTCCCTGGGCAGACCGTAAGCCGCCGCGGTCGCCGCGTGGTATGGAAGATTCCGAACATTCGATCCGCCCCCGCCTTCGAGCCACACACTCCGTTCGCCGATACAGAAGTTCACGCCGGCTTCATGCAGCTTCAGGGCATTGGTAAACGGCGTGTCGTACGCTTCCCAACGGCGCACGGGGACATAGTGCACGGCCCCGATGATTACCGGGATGTCGTTTTCCTTCAACCGGTCCGCCACCCGCCAGACGTCGGCGCCGCCGACCAGGATCATCCGGATATCTTCGGCGAGGGCCCAGTCGATAGCGGCATGGATCTGTTTCTCTTCCGCCGCGTGTACGAAAACGGGCAGCTCTTTCTTAAGTACAGGGATCATCGACTCCCAGCCGAGGTCCGAAGGATGAAAAGGCGCCCCACGGCCTCTTTCGGCCTCTTTCGCGATCATGTACGCACGGGCTTCGCGAAAGGCGTCCCGCAACTTAGTCAAGGCTTCCCGGCGCTCTTCGATCTGCTCTTCCCTGCTGGACGAACCTGCAAAATCAAAGATTCGGTAGGAAGGCCACCGCACGTGAAGGCCCACCGTTGCTTCCAGGGTCATTTCTTCGGTGGTCCAGCCATCCAGCGCGATCAGTCCGGATAGACCGGCGACCAAGCCTCCACTTGGCATGGTCAAGGCGGTCAATATCCCGTTCGCCCGGGCAACAGGGAAGTACTCGCTATCGGGGTTCACGGCGGAAACCGCACGCACGCTGGGGGTAATGTCCCCGATTTCGATGTTGTCCTGTGTAGCCCGGACCGAGCCGATCTCGGTCAGGCCCAGCGTGGTAGGCGCCGCGATCAGCCCGGGGTACACATGCTTCCCCGAAACATCGACCACCAGGGTGTTTTCGGGCAGGACCAGGTCGGTCCCGATGCCAGTAATGACACCGGATTCGAACAGCACCGTTGCGCCCTCGATGATATCGCCGCTCACGGTATGGACGGTTCCGCCGGTCAACGCGATGGGTTGCGTCTGCGGTCCGGCCGGTTTCTGTTTCGATGCCGCGGCATCCTGGACCATGAAGCCCAGCACGAGTCCTAAGATCAGAAAGGGATATATCGATCGTATCCACCTGACACCGGCCGAGAGTTCCGGCGATCGACCGGTCCCCTGCCTGTTGCGGGGTAGTACCACCATTCCCATCCTCCATTCGCCGGGAAACCGGCATGTCGCGCCTATGCCTCCGGCGCTTTCTCTTCGTCGGCTTCAGGCGATTTGAGCAGTTTCTGGATCAATCTTGATCGTTCCTTTTTCACCTCTATTCGCATCATCTTGTCTTCGTCGACATCGAAGTACTTCCTCCCGTCGATCCAGGTCTGTTCGCATTTCGTGTACGTGGACAGGGGATGCCCGTTCCAGATAACGAAATCGGCGTCCTTGCCTGTTTCGAGCGAACCGACGTACGGATCGATGGCCAGTTGTTTCGCCGCGTTCAACGTGACGAATTTCAGGGCTTCCACCTCGTCCACCCCGCCGTACTTGACCGCCTTGGCGGCTTCGGTGTTCAATCGCCGGGCGAGTTCATTGCTGTCGGAGTTGAAGGTGACCAGTACGCCCGCTTCGTGCATCAGCGCGCCGTTGTAGGGAATGGCGTCATAGGCTTCCACCTTGAACGCCCACCAGTCGCTGAAGGTGGAAGCGCCCGCGCCGTGGGCGGCGATTTCGGGGCCGACCTTGTAACCTTCCAGAACATGTTGAAAGGTGCCTATGGTAAAACCAAAGTCGTCGGCGATCCGTATGAGCATCAGGATTTCGTCCTGCCGGTAGGAATGGCAGTGGACCAGGCGTTCTCCCGCGAGGATCTCCTGCAGCGTTTCCAGTTCAAGGTCACGCCGGGGTGGAACGACGCCGGATTTATCCGCGAGGGCGTTGTACCGATCCCATGTCTGCTGATATTCCCGGGCCGCGCGAAACCGGTCCCGGATGATCTGTTCGACACCCATGCGGGTCTGGGGATACCGGTCGCTGAGGGTGCGCCAGTTGCTGCGCTTGACGTTTTCACCCAGGGCGAACTTTATGCCTGGCTTGGCCTCGGTGAACTTGAGTTCCTCGGGGTCAACTCCCCATCTCAGTTTGATGACCTGGTTCTTGCCGCCAATGGGATTGGCCGAACCGTGCAGCAGGTTGGCAGCCGTGAGACCACCTGCCAGTTCCCTGTACAGGGCGATATCGTAGCTGTTTACCACGTCCCCGATGCCCACCTCGGCGGTCACGGCCTGCGTACCCTCGTTGATGCCCTCCAGGATGGCCGTGTGCGAATGGGCGTCGATGATGCCGGGCGTAACGTGCTTGCCGGTGCCGTCGATCTCCAGGGCGCCCTCGGGAGCGGTGAGCCCGGTACCTACTTCGACGATCTTACCCTCCCGGATCAGCAGGTCCGCGTTGTCCAGCCTGCCCCGGTCGTCCAGCGTCCATACGGTGGCGTTCCGCACAAGGACATGATCCGGCTGCGCCGGTGCGTTTTTTCGGCCGAAGGCGCCGGGAGGATACAGTTCGGGTGGATCGGCTTCCATGTCGGACGTCGGCATTTCCGGCGGTTCCACCTCTCTTGCCCGGGTCCGATCGGCGGACCAGGCCAGGCTCTCTCCATCGGGACGTACACCCCGGCCGATGATCCGGTCATCCCGGATCGAACCTGAGAAACGCCAGACGCCGGCTTCCCCCAGGGCCTCGTTTTCCAGGTTGAACGCGATGCGCGCGTCGTCCAGTTCCATTCGGGCCGTCTTTATGGAGGTCCCGTCCATATCGATCGTACCCTTGGGCGCTTTCAACGAACCGTCGATGGCCAGGGACAGGCTGTCACCCTGCAGGACGACCGTCCACGCGCCCCTGGGGTCGACGACCGGCCTGGGCGTGACCACGTGGCGGTCTCCCGCGACCCACACGTCCTGCACATTCACGTCTTCCGCGAACAGGGGACCGTCGGTGATGGTCATATTGGCCAGTTTACCTGGCTCCAGGGTACCGAGTTGACGGCTGAGTCCGAGCATCGAAGCGGGGGTCGTAGTCAGCGCCGCCAACGCGGTTTCATAGGCGAGCCCATGCGCTATGGCCTCGCGTACGCGGTCGTGAAAGTCGGTGGCCTTCTCCAATCCCGTGCTGCTCAACGCAATGGGGATTCCCGCCCTGTGCATCCGGCCCGGATTCCCGGGCGCCAGGTCCCAGTGCCGCAGTGTTTCCAACGTGACGTCTATGGCGTCTTCGGGTGTGGAGACGGACAGGTCCCCGGACTGGGGAAAATCTACGGGGAGGATGACGGGGACGCCCACTGCACGGATCGCCTCCAGCATCCGATATTCGTGACCGCTGCCCTTGACGAGGAATCGGAGATCGAAATCCTCCGCCAGCTGGGCGGCGCGTAGAAAGGCGTGGTCGTCAGCGACATTCATGAGGACAGCCTGGCTGCGTGCGATTACGTCGCCTAGCGCTGCCAACGCTTCGTTGTCCTCAGGCCGGTCCTGCCCAGGGTTCGAAGCATAAGCCGCGTGGGCGTCCCGGTACCACTGCGCGTCAAGAAACGTCTGCCGCATCAGGGCCACGACGCCCATCATGGCCGCAGGATAGGTGCGGTTCCGGTTTCGTTTCATGCGTACATGCTGAAAAACGTCGCGCTTCAGGATGTTCTCGTTAGGCGTTCCGGTACCCAGGTTGACCACCGCGCTGCTGCCCGAGAACACTCCCTGGTCGGCCACCACCATGGCTGCCGCGAATCCGGATTCCCGCAACCGTACGATCTCCGCTTCACTGATACGATACGCCTTGGCGGCCGAGCGTTCGGGACGGACGGCGGTATTCCAGTGTGCGGACCCCGTGGTGTCGTCCTCGTCCCCTTTCGGCAGTCCGGTCTGCGTGAACATTTCGATCATACCCGGGTATATGGTCATGCCCGTGTAATCCCACCTTCTGGCATCCTGAGGGATGTCGATGGACGCTCCCGCATCCACGACCAGTCCGTCCCGGACAACCACGGTACCATGCTCGATGACATGGTCGGGCCGGACGTATACCCGCGCGTTCTCGAGGGCGTGCACCCTCGAAGGGTTCTCCCGCAATCCCGCCTGGGGCGCCGTCTGCTGGGCATTCGCGGCGAAGGGGATTACCCCGGCCAGCAGGCAGGCGTAGAGGATGATTCTACACGACTGCAGCATGGTTTTCCTCCTGAAGTAACGATTTGGTTAGAATTTCAAACCTTTTGTTACACAATAGGTTACAGTAATTTCACATCAACAGTTCTACGGTCTTGCTCAACGCCTGTTCGACCCGGGCGTCGACCCCGTCGTCGTCCAGCCGGCCAATGGGGTGTTCGATTTCGATGATGGGGTAATTCCCATGGCCGAGTTGCTGTGCCATCACCCACGCGGTGTGCACGAAGTTGGTCGTGCACAGCAGGGCGGCCGGCAGTCCAAGGTTTTCGAGCGTGAGGGCATCGTGCATGCTGCACGCGCTGCAGGACCCTCAGTCGCCGACGCCCACCAGCGCGAAATTACAGCGCCGAACGATCAGTCCGGTCATCTCTTCAGACAGGACTCGGCTTGCGCTTGCCTTGGTGTATTCGACCGCTTCCACGGGATGGGCCAGGCCCTTCCGCAACTGCTCGAACACGCCGCGCAGGATCACGTCCGAGTTGGGCTTGCTGTTACCCACCAGCGCGGCCACGGTGTGCGGGGATCCGAGCGGCCGTTTGGCCAGGCGAAGGGCCGCCGCGCCAGCGGAGGCGGTGGGGTCAACGAGGGTTACAGGCATATTCAAATACTCCGTACTATCTCAACCCGCGGGTTTCTCCAGCGACATGCCGCGTCATCACTCATCAGGTAACGCATCGATGCACCTGGTCACCGGTCTCGACCCGACCCCCCTGCCCGATCCCAGCCAGGGTGGGATTATGGCGGAGTGGCCACCTGCCGACCCTCCCGCGAAGACGATCCATATATCCTCTTTGGCCGGCGTCAACGTGACGCGTTCGTCGGGATCCAGGTCGTCGTGCCGTCCTGTAAAGTGGATTTCACAGCCCGTGGTCGCCGTGAGGCCGAACAGCGCATCACGGATCATGTCCCGTGTCCACCCGGTCCGTCTGAAGACCAATCGGTGTTCAGGGCAGATGACGAACACGATGGCGGCGCCGGCATAGTTGGTCGAGCGTGCGACTTTCGCGAATGATTCGACCAGGCCCCGGGGTTCGTCATGGACGTGATCGGCCACCGAATGCGGGGCTTCCGCGGCGAGGACCGTAACGGCGCTTTTGTCCGCGGGAACGCCCAGTTCATCACCCTGGGTCGGCCAGTCGCCGCACCGCGCTTCCGGCAGGCAATACGCGATGCGGCCGGCGTGGGCTACCGTCGCCCGGTCCAGGTCCCCCGGCACGCTGCCGATACCGTTGCGGATGACCAGGTTCAATGCCCGGCCCAACGTGAGGTTCGACCGGTTACCCGCGCCGAGCACCGCAGTTTCCGAATTGAAGCGCAACTCTTCCACGACGGGACCGTGGACGATGACCAGGGGCGCCGCTCCGCCCGTGCTGGCCGACGGTCCGACGATATTGAATTCGGGGTTAAGCACGGCCTCGACCGCGGCCACGACAATAGGAAAAAGCGAATCGGTGCATCCGGCCATCACCGCGTTCGCCGCCACCAGTTCGGCGGTGATGGACCTTTTCCGCTCGGGCACCTGGCCGATTTGCATGTCTGGCTTGAAACCGTACCCACCCAGCATTCGGTCGATTCGGTCGCGAGTGGGCGGCACCACGGGCAGGCCGTCCGACCAGCCCTGGTCATAGGCGTATTCTATGGCATCAATTTCGGTGTCGACCTGGTGGGCCATAGGAAGCGTTACTTGCCGTAGTAGTTTTCCAGATAGGTTAGAATGGTATCTTCGGTTCTCTTATTGAATGTTTTCAATCCCTTTTCTGTCTGCATCCACCGGATGGCGTCCAGCCACTCCGCGCGGTCCGCCCGAAACGAGCGGATGATCTGGGTGGGATGGCACTGGGCGCATTCCCTTTCCACGACGGGGTAGCCGTCTCCCATGATCAGCCTGGTCCGGTGGTTCAGTTCCAGTCCCGTGCGCGGGTCGATCAACGTCACCGGCTTGGACGCTTCGGCCTTTGCGTTGGCCTGTATGACTTTCCACTGCTCCGATTCGTAGTAGATCAGGCCGACCACAAGGGCGTCAAGGACGACGACAAAGGCGATCTGGGCGACGACGCGCAGAAACGTGTTCATGTACGACTCCTGTAACTCAACCGGGACGGATCAATTCGGAATGCGGTGCACTATATCGAGCCCACATCGATTGGAATGCCGAATCCGACGTACCACGTCCTGCCCGAGGCCGGCTCAAAGAAGCGATCTCCAAAAGCGTTGGGGACGATGGACCCATTGTATTGCGTGTCGAACAGGTTATTGACGCCGACGAAAAGGACTCCGCCGATCGCATCTCCATTATACGTGACTCCCGCCCTGAAATCAACGAGCGCGTAGCCGTCGTTCACGAAATCGGATTCCGGTTTGCCGCTCCCCGGTGCTGGGCCGTTGAAGTCGTTGGCAAAGTACTTCGCGGTCCATTGTCCGTTTATTTCGACGAAGGAGCCCGTGCGTGGATGGGCGTAGGTGAAACCGGCGAACAGGTGGTGGGGCGGTACGCCCGGGACATCGTTGCCGGACAATTGAAGCCGCCGGGCAGTTCCGTCGACTTCCCGGTCCACTTCGAAATCGCTGAATTCGAACTGCATGCCCGTGTATGCCAGCGCCAGGTTGAAGTCGGGAAGGGGAGACCAGGTCAGTTTCAGTTCCACGCCCCTGTTTCGCGTCTTGCCTGCGTTGCGGTAAAAGATCTCGTCCGTCTCGGGATCGTCGATCTGGAACGGCTGCAGCATATTGCTGATCCCATAGGTGAACAGGGCCGCGTCGTATGCCAGGCCGGTGTCGGCGAGAAACCCCTTCACGCCTACTTCGAAACCGCGCAGTCGTTCGGGCTCGAGATCGGGATTGAATCCCCCGGCCTCCGTGGGCCTGTTGCTCAGTTCCGAAGTGGTAGGGGTTTGAAACGCGGTAGCGAAGTTTCCGTAGACCGCCGTGAGCGGGGACGGGCGGAAGGCTATGCCCAGCTGGGGGCTGAACTGCGCCATGTTCCGCGTACCCGAATCGTCGGTCTGGTCGGACAGAAACCGGTCCGTGGCCTCGAACCGAAACCGGTCGTACCGCCCGCCGGCGGTAACGACGACATCGGGCCTGGGGGACCATTCCAGTTCTACGAAGGGTCCGATTCCATCTACGCTTTCCTCCTGGTCCAGCGAGGGATCTCCCAGGGAAATTTCGTCGAATATGCGCGCATCGTCCAGGGTCCCCACGAGGTCGCCGGGTATGCCGTCGTTTCCGTATTCCCGGCGTTCATCTCGCTGTATTTCCAGGTCCAGTCCGGCGGTCAGCCTCAGTCCGCCGGTACCGATCTTGCCCATGCGGCTGAACAGGCCCCGGATTCCAGCGCCCTTGCGATCCAGATCGATAACGCGGCCAGGTATGGGGTTGAAGAGCGTGCGTCCCATGCCGAATACCGTGATCTCTCCCTGGTTTTCGTCCGCTTCGTACCTCAGGGAAAGGCCGCCCTGGGCCTGTTTGACCTTCTTGGACGCGCCTTGTCTTTGGACGAATGACCTCGCGCTGGCCGGATTTGACTCCGCCGTGGACTTGTCGAGCGAACTCGGGTTGAACTGGTACGGCGCGTTGAAGTAATTGATCACCGTAGTCAGGTTCCAGGTCTCACCGATCGCCCGCTTACCAACGGCGTTGATCCCGGTCGACCGTGAAAAGGCATGATCGCGAAATCCGTCGAACCAGAGCGTATTGAAATTGATCAGAAACTGGTTTTCGCCCGTGCGGCTCGACACCTTCCCCTGCACACGCCGCAAGCCGTTCGAACCGGTTATAAATCGGGGTGTAACCCGCAAGGAACGGTCGGGTGCCTCTTCGGTGCGAATCTGGATGACCCCGCCCGCCGCGTTTCCGTACAGGGAGGAACTGGGACCACGCAGCACCTCGATCTGCCCCGTTGACGTCAGGTCGAGATTGTTGAGCTGGGACTGGCCATCGGCCATGGTCAGGGGAATGCCGTCCAGCACCAGTTTCACCCCGCGCACGCCGAAAGACGCCCGGCTGCCCAGTCCGCGGATGCTGATCCGGTCTCCCTGCGACACGTTGTTGCGGTTATGAACGATGATACCGGGCAGGCTTCGGACGCTCTCCTCGAGCGACATTCCCGGTTCAGCAAGCTGGATCTGGTCCCGGTTCACTACGTCCACGGCGTAGGGTACGTCGAGAACGGGACGAAAGTACCTCGTGGCCGTGACCTCGACGGGTTGTAGGACGTGATCTACCGAAACATCGGTGGTATCCGAGGCGGACTGCTGCCAGGCGTAGGCGGGAGTCAGGTGGAACAGGAATAGGGCGCAGAAGGGGAGTATGGATTTCATCGTGTACCGAATCGATGCAGCGGGGGCGGACCAAAGATCCGCCCCGCAAAGGCCATTAATCCAATGCACGAATCTTGACATTCTTGAACCGGATCTTGCCCTGGCCAAAGGCCTGCAGCACGACCACGCCGCTGTAGTGGGCGGCATCCTGGATCTTCACCGCTTCTTCCCCGTTCAACATCACGGTGATATCGCGCCCGTTGGCGGTGATGACCATGGTGTTCCACTGGCCCTCGGTGGCCGGCGGCGGTTCGTAAATCGCCAGCGCCACGATACTGCCCGTGGTGTAACCGGAACTATGGGTGTCCGCTATGTTGATTTCGTAGAAGGAGTACTGGTTCACCCTCGCCCCGGTATCGCGCGGTCCGCGGACGAACACCCCGCTGTTATGCCCCGCGTCCTGGTTGAACTGTACGTGCAGTTCGAAATTGGTGAACTCGTCATAGGTTCCGATATAACCCGGACCCCTGCCCGTCACCTCACCGGTGAGCATGCCGTCTTCCACCGCCCAGGTGGCGGTGCCGCCCCTGTGGGTCCAGCCCAGGAGGGTCTGGCCGTCGAACAACAGCTTCCAACCGGCTTCCTTCTCCGCGTCGGTCAGCATATTGTCCTGTGCGGCGGCCGTGCCGTGGATACAGGACAGGATCAGTACGGCGGCCATCACGCTCCAGATGTAGCGCTTCATCGCGTATCTCCTCTGTTATATTCGCCTTCCTCTATTCTTCACCTTCCTCGGCTTCGGGCTCACCCAGCTTCAGCGCGACCAGTTCGGCGGGATGACCACTGCCGCCGATCGTCATGATGATGTACTGCACGTCGTTGTGCATGTAAGTCATGGGCATGCCGCTCTGGGAGGCCGGCAGTTCGGTGGATGAGACGACTTCTCCTGTGGCCTTGTCGTAGGCGTGGAAATAGGGATCTCCACCGTAACCCTCGCCGGCCAAGAGCAGCGTGCTCGTCACCAGGGAACCGATCCGGGTGGCCTTGCCGGTCCTGGGCAATTCAACGCCCGCGAGCTCGGGCAGGTCCTTGATGTCCTGCGGCGTATCGCCGTTGGGCACCATCCACACATGGTCGCCCGTGTTCATATCGACCGCGGTGATGCGGCCCCAGGGCGGTTTGACGAGCGGGATCTCGCCGAATACCCGCGGCGCTCTCAGGCCGCCCGAGAAGAAGTCCATGTCCGATTCCTCGGGTTCCGGCGCCCTCAGCGCCAGCTTTGATATGCTGGTATTGGAGGGGATGAAATTTACACCGGAGACCGGATCCAGACAGGTCATGTTCCAGTTGACTCCGCCGTTCGCCCCCGGAATCTGGATCGTACCGACTGTACCGTCCGGCGCCTCCGCCAGCGAAGGCGGGGTGTACAGCGGACCATACCGGTGATCCGCCATCAGGTTCATCGCTTCCTGGCGAACCGCAGGCGTGAAGTCCACCAGGGTTTCCTGGCTGATGCCCTGGTGCTCCCAAGGAGCGGGTTTGACCGGAATCGGCTGCGTGGGTGAAGCCCGGTCGCCAGGCACGTCCGATGGACCTACGTCCGTTTCGGGCATGTCCCAGATGGGTTCGCCGGTCACCCGGTCGAATACATAGGAATAGCCCTGCTTGGTATTCTGGATCACGATCTTCCGTGCTTCGCCGTCAATAGTCACGTCGGCCAGAATAGGTGCGGCGGGATTGTCGTAATCCCAGATGTCATGATGGACGATCTGGAAGTGCCAGATCTTTTCGCCAGTATTGTAGTCCACTGCCACCAGCGAGTTCGCGTACAGATTGTCCCCGAGGCGGTGCCCGCCATAGTAGTCGTTCGTCGGCGCTTCTATGGGCAGATAGGCATAGCCCAGTTCGGTATCGGCGGAAATGGAGGTCCACACACCGGCGTTTCCGGTATAGGACTTCGAATTCTGTTCCCAGGTCTCCGATCCTTCCTCGCCCTCGTCCGGAATGACCTTGAACTTCCAGATGATCGCTCCGGTGCGGGCGTCATAGGCCACGACGTCTCCCGGTGAGTTGGTCATCGACCTTGGACGGAATCCCGCTGCCAGCGCCGGCGGAACGAGAATGATATCCCCCACGACCGTCGCGGGAGACGTATTCGCGAGGTTGCCCACGGGAGTGACGATATCGGCATGGCGCCATCCATCCATCATGTCGACCACGCCGTTATTGCCGAATCCGGGCACGGGGAGTCCCGTATCAGCATCCAAAGCGACCAGGTAGAATCCCCGCGTAATCAGGATAACCCGGTTGTCGCCCATGCCGTCGGTCCAGAAGGAGACGCCGCGGCCGGAGTTGCGCCGAGGGGCCGTCGCCCACCGTTCTTCGTCCTCGACCGGTCGGTAGGTCCAGATCGTCTCCCCCGATTCCGGTTCGATGGCCATGGCGCTGCGGCGCGTACCCGCCGTGGAATACAGCATGCCGTCGACATAGATGGGCACTGGTTGGGCGTAGAACTCGGGTCTTGGACCATAGTTGTCCTGCTTCCATCGCCAAGCAACTTCCAGGCGCTCCACGTTGTCCGCGTTGATCTGGTCCAGCGGTGAATATCGCGTATAGGCCAGGTCGCGCCCCAGCATGCGCCACTCACCGTCGGACTGTTCTGCCGGGATTATCCTGCCCTGCGGCCTTTGCGACGCGGGTTCACACGCGGACATCGCCACGATCGCCAGGGCCAATACGATGACTGGCTGCATCCAACGAAACAAATGGAAAGATCGACTTGTCACTCTCTGCCTCCCATGGTGCGTGTTAAATGGTGCTGCGAAAAGTAAGGACAAGGCAGTCCGGGCTCATGGATGCCTGGTACCAGATAGTAACAGGCCATGGCCGGAATACCTTTAATACAAAACCAGCGATGTTTGAATTGAATCGATTAGAATCGTAAATACCACGTCAATGTAGTGGGCAGGATTAATGATGTAAAGACCTTTATGTCGGGAGCCGCATGGCGGTCTGTTCCAGGTCGGCGTACCCGCGGCAGTAGTACATCAATAGGGCAGACCGTATCTCTTCATATCTTCCTTCAGGCGGTCATAGGTAGTGAAGTGATGCCCAGCGATTCCAATGGCCACCGCTGAGGCTACATGTCCGGGGTTGTCATCGATAAACAGTGCCTCGTTCGCGCTAATATGCAACAGATTGAGAGCCGCTTCGAAAATATCGGGTTGTGGCTTGACTTGGCCGATTGTTGAAGAATTGACAATTAGGTCGAATGACTGGTCGATTCCCAAACGCTGGAGATCGGAATTGAGCCTGGTCGTAGCATTCGTGATGAGAACCAGCCGGGGTTTCTTTCGACATCGCTGCAACAAACCCAAGACACCCGCATCGATTTCGCCGGGCGACATGGACCATAATTGCACCGCTTCCTCTGCATCTGCCTTTGGATGCTGATCCTGGAGCCGTTCAACAATCACCCGCCTCCAGCACGCATCGGTAATTTGGCCGGTTGTGGCACGATGCAGGAGATCGGGTTCAAATGCCGTACTGAGAATTGCACCGCGAGGAAGGCCCGTAGCGGCTTCAGCCTGCGATAGGATTTCAGGATTCCACCTGCGGACGACGCCATCGAGGTCGGTTAGAATCGCCTTGATCATGGTCTGAGAACACGCTCGAACGACAATCTATCGTTTTGGCCAGGGCGTGTTGGGCGGATTGAAGTCCGGATCGCCCAGCGCGGGTGTGGACAGGCAGTAGAATCCGTGGTTGGTGAACAGCCAGACCAGGTTGCGGTCGTATTCGATGTAGATGCCGTGGGTCAGATTGCCCAGGGCGTAGTCCGGCGTCCGGGACGGATCGAATTTCGGAACGAAATAGGCCGTGATCTTTGGATTGGAAAGGTCGGAAACATCGAAGATCTGAACACCGGCATTATAGAAGGCATAGACGAGGATATTATCCGCTGGCGTGCCGGGTTGGGTATAATAGCCGCCGCGTTTCGGCCCGAAACTGCCGCGCCGTTGCACGAAATCCGTGAATGGCGCGTCCGCGGGCGGTGCCGGTCTGGGCAACGTGCCAAGTATCTTTGGATTGGATGGATCCTTTACGTCGATCATGAAAATGTCTTTGTAGGGCTCCCAACCGTCTTCGTTCAGCGGATATCCGGAATAGTATACCACCCCGGTCTTCTCCACCTGCGTCACATTGATATAGTCTCCCTCCGTGCCCGCAACGCTTGGGGGAAAGTTGACGTGTCCCAACGCCTTGATATGGGATGGATCCGAAATATCCAGTACGTAGAATCCCAGGCCGCCCATGGCGGCATAGCCGTACTTCCCGCCATCTTCAACCGGTCTGGGCATGAAAATAGACATGCGCGCGCCGAACCACGAGGTCCGGTTCCCGGCCCGGGGATTGGCCCTGTAGGCGGCTTCATCATCCGGATCGCCCAGTTTCTGTCCCGGCACATTGAACTGGCTGAGAAACCGGGGATTGGATGGATCGGACATGTCCCAGGCCTGGTAGCCTGCCGAATACAGGTCGCTCGGGTATTCCGTAAGCGCATATTCGGCGCTGGGGGCGGCGGCGACAAACATATACTTGCCGCCATGATAGGCGGGGATATCGCGCACACCGGAACCCTGTTGCTGGCCGACGGGCGCATCAGGATGCACGTAATCGGTGGTGGTCTCAGAAAGTAGAATCCACTCATCCGGCAGAGGTCCGTTCATTTCATACACCTTGAACCCCTTGAGATGATTGGCATGGCGGATCGCTTGCACCTTCTCCGGTTCCGTGCGTTTATCGCTCAGCACGCCGAAGCGGCGGATTTCGAAGGCCTGTACCATGATATACTTGTCCAGGTCGTCATTCCACTGGATTGACGCGGCCCCGAACATGTCGCCTTCCGCATATGGATTGACCTCTTCACCGCCTCCCTCCCGGGTCCACGTGTGTCCTTTTTCATACACCACCTTCAAGTCTTTCGGATTGGTGATATCGTAAATCTTCAGGTCGCGGCGCACATACTGGTACATGTACCGCCGACCGTCGAAATCCACGATATTCTGCCAGGTATGGAAGGGTTCGACGGTAATCGGATAGTAGGCCTCGACAGTCATGTCCCGGGCATACTCGTTGGTATCCCAGTAGTCCAGTTGCCCTTCAAAGAGTCTGGGCTCGTGTTGATGCGGCGTGGCCGTGGGATAGATGAACCGGCCGGATTCCGGATCCATGCCATAGCTCTCCGGATCGGGTTCGGGAGGTGTACGGTCCTCCACGAGCGCGTCCGTACCTAGGACGTATTCGTCGGTGATAACTGGTTGGGACGGCGGTTCGCTTTCCGGTAAAGACCCGCACGCGGTGATCATCACCCCGATCAGCATCGAGGCAATCAGGGCCGGTAAACAGGAGCCAGGATGACAGGTGTGCGCCGTAGGCTGCACCGAGGCGGGTATCAAGACGTTTTTCATTAATTTCCTCTATTTACGGTTTTGCTTTCATCGGCGTTACCAGTGTACCGACCCCCTCGATCTCGATTTCCACCACGTCGCCCGGTTTCAGGTATTCGGGAGGATTGCGGGCGCGTCCCACGCCGTCCGGTGTGCCCGTGGCAATCACATCGCCCGGATAAAGGGTTTGCACAGAGGTCAGAAAACGTATCATGTGCGCTTCGTCGTAAATCATGTAACTGGTGTTGCTATCCTGCATGGTTACGCCATTGACCCTGGTCTTGATCTTGAGGTCGTCATGCTGGATGAACTCCTTGGGAACGATGTACGGCCCGAACGGTGCGGCTCGGTCGCTGCTCTTGCTGTGAAACCAATTCGGCCCCGGGAACATCCGGTTTATCGGCTTCAGTCCGGCGCCGCCCCGGCGGCTGACGTCGAATACGATGCTGTAGCCGAAGACATAGTCGTGGGCGTTTTCCAGGGTGAGATCGAGGGCCGGCCTACCGATGACGATGGCCAGTTCGGCCTCCCAGTCGATGTTGACGTCTTTGGGTACATAGTACGGTTCGCCCGGATCGATTATGGTAGAGCGGGGCGACTTGGCGAAGAAGTACGGTTCTTCGTTCTCTACGTCCACCTCCTGGGCAGAGAATCCTCTGCCACCAATGGCGGATTCTTCCATCTCATCCGCGTGTGCCCGGTAATTGGCCGCCGCCGCCAGCAGATTGTACGGATACTTGATCGGGGCCTTGATCGACACGTCGTTCGGATCGAAAACAAAAGCCAGGTCTTCGTTCGCAAGCCGGTTTTCAGCACCCATGTAGTTCGCGATCGTATACATGCGATGGGATACGGCGTCGTATTGCTCGATCAACGCGCGCATTTCCTTCGAAATGGAAACATTGGGCAAACCGAGTTGTCGGGAGACATAGGCGTTTGCCTCGTGAAGATCCATCAACCTTTCCTGGACCGACATGCCGATCCGGATGGTTCCGGTGGCTTCGAATGTGGCGAGTTTGAATGGTGTGTCAGGCTGATCGGAGACCTGGGATCTGGCGGTGTCGGGAGACATCACCAGGAGCGTGGTGCCCAAGAACAGGGCGATGACTTTCAAAAAGCGTAACTGAAATACCATTAATTGTCCTCCTTGGTGAAAGGCCGACCAGGCACGAGTTCGTGCCGTATGGCAAGACGCGCGCAGAATCGGGGCATTACGGATTCGGCGATATACCGAGCTTTTGAACTGCGTAGTTGTGGAGACAACCAGGCGTAAAAATTTAAGGGAAGGATGTGATAATTTGATGTGAGATTTTGGAAAAACGGATCGGGGCGGGGAGATTTGAACTCCCGACCTCCTGCTCCCGAAGCAGGCGCGCTGACCGGGCTGCGCTACGCCCCGATTTAAGTTGTTTCAAGGTACATGGATAGTATGGACCTCATGACCTGAAATCGGGGCGACTGGATTTGAACCAGCGACCACCAGCCCCCCATGCTGGTGCGCTACCTGACTGCGCTACGCCCCGAAAACTTCAGGGCATAATGTACGGGGCGCATGGTCCTCGGGCAAGATTTTTTTGCGCGATCAGTCCGTGGTGCGGCATGATACCAGTCGGCTTCGGGCCTGTCCTACAAACCAGTGGTGATCGGCTTGGATCAAGCTTTCATCCCGATCTTCCGTCGCGAGAAAGTTGAGTTTGTTCGCGACGCGCAACGACGTGTACAGATCCCACCAGGGCAGACATCCCAGGTCCACGGGATTCAGAGATTCGTAGTGGCGGGTGAAGGCGTCCATTGTTTCGGAACCGAAGAGCATCAGAATTTCGAACCGGGCGTTGGACACGTCGAAGAGGGGATCTCCCCAGCGGGTATCCTCCCAGTCGATGACCGCCGCGAGGCGCCCGTCCCGCCACAGAATGTTTCCCGGCCAGTAATCGCCGTGGAGGACGACAGAAGGGTTCTCCCGGGGAAGCGGCCAACATGGAGAGAGCATATCGAGAAGTTGTCGTTCATTTGCGGTGACGCCGGGTGTATCCGGTTGTTTTCCAATAGCTTCGGCGCAATCGTCCTCCAACCTCAACAGGTATGAAAGATCCCGGCCCGAGGTGTTCGTCCGGTGGATCCTGGCCAATTCACCGGCCATGAGCCTGACGTAGTCCGCCGGGTCATCGGGTTTTAGATCGGTAATGCCTTCCACGTACTCCAACACCAGGGATGGTGTGGGGAACAGGGGATCCGATATGTCCAGGTAGATCGGGGCGGGCGTGGCCAGTCCCGCAGCGTGTGTTAATTGCAGCACTCTGAATTCGTCCGAGGCCACGTTCGGGTTCTGCCGCAGGTCCACTTCACCGTGCAGGCGGTGAATGAGCTTCTGCTCCGCGCCGGTTGGCGTTTCCAGTACGAGAACCGTTACATCGGCCGAATAGCCGCCGGGCAGGCTCCAATGGCTCTTGAGCCTGGCTTGCGGGTCGAATCTATGAACCAGTTTTTTGAACCTGCGGAATTCGTCTGCGGCCGTCATCGTTCACACTACTCGTTAGGTGGAAGGGACCGGTTACTCCAGTAGCCAGGATGGAAATTTCCCTTACCCGGGATAGTCAATAGCCCATTTCCCCTTGAGATTCCCGCTGCCTCCCGCGTTTTTCCAGAGGGAAATCACTTCCTCGGGCGCATGGTTCTCGACGAGGTGAGACAGGAAAAGGGCATGCAGGTCATCCAGTATTTCCCCGTTGTCGGCAGCGATATTGTGTTGGGCCAACCGATCATTGGGTAGATCGTAGAGCTCGGGTCTACCGACAGCGCCGACGGGCGCGTAACCCCAACGGTCCGTCACGAGGAAGGGCGTCGTGGCCCGACCTGGAAGGCCGCCGTCCGGTTTCGCGATGTGGCAACCGCTTACGGCGTACTCGCGGTGGGAAGGCTGGCCATCCAACACGGCACCGGCGAAGGAGATTCCGTCGAAGGGCTTCGGCGGGTCGACCGAAACGCCGGCCAGGTCGCAGAGACTCGGAAAAATGTCAATCGTTTGCACGATCAGCGGGAGTCGCGCGCCTTTTTTCACCTCACCGCCGGCCAGCATCAGCATGACATGGCCGATCTCCGGATATATGGGCCAAAACCTTTCGTCGTCCTCTTGAATGTTTGATTTTCCCGTCCGATCGTGTTCCCCTATGGACATGCCGTGGTCCGACATGACGACGACAATGGTATCATCCCACAACTCCAGATCGTCGATTTTTCGCAGGATCTGGCCGATGTGGCGGTCCACCAGTTCGGCTTCCGCCGCGTAGTGCGCCCAGAGATTTTGAAGTTCCTCCGGCGTATAGGCTGACGACGGTCCGTAATTCGGATGCAGCATAGGCGGTCCATCGTATTCCGGGTCATAACGCCGTACCATGTATTCGGGCGGATCCCACGGTTCATGGGGATCGAAGAGGTCCACCCACAGGAAGAAAGGTTTCGCCGTGTTGTTCTCTTCCAGCCACCGCATCGTCGTATGCGCGGTACGGGCCGAAAAGACCTCCGACTCGTACTGGAAATACCGGTTGACCCATCTGTGCTGGTTGACCAGCGTTTGTCCCCGGTAAGTGGGCTTCGTGCGTGTTTTGTCATCCCTTACAACGACTTCCACCGGATCGTTGAAGTGAAGCAGCGGCCGGTCGCCCTCTTGGCCGCGATGTTGATACGCGGCGTCGAATCCATCCGGGAAACGGGCCTTGAACAGATGGGGACAGTCGCAGATCAGCTGCGTGGCGTACCCCTGTTCTCCGAGCATCCTGCCCGCGTGGTTGGGTCCGCTCAGGTCGATGGCTTGCCAGCCGTAATGGGGCCACCCGGTGACGCCTGTCGCGAAATCGGTCCGATGGGGAATCGTGGGAAAACTGCCCATGTGACACCGGGTGATTTCCGTCGCCCGATCCGCGGCGAAACGGTCCAGTTCGGGCGTGCGGACGGGCCGCTCCGCCCGTTGTCCCAGGTTGTCGTGACGAAAGGTATCCGTTATGACTACGACGATGTTCTTTGGCATCATGGTCCGTCCGTGTTTAGGGATGGAATTATCCTTCTGGTGTATGGAATATACTGGGCCGCACGTGATCGCCGTCTACCCGAGTTCCGCGCTTACCCGGCGATCCGGCAGGTTTCCAGGTAAAGGTCCACCGAAGCCTTCAGGGTCATCTCGCCACCCATAACCTGGCGTTCATACGCCCGGTACCAGCCGGGAATCAATGACCGGGCTTCCCGGAACTCTGCGAGGATGAGCCGGGCGAAATCTCCGCTCTCCTCCAGGTATCCGCAGTCGTGGAAACCCACGATCGCCTGTTCACGATCGTATTCGAGACGGACGATCTCCGCCCTCCAGCTTCCTTCCGAAAGTGTCAACCGGGCATACCCCGCGCGTGGATCGCGGTCGAAGGGCGCGCCTACCGCGCCGACGTTGACCACGAGGGTATTGTCCACGGTCCGGATCAGGGGCCGGTGCGTGTGTCCCACCACCAGTACGGCCGGTGGCGGGGCGATCTTCTCGCGCAGCGCTTCGTCCGTATCATCGGGGAAGATTCCCCTGCGATCACCCAGCATGGAGGCGTGTACCATCCTGAGTTCGTTACCATAGTCATCTTGCATGTCCCACTGCACGGGCAGCGCCGCCAGCGGTTCGACCAGGCCGTCCAGTTGATCATATGTCCATTTCGCGTGTTTCTGGATATCGTATTCAGGACCCGCGTCGGGCCAGTTTCCGTCGCCGTAGTTCAGGACGTATCGCTCGTGGTTTCCCCGGATCACCGCCCAGCCTTCCGCCTTTGCCCGGCCCAGGACCCGTTCGGTGCAGGCCCGCGGGTGCGGACCCCGGTTGATGATGTCTCCACCGACGAGCACGCGGTCGGGGCGCCAGCGATCGAAATGATCCAGGACGGTTTCCAGGGCGACAAGGTTGCTGTGCACGTCGGCGAAAACGGCGATCTTCATGGGCTTACTCCAGGAAACGGCGCAGGACGTTGGCCACGATCCTGGATATGTCGTTGTCGGCGTCGTTAAACAGCAGGCTGCCGCAGAAGGTAATGGACCCCGTGGAAAAGAGCTGGCTCCCGGATTCCGACTTCTGATACACCATGTCCGCCCGGACCAGTTTCTCGACGGGCTCGCCGGACCAGGTAGTGATGTGGGTAAGCAGTTCTTCGGGAACGGGTATGAACGATTCGTGATGGTTTTCGGAGCGCGCGACGACATGGGTGTTTTCAGGCGTTCCGAGACGATGATCCGCGCGGTCGAGCTCGAACCCGGCGGCCCCGTTTCCGCTATATCCGAAGTCGCCTACGGTCTCGTTCTCCACGCCTTCGAAGATCCATGCGGTCTCAGGATCGGCGCGCGCGTTCGGGTCGATCCGGTAATACGAACCATGGAAATCGCCCTGGGCCGAAAATCCCACTGCGGCGAGTTTCTGGGGTGGACGGTTGTTTCTGCGCCAGAGTCCGCCGTAGCCGCCGTCGAAGGCCTGGTAGTACTCACCCGGTTCCGCCGCCCACGCCCGGATGCCCCCTTCGTTGCGCCTGATTTCGAGGGTTCCGTTTCCTTCCTGGTGAACGGCGATGCGCCAGTAGAACCCGTTGCCGCCCAGGTACGTGAAGTGACCGCCCTGTTCCCGGTACTGCTGCAGTGCATCCAGGGTGCGGGGCGTATGGTATTCCGGATGGGAACCGGTGGTCACGACGCGGTATCCCTCGATCGCCTCGATGCCGTCGTCGTGCAGTTCCTGGTCGGTAACGATGTCGTAGGCGATACCCATTTTATCGAGCCACGCGTACAGGTGGGTGTCCGCCTGCAGGTGGCGCAGGCCCGAGCAGTGTCCTTCCGTTTCGCCGAAGGTGATATACCCCGGCCTGAGCGAGAAGAGGGGACGCTTGTGACAGGCATGGCATATACCGCTGTCGTCCGTGTGAAAGTTGTAGGTGGACAACCCATATTCCCGGTGTACCGCGGGATTCCAGGGATAGGCGTTCCACGCTTCGATACGGTCCAGCCAGGAAGGATGGAAATTGGGCCGGGCGTGGTTGCCGTAAATGGTATAGGTGAAGGTAGACGCCAGCACGCAGAGGTCCGCGGTGGGCCTGCCCCGGGGCGGACAGACGTAGAACGGCATCGCGTCCTCGTGCTCCCCGCAACGGATACGGCCCGCGTAAAGTCCCGATTTCATGCGATCCGGTATCGTAAAGGTGAAATCAGTTTCCCAGCCAAAGTCGTATATGTCGTCCTCATGAAAGTGTATAGCGCCGTACTGCTCCGGAGCGTGCTTCCAGGACATCTCTTCCCCATTCCATGTCGAACCGGTCATGGCGCGGGCCGGCATGTTGACCAGGCGGCCGTGCAGTTCCAGCGGTCCCGCATCCATTATCCGGGTCGAACCCATGTCCCGGGCGAAGTCCCACAGGGCCCACGTTCCTCCCTGGATATTCACATCGTCACCGTAGACATCGAACTCGGCCGCGGGTCGATCGACCAGGGCCGGCGCTTCGATCTTGCCATTGAAATGGCCGTTTACCGGTTCGCCGTCCACCGCGGCGAAGACGATGCGCTCCATGTTTCCTATTGGAACGGGTTCGTCGGTCTCGGCCGTACGCTCGGATTGTCCGCGGGGATACGCCAGCGCACGGCAACCCACGCTCAACGAACCGCTTTCGGCATCGTAACTGGCCCAAACCCGATACCACTGACGCGACTTGAGCGGTTCGCCGCCGCATACGACCTGAGTTTCATGGTCTGACGCGGAGCGGGCGAGCACAGTAACGGCGCCCCGGTCCAGGCACAGGGTCAGGATCGGCTTCGCGCCGGCGTCTCCGCAACTGAAGATGCCCTGGCGTTCGTTTTTGGGAGTCGTCGGCCGGATGGTGGCCGAAATGGTGATTCCACGGATGGCCCGGATGCGGCCCCCGACCTCGATGACGGCATGAGAGCCGGGATAAAAGGGCTGGGACCGGGATGGAAATCGGCCCCCGAAGGGCAGGTCGACTTCCTGCAACTGCAGTCCGGGACCGGCGGGATTGGGGTCGGCGCAGACCACGCGCACCAGGCTGGCATGATACGGCTCATGCGCCTCGCTGCTCACCTTGAACGCGACTACGTCGCCGGGCCGGCCCGACAGCCTGTCGGAGTAACCCAGTAAAGGAATGACGGACATCAGTTACCCGGGAGCAGTTCATCGCCCGGCTGCCGTTCGCGGTATCCGCACACCATAAGCCCCGGCCGTCCGAAGCTCTGCCCGTGCTCCTGCCTGTTGTCCGGATTCCGATAGCCCATGCGCACGAGCCTCCGTGGCTGTTTCGTCTGGTTGATATAGGAGCCGTGTACGGTGTCTATGCAGAACAGGACCACGTCGCCCGCCATGGCAGGTACGGGTATCGAGTTTTCCAGCCTGTACCGGTCCGTGGGGAGATGGGGCGCGCAGGGACCGTCCTCGGTCTCGGTGATGTGCTGCAAATGGCCGGACTTGTGTGATCCCGACAGGAACCGGATCTCGCCGTTTTCGTGGCGGGTGTCGTCCAGGTGGACGAGGACGTCGATGTACCGGCCGTCGTGATGTCCGTAGAACGGGTTGTCCTGGTGAAGGGGAAAGGGGTGGCCTGTCTGTGGAGGCTTGATGTGCAGCGTGGTGTGGTGAAGTTCCACGTTGGGACCCAGCAATTGCGACAGGGCCTCGACCAGCTTTGGATTGGCGACCGCCCGGGACCACGCCCGGGTATAGAAGTGGAGGTCGTGCATGGCCGTAAGCTTGGACTTGGCCTCCGTTTCCGGATCCATGTACGCCAGCCGCCACGGCCCGGACCATCCGGGGCTGGTAAATGCCCAGTCCTCGACGAGCCGGTCCAGCTGATCCGACAGTTCGGTCGTTTCTTCCGGTGTGAAGACCTCCGGAATGTGGAGAAACCCGTTTTCATGGTAGAACGCGACCTGTTCATCGCTCAGCACGGTTTTTTCCATGATCATCGTCATATCTGATTCTCATCTAACGATTGGCGGCAAGGGAGGTTTCGGTAGTCACAATGTAGTCTTTCGGCACTCGGCAGGCAACCCCATTCCACACGTTTAGTTCGATATGAATTACGGATTCTATACATCTGGATTCATCACTCCCTGATAAATCCATTTCGGTTTTTTAAGCCTTCGTTTCCACCTTCTTACACCCTGCTACCTGTACACGTCGGCCAGCAGTTCGTAGGAACGCAACCGGGCTTCGAAATCATGGGTGATGGTGACGGCCATAACCTCTTCTGAGCCGAACTGACGGGCAAGCCGGTCTATGGTATCCCTGACCTGCACTGGGCTGCCCACGGCCGCGAGCCGGAACTTGTCGTCTAGAAAAGCCCTTTCGGCCTCGCTGAAGCGGTGTTTTTCGGCCTCTTCGACGGTGGGTACGACGTTGCTGGGCTGGCCCATGGCGAACCGGGCGAATAGCAGGTCCCGGCTGAGTGCGAGGCGCTGGGCCTCCGCCTCGCTGTCGGCGCAGATGACGTTGATTGCGATGCAGGTTTCCGGTTGCGGCGACTGGCTGGACGGCTCGAAATAGTGGCGGTAGAATTCAAGAATGCGCGGATCGATGTTGCTGTTGATGAACAGGGCGAAATTGTACGGGAGTCCCAGGCGCGCAGCCAGCATCGCACTATCGGGACTGGACCCGAGCATCCACACGGGAGGCGGATGCTGGATTCGGGGTGTCACCGGGGGTTCGAAATCCTGGTTTTGCAGGATCTCAAGCAGCTGGGCGACCAGTTCAGGGAATTGCTCGAACCGGGGACCCGCGCCCGGCGCCAGCATCCGGGCGGTCTTCATGTCGCCCCCGGGCGCCCTTCCTACCCCCAAGTCAACACGATGGGGATAGAGATTCGTGAGCACGGAGAAACTCTCGGCGACCTTGAAGGGACTGTAATAGGGCAGCATGACGCCGCCGGACCCGATACGCATGCTTTCCGTTGCCGCTCCCAGGGCCGCGAGCAGCACCTCGGGAGAACTGCCGGCCAGGCAATGGGCGTTGTGATGCTCGGACACCCAGAATCGCTTGTAACCCTGACTTTCGGCCGTTTTGGCCAGGGTCAGGGTTTCCTGGAAAGCCTGCACAGCCGTTACACCGTCCCGTACGGGGGACTGATCGAGTATGGACAGATTCATAAATTCTTGTTCCAATCACGTGAATTATAAAAAAAGCTGAACTACCAACCGTCTACGACGTGTCCCGCGCCCGGAAACCAGGCCGCGTCCAGCAGAAAAGTCAGGAAAACGCCGAAGACGTATCCGGTGAGTATGCCGATAAACAGGGGCTGGGCGCTTCGATACAGCGACACGCCGCCGAGCCGCAGGACCAGTGTCTTGACCAGCCAGACGATCAGAATCGAAAAAAAGGCCATGTCTGCCGCGTAGGTGGTGACGATCCCGAATCCCACGGGATGAAGGGGCCAGAAGTGGAGCCTGTGATGGGCCCAGATCAGCAGTCCAGATATCAATACTCCGTTCAAAACCATGGTAAACTGGGATCTCGACATGGCCTCGGGATTCGTGAGAAAAGTCTCCAACTGGGCCCAGTATCCCCGTGCGCCCGACTCAAATCCACCGGCCTTGAGCTGGGACGCACCCATGTCATACCCCAGGTAGAGCGTGTACAGAATGGCCGTCATGAACCCTATGGTCAGCGAAAGCGCGATGGCCCCGAACACACCCCTGCCCACACCGCCCATGACGTCGCCCACCTTGGCGGCATGGGCCATCGAACACATCCCGAGCGTGCGCCAGTTACGCGTGAAGGTCTGGCAGAGCCACATCCCCGCGATCGTCTGGGCATTGATGTTCTCCGAACCGACGAACCGGAACGTGATTTCGTTGGCGCTGTTGTACGGCAGGTCCAGGGAAGCCAGTCCGGTTTCGGCCACCACGCGGGTTACCCCCATGTAAAGGATCAGGAGAACGAACATCATGAGCATCACGACCCATAGCGTCATGCCCGCGCTCCACAGTAGGAAAACCATGTAAATCGAACCGCCGATTAAGGATAGTACCGCTGTGCGGTAGGAAAAGAACTCCCGCGAATCATCGATTTCGGGCGCCCTTCCCAGGGCCTTCCTGATCACGTCGCGGATGTGTTTCCGCGCCATCCACAATCCGAACAGCACAAAGACGAAAAAACCGGACAGGTGCTGAAAGTGCATCATCTCGAGGGGCCCGGGCACGCCGACCCGGGTCATCACGCCTTGTTGCACGATACGGATGAGATAGAACAGCCAGACGCTGAACAGCACTTCCACTCTGGTGAAATACGCCACGACGATGAGCAGGAAGTTGACACGGACCTGAATGGGGTGGAAGGCTTCGTACAGGGTCAGGGGAAAGGCGTGTCCTGCGCCGAGCGGGATGGCCGGGAACAGGCCGAAGAAACTGACCATGTTCCAGGTCATGATGAACAGCGTGATACTGAATCCCCACCAGAACAGACGTGCGCGCGCGATTCTCGGAAGCAGGGCCTTTTCCTCGGCGCCATCGACCAGCGCGAGGGGTACCTGAGCCAGGGGGAAGGCCAGCCGCTCGTGCTCCACCCACTGTCTGCGCAGGATGACCATGATGGACGCGCCGACCACGAAGAGCGCGCCGTAGAAGGTTACCCACCAGAACATGGGGGCGAACCAGATCTGCCAGCGTATCGAACTTCCCGGTGTCGCGCCTTCATAAAATTGATTCAATCCACCCAGATGATCTCGTACGACCAGCCAGGACGGCAGGTAGTCGAGGAACAGGTCCGCCCAGCGGTTTTCGGCATTCGCAAAGTAGAATGGACCGCTGATGATCGAGATTGCGTAATTGCTGAAGGCCCAGCCGGGTATGGCCGAAGCCGTGAAGACCAGGAAGAAGATCACGATCAGTTCCTGGCGGCTGAAGGGACGGCCGAAGCCCGTTTGTTTCAGCGCCGGGTTTACGAGGAGTACCATCAACAGGAAGGGCAGCAACGCCGCGACGGGGAGGTGGGTGACGGTGATGTACGAACCGCGCGTAACGAATTCGGAATAGAGCGACCAGACCGTCAACAGGACGGTGAATACGCATCCGATGGCCACGGCGCGAAAGGTGAGGCCGGCGGAAACGGGTTGCGTTGCGTGTGGTGTGACGGAAGATCCCCGGCCGGTGTGCGGCGATGTGGCTATGGACATGATGTCGAAGGACTCCGCGCGGCGGCTGGAATGTACTTTAAGATATCTGGGGCTCCACGGGTTCGGGTTTCACCGGTACTCCACACACTTCCGGAGCTTTGCCAACCCCTTTTGAGCCGTGGTCACCGGTCCTTCGGCCCAGTAGGCCTGATTGAACAATTCCAGCGACAGCATGCCCGTGTAATCCTGCTGTTCGAGACTGGCGACGATCTGTCCCCACGGTGCTTCTCCGTCGCCGGGATAGACCCGGTCAGCGTCTTCAATATCCGCACGACCGGGTACCGATGGATAGTCGTTCACGTGGACCAGGCCCAGCCGGCCGGGACCAAGATATTCCATACCCCGCTGGTGCCCGCTTCCCTTGTACATGTGAAAGATGTCGGTCAACAGTCTGGCGTCCCGCACACCGCTTTCCGCGGCGACAAGCAGGGCTTCCCCGACCGTTCCAAGTGTGCGGGCCACGCCCCAGAACTCCAGCAGGGGCTTCGGCGTGAAATCCGAAACGGTATCCGTCAGTTCGGCGAATCTCCGGGCAACGGAAAACAGATCAACTTCACGGTCATGGATCCCTTTCGGGGCCGTGGCTACGAATGGGCATTCGAGGACCTGCGCGATTTCAAAGCACCGCCGGGCTTCTTCCATGCCCTTGGCATGCCGGTCGTTTTCGGGAACGGCCCATTCGAAAAAAGCGATCAGGTTTACGATCCGGATGCCACGGCTGGCTGCGCGATCACGCAGTTGTTCCAGCGATCCACCTCCTTCGACCCACGTATCGATTTCCTCCACCCAGGGTTCGATGCCATCATACCCGGCGTCGGCCGCGATATCCACGTATTCCAGTACGGAAACACCGGTTGAACGGATGGTACTGGTATTGAGGCAGTAGTCAAAACGTCCCATCGTGCACTTCCCTTCTGCGAGCTAGCCCTGCCGTTCGATTCGGAACGAACAGCGCAACTGAATGGTCAGATTTCCACATGATTAGAGTTTCGTATCAATTTAGCGGAAATTACAAAAAACTGTACCCTTTTCACCTTCCCGGCCTATATTGTATACCGCTGAAACGGGAAACGCCATCCATAGTGATGCCAGGAGTGAAAGTGCGGTACGTTTCGAACTTCTTGAGATCTGCAGTATACTTCGTTCTCCTCTTGACACCCTGGGTGGTTTCTGGTCAGGTAAGCTTCACGCAGGTCAGCCTCACGGACGCGACCGGAACCACGGTGACCGTCACCGATGCCCCGCAGAGAATCGTGTCCCTTATTCCGAGCAACACCGAACTGCTTTTTGCTGTCGGTGCGGGAAGTTCGGTCGTGGGGGTCACTCACTACTGCGACTATCCCCCCGAAGCCAAAAAGATTGAAAAAATCGGCGATCTCACAGCCATGAGCCTGGAGAAAATCGTCTCTCTCGATCCCGACCTGGTGCTGGCCTCGAAGGGTAATCCCGACGAAATGATTCAGAGTCTGCGGGCGCTGGGTGTCCGGGTGTTCGTACTCGACCCCCAGACGATCGAGGAAGTCATCGATACCATCGATATCGTGGGCAAGCTTGCCGGGCAGGCCAGCGCGGCGAGCGTGCTCCTCGACGATTACCGGCAGCGGCTGGCTGCAGTAACCGATCGGATCGGGGAACTTCCCGAAAATGAACGTCCCACGGTGTTTGTCGGCAGTCCGTTCAGAGACGAAAACTGGACGCCCGGTCCCGGCACGTTTACCTCGGGTGTCATAAGCCGTGCGGGTGGGCGCAACGTGGCCGACGACCTGGCGCCGGGCACATGGGCGGTTTACAACCTGGAAAACATCATTTCGAAGGACCCGGAAGTCCTCCTGGCCACGTTGGGTGTGGACCAGGATGCCGAGGAAGTAAGGAAGAGGTTTCTTGAACGGGCGAAGGCACTCAATGGCTGGCGGGACCTGGAGGCCGTACGCAAGGAACGCGTCATCCTGATCCACGAGAACTGGCTGCTTCGACCCACGCCCAGGATTGTCCACGCGGTGGAAATCCTGGCGAAATTCCTTCATCCGACGCTGTTTTGAAAACGCGGCCAATCGATTCGGACCGGCCCTTAACATCAATGTGATCCCTTCATGCCCCTGATCAGCAAGATTCCATCCGAACTGACCGATCTGCTTCGATCCAACCTGCCGGAAGAAGCGGACCAGGCGAGTCCGCTTTTTGCCTGCCGAACCGACCTGGCGCCGGACGGACGTATTGAGGAGTCCATGCTGGTCGTAACCAGGCGCCACCTGGCGGTGTCAACGCGATCTGATCGGCGATGGGAACTTTCGCACTGCATACCCCTGTCGGATATCGCAGGTTTGTCTGTGGAACCCCTGGTCGGCGCAAGCGCGCTGATGGCCCTGGTGGACGGAAGGAATATCCGCCTGCTCCGTTATTCTCACGCGGTCGCCCAGGACATGTCCGATGCCGTGGAGTCGTTGATGCACCTGATCGGTCCGGACGCCAGCACGGACCACCTGGAGCCCGTAACCGAAGAAGAGGTACCCGACTGGTCGAGCCGCGAAGCCCACCTTCGCACGTTCCGGCGTCTCTGGGCTTTTTGCCTCCCTCACTGGCGCACGCTGGTCATTGCGATGGCCGTTACGATCGGCGCTTCGGCCATCGACCTGTTGCCGCCCTACCTGACCATGATCCTCGTCGACCAGGTCCTGGTGGATATGAGTACCTACATGTGGCTGCCGCTGATCGTCGCACTGCTGGCCGTCTCCCGCGTCGTCCATACCGGCGTTACCATTGTTAGCGGGAGAATGCTTGCCGTACTGGGCGACCGGCTGGCCTTCGACGCGCGGGCCGAACTGTTGAACGTGCTGCAGCTGCTGCCCCTGAAGTACTACGACATGCAACAGACCGGCGGTCTCATGGCCCGTATTGCCAGGGACGCCAAGTCGATCCACTACTTCTGGATAGATTTCGCGCCGCAGGTGGTCCAACAGGGCCTGCTCGTCATCGGCATGACCGCGGTGTTGTTCTACCTGAACTGGGAACTGGCCTTTCTCATCCTGATTCCCATCCCCGCCATCATTATCGCTTCGATCTACATCAAGCGATATCTTACCTGGTTCTATGGGCGATCCTGGGACAGCTGGGCCACGTTCTTCGAACGGGTCAACGACGCGCTGACCGGCATACGGGTCGTGAAGATATTCGCCCAGGAAAAAAGGCAGAGCCGGGACATGCTGCTGGAAAACGAAAAGGTGTTCACGGCCGAACGCAACATCCATATCCGTTCGCGCACGGTGCGTCCCCTCCTCGCTTTCCTCGTGTCCATAGGCGGGCTGCTTGTCTGGTGGTACGGCGGCAGGCAGGTGCAATCGGCGGAAATGACCATTGGCATGCTGATGGCCTTCTTCCTTTACCTGAGCATGTTCTACAGTCCGGTACAGCAACTGACCAGCATGGCCGACTGGATTCCTGAAATGATGACGGCCATCACACGAACCTTCGAAGTGATCGACAGTCCCATCGAGGACTACACACCGGGCGAAACCGTGGACGTGCCCCGGTTCGAAGGGCACCTGGAACTGCAGGACGTGTCCTTTGGATACGTGGCGCACCAGCCCGTGCTGAAGGGGATCACACTGAACGTAGAACCCGGTGAGATGATCGGACTCGTAGGCCACTCCGGCGCGGGCAAGTCCACGCTCATCAAGCTGATGTGCCGATTCTACGACGTCGACGGAGGACAGATCCTCATCGATGGAATCGACGTCCGCAGGATGGACCTGATGAAACTGCGAAGCCAGATCGGTTACGTGGAGCAGGATCCCTTTCTCTTTGCCGGTTCCGTTACCGACAATATCCGCTTCGGCAACCGGGAAGCAAGACGAGAGGAAATCATCGAGGCCGCCATCAACGCGAACGCCCACGAATTTATCGCAAAGCTGCCCGATGGATACGATACACCCGTAGGGGAAAGGGGCGGCAGGCTTTCCGGTGGAGAACGCCAGCGGGTCGCAATAGCCCGTGCAATCCTGCACGACCCCAGGATCCTCATCCTCGATGAACCCACTTCCGCGCTCGACCTGGAAACGGAGAAGAAGATCCAGGAAGCCCTGGGACGGCTGATGGTAGGTCGAACTACGCTAGCTATCGCCCATCGCCTGTCCACCCTGCGAGACGCCGACCGTCTGCTTGTTCTGAAGAACGGGGAACCGGTTGAATTGGGTACCCATGAGGAGTTGATCGATCGGCAGGGCGAGTACTACCGGCTGGTCCAGCTGCACACCAATGTCTCCAGCATCGTGGGTGTAGAGGGGTAAGACATGTCATTTCTCGATCCGGCCGCTATTCGTCTGGAACGGCACGAAGATCAGCCGCCCACCCTTTCCATCGCGGGCGACCTGTTCTTCAATGTCAAGATCCGCCAGGCTTTCCCACTATCGTTCGAAAGCCGGTACATCACGTTTTTCGACCAGGAAGACGAATACCTGGGTCTCGTCTCCGATCCGGCGTCGTGCGACGAGGATACCTTTCGAATTATCCAGGATGAAATCGACTGGCGCTATTTTCGTCCGAAAGTAACACGCATCGTGGAAATGGAAAGCCGGGGCGGGACGTCTCTATTCTCCGTGGAGACTGACCGGGGCGCGGTAAAGATTCCGATGCGGGACCTCAGGGAAGGCATGGTGGAAATGTCGCCGGGGCGTATCCTGATTACGGACGAAAACGGCAACCGGTACGAGATCCCCGACCTCGACCGGATGGACCGGCGCAGCCGCCGGCTGATCCGCCGCCTGGTCTGATATTGACCGCCGCTGGATCCATCTCCAGGTCTGGCACTCCACCAGTTGTGTCTTGCGAGTCTAGTCAGTTCATCAAGATCGGAACGATCTTCGCGTAGGCCGTCCTGAACCCGAGAACGGCCAGGTAAACCCCGAACCCCAGTATGATCATCAGGATCGTGCCGGACGTTACCATGAGCGGCTTGCTTTCGGCGAAACGCTGCTTGAGGCGCTCTACCCTGGCGTAGATCTCCGGATATTTGCGTTCCAGGCGATCCAGCATGCGACGGGCGAAGGCGTTGCGCGTGGACAGGATCGACAGTCCGATCACGATGAACAGCACGCCCTGCAATAGAGGCAGAAAGATGCCGAGGACCCCAAGGAACAAAAACGTCCATCCGAAAACGGACTGGGCAATGCGTATCAGTAGTTTCTGCTCTATCTTATTATTCCAATCGCTTGACTGCCTACCGCGTTCAGGACCGGGTCAGTCCAGAAACGCGATGGCCTCCCGCATTTCGTCCAGGTCCTTGGCGTCGCCCTGACGTTCCGCCACGACGATGCCCCGTTCGTAGCACTGCCGGGCCTCTTCGAATCGATCCAGCTGTTCGAGTACCCGCCCGGCCTGGTGATAACCCGCCGTATAGTCCGGCGATGCTTCCATGAGCCGTTCCAGAATACCTGCCGCTTCTTCAAGGCGGTTCGAACTCACGTACTCCAGTGCGATCGCGTATTGAATAAATGGATCGCGGGGGTCCTGTCTGGCAAGCAACTCAAGCTGTTCGAGGCGCGAATTCATGTAGCGTTTCCTAAATCAGCGACCGGGACTGGCATCCGTCCACGTTTATACAGGCGCCGGTCACCCAGCTTGCCCGGCCCGATGACAGGAAAACCACGACGTTCGCGATCTCTTCGGGATTGCCGAAACGTCCGGCGGGGATCTCCTGGTCCACGAATCTGCCGATGCCTTCGGGGTCAGCGTCCATGCGTTTCTGCCAGTTACCACCCGGAAATATGACTGATCCGGGAGCGACCGTGTTCACGCGAATGCCCGTTTTGGCCAGTTCCTTGGCGAGCGTCTTTCCCATGGAGATTTCCGCGGCTTTCGTGGCGTTGTAGGTAGCGGGTCCACCCGCCTCCCGGCCGAAGATCGAGGATATCGTGATGATCGATCCGCTATTCCGGTCTTGCATTGAAGGGAGCACGGCCCGCGTTGCCCGCACCGCGGCGAACATGTTCAGGTTGAACACGTGAAGCCATTCGTCATCGGAAACATCGCCGAACGGGTTCCAGACGCTTCCGCCGACGTTGTTGACCAGGATGTCTATTTTCCCCCACCGATCCAGCGTGGCTTCAACGACCCGGTCGATCCCGGCGGCCGTGGTCAGATCTCCGGCGGTTGCCAGCGTTTCTACGCCTTTTTGCGCGACCTCCTCTTCGGTCGCCAACAATCGCTCTTCTCCCCTGGCGCACAGGCTGACGTGGCATCCTTCGTCCGCGAAGCCAAGGGCGATCGAACGACCGATACCCCGGCTGGAACCGGTAACAAGCGCAACTTTGTTCTTCAATCCGAGATCCATTTAATATCCCCTTGTCTGGTGTTCCCCTGCCGGACGCAAATCCTAGTCGACCGGTTTGAACAATATCTTCATGCCTTCTTTGTCAAGCAGCCGGCGAAAAGCGGTTTCCCACTCGGTCAGCGGCACCACGTCCGATACGATCGGGGCCAGTTCGATCTTGCGCTGATCCAGTAGTACCATGGTACGGTCCCAGGCATCCAGGGAACCGGCGAACGAGGTCTTGATCGTGATTTCCTTCAATTCCGCCGGGAAGAAATCCACTTCGAACGGGCTGCCATGCAAACCGATCTGCATGATGGTACCCTGTTTCCTCACCAGGTCGATGGCCGATCTGGTGGCCGCCGCCGACCCGGAGCATTCGTACACGACATCGGCGCCGTAGCCCTGGGTTCGATCGCGGACGATCTCCAGAAGGTCGGCCTGGTCGATGTTGACCGTCTCGTCCGCCCACGTGGCGCCGAGCTCGAGCCGCTCGGCATCCGCCGAGGTACCGGTCAGGATCACGTAAGCGCCTTCCGCTTTCGCCACCTGCGTCGTCAACATTCCTATGGGACCGGGTCCCGTAACCACCGCGACGTCTCCAGCGGCAACGGAAGTTCGTATGGAAACGGCCTTGACGCAGCAGCAGAGTGGTTCGCTCAGCGCCCCAGTGGTCAAATCCACGTGGTCCGGTATCCGGCGAACCGCCCAGGCGGGCATTACCACGAACTTCGTGAAGACACCGTGAACCCCGCTGCCGATGGACTGGCGGGTGTCGCACAGGCTGTGCTGACCCGCCGCGCAGTACCGGCACACGCCGCAGACGACCGTGGTCGGTATCCCGGTCACCGCATCGCCCGGCCGGTATTCGTCCGTGCCGGCCACCTCGTCCACGATGCCGGAAAATTCGTGGCCCATGATCACGGGTGGATTGTAGGGATACTCGTCCTTGTAAATATGGATGTCGGTGCCGCATATCCCAGCAGCCCTGATCTCCACCCGGACGTCACCGGGACCGAGGTCCGGAACCGGCATATCACGGACTTCCATTTTGATCGGTCCACGGTCGTATTTGACCAGTCCTTTCATCCTCGAAACCTCGCTGCGAATTCGTCACCGACAGGGGCGGTTTGAATATATGGCTGCGTGCCGGGGATGACAAGATCAAACACAATAAGGCGTTGACACATGGAGGGTTCGATCATATGTTGAGCACGGCCCGAATCCAACCTCCCGCCCCCGTAGCTCAGAGGATAGAGCAGCGGTTTCCTAAACCGTTGGTCGGGTGTTCGACTCACCCCGGGGGTATTCCCAGTCTCCGACATATTCCGAAAATCCCAGACGCACGCAGCACAGGAGGTCTTCATGTCCGATCTGTCCCGGTACATACAGGAAACGCCGCTCATCGACACCCACGAACATCTCAGGTTCGAAGAGGAGTGGGTCCGCGACGGACCGGACGTGCTGCAGGATCTTTTCGGAAATTACGTCCCGGCAGACCTCGTGGTCGCCGGCGCGTCGCAGGAGGATGTCGATTTTCTCCTGGATTCCGGTCGCGGGGATGTAGCTGCACGTTTCGAGCGCGTCCGGAAGGCATGGGAAGCCGTAATACACACGGGTTACGGCGAAGCCGTGGGCATCCTGGCGGAAGAAGTATATGGCATGACCGATCTTACCGCCGAGGGCCTGCTGGCGGCACAGGGCGAAAACGAACGGCTCCGCGCACCCGGTCGGCGCCTGGCCCTCCTGCGGGATCGCGCGGGTCTGGATCACGTGCAGATCGACAATTTCGTATGGGCGTGCGAGCCGGATGTCTCCGGCCCGGGTTTCTTTCTATACGATTTATCATGGATGGGATTCTGCAATGGCGAAGTGCCCCAGGAGAAACTGGCAGCGGAAACAGGGATCACCGTTGAAAACCTGGAGAGTCTGCGCAGCGCCATGGCCGCGCTTTTCGCGAAATACGGTCCCCATGCCATCGCCGTCAAGGCGCAGCACGCCTATTCGAGAACGCTGCGTTGGGTGGAGCGGGGAGACGACGAAGCCGCAAGGGCCCTCGAGACCATATTGAGGGATCCCGGGAACGCGCCCGAAGAGGCCTCGCTGTGCCTGGGAGACTGGGCCTGGGCGCGGGGTGTGGAACTATCCATCGAATACGGCCTTCCTTTCAAGATCCACACCGGTTACTACGCGGGCCACAGCAGGATGCCGGTGGACCGCATCAAGAGCGGCCATCTCTGCGGTTTGCTGGCCAGGTATCCTGATGCCCGGTTCGTGCTGATGCATATCGCCTACCCCTACAGCCACGAGTTGATCGCCCTAGCCAAGCACTATCCCAACGTCTGGGTGGACCTCTGTTGGGCCTGGTCCATCGATCCCTACAGTTCCTGTGATTTCGTCCGTCGTTTCATCCACGCCGTACCCATCAACAAGCTATTCGCTTTTGGCGGGGACACTTTCTGGCCCACCAGCGCCTATGCCTACGCCGTGCAGGCCCGGAAGTGGTTGAGCAGGGCCCTGGAAGCCGAGGTAGAGGACGGTCTCCTCTCCAAGAAGCAGGCGATGGACGTAGCGCTCCGCCTGATGCAGACCAACCAGCGGGACTGTTTCGATATCGACGGAACCCGCGAACATATCGCCCGGGATATGGTTAAGTCAGGGGAGTAGCGTCAACGGTATTTTTAGGTTGACGGTAATTGCTCTAACGGCGACTGGCTGGCGCTCCCGGGGTCTAAAAACGGGTTGCATCCAGCGGTGCCGGGTTATATATTACTCCTGTCTTTACAGGCCACGATAGCTCAGCTGGTAGAGCAATTCACTCGTAATGAATAGGTCGCCGGTTCAATCCCGGCTCGTGGCTTTTCAACGCTTCAAACAGGATGTCGATTGTCTCGCTGATGGCGGCCGTCGATTGCAGGGTTTCAATCGGTATAGACACGTGCAGTCCCGCCTCGATCCGGTTCCGCAATTCCACGGCCATGAGGGAATCTACCCCCAGGCTGCGCCAGGTTTGCCCGAGTTCCAAGCTCCCCGGCTCCATCTCCACGATCCGGCAGACCGCTTCGATCAAATACTCCTCGATATAGGAGCGAAGTCGTCCCTCGGGCAGCGTGCTTGCATCCTCTCGAGATATGGCGGTCATCGTCGGCGATGTTCGTTCGGCGTTGGCATCCGGTGACAACAGCCGTCCTATCCGTGTATCACCAGCCGATTCCAACAGGGGGATGACGCCCACCCTGTGAATGTCACGACGCAATAACCGATCCAGCAGCGTGCCGGCCTCTTCGGGCGGGATCGATCGCATTCCCTGCCGTCTGAGCCGATCCACGGCACGTTCATCGGTCATCATCCCCGTATTCTCCCAGGAACCCCAGTTGATCGCCGTCACCGGCAGGCCCTCTTGCCGCCGAAGGTCCGCAAGGCCGTCGAGATAGGCGTTTGCGGCGGCGTAGGACGCCTGGCCCGCGGTGCCGACGAGGGAAGACGCCGAGGAGAAAAGGACGAACAGGTCCAGTTCCCTGTCCCTGGTTAATTCGTGAAGATACCGGGCGCCTGTCGTCTTGGGTTCGAGCACCCGGCGGAACCGATCGGCGGTCTGGGAGAGCAGAATGCCGTCGTCCAGCACGCCAGCCGCGTGGAAAACTCCTTTGAACGGCGCATCCTCCTCTTTCAGGTCCGCTATGAGACTTTCCATCGCCTCGCGGTCGGTCACGTCGGCCTGGACATACCGTATTTTCCCATCAGAATCCGTTTCCAGTTCTACATCCTCTCGGCGCCGACGGCCCGTTACGACAACCAGGCCGGTTTTTCGATCGAGCAGCCACCGCGTCAGGAAGCGACCGATCCCTCCCGCGCCCCCCGTTACTAGATAGGATCCTCCAGGACGTATGACCGGGTCGTTCTCTCCCAGGTGCACTGGGATGGACGCTCCGTCGTCCACGAGGACCAGTTTTCCCACGTGGCGCGCCTGTGCCATGTACCGGAAAGCCTCCCGCGCATGTCCCATCGGGTAGACCCTGTACGGCAAGGGACGTATCCGTCCATCCGAAGCCATTTCGACGACCGTTCGCAATAGGTCTCCCGCTCGGGCGGGCCTCTCCTGGATGAATTGAGAGAGATCGATGGGATGATAGGACCTGTTGTTATCAAACCGGCGAAGGTCGATGAGTTCGTGCCCAAGCATACCGGTTTTCCCGAGCTCGATAAAACGTCCGTGGGGGGCCAGCACCGACATGGAAGCCGTCATGGCAGGGCCGGATAGCGCGTTGAGGACGATATCCACTCCCCGTCCATCCGTCATCCGCATGATTTCTTCCGCGAAGTCCAGCGAACGGGAATCAAGCGTGTGAGAAACGCCTAACTCCTGGAGATAGCCCCGTTTTTCGGGGGATCCCGCCGTGGCGAACACTTCGGCCTTCGCTTGCAGCGCGAGCAGAACGGCGGCCAGTCCCACCCCACCGGTAGCGTTGTGTATAAGGACGCGGTCTCCAGCCGACATTTCGCCCCGGACCACGAGACCCAGGTATGCCGTCATGTAGGCGACGGGCAGCGTGGCGGACTCCTCGATACCCAGGTGCTCAGGTTTGCGGACGACCAAATCGGCTTTAGCGGTAATGCTTCCGGTCATGGTCGCCGGCAACGTCCCCATGACCACATCGCCGGTATCCACGTGTTTTACCCCTTCGCCCCGCGCGGTCACTTCGCCGACACATTCCCATCCGAACGAAGGACGCCGCCGCAACGGGTCCGGCAGCTTGCCTAGGGCGGTCAGTACGTCCCGGAAGTTCAATCCAGCGGCCCTAACGCGGATGACCACTTCATCCGGGCCGGGCTGGGTCGCCGGTTTCGTTTCAAACCGGAGATCTTCGATCGAACCAGGTGTGGACTGAGTTAGTTTGTAACTTGTTTTTATTGTAGAAGTTAAAGGTACGATTTTAGCCTCGCACCGACCCAGATCGAGGGGATTCAAGCGGCGGGTATAGATGGCCGCTCCCCGCAGCGCGATTTCTCCAGGCAACTTTTCCATCTGTACCATTTCGGCAAGACGTGCCACATCGATCCGGTCGAACGGGCCGGGAAGGTCGATCAGCGTGCAGTTCAACTCGGGGTGTTCCTGCGCGGCGACCCGTCCGCTGCCCCAGATCGTCGCGCGTTCCGGCGCCGTTCGCTCATCCGGCGCCACGGATTGCGCCGTCGCCGTAATCAGACGCAGGTGGCACGAAAGATCCGGGTAGTCCAGCACCGTCCGGATCAATTCGAATGATTCCAGCGCGGGTCCGGTATCCCGTCCGGACGGCCCGTTACCGCCACCGGTCCACATCCCAATGATACCCACGTTGTTTCCTTTTGCGGGTTTTAACAATCCCAGTTTGTTGGTAAGTGCCGCCGTACCATTCCGGGGTCCATCTCCGGAGAAATCGATACACTCGCTCTTGCCCCCGTGCCGGGAAAGGGCATCGGCGAGCCCGGCCCCGAGTCGCTGGTCGTCCGAGAGTACGAACCAGTGGGCTATCGGACTGGATTGGGCGTGTTCCTCCCAGGGTGTCGCGGCCACCCACTCCTCCCTGTACAGTCCGTGGGGATTCCTGGTGATCCGGCGGCTGCCCAGGCCGCCTGGCGGGGACAGGGCCACGCCGTCCAAGGACACTAAGGGCAGGCCAAACTCGTCGACGAGGTATACGTCGGCCACCAGGCCACTGCCCATCGCTTTCTCCCGCATCCTGGCGTAGGCATACAGGATTTCGTCCTGATCGGGAAGTCTCTGGAGCACAATGGTTTCCACGCCAACCGGCAGATTCGGTTCTTCTTCCGGGACAAGCATCAGCAGTGCCTGCAGACCGGCATCCAGGACACCGGGACGCAGCCGGTAGGGACGGTGGCCGTCATCCCGGGATGACAGAAAGGCCAGCGCTTCTCTTTCGCCGTGCACCAGTTCGTCGATATGACGAAACTCGGGGCCGTATTTAAACCCCATTTCGGCGGCCAGTTCGTAAAATAGACCGCCCGTGGTACGCCGGTCGCAGCGCGAACGGATGGCTTCCAGATCGATCCTGTCAGGTTTACAGTCCACCCTGGACCGGACGGTCCGCGAGTTAGGCAACCACGCCGCCCCGTGATCATGGGATTCCGGCCTGGATGATATGGCGTACCGGGACTGCTTGCGAACGACCTGGACGAGGTGCGCTCCGGACTTCGGAAACAACAGGGGATTGACGAGTTCAAGATCGGTGAAGGCGACGGGCACTTCCGCCTCGTCGAGCGTCTCGAACAGCATTTCGATCTGTCCCGCCAGCGGCATGATCGATCGGTCCAGCACGGTGTGATCCGACAGGATCGGATGGGAATCCAGGCTGATCGCGCGTTCCCAGACCCAGGTTTCGGGGTCGACGGAAGATTCGACCCCCCGGCCGATGAGCGGGTGCGCGAACAGGTTGTCGTGTTGATTTGCCATTCCGTCCAGCCAGTATCGTTCCTTCTGCCAGGGGTATGGCGGAAGTGGAACGGGCGTGCGAGGCGGGTTCACCAGGCGATCCCAGTTTATTTCGTGTCCATGGACGTAGCATTTTCCCGCGGATTCCAGCAGGACATCCCAGGCTTCGCAATCGCGCCGCAGCGTGGCGAGTGCCTGGCCGGACCGGTTCATATGGGCGAGGTTTTCATATATGGCCGTTGAAAGCACGGGATGCGGCCCGATCTGGATGAAAAGCAGGTCCCCGGCATCTGGAAGACGTTCTAATACCCGGTCGAATAAAACGGGATTCCGCATGTTCCGCCACCAGTGGTCTGCCGTAACCTCCGTACCCTCGACCAGCGCGCCCGTGACCGTGGACAGCAGGGGCACGCGGCTTTTCCTGGGTGATAGACCGGCCAGGGATGCCAGGAATTCGTCGCGGATTCCGTCCATCTGACCACTGTGATACGCGACTCCTGTGTTTAGTTTTCGGCAGAAAAGCTGCCGTTCTTCGATCGTGGACTGCAGACGATCGATGGCCGCAATCTCGCCCGATATGGTTACGGAAAGCGGGCTGTTGACCGCGGCGATGGACAGACGGTTGCCAAAAGGTTCAATGATCCGTTCCGATTCCTCCCGGGAAATGCCGACGGCCAGCATTTCGCCCTGGCCCTGCATGTCCTTATGAAGCCTGCTGCGCTGGTATATGACGCGAACGCCTTCTTCCAGGGTCAGCGCGCCCGCGACGCAGGCTCCGGCGATTTCCCCGACGCTGTGGCCGATTACGAGCTGCGGCTCTATGCCGAGGGATCGCCACCAGGAGGCCAGGGCCCACTGCAACGCCATGTTGGCGGGCTGGGCGGTCTCGACATCGGTCATAGGTTCTCCTGGACTACCGTTCAACATCCGGTCGCGTACGGACCAGCCCGAAATTGCCGTGAACAGGCTGTCGAACCGGTCCAGCGCCTTGCGAAAGCCTGGAGCCGCGTGGTAGAGGACCTGTCCCATGCCGTACCACTGGGGGCCCATGCCGGTGAAAACAAACACGACAGGTGTCGGACGTTCCCCAATTCGTCCCGTTTCGAACTGGTCCGGTAAGCCACCGGCAAGGAACGTCTCGAGTCCCTGGACGGCTTCCCCGGTCTGTTCGAATACCAGCGCAATGCGGTGATCGAGATGGGATCTGTGCAGCGCAAGCGCCGCCGCGAGGTCGGCCGGCAGCAATTCGGGACGGTGCTGAAGCAAGGAAATCGTATCCGATGCCTTTTCTTTCAGCGCCGCCGTGTTACGCGCGGACAATACAAGAAGTTGGGGTACGGCTCGTTCGGACGAATACTGAGACCCCACCCGTGTGGATGCCTCCGGTCTGCCGGTTTCAGGAAAGGTTTCGGGTACTTCGGGATGTACGGTTTCGGGTGGAGATCCCAGTACGACGTGGGCGTTGGCGCCTCCGAATCCGAAGGAGTTTACGCCGGCGTAAGACGGAAAAGGGAGGGTTTCCCGCCCCGTGACCACCTTTAACCCGAGATCCTCGAAGGGAATAGCCGGGTTCGGCCGATCGAAATGCAATGAGGGCGGAAGTACGCCATGCTTGAGCGACAACGCCGTCTTGATGAGGCCGGCGACGCCTGCCGCTGCCTCGGAATGGCCGATATTGGTCTTGACCGAACCGATAAGGCACCCCGTCGATCCCGTGGCCCGTCCAATGGCCAGGGCTTCTATGGGATCCCCGGCAGGCGTCCCCGTACCATGGGCTTCGACAAATGCCAGTCGATGGGCGTTCACGCCACCAGCCTCGGCGGCCGCCTCGATGACGGCTTCCTGCGCACGCTGTTCCGGGACGGTCAATCCCCGGGTGCGCCCGTCCTGGTTAATCGCGGACCCGTGAATGACCGCGTAGATGGAATCGCCATCCCGTATCGCCGTGGACAGGGATTTCAGCACGACGATACCCGCGCCGTCGCTGCGTCCGTATCCGCTGGCCCCCTGGTCGAAGGCCCTGCAGCGTCCGTCCGGCGACAGCATGTGCGCCTGTTGAAAGCCCCGCGTCGTCTGCGGGGTCAGCAAAAGGTTAGCGCCACCGGCGAGTGCCGCGGTACAGGTCCCGGCCTGGATATCCCGGCAGGCCAGGTGTATGGCGGTCAGCGATGATGAGCAGGCCGTGTCTACGGCGATGCTCGGGCCCTTCAGATCCAGGAAGAAGGAGATCCGGTTCGCCGCGATGCTCAGCGTGCCGCCCGTATTGGTATGCATGCCCACGTGCGACGGTGTCCCGTAACGCTGCAGGTCCCAGTACTCGTCCAGGAATATCCCCGTGTACACACCGACGGGTTGGCCTTCCAACCGCGACGGAGGAATCCCCGCGTCTTCGAGCCCTTCCCAAGCCAGTTCGAGCAGGATTCGCTGCTGGGGATCTATGTGTCGGGCTTCCCGCGGCGAGATGTTGAAGAAGGCGGCGTCGAACCGGTCGATATCGTCGACGAACCCACCGCAGGCGGGATATTCCCCGCGGTCCGGCCACGTACCCCACAGCGATTTCCGTTCAGCGGGGACGGCACGTATGGCGTCGCCGCCGTTCAAGACGAATTCCCAGAAGGATCCGGGCGACGTAATCCCGCCTGGAAAACGGCAGGCGATACCTACTATCGCGATAGGTTCACTGGACATGGAGGGGGGTCCTTCGATAGGTCCAGTCGGCGTTTCCGTACCTGGTGCTGATCAGCGACTCGGCTTCCCGACGCTCTTCATCGTCCAAGACACCCGCGCGGCCTTCGAGGTTCATGTGCTCGAGAAATGACCGGGACAGGCAGTCGGCCCATTCCTCGAAGGAAGGTGGGCTGTTCGACAATTCAAATACGGAGATGGTGCGGGCGTTCAGCAACCGGGCGATCGTCTCCCGGCGTTCGTGACCGTGGGCGGGCAAAAGCAGGGACAGCCTTTTGTGCCCCGGTCCCAGCAGGATGGATCCGTGCTGGAGCACACGTCCACCCGAACGGCGCTGGGCGCTGCCGGCCAGTTTCCTTCCATGAACCGTAATCTCGTAACGTCCGGTGGCCGAGAAACATACGTCGCCCTTGCCCATACCGCAGCGTCCATCAGGCGCCAGTTCACCAGGAATACCGAAGTACCGCATCGTATCGATCAGCGCCTCGCTCACCCTGCGGATCATCACGCCGGACAGGCTTCCCAGCGCCGGGTGGGACTCCGGTGCGACCAGGCTGTAGGTCAGTTCCTGGTCGTGCAACACCGTGCGCCCACCGGTGATTCTTCGGACCAGTTCGATGCCGTACCTGTCGCACTGGCCGGGGTCGATCTCGCCCGCCACTTCCTGGCCGTATCCAAGGGACACGGCCGGGGGATTCCAGGAATAGATACGGAGGGTCATCATCCCCGTGTCCCGGCGGCACGCGTTGAACAGGGCTTCATCGACGGCCATGTTAAAAGCGGCGGAACATCCGGGCGTGTTCAGAATGCGTATCATGTCCTTTCGCTGTTCCGGGTGGACTGCAGATGCTCGACCGCATGGCGGGCGGCGTCCTGCTCCGCGTTCTTCTTGCTGGTGCCCGTGCCTTTGCTGACGGGATTTCCGGCCACAAAGACCTCGATGGTGAAGATCTTCTCATGATCGGGCCCGACCGCGGAATCAACGCGGTATTCAGGCTGTCCTATGCCTTCGCCCTGCGTGTATTCCAGCAGCGCGCTCTTGTAGTTCCGGGCATGATCGGTTTCGGAAGGACGTTCTTCGCCGATCTCCTGGAGCAGGGTTCGACGCAGGAAGCGCCTGACCGGTTCGAGTCCGCCGTCCAGGTACATGGCGCCTATGATGGATTCGTAGGCATCGGACAGGATCGAATGGCGGAATCTGCCGCCGGAACGGGCCTCGCTGGCGCTCAGGAGCACATAGCGTCCCAGTTTCATCGCCCGAGCCTGCCGGGTGAGGGCCTTCCTGTTGACCAGCGTGGAACGAAGTTGGGTCAGTTGTCCCTCGCGGCGCGCTGGGTACTTGCTGTAGATGGATTCGCCGACGACGAGATCCAGGACCGCGTCCCCCAGGAACTCCAATCGCTCGTTCGACTGAACACCGGACTGTTCCCGGGAATACACGTAGGAACGGTGCTTCAGCGCCATGATGAGAAGATCGAGGTTTTTAAAACGGTAATTGAGATAGTTCTGAACCTGGCGGGCGTTGTCCCGTTCGACGGCCGTGCGGTTCGAGGCGTTGCGGGATACACCCCGCTTCATACGGGAAAACAGGGCCGTGGCCGCGCGACGTAGCTTTTGCAGAATAGGATGCCGTTGTGACACGGTAATCCCCGGAACACGTTTGAGGCGTTACGGAGGACGTTACGCCGTGTATTTCTTTACCACGAGGGTTACGTTGTGCCCTCCGAATCCGAACGAATTGGTCAAGGCCGCCCGTACTACCCGTTCCCGTCCGGTATTGGGGACATAGTCCAGGTCGCACTCGGGATCGGGTACCTCGTAGTTGATGGTGGGATGGACGTAATCACGGGCGACGGACAGCGAGGTAGCAATAAACTCGACCCCCCCGGACGCCCCCAGAAGATGACCGACGAGCGACTTGGTGGAACTGATTGCGAGGCGACGGGCATGATCTCCGAAGACCTTCTTGATGGCCAGGGTTTCGATGCGGTCGTTCAAGGGCGTGGATGTGCCATGGGCGTTGATGTAATCGACCTGGTCCGCGTCCAGTCCGGCGTTTCGCAGCGCCAGCTTCATGGATCGTACCGCGCCTTCGCCCGATTCATGGGGATGGGTGATATGATAGGCGTCGGCTGTCGCGGCGTAACCCGCCAGTTCGGCGTAGATACGCGCGTTGCGCTGCCGGGCGTGCGACAGCGTTTCGAGGACGACCATTCCCGCGCCCTCCCCGAGGACAAACCCGTCCCGTTCGGAGTCAAACGGCCGGCTGGCCCGTCCCGGTTCGTCGTTTCTGAGGGAAAGGGCCTTCATGTTGCTGAATCCGGCGACGGCCATGGGAGAGATGCTGGCTTCCGTACCACCGGTGACCATGACGTCCGCGTCCCCGTACTGTAGAATCCGGAAGGCGTCGCCGATGCCGTGTGCGCCGCTGGAACAGGCCGATACCGTGGTGTAGTTTGGTCCTTTCAAACCGTGTATCATGGAGATCTGGCCGGGTGCCATGTCCGCGATCATCATCGGTATGAAAAAGGGACTGACCCGCCCCGGTCCCTTGTTAACCAGGTTCGTGTGCTGGTTTTCGAATGTCCATATCCCGCCGACGCCCGTTCCCATGACCACTCCGATGCGATCCCGGTCTTCCGCGTCGAGATCCAAACCGGAGTCGGCGAGCGCCATCTCGGCCGCGATTACGGCGTACTGGACGTTTTCGTCCATGCGCCGGATTTCTTTCCGGTCGATGTAGTCCGCTGCGTTGAATTCCTTCAATTCGGCTGCTATTTTCGCCGGAAAGGCGCTCACATCGAACTTGGTAATGGGCCCTATGCCGTTTCGACCGTCGCAAAGGGCCTTCCAGTAGGTGTCGAGTGTGAGACCCACGGGGCTGAGAACGCCCATACCGGTGACGACAACGCGTTCGGACACGCCGATGCCTCCCGCAAACATTCAGCCACAATTCCCAGTCAGCAACGGATCACTGCCTGGGCCTGGAAATGAATCAGTTGCTCGTATTGGCCTGGAGATACTTGATCGCGTCACTGACCGTGACGATCTTTTCAGCGTCCTCGTCGGGTATCTCGAGATCGAATTCTTCCTCGAGCGCCATGACTAGTTCGACTGTATCGAGCGAGTCGGCGCCCAGGTCGTCGGTAAACGAAGCATTTTTGGTTACCTGGTCACCGTCCACACCAAGCTGCTCGGCGATGATCTCTTTTACGCGATCTTCCATCTTCTTTCCTCCTGTACTAATGAGTTGTTGGTTCCATCTTCTGCATTTTGCAACTGCTCATGCCGTTACATTCATGAAAAAACGGCGATGCATGGCACGTTCAAACAGACCGCTTCTTTCCTTCACATGCCCATTCCGCCATCGACCTGAATAACCTGGCCCGTAATAAAGGAGGCGTCGTCGGACGCCAGGAACGCCGCGATGCCAGCCACGTCGCCGGGTTGGCCGGACCGGGACAGCGGGGTGGCGTCCACGAAGGCGGTCCGTACCGCTTCGGGAAGCGACTCCGTCATGGCGGTTTCGATAAATCCCGGGGCGATCGCGTTGACTGTGATTCCCCTGCTGCCGACTTCTTTCGCCACGGACTTGGTAAATCCGATGATGCCGGCCTTGGAGGCGGCGTAGTTGGCCTGTCCCGCGTTTCCCGACAGGCCCACGACCGATGTCAGGTTGATGATCCTGCCGCTTCTCTTGCGCATCATGGGACGGATTACGGCCTGGGTGCAAAGAAACACACCGCCCAGGTTAACCTGCATGACCTCGTCCCAGTCTGCCTGTTTCATACGCATCAGAAGCGTGTCCCGGACCGTGGCCGCGTTGTTGACCAGGATGTCGATGGTCCCGTAATCTTCAACCACCGTGTCGACCAGGGTTTTCACGCTGTCCCGGTCGTCGATGCGAACCGAAAGGCCGCGGGCGTCGCCGCCCTTGTTTTTCAATACTTCCGCGGCTTCCTCCGCCCTGGCTCCGTCGCGGCTGGTTATTACGACCCGGGCGCCTTCTGTGGCGAAGCGTTTGGAGATGGCGGCGCCAATGCCCTGAGTTCCACCTGTTACGATCGTTACTTTACCTTGTATGCCAAGCAAAATCGGAGATCCCGGTGGAGTCGTCCAGTTTACCGTTCTACTGCCGTCCGACCAAGTGCATCGGCCACGTTGGATATGTCCTCGATCGTATCCGCGTTCAAGACACTTACGCCGCGGTGCATCCGTTTCATGAGTCCTGCAAGAATATTTCCGGGTCCCGTCTCCACCACGGTGTCCACTCCGTGATCGGCCAGCGTCTGCATCGATTCCGCCCATCGCACTGGACTGGTCAGCTGTTCGATCAGCAGGCGGCGGATATCATCGGGTTCCGTCACAGGCCGGGCGGTGACGTTGGCCACCACCGGCGTACCCGCGCGGCTGATGCAGGCGTTTTCTATCGCCTCGGCCAGACCCTTCCTGGCGTACTCCATGAGTTCGGAGTGAAACGCTCCGCTGACCTTCAGCGGTACAACCCGTTTGGCGCCCGCGGCGCGGGCGTCTTCCATGGCCCGTTCAACAGCCGGAACGGCTCCTGCGATGACCGTCTGCACCGGGGAGTTGAAGTTGGCCGGTTGAACGGGTTCGTCTTCCCCGCTCGCCGCGCTGCAGATTTCATCGATTTCCCGTGGCGACAGGCCAATCACAGCCGCCATGGTACCTGCCCGTCGTTGCCCGGCTTCGTGCATCAGTTCGCTGCGCAAACGGACCAGGCGGACCGATTCCTCGAAACTGAGGGATCCAGCCGCAACCAGCGCCGAGTATTCCCCCAGGCTGTGGCCTGCGACGAAATCCGGGTAAATATCTCGTTCAGATAGAATAGAGGCAACCGCCACGCTGTGCACCAGTATGGCCAATTGCGTGTAGTTTGTCTGCTTCAGTGTCTCGGCGGGGCCGTCGAAGGAGACCCCGGCGATATCGGCGCCCGCAATTTCATGGACCTGCTGGTACAGCGACCGTACCCGCGGATACCTGTCGTACAGGTCCCGGCCCATGCCCACGTACTGGGAGGCCTGGCCCGGAAACAAGAGAGCGATCCTGGCGTGGGTCATAGGTATCGGCGCCGAACCTAAATCGTTTCGACTTCCTGCACTTCCCTTCCCTGGTAGTATCCGCAATGGGGACAAACGCGGTGTGCGCGTTTCTTCTCTCCGCAATGGGAGCAATCCACCAGCGTCGGCGGCGACAGTACCCAATGGGTACGCCGTTTACGACTCCGTGCCCGGGATTGGCGTCGTTTGGGCAGGGCCATGTTTTATTCCTCCTTCAACAACGATTTCAAGGTGTGCAGGCGCGGGTCCACTTGTCTCGTACCACAACTGCAGGCGCCTTCGTTGAGGTTCCTGCCGCATTCCGGACAAAGGCCCCTGCAATCTTCGCTGCACAGGGGTTTCATCGGTAAATTGAGGTTCACGAGTTCTGCAATGCGATGCCGTAGGTCTATCGTCTTCGCGCCGTAGTCCAGGATTTCCACGTCATCGGCTTCGGTCAACTCCTCGCCGTCCGGTATGGCGCGGCCGGTCTTCTCGTAGTAGGTCGCGATTTCGCCGCTGATATGTTCCACTACATCTTTGAGGCATCTGCCGCAGGCAAAGGTCATGGCGACTGTGATACCGGCCTGCAGCACGAGCGAATTCTCGGAGACCGTGAGCGTGCCTTCTACCTTGACGGGTGAAGCGAAACGGCAGTCCTCGTCCGGAAGAAAGTCGGCGGAAGGAGTGTCTTCGATATGGATATGATGTAAACCTTCAGCCAGATGCTCGATCGGTATTTGCATATCAACTGCTTATTCCAATACCTCTGACACACTTTACACGCGAGATACGCCGTGCGAAGCGGACGCTGCCCAGCGCTCTCTCCATTGGCCGAAAGCCACTTATAATACGAGGGTTACCCCTGCAATGTCAAGAGGAAAATCCGTCTGTCAGGCAGTTGCGGCCCGTACCAAATCGACCACGTCGGCCGATCGGTCGGCCACCGGTATTCCGGCTTCGTTCAACGCACTCACCTTTTCCTCGGCGCCGCCCATTCCTCCCGATATGATCGCGCCGGCGTGCCCCATGCGTTTTCCGGGCGGCGCGGTGCGCCCCGCGATGAATCCGACCACGGGCGTTCGCATGTGGGTTTGTACGAATTCCGCCGCCTTTTCTTCATCCGAGCCCCCGATTTCGCCAATCATGACCACTGCGTGGGTCTCCGGGTCCGCTTCGAAAGCCGTGAGGGCGTCGATGAAGCCCGTCCCGATGATCGGGTCGCCGCCGATGCCCAGGCAGGTCGATTGGCCGATGCCCGCGCTCGTCAGTTGATGGACGATCTCGTAGGTCAACGTCCCGCTGCGGGAAACCACGCCCACGTGGCCGGGATGGTGTATATGGCCGGGCATGATGCCTACCTTGGTGACGCCGGGCGTGATTGCGCCGGGACAGTTCGGCCCCAGGAGGCGTACGTTTGAATGCTGAAGTACGGCGTAGACCCGGGCCATGTCCAGCGTGGGGATGCCTTCCGTTATACAGATCACCAGTTCCATTTCGGCGTCGATCGCCTCGTGGATCGCGTCGGCCGCGAATGCGGGACGGACGTATATGATCGACGTATTGGCGCCTGTTGCACCAGCCGCTTCCACCAGCGTGTCGAATACGGGGATGCCATCCAGGTCCTGGCCGCCTTTTCCCGGCGTGACCCCGGCCACGATCTTCGTACCGTAGTCCACCATCTGGCGCGTGTGAAAGGAACCGTCCCTGCCGGTGATCCCCTGCACGACAACTCTGGTGTTTTCATTGACCAGGATGCTCATCTCCCCCCCTTTCCGAGTTCAACGGCCTTCTGGACAGCTTCCGCCATGGTATCTACGGCGACGAGTCCCACGGACTCCAGAATACGGCGTCCTTCCTCCTCGTTCGTCCCGGTCAACCGTATGACGATGGGCAGCGAAAGCGGTCCGCCGGGTCCTTTGGCAATGCGTTCCAGGGCGGTGACAATGCCGTTGGCCACGTCGTCGCAACGGGTGATTCCGCCGAAGATGTTGAACAGTACGGCCTTGACCCGATCGTCGGACGTGATGATGTTCATGGCGGTAACGACCTTGTCCGGGTTCGAACTGCCGCCTATGTCGAGAAAGTTGGCGGGCATGCCTCCATAGAACTTCACCATGTCCATCGTCGCCATGGCCAGGCCCGCGCCGTTCACGATGCAGCCGATGTCGCCGTCCAGTTTGACGAAGCTGAGATCCGCGACCCGGGCTTCGGCCTCGGTGGGCTCCTCGGATTCGGGATCGAGCATGGCCGCGATATCTTCGTGCCGGAACAACGCGTTGTCGTCGATGTTCATCTTGCCGTCCAGGGCCCACAACCTGCCATCCGGCGTGGTTACCAGCGGGTTGATCTCCGCCAGGGAGGCATCGCTTTCGATAAACGCGTCGTAAAGCCGGACGAGAACACGGGCAGCCTGGGACGCAACCGCGGGATCGGAATAGAGTTTGTAGGCCAGGGACCGTGCCTGGTAGGGTAGCAGTCCCAGGAGGGGGTCGACGGCCAGTTTGTGGATCATTTCCGGTGTCTCCCGGGCGACTTCTTCGATATCGACTCCTCCGGCCGCGCTGACCATGAACACCGGTCGCCGGGTCTGGCGGTCCAGGATAATGCCCACGTAGGCTTCATGGGCGATCTCTACCGCTTCGGCAACCAATACCTGCCGGACCGTCAGGCCCTTGATGTCCATGCCCAGGATCTGGCTCGCCTTCTCGTACGCCTCATCGGGCGTCGAAGCCAGTTTCACGCCGCCCGCCTTTCCCCTGCCGCCAACGTGAACCTGTGCCTTGACCACCACCCTTGCAGCCAGTTCCTCCGCGATGCGCCGGGCTTCTTCCGGCGTTCTGGCCACCTCTTCCCGTGGGATCGCCATCCCGTGCCGGGCGAATATGCCCTTCGCCTGGTATTCGTGTATATTCAATTCGAACTCCTTGTGTGCTCGTAAGAAAAGGGCGGAACACTACCTGCTCCACCCCGCCATTCCCTCGTGCTCATACCTGCTTTTCAACCATGCCGCCCAGGGCGTCGAAACCCGGTTTCAGGGCGGGGTACAGGGATTTGAATATCCCGTAGCACTCCTCGTATCGTGAAGAAGCATCCCGGTCCGGTTCCGTCCTGGAGGCGACCGCCACCAGGTCATCCGCGGCTTCTTCAACGGTGCCGTACACGCCGGTGCCGACCGCGGCCAGGATGGCTGCGCCGAATGCGGGGCCCTCCTCGGCGTTGACGGTAACGACTTCCGCACCGTAGATATCGGCCTGGATCTGCCTCCACAGGCTGCTCCGCGCTCCGCCGCCCGTGGAACGGACCTGCGTGACGGACAGCCCGAGTTCCCGCATGATCTCAATGGAATCTCTCAGGGCGAACGTCACGCCCTCCATGACGGACCGGATCATGTGGGGGCGGCCGTGGCGGCCCGTTATTCCGACAAACGCGCCCCGGGCGTTGGCATCCTTGTGGGGGGTGCGTTCGCCCATGAGATAAGGGAGGAACACCAGGCCTTCGCTGCCCACCGGTGCGCGGGCCGCCTGCGCCGTCATCAGTTCGTACGGATCGGTGTCCAGCATTCTGGCAGCGCTGACCTCGACATCGCCCAGCGTGTTGCGCAGCCACTGGAAGGCGCCGCCGGCGAAGAGGGTCACCCCCATCAGGTACCATTTCAGGGGGACACTGTGACAAAAGGTGTGTACCCGCAGTTCCGGGTCCACGTGGACATCGTCCGTATGGGCGAATATTACGCCCGAAGTGCCGAGACTCGACAGGATCCGGCCCGATCGAACGATTCCGGCTCCCACCGCACCACAGGTATTGTCGGCCCCGCCGCCGACGACGGGCGTGCCCGCCTTGAGACCCATTTCCCCGGCGACTTCCTCCGTAACGTGTCCGCATACATCGATGGATTCGAAGGTGGGCGGCATGAAATCCACCGGCAGACCGATGGCATCCATCATGGGCTCGGACCATCGCCGCTCACGGACGTCGAACAACAATGTGCCCGCTGCGTCTGATACCTCCATGGCGAATTCGCCCGTCATCCTGAACCGGATGTAGTCCTTGGGCAGCAGGACGCGCCGGATACGTTCGTAAACCCGGGGCTCGTGGTCGCGGACCCAGATCAGCTTGGGCGCGGTGAAGCCTTCGAGGGCGGGATTGGACACCCATTGCACCAGGTTTTCCCCGCCCGCCTTGTCCGTGATCCAGCGACACTGCTCCGTGGTTCGCGTATCGCACCACAGGATGGAAGGCCGAAGCACCTCGTCCTCTTCGTCGAGCAGCACCGAACTGTGCATCTGGCCCGACAGGCCGATGCCGGCGATGGAATCGGCCGGGACACCAGATGAACCCATGGCTTCGCGAACCGTGTTCAACGTCGCGCGCCACCAGTCATGAGGATCCTGTTCCGCCCAGTTCGGCCGGGGAGTATGCAGGGGGATTTCTTCGAAGGCCCGGGAAACAAGGCCGCCGCGTTCATCGACGATGATCGTTTTAATGCCCGAAGTGCCGATATCGATGCCGATAAGATGTCGCATACTCGAACCGTTGCCTGTCCCAAAGCCGCCTTACCGGCATAAAAAAACCTGCGCCCGGCCGCAGGATCCTGAGTAAATAGCGATGGGTGTCGAATTCAACTCATGTACGCGTGGAGGCGAACGCTGCGGGTAGTGTGCCTCAACCGCCGGATGGCCCGTTCCTTTATCTGGCGCACTCTCTCCCGGGTCAGGCCGAACTGTTTGCCGATCTCGTCCAGGGTCATCGGTTTGTCAATGTTGATCCCGAAGTAGGAACGAATCACGGCGGCTTCACGATCGGTGAGGGTATTCAGGGCCCAGACCACTTCCTCCCTGAGCGATTTCTCCATGACCGACGTATCCGGCGACTCGATGGTCGTGTCTTCGATCACGTCGAGCAAACGCCCCTCCTCGCCGGGTGAAAAAGGCGCGTCGAGGGACAGGTGGGGACTGAAGGTGCGCATGATGTCGACCACATCTTTTTGGTCCAGCGACAGCCTGCCGGCGATTTCATGGGTCGTGGGCTCCCGTCCCAGTTCCTGCTTCAAGCCCCGTACCACCTTGTTTATCCGGCGCAGTTCCTCGGCCCGGTTCAACGGAAGGCGGAAAATGCGCGACTGTTCGGCGAGGGCCTGCATCATCGCCTGGCGCACCCACCAGACCGCGTAGGAAATGAACTTGAATCCCTTGTGTTCATCGTATCGCTGCGCGGCCTTGATCAGGCCGATATTACCCTCGTTGATCAGGTCGGGAAGCGGCAACCCCTGGTTCTGGTACTGCCGGGCCACGACCACGACAAACCGCAGATTAGCCTGGATCAGCTTGTTTATGGCGCCGCGCACCCCGCTGCGGGCTTCTCGCGCGAGGGCCATTTCCTCTTCCAGGTTCAATACCGGTATGGACCTGATTTCCTTCAGGTAGGTGTTCAGCGACCTGTCATCCCCGGAGTTTCTGGATCCAGCCCGGGAAAAGTTGCCTTTAGACTGGCCGGACTTGGGCATGATCTTCCTCCGATACCGCATGAAGGTCTGCTGAAGACGACGCAAAACCGTCTACAGCGGTGGATGTGTATCAGCTTAATGCGGGTATCGAGTGGATTACGGGGAACCAATCAAAGGTGATTCCCCGGGTTTTCAAAACTATAACGTTGGGCCGGATAGGCCGTCAAGTTATTTATAGGCGCAATCTACTGTTAAAAAACAAGCTTAAAACACCCGTTCCTCGACGTTGTTTCCGATGTAGATATCCATCATGGTGGTCCGGTTGCCCCAGAAAAGGTCCTGTCCCCAGGCATTGGGTTCGAGACCCTTGAACCAGGGCTTGCGAAGGTCCAGCACGTGGGTGTGATAGATGAACACGCCGCCGACGTCCTCGACGAGTATACGCTCCGCCTCGGCGTAGTACTGCATGCGTTGCGCGTGGTCCAGCGTCGTGCCGCCGGCTTCAAGCAACCGGTCGAATGCATCGTTTTTCCAGTCATGCCGTCCGTGGCCGACCGGCTGGGAATGCCACACCTGGGACAGCATGTTGTCGGGGTCGGGATAGTCGTACTGGTAGGGAATCAACCCGAAGGGTATGGTATACCGGTACATGTTGTCCATGTACAGTCCGATTTCCTGGTTCCTGATCTCGACGCGCATGCCCAGGTTTTCCTTCAGCATGCCCTGGATCGCCTGGGCGATGGACATCTGGGACGGATCCGCCTGTCGCAGCCAGAATTCAATGGGAGGCAGGCCTCTTCCGCCCGGATAGCCGGCATCCTCCAGCAGACGCTGCGCCTCGGGTGGATCGTAGCGCTGGGTGTCCTTCAGTCGATCACCCGTGTATCCCGGGAAGTTTGGGGGAAGCATCGTGTAGGCCGGCGTGCCATGTCCCTGCAGGATGACCCGGCAGATGGTCTCCCGGTCGATGGCGTGGCTGACGGCCCGCCGAATTCGCACGTCATCGAAGGGGGGCACCGTGGTCTGGAAGAAGAGGTACCAGGTCTGGAAATGGGGATTGGAGGTCAATTCCCGCCCCAGCTGAGGATTACTGTCGATTTCGCCCAGGTACTGGGCAAAGATGCCCTGACGGTCGACTTCGTTGTTTTCGTAGGGTGTGATGCCGGGGTGGGTGCCGGCGATGATGAACTTCAACTTGATCTTTTCCAGGTACCCGGGATAGGGTCCGTTGTAGTAGGGGTTCAAATCATAGGAGATGTACCGGTCAGTAACCCATTCGTCGAGCTTGTAACTGTAGTTGCTGACCATGTTTCCCGGTTCGGTCCAGCGGCGGCCGTGCTTTTGAACCTGCCATGGGGGCACGGGCGCCGCGGAATTGTACGCCATGATGTGGGGAAGGTAGGGGCAGGGGGCCTCGGCCTCGATTTCAAGGGTCAGATCGTTGATGGCGCGCACGCCCACCAGGTCGGGATCGGCTATCTTACCGTGATTAAAGTCCCGCGCGTTCTTGATATTGTAGAAGAGAAAGGAGAAAACGTTGCCTTCATCCGGATCCAGGAAACGCTTGAAGGTGTATTCGAAATCGTGGGCGGTCACCGCCCTGCCGTCACTCCACCGGGCGCCCTCCCTGAGATGGAACGTCCAGGTGCGCCCGTCCTCGGAAGGTTCCCACCGGTCGGCGGCGCCGGGCCGAAGCACGTCGTCGGCGTCGAACATGGTAAGTCGCTCGAACAGAAAGGGATCCGCGCCCTTTACGCCGTAGTTGTCCATGCTCACGTCCAGCGTCTTGGGCTCTTCGATGAAATACATCAGGACCTGTTCGTGCAGGGGGGCGGCGTCGAAGGGCAACTGTCGCCCCAGGCTGTTGACAACGGGGCCCTCTGCGGTTTGGACCGCGGTTCCGTCGTCGCTGCCGCAACCGGCCGCGCACAGCAGGACCAGCAGGAGGGACCGGACCGGAGTGGATGGAGGGAGCATCGGACACGCTTCCTTCACTCGAGTATCGTTCGAACGTCATCCATGACCGCACGCGGTTCGTTCACCGGCGTACGATCAATCAAGCGAAAGGTCTGTTTTAAAAGGGGGCGGTAACTTTCGGGTGCTTTCCGTATTATGGCCTCGCGAAAAACAAGGGTCAATAGAAAAGAGGGTATATCAGGAAGGGCGATTCTTGACATCGCCGAAGCGGAGGGGTAGGTTGGTTGCGCCCTCATCCCCTCAACCGGAAGAACCAGCCATGGCCGAATCATCACCGGGACCGGCGCGTCCCACGCTTCGAAAGTCCCTCGGGCTGTTCGACGGCATCACCATACTCGTCGGCATCACCATCGGGGCCGGGATCTTCTCGGCGCCCCAGATCATCTCCGGATTCACCGAGTCCTTCACGCCCATCCTCTGGCTCTGGATCGTGGGCGGCACCTTCATATTCATCGGCGGCCTGGTCTACGCGGAACTGGGCAGCCGGCTTCCGGATACCGGCGGGGAATACATGTATATCAGCCGCGCCTTCGGCCCCTTCGCCGGTTTCATGTTCGGCTGGTCCCAGCTTTTCATCATCCGTACCAGTCCGCTCGCGGGCCTGGCGATCGTGACGATCAACTACCTGACCTATTTCATCGATCTGTCGCGGACCGAGCAGATCGCCGCCGCCCTGGTCATCATCCTGCTGCTCGCCGTGCTGAATTACGTAGGCGTGCACCGGGCGGGCTTCTATCAGCGCATTTCCACGATACTCAAGGTCGCGGGCCTGCTGCTTCTCGTGGTGCTTGGGTTCACACTAGACTACGGCGGGGACAACTTGCTGAATACCACCGCGGCGGCGACCGGCACGCTCGGTCCCGTCGGCAACATCGTCGCAGCCGCCATGATGGTGGTCTTCGCCTACATGGGATTCGAACGGGTCGGCTACTCGGCGGGAGAAATGAAGGATCCGCGTCGCACCATACCCCTGACCATGTTCCTGGGCATCTCGGTGATCGTAGTGATCTATGTCCTCGCGAACCTGCTCTACCATCAGACCCTGGGCATGGAAGGCGTACGGACGAGCAGCATCGTGGCTTCGGACACGGCCGTCCTGCTGCTCGGTCCCGTAGGCGCCGGATTCATCGCCCTCACCGTCATGATCTCTACGACCGGCAGCATGAACGGCACCTTCATGACCGCAACGAGGGTCTATTACGCCATGGCCCGGGACGGCTTGTTTTTCAAATGGCTCGACCACATCCACCCCGTGTACCGCACGCCTTCGAGGGCCATTATCGCCCATGCCGTCTGGGGATCCTTCATACTCCTGTTCAGGGGAACTTTCGAGACCATCATGGCGGGCATGGTATTCGCGGTACTCATTTTCTTCGCGGCCAACACCCTGGCCCTTTTCAAGCTGCGCCGGAAGGGTATCGGCGCCGAAGGCAGTTACCGGGTGCCGCTGTATCCGTGGACGCCGGCCCTCTTTCTGGCCGGCATCGTCGCGCTCGTTCTCCTGCGCGCCACCTACGAATGGTACAATTCCCTCGTCGACCTCGCCTTCATCGTTACAGGGCTGCCGTTCTGGATCATCTGGCGGAAGACGCGGGGCTAGCCCTCGGACTTTCGAAGGTCAGTTTTCCCTTTACGGAAGCGCTTTTAAAGTGTATATTATTTCGTCTGGATCAAGCGTATTTACCCTTTGAATCTTACGTTGCCACCTGGCCTTGGGGTCTCCCATGAGTTATCAGTTGACGGACAGTTTCGGACGAACGATCAACAACCTGCGGGTGTCGGTAACGGATCAGTGCAATTTCCGCTGTATCTACTGCATGCCCGAGGAAGGGATGATCTTTCAACCCAGGGAAGAGATCCTGACCTTCGAGGAAATCACCCGTTTCGTCGAGATCGCCACAGGCCTCGGCATCTCCAAACTGCGGCTGACCGGTGGGGAACCGACCGTTAGGAAGGATCTGCCGGAACTCGTGCGCATGCTTTCGAAGATACCCGGTGTCCAAGACATGGCCATGACGACCAACGCCTTCCTGCTCAGGAAGATGGCCCGCGAACTGCACGAGGCGGGACTGCCCCGGATCAACGTCAGCCTGGATTCGCTGGACGAAGAGAAATTCCGGCAGATGACCCGACGCGACGTCCTGCACAAGGTACTCGACGGACTTGAAGAAGCGACACGGTATTTCCAACTTCCGATCAAGATCAACGTGGTCGCCATGAAGGGATACACCGAAGACGAATTGCTGGATTTCGCGAAAATGGCGCGGACGGGACCCTTCCAGGTTCGTTTCATCGAGTTTATGCCCCTCGACGCTGACCGGTCCTGGACCAGGGACCAGGTGCTGGATGGCGCCGAAATCATCGAACGGATCAGTGATAAGTGGCCGCTCGACGCGGTGAAGCGGCCCAACCAGAGGGAACCTGCCGACCTGTTCCGCTTTCGGGACGGTAAGGGTGAGATCGGACTCATCGCCTCGGTCAGCGAACCCTTTTGCGGCAGTTGCAACCGCATTCGCATCACGGCGGACGGCAAACTGCGCACCTGCCTGTTCTCGATCAACGAAACCGATATCAAGGCGATGTTGCGAGGCGGCGCAACGGACCAGGAGATCGCAACGACGATCATAGAGGCGGTGAGCCACAAGGAACCGGGGCACCACATCAACGAACCGGATTTCGTCCAGCCGGAACGGACCATGTCCTCCATCGGCGGATAGCAGCCGGATTGAACCTGTACGTTTCGGGCGCGCCTTGATGCACTGCGCGCCCGTTGATCGTTTCCCAAAGTCTGCAGGAGATCATCATGAGTCAGCGGTTGTCATCTCAGGAACTCCTCGCCCAGGTCAAGGGTGAAGTCAAAGAGATGTCCATGGAAGAGCTCAAGGAGAAGCTGGACCGGAAGGACGACCTGGTCCTGATCGACGTGCGTGAGCAGGACGAAGTCGACCAGGGGGGCATTGTCGGGGCGACCCATATTCCGAGAGGCTTTCTCGAACTCAGAGTCGAAAGCACCGAAAGCGACAGGGACAGGGAGATCGTGCTGTATTGCGCGGGCGGAAACCGCTCGGCGCTGGCGGCACAGTCCCTCGAGGCGATGGGTTATACCAATGTCATCTCCATGCGGGAGGGATATACCGGATGGCGGGACGCTGGCCTGCCCGTGGTCCAGGAACGGTCCCTGAACAAGGAAGAACGCCTGCGTTATTCGCGGCACCTGATCGTGCCGGAGATCGGAGAAAAGGGACAGGTGAAGATCCTCGAATCGCGGGTGCTGCTGGTGGGGACGGGGGGACTGGGTTCCCCGTCGGCCTACTACCTCGCGGCCGCCGGGGTGGGCACCATCGGCCTCATCGACTTCGACGTGGTCGACGTAACCAACCTGCAACGGCAGATCATTCATGGTACCTCGGATATCGGCCGCTCCAAGGTGGTTTCTGCCCAGGAAACGATCAACGACCTGAATCCCGACTGCAACGTGATCCTCCATGAAACCCGGCTCATGGCCGACAACATCATGGACATCATCAAGGACTACGATATCATCGTCGACGGATGCGACAACTTCCCCACGCGGTACCTGGTCAACGACGCCTGCGTGCTGGCCGGCAAGCCGAACGTGCACGGCAGTATTTACCAGTTCGACGGTTACGCCACGGTGTTCCATCCGGGCAAGGGACCGTGTTACCGGTGCCTCTATCCGGAACCGCCTCCACCGGGCGCCGTGCCCAGTTGCGACGAGGCGGGCGTGCTCGGCGTGCTTCCCGGTACGGTGGGACTCATCCAGGCTACCGAAGCCCTCAAGCTCGTCCTCGGCAAGGGCGATTCCCTCATCGGGCGGATACTGATGTACGACGCGCTGGACATGACGTTCCAGACCTTCAACGTCCAGAAGGATCCTTCCTGTCCACTATGCGGCGAAAACCCCACGGTTACCGAGTTAATCGATTACGAAGCGTTTTGCGGCTTCGCGCCGGCAGCCGGTTGACGGTGGGTTCGGTGCGATGCCTCCCGACCGCACGTAAGCCCGGTCCGGCAAGCGGATTTCGACCCGGCGATCGCGCGGCTGTGGGACATTCATGTTCGCTGGTTTTCAAGTCTCCATTATCCGTTAACCCATAAGGAAAACTCACCATGGCGGAACGAATCGGTTTCATTGGCCTCGGTATCATGGGCGAGCCGATGTGTCGGAACCTGATGAAAGCGGGATATGCCTGCACCGTGTACACCCGGACGAAATCAAGGGGCGAAAAGCTCCTTTCGGAAGGCGCGGTATGGGGGGATAGCCCGAAAGATACGGCAGCCAGGTCAGACGTGATCATCACCATCGTGACCGATACCCCGGACGTGGAAAAGGTCATCCTCGGCGAAGACGGCATCATCGAAGGCATCCGGCCCGGTTCGGTGGTCATCGACATGAGCACGATCTCTCCCTCGGCTACGCGGAACATGGCCGCGGCCCTTAAGGACAAAGGGGCGGACATGCTGGACGCGCCCGTCAGTGGAGGCGACACGGGAGCGATCGCCGGGACGCTTTCCATCATGGTGGGCGGCAGCCAGAAGGTTTTCGACCGGTGCCTGCCGATTTTCGAAGCCATGGGAAAGAGCATCAACCTCATCGGCGATCACGGCGCCGGACAGATGACCAAGCTCTGCAACCAGGTGGCGGTGAGCGTGACCAATCTAGCCATGGCGGAGGCGCTCATCCTGGCCGCCAAGGCCGGCCTGAACATGGAAAAGATGCTCGCCGCGATCAGCGGAGGCGCCGCGGGATCCTGGCAGATGTCCAACCTGGCGCCGCGCATCATCAAGCGGGACTTTGACCCGGGATTCATGGTTAAACTGCAGCAGAAGGACCTGCGGCTCGTGATGGGCGCCGCCTCGGAACTCGGCCTGGGACTTCCCGGCGCGAGCCTGGCGCACCAGTTGTTGAATAACGTCGAAGCCGCCGGCGAGGGCGACGAGGGTACGCAGGCGCTGGTCAAATCCCTGGAACGCATGGCCGGGGTCGAAGTACGCGGATAGGGATCGATCCAAAAGGAAATTCATGCGTTTCAGCACGCTGGTGACCCTCTTCGGCGCCGGTGCGGTCCTGATGGCGGTCGCCGTGGTGTTCATGTACGGGACGGACGGTTCGGGCGAACCCCGGACGCCGGTCGATCACGGACGGAGACTCTTTCGCCTGCAGGGCTGTGCTACTTGCCACGCCATCGGCGGAGGCATCTCCCGCGGACCGGACCTGGCCGGGTTGATTCCCCGTCTAGCAGCCCGCATTTCCGATGAAACCTACCGGAAACACCTGGCGGAGCTGCGGGAGAGCCGTCCAGACATATACCCGATCTTTGCCACGCAATACGAAGAGATCCTGAGCGTGCAGGGTGAAGCCCGGATCCGGGCATGGTTCGCCCGGCACCTCCAGAATCCCCGGTTCGATCATTTCACGGGGTTGATGCCGGCCTATGGTCACCTGACCGAAGAGCAGGTGGAGCAGTTGACCGCGTATATACTCACACTCAGGTAATATGACGGTACGCGACAGGCCTCCCAGTGGGTGGAAACGGCCATCGAAAGCAGACCATTAATGCAGAACGGAGACCGAAACATGACCGAAGATGCGAAAAGACGGAGCAGGACCATCACGGATGGACCCTCGCGGGCCCCGGCCCGGGCCATGCTCAAGGCTTCAGGATTTTCCGACCAGGACCTGTCCCGGCCCATCATCGGGATCGCCAACACCTGGATCGAGATCGGACCCTGTACCTATCACCTTCGCGAACTGGCCGAGTACGTGAAGGAAGGGGTCCGGGCGGCCGGCGGCACCCCCATGGAGTTCAACACCGTGTCCATTTCGGACGGTATCACCATGGGCAGCCAGGGCATGAAGGCCTCGCTGGTAAGCCGGGAGGTGATCGCCGATTCCATCGAACTGGTCACGATCGGGAACATGTTCGACGGCCTGATCGCCCTTTCGGGCTGCGACAAGACCATACCGGGCACGGTCATGGCGCTCGGAAGGACAAACGTGCCGTCGCTGATGCTCTACGGCGGTTCGATCATGCCGGGCAGTTTTCAACAGCACGACGTCACCATTCAGGACGTATTCGAAGCCGTTGGCGCCCATGCCTCGGGCAGGATGAGCGATATCGAACTGAAGGACATGGAAGACCATGCCTGTCCCGGCGCAGGCGCGTGCGGCGGACAGTTCACGGCCAACACCATGGCCATCGCCTTTGAAATGCTGGGGATTTCGCCTATCGGGAGCGCGAGTGTGCCCGCCATCCATCCTGACAAGCCGGAGGTGGCCCGCGAGTGCGGACGGCAGGTCATGGAACTGGTGCGAAGGAACATCTGCCCCCGGGACATCATGACCCGGAACGCCTTTGAAAACGCCATCGCGGCGGTGCTCACCACCGGTGGATCGACCAACAGCGTGCTGCACCTCCTGGCCGTCGCCCAGGAGTCGGGTGTGGAACTGCAGATCGAGGATTTCGACCGCATCAGCGAGAAGACCCCATTGCTCGCAGACCTGAAACCGGGTGGCCAGTTCGTCGCCAACGACCTGTTCGCCGCGGGTGGAAACCGGCTCGTCGCCCGGCGCATGCTGGAAGGCGGCATGCTCCACGGGGGCGAGATCACCGTTACCGGGCGGACTATCGCCGAAGAAGCGGCGGACGCGTCCGAAACGCCGGGCCAGGTAGTCGTCCGCGAACTCGGTGATCCACTGAAGTCCACCGGAGGTTACGTGATCCTGAAGGGCAACCTCGCCTCGGAAGGCTGTGTCCTGAAGGTCGCGGGCCACGAGAAGACCCACCACCGCGGACCGGCCCGGGTTTTCGACTGCGAGGAAGACGCCATGGCGGAGGTAATGAACGGCGGGATCAGACCCAATGACGTGGTGGTCATCCGATACGAGGGACCGAAGGGCGGACCGGGCATGCGGGAAATGCTGGCCGTTACCGGCGCACTGGTCGGGACGGGCCTTGGCGATTCGGTGGCTCTCATGACCGACGGGCGCTTTTCGGGCGCCACCCACGGGTTCATGGTCGGACACGTAGCGCCCGAAGCCGCGGTCCGGGGTCCCATTGCCGCGCTTCGCGACGGCGATACCGTGGTTTTCGACGTGGCATCCCGGCGCCTGGACGTGGAACTCTCCGACGAGGCCATCGCCGAACGCCTGGCCGACTGGACCGAGCCGAAATCCCGGTTTGGCGACGGGGTCATGACCAAGTACGCCCGCCTTGTTTCCTCCGCGGCCAGGGGAGCGGTTACGAGGGCCTGAGCACGCCAGTGGTGTACAGACCGCCACGGAGTGGTTACCAACACCTCACGCGCTCCGAACATACCGTGCCCGTCCACTCGCCCGTTCGTATGTTTCGTCTAAAGAATACCGCGGCCGAAAGCCGAAAGGAGTAGTTCCACGCCCAGTTCGGCCGTGGTATTGCGGATGTCGAGTATGGGGTTCAATTCGACCATGTCGAGGGATCTCAGCAGTTCGCTGTCGGCGACCGTTTCCATGAGCAGATGGGCTTCGCGGTAGCTCAGGCCGCCCTTGACCGGCGTACCCACGCCGGGTGCGATATCCGGATCGCAGACGTCCAGGTCAAAGGACACGTGCACCCCCGCCGTGTTCCGGCCCGCCAGTTCCAGCGCGCTTTCGGCGACCCTGGCCATGCCCAGACGATCCACGTCCTTCATCGTAAAGACCTGTACCCCGGACGCGACAACCTGTCTGCGTTCGGCGGGATCCAGGTTGCGGATGCCGATGAGTACGATGTTCTCCGCTTCAATCGACCAACCTTTCGTATCGAAGTCGGCCAGCTCGGCGGGTTGCCCGGACAGCAACGCGGAGAGCGCCATACCGTGGACGTTTCCGCTCGCGCTGGTGTCCGGGGTGTTCATGTCACCATGGGCGTCGACCCACAGCAGCCCGATACGTTCACCTCGGTCTCGCGCCGCGACGGCCGTGGCCGCCACAGAACCCGCCGCCAGGCTGTGATCGCCCCCCAGGACCACCGGCATCGCCCCAGCGCGGTGCGACGCAATAACCGCATCGAACAGGTTCCGGCATACACCCGCGATGGCGTCTGCGTATTTCATACGGGGGTCGCCGGGATAACACGTTTCCCGAATGGGTGCGGAGAGGTCGCCCGCGTCGGTCACTTCGTGTCCTAGCGCGGCGATACGGTTTCCGACGTCCGCGATGCGCATGGCGGAAGGTCCCATGTCGACGCCGCGGCGGCCCGCGCCGAGGTCGAGCGGAACCCCGATGATATGGATGGGATTCATCGTCCTGTTTTCCTTAACTGATGACAACGTCCACGAAACAGCCTTTCGATCCGGCGTCAACGATGGATTAGTCCCGTATGGGCAGCGCTCCCGGCGGCGCGATGCGGCATCCCGGCAGGGTGCGGAGGAATGCTTCGGGCCCGGGAGGGCAGTAGATGGCGATGATGCGCATGGGTTCCCAGCCCGTATTGATGGTCTCGTGGTACATGTCGGCCGGAATGTGACACATCATGCCGGGCCCGACATTCCGACGAATTTCTTGCCCATCCTCCTCCACCATCTGTTCCCCTTCCCCGGAAATGTAGTAGAGTATTTCTTCCACTCCGGGATGGTTGTGCCGCTCGTGTCCCTTGCCCGGATCCAGCACGACGAGGCCCATGCTGAAGCGTTCCGTCTCGGTCACGCGGGGCTCGCTGAACCACTTTATGGTGCCCCAATCGAACATCATGGTTTCCACGTCGTCCGGTTCTACGAATCGAAGGCCTGGTTCTGGCATGGTCGCCTCCCTTGATCTGAATGGTCTAACGTCGTCTACCTGCAGTACTCTTTATAACTACAGGTATACTTTTCAAGTTAACCGTGATCTCTAAGCACTGCTTGTACTATTTCAAGGCGACAGGCCACAGCCTCCCTAAATGGACAATCCCTTGAAATCCTGGACCTGTTTCGTAAGGGCTCTTTCCGCGGGCAGCCGTTCTATACTGGACGCCCCGAAGAAACCGACGACCCCGGTCGTGTTATTCAACACGTAGGCCGCATCATCGGGTTCGGCAATGGGCCCTCCGTGGCACAGCACAAGGATATCTTCTCTCACAGCAACGGCCGCATCGCGGAGTGCCTGTACCCGTTTGACCGCGTCCTTCAGCGTCATGGCCGTTTGCGCGCCGATGGAACCGCTGGTGGTCAGGCCCATGTGGGGCACGAGCACATCCGCCCCCGCTTCCGCCATCTTCACGGCTTCTTCCTCGTTGAAGACGTAGGGACAGGTCAGCAGTCCCGCCTGGTGAGCTCCCGCGATCATCTCGACTTCCAGGTCGTAGCCCATGTTCGTTTCTTCCAGGTTCTGGCGGAACAGACCGTCGATGAGACCGACCGTGGGAAAGTTCTGGACGCCGGAGAAACCCTGGTCCTTGAGCTGGCGAACGAACACGCTCATGATGCGAAAGGGATCGGTGCCGCAAACGCCTGCCAGTACAGGAGTGTCCTCCACGATGGTCAGGACCTCCTGGCCCATTTCCACCACCACCTGGTTGGCGTCTCCGTAGGGCATCATGCCGGAGAGGGAACCGCGCCCGGCCATGCGATAACGCCCGGAGTTGTAGATGATGATGATATCGGCGCCACCGGCCTCCGCGCACTTGGCGGAAAGACCCGTGCCGGCGCCGGTGCCGATGATGGGTTTGCCTTCGGATACCTGCGCCCTCAACCGCCGCAGGCATTCATCGTAGGGTATGGCCATGGAATTACTCCGGGAATAGGGCTGAGATCAACGCGTTAACCAGATTTGATTGCATGTTTATACCCGTAAAACGGTATGATTCGAGTATAGGAAGCCGTCGGCACAGCGTCAACGAAATTGGGGGAACGGGAGGATGGACCGGCAATATGTTTGAATCGGTTTCGACCACACTATATTTTGTCTGAAGATCGGCCCTAACTATATCTGTATAAAACCAAATTTTGTCTGGAGCCAACCCATGATCGGCAACGGACTCCTGCGCATCCAGCGGATGCGCCACGAGCAGGCACATATACTTCGTTTTGAAGTCCTTGATGCGAAGAACGGCTGGCGTGCCGTACTGTCCCACCGGGCTGAAAACAAGCACCGCCCCTGGGAGAAGGACGCGGTGTCCTCGGTGGAAGACCTGGAAGTCGCAAACTCGGAAGGGGTGTCGACCGCCGTCTTCTCGGAGATCGCCCTGCAGGATGCCTCCACACTCGTCCGTCGTGGCGAGATCCCCGGCCATCGGATCGAGGAACGGATTTCGGTCGCATCGGACAACCGGCTTCGCATCGAGGTGCGCGATCGTCTAACCCGGTCTGGCATCCAGCTGTCGCGCCTGATGAACCATTACTACTTCATGCCCGACAATCGGGCGATGGGCTACGCTCTGCCCCTGGATTTCGCCTGGCTTCCGGGATTGCATGAAAATGAAGAGCACGTGGCTGGAGACTGGTTCTTCCGGTCGCCCTGCGCCATCGCCATGGCCCATGGTGTGTACGCGGCCATCGTACCCGACCTGGATCAATTGAAGGTTCATCCGGACCTGCCCCACGCCCTCGATCTGAGAGCCTGGCATCACCCCGGAAGCGGCGAGACCTACGGCCTCCCGCGAATCTCTTACGGCATCTGCCGGTGGAGGCCCGACGGCCACGTGCTGACGGCCCGCGATGAAGCCGCTCCTATTGAGGAGACTGAAATTACCTACGCCTTCGATCTGATCATCGGGACGGCCGAAGGCCCCGAATCGATCGTGAACCAGGTCACGGAGCTGCTGTGGGACAAATACGGGTCTCGATACTCAAAGGACATTCGCCCCCAGGTTCTTCCCTTCGAGGAATACGGAAGGCGGTATACCTACAAACATGAACTAAAACTCTGGACGAAACGCGTAACCCTCGGTGAACGAGAGGGTTATGGGATCGATAACTCCTGGCGAAGGGGTATCAACTACCACGCCTGGGAAAACGATTTTCAAGCCGGCTTCGGCATACTGCACTATGGCCGGAAATGGGCAGACAGTGATCTCATGGCCATCGCCGAAGGCATCATCAATCTGCGTCTTTCTTCTCCCAGGTGGAAGGGTGCCTTTCCCTGTATATACAATGTAGATACAGCGTCCTGGGAGGGAGCCATGTACTGGACCTCCTGGCCCGCACATCCGATGGATGGCTACGACCTGCAGTCCATGGGTGTAACGGCCTGGTGGATGCTCTACTGGTATGAGCAGTACCCAGATCTTGAACGCGGGCCCGACATACTAAACTGGATCATCGATTTTTGCCGGTTTCTGGTCGACGCCCAACTCCCATCCGGCGCCATTCCAACCTATTACGACAAGCAGCTCAGTCCCTCGCCCCAACTTAAAGAAGACGCCCCTACGGCAATTGGAGGCGCGGTGCTGGCGAAAACCGCGGGCATCATCGGCGATCCGGAAATGGAACGCGCCGCTTTGAAGGCCGGCGAGTTCATGAAAAGGGAAATCGTTCCGCGGACCAGGTTCCGGGATTTCGAACTCTTCTTTTCCTGCGCGCCGAGACCACTGTACTGGGTCGACCCCCTCAATGGTATCCCGCCGGTCAATACCCTGGCCGTTCAGTGGGCAGCGGACCACTTCCTCGCCCTGTACCGGCTGACGGAAGACAGGCAGTGGTTGAACCAGGGAGAATACTGCCTGGGTCTGCTCTCACTATTCCAGCAGGTGTGGGCGCCGAACCGATTTGGGAAGGCCTACCTCTTCGGCGGCTTCGGCGTGATGAACTGCGACGGGGAATGGAACGACGGCAGGCAGTCCCGCATGGTGCCCACCTACGCAGACTATTACCGCACCACCGGAAACCTCGAATACCTCGAAAGGGCTGTTGCCGCCAGCCGCGCCTCTTTCGCCGCCATGGACATGGAGGAAAACCACGCCAACGGCATCAACGACTACCGCATCACCCAGGCGGAGCACATTCCCGTAGAGCAAGGAATAGGGCTGTCGCCAGAGAGCCTCATGCACGGCGACCCCTGGGTGCATTCCGGGAAAGGCGGCGGCTGGACGGGCATAAACTGGGGTCCCGGCGGTGGGCTTAGCGCCACGGCCTACCTGGAGAGGTATTTCGGCAGTGTGTGGATAGATGGTCGGGCAAGAACCGCGGTCGCCATCGACGGAGCTACCGCGGAATTGACAGCTTGGACGGAAGACCGCATCGAATTGTCCGTAACCAACGCGCTACGACATCTTGTTTCACCGTATACCGAGCGTCGAACGATCCTGCTCAAATTCGGCAAGCTGGACGAAGACGCGTATACAATCGCGCTGAATGGAAGGGACCTGGGTGAACAGAAGCGAGACGCACTGGAGCAGGGTCTGGAAATAGAGATTTAGGGGAAATTGCGCCGTAGAAAGGGTTTGTCCGTGAAACTGTCATCTTCGCAACTCGAAGCGTATCACCGGGATGGGTATGTCATCGTCGAATGTCCCTTTCCCGCTGCGCTCACGAATGGGTTGCATGCGGGCGGTAGACAGCGTGGCTGCCGAACCTGTATCAAACACCACGGATACGCGGCGCAATCACTACCGGTTGGCTCCGCAGATTCCCGGCTCCTACTGGTGCGCGCTCGACCATTCCCTGCCTTTCCTGCAGATCATTCTCCATCCGTAAATCCTCGAATTGGCCAGGGAACTGACCGGCGACGACGATGTCTACCTTCGCAATGGCAGTATCAATGAATTATCGCCTAACAACTCGTTCTGGTGGCATCGCGACAGCGAGATGGTTTATACCGAGTTCATGCACTATTTCTCCGGAGCATCCGTGGAGAACGGCTGTTTGAGTGTGATTCCCGGCAGTCACATGGATTCCGCGGATGGGTTGAAGGAAGTAGCGGAGCGACGACGGCGTGAACAGGGGTATCCCGAGGAGTACTGGATTGAAGGCTTGGCAGATGTGGAACTGCCCGGTGAGATTCCGTTCGAGGTGCGGCCGGACCAGCTTATCGTTCGCGATTCAAGGATCTTCCACGCGACCGGGCTCAATACCTCGAAGGACGCCAGGTTGATGAGTCACTGGCTGTTTCGTGACGGCACCTGCGACGACCACCGGTTTCACTTCGAGGACGTGCTGACCGAGGGTTTGATTGAAGCGCTTTCACCTGAACAAAGGGACGCGTTGTGGCTGGGAAGGGAATTTGAGATTGCCGAAGTGTTCCAGGAAGAACGGGAACAGGAGACGGGGAAGGTGGTGTGGGGAGTGGAGTGAACCTGTTCCGGGAGCTGACCTGCGTGCAGTAATTGCTCGGCCCTTCGGGTCGGACAGCGGTATCAATACGTGTAGCGCAAGGATACCCGAAGTCCATGGCTCGATAGACTCGCCCGCGTTTCGGCGAGCTCGATCTCCAGCGGATCGCGGCTTCCGTCGTGCCAGACAACTCGGCCCGTAGCCCGCCCTGTTTCGACTGTACCCGAATCGACATAGCGCCAGGCGAAATCGAGCGTCATTTTGTTCCATAACCTCGCAGCTACACCTGCCGTCAGCATCAAGGTGAAATTGACATTTTGCCCATCCGGAACAATCGTCGTCGTCTTCGCGAACGCCATATGAGTCTCGCCAATACCGATGTAGACCAGACCGGCGCCACTCCCAATAACAGGGTTGACAGGCCCGAACCCGGGCAGATCCAGGTACGCAACGACCATGCCGGAAAGGGAGGACAGGTCCGCCGAGACCTCCTGTCTGGCGGTGGTTTGGACGAAATTAGCGCTACCTTCGAAGGTGAAACTCGGGCGGTACTGTATAGTCGATTCGAGGCGCAGGACCGGCGCCGCTACGTAACCGGCCCCGATAACGATGCCCGTCATTGTTCCAGAATTTCCCCGTGAACCCAGGCGAGCGCCATCGACGCCCTTTCCGCATCCGTAGAGGGCTGCCGGTGAGGTGCTCGCGCAGTCCCTATCCTTGAACCGTGTTTCTGCCGATCGGTCGAGGGTCACTCCGCCCCGAAAATAGAAACGATTTTCAGATAGGGAGACAGCAGGCACCGGTGTGGAGAGATCGTGCTGGAGGGATAGACTTTCTATGATGATGGCAGCCATCTGTGCAGCGGCCATTTCTGAACCCGCCAAGACCGCAACCGACACGACGATCAACAATTTAAGCCATAACGAGCCCAAACGGTCTATCATAGCATCCTTATGGAAATGCCGGTTGCTTGACGAGGGAGTCCAGGTCATTGAAAAGGGCGCTAGCGGTCCGGATGTCGCCCAGGATGCGGCCGTGAGTCAGCTCTATGTACAAATCGGACGCTTGGAGATGGAACTGGAGTGTCTGAAAAAAGCCACCCCCTTCAGTGAATGACAAACGCATGATGATCGATATCATAGCTCCGGAGCTTTCCACACGCCGTCAATGCGAACTGGTTGGTCTGGCAAGGTCTAGTTTCTACAATCAGTAGGTCACCGAGTTAGATCTGAACCTGGAAGTGATGCATCTCTTGGATGAAGCCTACACGCGGCATCCGTTTCTGTGCAGGGGCCACGTCTGACCCATTGCCTCAAGATCGCTGGGCTATAAGGTCAATGAAAACGCGCCTTAAGGCTCATGGGTCTTATGGACCTGCGCGCCATCTACCTCAACGTCTATGACACCGTACCCTATCTGATCAACGGGGGTAAACCGCTATTTCTCGTTCTACAGCCATGAAAGACAGCATCAATCGCTGGGATGTCCTCGTCCCGGCAAAGGTGCACTTTGAGCAGCAGTTACACATCGAGGCCCCACCTTAAATCCGACAATCTGTGGTCCATACTATAGGGACAAGTGCACGATGTAAACGCCTGCAAGTACTCATCCACCTAGCGCAAGATTCTACACTTCGCCGTAACATATCGAGGTATTTACCACCCCAATCTTAAAAAAACTACAATCCGCCTCACCCACCAACCTTCGCCTCGAACGCCTCAATCTCATCCTCACCTTCCAGCACACCGATTTCCAGATGAAAGTCTCGTACCTCATCGGGTTCGATGTGCTGTAGATACCCGTTCTTGCGGTTCCACGCACGGCCGAGCATGCTCACGTTACCGGGTTCGATGCCGGTGACGTAGGTACCCCGGTGGAAATGCTGCCAATGGGTGACGATGGGGATTTCCGCCTTGGGGAAGGACCAGTACAGGCCGAGGCCGATCCGGTCGTTGATCAGACCTACGAGGCACTGGCCATTGGCATCGGCGCGTGGACGGTGGATGTAGACGTCGTCATGGGCGTCGTCGCCGGGCGCCGGGGCGGTGGCATAGACGTCAGGACCAACCTCCCAGTCTTCGAGCCATTCGGTAGTCTTTTCACTGTCGATAACCACCCGTGTACCCTCGTCGAGAACGGGGAAACCTGGGTTGCAATGGTAGACGAACATCAGGGGGGAGCGATCGACCGACTGGTTGTGTATACGGTCGTGAATGTGAAAAGATTTCTGTCCCAGGACCGTCGAGATCTCCCGGGTCAGTTCCAGGTTGGTGCCGAAAACCACCGATTCCCTGATCTTTCCGGAGACTCGAACGATGTATTCGTCACCGTCCCACTGTCCGTCGGTGTGGACCTGCCTGGCCGGAAGGTACGATAGCCGGCCGTGGAGGCCCAGTTCCTCGTTTTCCTCTTCCGGATCGGTTTCCGGATGGCCCGTGAAGGTCATACCGCAACTCAGCACCAGGCCGCCGAAGAACCCGCGCATCCAACCGTATCCCTGGGGTTCGTAGAACGCCGGTCCAACGTCGCCCGTACTGCCGCGAAAACAGAGCGACATGCCCTTGTAGTGGGCGGAAGCGATGTCCAGGGCCCGTCCCGGTAAAATGGAAAAACACAGCCCCGATGCGTTAAACACCTCGATGAGGTCCGCGCCTCGTTCGTTGCCCTCGCGCAATTCGGCGTGACGGGCATGGGCCACCTGGCTCACGTCGCCCACAAGGTCGAGTAGTTCTCTTCGGGTATATTCGTTTCCAAATAGGCGCGCCATGATCACCTCTTCCTGAATGGTAATTAGACCGCTTAAGCCTGCAATTCGGTCATAAGCATGGACCGAAATCATTTGTTTAAATTAACCGTCTTACCGTCATTTCTTCTGGATCTTCGCCCACGTATCGCGCAGGGCGATTGTCCGGTTGAATACGGGGCCATTGGACTGGGTTTCGTCGGCATCGATGCAGAAGTACCCCAGTCGCTCGAACTGGTAGTTCACTCCGGGAACCGCATCCGCCAATCCGGGTTCAACCTTGCATTCCGTAACGGTACGTAACGAGTCGGGATTGAGTAAGGATCGGTCATCGTCAACTTCACCCGGACGGGGATCCGGATCACTGAACAGCCGGTCGTACAGGCGCACGGTGGCGTCAAGGGCGTGGGCGGCCGATACCCAGTGTATGGTGCCGCGTACCCTTCTTCCGTCGTGCGTACTCCCGCCCCGTGATTGCGGATCGTAGGTGCAATGCAGTTCAACTACGTTTCCCTGGTTGTCCTTGATCACGTCCGTACAGGTGATGTAGTAACTGTAGCGCAACCTGACTTCCCGTCCTGGAGCGAGCCGAAAGAACTTCCTGGGTGGGTCTTCCATGAAATCGTTCCGTTCGATGTAAATCTTCCGGGAAAATGGCACTTCCCGCGTCCCCATCTCCTCGTCCTCCGGATTGTTTATGGCTTCCATGTGTTCTGTTTGGTCGGCGGGGTAGTTGGTGATCACGACCTTCAGGGGGTCCAGCACTCCCATGACGCGCGGTGCCCGTTTGTTAAGGTCTTCCCGGATGATGAAATCCGACAGGGCCATATCAATGAGATTGTGGTTCTTGGCCACGCCGACGCGGTCGCAGAGGGTCCGTATCGCCTCGGGCGTGTATCCCCGTCGCCGCAGGCCGGAAAGCGTGGGCATGCGGGGATCGTCCCACCCGGATAGTACGCCTTCCTCGATCAGGGGCCGGTAGAAGCGCTTGGATAGCACCGTGTGTGCAAGGACCAGTGGCGCGAACTCGATCTGCTGGGGATGGTAGACGTCCAACCGGTCCAGGATCCAGTCGTACAGCGGCCTGTTGTTCTCGAATTCCAGGGTGCAGAGCGAATGGGTAATGCCCTCGATGGAATCCGACAGGCAGTGGGTGAAATCGTACATGGGATATACCCGCCACTTGTCCCCCGTACGGTAGTGATGGGCGTGCCGGATCCGGTACAGCACTGGATCTCGCATCGTCAGGTTCGGATGCGCCATGTCGATCCTGGCCCGGAGCACGTGCGTGCCGTCAGGGAACTCCCCGGCCTGCATTCGTTCGAACAGGTCGCGGTTCTCATCTCCCGGCCGATCGCGGTAAGGACTGTCTCGGCCCGGTTCCGTGGGCGTGCCGCGGTAGTCCCGCATTTCGTCCCAGGTCAGGCTGTCGATGTAGGCGTCGCCCTGGTCAATGAGTTGAAGCGCGTAACTGTACAGCTGATCGTAGTAATCGGAGGCGAAGTAGAGCCGGTCTTCCCAGTCGAACCCCAGCCACTTGATGTCCCGCTTGATCCCTTCGACATAGTCCGCGTCTTCTTTCTCGGGATTCGAATCGTCGAACCGGAGATTGCACAGGCCGCCGTACTCCTCGGCAACGCCGAAATTGAGGCATATCGACTTGGCGTGACCGATGTGGAGATAGCCGTTCGGTTCCGGGGGAAAACGGGTCATCACCTTGCCCCCGAACTTACCGCTTTCCATGTCCGCGTCGATGATTTCGCGTATGAAATCGCGGTACGGTTTTTCGTTAGTCATAGGTTTCTATTCCAGTTACCATTCGAGCAGATTCAAGACCGTATTATATAGGGCATTCTGGGGGAAATGGCAAGGTGAAGATTGGCACGCTGGGTATGCATCAAGGAGAATATCTAAATCCTGCGGCTTTTTGGTTCGCGATACGGTCTTTGGCATGACGACGGATCCTCGATCTAATCTCTTTGCCATTCATTACCAACTCCCTGGATAGCTCGTAGGTTTTCTGTGCGTTCATCCAAAATTCTGGCGACTGGTCAAAATAAGCACCAAGAGCAATCGCGGTTTCTGCTGTCACGCCACGCCGTTCATGAACGATTTCATGAAGTCTCGTAGCTGGTAGATCAATATCCCGCGCCAATCCGTTGACCGTAAGACCGATCTCCTGAATCTGCTCGAGAAGAAGCGCACCCGGGTGTGTCGCTATTCTGTTAGTCGGTATGGTCATAGTTGAACCCTTTACTCGTAATGGTTATTTAGTTCCACTTCGAAGGCGTCTCCTTCCTTCCAGGTGAAACATATTCGCCATCCCCTGGAAACGCGAATGCTGTACCGCTCCTCCCGAACACCTACGAGTTGTTCGAGTCGATTTCCCGTTGGTGTACTTAGATCGCGGAGATCTTTAGCGTAATTTACTCGGTCCAACTTTGTTCTTGCGCGCCTGAGTACATGATCAGGAACGGTCTTTTCACGATTCCCCAGAAACACATTCTCCGTTCGCCAATTGGCAAAAGATCTGATCATGTTCAATCTATTACGGGTTACGTAATACGTCAAGCGTTATTGTTTCTTCATTCCAACTCCAATTAATCTGTTAGTCGATTTTCTACGTTACCCGCGCCCAGGCCGCAATTTGCGGGGGGATGATCACGGGCCGCTTTGATGCGACGATTTCTGCCCTGACTCGCTGCGGAATGGTATCCACGTCCACTTCCTCCGCGGTTGCGATCCCGTAATGTTCCAGCAGTGGAATGACACTGCGGAACGAATTCGCGACATATGAATATCCTGGCCAGTCAGCGGAACCGCCCAGCAGCAGGCCGGCGTCGAGGGTGGGTTCGGGCAGACCTGCTTCGATGAATAACCGGTGCAGGTCCAATCCCATGGTGGCGTTCGCGCCGGACTGCTCGAATACTTCGACGATCCAGTCGCTCAACTGGCTCGTGAGCGGCGTATCAGGGTATCGATAGGAACGGGTTATCATGAAATCGATTTCCTGGAACATGACGATGCTACCGGGATGCAGACGGGCCAGCAGTTGCTTTAGGGTCGCCGTCGGATTAGGCAGGTACATGAGCACGAGTCGCCCGACCAGGGCGTCGAATCGTTCCCCTAGATCCAGGGTCTGAACGTCCCCGGCTATGAATTCTACGTTATCATGCCCCGCCTGGTTAACCCGTTCCCGGGCCGTCTCGAGAATGTCGGGATTCATGTCCACGCCAACGACTTCTCCTTCGGGTCCTACCAGTTCCGCCGCGATCAGCGCCACGTCGCCGGCGCCGCTTCCGATATCAAGTACCCGTATCCCCTCATGGATACCGGCCGATATCAGAAACCGTCTCGTGATCGGCTCGAAGAGCTGGGACTGTTCGATCAAACGTTGCGTTTCGTCATCGCTTCGTCCCATGGTGTATTGCCGCTAGCGGTGTTGATCCGCCATGAAACGGACATCTCCATTCTGATGATTCCACGTGCGTGTGGTATTCTATTTTTCGAATCGTTTGTAGCTAGCCGAAAACCATGCTATTCAGAACGATGTTCATTACAGCTCTTCGAGAAGTTGCGAACTGCTTCCCTATTTTATGCATAAAATGGCGCATCTAACATCCTGGATAGCCCCTATCCTCATTCCTTGACCGCCCCGAGCGTAATTCCCTGTACGAATTCCTTCTGCATCACGAGGAAGAGGACCATGATGGGCAGGATGGACAGCAGGGTGCCGGCCATGAGCATGCCGTATTCCTGGCTGTAAACGCCCAGGAGGCTGGCCAATCCGAGCGGAAGGGTGAACTTGTCGGCGTCCCTAAGCACGATCATGGGCCAGAGAAACTCGTTCCACGCCCCGAGAAAACCGAAGATGCTTAAGGCCCCCATGGCGGGTTTCACGGTAGGAAGGATCACGCGCCAGTATATTCCGAACTCGGATGATCCGTCGATCCGGGCCGCGTCGACCAGGTCGGTGGGAATACCAAGGATGAACTGCCGCATGAGAAACACGCCGAATCCGCTGGAGGCCAGGTAGGGAAGGATCACGCCCTGGTAGGTGTCCAGCCAGCCGAACTTGTACAGCAAGGTGAACAGCGGGACCAGCACCAGGTGAAAAGGGATCATCATCGAGCCGAGGACGATGGCGAAAAGGACGCCGCGCCCGCGAAAGGAGTACTTGGCGAAGGCGAAACCGCCCATGGTGGCGATAGCGAGGAGAAGCAGCGTGTGGGAAGTGGCCAGGAAGGTGCTGTTTATGATGTACTGGACGATCGGCATTTCTTCGAACAACCGGGTGAAATTCTCGAGCGTCGGATCCTGGGGCAGGAAGGTGGGCGGATAGGAAAAGATTTCGCCGGACGGCTTGAACGAAGCGGAGACCACCCAGAACAGCGGCGTGAGGACCAGCAGGGCGAGGAAGATCAGGAGGACGTATGTCAGCACAGTTCGAAAGGGAAATCTCATAACACTCAATTCTCCCTGAACACGCCAAAAAACCGGACCTGGATAATAGAAATCACGCCGATGATCACGGCCAGTGCCCAGCCGATCGTCGCCGCGTAACCCAGGTTGATGAATTCGAAGCCGTGCTTGTACAGGTACATCACCATCGTCATGCTCGCGTTGCCCGGGCCGCCCTCGGTAAGCACGTAGGGCAGGTCGAAGAGTTGGAACGAGCCGATCATGGATGTGATCACCACGAAGGCGATCACCGGCTTGAGGGCCGGGATCGTCACGTGTATGAAAGTCTGCCAGGTACCGGCCCCATCGACTGCCGCCGCCTCGTAAAGCTCACGTCGTATACTCTGAAGCCCCGCCAGGAAATAGACCATGTTGAACCCCGCCCACCGCCATACACCCGCCAGTACCAGCGCGGGCATGACCAGGTCCGGGTCCTGAAGCCATTGGATCTCTGAACCCAGGACCATGTTGACCAGGCCGTAACGCCTGTCGTACAGCAGGTAGAATATCACGGCGATGAATACGCCCGATATAAGGACGGGAGCGAAGAAGGAAAGGCGGAACAGGTTTCTTCCCTTCAGGCGGGCGTTACTGAGGAGCAACGCGAGGGCCAGGGCCACGGGCAGCTGCAGCAGAAGGCTGCCCAGGGCGAAATAGGCCGTATTCCACAGTGCGGTCCAGAAGACCGGATCCGCGATCAACCGGTCGAAATTGGCAAGCCCCACAAAGGTCTGGCTCCGCATGCCCCGGACACTGTAAGCGCTGAGCCGAATCGAATCGAACAGCGGATAGACCATGAAAACCCCGAAGAGGGTAAAAAAGGGGGCGAGAAACGCGTAGGGTGCGTACCTGGGTTTCATGGACACTTCTGGTCGGAATTGATGGCAGGTGAGATCGGCTTACTCTGTTTCGTGTTTACTCTGTTTCGACGTTTCCCTGGTCGGCCGGAAGGTCATTTGCGGTCGATGCTTCCTTCATCAGTTCCCGGATCTGGTTCGCAAGGTCGGTCAGCGCCTCGGCGGGTGTTCGAATGCCCTGCGCCGCTTCGTACACGGTTTGCCGCAACAGATCCGAGCCTTCTGCCCAGTAAGGATTCAGATAGAAAGCCGGGATGTCGTCGGCCAGGTCTGTCAGGGTTTTTCCCAGGACCTGTCCGCCCAGGTAGGGATCCGCCTCGGCGAACACCGGTTTGGACCACGCCGAACGTATCGGCGGAATGATGGTGGTTTTGCGGTACCTGTTAGCAAGCGCCTCGTCGTCCATGTAGACGAATCGAACAAAGGACCAGGCGAGGTCCTGGTTCTTGCTTTGCTTCGTAATCCCGATCATCGTTCCGCCCCAGGTCGATGTTCGGCGTTCACCTTCCCTCCATGCGGGCAGGGGCATGGCCCGCCATTTCCCGGCCAGTTCGGGGATGAATCTCTTTACCGACCCTATGTACCAGTCCGGCGCCAGTATGCCCAGCACGATGCCTTCTTTCATGGCGGCGAAATTTGCCGGGTCCTGGGAGAATTCGGGAATGGCCAGACGCTCTTCGTTGAGCAGCCTGCAGTAGAACTCCAGCGTGGAAACGGCGATTTCGTTGTCGATGATGATCTCGCCGTCCTTATCGTACATCCCTCCGCCGTTCTGCAGAAGCATCAGCCAGAAATGACCAGGCTTGTGCGCCCTCAACATGAGCGGGTACCGGTCCGGGTTCCCGTCGCCGTCGTCATCCCGGACGAGTTTCCGTCCAGCAACGATGAAGTCGTCCCAGGTATGTATGGATTCCGGGTCAATGCCCGCTTCTTCGTATGCGTCGTGACGGTAGAGTAGCACGACGGGATGGACGTCGTGGGGAAGACCGTAGACTCGGCCGTCGAGCGACCAGGGCGCCAATCGGGCCTGGACGAATTCGTCCATAAGCCCATCGGCTTCTACGCGGTCAGTCAGGTCAACCAGACCGATTTCCTCCCGGCTGCCCTTGAAGAACCGGCCTACCGATGATATTTCCACTTCGGTGATATCCGGAGCTCCTATACCCGACAGGAATGCCGCGAGCAACTTGTCGTGGATTTTCGAGATCAGTCGCAAGTCGACCTTGACCCCCGGATTGGCGGCCTCGAAAGCAGGAATCCTCGCGCTGTATTCATCATAGTGGATCTGATGGAAGACCCAGTATTCCAGTGTGTTCGAACGGTCATCACCGCGGAACACGATCACTGGGAAAGCCAGGAGGAAGAGCAGGGCGAATATCAGTGGACCCTTGCCGAAATGATTCATTTTCTGTAGTCGTTTACGGTTTGAGGATTTTAAACGCAAGTCACAATTTGGCACCGGCATCTAATCCGTTAATATCGATATGAACTCCTGGATACGGAGCTCAACGCGCTGTTGAGGTGTCAACTTATTTTCGAGGATGTTGTTGGGGCGTTGTAGGAATGCATAAGTCATCAGTATCAGGCAGACCATAACCACTAACCTAAATAAGGTCTTCATGATGTTCACTCCTTATCGCACCTAATCCTCGGCTCGATTCCAATCTCGCATTCCAGCGCTTAGGCCAAACGCCACGGATCACCCATCTCCCATGGCCTGTCGGATCGGATCCATCACGGGTCGTACAATAGTATCCGGCGGGGGGGACGTGAAGAGCGATACGGCTATCCCCGTAACGGAACACGTCAGGAAACTCCAGGCGACGGGGATCAGTCCCGGATTCGGGAGCCATTCGTAGAACATGGCGATGAGCACGGCGTTACCGGCGATTATGGCCGTGATGGCGCCCGGCGCCGTAAACCGTTTCCAATGCAGGCCGAGCAACCAGATGGGCGTGAGCGTGACGAAACCGGAAAATGAAAGCTGGGCTATTGCGAAGATGGAATCCGGCCGGAGGATGACGATGTAGTAGGTGATACCGCCGAGGACAACGAGAAACAGTCTGCCCAGTACCACCTGCAAGCGCTGCGACAGGCCATACCATACGTCTCGCGTAAGCATGGACGACAGCGTCAGCATCTGGGCGTCCAGCGTGGACATGACCGCTGCCAGGATACCGGCCAGCGCCAGTCCCTGGATCATGGGACCGAAATGGCTGCGAATCACCATGGGGAAGACCATGTCCGACTCCCGGCCCATGAAATCGGGAAACTCTATGCGTCCCCACAAGCCGTAAAGCGTCGCCACCAGCATCAGACCAATCATAATGACCGGATAAAACCGGATGGAGTTCTTCAACGATTTCACGTCTTTTGCCGCGAATACGCGCACCAGCAGGTGGGGGAAGGCGAGTACGACCAATCCCATAGACATCCCCCACACGAACCACGCGCCCGTCGTGAAAGGCGGCGTGTCTTTCGTAGCCATCAGGTCCGGAAACCGGCGGCCGACTTCCTTCATCACCCCGGATATACCGCCGAAGTCGGCGGCGACGGCGAAGATAGATACATAGAGGAACACGCCGAACACGAGGCCCTGAAACACGTTGGTCCACATGGTCGCCCGCATGCCGCCCGTGGTAGTGTATATCAGCGTGATGACCAGGATACCCGCCGCGGCGGTCTCGAATGAGATCGCCTGCTGGGTGAATACGTCCACGGCAAGTCCCACCCCGGCGACGCCGGTGGACATGTAGGGCAGCATGTAGATGAAGTAGACCACGAATAGAAGCCGGCCCAGGTTGGGACTGTCCAGCCTGCGGGCGAGCAGTTCCGCGGGTGTCAGGGCTTTCAGTTTCCTGGAGGCGATCCACGCCGGGTAACCGATGACGTAGTAGGCTACGGGAATGATGAGCGCCGCCATGGCCGCCGTGTAACCGAACACCCCGACGCCGTGATGGTAGGCCAGGCCCGAAATACCCATGATCAGGAACGGCGTGATATTGGTGCCGAAAAGCGCCATGAACAGGACGAGCGACTTGGCGAGACGGCCGCCGAGGAAGTAGTCTTCGGGCGTCGGAATGGAACGGCGAAACGCGGCTGCGCCGATGCAGAGCACCACGGCGAAGTAAACCACCACCACGACGAATATGGTCGCTTCAGGACCCATCGTAGTCCCGCCAGACGTATCGGGTGAAGTAGATGACCAGCGCGCCGGCGGCGATTACCCACGTGACGTGGTATGCGAGATCGACTGGCAGCCAGCCGAACAGCAGCGGAGGCGTTGTTCCGTGGTTAAAGAAATCGACGTGAAGCGCCGCCAGCACGACCACGAGTAACCAGAATATCCGTCTATGCTGTCTTCGTGTCATATCCGGTCAATCTCGACGGGTTCGGGCGCTTGGAGCGAAGGAGTTCAAGTGGCGGAGATCATGGCCCGGTCGATTCCGCGGCGCGGCGCAGATTGCCGATGTACCTGCGGGTTTCCGCGGCAACGATGGGAGATAGGAAAAGCAGGGCAACCAGGTTGGGAAAGGCCATGAGCCCGTTCATGATATCGGAAACTCCCCAGACCAGTTCCAACTCGGAAACGGCGCCGATTCCGACGAAAAGGCAGAACAGCGATCGGTATGGCAGTGCGGCGCGTTCTCCGAGCAGGTAAACGAGGGATTTCTCGCCGTAGTAACTCCAGCCCAGGATGGTCGAGTAGGCGAACAGCACCAGGCCCACGGCGACAAGATGACCTCCGAATCCTCCCGGCAGTCCGGTGGCGAAGGCGGCGGCCGTGAGCGGCGCGCCGGTGTCGCCCGACAACCAGACGCCTGTCCCGATGATGGTGAAACCGGTGATCGTGCACACGATCAGGGTATCGATGAAGGTCTGCGTCATGGATACCAGGGCCTGCGTGACGGGATCTTTCGTCTGGGCGGCCGCGGCGGCGATACCCGCGCTGCCCAGTCCGGATTCGTTGGAGAATATCCCCCTTGCCACCCCGAACTGGACCGTCTGGCGGACCATAGCGCCCGCGAACCCTCCGGCGGCCGCGGCCGGCGTGAAGGCGTGCGTGACCACGAGTTCGAAGATACCCGGTATCGCGGAGGCGTTCGTCAATATGGCCGTCAATCCGCCGAGGATATACAGTACGATCATCGTGGGAACGATCAGGCTTGCCGCCCGTCCGATGCTCTTGATCCCACCGATCAGTACCAGGCCCGTTCCGATCATCAGCACCAGGCCGGTGATCCAGGGTGACACGCCGAAGGAACTCTCGAGCACGTCGGCCATGGAATTCGATTGCGTCATGTTGCCTATGCCAAAGGCCGCCAGGGCGGCGAAAAGCGCATAGGCGCCGGCGAGCCATTTCCAGCCCATCGCGTTGGCGATGTAATACATCGGGCCGCCCTTCATGAGTCCCCTGGAATCCGTTTCTCGGTACTTGACGGACAGGACGGCCTCGGCGTACTTGGTGGCCATGCCCACCAGTCCGGTCATCCACATCCAGAACAGCGCGCCCGGACCGCCTGCCGCGATGGCCGTGGCCACGCCGGCGATGTTTCCCGTACCTACCGTTGCCGCGAGGGCGGTCATCAGGGCCTGGAAATGGCTGATATCGCCCTCGGCATCCGCCTCCCGGCGGCGTACGAAGGCCAGGTAGAGCGCGTGGAACAGGGATCGGAACTGCACGCCTTTGAGCAACACCGTGAGATAGAGTCCCGTACCGCCCAGCAGCACCAGCATGGGCAAACCCCATACATGGCCCTGAAGGGCATTGACAATGCCAAGCAGCGTGTTTTCCATGAGGTTTTCCGTGTGAAGGTGAAGGGGCCGAACAACGAAGGCCAACGTAAGAGCGCGCTGGAACGTATGTCAAGCACTTTCCATTTTCTTACTTGATCTTTACCCTCCCCCTTCTTATAGTGACCCATCGCCGGATATGGCCCCCAGGGGCCGGGCCGGTTTCCCAACCTACATTGTCAGGACGACCCTATACCATCTGAGGATCATTCTACATGTCAAGACTCCGTATTGGCATAGCGGGCGCCGGCGGCATGGGCGGCCACCACGCCAGGATGCTGTCCGCTCGCGACGATGCCCAGGTCGTGGCGCTGTTCGATACCGACCCCGTGGCGATGAACCGCCTTGAAAAAACCCTCGGGCCGACGGTTCAGGGGCTGAATCACTTCGCGACTCTCGAGGCCATGATCGAATCGGAACAACTGGACGGGATCGTCATCGCGACGCCCCATACCCGGCACGCGGACCAGGTCAGGACCAGCCTGGAGGCGGGACTGCACGTCCTGGTGGAGAAGCCCATGGCGACGACGACGCGGGACGCCAGGGATTTCATCGACTATTCCGAAAGGGCTGGCAAGGTGCTTGCAGTCGCTTACCAGCGCCACGGCGACGGCAAGTTCATCAAGACCCGCGAGATGATCGGGGACGGCGCCATCGGCGACGTGCGGCTCGTGCACGTCATCATCGCCCAGGACTGCCTCGGGATCTTCAGTCCCGGCGCATCATGGCGTGCCGACCCCGAGCTTTCCGGAGGCGGACATTTCATGGACACGGGCAGCCACATCAATGACATCCTGCTGTGGACAACGGGCCTGGAACCGAAGTCCGTCCATGCCTTTATCAATCCCGAAGGCACCCAGGTCGACGTGAACACGGCCATCTCGGTGGAGTTCACCAACGGGGCCGTCGGCAACCTGTCCTACACGTCCATGTCGCCCGAATGGCGGGAAGAGTTTACCTTTTACGGCACGGAGGGCGTCATGCGGTTCGGTGCGTCCGAACCCCTGTATGTCCACCGCAAAGGAGAAGACATACGGCTGCCGCAGACCCCGGGTAGAGGTAAACCGCCGGCGGACAACTTTATCGAGGCCATACTCGGAGAGGCTGAAGTACAGGCCCCGCCCATCTGCGGCCTGCGGGTGGTGCAGTTGACCGAAGCGGCCTACAAATCGGCCGAAAGCGGAAAACCCGAGGCGGTTGGTTGATCAAGTATCAAATACACATTCATTGAGGATGACATGAACGAACGCGAAGTGAACGGTTGCCCCCTGTTTATAAACGGAGAATGGACCGACGCGCCCGGCACGGCTTCTGAACCGGTTTTCAACCCTTCGGACGGCAGCGTAATAGCTAGAGCGCCCATGTGCGGCGAGGCCGAGGTCGATTCGGCAGTCCGGGCCGCCAGGGCCGCCCTTCCCGATTGGTCCGTCACCCCGGTCATCGACCGCGCGAGGATCCTGTTCCGGTACGTGCATCTTCTTGAGGAGCATTTCGAGGAACTGTCCCGCCTGGTCACCCGCGAGCACGGAAAAACCCTGGAAGAATCGCGGGGATCCGTACGGAGGGGCATCGAGGTCGTGGAGTTTGCCTGCGGGGCGCCCACCCTGCTCATGGGAGATTCTCTCGAACAGATCGCCAGCGGCATAGATTGCGACACCATCCGCCAGCCCGTGGGGGTGTGCGCGGGGATCACCCCCTTCAACTTCCCCGCCATGGTGCCCATGTGGATGTATCCCATTGCGATCGTCTGCGGCAACACCTTCGTGCTCAAGCCGTCCGAAAAAGTGCCGCTGACCGCCATCCGGCTCGTGGAGCTGCTGCAGGAAGCCGGTCTGGCGCCCGGTGTGATGAACCTGGTCCACGGCGGCGTGGACGTGGTCAACGCCCTTTGCACCCATCCGGGTATCGATGCCGTGTCGTTTGTCGGTTCGTCTCCCGTGGCGAGACACGTCTACCAGACCGCGACCGCTCACGGCAAGCGCGTGCAGGCCGCCGGCGGCGCCAAGAACTACATGGTCATCCTGCCCGACGCGGACCCCGCTTTCACGGTGGATTCCCTGGTCGGTTCGGTATACGGTTGCGCCGGCGAGCGGTGCATGGCCGGCAGCGTGGCTGTGGCCGTGGAGGAAGCCGCCGAGCGCGTGCTGCCCCCTCTGCGCGATGCCCTCGATGAAATGAAGGTCGGACCTACGGATCGCAACCCGGAAGCGGACATGGGACCGGTGGTTACCCGCCAGCACCTCGACAAGGTACACGACTATATAACTTCCGGATTGTCGGATGGCGCCTCGCTATATCGCGATGGCCGGGGGGTTGAAGTGCCGGAAACCCCCGACGGCTTCTACATGGGTCCCACCATATTCGACGACGCCTCCACGAGCATGAAGATCGTACGTGAAGAGATCTTCGGTCCGGTCCTGTCCGTGATTCGCACCGATAGCCTGGACGCGGGCATCGATGCCTGCAACCAGAGCGGTTTCGGAAACGCCGCGGTCCTGTTCACCGGAGACGGCAAGGCCGCCAGGACGTTCAGGCACCGGATAAGCGCCGGGATGGTGGGCATCAACGTCGGCGTGCCGGCCCCCATGGCGTTTTTCCCGTTTTCGGGTTGGAACGGCTCGTTCTTCGGCGATCTGCACATCCAGGGCAAGGAAGGATTCGCCTTCTATACCCGTCAAAAGGTCACGATGAGCCGATGGGCCTGAACCAATTGCGCGAACTTGGCCCATTAGCGTGTACTTGAACCTTTAGCGTGTAAAGGATACGCACGATGTCCAAACCCGACGTGTACATCATGAAGAGCCGCCTGTCCGGCGAGGGGGCGATGAACGACGCGACCTTCGCAAGCCCGGCCCGCCATATGATGCGTGCGCTGAACATCGATCCCGGCAACCGCGCCGTGATGATGAAACCCAATGTCACGGCGGGTGCGCCTCGCAACAGCGGTATTGTCACCCATCCCGCCTTCGTGGCCGGCCTCATCGACTATTTCGTCGAGGACGCGGGCATCCCGGCCGGCCGGGTGTACGTTGCCGAAACGACGAGCCGAACGAGGTCGCAGAGCCAGCGGGACCTGAGCTGGGCCCGGAGCGGCTACACCGAGATGGCGCGCGAGAAGCGCGTGCGGCTCCTTGAACTGGCGGACTACGGCAACGTGCGCGTCACACCCGGAAACACGGTGCAGCTTCATAACATCGGGATCTCCAGGTGGGCCGCTGCGGATAACGTGTTCTATATCAACGTGCCCAAGCTGAAGACTCACAACCTGAGCGTGGCCACTTTAGGCGGTAAGAATCAGCAGGGGATCATGATTCCCGTAATGGAACGCCACCTGTGTTCAGACGCCTGGCGCGCCACGTTCGGACGGGATGATCAGAAAAAGCAGGGCCGCGAGTGGATGCGCGTCGAGGACCACGAAGCCTGGCAGCGGACCATTGCCCACATGCACTGGGACGTCTACCTGGCCTGTCAACCCGATTTCAACGTGGTTGAGGGCATTGTGGGCCGTGACGGCAACGCCTTCTACCTGGGCCGTAATTTTCCTTCGGGCCTGGCCATAGCCGGTGAATCCATGGCCTCGGTGGATCTCGTGTCGGCCCATCTCATGGGATTCGAACCCGCAAACCTGGTGTACCTCCAGGTAGGGATCGAAAGGGGACTGTGTCCTCCATCGATCGACGAGGTGAACGTGCATCTCGTCAGGGAGGGTGAAGTGGCCGGATTGACCGATCCCAATCGGTTCAAGGCCGATCCTCCCTTCGAAGTCTACCGGGATATCCCCGCGGACTACGCCAAAAAAGATCTCTTCGACGAGTACGATCCGAACGCCGAGGACTTTCAGTTAACAGCCTGACGAAGTGATCGGAACGATAAACGGGACGAATCCCGGAGTGTCTCCCATGACACAGGAAAGGACCGATCCGCTCTTTTCCGCTTTGATGTCTCCCTCGACGCGCGATCTTACCCACGGTTTTCTTCCTTCTGAAGACCCGCTCACCCGCCTGCCCGATCCCTTCGAGGACTGGGAACAGACCGGCGACGTGCTTCCCAAGCTGGCGCTGTCGCGGCATATACGTCCCGTCGTGGAGGACCTGCCCCCTTTCCCGGTGGATAGACTGAATACCCTCGCCGAGCACGAACGGGCCATGAGCCTGCTATCCTTCCTGGCCAACATGTACGTCTTCGCCCCCGATCATCCCGTCGCCACGGCAATCCCGCGCAACCTGGCCCAGGCTTGGCACGGCGTGGCCTGCCGCCTGGGCCGTCTGCCCATGCTGACCTATGCGTCCCAGGTCATGTACAACTGGCGCAGGTTCGACCGGTACGGTCCCGTCGAAGTCGGGAATCTCCACATGATTCTGAATTTCCTGGGCGGCATGGATGAAGAATGGTTCGTCACCATCCACGTGCATATCGAGGCCGTGGCGGGCCGCGCACTCTCTATGCTGATCCCCGGGCAGGAAGCGGTGTCGCGGGGGGAGGCCGAGACGGTTGTGCGCTGCCTGGACGCGGTGGCCGGGACCCTCCATCAAATGTGCGCGGTCCTGGAGCGGATGACCGAGCGCTGCGATCCGAATACGTACTACTACCGCGTCAGACCCTACATGTTCGGGTGGAAGAACAATCCCGAACTGCCCGACGGCATGGTGTATTCGGGCGTGGAAGCCTATGGCGGCCGGCCCCAGCAGTTCCGCGGCGAAACAGGGGCCCAGAGCGCGGTCATTTACACCGTGGACGGGTTTCTCGGGATCGAGCACGGCTATGATGAAATGCGGGCGTACCTGATGGAAATGCGGGACTACATGCCCGTGCAGGACCGCCATTTCATCGAAGAAGTGGAAAGAGGATCTTCCGCCCGGGAGTTTGCGCTGGAACGCAGGAACGACCTGCCAGGGGTAAGAAAAGCATACAACGCCGCCGTGGAAGCGCTGTACGAATTCCGGCGACTGCATATCGAGTACGCGGCGATGTACGTGCTCAAGCCGGGACAGCGGGAAAACAAGGGTCATGTCGGTACGGGGGGCACGCCCTTCACGGTATATTTGAAAAAGCACATCGACGAGACCCTGGCTCACCGCATTTAGCTGCCGTACAGCCAAATCAGTTGCCCTCCCGGCTCGCCCGTGTTAAATTAGAATACCGGTAAAGGCTATATCCACAAGGGCTTAACAATGGCGCGCCAGTTCAACATACCCAGTTACTACAAGAGCGAGATCACGTCCCGGATCAAGAAGGGCAGGCAGCTGGTCGATCCCAAGAAGAAAGACCTTGCGCCAACAGTGCTGGACTTCGACAGCGTCCGGTTCATTTTCGCGAGACATTTCGGGTTCTGTTTCGGCGTGGAAAACGCGATCGAAATCGTGTACAAGACGCTTGAAGAAAACCCGGACAAGCGGATATACCTGCTCAGCGAGATGATCCACAATCCGATTGTCAATACCGACCTGCAATCCAGGGGCATCCGGTTCATTCACACCACCCTGGGCGAGCAGCTCATATCCTGGGATGAACTGACCTCCGACGACTTGGTCGTCGTGCCCGCATTCGGTACCACGGTTGAGATCAAGGAGATGCTGACCCGCCGGGGCATCGACTTCTGCACCTACGATACGACCTGCCCCTTCGTAGAGAAGGTCTGGACCCGGGGAGGTCAGATCGGCCAGCAGGGATTCACGGTGGTCATTCACGGGAAACCCCTCCACGAGGAAACGCGTGCGACATTTTCCCACAGTGTCCAGCAGGCCCCTACCGTCGTGGTACGGGACCGCGAAGAAACCCATATCCTCGCCGATATCATCATGGGCAGGCAGCGCAGGGATCGATTTTTCGAGGTTTTTGGCAAAAACTGCTCGGCGGGATTCAACCCGAAAATCCACCTGGATCGCGTCGGCGTGATCAATCAGACCACCATGCTCGCCAGCGAGACCCACGAGATCGCCCGGCTCATCAAGGATGCGCTGGAAGATCGTTACGGAACAGAGAACATAGCCGACCATTTCGCGGACACCTCGGATACCCTGTGCTACGCCAGCAACGAAAACCAGAACGCCACCTATGCCATGATAGCCAGGGGTGCGGACCTCGCCCTGGTCGTCGGTGGGTACAATTCGTCCAATACTTCCCACCTGGCCGAGCTTTGCGAGGAAACGATCAGCACCTACTTTATCAACAGCAGCGAAGACATTCTGTGTGAAAGCCGGATCCAGCACTTCGACCTGGGCTCCAAGTCAGTGGTGCAAACCAGCGGCTGGCTGCCTGCCAGCCATCCCGTGGACATCATCCTGACCTGCGGCGCCTCCTGTCCCGACATTATGCTGGACGACGTGCTGCTTCGCATTCTTTCTTTCTTCCCCGGTGCGCCGAAGGTATCCGAAGTCCTTTCCGATTACGAGAATGCCGTCCTGCATCCGGTGGTTTCCGCATCGTGAACACGGCTGACCGGATGTAGACTGAACACTCCATGCCCAGGGGCGTACTATGCAAATCGGTGTGAGTTCATACAGTTATAGCAGGTTGGTGCGCAGCGGCGAGATGACGGAATTCGACGTGATCCGCAAGACGGCGGAACTCGGATTTGACGTAATCGAATTCTCATCTCTGCATCTGCCTGATGGAAAAACGCCGGTGCGTTTCGCCCCGGCCGTACGCGAGGCTTGCGGGGAGGCCGGCCTGCCCATCGTCAATTACACGGTTGGGGCGGATTTCATCAACGGCAGCGGGGGAAATTGGAAGGACGAGGTGGAGCGCGTGAAGGAAGAGGTGCGCATCGCACACCTGCTCGGCGCACCCGGCATGCGCCACGACGCTACCCGCGGCTTTCCAAGCGGTCATCGCGGTGGGCGTTCATTCGAGGACGCCCTGGCCGTTCTCGTTCCGGCGATTCGTGCTGTAACGGAGTTCGCGGAGGACCTGGGCATATGCACCATGGTGGAGAACCACGGACAGTTCTGCCAGGACAGCGACAGGCTGGAGAAACTGGTCAACGGTGTGAATCACGAGAACTTCGGCATACTCATCGACATGGGCAACTTCCTGTGCGTGGATGAACCGCCGGACACCGCCGTGGGACGCCTGATCCCCTATGCCTTCCATGTCCACGCCAAGGACTTCCATATCAAGTCGGGCACGGCGCCGGACCCCGGCGAGGGCTGGTTCCGGACACGCGGTGGCAACTATCTCAAGGGCGCCATCGTGGGGCATGGCGAAGTACCCCTGGCATCCTGCCTGGACGTCGTTTCGAGACACGGATACGATGGCGTGCTTTCCATCGAATTCGAAGGGCTCGAAAATCCCGTCGACGGCGTTCGCATTGGACTCGACAATCTCAAGCGTTACCTGGGATAGACAGCCGTTCGCTTTACCCGAGATGAATGACCTGGCCCGTCTCCATAGATTCGTTCGCCGCCAGGGTGACGGCGAGGCTGTTGACCACGTCGCCGTAGGCCGACCTGATCAGTGACGGATTCCCCTCTTCGATGGCCTGCAGGAAGAGTTCGTTCTCGAGTTGGTAGGGGTTGTTCCGGCCCGGATACTTCACCGTTTCGTTCTCCCTTTCGACGACCAGGCTTCTTCCTTCGATTTTGACCGTAATTCCGCGCGCGATGACCTGCAGTCCGGTCCCATAGCCTTGCTCGGCGACACAGGAAGAGAGTATGGTGGCCACGGCGCCGCTTTCAAACGTGAGCGATACGGTGCTGGCGTCCTCCACGTCGTAGTTGGGCAGATCCTGCATCAGGCCCTTGTTCCCCGCGGCATAAACGCTCACGACGTCCCCCATGAGGTACCGCGCGCAGTCGTACACGTGCGTGGTCTGTTCCACGATCTGTCCGCCCGATTTGGATTTCACGCGCCACCAGGGCGAGCCCGGAGTGCCCCCTATCCAGTAGCCGAGGGCCAGGGCTGGCCGTACGCCGGACAACAGTTCCCGTGCCTTTTCCGTAACGTCCAGGTACCGCCAGTTGTACCCGACGCAGGAAATGACCCCGCTTTCTTCAACGCGCGCCGCAATGTCCCGCGCAATTCCCACGTCCAGCGCCTGCGGCTTCTCGACGAAAAGGTGGAGGTTTCTCTCCAGCACGGCGGATTCGGGATCGCCGTGGGCAAAGGGAGGAAGGCAGACATACACGGCATCCAACTGCTCCCTGTCCAACATTTCACGGTAGTCGGCGTACGCGCGTCCGCCGCAACGGTCCGCGGCTGCCTGGGCCCGCTCGATCATCAGATCAGAAAACGCCACGAGTTCAGCCCGCTCGATATGGGGCAAAAGACCCAGGTGCATGCCGGCGATTCCACCCGTTCCTATGAAACCTATACGAACGCCCATTCGCAGTCCTCCAAATGACGCCATGTGTGAATCGTTCGATGGCCGGGCATTCCATCCACCCATTCATCCAGAATTGCTAGTGCTCCCGCTTGACGATAATCATCGTCGTATCGTCGTCCTGGCGTCCGTTACCCACGAAGGCGCGCCACACATCGATCAAATGATCCCGTATTTCCTCGACCGGACAGGAATGACAGTCCTTGATGGCTTGCTCAAGCCGGTCTATGCCGAATATCTCGTCACTGTCGTTGGACTTCTCGATGAGGCCGTCCGTATACAAGACCACGACATCGCCTTCGTCCAGGTACACCCGGCCGTCGTCGAAACTCGCGTCCTCGAACGAACCCACGATCAGCCCTCCGGTGTAAAGGTTTACGGTCTCACCGGACTTTCGGCACAGCAGCGGAGGCGGATGGCCGGCGTTGCAATACACAAAGGTATTTTCCTGCAAGTTCGCGATACCGTAGAACAGAGTCGCGAATCGATCGGCCGACGTGACTTCGTACAACACTTCATTGACGTGGCCGATCACGTAACTCGGCAGGTAGACGTAGTAATTGGCGTATTCGTGAAAGGACGTGTAAAGCGAGGCCATGGTCAACGCCGCGGGTATGCCCTTGCCGACCACGTCTCCCACGGCTACGCCCAACTGCTTGTCGGAAAAGGGGATGAAATCGTAGAAGTCTCCCCCGACCTCCCTGCTCGGTTCGCTGAACACGGCCAGGGACATACCGGGTACATCGGGCAAGGCCCGTGGCAACAGGGCCCGCTGAATCTCTCCGGCGACTTCCAGCTCCCGATCCAGCAATCGGCTTCGACGGGCGTCGTCGAAGAGCCGGGCATTTTGTATGGCGATACTCGCCTGGGAGGCAAAGGCTTCGAGCAGGGACTGGCTCTCCTCGTTGTAGGCATTGACCCGGTCGTTTTCTATGTTGAAGACCCCGATGACCTGGTCGCCGGAAAGCAAGGGCACGGCCATTTCGGATTTCGTCCCGTGACGGTGCTGTACGTACCGGTCGTCCCTGGATACATCGGGCACGATGATCGCCTTTCCTGTTTCGGCCGCGGAACCGCTTATGCCTTCGCCCATCTTGAGGTTGATCGTATCCAGATCAGGCGAATACCCCCGGATGGTGCGTTCCACCACCGCGTCCCGGTCTTCATCCAACAGGAAGATGGCTGCCGCGTTATAGGGAACCACGGTTTGCAGGGCGTCGATGATCAGGTTCAACACCTCGTTCAGGTCCAGCGAACTGCTGATCTGCTTGCCGACCTCGTACAATGCGGTCCGATGCAGCATTTCCTGCCTGGCCAGCTTGAAATGCAAAAGACGGGTGACCGCGTACCCGGCGTGGCGCGCCAGGGATATGGTCACTTCCAGCCTTTCGGCGTCGAATTCGGCTTGGTCAGACGCCATGGTCGCGAGCATGACGCTGTGAAACCGGTCATCGATCTGGAGGTGAAACAGCACGGCATGGCCGGTATTAGCTTCCTGGCCGGCCATGGTGCTCACAGGCCAATCCATCTGGCTTATGTCGTCAATCAACCGCGTGCTCGGCTGGAGCCGCAGCCAGGCCAGCAATGCGCCGGCATTTCGGGACGCAACGGGTTGGGTAAAACCACAGTTTGACGTTTCGAAGACGATTCGGCTCGTGACGCAGTCCACCATGAAAAAACGGCACACTTCGGCGCCTGACAGCTCCATGGTGATTTCTTCAATGGCGGCGGACAGGTCGGCTTCTCCCGAAGCAGCCGTCATGCGGGTCAAACCATCGACGACCCTGTGCCACAGGATGTCCGAGCGTGCTTCGACTAAAGACGATTCTAGCATGATATTGTATAGACCGTGTATCCTGCGTTAGAAGGCGGTTTCCGGATCGGTTCCACTTTTTCGGACGGGAAGTGCCGACCGAACCGAGCTGTCTGACAGTAAGGCGATTGCCTGTTGCATATCATCGGGCACGGATGCTCTGAACGTGAGAGTCCGTCCCGAGTAGGGATGGATAAACTCAAGGTTGGATGCATGCAGCGCCTGCCGACGCAGGACATCCAGCATCATTCTCAACCCGGGACGCCGTTGGGGCGCAATTCGCGCCAGCCACTTGACCCTGCCTCCGTAAAGGGGGTCCCCGATGATGGGATGACCTATATGGGCCAGGTGTACCCTGATCTGATGGGTGCGCCCGGTTTCCAACGCCAGGGACAGCAGCGTCCCGTCCTCCATTGCGTCGCTCACCCGGAAATGGGTGACGGCCCTCCGGCCGTGACCCGCGTCGACCACGGCCATCCGCTGCCTGTACCTTGGATGCCGCCCGATCGGGGCGTCGATCGAACCGGAGCCCTCCAGTGGACATCCCCAGACCAGGCCCGTATATCCACGTTTGATGCGGCGCTCGGCCAGTTGGCGGGAAAGAAACGCGTGGGCGTCTTCTCGTTTCGCCACGATGATCAGCCCGGATGTTTCCTTGTCCAACCGGTGTACAATGCCCGGCCTGACTGGATCTTCGAATTGCTTCAGGTGCTCGCAGTGGTGCAGAAGCGCGTTTACCAGCGTAGACCTGGTATGACCGCAGGCTGGATGTACGACCATACCCGCCGCCTTGTTCACGACCAGGAGCGCCTCGTCTTCGTAGACAATATCCAACGGGATGGATTCCGGTTCGATATTGGAAGGAGGGGGCGCTGGCACGACAACGGTGACGATGTCGCCTTCGGACACCTTGTGGCCGCTCTTTTCGACGACAACCGTGTTTACCGAAACCGCGCCTTCCCGAATCCAACGCTGGATTCTAGATCTTGTAACGGGCAGGTCCGTTTCCGCAAGATATTGATCCAGACGCCTCCGCGACTGTTCGGAGGGCACCACGGTCTGGACGAAAGAACCCTCCCGTTCACTCGGAAGGCGCTTCATCTTTCATGATCCGATTTATGGCGGACAGTCGAGTGAAGAGCAGAATAATCCCGATGGTTACGGCGGAGTCCGCCACGTTGAAAACGGGCCATCGGTAAGCTCCGACACCTATATCGATGAAATCCGTCACCTCTCCGTAGAGCGCGCGATCGATCAGGTTACCGAACGCGCCTCCCAGAATGATCATCATGGCGTACCGGCCCCATCTCTCGGGGGACGGAAGCTTGACGAGGTAGTAGATCATCACGATGCAGGCAATGATCGACAGAAACAGATAGAGCCAGCGGCCGCCGAACGTGATTCCGAAAGCGGCGCCGGGATTTCGAATGTACGTTAGCTGGACCACATCCCCCAGGAGGGGATAGGACAGGTGTAGCGCCATCCACTGTTGAACGGCGATCTTCGTAATCTGGTCCAGGATCAGGATACAGACGCAGACAACGATCGACTTTGCCAATGGGTGCTGTGCAAAGATGTTAGATCAGACCTCGCTCTTCCTTGGATTTGCATTCAATGCACATCCGGGCATGGGGAACGGCCTCAAGCCGGGCATTGCCGATTTCACCATTGCATACGTAACAACTACCGTAGACGCCGTTCTTGATGCGTTCCAGGGCTTCGTCGATATGAAACAGGAACCTGCCTTCGCGCGAAGCCAGGTCGTAGGCCTGTTCCTGCTCCATGGATTCGGTGCCCTGGTCCGCCGGGTGTTCCGAAAACGGATAGCTGCCCGCAACGTCGCGGGCCGCGGAGCTAATCATCTTGTCCCCGAAATACCCCAGTTCATGCAACAGTGTTTCGCGTTTTTCGAGCAGGAGCTTTTCGAAGCGCTTCAAATCATCACCCGTCATCCATACCTCCACGACAATGTAGACATTGATTGATAAGTTCCGCCAAACGTCCGTAATCTGCGCCGAACGCAGGTTCCGACGAACATACCGCAATTCCGTCGCCGGGCCAAACTCTTTCAACGATACCTACCGCGGCGACCGGCAAGCCGCAGTGCACAGCTGAAATCACTTCATCCAACAATCCTTCACCAGCTACATCTACCCCAGCCTGCGCCCACGCATTGAGGTTTTCTCCGGCCCCGGACCGCCCAACCCGTCCGTACACCGCCCTATGCAGGGACATGCCCATCGATGCGGCGCTTCGCTCGAGTCTGAGCGACCAGCGCGCATCATAGGGTTCGTTCATGTTGGGGTACCGCGGGCCCATCCGATCGTCGTTCGGTCCCCGAAGCGGACTCTCGCCGGTGCAATTGATATGATCCTCTATGATCACGCAAGACCCCGTTTCGAGTTCCCCAACCAGGGATGAACATCCAACTGCTATAATCAAGGCCTCGGCCCGCAGCATCCTCAGGACTCGCACCGCATCGATTCTGCGGTCCAGGTCCATGCCCGTATTCAGGTATAGCACCCGTGTCGGACCGGTTCGATATACCGTTTCGAAGGGTGCCCAGGTTGCCGGTGTATCGATCTCCTTCCACGGAAACACGTTCGGAGTTTCGCAGGGAAGCATCAGGCCGATTTTCCTGTAGCCCTCCAGCCGTTCTCCCACCCGGCTTGCCAACGTCGAGATTCTATCGTACGTCATCATGATTGTACCGGTACGCCGACAGAATATGGTATGTCAGTTTCGAACTGTGAGGACCCGGTTAAATCGCCTGATCCGTTGTTGCCGTGTCTCCGTTTTCGCCCGTCATGCTCCGCATCGAGTTAAGCTGTTCCTGGTGGGATTCCAGCAGGATTCTGAATTTAACCTCGTAGTCTTTTCTCAAGGTGGTGAGTTCCCGGAACTCTCGCTTGATTTCGGTAACCTGGTTGTTCGCGTCGGATATCCATCGGTCCGCCTGGTTTTCCGCTTCCTTCAATACGTTTTCCGCTTCTTTCATGGCATTGGCCTTCATGTCGTGAATGACCCGCTGCGCGGAGACCAGCGCGTCTTCCAGGAGTTTTCGCCTCCTGCCGATATCGGTCAGTTCGCCTTCCATCTCCGCAACATTGCCGCGCAGTGTTTGGTTTTCCCTGGCGAGCGTCTCGAACGCACTGGCGGTCGAGTTCAGAAACGCCTCCACTTCATCCATGTCATAACCGCTTACCCAGCGCGACTTGAATTTCTGACTCCGTATTTCCTCGGGGCTCACGTCCATGTGATCACCTCGTTTCCGGTACACTCCTGCCGTTAAATCTGAAGCAACAATGGCAGGAGACTAACCTGGATAAACCTGAGTATCAGGATAGCTATCAGTGGTGAAAAATCGATGCCGTACGTAGACGGAAGAATCCTTCGTATGGGGGCCAGAATGGGATCGCTGTACAGGATGAGCATCTGAAAGAGCGTGTTGCCCGTATCCGGGTTGAAGAACGAGAGCACAGCGCGCACGAGTATCACGATGAAAAGCATGTCGAATACAAAGTCGATCAGGTAGACGATGCTTTCCTGGATCATTCTGGCTAAAGGCTGGTCAGGCTGGGCGAACAGCGCTTCGAACTGATACAGTGCCAGACCATGCACAACGCCTAACACCACAATCCCCAGCAGTGCGGATACGTCCGCCCGCCCAATTCGGTAACCCGTAACACGGCGGATGGGGCTGAGGAAGAAATGGGCGATATTGTGCATCATATGTCCCGACTGGCTGAATGCAAAAGGAGATTCAATGGAGATGAAAAACGCGCCGAGGAACAGGATGGCCAGTATCCGCACGACAAAATCGAATACGTCCAGCAAACTGGAGAGGATAGAGACCGGCATGGGGACGCCCGAAATTACGGTGGCGAGGAACCCACGAACCACCACGAGGGCGAGTATGGCAAACAGCGGCGACCAGTCGAAACGAGGTTCGCCTCGCATGATGATCTGCCGGATGGGCCGAAGTACGGGCTCTGTCGCCGTATAAAGGCCCCGCTGAATCGGATTCTCGCTGAACGGGCTCGCTGCGGGCATGAAGAGCCGCAGGCCGAACGCCAGCATGTAAATATTGATTAGGAACTCGATCAATCCCATGTTGGATCCCTGCTTTCACTACGGAAATACGCGGCAAGTCACGCCTGGCGGGCGCCGAAAATGGCCGTTCCGACGCGAATCATATCCGCGCCTTCTTCAATGGCGACCTCGAAGTCATGGGACATGCCCATGGACAGTACGTTCATGCCAACGTCGGAGATTCCGGCGTAGGCAATGCGGTCCCTCGTTTCCCGAAGCAGTTGAAATGCCGGCCGGGCATCCTCCGGATCGGGCGTGAACGCCGGTATCGTCATCAATCCCTTGACGGTCAACCGGGGCAGTGTGGACAGCTGTTCCGCGAGCTCCAGCGCGCGGTCGGGTTCCACGCCCGCCTTCGTTTCTTCCGACGAGGTATTGACCTGGATCAACACGGGCATGGTCCTTCCCGTGTGCTGCAGCCGAAGGTCCAGTTCCTGGCCAAGCGAAAACCGGTCGACAGAATGAATCATATCGAATATCCGCACCGCGAACTTTGCCTTGTTACGCTGCAGCGGACCGATCAGATGCCAGGTGATCCCGTCGTCCGGTCGATGCTTCTCCAGCGCCTCCTGCACCCTGTTTTCCCCGAAAACCGTCACACCGGCCCGTCGAGCTTCTTCGATCATCGAGAGGGGCTTGGTTTTCGATACCGCAATGAGGTGAATGGATGAGGCCTCGCGGCCGGCTCGTTCGGCAGCCCTGGATATACGGTCGTACACCCGGACCAGATTGTCGTTGATCGTGGACAAGAGATCAGCCTCACCGGAAAAATCAGTCTGTTAATATATGCGATGCGGGACGGAATGGCAACATAATTCCTTCAGCGCTTACATTGTAAAGGGAAACGAGGTTTTGCCCTTCCCGCCGACTGTATGAGACGTATACATGCCACGGATCGGGACGCTGGATTACCCCTTTCAACGCATGCGGTCGATGACTGTGCTCGGTACGGAGGGTTGTGTGCTTTCTCGGGTTTCTAGCGGCGCCATACACGGCATCGATGCCTTTCTTGTGGACGTGGAAACGCACATCACGAACGGCCTGCCCCATTTTTCCACCGTCGGGTTGCCCGACACTGCCGTAAGGGAGAGCAAGGATCGTGTCGAGGCGGCGATAAAGCAATCCGGATTTTCCTATCCCTACCGGCGAATAACCATCAACCTGGCACCCGCGGATGTGCGCAAGGCAGGTTCGTCATTCGATCTGCCCATCGCCGTAGGGATACTTGCCGCGTCGGCACAGTTGCCGGGCCAGTCACTCGAAGATACGATCCTTCTGGGCGAACTGTCGCTGAATGGGGCGCTGCGTCCGATAAAAGGCGCGTTGTCGATCGCGCTTGCAGCACAGCGTCTGGGCGCGCGGCGGATTCTCCTGCCAATAGAGAATGCGGAGGAAGCGGCGATGGCCCGAAACATCTCCGTGCACGGCGTGCCCTCTCTGGAATCGGCGGTACGTTTCCTGCAGGGCAGAGTTACCCTGAATCGGTTCCAGCGCGATGTGAACGAGCTGCTGACAGCCCGGGAGGAATACCCCTTTGATTTCGCCGATGTCAAAGGGCAGGATCACGTTAAACGCGCCATTGAAGTGGCTGCCGCCGGTTCACACAACCTGTTGCTGATCGGTCCACCGGGATCGGGCAAAACCATGCTCGCACGCTGCATACCTTCCATACTTCCCGATTTCACCCTCGAGGAAGCGCTGGAGACCACCAAGATCCATAGCGTGGCTGGTAAGATACCGCCCTTTACGCCCCTGGTCACCACCAGGCCCTATCGTGCGCCGCATCACACCATCACCGACGCCGGGTTGATCGGCGGCGGGCGATATCCGAAACCCGGCGAGGTCTCTCTCGCCCACAACGGTGTGCTGTTTCTCGACGAAATGCCCGAATTCAGAAAGCATGTGCTCGAGCTCCTTCGGCAACCCCTCGAAGAAGGAAAGGTAACCATTTCCCGGTCCGCCCGGTCCCTGACCTATCCCGCACGATATACCCTGGTAGCCGCCATGAATCCCTGTCCGTGCGGGTACTTCGGCGATCCACGCCATGAATGCACTTGTCTGCCTACCCAGATCCAGCGTTACATGACCCGGATTTCGGGTCCGCTGCTCGATCGGATCGATCTGCATATCGAAGTGCCTGCCGTACCGTTCAAGGCCCTTAGCGGTGGTTCGCAGGGCGAATCCTCCAATCGTATCCGGGACCGGGTCAACCGGGCCAGGATACGTCAGCTGAGGCGTTTTAAGGACTATCCCTCTTCGTTCAGCAACGCCCACATGGAGCCCCGCGACCTCCGCCGGTTCTGCAGGATGGCCCCCGGGGCCCAGGAATTGCTGCGAAGCGCTATCACCCGGCTGGGCCTGTCCGCCCGGGCCTACGATCGCATTCTGAAGGTCGCCAGGACCATCTCCGACATGGCCGGCGAAGAGCGCATCAACGCGGAACACGTGAGCGAAGCAATACAGTATCGCACGCTGGACCGTGCCAGATGGTTGGAATCCTGAGCGGGAAGACCATTGGCCATAAACACCTTTGAATCCTCCCGGGTCCGTGATATAGTACATACGGAAGAAACGCCATCGGAACTTGCGGACTTATTACCGGAACTCCTGAGGGTTCGAGATGATGTACATACCGAAAGCGGGTTTGGTGCCGCTCGCCGCCTTCCTCCTGTTGATTACAGGCTGCGGAAATCCAGATTCGGGGGACTCCGCCGTCGAACTCTCCACCGACCGATTTGGGGCCCTGGTGGACACCCTTTCCGAACCCGGCGGTTACTTCGACAGCGACAATATCGTCTCCAACGAGGCAGGCTATCTCCACGTAAAACAGAAGCTCGGACGCCTCGGCGTGAGCGGCGGGGTCTACATCGGTGTGGGACCCGACCAGAATTTCTCGTATATCGCGCAGATCAGGCCGCGGTATGCTTTCATTCTCGATATCCGTCGCGACAACCTGATCGAGCATTTGATTTACAAGGCTGTCTTCGCGCTGGCGGAGACGAGAACTGAATTCCTTTCCCTGCTCTTCAGCAAACCCCTTTCGAGTTCCCTGTTCAACGACCGAGATCCCTCGATCGAAGAACTGGTGACGTACTTCGACCGCACGTCCGGCGCCGCTGATCACTACCGCCGCAACCTGGATCGCATTCAGGCGCGAATACGGACGTTCGGAGTTTCTTTAAGCGACGAAGATTACTTGCGTGTATCCGAGTTGTACCGGGCTTTTTACGAGCGGCACCTGGACCTGAAGTGGGAGTACCGGTCGGATGGAGACCGTGGGATCGCCTTCATCACCTACAGGTCCTTTTTATTGGGCCGTGATCTTCAGGGTGACCTTGGCAACTTTCTCAATTCGGACGAGGAATACCTGTTCATCCGAGACATGCAGGCGCGGAATGCCATCATACCCGTCACGGGGGACTTCGCGGGCAGCCACGCCCTCAAGGCCATCGGGCGCTACGTACGGGAAAGGGGTGATCGGGTATCCGCGTTCTATCTCTCGAATGTCGAGTACTATCTTTACCCCGACGGACTCCTGGACGAATTCGCGGAGAACGTCCGGTACCTGCCGACGGACAGCCGCAGCGTGATTATCCGCGCGTTCGTGAACCTGAGGGCGAAGACCCATCCAAAGCGGATTGACAGCCACCTGATGACCACGGTACTCCAGTACACGCGATCCTTCAGCCAGCTGTTCGCCGACGGAGCCTACAGGTCCTACTTCGACCTGGGTGTTAAAAACTACATGCAGTAGGGATCAGAGCGTCCGCTCGACCGTTTCCACGGATTCCCGGAGCACCCGGGCTATGCGACCCACCTCGTCTTCAGTGACGGTGTAGGGCGGGCTGATCGCGACGTGATCACCGTTGACCCCGTCCAGGTGACCCGGTGCGCCGGGCATGATCAGTACACCCCGGTCGAAGGCTTCTTTCACGATGCGACCCGTCACACCCAGCGCGGGATCGAAGGGATCTCCCCGGTCTTTGTCCGCCGCGAATTCGATCCCGCATAGCAGTCCCTTGCCCCGTACCGTTCGCACGATGGACAGGTCTGTCAACGTCTGCAGCTGTTCAAGCATTACATCACCCATATCCGCGCAACGCCTTACAAGATAGTGACTTTCGACATATTCCTGCACCGCCAGGGCGGTGGCGCAGGACAGGGGATTGCCGCCATAGGTATGACCGTGTACGAAGGCCGGGGCGGTTTCGTAAATGGTCTCGTAAATCTCGTCTCTCGCTATGGTCGCGGCGATCGGGGTATAGCCGCTGCTCAGCCCCTTTCCGGTCGCCATCAGGTCCGGAACAACCCCCCAGTGGTCGATCCCGAAGTTGACCCCGGTCCTGCCGTATCCGGTAACGACTTCATCGATGATCATGAGAATCTGGTAGTGATCGCAAATCTCTCTGACCGTCCTGAAGTAATCGTCGGGCGGCGTCAGTCCGGCGGCGGAGGTTCCCAGCACGGGTTCGACGATAAACGCGGATATGTACTCCGCGCCAATCTGCCGGATCACCCGCTCCAGTTCGTCGGTGCTGTGCTGCGATATGTGGGGGAAATCCAGCAGATACGGCGTGTAGTCCTTCCGCCACGCAGACCGGCCCGACATGGATAGGGCGCCGATCGTATTGCCGTGCCAGCTCTGCCAGCAGGATATGACCTGGTATTTGGACGGGTTGCCGGATTCGATGTGGAATTTCCGCGCGATCTTCATGGCGGCTTCCGTGGCCTCCGATCCGCCGGAAACAAAAAACACGCGTCCCATGCCTTCCGGGGTCATTTCAGTAATCTTGCGGGCGAGGTCGATTTGGGGCTGACTGATGAACTGGCCGTAGGCGAAGGCTACTTTACGGGCCTGGTCGGCCATGACTTCGGCTATTTCCTCGACCCCGTGACCGATACTGATAACGTGTACCCCCGCGCAGGCATCCAGGTAGACCCTGCCTTCCGTGTCATACAGATTACATCCCTTGCCGTGCGATATCCGGGGCCAATGGTCCTTCCGGGCACGGTGAAAGATACGATTGCCTGTGTTTTGCTGATTTGCCATCTGTGCTCCACGAATTATGAACCCGTCTTGAAGACCGGGCGCCGGGTTATCTCAAAATACGCTGGTCGCTTAAGTCCTTGCCGCCGACAGTCTCGACGATCCCCGCGCCGCGAAAGGCGACCTGGTCCAGTTCCTGAAAAGCGTTGACGATATGATACTGGGTCGGCAGATCCTGCCACGTGGCCCGGTGGAACCGTACGCTGCCTTTGCCGTGCCATTGCGCGATCACGCTGCGGTTCGGCGTGGCGGACGGTGTCAACACGGCGTATTCGGCATCGGCCGTTCCCCATTCGCCGGTTCTGGGAACATACTTGTAGTGAAGGGTCCCCGACTGAACAGGATCATCTTCCTGAACCGCGGGTAAGTTCACCCCCTCGACAGGCGATCCTTTCATCTCCGTGAGAAACATGTCCATGAAGGCAAACCCAAGCCAGTCCGCCGTGCAGCGGGTCTCCCCGTTCAGGACAACGGGCGGAGGGATCGCGCAGTAGATCTTTGAAAACCCCAGTTGTTCCCTTCCCGTCAGGATCGGGTCGGCGAGGTTTTCCCACAACACGGCGAGGAAAGGACCCCTGGCACGGTCCTCGCTCCCATAGAATTCTGCCGGGAAACTCAGCCCCAGGGTATTGTATCCCCTCCCGGCCAGCCATTCTATTTCGGTCAGATAGGAGACAGTCACGGTAACCACCGGTTCGCCACCCAGCCTGAATCCCACTGGTAGCAGGGCTTCAAGTTGTTCCGCCCTGGTCAGGAAACTCACGGAGTAGGAAGTGGTCCGCGGGGAATCCCGGCATTCGAATCTGCGTCCGTCCGGTCCCCGCCTCGGGCCCGGTCCGGGACCGAAATGTGTCGGCATCATGTACATCTGGCCAGGTTGGAACTTGTAAGGCATTCGGCATTCTCCCCGGAAACCCGATGGTTCGGCAGCTTGATCCGGCTCGAACCGGAATGATTTAGAATTGGCCGACAAACAAATATACTGGCGTTTCAATGGTGGGACTATATACAATCCATTCAGTCAATGTCAAGATCGGGGTACGCGATTTGCGAGATGGCCATGCGACACAGGATCCTGGGAAAAACAGAAATCCAGGTCAGCGAGATCGGACTCGGCGGATTGTTTGTTTCATCCATAGGTTCGGATCGCGCCGAGGCTGTGCGGGCGGTTCGACGCGGACTGGAACTGGGCATAAACTGTATTGACACGGCACCGTCGTACCACGATTCGGAGGAAGTGCTGGGCCAGGCCCTGGAAGGTATGGATCAGCCCTATGTCCTGTCGACTAAGCTGGGTGGGCGTCCCTATCCCTTCGAACCCCGTGACAAGGACCAGTTGCGGCAGTCCTTGGAGTCCAGCCTGGAAATGCTGAAGAGAAACACAATCGATATACTCATGATCCACGAACCGGACCGTCCCGGCCAGTATGACTGGTACACGGATTGGGAGAAGTTTCACGGACCCGTGTGCGAACTGCTCGCGGAATTGAAGTCCGAAGGTATAATCCGTCACACCGGCCTTGGAGGGACCACGGCGTATACGCTGCCCGCCATCATGGCGACCGGCGCATACGACGTCGTGCTCACGGCATTCAACTACAGCCTGCTATGGCAGGAAGCCCGGCACGCGGTGATCCCCGAAGCCGTGAAACAGAACATGGGAATCATCGTGGGATCGCCTCTTCAGCAGGGGGCGCTGGCCGCTTGTTACACCGACCAGGTGGAAAACGGCGCCCCGTGGTTGTCACCGCCCCGCCGCGAGCAGTTCAAGCGGCTGTACGACCTGGTGGCGGAACTGGGTATGCCCCTTCCGGAATTGGCAATCCGCTGGGTGATCACCAATCCGTTCATTTCAACGGTACTGTCTGGTTCGAGGTCGGCCGCAGAGGTCGAACAGAATGTCGGTTACGTGGAAGCCGGACCGCTTCCGGATGCGGTCATGGAACGGGTACAGGAAATCGCGGACCTGGTTCCCTTCCGTCCTTTCGAGGAGCCTTTTGGTCTTCCGTTCGGGAGAGCGTACCGGGGACCAGGACCAGCGCGATAGGAATACCCCACTTTAATCGTCCGTTTGAAAGTCCAACAATCCCAGGACGTTCTGAAGCGTCGAGGCGGCCGTGACGTAGTCGTACTTCGCGGTAACGTGATCAGTCTCGGCCCGCTTGAGTGTGAGTTGCGCATCGATCAGTTCAAGTTGCGTGCTGACACCGCCTTCGTATTGCACCTGCGCGATGGCCAGACCGCGGCTGGCCAGTTGAATGGTCTCCGCACCTGCTTCTACACGTTCCACCGCTTCGATCACGTTTAGCATGGCCTCGGTGACATCCACTTCAATCTGTTTCCTGAGCTGACTTTCGCTGTACCGCGAGCGTTCGAAATCCGCCTGTGCCTGCATGATCCGACCCGTGTTCTGCCTGCCGTCAAAAACCGGAAAGGACACGGTGAGCAGCGTATTCCAGCTTCTCGAGAAGTCGCCGAAGGCGAGCGACTTGAAACCAGCGTCGTTTACCTGCGCCTGCATCTGGTAGCCGGCGGAAAGCGATACGTCGGGACGGTTTTCCCCCCGGGCGAACCGGATCGACGCGTCGTTCATTGCGGCCTGCAATTGCGCCGCTTTCAAGTCAGATCGGTTCGACAGCGCCTTGTTTACGGCCGTGTCAATGTCGTCCGGTATGCTGGACATATCAACGACAAGATTGCCCGTACACCGGATCCGTACCCGCTGAGGCAGTCCAGTCATGCGCTTGAGGTTCGCCTTTGAAATGGTGAGTCGGTTCCTGGCCTGGGTGACCGGAGGATGGGCGTTGGTCAATTCCACCTTCGACCTGAGCACATCGTAGTCGGACACCGTGCCGGCTTCGTAAAACCGCCTGACCCGTTCGTACTGGGCTACCGCGCGATCATACGCCGCCTGGGAAACCTCCACGATCGCTTCAGCCAGCAGGACATCGTAGTAACCGGTGTGTACCATGAGCACGATGTTTTCGCGCACGTGTTGCGTGTTGGTTTCCGATATCTGGCGGAAATACCGCGCCATCTTCAAACCGGATCCGACCTGTCCACCCCGGTAGATGGTCTGGGAGAGATCGAGTCCGAAGTTGATTACGTTGTCGGTTCCCACCTTGAACTGTTGTCCGCCGAAAGTAAACTCCGGCAAGGCCCAGTTCCGGGTAAAGTTACTGTTGAAATCGAGTTGCGGCAGCGCCTCTGAAAAGGCCTCCCTGACCCGCGCCCGCGCCCGGTCCATCTCGACCCGCGAACTCAACAGGGATTCATTGTTTTTCAAGGCGAGTTCGACGGCCCGTTCGAGCGTAAGGACGATTTCACCGCCCTGCTGCATGGGTTCTTCGTCCTGCTGTGCCGAAATCGGGGATGTAGTGCCTATAAATAAAAAGAATGCCAACAGAACTTTTATCATACCGCTAATCATGTTGTCCTCCGGATTCACCTTGTTGCTTCCGGTCAAACCGCCGGCACGGGCTGGTCCATGACAGGTTCGGTATCCCGGCCGCTGCCTTCCTCCTCCGTCACTTCCCCATCACCGCGTTCGGTCCATCCCGATATGAAATCGTACATCACGGGTACCACGATCAGCGTCAGTACCGTGGCGAAGGTCAGTCCGAAGATTACCGCCACCCCCATGGGGCCCCACCACTGCGAACTTTCTCCACCTACTTCAAGGGTCATAGTTATGAAATTGAAACTGAATCCCGTGGTCAGGGGAATGAGACCGAGGATGGTGGTGATCGCCGTCAACAAAACCGGCCGCAAACGGGTCACACCGCCCTGTACTATCGCTTCCCGTCGACCCAGTCCGCGGCTCCGCAGTTTTCGAATATAGTCGATCAGCACAATGGCGTTGTTCACGACCACCCCGGCCAGGCTGATTACGCCGATACCGGTCATGATGATGCCGAAAGGCGTTGCCGTCACGATCAGTCCAAAAAGGACGCCGATGAGGGACAGCACCACGGACATCATGATGATAAAGGGCATGGTGATGGAATTGAACTGCGTGACCAGCACGAGGGTGATCAGGATCAGGGCGATGAGAAAGGCCTTGGAGAGGAAAGCGGTGGCTTCCTCCTGATCGACGTTCTCACCGGCGTATCGCAAGTCATAGCCCTCCGGGAGTGTCAGGTCTTCGAGTGCTTCCTGCACGTCCATGAGCACGTCGTTGGCTAGCCGGCCTTCCACGTCGCCTTCTATGGTAAGCACCCGCTCCTGGTCCTTCCGCTTGATGGAGCCAACTCCGCCCGCCACGCGAGTGCGGGCCAGGGTGATCAGCGAAATCAACTGGTCGTCATGGTTAATATGTATCCGTTCAAGATCGGCGAATGTGGAACGTTCGGGTTCGGCGAACCGCACCACGATGTCGTATTCTTCCTCCCCTACGCGGAACTTGGAGGCTTCCGTGCCATTGATGGCCGTACGTACAGCGCGGGCTATCTCTGCGGTGTTCAGTTCGAGCAGGGCGGCCTGTTCACGGTCGATTTCTACTTTCAATTCCGGCTTGCCGGAGTCATAATCGTCCTTCAGATCCACCAGCCCAGGTATGTTCTCGATTAGCAGCACGGCTTCCTCGGCCAGCCTGCTGAGCACGGCGAAATCCTCCCCGACGATCTCGATGTTTACAGGCGCCGCAGTGGGCGGACCGGGCTGAGGCGTGATGATCTCCACGTCCGCGCCGATAAGATCCTCCATCCGCTTTCTGAGCATTTCCACCGTCTCGAAGGAGGACTGCTCACGGTCCTGCCTCTCGAGGAAGTCCACGATGATCCTGGACTTGTGCGGCGTCCCCCCGCCTCCCGAGCTGAAATCCTGCGGATTCGGAGAGGCCCCTACACTCGCGACGTACTGGCTCATGTCGGGCACGCCCTGGATGAACGCTTCCGCCTGGCGGACAATTTCATCTGAGACATCCAGCTTGGTGCCAATCGCTGTATTGACGTCGATATAGGCCTGGTTGGGTTCCGTTGACGGGAAGAACTCCACGCCCTTGCCGATCACACCGTAGAGTAAGATCATGCCAATGAGCGTACCGAAGGTGACCATCATGACCGAGGTCCGATGCGCCAACGCCCACATGAGAATCCGGCTGTACCGCTGCCGCACGATCATCAACCACCGCTGGTCCTGCCGGTTACTGTTAACCGTGAGCAACACGGAGCATACGGTGGGATTGATTATGAGCCCGACGAAAAGGGAGGCCGATAGCGTGATGATCAGCGTGGCTGGCAGATAGCTCATGAAATCGCCGATGATACCCGGCCAGAACAGCATGGGGGTAAAGGCGCAAAGGGTGGTGAGCGTAGACGTAAACACCGGCACGGCCACCTCCCCCACGCCTTCGCGGGCGGCACGCATCAACGGAGCTCCTTCCTCGCGATGCCGGTAGATGTTCTCCACGATGACGATAGCGTTATCCACGAGCATCCCGAGGGCCAGGATCAGGCTGAACAGCACGACCATGTTCAACGTGTAACCCAGTGCCTCGATCACGATGAAGGAAATGAGCATGGACAGCGGGATCGCTATGGCCACGAATAGCGCGTTGCGCACGCCCATGAACATGAACAGTACGAAGACCACCAGGATCAACCCCGAAATGATATTGTTTTCCAGGTCGCTGATCATGGACCGGATGTCCTTGGACTGATCCGCCAGTACAGCCAGGTTTACCGTCTTCGGTAACCGCCCACGCTCTACTTCCAACAGTTCCTTGACCGCGTCCGCGATCTGTATCAGGTTCTCCCCGCTTCGTTTCTGTACATTCAGGGAGACGCAGGGCAGCCCGTTCAAACGGGCGTAGGTCGCCTCCTCCTTGAATCCGAATCGTACCTCCGCCACGTCCTCTATGGCGATGGGTTGTCGATTACGCGTCTTGACGACCAGCGCCCCGATTTCTTCCGGTGTCGTAAATTCGCCCGGAACCCTGACCGCGTACCTCAGCGTACCGGTCTGGATCGAACCTCCGGGCATGTTCAGGTTTTCCTCACGAATCGTTTCGATGATATCGCCGAGTTCCAGGCCGTAGTACACCAGTCTGTCAGGATCGACATTGACCTGGACTTCCCGTTCCAGGCCACCGGCCACCGTGACGTCCAACACACCGGGAATCTGTTCCATGCGCAGCTCCAGATCTTCCGCGATGTCTTTCAACGTCACGAGGCTGTGTGTGCCGGCGACGTTGATCACCAGGATGGGGATGTCGTCGAAATTGATTTCCCTGATGGTCGATTCTTCCGCGTCGTCCGGGATTTCGGAACGTGCGAGGTCGACCTCTTCACGGACCTTCTGTAGCGCGTTATTGATGTCTACGTCGGTTTCGAACTCGATGATTACGGTCGAGATGCCCTCGCTGGAAGTAGAGGATATCTCTTTCACGTTGGGGAGATCTTCGAGGTGTTTCTCAATCGGTTGGGTAACGAGGTTTTCAATGTCCGCGGGAGACACCCCGAAGTAGGGTGTGGCGACGAAGACGATCGGTATGGTGATCGAAGGAGTGGATTCGCGTGGGAGGGACCGGTAGGACATTAAACCGAGGAAAATGACGGCCCCGGTCATGACGAAAATACTGATCCTGTTACTGATGGCCAGGTCAGAAACTTTCACAAAGGAATACTCCAGTGGATGCCTTTGGCGGAAGTCGCCGTCACGCTACATCCTGTCGTTTCTGACCTGAATGGATTCACCGTTCACCAGGTTTCTATGGCCGACGACGATCAGGGAATCACCTGGCGCCAGCCCTTCGGAAACCAGTACTTGATCACCTGAGATCGACCCCAGGACAATCGGCACGGACCGGGCAACGTTGTTTTCGGCGACGAAGACCATCCGGCCCTGGTCCGTGTCGATCACGGCATCCTGGGGAATAACAATCGCCCGGGGTATGTAGTCCTTGACGACTCGGATCGTGACGGCCATTTCGGGCTTCAGCCTGTGGTCCGGGTTGTCCAGCGTGATTTCAACGGATACGGTACGGTTGTCCGGGTCGAGCGTCGTGCCGATATAGGCTATATCTTCCTCGATGCTAACCTCCGGGTAAGCCGGAAATGTCAGCGTCGCACGCGTACCTTCCTTGATGTGTTTGAGATGGCGTTCCGGTACACCCGCCACGACCTTGACGCGATCGATGTCGACCAGGTCCACCAACTCCCTTCCAGGGGTGGCCAGTTCACCCACTTCCATCTTGCGACTGTCCACCACGCCCGAGATCGGCGCCCGGATGACCGTCTTGCTCAAGTAGACCAAGGCCTGGTCATGCCGCGCACGGTCCATGTCGTTACGGAACTTGGTGTCGAGGTACACGGACTCGGCCAGCGCGTGCTGGTCCAACAGCATTTTCTGGTTTCGCAGCGTAAGGCCGCTGGCGTTCAACGCCGCTTCGGCCTCATCCACGGCCGCTCTGAGCAATTCATCATCCATCCGCGCCAGTACGGTGTTCTGCCGCACCGACTGGCCCTTTTCCACTTCGATGGTCTTTAACAGCCCACTGGCTTCGATACTCACCACGACACGACGAAGTGGTTTGACCTCGCCGACCAGTCTGAGGTGGTTGACGAATTCCCGGGGTTGAACCACCCGGGTGACCACGTTCACGGTCCGCTTTTTCTTCTCGACGGCCGCTTCGTTGGCGGCGCTGCCGCTTTCACTGCAGCCCGTCGACACCAGTACGCCTGCCAGGCATGCTACCGGTGCGCACCATTTCAATATGCGGAAGATAATCAAATACGAACTCCTTAACGATTTAACACTGGTCCAGGCCGCCATTGTCGCCTTGCCGGGCCGGCCTAAATAACGTAATATCAGTAGAACCTGTCAAGTACATCTATACCACGCAGGAACGGGGTTCATTCAAAAAACCGTAGTTCGATTTAGATGTCGTGTCCTTTGTTAGGAATCCGCGCCGCGCTTACGCTGAAACTCCATGTGGAAACTTTTCAACGACTTCGCGTACCGTGTCTATTTCTCGTACAGAAACCGCGGATTGCGCAACCGGGCCATCGAATGGCCGGTTCCTGTCCTGCCCAGGGTGAACGCAGAACCCCGGCCCGTACTGTACGTAGCGTGGGGCCGGATCGGGGACGTGGTGCTGGCCACGGGGCACCTGAAACGGTTGCGCCGGTGGTTTTACCCCCATCCAGTCTGGCTTCTGGGAAGGTCCCAGGTGAAACCGGTCGTCGAACCGTACGTCGACGCCTTCTTCCCGATTCCTGATCCTGTTGGGCGGGAAGGTGGACCTGGCATCGGTCCAGCACCGCTCGAGAGCATACTGAACCAATCGTTCAGGTACGTCATCGCAGACGTCCACATGTTCTACGGCGGCCTGTTCGCCATGGGATCGCTGCTCACCGCGTTGCGAGCCGACCGAAAATTCATCTACGAAGGCTACTACCTGGGAGGAGACCTCGCACCTGAACGACCCTATCCTGCGGATTTCGAAATCGTACCGAATCACAAAGCGCGGGAAGAAACCGCCACGGAAACCGACGGGAACCATATCCTCGACCACAACGCGTACTATATCCGAGATGTGCTCGAACGATGCGGGGTCGAGTCAGATCCCGATGCACGGTGGAGCCCCGACCTGAGTTTCATTGGTTCGGGGATGGAGGAGTGCCGCCGGTTTGGCCTGGAACCAGGGGAATTCGTGGGTTGGCAGCCCTCCAGCAACAATCCGAGGAAGGACTATCCCCTGTCACTTTGGAAGGAGATCATAGGTGCGTTTCCGGATCAACTCTTCGTCGCTCTCGTCGAGCCAGGGACGGCTGTTGAACTGGACAGGATTGACTTGCCCAACGTGCGCATACTCGAAACTACCCTGTCCAAGGTGTTGACGATGATCAAGGAGGCGCGTCTTTTCGTCGGGCTCGATTCGGGTCTGAGCCACATCTCCACGGTGCTGGGCAGGCCCACGGTGTGTGTATGCCCGGACAGTCATCTCGGGTACTTTTTCCCCTATCCGGATGCCTACGGCTACCCGAACCTGCATGCCGTTTCCCATCCGGAATACCTCCAATGCAGAGGTTGTTTCATGACGTGCAGCCACGAACCCCTCACGTCGACGTATTCCCGGGGCGCCCTGTGTCTGCGCACGTTGCCGCCCCATCTGGTAATCGATGCAATCAGCGACGCGTTATAGGTCCGCGACCGATCTCAGGTCGACCCGGGCGGGGTGGATCAGCGCGATGAGATCCTCGATATCGAAAGATTCCAATAGACCGAAACAAAAAAGAGACGACATGGATTCATACCGTCCGGGTTCATCGATTAACCGGCGGAGGCTGCTCAGTCCACGGTGCAGAACGACTTCATCCACTTCTCCGTCATACAGGGCCGAGGCCATGAGGGCAACTACGGAAGACACGGGACCGCAAGTGGTCAAGCCCAGCACGGGCGTTCCCAGGTGGTTCATGACCGCCGCGAGTTGAGCAACCTGGATACCCAGCATCCTGCCGCCGCTCGATGATACCATCATGGTCCACTGATGCGGGCCCTTGCCCAGTTCGCACGCGCCCTGCATGATCAATTCGACCACCAGCGCCGTAGATCCTTCACGCAGGACTTCCTCTACCAGGGTCTCCGCCCCTTTCTGCCCTTCATCCGTTAAGATCAGGCGCGTTTTTCCGGTGCCGTTTTTCGAAGGAGAGGCTTCCACCACGGGCAGGATCCAACCGCCGTGCAAATGGCAATGGCTGCAAGATACCCGGAAACCGTTGTGGCGCTTCGAAGACACCGTTACGACCTCTTCGGCCGGAAGGGGCCGGTAACGTAAAACAGATTTCAGGCGATTCCTGCCCGTCTGTTGCCAGCGACGCAGACCGGATGACTCCCGCGGCGGTGTCGCGCGTTTCAACCCATCCGCCGCCGACCTGGCCAGGGTAACGAAATCGGCGTTCCCCTCGGGCGTTCCCACGGTCAATTCCTCTTCAGTGCGCACCTCGCCATCCGATGGTATTTCTTCGTTGCAGACCGGCTCGCCGCTAAGAAAATGATGGTTCAGGAACCGGTAGAATCGTTCCCGGTGTTCGATGTCGTAGTTGTGGGTTCCCGGGTCGATGTTGTTGTGAAACTGAAACGCCGCATTCCTTCCTAGGGAGACATAGAGCGGTCGAACGGGCTCAAATACCGAGGGTTTCGCCCTGGCTGTCTGGAAGCAGCAATCGTCATACTGGTTGTACAGCAGCAGGGCCGGCCGCGGCGCCAGCATGGCCGTAAGCATGGGATAGTCGGCCGTCGCGGCCAGGTCCGCGGCGTTTTGTTCGATGTCGCCCCGGTCGGCCGGGTGCTCCACACGGCTGCCCAGATCTATGTATCCGGCGTTGGGAACTGCCAGGCGCGCCCTCGTGTCCAGGGCGGCAAGGATGATTGTCTGCCAGCCGCCGCCGGACAAACCAGTAACCGCAATGCGCGCGGGATCGACGTGATCCTGGGTCAACAGCACGTCCAGTGCGCGGTTCATGGCGAGATAGAACACGGCGATGCCGGCGATACCGCAGAGGTCCAGGTAGCTGGAGTTGTTGTGCTGGTATCCTGGCCCTTGCAGTTCACCGAAACACAGCCATTCGGGATTCAGGGCCACCATGCCCCTCCTGGCCAGGTTGACACATCGTACCTGCTTGTAGTCCACCGCTTTGCCTGGAGGTCCGACGTGCCCGTTCAAGTTCAGCACGCCCGGAGTTGTTTCCTCCAGGTGATCGGGTTCGTAGAGCAGCGCTGGAATGACCAGACCGGGCAATGCCTTGTAGGTCAGCTTGCGAATCCGGTAGCCCTTGCCGGTTTCGATGACCCCCTTCCATTCGATTTCAAGATCTCCCGAACTCCATTCGTCGGGAACGCCCTTTAAAATCACCTCCTCCAGCATGGTCCGTCGCAACCGCTCGGCTTCGACTTCCCAGGTCTCGAAATCGGGAAGGCGGAATCCGGGTAATCGGTCCAGCAGATAGGCCTTCATCGTCTCCACGGTGTGGATTTCCCGGAACGAAGGTGTTGCCTGCAGTTCAGCCATGACAGCAGGCAGGTCGATGCCATTCATCGGTACGGTTCCTCTTGTAGATCACGCTCAAAATCAGAATGGGTACTCGAAAGTGGTTGCATGCGCACTTCCACGTCGATCTGGATATCTCCCCCACCGTGCAGCACCCCGTTGTGGGGGAAACGTCCTGGTAGTCCCTTCCCACGGCAACGCGTACATGCCGCTTGTCGACGAAGGTCGAATTGGTGGGATCGAATCCGACCCAACCGAGTCCGGGCAACAGGCATTCCAGCCAGGCGTGCGTGGTCATCCCCCTGTTTTCCGCATCTTCCGCCGTTTCATCGTGGAGATATCTCGATTCGTATCGGGCTGGAATACCCCAGGTTCGCGCGATGGCGATCATGACATGGGCGTAGTCCTGGCATACGCCGCGTCCTGTATCCAGAATGTGGTCTATGGTGGAAGAGATTGATGTGCTGCCTGGTACATACTCAAATCTAGTGAAGATGATTTCAGACAGCCGCTTCAGTGAAACCAGCGGATCGGAGGCGGGCTCGATCCCGTTTCGTCTAACGAAATTCACGAGGGTTGTGGAAGGTCGAGTCAAACCGCTGTGGACCAGAAAATCCCAATGATGGAACGAGTCTTTCCAGTTCAGGATGGTCTCCCACGCTCCTTCTTTGCACTTTTCCGGTGGTGAAGTCACTGGATCTTTGTCAACCGTGGATCGTGTGGTTGTATCAAGCGACTTATGTTCCAGGTAAAGATGCAGATCGTGCTTCGTATTGCCGAAACAGTCCGTGGTCTGGAAAAGAGAGATAGATGGTTCCGTATCGATCGAGTGTGGTGTTCCATTCCGTCACGTCATTCCTTCTGTTTCGGATAAGGGTACACATAGCGGTGCCGATTGCTGACGCCTCCTTGCTCGAACGACTCGTCCTGCCGACCTTGCGCAGCAATCTGTGCCAGTAATATCGAGGCGGAAAGCTGCACCCGTTCGATGTATCTACCAAGTTGGATGAAATGCCAGCGGTCGTCACGATACATGGTCCCGTCGGTCACACCGGTGAACGTGTTGATTTCCTTCGCCGTCCCGGCATAGAACGACTCGGGCGCAGCCTTCCAGATCTCCTGTATGTTCAATCACTGCAGTCGAAGATAAGCCATGTTCAGCGACAGCCACATTTCGGCGCTGATGTCGTTGCGTACCTCCCGGACGTTCTCCCGTGTGTACGCGAAGCAGTTCCAGATGGATTCCGGATTCATCATGGATTCGAAAGTGAGGTGGTTGGCCAGGGTGTATGAATCGGCGAACGTGTAGTCATCGCTGCCGAAAGCTTCCAGGGTCCGGCGGGTGGAGACTGGTTCATACTGCTGTATACGCAGTTCCAGCCAAAATGAATCTCCCGCAACGGGCGGTCCACCAGGGTTTCCACCTGCAGTTGCATCAACCGGCACAGGTGCGCAGCGCGCTCGAGGTACCGGGCCATCCAGTATAGGCCCTGTGCGCTTCTAGACAGCATTCAATCCCCCAGGACCCAGATGTCCTTGCCACCGCCGCCCTGGCTGGAGTTGACGACCAGGCTACCCTCGCGCAGCGCCACGCGGCAGAATGCGCCCGGGACGATGCGGGTCTCGCGGCCGTGCAGCACGAAGGGGCGCAAGTCCACGTGCCGCGCCGCGGCCCGCCCCTCGATCATGCAGGGAGCGCGTGACAGGTCCAGTACAGGCTGCGAGATGAAATCGGCGGGGTTTTCCCGAACTTCCCGGGCGTAGGCGTCCCGTTCCATGGGCGTTGAGTAGGGATCGACCAGCATGCCGTATCCCCCGGACTCACCCACCCGTTTCACGATGAGATTCTGCAGGTTGTCGAGCGTGAATTCGAGATCTTCCGGCCGTCGGCAGATATAGGTTTTCACGTTTTGAAGCAACGGTTCTTCATCCAGGTAATAGCGTATCATGTCCGGCACGAATGCATATACGCTCTTATCGTCCGCAACGCCTGTACCCGGCGCGTTGACCAGGGTCACATTTCCGGCGTTGTAGACGCTCATCAGACCGGGCAGACCCAGCAGGGAGTCGGATCGAAAGACGCATGGGTCCGGCTGATCGCGAGGCGCGAGTTCGCGCAACGTTTCCCGAAGCAGACCGCCGCAATGCTCGACCTCCCGCACCCGGCAACTGCGATACAACCTTCGAAGATTAGTCTTGACAGCTTTCCGGTTGGCGACCATGTAGGACACGCCGGAGGGCACACGCAGGTTGTCCTCGAGTACGTGGAAACCTTCATTCGTGCGCACCAGTTCGGTTCCGCAGACCGCGATGTACGTACCATGAGGTACGGGCACTCCCCGCATTTCCACGCGGTACTGGGACATCCCCTAACCATTTCGATGGGAATGACTCCGTCTTCAACGATACGCGCGGGTCCGTAGAGACATCGGCAAGGAACCGGTTCAATGCCTTCAGGCGCTGAGAAAGTCCTGCTTCGAGCTGCCGCCATTCACTCGCGGAAATGATCCGGGGCAGACAGTCGACCGGCATGATACGCTCGTTGGCCACCTCGTCGCCGTAAACCGTAAACGTGATGCCTTCACTGGAAAAGGAATGATTAACCCGTTCCTGCATACGAACGAGCTCTTCAACGGGAAGGCGGAGCAGGGCTTCGTAGAGATAACGGCAATGATCGCGAGGCGTGCCGTCGGGCAGGAACATCTCGTCGTAGAAAGCGTTCTCCAGTTCGTACGTTTCGAAATCCATAACAAGGCTCCGATCCGGGATCCATCGCGATCCTTGTCCTGGAACCGTAAGAAGGGAAGCAGGCGGAACGGGTTCCGACATACCTTACTCATGCTTTCCATTTTATACCATGTTATATTTGGCAGTACAACAGATAATCTCAATCGATCTGACGTAAGTCTGGTAGCAGAAAAAGCGATATGGCAAGGTCTACGGCTGTTTAGTATTCATGAAGATGTTACAATGTTTTCTGATTGCACTTTGCTCATGCGTCGGTATCTTTCCCTGTAAGTCCAGCCAGGCCGATCCGTGTTCTGTTTGACGAAATACAATACCTTACTTTAACAGCCTGGTTTTTCCGCGTTTAAATCACGGCGGGAGGCGGTTTAATGGTCGTCGAGTTTGTGAATCTACTCACCGCATACTTCGATTTTATCTGGATGTCCTTCCTCCTGCTCGCCCCCATGTTGATTCTGGGTCTGCTGCTTTCCGGCCTGATTCATGTTTTCATATCACGCGAAGCCATATTGAAATGGCTTCAGGACGACAGTCTCAGGTCGGTGAGTGTGAGCGCCGCGGTCGGCGTTCCCGTGCCGCTGTGCAGTTGCTCCGTTGTTCCGGTTGTAGCGGAAATGCGGCGGAAAGGCGCATCGCGTTCCTCCTGCATGTCGTTCCTGATCACGGCACCGGAAACCGGGGCGGATTCGATTCTCGTCACTAACGCGTTCTTCGGGTTCGTCGTAGCCGTGATAAGGCCCGTCATCAGTTTTATTACCGCGGTCGTGGCGGGTATCTTTTGCATCGGCCTTATCAGAGACGATAGCGGCGAAGCCAGGACGGGCGACCATAACCACCACGATCACCGCGATCACGACCACCATGATCACGTGCACGACCAATGTCATGGACACGACCATGACCATGCGGCTCATGAAACTCTCCTGTCCGAAAGGGACGATTGCTACGTCAGCCCTTCCGCCATGAAGATCCTGATGGTAAGGTGGCTTAAAGGGATATCGACCGTCGCTTCCATTTGGAGGTTCGGATCGTGGGTTAAACCGGGCTTCTATCGCGAACTGAATGAGGCGCAGCAGCAAAAAGTCGCAAAGATCTCCAAAGAAGATATCGTCGAAGAAGAATATCCCGGTCTCGACTTCAAGCAGATCGTCCGGCATATCATGCGCTACGGCTTCGTGGAAATCGCCGACGATATCCTCTTCGCCCTGATCGTCGGCATTGCGCTGGGCGGCGTGCTCTTTCTTGTCATTCCAGCCGACATGATGTCTAACGAATACGCGCGATGGCTATCCTATCCCATCATGATCCTCGTTGGCGTGCCCCTTTACATCTGTGCCTCGGCCAGCACGCCAATAGCCGCCGCGCTGGTGGCCAAGGGATTCAGCCCGGGTGCCGCCCTGATTTTCCTGATGACCGGGCCAGCCACCAACACGAGCACGATCGTGATTATCATGAGCCGGTTCGGTGCGCGATTCGCGGCCGTGTACGTTACTTCGGTCATCGTGGTAACCGCCACCCTGGGTATCGCCATCGACATCATGCTCCTGGCCGCGGGATTGACGATTTCCGTCAATCTGGGTCCGTCCGAATCCCCAACCCTTCAGTTTCTGCAGTGGGGTGGCGCCTTTGCGTTGCTCGGCCTCATTATCTGGAGGTTTCGAGCCGGCGCCATGCGCAGCGGGTTCGAAGACCTGATGCTCAATATCCGTCCCCTGACCAGGCCCTGGCTGCGAGTCTGGAAGCGTCTGACGCGGAACCGGTCCATTCGAGGCCCGATATGACTTACCATCCCTATGGGAATGATGCTGTACGGATTGCTCCTGGTGCTCCTTCTGGGAAGCGGTTTCACGGTTGTGCCTCCAGGGCATGTCGGGTATGGCCGACTCTTCGGCGAAGTCTACTGGAAAGACCTGCAGACGGGACTGCATTATCTCGCTCCGCGTCTCCTGACCCTCGTCGACAAGTGGGAGGTTGCCGAAGTCAAATCCATCATGTCCGAATCCCCCTACGAATTCGTTTCGGGCGACCTGGGCAAGCTTTCGCTCACCCGGGACGTCCTGCCGGATGGCTATGAACCGGTACTCGGCACCGTTACAAGCAGCATAATCACGGGCTGATACATCATGGAATCCAATACGATTCTTCATTTGCTGGGTTACTCCGCAGCCATATTCGCCGTGTCCATGCTGGGCGGAAAACTCTCGGCCATAGTGACCCTGACGCACACGCGCACGCAACTGGTCATGAGTCTCGTTGCGGGGTTTCTCCTGGGCGTCGCCATGTACCACCTCTTGCTGCACAGCTTGGAGGACATCCCCGGCCCCTACGCCGCCGAAACCGCCATAGGGTGTGTGGTACTTGGAATCATCCTGATTGTAGTCTTGTTACGCATCTTCCGTTTTCACCAGCACGATTTCAGTCACGAAGCGATGGAAATGCAAGATCATCACGGCCATCACGGCATGGTCGATGTAAATCCCCGCAGCGTATTCGGCATCGCGCTGGGCCTGGGCCTGCACACTGTTACAGAGGGGATCGCCCTGGGCGCCAGTGTGCGGATTGGTTTTCTGCATGACGGACAAGCCGTCCTGGCCGGTCTCGGCGTGTTTCTGGCTATCATGGCTCACAAACCCCTTGACGCATACTCCATCATCGGGTTGATGAGAGCAACCGGTTACAGTAACCGTTCATGCACCTTGACCAATTTCGCTTTCGCCCTGTTGTGTCCGGTGGTCGCGGTATTGACCTTCCAGGGTGTCGGATTGCTCAACCAGATGGAAGAATTGCATATCGCGGGATACATCATGGCCTTTGCCGCCGGAGTATTTCTGTGTATTTCCCTCGGTGACCTGTTGCCCGAGATCCAGTTCCACAGTCACGACCGGGGTATTCTTGCCATAGCTTTCCTCCTGGGGATCGGTCTCGCGTACGCGCTGTTCTTCTTCGAATCCGACGCCACGCATGGGTTGGAAAACGCTACTTTGCAGTAGCTTCCATCCAGACCGGGAGTAACGTCATGTCGATTTCCAAGCCAACCATGAATTTCGACCTGGATACTGAAACCCGGGTATTCCACGTAGAGGGCATGACCTGCAGTGCCTGTTCCGCGCGGGTCGAAAAGGTGCTCGCCAGCGTACCGGGCGTTTCCGCCGCCCACGTCAACCTTGCGCTGGAGCGGGCTACCTTGACGGTCGCGCCAACGGTATCGTGGGCTGCGCTGACCGGTCCCGTGGCGGCTGCGGGATTTCGACTTACCACCGGCCCCGACGATCGAACCAAATCAGAAACCGGCCTGAGCCTGGGTACCAGGGACCGTATCGCGATGGTCGTCTCGATTGCCTTAACGCTCCCGTTTCTTGCGCAGATGGTGGTGGGACTTCTGCAAAGCTGGACCGGTTTCGGCTGGCACATGCCGGTATATGCGGAAGCAGCCCTGGCCACCGTCCTGCAGATCGGCATAGGAGCGCGTTACTACAGGAGCGGTTTCTACGCGCTCCGGGGCGGCGGCGCGAACATGGATGTCCTGGTCTCCCTGGGCACCACATCGGCCTACGCATTCAGCTGGTACCTGATGATAACCCTGGGCGCTGACGCCGCGGGGCAACTCTACTTTGAAGCCTCGGCGATCATTATAACCCTGGTGCTGGTCGGCAAGCATATCGAAACCCGTGCGCGGCGCAGCGCGGGTCGGGCGATACGCGAGTTGCTGGCCATCAGGCCCGTGACCGCACGGGTGCGGACGACCGACGGCACGGAAGAGGAACGTCCCGTGCATGCATTGAAGATCGGAGACGTTGTGATCTGCCGGCCCGGTGACCGTGTGGCCGCTGACGGCGTTGTAGTCCTCGGAGAAACCGAAATCGACGAGGCGCTCATCACCGGCGAAAGTGCCCCCGTACAGAAAAACCCCGGAGACCTTGTAATCGCCGGATCGGTTAATCTCAATGGTTTCGTGGAAATAGAATCCCGTGCCATCGGAAGCGAATCAACCCTTGGGCGGGTGATACGCCTCGTCGAAAACGCCCAGGCCGCCAAACCCGAGATACAGCGATTGGTGGATCGGGTCAGCGCTGTCTTCGTTCCGGTCGTGGTCTTACTGGCCGTAATCACGCTCGCCGCGTGGATCGTGATGGGCGTGACACTGGAAACCGCGTTGATCAACGCCGTCTCCGTGCTCGTTATCGCCTGTCCCTGCGCCCTGGGCCTGGCCACGCCGACGGCTATCGTGACGGGCGCCGGCGCGGCGGCACGGGCGGGCATACTGGTCAAGGACATCGAATCCCTGGAACAGTCGAAGGGCCTGACTCACGTGGTTTTCGATAAGACGGGCACCCTGACCGAGGGCAGGCCCCGCATCGATTCCACCATACCCCTGGTCGAACGCGACGAGAATGATCTTCTGCGTGTCGCGGCGTCGCTGCAACAGGGCAGTGAACACCCCTTTGCCACCGCGTTTCGGCACGTGGCAACGGAACGTAAACTCGTCCTTACCAGGGTGGAGCGCTTCAGGAATCTCGTAGCCCGGGGCGTCGAGGGAGAAATCAATGGTGTGCGCTACCTGCTGGGAAATTCAAAACTCTTCGCAGAGGCTTGCGGTGCCCCGCCACCGCCTGCCGATCCGCGGTCCGGAGGTGTTACCGTGGTTTGGCTTGCCTCCCGCGGAGAATCGGGGTGCAGTTACCTTGCCCGCTTTGATCTTGTCGACGCATTGAGACCCGATGCGGCCGAGGTGGTTGAGGAGCTCAGGAGGCTGAACGTCAAGGTTCTTCTCGTTTCCGGCGATGCGGAATCCGTTGTGAAGCGGATCGGCCGTCAGACGGGCATTGACGAGACGCACAGCGGCGCTACGCCGGAAGAGAAGGAGCGTATCGTCGGGCAACTGACGGAAAGTGGTGCGAAGGTCTGCATGGTCGGCGACGGGATCAACGACGCCCCCGCACTCGCCCGGGCCACCGTGGGCATAGCCATGGGCTCCGGAACGGACGTGGCGATGGAAACGGCCGCGATCACGCTGATGCGATCCGATCCCTTCCTGGTGGCCGGCGCGATCGACGTGAGTCGGAGAACCATCCGCAAAATCAAGCAGAATCTCTTCTGGGCGTTTATCTACAACGTGATCGGCCTGCCGCTCGCTGCGATGGGGTTTCTCTTCCCCGCCTTCGCGGCGGCCATGATGGCCTTCTCCAGCATCAGCGTGGTTCTGAATTCGTTGACACTCCGGTCATGGAAGCCCCCCGGCCGTAACAGCATATAGACTTTTCATCGAAAGCGTAGCGAAGACGCCTCGTTTAAGACATCTCTGGCGCGGATACGGCAACGAGCGGGATCTCGATGGTCATTTCGGTGTATTCACCGGGTTCGGAATCCACCTTGATCGCACCACCGTGCTCGCGTATGACATCGTTTGAAAGCGCCAGGCCCAGACCGGTGCCCTGATCGGTAGGCTTGGTTGTGAAGAAGGGATTGAAGATCTTTTCTCTGACATGGGGCGGGATGCCCTTGCCATTGTCCTTGATGCGGATCACGAACTGATCATCCTCACGGCGGGTGGTCAACCACAGGGAGGGGACATATTCGGACGGGGTTTCGGGATCTTGCCGCTTTTCGTGGGTAGCGTGGCACGCGTTGTTGACCATGTTTACGAATACCCGGGCCATATCCTGGGATACGATTTCCACCTCCCCCATTTGCGGGTCCAGGTCTTCGTTGATTTCGAGTTGAAATTCTGAATTGGATGCCCGGGCGCTGTGAAAGGCAAGGCGGGTATGTTCCTCGAGCAAGGCGTTCAGATCGGTGGACTGTTTCTCCGCGGATCCCCGGCCCATCTGCAGCATATCGCGTACGATTCGATTAGCCCGTTCGCCGTGTTCACGGATGCGGCGCAGGTTATCCGACAGATCGCCGCCGATTTCGCGAATCAAGTCGTCTTGCTCTTCGTTCAGCGATCCACCGTCAGTCGGTAGTTCTTCCCGCAACTCCTCGAGTAGTTCCTCCGAAGATTCGGCGAAGTTCTTCACGAAGTTCAGCGGGTTCTGTATTTCGTGCGCGACGCCCGCTGTCAATTCCCCCAAGGCCGCAAGTTTTTCCCGCATGACAATCTGGTCCTGCGCGTGCTGAAGTTCAACCAGCGTTTTTTCCAATTCGTCATTCTTGCCCCGGAGTTCCTCCGCGAGTTTTTCCACGAGGTTCAGTCGCTGCGCCTCGATCGAATGCAGCCTGAACACTTCAAGGGCGGCGGCCATGTCGGCCACCTCGTCGCGGCCGTCCAATTCCACCTTCTGCTTCAGATTACCCCCGGCCATGCGACGCATGTGTTCGGATAGAAATCCCAGACGGCGCAATAACACTTTGCCGACAAACAACCACGCGATGAGAACCGCGCCAATCAGACTGAAGGCGTTCAGCACAAGCAGGAGCTGTCTTCCCACCTGGATCGTCTGCGTGGAGGCAATCGTTGCTTTCTGGGTGCTTGCCTGCGCTGAATTCACGAGGCTCTCCACCTCGGCGACCAGTTCGACGGCGAGATCCCGGTTGCTCTCGATCAGTGCGCGCTGTTGGGCCATAAGTTCCAGGTCCTCCGCGCGAATTTGAAAGATCTTGCCCTGGCCGCTTCCCAGTTCAAACAACTCGCCGAATACCGGTTCGAGTCTTTGCCGCAGCGGCGCCGTTCCCAGGCCCGCCAGGCTCCTTTCAACACCACCGCTGGCCGATTCGAATCGCTCAAGCAGGGGTTCCAATCTGTCGGCGTCAGAGAGGTTGAAGACGTTGGACAGGATTCGGGTGCTGACCGTCGCCTCGGTCTGCAGTTCGGCGAGATAACGGTATCGCTGCAGTTCTATTTCGGAAAGGTATTCTGAACGCGGCGCCGCCGGTTCGTCGATGTCACTGTAACCGGTGGCCGTGTAAAACAACTGGTTGTCCAGGGCCGGTACTAGAATGCCGGCCAGTTCGAGTTGCAACTGCTCCAGCTCACGACGCAGGCGCTGGCTTTGATCCTCGAGAATGAAGCGTCTCGCCACGGACTCCTCGATCATGCCGATGTTGGAGATCAGGGTGTTACCGCTTTCACTGATCCGCTGAAATCGCTCGTTTTCCATGCTGTGGCTGGTAAGCGCTTCCAGTTGAACCGCGAAGCTATCCCGTTCTTCGGCGATACTTGCCGTTACGGCTTCAAAAATATCGGGAGTTTCCGCTGCTGTCAGTCGTGGAGCGGCGGCCGCCAGCGTTCCGCTCTGTTGCGCCACACCGAACGCGGCTGCAATTTCGGGGACCGCCACCTCATTCACTTCTCTCTGGGCATCACCGACCTGGTTGAAGGCGAACCAGGCCACCATACTTGCCATCATGGTGAGCGCTACGGCCGTACCGATCCCCAGGTACAGTTGCCCCGAGATACGGGAAGGGCCTTTGTCATACAACCACAGAAGCCACTTCTTGATCATGGCATTACGTCCCGCAGGGTTTCAACAGGATGGTACCGTCCATCCTGCCCGATGACGGTGAGAAAGACTGCGTCGGAACCCTGGTTGTCGCCTTCACCGAATACAAGACGAAGCCCGCCCATGTTTATGACCTCGGCCTTGTTCAGGCTGTCGATGAGACAGGTTCGTTTCAAGTCCGGTCCACAGCCCTCCAGCGCGGTGATCGCCAGCCGGCCGGCCAGGTATCCTTCGAATGAAACGAATCCAGGGGTGGCGTTTGGTACGTGGGCAGACAGTGCCCTGCGGTACTGTACGGCTATGGATATATCGCCGGCCCCGGGGAAGGGAACCACCTGTGACACAAGGACACCACGGCCGTTGGGACCCAGTTCCCGGGCCAAAGCGTTACTGCCCACGAAGGAGATCGTCGCGAAGACCGGGTTGAAACCCACGTGTCGGGCCCACTTGATAAGCGTGGCAACCGGTTGGTATGCGCCTATAACTACGACAGCGTCCGGTTTTCCCCGTTGCAGATCAAGCAGGCCGGCCTTGATCGCCGTGGTGTTCCTGGGATACACGCCAATCGCCACCGGATCCAACTTCCTTCGTTCAAGCGCTCGCCGTACCCCCCGATAGCCGACCCGGCCAAAAGAATCATTTTGATACATCACGGCAATGCGGGTGATGCCGAGATCCCGCGATAACCTGTCTACGATTTCCTCGGTTTCCTGGTAATAGGAGGCGCGCAGGTTGATCACGCCCGATTCCGTGTTGTCTCTCAAAAAAATCGCGCCGGTAAATGGCGCAATATAAGGTACTCCCGCCTGTGAGGTGATAGGAACTGCGGAGCGGGAGGTCGGCGTACCGACAGCGCCGATGAGTGCGAACACCTGTTCTTCTTCGATCAACTTCCGGGTATTCGCGATGGCGGCTACCGGTTCGTAAGCGTCGTCGAGGGTGATCAACTCAAGACGGCGTCCGTGCACGCCCCCCTTCCGGTTCGCCTCATGGAAGGCCGCCTCGATCCCGAGATTCATGTTCCGGCCGAGTTCACGGGCCGGACCACTGAACGCCGCGGACTGACCGAAGAGAATGCGTTCGTCGGTTACGCCGGGTTCTTCAACCTGGGCGGCGTTCGCGCCGCTGTTTTCGTGAGATAAGGCGGGAGAGAACGCCGTCGCACAGAGGGCGAGCAATGCAATGACCGCCCAGTGGTCTCGCGTTCGCCTCATCCGTTATCCTTCCGCTTGACGATCGTCAGGATGTTCTTGTTGTCTTCTCGACGGTAATTCAGTTCATCCATCATGGTCCGAACGAGGTAGATGCCCAGACCGCCAACGGGTCGATCGTCCAATCCGGATTCGAGATCGGGTTCCGGACAGTCCGTAAGGGGGTTAAAGGCCTGTCCTTCGTCCCGCAACTCGATGGTCAGGACGTCCGTATCTGAATCCAGTATGATCTCGAATTCATGCTCGGGATCGTTGTCGTGCCCATGGGTGACGATGTTGACGCCCAATTCCTCGAGGACCAGCTTAATCTGGTACACCATGCCCGGCGGCCAGTCTTCCGCCTCGCCGAGTTCATCGACCGCATTGTAAATACGATCCAGCTGGTCGAGCTTCGTGGGTAGGCAGAGGGACAGTCTTCTGCTCATGGTTATCCCTAGCGCTGAATGACGGCAACACAGGTAATGTCGTCGGACTGCGGCGTCTCGCCCGCGAAATCGTGGACAGCCTTGAAAACGGCTTGATTCGCTTCCTCTGAGGTTGCGGGGCGTGATTCCGCAAATACCGCCTGCAGGCGGTCCATGCCGAATTCTTCCCTGTCGGCGTTCATGGCTTCGGTAACGCCGTCGGTATAAAGTACAAGGCAGTCGCCTGGCGAAAGCGCGACGGCCGACTGGCCGAAATCGACTCCGGGAAAAACCCCGAGCGCAAGACCGTCGGTTCCGGGGAGCAGCGTCGAGCTGCCATCTGGATGAACAACCAGCGGTGGGTTGTGCCCTCCGTTCGCGTAGTCCACCTGACCTGTTTCGGGGGTATATACCGCGTAGAAGGTCGTCACGAACATGGCCGCTTCGTTTTCTTCGGTAAGGAGATCATTGACTTCTTTCAATACAGCTCCTGGCGCGATGGCTCCGATGGCCGCCCCCTTCAAAAGAGTCCGGCTCGACATCATAAACAACGCGGCCGGTACGCCCTTGTCGGACACATCGGCAATCGCCAGTCCGATTTGTCCACCGGGAAGAGGGAAAACATCGAAAAAGTCCCCACCAACCTCCCGGGCGGGTTCCATGTTCGCGAAGATCTGACAGTGATCGGAATCGGGAAACTCCGTCGGCAGGATTGACTGCTGCATCTTGCTGGCCACGTTCAGTTCGTTCTGCAGTCTTACCAACTGGTCCCGGGATTCCAATGCCGCACGCCACTCTTCCATGTTCTTCAAGGTACGTTCGATGGTCACCCGAAGGTCCTGGAAATCGATGGGCTTGGTAATGAAATCGAAGGCGCCCCTGTTCATGGCAGTCCGGATATTCTTCATGTCCCCGTAGGCAGAGACGACCACGGCGCGTATGTCGGGGGCGATGTTCGGAATCTGCGCCAGTAGCGTGAGGCCGTCCATCCGGGGCATGTTGATATCGGACAGGACCATGTCTATATCAGGAATCTCGTTTAAACGCTCCAGGGCTTCCACGCCGTTGTGGGCAAAGTATAGCGTATACAGACCGGCGCGAACATCACGGCGCATTCTTTGCCGCATCAGATGTTCGAGGTCCGGTTCATCGTCTACCACGAGGATTTTATATTGAGTTTGCGTCATGTCACCCCCGCAAGTCGCTTTGCCCTATTGACGGATATTTAACTGAGATGAAAGAGTAAATCGTAAGCCACCAGGCGGACGACCGGGTTGATTGCTCACTGGCCGATTTTTTCCACCGCATCCGCCTGGGAATCGTGAATGGAAATAACTTTGTCGAAGCCGCTGATTTCGAAGACTTCCCGGATCGGGTCCGACAGCGAGCACAAAGCGAACGCGGCATTCCGCTTCTGAAGCAGTCGGGCGATCAGCAGGATGACCCTGAGTCCGGCGCTGCTTATATACGACAACGCGCCGAAGTCCAGCAACACCTTGCTGTCGTCCTCAGCGATGGCGTCGTTTAGTGCGTCTTCGAATTCCCGCGCGTTGGCGCCGTCGATTCGACCTTCAACCTTCGCAATCAGTACTTCGTTTGCTCGGTCGACACTGATCTCCATGAAACCAACCCCCTTTACAAGGTTTAAGAAACTGCCAATGTTCGGCAAAGTCCGTTATATGTAACTCCGTACGGCCATCTTATGATGGCGCGCAGCCACCCGGTGGGGGCCAGGCTGCTTGATATTCAACTCCAAAAAACCGTCTGTGGCTTATCCGGAGGCCAGGATCGGATGCAACGGCCCTCCGAAAGGCTCGCCCGGCTTCAAAGTCTGGTCTCCACCCGCATTCCATCGGCCGTTGTAGTTCACGTAATCCGGAATGTAGATGATGGCCAGGGCTCTCCTGGGCGAACTGGTACGATTCTGTGTTGCGTAGTGAAACGTACATCCGTGATGGAAGGTTACGCCCCCGGCCTCCATTTCCATTACAACGGGTTCGACTTCGACCTCGATATCCGTTTCATCGATGTCTTTGAGTACACTCTCTCCTTCCGTACTCAGCGCGACGGGCGCCAGTCGACCGTACTTGTGAGATCCCGGAATGAACTGCATGCAACCGTTGTCTATCGCTACATCGTCCACGGCGATCCAGGCCGATAGCGCTCCGACTTGTTCCATGGGCCAGTAAGGTGCGTCCTGATGCCAATTGGTTGCCTTGCTCTGTTCGCCCCCGGGTTTGATCAGTCCATGGTCATGGTATATAACCAGACGTTTGCACATCGATATCTTCCTGGCGACTTCAGCCAGCCGCGCATCAAAGGAATATTTGCGGACTATCTCGTAGTCCACCCACAGATTGACCATCTGGTTGAATACGCGGTTATAATCTTCGTCCGTTTCACCTCCGCCGCCCAGAATGCGTTCCCGTTTTTCGTCTACCGTTTTATCCAGCGCATTTCCCAGTTCCGCGATTTCTTCTTTGGAAAAAAAACCTGGTATCTGGAGATAGCCATTCTCCTGAAAGAAACCGACCTCTTCGGAGCCTATGTGATTTGGATTCATGTTTCCGAATGACTTGGGGAATAGATCGAATTATCCATATATAGGCTAAGTCCATACAAATCAACAACAATAAACACTGCAGAGAGGTACTTTTGCACAATTAAGGTAATGTAATAACCAGCAAAGGATTTTCAACCTCTTTTCAAAACCCGGCATTTAAATTAACTTGATCGAACCGTGGCGGAGTCATAGAGCCCACCCCAATCCCTAAACGCGAATAGCTCAAGGAGTGAACCATGCCGGAAAGTCGTTTTCAAATCGGTGTCCAGGACTATATCGACTACCACAGGGATGGCTATCTGGTGGTCCGCGGGCTCGTATCCGACGGGGAAGTGGAAGAAATACGCCGCCATACTGAAGAACTGATGAGCGGCGGGATTACCATCGAAGGGGTAGACCCTCCTCCTCCAGGACTCACTTCCGAACAGATGGGTCAGCACTGGTTGCGCATACACATGCTTCACCGGAAACATGAACTACATGAAAAATACATGCTTCAACCCCGAATTATGGATGTGCTCGAAGCGCTGATCGGTCCCGACGTTCTGGCGCTCCAGACCATGCTGTTCCTCAAGCCGCCAGGCCGCGAAGGCCAGGGTTTTCACCAGGACGCGTATTATATTCCCACCTATCCGGACACTCTGATCGGTTCGTGGCTGGCCGTCGACCCCGCGGATGAAGACAACGGTTGCGTTATGGTCATCCCGGGATCACATCACGAGCCGATTTACCCGGATGAAAACAAAATAGGCCAGAACCACACCGACGGATCCTTCGAGGATCTTGGGGTGATCGAAGGTGCCAGCGCGACGGACGAGGCGTTGAACGGCCTGGCTCCCATCGCCGCGAAGTACGGGGGAAAAGAGGTAGCCGCCCGCGTGGCTCCGGGCGACGTCATGTTCTTTCACAGCCATCTCCTGCACCGGTCGCACGAGAACAGGTCAAGTACTCGTTTCCGCAGGGCTTTTGTCAGTCACTATTGTAACGCGAGGTCATGGGTGCCGTGGAACCATGGTGCGGACTTCGACGGACCGTCCGCAAATCATCTCCACATACTCGTTCGTGGAAGCACCCATCTGCCCTTCGCGCTGCCCAGGTTCGGCACCCCGTGCGACGCGCTCAATCCCAGGGAGACGGCCAAAGGCGTGCGCCCCGCACGGATGATGGGCGCCATGCCCACGTCGACCGTAAAGGGGGTTATGGTTTCTCGCTGATTGCAGGCAGTTCATTCAGGTCAGGATGCTCTGGCTTGAGACGGAATAAGGAAATGATCGTCTGCAGGCTCTCTAGGCACCGAAGAGATTACGTGCCTTGTGTATGGCGCTGATCATGATATCGATCTCTTCGGAGGTATTGTAGAAGTAGACGCTGGCCCGCGCCGTGGCGCCATAAGTTGTGCCGAGCCGGCGCATAAGAGGCTGTGCGCAGTGGTGGCCGGCACGGATCGCGACACCCTGTCGGTCCAGTATCGTAGACAGATCGCTGGGATGCATGTCATCCAGGTTGTAGGACACGGCGCCTCCCCGGCCGGGCGCGTGACCGTAGACGGTCAGGTCGTCGATTTCCTCGAGCCGCTCGATCATGTAATCCGTCAGCGCCCTTTCGTGGGTGTGTATGTTTTTCATCCCAATGGCGAAGAGATAATCCACCACGTCCCCGAAGACGATGGCGTGGGCGATGTTGGGGGTACCCGCCTCAAATTTCTCCGGAATGTCCGCGCAGGAAAACCCGTCGAGGCGAACCTCGTCGATCATCGAACCCCCACCCATGTAGGGATCCATCTCTTCCAGCAGTTCTTCCCGGCCGTACAATCCACCGATACCGGTTGGACCGCACATCTTGTGACCGGAAAAAGCGAAGAAGTCGCAACCCATTCGCTGTACGTCCACGGGCATGTGCGGCACGCTCTGGGCGGCATCCACGAAAACCAGCGCACCGGCCTGGTGTGCCCGTTCAACGATATCCTCTATGGGATTGACGGTCCCCAGCACGTTCGACATGTGCGCGATGGACACGACACGCGTCTTTTCAGTGATCAGTTCATCCACCTGGTCCATGTCGAGGGACCCGTCATCGCGGATGTCAAAATACCGGAGTACCGCTCCAGTTTCTCTCGCCAGCATTTGCCAGGGTACGATGTTGCTGTGATGTTCCATGACGGATAGCACGATTTCGTCTCCCGCCTTGACATTTTTACGACCCCAAGCGCTGGCCACCAGGTTGATGCCCTCGGTGGTGTTGCGGACGAAGACCAGGTTGCGGGTCGGGGCATTGACGAAGCGGGCAACCCGTTCACGGGCGTCTTCGTAGGCGTTGGTCGCCTCTTCGCTGAGCGTATGGAGTCCGCGATGGACGTTGGCGTTCAGGCGCGTGTAGTAATCGTTCAACGCATCGAGCACGACCCGCGGTTTCTGAGAGGTGGCGCTGTTGTCGAGATAGACCAGCGGTTTCCCGTGCACCTTTCTTTCCAGAATGGGGAAGTCCCCGCGGTACCGCATTGCATGTTCATCGGACCGACGGACCGCGTCATCGAGTTTGCGTGGCGTTTCAACCAGTGTTTCTTCCATGATCCTCTACAAGTTAGCACTCCAGTTTAGCACTCAGTAGTCTATGCCCAGTTCGAGCTTGGCGTCTTCGGTCATCATGTCGATATGCCAGGTCGGCTCCCATACGATCTCGATCAGCGCGTCCGAAACTTCGTCTATTTCCTTCACCTTGATCTCCACCTCGGCGGGAAGCGACTGCGCGGCCGGACAGTTCGGCGAAGTGAGCGTCATCTTGATGTTCGTCATGCCGTCCTGCTGTACATCAATTTCGTAGATGAGTCCCATTTCGTAGATGTTAACCGGGATCTCGGGATCGTAGCACGTTTTCAATACGTCCACAATCTGCTCTTTTACGGCATCCGTATCCATCCATAAACCCCTGTGCAGTGAATGAATCCGCTATCTTCCCGCCTGGCTCCGGGCCACCGAAAGATCGCGGATGGTGGTTTCGAAAAGCGTATCCAGCGTGGATCTGACGGCGTCGATCCTCAGACGCCTGATCAGGTCAGCCGCGAACCCGTATGTGAGGAGATGGCATGCACTGTCGTGGGACAGGCCGCGGGTCCGCAAGTAGAAGATCTGGTCTTCGTCGAGCTGTCCCACGGTGGCGCCATGGGTGCACTTCACCTGGTCCGCGTATATTTCGAGTTGCGGCTTGGTGTGTATCATCGCCTCGGGCGAAAGCATCAGGTTTTTGTTCAATTGCTTCGCATCCGTTTCCTGTGCGTCCTGGTGGACGCGCACCTTACCGTTGAACACGCCGCGGGACCGGCCTTCCAGTATGCCCTTGTACACTTCGTAACTGTCGCAGTTCGGCACGACGTGATCGATGGCGGTATGATTGTCGACATGCTGATCGCCTGTGACCAGGAACAGTCCGTTCATGCGTACCACCGCGTGTTCGCCGGCGAGCCTGGCGTTTGTATCGTTGCGGGTCAGTGCGGCGCCCATGCTCATGTTGAAGGTGGAGATATGACCGTTCCCCTCCAGGTGGAGCTGGGTGGTGGACAGGTGTGCGGCACCGGCACCTTCCCGGTTGATCCGGTAGTGGTCTACGTGACCGTCTCTTCCCACGGATATCTCCGTTACGGCGTTGGTCAGGTAACACTGGTCGGTAATTCCGGTATAGCTTTCTACCACCTTGAGATTCGCTCCGTCACCGGCCGCGACGAGGGTTCGAGGCTGCGTGGCTGCCGGCGTCTCACAGCCGGTCGTGACGTAGTGCACGTGTACCGGAGTCTCCAGGACCCCGCCCCGCGGCACGTAAACGAAAAGCCCGTCCTCGAAAAGGGCCGTGTTCAATGCCGTCAGCCCGGTTTGTTCGACATCGGCATATCGCGCCAGGTGTGGATGAACAAGCTCACGATGGTCGGCAAGCGCATCGGAAAGGCGGCTCACCACAACGCCCCGGGGCAAGTCCGAGATCCGTGACAGTGCGGGCGAATAAACACCGTTCACGATAACCAGCCTGTGCCAGTCGTTGTGACCAAATTCATAGGGTGAGAGCGCGGTCTCATTCAACTCCGCTTCAACCGGTTCGGCATGGTACGGGGTGTCCGCGATCGTTCTAAGGTCGGTGTATATCCAGTCTTCCTTTAACGGGAAGGAAAGCTCGCGGGCGACCGGCATCCCGAGTTCGGAGAAGTGCTTCATGGCCTCCGAACGAATCCGGTGCAACCAGAGCGGCGCATCCTTGGACCTTATGCGATCGAAGGCGTCATAGAACGTGTTGTACCGGCTTGTAGACAGGTGTTTCAATGCTTCCGTCATTTCGTGTTCCTATTCTCCCTGGTTTGATTCAACCCGCGGCTTCCACTTCCTCGCGAATCCACTCGTAGCCCTTTTCTTCCAGTTTGAAGGCCAGGTCCTTCATCCCGGACTTTACAATCCGTCCCTGATACATGACATGAACATAGTCCGGCACAACATAGTCCAGCAATCGCTGGTAGTGGGTGATGACGATCATCGCGTTGTCCCCGGTGCGCTGTTGGTTGATCCCGCGGGCCACGATTCTCATGGCATCGATATCCAGTCCTGAATCTGTTTCGTCCAGAATGGAGAGCGTCGGTTCCAGGACGGCCATGTGGAAGATCTCGTTTCGTTTCTTCTCGCCCCCGGAGAAGTCTTCATTCACGGGCCGCCTGGCCAGTTCGGGGTCCATGTCCACCTGTTTCATCTTCTCGTTCAGCAACCGCCGGAACGCGCCGGCGCTCATCTCCGGTTCGCCGCGATACTTCCGGCGTTCGTTCAGCGCCGCGCGCAGAAAGTATGCGTTGCTGACACCCGGGATTTCGACGGGGTACTGAAAAGCCAGGAACATGCCTTCATTGGCCCGCTCCTCGGGGGTGAGTTCGAAGAGGTCCTTGCCCAGGAATTGCACCGTGCCCCCGGTCTCCTCGTATTCCTCGTGGCCGGCCAGGATCTTGCCCAGCGTGCTCTTGCCGGAGCCGTTGGGTCCCATGATCGCGTGAACCTCGCCCCTGTTGATGATCAGGTCGATCCCGTTGATGATGTCCTGGTCCTTGATGCCGCCACGCAGATTCTTGATCTCTAGTAGTGCCATCTTACCTGGTATCTCCCGTTGTGATTTAAAGGCGATTCCATGACCGCCTGTGCTGTGTTAACCCACGCTTCCTTCTAGACTGATCCCCAGTAGTTTCTTGGCCTCCACGGCGAATTCCATCGGCAGTTCCTGGAACACTTCCCTGCAGAACCCGTTGATGATCATGGAAATGGCATCTTCAGTGGATATACCCCGGGTCTTGCAGTAGAAGAGCTGGTCTTCGCTGATCCGGGCCGTCGACGCTTCATGCTCCACGTTCGCAGTGTTATTGCCCACGTCGATGTAGGGAAAGGTATGGGCGCCGCAACGGTCGCCGATGAGCATCGAGTCGCACTGGGTGTAGTTCCGGGCCCCGTCCGCCTTCTTCAGTACCTGGATCCGCCCCCGGTAGACATTCTGACCGTTTCCGGCCGAGATGCCCTTTGATACCACCGTGCTGCGCGTGTTCTTCCCCACGTGGATCATCTTGGTTCCCGTATCGGCCACCTGCTTGTTGCGGGTCAGCGCCACGGAATAGAATTCGCCGGTCGAGTGGTCGCCCTGCAGGATCACGCTGGGATACTTCCAGGTAATGGCGGAACCCGTTTCGACCTGCGTCCAGGATATCTTGGCGTTGTCTCCCCTGCAGGCCCCGCGCTTGGTTACGAAGTTGAATACGCCGCCCTTGCCTTCTTCATTTCCAGGATACCAGTTCTGCACCGTGGAATATTTGATCTGGGCGTCTTTCAGTGCGATCAGTTCGACGACCGCCGCGTGCAACTGGTTCTCGTCCCGCATGGGGGCGGTGCAGCCTTCCAGGTAGCTGACATAGGATCCCTCGTCGGCGATGATCAGCGTGCGCTCGAATTGACCCGTCCCTGCCGTGTTGATGCGGAAGTAAGTGGACAGTTCCATGGGACATCGGACGCCGGGCGGAATGTAGCAGAAGGATCCGTCGCTGAAGACGGCCGAGTTCAGCGTCGCGAAGTAGTTGTCCCGGTAGGGCACCACGGTACCCAGGTACTTTTCCACCAGGTCGGGATGTTCCTGGGCCGCTTCCGAAAAGGAACAGAAGATGATGCCCAGCTCCGCCAGCTTGTCCTTGAAGGTCGTATGCACCGACACGCTGTCGAAAACCGCGTCAACTGCGACGCCCGCAAGCATCTTTTGTTCTTCCAGCGGAATGCCAAGCTTGGTGTAAGTCTCCAGCAACTCCGGGTCCACTTCGTCCAGACTGTTGTACTCCGGCGTGTTCTTGGGCGCGGCATAGCACACGATGTCCTGGTAATCGATCGGGGCATAGGCCATGAACTGCCAATTGGGTTCCTTCATCTCGAGCCAGTGGCGATACGCCTTCAAACGCCATTCCAGCAGGAACTCGGGTTCGTTCTTCTTGGCGGATATAAATCGGACAATATCCTCGTTGATCCCCGGCGGCGCTGTTTCCATTTCTATATCGGTCACCCAGCCTTCTTTGTATTCCTGCTGGGCTAAAGTCTCAATGGCTTCCATTTTCACTCCTTGAAACGCGGTGATCTTGCCGTATCAACGGCTGTTCATGTTACTGTGTGATATCGACTGTTCCAGAAGCGCATCATGGGAAACGTGCTCCATGACGCCGAGTACTTGCGATTCCTCCTGGAGCAGGTCCACAAGCGTAATGTGGTCGAGCATATTCGAGAGGTGCCGTGCCACGATCGTCCAGACCGGTCGGATGCCGCAGGCGTCCAGGTGCACGCACGCGTCGAGCTGGCCGGGAAAATGATCGCACAGGTGACTCTGCGGACTGGACAGGACCACGCCTTCTTCGTTACTCAGCGCACGCATGACTTCGCCCAGGGCAATGGTTTGCGGTTCCCTCTCCAGCGCGTAACCCCCCTTGTTTCCCCGAACGCTCCGGACCAGGTCCGCCCGCCTGAGAATCATTAGCAGCTTCGAGACGTAATCCAGGGAAAGACCCTCCGACTCGGCGATTTGCCGGCCAGTGACAGGTACGCTCGAAAAATTTCGGGCCAGTTGCAGGATACACCGAAGTCCGTATTCTTCCTGTGCTGAAACTTTCATGCTGGCATCTCCCTTGCGTGATATTTGTCTACGTGAATATAACAAACCTGACTTAATTGTCAAGTATTAAATCCTCCGCATGGCATTGGGGTTGTGAGGTGCCAATTACGCGATGCCACATAATGCCCGATTTCCGAAATCGGACGTGAGATTGCGAGTTCGATCTCCTTGACATATACAGTACCTGGCTGTACAGTCGGTGCCGTAAGCCTGAAACAAGCATCCTTTTAAAACTGGACTTGTTAACGCCGATGCCCAAGACTTGCGATGTGTACTCGTTTCCCGGAACCCAGGTGGTCAACGCTGTAGTCGGACAGGGCTACTTTCCAGTCATTACATATCTCGGCGGCCGCGAATTACTCCTGGTATACCGCGGTGGCGCCGCGCACATGGGGCTGGGGGGCCGGTTGGACACGGGCCGGTCACTCGACGGCGGCCTCACATGGTCGTCGCCAGCTACGGTGGCCGACAGCGAACGGGACGACCGCAACCCCGCCATGGGTCTGGCACCGGACGGTACGCTGGTGCTGGCCTATCACTGGCAGGGTTCCTACAGCGCCGACGGCGCCTGGAAACCGGAACTGGGCAGGGCCGATACCCGGGTCGTCTTCTCCACGGACGAGGGCCATACCTGGTTCGACGACGAACTCATCGATTTCACCCCGATAAACGGGGCCTCCCCCTTCGGGAAGATATTCACCGCCGACGGCGTTATGCACATGCTGATCTATGGCGGTTCGCCCGTAGGTGAACCCGGCGCCGCAACGGTTCGTGTCGGCAACGCGTCGATTCCGACGTACATCCTCAGATCCAGGGACAACGGTCGATCCTGGGGAGATCCGACCCTGGTGGCGCTGGGATTGAACGAGTCGGACGTAGCCATACTTCCCGATGGCCGCTGGTTGTTTGTCGCCCGTTCGGAGGACCGTGCCGAACAGGCTGTTTATTCCTGCATATCGGAAGACGGTGGCTACACCTGGCGCGGGATCGGACGGGTCACGGAAGCCAGGGAACACCCGCCGGATATCACCCTGTTGTCCAACGGATGGCTGCTGCTGCTCTTCGGCCGGCGACATCCTCCCTTCGGCGTGGAGGGCCTGATCAGCCGGGACGGCGGATTGTCCTGGGACGAGCGGAGACTGGTACTGGACGATACCCTGCCCGGAGGCGACATAGGTTATCCCTCCACAGCGCGACTCGACAACGGACGGTTGGTTACCGCATACTACACCGCGGGAACGCATGAACGGCAGTGGGAGATGTTCCGTTCCGCGGACGTCGCCTGCAAGGTCGTTTCGTTCGACGAATCCACCCTGATTGACCACTGGAAGAAAAACGCGTAACTAACTGATCGAGTTCACGTTAGTTATTTGGAGGATCCGTGCGTCTAGTCGATGCGGGTGTGATCTGCGACGACCACACCATACCGGATCACCGCAGGAACTGCGCCTTCACGACCGTCAACCGGTTGCGCGACGGAACGATACTCGTGTCGGGCCGCTGGGGATCGACACGCGATTCGGTGGATGGCCACGCCTGTATATTCGCCACTTCGGATAATGGTCGTACCTGGAGCCTCCGGTACGACGGCTACGGAAAGGGATCGTGGGACGGCACGCCGGGCGAAGTCAAGGGGCTGACCAGCACGGAGCCGGCGCCTGGGAAACTCACGGCCACGGCCCTGTGGGTCGACCGTTCCGACCCGGATCTGCCCTTCATCCATCCGGAGACGCAGGGCCTGCTCCCCATGCGCATCATGCACGTCGATTCCGAGGACGGAGGTGTCACGTGGAGCCGACCGCGCCGCATGGATACGACACCTCACCTGGCCGCTTCCCCCTGTTCGTTTCACATCGTCCGACTTCCCGGCGGCGTCCTGGCGCAACCCTACGAACAGTGGAAGGAGTATACCGACCCGTCGCCGGGCTGGTCCGTGGCAAGGCTGCGGTTCTCCCGGGACCAGGGCCGGACCTGGCCGGACTTCGTCACCGTGGCCCGGCACCCGGAAAACGCGTTGGCCTACTGGGACCAGCGGCTGGCCATCCATCCCGACGACGAGCGCCTGGTCTCCATGTTCTGGACCCACGATTTCGACGCGGGCGTCGACATAGACATCCATATCGCCTATGGTACACCAGATGGAAGATCGTGGACCATCCCGCGTGGTACGGGACTTCCCGGCCAGCACTGTCAGCCGCTCTCCATGGCCGGCGACCGGCTGTTGGCCGCCTATCCGTGCCGCCGGGATAAGCCGGGCATCGTGCTTTCCATCAGCGAGGATTTCGGGGATACCTGGGACCGTAAGCGGGATTTCCTGGTCTATGACAGCACCGCCGGCACCGAGTCCGGCGCTCGGGGCAGCCGTTCCCAGTCCGAACTGTGGGGAGACATGGAAATGTGGCGCTTCGGACATCCCCGGATGGTGCGTTTACCGGACGACGAGGTGTTTATCGTCTACTATGCAGGCGATGATTCCGTAAAGACCGCACGGTGGGCGAGGGTACGCCTCTAGGCATCGCGTGTGCGCCTCTATCGTAACACATTGCTTTTCCAGGATACGACCCCGGTTTCAACCCCGCGCTTTTCTCCACGGCCGGGAAAGGTGTACAGCGATATGGATCTGCCTATCGGCTGTAGACCGTCTGGATCATCGCGCGGATATAACCGTTCGCGTAAGCCTTGCCTGCCGGGCCGGCCGTGGACTGTGGGAAGCCCGGCGTGTGGTCCATACCGAAGGGACCGGTGTACCCGTTGTCCCGGTACGTTTCCATGGCCTGCTTCATGTCCACCTCGCCTTCGTCGATGAAGACCTCGGCAAACCTCGGCAACCGGCCATTGACATTCCGAAAATGTACCAGGGCGATCCTGTTCCGGGCGGCCATCTCGGCAATGATACCGTAAACGCCGTTAGGGCCTGCCAGTTCGGTCATGCAGCCCTGGCAGAAGAGCATACGGTGATAATCGCTGGGTACCGCGTCGAAGATGCGCCGGAACTGTTCCACCGTGGAACAGATCTGTGCGACGCCGCCCAGGGGTTTGGGAATAGGTGGATCGTCGGGATGAAGCGCCAGGGTGACACCGGCCTTTTCCGCCGCCGGGACCGCGGTATTCAGGAAAGTGACCATATTCTCCCACATCGCTGACTCAGGAACCATCGGTTCGTGGGAGGTTGGTCGTTGCCGATCGAATTCGGCGTAGTCGAATGTACTGTACACCGCGCCACCTCGGCCGATGTCGGATGTCGTGCGGAAATTGCCCATAGGCTTGAAATTCCAGGCAAGTGCCGGTATTCCCGCCTTGCCAAGGCTCTCGATCAGGCGGACATAGATCTCCAGTTGTTCGTTTCGATCCGGCGTGGCCAGGGTTATTTCATCCCCTACCGGCATGAAGACAGTCTGGAGCCTGAGACCGTGTGACTCGGTTTTTTCCCGGGCCTGTTCAAAGAGCTCCGTGCTGTCTCTGCCCGACCTCACGACCCGTTCCGCTTCGACCCTGCCGCCGGTCCTGAGATCCAGCTGGATCATATCCACGCTGATCGCGCGGTAGAAACTGAGCGTCTCGTCGTCGAATTCGCTCCAATTGATGACATCATGAAGGTACATACACGTTCCCTCAGACCCTGGGTCTATCGAAAAGGTGCTGGATTATCGGTGACCTGAACACAGGAAATGTGGCTTCATTGTTAAGATAGACCTGCCCTGTGTCACAGCAATCCGAAAATGGAAAAGACCGTGCGCGATCCCATATTGGGCTAACGGCAACGGGCATCGCGCATTATTATCGTGAAAACCGGAACATGCGGTGATCGCGTTCGGTATGTCCTAGAGTGTCCTTCAGTCCTTAACATTTCACTATTGTCAAGCAAGCCGCAACAGGAGCATTTCCATGGCGGAACGTAACCTGAAACAGCGCATTGGGGCGGGTGAACAGATCATCGGCGCCAATGTCGGCATGACCCACACCGGGGAACAGTTGAAAAAGGTGGTCGAATCCGGTGAATACGATTTTCTCTGGGTGGACGGACAGCATAGCGCCTTCAGCGAAGACAGCCTGGTGGAATTCTGTGACAAGGCGGATGCGCTGGACGCGGACGTCGTGTTCCGCATCAAACATACTTTTCACAGTTACCTGGTCGGCAACCTGCTCGACCTTGGTCCCACTGGCATTGAAGTACCCCAGGTCGAAATGGAATCAACGGTCGATGAGGCGGTCAACTACTTCTACTACCCGCAGAAGGGCGTGCGGAGCTGGGGAGGCGGGGCTCGGCGTAAAGTCGGAGAACAGGGCGGAGACCGGCTGCGGTACGCGGAGTGGTGGAACAACTACGGCGTGCTGATGATGCAGCTCGAATCGATACCCGCGGTGACCGCCGCGGGCAATCTGGCCAGGATGGGCGTGGACTGCCTGTCCTTCGGCCCGAACGATCTCTGGTACAGCATAGAGGCCCATCCGCACCATCCCTTCCGTCACGTGGACGACTGCGTAGGGCACGTGGTCGAACAACTCAGGGAATCGGATACCCAGGTGTGTTTTCGAAATTACTCGCCAGGCACTCGGCAGCAGTATGTCGATATGGGGGTAACGGTGTTTCTGGAAAATCCAGCGCTGTAAACAAGGACAAAGTCCGCGCCTCCCATCGGCAGTCCAACGGGAATCATGGTTGTCACGATCTTCTTATTCAATTGATGACCATCTGATACGCGTGATCTTTACTCAAAATCCAGCGATTGGGCCTCGTACATTTCAGCGAAGATGCCACCCCGATCCACGAGTTCCCTGGGCGTACCCGATTCGACCAGGTTTCCCTCGCTGATGACCAGGATGCGGTCCGCGTGGCGTATCGTGGACAGGCGATGGGCGATGACTATCGCGGTTCTTCCGATTCTCGCCTGTTCGACAACCATCCTGATCTTTTCTTCCGCCAGTGCGTCCAGGGCGGAAGTGGCCTCGTCGAGCACGAGTATCCCGGCCGAGCTTCGCATGAAAGCCCTGGCCATGGCGATGCGCTGCTTCTCTCCGCCCGATAGTGCGACTCCATTCTCACCCGCAACAGTATCAAAGCCCTCAGGCTGTTTCTGGATGAATTCGAGCAACGCAGAGGAACGCGCGGCTCGTTCCACTTCCTCCATCTCGTAGTCTGTATCGGGATACGCGATGTTGTCCGCGAGCGTAGCATTCCAGATGAACACATCCTGGGGTACGACGGCGATGCGCGACCTGAGCGTTTTAGGGGAAAGGTCACGCACATTCGTTCCATCTATGGCGATTTGACCGCTGTCGGGTTCCTGCATACGGGTAAGCAGGTCGATAATCGTGGTCTTTCCCCCGCCGCTCGGTCCCACGATGCCGACGAATTCACCCCCGTTGACCCTAAACGAAAGATCCTTCACCTCGTAACCCCGCTCGTATTTGAAATTCACGCCGAAAAACTCGATGTCCGGCGGCTCAACACCGACTGGTTGAGAGTCGAGTCCTTTGCCGAATCCGACCTCCACGGATAGATCGAACAGTTCGTTCAGGCTCTCCACGGAAACATCGATGAGCTTCGTACCGGTATAGGTGGTGAGCACGGACCGTAGTGCGGCGTACGCCCTTGGCGCGTAGGCCATGATGGCCACGAGACTGCCGATGGTGATTTCGTCGTCCATGGCCTGGAAAGCGCCAAATCCCAGAAGCACGCCCAGGACCAGGCCGTTGATCACTTCATTCGGAAAAGTAAGCATGATGTCGTGGAGGGCCGCCCCGCGCATCTTGAGCCAGGCGTATTTGTCCATGTGGCCGGCCCACCGCCTTTTCGCATTTTCCTCCCCGTTAAACATGCGTATTGTGCGAAACGCGCTGACAACTTCGTAGAGAAAGCTCTCCCCATCCTTGCCCTGATCGGTTAAGCGGCGGTCGAGTTCCCTGGAGTACCGGGTCAGGAACCGGGTAACGAGGTACGTCGCCGGCAGTGCGACGCAGAAAACGGCTGCCAGTTCTACGTTCAGCAGGAACATCATGACCAGTGCGCCCACCAGCATGATCGAGCTTGAAAAAACTGGGAGCAGTTCCTGCGCGATGTACATCTCGCCGATCTTGCCGGCATCCCGCGTTATGCGATAGACGATATTGCCCCTGGGTATCTTATCGACGGCATCCAGCCTGACATGCAGCAGATGGTCCAAGACCGCCTTGCGCAGGGCGAGGGCGACCGAAACACCGATGCGGACCCGCAGATGTCCCTGGTAGTAGGAAACTCCTATCGCCACCAGGGGCGTCGCCACCATCGCCGCCAGCAGCCACCATAACAGACCGGTGTCCTTATCCGGGATCGCCGTGTCAAACAGCATCTTGAAGAACAGGGGCTGTACCAGCATGACGGCCGAACCCGCGAGCATGAAGGAAACTACGGCGATGATGGAGAACTTGCGATGGTACAGGGCTTCCAGGACGATATAGGAGGTGAGTTTCGACGAAACTTTGCTACTGCTGAACCGCTTGTTTTCCTGGTTGGTTGACATCATGCTTTCGCTCTCCGGAGAACGGCGAATCCCGCCACGTGGCCAATAGGCTGCATGCCTTAAGATGTCCTGCTACGCACTTACCCATTAACGGAACAGGCCCCCGGCGGTTCGGACCGCCGGGGGCCTGTTCTTGCATACTTCGGAAACGACAGGAATCCTATCCCTGCTCCGACCCTCCGAGGACGTCCTCCAGTTCGCTGACGAAGACTTCGAGTTCGTCCGGCTTGCCGATGGTAACGCGCAGGTGGTTACTCAGGAGATCGATTTCCCGCGTCCTGTACCCCGTGCCGCCGCGTATCATGACATTGCGTTTCCTGAGTTCCATCGCCATCCGGCCGCTGTTCCGTTTCACGTCCACGATCATGAAGTTGCCGTGACTAGGCGTATATGCCAGCCCCAACCGGTCGAACTCGGCGGATAGGTAGTCCTTGCCGTCGTTCACGACCTTCTTGGTCCGATCGACGAATTCGTGGTCGTCCAGGGCCGCAAGCGCCGCGTGCATTCCCAGCGTGCTCAGGCCTCCGCCGAAGAACCCCTGGTGTAACATCAGGAGATCCATCATGCGCTGGCTCCCGATCGCGTACCCGATACGCATACCGGCCAGGCCGAAGATCTTGGAGAAGGTACGGGCAACGACCACGTTCTGCCGCTCGAGGGCGAGATTCACGGCATCCTTGTAGTCCGGATCGCGGACGAAGTGGATGTAGGCTTCGTCAATCAGAACGGTGGCGTGTTCGGGCACGGCATCAACGAAGGCCACGAGGTCTTCGTAGGGGACGACCGTACCGGTGGGATTGTTGGGATTGGTGATGGTAATAAGCGTCGTTTTCGGGGTGATGGCCGCCTTCATGGCGTCCAGGTCGTGTACGAAATCCCCCGTCGTCGGGACGCGCACGACTTTCACATCCTTCCCGGCCCTTTGGAAGCTTTGGAAGGCGCGAGAGACAGATCCGTATCCCGGAATCGCCTCGATGCACTCCCCGCCGTTGCTGGCGGCCATGACGGCCAGGTTCTGCAGAATGGGCCCGGAGCCCGGTGTGACCATGACCCGGTTCATCTCCCGGAAACGCATAAATGACCGCATGTCGCCAAAATCCAGCTTGAATTCCTCGTCCCCCAGTATCCCGTGCTCCTGGTTCAACCGGACGGGCAAGTCTACGCCGAAATCATAACGGTTGATCGCGTGCAGATTCTCGGCGATGGCCGCCACGGCCCGCGGAGAAGCGCCGAGCGGATTCTCGTTGGACCCGATCTGTACCAGCCCTGCATCCACGCCATAGCCTTTGACATCACTGGCCTTCTTCCCGGTAGCGATCGCCTGCGCGATATCCCAGGTCGAACCGGCCGCCACGGCGCCTGCACCCAGTAGGGCCCCCTTCATGAACCGCCGCCGCGATAAACCGTTCTTCAACATACTCCCGAAACCCATGGTATTGACCTCCGATGTTAGGATACTGAATGGATACAATATAGAACTTGACTGCTACCTGATATTGAGCCTTGCCATCTGGCTGGTGATGTAATCTGCGCAGCGGAAAGCCAGCGCTTGAATGGTAAGTGTCGGGTTGCTCTTTCCGCTGGTGACGAAGGACGATCCGTCCACGATGAACAGGTTGTCTACGTCGTGGGCCTGGTTGAATTTGTTTACGACCGATGTCGCCGGGTCGTTGCCCATGCGGCAGGTGCCCATGAGATGGGCATCGCCATGGGGCACGAAGTTCGGCGAGGCCACGATCCCGTGGGCGCCGGCGGAGTCCAGCAGTTCCCGGGCCCGTTCCCTGAAGAAATCGCCGAGTTTATGCTCGTTCGGATGCACGTTGTACGTCACCCGCGGAACCGGCAGGCCCCACTTGTCTTTGACGTCGGGGTCCAGGTCGATCATGTTGGACTCCTGGGACATGGATTGCATGCTGGTGAGGGCGACCATGTACCGGGTGTAGTTGTCCATGATCCATTTTTTACGCCTGGCGCCCCACCTGCGCAGTCGCGGCATGTTCAGATTGGCGAAGGAGATCGTTTCGCCGTCACCCCTTGGTTCGAGCACGCCTCCGCCAAAGAAACCGTACTTGTCCGGGGCCGGATCGTAGAAATCCTGAATGATCCGGGAGTCCATGACCCCCTTGTACTCGTTGAGGTCTTTCTCGAAAAAACCCCGCGCGGACTGGTAGTAGTTGAACATCAGGTGCCTGCCCACCTTGCCGCTGCTGTTGGCCAGGCCATCCGGGAAGAGATTGGATTTCGACATGAGCAGCAGGCGCGGCGTATGGACACCGTTGCAGCACACGATCACGGCGCGGGCTTCCAACCGGTGCTCGCGCATGTCCTTGTCGAGGTAGACTACACCTTCCGCTCTGCCGTCTTCGTCGATTATAATTTCCCGCACGCAGGAATCGGCCCGAATCTGGCAGTTGCCTGTCCGCAGTGCCAGGGGAATCATGGTGACCAGCATGCTGGACCGCGCGCCGATGGTGCAGACGTAACTTTCGCAGAAACCGCAATTCATCACCGACGGGCGTCCGCCGTATTCCTTCGAATTGATGGCCAGGGGCGCCGGGTAGGAATGCCATCCGAGCTTCTGGGCCGCCATGTCTGCCAGGGCGCCCGAACTTGTACGCGGCACCGGCGGCATGGGATAGGGCCGGCGGCGCGGCGGGTCGAATGGATTAGCACCAGCCAGGCCGGATATGCCGATTTCGTACTCGGCCTTCTCGTAGTAGTGTTCGAGGTCCCAGTAGTCGATGGGCCAGTCCTGCACGTCCGCGCCTTCCAGGTCGCCGAACAGGCTTCGCTCCTTAAAATCGTTCTCGTGAAGCCGCCAGGATATACCCGTGTAGTGAAGCGTACTGCCCCCCACCGTGCTCTGCATGTGTATACCGTGATCCGATACAGCCTGCTCGTTCGCCGCCTGGCGATAGGTATTGGGCTGATCATGACGATAGATGTTGGGGTGGTCATGCAGGTTGTTAGCGGGATGCATTGCCTGGAGCTCGTCCTGGTCGAAGTGACGCGTCTTCAGGAAGGACCCCATTTCCATGGCGACGACCTTCAGGCCCTTCGTGCTGAGTTCCTTCGCCATGACCGCGCCAGCGGCGCCGGTCCCGATGATGATGACATCCGGCCGGCGGATATCGGGATTGGGTAGAGACATGGTAACTCCGGAACTATTCCTCGCCGATGATTCGACTCTTCATGGGCCCGTCGTAGGGCTTCCATTCCGTGTATTCGATCTCCGGAATGGTCATGTCGAAATCGCTGAAAGGGGGGTCGTAACCAAAAGGCGCCCGGCCGGGAAATCGGATCAACTTCCATCCGGTCTCGCGGTGGTTTCCGCCGTACGACGGATCGCAGAACATGCCTTCCATGGTGTGGGTGGCCACCATGCGCAGAAAGTCCCGTGCGCCCATGGGGGCGTCCTGCGGCCAGCCCTTCGGAGTGCCGCGACGGTCGATTCCCGTCAGGGCCCTGCGCTGGTTCCTGGCAGTCAGATCAACGAAATTGGATTTCAAAGTACCCTGACAATACTGATCGAAGGCAGCCAGGCCGGCTGCGTAGGACTCCTTATAGTCGGACCTGTGGGCGCCGAGAGCCCGGTCGATGTAAACGATCACGCGGGCTTCCGCCGCGCCGGGACCGTTGTCGTCCGAAGGCATGATCATCCGGGCCAGGGCATCCACGGTACGCCCCTGGTGAGCGTCCAGGTTCTGCCAGGTGTATTCGAAGGACGGTGCTTCCTGCGCGTCGAGTACGCCGCGGCGGGAAAGCACGCCCAGCGTGATCACACCACCGGTCGCCCGGGCGGTGTTGGACAAAAAGGACCGTCGCGATAACTGCTTCGAAGTCATGTGGTGCGCACTCCGGATTTTGCTACTTTGATGACTCCATTCCGTATCAGGTTCGTATACACGTCCCGGCCTGTTTTCTTCAATCTTTCCGCATCAAAATACACCCCGATATCCAGGTATGGCAAACGATTTCGGAATGGGATCGGTCAGCGGGCAAAGGGGTTGACGAAGGAAGTCGTAGATCTATATTCATAAAGCATGAACCTAATGAAACCTCCGGCGTTAAGAACCGGCGATACCATCGGGATCGTCGCACCGGCCAGTCACTCCGCCCTCCCAAGCGCCCTGGCCAACGGCCGCCTTTCACTCGAAGCACTTGGATTCCGCACTGTAATCGCCCCGCATCTGGCAGACCGGCATGGGTTTCTGGCCGGAACGGACGCCGACCGTCTCGCTGACCTCGAAAGCATGTTTGTCGATCCGGAAATCAACGGTATCGTGTGCCTCCGAGGAGGGTACGGTTCCGCCCGAATGCTGCCGCACATCAACTACGCATCCATACGGACCCATCCCAAGGTCTTCGTCGGCTACAGCGACATCACGGCGCTACACGCTGCCATACAGCGGAACACGGGGCTGGTCACCTTCTGGGGCCCGATGGTCTCTTCCGACATGAGCCCGGACTTCCCTCCGTACAACCGCGATTCCTTTGCGAAAGCCGTTACAGGGACGGATCCCATAGGAACAGTTTCGCATCCCGATAAAATGCCGCCGGTGCAGACCCTACAGGGAGGAAAAGCCAGTGGGCCGCTGATCGGGGGCACACTTTCGTTGCTGGCCGCCGCGGTGGGAACGCCATATGACTACGAATACGACGGCGCCATACTGTTTTTCGAGGACGTGGGCGAGGAACCCCATCGGATCGACCGGATGTTGACGCAATTGCTGCAGGCCGGCAAGCTGGGCCGTGTCTCCGGCATCGTTATCGGCGAATGCGCCGGATGCGGCAGCGCACCGAATAACCCTGCGTTCCCCTATGGCAATTTCAGTATCGAAGAGGTGTTTATGGATCGCCTGCAACCTCTCGGTATTCCGGTAATCTATGGGCTTGGCATTGGTCATGGCGCGTATAAGGCGACGCTGCCCCTGGGTGTGCAGGCCACGCTGGACGGGGATGCCCGCAGCCTCACTATAAACGAATCGGGCGTCAGTTAGACCAATCGTTCGGTATGATCTCCTGCTTCCATTGAATAGGAATCCGAATGGGCAGTCACATACTGCTTGATGTACCGTTACCGCCTTCCGTACTGGATCTCTTCGATTCCGGATACGTGTTCCATATGCTCGACGATTTGGCGGATGAGGATAACCGGTGGCGTCTGATCGACGCGTATCTTACCTACGGTCATCCGCCCACTGACGGCGCCGTAATGGACAGGATGCCTCACCTGAAGGTCATCAGCAACTTCGGGGTCGGCGTCGACCACATCGACACCGGCGCGGCCATGAAGCGCGGAATATCCGTCGGCAATACCCCGAACCTGCTGGACGGCGCCACGGCGGACATGACCTTTACCCTCCTGATGGCGGCGGCCCGGGGTGTTGTCGTCGGCGACCGATTCGCGCGCAGCCCCGAGTTCACCCATTACGACCCCAGCATTCTGCACGGATACGAAGTGCACGGAAGCACCATCGGTATCATTGGCCTGGGCAGCATAGGGAAGCAGGTCGCCAGGAGGGCCCGGGGGTTCGACATGGACATCGTTTATAACAATCGAAAACCCGATCCCGAGGATACGGATTACCATGCACGGTACGTATCGCTGGAAACACTGCTCGATATCTCGGATTTCGTGACGTTGAACTGTCCGCTCACCGATGAAACCCGGGGACTGATCAACGAAGCCGCACTTAAGCGTATGAAGAATACCGCCATATTGATCAACCTGGCGCGCGGCGGAGTGGTTGATCATGCAGCCCTGTACACCGCACTCAGCAACGGTTGGATCGCCAGGGCGGCGTTGGACGTCACGGAACCTGAACCACTGCCGAGGGATCATCCCCTGCTCAAGCTGGACAACCTGGTCATCGCTCCCCACCTGGGCAGCGCCACCACACGCACGCGCCAGACCATGGCCCGTCGAACGGTGGACAATCTCAAGGCTGGGCTGGCAGGCCGGCCCCTGACCAGCAGCGTCGTCTGAGGTTGTATTGTATTCCTTTGCGCCACTCGATCATCGGGTTGCCATAATCGACCTGGGTTCCAATACCGCCCGGCTCATGATCGCCCAGTACACACGCGACCGGGTCTTCAAGATAACCGATGAAGTCAGTCGCAGGGTCCGCCTGGGAGAGGGGACTGCCGCGGGTAACCGGCTACTCCCCACGGCGCGTGCTCGCGCATTCGACGCGATCCGCATGTTCAAATCTTTCTGCGACGCGCAGGGTATTGAACAGATCCTGCCCGTCGCCACAGCGGCCGTGCGGGACGCCGAGGACGGTCCTCGTTTCCTGGAAGAAATAGGTAGCGACACCGGGTTGGAATTCCGACTGCTCAGTGGTGAGGAGGAAGCGTACTACAGCACCGTGGGGGTGATCAACAGCCTGGGCGTATACGATGGAATCATCCTGGACATCGGCGGAGGAAGCGCTGAAATCGGCTTGATCCGAGACGGTTTGTTCGCACAGGGTGCAACCACGCCTTTCGGGACGGTTAGGACCACCGAGACCTACTTTCCGGATTCCAAGGCTGCGCCAGATCAAACGAAGCGGCTTGAGAAGAATCTCGATACTGCCTTAAATAAAATCGTGTGGTTAAAGCCTGAAAGAACGCCAACGTTCGCCGGCGTAGGGGGCATCGTCCGCGCACTGGCCCGTATCGATCGGGTAGACGGGGCGTATCCACTCGGGCTGGTTCACGGATACGAACTGAAACGGCGACGGCTTGAAAAACTGATCGCTCGCATAGCTGCCACGCCCGTCTCCGCGCGAACGAGGCGTATCCCGGGGTTGCAGAGCGAGCGTGAGGATATCATTCTCGCCGGCGCCATGATCGTGGCGGGGGTGATGCGGAAGATCTGCGCCACGCGTTTGATCGTCAGCGGCCAGGGACTGCGCGAGGGGCTGTTCTTCGAAGAAGCGTTCAAGCACGCCGGCAGGCTCCGCCAGATTGTGGAACTGCGCCGATTCACCATCATGAACCTGACCCGGCTCTACGGCTACGAGGGGGCCCATACCGCCCATGTCGCCCATCTGTCGCTGTCCATGTTCGATCAGCTGCAGGACGTGCACGGTTACGGAGAACGCGAAAGAGAGTACTTGTGGGCCGCGGCCATGCTGCACGACATCGGAACGGTGATCGACTATTACGATCACCACAAGCACTCGGCTTATATCATTGTGAATGCCGGTCTGCCCGGATTCGATCACCGCGAAATCGTGATCATCGCCTATCTCTGCCTCAATCATCGCCGGGGAAAACCGGACTTCTCCCGTTACCACTCCCTGTTGAAGAAGGGAGACTTGTCCATGGTGTACCGACTTTCCGCGTTGCTGAGGTTGTCCGAGTACCTTGATCGAAGTCGGGCGCAGATCGTGGAGGATGTTCGACTGGAGAGAGGGGATCATGAAGTGCGCATGAAGGTCCTTTCCAGCGGAACCCATGACGCCGCCGTGGAGTTGTCGGAAGCCCGGCAGCGCGTTCAGCTTTTCGAAGCTTCCTTTGAGCAGCGGCTCGTGATCGTGGCATGACGGGCAGGCAAAGCAAGGAACTGCGCGACATGGTGTTAAACTTCAGGCAGAAACAGTTTTTCGACGACTTCGGTTACCTCTTCGTACCCGGGCTCATGCGGGACGAGGTTCCGTGGATCATCGATGAATTCGAAGGGGTGTTTGCCAGGGCCGGAATCGTTCATGACGGCAGCGCCCGTTCGAGTCTGCCTGCGTTCATCGAACGCAACGCGCGTCTGTGTACATTGCTGGACAACCCGAAGGTCAGCGGGTTGCTTGCGGGTCTCATGGGCGAAGACTATAACTACCTGGGAAGCGGCGGCGAGATGTACGTGGGGAATGGCATGTGGCATCCGGATTGCCACGGCGATCCGGTGCTCCAGGTCAAGTGGGCAATGTATCTCGATTCGTTGACCCGGGAGACCGGCGCTTTGCGGGTTTTGCCGGGATCCCATCGACAGGGATGGCAGGGCAATCTCGATACACAGACCCTCTGGGGCATCGGTATGGAGGAGGTTCCCTGCGTCGCCCCCGACAACGAGCCCGGCGACGTAATCGTGTTTAACCAGATGACCCTTCATAACGCCCTCGGGGGCGGCTGCCGCCGACGCATGCTGAATATCCTGGCCTGTTCCTCGTGTCGTACCGATACCGAACTGGCCTTTCTCCGACGCAGGCTTCCTGCATCCCGCAAGGAGCTGCGTTGGGATATCATGCGCGAGACGTCGACACCCGAACGCATGCGCCACCTGGAGCAACCATGGACATCACTGAGCTGACCGGCATCGACAGGAACCTCACGCGATACGGCGACACGGAATTCAGCCGGTATATGCGGCGTGCGTTCCTGGCATCGGCCGGTTACGACTCCGAAGATCTTAACCGGCCGATCATCGGCATCGCGGATACTTCGTCGGATTACACAAACTGCCACCGGGACATGCCCGCCCTGATCGACGCGGTCAAGCGCGGCGTTACCCAGGCTGGCGGCCTGGCCCTGGCCTTCCCAACGATCTCGTTGGCCGAAACCCAACTCTCGCCGACATCCATGCTGTTTCGCAACCTGATGGCCATGGGTACAGAGGAGATGATCCGATCGCAGCCGATGGATGGCGTGGTGCTCGCGGGTGGTTGCGACAAGACCGTCCCCGCCCAGCTGATGGCCGCCGTTTCGTCAGGAGTGCCAGCTATCTCGCTGGTAACCGGCGCCATGCGCACGGGCAATTGGCGCGGCGACCGCCTTGGCGCCTGCACGGATTGCAGGCGGTACTGGCTCCGGCATCGTGCCGGTGAGATCGACCAGGAAGAAATCGGAGAAATCGAACAGGCCCTTTGTCCAACGGGCGGAACGTGCATGGTGATGGGCACGGCCTCCACTATGGCCTGCCTCACCGCTTCGCTGGGATTGATGCTTCCAGGTGGAGCCACGCCGCTGTCGGGATCGGCTGACCGGCTCCGACAGGCGGTGATGACGGGAAGGCGTATTGTGGAACTGTCGAAAAGCGACGAGGCTCCTCACAAGTTTTTAACCAGGTCTTCTTTTAACAACGCGGCGATCGTGCTCGCCGCGCTGGGCGGTTCCACCAACGCCGTGATTCACCTCATCGCCATCGCCCGGCGGGCGGGGATCACGCTTACGCTTGAAGCCATCCACCAGGCGGCGCGTGAAACGCCCGTGCTGGTGAGTTGCAAACCGGTGGGTACGGGATACATGGAGGACTTTCACAAGTCGGGCGGCCTTCCTGTCCTGTGGAAGGCCCTGGCCTCCAGACTGGACCTGGATGCCCCAAACGTAAATGGCATGTCACTCGGGCAGATCCTGGAGAACACGCCTCTGCCACCCGCTTGGCAGGATACCATCGGCACCCTGGATAAACCGATCGCCCCTCCCGGAGCGCTTGTCGTACTCCGGGGCACCCTGGCACCCGACGGCGCCCTGATCAAACGGGCCGCCGCGACCGCCGGCCGGCAACGACACAAGGGTCCGGCCGCCGTATTCGAGTCGCCGGACGACGTGGCGGCGCGCATCGACGATCCGAAACTGGGGTTGACGCCCGATCACGTGCTTGTCATGCGCAATGCAGGTCCCGTGGCCATGGGCATGCCGGAAGCCGGTTCGCTGCCCATTCCGGCCTACCTGGCACGGAACGGCGTCGTGGACATGGTTCGCGTATCCGATGCGCGGATGAGTGGCACCGCCTACGGCACCGTCGTGCTGCACTGCTGCCCCGAGGCCGCTGCCGGCGGACCGCTCGCATTCGTCAGGGACGGTGATCTGATCGAATTGGACGTGGAGAACAGTCGGCTGGACCTGTGCGTGGATGCGGAGGAACTGGCGCGACGAAAGACCGGATTCGTTTCGCCCTCGCCGCCGGATAGAGGCTGGCGCAGACTGTACGCACAACATGTTCTTCCCGCCCACTTGGGTGCCGACCTGGATTTCCTGTAACGATGACCGGCATGCAGCCGGTCCTTTGCTCGCACCCGTAAATCAACCTACAAAAGGGATATAGCCATGCCGGACAACCGCCTCGACCTGAAACTACGTCACCAGGAACTGGCACGAGACAACGGCTTTTCCGTATGGAACACCATTATGACGGAAACGCAATGGGAACCTGATCATACCGCACTTGTGCTTTGCGACATCTGGGATTCACACTGGTGCCGGGGCGCGGTGGAGAGACTGAATGCCATGACGCCGCAGATGAACGAGGTCGCGGCCGCCTGCCGGTCACTCGGCGTCCTGATCGTCCACGCCCCCTCCTCGACCCTGGATTTCTACAGGAATACACCCGTGAGGAAACGTACCGAATCCGTGACCGCCGTAGATACGCCGCCGGAACGTGATCTCCCGGACCCTCCGCTGCCCGTCGATTCATCCGACCATGGGGCGGATAAGGGTGAGCAGGAGCCCCATAGCGCCTGGACCCGGCAGCATCCCGATATCATCATCGACCAGGACAAAGACCTGATGTCCGACGACGGCAAGCAGATCTATGCCTGTTTTCAGCATTACGGAATCCGTAACATGCTGATGATGGGGGTTCATACGAACATGTGCATCCTCCACCGATCCTTTGGGATAAAACAGATGATCCGATGGGGGGTTCCCGTAGCGCTGGTCCGCGATTTGACCGATACCATGTACAATCCCGCGATGCCGCCTTACGTCAGTCATGATGAAGGTACGGGACTGGTAGTTTCTTTTATTGAGAAGCACTGGTGTCCAACGGTTCACAGCTCCGATCTTCTTCCGTGAACCTGCACTTTCGGCAATTTCAAAATGGCCCGGACTCGAGGTGCGGCGATGAAGAGTGCATTCGACGTGTTGTCGGTCGGTGATGGCAACCTCGACGTCTGGATGCGGGTACCGCGCCATCCGGACCGGCGCGCGGGAGAGGAAAGGGGAACCGGTGTCGTCGGCGATGCCTGTCACGTGGGCGCAGGGGGAGCGGCCGCCAACGTGGCCATGGGCGTTGCGCGGCTGGGCGGTCGCGCGGCCTTTATCGGCGCGATAGGAGACGACGCGCCTGGTGCTCAGTTCAGGGATAGCATGCGGTCAGCCGGCGTGGATCTATCCCACTTGCACGTCATGGCCGGTCAGGCGACCTCCCTGGCCTGCATGTTCGAAACCCCGGATGGCGAATACGAATTCTACGTATGGCCGGGTTCCAGGTCCATTCCTTCCCACTGTCTGGCTGAGGACTTTATACGGTCGTCTCGAGTTCTTTTTCTGACCGGGCATGTGCTGACGGAGGACCCATCAACCTGCCGAACCATGCTTGACGCGATGGATATCGCCCGTGAAGCAGGCACCACCGTAGCCTTCGATCCCGGAAAGTTCTGGCTCAATCCCGCGCTGGAATCCCGCGTGAACGAGGCGGTCAAACGGACGGATATCATACTGCCGAATCTTTTGGAAGCGGAACTGCTCACCGGCCGGGATTCCCCCTATGACGCGGTACAGGCCCTGCTCGACTCGGGTGTAGGCCTTGCTGCCGTGACGATGGGCGAGCACGGCTGCGTGGTGGCTTCCCCAGAACGCACGGTTGAGCGGCCGGCCTTCCAATCGAATGCCGCGTCCACGGTAGGAGCGGGGGACGCTTTCGCGAGCGGCCTGCTGTACAGTTACCTTGCTAAAGACAACCTGGAAGACATGGCGGCGTTCGCGAATGCGACAGCGGCCATCAAGATCGGTACACTCGGCGCGGCGGAAGGGTTGCCTGACGCGGATGAGGTGGAAGTGTTTCTGAAGGAAAACGGTTAAAATCGGGCGTGACGGAGTACTATTTCCTGCTGCCGGCATAAAATGGTAGTTTCACGACTTCGGCGACAATGTGCTTTCCTCTGATCCCAATCGCCAATCCCGTGCCGGGTTCCGCCAGTTCGACCGGTACGAACCCCGTGCCGATACCATAGCCCAGCGTGGGTGAAATCGTTCCGCTGACAACCTGTCCTACCGGGGTTTGCTCGTGGAGTATCTCATAGCCCTGCCTGGGTATCCCCCGTTCCAGCAACTTTAGTCCAACCAGTTTCCTTTTCACGCCCTCGCGTCGGATACGGACGAGGGCGTCCCGGCCAATAAAACCGGGCTTCTTCAGCTTTACCGCCCAGTTAAGCCCGGCTTCGATAGGATTGATCGATTCATCGATCTCGTGTCCGTACAGCGCGAGACCGGCTTCCAGCCGCAGGGTATCCCTTGCACCTAGTCCGCATGGCTTCAAACCGCTAGAGGCCCCTGCGTCCAGGATGAGATCCCACAACTCGGCCGCGTACTTTGCCGGATACCAGATTTCGAATCCGTCTTCTCCCGTGTATCCAGTACGGAACACCCTGGCCTCAATGCCATTGATCCGCGTTTCCACGAATCCCTGGAATCTGAGCGGCTCCAGTTCTTCCTCCACAACAGGGTTCAGGATCGCCTCGCTGCCCGGGCCCTGCAGGGCGATGAGCATGCTCTCTTCGCTCAGGTCCCTGATCTCGACATTATAGGGAGCGGCGGTCTTGCGAAACCAGTCCAGATCTTTCTCCCGGTTTCCAGCGTTGGGAATGATCAGAATCCGGTCCGGCAGCCGGTACACCAGGAAATCATCGATGACGCCGCCGTCGTCTCTGCATGCCAGCGTATACTGGGACCGATAGGGTTCCAGGCGTTCGACATCGTTTACCGTGCAGCGATTCACGAATGCTATGGCGTCAGGCCCCAGGATCTCCACCCGCCCCATGTGCGAAACATCGAAAAGACCTGCGCAGGAACGAACTGCATGGTGTTCAGCCAGTATGCCCTCGTACTGTACAGGCATTTCCCATCCGCTGAAGGGCACCAGCCTGGCGCCCAGCGCCGCGTGCCGGTCGTATAGCGCCGTTCTTCTCGGTTCAGCCAAGCCATGCTCCCGTCGGTCAATCGGAATCGATTTTCGTCATCCGCATTTAAAGCATGGGGATTCGGTGGTGTCAATACAAAACGAGATGCATGGCTTATTTCCGACTGAATGGGACAGATAGAAAATCAGGGGCCAATCAACCCACACCACCATTCAACAAGAGGATACCTGAAAACATGATTCGAAGACGTCATTTTGCTATCGCGGGATTATGCCTGCTCCTCACAGGAAGCGCCCTTGGCTCCGAAATCGTCATTACCGAGGTCATGGCGAACCCGGAGTCGGAATCAAAAGGCGAGTTCGTGGAACTCTACAACGCGGGAGACGCGCCGGTCGATCTCGACGGCTGGACACTCGGCGATCTGAAGGATATAAACGATACGATTACGGATTACACCGGCCCGTATGATACCGGACTCATGGGAACCGTATTGGCGCCGGGCGCTTACGCGCTCGTCGTGGACCCCGATTACGACGGAAAGTACAACGATATAGTCCTCGTGGGCGGCGATCCCGCCAGTCTTCTGATGTTGACGGTAAAGGGCGATCGCACGCTGGGCAATGGACTCGGAAACAGTTCGGATCTCGCCTATATAAAGAAAGACGGTATCACGATCGACACCTTTGAATGGACCGCCTCGGCGGGTGGAAACGGTATATCTTGGGAGCGAAAGCGGACCGACCTGCCCGTTGAGGCATCCAATCTTTCTCCGTCCATACATCCGGACGGATCAACCCCGGGGTTCAGGAACAGTACCTCGACCGATCCACCTGATATGACCAATCCCGAGGAACCTGCCGAACCCATCGAACCGGAAGAGCCGGAAGAGCCCACGGAGCCAGAAGAACCTGCCGAACCCATCGAACCGGAAGAGCCGGAAGAGCCGGAAGAGCCTGCCGATCCTGAGGAGCCAACCGAACCAGTAATACCGGAAGAGCCGGAAGAACCCGCGGAGCCGGAAGAGCCTGCCGATCCTGAGGAGCCAACCGAACCAGTAATACCGGAAGAGCCGGAAGAACCCGCGGAGCCGGAAGAGCCTGCCGATCCTGAGGTACCGGAAGAACCCGCCGAACCCATCGAACCGGAAGAGCCGGAAGAACCCACGGAGCCGGAAGAGCCGGAAGAACCCACGGAGCCGGAAGAGCCGGAAGAACCCACGGAGCCCGCTGTACCGCCCGCCACCCAGGATCCGATAGGCGATGCGCTAATCAACGAAATCATGTTCAACCCCGGGCTCAATCGATCCGAATGGATAGAACTACACAACCGAGGCGGCAATGAGATCGATCTTTCGGGCTGGTCTCTGCGCCTGGGGCACGTGGACCGGGCGCGGCTCATATCCGACACGGGTTTGTCACTCGAAAGCCAGGGTTATCTCGTGATAGCCCACGATACCGCCCAGTTCAGGCAAACTTATCCAACCTTCGAAGGACGGGTGGTGGCAGCTACGGGTGGCTGGGAAAGACTCCGTAACAGCGGTGCCCGCTTGTTGCTGCTGGATGCCGGTGGCAGCGTAATTCATGAAGCGGAGTATGACGAGGAAACGAGTCCGGATCCGGGTCGTTCAGCGGAACTGGTGAATCCGGACTTCGAACCACAGGTCTGGGGCCCTTCCGCCGCAGCGCAGGGCGGCACGCCTGGACAAAGAAACTCTCTGCATGTCGCTCATATCCCAAAGGATATCTCTTTACACGTGACCAACAATCCGTTTTCACCGGATGGCGACAACCATGAAGACGTCTGTCTCGTGACGGTTGATCTCCCCGCAACCCACGGGATACTGCACGCTATGGTTTTCGACATTAACGGGCGTTTTCTTAAAACCCTGCTCGATCAGACTGCCGTAGCCAGCCGTCACGTGTTTACCTGGGATGGAACGGATCAGCGCGGACGACGGCTACCCGTCGGTCCTTACATCCTGTACGTCGAACAACTGTTGCCCACACTCAACAGGTTGACGGCGTCAAAGCACCTTGTGGTGATCGCGTCCTCCCGTTGAAGAACCGGATATTCTGCTTGACACACCCACTCCGGGTATCTTGATTGAATATGGCTCCAGCAACTGTATACCACGTCATTCCGAGCCAAATCGAGTCGTGCGTACAGAGATGGGTACATGAACAATATCGTGGTCTTCAGCGGCTCCTGCCATCCTGCCCTGTCGGAGGAGGTTTGCCACAATCTGAACGTGCCGCTGCGAGCCAGTACGCTGACGCGATTCAGCAATGATTGCCTCCAGGTTCAGTTGAACGCAAACTGCCGTGAAGGCGATGTTTTTATCATACAACCGCTGGGACCGCCGGTGCAGGAAAACCTCATGGAACTGCTGCTGATGCTTGACGCAGCGCGTGGGGCTTCCGCGGCGCGCACCACGGCGGTTCTTCCCTATTACTCCTATTCCAGGTCCGACAAGAAAGACGCCCCTCGCATCTCCATCGCGGGGCGCCTGGTTGCCGATCTGCTCGGTACGGCCGGTGCCAATCGCATCCTCACGCTGCAAATGCATCAACCGCAGGTACATGGTTTTTTCAGTATTCCCGTGGATCACCTGAACGCGATCAAGATCCTGGCGCAACACTTCCAACAACGGGATCTGAGCAATACCGTCATCGTCTCACCCGACCTGGGCAACGCAAAAAACGCAGCTCATTTCGCACGGCTCCTGATGTTGCCCGTGGCGGCAGGTAACAAGCGCCGCATATCGGATGAAAAGGTCGTGATCGACATGATTGTAGGCGACGTTTCAAGCAAGAACGCGATTATCATGGACGATGAGATCGCGACGGGCAGCAGCATCATCGAACTGATCGAACGATTGAGAGAAAGAAACGTGGGCAGGATATCCGTCGTCTGCACACACGGTATCTTCAGTGGCACGGCGATTGAACGACTGGACGCATGCGCTGATATCGATGAAATCGTCACGACCAACACGGTCCCCATCAGCGAAAACAAGCGTCGTCCGCATATGGTGGTACTGTCCGTCGCGTCGATGCTAGCCGAGACCATAAGGAGGATCCATAACGGCGAATCGGTCAGCAGTCTGTTTGTTGATACAATGTAGTTCCCTGCTGGAGGATCTTCCCTTTGGACTTGCTTCCTGGTCTTTGGGCAGCGTACTGAAAACCGAATGTGATACTTAACAGTTCCACGGAGGACAAGGATGGATAAGATCAAACGGCGCGATTTCCTGAAAACGGCGTCTACGGCTGGACTGGCCGGCGGCGCCGCGTTGGTGGCTGGATGTGGTTCGGGACAGGAGGCCAGCGGTCCCGCTATCCGCACGGATAAAACCTACGAATGGAAAATGGTCACGACCTGGACACCCAACCTGCCCATTCTGCAGGAAAGCGCGAAAATGCTCGCCGAGTGGGTGGAGGAAATGTCCGAGGGCAGGATGAAGATTACAGTGTATGCGGGTGGTGAACTGATACCGGCCCTCGAGGGATTCGAAGCGGTGAGCCAGGGCGTGGCGGAAATGGGACACGGCGCCGCATATTACTGGGCGGGCAAGGCGCCTGCCACGCAGTTCTTCTCATCGGTGCCTTTCGGCATGAATGCACAACAGGTTACCGCCTGGCTTTACAGCGGCGGAGGCTTGAAGCTGTGGGAGGAAATCTACGAACCCTTCAACCTGGTGCCCATGCCTGCCGGCAATACCGGGTTCCAGATGGGCGGTTGGTTCAGGAAGGAGATCAACACCGCAGACGATCTACGAGGATTGAAAATGCGCATTCCGGGCCTCGGGGGCGATGTGATCAAGCGGGCGGGCGGATCGGCCATTCTGTCTCCCGTGGGAGAAATATACACCAACCTGGATCGCGGCGTCATTGACGCTACCGAATGGATAGGCCCCTATCACGACTACCTCATGGGGTTTTACCGTGCAGCCCAGTATTACTACTACCCGGGCTGGCATGAACCGGGAACCGTGACGGAACTCATGATCAACAAGACCGCCTTCGAAGAACTGCCGAAGTACCTGCAGACAGTGATCCGAACCGCGGCAGCTCGATCTACGCATTGGGTACTGTCCGAATTCGACGCCAGGAATAACGAATACCTTCAGAAGCTGATCAACGAAGAAGGGGTGCAGCTTCGGAGATTCCCGGATGCCGTGCTTTCCACCCTGAAGGGATATGCGGACGAAGTCATTACCCAGTTGATCGACACCGATGAAGACAGCAGGAAGGTCTACGAGTCCTTTAACTCTTTCCGAAAGACAGTAGGCGGTTGGACGGACCTGGGTGAAAAGTTGTACTATTCCGGGGTGATGGGGTAGGCGGCTTCGACGCAGGACCCAGCGGTTGGCAGTGTGGCCGATATCCGGTTAAATCAACATATCAACCGAACACGCCTTCTATCCTTGCTACCCAACCGGTCATTGCGTCGCAGTACAGCAGGTCGTTTCCACATCGGGCCAGTCCATGAGGCTCCGGATGACCGGGATCGATATGGATCTCGTCGAGCACCTTTCCGGTATCGATACTCATCTTGGCTATGGCCCGGTCCAGTTTGAATACCATCCAGATCGCATCGTCTTCGGTCCTTACAACACCGTGACCAGCGGCGTAAGGCAGCGGAATGACCCGTTTAACCGACCAGTCCGAAATCAGGACCTGGGTAAGGGTTTTCTCCTGGAGCGTACTCAGCCAGATCGTACCCGTTTCCACGAAATCGTAGTCCAGGCCATGCGTCCCGCCGGGTGCGGGCAACGGGCGCCGAAGCAGGGTCTCTCCGGTCTCGGGGTCGACTTTGAGGATTTCTCCCCTACCAGCCGGAGCGTCGGTCTCTTTCGAAAAGCGCCACCTGTCTCCGGCTCCGTTCGCGGCGAGCCAGAGTCCCCCCTCTCCAAATGACATCCCGCTGGTGTTGGAGGACTCCGTGGGAAGTTCACGGAGAATCCGGGATACTCCGTATTCGTGAGGAGCTTCAAGGGCCAGGAGCGCCAGGCGATCGGTCAGCTGATCTACGATCCAGAGGCCTTCGTCCGTGGCCTGCAGACCGTTCGGCGCTGCGTATGGCGCACGCATGTAACGGGAAACCCTGGGTGTCATGACTGGCTCCGGATCGATTGATCTTCGATTTCATTTTCTTTACAAATCATGCTTTAGCCCGCGGTTTCGTTCTTGCGGTTCCTGTTCAAGTCTTGTCCTTGAGACGGGTCCAGCCTCTGCCCGGATTATAGGGTTTCGCTTCATGGTACCTGTCCCGCAATTTCCTGAATGCCTCCGGAGTACGAATCTCCCGCTCGGGATGACTTGAATCCCTGATTACGAAATCCGCCTCGCTCGGATAACAGGCCATGGTGACTGGATCCCGTTCCGCCATGTACGTATCGGGATCTTCCTCCGCGTTGTTGGGTGCGTCCATGGATTGATACCTCAGGTCGACACTCCAGCGAACGATATCGGTCCGGTTCTCGAAGGAAGCGTGGGGAGTAAGATTGGTCATGAACAGGACGTCGCCCAATTTCATTTCAACCGGTATGGGTCTGTTTTCGGGTAACTCGTCGCCCGGAATCTCCAGGTAGCCTCCGTGCCCGCCTGTATAGTGCCGGTATACGCCTCGTTTATGAACGTCGGGTATCACGTACAGACATCCATTTTCCACGGTAGCGTCAACCAGGGGTATCCAGCACGTCACGATCAGGTGCCTGTCGCAATGGGGCCGGAAGTACCCGGAGTCCTGGTGCCAGGGCACTTCCGTCCGGGTGTATTCCGGAATCTTGGGACGTATGCGATAGGCCGAGGCACCTACGATATCAGGACCTACCAGGTCGGAAACACAGTCGACCAGGTTCTCGTTTCGCAACAGGTCCAGCATCTCCTCTCCGCTGAACCCGCCACCGCCTCTTCCCATGACCATGCCCATGACCACCTGTCCTGCTTCTTCTGATTCTTTGTATATACGTGCAAGGCGGGTCTCGAATCCCTCTTCCTCGTAGAGATTCGACAGTTTGCCTTCGCCAAACAGTCTCGTCGCCCCACGGTCAACGATGTCGCTTAACGCGTTTCTCAAGGGCCGCAGGTCATCCAGACCTAGCAAGCCGGGTTTTACCACGTATCCTTGCGCGCTGTACTGTGTCGATTCTGTTTGTGTTAAGCCCAAGGTGCTTCTCCTGCCCTGAATCGTATGGCCGTAATCGCGTTCGGCGGGGTTTCGGTGGGTGAGGATCTACATGATCAAACTTTAGATACGCATCATGTCAGATACATCCAGTTCGGTTCTGGGCTGATAGGGTTTCAGGAAACGCATAATCTCTTCGGACGTGGGGAGATCCAGCGCTTCACGCGTGATTGTCTTGAGCTTCTGGTAGTCCGACGATCGAATCAAACTCTTGATCTCGGGAATATCGATCGGACTCATGCTGAGTTCGTCTACACCCAGGCCCAGCAGAATACAGGCCGCCAGTGGATGAGCGGCCATGGCGCCGCAAACGCCTACCCATATATCGTTGTCGTGCGCAGCGTCGATGATGGACGCGACCAGCCGCAATACGGCCGGGTGACACGGGTTGTACAGGGAGGCTATACTTGAATTGCCCCGATCAGCGGCCACCGTGTATTGGATCAGGTCATTGGTTCCTATACTGAAGAAATCGACTTCCTTTGCCAGATCATGGGCCGTCAGAGCGGCGGAGGGAATCTCGACCATGATCCCCACGGACATCGTGGGATCGAAAGGTACGCCCGCATCCTGCAGTTCATTGCGCGCCTCGTCAAAAAGCCCTTTTGCGCGCCGAAGTTCATGCAAACCGGATATCATTGGAAACATTATACTTACATTGCCTTCAATACTGGCCCTCAGGATGGATCTCAGCTGCACTTTGAACATTTCCGGTCGATTGAGGCAGAGTCGTATACCCCGTTGACCCAAAGCAGGATTGGCTTCGTCCGGCATCTGAGTCGGCATCTTGTCCGCCCCCAGGTCGAGGGTACGGATGATGACGGCGTGGGGTGACATCCGACGGGCGATTTTCAGGTAGGTCTGCGTCTGTTGCTCTTCTGAAGGCAGTTCGTTGCGAACCAGATAAAGAAACTCGGTGCGGTACAGTCCAATGCCGTCAGCACCGTGATTCAATACGTCATCCAGTTCAGCGGGCAATTCGATATTGGCCGAGAGTTCTATACGCCTGCCGTCGCGGGTAACCGCCGGTAAATCATGAAGTCCCCGAAGTTCATGCTCCAGTACGGATAACTGGGACTGCGTTTCCTCGTACCTGCCGATGGTTTCAGGATCGGGATCAAGATGGACCATCCCGCTGTTGCCGTCGATGATGATCATCATCCCGTCGGTGATTTCCTGCGTGGCGATGTTCGCGCCGACCACGGCAGGTACGGCCAGGCCTCGGGCTACGATCGCCGTGTGCGATGTCTGTCCGCCGGCGTCGGTAATAAAGCCGCAGACCGAGTCACGGTCTATTTCGGCGGTATCCGAAGGGGACAGGCTGTGGGCAACGAGTACAACCTTGCCATCGGTGACCTCGATCGGGGGACGCGCTTTCCCCGTGAGTTTCGCCAGCACCCTGTACAGCACGTCTTCAAAATCGGCGGTTCGTTCGCGGAAATAGGGGTTTTCGAGGGACGAGTAATTGGAAATCCAACCCCTCATCACATCATCGAAGATGTATTCCGCGTTGGTCTTCTCCCGTCGGATGCGGACGATGGTAACTTCCACCACTTCAGGATCTTCAAGCACCGCCTGGTGGGCACTGAAGATCTTCAGGATTTCCTGGTCTATGTCTACGGCAATACGCCGCTGAAGTTGGGTCAGGTCACTTAGCGCTTCGGCAACCGCGGCCTTGAACCGTTCGATTTCCCCTTCTACTTTATCAAAAGATACCGGACGCTGCTGTACGGTTCCAAATCGGCGATTATAGATATAAGCAATGCCTATGGCGATACCGGGCGACGCCGGTATGCCTATAAGTTTGCGGTTCTCATCGCCCATATCACGCCTCCTGATCCTGATCGAATATATCGGATATTGCCTTCAGTGCATCCGTTTCGTCGGGTCCTTCTATTTCGATCGTAATCAAACTTCCATATTCCGCAGCCAGCATCATCACGCCCATGATGCTCTTTCCGTTCACCGGTACGGTGTCCTTTACGAGCGTGACTTCCGACTTAAACCTGGAAGCCAACCGGACAAGCTGCTCCGCCGGCCGCATGTGCAGGCCCTTCCTGTTTTTTACGGATACGGTTTTTCTTACCAAGCGCCGCCCGCTCCATTCCGACGTACCAGTCGTACGTCTATTCGTAATCTTCCCTGCGATGCCGGACTCTTTCGCCTTCCTTCATGACCTCCAGCACACGCTGATTCAACGTTGACGCCGGGTTTATGCCCACGACCTTAAGGAGATATCGAAGGGCCACCACCTCGGCGACGACGGTGAGGTTTTTGCCCGGGTTGATCGGAATACGGACATAGGGCAACTCCGCATCCAGTAATGTCGTGGTTTTCTCATCAAGCGCGGTACGTTCATAGTCGCCATCGATGTTCCAGTCTTCCAGATTGACCACGACCTCGACTCGTTTCCGAACGCGGATACTTCGGATTCCAAACATGCGTGTGACATCGATAATCCCGACACCCCGTATTTCCATGAAGTGCTGGGTGATCGTATTGCTTGTGCCCATGATGATGCCGCGCCGCATCCGGTATGCGGTCACGACATCGTCGGCCACCAGTCTGTGGCCGCGCTCCACCAGGTCCAGCGCTGTCTCGCTTTTGCCGATACCGCTGCGTCCGGTGAAAAGGAGTCCCACGCCGTACACATCAACCAGGGCGCCGTGCACGGTTGTCAGCGGTGCAAAATAGGGCTCCAGGTACTCGATCAGCGAATGAACGGAGGCATCGGTCGTCAGGATGGTACCCAGGATGGCGGTACTGTACTGTTCGGCGGTTTCGGTCAGTTCCGGCGGCGGATCCAGGCCTTTTGTCACGACCATACAGGGGATGTCCATGGCAAACATCCGGACCAGCGATGCCCGGCGCTGTTCCCCGCTCAGACTTTTAAGATAGGTTAATTCGGTTTCTCCAAGGATCTGGATCCGGTTGTTGGAAAACCGTTCGAAGAAACCAGATAACGCGAGTCCAGGCCGATTCGTCTCCGCGTTGGTAATTCTTTTGGAGAGACCCGCTTCACCCGTCAGGGGCGACAGTTTCAGATCCTCCTGTTCGATCAGCGTCTTGATAAGCAGTGGGCGGGTTTTCATAGGCAAAATCGTGGCCGTCAGTCACATTCACGGGTGATTGGACCGCATCCGGCTTCGCGAACCGGTGAACGCCATATGCGATGCATGTCCTCTACACCTCCTTCTGGCGTCTGACCCGGTGGTCGTGCAGTTTGCCATTGCGCTTTTTCAACTGGGTTTCCATCTTGTTGACCGCTTGATCGAGGGCGGTATAGGCCTCGGCGTCTTCCTCCCTGCTGGTCAGAATTTGTCCTCCGACATGCACGTTCAGTTCCACCATGAATCGGTATTTTTCTAGAGAGACAATAAGATCTGCGCTTATGATGTTGTCACCGTAACGGTTTAAGCGATCCATTTCTCTATCCGCATGCTCCTTGTACGGGTCTGCCAAGTCGCAATGGCGGGCTGTCATGGTTTTCTGCACGGTCGCCTCCCTTCGATGCGATTTCAAACGGGTTAAATTCTTCTGCGCATCCGCGCGATAGGTATACCCAGGTTTTCACGGTATTTCGCTACGGTTCTCCTTTTAATCTGCACACCTTCTTTCGATCGCAGTATTTCTTCGATCGCCTGATCGCTCAGCGGTGCGCACGCATCTTCTTCCTGGATGATCTGAGCAATTCGGTTTTTGACCGTCTTTGTAGCCAACTGGCCTGAATGGGCTCCCTCTGAATGCTTCGATGCCCTTTTTTTCAACCTGCCATCAAAGAAAAACCTGAGCGCGTATATCCCCCTGGGCGTCTGTATATACTTTCCCTGTGTAGCCCGGCTGACGGTCGTCGCATGCAAGCCGACCTCGTCGGCAACCTCCTGCAGAATCATCGGTCTGAGGTAGGCCAGGCCCCCGTCCAGGAACATGTGCTGCGCTTTTACAATGTAATTCGTCACCTTCAACAGCGTCGAACGCCTTTGTTCTATGGAGTTCACGAAGTGGTTGGCATCGGTCAGCTTTTTCCGGACGTAACACCGGTCTTCTTCGGTGGAATGCTCACTCCGGTTGAGGATAGCCTGGTAGGCACGGCTGACCCGTACCCTGGGCAGGTTGCGGTCATTGAGATAAACGACATATTCTCCCTCCATCTTTTCGACAACAAGATCGGGATAAATGGAAATGACGGATCCGTCGCTTATGGCCAGACCCGGATGGGGGTTGAGTCCAGCAATCACGTCAATGGCATCCCCTATTTCTGCCTGGGTAGTCTTGACCTTTTTTCGAATGGCCGCGATGCGCCGTTGCTTCACGTCACGCCAGTGATCCGATATCAACGTGTACGCCAGCGATTCGCGCAAGTTCAGTGCATCCAGCTGCAACAACAGGCATTCGCGAAGATCCCGCGCGCCTACGCCGGTAGGTTCCAGTGTCTGCACGATCTTCAGAACCCGTTCCGCCTCTTCGAAGGGAACGCCGGACTCCAGAGCGAGATCCAGCAGCGGGACATCCAGCAGACCGCTGTCGTTCAGATTGCCGATCAGGTATTCACCGATTTCCCGGTCACGAGTTGACAGTTCGAGTAGATGAAACTGTTCAGCGAGATGCTGGGTCAGCGTTACGCCGGATTTGCCCTCTCTTTCGAGGATATTCTGGTCTTCTTTTTTTTCGGTTTCCTCGCGGGAATCCATCTGATTGTGCATGCCGTCCTGTAAATAGGCATCCCAGTCGATTTTACCACTATACGGAGTCAACTCTTCCGTGTCGTCCTCACGCTGGGAGACGGACTCTTCTGCCAGCGTTTCCTTTCCAGATTCATCCTCTGGTTCGCCGGATTCGCCGGATTCGCCGGATTCGCCCGTATCTTCGTCCAGTTCCAGCAGCGGGTTCTCTTCGATTTTCTCCTTGATCTCCTGCTCGAGTTCCACCGTGGTGTACTGCAGCAGTTTGAGCGAATACATCAACTGGGGAGAAAACTGCTGTCTGGTCTGTGGTTGAAGTTGAAATTCCATGGGGATTTCTTCCGGTTATTCCAGGCGGAATCGTTCGCCGAGATAAATGCGACGCGCTTCGGGATCACCGGCCAGATCTTCGGCCGTTCCGGACAGGTAAATGCGTCCGTCAGCCATAATATAGGATCTGTCCGTTATTTGTAGAGTCTCCCTGACCATGTGATCCGTCACCAGAATACCAAGCTTCCTTTCCTTAAGGCGCCCAATGACTTCCTGGATGTCTTCCACCGCGATTGGATCGATCCCGGCAAAGGGTTCGTCGAGCAGAATAAACTTCGGTTCGCTGACGAGCACGCGGCTGATCTCGGTTCTCCTTCGTTCGCCTCCCGACAGGGTATAGGCCCTGTGCTTGGCTAGATGCGCGATGCCGAAATCCTCCAGCAGGTCCTCCATCTTCTGGCGCCTTGCCTTGCCGGTCATGGGCAGTGTCTCCAGAACTGACATCAGGTTCTGTTCCACCGTCATCCTGCGGAAGATCGACGGTTCCTGGGCCAGGTAGCCAATCCCTCCGCGCGCACGACGGTACATCGGCCAGCGGGTTATATCCCTTCTCTTCCCGGTTTCCGTGTCATCGATGAGCACACGGCCGGATCCCGGTTTGATCATACCGACGATCATATAGAACGAGGTGGTCTTCCCTGCCCCGTTGGGACCGAGCAGGCCGACCACCTCGCCCTGGTCTACGCGTAAGCTCACATCGTCAACGACGCGGCGTTTTTGATATGATTTTACCAGGTTCTCAGCTAGCAGGCACTGCACGAACCCTCCATTTTCAACGGTTTCAGTTTTCGCCTTCCGGGGAGAGATAGGTTCCGTTTACTCCGCCCTCCGCGCTCACTTTGACCGGTTCGCCCCCATCCAGTTCGATCACGATCTCTTTTGCCCGGACGACATTGTGACCGGACGGTCCGCTTTCTAGCGTAGAGGGATTATAAGTGCTTACCGCGTTTCCTGAAGCGGTTATCGTCTTAACCGATTCGCCCTTGAAGTCTACCACCATGCTTCGGCCCTCTATGGTGCTCCGCTGCGTCCCGTCCGTGTTTCCGGCGGCGTACGAACCGGTGGCCTGTCCGGTGACCACGGCCCTTGAAACCTTGCCGTCAACCAGTTCCAGGACGATCCGTTCACCACTGATCTCGCTGAAGGCGCTGCGGATCACCGGATTGCTGAGCAAATCGATCTTCTGGCCTTCGCTGTCGTACCGCAGGGTATCGCACGTCCCTTCCAGCGGTCCTCGGACAACACGAACCGAATCGAACACCTCGGCGGTTCGTTCGCCGAAGGTATAGGTCATGCCCTTCCCCGTTACCACGATATCGCTGTCGGCGCTTTCATGACGCTTAAGCAATCGAGGCGCGCCGGTGAAACGGGCGCTTTCCGTTGACTTGAAGTATTCGACGTGGTCACAGGTAATACGAACGCCTTCCCCGTCGTCCACCACGACCACCGAGTCTTTCGCCAGGGCTTTCAACAATGTGTTTGATTCGGTGAAGTAGTACTCAAGTCGTTGGCCCGCGATCGTGACCCTGCTATCGTCCTGTTGCCAGGTCATATCCGGCTGACCCGTTGCGACGGCACGGTGGGGATCATGGGAATATTCCATTCGATCGCCCGTCAGCACCACCCCGTCCGTCTCGTCGTTCAACCTCACCCGGCCGGTACCTACGGCCCTTTGGTCGCGCTCGTAGTACGTTGCCTCGTCGGCCCGAAGCGTACTGCCCTCGCGGACTATGCGCACGTTACCGATCAATCGTACGATTCCGTTCATCCGATCGTAGCGTACCCTGTCGCTCGTCAAAACGGTACTACCGTGCAAGAGGCGAACAAAACCGGACAGGTCGAAAATCTCGTCGATGCCGGTTGCCTTGAGGACCCCCGCTTCTTCGATCTGCACCGGGTCGCCGCGCTCTTGCCCTTTTACCGGCAGAGCGGAGAAAACAGCGAAACTGCAGATCGAAAGCAACACCTGAACAGTCCCGGCTCTACGCAATAATATACCATAATCGTGGCTTGACGTCAAGGGTAGCTCCCGTGCTGACCGGTTATGGAATCGGGTTGCGTCAGCGGTGTCAGTTCGTCTGCGCGTCCGGTAGAAACCGGCCTTTGATCTGGCGTCGAATGGTCCATCGACGCATGGCCGGGTCGGCTTCAAAACCCTCGCCCGTTAAGATGTCCCTTTCACTGGTCAACCGCACGGCGGCATCCGTTTTAATCAGGTTGTCCGCGTTTACCCAGGTCAGCGAATCGGTTTCAAGGGTACCTCGCTCCAGGCTGAAGACGGTCACGTCGCCCCTGACACGCAGGTCATGGGTCTGTCCGTCGATTTCACCCTTTTCAGCTTCGAGAGTCGACGCCAGGCTACCGTCTTCGTCGTAGAACTGAACGTGGATGCCCCCATCCATGACGGTCACGTTTGAATCTGTAAAATACAGGCGGTGTCCGGCCTTGACCGTGGCTTCCTGTCGACCATCCCGACTCAGGTAAATGGTCGTATTCCACGCTTCCTGGTCCGGCAGGATATCCGGTGGGCTGTTTTCCACTTCGCGCTGGTCGACGGATCGACAGGCTATTGAACACAGAATCACGGCGAAATACAGGAAGGACAGCCAGAAGCCGGCGTGCCCCTGACCATCATGGAACTTCAGGCAGGACCAAACTTGCGAGATACACGAAGTCGACATGACTGATTATACCTTGAATCGATCGGGCGGGCAAGTTCAAGTTGCAGTCTGTACACCCTGATTACGACTGCCTGGACGCTTTCCAGCGGTCGTGCATCCACACCCACTGCGCCGGTGCCTTCCGGATAAACCGTTCGAGTTCCTCCGTATACGCGCTCGTTGTCATTTCCACGGCTTCGGGAGACCGCCCGGCAGGATGAATCGGGGGTCTTATGGTTACCAGGTGGGTATCGTCTGCCTGCCGGTGGATGGCCATGGGCACAATCGGCGCTCCCGCCCGGTCGGCCAGGATGGCGGGTCCGGTAGGCGTTCGAGCGGGCCTGCCGAAAAACGGTACCGTGATCCCGGCTCCACGGGTGTCCTGGTCCACCAGGAGCCCCACGACGTGCCCTTTCCTCAACGCCCGCAACACGGCGGATGCGGCTCTGTCCCGGTTGACGACGTTCAATCCGCCCCGCACCCGGTTTCGCTGGATAAGTTCGTCCAGTCTCGGATCGAACAGGGGCGCAGCCACCACCGTAACGGAGAAACCCTTCAGCGCCAGAAGACTTCCCATTAGCTCGAAATTGCCCAGGTGTGCACTAACGGCGACGACGCCCCTCCCCTGCTCATAGGATGATTCCAGGTGCTCGAGACCTTCGATCGTGACCAGGTCGTCCACGTTTTCAATCGTAACCCTGGGCAGCCGGGCGGCATCCACGACATTCCGGCCCAGTTCCCTGAAGACGGTTCTGCCCAGTCGTTTGATCTCCCGGCGGCACTTTTCATTACCATAGGCCAGGGTGAGATTGGCAAGGGTAAGGCGCCTGGCATCCGGCGCGGCCAGGTAGGCCAATTCACCCATCCAACCACTGACCGAGAGCGCGCTTCGCCTCGGCAGCGCGTTCAACAGGGCGATAAACGCCCGGACCGCGTGATAGACGGCCGTATTTCGAAGGCTTTTAATCAGGGAGGCCACGGATGCACCTGGATGCGCTTCAAAGTGCTGCGTGGGGTCGCACGACTTCGTCGATCGCCTTCAACCTCACCAGCAGGGGTTCCAGGCGATCCAGCGGCAGCATGCTTGCGGCGTCACAGAGTGCCTCTGAAACACGGGGATGGGTTTCGATGAAGACGGCGTCACACCCGGTAGCCACCGCGGACCGGGCAAGGGGTTCTATGAATTCGGGCGTACCGCCGCTTGCGTCGCCGCTCGGCCGGCCGTACAGCCGCACCACGTGGGTGGCATCGAACACCACCGGGTAGCCAATCCGCCGCATGATGGCCAGCGACCGCATATCGGCGACCAGGTCATGATATCCGAAGGAGACGCCACGTTCCGTCAAAAGAATCTGGTCGTTACCGGCGCTTTCTATCTTGGACACGACGGCCGCCATGTCTTCAGGCGCCAGAAACTGACCCTTCTTCACGTTGACGGGCTTGCCAGTACGGGCCAGGGCAAGGGTCAGTTCCGTTTGCATCGACAGGTGTGCGGGAAGCTGAAGCATATCGAGGACGGCAGCGGCCGCATCCACTTCTTGCAGGCTGTGCACGTCCGAAAGTACCGGTACGCCCATTTCTCGAACTTTCTGGAGAATGCCCAGTCCCTCCTGCAAACCGGGACCGGTGTAATAGTCGACCGAGGAACGGTTCGCCTTTGCGTAAGATGATTTGAAGACGAACGGGATATGCAAGCGGTCGGTCACCGTGACCAGGTGCTCCACGGTTTCCATGACAACGGCTTCGCTCTCGATAACGCAGGGGCCGGCGATCAATGCCAGCTGCCTTCTCCCCCCTATTACCACGTCGCCGACAGCAACCTCTTTCATGATGGCGCTTCCTCCGCGGCCAGCCTTCTTTCCGCCTTTACCATGTCTTCCGGTACGTCGACTCCGAGCGGCGCGTAATCGGTTAGTCTCACCATGACACGATATCCATGTTCAAGCGCCCGCATTTGTTCCAGCCGTTCGATCTGCTCCAGCGGCGTCGGTTTCAACGCGGCGAAGGTGAGCAGAAAGTCACGGCGGTAGCCATATAGCCCCACGGTATTGAAGTACCTGTGTTGACGCAGGTATACTTCGTCCATGTCCTCGCCGGGCCAGGGCAACGGTGACCGCGAGAAATACAGCGCCAACCCCCGTTTATCGAATACGACCTTCCCCATGTGGGGGTTGAGCAGGTCTTCCGGCCGGGTAATGCGGTGCGCGAGGGTAGTCATGGGCACGGCCGGATCTTCGATCAACGGCTCTACCACGGTCTCTATGGCCCCGGGGGTGATCAGCGGCTCGTCACCCTGTATGTTGACAACGACGTCCGTATCCAGTTCCTGGACGGCCTCGGCCAGTCTGTCGGTACCGCTGGGATGGTCGGGAGAAGTCATGATCGGTTCGCCGCCGAACCGTTGTACCGCGTCCGCGATACGACGGTCGTCGGTCACGACGAATATATCGGTCAGACACCGCGCCCGGCTGGCTCGCTCGTATGTATGCTGAATCATTGGTTTGCCCAGCAGGGTCGCCAGCGCCTTGCCGGGGAAACGCGTCGAAGCATATCGGGCCGGTATGAGACCCGTGATTCTCTGGGTATCGGATCCCATCTCGTGTTCAGATTACCTTGGGTACCGTGAAATGACCCCGATCAGAAGAAGGCGCGTTCCGCAGCGCTTCTTCCTGGGACAATGAAGTTTCGACGTCGTCACTGCGAAACACGTTTTTCAGGTTCAATACGTGAGAGGTCGGCCCAACACCGGACGTGTCGAGCGTATTGAGTTTTTCCATGTACGCGAGTATGGCGTTCAACTGGTCCACCAACTGTTCCCGTTCGTCGTCCGAGAACTTCAGGTGGGCCAGCGCCGCGACATGATCTACATCCTCTATGGAAACTGTCATGGCCTGCCCCTTTGCCTGACGCCATTTGACAACAAGCGCCCGTTCATATCATCTCCAGCGCGGCGTACTTGACGATGACCTTCTTGGTCGTATCGGAAAACCGGATGGTCGCCCTCAGATCGTCCCCGCTTCCCGCAACCTGGATGATGCGCCCCTTGCCCCAGACAGGGTGTTTCACGTCCTGGCCCTGTGAGATCCGTACCCTGCCCATCGGCGTCTGCACAATGCGGGGAGCAGATCCGTCGTCCTCGAAAGGTGGTGAGTCGGAGGACGTTCTTTCCTGTTTCCACGAAGTCCGCGAGTAATTGCGGCCGGCACTCTCATGGGTAGCGTATTCGTCGGGGATCTCGTCGATGAACCGGGATCGCAGGGACATGGTCGCACCCCCGTACCTGCGGCGCAGATTGGAGTGGGTCAAGTACAGCCGTTCCTGTGCGCGGGTTATCCCCACGTAGCACAGTCTCCGCTCCTCCTCGAGGTCCATGGGACTTTCCATGGCGCGGGATATGGGAAACAGTCCATCTTCCATGCCCGTGATGAAGACAATGGGAAACTCCAGCCCCTTGGCGTTATGCAGGGTCATGAGGGTGACGCAGTCCACGGATTCGTCCCAGCGGTCTATATCGGTGACGAGGGCCACCTCCTCGAGAAAATCGTCCAGCCCGGCAACCTCCTTGCCTCCCTCCGGCCGCTCGGTCGCCTCTTCCAGGGCGGCCATGAGTTCGTTCACGTTCTGCACCCTGACCTCGGCCTCCACGTTCTTGGCGGCTTCCATCTCCAGTTCCCGCAGGTACCCGGTTTTTTCGAGGAGACGCCTGGCCGCTTCCGCTCCCGACATCTCATCCAACCGCGCACGCAGACCGAGCAGGAACTCCCCGAGATCAACTGCGGCGCGGGCTGCCGCACCCGACAGTCCCGCCTCGCCGGCAAGATGCAGCGCCTCGACGTAGTCGATTCCACGCTCGAATGCCAGGGTCTCGATGCGACCCACTCTGACGGCGCCCAGTCCTCTGGCGGGCGTATTGACCATCCGGCGGAAACTGATGACGTCCCTGCCGTTTACCAGGATCTTAAGGTAAGCCAAGACGTCCTTGACTTCCATCCTTTCGTAGAATCGGACCCCGCCGACGATGACATAGGGCAGTCCGGCCCGCCGCAATTCATCTTCCAGGGTCCGCGACTGCGCGTTGGTGCGATAGAGCAGGGTGTAATCTCTCAGGGGCCGGTCTGAGTCGGCGCGGGTTACCTGGATCTTGCGGGTTATCCACCGGGCTTCGTCCCGTTCGTCGATTGTCTCGACGATGCCGATTTTTTCCCCGGACGGGTTGTCCGTCCACAATTCCTTGCCCTTGCGCCCCTTGTTATTCTTGATGACCGCGTTCCCCGCCTTCAGGATGAGTTGGGTGGACCGGTAGTTCTGTTCCAGCCGGACGATGTGCGCTTCTGGATAGTCTTTCTCGAATTCGAGTATGTTGCGTATGTCCGCACCGCGCCAGGCGTAGATGGACTGGTCGTCATCTCCCACCACGCAGAGGTTCCGGTACTTCCGCGCCAGCCGGTTGATCCATTCGTACTGTGCGCGGTTGGTATCCTGGTATTCGTCCACCAGGATATACTGGAATCTCTCCTGGTAGCGGTCCAGCAGGTTCGGGTGCGTCGCGTACCCAACCGCCAGCCGCATGATGAGATCGTCGAAATCCAGCGCGTTGCAGTCTTCCAAGGCTTTCTGATACACTTCATAAACCCGGGATACCACCTGCTGTTCGAAGAAATCGTTATTCTGCGCCTTGTACTCACCGGCCGAAACGAGCTGGTCCTTGGCTCCGCTGATATAGCTTTGTACCGCCTTCGGTGCGAAGCGCTTTTCGGAAATCTCCAGGTCCTTCATCACCCGCCGGATCATGGCCAGTTGATCATCGCTGTCGTAGATCACGAAATCGCGGCGAAAACCCAGGGTTTCCGCCTCGCGGCGGAGAATCCTCGCGGACAGGGAATGAAACGTACCTACCCACTGGGGGACGTCGCCCTGACCGAGCATACGGTCGATCCGGTCTTTCATTTCCGAGGCCGCCTTGTTGGTGAACGTGACGGCCAGGATATGATAGGGATCTATGCCGAGATGTTCAACGAGGAAGGCGATCCGGTAGGTTAAAACGCGTGTCTTGCCGCTCCCGGCGCCGGCAAGCACGAGCAACGGTCCGTCGACATAAGTCGCAGCCTTGACTTGAGCGGGATTCAATTCGCCAGCGAGGTTCATTCAACGTTCCCAAACGGCCGTGTTAGGAGGACTTTCTTCGGGGTAGTCAGCTTGCTTCATCCATTTGGAAACTACGGCGAGCAGAGCGCTATCATAATACACTTCGCCGGGAAAGACTGTCAATAGAATCCTGGCGCCAGCCGGGCCCCGGGAATGTACTCACAGGGAAAGAATCGTTGTGATTCCAGGGTGGTCCGCTATATTATGGCGGATCGTTTTCATCCTGTTTCAACGCGGGGAAATCCCGCAGGATTGCCGGATATGCTGGAATGTCTGACTGACCGTAAAACTAGGCTCGACGACGTCGAATCCTTCGAAAAGGCCCTGGCCTGTGACGAAGACAGCAGATACGGAGCGCTGGGATCGCGGTTTGCGAAGAACAAGCCGGTTTTTGTAGTCCGCGCCCCCGCGCGGCTGGATTGCATGGGCGGCATTGCGGACTACAGTGGTTCGCTGGTTTGCGAAATGACGCTGGACCGGGCCGTTATGCTGGGCATCCAGGCCCGGGACGACCGAAAGGTGGTCATTCACAGCGCGGGTGTGGACGGGCTGGGATTGACGCCGGACGTCACCCTGTCGCTCGAAGCGCTTGCGCCCGACGCACCTTCCGTGGACTACGCGTCGCTGCGCAGAAGATTCTCCCGGGAGCCGGCCACGGCCTGGGCGGCTTACGTAGCCGGGGCTTTCAGCGTGTTGCAAGGGGAGGGATTCATAGATCGTTTCCCCCACGGCGCCACGATAGTACTGGTGAGCAACATCCCGCTGAGGGTGGGCGTATCCTCGTCGGCCGCGCTGGAAATCGCCGCCATGTACGGATTGAAACTGTTGTACGGGATCGCGCTGGATGGAATGACCCTTGCCGTCCTGTCCCAGATGGTGGAGAACCAGGTTGCCGGCGCAGCCTGCGGCATCATGGACCAGGTCACTTCCGCACTGGGAAGCCGGGGGCGTCTGCTGTCCCTCCTCTGCCAGCCCCATACTGTCCGCGAACATCTTCAGGTTCCATCCGGGGTACATCTCATCGGGATCAGCTCCGGCGTCAGGCGCCAGATCAAGGGAACACGATATACCAATGCCAGAATCGGCGCCTTCATGGGCCTGGCGATCATTCAGGACTACTTGCGGTCCAGTAACGGAACCGCGGATGACCCTTACGGCGGTTACCTGTGCAACATATCCATGAACGAATTCGTGGAATCCTACCGGCATGTACTGCCATCGAGCATCACGGGCCGGGCGTTCAAGCGGCGTTATGGAAGCACGCCGGATCCCGTGACGACCATCGATCCCGGGGTTTCCTACAAGGTTCGCAGCCGCGTGGAGCACCCTGTATACGAACACCGAAGAGTGCTGGATTTCACCCGACACTTAAGATCGGCGTGCAGTACGGGAGAAGCAGGGCATCTTGAAAGTGCGGGCAGGCTGATGTATGCCTCGGATTGGAGTTACACCCACCGATGCGGGCTCGGCTCATCCGAAACTGCCTGGATCGTCGGGGAAATACGGAAACTGGGCGTGGAGGCGGGATTTTACGGTGCCAGGATTACCGGCGGAGGAGCCGGTGGTACGGTGGCTGTCGTCGGAAGCGAAGGCATGTTTGACCACCTTGAGCGCCTGCTTGTACGCTACGGCGAAAAGACCGGTATCGCGGCTGAACTCTTTACGGGGACTTCTCCCGGCGCCCTCGAGTTCGGACACCTTGTCTACCGTGTAACCTGAGTCCGTCGCGGCCGGGACAGAGGAGCTATCTGCGGTTGAAAAGCATTCGAAAGGCCATCATTCCCCTCGCGGGACACGGGGTTCGCATGATGCCGGCAACTCGCGCGGTGCGCAAAGCGCTGTTTCCCATCGTTGACTCCAGGGGGCTGGTACGGCCCGTGTTGCAACTGATCGTCGAGGAAGCGGTCAACGCGGGCATCGAAGAAATCTGCCTGGTGACCGCACCGGAAGACGAGGAACTGTTTCGCGATTACTTCTCGCCTACGCCCGGCCACCTGAGATCGGCGATCGGCGACCGGCAGGACCTGCTTGAGGCAGCCCGGTTTCCGGGTGAACTGTCAGACAGGCTGTCCTATGTCTCCCAGAACCCGCCCCGCGGCCTCGGCGACGCCGTTCTGTGCGCGAAATCATGGACCGGTGACGAACCCGCATTGATCATGCTCGGCGACCACCTGTACCTGAGCAGGGAGGGACGATGCTGCGCGCTCCAGTTGTTGGACGCCTTCGCAGAACTGCAGGCGCCGGTTTCCGGCGTCATCCGCAAGACCGCCGAATCCCTGAAGTACTTCGGAACCATTACCGGACGTCGTGTTCACCTGTCCGATGAACTCTACGCGGTAGACACCGTGGTGGAAAAACCGGAAATCAATTACGCAAAAGAACATCTGAGCGTGGATGGATTCCCAGAGGACGTGTACCTGTGCTGGTTCGGTCTGCATGCCATGACGCCGGATCTCTTCTCCTGCCTGGAGCAGGTGGAACGGGACTGTGCCGCGGCTACAGGAGAATTGCAGCTGACCGACGCACAGGCCGCGCTGGCCGCGAAACGGTCCTACTTCGCCCTCGAAATCCAGGGGGATCACTTCGACACGGGATCGCCCGGAGGTTACGTCGATACCGTGGCGGCTTTTACCGATCCGACCCGACAATGGAAATGTTGTGAAGACCAGTAGATCTTCCCGGCAGGAAAAGATATCCTCGACCGATCTGGTGTCTTTCGTTTGATCTGTCCATTTCCTTGTTTTCCCATTGACTCTCCTGATCGGGGGCTATATAGTAGGCCGCCCGACGATTATATCGGGATGAAACCAACCGGATTGATACAGACCAGAACCCGGAATGAACTTGGAAGCACAGGACCGAATAACTGAACAGAAGAATCTGAGCAGGGGCTATCCCACGGGCAGAGCGTACACTGCCTTAGCGTACATTGCACAAATCTTAGATAAGGAACCCATCAACATGTCAGAACACGATGCCCCATCAGCCGAAATGCTCGAATCGCTCCTTATCCCGAGTACCGCCACGCTGACGTCCGTTCTCACGCAATACGGTTTGTGGAATACTTTTATGCAAGACGTCACTCCGCTCGATCCAGGCGTGCGTATGGCGGGCCCCGCCTTTACCATGAGGTACATACCCGGCCGGGAAGATCTTACCCATGTGCCTGTCGATAATCTGACTGACGTACAGCGTATCGGCATCGAACGCATCTCAAAAGGCGAGGTGCTCGTGATCGATGCCCGCGGCGACACCCGCGCCGGAATCATGGGGGATATCCTCGCCACTAGGATTCAGCAACGCGGCGCCGTGGGTGTTGTGAGCGACGGTGCATTCCGCGACACCCCGGCCATCGTGGACACGGGAATGGCCGCTTTCGCGCGGAGCATGAATGCGCACAACAGCAAGAGTGCACACTATCCGAGTGATATTCAGCGACCCGTAGCCTGCGGTGGCGTAGCCGTATTCCCCGGCGATATCATCGTGGGAGACGCCGAGGGCGTAGTGGTGATTCCTCGCCACCTGGCCGAAGAGGTTGCAGAAAAGGCCGTGGTGCAGGAGGATCGCGAAGCATTCATTCTGCACAAGATCCAGCAGGGTCACAGCATTATCGGCGTGTATCCGCCCGACGAAAACACCCTCGCCGAATACGAAGCATGGAAGGCGAAGAAGTCCTGATCGTTCACTCGATACCCATATCCGCAATACGTTGAAACGCCACTACCGCCAGGAGCCTCTCCTCGGCGTGCAGTGGCCTTTTCTCCCCTTCGCTTTCCAGTTCCGCCAGGACCCTGTACGCCAGATCTATATCGTCCAATCCTGATGCAACACCACCTGGGGCAACAGTGTCAACGGGATCCGCATCCAGCGTATCCGGATGCGCTTCCCGGACGATGACCCGGGAGACCTCGAGCAGGTGTGTCAACATCTGGTTTGTATGTTGACGCTCGAAGGCGTTCAGAGCACGGTCGATGGCTGCGGTATACTCGTCCCTTGATTCCTTGCTTATACCCGCCCAACCTCCGAGTTGCCGGCGGATGGAACGGAATACCCGGGCCGTCGACCGGTCCTGGTCCATCTCGCTGGCCTGAAGCAGCCGGTACAACAAATCCGTGGCGTCCAGGAGATGGCCTGCCGACATCACCAGCACGCGCCGCTCCAGGCTGGTCTCGCTGGTCCGGATGAGATCCTGGAGGCGCGGCAGTATACTGGTATTGCCCATCTTCGCCAGCACTTCTATGGCCGACTGAACGATCGCCGGGTCATGCTCATGAACGAGCAGCGCTTCAAGGGCCGTTTCTGTGCGGCTGTCTCCGATACGGTCGAGGGCGATAATAGCGCTTCTCCGTATTCCAGGCCTTTCATCGTTCAGCAATGTAACCAGGATATTGAGGCTGAACGACGACGGTACCGCGCCCAGGGCCTCCACAGCCTCTTCGGCGATGTCCGACGTAGGGCTTCCCACGCATTCGAGGAGCGGGTTGACGGCCTCTTCGTCGCCGATCCTGCTCAGGGACTGCACCGCCTCCCGACGCACGTCTCGATCGCTGTCATTGAGCAATGCGATCAGTTCGTCGACAGCCAGGTGGCTACCCGTTTGACCCAGTTCGCGGGCGGCCCGCGCCCGGACAGTAGGATTACCGGATTTACCCATGCGCACCAGGTGCCATAGGGTCGCGATGGGATTCCCCTTGCGTACGTGGTTGATCACGTCGCGTGGAGAAACCCGCGAATCGGTGACCACGCGGGCCAGCACGCCCATGTAGGAAATCCGCAACACCCCGTTAAGCAGAAAAAGGTACTGCAGGCCGGCTATGGTGTGTCCGAAAAGAGAAATGGCTGGAATGGCCGTGCACAGATCGGCGGCTATTCCGCCCAGAACGGCGCCGCAGGCCGCGCCTGCCCGCGATACCGCGGCGTAGCATCCCAGGAACGCGGAGCGGTTGACTCCCGGAGCAGTGTTAACCATGAGATTGAACCGGGCGGTGCCCCAGCCCGCACTCATGCTGCCTCCCCAGATCTGAACCAGCGGCACCATGATCCAGTAGTTGTCCAGGGTAACGAATCCCCATCCCAGAGGGAAAAGGGCGAGCCCCGCGGCGGTAAGGGACATGACCGGCTTGTAACCGTACTTGTCCGCCAGGTATCCCCAGAAGGGATTCATTATGATCGTGGCAATGGTCTGCATGGCCGAGAAAACCGCGATCTGCGCATAGGAAATCTCAAGCGTCCGCAACATGTATACGGTGAAGAAGGGCGCGGCGATCTGCGCGATGAGCAGCCGGCCCGAAACAACGAACATAAGCCTGCGAAACGGTCCATGACCAAACGGGAGCCGTAGAAGCTGGTTCGATGGGATGGCCTTTCCCTGGCTTTTAGGAGGTTCGGGAATGCGTGACCACGCCCAGACAGCACAACCGGAAAAGGCGACGGCCACGATAAAGATTATGCTGAACCCTTCCTGTGAATCCCCGGACGGATACGAACTCAGAAAGAGACCCGCACCGACTGACGTGATCAGTCCGGCGGCGGCCGTGAGGCTGCGTTGACGCGCGACGAAGCGTCCGCGTAGTCCGTCGGGAACCAGGTCCGTCAACCAGGACTGGCGCGCCGGTGAAACCATGGCCATGGCCGCCTTGGAGAGGGCGATACAGCCCATTAACGCCAACAGCTGAAATGCATCCAGAAAGAGAAAGGGGATGAAGGCCACCGGAAGCCAGAGGGATGCGCTGATGCCGTTGCCGAACAGGCAAAGCGTTTTGCGCCGCGGCAGACGTTCGATGAGCAGCGGTGAAAACGCCTGGAGCAGTTGGCCGATGGATATGGACGCGGAGATGAAACCGATCATGGCGCTGGACGCGCCCAGGTGCAACGCGTATCCCGTGGTGTAAACACCCGTGGTAATGGCTGAATGGACCGATTCCAGCATGCCGTTTACGTTCCACAGGCGCATACCGCGTGCCGTCTGCAACCGTGTCAGTTCTTTTTCTTGTTGCACAATCATGTTTTCCCTGGATAACGGACGCCCGCACCTGTTTACCTGACACGGATTTGTCCGCCTGTATACCTGTTAAGGACTCCTGGAGGCGTTCCCGTTCCTGGCCAGTATCCAGCTGACCAACGTGCCGATACCCAGGTTTACTGCCAGGGCTACCGGACTGATCCACATGAAACTGACCGGGTCGTTCCCATCGGGCAGCATGCCGAATAAAGGGCCGGAAAACGCGATGAACGAGGCGGTCAGGATGCCGCAAACCGCACCCGCGACGACACCGGCCGGCCGGGCAAAAGGTACGAATAGCGCAAAAAAGAACAAAGCAAATATGGGTGTCGTCAACAGGTTCGAAGTCTTGTTGGTCACTGCCGTGATGTTGCCCGGCACCAATTCCATCAGTGAACTCGCCCCAACGACGACGGCTCCGATGATGAACGCGAGGATCTTCGCCGTTCTCGTCAGCTGTTTCTCGGCAACGGGCGTCTTCCGAAACCGATCGATGAAATCGGTCGAAACCACCGCCGTGATCGCGTTTACCCCCGAATCCAGGCTCGACATGGCGGCCGCGAACATGGCGGCCACCACGAACCCGGATACGCCGGGCGGAAGGTAGTAAGCGATGTAGTGGGGGAATACATGGTCCGCTTGTCCGTTCCGATCGGCGCTGTCGGGCAGCAGGTCGGGCTGGGCCTGGAAGAAACCGAGTAGCGCAAAACCCGCGAACCACAGAGTGACTCCGATACAAAGCCCCACCAACTGCTGGGTCAGGTAGGATCGCCGGGCGGCACGGGCGTCGGTCGTCGCCATGAATCGCTGTACCACGGTCTGGTCTCCCCCGGCCGTGGCGATGGCCCAGGTCATCGAGGCTAACATGGAACCGATCACGGTCAAACGTACGGACGGATCCAGGCTGAAAACCGGCTGTTCGTCCCAGTGGGGCTGCCAGACGGTCGGCATCCATCCAAAGCCCTTGAAATGCATGGTTACCGTGACAATGACCAGAATTGCGCCCCCAAACATGAGCAGGGTTTGCAGCGTATCGGTGATCACGACTGCCCGCAGGCCCCCCATTGAAGTGTAGATCACCGCGACGAGGCCGGTAACCAGAGTAATGACGGGGATCCAGTTATCGCCCACGCCCAGCATGACGGTCATGGCCTTGGCGGACAGGTAGATCAGGAGGGCCATCCATACCAGTCTTAAAAGGATGAACATCACCGCGCCCATCAGCCGGATTTCCACGCCCAGCTTGGCCTCGAGGAGCTCATAGGCGCTCGTCACACGCGTACGCATGTAGACCGGAATCAGTCCGTAGCCCACAACCAGGTATATGAGCGGTATCGTGAGGTAATTGAGTATCCACACCGGCCCCTTGCCTATGGCCTCGCCGGGAATGGACAGGTAGGAGATGGTACTCAGCAGCGTGGCGAACAGCGAAAAGCCGATCAAGGTCGGCGGCATGCGTCCACCGCCGGTGAAGTATTCGCTGACGGTGCTTTGCCTGCGGCTGTAGTAGTAGCCCAGCGCTATGGTCGCAAGGGCATATCCGAAGATGATGGTCCAGTCTACGGCAGTCAGTCCGCCGGGGGTCATGGCGACTCGCTTCTATCCAGCAGCAGATTCAAGGTATGTGAAAGGCCCAGGGAAACCACACTGCCCTGTTCCCTGGGTTTACGGGTTCGGCTGACCAACACCGCATGGTCAGCGCCGACCATCCTGGCCGTACTGGCCAGACCGCCGATCATTTCAACCGAGGGTGAACTGCTTATGGTCGTATTGATCGCCCAGCGCTTCCCGCGTAAATCGAGCAGCAAGTCCAGGGTATAGTGGTCGCTGGTGCTGAAATGACAGGCTTCCACACGCTCTCCCCCGGCTTCGATCCGGTTGACAATCTGTTCGATAATCCAACCTTCCCAACTGGCTCCGACCCATGGCTTCGAGAAAAGATCATCTCCGCCGTCTAAACCAGCCAGGGCGTGAAGCAATCCGCTGTCGCGCCAATACAGCTTTGGGCTCTTCACCAGCCTTTTCCGAAGTTCGAGACGAGCGGCGGGCAGAAAACGGATCAGACCTGCCCGTTCGAGATAGTCCACGTAGCTGTTCACCGTGTGGTAACTCACGCCCAGGCTCTTCGCGATGCGCGAAGCATTGTAAATCGTGCCATGCAGGGATGCCAGCATCTTGAAAAGGCGCTGGGTGGTCCTCGGTGGGACGGCCAGTCCCGCGTTGGGCAGATCACGCTGCATCATTCGGTCGAGATATCGCTGCTGTCCTATGGGAAAAGGATCTTCGTTGTTCCAGTATTCTGGATGCCCGCCTTGACGCCAGTGCCTGTCGTGCTGGCTTGTTTCCAATTCGTGGACGAGTAGCGGCGACAGCGGCCAGACCGCAGCTTGGCCGCCCAGGACATCGATCATCGAGGATCTGAACGATTCCGTGATCAGAAACCGTCCGTTGCCTCTTTGATGCTCGTCGAGCACCGCGCGAAATCGCAGGAAAAGTTCCGGCCGCTGATGCATTTCGTCCAGCACCACGACCCGGCCGCTCTCCATGCAGTCCTCCCACAGGAAGTCGAGCCGTTCGGCATCTTCGTCGCGTTCCAGGTTGAAACAAAGATCGGAGAAAGTACGGGCTGTGGTGGATTTTCCAGCGCCGCGGGGTCCAACGACTACCACGACAGGGTGGGAACGAAGCAGGGTTTCAATGTGACTTCGGACCAGGCGTGAGATCATGGATAAGAAATATAGATCAGAATCTCTATATTACAAGGACGATGGGTACTGCCGGATGACTTCGCTGTGCTGGACGGGCCTGGGAACGCCATACGACCGCGAACAACAGGTCGAATCGAAATCTGCAAGAGACCGTTGAAGGTGGCCAGAAGCAGGATGGCCGATGCTCACGATGCGCTAGGGCACTGCGGCAACTCGCAGGAAATCCGTGTGGCCGGGACCCGCCGCCGGCGATCCGCCAACGATGACGATACGATCGCCTGGTCCAAGGCCCCCTGCTCCGCGGGCCGCGTCGAGGGAAGTTTGTATCATCCCGTCCGTAGTATCGAACTCATCGCACAGAACGGGTTTGACGCCCCAGACCAGGGCGAGCCCCCGGACGGTTGTTTCCTCCGGACTGACCGCGATGATAGGAACGCTGATGCGGTGTCTAGCAGCTACGCGGGCGGTGTGTCCCGATCGAGTGCAGCAGACTATGGCCTTCGCGCCGGCTTCCAGCGCCAGTACGCAGGATGCATGGCTGATCGCCCCGGAAACACCGGGTAATCCACCTGGCTCATCGATACCGTAAGGAGTTCGCTGGAACAACCTTCGCTCCGCGCGCTCCGCGATGGCGGCCAGCGCGCGCACGGCTTCCACTGGATAGGCGCCGGTGGCGCTTTCTTCCGAAAGCATTACGGCGTCCGAACCGTCGAGCACGGCATTGGCCACGTCGGCGGCCTCGGCACGGGTTGGCCTGGGACTTTCGACCATGGATCGCAGCATCTGCGTGGCAGTGACCACCGGTCGCGCGGCGCACAGCGACTTGGTTATGATATCCTTTTGCACCAGCGGGACATCCTGGTATGGAATCTCCACACCCAGGTCTCCCCGCGCGACCATAAGTGCATCGACAACCGGCAGGATATCGTCGAGGGCATCCACGGCCTCCGGCTTTTCGATCTTCGCCATCAAGGGCAGGTTCGATCCGCGGCTGTCCAGCAATCTTCGGGCACCCATCACGTCGTCCCGGTTCCGGACGAAAGAAAGGGCGGCCATGTCCACGCCCATGTCGAGTCCTTCCAGTAACAGGCCCCGGTCTTTTTCGGTGAAGGCGGCGATTCCAGTTGCCCCGCGCGGTACCGTGATGCCCTTGTGATCAGACAACGATCCGCCCAGGACCACCTTGCATCGTATATCGGGCGGTTCCACCGCCTCGATGCTCAACTCGATCAGGCCGTCGGCCAGCAGCAGGCGCTGCCCCGGGTGTACCTCGCCCGCCAGGTGGGCGTAGTTCACCGATACCCTGGTATGGTCTCCGGGCACCGATTCCGTGGTCAGGGTGAATCGTTCGCCGACTCCCAGGCGAACGGGACCGTTTTCGAACGTTCCTATGCGGATTTTGGGACCTGGCAGATCCTGGAGCACGGCGACGGGTTTACCCAGTTCTACCGCGGCGGTTCTAATGAGGTGGAGGCAGCGCCGGTGTTCATCCGGAGAACCATGGGAGAAATTGAGGCGGAACACGTCGACGCCGGCCTCGAGTACCCGGTGGATCATCTCCGGCGAGCTGATCGAGGGGCCCACGGTGCAAACGATTTTGGTACGTCGCATCGGCTGGTCTTTTCTTGGGGGTCTTCGCGGGTACGGGTTCGGAAAAGATTAAGTGCGGCGGCGCGGCCTGGCCTTACTGTTTCGCGGTTCCGGGGGTTACTTCAGCACCCCGATGCGTGCGACATGCCCGCCCAACTTGAGTTCTCCTGCGTGAGCATCCGCCGGTACGGGCTCGTCACGGAGGACCGTCGAAAGCGTTTCCTTCCTGATGTAGTCAGCGTGGGCGACTATGGCCTCGGCAAGATCTCCATCGGCCTCGTAGAAAAGCGTGATCCGGTCGTTCACGTTGAAATCCGCTTCCTTGCGAAGATTCTGAACATGACGGACAAAATCCCGCATCAACCCCTCGAGCAACAGGTCACGGGTCAACCTCGTATCGATGGCGACGGTGCATCCAAAGTCGGAAATCACCGCCAGGCCATCCGCGTCGACCCGGTCCACCACGAGTTCGTCCGGCAACAGGGTAACCATCTCTCCTTCCACCTCGAGCGACAGGGACTCGCCTTCTGCAACCCGGGCGCCAGTTTGGTCGCCGTCCAGTGCATCGAGCGCCTGGCGGACGGCGTTCAACCGCTTGCCGAAGCGCGGACCCCATTTCGAGAAGTCGGGCTTCACGGCATACCCGCGGAAGGCATTCTCATTATCGACCACGATGAGATCTTTCACGTTCAGTTCTTCCAGGATCTGCGCCCGAAGCCGTGATATTGTTTCGCCCTGCCTGTTGCTTGCGGGTTTTACCAACAGCCGCAACGCGGGCTGCCGGACCTTCATGCGGGCTTCGTTGCGTACGGCACGGCCCAGTTCAATCACCTGCATCAGATCTTCCATGTCGTCCAGAAGTTCCGGGTCGATCAGATCTTCCGAGACCTCCGGATAACGGCTGAGGTGGACACTTTCGGGCGCCGACGGATCGACGGGAGGGACCAGGCTCCGGTAAAGTTCTTCTGCGGAAAAAGGAAGTATGGGAGCGATCAGCTTGCTCATCGTCACAAGCACTTCGTAGAGCGTTTGGATGGCCGACTGCTTGTCCGCGTCATCGCCGCTTTTCCAGAATCGCCGTCTGCTTCGGCGGACGTACCAGGTGGAGAGTACGTCGATGAACCGCTCGGTTTCCCGCACCACGGCAGCTGAATCAAAGTTGTCCATCCTGTCGTTGCAATGACGGATCAGTTGATGAAGACGGGCAAGTACCCACCGGTCGAGTTCGCTGCGGCCCGATACCGGGGCGGAAGCGGCAATGGGCGGACAGTCCGGCAGATTGGCATAGGTTACGAAGAATGCGTATACATTCCACAGCCTCAGCATCTTCCGGGCAACCTCTTCAGCGGGACCGTATCCGAAGCGGAAGACCATATTGAGCGGCGCGCCGGCATACTGCCATCTCATCACGTCGGCGCCCATGCGGCCGGTGGCGTCCTCCACGGCGATCGCGTTGTCTCCACTCTTGCTGAAGGGCTCCCCGTTCTCGTCCCGCATCTCTTCGAAGGTGAGCACCGACTTGAACGGCGTTCGGTTGTAAAGGGTCACCGACATGAACAACTGGGAATAGAACCACAACCTGATCTGTTCACGCATTTCCGTGATCCAATCCGCGGGAAACCACGATTCCCAGGTGGAATCCGTACCCGTAAACTGGATATCCGCCTTGTCCCGTTCGGCTTCCGGACCGCGCGAGGACCGGATGGCACCTTCGATCCCTCGGTGTTCGGGAAGATAGTTCAGCGTCGAAAAAGGAACGATTCCCGCGTCGAGCCAGCAGTCGCCGACTTCGGTTACCCTTCGAACGGCCTCACCGCACCGTTCACAGGTGATTTCGATCTCATCGATCCACGGCCTGTGAAGTTCAGGCAGTTCATCGACGAGGGCGGGATTCACGGCCCGCTCCCGCAATTCGACGGTGCTGCCGATTACGTTGACGTGATCGCAGTTCCCACAGGAATAGAAGGGCAGGGGTAGACCCCAGAAACGGCGGCGAGATATGCACCAGTCCCCCATGTTGTCCAGCCAGTCCTGCATCAGGAGCCCGCTGTATTCGGGAACCCACCGAACCGTCGCGGCGGCCCGCTTCATCGGTTCCCTGATTTCGTCCGCGGAAATGAACCACTCATCGGCGAGGCGAAAGACCAGCGGAGTCTTGCACCGCCAGCAGAATGGATAACGGTGCGTGTAGTCTTCCCAGCGGAACAGCACGCCCCTGGATTCCAGTTCCCGCCGGACGCCATCGGCCGATTCCCGGACATGGGTCGAGGCGAGCGGACCGATGTCGCCCGTGAAATAACCGTTTTCGTCTATGGGCACGATGATGTCCAGACCGAGTTCCTGTCCCAGTTGATAGTCATCGGCGCCGCAACCCGGGGCGATGTGGACGATACCAGTGCCTTCCTCGTCCGACACCATGTCCCAGGCCACGGTGGTTCGGTTCACCTCCCGCTGCGCGGGAAGATCCTCCAGGGGACCGTGGAACGGCAGCCCGATCAGATTCTCGCCCTTCAGAGTCTCGACCACCTGGGCTTCCGGGGGCAGGGCTGTATCGACGAGTGTTTTCATGAGATAGTAATGTTCGCCGTCCAGGCTCGCCTTCGCGTATTCGGCTTCGGGGTGCAGCGCCAGGGCCGTGTTGGCGGTCAAGGTCCACGGAGTGGTGGTCCACACCAGGAAGTACTCGTTCTCGCGGTCTCCGACGCGGCAGCGGAAAAAACAGGATGGATCCGTCTGCTCCTGGTAGGAATCCACCAGTTCGTGCTGGCTCAGGCTGGTGCCGCATCGCCAGCACCAGGGCATGGACCGGTAACCGCGGTAGAGCCATTCCCTGGCGTCGCAGGCCTTGAGAAAATGCCAGATATGTTCGATGTTGTTGTCATCCAGGGTGTAGTAGGAAGCCGGATGGCCGTCGTCATGGTACCACTGCATCCAGTGGCCCATGCGAATGGACTGTCTCGTGATCCTTTCGGCGTATTCGTCCACCCGTGCGCGGCAGGCCCGCGAAAACTCCGCCAGCCCGAAAGTCTCGATATCCCTCTTCGAATCGAAACCCAGCGCACGCTCCACCTCCACTTCCACCCATAGTCCCTGGCAGTCGAAACCGTTCTGCCACCGATGGTTAAACCCCTTCATGGCCTTGTAGCGGCAGTACATGTCCTTGTAGGTTCGACCCCAGGCGTGGTGGACGCCCATGGCGTTGTTGGCGGTGATCGGACCGTCGACAAAGGACCAGAGCGGGCGATCCGCCAACTGCGCGCGCAGTTTATCGAAGATTCGATGGTCCTCCCACCAGACCAGAATACGCTCCTCCATGCGTGGGTATTCCATCTTTCCGTCGAAGGATTTGAACATCTGTCTACTCACCGGTTGCTTGAGATTCAACAATCAGCCCACGTCCAGCGGACCATACCATAGATGACACTTGATGACGCCGGAAACGATACCCTCCTGACTGTTTGACCGATCCGGAACGCCGGTCAGAAAATAGACTGTAGGGTGGCGGTACACAAGGTAATTCTGGCAGGTGTTCAAGCAGGATTGAACGAGCGCACTACTCCGTTTTCACTCTGTATATCCCATGTCCGGGAACCGGTTCAGTTCTTCCCTGTATGTACGCCAGTTCGGCATCAGTCGATCCAGAATACCCCAGAACCGCCGATTGTGAGACGGTTCGATCAGGTGCGCCATTTCGTGGACGATGACGTATTCGAGACAGTGCATGGGCCTCTTGGCCAGTTCCAGGTTGAGCCAGATCCTCCCGGCCCGGAAGTTGCAGCTCCCCCAGCGGGTCTTCATCTTCCTGATGCGCCACTCCGTTACCGTAACGCCCATTACCGGCTCCCAGGCTGCAATGAATCGAGGAACCGTTGTTTTCAACCGCCCGCGATACCAATCCGCGAGCATGCCCTCCCGTTGTTTCCGATCTGTACCCGGGCGAACGCGCATTTCCAGCGTCGAATCGCCCAGAAGGTAGATGCGGGATGGCCCCTCGTGCGTCGTGACGTTCAACGCGCGGCTGAAACCCTCGACGTAGTGGCACTCTCCCGTTACCCAGGAGTATGCGGGTTCTGGTTTGCGGTTTCGGTGTTTTTCCTGTTGCCGCCGGATCCACGACTTCCTTTTGACTACGGCCTGCAGGATCGATTCCTCGTCGATGTGCAGCGGAGCGGAAACCCGCACGCGGCCGTCGGGAGGACCTACCCTGAGGTACAGGTGCCTGATCCGCTTTCTATAGACATCCACCTCCAGGCCTTCCACGCTGATTTGGTAAGGTTTGACGCCTTGGATGGGCAACCTGCTTTCTGAATCGAACCTGCGTCGAAAGGTAGTCGAGTGCGCTAATTCAACATTGGTCCGGTACCAACCAGAATGATCGCATAATATAGCTGTCGATTTTAAGCTACGGTAGCGCAAACCACGATTGTTGCGCCTGGAGTCAGCCGACTTGACTTTGCCGGGGAGAGACGGCTAATTTGAACGTTCTCCTGGTGAGCTTGCGCTTCCTCATGTAATTCTCACATCTTCCTCATGCCTTTCCATTCGATTCGGGTATTATGGGGGATGATGCTTCACGGAGGCTGGTATACCTTGTCCCGAATATCACCCAACATCCTGTTCTTATTTACCGATGACCAGCGCTTCGATACGATAGGGGCGCTCGGCAACCCGTACGTGCAAACGCCGACAATGGACCGGCTTGTGGCCCAGGGCACCGCTTTTACCCACGCACACATACCCGGCGGCACATCGGCCGCAAATTGCATGCCGAGCCGGGCAATGCTGCACACGGGCCGCACCCTGTTTCATCTCGACGGGGCCGGTGCAGAGGTTCCCCCGGAACACGTGATGATCGGGGAACATCTGCAGACACAAGGCTACCGTACCTGGGGCACGGGCAAATGGCATAATGGTGTATCGTCGTTCGACCGCAGTTTTTCAGATGGTGCGGAGATCTTCTTCGGGGGTATGGACGACCACTGGAACGTGCCCGTCTTCGACTACGACCCGGCGGGAAGGTACGACGGAAGGCTTCCACAGTGTCCGGATGCCTTCCGTACGAACGCGTTGAAAATCCGCAAGGGGGACCACGTACACGCGGGCAGACATTCCAGTGAGCTTTTCGCCGACAGTGCCGCCGAATGGCTGAAAGGGTATGATACCGCCGATCCTTTTTTCATGTACGTGTCATTCATGGCGCCCCACGACCCAAGGACCATGCCGCAAGCCTACCAGGATCTGTACGATCCAGAAAAGATCCCTCTTCCCGGAAATTTCATGGGCGGGCATCCCTTCGACAACGGCGATTTGAAAGTAAGAGACGAAGTACTTGAAGACTTCCCGCGCGACCCGGCCGGAGTACGGCGGCACATCGCGGAGTACTACGCGATGATCACCCACCTGGACGCCCAGATGGGCAGGATTTTGAATGCGCTGGAAGCCTGTGGAAAGGCCGATGACACCATCGTGGTCTTCGCCGGAGACAACGGACTGGCGATCGGCCAGCACGGACTGTTCGGAAAACAGAACCTGTACGAACACTGCATTCGCGTGCCCCTGGTATTCTCCGGTCCGGGAATTCCTCGCGGTGTCCAGCGGAGCGCTTACACTTACCTGCTCGATATCTTCCCCACCCTGTGTGATCTGATCGGTATCGATCCTCCCGGCTCCGTGGAAGGGACGAGCCTCACGACGGCGCTCAACGATCCCGATGCGCGTGTACGAGACACGCTGTTCGGCGCTTACCGCCAATGGCAGCGCATGGTGAAAGACGACAGGTTCAAACTGATCGAGTACTTGGTCGACGGACATCGTACGACGCAGTTGTTCGACCTCGAACTGGATCCCCGGGAATGTCATAATCTGGTCGGTATCCCATCCTACGAAGACCGCATAAATAGCCTGCGGAACCGACTCTGCAAATGGCGTGATGATTGGAATGATGCAGGCAGCGAGTGGGGAAGGGTATTCTGGGATGGCTACGAAACTTGCTGAACGCAAACCTTTGATAATACGGGTGTTATGTTGATGAAACAAGCGGAGATCTTCAATGAATTCGTATTCGACGCATCGGAACGTGAAACAATGGACCGGGATGGTCACATTATGTTCCCGGGCCTGTTGAAAGAAGACGCCCGTCGTCAACTGACGGCGTCGCTGTCCCACATCGATTCCATCGACGCGGAAGGTAGGGAAGGTCATGAACCCCGGCGATTTGCCGCCGAGTATAACGGATACCTGGAAAGTTTGATCGGCCATCCCCATATGCTGAACCTGGCGCGCAGCATATTGGGAGGCGATATTCGATTCGACCATTGCGTAGCGCTGAACCGGTCAGGCGGAGACCGTGGATCGGCATGGCACACCCATGGATATGGGGAAGATGACCCTCGCCTGGGCTTTGTACGTATTTTCTTCTACGTCAACGGGTTCGAAGCGGGAGACGGCGGACTGAAAGTCGTACCCGGCAGCCACCTGTACCGGGACAGAATCACGAATGTGGGGTCGGATGCGGAACTCGACCACGTCTGGTTGCGGGATAAGCTCCACCGGACGACGGGCGAACCACTTCAGATCGAAGCGTTGTCGGCATCATCCGGAACGGTGATCGCCATGTGGACCTTCGCGGCCCACGGCGTGTCCCCACGAAAACCCGGCAGCGATACCCGCTGGTGCGTGGTATACGCCTATCGCAACCCGGGAAGGCCTTCGAATGCGCGTTGGATATCTGAAGCATACGAAAAACGCCGGATTCCGGGTGCCGAAGGGTTGATGAGCCTTTACTGAAAGCCGCTATTGCTGCGGTGATGCAGGCGGCGGGGTCATAGTATAACCACCGACATCCATCCATATTTGAAGATGACTGTCAGCACATCAGGCTGTGACCGCCCGGTCCTTGACGGTCCGGAAAAGGACGAGGCCCATGGCGCCAAAACCGAGTATGACCAACAGCAGATTGATTATCCAGCCGACGTAGGGCAGGCTCACCACGACCAGCACCAGTACCAGTCCAACGAGCAAAGGCAGAGCCATTGAGCGCAGATTCTGCTGTTTCGGTCGCAGCAACGCGGTACCCAGGAAGTGAGCCACGACGATCTTGGACACGTACAGTCCCAAAGCCCAGGCAGCGGCCGTAACCAGTCCGGCCGGAAGACCTATGAGCGTCACGCAGAGGACCACTGCGGCAATCGGCATCGCAATGAGAATGAGGAATCCAGTCCCCGCAGACACAAGTATCGCCCTTAAGTCGACCAAAGACATGCGTCCAAGCGCCGGAAACGACCAGAACAGAATCATGCCCGATACGAATGCCGCGGCCAGCCATATGGCCATGTACACTAACGACCAGATCGGCAGGGACTCGTCCTGATCCTGACCCAAATCGAAAACTTCGACGATGGTTTCGCCGGCTACCGATGCGGTGGAGTCCACCTGAAGGTTCTTACCGGTCGGTAATTCGACATCGAGATTTCCACCAATTGACGCGGACGAATGAACGGCTACCAGACGGCCCTCGAAAGAAACATCCCGCTTCACCTCGCCAGTTATCGTGAGAGCACTGCCAAACATGGTCACGTTGCGGCCGACAGTACCTCCCACACTGACATCCTCTGCAAAAGCAAACAGGTCTCCCCCTATCGAAGCGCCCCGTCTCGTAAGAATCGACTGTGCGAATCCAAAGACACTCTGACCGACCGCGTCCCCGATGCGTATCACCTGTCCGAATCCTGCGATTCCCCCTCCCACCCTGCCATCGATCTCGATGTTTCTCCCGAAAGAGAAAACGTCTCCCTGGACCGAACCCACGATTTCGATCGACTGGGCGAACACGATCAGGTCTCCGGTAACCACGCCGTCAATTCTGACTGTGCGACCGAAAGCGATGAGTGTATCGTCAATGGTCTCATCGGCCTCGATCGAGACGATTTCTTCAGTGCGGATATCGATGGCTTCTGCCTGCGTCGTGAACCCCGTTATCAGTATGAGACTGAGACTCCCGAGTACCATCGAAACTCCGAGGGATCGGCGCAGCAGGATGAATGAAGTAGATATTAACATGATTCCTAACGCGGCGAGACCAACACTGCTGATTAGTGATTCCATGATCCAACCTCCTTCCTTGATGAAATACATTCCTGAACTGAATAAGAGGGACAGTTGTCCGGAGAAGTGCAACGGATTGAGCCACGCTATACTCCAGGGTAGCTCATATCCCAAAAGCAAGCCGAGCCCCATCCTCAACAAAGCCGCGAATACAAGGACCAAGCCCATCAATTTCACGGCTTGTGCCGGAGATGGTGCGAAGGCGGGCAACGGATAACTTTCACCTGCGAAAGCCTCTACGTTACCCATTACGCCAACCAGGGCATTTCTCTCCATCTGAAATGCATGAAACAGGTCCTGGCACCGCCGGCAGATGCCCAGGTGGTCTTCAAACTCAACTGCTTCATTTCCAATTAGCTCACCATCGGCGTATACCGCGCAGGTGAGTTCAGATGGACACGAATCCTTATGCACCTTTTTGTTGGTCATTGTCCGGTCAACTCCTCTCTCAGGCGCTGCTTGGCGCGGAAAATCAGCGTCGCGACCGTGTTTCTGTTCAACTTGAGCGTTTTGCCGATCTCGTCGTAGGTGAACTCGTTAAAGTAGGCCAGTACGAGCGGTACGCGATATCTGTCAGGTAGCGACTGTATTGCTGAACGCACCCCTTCATCCTTTTCTGCTTGTACCAGAACTTCGAGCGTATCCTCGGACACCCGGGAAGGACCGATCTGATCGAGATCGACGGTTTCGTAGATCTCGACTTCGCTGCTACGACGGCGTAATCGGTCCAGGCAGTGGTTGGTCGCTATTTTGAGAAGCCAGTTCAGGTATGACTTCGATTCGTCGACGGTCGAACGTTTCTGGTAGGCGCGGTAGAAAACTTCCTGGGTCGCGTCCTCGGCCTCGTCGATAGACTTCAGCAGGTATCTGCAGAGTGCGAGGATCCGCCGGTAATGCCTTCGGTAGGTCGTGTCGAAATCGGGATCGGCTGCACGCTGGCTGCCAGCGGTCGTGTTCATATCACTACTACGAGTACCTGGACGGAAGAGTTTCAAATCCAAGTCCGGAAATCCGGCGACCCGGCACAATAGATTGTCCAGTTGGGAAAAGAGACCAGAATGGGGAAGGTGGGCGTTACGTATTTTGGAATAGCAATTCGGGGGTCAACGATAGATAGCCGGGAAAACCGCATCTCCCGCAGTATTGGGGCTTCGGAAGAACCATCTTTTTCTGCGATATCGCCATCGCCGATTCCCTATCCGATCGCTGCCGCCCTATTTACGGCCACCGCGCAGTACTTGAACTCTGGTATCTTCCCGTCGGGGTCGAGGGCGTCGTTGGTCAGAATGTTGGCGGCGGCTTCCTTGAAATGGAAGGGAATGAAAACATTGCCGTCGGCCACGCGCTTCGACGACTTCGTTTTCAAAGTAATGGCGCCGCGGCGGGATGAGACGACGACCGGATCGCCCTCGTTGACACCCAGGCCTGCCAGGTCACCGGGGGTCATTTCAACGAAAGGTTCGGGGGAAATGGCGTCGAGTGCGCGGGCACGGCGTGTCATTGTGCCCGTGTGCCAGTGCTGCAGCACACGGCCGGTGTTGAGGACAAAGGGATAGTCTTCGTCCGGCAGTTCATCGGGAGGCGCGAAGTCCACGGGCGTGAATCTACCCCTGCCCAGGGGAAACGAGTCTGTGAAGAGGATCGGCTCGTCCAGGGGCCAGACCACGGTGTCCCTTTCCATCGATTCGTAGGTGATCCCGTTGAAGATCGGCGTCAGTGCAACGATTTCCTCCCACACCGCTTCCGGACGGTCGTAGTCCCAGCTTGGGCCGTTCTCTCCTTGCTCCATGCGGATCATGCGGTTGGCCAGATCGATCAGTATGTCTCCATCCAGGCGGGCATCTCCGGGCGGATCGATCGCCTGTCTTCCTATCTGAACCATGCGGTTCGTATTGACGTAAGTTCCCCGCTTCTCCGCCGCGGTGGAAGCGGGCAGGATCACGTCCGCGAACTCGGCGGTCTCCGTCAGGAAGATGTCCTGTACGACGAGAAATGACAGGTTCTGAAGGGCCTTCCTGACCTTGTTCATGTTCGGATCCGAAAGGAAGGGATTCTCTCCCATCATGAGCATGCCCGCGATGCGTCCATCGAGGGCGCCGTGCATGATTTCCACGACCGTCAGGCCCGGGTGCGGGTCGAGGCGGGTACCCCAGGCCTCCTCGAAATGCTTCCGGACATCCGGATCATCCGCACTCTGGTAGCCGGGATAGTATCTCGGAATCAGACCCACGTCGGAAGCGCCTTGCACGTTGTTCTGTCCCCGCAACGGATGCAGCCCCGTACCACGGCGTCCAATGTTGCCGGTCATGAGGCAGAGCGAGATCAGGGCCCGGGCGTTGTCCGTGCCGTTGACATGCTGGCTGATACCCATGCCCCAGAAGATCATCGCGCGCCGTGCCCGGCCGTACTCGAGGGCCACCTCTTCGATCACCGAAGCGGGCACGCCGGTGATCCTGGAAGTCAGCTCGGGCGTATAGGGCCGCAGGGCCGGTTCGAGCGCATGGAAGTGCTCTGTCCGGCCCGCAATAAAATCATGGTCCTGCAATCCCTCCCGGAGGATCACGTGCATCAGCCCGTTGAGCAGTGCGATATCCGTTCCGGGCTTGAACCGGACATACCGGGTCGCGTGGTCGGCAATGGTTGGCCGCCTGGGATCGAGGACGATCATTTTGGCGCCACGATCAACGGCCTGTTTCATGTAGGTGGCGGCAACTGGATGGTTGTCCTCCGTATTGGAACCGATCACGAAGATGACGTCGGTTTCAAGGACTTCCTGGAAGGCATTCGACACGGCACCGCTTCCTATGGCCTCCGTGAGGGCCGCCACTGAGGATGCGTGGCAGAGACGCGTGCAGTGGTCGACGTTGTTGGTACCGAAAACCACTCGGATCAACTTCTGGAATAGGTAAGCTTCCTCGTTGGTAACCTTGGCCGATCCGAAACCGGCCAGCGAGCCCGGTCCCTTCTTCTGCTTGATATCGAGCAGACGGCGGGCCGACAGATCCAGCGCTTCGTCCCACTCGGCTTCCCGGAACACGTCACGGATGCGGTCATTCCATTCCGGCGACCGCAGTGAGCGCCGGAACTCCCGGTAATCCGTGAAATCCGCCGAAAGCGGCTGCTTCGGATAGGCGTCTTCCCTTCTGATGAGCGGTTTCAGGAGCCTCTGTGGATGGTGGGTGTAGTCGTATCCGTATCTTCCTTTTACACACAACCGGCCTTCGGTGTGGGTGTCTTCCCGCCCTGTCACATGCAGGATTCGATTGTCCTGTACATGGTACGAGATCCCGCAACCGACCCCGCAGTAAGGACATATCGAATCGACTTTCCGTGAGGTGATTTCATCCTGGTACGGCACTTCAGCGGGGTTCTTGCCGTCATGCTCTTTGGTCGGAAAACCGTCGGCAGTGCTGCCCTGGTCTGCCGGCGGACCGGTGATTTCCGAGATCCCCCGGCCGGTCTCGACAAGCGGGATGTCCGTCAGTGCGCCGGTGGGGCACGCTGCGACACACTCGCCGCAGGAGACGCAGGAGGAGTTCCCCATGGGAAGTTCGTTATCGAAGGCGATACGGGTATTGTACCCCTTTCCGGCACGACCGATGACATCGTTTACCTGCACATCGTCGCAGGCGCGGATACACCGGTCACACAGGATACAGGCGTTGTGATCCACCGCGATGACGGGTGAAGACAGATCCGCCGGCGGATGAGTATATACCGATGACGCGGCAAATCTCGCCGGATCCGCATGAAGCCGCCTGCCCAATCGTGCGAGTTCATCGTGTTCGGCAGGCTTACGCCGGTCCTCCGCTTCCGGCTGGCCGGCCTCCAGCATTTCCACGAGGGTCCGGCGTGTGCGACGCACCCTGTCCGTATCGGTGCGCACAACCATGCCTTCCTCCACCTGGCGAATACAGGCCGCCGGCAGCGTGCGGGCATTCTCCACCTCGACCACGCACACGCGGCACACGGCCACGGGGTGCAGCTTGGGATCGTGGCACAGCGTGGGGATGTCGATACCGGCCGACCGGGCTGCTTCCCAGATCGTGGCGCTCACAGGCGCGGCAATACGTTTGCCGTCCAGGGTCAGTGTAATGGGCTTATTGCTCATCTGCACCGCCTGTGGCGCCATCAGCATGGCGACCAGCCGCATGTTGACAGAGGGTTTCGTACTCGCCTGGGAAATGCCTGAGCGTAGAGGTAAGAGGAAATGCCGCTGCCTGGCCCAGGCCGCAGATCGAGGTGAGTTCCATGGCCTCGGCGATATCCTGAACGGGCTCCAGCGTATCGGACCGGCCATTCCCTTCCAGCACGGTGTCCAGTATTTGGACCAGATGATCCGTCCCCGTCCGACAGGGGACACACTTGCCGCAGGACTCGTTGCGAAAGAACGTTACCGCGTTCCGGGCAAGGTCCACCATGTCCGTGCCCTCGGCCACGACGATGACCGCCCCGGAGCCCAGCATGGACCCGGCCTCCGAAAGCGGTTTGAAATCGAGCGGGATATCCGCCATGGTTGCGGGTAGGAAACCCGACGAGGTACCGCCTGGAGAGAAGGCTTTCAGTTTACGGCCCGCGGAAACACCCCCGCCGAAGTCATGGATGAGATCGCATACGCTCGTTCCGAGCGGGATTTCATACACTCCGGGTCTTTCCACATGACCGCTGAGGGCGATATATTTGAGTCCGGAGGCGCCGTTCACGCCCTGGGATTTGAACCAGCCCGGGCCTCGCTGTAGAATGGCGGGTACCCAGGCGAAGGTTTCTACGTTGTTGATGAGCGTGGGCCTGCCGTGCAGCCCATGCGTACCCGGAAACGGCGGCTTGTTCCGAGGTTCGGCCCGTTTACCCTCCATCGCTTCCAGCAGGGCCGTTTCCTCCCCGCAGATGTATCCGCCCGGACTATCAAATATCTCCAGGTGAAATGATCGTTCTGAATTCAAAATGCCATCGCCCAGGTATCCTGCCGAGTAGAACGCCTTGATGGTTCGGGCGAGCACTTCACGTTCCCGGTCGTATTCGTGGCGGAGGAACAGGTACCCCTGGCTCGCTCCGACGGCGAGTCCGCCCAGGATCATGCCCTCGATGACGAGATGGGGATAGTGGTACAGGATCTCGCGGTCCTTGAACGTACCGGGCTCGCTTTCATCCGCGTTGCATATGGCGTACTTGGTCTCGGATTCTGTTTTTCTGACCAGATCCCACTTGACGCCGGTCGGGAATCCGGCCCCGCCCATACCGCATAGCCCACTCTCCTTGATGGTCTGCACGAGCCGGTCTGCATCTCCCCCAGAAACCCATTCCTTTAAGGATTCGGCGGCCAGGGGACGGTCATAGGGATCGATGAGCCCCTTGCTGATCCAACGTCTGAACGGTTGGCGGGCAACCTTTCCGTCGTCCGCGAGACGGGCGACGAATTTGCCAAGTCGATCCACGGACATGTTTCTGTAGCTTCGATCGTTGATCGAGACGGACGGCGCGCCGTCGCATTGTCCGAGACACGACACCCCGGTCACCTCCCACCCGTCCAGCCCGGCATAGTCCACGGTCTCCCGCAGGGTTTCCAGCACGTCGCAGGCCCCGCGAAGATGGCACGAGAGATCGGTGCAGACGCGCAGGGTTGCTTTGGGCGGCGGTTGCAGCCTGAAGTGTGGATAGAAACTGGCTACGCCATGGATCTCGTATAGAGGAATGCCCTTGCTTTCCGATAGGGATTTCAATGCCTCTTCGGGTAGATACCCGTAACGAACCTGTATCTCCCTGAGATCATCGATCAGCATGTACGGAGTCCGTTATGGCGCAAGTTACTCGGTCAGTTGGTGAATCGAAGTTTGCCAGTCATCCCCGTCCAGGTCGATGATTCGGAACGCCGCTGGTTCGTCCGTTACAATGACGCGGGTACCATCGGCATTGACCACGGGATCTTTTCGAAACTGCAGGCCCACGCTCGGCGCGGTCAGGACCGTAGCACAACCAAGCTCCATGCGAAAGGCGTGGTGGAGGTGGCCACACAGGACCAGTCTCAACGAAGCCTGTGATTCGCATATCCGAAGGAACCGGTCGTTCTCCTGAAGAATAAGTTCATCCATCCACGGGACGCCCACGGGTACCGGTGGGTGATGCATGCAGATGATGGTCGGAAGGCCGGGCGACAGCTCACGCTCCAACCAGTCCAGTTGACCGTCGTCAAGCTTTCCGGCAACCTTTCCTTCGTCCAGGGTATCGAGCACGACAATCCGGTGTCCGTTCCGGTCAAGGGAATAGAAGTACGGGGCCGTATTCTCGCCGGATTCATCCAGCATGATTCGGCGGAATCCCGTTCTGGAATCGTGGTTTCCCAGGGCCAGGCAGCAGGGAAAGCGAAGACCGGAAAGAACGTTCCTCGCAGCCTGATACGAGTCGTCCGCTTCATCGTTCGTCTGGTCGCCTGTAACGACGACGAGATCCGGAGAGGGGCTTAACCGATTAACGATATCTACGACGGCTCGCAGCCGACCCAGGGTGTCCATGCCGTGTATGGGTTGCCGGTCCGCCGGTACGATATGGGGATCGGACAGTTGAACAATACGCATGTACTAGGTCTTCCAATCCCTTACCAGCTGGACGAGCAGTCGAACGCCGACCCCGGTAGCCCCCTTGGAGCAGTAAGGCTGACTGGATTCAGTGTAGGCCGTTCCGGCGATGTCCAGGTGCACCCACGGACGATCGACGAATTTCTCCAGAAAAGCACCGGCAGTCAAGGCACCTCCCCATCGGCCGCCGGTGTTCTTGACATCGGCGATGTGGCTCTTGATCTGGTCGTGGTAATCTTTCCAGAGGGGAAGAGGCCAGACGCGCTCGCCCGTGACTTCTCCGGCCGATCGAACCCGGTCCTGCAACGGATCGTCGTTTCCCATCATCCCTGACGCGGCGTGTCCGAGAGCCACCACGCATGCCCCAGTCAACGTGGCGAGGTCGATTACCGCCGACGGGCTGAACCGCTCCGCATATCCCAGGGCGTCGGCCAGTACCAGGCGTCCTTCGGCATCGGTGTTGATGACTTCGATCGTCGTCCGTGACAGGGTCGTGATGATGTCGCCAGGTTTCAACGCCTTGCCGTCGGGCAGGTTTTCGGTGGCTGGAATGAGTCCCACCACGTGGAGGGCCGGCTTCAACATGGCGATTGATCGCATGGCGCCAATCACGGCGGCCGCGCCCGACATGTCGTGTTTCATTTCCTCCATTCCGCCGCTCGACTTGATGGAAATACCACCGCTGTCGAAGGTGATGCCTTTCCCAATGAACACCAGGGTATCATGTGCGTCAGCGGGTTCTCCGTACTCCAGCACGATGAAACGAGGAGGCTCCTCGCTGCCCGCGTTGACAGCAATCAAGGCGCCCATGCGCTCCTTTTCGATATCTTTTCGGATCAGGACACGGCAGTTCAGACCGTTTTTAGATGCCATTCTCCGGGCAGCGGCGGCCAGCTTGCGCGGTGGCAGCGCGTTACCAGGAGCGTTGGACAGGTCCCTCGCCATGATCGTACCCGCGGCGGTAATGCGACCGGCTTCTATCCCGTCCTTGATTTCATAGGCCTGTGCGCGTTGCAGAATCACAACCGTCAGGCTTTCGAGCGTGGATCGGTCGGGACTACCCGTTTTGTAGGAATCATAACTATAGGCGCCCAGCAACAGACCCTCCACGGTGGCCTGTGCACAGTCCTGGGCCTCAAAGCCCTGCATATCCAGTCCATGTATGGCCGTCGTAAGTTCCGACACGCCGAGTTTCAATGCCCGTTTGACGGCAAAGCCCGAAGCGCGCCGGACTGCTTCCAGGCTGAAATTGCTCCGTTCACCAAGCCCGACGAGGATAACCCGGTTGGGAGGCGCCAGGCCGCGTGGGTACAGTGCCGAAACTTCCTCGTCCCCTCCCTTGAAGTCTCCCAACGCCAGTATTTCGTTCAGATAACGCCGCAGGGCGGATTCCATGGCCAGGGTGCCGTCTTCCTGCAGTTTTTCCTCTTTGAAAAACCCGATGATGACGGTGGTATCGATTTCCGATCCGATTCGTCCGATTTTCAAGTCGATTTGCATGCGTTTTACCCGGATAGAGACTGGTTATCCGCCCTTATTCCCAAACTGGTAAACTGGTGAAATACACCTTAAGCGCTGATCGTATGCGTTTCATGGAATCAATGATGGCATCCGCAGGCGGGACCGCATGGTGCAGAGGGCGCGGGTGCCGCGGCCGCCGGTGCGTCTGATTAAAACCCGGTTTCGTTGATTACCTACGACCCGCGGGTGATTTCCATGGGTTGAACGGAATCCTTTTCTTCGCGCTTGAGGCGATAGGCCCGGTCGAGCAGCTCCACGGGGTGCAGGACCTCGATCTCGCTTCCGCCCCGGCGTATACCTTGCTGGATCTGCAGTATGCATCCCGGGTTTCCGGTCGCCACCACATCCGGTTCCGCCTGCCTGACATGATCCATTTTTCGGGCAAGCAACCTGTCTGCCATTTCGGGATGGGTGATATTGTATATCCCCGCGCTGCCGCAGCACCAGTCCGGTTCCTCCAACTCAACGAGTTCGATACCGGGTATCAGGCTCAGCAGTCTGCGGGGTTGTTCACGGACACCCTGTCCGTGGGCGAGGTGACAGGCGTCGTGATAGGCGACCCGTGCCCTGACCGTTCCCATCTCCTCTTTAAGCGGAATCCCGGCAAGAAACTCGTGCACGTCTTTTACCCTGGCGGAAAAAGCGAGGGCACGGTCCCGGTAGGCGGGATCGCCGGCAAGGAGGTCGCCGTACTCTTTCAACTGGGCGCCGCAACCCGCGGCGTTGATGATGACGGCGTCCACTTCCGCTTCTTCGAAGGCATCGATGTTTTTTCGGGCAAGCGTTTCAGCCACGGTACGTTCACCGCTGTGTACCTGAAGCGCGCCGCAGCAGGTCTGTTGCCCGGGAATCACGACTTCGCAACCGTTTTCGTTCAACACCCGGGCCGTGGCGACGTTCACGTGCGTGAACATTTCGTTCATCACGCATCCCGTTACCAGCCCCACGCGGTATGTCGCCTTTTCCTTCGCGGGCATGAACGGCTTGAGTTCGCCCTTGAGTGAACGGCTGGGCATGGACGGCACCATGGATTCCATGTCGCGAAGACGGGACGGAAGCAATTTCGTCAGTCCCAGCTTGCGAACGAGTTTTTGCAATCCCAATCCCTGGTACAGGCGCAGTGGCAGGAATACGACGGAGAGATTGAAGGGCGACGGCAACAGTATTTCAAATACCAGGTGTCGGAGCAATCGATTAAAAGGGGAACGGGGGCGCTTTTCCAGGATCTCGGCCCGGGCGGCCTCGACCAGGCTGCCGTAGTGGACCCCCGCGGGGCAGGCCGTTTCGCAGGCCCGGCAGTCCAGGCACTGGCCGATGTGCGTCTCGAAATGATCAGTGAGGCCGATGCGCCCGTCCGCGTAGGCCCGCATGAGATGGATGCGTCCACGGGGGGAATCCATCTCGACGCCGAGTTCGGTATATGTCGGGCATGCCGGCAGACACAGACCGCAGTGCACGCAGTCCAGAAATTTGTCGTATTCGTGTACCAGTCTGTTCTGCGTCTGCGTGCTCATTCGATGCGTATTCCGATCTTGCGGGAACCGGTCTGTCGCCAGGACCGGCACGGTCACATCATATACACCGGAATAACTGATGTGCGTAACGGCCTGCATGGCTTGATTCACATGGTTTTGATCGTTAAATAACAACAGTTTACATGTATGATGTCAAGCAATTTGTCGAATCAGCCGGGTTAAATTAACCCTTCCGTTATTTCACTTTGGATATAACTTTCCGTTGGGATCGCCGCACCTTATGCGACCCGCCCGAACAACCGGATACAATCTCAATATCGAATTGCGTGGAAGGAGCAGACTCCATGTCCGCATTTGAAGGTATTCTACCCGCTATCGTTACCCCGATGACCAACGACGGTGATTTCCATGAGGACGCATTCCGCCAGATCATGGAGTTCAATATCCGGGCCGGTGTCCATGGATTCTGGATCGCCGGAGGAACGGGGGAGAGCATATTGCTCAGCGATGGTGAGAATATGCGGATCGCTTCGGCGGCGGCCGACCAGTCCCAGGGCCGCGTGAACAATATAATGCACGTGGGCGCTGCCACCACCGAACGGGCGGCCCGCCTTGCCGAGCACGCCGCGCGCGCCGGCGTTGAAGCCATTTGCTGCGTACCGCCCTTCTTCTACGGTCGAACGGATCATGGGATCGCCGAACATTACCGGGTGGTGGCCTCCGCGGCGGATCTGCCCCTCTTCGTCTACAATCTTCCCCTGGCTACAGGCGTGGATATTACCCCTGGTCTCATGGCCAGGATCCAGGACCGGGTACCTCAGTTGACCGGACTTAAACATTCCTCGCCAATCTTCCCCAACGTGCGGGTCTTCGCGGCCATGGGGCTCACCTGCCTGGTTGGCAATCACCAGTTGATGCTGCCCGCCTTGACGATCGGAGCCACGGGCTGTGTGGACGGTCCGCCCATCATTGCGCCGGAGTACTGGGTGGAAATCTGGAAGGCCTATCGTGACGGCGACCTCGAGCGGGCTGAAGCGGCGCAGGATCGTGCCAGTCGACTGTGGGAAGCCCTCGGGGCGTGCGGCGGGGAATTCCATTCCGTCGCCAAGGCCGCGCTTAGCGAGCGGCTGGGCATTCAGTGCGGCGCGGCCTCCGGGCTTGCCCTTGACCGTAGAACAACTCCAGGCGTTGCGCGGGGCCCTGAATGAACTTGGCCTCGTGTGAAAGGCCGCGGACCACGGAATCGAACTACTACTGCCGTTTCGCCAGGCGCCGGACGATGTCATCGCCTACTTCTACGGTACTCGACGAACCACCGATGTCCGGCGTGCGGACCCGCGCCTCCCTGAGGTTCCCGGCCACGGCACACCGTATGGCCGCTCCCGCTTCAACATGGCCCAGAAACTCGACCATCATGGCCGCCGCAAGGATCGTGGCGAGTGGATTAACCTGGCTTTTACCGATGAGCTCGAAGGCCGAACCGTGGACCGGTTCGAACATGGAGGGATGTTTGCGATCGGGATTGAGATTCGCACTGGGCGCCAACCCCATGCTGCCGACCGTGATCGCCGAAATATCAGTCAGGATGTCGCCGAACAGGTTCGAGGCCACCACTACGTCGAAGTCCTGCGGCCTGCGCACGAAATCCATGGCCGCCGCGTCGATCAACAGGGATTCCGTTTCGATATCCGCATATTCCACCTTCACGCTATCAAATACCTCGTCCCAGAAAACCATGCCGTAGCCCTGGGCGTTCGACTTCGTGATGGAGGTGACCTTGCGCCTGCCGTCGCGCCGCCGCGCTTCTTCGAAGGCGTAACGGATGATGCGTTCGGTGCCGTGCCGGGTAAAAACGGAAGTCTGGACCGCGACTTCCTGGTTGGTCTGGTGATACACTCGGCCCCCGATATCCGCGTATTCGCCTTCGGTGTTCTCCCGAATGACCACCAGGTCTATATCGCCGGGTCCCTGCCCAACCAGGGGAGACTGGACACCCTCGTACAGAAAAGCGGGCCGCACGCAGGCGTACTGGTCGTTTCGCCGGCGTATGGGGAGAATCAGGTTGTTCAGAGCGATGTGGTCCTGGACTTCCTCGTCGCCGACTGCGCCAAAGAATATGGCGTCGAACGCGGCGAGTTCTTCCAGGCCGCCCTCGGGAATAAACCTTCCCGTGCGTTTGTAACAGTCTGAACTCCAGTCGAAACGAGTGAAACTGAATGCTGGGTTGCCCAGCGCTTCAAGTGTCTTTATGCCTTCCTCGATGACTTCGGGACCGACACCGTCCCCTCCGATCACAGCGATCTGGTAGTTTGACATGTTTGGATGGTCCGGTTTGCCTTTCCAGGTTGAGCCTTACAGGCTGTGTGCCTCAGGGTTGGAATCCTTCAGATGAACATTCATCGCATATCCACGCGGCGCGGGACATCCCTCCCGTGGGGATTTCCGTGTCGTAATCCTGCATTACCGGGACCTGGGTCCGGCCGCAGAAATCGCATTTGCCTTTCTGCATTCCTGCCGAACTCTCCAGACGCTTCATGGAGACTCTGTCGTTCTCCAGGAATGGCCTGGCGAACAACCGCGCGAATCCCAGCACCTGCCGGTCGGTTTCAGATTCCAGCGCACGCCTGACGATGGGTTCAAAGGCCGGATCGGTGGGACAGCCCCCGTCTTCCAGCGTATGCCAGGCGCGCCGGCGGACGCGGGCGTCTTCATCCTCCATCATCCGGTAGAGCGCCTGCCAGACCTCTTCGTTGCGGTGTCGGACATGGCACGGGCACATGTAGGTCGCGGCCAGGATACGGTCCTCGGGATCCACGCTCTCGGACAGGCGCAGGAGTTCCGCGATGTCTTCCCTGCTCACGCGTTCTTCGCCCGGCTTACGCCAGACCTTCTGATGTCGGTTTAGCCCGGTGTTTCTTCTTGCCATCTCCGTATCCAAGCTACAGCTGCTGCACGGGATTGGAAAGAACGCCGATCTCCGGTGACGAAATGACCACGATGTCGCCTTCTTTCAGTCCCAGGTCGTTCGGCACGATGATCCCTGTGCCGGTAGAAACGACGGTGCCCGCCGGAATGAGATTGTCCCGGTATAGGTATTCGTTTAAATCGTCAAAGCTGCGAGCCAGTTGCGAGGTGTTGGCCTGCCCCTTGAATACGACAGTGTCGTCCCGGAGGATCCGGCACTGGATATCGATATCGTAAGGATCGTCGATTGCGTCCGCCGTGACGAGCGTGGGGCCGAGAGCGCAGCATCCCTGGTAGATCTTGGACTGGTTCAGATACAGGGGGTTTTCCTTCTCGATATCCCAGGCCGAAACGTCGTTGCACAGGGTATAGCCCACGATGTCGCCTTCGTCGCCCAGCACGTAGGCCAGTTCAGGCTCGGTGGCCGTAAATTTCGAATCGCTGCGGACGCAAATGGGCGCATTGGGTCCCGAGCAACGGGAGGCCGTGGCCTTGAAGAACGATTCCGGGCGATCTGAATTGTATACATGGTCATAAATGGTCTGTTTTGCGTCGTCGTCCCTGAACTCGGCGCTGCGCTTGTAAGTTACGCCAAAGCCCCACACCTCGGGGGAAAAAAGTGGTACCATCAGGTGAGGAAGCCCCACGTCCGGGGTAACATCCAGCGATTCATAGGTAAACCCGGAAAGTTGACCGTCGTAACCGTTCAATGCGCGGTCGACGAGTTCAGCCAGGGACAGGCGCGCCGCGCCGGCCACGTGCATCAGGTCGTTAACGGTTTCCACCTCCGGCATGATCTCGGTAAGATCGATTACGTGATCGTCCTGGACGATGCCCACGCCGGACTCCTGGCCGGGTTCGTAGAATTGAACCAGTTTCATGTGGAATTCCCCAGATTGGTTTAGGAATGATTCAATGTATTCACTCATGCATCGAGCACAGGTAAAAGATAGAAGTCCGAGGTACCATGTAAAGGGAATTATCCCCTATGTCCAACGGGTTGATAAGGGTTAGTTCTTGATCACCGCGGCGACATCCGTTACAATGAGTCCGTTGCTTGAATTGTTGAAGCGGGGATGGCAGGACGGTGTATATTACTGCGTTTGCCAGCGTACCCTCCAGGCATCTGTAAACGCGATAAAGGTGTGAACCTGGTGACTTACTCCTTACGGGCCGCAGTCGTTCTGATCGTCATGCTGGCGGCCATCCTGCCCACCGCCCGCGGGCAACGTACCCCCGATTCTCCCGTGACGAGCTGGCGCAAGCTCGACGCGCGCATGACCGACAACTGCGCTCTTTGTCACCAGCGGCTGGGTGAACCGCTCGCGAAACAGGTTGCCGAATGGCAGGGCAGCATACATGCGTGGCGCGGGGTATTCTGCGACACCTGCCACGGCGGCGATCCCACGAGCACCATACTCACCGTGGCCATGGGCGAGCAGAACGGTTTCATGGACGCGCCGCTGCCCGAGGCCATTCCCAATGACTGCGGTAGTTGTCACCCGGAATCCCTGGAGAGTTTCTACGAAAGCGCCCACGGGGAACTGTTCGAAGCCAACGATTTTGAACCGGGATGCGTCACCTGCCACAACAGCCACGATGTTCGAGAAGTCAACATGGACATGGTATCGATCACCGCCGCCTGCGGCGAATGCCATGACCAGGACTACATAGACGAGGTCCGTAACCCCCTGATCGATACGGACGGCCGAATCGATCGACTATACAGCCAGATCGCCGCGATGCCGGGGGACAACCCCAACGCGCCCTACCTTCGTAACCGCCTCCTGCGGACCCGCAAGCAATTCCGTCAACTGGCGCACTACCTGGCTACCAATACGATCATTACCAAAAGACAGGGTATCGACCGGGAACTCGACTACATCGAATTCATGCTGCATTTCGATGACAGCACGGTCGAAGGCAAGTAGTTGAAAGCCAAATCCCGACCTTCAATACACCCAGGATTTGCCGCGTGGAATCCAGGTGAATCGCCGGTTGATTTGTATTGACATTCAGCTTGGGCACCGCTAATTTTGACTGGTTTTAAAGGCTAGGTTGCCGAGGTAGCTCAGTCGGTAGAGCAGTGGACTGAAAATCCATGTGTCGACAGTTCGACTCTGTCCCTCGGCATTATACATCTCTACATAATGGACCGCGTACGAAAGCAGCGATCCCGCAATTCAATTTTCTAGCCGAATCGAATCCGAACCGCGTAGAAAGACTGCGACGAAATTGACTGCCCAATCCTACGCCACGCTGCCTTACACGAAGCCGGAGAACCTGGTCAGGGACTTCGCCAGCCGCGGCATCGTTGCCCTTCCGCCCGAGATTCTAGGCCTCCCCGAAGAGATACACAGCCGAATCTACGCGCAGGAGAAAGAGGCGTACAAAGCCCGGAGACCCGTGACGCCCGGGGCCTTTCCGGACGTCTTGAAGGTCATCAACGCCCCGGGGGTGGTCGAAGCCTGCAACCGGATCGTGGGCAGAAACTGGGCCATCGTACCCTTCACGCACAACGCGTCCTTCGCGAGCGGTTCCAGGGACCAGCACTGGCACAAGGACGACAACGGACCCTACAACGGCCGGAAGCAGCGTCACCACCAGGCCGTGCAGATCGAAATGCTGTACTATCCCCAGGACGTTACCGAAGTCATGGGGCCTACCGCGACGATTCCCTTCACGCATTACTGGACCTTCAACCACGAAGAAAATCACGATAACTTCGCAGGCGCCGACCACCTCGATTTCGAATATCAGCTGAGCGGTATGGAAGGCGTTCCGGTCAGCGGGCCCGATTCCGTATACAACCGGGATGATGTCATCCACCGTCGTACGGCCCATGACATGCGTATGAGGGATGCGGTGGCCAACACGGGATGGCCGCTGGTGCAACCCTTGGAAGCGGCGCCGCTGCGGGCGGGCAGCGTGCTGCTCTATTCTCACAACACGTTTCACCGTGGGAACCACCGGCGAGACGACTGGCGTCTGTGGGAAGACCATCCCCGTTTCATGTGGCGTTTCTGGATTTATCGTACGACCGAACCGGATGGGCGCGATGGAGATGAACCTGGAGAAATCGCCTGGAGGGATCTCGGCGTGGATCACTTGACCGGGGTCGATCTGCAGAATGCCGACGACGACACCACGGCCGTCTGGCGATATCACCACCACTGGATGCAGACGGGTAGAACGCCTCCACCCCGTCCCGAAACCAGGACTCTTTCCTCAACGGAACGCGAAGCTGATGCGCAAGACCTGTACGAGCAATTGCTCGCCATGGGCGACGAGTCGGAGCCCCTCCGGATCGGCGCGGCCTATAAACTCGCCTCGATCGGGGACGAGTCTCTGGCCATCAAACATCTGGCTCAGGCTCTGTATTGCCACCGGGAAAGCGTCCGCCGGGCGGCGACCTACGGCTTGATCGCCGTCGGCGAAGGGGCCACGGAAACCTTTTTGAAAGCAACGAGCTCACCTGTTAAATGGGTGAGGAAGGCGGGCGTGTACGGGCTGGGCGACAGCGCCTTCCTGAACGAAGAGGTTTTGAACGCCGTGATTGCCCTCCTCCACAGTGATCCTTCCGTTTACGTGCGCGCGGTCGCCGCCGGGACGCTGGGTTGCCTGGGACGCCGCGCCGCAGGAACGGGCATTGGAAAGTCTCTGGTTCCACGCTGTCTCGAAGAACTTGTGCGCAGCCTCGAACGCGAGGAGAACCGGTTGAGCATGGACCTGGCACAGAAGCGTAGCATCAAGTTCACGCGTCCCACCGACGAGTGCGACGTCTGCGAGGGAAACGGCGTTGACATGGGCCTGGAGCGATTCGAACCGGTACGTTCGGCGGTACGGGAGAATATCCTCTGGTCCATGGTCATGCTTTGTTCCCACGGCGCCCACCTGGCCGGCGACGCCCTGGATTCCACGATTCATGCCCTGAAAAAGGTTGTACGCAATGACAGGAACGTCATCTGCGTGGGATACGCGATGGACGCGCTCAGTCGCCTGGCAAACCTGGAATCCGCGGGTTCCTCGCCGCCCTCCCTCGACAGACTGCGGACAGATCTCCTGACGGTACTTGGCGATACCCCGGTCCGGTGCTGGGAGGCTCTCGTGCGGAGCGGCCTGAGTACAGAATACCTTTCCGTATTCTCCGAGTCCGGCTAGGCTGGAAGTCCTCTACCCGGGACCCCGACCCCGTAGTGAACTCGATCCCGCGGCTCGTTCAGTTCTTGCATCGTCATCCCCAGGGTGGTTTCCGTGCCGCATATCTTCGTCGATAACATCGTCAAAACCTTTCGCATCGCCCAGCGTCGATCCGGACTCTGGGGCGCCTTCCAGGGGGTGTGGAGCCGGGAATACCGTACAGTGAGGGCGTTGGACAGCATATCCTTCGAACTGTCCCAGGGTGAACTGGTCGGCTACATCGGTCCCAACGGGGCGGGGAAATCCACCACCGTAAAAGTGCTCTCCGGCATACTTGTGCCCGATTCGGGCCGATGCGAGATAGAAGGACGCGTTCCGTGGCGGGACCGAATCGCCAACGCCGCCAACATAGGCGTGGTTTTCGGCCAACGGACCCAGTTGTGGTGGGATCTCCCCGTAATCGAATCTTTCGATCTGCTCCGAGATATCTACCGGGTCAGGAATCCGGACTATGTACGAGCCCGGGACGAACTCGCGGCGCTGCTGGATCTCGAGCCGTTGTACGATGTCCCGGTAAGGCAACTCAGTCTTGGCCAGCGTATGCGGTGCGACCTCGCCGCCGCGCTGCTCCACGCGCCCTCGGTATTGTTCCTGGACGAGCCCACCATTGGACTGGACGCCGTATCGAAGCTCGCGGTTAGGGACTTCATCAAGCGGCTTAACCGGGAACGCAACGTCACCATCGTGCTGACCACCCACGACATGGACGACATAGAGGCCCTGTGCGACCGGATAATGGTGATCGGCCACGGAAGGATCCTGTCCGACGGCACACTGGACGAACTGCGCTCCCGTGTCACCCGTGAGCGGCGCCTGATCATCGATCTCATCGATGCGGGCCAATCCATTGCCGATCCGGACGTCACCTTCGTCATGAAAAACGGAAACCGCGTTCACCTGCAATTCGATCCGGACCGGGTTCAAACCGCGGTGCTGATCAGCCGGATAACGGCGAAGTACGCGATCAAGGACCTGTTTGTGGAAAACCCGCCGATCGAAGAGATCATCTCACGGCTTTACGATGAACACAAACTCCGTTGAAAACCGGGTCGGTATGAACCCATCATTCATTCTTCCGTACACTGCCGTGATCGGTGCTAGATTCCGGTTGCTGCTCCAGTACCGGGCCGCGGCCCTTGCCGGATTCGTAACGCAGATTGGCTGGGGCGCGATCCGCATCATGGCCATGGAAGCCTTTTACCGGTCCACCACCGCTTCCCAGCCCATGGGCATCACACTGCCGTGATCGGTGCTAGATTCCGGTTGCTGCTCCAGTACCGGGCCGCGGCCCTTGCCGGATTCGTAACGCAGATTGGCTGGGGCGCGATCCGCATCATGGCCATGGAAGCCTTTTACCGGTCCACCACCGCTTCCCAGCCCATGGGCATCGAGGACGTGGTGACCTACATCTGGCTGGGCCAGGCCCTCCTCGGCATGCTGCCGTGGAACCCGGACACGGAAATCCGCGCCATGGTCCGATCGGGAAACGTGGCCTACGAGATGGTGCGGCCCGTGAACCTCTACGGTTACTGGTTCTCCCGATCGCTGGCGTTCAGGCTCACCCCCACGTTGATGCGGTCTATCCCGCTGATGGCACTCGCCCTGCTGTTCTTTGGCATGCAACCTCCCGCTTCACCGGAAGCCCTGTTCGTGTGGCTCGCGGCAACGGCCGGAGCGCTGCTGCTCAGCACGGCCCTTACCGTAATCCTTTCCATCACGTTGATGTGGACCATTTCCGGAGAAGGCGTGGCCCTGATGTTACCCCCGCTCATCTATTTCCTGGCGGGCATGGTCATCCCCCTTCCACTCTTTCCGGACTGGGCACAGTTTATGCTCGGCATCATGCCCTTCCGCGGTATTTTCGACGCCCCGTTCAGGCTGTACATGGGACACATTCCCATCACGGAAACCTGGGCCGTGCTGCTTCATCAATGGGTCTGGATCATCGCACTTATTGGACTGGGCGCGTGGCTGCTCTCCAGGGCAACACGCCGACTGGTCATTCAGGGTGGCTGACGGATGGCGAACGCATTTACGCTTTACACCCACTATGTGAGTATCTCCCTTCGGGGGCAGATGCAGTACCGCGTTTCGTTCGTGATGGGTACGCTGGGCCAGTTACTCGGTACGGGCGTGGAATTCGTCGGCATCCTGGCCCTGTTCGATCGATTCGGCAGCCTGAGCCAGTGGTCGCTGGCCGAGGTCGCCTTCTTCTTCGGGCTCATCAACCTGGCCTTCGCCTTCACCGATACGGTCTCCCGCGGATTCGACCACGTGGGCGACCTGGTCCGATCGGGAGACTTCGACCGGATGCTACTCAGGCCGCGGAGCACGGTTCTTCAGTTGATTGGCCAGGAGTTCATGTTGAAGCGGCTCGGTCGTTTCCTGCAGGGCGGCGGCGTCCTCCTGTGGGCGTTACTGAGCCTGGAAATCGACTGGACTACGGCGAAACTGGTATTGACGGTGGCTACCGTGCTCTTCGGTGCCTGTTTCTTTCTGGGCCTCTTTGTCAACCTCGGCACGCTTTCCTTCTGGACCACGGAAACCCTGGAACTCATGAACGTCCTGACCTACGGCGGCGTGGAAGCTTCGAAATTCCCCCTTTCCATCTATCGACCCTGGTTCCGCAGATTCTTCACCATGGTGATCCCCATGGGATGCGTTACCTATTTCCCTGTCCTGGCGATTCTCGGACAGCCAGACCCGCTAGGTACATCGCTCGCGTTTCAGTACACGGCCCCCTTATTCGGCCTGCTTTACTTTATCCTGTCGCTGTTTGTCTGGCGATTCGGCCTGCGTTACTATCGTTCGACCGGCAGCTAGTCGCCGCAGTGTCCGTACTTGAACAGGCGGTGTACGGTCCTTCTTGACGATACCCGGGGTTGCGTATTTATTGGTCCGGTATGGCTAATGACCGGCAATTCAGATCGAACACCATGTTCGTGGGCACCCGCGGCGTCAAGGAGTATCGGGCCAGCATACCCCTCTGGGTGAACGCCTCCGATACCGTCCTCGAAATCGGCTGCGAATGGGGAACGACCACGAAGATCATCGCCGAGCACGCCGCAGCCGTGGTCGGTACGGATGTCAGTCCCCAGGTGATCGAACGGGCCCGGGAACGCCATCCCCACATCCGGTTTGAAACGCTGGACGCCTTCGATGTGAGAGCGGCGATGGAGCTGCACGAAGACTTCACCAAGATCTACATCGACATGTCGGGTATTTCCGGATATAGGTCCCTGCTGGACCTGATCGCACTCCTGAACAGCTACGCCGCCGTGTTAAGACCGGAAACGATCGTGGTCAAGAGCGGCGCCCTGAAGCACTTCGCCTCCCGTTGCATCCCCTTCGGCGGGTGATGGAGCCTGGTATGAGCGAGCACGCAGCGACCGATAGTTTTCCTACCCCCCCGCCTCGTAAGACGGGCATCCTCGTACATGGATACAACCTGAATGCCGACCGGTGGGAGTCCGTGACGTGGGGAATACCCGAGGACAAGGTCGGCCGGGTGCCCATGGGCGTATTCGTCGCTCTTTCCGAGCAAGCGGACGTGATGGTCTTCGGTTCGGGCGCGTCGAAGAAGGACGGACGGCTGGAATCCGAGGCGACGGCACTTTTGTTGCGGGAGCGATTCGACGCACTCGCCGGTTTCTCGCTTTTTCAAAAACACCTGCCTGAAGTGAAGCATCCGGATTCAGCACGTCGATACAGGCAATGGATCGAATCCATTCTGCGCCTGGATACAAAATCACGAAATACCCGGGAGGAAATCGAACATGCCGGAAGGGTTTTCGTAGATCAGGGGGTGGAGCGGGTCATCCTGGTTTCGAGTCCGACCCACCTGCCCCGGTGCCTGCGGGACGCCTGCGCGGTCTTTGATGAGAACAGGGAACTGTCGCGGTTGAGAAACGGACTCTATGCAGCGCCAAGCGTCACGGGTTACCCGGGGTTCGCGGCGGCCGATGTCGCTATTTTCGAACCACCTCACCGTCCGGACCGCTCCGGCTTGAACATCAGCGGCGTGGTGGCGCGTGTTCACGACATCCCGGAACCAGGTCGAAAGGGGTTTGTCCAGCGACTGGACGAACTCCTTTCGGAATTCAATGTGTAGACTGATAATCGGCGATTGAATCCGGCTTTATGCGGTATTTCGAAGGAGCTAGGCATGATGACCCCGGAACAGAGGTACCTGTTTGACGTTTTTGGCTACCTGCACATCGAAAACGCTCTCTCGAAACAGGAGCTAAAGTCCTGTCAACGGGCATCGGCCCGGTACATGAACACCCCGGAGAACAGGCTGTCGCCGGGATTCGGCATTGACGGAAAGAGGCATCTCCACGGGTTCGCCTTCGACAAGTCGCTGGAAGCGTTGACCCGCCATCCGTCGATCTGGTCCATCGTCCGGGAGCTCACCAACGACAAGCCCAGGTTGATCAGCGGCACCCTCCAGGTGGATCGCACGGGGGAGCCGGCCGTGGGGGGCCTTCACTGCGCCAGGGAAGGATTCGGCTGGGAAAGCACCCGTTACGAGACCCATCACGGCCGCGTCTACTGCGACGATATCATCGTGTTTCCCTACCTGGACGACGTTTTGCCGGGCGACGGGGGTCTCATCGTGCTGCCCGGATCCCACAAGGCGAATTTCCCTCGCCCGGAAAGCCTTTTCAACAACGGTCTCATGCACGGCGTGGAGGACCTCGCGCCGGGCGTGGTCAACGTCACGCCCAGGGCGGGAGACATCATCGTGACATCGGAACTCATGACCCACGGCATCCTGGAATGGCGTCCCAGGGATCGTATCCGACGCATCCTCGTCCTGCGGTACAAGCCGCAGCACGCCTGTTTGGCGATGCCATTCCCGGATGAAATCAAGGCCGTGCTCTCACCCGAGACGCTGGAGCTGATCGAAACCGCCCACTACAACCATGTCAAGGATATCGTAAAGGACGTGTAGGTCCGTTGGCGCACTGGCTACCTGCTGGCATCCGGCCTATACCGCGACAGTTCCGCTTCGTTCAGTTCAATGCCCCAGCCGGCACCGGTCGGCGCCGCTATGGTTCCGTCCACCACCACTGGCAGGTTGAGCAGCAGTTCGTTCCGTCCGGTGGGTTGCCTGGTATACTCCAGCATCTCGAAATTCGGGGTGCTGATGCCGAAATGGACCCCCACCATGGTGGATATGGGCCCGTTGGGGTTGTGGGGGAGGACACGGACGTGGTAGGTCTCCGCCATCGCCGCGATTTTGCGGCCTTCGCCGAATCCTCCGCAGTGGCAGAGATCCGGCTGTATGTAGTCGGCGGCCTGCTTCTCGAGCAGGTCTCTGTACGCCCACCGGGTATACAACCGTTCACCGGTGGCGATGGGGATATTGATGTTCGAGGACACCTTCAGCATCTCGTCCATGTTCTCCGGCGGCACCGGTTCTTCAAAGAAAAACGGATTGAAGGGCTCCATTAGCCTTCCCATGCGCATGGCCATATTCGGACTCAACCTGCCATGGCCCTCAATCAGGATGTCACAGTCTTCGCCGACCGCCTCCCGGGTCGCGCACGGCGCCCCCCACCAAATCGTAGACGGGTGCGCCCAGGGCATTTCCCTTGATATCCCACAGGGCCTGCCCTACGCCGCTGACCGCGCTCGTCCAGATCGGTCCCCCGCGCCAGAATGTGCCGTGGTACATATCCTGCCAGAACTTTTCGATGTTACCGGGATCCCGTCCAGCGAGGGGCATCTGGCGAATGGCGTGATCTACCGTGGCGGGGTGGCAATCCGCTGCCGCTTCGCCAAGACCGTTGATCCCCTGGTCGGTTCTCACCACGATCAGGTATCCCATTCTACCGTGTCCCTCGAGGTCGATGGGATAGGTCTCTACTTCCGTAATCTTCATGGGCTGTACTTCCAAGAGGTTTGTTGTTCTACGGCCGGTGAACACGGTAGTATACCCTTCCGTCAACCGGTTTTCCGGATCGAAGCGGACCGCGCCAGGCTGGACAGCGTGACCGTCTGAATGTCAGTCTGGTTTGTTTTTATCCGGATCGGTAGATACGTGTACGGTCCGGGTAGGAAAGGCCAGGCGCAGGCCGAGGAATTCCACGATTTCCATGATCCGCAGGTTGACATCCTCCCTTATCCTCAGGTAGTCGGCCCACACCGTTGTCGCGGTGAAATAGTAGACCATGATGTCCAGGGACTCTTCGGCGATCTCGTTGAAGCGTACGAGCATGGTCGATTCCTGGCTTACCTCGGGATGATTGCGCAGTAGCTGTTCTATCCCTGAAACCGCCTCTCTCATCAACTCCGAAGGCGTATCGAAAGTGAGTCCCACCGTGATCCACACGCGGCGGTAGGGACGCGACGAGATATTGTCGATCACGAATTCAGCCAACCGGTTGTTGGGAATGGCGATGACGGTCTGTTCAAAAGTCCGGATCCGGGTACTGCGAAAACCGACACTTTCAACCACGCCTTCGATCTCCCGGTCCGGCGACATGATCCAATCCCCCGCGACAAAGGGCCGGTCGACCAGCAGCATGATGGATCCGAAGACGTCGGCCAGGGTTTTCTGAGCGGCGAGGGCCACGGCAAGGCCACCGATCCCCAGCCCGGCCAGCAAGCCGGAAACAGAGTAGCCGAGATTCTGAAGGATCATGAGCGCCGCGAGGATCCAGACCATGATCTGCAACGCCCGCTCCACGAGCGGAACCAGGTGATCGTCGAGCGTGGTATCCGTTTTTAGCGCCCAGCTTTTTAAAAGCGATGTAAACACGTTGATGCATCGAAAAATCATCCAGGCCGTTATAAGGGAAAAGGGCACCCAGAACCCGACTCTCAACACCCCCATGGCCATTTCCGGCGGACGCAGCGTGTAGATGGCCAGGTACAGGCCCAGCACGATGACCACCCATTCGAGCGGCTTCTTGACCGCCTCGACCAGCATGTCGTCCACGTGCGTCGTCGTGATGCGGGCCAACCGTGCTGCGACACGCTCCATCAGGTGTTTCACCAGCCACTTAATGACGAAAGTGCCCAACAGAATACTGAAAGTAATGCCTAGTTCTCTCCCAGACCACCGCCACGACTGATCCAGCAGATTAAAAAGGGTTTCCATATACGGTTCCTTTCCGGCAGGGCCGGTTCTCCCACCAAATTTGCTTGTCGTAACGCAGGCGCCAGTGCATATATTTCAAGGCAATATCTTAACGGAAGAGCCCTGGACTGTCAAGTTACAGGCAGTTCGGACCTGTTGTACCGTACGGATGCAACCTAAAGGAGGAAGGATATGTTGACTCGCGCCTGCGTCCTGTTTTCCTCGGCGGTGATCATCGGGTTAACAACCGTGCATTGCGACGGCACGGGACTGCAACCCCCGCCCAGGTACACCGGCGACCTGCCGGAACTTCAGTCTCGCGGGGTGTTGCGGGTCATCGTCCGCCCGGACGCGATCACCCATATGCCCCGAAAGGCGGAACGGGTAACGCTTGATCACGACATCGCCCGGGAACTGTCCGAATCGCTTCAACTGGACCTCGAACTCGTGACGGTCGAAAACCATTCCAAAATGATCGAGAAACTGCTGCAGGGTGAAGGAGACATCGTCGCGGCCAATCTGACGGATACCCCGGAGCGGAAGGCACGAACGGCCTTTTCCGTGCCCTATTACTACGTGGACGAATACCTGATTGTCCCCGCGGGAGAAGGCAGTCCCGCGGATATCGAAGACCTGGCCGGAATGGAGATAAGCGTCCGCGAATCCAGCTCCTACTACCAGACCCTGCTGGACCTGAAACAACGGGTACCCGATTTGCTCATAAATTCCGTACCGGAAACGATGGCGACGGAAAGCATCATCGAGGGCGTCGCCCGGGGCGAATTCACGGCGACCGTCTGCGACGGCAATCTCTGGCGGGCTGTCGAACAATCCCATGGCGAACTTTCCTCCCCACTGGTGCTGGCTGAGAACCGGATGGTCGTCATGCTGATGCGTCCAGAGGATGGGGAACTCAAAAACAAAGTCGACGAGTTCCTCCACGCCCGCCAGATCACGCGCAACAGAGAGGAAGAATTCACCGACGATCTCGACGGCCTGAAGCGTCGGGGACGGTTGCGTATGATCACCAGAAACAACGCACTGACTTATTTCATACATAAAGGCGTCCAGATCGGATTTGAATATGAACTCATGAACGAATTCGCCTCAAGGCACGATCTTAAGCTGGAAATCGTCATACCGGAAAATCACGCCGAACTGCTGGATTACTTAAACGAGGGGAAGGGTGACGTCGTGGCGGCGGCCATGACGATCAACGAGGAGCGCCGGGCCCAGGCAGCCTTTTCAGTGCCCTATAATGACGTGGATGAACTGGTGGTCGTCCGTTCGAACGACGACAGTGTTTCCGGATTCATCGACCTCGTGGGCCGGCCGGTGCACGTCCGCAGCAGTTCCTCCTTTCGAGCGACACTGGAAGCCGTAGCCGATTCCATAGAAGGCCTCGAAATCGTGGGGCTGCCGGACGACGTGGAATCGGAGGATATCATGGATGGCATAGATCGGGGCATCTACGACGTGACCCTCGCGGATTCCAACCTGCTGGACGTGGAACAGGCTTACGGCCGAAATCTCAAGGCCGCTTTGCGAGTCAAACCGACTTCGCTGGGCTGGGCTGTGCGGAAAAGCAATCCCGCCCTGCTCGCGGCTCTTGACAAGTACGTGAGAGCCGAAAAGCGGGGACTGCTTTTCAACCTGATGCGGAAGAAATACTTCGAGAACAAGCGTACCATTGCCAAGTCCAGGGATTCCCTGCGCGTCGACCTGGGTGGGCAGTTGTCTCCCTACGACGACCCGGTCAAGAAATACGCCGGGCAATACGGCCAGGACTGGCGGCTGGTCACCGCGCAGATGTACCAGGAATCCAAATTCGATCCCAATGCAGTGAGCTGGGTCGGCGCACAGGGACTCATGCAGGTGATGCCGTCCACGGGCAACGAATTGGGATTTACCGAGCTTCACGACCCCGAAGAAGGCATCCACGCAGGTGTCAAGTACATGAATCAGCTCATCAACCGATTCGACCCCAAGTTGCCGATGGAGGTCCGGGTGCAATTCGCCCTGGCCTCCTATAACGCGGGATATGGTCACCTTCTCGACGCCCGCCGCCTGGCCAGGGAGCAAGATAGGGATCCCAACCAGTGGTTCGGCCATGTCGAAGAGACCATGCTGCTCCTGTCCAAGCCCAAGTACTATATGCGGGCCCGGTACGGTTTCTGCCGCGGGGGCCAACCGGTTCATTACGTTAGAAACATCCAGGAATTCTACGAGGCCTATGTAGAAGCGCTCGCCTCGGACAGCCCGGTTCAGGAAAAAAGCTCGGCCGGACTTTCTTTCCGGTAAATCACGGAAGTCGGAGCATACCATGAATCCCGACGCGCGAGATCCTGCCCGGAAGGAGCCCTGGGAGAATCTCAAAGTACTCATTCAGGCCGGCGAAAAATACGTGCTGCCGTCCTTCGTCGGATCACTGACGGCCACTGAACTGGCACTGGCCGTGTCGCGTCTTAGCCAGGAGGAACAAACCCGGCTGCTTGGTCTCCTGTCACCCCAGGATGCGGCCGAGTTGATCGACCATATCGAGGACGTTCAGGCGGTCGACCTGATCGAGGATCTACCTCCCGCCGAAGCCGCGGCGATCGTTGACGAAATGAACAGCGACGCCCAGGCTGACCTGCTTGGTGACTTGAAAGACGAGGAAGCGGAGGCCATTCTCGAGGCAATGCCGGACGAGACGGCCGACGAGGTCCGGAAACTGTTGCAATATCCGGACGAAACGGCCGGCGGGATCATGCTGACCGAGTTTGTTTCCTATCCCGGCAACCACTCCGTTCAGGACGTGATCGACGACCTTCGGCTTAATCACGAAGCGTATATTGGATACGACGTTCAGTACCTGTACGTATCGGACGGAGTGCGACTGACGGGGGTGTTGCGACTGCGCGACGTGCTCATGGCATTGCCGGGCCAGTTCCTTACGGAGATCATGTCGGCCGATCCGGTGCGCGTCAATGTTCATACGCCGCTGGAAGAGATGCGCGATCTTTTCGACACATATACCTACCTTGGGCTTCCGGTCACCAATGTAAACGGCGAACTGGTAGGCGTGGTACGCGCAGCAGACGTGCAGGAGAAACTGGCGGAACAGTCTGAAAGCGAATTCCTCAAGGCCAGTGGTATCGTAGGTGGCGAGGAACTACGCAGTATGCCCGTCCTGAAAAGGGCGTCGCGCCGGCTATCCTGGCTCAGCGTCAATGTCGTCCTGAACATTCTGGCCGCGAGCGTCATCGCCTTCCACCAGGATACCCTGGAAAAAGCGATCACCCTGGCGGTTTTTCTTCCCATAATCTCGGACATGAGTGGTTGCTCGGGCAACCAGGCCGTCGCGGTGAGCATCCGGGAACTGGCCATGGGTCTCGTGCGTCCGCGGGAGATACTTCGCGTCCTTGCAAAGGAGGCATCGGTCGGTCTGATGAACGGACTGGTACTTGGGGCGCTGCTGGCCAGTGCCGCCCTGTTGTGGAAGGGGAACCCGTACCTGGGCCTCATCGTCGGCACCGCCCTGGCGGTCAACACAGTGCTCGCCGCGTGCCTGGGAGGGTTCATTCCACTCGCCCTGCGGGCGCTAAAGGCCGATCCCGCACTGGCATCCGGTCCCATGCTGACGACGGTAACGGACATGTTCGGCTTCTTCCTGCTGCTGAGCCTGGCTCAGTTCGTGTTGCCAAAGCTGGCCTGAAACCAGATAATACCATTCAGCAGTCGGTTTTGCTGTTTTGAGGACCCGGCAAGAGAAATCCCGGTGGTCTTAACCCGCACGAGGACATTCGCGGTGCACCCGAGCATATCTAATATCATAGGCAAATTACGCACGGCGAGCCGGTTCATCGGCAGTGAGATCTGGCATATCAACACCCGGGGTCTCTCCAGGCTTCACGCGCTCCTGTTGCGTATCGCCAAATCCATAATCTTCCTGTATCACCAGTTCTGGGAAGACCGCCTGCTGACCCGGGCCTCGGCGCTGACCTATTCCAGTCTGCTGGCCCTGGTCCCGCTGCTCGCCATCGTTTTCACATTGTACCAGAGCCTGGGACTGTACGTGGACCTCGAACCCACGCTGCGAGAATGGTTGAGTCCGCTGGGCAGCAACGGAGATATCGTCGCCTCGAAAATTATGGATTTCCTGGCCAACGCCCAGACCGGCACGCTGGGTTACGTGGGGGTGGTGGTCCTCCTGTTCGCGGTCCTGGGCATCCTGGCGAACATCGAGGAATCCTACAACGACATTTGGCACGTGCGGCATATGCGAAGCTGGAAACAGCGCCTGGTCAGCTACCTGGCGTTGCTTCTGATCGGACCACTGATCATCACGGGTATCGTGACGTTTATGGGTTCGTCGAACAGCATTACCGTTCTTACCAATTTCGAACGCATCGCGGGCTTTTCGCCCGTGTCCTTCCTGTTGATCGGACTCTGGTTTTCGCTGATCATCTGGTCGGTGCCCAATACACGGGTTTCTGTCCGGGCCGCCCTGGCTGGAGGCATGAGCTCCGGGTTCGGGTGGTTGTGGCTCAACTGGGTGTTCGCCCAGTTTATCGCCGATACGACGCAGGCGGGCGCACGTGAAATCCTGTTTGCCGGTTTCGCCGCCCTGCCATTGTTTCTGATCTGGCTTTACCTGGGTTGGGTGATTCTTCTGTTAGGCGCGGTCCTGGCTTATTCCATACAGAACGTGGGCATCATGGAGTGGAGGCAATCGGAGCGGGTTCACGGAACGGCGCTGCGGAACTACATCAACGTCCTCGCGTTTCTCTACATCATCCGCAATTTCGTGGAAGAAAACCGGCCGACCAGGCTTGATCGGCTTTCAAGCCAGACGGGAGCGCCGGAAAACGTGCTCGACGAGATGCTGTCGTCTTACGTGGATTCCGGCTTGCTAACACGTAAATCGGGGTATCACATCACCTACATTCCATCCACCTCGCCGGCGGAAATACCCCTGCGTTCCCTGCTCAACGTCCTATACCATCCGGAGCCGCTTCCCGATCGATTCCAGAGCGTCGACCCGCTGAACGCGCTGGCCAGAGATCTTCTCCAGTACTACCGGACGTCCTACCATTACCCGCTTGACCAATCCTTGACGGATACGGTACTGTCGCTGACGCCGCCCAGGAGAACCCCCTAGTACGTGGTTCCGGACCGCCGCAGGCCCACCAGGCTGCAACCAGGCGCCACGTCGTGGTGCTTGACGGTGCGGAAGTAGTCTTCCAGCCCGAGCAGAAAGGGTTCGATGTAGTCTCGCGAACCGGCTTTACCCATGTGGCCCGCGCGTAGCGCGTCCCTGGCGAATTCGCCCATGGCCTGAGCCACGAGAAAACCGTGATTGCGAAGCAGGTATGTCCGCAGCTCCGCGGCCTCCGAAACGTCCGGGTGGACCCGGAAGGTGGTCACCGTGAAGGACGCGGCCTCGTCGGCCACGATGGGCGTGCACCCCACGGCGCGCAACCCGGCGCGCACAACGGACTGGGCCCACGCGTACCGGGCCCAGTGGCCCTTCAGGGTCTCCCGGTTCATGATCCGCTGCAGACTGGCGTGCAGGGAGACGATCAGGCTGCTCGCCTGCGTCGTGGGATAGGGGTGTTCTCCCCGCGATTCGGAAGCCCGTTTCCAGACGGCGAGATTGTAGTACCAGCCACGGTGGGTGCTGTCCTTGGCGCGAATAATGTCCCACGCGCGGTCACTGACCGCCAGGATGCCCAGGCCCGGCGTGGTTTCCAGGGCCTTGTTGGATGAAGTAACGGCCACGTCGATACCCAGTTCGTCCACGGGAATGTCGTACCCGCCCAGAGCCGACACGCCGTCCACGAAAAACGGCAGGTTGAATTCACGGGCCAGGACGGCGTAAGCCTCCAGCGGATTGCGAACTCCCGTGCCGGTATCGCTGGCGACCACGACCAGGCCGGCCGCGGCGGGGTGTTGTTCCAGGGCTCTTCGCATCCTGGCAGGATCGCCGGGTTCGCCCCAGGGGTCATCCACGGCGATGACCTCGCACCTGAAAGCCTTGAGTATTTCGACAAGCCGGTCGGCAAAAGGACCGTTCGTCACCACGGCCACCTGATCTCCAGGCTGGAACAGACTGCTGAGCCCGGCATCGAGAGCGCCGGAGCCCGGAGCCGTCATGATGACCACGTCGTTTTCAGTCTGAAAGATGGTCTTGAGTATCGATATGGTTTCTTCGTAGATGGGTCCGAAGTCTTCGCCGTAATGGGGCATTACCTGCTCACTCAGTGCTTGCAGGGTTTCCTCCCATATGTCGATGGGACCGGGCAGCAGCAGCTTGGGACGCGTCATGGGCGTTCTCTGTCCAGGTGTACGTCGGGATACTTGACGATGATTTCGTTGATCGCACTGATGAATCGGTCGATGTCGTCGTAGGAATCGTAGAAGTGCGTGGACACCCGGAAAAACGAGAGACCGTTCGCTTGATTGGAGGTGACCTCGATCTTGTAGTCGGTCCAGAGATACTGGCAAACCCTGGGGAGATCGATACCTTTTATCGAGAAACTGGATATGAATCCTGACATGGATTCGTCCATGGGGATCGTGAGGCGGGCTCCCCGGATCCGTTCAACCGCCTGCGCTTTCATGTACCGGGCCAGGCCCAGGCAATAGGGCCGGATCCGGCTTTCCCAGCCAATTTCCAGCTGGTAGTCGATAGCGTCTCCCAGGCAGGCATGGTGGGTCAGGTCCCGGGTTCCGTTGACATCGTAGCGACTGGCCGCATCCGTTTCGCGCATGTTGTGGCCGATCACCACGGGGCGAATCTTGTTCTGGTACTTGGCATCCATGTAAAGAAACCCCACCCCCTTGGGCGCCAGCAGCCACTTGTGGGAACTGCTGGCATAGAAGTCGCACCCGACTTCGGAAAGGTCCAGGGGGACCATGCCGACGGCGTGCGCACCGTCCACCATGGCCACGGCCCCATGGGCGTGGGTCAAGCGGGTCAGTTCCGTGATGGGGGCGACGAGTCCGGTCGTGAAATACACGTGGCTGAACACCACGACGCGGGTGTTGTCCGTGAATCCCGCCTCGTAGGCTTTGACGATGTCCTGGGGCGAGGACGGCGGAGTGGGCAGAGAAATGTAGTTCAGGTTCAGTCCGTCGCGCTTGGCAAGCCACTCCCACAGGGCGCGAACAGCGGGATACTCCTGGTCGCTGAGAAGCACGTCGCTGCCGCGTTCCCAGATCAGGCCCTGGCCTGGAATGTTCATGCCCATCGTCGTGTTCAGGACGAGGGCGATACGGTCCGGGGTGGTCCCCACGAACCTGGCCAGCTTTTCCCTGGAAGTCTCCATCATGGGACCGAGCAGGTCTCCGTACCTGCGGTGAAGCGGGTCCGCCTCGAATTCACGCATCAGTTCGATAATGCGTTCTATGACCGGTTTGGCGGAGGGCCCCACCGAACCACCCTGCAGGTAGGTGACGTCGTCCATCAGGTAAAATTGTTTTCTTATCTCCGCCCAGTAGGCGGCTTCCTCGGCGGTGATGGGATGCCTGGATTGGGTGGTCATGGGTTGTCCCCGATAAAGTGAACTGACAGGTAAGTACCGTTATCCGACAACTCGTCTATACTACAGGGACCCCGGGAGGGTGTCAAGGCGATATGGATCGGGCCTGCTGCCATGGGCAACGCGGGGTCAATTCCGTCGCAAGGACCGGATTCCCGATCAGTCAGCTCAACCAGAAAACGCTTGTCAACATGGCGGAAGAACCTAACTTGTTCAGGTTGATATTCCACCCGAAGTCGTCATGGCAAAGACGGTAACCTGACCTGGGATCAAAAAAGGAGAAATCAGAAGATGCGGGGAAACCGGGTATTGGAAAAACTGAGAGCCGGCGAAGTCGCGCACGTGATCGGCGGCCACAGCCACACGGCGAATTCCATCGATTTCATGGGGCAGTTCGGTTTCGACGGCTACTGGATCGAGGGAGAGCACGGAGACATTACTTTCGACCGGATCGGTGACGTGTCCCGCGCCTGCGACCTGTGGAACATGGCGTCGGTGATGCGGGTGCACGCCAACGAGAACGGGTTGATCGGTCGGACGCTGGACTGCGGAGTCAGTGGGTTGGTCGTCCCCCATGTGAGCAGCGCCGAGGCGGCGGAACGGGTGGTGCGCGCCAGCAGGTTCGCGCCAGCCGGCATGCGCGGTATGTACTTCAATCGCCGGGGATACGGCACAGACAATCGCGAGTTTATCGCAAAGGTGAACGATGAGATCCTCGTCGTTGTCCTCATAGAAGAAATGGAGGCGGTAGAAAACCTTGACGAGGTTTTAGCCGTAGACCATATCGATGTATTCTTCGTCGCCCCGGGCGACCTGGCGCAAACCATGGGGTATCCGGGACAGATGTATCTCCCAGAGGTGAAAAAGGTCGTTGCCGACACCCTCGCGCGGATCGTCGCGTCCGGCAGGAACGCGGGGTCGCTCGTCGGGGACGAGACATTCGAAGCCCACGCCGAAATCGGCGTAAAGTTCTTCTTCTCCGTATATGACAACTGGCTCAGGACAGGTGCCAAAGCCTACTGGGACAGGGTAACCGCCATGAGGAAATAGGCGCGCCCCGGATTCAACCGATCTGACGGCCCGCTCCCTCGGCTTTCGCCCGTTCGAACACGACGGCGGCCACGGCCACGTCTTCCACGGCGAGTCCCTGTGATTCAAAAAGCGTAATATCGGCGGGATCAATGCGGCCGGGCACATGGCCGGCCGCCACGTCCGCCAGTTCGTAAACACGGTCCCAGTGCAGGTACCCCATTTCGACCGGCGCAAGCAGGTCGCCGCATTCCACCCTGGCCTGCTCCCTGGAGTCGACGGCAACCACCCTTGACCGCTTGACCGTCTCGAAATCGATTTCGCTTCGCAGGAGCGCGTTGGAACCGGCGGCGTTAACATGGGTGCCCGGCGCGAGCCACGCGCCTTCCAGCACGGGCCGAGCCGCGCTGGTGATCGTGATCACGATGTCCGCTTCTGCGGCGCAGTCCTTGGCCGTATCAGTGGGTTGAACGTGTATCCCCAGCTGTTCCGTCATCTCGCGGCAGTATGTCTCCAGCCTCGACCGGTCCCGACCGAAGGCCTTTGCTGAAGTCACGCCGCGTACCCCGCAGACCGCGGCAAGCTGGCTTCGGGCCTGCCATCCCGTGCCGATAACCCCCACCCTGGCCGCGTCTTCCCTGGCCATGTACTTCGTCGCCACACCGCTCGCAGCGCCGGTGCGCATCTGGCCCAGCCGATCCGCTTCGATCGTGGCCAGCAGGTCGCCCGTATCCGCCTTGAAGAGCAACACCACGAACCGGGCGCCGTGCCGTGTGGTCGTGTATGCTTTCAACCCGGTTACGTTCAGTCTCGGGATACCACCCGACAGGACGTGTAGCGTATGCCCCGGCAGCCGTACCCTGGAACGGGGGATATTGACCGCCGATCCCGTTCCAAGACTGCGGAATGCGTCGTCCACGGCGCTTATCGCTTCGTCCATGGACAGCAACCTGCCCACTTCATCTTCCGTGATGTATAGCATGAATCTGCTCCGTTCGATTGATTACACAGTTACCGGGAAGCTGTTGCGTTGCGCCGCTGGCAGCATATAAACGCCTGGACATTCCAATGGGTTGTTTGCCGGGGTCGTGGGCGGTGAATGTCCGCAACCGCCATATTATCCGGTCGGTCAACCGGGTGTCAAGACCAATTTCCCGATTCACCGCGAGCCTGGGACGTGTACCTTGACAGCATCGGTGGGCATGGTATCTTCAGCATCGTCATGTCCCTGTCCCTCCAAACGGTCCGTGACCGGTTTCCCGCACTCCAATACCGCGATTTCCGTCTCCTGTGGTTCGGCCAGGTAGTTTCGCTCACCGGATCCCGCATGCAGCAGACGGCCGTCCTATGGCATATGTATCAGTTGACCGAATCTGCGTATGCCCTTGGAGCGATGGCGGTTATAAGATTCATACCTCTGCTGCTGATTTCCCCGCTCGCCGGGGTGATCACCGACACCCATGATCGCCGCCGCGTGCTGCTATTGTCGCAATGCGGCCTCGCACTCATCAGCACGACGCTGGCATGGATCACGTGGTCCGGCCACGATTCGGCCACCACACTGTACGTGATTACGGCCATCAGTGCGGGAATCGGTTGTTTCAGCAACCCGGCCAAAACCGCCATGATTCCGAACCTGGTAGACCGCCGTCATCTCGCCAACGCCATGAGCATCAACATCACCGCCTCCCATGTCGCATCTGTATCCGGACCGGGCATAGCCGGGCTGCTCCTGGCCACGGGCTCTATCGCGACCGTTTACTGGATCAACACGGTATCTTTTGTTTTCATGATCATCCCGATACTCATGATGCATTCGGACCACAGGAACATCGGCGGCGTGGCAAGGGTCAGCTTCGCCGCGGCCCTCGAAGGACTCCGTTTCATCCGGCGTTCAACCATCATCCGGTCCGCGATGCTGCTGGATTTCACCGCCACGTTCTTTGCTTCCGCGACCTCGCTGCTGCCGATTTTCGCCCTGGAAGTGCTGGGCGTGGACGAACGCGGATACGGCTTGCTCTCTGCGGCTCCTGCGGCAGGCGCCGTGCTGACCGGTGCGCTGATGTCGACCTTCCCGACCCTATCCGGCCAGGGCCGGCTGTTGTTCAGGGCGGTGGCCTTATATGGTATGGCGACCATCGTATTCGGCGCATCGACCAGTTTCTGGCTCACCTTCGCGGCCCTATTCCTGACCGGCGCCTTCGACACGGTGAGCATGGTACTGCGCCATACCGTCATGCAGTTGTCGACCCCAGACGAGCTGCGCGGCCGCATGACTTCGGTAAACATGATCTTCGTCACGGGCGGCCCCAGGCTCGGCGAGGCCGAAGCGGGACTGGTGGCGGGACTCGCCGGCGCGCCGTTCTCCGTGGTCGCGGGTGGAATCGGCTGCGTGGTGGCCGTTGCCCTGATCGCCTGGCGTTCTCCCGTCCTGAGACGATATGACGGCCAGCGATGACGCGGTTCAAAAAGGAGACGCTATGATCTACGACATTCATTCACACGCCTGGACATATCCCGATCACTTCAACGACACCTTTCGGATCCAGGCCATGCGCATGCGGGGTTACGAACTCGACTGGACGCCGGACTACGCGAATTATCTTGCTGCAGCTCAGACCGCCGGCCAGCCTGTAAAGACCGTAGTATTCGGTGGTAAAGCGAGGCTGTCGGGGTTGTGGACGCCCGACAGTTACGTGGCGTCGTACTGTGCCGGGTACCCCGATCATACGATCCCCTTCATGTCGCTGGACCCCACCCAGGAGGGATGGCGGGAGGAGATGATCGAAGGCCGGGAACACCTGGGCATGCGGGGCATCAAGCTCCTTCCCATGTACGCCGGGTTTTACCCGCAGGATCCCGAACACGACGATCTGTGGCGCTACGCCGTCCGGAACGATTTGCCGGTGCTGTTGCACACCGGTACCACCTTCGTGGACCAGGCGCCCCTGGATTGCACCTTGCCCCGGCACCTGGATGCGGTCGCCATCAGGTACCCGGACTGCAGGATTATCATGGCCCACCTCGGACATCCCTACGAGGGAGAAACCGTTGCGGTCATACGTAAGCATCCCAACGTGTACGCCGATGTATCCGCGCTGCACTACCGCCCTTTCCAGTTATATCACAGTCTCATGCTCGTCCAGGAATACGGGGTATGGAAAAAGCTGCTGTTCGGCACCGACTACCCGGTCACAACGGTAGACGATTCACTGCGTGACCTGCGCGGCCTGAACGGCATGCTCGAGGGCACGGCCCTGCCCAGGTTGGACGAAGAGGAAATGGAAGCGATGATTCACAGGGACTCGGGCGGGATCCTGGGCATCGGTTGACCCGTTGGAACGTCGGAGCTGTACGTACAATCCTTCACACAATGGCCGCGAGCACTATTCTTCACCGGTCAGCCACTGCCAGAACCGGAAGGGTTCCGATTTCTGTTTCGTGGGGTCCTCGAAGACGTCCCTGGTGATGTAGAGATTGGTCTGCAGATTGGACATGAGTTCGCCGCGCCAGGCCCGGTAGCCCCACTGGTTGGGTTCCAGGGAGTCTCCCCGTACAAAGGGCTTCCACATCTGGTTTATCCGGATGTACCACAGGAATATCCCCCCGGCTTCGTCGACCAGGATTCGCTCGGCGTCCCGGTACATGGCCATACGACGGTCCGGATCGCCGACGAGTTCGTTGGCCTGCCTCACGAGACGCTCGAAACGATCATTGTGCCAGGAGTGCCGGCCATTCGAAAGCCAGATGGTGAGCAGGTTGCCCGCGTCGATGAAGTCATACTGGTATGGGACCATGCCCAGGGTCAGTTCCCGGTTGCTCATGGCGTCCAGGTAGACCTTCCGTTCCACGTTGCGTACACCGACATCCAGCGCCAGGTGCTGATTCAGCATGGCCTGGACTGCCTCCGCGGCCGTCCGTATGTTGGCGGCTTCTCCGCGAAGCCAGAGGTTTACCTCCGGAAAACCACGGCCACCGGGATAGCCGGCTTCGGCAAGATAGCGGCGTGCGAGATCGGGATCGAATTTCTGCAGCGGGGACAGTTCTTCCGAGTTGGAACCCGGGAAGCCGGGCGGCAGCATGGAGGAAGCCGGTATGCCGACGTCCCGCATGGCCGATTTGATGATGGCCTCGACATCGATGGCATGGGCGAAGGCTTTGCGAACGCGCACATCGTCGAAAGGTGGATTGTAGGTGTCTAGCATCAGGTAGTACGTGGAGAAGTCCGTATAGGCACTGAGTTGATCGCGCAGAATCCGATCCGCCTTGATCCGATTGATCTCGGCCTGGTTGGTCAGGGGGACATAATCTACTTCGCCGGCTTCATAGGCGGAGAGAAACTGGGGGGGAACGGCGAGGTTGTACAACCTGGCCACGACCCGTTCCAGCATGGGCCTTGTGGGACCCCGGTAGTTCTGGTTGATACCGAGTACGATGCGGTCGCCCTTGATCCATTCGACCAGGCGGTAAGGACCGCTCCCGAAATGGGTTTCGGGTCGCGTTGCCCACTCCGGACCGTATTTATTAAACAGATGAGTCGGCGAAACCCAGCTCTTGGCGAGCAGGAGCGGAAGGTACGGAGTCGGACTTTCCGTCGTAAACGCCACGGTGTGATCATCAAGGGCCTTGACGCCCAGGGAATCGAGCGGAAGGCGCCTGCCAACGACGTCGGTCCAGTTCTTTATGGACCGGAAGTACCATTCGAAGTCAAAACCCGTCTCCGGATTCGCCCAGCGGCGGAAGGTGGCCTCGTAGTCGCGGGCCGTCAGGGGATGACCGTCGGCGAAGATCATCCCCTTGCGTATCTGGTAGGTCCAGGTCAGCCCGTCTTCGGACAGTTCCCATGCAGTGGCTCCGGCCGGGAGCAGGTTGAAATTACGGTCTACACGGACGAGCGGTTCGGCTACCAGTCCCACACCCCACGCCTGCTTGTAGGTGGAAGTACCCCGGTCGAGGTACCGGTTGTCGGGAGAAAACTGGGTGAGAACCTGGAGTTCCGGCGGCGCGGCGTCGGGAGGGAGGGTGACGCCGAGGGAGTTTACGTATGGTTCCGCCCCCCCTGCCTCCGGCCCGTCGATTGCCTGCAGTGCCAGGACGGAGAGGCTGGACAGGATGATGGCCACCCCGAGCAAGGACAGTAAAGCCGCTGGACGCATACACCCGGCCTCTCGCAGGATGACCGTGGGAAGATGGAGTCGGAACTACTGGCGTGTCCCTTAAACGCCTGTCGGGACGTTGCGTTGAAGTCGATGGTAGATCTTACGGAAATCCCGCGAGGCTGTCAACCGTTCATCCCGGATTTCCGTTGATAAAACAGGTGACAGATCATACGTAACCCTTTACTCTATACAGGTCCTGAACAAGACGAATCCGCTTCCCGCCGCAGACAACGCGGAGCCAACGAAGCGGAGTCCATAGAAAGGAAAAACAGCATGCCTGTCGCAACCAGACAACTGGGAACCACGGACGCCCACGTGACCGAACTGGGATTCGGTTCCGCGCCCCTTGGAGACCTGTTCCAGCCGGTCACGGACGCAAAGTGCCGCAGCACGCTGCGGGCGGCCTGGAAGGCTGGTATCCGCTACTACGACACTTCACCGTGGTATGGATACGGGAAGAGCGAATTGAGACTGGGCGAGTTTCTACGTCAGAAAAGCCACGGTTCATACGTGGTTTCGACCAAGGTCGGCCGCGTATTCAAGGCGACGCGGGATCTGAAAAACTTCGAATACGGGTTCTGGTGTGGGGGACTGCCCTTCGATCACGTCTACGACTACAGTTACGACGGCATCATGCGATCTTACGAAGACAGCCTTACCCGCTTCGGGATTCACCGGGTCGACCTGTTGCTGATTCATGACCTGGATCCATTCTATCACAACGAGCCCCAGATCCAGGCATATCTCAATCAGCTGTTCACCAGTGGTTGGCGCGCGCTGGCGGAACTCAAGGCTTCCGGTGACATCACGGGCGTGGGCGCCGGCCTGAACAAGACGGGGATGATGCTGCGTTTCCTGGAATTGATGCCACTGGATTTCTTCATCGTCGCCATGCCCTACACGCTCCTGGACCAGGACGCCCTCGACCGGGAACTGCCCCGATGCCTGGAGGACGGGATCGGGATCGTGATCGGCGCTGTTTTCGCCTCGGGCATCCTGGTAACCGGACCGACGGAAACATCAACCTACGGTTACATGCCCGCGACGCCGCAGATCATGGAGAAGACCCGTCGCATTCAGGCTGTCTGCGAGCGGCACGGCGTACCCCTGGCCGCGGCCGCTCTGCAGTTTCCGCTATTCCATCCGGCCGTCGCATCCGTTATCCCCGGAGCGATCAAACCAGAGTACGTCGAATCGAATATAAACCATTATCAACACCCCATACCAGTGGGCCTGTGGGCCGAGCTCAAATCGGACGGGCTGATACGCGAAGACGCCCCAACTCCGGGGTAACCGACGATGGATCTTGAACTCTGGCAGTGGTTCCTGCTCGCCGGCGTAGGCGTCCTTTCAGGTTTTATGAATGTCGTCGCCGGTGGGGGTTCCCTGCTGGCCCTCCCCGTCCTCATCTTCATGGGTCTGCCAGGCAACGTGGCCAACGGCACCAACCGTGTGGCCATCGTCGCCCAGAACGTATCCGCCGTCACCGGTTTCTTCAGGAAGGGGTATTCGGACCTCCGTACGATGATGACCCTCGCGCTATGCGCCGTGCCGGGCGCGGCGATGGGGGCTTACCTGGGGACCCGGATCAGCGGCGACCTGTTCAACAAGATCCTCGGCGGCTTGATGATCCTGCTGTTGATCCTGATGAGCCGGAAACAGGCGGACGCTCCCGTATCCGAGCAACCCCAAAGGCTCGTACTGGGCCACATCCTGATGGTCGCGGTGGGCTTCTACGGCGGTTTCATCCAGGCCGGTGTCGGTTTCTTTCTCATGGCGGTGCTCTACCGCGTAGTCGGCCTGGACCTCGTCCGCGTGAATGCCTACAAGGTGTTCATCGTGGGCGTCTATACCGTGGTGGCGCTGGCCATCTTCGCGAGCAAGGGGCAGGTGCTCTGGCTTACCGGGGCCACCCTGGCCGTGGGCACTACGATCGGAGGATGGATCGGTGTTCATTTTACCATCAAACGTGGAGAAGGACTGATCCGTATCGTATTGAACGCGGTGCTGGTCGTCATGGCCATAAGACTTCTGTTCTAGCCCCGCATGGCACCGGAGGTCAGCTTGGTCGATCATAAAAATCAGCCCCGACCGAATGTCGTTCTATGTATTTGCGATCAGTTGCGGGCATTCGAAATGGGATGCTACGGGAACGAGGTCGTCCGTACGCCCAACCTGGACCGCCTTGCGGCCGGAGGCGTCCGCTTTGAAACGACGGTCAGCAACAACCCCGTCTGCATGCCGGCGCGGTCCTGCCTGTTGTCGGGGCAATACAGCCGGACCTGCATGGGCATGCTGGGCAACTATGCGGAACGGCGGGGGGATGGATCGACTACGCTCCCCGAGTATCCAGTGGCCGTTCGCCCCCACCTTCCTGCGCCTACTTTGCCCGAAATGTACAGGAACCTAGGGTACGACACGGCGCTGATCGGTAAATGGCATGTTCATCCCTCGCCGGGGTCGGTTGGATTCGACTACTGCCTGTATCCCCGGGTTCATCACCGGCATACCGGACAGACCTTCGTGGAAAACGATGGCGAGGAGCTGCAGGTAGACGGATTCAGCGTGCGATTCGAATCGGACCAGGTCGGAGGTTACCTGAGAGACCGCGAGGCCCAGGAGAAGCCCTTCTTCCTGTACTACAGCATTTCTCCACCCCACATGCCGCTGATGGACGCGCCTGAGACGTACCTGGCCATGTACGAACCGGAAGATATCCCCTTGCGGCCCAATGTTTTCCGGGACGGTCAACTCCCCTTTGACGAGCATTGGTTCAGGGTCTACCTGTGGGACTTTCTCTTCTACGAACAGCACCTGCCTTTTACGCGCATCCTGCCCCCCGGTTTCGATCTGCGGCATTTGATCGCGTTGTACTATGGCATGACGTCATGGGTAGACGAAATGGTCGGACGCCTCATGCATTTCCTCCAGGCATACCACCTTTCGGAAAACACCATAGTCGTTTTTCTCTCAGATCATGGAGACAACCTTGGAAGTCATCATCTATACAACAAGGGCCAGTTGATCGAAGAGTCCATCCGAATCCCGCTGATTCTTCACGCTCCGAATCGCTTGAAGCCCAGGAACAATACGACCATCACAGCCCAGATCATTGACGTCATGCCCACTCTGCTTTCCCTGAGCGGCGGTGCCGTTCCCGGGCATGTCCAGGGGAGAGACCTGGCCGGACCGGTCTCGGGTGGATGCGCTTTGGAGGAAGAAGACGGCGTATTCGTGGAGACGGCGGGCGGACGGGTAGGACTGCGTACGTCGACCCACACATATGGGATAGAAATCGATCCGGAAAACGGCCGGGTTCTGAACGACCGGGAGTGCTTTTACGATTTGCAGTCCGATCCCTACCAATTGACCAACCTGCAGGGATCTGACCGCGACGGAGGACTGGCGGCCGGACTTCGGGACCGGGTGCTTGCATGGCATCACGATACGCCGTGGTTGCACCGCGGCATAATCGGTTGATTCAACCTTAATTAGGTATGCAAATGACTGAGCCGAACCAGGCAGGCAACAACCGATTGATCGGGGTGTTGTTCGGCGTCATGTTCGTGGCCGTGGCCGACAACCAGATGATTTCTCCGCTCCTGCCTGACCTGATGTCCACTTTCAACATGGACGCCGGGCAGGCCGGTTTAATCGTCTCGGTGTACGCCGTTGCCGCGGCGGTCGTTTCCTTTACGATCGGCCCCCTCTCGGACACGACGGGGCGCAGGAAGATGCTTGCCGGCGCGCTGATCGTATTCACCGCTTCGACCGTGCTGTGCGGGGTGGCGTGGAACTACGGGGCTTTGGTGGCCTTTCGAGCCCTCACGGGCGCGGCCGCGGGTACGCTTTCGCTCAACGTCACGGCATGCATCGGGGATCATTTTCCGTACAAGCGGCGCGGCACCGCCATGGGACTGGTGATGTCGGGGTACTTCGCGGCCATGATCCTGGGTGTGCCCGCGGGAGCCTTTGTCGCGGAGGCCTGGTCCTGGCGGTGGGCGTTCTGCACATTCGGCGTCGCCGGGCTTTTGATATGGGTACCCGTGATGGCCATTGTACCATCCCACGTACCTTCTGTCCGCAAGGTCTCCATAATCGGCATGGTAAAGGGCTACGGTCGATTCCTGGTACGAACAGGCCCCCTGTCGGTGATCGTGGCGTCGTTCTTTGTATCGTCATCCACGGTCGGTTTCATCACCTACGTCGGTACCTGGCTTAGGGATTCTTACGGACTTACAACCGATTGGATCGGCATGGTATTCCTGTTCAGTGGACTCGGCGCGTTGCTGGGCAGCCCGCTGGCCGGATATCTTTCGGACCGGGTAGGAAAACGGCGAATCGTGGTGGTAAGCGGGATGGCGATGGCCGCCCTCCTGGCCGGAATCCCGTGGATCACCGACCTGCTGCCGGTGGTATTCGCTGGATTCATCCTCACCGGCATCGCCGGGGCGTTTCGCCACGCGCCTCTGCAGGCACTCGTCACGGCCATGGCAACGGACGAGGAACGCGGCGCCCTGGTCGCGCTCAAAAACACCGTCGCCGAATTTGGCATTGCCGCCGGTACGGCACTGTGTGGGTTGCTGTACGTTGCCTACGGCTATGTTTCCGTCGGCATAGCCTGCGGCGTCATGGCTGCTGCCGCGGCCCTTATCATCCTGGTCTGGGTAGGCGAACCGGACGAACGCGGCCAGGCCTGAAGGATCAGGACTCGTCGTAAGTGGTCAGACGCCTTACCCAGATGTTGCGGTAGCGGACGGGATTGCCGTGATCCTGAAGCTGCAAGGGTCCCGTCGCGGCGTGGGGCGTATCGTAATTCGACTGGCTCCTGTGCCCGGTGGGACCGATGGCCTTTCGGCGGTGGTGCACCACCACGCCGTTGTGGATCACCGTCAGGTGCGTGCCTTTGACCAGTGTATTTCCTTCCCACGAAGGCGCTTCGAAGATGATGTCGTAGCTCTGCCATTCGCCCGGTCCCCGGCTGGCATTGACCAGGGGAGGATACTGACCGTAAATGGCCGAAGCTGAACCGTCGGCGTAGGTTCTGTTGTTGAAACTGTCCAGCACCTGGATTTCATACAGCCCCAACAGGAACACGCCGCTGTTGCCCCTGCCCTGGCTGTCTCCCACCACCTCTTCGGGTGTCGCCCATTCCAGATGCAGCTGGCAGTCGCCGAAGTGCGCCCTGGTCAGGACGTCTCCCGTACCGTTGACCTCCATGTATCCGTTTTCCACCTTCCAGTTGGCGTCGCCGCCGTCCCGGCCGGTCCATTGGGAGAGGTCCGATCCGTCGAACAGCACGACCGCGTCGGACGGAGGGTTCCCGGTTTCGCCCCCTGGCGCGACAACCCGCGGCTGGGGCCGGTCTCCATCATGAACATGCCAGTTGCCGCCTGGTATTACGGAGGTATCACTGTAACCTATGGAATCTGCCATGGATCGACTCCTATAAGCAAACTTCGTGAATCATGCGTGAGTAGATATCCACCGCTTCGTAGAGCTGCGGTATTTCCACGTATTCGCCCACCGTATGGGCTTGCTCGATACTGCCGGGTCCCAGGACCACCATGTCCAGTTTCTCCCTGAAATGGACTGCATCCGTACCGTAGGGCACCGTTTCCGGCCGCTTGCCTCCGGTGACTTCGGACGCCAGCCGCACGATGGGATTCGAAGGATCGGCGTAGAAGGGACGGGATATGCTGCTTTTTACCTCGAAGCCATAGCTCCTGGCCCTGGAAACCAGCTCTTCCACCAGTTCATCGCTGCGATCGTCGGGCATGGTACGGAAGCAGACGTGGCAGGTCGACCGCGCAGCGGAAACATTCTGCCGGGTTTCGTAATCCGTGATCACCATGTTGAATCCGTTCGACGGTGGATTAAATTCCTGGTTCATGTATCGATCATCATGCTTGATTTTCTTCCCCAGTTCAGCCATTTCGGCGAGGAATGGGGCGATCTTGAAATTGGCGGACTCCCCGAGGCCCGTGCTGGTGTGCGCCGCGCGGCCATGGGCGGTTACCACGACATGGGCCGATCCCTTGTGGGCGTATACCGGCGTCAGGCTGGTCGGCTCGGCCACTACGCCGTAGGTCGGACGAATCGTATTCATGATGCGGGACTCCTCGGCAACCTGGTGCGCTCCGCCGCCGCCCACCTCTTCATCGGCCGTGGCCACCACGATCAGGGGTTTCTTCAAACGGTCCGCATCCACCTGCGCGACGGCGATCATGGTGCATGCCAGGGGCCCCTTCATGTCGCAGCTGCCCCGGCCCAGCAGCCGGTCGCCTTCGACCACGCCGTGGTATGCGTCCCAGTCCTGCTCCTGTCCGGGTACCGTATCCGTGTGCGACAGGAAAGCCAGGCCGCCTTCGCCTACGCCTTTCCTCCCTACGAGGCTGACTTTCAGTTCGTCGTTTTCATCCACGAAGGATAGCCGCTCCACTTCGAGCCCGCATTCCTTCATGCGATCTTCCACCACGTCGGAAATCGCGGCGTTGCTCCAGCGGCTCACGGATTTCACATCGACGAATTCCCGCGTCATTTCAACTGGATCCAGACCCACGGAATCCCCCTCTCGCGATTTGGTGTCAAGGACCTGCAAGGGCTATTACTCAGTCCGTCAGCCAGCTCGACATTTCATCTCTCAGACCCGTGTCCATCCTCAGGGCGAGCGCGTGCATGGCGTTGTCGATGTGGCCGGTATTCCGGGCGCCGACAATGACCGAATTGATGTCGGGATGGCTCATGGTCCAGGCCATGGCCAGCCGCACCATGGGAAGTTCCATGGAATCTGCAAGGGCCCGTAGACGTTCCACGTTTCGGAAATTACGATCGTTGAAGTATATGTCGGCATGACCGGGTATCACATCGAATCGCGATCCCTTTGGAAAGGCATTTCGGTCTGGCGTGTATTTGCCTGCCAGGAAGCCCGCCGCGAGCGGACTGTAGGTTGTGATACCCACCTCTTCCCGCCGGCACAGGGGAAACAGTTCGTCCTGGGCGCCGGGATCGGCCAGGTTGTAGGGAGGCTGGACCACCTCGAAGCGTGCATAGCCATGCTCAGCACTGGCATCCAGGGCTTCCCTGAGTTGCACGGCACTGAAGTTGCTGCAACCGACGTTCCGTATTCTACCGGCCGAGACCTGTTCGTCCAGGGCCGCAAGGCTTTCGCCAATGGGAATCGATTCGTCCGGCGAGTGCAATTCGTATATGTCCACGCTGTCCACCTGCAGTCGATCGAGGCTGTCCTGGAGCGCCCGGGCGATGTTGTCCGGCTTGTTGCCGCTGCTCACCTTGGAGCAGATCAGCACATCGTCCCGGCAACCCCGCGACCTCATCCATTTTCCGATAGTGATTTCGGATGAACCCATGATGTCCGATGTTTCACGTATGTCATCGACCTTCAACACGTCGCGCCGGTACGACCGGGCGTTGCCGCCTCCATAGGCCTCCGCCGTATCGAGCCAGTTTAAACCCTTTTCAACGGCATAATCGAGAATGACCGTTGAAGTATCCTCGTCGATCTCACGACCAAAAGTTACACAGCCCAGACCAATAAAGCTAAGAGACATACCAGTGCGGCCGAGTTTTCGGTGTTCCATGCGGACTCCCCAGAGAATACCCGACACCTGCGGTGGATATCGACAGTATTTCGTAAAACGCGAGCATTTCAGATGTGGTGTGAATGTATATCCGGGTGGAACAGGCAGGCAAGAATTGTTTGGCGGGCTTCGCGTTCAATTTTCATCATCTTCGGGCAGGATCGCGGCGCGCTGGCCAATACGCCGCATGCGTTCTTCCCAGAGCCTTTTGAGTTGATTCAGTTTGAGCCGGTGGGCCTCGAGTTCCATTTCGTGTTCCATGATCATTTGCCGAATAAGACGGGGGTCTTCACGGGAAAGCGAATCGTCCATGTCATCTTCGGCGACCAGGGCGGAGGCGGATGTACGGAGCAGTTTCGGCTGAGGTGCAAGGACCGTGTGCACAGTATGTTCAGTATCCTCGCGCAAGTACCTGATTTCGATCCGCGTACCGGCGGGAAGCGTGGTCACGAATTCGGCTAGAATGATGGGGTGGTTCATGGGCACGCCATTTACGGCCTGCAGAATGTCGCCTTTGCGTAGCCCGATCATCAAGGCCGGGCTGTCGGGATAAACGTCGGTAACCACCATGCCTTCACCGGTTCCCAGCATGATATCACGATCGCCGCCAACGCTGACGCTGTCCCAGATTTTCTCCACGTATACACCCAGCCAGCTTCGGCGAATTTCACCATTTTCTATGAGTTGCCGTGCGAAGGTCTTCACCCGATTGATCGGAATCACCGAAATCACGCCCGCGCCTTCCCCTCCCGTCACACCACCCACCGGTACCTGACTCCGTCGGGGATCGGCTACGAGACCCAGTAGACGGCCGTTCGTGGAAAATACCGCGCCACCGGAAAACTCGCCGCCGACCACGGCGCTGACCTGCATCATGACGTCTTCTTCCCGGACCCCGTTGACGATTCCCGTCGTCATCGCAGGCGGAAAGCCATGGGCATTGTTCAGAACCAGCACCCACGACCCGGGGCTTACGTCATCTGAATCACCGAGGCGCGCGGAGTGTACGGACACGCTGTCAACCCGGATCACGGCTATATCTGAAAGCACATCTAAACCGACTAGTTCGCCCAGGCGGTACTGGCCATCCTGAAATCTCACCAGGATATCGTGGGCATGGTCCACGACACCGGCCGTCGTAATGATGTAGCCGTCCTTGTGGAGGATCACGCCGGTTCCAACGGAGCGCTGCCAGTCCGTGAAGATCTGTCCATTTACCGTATTGATGAATCTCCGCTGCACGATCACGCTGGCGACCGTCGGTTCCACGCGCTCTACGAGTCCTACGATCTCTTTTTCAAGGTTGAGTAGGTAGGCGGCGGACTGGGCTGACGCTGGAGAAACGGAGTATAAGTGCCAGAGGCAGACAAGCAATGCGGCACACATCACGGGACGGGAGCGATCGTTCCGGGAACGGTTGGATAGAAATCCATGCATGTCGATTTAAAACGAGATTCGGATACGTCTGATGGGAGCAGGCGGACCAGGCCGGCCAAGCGGACTAAGCGAGCCAAGCCGGCCGAGCGGACCAAGCGGGCCAAGCTGGCCGTAAGCACGCCGGAGATCGTTCGTTTCGACGGTAACAAAGGACTCGGCGAACAGGGACGGATCGAGGCGCATGCCCGTTCCCGTAGAAACGGATCGTATTCCATGGGCCGTCGGTTCCATGGTCCGGACCGTCATGATGCCCGGGTTTTCACTGGTTAATCGGGATGTGCTAAAAGAGAGACTGGTTGCTGCGAAGGAGGGGGGATTTGATGCCGGTTCTGCATTGGGTTTCGGTTTAATCGCCATGTGCGGGGCGAGTTCGCTTTCCAAGGGAAAGGGCGAAACAGGATCCGGTGGAGCCAGTTCGGGCTCAAAGGGTGTCGGAAGGGCAACGGTCATGTCAGAAATTGGCACTGAATCAGACCGTTCCGGAAGGGCGACCAGTCCCGCAAATCCTCCGATCACGGATATGGTCAGGATCAGGCTGGTCGCGAAAACCAGCTGAACGGGACGCTGGCGGCTCAGTTCGCCCAGTTCGGCATAGGCTTCCGATACCCGCCTCCACCAGGAAGCGGCATACAATTCACGGGTCATTTCTTTCGTCAGCAGGCTGCTGAGTTGAAAGGCGAATTCAGGTTGAGGGGATACGGGGGGAAGACTTTTTACAGCCCGGATGGAGCTTTCCATGTCTTCTTTTTTGAGACGGCATCGCGGACAGCCGTTCAAGTGAAACCGAATCGCGTCCTCGTTTGCCCGGGATAACAGACCGTCGAGGTAGTCCGACATCTGGCGCTCGTAGCCGCTGCAGTTCAAAACGTTCTTCCTCCTCGTCAAAGTATCTCTAGCTGCCACTGCCTCAGCATCTCCTGCAACCTCAGCCGTCCCCTGTTAACCCTTGACTTGACGGTTCCCGTTGGACAGCGGAGGATCTCACCGATCTGGTCATAGGAGAGTTCTTCGATATCGCGAAGCACGATCACAGACTTGTATTTCTCCGGCAGTTGATCGATCGCTCGCTGGATGGCCAGGCCCAGTTCATTCTGTTCCAGGTGATCGCCCGGACCCGCACTCTTGTCCGGAAGTTCGATCCCTTCCTTTGAGCTATTTTCATGGGGCGAAGAATTCAAGGAAAAGAACTGGCGGCGCTTGCGCTTGCGAAGCTCGCTTCTGGCGAGATTGAGCGCAATGGTGTAAATCCAGGTGGATAAATTGGAAATCGCCTTGTAGTTGTGGCGGTTCCGGTAAACCCTGAGGAACGTCTCCTGCACCAGGTCCTCCGCGCACTCCGTATTGTGGACCATGCGGTAGATGCAGTTGTACAGCCTGGTTCGGTACCGGCCGACGATCACCTCGAATGCGCGCACATCGTCCCGTTGTACACGGAAGAACAGCAATTCATCCGACATGGCCAGTTCATTTAAGACACCAGATTCCAAATCGGAAACCTGTACCGAGGCTATAGAGTTATTTTCAGACATGTTCATTCTCTCCCATACCAGGTTATACGGTACGTGGAGGGATCGGTTTCAAAAAAAGCCCGTTTTTTCGCACCCGGCATCCGACACGACCGGACAGAACCCGCCATGATGGTCCGAAAGCGTTCATATGAGAATATAGAATCGCGTCATCTGCATGTCAACCGGTCCGTCATGCCCGTATTTCGCTGACGTCGTGGATCGTATACTGATAACCCTGCTCCGTTAAAAATAGCTGCCTGTTCACGGCGTAGTCCTGGTCCAGGGTGTTCCGGGTGATGAGCGAATAGAATATCGCGGCGGAACCATCCGCCTTGGGACGGAGAATCCGGCCCAGGCGCTGTGCCTCCTCCTGGCGGGATCCGAAGGTTCCGGAGATCTGTATAGCCACGTTGGCATCCGGGAGATCGATGGCGAAGTTGGCGACCTTGGATACCACGAGACGTTTGAGTTCGCCGTTCCTGAACCGGTTATACAGGTCCAGGCGGGCCTGCAGAGGCGTACTTCCGGTGATCAGGGGAAACTCGAACAACGCGGCGATCTGCTTGAGCTGTCTCACGTACAGCCCGATGATCAGGACCTGGTCGGATGGATGTTGTTCCAGCAGGGCGCGGATGATCTCCGTCTTTCGACTGTTTTCAGACGCGATCCTGAACTTCTCCCGGCGATTGGCAACGGCGTAGGACATGCGCCTGGCTTCGGGCAGGTCTACCCGGATTTCGCGGCAGTACGCTTCCGCAATCCAACCCTGTCTTTCGAGCAGTTTCCACGGCATATCGTATCTACGGGGGCCTATGAGGCTGAAGACGTCGTCTTCGCGGCCATCTTCACGAACCAGCGTCGCCGTCAGACCAAGACGCCTGCGGGCCTGAATCTCGGCCGTGTATCTGAAAACCGGCGCCGGCAGCAAATGAACTTCGTCGTAGATGATAAGACCCCAGCCCTTCTGGTCGAACAAACCGAAATGCTGAAATTCGTCGGTACGGCTCTTTCGATAGGTCAGTATCTGGTACGTGGCCAGCGTCACGGGCCGAATCTGTTTGGTTTCTCCGGAATACTCTCCGACGTGGTCCTCGGTCAACGACGTCTTCTCGAGCAGTTCCTCCCGCCACTGGCGCAAAGCCACCGTGTTGGCGGTCAGAACGAGGGTGTGACACTTCAGGGCCGCCATGGCCCCGAGGGCTACGATGGTTTTTCCGGCTCCACAGGGCAGCACGATGACCCCGTTTCCACCCTGCGGTTCGCCGTTCATGTGGAACGCGTTGACCGCGTCCTGCTGGTAATCCCGCATGGTGAATGATTTCCGATCGCCGGCTGATGTCCGCAGATTGATCTCCAGCGGGGCGCCCTCAACGTATCCCGCCAGATCTTCCACGGGAAAACCGACCTTGATCAGGGCCTGTTTTATATGGCCGCGGAACCGATCTCCCACCTGAACCCGGTGCTCGTCAAGGGACTGCACCAGGAACTGCTTGACCGAGGGGAGCCCGGTAACTTCGGCTATCAGAGCGGGATCGTCGGACTCGAGGATCAGCCTGTCATCCTCTTTCTTCAGTCGGAGCTGTCCGTATCGGGCGATGAAGTCGATGATCTCGCGACGGATGTTCTGCGGAATCTCGTACTTGCTCAGGCGTTCAAGCGATTCGAGTACGCCGTCCGCGTCCAGTCCCGCCGAGGCGGCGTTCCACAAGGACAGTGGACTCAGCCGGTACACGTGTATGTGCTCCGGGGACTTTTCCAATTCCGCGAAACGGGCCAGCGCGTCCCTGGCGTCTTCGTAACGCGGATGGTCGACTTCGACAAGAATGGTCCTGTCGCTCTGCACGATCAGTGGATTCTGAAGGTCTGGCAAGTATCTCTCCCGTGGATGTTTCAGTCTTTCAGGGTCGTATCCCGTCCTCCGACGCCGCCCCGGATACCGGTAGTTCCGGGATGTCCAGCCAATAGCCGGCCTCGAACGGCCTCGAATACTTCGTCGACAGAAATCCGCTCCATACAGTCGAAGTACGGGCATGCGGTCTCAATGCACCGGGGGCAGGCAGGCACCTCCGGCATCAGTACATCATGGTTCTCTCCGAAGGGTCCCCAGCGTGCCGGACTGCACGGTTTAATGGGGCAGAACAGCGCTACTGTGGGTGTGCCCACGGCCGCGGCGATGTGCAAGGGACCGGTACTGTTCGTGACGCACACGGTGGAAGCCTCGAGCAGCGCGGCCAGCTCCTTGATGTCCAGTTCTCCCGCGACCTGCACGACGGATTCCGATCGTGACCTCGCGACATGGTCGACCAGGGTGCGTTCCTCGCCCGATCCCGTAACGACGACCCGAACTCCGTTTTCGGACAGGCGATCCGCCAGTGCCGCGAACGATCCCGCGGGCCAGTTTCTTGCCGATCCGCCGCTGCCGGGGTGCAGGAGGACCAGGGGATCTTCCGGCTGCACCCGCCACAGTCGCATGCGGTTCTCCACCGCGCGCCTGGCTTCGTCAGGTATCTGCATTTCCGGAGCGGCGGTGCCAGCCGTATCAAACAGGGCCCGGACCATGCCAAGGTTGTATTCGACTTCGTGCCTGCGTGCGTCTTTTCGGTGGTCGTACACCCGGCGGTTGAAAAGCGGTCCGTACAATCTGTAGCCCGTGCCTATCCTTTCCCGTATGCCGGAGAGGCGGCAGGCCAGGGCCAGCCTTGCCGTGGGATGCAGCACCAGGACCGCGTCGAACCGCCTTACGCGCAGATCGCCGACCAGGCGGAAGAACCCTTGCAGGCCGCGGTGACGGCCGGACTGCTCGTCGATGACGATCTCGTCCAGGGCCGGGTGTCCGTCTATGGCGCCGGCGGCATAATGGGACACGAGCATCGCGATGTGGCAATCAGGGTCCTGCTCTCGCAATACGCTGAGCACCGGCGTGGACAGCAACACATCGCCGATACGGTCTGTTCGAACGACAAGAATCCGCATCGCCATCAGATCTCCCTAGTCCGGATTCACCGGCCCGGATCCACGGTGCCAGATGTCCGTGACACGGTCGAAGGGCGTTCGCCCCGCCCGGACGAGTCGCGGAGCTCCGTTCGAAATATCCACGACAGTGGATGGCTGACCGGAGGGTGAATGCCCCCCGTCGAGTATCAGATCAACCCGATCGCCGATTTGAGCGGCCACGTCTTCGGCGGTGAGGGGTTCCGCGCCGCCGGAACGATTGGCGCTGGGCGCCGTAACGGGACGTCCGGCAGCCCGGCAGAGTGCCCTGGCGATCGAGGCGCCACTGTGCCTGACCCCGATAGTCGTTCCCTGGCCCAGCAATTCCAGCGGCACGTCCTCCGATGCCCGGAATACAAGAGTCAACGGACCCGGCCAGCAAACGTCCATCAACGCACTGACACGACCGGGGATGCACCGGACCAGGCGGTCGAGATCTTTCCTGTCGGAAATGAGCACCAGGATCGGTTTCGATTCATGGCGGCCCTTGGCTTCGTAAATCCGCCGTATGGCAGCCGGATTTGTCCCGTCCGCGCCGATACCGTATACCGTCTCGGTGGGAAAGGCCACCAGTCCTCCGCTGCGGATGATGTCCGCCGCCTCCGAGAGTATCCCATTATCCGGCCGGTCGGGATCAATGGATAATATCCTCATGACGCCAGGCCCAGTTGATTGTTTCAGTTAAGGAACCTCTGATCAAGTTTCTGGCATTGCATTTATAAATGAAGTACTATGCAATCGTTCCAAGTCCACTATTTTGCAGCGCAGTCTCACCGAACAAGCTGAAACGGGGTAGCCGTCCATGAAACAGCGTAGCTTTTCCGACATGGCCTACGATCAGAAGAAGAAAAAGACGCGCAAGGAACGCTTTCTGGGCGAGATGGACGCGGTATTGCCCTGGCCGGTCCTGCTCGCGCCAGTTCTGGAGCATTATCCGAAAGCGGGCAACGGCCGTCGTCCCATCGGGGCTTCGGTGATGCTGCGGATCTATTTCATGCAGCAATGGTACGGTCTTAGCGACCCGGCGATGGAAGACAGCCTCTACGACGTAGAATCGATGCGCCGCTTCGCCGGCGTGGATCTGAACGGCGTGCCGGACGAGACGACGATCTGCAAGTTCCGACACTTTCTGGAGGCGCACGGCCTGACCGAAACATTGTTTCGCAATACGAAGCGCTACCTTTCCGATCGGGGGATGATGATCAGCGAAGGCACGATCGTGGACGCCACGATCATCCATGCGCCGGCGTCGACGAAGAACAAGGATCGGAAAAGGGACCCCGAGATGGCCAGCACGAAGAAGGGCAACACCTTTCACTTCGGCATGAAGGCCCACGTGGGCAGCGATCCCAAGGGGCGGGTGCACAGTGTGGCGACCACCCCCGCCTCGGTGCATGACTCCCAGGTGATGGAGGCTTGTCTGCATGGAAAGGAGAAGGCCATCTATGGCGACAAGGCCTATGCGGACGACAAGCGAAGGCAAAAGGCCCAGTCCGAAGGCGTTACCTGGCGGGTGCACCGCAAAGCAAAACGCGGCAGGCGCCTTACCTGCGCGGACCGGTCGTTCAACCGCAAGAGCAATCGCGTAAGGGCCAGGGTCGAACATCCCTTTGGGATCATCAAGCACCTGTGGGGCTATCGCAAGGTAAGATATCGAGGCTTGGCCAAGAACACCGCCCAGCTCTTCACCCTGTTCGCCCTGGCCAACTTCTATATGGCGCGGCGCGAACTGGTCGCCACATAGGGACCGGTGCGTCCAAACCGGACGTAACAGGGCAAAACGGCTCAAAAGGACCGCATCCTGAGCCCCAATGCCCCGTCTAAACCCGTTAATCGGCTTCGCTTTCATCAGAAACGTCCGCTGTATCGACTCATATCATTCCACCCGATCGTATAGTCGGGTTGATCAGAGCTTCCTTAAATACACGCACCCGTGCCGATCTGGTCGGTCCGATCTGTCCGGACTACGCAATCCGGCGAAGTCCCTTTTCGCCTATGTCCCCGCGGAAATAACGGTTTTCAAAGTATATCCGGTCCACCGCTTCGTAGGCTCTGCCAATGGATTCCCGGAGATCGTCGGCGAGGGCCGTTACGCCCAGGATTCTCCCGCCGTTGGTAACCAGTTTCCCCTCTCGCATGGCCGTGTCGGCGTGGAAGGCGAAGACATTGTCCATTTCATCCAGTGTTTCCAGCCCGGAAACCTCTTTGCCTTTTTCGTACGGACCGGGATATCCCCCGGAAGCCATCACGACACAGGTTGCCGCCTTTTTATTCCACGTCAGGGGTGTCCCGGGCAACCTTCCCTCGCTGACTCCCAGGGCGAGTTCCGCGAGGTCGTCTTCCAGGAGCGGAAGAATGACCTGTGCCTCGGGATCGCCGAATCGGCTGTTGAATTCGACCACCATCGGCCCCTCAGCGGTCATCATGATCCCGCAGTACAACACGCCCCGGTACAGCCGGCCGCGTTTCCTCATGCCCATGATCGCCGGTTCGATGATTCGGTCCTGTATATCCATTAATGCCCCTTCATCGATGACCGGAGCCGGCGCGTAGGCGCCCATGCCCCCGGTGTTCGGCCCCGTATCGCCTTCGTTGATGGGTTTGTGGTCCTGCGACGGGGCCAGCGGAATGGCCCTTTCGCCATCGGTAATCGCGAATACGGACGCCTCCTCACCCACCATGAAGGCTTCAATGACCACATGCTGGCCGGCGTCGCCAAACAGCCTGCCGGTCATCACATCGTCGAGCGCACGCATCGCTTCCTCGACGGTTTGGCACACCAGGGCGCCCTTGCCCGCAGCCAGTCCGTCCGCCTTGACGACGATCGGCGCACCCTGCTCTTTCACATATTTTCGAGCTGCTTCCAAGTCTGAAAACTCGGCAAAGGCTGCCGTGGGTATGTTCTCCTCCCGCATCATTTTCTTGGCGAAGACCTTGCTCCATTCGATTTCAGCCGCCGCACGGGTCGGGCCAAACGCCCTTATTCCGAGACGCTCCACGGCGTCCACCACCCCGGCTTCCAGGGCGCCGTCCGGGCCCACGACTACCAGGTCAACCCCGTTGTCACCGGCGAAATCCGCGATTCCGCCAGCGTCTTCAGACGCGATGGAAACGCACTCCCCCAGCGCGGCTATCCCTGGATTGCCCGGCGCCGCGTACAGGGTATCGACACTGGCAGATCGGCGGAGCGCCCAGGCCAGGGCGTGCTCCCTGCCTCCTTTTCCAACGACCAGTACGTTCATGGTGGCTCCAGAATATGAGGTCGCGCGACTATCAACCGTTAAATACCATCGTGGAGATGATCCTGACGAACGCTAATGGATGAACGGTGAAACCTTTGAAAGAACATCGGCGTTCATATGTATAAAAAGAGGCCGTGTTGACAGAAATGGGGGTCACCGGGAAACCGGGCATGGTATCAACCCGGGCGCACGATGCTGAGTAGATCTTCGAGATCGAGAAAAATAAAGTACAACCAGGGAAGTGTCAAGGCAGGAACTGTGAAAACCACCCCGCGCAATTGCCCGAAAACCATTGACATCGACCGGTGGTGCGTTAGTATTACAGGACGGTTCAGATTCATTTAACGAACCTCCTTCCATCATCTCCGGACCGACGCTTCCGATGCGATCCGAACGGGATCCCAGGCAGGTATAAGTGATTAAGGAGTCTGGTCACATGTCGACCTTGAAGAAACCTAAATACATCATATTGCTGGTCATTGTCGCAGTCGGTTCCTTCCTGCTGGGAAGCACGGCCAACAGGACGATTTACGCGGCGGACAACATCTTTTCCAGCACCAAACTGTTGATGGGCGTGCTTAGCCTGGTCAACGACAACTACGTGGAAGAGGTGGAGCCCGGCGAGTTGATCTATGCCGCGATCGACGGTATGCTCGAGGTGCTCGATCCCCATTCCAATTTCCTCAGCAAGGAAAGTTTCGCGGAAATGGGTGAGCGCTTCAGCGGCAATTTCTACGGCATCGGCATCGAGTTCGACGTCCTGGATGGATTCCTGTACGTGATCTCCGTGATCGACGGCTCGCCATCGGAAGCTGTGGGACTGCAATCGGGCGATCGTATCGTCAGGATCGACGGTGTATCGGCGATCGGCATCAAGCACGACGAAGTGCGGCAGAAACTGCGTGGAGAGAAGGGAACCAGGGTGGACGTGACTGTCGAAAGAACCGGTGCCGAAGGGGGGTTCGACGTCACGATAACCCGCGACCGCATACCCATACGCAGCGTTCGGTCGGCCATCATGCTCGAAGACAATACCGGTTATATCCAGATGATCAGGTTTGCCAAGACCACGTCCCGCGAATTGGAGACTGCCCTGAACAAGCTTCAAATGCAGGGCATGGAACGGCTGATATTCGATCTGAGAGGCAATTCAGGCGGATACCTGGACCAGGCGGTGGAGGTGTCGAGCCGGTTCATTCCCGAAGGCCAGGTTATCGTTAAAACCATGGGAAGGAACAGGAGTTCGAACCAGACGTTCAATTCCTTAAGAGGGGTAAGCCACCATGACATGCCCCTGGTGATTCTGCTGGATCATCGCTCCGCCTCGGCATCCGAAATCGTGGCCGGCGCGGTTCAGGACTGGGATCGAGGCGTGATCGCCGGAACGCGCAGTTTCGGCAAGGGTCTCGTACAGACCCTCTACGCGGAACCGCACCTGACGGACGGTTCCGCGCTTAAACTGACGACGGCACGGTACTACACACCGAGCGGCCGCATGATACAGCGGGACTACAAGAACAAGTCCTACAAGGAATACATAGAAGGATCGTTCTCCGACTCGGGCGAGGAGGAGAACGACGAGGAACCGACAAGTAGCGAAGAACGCCAGGTTTACACCACCGCCAACGGGCGTACGGTTTACGGCGATGGTGGAATAACCCCCGATGTACTGATCAAGACGGCGAAACGCAATTACCCCTTCGTTATCGGCAAGTACCGGGGCTGGGTCCCTTTTGACCGGGCCTGTTTCGAGTTCGCCACCGCTTTTGGTGTGACCCGGCCGGACCTCAAGGATGATTTCGAAGCGTTCTTGAAGGAGTTCGAAGTCGATGACGCCATGCTCGAAGCGTTCAAGACCCAGGTACTGGACTCGGGAATTACCTTCACCGAAGAAGAGTTCGCCACCGACCTTGACGTCGTAGGGCTTCAGTTGAAGCGTTCCCTTGCCCGGAATCTCTGGGGAGACGAAGAAGCCAGTCGCGTGGCCGCGGACGGGGACGAACAGCTCCAGCAGGCCCTGCAGTTGTTCGACTCCCACGAGATGCTGGTGCGGTAGTAATTGGATTTGATGGCAACGGCATCGCATAATTCGCTTGCAAGGCCGGAAAACGGCAAGGATTGATCGTGCCCAGTAAATTGTCCCTTTCCGCCTGGCACGCGCTGCGAGAACGGCTTCACGCGCTTCGCATCCGCAACCGGCGTGCCCTTGTCCTCGAAGGCTTGTTCGCGGTCGGCACCCTGATCTGCATCCTCGCACTGGTCCTGACCATCCTCGAATCCCTCCTTTATCTCGACTCGGCGGTCCGGGTTACCCTGATAGCGACGGGTTTCGCCTTCGCCGCGGCCCTACTGTGCTGGAGATGTCTCCGCCACTACAGACGCAGTGTATCCGATCAAGACCTCGCGCGGACGGTTGATCGTCGATTTCCTGATTTGAACGACCGGGTAACCGTGGCCTTGCAACTTTCCCGGCAGCGGGAAGGGGGTTCCAGGGCCTCCCCTGCACTATTGGACGCGGCGATTGCAGAAACGGCGGGATCTACCCGCACGGTGGATTTCAACGAGGCGGATCAAGGATATCGCATCGCCCGCTCCGCCAAATGGTTCGGCGGCGCCTTGGTGCTTTTTCTTGTCGCGATGGCCGCGTATGGCACGCCGCTTTCCGGTGCCCTGTACCGCCTGGCGCGACCCCTGACCCCTTTTACTCCCCCGCAACTCACGTTCCTCAACGTCCTTCCGGGAGACGTGGAAGTGACGGCAGGCGGCCAGGTCACCATCATGGCCGAAGCGACCGGTGAAATACCTGAAAGGGCCGTTCTTCGCCTGTCGGCGGACGGAGGGGAATGGAAGGCCGTGGACATGAGGGCAGTGGCCCCCGCCTCATATTCCCATACCCTGCGCGAAATCAGGGAAAACCTGACCTACGAAATCGAAGCGGGCGACGCGGTAAGCCACCGGTTCCGGATACACGCCATCGATCGCCCCGCCCTGGGATCTCTGCAACTGACCTACCGTTATCCAGCCTACACGAGGCTGGAACCGAGAACGACGACCGACGGAGGCGACATCGTCGCGTTGAAGGGCACTCGTGTCGACCTGGCGGCCGTAAATACCAACCAGGATCTGTCGGAAGCGGCGCTCTACCGAGAGGGTATCGAAAAACCGGTTGTCATGAAGGTAGAGAACGGCACGGCCACGGGATCGCTCACCGTGAACACCGATCAGCGGTACCGCATCACGTTGCGCAACACGGATGGTCACGAAAGCGTGAATCCCCCCTGGTACCGGATCATCTCGGTGCCGGACCGCATGCCGTCCCTCCGCATCCTGTCGCCGGGGCGTGACACCGACCTTACTGAAAACATGGTCGTTTCATTTCTGGTATCGGGTACGGACGACTTCGGATTCTCGTCGATGCACCTGGCCTATCGAAAGGAGCCCGACGGCGAAGAGCGAAGCAAGCGCATTGCCGTGGACCTGGAATCCACGATGATGACGCAGCCTTTCGTATGGGATCTGTCGAGCGAAAACCTGGTCCCGGAGGATGTGGTTTCCTATCGTGTAGAATTGTACGATAACGACACCGTATCTGGTCCCAAGCGAGCCGTGAGCCGAACCTATACGCTGCGCTTTCCGTCCCTGGAAGAGATTTACGACCAGATCGACGATACACAGGAACAGCAGGTAACCGACATGGAGGACTTGCTGGAAGAACAGGAAGAGACGAAGAAGAAAATCGAAACGCTGAATCGGTCTCTCGAGCAGAAAAAGAGGGAAGATGCCGCCGGTGCAGAAGAGCAGGAGTTGACCTGGGAGCAAAAAAAGGAAATCGAATCCGTGCTGGCCGACCAGGAACAGGCGACAGATGAACTCCTCAAGGCGGCCGAGGCCGTGAAACAGGCCATGGAACAGCTGGAAGACCACGATTTACAAAGCCAGGAACTGATAGAAAGGATGGAACAACTAAGGAAACTGTTTCAGGAAATCGCCACCCCTGAACTCCTCAAGGCGATGCAGGATCTGAAACAGGCCCTCCAGTCATTAGACGACGAGAAACTGAAGGAATCCCTGGAAGATTTCAAATTCGAGCAGGAGGAATTCCTGAAGCGGCTGGAGCGGAGCCTTTCCATTCTGAAACGCATTCGGACCGAACAGCAGTTAACGGCCGCGATTAGACAGTCGCAGGATCTGGCGGCGCGCCAGGAAGAGTTGCGCTATGCTTCGGAGAACACCTCAGATGGTAAAGAGGGAGAGAAACTTGCAGAGAAACAGCAGCAAATCGGAAAGGATACCGGGGACTTGCAGCGCGACCTTGAAAACCTGGCGAGGGCGATGGAAGAGTTCGGGGATATGCCCTCCGAGCGTGTACGCGAGGCATCCCGGGAAATCGACCGCCAGGAAATGACGGAGCGTATGGACCAGATCAGCGAGCAGTTGAAAGTCGGCAGGATGCAACAGGCGATGGAAGGCCAGCGTAAGATGGCCCAGTCGCTTTCCGGACTCAACCAGCAATTGCAGGAGATCCAGGATCAACTCCAGGAAGACCAGATGCAGGAGATCGCTAAGGAAATGCGCCGTGCCATGCATCAACTTGTCGATCTCTCCTTGAACCAGGAGTCTCTGAACGGCCGTACCAGGGAGCCGGGCGGTCCCGATACCCGGGTTTCGATCCTGGCCGAAGACCAGCAAGGACTCCTGCAGGGCGCATCGCTCGTTGCCAACGACATCGTATCCACCGCGCAGAAGACCTTTTTCGTTTCGCCCTCCATCGGCAGGGCGCTGGGTGAAACGCTGAACAGCATGCATCGCGCGGGCGGCCAACTGGCAGAACAGAAACGCGATACGGCTTCCCAGGAACAGCTGGTCGCCATGAAATCCCTGAACGAAACGGTTCTGGCATTGCAGCAGGCCATGCAGAACATGGCGAATTCAAGTTCGTCTTCCGGCATGATGGATCTCATCGAACGGCTTCAGGGTATGGCGCAGCAACAGACCGGTATCAATGACCAGATGAACCAGATGATGAATGAATCGAAGGGCGGTACGGACCTGGAAGCCCAGGCGAAGATGTCCCGGCTGGCGGCCCAGCAGGAGGCGCTGCGCAAGAGCCTGGAGCAACTCCGGCGGGAACAGCAGGATCAGCAGGGACAGATCCTGGGCCGGTTGGAGGAGATCGAAAAAGAGATGGAAGAAACGGTAAGCGAGTTGCAGCAGTACCAGGTCGATCCCCGTCTGGTCGAACGCCAGCAGCGGATCCTGTCCCGTCTGCTGGACGCGTCCCGGTCCGTCCGCGGCCAGAAACGAGAGGACAGGCGAAGAGCCGCACCGGGCGAGGGCATGGCGAACCGGCCTTCGCCGGACGACCTGCCCGATGATCTGCTTAGGTTCGATCGCACCCTCCGAGACGATATCCTGCGCGGCATCAGGGAAGGCGTCTATCCTCGGGAATACGAGGAACTCATACGCGCCTATTTCCGTGCACTTTCCAACGTTCCCGTAGTGAATTAGACGGTGATCATGGGTTCCTTTTCATCAAAGCACCGGTTCATTTTCACGTCGATTCAGACATTTCGGAGTAAAGGGATCCTCGTCGTCTTCCTCATGGCGGTGTGTTGCCTGCCTTCGTCTATCGAGGGGCAGAACAACCGGCCTGCCGACCTGAACAGTCGGATCGAACTGGCAAGGTCGCTGGAACGTCTTCGGGAGTATGGCCGCGCGGCGGTCATATTCGAAAAGGTATTGCAGGATGCACCGGATAACATGTCCGCCCTCAATGGTCTGCTCCGGTTGTACTTCCAGCTCGAAGCGTTTGACAAGGCGATCGCGCTGCTCGAAGCCCACATCGAAAAATCGCCCAAGAACATAAGTTTTCGCCGCAGGCTGGCCGACGCGTTCTACAGAACCGACCGGACCGCAGCAGCGGAAGAACAGATCGGGCTCCTGCTGGATCTCTATCCGAAGAACGAAGGCGTCGTACATCAAATCGGTTCCCTGTACACCGGTAGGAAGGATTACGACAAAGCCGTTCAAGCTTATCTGTCGGGTCGCCAGAGACTGGGTAAGCCCGATGCCTTTGCCCTCCAGTTAGCCGGTATTTATACAACGATGCTCGACGTACCCGGCGCCGTGAGAGAATACGTACGGTGGTTGACGGTGCAGCCGGCCCAGCTTGGCGTGGTCAATGACCGGATCGATCAGCTCACCGGCTTCAGCAGCCAGGAACTCGTGGAAAGGGCATTGCAGAAAGCGGTATCCGAGCACCGGGACAGCAAGGACGCCCACAATCTCTTTGGAAACTTCTATCTCAGGCACGACAAGCCCCGGGATGCGCTGGGCGAGTACCGGGAGGCCGACCGGCTCGACGGATCCAGCGGTACGTACCTGGTCCGGTTTGCCGAATGGGCGCTGCGGGAAGGACACCACCAGGACGCCGTGGAAACCTATCTGGAACTGATCCGGTCCTCCGCTGCCGATCCCCTGCGTGCAGCGGCAACCACCGGCCTCGCGACGGCTTACCGTCAGACGGGAGCCTTTGACAAGGCCGCGGCGACCTACCGGGAGATCATTTCGCAATATCCGGAATCCAGGTACCGGGAGAAAGCGGTGTTCCACCTGGCCGGTATCTACCTCTCCCACCATCATGACGGACGACAAGCGCTTGAAGGGTACCGGTCGCTTCTGGCAGATGCGCCCGCGACGGAGTTCCAGGAGGAAGCGATGTTCGGCATCGCGGAAAGTTACGTAGTCCTGGGCAGTTTCGAGGACGCCGTCGCACAGTACAACCGCATCCTGGAACCTGAATCTGGACTCACGGATCCCGAAACCTACGCTCGGGCGAATTTCCACCTGGGAGAGATGGCGCTCTACCAGGGTCGACTGGACGACGCCCTCGACAAATTTCACAAAACGGCCGATCGCTATACGGACAGTCCGTACGCCAACGACGCACTGGAGTGGACCATCCTGCTCGCGGAAGGCCGGTCCAGTGGAGACGATTCGCTCAAAGAATACATCCGGTCGACGCTGCTTCGACGCCAGTTCAACGACCAGGAAGCGCTGGACATCTGCAAAGGGTATGTCGAAAAAAACCCCGAAAGCCTGATCGTGGACACGGTTTTCCTGGACATCGGACTGATCCTCGACCGAATCGGCAAGCCCTACCAGTCCGTCGCGGCGCTCCGCGACCTGATCGAGAGATATCCGGAAAGCCGCCGTCTCGTCGCTGCTCAGTGGCATATTGCCGAGGTCTACGAAACAAAGATCGGCGATATTCCCCAGGCCCTGACGGAATACGAGACCTTGCTTGTTTCCTACCCTAACCACTTCAATAACGACTCCGTACGCCGCAAAATCCGGGAACTGACCGAAAACCATCCGCCAACACCCTGACCATGTCCCGACCGCTTCACATTCATCTTGTCGCCATCTGCGGCACGGCCATGGGAGCGCTCGCGGTGATGCTCAAGGCCCAGGGACACCGGGTTACCGGAAGCGATGAAAACGTGTACCCTCCCATGAGCACGGTGCTGTCGGAGCAACAGATACCCGTGTCAAAAGGTTACGACGCTTCCAACCTGGACCCCCTGCTGGATCTCGTGGTAATCGGGAACGCGGTTTCGCGCGGAAATCCCGAGGCCGAAACGGTCCTGGAAAGGAAGATCAGATACGCATCCATGCCCGAGACGCTCAAGTCCTTCTTCCTATGGGACCGTAAACCAATCGTGGTAGCGGGAACCCATGGTAAAACGACGACCACGGCCATGCTGGCATGGGTGCTTACCGAGGCGGGCCTGGACCCCAGCTACATCATCGGCGGTGTTCCGATCGGCTGGAAGACCGGCGCGCGCCTCGGATCGGGCGACCTGTTCATTCTGGAAGGGGATGAATACGACAGCGCCTTCTTCGACAAGCGGGCGAAGTTCCTGCATTACCTGCCGGACACGGTGATCATCAACAACATCGAATTCGATCACGCGGACATCTACGATTCCCTGGACGAGATCGTACTTTCATTCAGGCGACTCGTCAACGTCATACCGGCAAACGGGCTGCTGATCGGCTCCGCTGAAGACGAGCACGTTCGCGAGCTCGCGTCCCACGCCTTCTGCCCCGTCCATTCGATTGGAGAGACACCGGGGGCACGATGGTCCGCCGGTCAGATCACCGTCACCCCGGCGGGTTCTTCATTCGATCTATTCGAGCTCGATACCCATCACGCACGACTTTCCATCCGTCAATACGGTGCGCATAACGTAAGGAACGCCCTCGCGGTCGTGGCCGCCGCACGTCACTACGGCGTAACCCTGCCGGACATTGCCCGGGGACTGGAGACTTTCCCCGGAGTGAAGCGCCGGCTGGAAATACGGGGCGTAGTGAACGGTATCACGGTTTACGACGACTTCGCTCACCACCCCACGGCCGTGGAGGCGACGCTGGGCGCCTTACGGAAAGCCGATCCCGACCGGCGCATCTGGGCGGTTTTCGAACCCCGTACCGCCACGACCATACGCCGGATCTTCCAGGAGGCGTATTCCGCCGCATTCGACGAAGCAGACCGTGTACTGATCGCGCCGGTCTACCTGCCCGAAAAAGCGCCCGATGGAAACCGGTTTTCAGTGGCGGAACTGGTGGACGAGCTGCGAGATCGTGGGCTCGCAGCGGACGCCATGTCGACCGTGGACCAGATCGTTTCGCATCTGACGGATCAGGCGGCCCCGGGGGACCAGATCGTCTTCATGAGCAACGGCGGCTTCGGCGGTATCCACGAGAAGACGCTGAACAGGCTGGGCGGGCCAGGCGATCGCGGCAAAGTTGGATTCTAGCGCGATGGGCGTGCGAAACGGAGGAAGGGTCTAACAGGCCGATCCACCGCGGCACGGGTGGAGTCTGGTCAAAAAGTTCATGGTCAGGGTGGGAACTGCCTGTGTGGCCGTACAGCGCGCAGGACGAGCTTGGGATCTAACCACGCACGCGCTCGGAATACCTCGCGTATACCTCGACATCCATGACTTGACCTTGCGCGACCAGAAGCTTTCGCAGGGTCGCCTCCCACACGAATCCCGCTTCCTTCAGTGCATCGATTTTCGCCAAATCATCGGAAACCACGTGGCAGTGGACTTTACGGTCCGCCGGCAGGGAGAATGCCTGCACGAGACTCCGACCGCAGTCCGAACAGGCTGGGTGTACAAACAGATCGAATAAGTATACCCGGCCGCGCCAGCGGGAGTCCGGGACAAGGGTCGCGTAACCCGTGACGGCACCCCGGGTGTTGATCAGCAGATGAGCCTGGTGATTCGCGTCCCGCAGACTCCTCATCAAGCCGATGTATGCACCCTCGAACATGCGCGGACCCAGGTGTCCCAGCGCAATATTGCGGAGCGGTGGCAGATCGTCCTGGGCGCATAGTAGGTTTAGCGCGGGCCAGTTCGTCCAGTCGGCCGGGACGACGCGGGCTTCGGCCGGCCGGAACTGATCCGCCTCGTATCCCGCGTCTCCGGCGAATTTCATGTGTCCTGATTCAGGAAGCACACCCCGGAATCCAAAACTTAGGTACAGGTAGTACGGATGGGTGTCGTAGCCCGTGGACAGGGTCAGGTACCGGCCGGACCGGTTGTTGAAATCGGCCATCTGCTCGGCCATGACCAACCGGGCGATGCCCTTGCGCCGGTGTTCCGGCACGGTATACACGTGACTCACAATCCCGGCGCCGCCGTGTTCGCTGACCATGATATTGCATACGGCGCGGTTTTCCACGAGACCGAGGTAAAATCTGGTTTCAAGGGATTCAACGCGGTCCGCGAACACCTGGTCGAGGTGCCACTGTTCGTTGTCATGCTTGTGAGAAAGTATCGGCCGGACCAGCGGTTGATGCTCCTCGTCCGGCGCATTGACGACGCCGATTACGAGGTTTTCGCCTGTACGGAGGGTTTTGGTAGCGATCTGCGTGTACATCTTGAAGAAGAATACAGCTATGCTTGCCGGCCACGACCGAGTACGGCGCCGACGACCATTCCTGTTAGCGCTACCTGGACCGTATCGATGATGACCTTGATGAGGGTTCCGGTGAAATCCAGCATGGTTGTCATACCAAACAAACTTAAACCCAGGTACAGGTATATGAGCACACCGAGGATCGCACTGGTTCTGAAGGATTTCAAGGCGCTGGTATGGCCTGTCCAGCAACCGAGCACTACGGTCAACAACGCGCCTATAGCCAATGAGCCCAGGACGACGGACAGAATGACCGGACTGTCCTTCATATACTTATCGGGCGATGTCACCGAGAAACCGCTCATCAGGTCGCTGAACAGGATGCTGGTAACAAAACCGAGTATGTACACCGTGACGCCACCGGCGATCGTCGCCACGGCGAATCTTTGTGCAGTCATAGTTCCCTCCCGCCGGATACTTGTTTAGTCTCCGCCAGCAAACGTTTCTAGTCTCAGCCAACTTACGTTCTGGTAAGGTGTATCGAATGGTCAAACTTCGGCGGCCGACGATCTGTTCCAACCCAGTACGACTCCGATCACGGATCCCGCCAGTGAGATACGCGCCGTTGTCAGCACGACGTCCAGCAACGTAGCCTGGAGATTCATGTAGCTCACCGTGCCGTAGAACGTCAGGCTGATGATCAGACTCAGCAGAAGACCGAAGAGGGCACCAGTCCTTAATCCCGGTCCTGCGCCGGATACCCCTGCCCAGCAGCCGACTACCAGGCACAATAGCACCGCCAGAATCGATTCGCTCAGCACTATGAACAACATTTCGGGTGGAGTCTTGGCCACCTCAGCCGCTCCCGGTTCCGCGTTCGCGGCGAAATAGCCAACAAATAACACCGCGTACAGGACGAAACCGACTACGAGCAGGACCACGGCGCCAGCGATCGTGGCGACCAGAAAGCGCGTTACACTCATTTTGACTCCGATTGAATGAGCTTTCTAAACAATACCGAGACCGTAATGGATCTTAACTCTGCGCCAGGCCTCTGACCCTGTTGATGAGCGTATCGACCTGACTCGCCGTATCCATGACGTGCAGTGTGGCCCTTACACCGCTGAATCCACCTGCGGCACCAACGGTCCGGATATAGATATTCGGGCTCCGGTACCACAGGCGCCCAACGATATCCGAAGGATTCTGGTCCTTGATGGAAAAGGAGACAAGAGCCATCGACATCCTGGGATCATCGGAAGAATAGACGGTGACCCCGTCGATCTCCTTCAGCCCCTGTCTCAGCCGCAGGGCCAGGTATCGGAGGCGGGCTTCAGTGGCCTCCCGGGTAAGATTGTTGTGGAAATCGAGCGCCGCGCCGATCGAAATGCGGTCCGAATAGCTCGTGGAACCCCGCTGTTCCAGTTTACGGGCACCCTCGATTGCCCGATCCGGATCCGGCGAACCCGTGTATACGAGCGGCTGCACCCTTTCCGCCGCATCGTTCCTGAGGAACAGGAACCCGGTGTGCTGGGCCGCCATCATGTACTTGTGGCCCGGTCCGGCATACATGTCGCATCCCAGTTCCTTCATGTCCAGTTTCATCATGCCTGGCGGCTGTGCGCCGTCGATCAGCGTGATGATGCCCCTGGACCTCGCCATTTCGCAGATCTCCTTAACCGGCATGATGAATCCATCGGTATAGTTGATATGGCAGATTGTGAGGAACCGGGTTTTCGACGTGATGCCGGCTTCCACGGCATCTATGACCTTTTGCGGGTCTTCGATCATTCGAAAACTTGGATCCGAGATGTCCACCATCTTGAATTCCAGGCCGTCGCGTTTCGCGCGGAACGCCATCATGTTCTTTACCCAGCCGTAGTCATAGTTCGTCGTCAGGATCTCATCGCCCCGTTTAAGATCCAGCCCCATGAATCCGAGTCCCATCCCATCGGTGGTACTGTTCGTAAAAGCGATTTCTTCGACCTCGGCCCCCACGAAATCGGCCATTTTCTGTCGAATGTCATCCATGCCGTCAAAAAAGTAGGTCGACCAGCACATGTTGGGATCCGAATTAACCGATTCCACGGCATCGATCTGCGCCTTGTGCACGCTCATCGGCGAAATACCGCGGGTACCCGAATTCATGTAGATGACGCCGTCACGAAGCATAAACTGGTCTGCCACGTTTCCCCAGTATGCCTCGTCATCGGGTGCGGCGCCGCCGGGCGGGATATCAGGGAGATCTGGTACAGGTGCTGCTGCTGCCTCGGGTACCGCGGACAGAACGGTCGAAGCGCCGGCCACGCCTGCCATGCCGGCCGCCATACTGCCGATGAATCTGCGCCGCGTTAGACGCTGGAACTTCTCGGGGTCCTGGATACGGGAATCGATATACTGCGATATGTCGTTGTCAGACATGGCGTTAGCCTCCGTCGGGGTCAGGAAAACTTACAGGATTTATTGCTGGATTGGGATAAGTGAAAAAGGAGTATAACCCGGAACCACGATTAAGACAAGGTACTATTGATTCATTGAATTGAATCTGCAATTGAACAGCGTTAATTCTTTGAACGAGGCGCCCTGCAGCATCGCAGCTTCGCCATCCATCACTCGTACCGGCCCAGATAGGCGCGGAGGCGCTGGACCTCTCCTTTCGCGGCGGGGTCCAATTCGATCTGGTGAAGCCTTGTGCGGACCACGTACAGGCTCATCTCGTCCGGATTTTCGTCCTGGTCGACGATTTCCTGCACCCTGGCCGGGAAGTAGCGTCCCCAGTCGGGGCGTCGCCCGTCGAGATCGGTAAAGCCATATTCTCTGGCGAGCGATCCGCTGGAGTACAATCCACCACTTTTGGTTGCAACGTTCGGATCGGCCGCCAGGGCTGCTACGCCACTACCCATGTAACACGGCGTCTCCGACTCCGCGAAATAGGGATCCTCTGCAATTGCATCGCGCCAATTCGCTTCCGTGACCCCGAAACCGTCCAGCATCGCTTCGGACCGGAGAAATCCGGGGGTAACCGTCAGCGCAGTGATATTGTGTTCGTGGAGATCGACCGCCATCGCATATCCCAGACGGATCGTGGAGATCTTGGTGAGATCGTAGAACAGGTTCATTCGATACCCCATCGTATCTCCATCCGTTACTTCCACGATAAGTCCCGAATTTCGTTTGATCATCAGCGGCGCGCCAAGGCGGCTTGTAATGATATGCGTGTGAACGGCCCGCTCGAGCATCTGCAGTCCCCTGGCGGTGGTCAGTTCCCAGAAGGGCGTTCCCCATTCGGTGAGGTCGTCCCCTCCCCAGATGTCGTTCACCAGGATATCCAGCCGGTCCTGCTCTTCCCGGATGCGTGCGAAGAGGCGTTCCACCTCGGATTCCACCGTGTGGTCCGTCCGGACGGCGATGCCGCGTCCGCCTTCGGCCGTGACCATTTCGGCGGTCTCTTCGATCGTTTCGGGTCTGCCCAGTGTAGCGGGTTGCCCGCGCACGCTGCGGCCGGTACAGTAGACCGTGGCGCCCGCCGCGCCCAGCATGCGGGCGATACCGCGTCCCGTGCCTCGCGTCGCACCTGTCACCAGGGCCACCTGGTTGAGGAGAGGGAGATCCGGCATCCTCTTCCATCCTTTCATGTGGGAATAAGCAGCATTCATAGTAAGCGTTTCTATGTACAGAATGTTACCCGCCCCTGAATTTACCTGGCTATTCATGACGAGTCAATTCGATACCAGACCCCTTCGGATAGCGGTTGTCATCCCCTTCCGGAGCCATTATGTAATAGGACCGTGGGAAGCACGGTGTTCCGCCTCGTAGAAACCATTCTACAAAGCGACCAAGGCATAAAGAGGATTTCATGGCCATTATTCCGGTAGATTACAACAATCCGCGATACAGCGCCAAGGCCCTGCACCGGTTTACGCTGGAGGCAGGCATGATCTGCCTGTACTGCAGCACGCCCATGAGTCCCCTTCGTTTCGATCAGCCCCAGCCCGTCGTCGAAGCATTGAACAACCCGCCGGTGAGTTTCGGGTTTCCCGCGACCCGGGGCGAACTACCGGTTCTGATTGACATGGGCACACACCTGGACCTGCCCGACATCCAGCGCAGGATCGCGGAGATCAGCGTACTGGCGTTGATCAAGGGACTGGCCTACCAGGTCGCCTCCGCCATGCTGACCTGGGTCGTGGACGCGCAATCGCCGATTGAAATCGCCTATCCAGGGGCCACCAGCAGCCTCACCGCCATCGTCGTGGACCCCGCTTTCATCGGTAGTCCAGGCGAATACACTCGAACGGTCACAGCACTACGGTAGAACATACACGCCATGGATCCTCTACCAAGATTGGACCGCACCCTGCTCCCCGGGGAACTGGAGGTCGAACGGGAAGCCGATTTCAGCCTCAACGGTATCCCGCTTGACGATTCGCATATTCAGTCACTCCGTGTACTGGGGAATGAATTGAATGTACCGTGCTACTGGGAATCAACATGATGAGACAGGGAACCGGGGAAGGAGCGGGTTCGCCGAACCGAAGGAATCTACTACAGGTGCTGGACCACTACCTCTCGCGCTATCCGGATGAACAGGACACGGTGGAGCGGATACGCATCCTGGTCGCCGGCCATTCCGACTGTTTTGAAAGAACGTGCATGCCCGGCCACATTACCGGTTCGGCCTGGATCGTCTCGCCCGATCGTTCAAAGTACCTGATGACCCGGCATCGGATCTTCAATCGCTGGTTGCAGTTGGGCGGCCATGCCGATGGCTGCCCCCTGCCTCACCTCGTCGCCCTGCGTGAGGCTGAAGAGGAATCCGGGCTTGCCGGATTCGGCCTGCACCGGGAGCCGGAAGGATTCGTCCCCCTGGACGTGGACATCCACGCGATCGCCGCCCGGGCCGGGGTGGCCGCCCATCACCACTATGACCTCCGTTACCTCCTGATCGCTGACGCTGAGCAACCGTTGAAAATAAGCGATGAATCCCACGACCTGGGATGGTTTGATTCAAGCGAACTGGTGAAAGTCACCCTCGAGGAAAGCGTGCTGCGCATGATGCGCAAAGGCGATGCTGCCTTGGCAAGCGGCGAAGGAGACATCGAATTCAACGTCTCCTGACGATTCGCTTGCACGTGGGTGTTACGCTTCGTATATTCATCCCGATTTTCAAAAACAATCATAGAATACCTGCGGCGAACAGCCCATGGGCTGTCTGAAACATATAGAAAGAGGTACCGTAACATGCCCCCTCCCGTAGCCCTGCAGCTCTATACGCTAAGATCATTGGCCGACAAGGATTTTGAACACGTGGTGAACTTGACCGCGGAGATCGGATACGCGGGCGTCGAACCCGCCGGTTTCCCCGGTACCACGCCGGAAGCGGCCGGCAAGCTCTTTCGCTCCCTGAACCTCGAGGTACCCAGCGCCCACCTGCCCATTCCCGTGGGGGATAACGCTTCCTACGTCATCGATACAGCTGGCGTGCTGGGCACCACCCGCGTGGTCTCGGGACTGGGCCCTGAAGACCACAGTTCCGTGGACAAAATCAGGTGGACGGCGGACCGTTTCAACGAGGCGGCGGCCGCGGTGGCGCCCCACGGATTGACGTTCGGTATTCATAACCACTGGTGGGAGTACCTGGAGGTGGAAGGCCGGATTGCTACTGATATCCTTCTCGAACACCTCTCACCCGAAGTGATTTTCCAGGTAGACGTATACTGGGTTCAGGTCGGCGGCCCCGATCCAGCCGACGTGCTTGAACGCCTCGGCGACCGCGCTCCACTACTCCACCTCAAGGACGGTCCCTGTCTACGGAATACGGACATGACCGCCCTGGGCGATGGCAAGGTGGATCTCCCCGGTGTGATCGCGGCGGGAGGCAGCCATACCGATTGGCACATTGTCGAACTGGACAGTTGCGCGACGGACATGGTAGACGCGGTGAAGAAGAGCTACAAGTATTTGGTAGACAACGGGTTGTCACGAGGCAACAGGTAGATGTGCAGGTTTGGTAAGCAGGTTGTGTCGACTCGTATGCGAAAGCCAGGAGCGGAAAATGACCAGGGTAGAGGGCACGCGACGACGCGAACAACTGGTCCGCGACGGGTACTGCCACGTTGAAGGCGTTCTCACCGATGAGTTCCTGGAAACGCTGCGCGTGGAATCGGACCGACTGCTTGACTCCGTAGACCATCCCCCGAAGTGGCAGTACCAGGGATCAGACCTGCACGTGTTGGGGAAAGACAATGACATTATGCAGAATCTGCTCGAATGGCCGGCGACCATGGAGATCATGGAAGCCATGGGACTCAACGATTTCACCGCCTCCGGTACGATCATCATTCTGAGCAAACCGGCCGGCGGTCCACCGCTGTACTGGCACCAGGACTGGATGAACTGGAACGACCCCATCAGCCTGGCGCCGTGGCCCCAGACCATTTTCTTCTCCTACTACCTTGTCGACACCAATTTCGAAAACGGCTGCTTCCGGGCCATTCCGGGGACGCACCGGCGGCGCATTCCCCTGCACGACCAGGTGGAGGTCGCCCATCAGCAGACCGCCTACTTCGCGGACGTGAACGATCCTCACATGTTCGGCGATCAACCCGACGCAGTCGACCTTCCAGTCAAAGCGGGCGATCTGGTTATTGGAGAAGCCCGGCTCCTGCACACGGCCCGCGGCAACGGTAGCGACAGGCGGCGGACGCTGCTCCTTGGCTGGTACATGCGGCCGCCGACCGTGCCTTCGTATTGGACCGGCGAGGTGCCCGAACTGATTCTCAACCGACCCGCGGACGCCCAGTATGAAGGGACGAGGATCCCCGGAGAATACCTGGTATAGAGATATGAATGAACTGGAAAACGCTGTCTATGAACTGGACCTGTACGGATTTACCGTCGTGGAGGATGTACTTTCCGCCGACCAGGTAACGGCCCTGCGGGACGTGCTGGTGCGGCTGAACGAAGAAGTCGGCGAGGAGCGCGGCGGCGAAGGGTCCTGCAGTCACGTGAGCAACCTGCCGACCCTGGACCCCATCTTCTTCCCGATCATCGATCACCAACGAATCCTGCCGATCCTGGAACACTATCTGGAGCGGACCCTGATCCTGGGCAGCCTGAACAGCCGCATCGTGCGGCCGGGAGACGGCGACCAGGGGTTCCACAGCGATATCCCACCGGAAATGCTCAACTTGGCCTCCCCGGTCATGATGAACACCGTGTGGATGCTGGACGACTTCTCACCGGTCAACGGAGGAACACGGGTCGTTCCGGGTACCCACAAAAGCGGGTTGGGGCATCCTCCGCCAGGAGTGGAAGTAAAGTATTACGTTCAACCCTCGGCCCCAGCGGGAAGCGTTCTCGTTTTCAACGGACAATGCTGGCACGCCGGCGGAGCCAACCGCAGTAACGCCAACCGCCACGCCCTCTTCGCACACTACCGAAAGCGCATGTTGATGTTCCAGTACGACCCGCACGAACGGTTTCCCGTCGAGTGGTTCGACCTGCTCACCGACCGTCAGAAGGAAATCCTGCGCATGAAACACGGCGTCGACGTACCCCGGGCGGCCGACGTGCAGGTTTACAGGTAATCCCCGGCGTGCAGTCTATCTCGTAGCCTGCAGAACGTCAGGATTGACGATATCGTCCGGCCTCTGTCCGTTCCATACCTGTAGGGCCATCGACAGAGCCATCCTCCACATACGTTCCCTGCTCGCAACGGTCACTCCGGCGATATGCGGAGTGGCGACAACGTCGTCGCGATGCAGCAGCGGGTTGTCCCTGGATGGAGGTTCGGGATCCCACACATCCAGGGCCGCTCCAGCCAGATGCCCATTGTCGAGCGCGGCGCAAAGCGCGTTTTCGTCCACGAGTCCGCCCCTCGACACATTGACGAAAAAAGCGCCCTGTTTCATCTGCGCGAACCGGTTCTCGTTCATCAGGTGGCGGGTTTCCTCCGTCAGGGGTGCGTGTACCGAAATGACATCCGACCTGGAAAGCACGGCCGTGATGGAATGTTCCCGTTCGATGCCCAGTTCCGCCGCCCGTTCATCCCCGATATAGGGATCGTAGGCTACAACCCGCATGTCGAGGGCGACGGCCACCCGGGCCACCCGGCTGCCGATTCGGCCGAGCCCGATCAGCCCCAGCGTTCGCCCGAATACCTCCATGCCCGTATAACCGGTCAGGTAGTCCTGCTCAGGCTGTTCCGCGAACACCCTGGAAACACGCTTCAAATCCTTCACCGCGGCAAGGATCAGGGCGATCGCCGTTTCGGCCGTGGACAGGGTGGGGCCTTCAGGCGTATTGCAGACCGCGATGCCCCTTTCCGTCGCTTCCGCCACGATAATATTGTCGATGCCTATCCCGGTCCTGCAGATAACCTTCAGGTCCGGATATTGGTCCATGAACTTCCCGTCGTATGTCCTCCGGGCGCCGGCGACGATTGCATGGGCACCGGGCAGGTCGCGGAGCGGATCTTCGGGCGACTCCTCGGCCGAGCAGCATAAGTGCAGGTGTTTTTCAAACTCTGAACGAATCCGGGGAGGTATGGTTCGATCCGACCAAAGCCGCAACATGGGATCCTCCTGTACACAACCGGCCGAACGAACCCGGTTGTCTCGACAAATAAGTTGCCCAACGGTAAAAAATGCGTTAGATTGAGATTTACTCTGAAGGACGCATCCGCGTGTGTCCACGGGATAACATAGTTCGAATTTTCTCAACCACAAGTCAATCGTTATCCCTGCTTCGGACGAATCGCAACCGCCGGGTTCACATTCATTCCAGTACCCGGATTTGACCCAAACCGGGAGAAACCGAAGTGGTACGAATCTACTGCCGTTTGATGTGCATCATGTTTCTGTTTGGATCGGGGTCCGCGCTCGCCTCTGTGCAAGATTCAGCATCATTGGAAGCCGATTCCACCGGCGTCATCGGCGACCCCGTCCTTCTGCCGGCAAACAGCACCGGTGAGATCGATTTCGCGGTGGACGTCAACGGTTTCAGGGGGACGGACGAACAGACCTACCTGGAGTTCTATTTCCTGTGCCGTCCCAGCGAGTTTACCCTCGAAGAGAAAGATGACAGGGTCTACGTCGCCACCTTTTCGATCGACCTGTCCATTATCGACGACCAGGACAATATCGCCTTTCAAACGTTACAGACGAGGGAATACAAGACGGACCGGCCCGTAGTCGTTAATCGCAGAGGCGAGGAAAGGGTGATATTCGAACAGATCGCCGCGGGAGTCCCAGCGGGTTCGTACCGGGCGGAGGTTCTCGTGACCGACCTGAACTCCAAGCGCGTCGGCGAGGCCGTCAAACCCTTTATCGCCCAGGCGTTAAGTACCCCGGGCCTGACCGTAAGCGGAATACAGTTTTCCTCGCTCATCCAGAAGTCCGTAGAAAGCAACCGATTCACGAAAAACGGCCTCCTGGTCCTTCCGAATCCCCTTCGGATATTCGAGAAATGGGCCGAGATGCCTGAAGACGGCAGTTACAAACCCCGTACCATGTACCTCTACTTCGAGATATACAACCTGTCCCCCGATTCGATTGAAGAAGAAGCCGTCTATGACATCTATCCCTCGGTAACCAGTCACGCCAACGGTATGACTATTCCCCTTCCTCCCAAGAAGAACCGCCGGATTTCGGGTACCGACGGACTGGACGTAATCGCACTGGACTACATGACCTTTCCGGAAGACATCTATACCCTTGAGGTAAACGTCAGGGACCTTGGGTCCGGTAATGAAGCTGCGAGTTCGGCCGTATTCGAGATCGTCCAGCCTCCGCCGCCGGCCCCCCCAGTCATGGTGTTGACCGAGGAGCAGGCGAAGCGGGGCCGGAGGATGCTGGCAATACTGGCGTCCAAACGGGAGCGGGATCTTTTCGACAATCTCGACCTCGAAGGGAAGACCGAGTTTCTGATCGCCTTCTGGCGCATGCGAGATCCAACACCCGAAACACCTGAAAACGAATCCATGATGGTGTTCAACGAGCGTTTTTCCTACGCGGACTATCAACTGGGCGGGGCCGAAAGCGACCGGGGCTCGATGTTCATCCGGTACGGCCAGCCGGAAGACATCGAACGGCACGACAGCGATAACGTCATGAAATCCTACCAGATCTGGTATTACACGGAAGGTATTCCGGGAGACGCTTCAAGGACGACCGATGGCGGCCGTCATTTCTTCATCTTTGGCGACCGGAGGGGTATAGGGAGATTTGAACTGGTACACTCTTCGGCGCAGGGAGAACTTTACAACCCCCAGTGGCGGCAGGACCTGCTTCTCCTCAACGAACGGTACCACCTGGATTTTCAGGGGTTACCAGGACCAAACATGCTGCCCGAAGGCAATATCGAGCCCGATACCAAACCGTAGCGCCAACCCTGTTGCCGGGGCAGTGGATCCTGCCCACCCGCCAACACGATTCATTCCGCGTGTCTGCAAATGTAGGCGTCTAACGTCTTACCGAGCCGTCCGGCCACGGAAGGCATCATGCGGACGGTTAGACGAACGCCCTCCGAATCATCTTCCCGGAACAGTACATCGCCTGCTTCGTAAGCGACGGACACGGCATGACCATTGTCGTAGGGAATCAGCAGTTCGAGTTCCACGCGGCGCTGATCGATCAACCTTGAGATCCTGTTTCGCAAACGGTCAATGTCCCCGGGATCCAGGGCGGAGACTGCGATGGCATCGGGATAGGAAAGACTCAGGATGTCCAGTGCGTCCTGGCTTTCCAACTGGTCGGCCTTGTTGAAGACCAGCAGCAGGGGCAGGTCGGAAACCCCTAGTTCCGTCAGCACCTGGTTTACCGTAACGATGTGTTCAACGTGATTGGGATGGCTGCCGTCCACCACGTGCAGGAGCAGATCCGCGTCGTAGACCTCGGCCAGCGTGCTTTTGAAAGACGCGATCAGGTGGTGGGGCAGTTTTCTTATAAACCCCACGGTGTCCGATAGGAGTACCGGTTGGCCGTCGGTCACGTTTATCACGCGCGTAGTCGCATCCAGGGTGGCGAACAGCCGGTTTTCGATCAGTGTGTCGGCCTGCGTGAACGCATTGAATATCGTAGACTTGCCGGCATTGGTGTAACCGACCAGGGTGATGCAGAACATGGCGCTTCTGCGCTGGCGCTGGCGATTGTAAGAAGCGACCACGTGGTCCAGGTTCCTGCGCAGATGGGTTATACGCCCGCGGATCAGCCTCCGGTCGATCTCGAGTTGCGTTTCACCCGGGCCCCGCACCCCGATGGCGCCGCCCGATCCCCCCGCCACGCCGCCCTCCTGTCGAGAAAGGTGGTCCCACTGCCTCGTGAGTCGCGGCATCATGTACTGCAGCTGGGCGAGTTCGACCTGCAGTTTGGCCTGCCTCGACTTGGCCCGCGATGCGAATATGTCCAGGATGAGGCCGCTACGATCCAGGATGCGCCGTTCGATGATTCGGTCGAGGTTCCTCACCTGGGCCGGCGTGAGATCATCGTCGAAAATCACCAGGTCGATCTCCTCCGCCTTGCACTGCTCGGCGATCGACTTCGCCTTGCCGGTTCCGACATAATACGCCGGGTGCATGGCGCTGCGGACCTGAATGACTCGCCCCACGATTTCCGCTCCGGCGGTATCGGCCAACAGGGTCAGCTCATCGAGCGATTCTTCCATCTCGGCGACGCGTTCACTGGAGGGAACCAAACCGACCAGCAGCGCACGTTCACGGTAGTTTCGAGGTATTTCGTGCATTTCGTGCATAGGTTTGGATCTGTATTGGAATGGTTGTTTCAGTTTTGGTTATTCGACAATCCCGATCGCCTTGCCATATTTGTCCAGGCGCTGTCGAATCCGGCCGGCCAGTCCGTTCCCGGAGGTCACCCTGGCGTCATCGCGGACCGGCGCGAATTCGTTACCTGGCGTCCGATCCACGTTGCCCCTGGTTCGAGCACCTGAAAGCCAGTATTCGACCAGCAGAAGCAGCAAAGCCAGGACAATCAGCGATTTCCAGATTTCATACCGGTCCGAAGTACTGAAGGTCCCGCTGTCCTGGAGGCCCGCGAAGGATCCCTCGCTCATGAGCACGACGGACGCATCGTCTCCAACCAAACCGGCTGCCTGATCCAGGGAAAGGCGCTCCAGGTCCGATTCCCGCGTGTCCGGATTGACCGCAAACGCCCGCACAACGACCTCGTCGTCCCGCAGCAAGTACACGCCGGGTTGCTTCGTATCCGGGACCTCCACGGTAATCCCATGGCGACCGACCCGGGTGTTGACCGTTTCCAAACGCCCAGACGGATATTCCAGGTTCACGTTATTATCCGTCGCGGTTAACACCAGCGGTTGCACCACAGGATTTCCCGCAATATAACTTCCTTCGGCTACGGCCACGGATGGATGCAGGTACCGGACGCTTCTATGCATGAAGGGTACGAACATGCTTCTGAGCGCCAGGTCGCTCCATCCGGTGTTTAAGTCGGTTGCGAACAACAATGCCCGGCCGCTCCCGAATCGTCCCTCAAGGATCGCCGGCGTGCCGTCAGAGAACCGGGCGATCACCTGTGCGCGAAGTTCCACGTCTACGGTATAGGACGCGTAGAACCGGGCTGCGCCGGTCGACAATGCGTCTGTTGAACGACCGGCGAAATGGAATACCGGGTGCTCATGGTCGACCTGGTCCAGGCGGAGAAAGGTCTGTTTCTGGCCGGGTGTCCCCCTTCTTCCGACGATCGAACAGCCAAAGACGTTTTTGAAAAAACTGTTCCCGTACCCTGCAGTGTCCAACCCGCTGCCCAGGAACATCAATACCCCCCCGCCGGAGGAGATATACCGCTCCAGGCTGGACAGCCGTGCGGGCGTCAGTGCCACTCCGCCATCTACGATCAGCAAGCTCGACTCGTACAGATCGCTGTTCAACACATCGGCGGATGCAGCCCGGAGTTCCACGGGGGTCACCAGTCCGCCCGACGGTTTCAGCACCTGTTCGATGAAATACCCAGATTCTGCCTGACCGATGGCGGTAACGCCGATGGCTTCCGGGATGGCAAGCGTGAAGTAACGACGATTGTCCGCGGTGATGTCATCCTCGTCCCATTCCACGTATCCGCTGTATCTCCCCGGCTCGTCGATCAGGACGTTGAACTGCACGGTACCGGTCTCGCCCGGGTCGGCGGACACCTGGCGGCTGTCTCTTTTCTCTCCATTGATGATCAGGCTGACTGCACGGCCGTTTATCGCGGCACTGCTCCGGTTGGTGTAGGTCGCGACAAACTGCTCCGGCTGGTTGTGGATCAACAAGCCCTCGCTCACGGAAACGTAGTCGATACTGGCGTTGTCCACCCCCGTGGTCTCGAAGGGATACAGATGGAGTTGAAGAGAGGGTTCCAACGGGTCTGCCGCGGTGTATACCTCTACGGCCTGCCAATCGCTTCGCTGTAGATCCGACAGGAGGTATACCCGTTTGTTCGCTGAAACGATGCCGGCCAGTTTTTCCCGTGCGAGGTTCAGGGCGCCGGCAATATCTCCCGATCTTTTGGAGACTTCCACATCCGCCAACAGGTTCCTGAGCGTTTCCATGCGAGTCGTGGGAACGGCTGGCAGAACCTCCGGAGGTGCGGCCGACAATATGAGCAACCCCTCATCTCCGTCGCGCATCGAGTCGATAATCCGGTCGGCCTCGCTCATGGCGGCGGTGAACGGCGTGTCTCCGTGGCTCCCTGCGCTCATGCTGTACGAATTGTCCAGCACGATGGCAAATACGGTCCTCTGCTTGAGGCCACTGCCAAGCACTGAACCTGCCACGCCTTCGATCACCGGTCTTGAGAAAGCCAGCACCAGGAACAGGATGATGAGGGTCCGGAGGATCAGAAGCAGCAGTTCCCGGAGTCTGAGTGCCCGGGAACGTTGAAGATGGTGATTCCTGATGAAAATGACGGAACTGAAATCGACGGTGGAAACTCGCTGGCGATGAAACAGGTGAATGAGCACCGGCACGGCGACCGCGACGAGTCCCAACAGCATCAACATGTTCAGAAAAGCCATTCAGTTTCCTCCATGGTGGCTTCGTAATATACCTGCAATACCGACGCGAGTAAAGCGTAAACAGCGTTCAGCGGGGCTTGCACGGATGGATATCAGAAGCGCTCGTCCGTGTGTGTTCAGGATCGAATTTCCTTGACATGCCGGTCTGTTACGGGTATCGTAAACCTAATATCTGGATGAACCCCACTGGTATCCCTAAGAAGGAGCGTATATGGAGGCATGGCTGGCCCTGGAAGACGGCACAGTCTATGAAGGCGAATCCTTCGGCGCTACCGGGGAAAAGGTGGGAGAAGTCGTTTTCAACACGAGCATGATCGGGTATCAGGAGGTATTGACGGACCCGTCGTATAAAGGTCAGATCGTAACCATGACCTACCCGTTGATCGGGAATTACGGCGTGAATCCAGACGACTTGGAATCTCTCCATCCTCACGTAGAAGGATTCGTGGTTCGGGAATACCAGCGAAATCCGAGCAACTGGCGGGCTACCGGCAGTCTTGATCGTTTCCTGACCGACCATGGCGTTGTAGGCATTACCGGCATCGATACCCGGGCACTGACCCGCCGTCTTCGAGTCGACGGCGTCATGTGCGGTGTGATAAGTTCCGGTTCGGCGACCCCTGATAAGCTTGTGGCAAAAGCAAAGGCCGTGCCCGGACTCGTAGGCATGGACTTGGTCCGCGAAGTGACCACGGACCGTCCATACCGGTGGGAGGAAGACCGGCGTATCTATTTGGACTCTACCGGGGATATTCCGGAGAAGATCTGGGAAGACTTTGACGAACCTGGAATCTACCGGGTCGTGGTGATGGATTACGGGGTCAAGCACAACATTTTACGAAACCTGGCCCGCCGGGGCTGCCAGGTGCTCGTATTGCCGGCTGACTACACGGCCGAACAGGTGTTACGGTTGAACCCCGACGGCATCATGTTGTCCAACGGTCCGGGTGATCCCGGTGCCGTTCAATATGCCATAGATGAGTTGAAAGTCCTGATCGAACAAAAGCCGATATTCGGCATCTGTATCGGTCACCAGTTACTTGGCATGGCGCTGGGCGGAGAGCGGTTCAAGCTGAAGTTCGGCCACCGCGGCGCCAACCAGCCTGTAAGGCAGTGCAAATCGGGACGGGTGGAAATCACCGCCCAGAATCACGGATTTGCCATCGACGCTTCCACCCTCGACGAATCCGAGGTGGAGTTGACCCACATAAACCTGAATGACCGGACGCTCGAAGGGCTCAGACACAGGCGATACCCGGTTTTCTCGGTACAATATCATCCCGAAGCGTCACCAGGGCCGCACGACGCTGATTACCTGTTTGACCGATTCATCGCATCCATGCAATAGACCGCACCCACAACGGTGCTGTTCCCGACGGTTTCCTACAGGAGCCTTACATGCAACAACAGATTAAGCATATCCTCTTTCTCGAACCGAAATCCTCCCATCTGCACGTGTACTCGGACGCGTATATTCCGCGCATAGGCTGCGTGGTGCTGGCAACGATCCTGCGCAATCTGGGATACGGCGTGCGGGTCATGTTGGAAGAGGTGGAGGATATCGACACGAACGAGTTCGCGGAAGCCGACCTGATCTGCATCTCCTCCTTGACGTCGACGGCACCCGGATCTTACCAGTACGCCGATTTCATCCGGAACGTCTACCCGGAGAAGACGATCGTCATGGGCGGAACCCATCCGACTTTCGTGCCGGACGAAGCGCTGCTGCATAGTGATTTCGTAATCCGGGGCGAAGGGGAAGAGGCCCTGGTTGAACTGATCAAGTGCTTGGAATCCGGTGCGGATTACCGGGGAATCGCCAACCTGTCCTGGATAGAGAACGGCGGGGCGGTACACAATCCCGAACGTCCGAAAGCCGAGGATCTCGACGTACTGCCCATTCCGGACTTCACCCTGGTGCCTTCGGGCAGATTGGACATCATGTCCATTCAGACCCAAAGGGGTTGTCCCTGGGACTGCAGTTTCTGTACCGTGACCAAGCTGAACGGCCACAAGCTCCGGGGACATTCGGTCGAGCGTGTGCTCGACATGATCGAAACCTACTTGAAGATGCCGAACTTCAGCTATATGTTCTTCGCCGACGATATCTTCAACGTTCCCGTCGATCGCACCATGGCTATCATGCAGGGGATGATCGACCGGAAGCTGCAGATTCCCTGGGCAGCCCAGATGCGCCACGAGATCTCAAAGCAGCCGGCACTGATGAAGAAGATGCGGGAAGCCGGGTGCGACCGGGTAATGGTCGGTTTCGAATCCATCGACGAGACTGCCCTGGAGTTGTACGGAAAGAAGGAAACGGCCCGTGACGTGGAACGGGCCATCGACGCGATCCACGGTCACGGCATCGATCTCCATGCCATGTTCATCGCCGGCGTCGATTCGGACCATCCGGAGACCATCAAGACCCAGTTTGAATTCGCCAAGAAGAAGGATCTTGCGACCTCGCAGTGCATGATCCTGACCTACCTGCCCGGGTCAGAAGACACCATCCGCTACGATCTCCAGGGCGGCGAGTACCTGAGCCATGACTGGAGCCATTACGACGGCCACCATGCCAACCATCCCGTCTCGAACATGACCCGTTACGAACTGGTCAACACGGTGATGGAAGGCATGATGGGCATGTACGCGCCGCACCGTATTCTTGCCAAGCTGGCCAGCGCGGCCTTTAACGCGGTGAAACTGAACAAGCGGGAAGCCACCCGCCAGTTGCGCAACGGCCTGCTCCGTCTGAACGGTTACTCCATCATTCGCCGATGGTTCAAGGAACACACCGAGTACATCGCCGATCTGCGGACCGAAAACGTATCCCTGTCGCCGGACCGGTACAAGCGGGTAATCCTGGCCGTATCCAACGTGGATGTAAGCCGGGTGCTGCGCACGTTCCTAGACGAGATGAACATACGCGTAGAAGAATACAGCGAGGAAAGGCTCTCGGCTCTCAAGGACTCGGACCTGGTGGTCATGGCTGGCGAGATGGTGGACGATATGAAGGCCAGGGTCCAGAACCTGCACATCTTCCCGGTGCACGACAAGAACACGCGGATGGACCGGACATTGACGCAACTCGGTATCCTCTTCACCGAGAACGTGGATGTCGTGCGAAAGGCCGTCGCCGCCGTGCATTTTCAGCCCGCGCGGGGGAAGCTGGCTTCGGAAGGGTGACAGTTTCAGGTCTGGCTGGCGTATAGACGTTGTTAGCCGGGTTCTCGATTCAACCCGGCTAGCCGTCATACGGCGCATCCCCCACACTTTCCTGAAGCCTGCTTAATTCCGCCTTCAACGAAGCGATCACTTCCGCGTACGCGGGATCCGAGTAGACGTTGTTCATCTCGCAGGGATCCCGCTCCAGATCGAATAGTTCCCACTCCGGCTGCTCCTTCGGACCGACCGCGCCTTCCTGGCCGAGCGGGTCGCCGTAATAGTAGATCAGCTTGTACCGCAGGGTCCGGACGCCGTAATGGGCGCAGACGTTGTGGTGGGCGCCGTGCATCCAGTACCGGTAGTACATGGATGTCTGCCAGTCGGCCGGTGTTTCACCACGCAACAAGGACCGGAACGAGCGTCCCTGGAAAGACGGCGGCGCGTCCACGCCGGCGCAGTCCAGAAACGTGGCGGGAAAATCGACGTTCAGGATCATGTCCCCATTCACGCCCCCCGGCGCCACCTCCCTGGGATAGCGAATCAGAAAGGGCATGCGCAGGGACTCTTCGTACATGAACCGCTTGTCGTACCATCCGTGATCGCCAAGGAAAAACCCCTGGTCCGAAGTATAGATCACGATGGTGTCCTCCCCGATACCTTCTTCGTCGACGTAATCCAGCAGCCGGCCCACGTTATCATCGATGGAAGCCACGCACCGCAGGTAATCCTTCATATATCGCTGGTATTTCCAGCGTTTCTCCTCGGCGGGTGTCAGGTGCTCCGGCACGGGCTCCTTCAGATCATCCGCGTTCAAATCGCGGTCCACGCGCATCCGTGCCGCCGCGGCGGCACGGGCGCGGTTCGAATAGTCATCGTCGAAGGTTTCCGGCTCTGGGATGTCCTCGTCCTCGTACACGCGGGCGTGTTTGTCATCGGGTTCCCAGGGCCGGTGCGGCGCCTTGTGGTGCACCATGATACAGAAGGGTTTGTCCCTGTCGCGATCGCGGAGCCAGTCCAGTGCGTAATCCGTGATCAGATCGGTGGCGTAACCGCGACGCCTGTCCCTCTCCCCCATTTCGATCATCTCGGGATCGTGGTAGAGTCCCTGTCCGGGCAGCACGTTCCAGTAGTCGAAGCCCGTGGGGTCGTGAATCCCGCCGTGGCCGAGATGCCACTTGCCGACCACCGCCGTCAGGTAGCCGTGTTCCTGGAGCACCTTGGGATAGTTTAGCAGCCGGCCGTCCAGGTGGGTGGAAAGGGTGGTGACGCCGTTTACATGGTTGTACGTACCCGTCAGTATGGCTGCCCGGCTGGGCGTGCAGATGGAATTCGTGCAAAAGCAGTTGTCGAAGCGCATGCCTTCCGCCGCGATCCGGTCGATATGGGGCGTCTGATTTATCCGGCTTCCATAGGCGCTGATGGCGTGTGAGGCGTGATCGTCGGACATGATGAACAGGATGTTCGGACGTGATTGGGACATGGGACCCTTCCGTATGAAAGAAATCTCTACGACTGAAGTTGTGTATCTACTATAGATATGTATCTACGACGCCATCACGGCTGCGAGGGTCGAAGCTGCGATGTTGGCGCCGCAAATGAGGATGACAGCGGTACGTCCCCGAAAGTCGTCCTTTCGCTTAAGCAGGGCGGCGACGGAGACGGCGGCGGCCCCTTCGACGATCTTGTGATGCTCTTCGACCATGAACCGGATGGCACGGCCGATTTACTCCTCCGATACCAGGATGTAGTCGTCGACCAGGTCGCGGCATACCGGGAATGTCATCGATCCCTGTTCCACGTCGCCCGCGGAACCATCCGAGAGGGTATCATGCTGCTGGGTACGAACGATCTTCCCGGCCTGAATACAGTGGTACATGGCCGCCGAACGTTCAGGCAGACAGCCGATGATCCGCACGCGGGGCATATGGGCCTTCAGGTAGACGGCCACTCCGCCGATCAATCCACCGCCGCCGACGGTGATCAGGAGATCATCCATGGAAGGCAACTGGCACGACAGTTCAAGGCCTATGGTACCCTGGCCGCCAATGATCTGGGGATCGTTGTAGGGCGATATCCAGGCCCTGCCCTGTACGGCTGCCTGATGCTTGGCGTGCAGCTCCGTTTCCAAAGCGCCGCCTTCGTGGAAGACCAGGTCCACGGGATACCGCCTGATCGCTTCCGCCTTGGACGGATCGACACGGTTGGGCAAATAGATGGTACCTGGACAACCTGCGATCATGCACGCCCGGGCGACGCCCTGCGCGTGATTGCCCGTCGATGCGGTTACCACACCCAGGGCCCTCTCCTCCCCGGTAAGCGACAGCACCTTGTTCATGGCCCCACGCGCCTTGAAGGAATTGGTGTACTGCTCGCTTTCCATCTTCAAATGGACCTCAGCCCCCGACAGAACCGATAGCGGCATGGAATGGATCACTGGGGTCTGGAGCACGTGAGGACGGATGCGTTCCTCCGCGCGCAGTATCTCGGGGAGCAAGGGATGCATGGATAACTCGAAACCGGTCCTTCAGCGCGGCTGCGCAACCTCGACATCGATGTGACGGATCCGTCCTTCATCCGTAAAGGTGATCGTTTCCAATCCGCGGCGCTGCACGGACTGCCCGGTATCGGCATTGCTGGCCCGCATCGTGAACGCGAAGGAGGCCGTGTCGTCCGATTCAGCACGATAGGCGTCAACCGTCCAGTGCACGTCGGGAAAGGTGGTGAAGAACCCGGTCATCATCTCACGGATCTGGTCCAGGCCTTTAAAGAGTCCGAACTGCGACGACCGGTAGGTGGCGTCGGGATCGAACATGGGAAACACTTCGTTCAATAGGTGGCGGTTGGATCTCTCGACGTACGTTCGCGCCAGGTCTATCGCTTTGCGTCGATCCATGCTATGCACTTCAGGGTTTTTACATTATTGTTCATTAGTAATCATTCCGTCATTTCGTTTGAAAATGTGTCATCCGTTTATACACCCTGTCAAGTTGGAAAAACTCGGACAAGACTGTCACGGATTTCCTGTCATCCCAACTCCACGGGGTTGACGCGATGCGTATAATCTAAGTAAACCCGATCCAACCTGGCACCCTGGTACCTTCTGCCATTCGGTAGTCCGGTCGGCCCGGCTGTTAACGCTGTTCACAACAATGGAACAGACATGATAACAGACACGATTTTAAATGAAGTTGAAACGCCCGCCGTATTGCTCGATGAAGGCAAGCTCATGGCCAATCTTCGTTCCATGCAACGGCTCGCGGATCAAAACGGCGTCGCGCTGCGTCCCCATGCCAAGACCCACAAGTCCCTGGAGATCGGCCGGAGGCAGATCGACCAGGGTGCGTCGGGCGTCACCGTGGCCACGGTGGACGAGGCGCTGGTTTTCCTCGAGGGTGGATTTACATCCATTACCGTTGCCCGGCCGGTGGTTTCCCCATCGAAGTGGGACCGCCTGCTGTCCGCCACGAGGGATTGTAACGCCGAGATCCGCGTGGTGATCGACTCCGAGGAGGGCGTACAGGTGGCGGGTGAACGGGCGAAAGCTCACAAGCAAGGCGTTGGACTGTTCCTGAAAATCGACGTGGGACTGCATCGCTGCGGCCTGCTTCCGGGCGATGGGCGAATCCCGATGCTGGCCGGTATGATCCATGATCACGAGCTTCTCGGTTTCCGCGGACTCCTTTCCCACGCGGGACACGTTTACGGATCGAAGTCCACGGCCGGAGCCGCCGGGATTGCGGAAGACGAGCGCCGTACCATGGTTGCGGTGCGTGACGCCCTGCTGGCGGACGGTCTTCCGGTGCCGGAAGTCTCCGTGGGCGCCACGCCGGCCGTGCTGGCCACCGTTTCATTCGAAGGAATCACGGAAATCCGGCCGGGAAACTATGTCTTTCTTGACCTGCTTCCGGTACGCGTGGGTGTAGCCAGGGTTTCTGATATCGCCTTGTCGGTGCTGACCACGGTGATCAGCAGGAACGGGCACTACTTCGTTACGGATGCCGGTTCGAAGACCCTGACTTCGGATACGGGCGTACACGGAATGACGGGCAACCAGGGTTTCGGGCTCGCTTACCCGGTATCCGGATTCCTGGACCCGAAAAGCGAGATGATCGTGGAAAAAGTCTCTGAAGAACACGGCATGGTCGGCCGCGGCGGATTCGATCTATCCATCGGATCAAAGATCCGCGTGGTGCCGGTCCACAGCTGTCCCGTGGCGAACCTGTCTAGATCGTATGTTGTCCTGTCACCGGACGGTCTCGCGACGTGGACGGTGGATGCCGCGGGTGGATCTAAGTAGGATGCTACGGCAGCGTTCAACTATGGCCGGCATCGAGAACTTTACCCGGAAACGTGTTTGCCGGTATCTTCCCGGCGCAGGTTTCATCTCAGCCAGGAACCGGGAGGGTCGCTTCCGCTGCGTCGTTATGCATAACTTTTCTTCGGCCCGTGTGAGGGCAACGTAGAACACGCGTCTTTCCTCTTCGACGTCCTCGACGGAACCCGTCATGCGGCGGTGGGGCAGGATATCCTCAACCACGTGAAAGAGGATTACCCCCCTGAACTCGTCTCCCTTGCTCCGGTGAATCGTGGTTACGGTGATCCGGTCATCCCGTTGTGGGTCATCGAGGGTTATTTCATCCCTTCTTGCGTCGTCACGGGCCATATCTTCCTGGTCCGCTTCTTCATTGGAAGCCATGGATCGAAGGTACGAATCCGCGAAAGAACCCGTTGAAGAATACCTGGCGGCCATCCGTCGAATCGTGTCGAGAGATTCCTTGTCGGCCACTGTCATCCGCTGCCTGCTCGTCTCGTCCCGGCGCCGGTAAAAGATATCAAGCCCCGAATGTAACAACAACGCTTCGAAGAACTCGACTGGAGACTTGTTTGGGGACCCGTGGACTCCTCGCAGGGTCTCGATGCAACACCGGTATTCCTCCAGTTTAGTGACCTCGTCACCCGGCAGGCTGTCCATACGCTCAAAGATGGCGTGACCGCACATCGCCACTTCGCGTAGCATGATATTGGTGAACTGCCGCGACGGGAAGGACAGGCTGACAGCGTACGACAATGGATCAGCGCGCTCGGCATGGACGATAACGTCGAGATAGGCCCCCACGGTCCTTCCGGCGTGAGACTGGTACAGCGCCCCGTCATCGAGCGGGTTAAAGGGCAGGTCCGCGGTCTTGAGCGCGGATTGAAGAGGACTCGCGATGGACTGGACCCGGACCAGTATGGCCATATCCCTGTAGTTAAATCCTAGTTTTCTCCAACGATGAATCGTGCGCACCACGATGTCCGTTTCGGCTGCAAGGGACGTGCATTTATGGACCCGGATGACATCCCTTCGGGAGCTGTCCGCAACCTGCACCGGACGGATCGGTTTTTCGAACCGGTCCATGTTATGAGAAATGACGCTTGCGGACCGGTTTACGATTTCCGGCCTGCATCGGTAGTTTTCACCCAGGGTGTGGACGACCGCGCCCGGATACCACCTTTGAAAAGAGCGGATGTTCTCGGGATCCGCGCCGGTGAAGGTATTGATCATCTGGTCGTCATCGCCCACGGCAAACAAGTTGTTGAGCGGCAGGGAAAGCAGCCTGAGCATCAGGAACTGGACCGGTGTGAGATCCTGGACCTCGTCGACCAGGACCGAATCGTAGCGGTGCTGGTAAATAGACCGTGCCCTGGGACAGGTGAGCAGGACTTCCACGGCGCGGTACAACTGCTCGTCAAAGGTCATCAGGGACTTTCCGTCCATGCGGCGTTCCACTTCGGTGCTTATTCTGCGGATCTGCCGCCCATCGTACGCCTCGATCTCTTCCGAGGCGTCGTTTTTGTCTATGGGAATCAACGTTCTCCTACACCGGGAAACGGCCTCCTCGTAGGCTTTGACGAGATGCTCGGGAAAGGGGTAGGGGATGGCCGGATGGTGCTGCTCTAAATCCTCTCTGAGGGCTTGCCTGAAAAGCTCCGTCAATCCCCCCGCCAGGGATCGTTCGGTAATGACGCCGCATCCCGCATAGCGACTGTCCGGCGCCTGTCTGCAGATCTCGTACCCGAGACTGTGCAGCGTACGGATGTGCACGTCGGGTAGTCCGGCATCCCCGTGTATGCGCTCGGACATCACCTCTCTCGCCGCCTTGTTGAAAACGACGCATAGAATCCGGCCGGGCTTGATTCCGCCTCGCACGGCTTCCACCACCCGCCGTGTCAGGACCCGCGTCTTCCCCGAGCCCGCGGGAGCGAGGGTAAGCACCACGCCGGCGCGAGGCAAAAGACACCTGTCCTGCTCCTCGGCCAGGTCGGGCCTCGGACCGGGGATCGGCACCCTGGTCCCGTGCTCACGATCGGCCAGGACCGAACATATCCGGTTTACGCACCCACCCGGGTCGCTCGTGACTTCGCTTCCGCTGAATCGAACTACTTCCCTGACACTGTACTTAATCGAAAGATCCTCGTCCCGCCCATGCTGACCTTCACGGGTAAACTCCCTGCCGTCGATCTCGACGGCCACGGGTCTTCCCTGCTGGTCTTCAACCAGCGCGTCGACGAAACTCGCTCCCATCTGAACGTGCGGCCTATAGGACAGACCGGCTTCGGTCAGTCCGCCGAACAATTTCCTTTCCACGGGTGTCAGCCAGGGTTTCTCCGTCGAAACAAGCGCGCCGGGAGAAGAAAACACGACGCAGGTACAAGCGAGGAGCGACCGGAGTTGCTCCCTCAGGAGGGGAATCATAGACTCCTCGATCCGGCCTTTGACCGGCATGACGACCGAGCCGGTGTCCAGGTCCCGCTGATCCCATGAGGTAAAAAGATATACGGGGATGTATCGCCGGTATGCCGGAAGTACGATGAGATTCACCAGGTTGTTCAGATGGGGTGCGTACCGGGACGACAACTTGAGTACGACGCGGGCCGGTTCACCTGGAATCTCCTGGTCTTCATCCGGATCCCGCAATACGGTTGTACCCTCTATTGACTCGATGTCCGGCAGGGAGAACGCATCCGGGCATCGGAATACGGCAAGCCCGCGTCCCTTCCGTTCCCACCGGGACAGTTCGTCCGGGGTCAAAGGAACTGGACCGGATGTATGGACCTCGGCCGCCGATACAACCTCGGCCGCTGATACTTCCTCGCTCGCCGATTCAACCTCGGCCGCTGGATGTATGTAGGTCCGGTTTCCCATGTTTACAGTGTCGAATAAGGAGCGTTCAGGTTAATATCACGAGCATCACGAGATCTGCCTGGGGTCCGCGTTTGTACATCGGAAATTCGCCCGGTTGATGAAACAGAGTTCCTTTGTTCCTTCAGTCGACACTTTGATCCCTGTCTCGAACTTCGGACCGGTACCGTCTTCGCACTATACGTTGATGGATCGTGTGCTGTGCGTTATTATCCTGTTGAGGAGGCAAAGATATGGGTGCCGTGGAAGAGACCGTGTGGGGCGTTTTCCGTTCGCGTCCCGTTTACCTGTACACGTTGAACGGAGCGAGTGGCGCGTCCGCCCGCGTAACGAACTACGGTGGGATTCTCCAGTCCCTGGATATCCCCGGACCGGACGGGGACCTCGTGGACGTCGTCCTGGGCTTCGATACCTTCGATGAATACCTGGGGGAACATCCATTCTTCGGCGCTACCGTCGGGCGATGTGCCAACCGTATTGCCGGTGGCAGGTTTACGCTGGATGGACGGATTCATCAATTGGCGATCAACGACAGCGCCGGCCCCAATCACATACATGGGGGCCCTGGGGGATTCGATAAGCAACGCTGGGAAACGAGGGATTTCGGTCAGAACAGCGTGGGGCCCTACGTCGAACTGGCGTATACGAGCGGGGATGGGGAAGAAGGATATCCGGGTACGGTGGAAACGACCGTGACCTATGCCCTGACCGGAGACGACGAGTTGCGCATTACCATGGAGGCCCGTACCGACAGGCCCACGCTGGTGAACCTGACCAATCACTCGTACTGGAACCTGAACGGCCACCGGGGCGGTACGGTACTGGACCACGAGGTCACCCTGTTTGCCGACGCCTATACGCCCGTCGACAGCCACCTCATACCCACCGGTGAAATCGCTGCGGTCGCCGGGACCCCCTTCGACTTCACGCAACCCAAGACCATCGGCGCGGAAATGGCTTCCATCTCCGGGTCGGGACCAGGCGGACCAGGCGGACCAGGCGGATACGACCACAACTTTGTCCTGCGCGATGCCGGAGGACATGTCAGGCCGGCTGCCCGTGTTGTTTCCAGCCGTTCCGGTCTCACCATGGAAGTGCGAACCGATCAACCCGGCGTACAATTCTACACGGGGAATTTCCTGACCAGCGCCCTTACCGGAAAGCACGGGGCCGTCTACGACAAGCACCATGCTTTCTGCCTGGAAACGCAAGCGTTTCCCGATGCCGTCAATCACCAGGGATCACTGGGATGGCCATCGGTCATTCTGGGACCCGGCGAGCGGTACCTTCACGAGGTGCGCTACGCCTTCGTGTCCGCGGAGCCGACCCTATAAATCTATTTCAACGGGTGAAGACGGTTTGTCGCAGGTGATCGGCATGATCGGACGCGAGGAACGCCAGGATCCTGCCCACACCCTCGGGCTCTCCCAGGTACTCGGCCGCCTGCTTGAGCGCTTCTTCTGCGGATTTGCCCTGCGATTCCGCCGCCTGGGCGATGTTCCTCAATTTCATGGGGGTGGCGATGCCCCCGGGACAGACCGCGTGCACCCGTATGCCGAAGGAGGCCAGTTGACTCTCCAGCACGATCGCCATGCCGTGGACACCCCCCTTGCTGGTCCCGTAGGCCACCGATGAACTCCCTCCCCGGACTCCGGCCCCGGAAGACAGAAGAATGATCACCCCGCGGCCCTGTTCCTTCATGATCGCCGTCGCGTACTTGGAGGTCAGAAAGGAACCCTTCAGGTTGATGTCCATGACGCGCTGCCACACAGTTTCGTCCAGTTCGTCCACGGGAACGTAGGCGCCTTCGAGCACGCCCGCGCAGTTGATGAGCGCATCGATGCCGCCGAAGTCTTCCACCGCGCCGGCCATCAATTCCTCGACCTGGCGGGCGTCGGAGACATCGACCACCCGCGAGCAGGCCTGGCCGCCCGTGGCCTGGATGTCGCGGACCGTTTCTTCCAGTCCGGGCACATCGATATCGGCAAGTACGGTTCGTCCCCCGGCCTCCGCGCAGCACAGAGCCGCGGCCCGTCCGATGCCCATCGCAGCGCCGGTCACGACGACCGTCCTGTTTTCGAGCAGCATGTCTCTATCCTTCCATCTATGGGTTCGCAAGGAATCACCCGCATTCCGGTATTGGAGTAAAAACCTGTCAGGTATTCTAACCCCTTGCCGTGAAATGATCAAACCCAATAAGAAGTGGTTTGCTCGACGCGGTTCCCGTCCCTCCTATACGCCCCCAATTGCCTTGACATTCGCTCTGTGCTCATGTAACCTTATGGCAAGCGTGGAGATAGAATCCACGGCGATTCCGGGTTTCCGTTTCAGCAGGCAGCCGGCCTCTGACCGCTTCAAGATGTAAACCACCACGATCCCGATAGGACCCGTTCATGGACCGGCGTCATTTCCTGGAAACACTTGCGGCCGGACTCATTGTCGGCGGGACTGCGTTGCCCACGCTTCATTCCGTGGCTGGTCCCCTGTTTCTTCCGGTTGAAAAAGACGAAGAAGGCTTGACCCCGCTACGCCGTTTTTTCGCGGTTGCCATCGTTTCCTTCCCTCCAAAAATCGATGTTGAAAAGGAAACGCTTGAAATCGAAGGCGCCGTGACCGCTCCTTTCGCCGTCGGATACGGGGAGTTGCACCAGTGGCCCCAGCTCACACAGGAAAGCATACTGCGGTGTGTCGGTGGCGCCCAGGGGAGAGCACGGTGGGTTGGTGTGCGGCTACGCGACCTGCTTGAAAAGGCGGGCGTGGACCCGGACGCCAGGGACGTCATTTTCTACGGGGCCGATGAGTACGAAAGCAGTATCCCTGTTGGCGATGCGATGAAGAAAAGCAGCATGCTGGCGCTACAGATGAACGACGAGCCGCTGTGGCGCAAGCACGGTTCGCCCGTACGACTGGTACTTCCCGGCATGTACGGATACAAGCAGGTCAAGTGGCTGACCAGGATCGAGGTCACCCGCAAGAACCACAAAGGATATTGGGAACAACGCGGTTATTCGGACGACGGGCGTATCAAATCCTGAGGAGCTGGGCTTTCAATGGATGCCATGCTGGTTACCGGTGGAGCCGGGTTCATTGGCAGTAACTTCGTTCGATACGTATTGAACCGCTATCCCGGCTTTCACGTCGTGGTTCTCGACGCACTGACCTACGCCGGAAATCAGGCCAATCTCGATGACTGCGGGAATTCGGATCGGCTTCGGTTCATTCAAGGAGACATCCGGGACCGGACCCTGGTCGACGAAGCAATGCGCGGGGTGGACGCCGTAGTCAACTTCGCTGCCGAATCGCATGTCGATCGATCCATCCTCGATCCATCCGGGTTCATCGAAACCAATTACAACGGGGTATTCGTCTTGCTGGAAGCCGCTCGGCGCCTGGAAGTAAAACGGTTCCTCCAGGTGTCCACGGACGAGGTGTATGGCCACGTGCCCGCCGGCCTCTCGGTGGAAAGCGACGCCTTCGCGCCCCGCAGCCCCTATGCCGCCAGCAAGGCCGCGGCGGACCTGCTGGTACAGTCCTATTACTCCACCTATGGGCTGCCCATTCTGATTACGAGAGGCGGGAACACCATCGGGCCCTACCAGTATCCAGAGAAGGTCCTGCCCGTGTTTATCACGAACGCACTGGAGTACAGACCGCTTCCGGTTTACGGCGACGGGAGTGCAGTGCGCAGTTACATGTACGTGGAAGATCACTGTTCCGCCATCGACCAGGTGCTTCGGTCCGGTCAACCGGGGACCGCCTACAACGTGGGCACGAATTACGAGGTAAGCGGACGCGCCCTGGCGGACCGGGTCCTGGATAAGCTCGCCAGGCCGGCGAGCCTGCGCGAGTTCGTACCGGACCGCAGCGGGCACGATCTTCGGTACGCTTTGGATTGCGGCCGCATTCGATCCCTGGGCTGGAAACCCGCGTACGACTTCGAAACGATGCTTGACAAGACACTGCGGTGGTACGTGGATCACCAGCCGTGGTGGCAGGCGATCATGAACGACAGTAGTTACAAGTCATACTATCGAAAGCAATATCATGAACGATGACATTCGCAATGGTTCGGCAACGCTTCCATGGAGGTTAAGACGTGACGTATCTGACTCTGTTTGAGTCTGTCGTCTTGGCCGGATGGATATGTGTTGCGGTCTATGGCTTCGCGTTGAGTTTCATCGGTCGGATACGCGGACGTGGCAAGGCGCCGCTGATCTTTCCGCGCCACGTCTTCGCCCTGGTGGTGCCCACGGGCAACGACGAGGGTTCGATAGGCGGGACCGTGGAGCATCTGCGCAGGAACAAATACCCGCGAAGCATGTTCGACGTGATCGTCGCCCCGGTGAACTGCACGGATCAGACACCAACCATAGCACGCCGGAAAGGGGCGGTAGTTTATAGTCCAGGAAAGCAGCAGTGGCGTGACGCGGACGAAGCGATCCTGGACGTACTGGAGCGTTTATCCGCAAAAGACCGGCATGACGGATACATTGTCCTGGACATCGAGTCCAGGATCTCCGCCAACTACCTGGGTGTAATGAGCGACAAACTGTCCAAGGGCGCCCTGGCCATCCAATCCGGCTACAGTGTATCGGGTGGAAAATGGACCTGGAATACGGCCTGCAGGGCCATATTGAGCGCCCTGAAACCCGGCTGGCTGACGAGTTGGTCGTTGAAGTATCGCCTGGGTGGAGGGATACATCGAACCGGTCTGTGCATCTCCCGCCGTTTGGTGGAAAAACACGGCGTGAGAAAACCCCGGCTGGACAATGTTCGCGCATTCCTGACCAGGTTGCTGCGGAACGACGTGGTCATCCACTATGCCGATAGAGCGTGGGTATACGACCGCAGGACCGCTATTCCACCCAGCCGCTCCACGTTCACTCGCTTGAGATCCAGCTGGCGGCGGGCTCACACCGACGGACTACCGCTCATCGTGGAGGGATTGAAATGGCGCAGTACAGCCCAGGTTATTGGCGGCGTCAACCTTTTCATGCCCACGTTCAACACCATGTTGACCACGACGCTACTGTTCTATGTGCTTGCCGTGTATCTGCATGGCATCTCTTCGGCCTTCGCGATAGGATGGCTAGCGCTGATCGCCTGCCTGTTGCTGTTCGTGGTATTCCGGTTGTGGTTCATGCGCGCTCCGGTACTGGCTTACGCGGTGTTGCCTTCTCTACCCCTTCTGCTGTTCTGGCAGTCCGCCAGGTCTTTTTACGCTTCCGCTCCGAAGAAGGCACAGCCCATTGTCAAGAAGGAGACGGGCAGCGAAAAAAAGCAGGGCCGGCGACCGCGCCGGCGGTATTCGCGGCGGCCCAGGCGCCAGCCTTCTTGACCAGAGACCGGGCAGGAGCGTGACCCATCCAACTGCATCACGCGTTGATCCTTGGATTTTTGCAAGGCGTAACGGAATTCCTGCCGGTCAGCAGTTCCGGCCACCTCGCGGTGTACCAACGGCTTTTCGGATTAGTTGAAACCCAGTTGCTCTTCGACGTCATGGTACACCTCGGAACCCTGCTGGCCGTCCTGGTCGTGTTTCGATCCGATATCACGATGCTGGGCTCGGACGTATGGCGTGCATTGACGGGTAAAGCCGGGGGAGACCGCCGGTCTTTGCGGCTCGTGTTGCTGCTCGCCGTGGGCACGATTCCCGCAGCGTTGTTCGGCATAGGATGGAAAGACGAGCTGGAGACCCTGTTTTCCGCCCCGGTCCATGTCGGCTTCGCTTTTCTGGTCACCGGTTCCGTGCTGTGGCTGTCCAGATTCCCCCGTCGGCCCACCAGGGACCTCGGTGGGACAACCTGGATCGATGCGCTACTCATCGGGTTGGGCCAGGCACTGGCGTTGATTCCCGGTGTTTCCAGGTCGGGCACGACCATATCCATCGCCCTGCTGTTGGGGCTTGACCGGCGGCTGGCGGCACGTTACTCTTTTTTATTGGCGGTTCCCGCGATACTGGGCGCTGTCACCGTCCAGATTGGGGAATCGGGCGGCATTCCCGACGATCAGTGGACCGCGGTAGCCGCGGGTACCGTCATGGCTGCGGTGAGTGGATACATCGCGCTTAAACTGCTTCTGAGTATCGTTGTTGCAGGCAACCTGTCCAGGTTCTCGTATTACTGCTGGGGAATCGGGCTGCTGACGCTGGGTGGTGTTTTTTACGGCGCATTCTGATTCGGCCTGTTTCCACATCCCTCGGCGCCTCACTCATAGAAGACGGGATCCACGCACATGAATCCAGACATCAGCAAGCTGCTCGATGAATGGGATTATACGGGGCCCGATAAGCTCATCGTGCGAAAGGTCAAGGGAGAAGACGGCCAGACCAGGATTCAGATGCGCGTGGATCTCGGCATCCTGCAGATGGAATGGTCGGACCGCCCGGACGGCAAAAGACCCCACGGGAAACCCTCCCTGTTGGATCAATACCTGGAACAACTCGAAAAACTAAAGGCCGAGAAGGGTCCGGACGCGCAACTCAATCTCTCGCACGAGGCATGCGTGAGCCTGCGGTCGGAATCCCTTCAGTTCTACTACAGGCGCATCTGCATGTTCGAATTGGAAGCCTTTCACGAGGCCGGCAAGGACGCCGAACACAACCTGCAGATCATGGATATCGTGCGGACGCACGCCGAGAACGACGACGACCGCCTGTCCTTTGAACAGTACCGGCCCTTCGTCATCATGCATCGTACCCGGGCGAGAAGCCTTGTCGCCACGGGAGCCGGGAATATCGAGCAGGCCCTCCACCATATCGAAGAAGGCATAGATGAGATAGAGATTTTCTTCCGTTCCTACGACCGGGACGACCTGGTAAAGGAAAGTCAGGAGCTGAAAATACTGAGGGACATGGCTGAGGAGATACGAAAACAGCAGCCCCGTTCGGAGGAAGACCAGTTGAGGGCGGAGTTGACGGAGGCCGTCGAGAACGAAGAATTCGAACGCGCCGCGGAAATACGGGACGAATTGAAGAAATTCGACCAGCCCTAGACCGGAGCCCGCACTTGATTTCCTGGATCAGAACAGCCGACCGTCAACTGATGCTCTTCCTGCTCGGTACGGTCGGCGTGGGCCTCTCGATGGGGCTGGCGGAAATCAGTTTCAACAATTTTCTGAGCGACACCTATAACATGGACGCGATGAGCCGGGGTGAACTCGAGTTTCCCCGGGAGTTGCCCGGCTTCCTCGTGGCTGCCTTCGCCGGCATACTGTTCTTCTGGTCGGAACTCAAGATGGCTGTCCTCGCCATGGTGCTGATGGCCTTCGGGCTGGCCGGCCTCGGATACTACGGCGATCATTACGGGCTGATGCTTACGTCGATGATCATCTGGAGCATCGGCATGCATCTGCAGATGCCCGTGACGCGGACGATCGCCCTTCAACTGGCACGCGACGGCAGGGCCGCCACCATGCTGGGGCGCCTGGGAGGCATCAGGACCGGGGCCGCCATCGTGGGCAGCGTCCTGCTCTGGATGGGACTGGGCGAGACTTCGCTGGGTTATCTTCCCGTTTTCGCCCTCGCCGCTCTGGTCTCCCTGGCGGGTGGTTACAGCTACCTGGTCATGCGTCCCATCAAGGGGCACACGGGGAATCGCCCTACCTTCATCATCCGGAAGAGATATACCCTGTTCTACCTGCTGAACATCCTGTTCGGCGCGAGAAAACAGATCTTTATCACCTTCGGACCCTGGGTGCTGATCAAGATCTTCGGCGAGCCGGTATCCACCATAGCCTGGCTGTACCTGGTCTCATCCGTAATCGGCATGTTCTTTTCGCCACAACTGGGCAAACTGATCGACCGGTTCGGAGAACGCCTGGTGCTGATGATCGACGCGGTGCTGCTTGTCGGTGTCTGTCTCGGATATGGTTTTGCCGCGGAAATGGGCCTGGGAAGCTGGGCGGTGAATATCATTTATGCCAGCTTCGTAATGGACCTGGTATTGTTCAACGTCAGTATCGCCCGGACCACCTACGCCAGTAAAATCGCCGCCAGGAAGGACGACCTCACCGCTACCCTTTCCCTGGGAGTCACCATAGATCACGCGGTATCCATGTCTATCCCCACCCTGGGTGGACTGGTATGGGTCCTGTACGGCTACCAGTATGTTTTCGTCGGCGCTGCAGTCGTTGCCGTCCTGACGCTGGTGACCACCGGTTTCATCTCCGTGCCCCGCCCCGGGTCGAGCCGGGCAGGCCAGGCGGAGGCCGCCGGTTGACGAGAAGGAAACGGGTTGGCAGAAATATCCATTGGCCGGGGGAAGCAGCTTGCCAGTTTAACCGCCGGCCATCCAGCCGCCATCCACCACGATCAGCTGTCCCGTGAGAAAGTCCGACGCCGGTGACGCCAGAAAAACGGCGGTGCCGGCGATATCCTCCGGTTCGCCCCATCGACCGGCCGGCACGCGGTTCAGGATGTAGGTTCCCCGCTCGCTTTCTTCAACGGCCCGGGTCAGGGGCGTCCGGATGTACCCCGGACAGATGGAATTCACGTTGATGTTGTGCCGGGCCCACTCGATGGCCAGTTGATGGGTCAACGATCCGACACCGCCCTTGGCGGCCGTGTAGGCGGGTATATGGGGGATGCCGGTAATGGTGGCCAGCGAGGCGATATGGATGATCTTGCCGTACTTCCGGCCAATCATGTGCCGTGCCACGAGCTGGGTGAGAAAAAACGTACCTTTGAGATTGGTGTTCACGACGTTGTCCCAGTCCTCCTCGCGGTAATCCTCCGGCAGCGTGCGTACGTTCACCCCCGCGTTGTTGACCAGGATGTCTATCTGTTTCCACGTGTCAAGGACTGATGCAACCAGGTCTTCCCGGTCTTCACGATTCGAAATGTCCGCTTCCACGACAAGCGCCTCGCCGCCGGTGTTCCGGATCTCATTTGCCGTGTCCTCTAACCTGGACCGTGTACGGCCCGCAAGAACCACCCGTGCGCCCGATTCCGCCATGGCCGTTGCGATCCCTTTGCCGATTCCCGTTCCCGCGCCGGTTACGACGGCCACCTTTCCCTTGAGTGAAAACCGCTCGAGATTCATTTGCGCTCCTGTGCTTTTGTGGCCCGTTGATTCAATTACGTTTCACGGGGCTGCCATGAACCGGGCCGCTTCTGGCCGCACCCACTAACAATCGCCGATAAAAGTTGACAATACCCGCCCGGAACCGGTATCTGTTTCGTGACTGCCGATCAGAAGATTCCGGGCGAGTCAATATAAATCACGGTATACTTCGTGGCAATGGGACAACAAGAGGCAAACCGCATCATGGGAACACCCGGATCCTCCGAACCCGTAAAACTGGTCTGCGCCGTCATGAGCCGGGACGAGAAGATGCTGTCGAAGGGACGCGATCTCATGGCCGAACGATATGGGGAAGTGGAACAGGCGAGTCCTGTATTCGACTTCTCCTTCTCGTCCTACTATGAATCGGAAATGGGGGCTGGACTGGTCAAACAGTTCTTCGGTTTCGGTCCGCTGGTGGACCCGGCACACCTGCCCGGTGTAAAAAGGACGAGCAACGACCTGGAAACCACGGTAGCGCGGTCTGACGGCATGCCTGGAAGGGGGGTGAATATCGATCCGGGCTATGTCAACGGCGGGCAACTCGTCCTGGCGACTACCAAGAACTACAGCCATCGCATCTACGTCGGGCGCGGGATCTATGCCGAAGTCACCCTGTTGTACACCAGGGGCGCCTTCACGTCATTGCCGTGGACCTACCGTGATTACAGGACGGAAGAGGCGCTCGCTTTCTTCTCCCGGGTACGGAGCGCGTTTCTCAAACAAAGGTGATGGGTTGAACCGGGAATTGAAAATCATGGCCGGCCTGTACTTTTGTCTTGACCAGTTTTATTTTACTGGTTTATTTTACCGGTATACCAAACTTCCACTACGATGACAACCGTTCTTCCAGGCTGTCTGGCCCCTTTCAGCCGTCATAATCCTGTCATCGCTCAAGTGGTCACCCGCGAAATAGAAAAACCTGGCTTTTGCCGGTCAGGTTGGGAAGATTATATACAATGATTCGTCTCAAAGTATATGATGTCGGGCCTCCCTATCCCCTTCACGCCACCCCGGTACTCTGGCTGGCTGACGAACAGGAAGAGCAGGTTCTTATCCTCTTGATCGGGATAGCGGAAGCCTTCGCCATTAAAAGCCAGATCGATTCGGGCGAAGAAGCACCGCCGCGTCCCATGACACATGATCTGCTAAAATCAGTCTTCGAGAATTTCGACGCCGAGATACAGTTCGTCCTCATCTCGGAACTGCGTGAGCAGCAATTCTATATCGCGGAAATACACGCGAAGGCCAATGGACAAACCATGACCATCGACTCGAGGCCCACGGACGCCATCGCCCTGGCTCTCCGCGCCGGCGCGCCGATCTACGTGGAGGAAGAAGTCATGCGCGTGGCGGGCAAGCGGATGCCCAAGAACAAGGACGAGCAAGGCGAGGAAGAGATTGCGGCGTCCATTAAGGAGCTGGAAGCGGAAGCGAAAGAAGAGGGCAAGATTCCCGCGGCGCAAGTGGCCGCCGAAGAGTTGATGGAAGCGGTGGAGTTCAAGAGTCAGCCACGCACCCCCCTCGAGACGGCGCGCCAGGCACTGCAGGCTGCCATAGATGAGGAACGATACGAGGATGCCGCCCGTCTGCGCGATGAGATCAACCGCATGGAACAGAGCGCCTGAGGGGTAGTGTGCGAGAAGCCTTCACGATGTGGAAGTATACCAGGATGGTCGTCCTGGTAGCCCTGACAGCGGCCATGTATGCCGCTGTCCTGATTCCTTTCAAGCTCCTTCCCATCATTCCCGGAATTACTGAACTACGGCCGGCCAACGTATTCCCTGTCATCTGTTCCCTCATGTTCGGCCCCGCGGGCGCGTGGGGCGCGGCCTTTGGAAACCTGATCGGCGATCTGATGGGCGGCACCTACGGGCTGGGCAGCTATTTCGGCATGCTCGGCAATTTCCTGTTCGGTTACATTCCCTACCGCCTCTGGCGCATTCTGACCAAAAAGGAACCCGGCGCGTGGTCCCCCACCATGCTGGCGAGGTACCTTTACGTTACACTGCTTGCCAGCATCGCCTGCGGCGTAACGGTGGGCTGGGGTCTGGACACCCTTGGGCTCGTGCCCTTCCACGTGCTGGCGCCCCTGATTTCCATCAACAATTTCGTCACCGCGGGTATTCTGGGACCATTGCTGCTGCCGGTGCTCTATAGCAGGGTCAAGCAATGGGGCCTGCTCTATCACGACGTGATGGACCCGGCCGACCTCTCCACGAGACGTTTGCCCCATGTCGCCCATCTTCTCTTGCTGGTCGCGCTCCTGGGCTGCCTATACGTTGGCGTTTCCATCTCGCTGGGCATGAACGAAGAAGCGACCCGTACGATTCCGCTACTGTTCGGTATCGAGATCACCGCGCCGGAAAGCCTGCTCATGCCCATCGGCGCCAGCGTTGGAACGGGACTTGTTCCCATAATGGTCCTGCTTCTGATCGCCTGCATATTGATATGACTGAAATACGTAGTGCCGTAACATCTTTCCGTTTACAGCACCAGGAGGAATACGCGTCATGAAGGTAATCGATGTGGAACGGATGGTGGTGGATGTGCCTTTCACAGAACGCCAGACCAGGATTACCGAGCGGGAGGTATACAACTGGTCGATCCTGGAATTGTGCCGGGTAACCACGGATTCGGGGTTGACCGGTTGGGGGGAAACGGTCATTCACTACACATGGGCCCGGGTTACCGACGACGCGGTGGAAAGGGTCATTGGAAAGAGCCCTGCCGACGTGATGAACGACGATACGCTCGGCGCGGGACTGCAGATGGCCCTCTTCGACGTGGTGGGTAAAGCACTGGGGGTTCCCTGTTACAAACTGCTCGGGACCAAGGTGAGGGACTGGTCTCCCATCTCATGGTGGTCCATCGACGCCGCGCCGGGAGACTGGCTGGCCGAGGCCCGCGACGCGGTGTCCCTGGGATATACCAGCTTCAAGATCAAACAGCGGCCATGGTGGGATATCTTTGCCCAGGTGGACACCATTGCCACGGGCATTCCCAGTTATTTCAAGCTCGATCTCGACGCCAACTCCACGATGCAGAACGCTGCCGCGGCCATGCCCGTCATGCAGAAGCTGGCGGAACATGACAACGTCGCCATGTTCGAATCCCCCATCCCGCAAACCGATATACTGGGCAACCGGCAGTTGAGACAGGTCATCCCCCGGCCCATCGCCATGCACTTCGGAGCGCCGCCCTACATGACGGCCGTCCGCGAAGAAGTCTGCGACGGGTTCGTCATCTGCGCCGGGAAGTCCGAGGTGTTGCGCCAGGGACAGTTGAGCGCCGAGGTCAACATGCCCTTCTGGCTCCAGCTGGTGGGCAATGGGCTTACCACGACCTGGGCCGCCCACCTCGGCGCGGTGCTGAGTCACGCCACCTGGCCGGCGATCACCTGTATCAACCTCTATAGCCATCACCTGTTGACGAAACCAGTTGAGGTCGTCGGCGGCTTCCACCGGGTTCCCGAGGAACCGGGCCTTGGCGTGACTGTAGACGAGGAAGCCGTGGAAAGGTGGAGGGTTCCCGACGAGACCGTCCGGGGTTTGAAGGAAAAGGGTGAATTGTTCGGCCGGCCCGTACCACGTATTATCTGTTCCGTTGCCTACCCCGACGGCACCCGCGTTCATATCGCGCCCATGGGCAAGGCGTACGGCTATTTCATCCAGGGCAACGGACCGGCCCACGTGGACGGCGTCTACCTCGACATCGTACACGACGACGGTTCGAAGGATTGGGCCGATCTATACGAAAGCGCGCTCATACACCCCGTGCGCAGCCGGGGCCAGGTCTGAACCGGAGGCTACAGGAGACAGTAACCCATGATAAAAATCGCGGAGATTCTCAGCACAGGCCGCAACACGCTCTGGGCCCAGGTAAAGCAGATCGGTGTCGAACACGCGGTCACCAGTATGCCGCCGGCCCAGGGTAACGAGAAGGGCTGGGAATACATGCCCATGCTGCGGATGCGCAATAACTTCAACGACGCCGGCATAGAAGTGGCCGTGATCGAAAGCGCCCCGCCGATGCACCGCATCAAGCTTGGCATAGAAGGCAGGGAAGAGGAGCTCGACAACGTCTGCACGTTTATCGAGAGTATGGGCCGCGTCGGCATCAAGACCTGGTGCTACAACTGGATGGCGATTCTGAACTGGATGCGAACCTCCTCTACCATTCCTTCCCGGGGTGGCGCGATGGTCACCGGTTACGACCACGCCATGATGAAAAACGCGCCGCTGACCGAGGCGGGAGAGGTGTCCGAGAACCAGCTCTGGGAGACGCTGCACGATTTCCTGGAGAGGGTGACACCCGTCGCCGAACAGTACGGCGTGGAAATGGCCATGCATCCCGACGATCCGCCCCTCTCGCCCCTTCGGGGCATCGGCCGCATCATGAGATCGCTGGACAACTATCAGAAACTTCTGGACCTGGTTCCAAGTCCGATGAACGGGATCACCTTCTGCCAGGGGAACTTCGCGCTCATGACCGACGACCAGCCCGCGGCTATCCGCCTCTTCGGCGCGCAGCGCAAGATCTTCTTCGTCCATTTCAGGGACGTCCGCGGGCACGTGGAGAACTACGTGGAGACCTTCCACGATGACGGTCCGACCGACATGATGGCCTGCCTGCGCGCGTACCGGGATATCGGTTACAACGGCGTACTCCGGCCCGACCATGTCCCGACCCTGGCCGGAGAGGACAATGACCATCCAGGTTACTCGGCTCTTTGCCGGCTCTATGCCGTTGGATATATCAAAGGATTGAGGGAAGCGGTTTACCGGGAGGAAGTATAGCCAGGTCGAACAGCGCAACCATCGTGAGAAGCATTCCCGGAAAAGGAAAACCCCGCGGCAGTGCTTCGGTTTATGGAGCGGAACTACAATAAGTACAAAGTTCTGCTAGCCATTCGGATCCGGGTGGATCGGATCGACCCAGTACACGTTCTCCGGTTTTTCCACGGGTTCGATGTCCAGGTTGACCACGACCGGATCCATGCCGCTTCGGCACAGGACGCATTCCAGGGCGTCTTCGGAACTGGCGTTGATTTCCTGGTGCGGCACGTAAGGCGGCACGTAGATGAAATCGCCAGGTCCAGCCTCCGCCACGTATTCCAACTTTTCGCCCCAGCGCATTCGCGCCCGGCCCCTGACTACGTAGATCACGCTTTCCAGTTCGCCGTGGTGGTGCGCGCCAGTCTTCGCGTTGGGATGAATGGTCACCGTACCCGCCCAGAGCTTGTTTGCTCCCGTACGCGCGTGATCAATCGCCGCGGCTCTTGACATGCCCGGTGTTTGCGGGGTGTTCGTGTCGAGTTGGTTCCCGGGGATGACCTTCACCCCGTTTTCGCGCCATTTCCCACCAGCTTCCATGGCGTGATCCTCCATTTCCAGCATGGAAGCAGGCTAATCGTCCAATCCGAGTTGCCTGCGCAGTTTCAAGTCCACCACGCTGTTCTTCGTCCAGTAATCGAGCATCAGCCGCTTGTTCAGGACCGCCGTGGTGACGAGTTCCTCCGTCTTTCCGTCCGATGCGAATTCGACCTCCTCCCAGGATTCGATCTCATGGGGGAAGTATCTTTTGAAACGTATGGTCAGGGTGCGGTTGAGTTCCGGATAGTAAACCAGGTTGTATATCATCAGATCGGGCCGTTTCACGTCAGGCATCAGTATGGCGGTGGCATTCACGGTCCTCCAGGCCATATGGTCGAACCGCTGATACACCGTACCGGGGATCATGGTTATTTCACCGGTCGGCAGGTCGTCCGGATTCAGTCGAATCGTAGCCCAGATCTCATCCTCGGGGATTGCGTCCTCCAGGTCCGTGACCAGGTCGCCTTCGCTTTCGAAATAGGAATACTGCTGGACATAGTACTGATCGTCCAGGCGATTCAACTGGACGAAGGCATGGCCGCACCATTCCTGTACCGAGGTCGTGATTTTCAAGGTCCGCGGATAGCGGTCCCGGTCCACCGGGGTAAAGGCCGATGTCATGACCGTGTAGGGATACACACCGGTATTGAAATTGCGGAGCGCGTTCAGCTTGAGGACCTTGACGGCGTCGTCCCCGGCCTCGTCCGGCCGGTCCAGTTTGACCTGTTTCTGCGCCGAGAAATCTTCCGTCACGAATATGAGCACGGCGTCTCCATCGTGGAGTTCGCCGTAACGGACCTGCCTGAGCGTATAGCTCGTGATTTCCGCTTTGCCCTGGTACCAGTAATCTCCGAAACTGACGGGATCTTCCCCTGCGCTTTCCGTGCCATCCTGGACCAACCCGCATCCACTGGTCAGCCCGGTCAGCACGCACAGTACAACCATCAAACCAACCAGCAGTCTCAACACGTGTCGTTTCATTGATTCACCTCGCTTTCACCGGGAATCTCGGGAGAGTAAACGAACGGGCGTGATCCCAGCAATCTGATGCCAAAAAGGACCAGGGAGACCAGACCCCAGGTGAGTCCGACCACCACGCCCGCGTCGACGATTCCGCGCCACGGCTGGGGAAGGTACCCGATGAGGAAAATCAGGATCACGATACCCAGGGTCAACAACAGGATATTTCGCTGGCGTACGCGGTTGATATGTATGTAGCCGGCCAGGAAAAAAGGCGCGAGGACGATCAGCAATGGACATGGATTATGGTAAAGGAACCAGGCTCTGGCAACCACGCGCGGGGAGAAGTTTTTCTGGAATCCCTGGTACCCCTCGGAGTGGGCCATGAACACAACCACGACGGCCAACGCCAGCCAGTGATACCAGTAGAATGGGTAGTTGTTCAGGGCATCGGCCGTGACGGCAGACAGCCTGAAGATAGCGAATAACAATACCGCGCAGATAAAAGAGAGTCCCCACGCCAGGCCGGATATGGAGAGCAACTTGCTTTTTGTTCCCGGTGTGCTCTCCGTCATGGACGCCCCTTCAACGTGCGTTCCATATCCCTGCGGGCGTCCCTGTCCGCGATGGTACGTCTTCGATCGTAATCTCTCTTCCCCTTGGCCAGGGCGATCTCGACCTTGACGCGTCCCCGTTTGAAATAGACTCTCGTGGGGATAAGGGTCAGACCCTTTTCCACGACGCTGCCGATCAATTTGCGTATTTCAGAACGGTGCAGAAGCAACTTGCGCCGACGGGTCGGTTCGTGGTTGAAGTGGCTTCCCTGTTCGTATGGCGAGACGTGAGCGTTGTAAAGATACACCTCGCCGTTGTCCACCGCCGCGAAGCTGTCGGTCAGGTTGATTTTCCCTTCCCGCAACGACTTCACTTCCGTACCCGTCAAGACGATACCCGCCTCCCAGGTATCCATAAAATGGTAATCGTACCGCGCCCTCCGATTGGTCACGACAATCTTAATTCCGTCGGTCCCATCGGGCTCGGTTATATGTCGTTCTGATACTCTGGCCATGGCTGCCTCGAATCGGCATAATCGATTCACTGTCTCCTCAAGGGCCGCTTGACACCAAGCGGATACCGAAATATATTACCTGCGCGGTTTTATGACAAACAGTATATGATGCCGAAGTGGTGGAACTGGTAGACACGCTGTGTTCAGGGCGCAGTGGGCTTTTGCCCGTGAGAGTTCGAATCTCTCCTTCGGCATTCTTGGATTGGAGACCCGTATGAGTTCATGCGGGTTTTTTGTTGGGTGTTCGACGTCGGAGGCTCAGAGTCCACCCGTCCTCTTGTCGCGAATCCAGTGGGCGTAGAGATTCGGGTCGATCAGGATCACGTCCAGGGGCTTGACGGGTTGACTGGAAGCCCACTGCCAAACGTCGACCTGTTCGAAGGTGTCGGAGGGTAGGACATAAACGTAGCCTGACCTGGACAGATCGAGCGAACCCACCTCGAGGTCTACGCGAGGTTCGACGTCGTCATTCAAATCCTCAGGGCGTTCTATACCTAGGTCTACACCGAAACTGAACCCGCCATTTTCGATCGGTCTAATTGGGAGTGAAAAGGCTATGGCAATATTTCGAAGATGGGTGGCGTAGACCGCTTCCAACTTGTCATGCTCCGGTCCCAAACCGTGGGCCGATCTGGGCTCGATACGAGCGAGTTTTTCGGCGGTGCCGTGGTAGAGTACAGGTGGTTTGGCGGAGGATTTGTCCATCAGGATTCCAGACCGTCGCGGACAACTGTTGGTATCCAACTACGCTAAGGCTCGTCGCAGAAAGGTAGGCCGAGTTGCGCCAAGTCGTTTCTCAATACACTCCGCAATCGAACCGGAATGCAACCGGTCAATTCGTTGCCACTGAGCCTGAGCCAAGTCAGGTTGTTCAGTCTACCCAACTCAGCGGGGATCGGACCGGTTAACGCGTTTTCCGCGAGTCCAAGGGCTTCGAGTAGGTTCAGCATGCCCAACTGAACGGGGATCGGGCCCGATAATGCGTTGGAATTAAGAATAAGCGTTTCCAGTTCACTGAGATTGCCCAGCCAAGTTGGAATTGGACCGGCTAGTGAGTTGGATCTGAGATCAATCACGGTCAGTTTATTCAGATTGCCCAATTCAGCGGGGATAGGTCCGGTTAACGAATTGTTGAGTAAATAAAGGTATTTCAGGTTGCGCAAGTTGCCTAACTCAGCGGGAATCGGTCCCTTTAAATCATTTTGTCCGAGTGACAGATGTTCCAAGTCGCTCAAGTTGCCCAACTCAACGGGGATCGATCCCGTTAACGCGTTGGCAGCGAGTTCCAGTGTTCGAAGTCTGCCAAGCCTTCCCAGCTCAACAGGTATCCTTCCGGTTAACTCGTTGGCAGCGAAATCGAGTTTTGCCAGATTACTCAAATCTGCCAACTCAGCAGGAATCAGGCCTGTTAATTCGTTGTTCGACAAGTTCAGCAAATACAGGTTGCCTGACCTGGTCAACTCAAAAGGAATCGTACCCGTTAGATTGTTGTTTGAAAGCTCCAGCCGTTCCAGGTTGCTCAGAGATCCCAACTCAGCGGGTATCGGTCCCGATAGCGAGTTACTTGAGAGTGCCAATGATTCCAGACTAATCAAGTCACCTATTTCACCGGGAATCGGGCCTGTCAACGAGTTGCCGAGAAGATCCAGCGTACGCAGTTTTGTAAGTCGACCAAACTCAGCAGGAACCGGGCCATTTAACGCGTTGGTTCTCAGAACCAACGAGAAGATCCTGCCCTCGTTATCGGTGCCAACCCCTTCCCACCGATGTAGCGGCTCATCACTCAGCCAATCTTGGTTTCTACTCCAGTTGGGGCCGTCGGTGGCGTTATACAGGGCTACCAGAGCTTCCCGATCCATGGCCACCGACCCACCGGAATCATTGCAAAAGGGCAGGCCGAGTTGTCTGAAATCGTTGTTATCTACATCCTCAAGTCCCTCCGGGATACATCCTGTCAACTGGTTGCCACTGAGTGCCAGCCATCTCAAGTTTTTCAGACTGGCCAACCATGCGGGAATCGAGCCCGTTAATGTGTTGTTTGCCAGATTCAGAATATACAGTTGACTCAGACCAGTCAACTCAACAGGAATCGTACCCGTTAATCTGTTTCCCGAGAGCTCCAGCCGTTCCAGGTTGCTTAGATTGCCCAGCTCAGCGGGGATCGAGCCCGATATCGCGTTAACAGCCAGGTGCAACTCCTGAAGTTTATGTAGGTTGCCCAACTCAACAGGGATTGGACCCGTTAGTCCATTCGATCCGAGATACAGCCTTTCCAGGTTTCTCAGACCGTCTAACGCAGCCGGTATCGAACCGGACAACCCATAGTTTGGGAGACGCAACTCTACAACTCTGTCCATATTGTCGGCTTCAATTCCAAACCACGAGTTCAATGGCTCATCACTCTGCCAATTCGTGTCGTTAATCCAATTGTCTCCGTCCATGGCCTCGTACAACGATAGAATAACCGCCAAATCAGTAGTAGTGGGCACAACGGTGACAATGACCGAACCCGATGCGTTGTTCGAGCGGGCCCTGATTTGCGCTGTCCCGTCACCCATGGCCGTGACCAGTCCCTGAGCGTTTACTGTAGCCACAACCTCGTCGCTACTCGACCATGAGATGGATGCGCCTGACAACGGATGGCCGTTTCCATCTTGCACCGTTGCACTCAATTGGATCATCTCCCCGATAGAGATTGGTGCTATCGTATCAGGCTCGATCACGATTCTGACAGCCGACTGGGAAACCGCTATCCCTATTCCAGCCGATGCGTTCCCCGAACGAGCTGTTACCTGCACAATCCCGTTGCGCACGGCTGTCACCAGGCCTTGCTCGTTTACAGTGGCCACACTATCGTCGCTGCTTGACCACGAGATGGACGTACCTGGGAGCGGCTGTCCGTTCTGATCAAGGATGACCGCCGTTAACTGGAATATCTGACCGAGGGACGTCAAGGATGCTGAAGGAGGAGTAATCGTAATACTCGTCGGTACTTTTTGGACAGGTGGATCCGGTTGGACAGGCGGATCAGGCTTCGTCGGACTATCACTACCACATACGACAAGCAAGAACCCAGCCATGCATGTCACAATGATCGTCGAGAGATTACAATCAATGGATTTACTCGATAGACGGCGCTTCGGCGTCATAGAGTTTACCGGTACTCCTCCATTGGGACAAATAACGAAGTCTGATCGCCGATGCCACACCTTGAGAACCGATGTTGACAGGTATTCCTCACAGAAAGACTCCCTCTAGATGATCTACCTGGATCCAAGGAGCTGGCGTACTATTTCGAAATGGACGCGCAAATGCGTCAAAACACCTTTGGGGAGGCCTTATACCAAGGCCGGCGATTCCAATATATGTTATTCCCAGGAGTTTCACACGATGAAACAACCAGCGCTTGACATGCCGCACCGCTATTCCTATTCTGTTTCCGATCCGGTAAGGGCTCGGAGGCGTATCTTTCAATCCGGGCGACATACCCACCTTTAGAACCGAAATCCGTCCCTCCTGAAACGCTGAGAACTTGTAGGCGTGGATCCCTTTCAGTCCTATGCGCACTGGATCCCTGACAGATATCAGCATCTTACTGGCTCTCTGGCTCATGATGTTCGCCGCGGGCAGCCAGACGATGATCATGACGCCGTTATTGCCGATCGTCCAGGCGCAGTTCGAGGTCCCTTCTGTTTACCTGGGCACGCTGGTCTCCGCCTACTCGATCATGCTCGGCCTGTGCGCGCTGGTTACCGGTCCCCTGTCGGACGCCTCCGGCAGGAGACGGATTCTCATGATCGGTACCGGCGCCATGTGCGTGACCCTGTTCCTCCACTATTTCGTTACGGACTACGTTTCGCTGTTGGTGATCCGGATATTGTCCGGTATGGCCGCGGGCATCCTCAGCGGGGTGGCGCCGGCCTATATCGGCGATCACTTCCCACCGGAAAGGCGGGGTTGGGCCAACGGCGTGGTCATGACCGCCATCGCCGTGGGACAGATCGTGGGTATTCCCGGTGGAACCCTACTCGCCGACCGATTTGATTTCGCCGCGCCCTTCGTTTTCTTCTCCATCCCCATGGTGCTTTCCTTCGTCCTGGTCTGCACGCTCGCCCAGCAGCCCGCTGTCGCGAGGACGCCGATTTCCTCTATCGGTTCGGTCATCCGGCGGTACGCGGACATGTTCACGACACCGGCAACCGCGGCCGCCATTGGCGCCTACAGCATGATGTTCATGGGAATTGCCTTCTACGTCATCTACCTGGTCGTGTGGATCAAGGAGACCTTTGGGGTGACGGGCGGCGACATCGCGTCCCTGTTCGTGGTCTCCGGTATCGCCAGCGTCATCGTAGGCCCATGGGCGGGACGCCTCTCGGACCGGATCGGCCGCAAGGTCATGGTCGTGAGCGCATGCCTGGGACTCTTCGTACTGATGTCCCTGACGACGACTGTAATGACGGACTTCTGGGTCGCCTATCCGCTGTTTTTTGCCATCATGGTGCTCGTATCCGCCCGCATGGGACCTTTTCAGGCAATGCTTTCCGAGATCGTGCCGCCGGAACGGCGCGGGTCGCTGATGAGTCTGAGTATCGCGATCGGTCAACTGGCCATGGGAATCTGCAGCGCGGCCGCGGGCGTCGTCTATACCCAGATGGGATACGGCTTCAGTTCGATCATCGGAGGTGCGGGCATGCTCGCCATGGGATTCATCATATGGCGGTTTATACCCGAAACGCGGAGTAAAGTGTAAGGATGACAGGCTGTCGTTGCGGGTTTATCACCGTGCCGGTTCAGCTTGAGTCCGGTGCACGGCATCCACGAAATCGGTGACGACGGCGTTGAACCGGTCTGGTTCTTCGTAGAAAAGCACATGACCGCAGTGCTCAAAAACTTCCATCCGTGCGCCAGGAATATGTTCAAACATGTGCCTGCAACCCGGAAATGCGCCGCTTTTTCCGCCTGTCGTGATCAAGACCGGAAGGTGGATGGACGGCAGTATCGGACGCCAGTCCTGCGCGCGGTAATCGGGTCCGAGCGTGACACCCTGGGCGGGTATGTTCCCCCTGCTTTCCGCCAGAAGCCTGTCCAGTTCCCCGTCTGAGACATCGCGGGAGACGAACATCTTCCTGAGTTCCCAGCGCCCGCGTTCCACCTCATCCTCGGGCGGCGGTTCGGTTTCTGGCTCCGGCGGGTCATGGACTTCGATACTGGGCACTTCGTCGACCAGCACGACGCCCTTCAACCGGTAGCCGCGAAACAGTTCGATATACGAAAGGACGGTCCGGGCGCCTATGGACCACCCGACGAGGGTGACGTCATCCAGATCGAGCGACTCGATGATCTGCCGAACGTCCATGGCGTACCGGGCGGTGCGGTGGCCCCACGGCGTCTTGTCCGACCGGCCGTTGCCGCGCGTATCCGCGGCGATGACACGGAACCTGCGGCTCAGGACCGGGATCTGCTTGCTCCACCAGCCCATGCTCAATCCGCCGCCATGGATGAGAACGACCGGCTTTCCGCGACCCGTGTCCTCATAGTACAGTCGAACGCCGTCGTTGGCTTCGACAAACCTGGTGGTTTTCTCCAATGCCTGGAATCCTTCCGTGCCCTCAGTTCACCCTGGATTCAACGCCGACTCCGTCCGTGATGCGTATATTGGGATGCAAAATGACCTGGTCGCCCTCGGAGATGCCTTCGTGTATCTCGGCTTCGATACCATTACTCTGGCCTACGGATACCTCGCGGCTCCTGGCTAAGCCGTCTTCAACGACGAATACGCCCCATGCTTCATCCAGTCTGAAGAGGGCGCTGGAGGGAACCTTGAGTGCCTCCTGATTCTCCCACACTACGATGCGGCCAGTCACCCTGTACCCATCTCCCAGCTCCGGTGGGGTGTAGTCCAGGTCCACGATCACGTTGACTCGTTGTTCGTCCACACCCAGCGCGGAAACCCTCGTGAATGCAGCCGGCTCTAAGCGGCGCACCCTTCCCTTCAAGGGTTCTGCGCTGCCCCACTCCTCGATCCACACCGTTTGGCCGCCTACGACCCTGACAGCATCGGTAGACAGCACGTCGATCGTCACTTCCATGTCTCCGGGATCACCCACCTCCAGCAGAGGCGTACCCGCCGCGACCACTCGTTCGCTTTCTTCGAACAGGCGCAGCACCTGGCCTGCTACCGGGGATGTGACGGAAAGTATGGCTTTCGCGTCGTTGCGCTCCTCCCGGAGTGCCAGCAATGCCGCCTGGGAGACTTCCAGACCGGACACGGCCGCACGGTGGCGGAACAAGGATGATTCCAGCGATCGCTCGCTCACCGCAGCCACGTGTACGGCGCGCTCCAGCCGCTCCCTCGAGATGCTGCCGCTCGCGGCGAGCTTCTCCGCCCGATCGCGGCCACGGGCAGTTTCTTCCTGTTCCACCCGAGCACGGGCTACATTCGCTTCTGCCTCACGGACAAGTGCTTCGGCCGTTTCTATCCGGGCCCGGGCCTCCGCCGACTCGCGTGACCCCAAAGGCATGGGGGATATTCGCGCCAGCACATCACCCTTGCGCACCAGGTCTCCTTCCTCCCATTCCAGTCTCGTGAGCCTGCCGGACGTCGGCGCCGTGATCAGATAGCGCTGCTTCACCCGGGTCCGGCCTTCCTCGCTGATCGTCACGCTCATGGGCCCTAAAACTGCCGTTCCCGTGTCAACCAGGACTGGCGCCGGCATAAACGCAAGGACGATGAGTACCATAACGCCGGCGGCGATCACGATGGAAACGAAGTGTTTGCGGCGGAATTTCATAACTGTCTCAGGTTATTCAATGGTTTTCAACACGCCGATCAGATCCAGGTGACGCAACCTCCTGTGGACCGCGTAGGAGGACAGTGCGGCTGCAGCAGATACGATCAGAAAAGAAAAGGCATAGGTCTTTCCGGTGATGACCATGGGCATTCTATACAGTTCCTGGGCGAAGGCATCCACGATAAGATAACATAAAACCCATCCGATCAGAAACCCAATCGGTATTGCCAGGAGGGTGATAATGGCTTGCTCGCCCAGGAGTACCACCGATATCTCCCGCTCGGTAAATCCGATTACGCGCAGGCTCGCCATCTCGCGGTTACGTTCCGACAGGGCAATGCGGGCGCCGTTGTAGACCATGCCGCAGGCGATTATGCACGAGAATACGATCAACGTGACCGTGGATGCATTGGTGCTTTCCGCGATCGTATCTTCGAAGCCCTTGATCACGGCTTCGCGGACGGCAACGCCCGCCACGGCTGGCGTCTGCTTCAACGTACTGTACAACTCGTCCGATCGAAGCGGATCTACGGAGAGGAACGCGCCGGAGATCGTGGGTCCTTCCCCCAGGAACCGGTTCAGTGCGCGGATATCCATGTAGGCGGATACACCGATCAGTTCATCGACGAGCCGGGTTACCGGTACCTGGCCTGTATGGCGCGATCCTTCCAGTACTTCGACGGAAAGCATGTCGCCCTCCCGTACATCCAACAGGTCGGCCAGCGTCTTCGTCAGGACGACGCCGTCAGGAGGCAGAGACAGGATACGTCCGCTTTGATCGACCAGTTGCCTCAGTTCTCCAGCGGGATCCAGCCCGGTGATGGCGGTCTGTTTCATGCGATGCTCCGATCGAAGCCTCACGGGTACGACGCGGTACGGCTCGGAACGGATCACCCCGGGGAGATGGGCCAGGTCGAAACGGGCCCTCGGCGGAAGGGGACCCGCGAAAACAACCGAGGCATCCTCGCGCTGGACAGTTCGAAACTGGAAATCGATCATGTAGTCGATCGAGTCAAAGCCAAACCGGCCCATCACAAGAATCGCCACCGCCATGGCTATGCCGGCGGCGGAGAGCAGCGTCTTGACCGGCCTTCTTTCCATATTGCGGAAAATCATCCGCCATACCGGGGGAACCATCCGGTGTACACCCATCCGTTCCAACGCGTGCGGTCTGAAATGGGCGGGGGAATCGGGCCGCATGGCTTCCGCGGGTGGCATGGACATGGCCGACTGCAATGCGTGAAGGGTGCCCAGTAACGCGGCAGAAACGCTGATTATCGAGGCGAAGGCGATGGTTTCGATGTTCAGGACATAGGTCAGTTCGGGAAAACGGTAGTATTCCTGGTACAGTCCGGTGAGCGGCCTGCCAAGCCAGATGCCGCCCGCAATGCCAAGTAAGGTGCCGCCAGATACTGCCAGGAAGGCGAATTTGAGATAGTGCCACCCAATGACCGCGTTGGCGTAACCGTAGGCCTTGAAAATGGCGATCTGTTCCCTTTGCGCGCGCACCATGCGGGAAAACACGATGTGGAGCAGGAGTGCGGCGACCCCGAGGAAAATAGCCGGCATGATGGTGCTCGATACGCTCAAACCCGCGATTTCATCCGAAAGGAAACGGTGGGAGATCTGGCTGTCCCTGCCATAGGCGCCCGCACTCCCATAGGGCTCGAGAACATGATCCATCCGATCGATCACGTCCCGCTCGCGCGCGTTCGGAGACAGGGCAATAGACAGGTCGTTGAACCCGCCCTCCATGTCGAACGCCCCGGCGAGGGCTTCCCTGCCCATCCAGATTATGCCGAAGCGGCGGTTGTCCGGAAAGATGGATCCGGTTCCCTGCACCTCGTACACGTATTCGGGCGACAGGCCGATTCCGATGACGCGCAGTTCTTTCCTGCGGCCATTGATGACGGCGCCTATCAAATCGCCGAGCACCAGGTCATTGGCCTTCGCGAAAGCTTCGCTGATGATGACCTCTTCCAGCTTGCCAATCCTCGGGTAACGCCCCTCCTGGAGGGAAAGGTCATTCAGTACCGCCCTCCGTTGCTCCGGGATGGATACCAGGCGGCCTGTCGCGGGTTCATTCAGACCGGGAACGTCCAGGTTTACGTTCATCACGATCCGGGTGCGGACCCTGGAAACACCCGGGATCTGTGCGATTCTGTCCGCGACCGACGCCGGCGCCCGCTTGAGGTTGGCAAACACATCGGCGAACCGGTACCGCGTGTAGTAGGTATCCTGCGACTGCACCAGGGAGAGGTAGGTGAGGCGCATGGAGACGAAGGCCATGATGCCGCAGGCCACCACCAGGGTGATGGCAATGACCTGCCCACGCATTTTGGCTAGTTCCCGAAACAATTTGCGGTTCAGTGTGGTCATGGTGGGAATCCCTGGCGGTAGTCGCACGGGTTTGTTCGATAGCGCCTGGCCAATACAGGCTACCAGCTCAATTCATCCGGCCGCTTCTTCGTCGGATTGGCGTAGACATCGAAGATCTCACCGCTGCGCAGGCGGATAACCCGGTCGGCCATGTCGGCGATCGCCGCGTTGTGGGTAATGACGGCCGTCGTAGTGCCCAGCGTGCGATTGACCTTTTCGATGACCTCCAGCACCCGCTTGCCCGTCGCATAGTCGAGCGCGCCCGTGGGCTCATCGCAGAGCAGTACTTCGGGACGCTTCGCGATCGCCCTGGCGATGGCTACACGCTGCTGCTCTCCGCCGGACAACTGCGCGGGGAAGTGGTGCATCCGCGGCTCCAGGTCCACGAGACGCAGGGCGTCTTCCGCCGACATGGGGCGCTCGGCGATCTCGGTGACCAGCTCCACGTTCTCCAGCGCGGTGAGGCTCGGAATCAGGTTGTAGAACTGGAAGACGAAGCCGACGGATTTTCTGCGGAAACCGGTCCGTTCATCCTCGCCGGCCCCGGTCAGTTCCCGCTCATGATAGTACACCCGGCCGCCCGAGGGGACGTCAAGTCCACCGAGTATGTTCAGCAGGGTGGATTTTCCACTCCCGGAAGCACCCAGGAAGACGACCAGTTCACCGGCGTACAGGTCCAGGTCTACGCCCCGGAGGGCGGTAACGTCTACCTCCCCCATGCGGTAGACCTTGGAAATGTTCCTGACGCGGAACACCGGACTTGCCTGGTCTACGGTCATCCTGGATCCTCCTGGCCATTTACCTGGATTTGGTGTCGACGTGAACCGCTACCATTGCATTTTTGCCGGAACCAGCGGTTCGATGATTGCCCGGGCTGGACGCTCCACGGTTACGAGGGCTTCTCACGCTACCTGCTCCAGGGAAATCGGACGGTCGGCTGGTTGGCGTAACGATGGAGACCTACGGTAAGACGAGCGCCGCAACCAGGTGCCAGGCGAACTTCAAAATCGGAATCGTTCACCGTTAACCGGCCGCCGTCGTGCTCGATCAGGTGTACCTGGTGTTCCCCGTAAGCGCCTCCCTGGACAATCACGGTACGCGCTTCGACCGGGTTGACGTTAACCAGGTGCACATCGAGTTCCCCGGGGTCGATCCGGTCGATCAGTACCGCCACGTCTTCGGGCACGCCGGGCCTTCTCCGTTCCGGATCGAAGTACCATAGCCTGCAATGGAGCGGGCGGGCGTAGATCGGCCTGGTGCCGCCGGTCATCAGATTTACGATGGACTCGATCCGCGCCGGATTGAAGGGGTTGGGATTATCCGAAAGGCGCGTGTCCGGCGACGACGTATCGTTTCGGACTTTCTCCACCTGGCCCTGTAAATCATCGAAATCGCGCCGCAACGCCTCGACGGGAAAGTCAGGGTTCGATCCATCCAGGAAATTCAACCACGGATGATCGCCAGCAAGGCTCCGGTCACCGGGATTCATGGACCAGTCGTACACTTCGACGGCACCCCTGTTATAGGGTTCGGGAGCGTAATCGTACCAGCCATCGTCACCGTGCATGCGGGGATACATGGTGACGCCGTCGACGGTCTTCCGGTTGGCATTGACTGTCTCAAGGACCGTGCGCCAGGCATCCACGTATTTATGGTCGCCGGAGAGCAACAGGGCGTTGCCGAAACCGTCCACGGCGTGGGCGACGGCGTTCAGGGTGAAGTTGTCCAGCCGGCCGTGGCGATGGGCGAAGACCTTGTGGTTCCATCCGTAGACGCCGCCCCACCACTTTCCCTCGCAGGCACTGCCGATGACGCCATCCAGACCCACGTTCGAGGGGATCACACCCCCGTTGGCATAGGTGCGTTCCACCCAGGCGTCGGCGTATTCCAGCACCCAGTCCCGGTACTTCGCTTCGCCGGTAAGTGCATAGGCGTTAAAGGCCAGTCCCGTACAGGTAAGGTTCAGCGGGTGATCTCCGGCCACGTCGTTATAGGTCTCGAACCGTTCGCACATCTCCGCGTAGTCTCGCTGACCGTGAAGCAGGTCGAATCGCCCGTCCTCCATCGGGTCGCCGACCCAGTCCAGGGCCGTGGTCTTTCGCAGCATCGGCCCCCGGCTTCCGTTGAACATGCTTCGGATCAACCGGTGTTCCGGATCGTAGTTCTTCGCCTGGGGATCCTCGTCCATGTAGAAGCCGGCGAACCTTCTCGTCCGTCGAATATGGTTTTCATCATCCGGATCGCAGTTGCCCAGCAGGTTGAATACCACCAGGCCCTCGGCGTGATGGGCCCAGTCGCTGTGTACCGGAAACTCCTTGTAGTACATGCCGTCCCGGGTGAAAGGAACGTCGACCGTCTTCGCTTCCGTGTACTGGCGGATGTGGCCGTCCTGCGCGGTCTTGCACATGTCCAGGATGCGGTCTCCCCCGCCCAGCAGGTAGAGTACGGGCCAGTTGGCCAGGTTCTCGATGGCGTCGTCCGGACCGTCCAACGCGCCCCAGCGGGGTACGCATTCCAGGTAGCCCTTTTCGTCGAAGTACTTTTCGTAGAACAGTTCGAGCGCCTGCGTCATGAAGCGAATGAGTGACCGTTCCAGTAAGGCCCACTGAGGCGGAACCTGGGGCGTGTCGATCTGAATCGTGACGTGATTGGGCATGAATGGGATCCTGGCGTGCCGCTTAAGAATGAATATCCTGGGATTGACTATTGTATAAGTAGTTACAATAATCAGGCTTCGTAGTTCTATGCCGGATCTGGACCCGGGTCAAGCCGGCCGATCCGGACGGCAGGCTATTTTATTGAACTGACTGCATTTACGTTCTCGTTCTATTCAAAAGATCGACAGGAAGATATGCCCTAACCCACACACCGTCAAGCGGATCATGGACCGCGTAAAAGGGACTTTCCCGCCACCTCGCGGATCGCGTTCCCCTGCTCCGTGCATCCCCGCCCGTGTGTCTGTAGCGCAGCCATCGTATCAGATTTCGCGGGCCTAGCCGGGCTGGAAGGAAGTACCGCATGATCAATCGCGTCGTTTTTGTGTTTACGGGGTTGTCCCTTCTCCTGACGCACCCGGCCGTAACCGCGGCCCAATCGCCGACGGTTGACCGGTCTAACCTGGTACTCGAACTGCTGTTCGACGGCGATGCCCGGGATACGAGCGTCGGCGGGCATCACGGCAAGGTTTTCGGCGCGGTACCCACGGACGACCGATTCGGGCAGCCGAACGCGGCCTTTGCCTTCGACGGCAAAAACGACTATATCCGCGTCGCGCCGCCGCCGGCGCTTTCTGCCGAAGCGTTTACGCTCTCGGTCTGGGTAAAATACGACGACGACGCATTCTCCAGATTCTGGACCAACGGGGTTATTACGCAGGACGACGGCGGCGGTGGCGGAAGACGCGTCTTTCAACTCAGCGCATTCGGTCCTTTGCCCACGTGGCACATCATGGGCCACGGCCGCGACCTCCTGATAACCCGTCCCGTCGGGACCTCCGTCTGGCGGCACCTGGTCGCTACCCACGACGGCAAGGTGCACCGGCTGTACATGGATGGAGTACTGCACGATCAAGCCGAAGCACCCTTTCCGCCACACCCGCAAGAACCTGTTTACGTCGGACGCAAGGGTTCGGACCAACCGGAATTCTTTTTCAAGGGCGTGATCGACGACGTTCGTATCTACACGGAAACGCTCTCTCCGGATGCCGTCCTGGCCCTGACCCTGGAGAACGGATGGCAGCCTCCGCCCCTATCGGGAATGGCCGTGCCGGATCCGCCGGAGTCATCGCTCGAAGACGCTCTCGTCGCCCACTGGCCCATGGAGACCGCCGAAATGCGTGACGTGTCGAGCAGCGGATTGAAGGCTATCGTGATGGGTCAGCCGGAAGCCATAGAAGGTCGAAGGAGCGGGGCGCTTCGATTCGACGGCAGCGAGGACTGGGTGGTGGTCAAAAACCCGTCGCTCGACCTCCTCCACTACATGACCATTACGTGCTGGATAAGGGGCTTCGACACAGAAAGAGAGTACAGCCAAGTACTCTGGTACGGCGACGGCGCCTGGGGACAGGATCCTTATTCCATGTCGATACAGGAGGGAAAGATCGGATTCCGCGTGGACGACGTGGCGACGCAATGGGAACTGATGACCGAGTCGAAGCCCGCACCCGACGCGTGGACGTTCGTGGCGGCAACACTGAATACCCGGCCTGACGGACTCATGGATCAGAAAGTCTACATCGACGGGGTACTTTCTGTGGAACAGGTGACCCCGAATCCCTACCGGTACATCGAACTGGGCCGCATGTGGCTGACCTTTGCTTCCTTTGGAAGCGGGTACGATCTTATGCGCCTGGACCTGGACGACGTCAGACTGTACAACCGCCCGCTGAGCCATCGGGAAATCAAATCCCTTTTCGAAGAGGTACAGGAGTAACTGCATGAATCGCGATACAGGGCCCGCAAGCGAAGCACCGCCCGGCCGGATGGATTCGGACGGTACAACATTTGACGAACACGGTAGCCGGCGCCGGTTTCTCAAGGGGAGTCTCGCGGCGGCAGCCGGTGTCGCGGCGGCGGCGATGTGGGAAGGGACGGCGGCGTTCGCGCAGGAAAACGAAGGGCCTCTTCCCGGTCCACCTGACGAGATCGGCGACGAATCCTACTGGGAGAAGGTCCGTGCGCAGTTTCACTTGAAACCAGATACCATATATCTGAACAACGGGACCCTCGGGCTGTGTCCTAAACCGGTCACGCAGGCGGTCTACGACGGGTATGTGTTTCTTGCGGAAACCGGCAGCGAGGGAAGGTACCAACTCTGGGACGAAGTGGAGGAAAGCCGGAAGATAGCCGCCCGGTTTCTGGGGGCGGACGAAAAAGAAATCGCGCTGACCCGGAACGCTACGGAAGGACTGAGCATCATCGCGAACGGGATTCGGATGGAGTTCGGGGACGAAATGCTCATGACTACGGATGAGCACATCGCGGGTATCCAGCCATGGACGCGGCGTGCCCGGCGATTCGGCATACAGGTCAACCAGGTTCGGATTCCCAGTCCGCCGGGGGACAAACAGAAAGTGGTGGACCTGTTCGAAAAAGCGCTTACGCCTAAAACGAAAGTGGTTTTCTTCTGCCACGTCACCCGTGGTCCCGGCCTGCTCTACCCCGTCCGGGAACTGTGCGACATGGCCCGCGCGAAGGGTATCGTATCGGCCGTAGACGGCGCCCAGACGCCCGGAATGACCCCCGTCGACCTGCATGAGATGGGGTGCGATCTCTTCGCCACGAGCCTGCACAAGTGGGCGCTGACCCCATCCGGCACCGGATGTCTGTACGTCCGGGAAGAATTCCAGGACACCTTTTGGCCCAGGTCCGACGGGAACGGTCCGTGGGACGACCGGGAGCAGGGGCTCCGGCATATCGGCCCCCACGGCACGTACGAAAGACCCATCCGAGCCGCGATAAAGCCCGCGTTGAACTTTCTCAATTCCATTGGAATGGACGCGATTTTCACCCGCGACCGCATGTTGTCCGACTATCTGAAGGAACAACTCATGGAGATGCCCGGTATAAGCCTGGGAACTTCCACGGACCATGCGCTGTCGAGTCCGGGGATCACCTCGTTCGGTGTTGAGGGATGGGACACCGGGCTACTGCGGGGGATCCTCCGTGGAAAGGCCGGCATCATCGTGAGCCGGGACCAGAGACGCACCCATGATCTCGTCCGGGTGTCCACGCACTTCTACAACACGCCAGGGGAAATCGATCGGCTGACCGAAGTGTTGAAGGACATTCTGCGGTAACGCTTCTTACTCTCCAAATGTACCGAGATACTCGGTCTTCCATCCACAAAGATGATCCGACGAAAGGCGACCCCAACGATGCCATCCGAACACCGGGCGGAAGGCTTCTCCTCATCCGAGTCCTCAAGCAATCAGGAACTCGAAAGCCACCTCCGCGAACAGTGGAACGAAAGCGTCGAGACCTGGATTCAGAAGGAGCAGGCGGTCCGCACGGGGTTCCTCGACGCCTGGATGCTCCGGGCCCTGGGCGATGTCGAGGGGCGGCGCGTGCTGGACATCGGATGCGGCGAGGGACGATTCTGCCGCCTGCTGGCCGGTCTCGGCGCGGAGGTCACCGGCATCGACCTGACCGAAGGCCTGATGGTACGCGCACGGGCTTTGTCTGAGGGCGTAGGAACCTACCTGGCCGGCAACGCTTACGACCTCGCCGGTGTCGAAGACGAGAGCTTCGACCTTGCCGTTTCTTACATTGTCATGGTCGATCTGTTCAAATACCGAGAGGCCATACGGTCCGCTTTCCGCGTGCTGCGGCCCGCCGGCCGGTTCATCGTCTGCAATATCCATCCGATGCGCATGGCGAAAACCAACGGCTGGATACGGCAGGGCAACCGGAAACTCTTTTACGCGGTGGACGACTACACGTTGGAGGGACCCCGCGTCGAAGAGGTCAGTTGGACGGGGAAGGCTTTCACGAGCATGCACCGGACCTTGTCCAGTTACATCACTGCTTTCCTCGAATCCGGTTTCGTCCTGGAAGGGTTGCAGGAGCCGACGCCCTCTGCAGCCCAGCTCACCGCGCATCCCACGTTTGACGACGAATACCGGGTGCCGAATTTCATCCTGTATGCATTGAGAAAGCCGTAGGCGGGGTTATACGGAGCGGTCCTGCACGCCTACTCCCTGAAGTATTCCGCGTCACGATCCCGCAGGAAGGATATCGCCTCATCGAGGGTGGGTATGCCCTGCCGCCCGCCGAGACGTGTGCAACTCATCGCGGCAACGGCCGAAGCGAATTCGGCGATCTTCTCCAACTTCCAATCCCGGAGGAGGCCGTATATGAACGCTCCGTGGTATACGTCGCCCGCCCCCGTGGTATCGACGACGTCCACGGGGAAAGCCGGCGTGTGGAACGACCGACCGCCTGCTGCCGTGAGACTGCCCGCTTCGCCCATGGTGACGACCGCGACGGACGATCCGTAACCCGAAAGGGCCTCCACGGCCGCTGATGGATCGGCAAGTCCGGTCAGTTCTTCGGAGAACACCCTGGAAGCGATCAGGTAATTCGTCAGGTGCAATAACTCCTCGATATCGTCCGGGCGGGACAGACTATCCGCGTCCAGGACTACGGGCACGCCGGAATCACGAGCAATCTGCGCGGCGGCCAGAGCCGCCTGCCTGGTCGTGGTGTCGAGATGCAGGTATTTTGCTGCATTGACCAGCCCGGCGGGAATCTCCGACGGGAACAGTTCGACCGACGTTCTGCCGGCCATGATGGTGCGTTGACCCGTCGATTCATCAACGAGGATCATGCTGGCGAGGGAAGGGGCATTGGTCTCCACTTTCAGGTTCTGCGAATTCACCCCGAACCGGTCGAATTCCTCCTTGATGACGCGGCCGGCCACGTCGTCGCCGGTTTTCCCGACATACGCGGTAGACGCGCCTAGCCTGGAAAGCGTCACCAGCGCGGTGGCGACCATGCCGCCGCCCTGCTGGGTCGATTCGCTCATCCAGATCTGTTCATCCATCTCGGGCAGCCGGTGCACGACACCCAGGAAATCCAGGCAGGCGCAACCCAGTCCGATTACATCGAAAGACATGTTCCGCTATTCCTTGCTCACATTGATGCCGGTTTCGTCCGCCACGATCTTTAGGGGATTTGAAATGCCGCTTTCCGCGTCAAACCCCTCCGTGCCCAGCAGAAACCATTCGCCACGCAACGCCACCAGTTGACTCGCATAGAAACGCCCGAGCGGCGTTTTCGGTATGATCTCCCCCGTCCCGTGGATTCTGAACGGACCCAGTGGCGTGTCACCCACCATGGCATAATCGGCACTCCTGAAGGGATGGCCCGGAAACCGGTTTCTGAACGAAGGCGCGAGCCAGAAGTCGTGGGTACAGAACACGAGATAGTATCGACCGTCGATGAGGTAGACCTGGGGCACCTCCATTTCCTCGGTCATTCTGTCGTGTTCCGGCGGCGGCAGCGTCTCCCAGTGTATCATGTCGGTCGACTGGGCCATGCCGATGCTGCCGCGGGTCGTAACGTCTCCCTCGGTGCGCCGCGCGCAGACGTACTGAAGAACCCGGTCACCTATGTCCAATAGATACGGATCCCGCCAGTGCGTGAGTTGGCGCTGTCCCGTCAAATTTATCTCGTAGTATGCGGGATCGGCCTCCGACGTGGGGTTTTCCTGGAGTTTCTGCCAGTTGACAAGATCATCGGAAACCGCCATTCCAGCACGCTGGATAAAAAAGTCCTCGTGTTTATGTCCTGTGTAGGCCATCCAGAACCGGCCGTCACGCGGTATGACGCTGCCGGTGGCAAGGGACTTGCCGTCCCAGGCATCGGCCGGTCCCGGTTCGAGCGCCGTTCCCTGGTATTCCCAGTGCACGAGGTCACCGGAAATGCAATGGTCTATTCTCCAGCCCTTATTTTGCTCGATCGGCATGGTGAGAAACCAGGCGTGGACCGTATCACCCTCGGCGTAATACCAGGCATCTCCGATGCGGTGTCCTTCGAGTCTGAACACGGCAGGTACTCCGGAATCACAAATGTGCTGTCGTAGTTTTCGATCCGATGAGGTCAGGGCAAATTAACCCCGCGGGAAACAGCGTCAAGCCCAAATCAATTGACAGGCCCCCGGGGCAGCAATACCATTCCACGACGCCTGGGGAACCACGGAACCGCGGCGGTCCTCGGTCATGTGCCATGCAAATGGTCAAAACTCTACTATCGAATCCTAATGTGCGAGGAACCTCTCCGATGTCACTTACTTCAGAAGTACAGGCCATGTTGCCGGATATGGATGGATACGCATATTTCCAGACCAGCGGGTTTTCGCCCAAGCTGACGCCGATCATCGACGAGGTGATCCACGCGCTGCAAATTCAAAGCCGTGGCCCCGCCCTGCCTTTCGTGGCCGCCAGGATGCAGGAAATGATGCGGGAAACGCGGGGCAAGGTCGCTGAAACCGTCAACGCCACGCCGGAAGAGATCGTGCTGACGGAAAACACCACGATCGGCATTAATATCGTGGCCAATGGGATCGACTGGAAACCTGGCGACAACGTCCTGCTGAGCACGCACGAACATCCGGGCAACCGGCTGACCTGGTACAACCTGACCGGTAGATACGACGTGGAACTCCGGTTCGCCCCTCTGTACAACAATCACGGCAGGACGCTGGAAGAGATGGATCGCCTGATCGATAACAGGACCAGGCTGGTCAGCGTCAGCCACGTATCCAGACGCACGGGTCTGCGCCTGCCGGGGCGGGCGATCTGCGATCTGGCCCACGAGAAAGATACGCCCGTCCTCTATGACGGCGCGCAGTCATTCGGCGCCATTCCCATCGACGTCCGGGAACTGGACTGCGATTTCTACAGCTTCTGCGGCCACAAGTACACCATGGCCCCGCAGGGCACCGGGGGATTGTATATCAGGAAGGACCGTATTGACTGGCTGAAACCGAGCTGGATCGGATCCCACTCGCAGAAATCGTTCGACCAGGACGGCAACATGGACCTGCTGGACGAGGCCAGACGTTTCGAGTTTGCTACGCGAAGCGTACCCGACCAGGCCGGCTTCGGCAAGGCCCTGGACATCTGGGCAGGATTGGGTTGGGACGAGGTCTTCAACGGGATAGCGGCTTACACGGATCGAATGAAGACCGCCCTGGGGGAGATTCCGGGGCTGGTTCTTGAGACCCCGCTGGCTTACGACGATTCGTCCGGGATCGTCACCTTCCACGTACCCGGACTGGAATCGGGTCCCATGACAGACAGCCTGCGGGAGAAGGAAAAGGTACTGGTTTCGTCACTCGAATTCGCCCCGGAAAGTACACGGGTGTCGACCCATGTATTCAACTCGGAAGACGATCTGGACCGGCTGACATCCGGAATAAGAAGAATTCAGTCCGAAGTGCTGGACCCGGCGTATTAGGGAATGGCTGATTACTCGATTTAAGGGAATTCCGATTTCTTGCGAACGGACATGTGATCGGGCGAATAGTGGAGTTGATCCGTTACGTGGCCCGGCAGCGCCGACAACTCTTTGTCGAAAACGATTATCCGATCCGATCCATCGCGCCACCTCCTGCGCGCTTCACCCAAGATGGTCCAGAGGACCTTCCGAGCGCCTTCGCCCGCTGCCGGCCGCCGCGCGCCGTGAAGCCCAGGGGCGTCTACGGAGACGGGTTCCAACTGAACTGCACCGACACGCCACGCTCCGAGAAGCCTTCGGCCTCGTGCGCGAGCAGCGTACGCGCCCGCACGTCCACGACCAGACCGGTCGACGCGTCCGCGACGACGAGGCCGCCGCCGAGGTCCAGACCCGAGCCCGACTCGGCGTCGCCGCCATCGTGCCGCAGCCCTACCTCGACGCTCGGTTTGAGCGACAGGCCACTGCCGAAGGTAAAGCCGCCCGAGCCCTCCAGCGCGGTGCGCACGCGTGTCACCGACGACGACGCACCCTTCAGCGAGCCCGCAGGGCCGTCCACGCCCGCGATCGACGTGCCCACCCACAGCGCGGCCGCCTTGAACGACAGCCCGATGCCGGTCCCGCCGCCGGAGCCGGCCACGCCGGCCAGCGCGCCCCGAGCCCCCGCCGCGACCATCGCCATCGACAGACCGCTCCGCAGCGACGCTACGCCTTCAGGCGTCAGCATCAGGCCGCCCGTACCGTAGCCGGTCACGGCCCACACCGAGATGCGCTTTGTCGCCCTGTAGCCCAGCCACGGATAGAGACCCGTCACCGACGAACGAAGCAGGCCGGCGTCGACGCCCGCGTACTCGCCCAGGCCACGGCTGTGCGACAGCATCAGGCCGGCGACCAGGGGTCCCTGAGCGTAGTCGGCCCCGAACATCGTCGTCCGCACGTCGCCGCCGAGAGACAGCGCGCCCTCCCGGCCGGTGAAACGCGACATCGAACCGCGGCTCCAGACCGAGACGATGCCGCCGCGGCCCGTCTCGCGGTCCAGCGCGAAGTCCGAGCCGGTCATAACGTCGCCTCCGCCGAGGCCCATGCGCAGCAGCCTGCCCCAGTCGAGCCCGCCGTCCGGACCGGATCCAGCAGCCAGCGGGTTGGAACCGCCGCCCAACGGGTCGGCCATGCCGCCTATCGGAGCGGCCATGCCGCCTATCGGGCCAAGCGCGGAAGCCCCGCCGAGCCGGCGAAGGAAGCTCTCCGCAAGGTCGCGCCCCATCCCGCGATGCAATTCACGCCCCGCGATGCGGCCACGGAAACCCGGATCGCGACGGGCGTCGAGACGCGCCGCCACGTGATCGATCACCTGCAGCGCCGCCATGCGCCCGAAACGCGCCAGCCACGCGCGCTGAAGCGGGTCCGAATTCTCGATCGTCCCCACGGCCAGGTAGTCGGCTCGGATCGCGCCGGCGGCCCGGTAAAGCACCAGACCCATCTTCTCCTCCCCCTCGTCGTGGGCGTCGTCCAGCACCGGCACCGAGATCGTCTTCAAAGTCTCGCCCGCACTGAACCTCAACGCGCCCTGCCGAGCCTTGTAGTCCGCGCCCGCCTTCGCGTTACCGTCCACGGTGCGGTAGTGTACCTTCACCGTTTCCGACGACGCCCTGCTCAGCGTCACCGCGAAGTCCAGCGTCGCGCCCTTGCCTTCCTCCGCCCGCGCATCCGCCACCGAGACCCTCGGCGGCGGTGGTGGCGGCGGAGCCGGATCCGACTCCGGTTCCCGCGGCGGATCCGGTTCAGACTCCGATTCAGACTCCTGCGCGTCGTCGTTCCGGATCGTGCCCACCGCCTCGTAGTCGTCGTTCGCGACGCCGGCGCCGGAGACGTTGCTCAACAACAGCGTGAACGTCTCCCCGTCGTCCTCCTCCGCGTCGTCCCTGATCGGCACCTCCACCGTCTTCTCGTACTCGCCCGGGTCGAACGTCAGCCTGCCTCTCGTCTCCGTGTAGTCCGTTCCCGCCTCCGCCGTCCCATCGCGCGTGCGGTAGTCCACCGTCACCTCCGAGCCCGAATTCCCGTCGAGCTTCACCACGAAGTCCAGGGTCGCGTCCTCGCCCTCGGTCGCCTCGGCGTCCGCCACCGACAGCGACGGACGCTGCGCGTACCGCACCGCACCCAGGTGATCCAGTTCCGCATCGTAGCCCCGCTCGTTGCGGATCGTGGCCCCGTTCGAGGCCAGGCTTTTGGCCTCCACCTCCACCGCGCCCACCCGGCCGTCGCCGGCCGTGACCTCGTACTCGAACGCGAGGGTGTTCGTCCCCGAACCGCCAACGTACGACGCCGTGCGCGCCAGCGTGCGCCGCTCCCGGTCGCCCAGCAGCAGATCGATCGTCGGGGTGCCCCCCGCCACATCCACCTTGTCCCAGTTCAGCCGCTCATCAAGGGGCGTATCCGGCGCATACGGCTGCGGCGGACCCGTGAACCGGACCGCCACCCGCACCGTGTCGCCCGCCGTCCACGCGGCCCTGCCCGGCTTGCGCACGGTGACCTGCATCACCCGCGTGATCGTGTACTCCGGCTCCCCGTCTCCGCCCGCCAGCGTGCGGATCGTCGCGCCCCGCAGCAGCATGCCGTCGTCCGCCGCCCACACGCCCCGCGCGCCGTCCTCGGCCGCGCCCACCGTGTAGGTGAACCGCAGCGTGGCCGTGCCCGAGCCGCCCACGTACGGCGCCAGCGGCGTCGACAGCACTACGCCGTACCCAGGGCGCGCGTCGGAGCGGAATGCCACCAACACGTACGGACCCAGGTCCCGGCACCTTCCGTCGTCGTTGTATGACCAGCAATCCTCCGGCTGCTCCACCACCACCGGCAGGCTGTAGCGGACCTCTAGCTCGACCCGCTCCCCGGCGCTCCATACCCCGTCGGCGCCCGGACCGCTGACCACCCTCACGTTCCGTATCCACGCCGGCAACACGAACTTCACCGGCAGGCCGCTCGGTGCCCTGACGAAGGCGTAGCCACGTTGAGGATACGGGGGACCAGTACCCATGGGCGGGGACGGCAGGGGCGTGCCGAGGTCCACCGTGACCGCCTCGGTCGTGCCCTCCGTGCGGGTCACGGCGACCGCCTCGCCCACCACCGCGCCGGCGGTGATCTCAAGCGTACTCGCGCCGCCGGCGAGGCCGCCGTTGGTCACGCTCACCGGTAGACTCATGGCGAACGGCGCTCCGGCCGGCACCTTCGCCCGAACCCGGTCGCTCCCCGCAATCTCCACGGTGACGGTCAGGAGCAGGGGATGGACGGGGTTCTCTGCCACATCGAGAGTGTCCAGCATGGTCAGGCCGGCGAACACCCCGTCGGGCAGCGCGACAAGCTGGTTGCTGCCTGCCATCAGGACCTTCAGCTTCGTCAGGCCGGAGAACACCCTGGGGGGGAGCGCGGTGATCAGGTTATGGAACAAGTCCAGCTTCTCCAGATTCGGCAGATCGTAGAACGCCCCGTCGGGCAGCGAGCCGATCTGGTTCCAGCGGAGGATGAGCGTCTTCAGCGCCGATATGTCGGAAAACACCTCGACGGGCACCTCGGTCAAGTCATTGCCGCCCAGGTCGAGCGTCTCCAGCTCCGCCAAGCCGGAGAACACCCCGTCCGGAAGCGCGGGGAGCCGGTTGACGCCCAGGTTGAGCGTCTCCATCACCGACAGGCCGGAGAACGCTTCCGCGCGAAGCGTGGGGATCCGGTTGGCGCCCAGGTTGAGCGTCTCCAGCTTCGTCAGGCCGGAGAACACCCCGGCCGGAAGACCCTGGTGGAACTGGTTGTTGTAGAGGTCGAGGGTCTCCAGCTTCGCCAGGCCGGAGAACACCCCCGAGGGAAGCGCCAAAAGCTGGTAGTTGCCCTTCAGCCTGAGTTCCTTCAGGTCCGTCAGGCCGGCGAAGTCGTCTGCCTTGAGCGATGTGAGTCCGACGCTTTCGAGAGTCAACTCTGTGACCGTGGTCAGATGTGTGGTCGTCACCTCCGCGCAATCGGACACGCCGCTGAGCCGGTTCAGGATCCCGTCCTGCACCTGCTGCGTGCGGCCGCAGATGCCGGGCGGGGTCTGTGCCTGCACCGGCACGGCAGCCAGCACGCCGAGTAGGATGAGGAAGGTTCCGGCCGGTCCGATCGTTCTCAACGTCTTCCCCTCGTTCTTTTCAGAAATGCCCCATGAAACCGGCGTATCGGGCTTCGTGGATGCGTCGAAAGACACGGACCGCCGAGATTCAGTGCGGAAATTCCAACGTGTCCATGTCAGAGTTAGATCGCTTTCTGATTTACTCCTGTCTTACACGGGTTATAAAACTTGAATATCTTGGGCACAGGAGTATTGTAATTTGGGCAACTGCATGGCCCGGGCGGCAGTGCGATCGTAACGAGCAGCGCGCAGCGGCGCGGGCCCGGGCGGAGGTAATTTTCGACTCCTTTTGACCGGCTCCGTGAATGAGAAGGTACAGGTAAAAGAATGTAAACGTGTCGCAGGGAGTTTGTGAAACGGGAAGTTTGAGGGCTCAGGCCCCATTTATTTTAGGCATCTGCGCAGCCCGTGCCGCGGCCGTTGCGGGATGGCGCCGGCACGGCAGCTAGTACGGCGAGGGGATCTTCAATCGGGAAGAACTTTCATTCCATCTCCGAATGGGTCGCTGGCAGGTCCTGCGATTCGTCCGGGCCTTGGTCCGCAGAGGATTCGCCGCCGAGCACAAGTTTGAGGAAACTCCAGAGTCGAGCAGGCCATTCTGAAAGGCAATATCCGGGTGGCGGGGGAGTACGGCAGTCTGCAAGCTGCCCTGTGATGAAGCATCGTGTTGAGAAGAGTCGCACGGAAGCGCAATTCTTCGCCAGCGGGGGGCTGAAGGCTCCGGGGAGCGCCGGTTGCCGTAGAAAGAGAGTGAGAAGTAAGGAAAAGCGGCGGCAAGCAGGGCAGCAGGGTCGATCAAGGTTCCTTAGTTGCGTTATCAGCGAAACCAGTCGTAGTTGAGACCCAGCGTACGATCCTCCAGTGGCAGATCGACACGGACGCCGCCTCGTGCGGAAGACAGTTTGAGTGCGATTTCGACTTCCAGCGCGATGGCAACCCTGCGGCCCGAGTTCTTCGGTTCGGCCAACCGTCCCTCCAGGCAGTCCATCACGTCGTTTAACGAATATACACCGCCGTAGGGCGGTACGAACTGGGGACCCGGCCAGGGCACTTCGACCCGGTAGGGCCGACCCTCTACCTCCATGGCCGCCCATCGCTGCCATGCCGTCAAAAAATCGAAGACAAGTTCCCCTTTGCTACCATGTAGACGCACGCCCGGCGCGCCAGTGCGAAAATGAACCACGAGGCCGCTCTCGGCGACCATCATGCCCTGTCCCACAAACTCATCGCTGCCCGATTCGCGGCGCGGTTCATCTCCCGTACCGATCACCCACGCCGGATCACTGTCCAGGAAGTAGGACCAGTTCTGATGCTGTGCGAAAGGACCAGAGGTTTCGATGGACAACAGTTCTCCGATTTCCCCTTCGCGCACCAGTTTTTCAGCGCGGCCGAACGACGGGTGGGTGGTGGTGGTGGCTCCGCAACTTAAGGGCACACCCGCGGCCGCACAAGTTCGCACCATGCGATCCGCTTCTTCGAGCGTATGGGCCATGGGTTTTTCGGTGAAAATACCCCTGGCACCATGATGTACCGCGAGGCATATCAAATCAGCCCGATGCTTGGTGTTAGTGGCTATGGCCACGATATCCGGTCTTTCCAGGGACAACATATCCTCCGCGTCGTCGTACAGGGACACAACACCGTATCGTTCACGGAACGCACGCAGCCGCTTTACGTCCCTTTCCGAGGCCGCGACCAGGTCGATCTCTGGGCGGTCCCACAGTGACTCGGCGTAGGAGGACGGCAGGCCCTCGGTACCCGGATTCTCGTGGTAGAGAAAACGCCGGTGTATATCCAATTCGGGCGTGGGACGATCGATATCATCCACGTCCCACACGCCTGTTCTAGCTGCGAGATCGTAGAGCATGCCCATCCAGCCCAGCCCAATTAACGCTCCGCGGTATTTTGCCACGCGTATTCCTTCCTCTTTGTGGCCTAAACCAAAAGTCGATCAAGTGCTGTGAGAACAACTCGACCACGAAGTATAATAGTATATGTTGTTATGATTATGTTATATACCACTGCATATTGTAATACTTGGTATATTAACGAGTTTCAAATCCGATTTGACATGATATATAAGGAATATCTAGCTCCTTAAGTAGTGATATGCCAGTTTTTGAGCTGAACCTGTACTCTATTAGTTAAAAACATGGGCGATTTAGTCATTCCAAGGCAGGGCAACATCCAAACGATCGCTCATTTCTCGTACCGTGTTCTGTTCGATCTCGCCAAAGCGTATTCCCTGCTCCCTGTGAAGGGCCATGCGTTGTTCTTCAATCGCTCCGGGCAGTAGCGCCTTGTCATAACCCGGCATAGGCTCGTAGGATTCCCGCACATCCTTAACGAAACGGTCTACCTCTTCGTGAAAATCTACTTCGGGAATGACCGTTTCGATATGAATCGCCAGGACCATGCCGCCATGGCTTGCCGCCGGCCACCGCTCCTGAACCTCGTCTGCTTCAGGCAGCCCGGCTCCGGTCAGGGCGCATCCCAGTAGCGTTGCCACCGCCCCGTAGCCGATGCTCTTAAAGAAGGCAGCCGGTATGCGGGACAGAAGATCGTCGAATTCAGGCGATTGCTGATAGTCGGCCAGGATACGGGTGGCCACATCCTGCACCAGGGGAGGCTCGTTGCCCGCCGGAATGCCGAAACAGAGCGGTGGGTTGCCAAAGTAGCCGATCTGCGGTTTCGGATCCTGGCCGCGCGCGTTTCCTATGTTGCGGTAGCCCTGGACTGAAAATCCGACGCATCCGGCTTCCATGCACATTCGGGTGTAGTGGCCCGCCGAGCCGTAATGACCAATATGTCGGACAAGTCCCATGCCCATCCCTGTTTCACGGGCCTTTGCGATGGCGCTTTCGGTTGCCTCGACCATAGGCCAGTACCCGAGTGTTCCGTCGCCGTCGACGACAACCGACGTGGGGGATTCTGAGATGACCCGTACATTGGGATGGGGGTTACTGCCGCCCTCGGCGAAGGTACGCGTGTAGCCTGATGCCGCCCTGACGCCATGGCTGCGAACGCCCCGCAGGTCGGAATTGACCAGCAGTCGGCTGATGAGTGCGGCGTGATGGTTGGATAATCCCACTCTTTCGAAACAGGCCGTCGTAAAGGCCAACAGGGCGTTTTCATGAACGTGGATATATTCTTCCGGTGGTCGATTCATCACCAATTCCTTTGGGTATGCAATCGGCGACTAAACAGAGGAGGCTGCTGCCAGTATGGACTGAAATCAACCCCGGATCATACTACCATGGGTGTCTGCAGCACCGTGAGTCCCATGTCGATGTACTTGTCTTGTTCCGATGGGTCCAGGAGCGCCAGGCTGACCGCGACCGAAGTTCCTTCCATCTCCCTGGCGACATGCCTGACGCATTCTTCGACCGATCGGAAGGGCGGATTATGATATCGTTCGATATCGAAAAGCAGGTCGTTGGGACCGAAGGTGAGCACGTCCACACCCTCCCTGGCCAGACGCCGACAGTTGATGACGGCGTCGACTGACTCAAGCTGCAGCCACAAGACGCCGGTTTGGTTCCACCAGGCCGCGTATTCTAGGCGATTGGAACGATCCTGAATGCCGTGGCGCGCGCTTCCTCCCGAGCTTCTTCCGCCGAACTGCGGGTAGTAGAAGTAAAATACCGCCTCGTCCACCGTGGCATCTTGTTTGACTTCGGGTACAAGAATTCCCGCGGGACCCAGATCGAGATAGTTGCCGATCAGGTACGTGTGCCGGGTATGTTTTATCCGCAGGATCACCGGCACGCCCAGCGCTTCGGCGGATGCGCAGAAGGAAACGATGCGATCCTCGTTCTGGGGTCCATGCTGGCAGTCGACGTTGAAGAAATCGACCTTCCCTTTCTGTAGCATCTCTTCCAGGTCATCCATGCCGGTGTCCATGGAGGCGCCAACACCATTTAAAATTTCACCGTTGCGGATGCGATGTTTCAGCGAAGTCGGCTCAACCATTACGAGGGTCTCCCTTCCATTCCGTTACACTTTCACCAATAATTGCAGTTGTACCGGTGTATCCACCCGGATGACTGCCGAGGGATGTCGATACATGGTCCGTTCCAGGCAACGCCTGTCCGCGACGGGCAGGCGCGCCTTGTCCCACCGATCGGCCCGGTACAGGTCGAATACCGTCAGGCTGTCGAGGTAGTACCTGAAAACGAAATCGGTGTAAAAGCTTGTGACGAGTTTACCGTTCCTGACGGCCTCCGCCATTACCCGGTCCGCGAAATGAAAGTCGACATAATCCCGGGCCAGCGTTCCCACCAGGGTTTCTTTCTCCTCCACCAGGCAGAAAACCTGCTGCCTCGCACGACGTCGGTTACCTTGACTTACCGGAAAGTAAGGACGTATGTCGACGACACAGCCACCAGGCTTCAACACGCGACAGGCTTCGAGAAGGGCATGCCCCATGCCCTCTTGTTTTACTCATCACAAAGACCAAGAGAAAAGCGCCAGGTCGAAACTGCGATCCTGAAACGGCAGCCGGGAGGCATCCCCCACGGCGAACCGGGCGACGCCGTCCATCCGCTTCCGGTCATGGGCGCGCCGCAGGTCTTCCCCGGCCAGGTCGACTCCGACGACCGAATGGATCCAATCCTTGATTCTGTTCGATAGACGGCCATCGCCGCAACCGATGTCGAGCACGCGCGCGCCATTGAATGGTATATGCCGCATGAGCAGCCGCGTTTCGCGCCGTTCCGGATCGATCCTGACTCCCTTCATACTGCCTCCCATCTCAGTGTTGAATGTCCAATCCTGACGCGTCTTCGATTTCAACCCAGTTTCCCGTGTCCTTCGACTGCTCAATGGCGAGCCCTGTGAGATAAAGCTGCGCGGCCATCTTTCCATCGGTGCGGTTCGGCGTACCGTGCTCTACCGCGCCCAGGAACTCGGCGACGCTCTCCGCCTCCCCGGGCCACCCGCCCACGACCGGCATCGCCGGTTGTACGTTGATGCATTCACCAACGGGGTCGGCCTTCCTCCGCAACTGTATCGTGTTTTTAAAATAGTCAACGGTCAGGTCACCTTCGTCGCCGGTCACCTCTATCGTGGTCTCCATCTGGTCGACCGAGTTGATATTCAGGTGGATCGTACCCCAGATTCCGTCGTAATCGAATTGGGCCAGGCTGTGGTGCTGCCGTCTACCGTCCTGCCCGTTGCCATCCATGACGAGGACACGTGAGGGAGAGCGGCCAATTACGCTGTTCAGCCCGTCCACGTACCAGGGACCCAGGTGGTGGGCCAGGCACAGGTCGGGTCCCCCGAATTCCGCCCAGTTGCTCCGCAATTTCAGGTGCACCGCCTGCATATTACCGATTGCGCCCTGCCGCAACAATTCGGCGGCGCGATGCACGACCGTGGCGAAACCGATCTCCATGTCGCCGTGGGTGATCTGTTCGGCGGCGATCAGCCGCTTAAGCATCTTCCGTATGCCATCGGGGCAGTCGGAGAGCGGCGGCTCGTAATAAGCGGCGATTCCTGCGGCGAGGACGGCATTCATGGCCGCTTCATGAATAGGATCGGGTATGGCCATCATGACGGCGTCGAGATCGGGACCGTCCAGCAACGCTTCGAATTCACCGTAGATCTGTACATCCGGTCCCAGTTCCTGGCGGATTCTGTCCTGTGAAGCCTCCCTGAACGCCGCCGCGGACACGATCCGGACCTGGTCATGCTGCCGAAGAGCGGGCACGAACGCCAGCCGGGTCCATCCGCCGTAACCGATCAAGCCTACCCGGATTTCAGACATGATACGCCTTTCCGATGGTTACATATCGTTTCACTACCGGTATGGGTTGAGGTATATTACGACTATGAAAAAGACCTCGTATCGGTAAGGCAAGAACTAACTATGCCGAGATCATCGCACGAATGCGGGGATTGCGGCACATGCGTCAATCCCGGCCTCATACCTGCCCGGCTCGCGAGACAGCTGCCGGAGATAAGAATGTCCCTCCTGAGACTGCTCGTTTTCATTTCCTTGTTCACGGCGGCCGGCCATGCGGCGGCCCAGGTCAATATCGAGGCGCTTCGCCGGGATGCCGGTTCCACGGGGTTTTCAGGCGCCCTGGCCCTCAACCTGGAGATACATTCAGGCAACACGGACCTGAAGGAGATCGGACTGGAAGGGCGGCTTGATTACAATCACCCAAGGGTCAACACCTTCGTGCTGGCGAGGAATGACTTCGGTTGGGAACAGGGGGAACGATTCGCCGATGAAGGGTTGATTCATCTGAGACAGCACTATCCACTGCGCGGCCGTATAGGTCTCGAGGTTTTCACCCAGTACAACTATGATACGACTTACCTGCTGGACACCCGCATGCTGGCCGGTGGAGGATTTCGATTCGATCTGATCGATACAGGGGTTTTCCAGCTGTGGGAAGGCGCCTCCGCGTTCCTGGAACACGAACAGCTGGGCGATTTGCCAGCGGGTGGCAATCATCCCGATCGGTCAACCGTTGCCCGGTGGAGTCACTACCTGTCGTCCCGCCTTGCCGTCAACGACCGTGTCGTCTCCACGTGTACGGTCTATTTTCAACCGCTGTGGAATTCCATCGGCGATACACGCGTCCTCGGAGAACTCAATCTCGAGGTCGACCTGGCCGGTCCGCTCGTGCTGGCCATGAATTTCATCATGCGTTACGACAGTCGTCCGCCGGATGGGGTCAGCAAGCTGGATACCGTGCTGGAGAACGGACTGGCCGTTACTTTTTAGGATTCAACCAGCCCGTCGGACGCCAATCATGTATTGAAGTATGTATCCGTTCCCTCTATATTCAAGGCTGTTGCACCAGACGAAGATAGACCCGATTTCGATGCGATGTCAGTCCGGAAGTTACATGTAGTGACGCTTGTGAATTAACAGAGTTCATGCTGACTCAAATCATCCATATATTGATGGCCGTGCCCGACCTGGAATCCTGCCGCGAATTCTATGGCAAGGCGCTCGGTCTGCCTGAAATCGGAGGCGGCGTCGATAATCTTGGACAGGCTTTCCGCAGGTACCGTATCGGTCCGTCAGAACTCATCCTGCTGGAAGATCCCTCGGCATTGCCGTACGCCCGGTTATCCGGCAGGGTCCGTACCGAGGTCGACCATTTCGCCCTTTACGTGGATGACCTGGACACCGTTTTCGAGACGCTGCAAAGCAGGAATATCGCCTTTCGAGACAAGCCGCACACTACCGAGCTGGGCCACCGCAATATGCAGCGGTCCCTGGTATCGTTCGAGGACCCCAACGGATTCACCCTTCAACTGTCGCAGACAGTGGATCCTCGGCCCCATCTCGCCCCAAGAAAAGAAGCCAAGAAATCCATGGCTGGATTACAGAACCAGGAAACCAGTCTATTCGGCGGTATAGACCACGTTTCCAGCTATTGCACCGATTTCAAGACCAATCGCACCTTCTACCGGGATATACTGGGCCTCGACGAGTTTTTCTACAGCACGACCCGGGAAGAGGGCGTGGAGGTTTCGGCCGGATTCGAACAGGGCGCTTACGCGATCGGCGGTACGGACATCGAGCTGGCATCGGACGACGAATGGCAACGCCTCGCCACGGGTCCGATTCGCGGTATGGGGTTTCTAACCGACCACATCGATCAGGTGTACGATATTTTGAGTTCCCGCAGCCTTCTATCCGCCGAATCAACCGAAGCCAGGATCCCACTCTATCCTGGACGAAACACCTTTGATTTCAATAGTCCGGACGGTATGTGGATGCAAATCGTGCAGTGAACGAACCGGGGATGGTTTTATAGCGGGTGCGTGAGACCGATCGCGGGTCTGGGGCTGGAACGATCAAGCGTCCGGGACTACGACCTGGATGTTTTGTAGAGTAAAGGAGCTCATGTAGATGGAATTCGACGACCGGCTCAAGGAAGACTTCGACCGCGATGGGTTCGTATTGATGAAGGGCTTTTTGTCTTCAGGGGAAGCGGCCGAAATCAACGATCGAATCCAGCGCTTTATCGACGAGGTGCTGCCTCAAGCGACGGATCCGACTGCCTTCTACGAGGACAAGGACGATCCCGCCTCCATCAAGCGGTTGCAGAACATGGCCGACCTGGATCCGTATTTCGACGAACTATTCCGATCCGATCGGTTCACCGAATTGTCTGGATTCCTGCTCGCAGACGAAGTAGTTCCCAAAAACCCCCAGTGGTTCAACAAGCCGGCCCGGGTAGGCGGAGTTACCCCGCCGCACCAGGATGGATTCTACTTCATGCTGGAACCCAACGAAGCCGTGACCCTGTGGATCGCTCTGGACGACATCGACGAGGAAAACGGATGTATGCGGTACGTGCGGGGATCCCACAGACGGGGCATGCGGCCTCACCGTACGTCCAACATACTCGGGTTTTCACAGGGTGTATCGGATTACTCTGAAGAGGACCGGGAGCTGGAAGTGGCGATGCGCGCCAATCCAGGTGACCTGTTCGCCCACCACAGCATGATCATACACCGGGCGGACGCGAACCGGTCCGACCGCCGGCGTGCCGCCCTGGGACTGGTCTACTTCGCGGCCCGTGCCCGGAAAGACGAGGAAAAGGCCGAACAATACAGGCAGGAACTCTTCTCCAGGTGGGAAAAGGAAGGGAAGATCTAGAAAATCTCCAGCCTATACTGCTCACGAACGACACGCGAAGCCTGCCCTATGAACTAACAGCAGTAATTTCCGAGACGTCAGCGGCAATTTAAGCTTGCCGCTCGGCCTCGCGATCCTCCGCAAGCTGCGCACCCCACAGGTGCATGGTATTGACCTGCTTGCCCTGAAGTTTCAAATAGTAGAACAACTGCCCCTTGTGCTGAGCAAGATGCTGTACCATCTCCATCATGCGATGGCCAAGCACGGGAGTGGTCGGGTCCCACGGCGCGGGGGCGGGTTCGTTCTGCATTCTTTCCTCGCCGGCAAGCCTGAGCATTTCAAAAGCCAGGTCCCGGTCCGCCGCGAGCTTTTCCTTTGCTTCCGCCACCGAGGCGACGGTGGGCATCGCTTCAGCCGGGGGCAACATATCACCCGATCCCATGTCGTCCACACTGACGCCTTCAGGCAGTCCGAAGTCGCCGGTTACGAATCCTTTGATCGCCATTCCGCAGGCTTCGGCCACATGGTAAAGCAGCTGGCCGGTCGTCATCCAGTTGTCGCCCGACAATGGTTTCCAGACGAGATCCTCATCCTCGACGAGATCCATCAATCCATCTGCTGCATGGTAAGCATATTTCAATTCATGGGTCAGTATGTCGGTCCAGTTCATGCTTGCTCCATTTCTCTACATCTCAGTACTTTGACGCGTTGATCGTTTACACCGGTACTTCTACTCTATTCTTCCTTTTTCGGTTCCAGGAGCATGATATAGTTACCGCATGTATCGTCGAAAATCGCCTGGATACCGAAGTCCTGTTTCGTGGGATCCACGCTGAACCGGACGCCCAGCTTCTTCAGTCGTTCGTATTCGGAAGCGATATCGTCCACGGAGAACACGATATAAGGCATTCCAGCTTCATAAACCTCCTTCTGGAAAACCTCGGCGAATTCAGTACCCTTCGGTTCGAGCAGAAGCGAAGTACCATCCGGTTCTTCGGGAGAAGCTACGATGGCGAGGTTGGCCTCGGGGACATACATCACTTCTACAAAACCAAGTACCGATGTATAAAACTTGTACGCCTCGTGGGGATCGTTAACTATGATTCCCGTCATCTCGATTCGCATTGTTCACTCCTCCTTTAATCTGCATCGATTTGTGATGGCAATTACTTGCGAAATTTAAAACCAGGGATTCAGTCAAGTTAACTACGAAAGGTCGTTTTAAGCACCAGAACTTCGGAGCACTTCTGCGATGTGCTTTCTGCCTCCCGTCACTGCATGATCAAGCACGGTTTTTCCGGATCCATCCACCGCGTGAATATCGGCGCCGGCTTCGATAGTAAATTCGGTTACCTGGTGACAGTCGTTGTCCTGCGATGCGTTCATGATCAGCGGCGTTCCACCATAGTAGTCTCCGGCCAGCCGGTACATCCATGAATCCACCCTGACGATGATTCTCAGGCCGGGTTACTTGAACCAAAAACCGCCCTACCTGGATTGTGTGCCGAAAAACTTGGTTAAAGTACAAACTAGGTGCGCAGAACGCTACTGATTTCGACAAGTTTTGCATGCCCGACAATTAAGGTTCGGATGTTTACAGGTCATCGACTGCCTTCTACATTATCAGTCAGTAGTTCTGTAGTGATGATTCATGGGCTGGCAAGATTGGCACGGATATACAAGGAGCGAAAATGGCCAGGGTCAGGGTGCTGGTGGGCACTCGTAAAGGGGCGTTTATCCTCTCGGCGGATGGTGGGCATAAAAACTGGAAAATTGACGGTCCGCATTTTGGAGGTTGGGAGATCTACCACTTCAATGGCTCCTCGGTCAATCCGGATCGGCTGTACGTATCCCAGACCACCGGCTGGTTCGGGCAGTTGCTGCAGCGTTCGGATGACGGTGGCAAGAGCTGGAATCCCGTAAGCAACGAATTCACCTTCGAGGGAGAAGTGGACACCCACCTGGACTTCGACGACACCCCGCGTCCCTGGGAGTTCAAGCGGGTATGGCACCTCGAACCTTCGCTATCCGATCCGGATGTTCGTCGCTAAATCCGCAGCAGGAGCCTTCCGCTCGCTGGATGGCGGAGAATCCTGGCAACCGGTGAACCGTGGATTTCATTCTGATTTTGTGCCGGAGCCGGAAGGTGAGACGGGCCATTGCGTCCATCGCTTCGCCATGCATCCGTCCCACCCCGACGTGCTGTTCATGCAGAACCACAGGAACGTTATGCGCAGCGACGATGGGGGAGATTCCTGGACCAAAGTGAGTGGCGACCTGCCCAGCGATTTCGGTTTTCCCATCAGCATGCACTCCCACGAACCCGAAACGGTCTACGTCGTTCCGATGAAGGGTGATTCCCTCAGCTCGGTGGAACAATCCGGGACTACGAGACCGGCGCGCGGCGACCCCTGTTACGGTTTTTCGGCTGTGGGAGAGATCTCTCTCTCGATAAGCCCGACGCGCCGGTTCCGGACACGATCGCGCGCGGCGAGGAACCCTTCCTAATCGTGGGTTCGGTGGGCGGGGGTTTGTAAGCGGCGGGTTACGAAGCGCCCAAGTCACGCAGGATGGCCGCCTCGCGACTAGCTTCTCTCCACTCCGGGTCAAATGCGAACCGCTCCGCGTATCCCCTGGGCGTTAATTCCAAAACCTCGTCGAAGAAGTGATCTTCCCTCTTGTGTACGCAGTCCATGACCAGGTCGTTGTCACCGGGATTCGACTGGATGTAGGCCTTCACATCCAGATGCGGCTCCAACTCCAGCAGATTTTCGAACACGTGGAAGCCTGTTCCCTGGTTGGTGCCGACGGCGTGGTACAGGGGCGTCTGACCTCCCACGCCGTTCCTTCCCACCGCAGCCCCGGCGTTTAAATCGGCGCCGTGCTCCAGCAGCAGGGCGATCGCATCCAGTTCGTGATACTCCACAGCCATGTGGAGCAAGGTACTACCCCGCAGCGTGAGATGATTTCCGTAGTCGAGCGTGAATCGCGCGTCTACGAGACCCGCGTCCGCGTCAAGGCGGTCTTCCAGCGCGGCCAGGTCTCCGCGGTGAATGTCCATGACCGGGCCGTCCTCATAGTCGGCGCCGGAATCGATCAACAAATTGATGCAGGTGTGGAGATGATCGAGGGACGACCGCGTATAGGTCTGCAGGAAGCCGTACAGGACCTCACAGTCCCATCCCTCGTTCCGCGCGTCGTTCGGATGTACACCCAGGTGCAGCAGACGCCTCAAGTGTTCCAGGTCATGCCCTTCGCAGCAACCGAACAGCGAGGCGGCCAGGTTTCCTTGAGTAGTCATGATCGTGGCGTACTTTCAATGGAGATTAGTTAAGTATCTTCGCGATATCTTCGTTTCCGGCTTTCTGCGCCCGGGCGAGGGGAGTCGCCCATTCCGCGCCTCCGCCCCTGGGATCCGCGCCTCGCTCAAGCAGAAAAACCACCATGTCCCTGTGCCCCCAGCGCGCGGCCCATCCCAACGGAGTCGAGCACCACTCATCATCGATAGATTCTATGGCCGCGCCGCGATCCAGCAACAGGGCGGCCTTATCCACGTCTCCGATCGCGGCCAGCTTGTGCAGGTAGTTAACCCCATGCCAGTTCGCGTTGTTGGGATCGGCGCCATGATCGAAGAACAGGTTCAGCATTTCCAGGATATCGTCGTGCGTATCCTGGGGTTTCCATTTCAGTTTCCATCCCTTGCACCGCCGGAAAGCGTATCCCATGTAATTGTTGGCGTACCAAGGGCGGTTCAGTTCGGCGCCCGCTCGGATCAGCATTTCGATGATCTCCTTGCGGGCGAACCCCGCCGCCATGCACAGCACCCCGTAGTCCCCGCCGTAGTTGGCCAGACCGGGATCCGCTGCAAGCAACTCACCCACGACCGGAATATCGTCCAGCAATACGTACATCCCGATATCGGCTGAAGCTCCATGTTGGTAGAGCAGGTTGATCATCTCCTCGTTTTTATCCTGGCCGAGGGCCTGGGTCAGGGGATTGCCGCTCGATTCCACCGGCGCATTGGGGTCGGCCCCGAGATCGAGCAGGAGTTTCGCCGTTTCCAAATGATCTCCCGCCACGGCTTCGTACAATGCGTGACCGCGTGGCGCATTGTATTCCGGAGCATTGGGGTCCGCCCCGTGGTCCAGCAGAAGTTGTACGATGTCTGTGTATCCCTGACCAGCCGCACTGAACAGGGGCGAGAACCCGCAGGTGTCCTGATCATTTGCAGCGTTTCGATCCCGCGCGAGAAGTTCACGCACACGCCTTTCGTCTCCAAGGGCGCATGCAACCGTCATGCTGTATTCCGCTCCTCTTGCAATCAGGTATCCAGTCAATAGCGGGTTGCTGCGTCCCTGACTTTTCCTGGCACGAAACACGGCCAGGTGCAGTGGCTTGCACCTATCCCAACGGACTGGATCCGGTTCGGCGCCTTTATCCAGAAGCAGGGCCGTCATTTCCAGGTTGTATTCCTCCACGGCCACGTGCAGCGGCCGGTTGCCCCGTTCATCTCCGGCATTTACAAGCTCCGGCGAGGTATCGAAAAACGCCCGGGCTTCTTCCAGGTCGTCCTCCCGAACGATCTCGCAGGCGCGCTGGCCAACTGGAGGAGCTTCGTATCTTTTCGCAATCGCCTCCGTCAGCAGACTGGATATTTCGTCGTATCCACGGTCCCGGGCCCGTTCCAGCGGCGGTACATGGTACTCGAGTCCCGATGCCGCAGCGGGAGCCGCACCCTGGTCGAGCAATACGCGAACCGCTTCCGTGTGCCCTTCCCTGACGGCGAAGTGGAGCGGCTGGTAGTACGCCCAGTTGCAGTTTGCCAGCCCGGGCTCTGCCTTTAATAGATTCTTGATCCTGGAGAGATCTCCTTCCGCCGAAGCCAGCAGCATCTCCCACACCTTGTCCGGCTCGCCGTCCATGAAATGACCTTGCTCGCTCGTGAAATCGGGTCGAATCCATTTCATCACTCTATCTCCGAATTTACCGTCCGAGGACGGCGCATAGTGGTTCAAGTCATCAGAAAGGACGCGGAGCAGCGCAGGTTTCAACTTCCGTCGCGCTTCATACAGCCTCTTGCGTACTGTGCCCGCGTTTAAATCCATAAAGCCTGCGATTTCAGATGGGGAATAGTCGCCAATATAACGCAGTAACGTAACTTCCCTCAACGAATCCGGCAGCGCGTCAATCGCCGCACGGACCCTGGCGGCGATATCTACACGGGAAACCTGATCCAGGGGACTTTCGTCCGTTGAATGGATGTCATCCCTCAATGGCTCGAAAACCTGGACTCGGCTTCGTTGGAACCGGTAACACTGCCATTGCACGATGCGACGCAGCCAGGCTGGAAACGAGTCGGGCTCACGCAGCGATTTTATGTTCTGCCAGGCCGCTACAAAACCTTCCTGCGTTGCATCCTCCGCAATATGACGTTCGCCGAGGAGGCTCAGCGCGTAACCGAACGCCATGTCCTGGAAGTACATTACCAGCTTGCCGAATGCAAGGCTACGATCCATATCCGGCACCGAAAGGTCTGATGATATCCGGATGCACTTCTTGAGTTCTTCAGTCATAAATTAACGTTTATATTAGTCTGCCAACATATTCGTTTGCAGTCGTTATACATTAGTACTGTTTTCAAGGTCTGCCGTTACAATTTAAATCAGATTCCAGTGCTGGAAACCGGCTCAGAGCGAAACCGGTCGACCTGCGGTTGAGTCGTGGAGAGTGATCTACCTCATGCCACACCAGGCGCTGGAGAAAAGGAAGCGTGCGATGAATGACTGCAAGGTAACCGAACTCAGGACCTTCGTCCCGTCCAGGGACTATGTTACTTCAACCAGTTTCTACGAGGATCTCGGATTCGAGGTGGTGTGGGCCGAGGACGAAGTCAAGGAATTGCGTATCGAAGGGTTCAGCTTCCTTCTGCAGAACTACAATCAGAAGGATTGGGCGGAGAACTTCATGATGCAGCTGAAAGTGACGGATCTGGACGCGTGGTGGCGTCACATCGTGGACGCCCGTCTCGTCGATCGGTATGCCGGTGTCCGGGCGAAAGAACCGCAGGAGTATCCATGGGGATTACGTCAAATCCACCTGATCGACCCGGCTGGAGTGCTCTGGCACATCGTGCAGGACCGGGTCAGTTCTGAACATAAATTCGTCTGATCAAGTCCCACCGGAACCGTAATCTACCAGGAGGTACTGTACGGCCAGGTTCGTATAGTCTCCCCACCTGGCGGCGAAATCCCGAATGCGTTCCTCGGATACACGCTCACCATCAAAGTAGTGCCGCTCAATGGAACGCTTTACCGCAAGGTCGCCCGCGGCGATGGCGTGGCCTCTTCCCAGGTAACGTGCAAGGAACCAGTCCGCCGTCCATCGCCCTATTCCCACCAGGGCAGTCAGTTTCTCCTGAACCGAGGCGTCGTCCAGTTCGGCCAGACGATCCAGGTCTATTTCGCCGGACCGGATGGCTTGAGCCAGGTTCAGGATATATCGTTCCTTCTGCCTGGAGAACTGCAGGGGCAAAAGGTCTCCCGGCTGCAGATCCGCCAGGATCTCGGGGGTCGGGAAGGCAAAGTATTCTTCACCATCGACTTGCAGTTTCTCCCCGTACTCGGCCACTAATCGGCCGCGCACCGTGTAAGCGAATCCGAGGTTGATCTGCTGGGCCGTGATGGATGCGACAAGCATCTCGAAGGGGTCGACCTGCAGATTTGGCCTGAGACCCTGGTGAGCCCGGATCGACGCGGATAGCACCGGGTCACCCGATGCGAATGCGTAGAATTCCTTCAGCGGAAAGGACAGGCCCAGGATCTTCTTCGCTGCCATGAGTGCAGCGTCGATAACCGATCGGGCCGACTCACTCGCCGTATCATTCGATTTCAAAGCCAGTTCGATCTTCTTTCCGGATCGATACAACTCAAACAGGCAGGGTGACTTCGGCATTCGAACGACTTTGCGGAACACGCCGTCCTGAAAGCTGTTGGCGAGGTCGCTGCCATACCGCTGGTAACGATCCAGGGTAGCCTCGAAGTCGATGATCGTACCTTCATCCGCAACTGTGAAAACCGCGGTCATGTAGTCTGACTATCCTTTGTCCAGCGGGTCGGCGCGCTGATAAACCAGGTGTCCGGATCCGGCGTTAAAGCTACCCTATCAGGATTCCAGGGACTTCCAGAGTCCGACGCAGGTTCCCTCGTTGTCCGATATCCAGGCGAAATGTCCCATGCCCGGCACCTCGGTGGGAGGTACCACTGAAGATCCGCCCAGTTCTTCGGCCTTCGCAACGTATGCTTCGAGGTCGTCGACCAGCACATAGATCAGCGTGTAGTTGTGCGGCTCATGCCCAAGCGCTGAAATATGCCCCCCGATACCCGTTTCATCCTCTGGAATAACCATGGATGCATGCTCATGGGACTCCATTTTCCAGTCGAAAAGGCTGCTGTAGAAGTTCTGGGTTTCTGCACGATTCCTGCAGCCGATCTCGAAATGTACGACGGGATTAGCCATGGTTATTCTCCCTTGTGCTGGTGCAATGGTTAAAGACTGCGATCCACTTGTGGTGCGTAGTTCAACTGTTGCGGGTTATCTTCTGTACCTGTCGTTAAGCCCCTGCCCGGCGAGGATCATGGGCATGATCTTCTCCAGGCGCTTGTTTCTGGTGTCTTCTCGCCTGGCTTCGGCGATGTATTCCGCGTACTCCCTCCTTTTCCCCGGGGAGAGCGCGTCGAACTGTTCACCGGCCTTTTTGTTTGCGGCCAGCGCAGCGGCCAGTGACTCGTGAATCTCAAGAGGCTTTTTCCGGTCGGCCTTGATCTCCCTTCCCTGTCTCTGGTTTTCGATGGCTTCTTCTACGTAGGCCCGCAACAGGTCTTTATTGATTTCACCCTCGTTTTTAAACCGCCACTGCCGCATGGCCTTTGTCCTACCCTCCTGCGCGTTGACCAGCACGCCGTGTTCGTCGCGCAGCAGCGCACCCTGAAAGAACCACACGCTGACAAATTCCTTGAATGCACCGAGACCCGCCACGTTCTTGCCCCCTGTTGTATAGCAAGGCTGCCCCCACTTGACCGTCTCTTCCAGATCGGTCTTATTCAGCACGGTCCGTAACCGCTCCAGCAGTGGTTTCCATTCGTCGTGGCCCGCCAGGTATTCCTGCACCGTCTCGAATCTTTGCAAGAGTCTTCCATTCTCGAGTGAACTACGTACGCGTAACTTCGGTTGAATCTACCTCTAACCGACCGGTTTTCAAGGTATTTCCGAACAGGTTGAGACGGCCCGATATGGCGGTTTCGACGTCCAGGTCGTACGCCTGGGAAACGGTCGTGACGATGGGCCGGATCTGTTTCTCAATGTAATGGGTGTAGTCGATCGGAGCTGTAAGCTGTCCTTCCGGCTGCGGTCCGTCCCGCGTGATCACGTACCGAATGACACCGGTAGGGTTTTCCATGAGGCGGGCTGCTTTCACGTGGGGCGGAACCGATCGGGTGTAGGATTCCACCGGCTTCCGGAGGTTCTTACGGTATACGAGCAGTTCGTCCTTTTGACCGGTCTGCACCTCCTGGACCCAGTTGAAGATCTCTTCTTCGATCTCCGCGCCTGACACCTCGTGAAATACCCGGTCGAGCAGTACGGCCTGCAACTGGTGGGCCAGGTCGGTCCAGTCCCGCCGGACGGCCTCCATGCCCACGATTTCAATCAGGTCGCCCTCCTCCCCTCGACGCAGCCCCGCATATCCCTTGGCCCGGCCCCGTTCGCTGTCGCCCCGCATGGATGGAAGCAGAAACCGGTGGTAGAGTTTTTCAAGTTCGAGTTCGAGGAAAGAGGACACGCCGTATCGTTCCATGACGTGATCGGCCAACCTTGCATTGATCCGATCGCATACTTGCCGCCCGAGTTCCATGGCCCCGGTCGAGTCCGCGGGATACGCCGAATTAAGATCAACGAACAGTGAGTCGGTATCTCCATACAGAACCCTGCATCCGTCCTTTTCCAGCTCATCACGGCACCATTTCAATATGTAGTGCCCGAACTCCGTGATCGCTCCGGCCAGTTGGGGCGCGGCGAACCTGCAGGACGCCGAGGCCAGCACGCCGTAGAAGGAATTCATGACGATCTTGTAGGTGAACGAGGCAAGGTCGTCCCCGCTTGCCTTGGCTTCCTCGCGACTTTTGAAGAACTGTTCCAGCATGGAAGGCAGTATGCCCGGCTTGCGGGAGAACCGTGCGCCGTTGGGGGCTTCGAGGGATTCTTGCGGATGCTCGCCCACTGACTCGAGACCCGGCGCACCGGGATCCCCATACGTATGTTCTTCCCGCGCCTCGATATGCGCCAGGGGATCGATGTTGAAAGTCCGGATGATGGACGGATAGAGACTCTTGAAGTCGAATACGAATACGTTGCGGTAAAGACCCGCTTTGGAGGGAATGATCAGGCCGCCGGGCGCGCCCGCTCCGGGCGTGCGGTCGACGCCGGTCGTCGGCGCCACCATATTCCGGCGATGGAGCGCGTTGATGTAGATATTGTCGAAGGCGGCCACGCTCACCCAGGCTCTTTCAAGGGGCAAGCCCGTGAGCAGTCCCCTGCGCAGGGTCAGGTTGATTAAGCCCTCCGCCTCGAGGATATCCAGTACCAGCCGGGCATCCTCCAGGCAGTAGGCGCAGAATGTCGCTCTATCCTCCCGATAGACTTCTGTGATCTTATCCGCCCGCGAAGTCCCGGCGTCTTCTTCAAGGAGCTTGCCCCGGCCCAGGATGGCGTTGGCTACCGTGTCCAGTCTGTAGTCGTCGAACCTCTGCAGCGTTCCGCGGAGGAGATGGAGGGCGTCCAGGATCTGGCGGCCGTGAATGACCATGGTGCTGCCGCCCCATACTTCACCGGAACGATACCAGGATCGATCATCCGTCCGTCCGAGCTGGAACGTTACGTTCAAGTCTTTGCATCGTTTCTGCAGGACCTTGAAATCGAAGTCGACCAGGTTCCATCCCGTGAGCAGGTCGGGATCCATTTCCAGTATCCGGGCCGACACCCCGCGCAGCATCGAAGCCTCGTCGGACCAGCAGACCAGCTCCGGAGGATCTTCGGAGGCGGGTTCGCCGACCATGTGGATCTCTTCTGCGTCGCTGGTCTCCGTGGGATCCGACAGGACCAGGCCCACGGCGTAAATCGTGGACGCATCGGGATCCGTTTCGATATCCAGGGCTAGCACACGGAAAGCGGGTTCCCAGTACGCGGGTTCAAGGGACGGGTTGTTGTAAACACGGTCCACCCGGTCGCCGGGTGCCCAGGAACCGTTTATCCTGACACCGCCTCGAAGGCCATGACCGATGAGATATTGCCTGCCGAAGGGTATGTCACCTTCGTAAGTCCGGGTACCCTGTGAATCCAGCGCCTTCACCAGGCTGCGCTGATCGCGTACGCGATCGCACTGCACGCCGACCACCGGTTCGCCGTCCATGGTGGTATATTCCGAGGGGATCACCCTGGCTGAAATCTCTTCTGAGCGGATTCGGCCGATGGTCGCCGCTTCTTCGGAGACCCGCACGTAGAACGTTGGCGGGACCCGGTCATCCCTGAACTGGAATGACTGGCCACACTGAAGTTTACCGACACCGCAAATGACGTCGCGGCCGTTCACGGTACGATGAAAGACATGGAGCAGGTATCCCACGTCTGCGCCCGTGGTTTCGATCCCAGGGTCTGAGGCGGTACCGCTTGTCTTGCTATGATGCGGCGAAATGTTCATGGCTCAAGTGACTTCGCAGATAGTGACCGGTGTGATTCATCGAGGTTTTTCTTGTTAGGCGTTCCTTAAACCCGCAGAAGGCTATGGGGACATCCGCGTTTATATAACGAACTACGGAGCCCGCGTCAACGCACAAAGCCCCCGGTTGTATGCATGGAAAACCCTTGATACCCGGCCGCGACAGCATTTACATGACAACTGGCTTCCTGGCCCTTCTTACGGTTTGAATGACCAGCTTCAGCGGAACACTCGGTGCGTTTCTGAAGGAAAACCTCGTGTCCTTCACCTCAATTGATCGGGACCATGCCGCAGTTCGAGCCGCCCTGGCCCACCGGGGCCATCTCGCGACCGTCCTGAGGCCCGATCCGACCCTGATAGAACGGATCGGCGGACGATCGGTGATTGCATGCGTGATCGACGGCCTGTATGACCGCATCGAAAACGCCCCCGATCTGCGTCCTATGTTTACCCGCACGCTGACTTCCGAACGCATGAAACAGAAGGCCTTTTCGGAAGAATGGATGGGCGGAGAGCCGGGATATACCCATCACCACGCCTGCGGCGGGATGCGAAACCGGCACGGCCATATCCACATCACCAGCGAGTCCGCGGAGCGCTGGCTGGCGCACATGACCGCTTCTCTGCGTGAGCACGTAGGGGACGAGCACCTCGTAAACGAAGTGCTGAGCACGCTGGGTCCTCTCGCCCGCGGTCTCGTCAACGAGGAAACGCCTGTCCAGAGTCCGCGGCAATTGAGATGCCACAGGGAGAAGAGACTGAGACAACCGGCGAAAATGGCGGCCAGGGGGCAGGTGGAAGCCCTGGAACGATCCCTGGACGAGGATCCCGCGGTACTCAATGATCCACGTCACGCAGCGACCATACTCGTTGAAGCGGCGTTACGGGGCCATACCAGGATAGCAGCCTTGCTACTGGACAGGGGGGTGGATGTAAATCTTCCGGCGGCTCACTCGAGTGACATCATGATGACCGCCCACTGTGCCGCGCTAAGCAAGAAGAAGGACGGAACGGCCGGTTTCCTGTTGGACCGGGGGGCTGTCTACGATGTATTCAGCGCCTGTTTCCTCGGTGACATGGAAAGGGTTTCCACTTTGCTCGAGGAATTACCCGGCCTGGTCAACGCGCATGACCCCGCCTGCGATTTTCTGCCCGTGACTCCGTTGCACCACGCCGTGTACGGTGGCCATGAACACGTCGCCAGGTTCCTGTTTGAAAAGGGAGCTGAAACCGGCGTAAACAGCACGACCCTGGTCAGTTACGCCGCTGGAATTGGTATGACGAACCTGCTCCGTATGTTGCTTCGACGCGGCGCCGACGCCTCGCGAATAGGCTGCGGCCGCTGGGTCCTGCATTCGGTAATATCGGCGCTCCTGTTGGACCACGGCGCCGACGTGAACTATCCCGATGGGAACTGGATCCGGACGGCCTGTACGGGAAACAACAGCCAGCGGGACGATCCCGGCTACGTGCAGGCTCTGTTGGACAAGGGGGCCCGGATCGATACGCAACTGCGGGGCGCCCAGGCGCTGCATTTTGCCGCCAAGGCGGGATTCACGGGGGTCATGGAGGTGTTATTGGACAACGGCGCCCCGGTGGACGGGCGAAGCGACCAAGGCGAAACACCCCTGTTTTACGCATTGAAAGCCGGTCCCAGGGCGGACATGGTAAAGTCCGTGGAATTGCTGCTTTCCCATGGGGCAAACCCTTACTGCGAAGACCGGCTGGGTAAAACCCCGCTGGGTATCGCCCGCCGAATGAAGCGTCCCGACAAGGCATGCATCGTCTCGGTGCTGGAAACCGCTAGTCCTTCCGTACCGGCGTAACACCTTTCAAGAAAGATACAAGGGCCTTTCTCGCAGGTGTCGGACCGTGAATTTCAATCCCCACTTCCGCCCATACCAGCGGCGTCGTGCCGTGTTCATAATCTGTCGCGGCCGGATCGGCGCCGGCTTCGACGAGCAACTCCGCGATCTCCCGGTTCCCGCATAGATGCAGGGGCGTCTGCCCGGAATCCGCCCGGGCGTTCACATCCGCTCCCCAGCCCAGCAGCGCCCGGACCGTAACCTCCCGTCCATGCTGCACCGCGGCGTGCAGTGGCGTGCCCACCACGGTGTGGACGCCGATCTTCCCCGAATATCCTGTGACGCCCCCATCTCTTTTATGTACATGGTGGAGATCGTCTGTTCGCCCCAGCGCCGCAAGCTGGCACGGGTCGGCCGGCACGCCGCGAGCTATCAGGAACTCAGCGACCGCGCGGCATCGTTCCCCGCGACTGAGCGCCGCGCCCAACGGCGTGTTGCCCTCGCTGTCGAGTGTATTCAGTTGCGCTTTGTGATCGAGAAGCAACCTGGCCGTTCCGACTGACATGGCCACGTGGAGGGGTGGTACTCCGCCGAGGTCCGGCCGGACGGCCGCTTCTGGATCATCTGCAAGAATCGCACGAACGGCGGAGTCGTCATCCAGCAGACAGGCGGCGTGAATGTCGACCCTGGCGCCGCGGTCCCGCAGAAGAGCGGCGGCCTCCAGATGTCCCCAGTACGCGGCGAGGTGCAGGGCGCTCCAACCCCCGTAGGTATCGGCGCCGTGGTTCGGGTCTACTCCATTCCGCAATAGTACTTCGATGACCTTCGTATTCCCGCGTTCGGCCGCCAATTGAATCGGCACGGGATGGCCTCCCCAGCGCGGATGGGCCACCGCCTTGTTGATGATTCCGGGCTCCCGGGACAGGACTTCTTCGACCTGCTCCGGGTCAACCTGCCATATGGCGGTTCGCAGTCGTTCCTCCGCCGTCTCGCCGTTCCGGGCCGTCTGACCGCCGGGTTCACGGGGAGTGGACATCGGTCTATCCCCCCTTCTCCAGGTTCTGTCATCGAACGGTAGTCTTAATTTAACCGTTTCTCAACGTGCATTTCACTCAATGGTAACAATAAAAGCCTATCTTGCCGGCATATGAGCGCAGAAGACCAGAGACAAGATAAGGAAAAGTGAATCAAATGTCGATAACCACGGTTACGCCTCGAAGTGGAAAACCCGTGTCCAGAATGTGCTCCGCCTCGGGGCCTGAACCCGCGAGACAATAGTGTACTTTCTCAGGCAGCACCGGCATCACGTGCTCGACGAACCAGGCGAATCCCTTGCGCGGCACCTGTCGGCCTACGCTACAGATAAGAAAAGCGTCATCCGTCACGTGGGCGGCCCCGCAGTACTCCACCAGGAACTCTCGCGCCGAGTACCTTAAACCCGGCTCTTCCTGGGCGGAAAACCGGTCGAGATCGATACCATTGGGAATTACCCACAGCCGGTCCCTGGACAGGCCCCGGTTCACCGTAGGAAGTCAGGCTTTCGGGGGCGAAATCGATCTCCAGATTGCCGTTGACGCGCGCGTGCAAATCCTTTTCTTTCGTCTTACTGGCAGGGGCCTTTCTTTTTCTGTCGAAAGGGGTAGCAGTTATCTGCTTGGATACCCCCTTAATACATTGATAAAAAGGTCTTACGCCAGTAAATCATCCTCGCTTCATGCGCTTTTCCCGCAGGATTTATGCACAATCAAGGTTAACCATGCAACACAGTATCATTTTGAAAGAAAAGGGACGCTACAACGCGTTCCCCGTATTGACTCAACTTCCGGACGGGCGGTTGACGATCGGCTGTCTCTCTTCGCCTTTCGGGGATCACTACGGTTTGGCAGACTGGCTGACGTTTTTGTCCCGCAACAACGGACGAACCTGGACGCAGTCGGAAGATCCTTCGCTGCCACCCAACTGGCCTGGTACATCGCCGCGGGAGCGGTACGACAGGCTCTCCGGCATTTTACCCGACGGAACCTTTATGGCGGTGGGCTCGGTGGGACCAGAAATTTGGACACTGGACCGTCGGGAGGAAGCTGAGGCTCGGGGCCTGAGTTTCGTAGAGGATGAGACGTACACGTCCCTTTTTCCAGGAAAGTTGATAATAACGGGGCATCAACTGTCGATGATACGATCCCGGGATGAGGGACATTCCTGGGATCGGCGCACTTGGACCGTGCCGGGCTATAAATTCACAGTCGGTTTTCCACGCGGGATAGTACTCGAAGACGGTACGTGGTTGTTTCCTATATACACGATGCGAGCCGGGGGCGGGGGCGATTGTCTCATATTCCGGTCCAGCGACGACGGAGAGACTTGGCATCTCCATGAGGCTGTGCCGCGTATCAGCAGCGAATGGGCACTGGTAGAGACTGAGCCGAACCGTGTCCTAGGCCATATCCGCTCGACGTGTTACTGGGCGCCGGGTGTTGTTAAGCATACCTATCATAAGGACCGGTTCTACACCTTGGAAGTCTGGTCCGAAGACTGCGGTAAGACCTGGACCTGCCCTGTAGAGACGTCATTTGAGGGCTATCCGAACCACCTGCTCAAATTAAGTGATGGACGTATTCTATGTACCTACGGCTATCGCCGTGCCCCGATGGGTATACGGGCCTTAATTAGTGAGGACGGCGGACGCACCTGGGACACAGACCACTTATACGTGCTCCGGGATGACGGCGGTGGTTTATCGAATGAGTGGCCTCCGGAAAAGCGTGCCCGGATGGGCGGCGCGGATGTGGGCTATCCGATCTCAGCGGAATTGGGTGACGGTACCATTCTGACCGTCTATTACATCACGACGGAAGATGGCATCACCCATGTCGCTGCCACCCACTGGCATCCTGACCAAGATAGACCACCAAGTCCTCGAGGAGGGTAAGCAATAGTCGCTATTGCGGTAGGTATTACAAGGTTAAACCCTGCTCCGTTCCGCGTTAAGTCCTTTGCCTTCCGCCATCTGTGCGCTCAGGAAACGGCGCCGGCTTCCCGCAGACGGTTATCGACGGACGCATGACCGTACCGTTCCGCCCAGGCGAGCGGAGTCGTCCAGGATTCTCCATCGGGCTGCGGGTCTGCGCCGTGTTGCAGATACAGTTCGACCAGTTCCCGTCTGCCCCAGCGAGCCGCCCAGGCCAGGGGCGTGGAATGAAGTAGTGTGTCTCTTGCGTCGAGTAAAGCGCCATATTCGAGAAACATGCGAGCGAAAGCGGCGCGCTCGTCGTCCCGCAGAACCGGCTCGCCCCAGACTTTTCCTGTCGCCGCGACATGATGCAGAAGCGACGTCTCGCGCCGCCCCTTAACGTTCAGGTCCACACCGCGATCGAGAATCATCCGGACCATTTCGGGAAAGACGGAACGATCGAATTCCCTGAACTTGCGATGCGGATTGCACGGCCAAATCCGGATGGGCTGGATAATCAGACCGTACCAGCGTGGATCGTCCGAAGCCCAGTCTATACTGCTCAGGCACACTCCTACCACGCTGGGATCACCGCCGCAGGCGGCTCCCCACAGGATGCCTTCCACCAGTTCCGGTTTGAGCTTAAGCGCCATGACTGCCGCGGAGGTATCGCATTCCAGGGCCGCTCCCTCCGGGGTCATTGATCCCCCGTACCGGTAGAGTAGCCGTTTCATGCGATCGTCCCGGTTGTTGTAGGCGCGGCTCATGGGATCGCCGGACGCATAAACGGCGGCGTTGGGATCGGCACCGCGTTCCAGAAGCAGTTGCGCGATTTCGTACATGCCGTCCCCCGCAGCGATCCACAAGGGTTCGCCCCAGTTGTACGTTTCCTCCTCCAGGGAACTGATGCGATAACGCTGGTCCGGGTCCATGCCGAGATCGAGCAGCAACTTCACCATGTCGTACCGATTGTGGCGGACGGCAAACCCCAGCAGGTGTGATTCGGATTCCATATCGGGTTCGAACAGGGTGGGGTGGCTTTCCGCGATCTGGCGCACGGCCTCGACGTCTCCCAGCATGACGTTCGTACACAGGCTCCTTGGAGCGCCTGCGGTCATGAGTATACCGGCGGCCATGAAACATCCTTCTGCCAGCCGCCGGTCCGTGGTAGCCGTGTGTTCGACGGCCAACTCGAGCGGGGTATGCCCCTCCAGGTTGGTCTTGCCGGAGTCGGCATTGAGCATTAGCAGCGCCTGAACGAGACCGGAATGACCGTGGCGGGCCGCGTGGTGCAGGACCGTATCGCCATGCTCGTCGCAAACATCCACCAGTTCGGGGGATTTATGAATATCCCGGATCGCGCCTTCCACGTCGCCAGCGGCTACCATCTCGGCGAGCAGCACGACATCTGGTGAAACAGTCAGGTTAGGACACAGATTCGCTTCGCGCCGACGCTCCAGTTCCCCGTTAATCACTTCGATGATATCATTGAAACCGCGATCCCTGGCCATGACCAGGGGCGTGGAAGCAGTCCTGTGAGGATATACACCCTGGTTCGGGTCGGCGCCGGCCGTCATGAGCGCCGAAACCGCTTCCGCGTGACGGTTGATCACGGCGTGATGAAGAGCACGGTGCTCGTCGTAGGACGCTGTGTCTATACCCACCAGGTGCGGCGCAACTGCCAGGATCGTGTTGATACGATCCACATCGCCATCAGCCGATGCCTGGCAAAGCTCGGCCACGGTAAACGCACTGCCATTTGATGAATTGGACATAGTCTATTCTTCCTCTATAGATTTCCCTGAGTCATCCAGCAAATGACCGTATTGATCCCCATAGGTTTTCATGAGTTCTTCGTAACGGTCTTCCACGGTTTTTCCCGCGAGGCAAGGTCCCAGGTGATCGATGAAAGCGTGCCAGCCGGCGGCGAAACCCATCAGGATATCAGGAGTGACGTGGGAATTCGTAAATCGAAGCCGCGTGCCGCCTTCACTGGGTTCCAGCACCCACCTGACCACGGAAAGACCCCAGGTATAGGCGAACACGCGTTCCGGTTCCCATTCGCAGACCACGCCTTCCAGGTTGCCCTCTGACTTGAAATCCACGAAAATCTTTCCGCCGATCCGCCTTTCCAGCGTGGCTTCGTATTTCATCCACGCCGAGATCCCTTCTCCAGTGGATATGGCCGCCCAGACGCGATCGACCGGGAACCCGTACTCCCGTTCGATATCAATGCAAAACTCTTCATTTATCGTGGCCAACGTAGTTTTCATCGAGCGCTCATGTAGACAAAGTGCCGAACAAACAGATTGACGTTACAGGCAATCGCGGGAAATGCCGACGGCGAACCTCCATAGGGCATGGAAAGTTATATCTTCACGGAATCAGCAAACCTAACCGGCATACCAACAGGTCTGTTCACGTTTACATTGACAGCCACACCCGGCGGTACTAACCATGTTTCGTTGTAATTATGGGAGATCCAAATGCGATTTGACAAGGAAAAACAGTGGATCGGCGCCGTATTCGCCGAGGACCTCCAACTCATGGCCGAAATGCTGGCCGAAGAGCCGTCACTCGTCGATTTCCAACACGAAGCCTTCGACGATCCCTATCGCTCGGGACGCTTCCCTGTCGCCACCCTGGCCTTTGCGGTAAGCGGACCGCCACAGCAGCAGATCGACTGGCGGCAGGTTGAGCGAAGGATCAACTTCGACATGGTAAAACTTCTGGTTGAAGCAGGGGCCGACCCGAATATCGACAACATCCACGGCCGGCCGCTCTGCCTGTGCCGGGAAGAACCCATTGCGCGGTATCTGATCGACCACGGCGCGAACATCAACCTGTGGCATGACAACGGCGGCGCACCGGTCTACTTCGCGGTCTGGCATATTGATCCTGAAAGGTTGAAGATGCAGATCGGCATGGGAGCGGATCCCCTTCAGATCAACCCCCATAACGGCTCATCTGCTCTACATTCGGCCGCGGAAGTCATTCCGGGCGATGAACAATTGAAGGATCACCTGGAAACCATTCGTATACTTAAAGATTGCGGCGTGGATCCGAACTTAAAGGCGGGAATCGGCGTTCAGTCGGACTGGGGTCCGGTCTACCAGGGAGACGCGCCGCTGCACATGGCCGCTCAACGGAACGTACCGAAAGTAATCGAGGCAATGATCGCTTTCGGATGTAGTCGGACCCTTACCAATGTCAACAATGAAACACCGCGTGAAGTAGCCGTGAGAGTCGGCCGCGGTCCGGACATTACCCGGCTTCTTTAAACCTGACGCAAGGACCACTTCGTTCCAACGGAATGAAAAGGGTCGTTGATCGGGCACGGAGGCTTAATATGAAAATCGAAAAACTCCACCAGGTCGCCGTACTGTCCCGTGACCTGGATGAAACCAGGACTTTTTATGAAGATACCCTCGGCGCCAGGCTATTGGCCCATTTCAAAGGTCCGCCGAGCCTGTTGTTCTTCGATTTCCTAGGTACCAGGCTGCTCTTTGAACGAGCAGCCCCCAGGTCCACCATTTACTTTTGGGTGGACGACATTACTGCCGCACATGAAGAGTTGAAAGCAAAGGGCATCGAGTTTACCAGTGAACCCCGTGCCATTTACCGGGACGATCAGGGTACTTTCGGAGTGGCGGGTTACGAGGAATGGATGGCCTTTTTTAAAGACCCGTCCGGCAATACCCTGGCCCTGGCCACACAGCGTCCTCCGGGATAGACACTGTCGGCACGACGGGCCAGCCCGTTTTTAACCCGCTGGGTCTAAGCAGGCAAGCCCCTTAGGAAAAACCCTATGTCCCTGTTGACCTTCAAATTGGTATCCGCCGTTGCGATCGTCGCCATCGCCGTGATTGGCGGGATGATTCCCCTCTACGTCGCCCGATATGAATCCAGCCAACGGTTTTTCTCGCTGGGAAACGCCTTCGCGGGCGGGTTGTTTCTCGGCGTTGGATTCATTCATTTGCTACCGGAGGGTATTGAAAAGCTCCAAAGGGGTCACGGACTATCCGCTGGCCGGGCTGCTGGCCGCACTGGGCCTGGGAGCCCTACTATTGATCGATCGTGTTATCTATGGGGATCACCACGATTCCGACCATGAAGAGAATGCAGCGCAAGATTGCATTTACCCCTACGTGCTGCTCGTTCTACTGTCGATCCATTCCGTCATCGCGGGCATTTCCCTCGGCATCGAATCACACCTGTCGGGTTTGGTCATCATATTGCTTGGTATTCTCTGTCATAAGGGATCGGCCGCCTTCGCCCTGATGATAAGTGTACACAGGACCGGGATCGAGAAGATACGGCAGAAACCCATTCTGGCTGTCTTCGTATCGATGACACCGTTGGGTTTACTTGTCGGGATGGCGGTCCACATGGCCCTGGAGGAGAGCAAAACGGTCACGACCTTGATCGAAGGAAGTTTCAACGCCTTTGCTGCGGGTACGTTTATTTACGTCGCGACTGTCAACATAATTGATGCTGAACTGTCCAGACGTAACGTGCGCGTCGCGAAATACGTGATGAGCGTACTCGCTGGAAGCGACGACCAGCCCATGCCTACGCGGGACCATGACCGCGTGATCAAGTTCGTCCTGGTAATCCTTGGTATCTCGCTGATGGCATTGCTGGTGCAGTGGGCGCACGCCCACTGACCGACGGCAGAAATACAGGCCGGATGCCAGCCACCAGTAACCTCGTTTGACGCTTTGAGAGACTGCGCACTTCACCTGCCCGTTCAACCTATATACACCTTCTCACCCTTCCGGGCACTCTCGTACATGGCGTCGAGCAGCAGCATGAATCGATAGGCGTCGTCCGCGTCGACATCGGGATCGACACGACCGGATATAGCCCGTGCAAAGTGTTCTACTTCATGATAGAAGGGTAATCCATCTTTCGGAGGAACCGTGTGGGGCACGTCTGATTCGTCTTCGATCTTTCGGCCTGTGAACTTCCCATCCTTCAATTCCCACAGTTGACCATGAGAAAGAGCCCCGTCGCGACCATACACTTCCACGATCGTGGGGGTATCGCAATGCAACCAGCGGGAGCAGTCGATCTGGATGGTCTTACCACCGTCGAATCCCGCCAGGCCCGAGAAATAGTCTTCGGCCGGGCCTTCCGGTCCATCGTAGAGGGGCTCGACAACGTGCCTGGCAGCAAAAGCCCATTGGGGTTCCGGGCAGCCCATCCACCACCAGGCCAGGTCCAGCTCATGGGAAGCGTGCTGCCCGAGCGCGCCGCCCTTCTGGCCATACACGTGGGTCCATCCTTCGGGACTGCCAACCGACGCTCTGTGATTGAATTTCAAGAAGATGCGGGCGTGGTAGGGCTCGCCTATTCCGCCCCGGTTCAACGCGACGCGAATCTGCCGGTTTAAGGGACTGTGCCGCATGAAATAGCAGAACTGCAACGTCACGCCGGCGCGACCGGCCGCTTCCTTGAACTGCAGTATATGCCTGGCGCAGGTAGCGTGTGGTTTCTGAACGAGGACGTGCTTGCCGGCGTCGATAGCATCGAGGACCATGGGATAGCGGGCGGGTGGATTGACGGCCAGGAGCACTGCTTCCACCCGATCGTCGGCCAGCAGGTCCTGATAGGGCCCGTATCTATGCGAAACTCCGTCTTCCCGGCCCACTCGGTTTCGGCGCTCTTCGTCCAGGTCGCTCAGGGCTATGACGTCCAGAAGCGCACTGGCCTGGGCCGAACGCAAGCCCATGTGTCCGGCCCATCCACATCCCACGACACCAAGCCGAATGGGTTCTCTTGAATCCATAGCCATTTATCTGTTATTCTCAGGATGGGTGATCGGTCTGTCGACAGATAGTTCTACGGCGACAACCTTTCGATATGCCACGCACCGCCTGCTTCGCGCGTATATCGAATCCGGTCATGCAGGCGAAGCTCCCGGCCCTGCCAGAATTCGAACGCATCGGGAGAAACGCGGAACCCACCCCAGTTTTCCGGGTACGGGACGTCACCCGACGCATACTCCTTTTTTAGCGCTTCGAATCGATCTTCGAGAAACTTGCGATCAGGAATGACCTCGCTCTGGCTGGAGGCCAGGGCAGAGAGCCGGCTTTCGAAGGGTCTCGAGTGGAAGTAGCCGGAGGATTCATCAAGGGAAACCCGGTGAACCGTGCCCGAAATGCGAATCTGCCGTCCGAGCTCACGCCAGTAAAACACCAGTGCTGCCCGGGGGTTCTCCCTCAGGTCCGCGCTCTTCGCACTCCTGTAATCCGTGTAGAATACGAATCCTCTTTCGTCGACTCCCCGCAGTACGACCATTCTGGCCGAGGGCACACCGGCCCTCGAAGCCGTCGCGACGGTCATCACGTCTGCCAGTTCGATCTCCGCATCGACCGCGGTTCGGAACCACTCATCGAACTGCTTGAACGGGTCAGCGTCCAGTTCGTCTTCCTTCAGACCTTCGAATGCGTATTCCCTGCGGAGCGCTTCCAAGTCCATGTGACGATATCCTGCGCGAATGGGCCCATGTGCATATATGCCCGGATTAATCTAGACAGCGTTCGACCTATCGCCATACGGCGAGAATCGCGCCCATTATTACACTGTAGAGCACACGGTACCCCGACTGAATCAACCACAGGTTCAAACCCGTATCGCCGAATGCGCTGTCTGATGCCATCGCCGTAGCAATGAAGCCGATACCCACCAGGAGCCCGATCATCACGCCGCCGCCCAGTGTGGATATGTTCGTGGCGTTGATGAACAGGGCGAGGACGACCGCCGTGATCAGGGCGGTGAAGAAACTGATGACAAAGGGCGTCGCCGATGGTTGGATGTCATTTGCCGTCTTACCGAGCGCGGACAGCCAGGCCTCGCCGAAGAGCGGTCCATACCAAAGGCCGCCGAGGGCAAACCCGGCTACCGTCGCTACGAGTATGGCCAGCCAGTTCAATACCGATAGATCAAGCATAACTCCTCCTTCTACTTACAGTGCTAATTCACGTCTCCTGCAGTCTCATCTGCAGATTCCTCAACCACGGGACTGATTTCATATCGCAGAATGGTAACATAGTTTTCGGAGTTACCTCTGAAGAAAATGCCCGGGCTTTTCAAGTACTCCTCCTCGTGCGGGCTCGTAGTTTCATAACCCCTTTCCGCGATAAAGGCTTTCAGCTTTTCTATGGACGGCGTCTCCCGGTCGTACGGACCCACGTGCAGCAGTTCGGCGACTTCTCCGTATTCCCAGGTCGTCAACGAGACCCTTAGATCGGCTTCCGACTCATATTCCGGAAGCTCGGTGACGGTCTCCGGTACCGGTATGCCGTAGACACCTACCCATTCTTCTCTGGGCAGATCAGGGGAAACAGGCCAGCGGGCCCGGGCCGCGGGCAGGGGCCAACGAGGCGCATCCTCGATTTGATAATATAGATCGTAGAGCAGTTCGAATACCCTTTCTCCCACGACATTGGGATCGCCCACCGCCTCGACTACGATCATCTTCTGTGGAGGCCTGGTTGAGATCGCAGGATTTTCAAGGTGCTCGTACTCGGCAAGGTCCGGTCCTTGCATGACAAAGTACGCGAGCAGAGCGGCCGCAGCCAGCAACAACACCAACACGGTCATGACGATCTTCTTCATTTTCTCCTCGAATTCCCCATGGTCGACCCGAAAATGGAAAAGCTACCGCTTCAAAGTCGTTGCGCCGTGACGTATGGCGCGGCGCCCGTACCAGTCCCTAATGGTGTCCATCGCACGCACGAGACGATCCGACTTTTCGTCGTCTTCCTGGAAAAGGTCGGTCTGAATGGGTTCTTCGGGTCTGACCAGATTTCCGACGGCCACGCCGAGCAGCCGAATGCCTGTCCGGCCGTCCCATACCCCGTCAAACAGTTCCAGGGCCGCCTTGCCGACTACGAAGTCATTGTCTGTCGGCGCCACCGCCATCTGTCGAGTAAGCGTCTTGAAATTCCTGTAACGGACCTTGATCCGGACCGTCCGGCCCAGGCGTCCGTCCTTTCGAAGCCGTCGTCCTACCTTGTCGCTCTGGTCTGCCAGAATCCCGTGGCATGCTTCCCGGTCAACCAGGTCCGTGCCGAAGGTATTCTCGTGGCTAACCGACTTCGCCTCGTTTCCCGGCAGTACGGGCCGGTCATCCAGCCCCCTGGATATGCTGGCGAAATGAGCACCCGCGGCCTTGCCAACCAGTCGTTGCAACTCTTCCGAAGTGCGTTTCTGTAGATCCCCAATCGTCCTGAATCCTAGACGTTCCAGGCGCTCCTGCATGTCTTTACCCGCGCCCCAGAGGCACGAAACGGGCAACGGGGCCAGGAAATCCTCCACGCCCTCCGGTGGAACGACTACCAGGCCTTCAGGTTTGTCCAGGTCGGACGCGACTTTGGCCACGAACTTGCACGGCGCCACACCAACGGAAATGGTGAGCCTCGTTTCCCTGAGCACATCCGCCTTGATTGAACGGGCGATGGTTTCGCCGTCGCCGAACAGTTGCGACGAACCCGTAACATCCAGAAACGCTTCGTCGAGCGACAGGGGTTCAACGAGGGGAGTGTACCGGCGAAACACGTCCTGTACCTGCCGTGAAACTTCGCCGTAGACCTCTCCCCGGACCGGCACGAAAGTCCCGTTGGGGCAGAGTTTCCTGGCCGTCATACCGGGCATCGCAGAATGTACGCCGTACTTGCGCGCCTCGTAGGAACAGGTCGCCACGACCGACCGCGGTCCATCTCCGCCCACGATGACCGGCTTGCCGCGCAATTCGGGACGGTCTCGCTGCTCGATGGCCGCGAAAAAGGCGTCCATGTCCGCATGCAGGATGGTGCGGGGTTGATTCACAATAGACCGGTTGATACTGTTCGATACAGGACGAATGGCGTTGCCGGTTTGGTAGACCAGATTATACCGTATTGTCAGCGTGTTTTCAAGCGCTTTGTCGAAGAATGGCGGCCAGCAAAAGCTGCGGAATTTCCGGTGACGCGGGGAGAGTTCATTACTACATTCCAGGATGGGTCTGAGAACATATTTGAATAGGTGCTGCGACAATACTGGCCGGGACATTGAAAGGATGAACCATGGTAGACCGCGACGACCTGAATCGCGTTTTGATTCGAGCCGTGGAAAACGGCGATTTCAAAGGGGTAAAGGCAGCGGTTGAAGGTGGTGCCGAAGTATCGTGCATTACGCCGGCGCACATACCACCACTGAAGGAGACCGACGAACATTACGAGATCATGCGATATCTGTTTTCCTCGGGTACCGACGTCAACTACGCCGGATTCGACGAGGGCATCCTCATGACGTTCTCCGCCTACCGCGGACAACTGCGGTACATGCAACTCTACCTGGAAGCGGGTGCAGATATCAACCTCGCCCAGCCCATGAACGGGGTGACGGGACTGCACGTGGCGGTCCAGCACAACCTCCCGCAAATTGTACGCTTCTTCATTGACCATGGCGCTATCGTAAACCAGGCCTGCCACGACGACGCGCCGACCACGGACCCCGGCCACGTATACGGGGAAACGGCTCTTCATTTTGCCGCCGCGGGCGCCAGCAAGGAGATCGTACAGATGCTTCTGGATGCCGGGGCGGACCGTTCCGCGAAATCTTCAAGGGGAGAAACACCGCTGGACTACGCGGTCCGTAACGATCGCCCGGAAGATATATTGAGGCTGCTCAGGTAGGTCGTTTTGTATTGATCGGCGTGGTTTCAACCGGGGTTTTCCAATAGGCGTCGCGGCATGCGGAAGTCGAGCAGCGCTTCTTGAAATCTGGAGGTCGGGACAGGATCATGGCTGCACTTGAAAGTCCAGCCATCGGCGTTTTCACATGGATTCCCGTAGAGATCGGACAGCACACCGGCCATACGTGTTGAATCGTCGATCGAGGTCCGGACCGGAAACACCGTACCGGTGCATTGTCCCGCCATCTGCGACAACTCGACTGCATACCCCGTCAGCAACACGCTATAATCTTCACCGTCGCGCTCGACACGCAGCAAGTGCCCCCGGTCCACGCACTCTCCGCGAATAGTATCCCAGGGTATCGTTACTTGCGGATTCGATATGCGGTAGCGAAGATCCCGCGTCCATTCGAGCGAAATTGCTAAGACGGGCAACTTGTCCTCCACACCGCTAAAAGCGTGGCTGAACGCGTAATCCGTGTGATAGTCCGGTAGAAAAAGGTTTGCCGATCCATGGTGTATAAGGAAAAGTAAAGCGCCCTTTTGTCCCCTGCCGTTCATTCGAGCCAGGGATTGAAGGTGCCTGCGCCCGCGTTCCGTTACCGCGTCGGGAAACATGGCGATTCCGTTCGCCGACAGGGTGCATGATTTCACTTCCAGGATCAAGGGGCCGTCGGTGTGCTGTAGCATGAAATCGAACCGGTTGCCGTCCATGGTCACTTCGGCACCGGCAATCCTGTATTTCTTCAATGCGGACACCGCGCGGGCTTCGATCAACGTTCTTGCCACGAGATTGTTGAGATGCGTGTGCAGGAAAACGATGCGTTCACGGTAGCGCACGGCCATCACCGTAAACCGCGTATTCCGGTGATCCTGTATGCCGTGATATGCCAGGATCAGTACCGCCCCCGGCAAGAGCAATTCCGCCATTCTGCCGGGATTCGGCATAAACACGTAGGTTTCCCGGCCGCCAATTGCGCAGTGAACGGAAAAACGGTTCGGACGGGAAAGAAAGGTCCCCTCGACAAGGGGCAGGGAAGTGATGGGAGGAAACATTTTATTGGGGTTCAACATCCTGGTCACGCAAATATCAAAAAGACATAGTCCGTCATTCTGTTATGCTTTCAGCAATTCCCGCAACCTTCCGGCAACGCAGTCTACTTCCCCAGGTTCCAGCGTTCCGAGTTTCAATCGCAGTTGGCCGTTCCTGCACCAGGTTACGATGGACGGCTTTCCATCGAGCAGCAAGCGCTCAAACTCCAGGTCTGAACTACCAAGCTGCGTGAGATCGAGTTCGACGAGAACCACGTCGCCGCGCCTCCTGATCGACTTCACACATGGTGACGTAGACAGTCCCTTCCTTAATACTAGACCCGCACGGTTGATTTCCCTAAGGACCGCTTGTTCGTCCCGTTCCATGATGTACTTCACCGCCGCGTGAATGCCGGCCATCTCTTCCTTCCCTACCTTCATGACGCGGCCGACGGCGCGGTTAGGATTGCCGTGAGCGATGCAGCCGTCGATGATGGACTTTTTGCCGATGACCAGGCCCGTGGTCTGGGGCCCACGGATAGCCTTGCCCCCGCTGACTATGACGGCATCGACCCCGAGTTCACGGGTGAAAGTCCGGAAGTTGGCCTTGGGCGGGATGTTGAATGCCGCATCCACTAGGACAGGTATGTTTCTAGCGTGGGCAGTGTGAACGATGCGGTCTATGGGCAGCATGTTACCCCAGGGGGAGAAGGTCAGGACCGCTGCCGTGCGATCGTTGATACCGGCGATGAGTTGTTCCTCCGTAGCGCCTCGCTCGTCTCCCATCTCCACGATCACCGCGCCGGGTACCTGGATGGCGATGTCTTCATAGAACCGCGCACAGCGGTGCACGATGACTTCGTTTCGCATGCCCTTGGTATCGGGAAGCCGTTCGATTTTTTCGGGATCCGTTCCAGCCATGCAGGCCGCTACCGCCAGCGCGATCCCACCTGCGGCGCCGCAACTCACGTACGCGGCTTCGTTCCCCGTCATTTCGGCGATGGATTCACCGACCCGAGTCTGCATCTCGACGAGATTGACGTACTGTCGGGACGCTTCGACCATGGCCTCCACCGCGCAGGGCCACATGATCGACCCGCCAAACCGCGTGTAGTTGTCCGCGGCGTTGATGAATGGCCTTACGCCGAGATCTTCGTATATTCCCATGCTGATTTCCCTTCATTCCTAGACCAGATTGCGATCGCACGCAAGTTAGAGTCGGAGGTTGCCCGATCAACGTACCCACGGCCGGGTGGGCGGACAAGCGCAATATCCAGAAATCATGCATCGGTGCCGGGTGCCGGTTATGTCGATACGAACGAAATCAGATTTCAAGTTTTCTTTGCCTGTATAGAAACGGTACTGTAAGTTTTGATGCGCACAGGCTTTTCGACAAACAGGGCTTCACAGACGCTAACAACCGTGAAACATGGCTATACAGTATTTACGCCAGAAGGAACCCTGCGGCGGTGGCTGATCACGGCGTTGGACTCGCAGGCGGATCAACGGTTCCAGGCAGGATCCTGGCCAGTCGTGAGGCCGAATTTAAATGGACCCTCCGCATGGATCGGAATGGAGAGGAACTGGGCCGGGTCAGGTTGGTCAGGAAGCGGCTGCGCATTGGGCGTTCCAGGGTAACGACGGGAGGAATCGCGGGACTTTACACGGCTCCTGAACATCGGTCGAAGGGACATGCACACTGCCTGATGGAAGCGTCCCATGATTTCCTGAAGAAACAAGGTTGTTCCATTGTCCTGCTGAATGCCATACCCGGCTTCTATCACCGGTTCGGCTACGACGTTGTTTTTCCGGTTTACCGCCTGTCCGTAAGAACGGAAAACCTGCTGCAAGCCCGTAGTCTTTGCAATGTACGGCGGGCGTTAAAAAGAGACGAGCCGGCACTGGTAAAGCTTTATAACCGTAACAACCGGTACCGTACAGGCACCCTGGTACGCGATGCGAACTGGAGATTCGCCAGCCTGATCAACTATGGACAACCGCCGGGAATCCTGTTGCTGTCGGAGGATCAACAGCAGCGGATCACGGGGTACACCTTGTGTCGGGCTCGGAGTGATCGCTATTTCGTCCAGGAATTGAATGGCAGTTCGTCCGCTGATTTCGAATCACTGGCCGGCGCTGTGGGAAGACGGGCTCGCAGGAGTGGATTTGAACGGGTCCATTTCAGACTTCCGATCGATCATCCATTTGGCAGATTCTGTGGTCGTTTCGGCAGCGAATGGGAAGTTCAATATCACGTAAACGCGGAGGATATGGGTCGCGTACTGGATCTGTCTCGATTGCTTTCATCGCTGCGCCCGGAATTGGCATATCGTCTGCGATATTCATCTTGGAACGCAAATACATGTTTGTGGTTCGAAACTGAATTGGGGTCGGCGGGGTTGAGCGTCGAGGGAAACGGGGTTCGCGTGATTCGGAATCGTGAACCAGGCTCTTTAAAGATAGCCCTCCCTCAGACTAAGCTGCTGCAACTTGCCCTGGGCTACCGCACGGTTTCCGACGCGGCCAAAGAGAAAGAGGTTCGCATACACCGTGCCGCGCAGCTCCTGCTGGAAACACTTTTCCCTCCTACTCCGGCCACCATGCCCATGGTCATTGAATAAACCGACGATTCGTAGTTATTCAGCATGGTACAGGTGGTTCGCTTTGTGGTGGAAGTAGAACAGGTTAAAAACACCGTTTCCATGAATTCCACGGTATACGGCGCCGACACACAACTTTAACTGCGAGGTATAAAATGGGCAGAGTCTTCAAGACCATCCTGGCACTTCTGATAGGCATGGCGATCGGAAGTGGCGTAAACATGGCGCTGATCTTGTTGAGCCCGATGGTTATCCCGCCTCCCCCGGGTGTCGACGTGACCGATATGGAGTCCCTGGGGTCGTCTATGCATCTATTCGAGACCAGGCATTTTGTTTTTCCGTTCCTGGCCCATGCACTCGGAACGCTGGTCGGCGCATACGTAGCAGTAATGATCGCGGGCGGATACCGCATGAAAGTCTCCATGGCCGTTGGCGGCCTGTTCCTCCTCGGCGGTATTACCAACGTCATCATGCTGCCCTCACCAGGCTGGTTTATCGGCGTGGACCTGATCGGCGCCTATATACCCATGGCCTGGATCGGTGGCCGACTGACGGGCAGGGAATAGTCCGCGCTGTTCCTGAAGGGTTAATCCGGTATGGTATCTAGATCAGACGAATCCTTCCTGGCGATGTGAGAGCGAGGCGATATAGATTCCGCGAAGGCCTACGTCGTAACTCATTCTCATCTGGCCCATTACAATGGTTACCAGCCTCACCCGTTGCTAATAGAATTCGTCAGCCGCAATTGCGGCCATTGCTATAGACCGGCGCACCGGGCTATAGCCGATCTCATGATTCCTGAGCGGGTTCGAAACTTCCGAGATGAAGTGATGGCGGACCGGATCGAAAACGTCCAGTCTCTGCTGGCCGAGGATTCACAACTCGTGCAGTCGGAATTCACCGGCGGCAGGGGGATTGCCCAGGCAATCCATCACTGGCGATCCATCCCCGTCGGAAGGTTGCTCCTGGATAGCGGAGCCAATATAAATGCTCTGAATACTGTGGGTTGCGCAGGCGAAACGCCGCTCATGATGCAACTGCGATTCGGTACCCTGGAAGGCGTGCGCTTTCTGCTGGACAGGGGCGCTAACCCCAACCTTGGCGGGCTGAAGCACACGCCGAGCGCATCGATGGCAGAGGCGGTGGAACTGATGATCCGTCATGGCTGGGACATCAACGAGCGGGTGGGCGGACGCACCCTGCTGCACCATGACGCGAATCACGGACACGGAATTCGGGTTCGCCTGCTGTTGGATCATGGCGCCGAACCCGATATCACGGACACGTCCGGCCGTACCGCGCTGCCCCTGGTTAGTGCAAGAGGTGTCGGAACGGAGACGATCCGCGCCCTAGTCGAAGCCGGCGCCAATCTGTACGCCCGTGATCATGAGGGTAGAACACCCTTGGATCATGCCGCGTTGGCAAGTCGCCAGGTTGCGGCACGCGCGCTTGAAGAGCTTGGCGCTCGAAGCAACTGAACCAGTGGCTTTAGTTTCGAGCATTATTGTGACAAAGTATAGGAGTGACATGACGAAAATCGGTGGACGGTATCCAGAACGCGCCGCACGCATGGCCATTCCTGGCAAGTTCGTGGGCCGTGTGCATCTCAACGCGTGCCGTACCGGTTTCATGATCTGTCCGGGTTTGGGCCCCGACCACGGCCGGCCATACTATGATGACAGGTGGGGAGGCGAAACCGACTGGATTGACGGTGAAGCCGCATGGGATCTGTTCAAAGCCAGCGCGGCAGGCGACATGGCGGCCATTGCGTCGATCCTTGATGAAGACCCAAGACTCGTAAACGCGATGCACTGGTACACCCAGCCAGTACACCTGGCTGCCCGTCATGGGCACGCCGAAGCGACGGAATTGCTTCTCGCAAGAGGCGCCGACCCAGGGCTCGTCATTTTCGATTCGACCTGGTCAAGCCTGCTTGTAGACACGCGATCCCGTGGTTTTAAGGACGTGGCGGAAATAATTGCGGGTACAATGGGAGATCGATTCGGCTTCGATCCCGCGTTCAAGGAGATTGCCTCTCTGATTGAAAACGGCAGCGCCGAAGTCGTTGAAACAGCACTGAGAGACCAGCCCGAATTGGTTGACCGGTCGGCCGCAGACGGAAACAACGGCCTGCACCTGGGTGTGATAAATGGCCGGAAAGACCTGGTCGAACTGTTTCTCGAACGCGGCTTGCCCATTGATGCACGACGAGCGGACGGTAAAACACCGCTGACGCTGTCGTTCGACACGGGATTCGGACACCATCCTCCAGACCCGAAACTCGGCATTACGGAGTTCCTACTCAAGCATGGGGCGAAATACGCCGTAACGGCGGCCAGCTACCTGGGCGATCGTGACAGGGTATTGCATGTTCTCTCGGAAGATCCCTCGTGTACAGGCCGCGATGCTGCGCTGAAAAACCCCCTGGCCTATGCGGCTCGAAAAGGCCGAGAGGAAATTGTCCGGCTGCTTCTCGACGCGGGAACCGATAGCCACACCGTGGACGAAGCGCTATTTGAAGCCGTATGGCACAAGCACGAGGGTGTTGTCTCCCTGTTACTGGCATACGGCGCAAACCCGAACGTGGAATTAGACTCCTGCGGATGCGTCGTAGGCACCAATGACCCTGCGATACGGGACCTGCTCATTCGCCATGGCGCGGTGCACACACCGTACTGGGATCTGAATGAAGCGGAACTTCGGAAACTGGTTGATTGTAAGGCGAGTAGGGTCCGGGATCCCTACCTGATCGCGAATGTACTAGAAACTGAGGATGAAAAACTAATCGACAGGTTGCTATCTGGTGATCCCGATGCGCTCGACAGCCTGGAAGAATTGCAGTACCTACCGAGATGGGGCGACAACGCCACGATCACGCGAAAGCTGGTCTCCGCGGGCCTAGATCCGAACCGACGCACGTTTGAGGGCCAGACCTATCTCCACATCTGTGCTAAGCAAGGCTGGGAGGAGACTGCTCAGTCGTTAATCGAACTAGGTGCGATGGTGAACATGTTGGACGAGAAAGACGGTCAGTCTCCCCTGGCGGTCGCGGTAAAAAACAGTCAGATAGGTATGGTTCGACTGTTATTGGAACATGGCGCCGATCTCAACGTTGCCGACTGGCCATGGACTCGACCGGTTTCTATTGCAGAGGAAGATGGGAACGAAGTAGTTATAGAACTTTTAAGGCAGTACAGAGGCGAGACTGCATAACAGCCAATCTACTGATCCTGTGACTTGAATTCGTGCCAGCAGTTACGGATTGTCGCTTCCACGTGCTCCGGATACTCGAACGCATATCTCTCTGCCAGTATGCGTCCAACGCGCGAAACCTCATCTTGGTGCAGTTCAATCAACCCCAGCAATTCCTGTCGTGAACGCCCAGGTGCTCCCAGGATATCCAATGGGCTATCGTAAAATCTCATAATCGATCGGACCTGGGGGGTTAAGGAATGTATGGATGGCCGCAAAGCACCGGTATCCTGCCCTGTGGCATGAATCGTCCACAGTCGCATCAGTATCGTACGTTCGTTCTGCAATCCCAGGATAACCATAGGGTCCAGTCCGCGGTAAAGAATCTTGCGATGTTTGTTACTCCTAAGCCAGAAATCGATGATCACCTGACGTACCTGCTCGGGATCGGACTCTGTAAATGGCGATGTGGGTGATGCGTTTTCCGATTCTGTAATGGTCTTTGCTAGCATCGCATCCCGACATCCTAGCACCCGACAGGCTTCGCGAGGGGAAACCTGTTGAACCTCCTGGATTCCAAGGTCGTACATATCGCCGGTGTCCAGCAGAAGATGAAGCAGAATACTCTCCTCGTGCTGAAATATGTGTTGGTGTGCGATACATCTTCCTTCGAAAAGTGCCGTCAAATCGGGAGTTTCCCATTCCTTGAGTCGCGCTGCGGGAACAGCCAGCCGTAGATCCACATCGCTATACAAGTCCGCGGTCCCCTGTCCAAAGCTTCCTTCAACCCAGATCGCTCGCACCTCTTCGTTGCGCCATATGTTAGTTGCGATTCGCTTCAATATCTTAATCTGAGGTAAATCGGGGAGAGATGAGAAATCCAATTCCATGCTCGACTCCTGTATTTGGTTTCGACTCCGGATGTAAACCGCGCGGAACAAATTCGGGCATAGGGCCCAAAGCACAATATCGAGTATCTTGCCTAAAATGAATTGATTTTCGTCTCAATGGTAATCCTATTGAAGCCGGGATACAAACACGATGATATGAGCTGAGATCAAGCATGACAAACGCCACCATCAAACAACTCCCCGATCAACCCGATCTGAGACAACTGGAAACCGAAGCATCCGATCTGCTGGAGAATAGCTCCTGCCCTTCACTGGCCGAAGCATTATCCAGCGTCGCAAGACGGTACGGTTTTCCCAGTTGGCCGAAGCTGAAAGTCTACGTAGAATCCATCGGATCCATGGGGAAACTCGAACAGGCGATCCAGGACGACGATGACGATCGGGTGAAGCTGTTATTGCGAGATGATCCCGGTCTGATCCACCGCGAAGGGCACTGGGTAAAACGTCGCCGGCACAATGGGTACCTGCCGCTCGCCTACGCGGCGTTTTTCGGCAAGGTCAACGTCATGACAGCCCTGATCGAGGCCGGGGCGAATGTACGCGACGGGGATGACAAGGCGTTGCGCGCCGCGGCTTGTTTCGATCAGAATCTCCCCGCGGTCGAGTTACTGATCCGCTACGGTGCCGACCCGAACGCGGCGATTACATCACCGTCCGGAGTCCCGTACCGGGTGATCGACTATCCCTGCATGACCCTGGCTCCGGCCATGCTGGACCACCTGGTCTCCCAGGGTGGAACGCTATTGCCGATCAACGCCGGGATGGTCCTCGCGACGAACGATCGCAGTCCCCGGGCGAAGGCCGAATGCCTGCGTGTTATGCAACAAGCGAGGTTTGCGTTTCCGGATACGCCGCCAATGGCCCTTCATCTCAGGGACACAAGCGGTCTCAATGCGCATATGAAGCGGGATCCCCAAACGCTCGCAAGATTGTACAGCGAAGAAGACATCTTTCCTTCGGATTACGAGATCAAGCGTCCTGCGCCGTACGCCTATGCAACCCCCCTTACAGGTGGGGTCACCCTGCTGCACATGGCCGTTGAGTTTTGTGATGTGGAACTTGCACAATGGCTCATCGAACAAGGCGCCGACCCCAATGGCGCCGCGGGGACGGACGATGAGGGATATGGCGGGTGGACACCCCTGTTCCATGCCATGGTCACGCTGCACGTCCCACGTAACTTTCCCGAAATCGTCGATCTGCTCCTAGAAAATGGCGCTGACCCGGAAGTGCGAGCGTCCCTGCGCAAACCTACTCCAGAGGGTGGAGAGGTCACCTGGCGGGACGTCACGGCGGCCGATTATGCCCGAAGATTCATCTATCCGGATCTAGTAAATCATGACGCACTGCAACGGGTCATGTCCACCGGTGGGTAGTCGGGCGGGAAGCGGCGTTTGGACTTTACACATGAACTCTGCCGTAACACTATTAACGCTTCAAGTCATCTAAAGGTTGGTACTGTGGCGGATTACGACAACGACCCTTCGAAGAACTGGCCTTATCCGGTCGTTCAATCCGAAATCGAGAACGAGGCTCAGGAGCTGTTTATGGCCATTCAGAACCGCCAGATTGAAGCCCTGGGTGTAGTGAAACGGTACGATAGATCGGCTGATCCGTCCTCGTTCTCCCTGGACGAAGCACGGAACGTACTCGCCCGAAGTTACGGATTCTCGGGCTGGCTCCAGGTGGAACGATACTTCGATACGGTTGCCAGGTATTCATGCAGCTCCAACGTGGAACCCGCACCATATGATTGCGAAGACGAGACCGCACTCGCCAACGATTTCCTCCGTCTCGCTTGCCTGACGCAGGGCGCCCAGGATCATCCGTCGAGGTGGGCAAGGGCTCGGAACATGCTGGATGCCCATCCAGAACTTTCCCACGTAAACATCTACGCCGCGTCGGTAGCCGGTGACATTACCGCTGTGAAAGCGATCCTGGATGCAGACGCCAATTTGGCAAGTACTCCTGGCGGACCCCACAACTGGGAGCCACTGCTCTACGTGGCATTTTCCCGATTAGATCACGAGACAGTTGGACAAGCGTCTGTTGATATTGTCCGGTTGCTGGTCTCCCAGGGCGCCGACCCGAACGCGGGTTATCTCTGGGCCGGTTTCCCATGCGCCTACACCGTACTGACCGGTGTGTTCGGCGAAGGAGAGAACGGACCGGTGAGAAGCCCGCCGCACCGCTACAGTTACGAACTCGCAGAGATCCTGATCGAGGCCGGCGCCGATCCCAATGACGCGCAGACCCTCTACAACCGGATGTTCAGCCGTGACGACGAACACCTGCGGTTTCTGTTCGCGCACGGGTTGGGAAAGGAAAGGGGTCGATCCTGGCACCGGCTGCTGGGCGAGCAGTCTCGCGGCTGGGTAGGCAATCCCGGTGATGTGCTGGCCTACCAACTGCGGTGGGCCGCCAGGTGGAACTACCAGGAACGGGTTCGATTGCTGGTCGAAAAAGGGGCCGGCGTAAACCAGGCTTGCCATCGGACTGGCGGCCGATCGCCCTGCGAAGAAGCCGTGTATCACGGGAACGAGGCCATCGCCGAATATCTGGCGGACCACGGTGCGGAAGCGTTTCCCCTGGACAACCGGGAAGCGGTCCGGCTGATGGCCGATCTGGGATTCGACGTGAACGCCTGCGGAATGCACGACGCCGCCAGGTACGGGTACCTGGACATGATCAAACTACTGGCCGATCTCGGGGCCGATGTTTCCCTTCAGGACTCGGGACACGACATCAGTGTAATTGGCTATGCGAGCCACTACCAGCAGGACCACGTGATCGATTACCTGGCGCAGTACGCGGGGATACACCGGACGGTCAAGTCGGATCTGCTGCCAAGGGTCCGGGCGTTGCTAAGCGACGATCCAGGCCGTGCGAATGAACGGGACGAAGAAGGGAACACGCCGCTGCATTGCCTCGACGTGGACAACCGGATGGTAGATACCTCGGAGATTCTACGCCTGCTCGTAACCAGCGGGGCCTACGTCAATGCGAGGAACAAAGAAGGCCTGACCCCTCTCGACAGGCTCGTGCGGCTTTCTGTTTTTAGTCGAAGAGACGACCTGGCTGAAATGCTGCGTGAGTATGGCGCCGAAGGATCAGACACCTCTGCCGGGACGAAAAGCGGCCCGGTAACCTGAATCGATACTTGTCACGGCGGGGTTCATTTCCCCCACCTGGAAACGACCAGGCCCACCACTAACCCGATAACGATACCCGAAGGCACGATCTCCAGATAGGATCCCGTGGGTATCGCCGCGAGAACCGAGAGCACCCCGCCTACCACGACGCCTGCCAACGCCATGATGCCCGCGCCTCCGACGCTTCGCGCGATAAGACCGACCAGCAGGCCCGTGATTAAGCCCTTCATAGTTCCACTAACGATGATCATGGTCATCATGGCCTGGGCTTCCGGTATCATGAACGCGGACAATCCGTCGAGCAGTCCCAGCACGAGGCCGGTCAGCATTCCCAGCTTAACTCGGTTCATATTGCTGTCCCTCCCTTACAAGTGACAGTTGAGTGTCCACCTGGTACCGAATCTGTCGGTCAATGTCCCGAAACGGGCGTTCCAGAACGTGTCCTGAAGCGGCATGGTCACCTCGCCTCCCACTGACAGGGCCTGGAAGACGGACTCCAGCTCATCCACCTGGGTGAAATCAATGTTCAAAGTGATGTTGCCTTCCTTGGAGACCGGTTCAAAATGGTCGGAACCCATGATTGCGTCGTCATCTATGGTCAAGGCCATGTTCATCACCTGCCCCAACATGTGATCGGGTATCTCCATGCCGATATCCTGATCATTGCTGTAATACATGGTCCTTTCGATATGGCCGTTCAGACAGTCCCTGTAGAACGTCAGCGCTTCTTCGCACTGGCCGTTGAAGGCCAGGTAGGGGATCAGTTTCATAGATATAACTCCTCGTTGGTTTTGTTTTGATGGGAACAGGTATTCTCGATAATGCCCCACCAATATCAATCACTCTTGAAAAGTAAAGGGAGGAACCACCCCATGTCAACCTCGCCCCTCGGCAAGGCGGCGCTTCACCTTGACAGACACTGGTTTTCCGTTAAGTTGAAAACACGTTTTGACCTTGGGTGATTTACTGGATGATTACGTTTTTCCTTTCGCGCTTTCGTTCACCACAGGACCATCGTCTTCAGTACCTGCTGCTTTCGATGGACTCCCGCCGGCATTGACACCAGATTCGGGTATCCGATCATATGTGCGCTTCAGACCTCCCCGAAGACGTGGAACAATTTCTCTCGTCAGCCTGGCTCTGGGGAGATCCCGGCCGAGCGACAGCGGTGCTCGCCAGCAATCCCTTGCTCTCCAGGTCGAACATCTACGCCGCCTGTGCCGCCGGGGACTTGGAGGCCGTCACAGATATCCTGAATGCCGATCCAGCGGCGGCCACGACGAAGGGTGGTCCGCGGAACTGGGCACCGATCCTCTACGCGACATGGTCCTGCTTTCTGCGCGATCGTACAGATGAAATGGTCCGGATCCTGGTGCTGTTGCTTAAGCATGGCGCCGATCCGGACAGCTACTGGGTAAACGACTCGGACTGGAAGGAGTCGGCGCTCTACGGATGCGTGGAAAACAACTGTGTGCCGGCGGCCCGGGTATTGGTGAACGCGGGGGCCAACCCCAATGACAACGAATCCCTGTACCACGCCTGTGAGAAGTTCAACCTCGAACTGCTGGACACGGTTGCGGCGAACGGATTGGACGCAGAGAGCATCTCCTATTGCATCAAGCACGCCATGGATATGACCTGGACTGAGGCGATCATGTGGTTTCTCGACCAGGGCGCCGATCCCAATGCCGTGCATCCCTCCGACCTGGAGACGTCCCTTCACTGGGCGGTTAAGAGAAACTGTGCCATCGACGTGATCGGCGCACTGCTGGATGGCGGGGCGGATCCCAATGCCCGTACGTCGAATGGGAAGAGTACGGCGCTCGGAATCGTCGGCTGGACACCCCTCGATTTCGCCCTCCGGCTCGGTCGCCGGGATGTCGCGAAACTCCTGGAGCAGCATGGTGGAGTGCCCTCCCCGATGTCCGATTACGACCGATTCGTGGTCGCCTGCGCCAATACGGATCTCGATGTCGTGGAAAAACTTAAAGACCGCCACCTGGCTGACTTGAGCGATGATGACCGGACCCTGATCAGCCACGTGGCCCAGATGGACAACTGGGAAGCGGTGCGCCTCATGGCGGACCTGGGCTGGCCGATTGACGCGCGGGGCTGGATCGATGCCACACCCCTCTACTGGGTTCTATGCAAGGGACATGCCGACACGGTCGATTTCCTTCTGCGGTGTGGCGCTTCTACCGAGCCGTTGGGCGGATACTTCCAGGATCCGGTGCACACCGTGGTCCATTGCCAGTGGAACCGCGACAAGAGCGGTTACCCTGTCGCGCTCGATCGACTCCTCCAGCATGGTGTGGATATTTCGGAAGGGTTCTATCCATGCGGCATAGATGCCATGGACACGGTGCTTTCGCGGTATGCCGAAGTGTAACAGGGTAATTTGGAAGAAAACCCGCCAGGAAGCAACGCACACACCATTCCGGGATGCTCTTTGGTCTTCAGTATGGGCGATGCTCGGCTTGACAAAGGGCCGTCGGACCGGTATATACCCGGTGGATCGTATCCGGTTGTCGGATGGCAATCATTCAGAATTGACGTCATAGTTACGAGGAGGCACGGCATGGCCCGCATGGTCCACTGCGTCAAGCTCAACGAGGAACTCGAAGGACTCGACTTCGTTCCATTCCCCAACGAGCTCGGCCAGCGCATCTACGATAGCATATCCAAACAGGCATGGCAAATGTGGATCAACTATTCGGTCATGGTCATCAACGAATACCGGCTGAATCTCGCCACGGCCGAAGGGCAGGAGGTCTACGACCGGAACCTGGAAGAGTTCTTCTTTGGCGAAGGCGGCGAAATGCCGCCTGGATACCGGCCCCCTCAATCGAAATAACCCCGGTCGCTCTAACCGCCGTGGGGTTTCCAAGATGAAACGTGACGATGGTATCCTGCTCATTTCCTGCTATGAACTGGGTCATCAGCCCTTCAGTCTGGCTTCCCCAGCCGCCCGCCTGAAGTCCGAAGGATATGACGTCTCCGTAGTCGACGCCGCGATAGAGCCTGTCCCCGAGGATATTGTCCGCGGGGCTGGTTTCATCGGTATTTCCGTGCCCATGCACACGGCCATGCGGGTCGGGATGGACCTGTCTCGCCGCATCCGGAAACTCAATCCCGGTACACACCTGTGTTACTACGGGTTGTACGCCACCCTGAACGCCGACTACCTCCTGACCCACGGGGCCGACTCGGTGATAGGCGGAGAGTTTGAACAACCACTCTGCGACCTGGTCGACCGGTTGTGCGCGGGGAGTATCTCCACGCTCGACGGCGAATCACGTACCACCCTGAATCTGTCCCGCCAGGTCTGGACGACCCCGGACCGCGACGCTTTACCCGGTCTGAAACGTTACGCCCAGCTGGATACCGGGGTGGAATTGCTTCCCGCCGGTCACACCGAGACCACGCGGGGATGCCTGCATACCTGCCTGCACTGCCCGATCACGCCGGTGTACCGCGGTCGGTTTTACGCCATACCCGCCGACGTGGTCCTCGCCGACGTGGACCAGCAGGTGCGTATGGGGGCGCGCCATATCACCTTCGGCGATCCGGACTTTCTAAACGGTCCTACCCACGTTCTGCGCATTCTGCGCAAAATGAGAGACGCCCACCCCGGACTCAGCTTCGATTTCACTACCAAGATTGAACACATACTCGAGCACGCGTCCTTTTTCTCTGAAGCCAGGGCGTTGGGCGGGATCTTCGTCGTCTCGGCCGTCGAATCAGTGAGCGACCTGGTGCTGAGGCGCCTGAAAAAAGGACACACCCGCGACGATATCGTCCGGGCCCTCGGCATACTGCGGGACGCGGATATTCCCATGCGGCCCTCGCTGGTGGCGTTCACACCCTGGACGACGCTGGACGACTACCTGGATCTATTGGATTTCGTCGAAGTCCACGACCTGGTCGATCATATCGACCCGGTGCAGTATACCATCCGCCTGCTCGTACCGCCCGGTTCTGCCCTGCTGGACGAGTCGGAAACACGGTCTTGGATCGGACCGCTCGATGAGGCCGCGTTCACCTACGAGTGGCGCCACGCGGACGCTCGCATAGACCGCCTGCACCGGCAGGTTTCCCGTCTCGTGGAGGAAGCAGACGCATCGGGAGAGGAAAGAGACAACCGGTACCTGTTTTATCGAATCAGGTGCCTGGCTGCGGAAACTGCGGGTTACGAGAAACCGGAAGAACGCCCATTCAACGACTTACCGCTCAAAAGGCGACGCGTCCCCAGGCTGACCGAAGCCTGGTTCTGCTGAGCGGAGCCCACCGCGAGCCGGAAAGGCTCGTTTATCTAATCTTGGGAAACGTATTCATCCTAGGCGGCGCCGCAGTGCTGCGATCGGGCCGGCGCCCGGTACTGCACGCGGTGATCGGGCGTCTCTAAGCGAATGCCGCCCTTCTGTTTCGACGTAAGACAGTGATCGAGGATTCCGCAAACGGTCAGTGTCCGTTCCACCGGTATGGGAGAAACACCGGTCTCGAACATCTCGTCGATCCTGGCTACAAGGCAGGCGGAATAGGTAACCGGTGGAGTGGGCGGAAGGAAGAACTGGGTGGACTGGGGATTGGGTTCGTCCTTCAGTCGGGCTGCGAAACAGTAGTCTCCGATCGCGCCGTTCAGCATGAGCAGCGTGGTTTTAAGCCCGTCCATATGTTCGATAAAGTACGCGGCCGGCTCCTCGACGAGACGATACAGCTCGCCCGTTCCCAACAGGTCCTGGGTACGGCCGTCCTCTTCGGTTAACCCCTTGGGACTGTCGCAGCGTGACAACGCCGATTCCAGCAGTTCCTTCGAATAGCGTCCCTGTTCGCCCGCTTCCCAGACCTGGTCACCCACGATCATCTGCACGGCCCTGACGCCTGTCTCCCCGCCCCTGCGGCGCTCGATCATGCACTGCATGGCCTCGAGGGCGTGGTAATCCATCGCGTCCGAGCCGCCGACGCCCACCATCAACGCTTCCTGGATATCGCAGTCAAGGGGCAGTTCCAGGTCGGGAAGCCGCCAGGTAACCGGCAGGCTCGAACCGGCGAGCACGGGAAAGCCAAGCCGCCTGGAATCGGCCACCATCTCCAGACCCTTGTCGAAACTATAGGAAAGATTCTTGTCGTTGTAGACCGGCACGGAACGGCCGTCCTGCTCGAACACCTCGACGCAGGCCTTGAACATGTCGTAGCGCGGGTAGCGTTTCTGGCCCTTTTCGTTGTCAGGATAGTCACCGTGCTCGCAGATGATCAGGACGCCGTGTACCGCCAGGGAATCCCCGCCGCAGCGCAGCGCTTCGGCGATGGTTGGATAGACCTCGAAACCGAACTCGCGGGCGCGGTCGGTGCTTTGGTCGCCTTCAGGCCGCTGATCGACGTACAGCGACACGACCTCCACATCAGGCCTGTGCCACCGGCCTGACCGCGGATATCCCACGAGAAAACGATCCGCGAAATGTTGCGTGTGGGAGAGGTACGTGTAGATGGAACTGATGACGGCGAGCCGTTTCGGCATGGTTTCAATTTCTCCAGAACGTGGATTTCTCGGGCGCCGGGTAGGTGACGTCGAGATGGGGCGTTTCCAGGTGGACCTGTCCTAAGTGCAGACTGTCGACACCGGCCGCGGTCAGTCCTGACGTCAGCAGCGTCCGCTCGACGGGGTAGGCGGCCTGGCCGGTGAGGAACATCTGCTCCACGTTGTTGACCTGCGGCGAGAAGAAGTTGGCCAGCGAGGTGCGTGCCGGCGGCATGGGGAGATACATCTGCGTCGACAGCGGATCGCTACGTCCTGCGAGACGCGCCGCGAAGTTGAAGTCCTCCACCAGACCGCTGAATAGAATCATGGTGCACTTGACCCCGTCACGGTGTTCGTAGGTGTAGGCCACGGGATCTTCCACGAGGCGCTTCATCTCGTTTATGGTCGGAAAGATGTTGTTGAACCCGTCGCGGGACGGTTTCAAAGTATGACTCCGGCAAAGCGCCGTTTCGAAGAGTTCGCGGGACCATACTTTGTCGTGGTAGGCCTCCCAGAAGGCCTCACCCCGACGGGCGTGCAGCCAGGAGACGCCTACCTCGCCGCCCCGGCGCCGCTCGACCATGCACTGCAGGGTCTCCAGGCCGTGAAAGTCGTAGCTGTCGACTCCGCCGTAGCACACGCATACGGCCTCTTCCACCTCGGCGTTCAGCGGCATGTCGATGGACGGCGTCCGCCAGGTGACCGGGAGACTTGAACCGGCCATGAAGGCGAACCCCAGCCGCTGCGACGTATCGTACATCTCCCTGGCCCAGTCCCAGTTCCACGACAGGTGCTTGTCGTTGAATATGGGAACGGAACGACCGCTGTTTTCGAATACCTCCACGATCTCGCGGAACAATTCGTAACGCGGATAAAGCCGCTGTCCCTTTTCGTTGGTTGGATATTCGCCGTGTTCTCCCACCAGGAGGACGCCATCCACCTGCAGCGAATCACCGCCCAGGGTGAGGGCTTTGGCAACCGTGGGGTAAATCTCCATCCGGGGAAACCGGGCGGCCCGGTCCCGGCTGAGATCTTTTTCCCGAACCTGGTCCACATACAGGGACACAAGGTCCATGGGCGGATAGTGGTGCCGGCCTGCCCAGCCGTAACCCTCCAGAAAACGGTCGACGATATGCTGGGCGTGCGCGTACGGATGATAGATCGTCGTAATCGCCGCAATCTTCGGTCTGTTGGACATGGTATCGGAACGCTCCGGGTTCCTCCTTCGGATGGGTTGCGGGCAGGACGGGGCCGTGCGCGGCCGCGTGCCGCTTAGCGTTAGGCAAACCCCTTGGGGCCGTCGCCGTCCTCCGACGACTGGTCGTGCTTGATCACGGTCATGGCCGACGCGATGATCGAACTGATATCACTGAGATTGGATGGGATGATCAGGCTGTTGCCCTGCTTGGCCAGGTTGCCGAACGTTTCGATGTACTGTTCGGCCACCCGCAGCTGCACCGCCTGGTCACCACCTTCGGACTTAATGGCCACTCCGATGGCCCTGACACCTTCGGCCGTGGCATTGGCCACAGTGAGTATGGCCTGGCCTTCGCCTTCGGCTTGGTTGATCTGCAGCTGTTTATTGGCCTCGGATTCCTTGATGACCTTCTGTTTCTCGCCCTCGGCCTGGTTGATGTTGGAATCCCGCACACCTTCAGAAGTCAGGATCGCCGCACGCTTCTCACGTTCCGCGCGCATCTGTTTTTCCATGGCTTCAAGGACGTCCCTGGGCGGGTTGATGTTCTTGATCTCGTATCGCAGGACCTTAACGCCCCAGGGATCGGAAGCCTTATCCAGTTCGCTCACCACGGAAAAGTTGATGGTGGAACGTTCTTCAAAGGTCTTGTCCAGGTCGATCTTTCCGACTTCGCTTCTCAGGGTCGTCTGGGCAAGCTGGATTATGGCCATTTCGTAATCGGAAATACCATAGGAAGCCCGTTCCGCGTCCAGAATCTGCATGTAAAGCACCCCGTCCACCCCCACCTGGACGTTGTCCCGCGTGATGCAGAGCTGTTCCGGGATATCGATCGACTGTTCCTTCAGCGTGTGCCGGTAGGACACCCGGTCCACAAAGGGCATCAGGATGTAGAATCCGGCGTTCAGCGTCCGGCTGTATTTCCCCAGCCTTTCGATCACGCGGGCTTCCTGCTGCGGCACAACGATGATCAGCTTTCTCAAGAATAAGATCGCCGCAACCGCGACGACTACGGTGACTAGCAGACTGTCCATTGCATGGTTCCTTCCAGCGCGTAGTAAGATGGACGAGGACGGACATGGACCGCCGACGCCATCCGGGTCACGTTCACGCGCCCCTTACCCAGAGTGAAACACCTTCAACGCGTTCGATCACACATGCCTGTCCCTGCCCGATGGGCGTATCGCCCCGGTTCACGGCATTCCAACTCGTACCCCGCACTTCCACCTTGCCCGTACCCAGAGCCGGAATGTCCTCCATGGCCGTTCCGGATTCACCCTCCAGGGTGTGAATCTTTTCGTCAGGTTCCTCGAGATTCAGCTTATCGGAAAGCGTTCGGCGGAACACTACGAGAGAAACGATGGAAAAGATCGTAAAAAGAAGAACTTGAACCCAGGTAGTGTCAACCAGGCCCGCCCATACCAGCACACCAGTCACGAGTGCGGCGACGCCAAAAAACAGGAGGTAAAAGGCTCCCGGCGTAGCCATTTCGCCCAGGCAGAGCAGAACACCTCCGATGATCCAGATCCACCAGGCCATCAGACACCCCTCGGATTCAGGTTAGATTACCATCAGGCTGCGTATCGAGCAAAACTGAAAAGATACTCATCGAGCCGCCGCAAAATCGAGACGCGGCCGTAAAACTCAACATCCGTCAGTGTCAGTCATTCACACTTCGAGCAACAAGGCCGCGGGAACCTCGATCAGGGACTTTACCCGTACCAGAAATTGCACGGCTTCCCTGCCGTCTATGATCCGGTGGTCGTAGCTGAGCGCCACGTACATCATGGGCCGAATCACGACCTCCCCATCGATGGCGACCGGCCGGTCGTCGATTCGATGCAAGCCCAGTATACCGACCTGGGGAGGATTCAGGATGGGTGTACTCAACATCGAACCGAATACCCCGCCGTTTGTAATGGTGAAGGTACCTCCCCGCAGGTCCTCGAGCGACAGCTTTCCGTCGCCGGCCCTGGCGGCGTACTGTCGTATGCCGCTTTCGATCTCCGCAAAAGACATACGGTCCGCGTCCCTGAGGACGGGCACCACGAGGCCGTCTTCGGCGCCAACGGCGATTCCGATGTCGTAGTAGTGTTTCTTGACAATCGAGTCACCACGGATTTCGGCATTGAGTTCGGGGAAGTCTTTCAGCGCCCCGATAACGGCCTTCACGAAGAAGGACATGAATCCCAACCGCACACCGTGCCGTTTCTCGAAAGCCTCCCGGTTCCTTCGGCGGATCGTCATCACCGTGCTCATGTCGATCTCGTTGAAGGTCGTCAGCATCGCCGCGGTTTGCTGCGCCTCCACGAGCCGGCTGGCGATGGTGCGCCGCCGCCGGGACATGGGGATGATCTCCTCCCGGCTTTCGCGGGTTTCCTCAGTACCGCCAACAGCCGTTCCGGCCGCGTGCGCCGATTCAGGTGTTGCGGTGGATTCGCCGCCATCCCTGGCCGATCCGTCGGATTCATCGGCTACTGCGACAGGTACCGCCTCCCCGGCGAGCGCTTTTTCTTTTCTCGCCGCTACAGCCCGCTCCACATCTTCCCGGCATATCCGTCCCCCCATCCCCGTCCCTTCCAGGCCGGAGAGGGAAATACCCGCTTCGTCCGCCATGCGCCGCGCCACGGGAGTCACCCTATCGTCCGGAACCTCTTCCGAATGTTCCGAGGCCTTGACCTCGGCGCTGTCGTCCAGCACCCCGAGGAGGTCGCCGATTCGTACGTCCTCGCCCGCCGTCCGTTCAATGCGGACCAGGACACCGCTGTCGCTGGCGTTCACTTCCAGGCTGACTTTTTCGGTCTCCAGCTCCAGGAGCGCTTCGCCCGTCGAAACCGTTTCGCCTTCCTGCTTGAACCACTTGACGACGGTTGCTTCTACTATGGACTCACCCAGTTGCGGCACGGTGATGTCGATGGCCATTTCAAACTCCCTGGGTCATCATTACGATTGCTGTCCTACCCAACGTTTCGTGATCTTAGGTACCCTGACAACTGCTCGAATCGAACAAAATGCGCTAAGCGCGGCGATCTGTCAATTCATCTCGATGTTTCCCGACGCCCCCATGGTATAGGCCATTTTAACGAGGTTCTGCTGGTTCAGGTTGTGGATGGCGGTCGAACCCTCCGATGGAACCGCGCTCGGCGGGCGGGAAACACGCAGGAGTGGACAGCGATCGTCCATGGCGGTTTCCAGGACCTTGCGCAAGTAATCCCAGGCTCCCATGTTCTCCGGTTCTTCCTGGAGCCAGACGATTTCCTCCAGGTTGGGGTACTGATCGATGATCTTTTCCAACTGGTCCACGGCAACGGGATAGAGTTGTTCAATGCGCACAATAGCGGCGTGGGAAGCGCTTTCCCATTGACCGTCGTTCATCAGGTCGACATACACCTTGCCGCTGCAGAAAACCAGGCGCCGGATCTTTTCGGGTGCTTTGTGCGCTCTTTCGTCCTCGATGATCGGTTTCCATTTGCCTTCCGACAGTTCACGGGCCGAAGAAGCCACGTCCGGATGGCGCAGCAGGCTCTTTGGAGTCATGATGATCAGCGGAAGGGGATCGGATTCCAGGAGCCGCGACTGGCGCCGCAACAGGTGAAAATACTGGGCTGCCGTGGTGCAGTTGGCCACGCGTATGTTGAAATCGGCGCCAAATGAAAGGAATCGTTCCATCAGACCGCTGGAATGATCCGGTCCCTGTCCCTCGAATCCGTGAGGCAGCAGGATGGTCAGCGACGAAGTCTGGCCCCACTTGGCGCGGCCGGAAACGAGAAACTCGTCGATGATGATCTGGGCGCCGTCGATGAAATCGCCGTACTGGGCTTCCCAGAGTACAAAGCGCTCGGGCGCCTGGATGCTGTACCCGTATTCGAAACCCAGGGCGGCGTACTCGGTTAGCGGCGTGTTACGCGTCTCAAAGGAGGCGTTCGCCTGCGGAAGCCGGCGCAATGGTGTCCAGGCCAGATCGGTCTCGTAGTCGTGCAACACGTTGTGACGCTGGCTGAAGGTCCCCCGTTCCACGTCCTGGCCGGTCAGCCTGACCGGTACCCCGTCCTCGATGATCGAGGCGAACGCGAGGGTCTCCGCCATGGCCCAGTCTATTTTCCGCGCATCCACGTCGTCCAGCGCACGACGCCGGCGTTCGATCACCCGGGTAAGCCTGGGGTGCAAGGTAAAGGTATCCGGAAATGTCCACAGTGAATCGTTCAGGTTCTTGAGACGACGCAGGGAAACGGAAGATCTTACGCGTTTCGCGGTGCCCGATCTGGGTGGGTTGTGGTAGGGCTCCACGAGCACTTCTTCCGGTTTCAGTTCATCCAGCATTTTCTGCATGCCTGTCATACGTTCGGCGACCATTTCTTCCGGTTTTGCCGCTTCGATCAGCCCCTCCGACACGAGACGGTCGGCCCAGAGCTTTCTCACCGTCGGATGGGCTTCGATCCTCCGGTAGAGACTGGGTTGGGTGAGCGAAGGGTCGTCCCCCTCGTTGTGGCCGTGCCGGCGATACCCGATCAGGTCGATCAGGAAGTCCTTGCGGAACTTGACACGGTAGGCGTAGGCGATCCGGGCGGCTTCCACGCAGGCCGCCGGATCATCGGCGTTGACATGGATAATGGGTATTTCAAATCCCCGTGCGATATCACTGGCATACAGTGTACTGCGGGACTGCTGCGACGGCGTGGTGTAGCCAAGCTGGTTGTTGGTGATGACATGGATCGTGCCACCCGTCCGGAATCCTGGAATGCGGTACAGCGTGAATGTTTCCGCTACGACGCCCTGGCCCGAAAAGGCCGCGTCGCCATGGATCAGAATGGGCAGGTTTCGTTCGGGCAGCGGCCGGACGTCTCCCGGCAGGTTAACGATCGTCCCCGCGGCGCGGGCCATGCCCTCCAGCACGGGATTGACCGCTTCCAGGTGGCTTGGGTTCGGCGCAAGATGAATCTGCAGGTCCACCTCCTTGCCCTTGTTTTTATCCAGGTACGTCCGCTGGGCGCCGCTATGATACTTCACGTCGCCGGTCCACCCCGTATCGTTGCCTGTCTTGTTTACCCGCTGGACCGGATCCCTGAATTCAGCCAGGATATGTTCGTAGGGTTTGTTCAGGATGTGCGCCAGTACATTCAGCCTGCCCCGGTGGGCCATACCGATCAGGATGTTGAAGGTGTTTTTCTCCGCGGCCTCGCCGATCACCCAGTCCAGGATGAGGATCATCGTATCCAGGCCTTCAATGGAAAACCGCGTCTTGCCTGGAAAGGTCCGATGCAGAAACTGCTCGAAGACCTCCACCTGCGTGAGCCGGTCCAGCATGGCCAGTGCGCTGTGTTGGTCCTCCGAGGGTCTGAACCGCCCCGTTTCCGCCACTTCCTGCAACCATTCCCGCTCTCCCGGGACCTCGATGTGCATATAGTCGTACCCGGTGGTCGACGAATAGACGCGCTTTAGTTTTTTCAGCGCCTCGGACGCGTTGCCGCACTGCTTGCCCACAGGACCGCCGATCAGGGAAGAAGGCAGCTGACGCATCGTCTCTTCCGTCACGCCATGGGCCTGGAGTTCCAGTTCCGTCAGGGGATCGCCGAGCAAGGCGTCGTCCGCGGTCGCGAAGACGGAATAAGGGAAATACCTGGGATCGGCCAGGGGATCCAGGTGGGCCCCCAGGTGACCGTACTCCCGGACGTTCTGGGCAAGATTGGCGATGAAGACGATCTGGTCGATATCGGCTGGACAGGCGGGGAAATCACCCGCAGTTCCGCCTGCGGGTTCGCCGTTGAGGGAAGGCGCATGACGGGAGAACAACTCACGCGTGGCCGCATCGACGGAATCGGGGTCCTCGAGGTACCGTTCGTACATCGCGATCACATAACCGGCGTTCGGACCATGAAACTCGCGCAAGAGATCCAAGCGAAATCCTCCTTCTGGCGTCTATACCGACGTAAAAGGATGATCTGGAAATGGTACCTGTTTACCGACGCGACACCTCCGATTCCTCAACGTTGCAATCCGCATAGGAAGATAGTTATGGCCGGCCAGAAAGGCAAATGAATTGTAGGGTTTGAGACCGGGATTTAAAGCGCTTGATGAGGGGATGATTTCCCGATTAGTATCTTGACTTTTTGAAGACCTGTACGTTACTTCCTCATTTCGGTCTCGTTACATGTTATACGGTTATTACCCGGAGTGTCGAAATCATGAATTTGAGCAGTCTGAAGGGCAGGACCGTTGGGGCGGCGGTATCGGGTGGACTGGACAGTTGCACCGTCACACGCTGGCTAACCGACCACGACGTCGACGTAGTGTGCGTTACCGCAGATCTCGGTCAGCCGGATGAAGAACGCATGGACTATGTCGCGGAGCGGATGATGCGGTGCGGCGCAAGGGAAGCCGTGATCGTGGACGCGAAGGATCAACTGGCACAGGCCGGTATCGAGGTTGTTCAGTGCCAGGCCATGTACGAGGGAAACTACTGGAACACGACAGGCATAGCCCGGCACATCACCGTACGGACCCTGCTTCCCGAACTTAAAAAACGCGGGATCGAAATCCTGTCCCACGGCGCGACCGGCCGCGGGAACGACCAGGTCAGGTTTCAACTCGTAACCAACATGATCGACCCGTCGGTAGAGGTCTACGCCCCATGGCGCGACCAGGCCTTTTTAAACGACTTCCCCGGAAGGAAGGAAATGATCGACTTCTGCGAAGACCGGCAGTTGCCGATCCAGGCTTCCCACGAGAAGCCCTATTCCACGGATGCCAATATTCTCGGCCTGACCCACGAGGCCGGTCGTCTCGAGTCGCTCGAAACCCCGGCCGGATTCATTACGCCCGGCATGGGCGTTCATCCCCGTGAGGCGCCCGAATCGTCCGAATTCTTTGCCGTACGATTCGAACAGGGCATTCCCGTCCGGATAAATGAAGAACCGGTCACGCCCCTTTCAGCCATCGAAACGGCAAACCGGATCGGCGGGAGAAACGGGGTTGGAATCGGTATCCACACGGTGGAAAACCGTTTCGTGGGTATCAAGAGCAGGGGCGTCTACGAATCACCGGCCATGACGCTTCTTGGACAGTGCTACGAGTACTTGCTGCAGCTCATACTCGACCGGCGCGCCCGCCGCACCTTCGACCAGACCTCGGCGGTGATCGCGGAACAGATCTACCAGGGCTACTGGTACGATCCGTCGACACAGGCTCTCCGGGCTTCCGTAGACGTGTTCAACAGGCTGGCCACGGGGACGATCCGGGTCGAACTGTACAAGGGCCATGTCTCCTTTCAGTCGGCCGAAGATGTCCCGCACTCCCTCTATTCGGAAACGACGGCATCCATGGAGGGCGTGGGCGACTTCGACCACAAGGATTCCGAGGGTTTTCTCGGCGTATTGGGGGTCAGCGCGAGGGCGCTCAAATCCTCCAGCCAGACGCGATAAACGGGAAGGAAAGACGACGGGAGGGTAACGTCCATGCCAGTGGGTACGAAGAACAAAGTGATTCCAGGATGCGGTACCCATCACTTGGCCATTCAGTCGAGGGACTGGAACGCATCGCTGCAGTTGTACCGGGATGTCCTCGGGATGAACATCGTGGCGGAATTCGGACCTGAGGAACGCAGGATCATGCTCCTCGACACCGGGGACGGCAGCCACATCGAGCTGTTCCAGCCCACGGACGAAACCCCGGATCCGGGCGGGCCTGCTCCCAACGATCCGGTCACGCACCTTGCCCTGGCCACGACGGACACGCGGACCGCGACCGAACATGTCCGTTCCCATGGATACGAGGTAACCGTCGAACCGAAGGATGTCAATCTCGGGGGACTGGACGTAACCATTGCGTTCTTTAAAGGTCCTAGCGGCGAAGTGGTCGAATTCTTCCAGGTACATTGACCGACTGCTGAAACCGCAGCGACCCTTCCCCGTTTTTGAAATCACATACGCTCACCCACAACCACGGTACCTTCCTATGTATCGATTCATCAGTACCCTGGCCCTCTTCCTGGTGACATTGAATCCGGTTTCCGCCCAGGATTACGACGTTTCCGAACTCCAGACCCGCGCGGAACTGTCCTATTTCGACGAGACGACACGGTACGTAGAGGTCATGTCGTTTTTGCGGGCAGCCGTGCTCATCTCCGACCGGCTCCATCTGACCGAATTCGGCTACACGACCGAAGGACGGAGACTGCCCCTGCTCGTCTACGGCGACCTATGGGACGCGACCGCCGAGGAAGTCGTCCAGGCCGGCAAGACCCGGGTATTCATCCAGGCGAACATCCACGCGGGGGAGGTCTGCGGGAAGGAAGCCCTGCTCATGCTCATCCGGGAACTGGCGTCCGGGGAGCACTCGGCCTGGGCCGATTCGCTGGTGCTGCTCATGGCGCCCATATACAACGCGGACGGCAACGAAAGGATCAGCCTGTACAACCGTCCACGCCAACACGGCCCCGTGGGCGGCATGGGACAACGGTCCAATGCCCAGGGTTTCGACCTCAACCGCGATCACATGAAACTGGACTCCCCCGAGGCGCGTTCCCTCGTCGGGCTGATGAACGTATACGATCCCCATGTGCTCATCGATCTCCACACGACCAACGGGACCGTACACGGCTACCACCTGACCTACTCGCCGCCGCTCAATCCCAACACCGCCAACCCGATCATCGACCTGCTGCGGGGGGAATGGCTGCCCGCAGTGAGTGAAACCATTCGGGAGACCTACGGTTGGGAGTTTTACTACTATGGCAACGTTCCAAGGACCGGTTCGACCCGTGAACGGGGCTGGTACACCTTTGATCACCGACCCCGGTTCAACAACAATTACGTCGGACTCAGAAACCGTATCGCCATACTCAGTGAAGCCTATTCCTACGCGTCGTTTGAAGAACGTATCCTGGCCACCCTGGCGTTCGTGAAGGAAAATCTGCACTACGCCCACCGGAATGCGGCTACGATCCGCCAGACCCTCGAAACCGTGGACCTGGCGACCATCGTGGGTAAAGACCTGGCCGTTCGTTCCGACTACTCCCGGTCCGCGGAACCCATCGATATCCTGCTGGGCGAAGTCGCGGAAACCCCTAATCCGTACACTGGTGAAGTCATGTATCTCAGGGAGGAAACCGTAAATCCTTCCTCGATGTACGAATACGGTCAATTCTCCGCGATAGAAACCGAACGCGCGCCCCGGACCTATTTCGTGCCACCCTCGCTGACCGCCGTGATCGAGCGGCTCAGCGCGCACGGCGTATGGTTCGAAGAGCTTTCCAGTACAAGGGAACTGGCACTGGAGAGGTTCAGGATAGATTCGACGCTGGTGGCTTCCCAACCCTTCCAGGGCAGGCACGAACGGACCCTGTCCGGCGCGTACGAGCCGGTGGTCCAGACACTGGCAGCCGGCACGCTGGTCGTACCGGTCGATCAGCAACTGGGTAGACTGGTTTTCTATCTGCTGGAACCCCGGTCCGACGACGGCCTGGTCGCGTGGGCACTGATGGACGACGTCCTGGAAGATGCGGAATACTATCCCATCCTGCGCGAACCGGCCGATTAGCTGCTAGCGGGAATCCCACCCCACGGAGCCGCCATGCCCAGACGCGTCATCCTGGACACGGATACGGGAGTCGACGACGCGCTGGCCATCCTGCTGGCCATGCGGTCCCCCGAACTGACCGTCGAAGCCATCACGGGGGTCTGCGGTAACACACCCCTGGACCACTGCATTCGCAACATTCACATCGCGCTGAACGTACTTGATGGCGAGGTGGCGCCGGTAGTGTCCCAGGGTGAGGTCCGACCGCTGGTACGCGAACTGGCCTTCGCGGGGGATATTCACGGGAATGACGGACTGGGCGAGGTGACCCGCCTCACGAATGTCGATGGGTCCCGTATCTACCCTGAGCCGTCATGCTGGGTAAGTCCAGTACATGCGGTGGACCTGATACTGAAAAGCACTGAGCGGTATTCGGATGAACTGACCCTGATCGCCGTGGGCCCGCTGACCAATGTCGCAAGGGCCATCATGAAGGATCCGGACCGGATGCGCGGACTCCGGGAAATCATCATCATGGGCGGCGCTTTCGAGACGCGCGGCAATGTCTCCCCGGTAGCGGAATTCAACATCCACGCCGACCCCCATGCCGCCCAGATCGTTTGCGACTCGGGGATCCCGCTACTGTTCGTTCCCCTCGACGTGACCCGGCAGGCCTTGCTTGACGCGGAATTGATAAACCGTTATGCCCAAGAGGGAGGCGCCAGGGCGACCTTCGTACGCGATTGCACCGCCCGTTACGTCGCGTTTCACCGGCGCAACAGGGGGGCCAACGGATGCTTTCTGCACGATCCCCTTGCCGTGGCTGTCGCTATCCGGGTAGATCTCGTAACGCTGGTGCCGGCAAGGGTGGACGTGGAAACCGCCGGCGACCTCACCACGGGCATGACCGTCGCCGACCTCCGGTCACAGTCAGAGGGCGAACCGAACGCAAGGGTTTGCACCGCGCTGGACGTCCGTGAATTCTTATCACTGTTTGAGGAGAGGGTGCTCGCATGATCCTCAAGGACCGCACGGCAATCGTCACTGGTGGCGGGCAGGGTATCGGCCAGGCGATATGCAGGATCTTCGCGGAAGAAGGCGCTTCCGTCGTGGTCGTGGACATCGACGAATCCCGGGCACTGCAGACGGTCTGTCAACTGAATGGAGACGGTCTGAAGGTACGGGCGGTCCAGACCGATGTTTCAGACGGACCGGCGGTAAAGGCCCTCGTCGCCGGCGTCGTCGAGGATTCCGGCCGCGTCGATATTCTCGTGAACAACGCGGGACTCGGATTGTTCAGGTCGGTAGAACAGTGCACGGAAGAGGAATGGGACCAGGTGATGGCCGTGAATCTCAAGGGGCCTTTCCTGTTGGCGAAAGCCGTATTACCAGCGATGCAGGCGCAAAAAAGCGGTGCGATGGTCAACATGGTATCGGTGGCGGGCAAGACCGGCGGTGTGGTGTCCGGCGCGCCTTACTCGGTATCCAAGGCCGGACTCGAGTGCCTGACCAAGTCGCTGGCACGGGAACTGGCGCCCCACGGGGTACGGGTAAACGCCATTGCGCCCGGAATCATAGAGACCCCGTTGACCGCCCATCACGATCCATCGTTCATCGAAGCGATTCCCCTCGGAGGCAAGGGGGAACCCCGGGACGTTGCCGAGGCGGCGCTGTTCCTGGCATCGGATCGATCCCGTCATATCACGGGCGAAATCCTGGATGTCAACGGCGGTTTGCTGATGGATTGACCCACTTACAGGATCGAGCGCGAGGACGGAATATTGCAAACCAGGACCGCAGCAGATACCAATTTCGCGGTGGATATCGTGGACAGGGCCGCGGAGGATCCGGGTAAAGTCGCCTTGAGATGGCAAAAGGCCGGTGGCGTGGCGTCGGACGTGACGTTCCTCGACCTGAAAATCCGATCCGAGAAGGTCGCACACGTGCTGCACGGCCATGGCGTCCGCCCAGGACACCGGGTATACATCCTGTTGCCGCCGTGCATCGCCTGGTGGGAGTCGGTTCTGGGATGCATGCGGGCCGGCGCCGTGGCCGTTCTCGGCCAGGACGCGTCCACCCCGCAGACCCTCGGCGAGCAGATCGTCCATTCCCGCTCGAGCGTGGTGATCGCGACCGTTTCTCTTGCCGACATGATCGACCGTGTCATGGATCAATGTCCGGACATCACCCACCGATTCGCCGTAGGATGGGAGCGCGAAGGCTGGGTGGACTACGACCGCCGCGTCTCACTCGCGCCAGCCGGTTTCAAGGCGATGGAGACCCGGAGTACGAACCCCTGTGTCGTCGTATACGAACGGGGAATCTCGCATACCGAAACAACATGCCGTCACGGCGATGAGAAATTCGATCTCGACCAGCTCGATGCCTGGCGTGACGGACTGGCTATCGCGGTTCACGACGCGTCCGAGCACCCATGATTCCCGCGCTAAACGACTACCTGGTCGTGGATCTCACCACGCAGTTGCCAGGCCCCTACTGTTCCATGCTGCTTGCCGACCTGGGCGCCCGGGTTATCAAGGTCGAACCCCCCGGCGGCGATCCACTGCGCAAGTTTCCCCCGGCATTCGCGAGCGTAAACCGCGGCAAGCGGGATATCGTGATCGATTTGAAAACAGAACCCGGCCGGGAAGTCATCGGACGCCTTATTTCAAGGGCAGACGTGGTACTGGAGGGATTTCGACCCGGTGTCGCCGAACGCCTTGGCGTGGACTATGTATCGACCAGGAAATTCAACCCCGCCGTCGTATACTGCTCGATATCGGGCTTTGGGCAGGACGGGCCCTATCGGACCCGCGCAGGCCACGACATCAACTATCTCGCAATAGGCGGTCTGCTGGGACGCAGCGATCCACCCGCGGTCCCGCCCGTGCTGATATCGGACCTGTCGTCCGGATTGTACGCCGCGCTGGCCGTCTCCGCCGCGCTAATGCATCGGACATCCACCGGCGAGGGCCACTATATCGATCTGTCCATGACCGATTGCATTCTGTCCTGGATGGCGCTCGATATCGCCAGCGCAGCCCATGACCCGCGGGCAGCCTGTCAACCGATCCTTGGAAACATCCCGCACTACGGTATTTTCAAGACTTCGGACAATCGATTCATCAGCATCGGTATCGTCCATGAAGACCACTTCTGGGCCCGCCTTTGCGATGTCCTGGGATTGGACGACTGGAGAGACTGGCCATCGGAAACACGCGCCGACAGGGAAACCGAAATACGGGAAAAACTCCGTGCCGTGTTCGCCACCGCGTCCTGCCAGGAATGGGACCGGCGCCTGCAGGAAGCGGACGTACCCTGTGGCGCCATTTACAACCTTGACGAACTACCGGATGACCCTTATATACAGTATCGAAATCCGTTTTACAGTCTCGTAGCATCCGACCGCACGGAGAGTCGTCAGGTTAAGGCGCCGTATCGAACGGGGACGCCCGACGCCGATGCGCCTCTCCCGCCGCCCGTCCAGGGCGAGCACTCGCGAAACGTGCTTTCGGAATCCGGGTACACTGATGTGGAGATTGACGATCTGATTCAACAGGGAGTTATACACGAATTCCGCGACGGGGAGAAGTAGTCCGAATCCCCAAAGGAGACATCATGAATATCGTCGTGCGAAACTGGCGAGACCAGGAACCGTACGTGGGGCACATCAGCGCGGTGGTCTGGACGCTGTACCAGTCCCATGACAAGGATGAAACATCTCCGCCCGACGTAAACCGCCTGCATGGAATCAACAGCTTCGTCAAGCATGGGCTTCAGGGCCACCAGCATTCGGACCACCATCAGCATGCCGACATCGAGCAGATGTATTTCGTACTTCGGGGGCGCGGACAACTTACCATCGGCGATGACAAGGTGGACGTTCGGGACGGCACGGCCGTTTACATGCCTGTCAACGTGCCCCACCAGGCATTCAACGACGGGGATGGATGGATGGAGCACTTGATCGTCAGTTGCCCGCTGGACGAAATCCGGGAAGGTACGCCCGCGGTCTGTGACTGGCGTGACGTCCATCCCATCGTGCTTGAAGGAGGTACCATTTCGTGGCCCCTTCTGCAACGTGAAGAAGACGCCGACGACAGCGAGGGCGGTGTACTCCAGCGCGTGCACAGCGTGACCCGATACGCCGTCCAGGGACGGCAGGGTACAGCGTGGCAGCAGTTGGATAGGATAGAGCTCGTACACTACGTGCTCAGCGGCTACGGAACGATCGAGGATCAGGACGGCAACCGCAATATGGTCACGGAAGGTTCTGCGGCCCATGTACTTCCGGGCGTCGATCATCGATTCGTCAACCAGGGCGAAGGATGGTTCGAATACGTCACCTTCGCGGTCGAAGTAGGCGAAATCGAAGAGCAGCGGGAATCCGATACTGATTCGGACACCGAGGACGAACAGCCCGGAGTGGAAGAAGCGGCTGCGGCTATTGTGCTTGCGGAAGTCGACTGGGATGAAGCCGATGCGGTGGAGGCAGAGGAAGAGATCGAGGAGGCTATGGCTGCCGATGCGATCGACGCGGACGATGAGGCAGAGTCCACGGACGAGATGGAAGAAGAAACGGACACCGATGCGGCCGAAATAGAAGCCGAAGACGGCGACGATGAGGACGGGGAGGAAGCCGAAGACGGCGACGATGAGGACGGGGAGGAAGCCGAAGACGGCGACGATGAGGTAGAGGAGAGGGCCGAAGAAAGCGTCGATGAGGCTGAAGAGTCCGACGAAGAAGCCGATGTCACCGAAGAGGATAGCGGAGAAACCAACGCAGCCGACGATGAAACCGAAGATCTCGATGCGGACGATGAATCAACCGCTGCCGAGGACGAGATTGATCTGGATGACGAAGAAACGGATTGCGATATCGAAGATGAAACCACCGTTGAGGACGAAACAGGGGAGGAGGACGATTCCCTTGATCCGTACAAACGGTAAACGAAAGCGTACGTGAATAACCTACCCGCCCGATCTTTCGGGCGTACCGGCATGCGTCCGGCGGCGCTGGCCATGGGAGCCGCCTTTCTGCACGGAAGCCCGGAGGCGGTCGATGCGATTCAGACTGCCCTGGAACTGGGTATCAACTATTTCGATACCTACCCGGGCCACCACGAGGAAAAATGGGGAGAAGCGCTGTCCGGCGTTCCCCGATCCTCCTACTACCTCCAGGCCAAGATCGGCACCCATCCCGAACGCACCAAGGACTTCTCCGGGGAAGGGGCCAGGTGGAGTCTGGACCGTAGCCTGCAATCCCTGAAGACGGACTATCTCGACTCCGTACTGGTACACGATCCAAACGACATAGACGAATTACTGCGTGAAGGCGCGGTGTTCGACGTCCTGCGTGAACTGAAATCGCAAGGGGTGGTCAGAAACATCGGCCTCGGCGCCCGTACGCACGACTGGCACGTACGGCTGATCGATGAAGGCGTCAGCGACGTGTCCCTGACCTTCCTGGACTATACGCTGATCAACCAGTCGGCCGCCTCCACCATCTTCCCGGCGGCCAGGAGACGGCGAGCCGGAATTATCCTGGCCAGCGTGCAAGGCATGGGACTTCTAACCGGATCGGAACCGGACGCGGAACGGGAGCGTGCCATGCATCCCGGCAGCGAGCCGCGCGCGCACCGGATCTGGACCTGGTGCCGGGAACGTGGAGTAAACATCCGGCATCTGGCCATTCAGTTTTGCCTCGCGGCGCCGGTGGACAGCCTGGTTATGTTCGGACCGTCGAATATCCAGCAGGTGCGTGACGCGTACAAAGCCGCCACCGACACCATTCCGTCCGATCTTTGGGAGAAGTTCGACCAGGATTTCGGTATCCGTTCGGGCATGGATGCCCGGCAGTTATGATTCCTGGATTGATCCGTTTTCGACACCTTTGCTTGACGAGGCAACCTCAACCCGTCAAGACCGGAATTCAGACCCCACGGAACTAATACTTCATGCCCTCACTGTCCTTTACGCCCCGTGTACCCGTCATCGACGCCAACGTATGCGTGGGCAATCACCACACCGGACCGTCGCCCTGCCAGAATCCTTCCCAGTTGCTCGCCGAAATGGATACGCACGGCGTCCAGCGCGCGGTGATATACCATGCGCAGGGCGAAGAGATCAGTCCCACCGACGGCAACCTCCTATTGGAGGACTGGCTCGAGAATGAAGGAAGACTGATTCCGCAGTGGTCGGTTGCGCCTGTAGACACCTCCATGAAGCAGCTCGAGGATCTGCACAGCCAGGGACGGGTAACGTCCGTTCGCCTGCACAACACCCAGTCCGCCGGACTTCCGTTCCGTCCCTGGGGCTATGATGGTCTGCTGTCCTTTCTCACGGAAGCCGGGATCCCGTTGTGGATCCCGCTGATGGACGTGGATATGAACGACCTGGTAACGACCCTCCAGGCCTATCCGGATCTGCGCGCGGTGCTCGTCGGCGCGCACTATACCCACGCGGTAGTCGTTCGCGGTCTGCTTGAAGCGAGTACCAACGCCGTGCTGGAACTCAGCCGCTACGAGCCCATTGGCGAAGTGGAGGCGCTCGTAGACCGGTACGGTGCGGATCGGCTGATCTACGGCTCCTGGTATCCCAGGTACGCCATGGGTCCGATCCTGTTCTACCTGCACCACACCCGCATGAGCGACGAGGATCTCGCGCGGATCTGCACCGGAAACGTCGAGCGCCTGCTCGAACCGCAGCGGGGGGATCATGATTGACAGCTCGAAAGTGATCGACTTCCACGGACACGTAGGCCGGTGGGAACGTTACGGCATGATTGACGACCCTGAACTATTGCTGGCTGCCATGGATGCCGTCGGTATCGACATCGCATGCCTTTTTCACATTTTTCATCCGGACGGCACCACGGGCAACGATCTGACCGCGAAATTCGTCGCCCGGAATCCAGAACGGTTCGTGGGATTCGCCTACGTCTCTCCGACCATGCCCGACCGCATGGTGCCCGAACTGGAGCGGGCGGTCGACCAGCTGGGATTTCCGGCCATCAAACTATACCCGCCCTATACGCCCTGGCCCTTCAACGAAGAACCCTGGCATCCGATCTATGAATTCGCCCAGGACCGGGGTCTGACCATCATCTTCCACACGGATCATTTTAAAAACAGCCGGCCCCGGTACTTCGAAGACCTTGCCCCGGCCTATCCTCGTGTAAATTTCGTTTCCGGTCATTCGGGCAACGTACCCGAAGCGCGCGCCGAAGCCATCGCGGCGGCACAGAAGTACCCGAACGTCTACCTCGAGACCTGCTCGACATACCGGACACCCGGTGTTATCGAAGAACTGGTGGAAAAGGGTGGAGCCGACCGCGTGCTTTACGGGTCGGACATGCCCCTGATGGATCCGCGGCCGCAGATCGGCAAGATCATCACGGCCCGTATCTCTTCCGAGGCCAAGCGGATGGCGCTGGGCGGCAATGCGGCCCGGTTGCTCGGATTGTAGATTATATGATGTACGCGCTCGATGCTGTCTGACCACCCCCGATCCTGGAGGTTTACGTGATTGTCGGTAATACTGAATTGCATAACGTCCACGAATTGCTGGATGACCCCGAAGGCATGGGCAGCATTTGCTGCCGTGTCCCCAATGACCTTCGCGTGACGCTGAATGAAGCTGCTTTGAACAATGCACTGGTGTCAACGGGATGCGAAATCCGGTTCAACCTGGAAGGACCGCACGCGGTCATAACCCTGCAGAGTCCCGAAGCACCGACGCTCGTGGAAGTATACCAGGGCGATTTCTTCAGCGCTTTACATATTGTCGACGTAACCCCGACACGAATTGTCGCGGCACGGCCCGAGGCCGAGGCAGTCATGCGCCAGGTCACCCCGTCCAGTGCGCGGTTCGACACCGGTCTTACCCGGGTGATCCTGCCGTGGCGTCCTTCGGTTCGACTGATTTCCATCGAGGGAGAAACGTCGCTGCCGAGACCGGATCAGACTCCGAATACGCGATACCTGGCCTACGGTTCGTCGATCACCCATGGAAGCACGGCCGTACGGCCCACGGGCACGTACCCCGCCCGGGCGGCCGACCTGCTGGGCACCGATCTCTTCAACCTGGGATTCGGCGGAGGCGCACACATGGAAGCGGGCATGGCGGACTACATTGCCGGACGCAATGACTGGGACATCGCGACGCTTGAGATGGGCATCAACGTCGTGCAGGCATTCGACGTGGACGAGTTTCACCGGCGCGTCGAGTACTTCGTGACGACCATTGCCGACTCTCATCCCGATGACTGGATCTTCTGCATTGACATATTCCCATGCCTGTATGATTTTATGGGCGTCGAAAAAGCCGAAACCTTCCGATCCATCGTAGCGGAACGGGTGCGGCAGTTGAACCGGCCGAGGCTCGTGCACATACCGGGTGACGCCATGCTCAGGTCCAAAACAGGACTGACGGTGGACCTGGTGCATCCTGCGCCTGCCGGTTTCGAGGAAATGGCGCGGAACCTGGCGGACATCATTCGCGCCCGAAGAAAGTAAGAGCGCGAAGAACGTGAAAAACCGAGATCGATTCACCAACCAGTCACGAAAAAGGGGCAATAAATGGATACCATTCGCGTAGGCGTGGTCGGTGCCGGCGGCAACACGGTAAGCATGCATATACCGAAGCTGCAGGCTATCGAAGGGGTGGAGATCGTCAGCGTGTGCAACCGAAGCCGCGCATCATCAGAGCGGGTGGCCAGGCAGTTCGGCATCCCTACCGTCTACGAAACTTGGGCGGACCTGATCGAGGCGGACGACACGGATGCCATCGTCGTCGGTACCTGGCCCTACCTGCACTGCGCAACGACCCTTGCCGCCCTGGCTTCCGGCAAGCACATCCTGTGCGAAGCGCGCATGGCCATGAACCTTGAAGAAGCCCAGCTCATGCACGACGCCGCACAGAGCAGTCCCGACCTCGTGGCCCAGATCGTGCCTTCCCCCATGACACTGTGGGCTGACAAGACCATTCAGCGCCTCATAGCGGAAGGATACGCGGGCGACATACTCAGCGTGGAGCTCCGCTCCTCCGGCAGCGCGTTCATTGACAGGGACAGTCCGATGCACTGGCGTCAGGATTACGAACTGAGCGGCATGAACATCATGACCATGGGAATCTGGTACGAGGCGATGAGACGCTGGGTGGGAGATCCGCTTCGCGTGTTCGCCCAGGGCAAGACCTTCACGAAAATGCGTAGAGACGCGGAGACCGGCGTGATACGCGCCATTCGGGTTCCGGAGCACATCGACATCGTGATGGACATGATCTGCGGCGCATCGGCCTATATCAAGATTTCGACCGTCCAGGGACTGGCCAACGAAAACGAGGCCACGATCTACGGCAGCGAGGGCACGATCCGAATGGGCGACGGCAAAATACACGGCGCACGGCGCGGGGAGGAAGCCCTGGGAGAGATCGAGATCCGGCCCGAAGACCACGGAGAATGGCGGGTGGAGGAAGAATTCGTCAACGCCATCCGTGGCCTGGAGAAGGTCACCCACACACCCTTGGACATCGGAATCAAGTATATGGAATTCACCGAGGCTGTGAACCGCAGCATGGAGGAAGGGAAAGCCATCCCCCTGCCTTTGTAAAAGAGCAGAATTACGTATAGAAACAGAGTTGCTGAGAGCGTCGCGGTTAAGAAGAGGAATGATACTACGAAGGAATGACGCGATCCACGTAAGCCAGCAACGCGTCGATCATGTCTTGCGGGGTCGATTCGTTGACGACTGTGAAATCCGCCATGGCAATGGGACCGCCTTTCTCGATGTTCTCGATCTCTGCGTGGTCCCGCTTCCGCGCTTCGTCCGACGTGAGAGGCCGCATTCGGTACTGGGGGTCTTTTTGAGCGTCGTGCACGCGATGTTCCAGGCGCTCATACCGGGTCTTCGGCGAAGAGGCGACGGCCACGACGTGGACGCGGTCGCCATACGCTTCCTTCAGAATCTTGTGTTCCGACCAGGAATACATTCCGTCAATCACGACGTGATCGTGTTTGAGTCCTTCCTCGATGGCGGACAGCGAGAGCAACGCAAACGCGCCCATGCCATGGTCGCGCCTTAACTGTTCCCGCTTCGTCTTCTCGTTCTCCGGATTGATTTCTCTACCTTCTTCCTTGAGGCGGTCGATGGTCACCTGGCCGAAGCGGATATGACGCCACCCCCTGCCGACCAGGCATCCCGCTGCCGTTGACTTGCCCGAGCCGGTCATTCCTACGATGGCGACGATGATGTGCATGGTGTACCGGGTGGTTGCGGGGATGGAATCGGAATCCCTTTAAACATGGAGAATCGGCCGGAATATACAGTTCCGTCTCCCTCCTGTCAAACTGGATGTACGTAAAAGATATAGTCCTTGACGATTACCGTACGCCGGTTTTGTTTTAACATTCTTCCCGTTTTCATAGGCGCCTGATCCTGAAATTAAACACAGTGGAGGTGCGGCATGGCTGAACAAGTACCTGAGCGCGGCGGAAGTCGATTTCAACTCGAAACCGAACTGGCTCGGGACCTGGGCCTGGTCGCGGCCACGACGATCATTGTCGGCGGTATCATCGGATCCGGTATCTTCGGCGCTCCCGCGGGCATCGCGGCCGTGCTGGGATCTCCGGAACTGTTCCTGCTCGTCTGGGTAATCGGCGGTCTGCTCTGCTTTTCGGGCGCCCTGTGTTTCGCCGAACTGGGTGCCATGATGCCCCGCACGGGCGGCATCATCGTCTACCTGCGTGAATCCTATCCACCCATCGTACCCTTTCTCTATGGATGGACGGAGATCGCCGTAATCTCACCCGGCGCGCTGGCTGCAGTCGCCATGATCTGCACTTCGTACATCGGTTACTTCATACCGGAAATCTCGATGGAAAACGTGCTGGTCGAGATCGGGCCGTTGATGGTCTCGACGCAGCACCTGGCCATTTTCGGCGTCCTGGCTTTGCTGGGCGCTGTGAACTACGCGGGCGTACGTTTCGGCGGAATGATTTCCAACCTGTCCACCTTCGCCAAGGTCGCGGCCCTGCTCGGACTGGTGTTCCTCGCCCTGATCGTCGGCGGGTCCGCGTCGAATTTCTCCACGGCGTCGACTACGGCCAGGGAAATAAGCCTCTTCGGCGCGTTGGGAACGGCCATGGTTGGCATCTTGTTTTCTTACAACGGCTGGTACAATACGAACAACGTCGCGGGCGAGGTGAAGGATCCGAGACGGGTACTGCCCCTGGCCATTATCATAGGCCTGAGTCTTTGCATGCTGGTCTACCTGGCCGTCAACTGGGCGTACCTGTACGTCATGAATATCGACGAAATCGCGCAGTCGAATCAAATCGCGGCCGAGGTGGCGGAAAGGCTGATCGGTCCGGTCGGCGGATCGCTCACGTCGCTCGCCGTCATTGTGGCCACGTTCGGGACACTCAACGCCAACATTATCTACATGCCGCGTATCGCCTACGGCATGGCCAGGGAGCGCTTGTTCTTCAGCTGGTTTACCCGGGTGCATCCGAGGTTCCGCACCCCTTCGAGAACGATCACGACTTTGACCATCCTGGGTATGATCTGGAGCCTCGTCGGCAATTTCATGGAAATCGTCCTGGCCGTGATGTACGTGCTGTTCGTGTTCTACGTGTTGAGCGTGATCGCCGTGTTTATCCTGCGGCGCAGGTATCCCGACGAGCCCCGTCCATTTAAGGTGTGGGGCTACCCCGTCACGCCGCTATTTTTCATTGTCGTATCCCTCGGATACATCGTTTCGACGGTCGTCTTCAGTTTCGGAGATGCCCTGCCGGGTGTGATCGTCCTGGCGCTTGGCGTGCCGGTTTACCTGCTTTGGTTCCGCAGGTACGTGGCAAATGAAGGATAAGGACCGGCTTCGCCCTGGACTGGAATGCGGTATGTCCTCCGGGATGATCTGGTACAGATCCCACCAGCGTTTCATATTCATGGGGTTAAATTCACGAACTTACTGATCAAGGAGTAGAGGAGTTTCAGATGCCAGGAATGAACGGCGGAGAGGCACTTATCAAATCCCTTCATCTAAACGGCGTGCAAGTCGTTTTCGGTCTGCCGGGCGCTGGTCAATATGAAGCCATCGACGCGATTTACCAGCAGGAGGGAATGCAGTACATCGCCACCCGCAACGAGCAGGCGATCAGCTACATGGCCGACGGGTATGCCCGCGTGAGTGGTAGACCGGGGGTGGGCCTGGCGGTGGATGGTCCGGGTTTCTTCAACACCATCGCCGGACTCGCAACGGCCTTTGCCCAGTCATCCCCCGTGCTGATGATCACGGGCGACCACCACGGCGTGTCCCTTCCCGGCAAGCCCAGACACGACAGCCTGGGCGAATACGGAGCCTATTCAAAATGGGCGGCGCGCGCTGAAAACCCGTCGGAAATCCCTGGAGTAGTCCGAGAGGCTTTTCGGCAGCTTAACACGCCACGGAAGCGTCCGGTCATTATCGAAGTCGGCCCCACCGTGTTCGGCGCGGAGGAAGAGGTCCGGCTGCTGGATGCGGAATCCTTTGCACCTTCAGTGGGCGACGCCGCCCAATTGGAGCACGCCGCGGGTCTTCTCGCCGAGGCCGAACGGCCGCTGATCTGGGTTGGAGCCGGCGCTTCGGAAGGTGCGCCGCTGGTCAGGAAAATTGCGGAACACCTGGGCAGTCCGGTCGTCAGCAGCCGTAGCGGAAAGGGCATCCTTCCGGCCCGGCATCCCCTTTCTCTCGGGATGTTCGAAGGGCGGTTCAAACCGCTGAGTAACCGCGTGGACGAATGCGACGTGATCCTGGTCGTGGGCACGGCGACCGACATGAGTAGCCGCCTGGCTTCACAGACGGTCATCCGGATCGACGACGATCCCGTTGAAATCGGCCTGGAAGGCGCCTATACCCACGGCATTCTCGGTGACGCCGCCTTGAGTCTCGAGGTCCTGTACGAACAACTGTCCGCCCGGTGGGAACCCAGGCCCGCCATCACCGAGGACATCCAGGCGATCAATATCCATCGATTCGGTCCCGAGGAACAACTTCAACCCCAGGGGGCTTTCATGGATGCCATGCGGGCGGCCATCCCGGATGACGGCATCCTGGTGGGCGGGATGAACCAGATGGGATACTACAGCAGGAACTACTACCACTCCTACTCACCCAGGGGCTACCAGACGTCTTCCCACCACGGCACGCTCGGCAGCGTGTTCCCGATCGGGGTCGGCCTGAAGATCGCGCGGCCCGATCGCGCGGTCGTCGTGGTGTCCGGCGACGGCGGTTTTCTCTACAATGCCCAGGAAATAGCCACAGCGGTGCAGAACGGCGTCAACATAATCGCCATCGTGTTCAACGATAACGCGTACGGCAACGTGTGGCGGGCTCAGGTGGAGGAATTCAACGGCCGTGTAATCGGTACCGAACTCCACAATCCAGATTTCGTCCGGATGGCCGAAGCCTTTGGGGCAAGGGGAGTTTTGGCAGAGGATGCCGGGCAGTTGGAATCGGCGATACGGGAAGCGGTAACGGCGGACCTGCCCACGTTGATCGAGGTGCCCGTCGGTCCGCTGGAGAGAAGGTACTAGCCGGTTCTTCCACTTCAGGCAGGACATTCCCACTTCAGTTCAAATCCTGCATCCCGCAGGATGCCTACCCCCACGTCCCAGTACTGATCGATATTGCCTACACCGTGAGAATCGTCGCCTGGCACGACGGCGATCCCCATTCTTCGAGCCTGTTCGAGCACGGGGCGGGCGATGTAGGGTTCGGACTGGCCCTTTTTTAACGCGGCCAGGTTGAAGTCCATGATTAGTCCACGTTCGCGGATCGCTTCCAGGTTGCGCACGATCCGTTGCCATATAACGGGCTTGACCAGGCGTACCCGGTAGTCGGGATCGAAAATCCTGATCAGGTCGAAGTGGCCGACCACTTCGGGCGAAAGTGTCGTGATGACTTCGAACTGGCGGTCGAAGTAGGCACAGAATAGCTCGTCCACGCCCCCAGCGGCCTCTGCCGCCGCCCGGTAAGCCTCCGGGGTCGAATCGATCAGCCGGTCCTCAATCTGGTGAACGGAACCGACGATGTAGTCGGGCTTGAACTCGTTCCGCACCGCGGGCACCCACCGTTCATATCCGCTGTACGCCTCCGCTTCGAAGGCCACCAGGATCCTGATTTCCGAGGAGTATTTGTCCCGAAACCGTCGGCAGGTTGACATGTAATCGGCGAAACGGGCTTGTTGATCGACCGCGCTCAACCCGGCCGCGGTCTCGTCGGGATAACTGAGCTCATCCCGTTCCGGCGGCATGTGTTCGGTGATGCCCACCCAGGCGTAACCGCGGGCGATATATGCCCGGACGATGTCCTCCAGCATGTCTTCCGCGTGACCGCAGAACTGTCCGCTGTGTCCGCCGTGGACGGATACGCGTTCCGGTGTTGGATTCATCTACGACCTGTCTTCAATATCCTGTGTTCAATCTCTGTGTCTACCTACGCTACCTACGCCAGGCCTGCCTTGGCCCATGCGCCGTGCATTGCATCAGAGGTCTCTCTCAGGGCGTCCTGCGGCGGAAGGGCGTTCACGCGCGCACTAAATGGCTCCGCCGTAACCGGACCATCATAACCCATGGCTTCCAGCACGGTGAGGAATCGAGTTATGTCGAGCACGCCGGTTTCGCCGGGCAGGCATCGTACGTGGTCGATCTGCTCGTCTACCGGGATTCCGGCCGGGGCGTCGTTGACGTGCACGTTGACGACGTCGTCGTTACCCAGAATAGCGAGGTCCTCCCAGGTCCCGTGAGACGTATACCAGTGCCAGAGGTCCAGCAGCAACCCCACGTTCGGCCCCAGATCTCTGCAGAGCGCCAGCATGCCGTCCATGGTGTAAATGAATGCGTGTTTCTTGTCCTGACGCAGGGTTTTAGGACCGATGAACTCCAGGCCGAACCTGCAGCCGTAATAACCGAGAATCTCGGCGGCCGGCTTCAGCCGTTTGACATGAAACGCGTAGTTTTCTTCATAAGTCCGTTCGTCCGAATACGGCAGCACCACGGTGGTCGTCCTCAGCGCGCCGAAATCCCGCGCCAGGGAAGCATAAGTCCGCAGACAGACCAGTTCCTCCGCCCACTTCTGCTCGGTGCCATACCATTCGATCGGAAGCCCCCAGTTCCCGGGGCGCTGTCCGGTTCTTGCGAAGAGGTCTTTGACCTCCTTTAAAGACGCCTGCCGGACCAACCCGTAGACGTCAGGGATGTGGAGGTCGACCCCGGCAAACGCATATTGGGCGGCCATTTCCTGTGCTTCGGACAGCGAAGCACGGATGCCGATCATGCCGGGATTCAGGTTTTTGAACATATCAAGGAATTCGCGGTCTCATCCCGTCTTGACGCGCTGAAATCGCTTCTTGCCGGCTCTCAACAGCAGGATGCCTTCGTCGTCGAGATCCGCGGTATAGAGTACCCGGTCAATGGCGGACACCCTCTCGCCGTTGACGGACGCGCCGCCCTGCTGAATCAGCCTGCGCGCTTCGCTCTTGGTCTTGCCCAGTTTAGCCTCCACGAATAGGTCGACGACGTTGATACCGGCTTCCAGGCGTTCCAGGCCAATCTCCAGGGTGGGCACGTGGTCTCCACCGTTCCATGCACCGCCGAAGACGCTGCGTGCGCCACGCTGCGCCTGGGCCGCCGCCTCTTCTCCGTGGGTGACTTTCGTCGCCTCGTAAGCCAGGACCGATTTGGCGTGCCGGATCTTTTCTCCCTGCAGTGCGCCGAGTTCGCGGACCTGATCCATGGGCAGGAAGGTAAAGCGGGCCAGCAGTCCTTCCACGTCCCGGTCATCGACATTCACCCAGTACTGGTAGTAGTCGTAGGGCGAGGTCATGTCGGGATCGAGCCAGAGTGCGCCGCCCAGCGTTTTTCCCATTTTCTGACCGTCCGACAGGGTCAGAAGGGGCGTGGTGACCGCCTGCGCCGCGGCGCGTTCCTTTCGCCGGATCAGGTCGACGCCGGCCACGATATTCCCCCACTGGTCGTCTCCGCCGAGCTGCATCGTGCAACCGTAGTTGCGGAAGAGCATCAGGAAATCGTAAGCCTGGAGGACCTGGTAGTTGAACTCCAGGAAGGTCAGCCCCGTCTCCATGCGCAACCTGTAAGCTTCGGCCGTCAGCATTCTGTTGACGCTGAAATGCTCTCCGATCTCCCGGATGAACGTGATGTAATTCAGCGTACGCAGCCACTCCGCGTTATTGACCAGCAGCGCTTTTCCGCTGTCGAAATCGAGGTAACGGCTAAGCTGCGTTTTGATCCGCGTGATGTTCTGACCGATGGTCTCCGCAGTCAGCATCGGGCGGAGCTCGTCCTTGCCGCTCGGGTCGCTGATCATCGCCGTACCGCCGCCCACGAGGGCGATAGGATTATGGCCTCCTCGCTGTACGTGCGCAAGCGTCATGACCTGGACCAGGTGGCCGACGTGCAGGCTGCTCGCCGTCGGATCGAAACCTATGTAACAGGTAACGGATTCCTCGTCAAAAGCGCGCGCTACGGCCTCTTCGTCCGTAACCTGCGAGACGAATCCGCGTTCTTTCAATACCTCGAATACGCTGGACATGCTGGGTTCTTTCGGATTACAGGGACACGGACTGTCCCGTCCTCGATGATTCGTAGATGGCGAGGATCAGCGCGAGAGACTTCTTGGCCTCCTCGCCCGTTATGCGGGGCGTGCCGCCGTGGCGGACCAGTTGGATCATGTCCTCGATCACGTTTTCGGGTCCGTTGTAGGGGAAGGGATCGTCTTTCGACTCGTCGGGAATGTGCCAGGTATCGATCTTGTTCCCGGTGGTAATGATCAGCCCCTGGTCGCCGTGCAGTTCGACGCCGGCGGGAATGGTGACCGGACACGTCGTCGTCCCGAGGATGGTTCCCACGGCCCCGCTCTTGAACCGAATCATGGCCATACCGAGGTCTTCGGACTCGATGTCGTGGTTGAACACGCCGATCTGACCCTGGACGCTATCTACCGGTCCCATGTACCAGACCAGCAGATCGATCTGGTGCACGGACTGGTTGATCAGCGACCCTCCGCCGTCCAGTTTCCACGTTCCGTGCCAGCCCTTGTAATAGGCGTCATTCCTGAACCACTTGAGCCGCACTTCGCCCAGGATCGTCCTGCCGAGGCGCCCTTCGTCCACGGCCTGCTTGACCCGGACGTTGTCGGCCATGTACCGCGCCTCGAAATCGATGGACAGGATAACACCGGCATCACGGCAGGCACTGATCATACGGTCCGCCCGTTCCAGCGTCACGTCGATCGGCTTGGTAGTGATTACGTGCTTTCCGGCCTGCGCGGCCTCTATGGCGAAGTCGGCATGGGTGCCGCTCGGAGTCATTACGTTGATTACGCCTATATCGTCACGATCGAGCAGGCGCCTGTAGTCCTCGTACCAGTCTACGCCGTACTGCGCGGCCGCCTTCCGGCCCCGTTCTTCATCGAGTTCGGCGACCGCCACGAGCCTGGCGCCTTCCGTCTCATGAATGCAACGCGCACGCACGTTGCCCATACCGAGCCCTATCACGCCGAACCCGACGGTATCGGTGCTCAAGTCAATCTCTCCATAGTGTACTTGGATTCTTCAGGATCGATCCGGGTCAGACCCTTGTCTGCCGGATCGACAATCGGTGCAACGCCGCTCATTCTTCGAACCGACCTAAACCTACAGTCAGGAACTCGCCCGCCAGCAACTCACTCAGGATCACCACCTTGTTCCCCGTGCGCCGGTGCAGATCCTCGAGTACTTCCTCCCCGGCAAGCTCGTCGACGCAGCCGACGTGCTCCACGTATTCTGCCACGAGATCCTCGTTCCATTCTCCATCGATACTGGCTGTAACGTAGACCGAAAAGGTTTTGATAGGCATCGGATATTCATCCGAAATCATCACCTGAACATCCCTAATCGCTTCATTCACTCGAATCGACTGGACACTCTTCTCCTTTAACTCACGAATCATATCGTTGAGATCGGTGAATGTAAGCTTCATGGAAAGGCTCCTTTCCGGCCACGGGCCGTATACCTGCAAATCGGTATGACAGCGCAAGAATGAAGGACGCAACGCAGGCAGCCCTGCTCAACGAGTTGCGACCCGAAACTCTGGGAAATCCTTTCGTGGCATTGATCTGCACTTAGGCTAAGCGGAAGGCGGCGTGATGTCAAGCTTTTTTAAGCGTGATTTCTTACGGAAATTATCAATGAAATCGCTTCTTTATAAGGGCCTGTGCACGCTATTCCTGGACCAATGTCTGCGGATGAGTCCATCCTTGACAGGACCACCTCGTTTTTCTAACTTGGATACTAGAGATCAGAGGAGATTACACGAAATCAAACGCCCGCCTGCAGGCCTGTTTTTGGCGTCGAGAGGGGCGATACAGACCGAAGGAGACATCCATGCTGGAAGAAATCCTGGCCCAGGAATATCCGAAGACAGAAACGCTGAAGAACGGCTCAGAGGTCACGATCCGCCCGCTCGAATCGGATGACGTGGAGGCGCTGTACGCTTTTTTCCAGTCCATTTCCAGGAAAGACCGGATCTTCCTAAAAGACGACATACGGGACAAGCACATCATCGAGGGATGGTGCGGCTCAATTGACTGGGAGGTCGTCATCCCCATTGTTGGGATCGTGGACGACGAAATCGTCGCCGAAGTCTCATTGCATCGCGAGCGCCGCGGCTGGAAAAGCCATATCGGGAAACTGCGCCTGGTCGTTCACCCCGAATACCGCCGCCAGGGCCTGGCGATCGAAATGATCAACGAGTTGATCAGCGTCTCCCTCCACACTGGATCCATCGAGCAACTCAACGCCGAATGCATGGTGGACGTCCAGCGAGGCGCGATACTACTGCTACAACTGGTCGGTTTCGTGCAGCGAGCCATCCTGCCCGATCAGGTCCGCGACATCGAGGGGAAACTGCATGACCTGGCCCTGCTGTCCTATACCCTGAGGAACCCGGAAGACGTCCCGGCGCTGGACTAGTGCCGGAGCCGGTTCGCCAACCGTACTGAATGCCAGCCCAGGCCGCGTATAAACGGGGTTCTTCACCCCTTCACCGCACCGATGGTAATGCTTCGCACGAAGTAGGGCTGGAAGATCAGGAAGACGATGATCATAGGCAGGGCGGACACCGCGGCCCCGGCCATGAGCAGGCCGTAATCGGTGAAATACTGGTTCTGCAAGGTGTTCAGCCCGATCTGCAGGGTCATCATCGAACTCCGGTTGATCACGATCAGCGGCCACAGAAACTCGTTCCACACCCCCGTGAAGGTGAAGATGCCGAGGACCCCCATCCCGGGCTTCGCCAGCGGTAGAATTACCCGCTGAAACACCCCCCACTCCCCGCAACCGTCCATGCGCGCCGCTTCGATGAGTTCCGTGGGCAGCGTCTGCAGGAACTGTTTCATCAGGAAAATGGAAAAGGGCATGATCAGCGCGGGGACGATGAGCGCCTTGTAGGTGTTGATCCAGTCCAGCTTGACGATCAGCGCGTAGAGCGGAATGATGGTCAACTGGCTCGGAACGAACATGAGGCTGATCACCGTCCAGAAGATCGTCTGCCGGCCGGGAAAGATCTTCTTTGCCAGCGTGTACCCGGCGAGCGTGCCGAGCAGCACGTTGGACAGGGTCACCGTACCCGTCACGATGAGGGAATTGGAGATCCAGGTGAGGATCTCGGAACCGTTGAACAGACGGGCGAAGTTGATCCACGACGCCGGCGCCGGAACCAGGCTCGGCGGGAAGGCGAGTACCACCGACGGGGTCTGGAACGCGGTAGTGACGATCCAGTACAGCGGCATCAGCGTCAGCGCGGCGAAGAGTACGAGAAGGGTATGGGAAACGTAACGGAACATGGTCGTCCGGGATCAGGGGTTCGAATCAGTATTCCACGTCGCTGGCCAGCCACTTGTACTGCAGCACCGCGATGCCGGCCAGGCTGAGGGAAAGCAGCGTCGCCTCGGCGGCGGCCTTGCCGAAATCAAAGTACGCGAAAGCATCCGTATAGATCAGGTAGACCAGCGTGGTCGTCGCGTAATCCGGGCCGCCTCCCGTCATCATGAGCACCTGGGTAAACACCTGGAAGGAGGCGATGGTACTGGTGACGAGCAGGTAAAGCAGCGTCGGACGCAGCAGGGGCAGGGTAATCTTACAGTACTGCCGCCAGGGTCCGGCCCCGTCCATCCGCGCCGCCTCGTAGTAACTGGAAGGGATGCTGCCCATGGCCGCCGTCAGGAGCACGATGGCGGCGCCGTGCCCGCCTATGATCGCCATGAACATGAGGGACGGTAGGGCCATCTGGGGATCGCTTGTCCACAGGAAGGGACCTGCTCCCACCAACGAGAGCGCGTAGTTGAGCAGGCCCCGGGCCGGGTTGAACAGCCAGAGCCAGACGAGGGAAAGAATCGCCCCGGAAGTCACCACCGGAATGTAAAAAGCCGACTTGAAGATGGCCTCGGCCCAGGCGTACTTCAGTCCGAAGATGACGTAGGCCAGGAACAGCGAGATCAGCAGGCTCGCGGGCACCACGCCGCAGGTGTACAGCGTGGAGATTCCCAGCGCTTTCCAGAACAGGTCATCTGAAAGAGCGAAGGCGTAGTTGCCCAGGCCGGCCCATACCGGCTGTCCCCCGGGGAAATAGTCGGCGAACCCCAAGAGGATCGTCGCCGCCATCGGGAGCAGGTTGAAGACCGCGAACAGCATGAGGGGAAGCAGGAGGAACAGGTAAGCCCAACGTTCCTTCAGGATGGTTCGGAACAGGCTCAAGATGACGGTCCCGGGGCCTGGGACCCCGCCCCGGCGCGCAGCCGTCGTTCGATGTCCCTCCGTATGAACCGGTTGCCTCTCCAGACCAGATCGTCGAGCGCCTTCCCCGGCGTGGTCTGCCTGGACATGGCCCCCTGGAAAGCGCTGAGCGTCATGTTCACAAGCGGAATGCCGTATCCCTGTATGGCGTCCTTCGTGCCGTAGCGGGCTACGCGCAGGACGTATTGCTGGAAGGGATCGTCGGACCAGACATCGATTGCCGAATGGCGTGTGGGCAGGGTGGACAAGGCGTAGGCGGCTTCCCGTTCATGGTGCGTGTTGGTGAGAAATTTCGCCAGCGCGATGACGAGTTCCCGCTTTTCCCCTTCTTCCTGCCGGAACACGCAGGGCGAGTCCGCCACGACGAAGGCGCCGGGACTGATGCCGGGAAGCGACGGGTACATCATGGGATAGAGTTCGATGACGCCTTCCTCGATCACGCCGGTCTCCAGCGCACGCTCGTGGGCGAGCCGGGTTCCGTGATAGGCCTGGCGCATCGCAAGCTTGCCCGAATTCCACAGGTCGGACACATCGTTGTTGCGCAGACCGACCGAACCCTGGGGCACCACGCGGTGTACGTGTTCCAGGTCCACCAGGAACTGCAGGGCTCTCACGCCCATCTCGCTGTTGATCACGAGGCTGTCGCCGCTGTCATTGAACTGCCGCGCGCCGTGTCCCCAGAAGAAGGGCATCTGGTCCTGCTGCGGCGAGTTGCGCTGAAAGGGCATGGCGAAGCCATACACGTCGATCCGGCCGTCGCCGTCCCGGTCGAAGGTTGTCGCGCGGGCGGCCTCGAGGAACTGTTCAAAGGTCCACAGCCGGTCTCCTTCCGCGGGCAGCAGGTGCGTGGCGTTCCGTTCGCGGAAGATCTCGAGATTCGCCATCATGTACCTGTTGCCCCCGATGAATGGCAGAAAATAGTGTTTCCCTTCGTATTCGCTGAAACCGTAGAAAGGGCCAAAATCTGCGATGTCTTCTTCGGAAAGGTGATCGTCGAAGGCTTCCAGGAGTCCGAACCGGGCGTACTTCAGCGCGATGCCCGAGGTGCTGATCAGGATGTCCGGGGGACGGCCCGAAGCGACGGCGATGTCGATCTTCTGAAAACCGTTCGTCCAGTCCAGCGTTTCAATGTCTATCCGGATCTTCTTGCCGGGATAAAGGGCTTTGAAGTCGGCGGCGACCTTGTTATACCAGTCCTTGCGCGTATATTGTGCCCGCCGCGGATCGTCGAGCGGCACGCCGTCCAGTTCGTGGCCGGTAACACCGATCCAGTAATCCTGGGTCCAGAGCGTGATCCCGATCTCGTCCTCCTCCAGCGGCGCATCCACGCCACAGGCGCAAAGGACGACCAGGACCAACCCGATACAGCGGGGCTTTCTCATGGCGCAACCCATTTCAGAATAGACTCAACTGGCGTTCGAAATCCGGGACGACTGTGTCCAGCCCGAGCAGCCGTTTCATTCGGTTGCAGTCGTTGGGCGAATGTCCGGAATAGTAGTTGTTGAAAAACCCGAACAGTGCGTCGACCCGGGGCAGGATGTCCCGTTTCACCCGTTCCGCCCACTTGATGAGATCCTGGCTGCGGTCGACGACGGATTCCCTGAAGTGGCCGATGCGCGGGTCCTCCGTGTCTCCCATCCATCGGATATAGGTAAAATCCGCGGTGATCTCGGGTACGATCGGCATGACACGGGGATGGTCCTGTATGGTCCAGGCCGCGCGGTGCATTCGGAGGAGTTCGAACACCGCCGGTTTGATCCAGGACGCGTGGCGGAATTCGAAGGCGAAGCGGAAGTCCGCGGTCGGAAGGAGTTTCAGGAAGGACTCCACGCGGGAGAAGGTCCCCGAGTTGCATTGAAAACCGGGAGGAAGCTGAACGAGCAGGCATCCGAGCCGGTCGCCCAGAAGGGCCATGCTGGCCAGGAACGGGGTAAGGAGTTCCTCTGCTTCGACCAGCCCTCTTTCGTGGGTGATTTTACCGGGGAGTTTAGCCGTAAAACGAAACGTGCCTGGGGTACGGTCGCGCCAGGCAGTCACCACCTCGGGCCTGGGAATAAAATGGAAGGTGCTGTCAATCTCCAGCGCGTCGAACACCCGGGCATAGTACCGCAGCAGTTCTTTCCGATCGGCGTTGCGGGCATAAAAAGAACCCGACCAGTCCTTGTACGTCCATCCCATCGTGCCGATGTGCAGAGAGCCCCACTCCACGGTCATATCCGCTCCGTACGGATTCGCCCGTGCGATCCGGCGGACGGACCCTAAGGCCGGGTCAGACTCCGACCCGGTCCGTATCGAATGACTCCAGGTTGCGCGTGATGTCCCTGATATACCTGGCGGCGTTCAGGCCGTCGATGAAACGATGATCGAAGGACAGGCTCATGAACATCATGGATCGAATGGCCAGGGAATCATCCGCCTGCACGACGACCTGCTTCTTGACGCTTCCCGTGGCTATGATGCCCGCTTCGGGCTGGTTGATGATCGGCGTGCCGAAAAGCGTGTCCCACATGCCCGGATTGGTCAGGGTGAATGTGCTGCCTTTCAGGTCATCGGGAGACAGCTTGCGGTCATGGGCCCGCTTGGCCAGGTCATGGGCTGCCTGGGCAATGCCCGCGAAGTCCATCTCGTCCGCGTGGCGGATGACCGGTACCACGACCCCCTTTTCTAGTCCGACCGCCAGTCCCATGTTCACGTGCTTCCACTGTAGGATCCGTTCATCATCCATCGTGGCATTCATCATGGGGTTCGCTCGAAGTGCGTCGACGATGGCAGAGATGAAGAAAGGCGTCAGCGTCAGCTTGATGCCGGTCTTCTGCTGGAACCGTTCACGGACCTGTTCCCGATACCGGACGATGTGCGTCATGTCTACTTCGGAAACCGAGGTCACGTGGGGGGACACCATCTTGCTGCGAATCATGTGCTCGGCGATGGTCTTACGCAGAGTGTCCATCGTCACGATACGGGCTTCTTCCGGGCCTGTTGGACGGGAAACCTGAATATAGTCGGAAGTGTCTTCCTCGGCCGCGGCCGGTTCGGGAATGCGCGATGCCCGGCGTTCCAGGTACGATATCAGATCGTCCCGGGTTACCCTACCGTCTTTTCCGGTACCCTCCAGGGTTTCCAGCGTAGCCATGTCGATACGTTCTTCCCGGGCAATGCGCAATACGAGGGGCGAATAGAACCGCTCGGACTGGGCTCGCCTGGGCGGTCCCGCATCGTCGGCGGACATATCGGCCAGCGGTGAGGCTTCAGCCTCGATCTCTAACGGTTTTGATCCCGCGCCATCGGGCGCAGCCTTCTGCTCATCCTCATCGACCCGGTCCGAATCAGCCTCATCACCCGTATCGATGACACCGATCACCTCGCCGATGGCCACCGTGATCCCTTCGGCCACGCGTATTTCGGAAAGCACACCGCCCTTGATGGCAGGTATGTCCGTATCGATCTTATCGGTGGTGATTTCCACCACGGACTCGTCCCGTTCGATCGGATCGCCGACTTTCTTCAACCAGCGGATAACCGTTCCTTCTTCTACGCTTTCGCCGAGTCTGGGCATTACGATGTTCACGTTTCGGTATCCTCTTTGATTTTTCCGATCAATAGGCCACGAGATCACGGAGCGCGCCGGTCACCTTTTCCGTGTTCGGCAGAAAGTAGGATTCCATCGGCGGACTGAAGGGAACGGGTGTGTCGATTGCCGCCAGCCGGCGAACGGGCGCGTCGAGGTGCTCGAAGGCTTCGTCGGCCACTACCGCGGCGATTTCACCGCCGAACCCGCCGGTCAGCGTATCTTCGTGGATGACCATGACCCTGTTCGTCTTCCGAACGGATTCGAGAATGGCCTGCTTGTCGTAGGGCAGCAGGGACCTCAGGTCGATCACCTCCGTCTCGATGCCCTCTTTTGCCAGGGTTTCGGCAGCGTCCAGGCTGTGAAAAACCATCTTTCCATAGGTGATGATGGTCGCGTCTCGACCCTCACGCCGTACCGCCGCCTCGCCGATGGGCACGATGTAATCCTCTTCTGGGAGTTCCTCCCGGATCCGGGGAAACCGGTACAGTCCCTTGTGTTCGAAAAAAAGCACGGGGTTATTGTCCCGGACGGACGCCTTGAGGAGGCCTTTCGCGTCGTAGGTCGTGGCCGGCGCGACGACCTTGAGGCCGGGCACCCTGCAAAACCAGGCCTCTGGATTCTGGGAGTGGAAAGGGCCCGCGTTACCGATGGCGCCTGAAGGGCATCTCACCACCAGGGGTACGGCGGCGCCCCAGCGGTAATGGGTCTTGGCTACGTTGTTGACCAGTTGATTGAACCCGCAGGCGATAAAATCGGCGAACTGCATTTCGGCGACCGGCCGCATGCCCATCAGCGCCGCGCCCATGGCCGCACCGATGATCACGGATTCCGCCACGGGGGTGTCGATCACCCGGTCCTCGCCGAAGTCGTCCAGGAATCCCTTTGTTATTTTGAAAGCCCCACCGTAAACCCCGATGTCCTCGCCGAGACAGAACACATTCTGATCCCGTTCCATCTCTTCTCGGAGTCCGGCCGAAATGGCTTCCAGGTAGGTCACGGGCGGCATGGTCGTTTCCTGTTCGAGACGTTATTCCGCGTAGACGCCTTCGAGCGCATCCCCGGGTTCAGGCATGGGGCTTTGTTCCGCGAAATCGACCGCGTCGTCCACGATGCCCTTGATTTCTAACTGGATCTGGTCGATTTCTTCCCGGGTAAAGTAATTCCGGTCCAGCAACAGCTGTTCACCCTTGGCGACGGGATCGTTGTTCCATCCGTCCGCGAGGACTTCCCTGGGCACGTAAAACGCGTCGTCGTGCTGGGCGTGTCCCAGCAGCCGGGTGCAGCGCGCTTCGATCAGCGTCGGTCCGCCCCCTTCCCGGGCGAGATCCACGGCGTCCCGCGTCGCCTTGTAAACGGCGCGCACATCCGTGCCGTTGACCAGCGACCCCGCGATTCCGTAACCCTGTGCCCGGTCGACGAGGTTTTCACAGGCGTACTCGAGCCGGGCTGGCGTGGAGTAGGCGAACTTGTTGTTCTCCACGATCAGCACCATGGGCAGCTTGTGCACAGCCGCGAAGTTGAGTCCTTCGTGAAAGTCGCCGATACTCGATCCGCCCTCGCCGATGTAGGTCAGCGAGACCGCGCCTTCGCCGCGCATCTTGCTGGCCAGCGCGATGCCCGCGGCCACGGGGATATTCGCGCCGAGATGGCTGATCATCCCGACGATACGGTGGTCCCAGTTCCCGCAGTGCATGTTGCCTTCACGACCGCCGGTGGGTCCGTTTGCCCTTCCCAGGTACTGGCACATCATATCACGCGGGGTGTGGCCCCGGAGGAAATGGGCGCCGATCACCCGGTGCATGGGGACCAGGATGTCCGCATCGCCCAGTGCATACGCGCTTCCCGCGGCGATGGCCTCGTGGCCCGCGCCCGCGTAGGCCGCGCCAACGAGCCGTCCCTGCTTGAAAAGCCGGTAGATGCGCTCTTCGAATTCCCTTTGAAGGCACATGGTATGATAGAGGGTTCGATAGTCCGCCCGGCCGAGGCCGAGGTCATCGAGGTCGGACGCATTGAGGTCGGGATCTGATAACGCGGGGGCGGTTTCAACGTTCATGGCGCCTCCTGGGTACGATGTGCCTTGCTGGCGTCATATTCTCTGCAGCAATTCGGACAGGGCCGTCTCTTCAAAGGACATTTCGAAAACATCGCCCATGTGCCGGATGAGATCCGTCTCGACTTCTTCCATTAAAACCGGCCGGTCCATGATCCGTTCAAGCGAAGTGACCTCCCGATCGGCGATACCGCATGGAACGATCCCTTTGTACATGGCCAGGTCGGGATTCACATTCAGCGAAAACCCGTGCATGGCAATCCACCAGCTGACCCTTATGCCCAGGGCGGCCACTTTTCGATCTTTGACCCAGACTCCGGTTATGCCCTGCACGCGGCGGGCTTCGATACCGAAATCCCCCAAAAGCCTGATGATCACGGCTTCGAGATCGCGCAAAAACCGGAATACGTCCTGATACCACGCCGCGATATCGAATATGGTATAGCCAACCAACTGGCCGGGACCGTGGTAGGTAATATCCCCTCCCCGGTCCGTTTCGTAGACCTGGATGCCGCGGGCTTTGAGCGCTTCTTCCCCGTAGAGCAGGTGTTCATTTGCCCTCAGCCGGCGGCCGATCGTGTACGTGGGGGGATGTTCGAGCAGCAGGAGCACATTGTCGATCAGGCCGGAACGACGCGCCGTAAGCAGGCTTCGCTGAAGAGACAGCGCCACGCCGTAATCCATCGTGCCGGCCCTGACAACGCAGCAAGGCAGCACCTGCCCTCCTCATCCACGGCAACCTCGTATTCCCACAGGCCTCATACCCCGCAGAAACTATCGATGGCGGGGCCTGGTGTCAAGATTTTTCTCCCTCGACGATGGGTCCGTAGAACTCCACCCGGCGGTCTTCCAGACGGTCGAGTTCGTAGGTCCTGGCCACGTTTACGATGTGCTTTTCCCGGGCGCCGGCGAGGTCCAGGTCGGCATAGATTATCTCTTCGCGCGACCGGTCTCCTTCCGCCAGCGTGCGCCCGGTGAAATCGACGATCTTGCTCTGACCGATGAAGTTCGTTCCCCGTTCCCGGCCGACCCGGTTCACGGCGATATAGTTGACGCGGTTTTCGAAGGCGCGGGTATTGATGACGAATTCCGTGTTGCAATCGGCGCCAACGGGCCAGTTCGTGGGCAGGGCGATCAACTCCGCCTCATGCAGCATCATCACGCGCGCGCTTTCCGGGAACGCCGCGTCGTAACAGATATTGAGACCGATCTGGCCGACCTCGGAATCGTATACGCGGAAAGGCCGGTCCCCGGGGGAGAGAAAACGGTCGACCCCGAGATAGGGGAGGTGGATCTTGCGGTAATGTCCAATCAGTCCGTTGGGGGCGACAAAGGCCGCCGTGTTGTATATCCACGCGCCTTCGGCTTCCAGCAGGCCCACGATGACATGGATGTCGAGTTCATGGCACACCCGTTCGAGGCGTTCCGTGAAAGGTCCCGGTACGGGCTGTGCGCACGCCCTGGCTTCGTCCAGGTCGTAAAAACAGTAGCCGGTCAGCGCACACTCGGGAAACACGGCCAGGTCCGCACCCTCCCGTGAAGACGTTTGCATGGCGTCGAATACCTTAAGCAGGTTCTGTTCGGTCTCAGTGAGTTTCAGATCCATCTGTACGCCGGCGACCCGGATGGCGTCTCGCATATATCCCCCTGTCTTCGGAAACGAAACGGTGGTTTACGGGATTATACGCCGTCGGGAACCCGTGGTTGCCTGCAGAGGATGCGAGCCGCCTGGTGGCTGGGCGCCGGGGTGCCCGGACAATGCGTCGGCTGCGGATTCCCGATTATCGCTTCCCCGCTCTAGCCTTTTCGATACGCCGGCATTGCGCTCAATCCGGTCGAGGAGGGATGGAACAGACGGGTCAGGTGGGCTTCTATAACGCCTCTGTTGAGATCGGGACGCTCCATGCATGCGACCACCAGTTCGTGATCTACCTGTTCCGTCATTTCGGCAATGGCCTTCATGCGGTCGATGGAGTTGATCAGGGCCTGCCGGATGGGGATGCGTTCCGGAAAGATATCGATGCCCATGTAACCCTTGTAGTCATACATCTTCAAAGCGTACATGCCGGCGAAGATCTGCTCCGGCGAAACGATGCCGACCTGCAGATCCTGGTCGTAGTTGCCCAGCGGCTGGCTGTTCCAGTGCGTGTGGGCCAGCCTTCCCTGCCTGAGAATCCGGCTCAGGGCATAGGGGAAATCCTCGAACCCCATGAGGACATGGCCGAGTTCGGGATTCAGGCCGACAATGGCGTGACCTTCATCCAGCAGGGCCCGGTTCTCGGGCGCCTGTAGCCGTTCGTCCACGTTCTGGGCCATCAAAATTCCGTCGGTCGTGTTCCGGTAGATATTGTTGCCCCTGGGTTCGTAGGGTTTGGGTTCGATAGCCGTTCGAATACCCGGCACAGTGTCCAACGCTTCCGCCAGGCCGGATTCGAACAGGTCCCACATGGCGTAAAAATCAGTCCCGAAATTCAGTTCGTAACCATCGCCGCCGGGCCACACGACCATGAAGTCCGTGTCCAGTTCCCTGTTCATCCGAAGCGTCTCGATCACCCGGTCGATCGCGGCGCGGCGCGCCTTGGGTACGGGGGACGACAGGGAACCGAATTCGAATTGGGCATCCCAGAAGAGGTTGGGGATCACCGTGATCAACCTTATGCCCGTGTCCTTCTCCAGTTTCTGGTAGAGGTGAGCGTTGTCTTCGTTGATCTCGTTAGGGTAGTGGGCCTCGATGCCGCACAGGCCGTATTCCGCCAGTTCACCGGCGATGGACAGGCGTTCCTCGATGGAATAGGGCTCCATGTAGGCCTCGTGAAACCGAATCTGTGACGGCGAGAAGAACCAGACGCCGGCGGTTATTTTCAGTTCGAGAGGAAACCCCTTAAGGTGACTTACGAGGTCATCGCCACTGCGCACCGTTGCCTGATCCCGCAGATCTGCGAACATAGCCGTCTCCTGAGATTACGCGATTTTTGTTTTGGATGGATATAGACGCGGAATGGTGGTTCCTACCGAGATTATAGGAGGAAAACCTGGTGCTGTCAACAAGTATATCCCGATCAAAAGAGCGCTTGACACCCGATGTAAAATCCCAGTACTTTCTCCCTTTATCCCATTGATTTCAACGACCCTTTACCACTCAAAACAAGGAGATGCCCGTGCGTGTTGTTGTAACCGGCGGTGCGGGATTCCTGGGATCCCACCTGTGCGACCGGCTGATGGCAGACGGTCACCAGGTCGTCGCAGTCGACAACCTCATCACGGGTCGAACAGTTAACATCTCCCACAACCTGGATCGCGAAGGGTTCTCTTATTTGCAGCGGGACGTTTCGGAATACCTGGAAATCGATGGCGATGTGGATTTCGTCATGCACTTCGCCAGTCCCGCGAGTCCGATCGACTTCGAACGCGTGCCGATCCAGATCCTGAAGGTGGGCGCCCTGGGCACCCACAACGCCCTCGGCCTGGCCAGGGCCAAGGGAGCGGGTTTCTTTCTCGCGTCCACGTCAGAGGTTTATGGCGATCCGCTGGTCAACCCGCAGCCGGAAAGTTACTGGGGCAACGTCAATCCCATCGGCGTCAGGGGGGTCTACGACGAGGCGAAGCGCTTCGCGGAAGCCCTGACCATGGCCTATCACCGAAAGCATGGAGTCGACACGCGGATCGTAAGGATTTTCAACACCTACGGACCGCGGATGCGACCCGCCGACGGCCGGGTCGCGCCTTCTTTCATCACCAAGGCGCTCCGGGGCGAACCGCTGACGATTTTCGGCGAGGGACGACAGACCCGCAGTTTCTGCTACTACGAAGATCTCGTGGAAGGCATCGCACGTCTCATGAATTCAGAAGAACACGACCCGGTGAACATCGGCAACGAAAACGAGATCACCATCCTTGAACTCGCCCGCACGATCATCCGGCTATGCGACTCCGACAGCGATATTGTCTTTCGCCCGCTCCCGCAGGACGATCCCCAGTTACGGCGTCCGGACACGACGAGGGCCCGTGAGATCCTGGACTGGGAAGCCGGGGTCTCCCTCAAAGAGGGTATGAAGAAGACCATCGCGTATTTTAAATCCCGCGGCGAGGACGGCTGAACCCGCGGCCCACGGAAAGGAACCTGGACGATGACGACGACCGACGCGATGCACCATGGCACGGAAGAAGGGCCGCAGAAGGGCCGCATTGAAGCCTTCCGGGAAGGACGGGAGAAGATCCTGGCCGAGGTACGCAAGGTGATCACCGGCCAGGAAGCAGTCCTCGAGCAGGTGCTGATTGCCCTTTTCGCGGGAGGCCACTGCCTCGTAACGGGCGTGCCGGGACTTGCCAAGACCCTGCTGATCAAGACCTTTGCCCAGGTACTGGACCTGGATTTCCGTCGAATCCAGTTCACGCCGGACCTTATGCCGGCCGACATCACCGGAACGGAGATCCTGGAAGAGGACAGGGCCTCGGGACAACGTTCCATGACGTTTATCAAGGGCCCGATCTTCGGCAACATCGTTCTCGCCGACGAGATCAACCGCACCCCACCCAAGACCCAGGCCGCCCTCCTCGAAGCCATGCAGGAACACCGGGTTACCACCGGCCGCACGACTTTCCAGCTGGACGAACCCTTCTTCGTCCTTGCGACCCAGAATCCCATCGAACTGGAGGGGACCTATCCCCTGCCCGAGGCCCAGCTCGATCGATTCATGTTCAACATCCATATCGACTATCTCGAGGAAGACGACGAAGTGGCGGTGGCGCGGTCGACCACCTCCGCGACAACGGTCACGGTCGACACGGTTATGTCGGGCGAGGTGGTCCGTGAATACCAGCATCTCGTTCGGGAAGTCCTTGTCTCCGAACAGGTTGCCCGGTACGCGGTTCGCCTGGCGTCCATGAGCAGACCGTCCAGCTCGGAAGCGCCTGATTTCGTCAGCAACTGGGTGTCGTGGGGGGCCGGCCTGCGCGCCTCCCAGTACCTGATCCTGGGCGGCAAGGCGAGGGCGCTGCTCAACGGCCGGGGACACGTTTCCTGCGACGACATCCGCGTCCTCGCCTATCCGGTCCTGCGCCATCGCATCCTGACAAATTTCTTCGCCGAGGCGGAAAAGATCACGTCCGAACACATCGTCGAACGGCTGCTCGAGTCCGTTCCGGCGCCACAGTCCGGCATGTAAGACCTGATTCCCGGGTAACGGCACCAACATGGCAGAAGTCCCGCGATTCCTGGATCCGAGGACCCTTTCCCGTATCTCCAGCATGGAAATGCGCGCTCGTATCGTGGTCGAAGGGTTCGTTTCCGGTCTCCACAAGAGCCCGTACAGGGGTTTCGGCGTGGAATTCGTAGAGTACAGGCAGTATACGCCGGGCGACGACATCCGGCACGTGGACTGGAAGGCCGTCGGCCGCTCGGACCGGTACTACGTCAAGGAATACGAAGACGAAACCAACCTGCAATGCGTGTTGTTGCTCGATCGCAGCGCGTCCATGGGATACGGGTCTGATCGTTCCGGTACGTTGAGCAAGCTCGAATACGGCTCGTACCTGGCGGCTTCTCTGGCGCATCTGATCATGCGGCAGGGAGACGGCGTGGGGCTCGTTACCTTCGACCGGGTCGTCCATGACAATCTTCCGCCCAGTTCCAAGAAAACCCACCTGCACGCCATTCACTCCGTGCTCGAAAATTTGAGCGCCGGCGAAGGAACAGATCTCGGAAAGCCCCTTCATGAACTCGCCGAATCGACCCCCAGGCGCGGCCTGGTCATATTGATATCCGATCTGATCGATGACGTCGAGCAAACGATGAATGCCCTGATGCACTTTCGTTTCAAGGGACACGAAGTGCTGGTGTTCCACATCGTCGACCAGGAAGAACTCACCTTCCCGTTTACCGATACGGCACGTTTCGACGACCCGGAGACTGGCGAGCGTATCACGGTCACGCCGTCGGCCATTCGCGGTGAATACCTGGAAACCGTCCAGGCATTCATGGAGTCGATCAGAACCGGGTGCGCGAAGATCCAGGTCGACTACGAGCGCATGGAAACCGAAAGGCCGCTGGATTTCGCGCTGTTCTCCTATCTGAGCAGGCGCATGGTGAAACGATGAAGCCTGCGCGCGCGTTGGGTTAAGTTATGGACCTGGCCTTCCTGAACGTCACGTTTCTTTTCGGCGCCCTGGGAGCGGCGATACCGCTGATCCTGCACCTGGTAAGAAGACAGCGGGCCGGGATACACGTCTTCAGCATGGTCCGTTTTCTCATGACATCCCAGCGGGCCATGGTCCGTCAGCAGAAACTGCGGCGCCTGCTGCTCCTGCTTCTACGCATGGCGGCCTGCGCGCTACTGGCCATGATTTTCGCGCGGCCCTTCATCCGTGATCAAGGTGACACCCTCTTCGCGGGCACGCAACCGGAGGCGGTGGCGATCGTGATAGACACGTCCTACAGCATGGGTTTCGGGAATCGTCTCGCCGTCGCCCGGCGCCTTGCCGCCGAAGTCCTGGATGGACTGCGGACCGGCGACCAGGTCGCCCTGTTGACCTTCGCCTCCCAGGGCAGGGTCGTACGGGAACTCGGACCGGACCACACCGATCTGCCGGCCTTGCTCGACACCCGGGTCCGGGTCACGTACGAAGGGACGAATTTCACGGAAGCGCTACGCGCGGCCGATGATCAACTGAGCAGGGCGGACTTTGACAAGCGCACCCTGTATCTCGTGTCCGATTTTCAGCAGTCCGGTTGGAATACGCAATCGGCCGAGTGGAAACTGAGCCCGGGCGTCCAGTTCCGGATGATAGACGTCTGGGAGGAACAGGATGACAACGCCGCCGTTACCGACGTGGAAATACCCGTCGGGCTCACGGAGCGGGACCGGACCCCAAACGTTGTCGTCCGGATCCGGAACTACGGCCAGACGCCTTTTCAGGATGATCTCACGCTCCAGGTCAACGGAGAAACAATCGCGGCGCGGAGGGTCGATATTCCCCCTCGAACGGGTCACGTGGAAACCTTTCGACATCCTTTTGAAGCGGATGTGAATACGGGCACGGTGACCCTGGGAGAAGACGGGCTTCCGCTTGACAATCGATTCTACTTCACCGTGAACGCCCCTTCTCCCGTGCGCGTTCTCTGCGTCGAGGAACGAATCCGCCCGAATCGCCCTTCCGAGGCCGCTTACTACCTGTCCCAGGCGCTGTCGTTGCGCCAGGATCCACCGGTTGTCGTCGACGTACGAACCGCGAGTGTGTTGTCCGAATTCGATCCCTCGAGTTACGACGTGGTCATTTCGGCCAACCTCGGGACCCTGTCACGGACCGCGAAAAACCGGTTGAGCGGATACGTGCGTGCAGGGGGCAGCCTGATTATCGGCTTGAATTCCGATGTGTCACCCGATATATTTAACTCATCCTTCGGTGAACTGCTACCGGGACGCATCGAGTCGGTGTCACCCACCGATACGCGGCGCGAACGGTACCGACTGCTGACCGATGCGAACTACCAGCACCCGATCTTTCAGCCCTTCGCCGGTCCCCGCCACGGAGATTTCGGCACGGTGCGGTTTTACAGGACGGCTCAACTCGTACCGGACACCACGGCCTCGGTACCGGCCCGATTCGATGACGGCACCGCCGCAATGGCGGAAAAACCCCTGGGAAGCGGTCGTACGCTCCTGTTTCTGTCCACGTTCGATATTTCGTGGAACGATTTTCCCATACGAGAGGTGTTCGTCCCCTTTCTCTACGAGAGTATCGACTACCTGGCTTCCCGCGGGTCAATGCACGAGGGCCGATCCAGTACTTACCGTCTGACCGGGGAGACCGTCAGGCTTCCGGATGAAGCCCTCCACGTGGAACTTCCATCCGGTGAAAGGATCCCTGTAGAACAGTCACAGACGGGATCGAAGCTGTTCACGCGAACGCGACAACCCGGGCTGTACCGGGTTCAGTCTGAAGGAAGCACGCAGGCCTTCGCGGTCAACCTCGACACCCGGGAATCCGACTTCACCCGCATGGATGTGGAGGCTTTCGCGTCGGCCGTGGTAAATCCAGTTTCGAAGAGCCCGGAATCACGGGAAACGGAATCGTTGAACAGGTATTCAAAAGACGCCGAAGTTGAACGCCGCCAACGTCTTTGGTGGTTTCTGGGATTCTCGCTCATCGCCCTGGTCCTCGGGGAAACCTTTCTGGCAAATCGAACGCACAGGTAATGCATGGCTTCGGAACAAACCACCTTGAACAACTATCTGCGCAGGGTCCTGAACCGCTGGCGGCTCATGCTGATCCTCCGGGGGATATCGGTGCTCGCGATCGCCGGGGTGATCCTCTTCCTCCTGAGTGTTTCGATCGTTAATACCTTCGATCCGGAAAGAGCGGTCATTATCATCCTCTTGTCCGCCGCCGCGGTCGCCCTTGGATATATCGCGTTCAGGTATCTCGTCAGTCCGCTGCGCCGAACGCCCACGGACCTGCAGGTCGCCCGTTACATCGAAGAGCGGCATCCCGGCCTGAACGACGCCTTCGTCAGCGCGGTGGAATACGGCGACGCTCAACTTCGGGAACCGCAGAAGGCACTCCTTGATCAACTCCTGGAACATGTCGCCGAATTTTCCGAACAAATCGATTTCAAGAAAGTCGTGGACCGTAAACGTCACTTTCGCATACAGGCGGCCGCGGCCCTTGCCACGCTCGTCCTCGCCGCGCTTGTCTTACTGGATCCCGGCTATTTCGGCCGTTCGGCGTTGCGCCTGGTGTCGTGGAATCACGCGGGACCGGCAAGTCCGGGCGAAATAAGGGTGGAGCCCGGCGACGCCCGCGTCAGGCGCGGCGATAGCCAGACCGTTACCGCCAGCCTGGGCAGCGGCTTTTCCAGGGACCCAAGGCTGTTCATTCGGTTCGGACAGGACGAGGACTGGTCGACATTGGATCTATATGTGACGGACCGGGAGCGGACTTTTTCCACGGAGATTCGGGATATCGACGGGGACGTGCAGTATTATGTCGCCGTGGCCGATGACAGGTCGCGGGAGTTTAACCTGACCGTGTTCGATCCCCCATATGTCGAGCGCGTAGATGTCAGGTATGACTTCCCTGCATATACCGGACTGGCCGCGAAGATCGAGGAAGACCGGGGGGACATCACGGCGCCGGTGTCCACGAAGGTCACCCTGAGCATAACCGCCAGCAAGGCGGTAAAATTGGCCGAGTTGCGCTTCAGCGACGGTCGCTCGAAGGATCTCGAAGTCGCCGGGGACGACCTGGAGGGATCCTTCGTGGTACAGGAGGACCTGTCCTACACCATCCACCTGCAGGACCCGGACGACGCAGAAAACAACGAGCCGGTGGAATACTATGTCCGGGCGTTACCGGACCGCGCGCCCCACGTGACCATTCTCGAACCGACGAGAGACACGCGGGTTTCCCCCGTCGATGAAGTCAAGATACGCGCCGAGGCCGTGGACGATTTTGGCTTGTCGACTTTCTCCCTCAACTACGCGGTAAACGGCGGGGAAGAACAGGTGGTAGATCTGGGCGCGCTGCAGGACGATTCCAGCGGCACGGTATGGGAAGGGGAATACGTGGTCTACCTCGAGAACCTGTCGGTCCAACCGGGTGATTTCGTCGCCTACTACGCGGCGGCGGGCGATCGCAGGGGAGATGCCGGAACGACGGCGACGGACATGTTTTTTATCGAGATAAAGCCTTTCGATGAAACCTATCGCCAGGGCGGAGGCGGAGGCGGGGGAGGCGGAGGCGGGGGAGGCGGGGGCGAAGAAGCGATGCAGACGAGGCAACTGTCCCGCAAGCAGAAAGAGATCATCTCGGCTACCTGGCGGGTCAAGAGATCCCTTGCCGGAGAACCCGGGACCCAGGCGGAGGAGGACCTGGAAGCGATCGCCGCGGTACAGGACGATTTGCGCGGCCAGACGGACGACGCACTTGCATTCATGCGTTTCCAGGTTGGATTCTCCAGGGAAGCCATGAAAATGGTCGAGACACTGGAAAATGCGCTCGAACCGATGGCGGACGCTTCCGATGCGCTACGCTCAGGCTCGGTCGACGAAGCCCTTGTACACGAGCGGAAGGCATTGATGTACCTTACGCGTCTTGACGCGCAGATGCGTGATTACACGGTGAACAGGGCCCGTGGAAGGGCTGGCAGGGCGCTCCTCGACATGTCCGACACCTCCGAACTCGAGCTGGAGGATGACAGGAACCGGTACGAGCGTCCTGATCAGCCGGCCCTGGATCGTCAGCGGGATCGGAGCATCGACGAAAACCAACAACGTATCCAGGACCTGGCCAGGCGCCAGCAGCGTTTGAATGACCGCATGCGGCAGTTGGAAGACGGCGAAGAACAGCGGGAGGCCGGGCGCCGAAGGGAATTGGATCGCCTGACCCGGCTACAGCGGGAACTGAGGGAGGATACGGAAGAGGTCGCTCGAACGCTATCCCGGTCCGGCGGCGACTCGCGGGCACAGAACCCGCAGTCGGGCTCGCCCGGACCCACGTTGGATCAAGCGACTCGGGAATTGCGCGAAAGTTCCGAGGCCATGGGCGAATCGATCGAACAGCTGCGGCGAAACCGCCTCCAACAGGCGGCAGAAGACGGTTCGCAGGCCGAGCAGCGGTTGACGGACGCGTCCAGACAGTTGCAACGGGCACAGGGAGAGTCCCTCGAGCGCCTGGCTCGCGAGGCCGTGCGCCAGGCGAACCAGCTGGCAACCCGGCAGGAACAACTCGCACGGACCGTGGATGAATTGAAGGTGGAGAAAGATGCCGGATTCGAGGGGATCAGGAACCGACTGGACGCGATCGAAGCAGGGCGCGGCGGGTTGGGCGAAGAAGGAATAGAGCGGCGCCTGGACCGATTCGTGCGCGAGAGGTTACGGGAGGTGGAAGAAGCAAAGGAAGAGATTCGTTCGGATCTCGAACGCCTCGAAGATGATCTGGATTTCCTTTCCAGGCGTTCCTCCCAGGCGCAACCCGAGACGGCGGAAGCGGCGGGCCAGGCCCTGGAAATGATCGATGACGAGAATCTGAATGAAAGGATCGAGCGGTCGAAGCGTCTGTTGAGGCGAGATACCCTGGATCGGTCTGCCCGTGAGGAAGAGCAGATTTCCGCTGCGCTGAACAGACTGTCGGACCAGGTCCGCGCCGCGCGCGACAAACTGATTTCCCGGGACATGGATCACCTGGCCCGTACCGAGGAAAATACGCGGGATGCCATGTCGGAATGGCAGAATCTTCAACGCCAGTTATACCAGCTGAACCGAGGTATACCCAATCCCGAGTCCCTGGATCGGATTTCCCGGGATTACCAGCGACAAATGCAACGTCTGAGGGAACTGTCCGGACAGGTGCCGCGCAGGTCAGGGGAGGCCCGGCAGTTGCAAGACGACCTGGACCGTGCGCTCTCCCTGGGCAACGAGCCGTGGAAGATCGACCGGGGGGAATGGAACGAACTCCACCACAACCTGGCCCGCAGCCTGCGGGATTTCTACGATGGAATTCGTGCCGAGGTCCGGGAGATGCGCCGCAGGGAACGCCTGTACATGGCGCGGGAGGAGGAAGTCCCGCCCGGGTACCGGGACCTGGTGAACGAGTACTATGAAAAACTCTCCAAAACCGGGGACCGCAACTGAAGGGCAACGGCTGAACACCCCGGTCCCCCATAGGCCGCGGTCACCGGCATTTCAACAACATGTCCACCGCGTTGATTACCCACCCCGATTTCCTGCTGCACGACACGGGTTCATTCCATCCTGAACGTCCGGAGCGTATGACGTCCATCCTGTCCAGGCTGGATATGGACGGACATGGACTCGAGGATGCAACGGCTGGCGGCTGGCGGCGCCTTGCACCTTCGGCCGCCGACGAATCCCAGATCAAGGCGGTCCACGACGCCGCGTACTTCGACGCGGTCGCGGGCTGGTGCGAGAAGGGATACAAGAACCTGCCCACCGGCGACACGACGATCTGTCCCGCATCCGAGGTGGTGGCCCGACTGGCCGCAGGCGCGGGCGCACGGGCCGTTGACGCGGTATTGTCGAGGGAGGTGGACAACGTCTTCTGCGCCATCCGGCCGCCCGGTCACCACGCGGAATCCGACCGGGGCATGGGTTTCTGCATTTACAACAACGCCGCCGTCGCGGCGCGACACGCCCAATCGCGGCACGGCGCGGAACGCGTGGCCATCCTGGACTGGGACGTGCATCACGGCAACGGGACCCAGGAGATTTTCGAGGATGACCCGTCGGTATACTACTTCAGCATACACCAGTCGCCCCTGTACCCCTTTACGGGTATGGAGTGGGAACGGGGAACGGGAGGAGGAGAGGGGTATACGCTGAACGTCCCGGTTTCCGCGGGTTCGGGCGACGAGGTCTTCATCGACGCGTTGGGTCAACGGATCGTTCCGGCCATGAGGGAATTCCAGCCGGACCTTTTTATCCTGTCGGCCGGTTTCGACGCCCATCTGGACGACCCGCTTTCCGGCACCCTGGTCACCGACGAGGGTTTCCGCACCATGTCGCGGATCGTGCTGGATTTCGCGGAAGACGTGTGCGGAGGCCGCATGGTATCCATGTTGGAAGGCGGCTATGACCTGGAGGCCCTGGGCCGGTGCGTAGCGGACCACGTGATCATGATGGCCTCTTGAAAAAAACTACGGTCGCAGTGCAGCGAATCCCGGTGTCTCCGTACCAGGCCAGGAGACGAACAACCCGGGAAACCGCTAACCAACAGAAAAGTCGTTAAGGAGATCGAGTTTGCGGTACAGGCGTCTGGGTCGAACCCGGCTGGGTGTTTCCGAGGTATCCCTGGGGACGGTGGAACTGGGTATGGAGTATGGTCTGAGGGAAGGCAACGAATCCAGCGTACCCACGGAGACCGACGCCCGCAATCTGCTGAATCGGGCGATCGATCTGGGTGTGAATTTCATCGATACAGCGTCGCAATACGGGAACAGCGAGGAAATCATCGGCCGCGCGCTTAATAACCGCCGGTCCGAATACGTCCTGGCCACAAAGTGCATGCACCGGTTGGATGAAGGACTCGACTATGGTGAATCTCGACGGAGCATAGCCGAATCCATCGACCTGAGCCTTAGCCGGCTTCAGACGGACTACATCGACCTGCTCCAGGTGCACGGCCGGGACGATCTTGAAGTGGAACTGCGGGTAATCCGGGATGGCGTGGTGATGGACGAACTCGACAAGGCCCGGCAGGCGGGGAAGATTCGGTATACAGGGTACTCATCCTACAGCGAAGAAGCCGCCCAGGCGACTATCGAGGACGGACGGTGGGACACGCTGCAGATCGCCTGCAACATCCTGGACCGCCGTTACCTGAAGCGGGTTATTCCCGAAGCACTAAAGCGTGGTGTGGGCGTTATCGTTCGTTCTGCACTGCTAAAGGGGGCGCTTACCGACAAAAGCAAGTACATGCCCGAAAAGCTTAGCCCCCTCACTAAACACATCGACCGCCTGGTCGAAATCCAGTCGGCAACCTGCTACAGTCTGCCTGAACTGGCCCTGCGCTTCGTGCTTTCGAACCCGGAAATTTCCACCACTGTCGTCGGAGCGGACAGGATGAAATACCTGGAGGAAGCCGTCTCCGCATCGGATGGCAAAGGACTGAACGATGAAATCCTCGTCAAGCTGGAGGGCATGGCGCTTGACGATCCCTACCTGCTCAACCCCGGAAACTGGGGCATACCCTGATCACCGTGTCGATGACGGTATGATCGAATTGCCCACCGCTCAGCCCATTCTGCGGAACAGCCCTACCACCTTGCCCACAATGGACACCTCGTCGGCGATGATCGGCTCCATGGTCGGATGGGCGGGCACGAGTTCGATGCGGTTGTTGCGGCGATAGTATCTTTTCACCGTGGCCTCGTCGTTCAGCATCGCGACGACCGTTTCGCCCGTCTCAGCCACCGGCTGTTCCCGGACCAAGACATAGTCACCATCCATGATGCCGTCTTCGATCATGCTGTCTCCGTGCACCTCGAGGGCGAATATATTCCCCCCCTGCTTCACTATGCCCACTGGAAAGGTCATGTATTCCTCGACGTTCTCTTCAGCGAGAATCGGCTGCCCGGCGGCTACCCGGCCGAGGAGAGGAACCTGAATGACTTCGTCGTTACCCGGTAAGGAAGAGGTCCTGAATCCCACGATTTCTATCGCCCGGGGTTTCATCGGATCGCGCCGGATGTGGCCTTTCTTCTCGATCGCCCGCAAGTGGTCGTAGGCCGCGCGGGTACTGATGCCGAATTGCTGCGCGATCTCCCTGACGCTGGGCGGATACCCTATTCGGCCGACATTCTTGCGGATGAATTCATATACATTCTGCTGCTTGACCGTTAACGCTTTCATTGGATGGAACTCCTTGTGCTCACGGAGCTTCAAGCAGAGGTTTGTTTGCGGTTCTCGGGTATATGACCGTGCAATATACACAACATACGGTTAGTCGTCAAGACAAAACTTCATGTTCCCCTGGTTGAATCCCATGAGTGAAGGCAGGAATCAATTCCTCCGGGAAGCGTCAAAAATAGATGTTCCTGGATAAGCTGTTGATTTATATTGGATCGACAGAACAAAGCCAGGGAAACAGGAGAATGCCATGCCCGTCAATGAAATGATCCAGACCATGCTGGAGGAAATGCGCAAGATTGCCGATACCGAGGTGCACGTAGGCAACCCGCTCCATATCGGGGATACCTACGTGGTTCCGGTTTCCAGGTTGTCCCTTGGATTCGGCGCCGGGGGATTCGGCAGCGAAGCAGATCTGAAGAGAGGGGCCGGAGGAGGCGTTTCGGTCGAACCTGTCGCGTTTCTGGTCATTCAGCAGGACCGCGCACAACTGCTTCACATGAATTCACCCAACAGTCCCATGGGTAAGCTGTTGGATATCATGCCGGATGTCATCGAGGAATTGAGAAAGTATACGAAAAAGGGCGGCGATCAGTAGACCAGGGGCGCAACGGTCTTTGAAATCAGCGCTACGGCTACCGTGGCCATCCCCACCAGCCCAGCGCCGCAGGCGTATCCTGCGGCCAGGACCGGCGTATACCGCATCCACTTCTGCCGGCCGAATTTCCTTTCCATGTAGTACCTTCCCACCAATGCGCCCATAAACTGGGGAATGAAGGCGTGGGGCACCGTTCCCACGCTGGCGATCATACCGAATATGAGCATGACGGGGAGATTTAAAGCCGCCAGGACGGCGTAGACCAACACGCCGAAGGCGGCGCCACCTATCATGTACGGGACCTTCAGCGCTTCGATCAAATAACTGGACTCGAAACCCGATCCGGCGGTGCTGGAGTACCACAGCGCCTGCATCGTGGCCTGTTGTTGCCAGAACTTCTGTGCGTAAGGATAGGCCTGCGACGGAATAGGCGCGAGGCCCCAGACGAAGTGCCAGAACAACAGGCTGCAGACGAGCAGGACGGGGATCATGACCAACTCGGCCTTAAGCACGCTGGTGAACCGGGTGCCGGTCAGTTCGACTTCGCGAAAGGCCTGGGCCTGGCCACCGTAGTTGAAAATCGGTATGGGGGCGAACCAGATGTCCACGCCCTTGTAACCGCTCAGAATGAAGGTGGCTTCCTTGATGAGGGGAAATTGCAGATCGGCGCCCGTGATCGCCCGCAGCCGGGCGCTCGCGTAGGAACTCAGCGGGGTATAGACAAACCCGTAGAAAACAAAGAAGAGGACGGGAAACCCGGGCACGAGTCCCCAGCTGAGTACGACGTAACCTACCGTCAGGAGCAGGAATGCACCGAAAATGATGGATAGTGGAAAGTCCCCTCTGCCGGGTGGTGTATTGCGCTCTCCCGTTGATCCGGCGTTCGGTCCCTCTCGCTTTTTTCTACCAGCACGCTTCCTTATTCCCGACAGGATACTCCACCCGCCAATCAACGCGACGGCGAAGCCCGTGCCGATTCGGACGCTCATCCAGAAATCGATATCATTGACCAGCGTGGTCTGTATGGCATCCATTCCCGGCGACCAGGTGCGCAGGATGTTGAAATCGTACAGCAGCGGGTTGAGGACTACGGTCAGCAGGGCGCCGAGGGCGGACCCTACTACGATCCAGAATGGCAGCACAAAGCCGGTCAGAACGGGTCCCAGGCCCAGTTCAATCGCCATGGCCGCGGCGGGCAGGATGTTCTCGGTATTGCGGGTCAGGTCGGCGAAAGGGATGGGAATCAGCGTGATCGGTTCGGCCAGCAGTGCGCCCGTAATCGCTGGTATGCCGATGTAGAAAGCGCCGAAGACAAGCCCCAGCATGGCCCCTATGCTGAAAGCCCGCCAACGCCAGGATTCCTGTCCCGCCGAACTCTCCGCCAGTGCCGTGGCGCCTTCCGCCTGGATCGGCGCCAGGGGGAACGGGAGCCGTTCCACGTCGGCCGTTACGCGGAAGAGACCGTAACCAAGGGTAAAAGCGCTGGCCCGGTTGAAAATGTGGAGCACGGCGATGAGCAGGATCGGCACGAGCCACTCCCCGTGCAGAAGCGTGCGCAGGACGATGGCCTCGGAATCCGATCCGGGAGATATCCACGAGGGGACCTGTTCGTCGATGCCGAAGGCCCTGGCGCCGGGGGACTGGACGAAATACTGGTACCAGATCAACTGGGCAAAGGGACCCCCGGAAAGCGCCAGGCCCACTCCGGCGGTAAGACTGGCCGCCACGTAGTACAACATGTAGATTTCCTGGCGGCTGAGCGTGGTGAACGACCGGCGCGCGACTTCGATAAACAAGATGATCGTGGTCCATTCCGCCGCGGGTCCCAGGCTCTGGCCGGCGATCAGATTCAGGTAGATCGAACCCGGGATCATGAACAGCCCGAGAAAGACGATGCCGATGACCGTCTTTACATTGAATCCTTCCTCGAAGGTCTGGGGGCGGTCGGAAAAGGCGGAGGCAGCCAGGTCGTCCCTAACGAGGGTCATGCCGATAGCTCTTTCGACGTGTGTAACGATCCGGGGTGCGCCGGTCGATTTACTGCTTGAGCCAACTGTCCGTAACGGTGAACAACTGACCGGAGGGGTGGCGGTTGTTCTCGGAGATGCGAACCAGCTTTAGGCCATCGAAGGTGAAACTGTTCTCATATTGTTGGTTATCATCGGTTACGAAGAAAAACACGTTGTTCAAAACGCTCCACCGTCCGTTCTGGATACGTACGATGGTGGAATCGGATACTATGGTCGTATCCACCTGGCCGTATCGGCCGTTGACGCTGAGACGCAGGAGTCCACTTACCCGCGGGGGGACCAGTGCTTCTAGTACGGTGTTGATTGAATCCTGCAGCGTGACGGTGCGGCTTTCGAGATCGTAGTTCCCGACAAGGGGCCGGGCGATATTTCCGGGTCCCAGTACTTCTTCGCTGCACCCCGCCAGCAGTATGCTGAAGAGCGCGCCGCACGATAGGATTTGCTTGATCAAGGTTTTCTCCGACAGCCAGGACATGAAACCACTCTGACTTACAGTGCGTTCCGGCAGTGGTTGGACCACACCTGCGTGATCAGGAACGCTCTGCCGGGAACGCTTGAAATAATAGGCAGGCCCATACCGGTCGTCAAGCGATTACGGGTTTGCCGAACCGGATATTTCGCTTGACGTTCAACGTCCGACGGGTTAGAAGTGATGGGGTTTTGTCGGGCGTGTCGCGCGGTGCTGCATGGTAGCGGTCCGCGCAACAGCCGGCGCTCCTTTTAAGGCCTAAAACTCGGCCTGGTTTCAGTTTCCAACTATCGGGCAACGGCATCAGACAGGAGAAATGACAGCCCCATGTCAGCGCTCAAGGCAGGCATCATCGGATGCGGGAACATCAGTGGGGTTTACTTCGAAGCGGGACGTAAATTCGAGATTTTCGACGTGGTCGCCTGCGCGGACATGATCGCGGATCGGGCGAAGGCGAAAGCCGCCGAATCCGAGGGGGTCGAAGCACGTACTGTTGACGCCCTGCTGGGCGATCCCTCGATAGAAATCGTCATCAATCTCACGATACCCGGCGCCCATGCGGAAATCGGAAGAGCCACGCTGGAACAGGGCAAATCGGTGTATTCGGAGAAACCCATGGCGATCCGAAGGGAAGACGGCCGCGCACTGCTCGAACTGGCCGGGATCAAGGGTGGGTTGGTGGGCGGAGCGCCGGACACCTTCATGGGGGCCGGAATACAGACCTGCCGCAAACTTATAGACGACGGGTGGATCGGCGAACCCGTGGCGGCCACGGCCTTCATGCTGAGTCCCGGTCACGAACGATGGCATCCCGACCCGGGTTTCTTCTATCGGCCCGGTGGGGGTCCCATGCTGGACATGGGTCCATACTACGTCACGGCGCTGGTGAATCTGATCGGACCGGTCGCCAGGCTGACGGGTGCTACCCGCATTACCCATCCGGAACGCACGATCACGAGCCAGCCCCTTTACGGAGAGAAAATAACGGTCGAGGTGCCCACGCACCTGGCGGGCCTTCTCGAGTTTCAAAGCGGCGCCATCGGGACGATCGTGACCAGTTTCGACGTATGGCACCATGATTTGCCGCGCATCGAGATTTACGGCACGGAGGGGTCCATCAGCGTTCCCGATCCCAATTCATTCGGCGGGCCCGTCAAGCTTCGCCGCGCCGGAGCGGAAACCTGGAGCGACATGCCTCTGAGCCACGGATACGAAGACCAGAGCCGCGGGGTGGGCGTGGCGGACATGGCCTATGCATTGCGATCGGGCCGCCCGCACCGGGCCAGCGGCGAACTCACCTTTCATGTCCTCGACGTCATGCAGTCCATCCAGGAATCGGCGGAATCGGGACGACACATTGCATTGGAAAGCACTTGTTCCAGACCGGCCCCTCTCCCGCTCGGACTGGCGCCCAACACCCTGGACCCATAACCGAAACCGGACGCATTGCGGAAACATGACCATGCCTGACCATCCTGTAAGAACCGTATCGGATCTTCTACCCCGCCTCGAAAGGCTTCTGGACCGCTTCGAATCGCTTCTTGCCGACTATACGGGGCATCAGGTGACGGGCACCGGCGATACGTTTTCCGACTCCATCGCGTTCCGGTGGCAGAAAAGGGGAAGAAAAGGATCCCTTGAACCCATCGTACATCCCGACCTGGTAGACCTGGATGACCTCTTCGGCCTGGAACGGGAGATCGAGATCCTGGACAGGAATACCCGGCAATTCGTTGCCGGAATGCCCGTGAACAACGTCCTGATCTGGGGGGAAAGAGGCACTGGCAAGTCTTCGGTGGTGAAAGGACTTCTGGCCAGGTTTGCCCGCGAAGGCCTGCGCATGATCGAAGTCCGCAAGCAGGACCTGGTGGATCTGCCCGAGATCGTCGAACTCCTTTGGGACCGACCGGAACGTTACGTCCTGTTCTGCGACGACCTGTCCTTCGTCAAAGACGAATCCGTCTATCTGGAGCTCAAGGCCCTGCTCGAAGGCAGCCTTTCGGCCCGTCCCGACAACGTGCTCGTGTACGCCACTTCGAACCGCAGACACCTTATGCCGGAAAAGTTCTCCGACAACACACCTCGTTACAGCCCCGACGACGATGAAATCCATCCCCAGGAAACCGTGGAGGAGAAGATATCGCTGAGCGACCGATTCGGTCTGTCCATCGGTTTCTACCGGATCAACCAGGATACTTATTTCCGCATCGTCCAGCACCTCGTCGTACAGCGGGGCCTCGACATCGGCGCGGAACAGTTGAGGAGGGAATCGCTGTGGTGGCTGCAGCGCGCCAGCGGCCGGTCCGGCAGGGTGGCGCGGCAGTTCGTGGACGATCTCGAGGGGCGGCTCAAACTGGACTATACGCGGTAGGATCGGACATACCGTGAAATTTGGGTATCAGGTTTCTTTCCCTCTTGACACGTCTTTTTTACTCCGCCTAATTATGTAGATCATGATTTTGGATATCCGCTGCATAGCCTGCGTGTATCCGTTGTCTGATATTCCGGGATTTTCACAGTCAACATTTCTAAGGTAAACAGCAAAGGAGTGTGTCTTGCACGCATTCGATTACGCCACGCCCGAGAGCGTGGCCGATGCGGTGGTAATGCTTAGCGATCACGGTAAAAACGCCTGTGTGCTCGCGGGCGGCACGGACCTTATCGTACAGCTCCGGGAGAACCGGCGGCGGACCGACCTCGTGGTCGACGTCAAGAAAATCGCCGAGCTGAACGAACTGTCCTGCGACACCGCGACGGGACTCAAGATAGGCGCGGCCGTACCCTGCTACCGAATCTATGGAAACGCGGAAATCGCCGGGGCCTATCCGGGACTCATGGACGCGGCCAGACTGGTGGGCGGCACGGGTATCCAGGGCAGGGCCAGCCTGGGCGGGAACCTGTGCAACGCGTCGCCGGCAGGCGATACGATTCCCCCCATGATCGTCCTCGGCGGCGAGGCTGAAATCGCCGGTCCCAACGGAACGCACAGCGTGGCCGTGGAAGACTTCTGTACGGCGCCCGGCCGCACCGTACTGGAGGACGGCGAATTCCTGGTATCGCTCCATTTCCCCGCGCCCGCGCCAAATTCCGGCGCGTTTTACCGGCGTTTCATCCCACGTAACGAGATGGACATCGCCGTGGTCGGCGTCGGCGCTTCCGTCGTGCTCAGCGAAGACAAGTCCTCCTTCGTCTCGGCACGCATCGCCGTCGGCGCCGTGGCCCCGACGCCGCTCTTCGTGAGAGAGGCCGGAGAGGCCCTGGGCGGACAGCCAGTGTCCGACGAGACGATCCAGCGGGCGGCCGACATCGCCCGTGACGCGGCACGGCCCATCAGCGATATGCGGGGCACCGCCGAATATCGTAAGCATCTGACCAGCGTACTGACGCGCCGGGTTGTGCAAGGCGCGGTTCAACGAGCGAAGGAGTAGCAGTCGATGTCGAAAAAAGTTCACGTACAGACCACCATAAACGGAGAAGAAGTCGATTTCCTGTGTGAACCGCGCAACAGCCTGCTCGAAGTGCTGCGCGACAAGTTGGATCTCACCGGCGCCAAGGAAGGATGCAACAACGGCAATTGCGGCGCCTGCAACGTGATCATGGATGGCAGGCTGGTCAATTCCTGCTGCGTACTGGGTGTCGAAGTCGACGGTTGCGAACTCCAGACCATCGAAGGCATAGGGTCCGCTGCCAACCTGCATCCGCTGCAGCAGAAGTTTCTCGAGCACGCGGCGCTGCAATGCGGCATTTGCACTCCCGGTTTTATCGTATCCGCCAAAGCGTTGCTGGAGCGGAACCCGAATCCCACGGAAGACGAAGTGCGCTACTGGCTGGCGGGCAACCTCTGCCGCTGCACGGGGTACGACAAGATCATCCGCGCCGTCCTGGATGCCAGGAACGTGGCCTGACCGGGCGGACCGGCGATTACATGAAGTCGGAATCGGGACCTCAGGATACTGAAACACGACCAGGAATGACCATACGGGATTGACCATACGGAGGGAAAAGACGTGTCACAAAACGGACATAAAGTCATCGGTACCCGTCCGATACGGCATGATGGGGTGGATAAGGTTACCGGGCGGGCGATCTACGGCGCCGACATCCAACTGACGGGCCTTCTTTTTGGCGCAATCAAGCGCAGCCCCCATCCGCACGCGCGGATCAAGAACATCGACACCAGCCGGGCGGAGACCCATCCGGGGGTCAGGGCGGTTGTCACCGCCCACGACCTGCCGCAGATCGCGGACAAGATCGCCGACCTGGGCGAAGCGATCGTCAACCTGCGCGACTCCAGCAACAACGTGCTGGCCTATGGCAAGGTGCTCTACAAGGGCCATGCCGTCGCCGGCGTGGCCGCGATTAACATTCACGTAGCCCAGGAAGCGGTGGAACTGATCGACGTGGAATACGAACCGCTGCCTCACGTGACGGGCGTGCTGGAAGCCATGAAAGACGACGCCCCGATCCTTCACGAAGACATGAAAACCACGTCCATGGGTGAGGAGACGGACAAGGTCAGCAATATCGCCAACCACTTCCAACACAAGATGGGCGAACCGGATGACGGTTTCGCGGAAGCCGACGTGGTGATCGAGCGCGAGTTCACGACGCAGACCGTCCACCAGGGCTATATCGAAAGCCATAACGCCACGGCACTCTGGAACGAAGAAGGCCAGCTCACCGTGTGGACGAGCACGCAGGGCGCCTTTGCGGTGCGGGATCAGCTGTCCGAGATTCTCCAGATGCCCGTATCGAAGGTCAAAATCGTACCCCTGGAAATCGGTGGCGGCTTCGGCGGCAAGATTTCCGTCTATCTCGACCCGGTCGCGGCGCTGCTGTCGAAGAAGACGGGGCACCCGGTAAAGATGACGATGAACCGCGACGAGGTCTTCGAAGGAACGGGACCGACACCGGGTTCATACCTGAAGGTCAAGATGGGCGCCACCAATGATGGCCGGCTCACGGCCGCCACGGTATACATGGCCTACGAGGCCGGTGCGTATCCCGGTTCGCCGGTCGGCGCGGGCGCGGGCTGCATCTTTACGCCGTACGACATACCCAATGTCCAGATCGACGGGTACGACGTCTGCGTAAACAAGCCCAAGACGAACGCCTACCGTGCCCCCGGGGCCACCAACGCGGCCTTCGCCGCCGAAACCGTCGTGGACGAAATCTGCGAAAAGATCGGCGCGGACCCACTCGTGTTCCGGGTGAAGAACGCCGCCAGGGAAGGCACCCGCCGTGCAGACGGCCCCGTGCATCCACGCATCGGCTGTATCGAGACCACGGAAGCCGCCCTCAACTGCGAACACTACCAGTCTTCGCTCGAAAAAACGGCTAACGGCAAGATCAGGGGCCGGGGTGTCGCTTCCGGCTTCTGGTTCAACTTCAACGGCGGCCGGTCGGCCATCTCCGTCAGCATCAATCCCGACGGCACCATCAACATGCTCGAAGGGTCCACCGATATCGGGGGATCACGTGCATCCATCGCCATGCAGCTGGCCGAGACTATAGGTCTTGAAGCAACCGACATCAAGCCCTACGTCGTGGACACGGATTCGATCGGCTATACCGACGTAACCGGCGGTAGTCGGACGACCTTCGGAACGGGTTATGCCGCCCACGCCACCGGGCAGGCGCTCATTCGCGAGATCAAGGAAAGGGCGTCCAAGCTCTGGGACGTGCCCGCCGATGCCATCGACTTCGCGGACGGGGCCTTCTCCTACAGGGATGACGCGGAGAAACGGGGAAGCTTCAAGGAACTGGCCAGCCAGGCCGGCGAGACCGGCGGACCCGTGGTCGCCCAGGTCAGCACGCAGCCCGACGGCAGCGGGGGCGGCGCCTTCGCCACCCACGTCGTCGACGTGGAGGTCGATGCGGAAACGGGCAAGGTGGATATACTTCGGTATACCGCTGTCCAGGATGCCGGCACGGCCATTCACCCGAGCTACGTAGAAGGCCAGATGCAGGGCGGCGTGGCGCAGGGTATAGGCTGGGGGCTCAACGAAGAGTACATCTACAACGACGCCGGTTCCATGACCAACGCGAGCTTTCTGGATTACCGCATGCCCACGACGCTCGATCTGCCCATGATCGAGACGATCATCGTGGAAGTGCCCAACGAATCCCACCCCTACGGCGTTAGAGGCGTCGGCGAAGTGCCCATCGTGCCGCCGCCGGCCGCGCTCGCCAACGCCATCTACAACGCGACGGGCGTGAGATTTCGCGACCTGCCCATGTCGCCGCCCCGGGTCCAGCGGGCCCTGGCGGAAAACGGCGGGTAGATACGTGGGCATGCCGTTGCATGCTACGGGTGCGTAAGAACAAGGGCGGGAGAAGCATCTTCCCGCCCTTTCGCTTTAACCTGACCGTTTCAAGACCAATTTACAGATTGAATTCCCTGTCAGTAGTTAGAAAGAGTCAGAACGCTCTAGTACAATAAACCACCATGGCTACTATCTACATCCCGTCCCTCATGCGCGATCTCACCGGCAGCGAGGAGATCATCCAGATTGAAGGCGGCGACATGCGCCAGATCATCGCCAACCTGGAGGCGGCGTACCCGGGTTTTCGTAATCGACTGCTCGAAGACGGAACCGAGCGGATCAAACCCAACATCGCGGTCATGATCGACGGCCGCAACGCCCGGCGCATACTGATCGACAAGGTGAACGAACACAGCGAGATACACTTTCTGCCGGCGATCAGCGGGGGATGTTGATGTGCAACTCAACGTCAAGGTCTATCCCAGGGCCAGCCGTAACGCGGTCGAGTGTAATCGCGATGGAGGCTTGAGAATCTGGGTTACGGCCGCGCCGGAAGACAACAAGGCCAACGACGCCGTGTTGAAATTGCTGGCAGACAATCCGGGCATTCCCAGGTCCAGCATCCGCATTCTTCGGGGACACAGGACCCGGAACAAGATCGTGCAATTGGAAGGTATAGCGAAGGAGGATTTACCCCGCCGAATCGGCTCGGCGGGTTAGGGGGAATTTGGTTGTCTTTACCAACCCGCTACAGCTTCCGGTTCAGCTTGAGCAGGTGATCGACGGTAAGGGCTTTCTCCACCCCCGGTCCGGCGGGACCGGCTGTCTGCCGGCGGGGCTTCCTGGTTTTGCGTTTCTTTGGGGATTCCGACTTCACGTTCGTTTCCGTATTACCGGAAGTTTCTACAGTCTTGCCATTGGTCTGCACCGCCTGCCTGATCCCATCAGGACCGCGTCTCCTCCGGCGCTGCGGTTTTCCATCGTTCCTGCCCCGCTCTTCCCGCATGGAAAGCGAAATCCGGTTTCTTTCCTGGTCGACGCCGAGTACCCGGACTTCCACCTGCTGCCCGACCTTGACCGCTTCCCCCGCGTGCTTGACGTAACGGTCCACGAGCTGGCTGATATGCACGAGACCGTCGAGGTGGACCCCGACGTCCACGAACGCGCCGAAGTTGGTGACGTTGGTAATGACGCCGTTGAGCCGCATCCCCTCCTTGACCTCGTCGATGGTATGGATCCCTTCGGTATACTGAACGGCCTTGAACTCATCGCGCGGATCGCGCCCGGGCCGTGCCAGTTCCACCAGGATGTCCTCCAGGGTCGGAAGCCCCACGTTGTCGTTGACGTAGTTATCGAGATCAATACGCGACCTGATTTCGGAATCGTCCATGAGTACCTTTACGCTGCATTCCTGATCAGTGGCCATCCGGTCGACGATATCGTAGCATTCGGGGTGAACGGAACTGGCGTCGAGGGGGTTGGCGCCGTGCCCTATTCTCAGGAAACCCGCGGCCTGTTCGAAGGCCCTGGGCCCCAGGTGCGGCACCTGCGCCAGGTCCGTTCTTGTAGCGAAGGGCCCCGAGTTCTCCCGGTAGGAGACGATGTTCCGGGCCAGCGTGGGGCCGATGCCGGATACGTAAGACAGGAGCTGTGCGCTGGCGGTATTGACTTCGACCCCAACGTTGTTGACGCAACTCATGACCACGTCGTCCAGGCTTTTTTTCAGCGTAACCTGGTCCACATCGTGCTGGTACTGGCCGACACCGATGGATTTCGGATCGATCTTGACCAGTTCCGCCAGAGGATCCATCAGTCTACGGCCGATCGACACCGCTCCACGTACGGTAACGTCCAGTTCGGGAAACTCCTCGCGGGCCGTGGCCGACGCTGAATACACCGATGCGCCGCTTTCGTTCACGAGCACGATGGGTGGATCGCCGGCAAACCCGATCGTATGAAGGAACTGTGTCGTCTCCCGCCCGGCTGTCCCGTTGCCTACGGCGATGGCGTCGAATTCGTGCTGCGTGTGGAGCGACTGCACGATACGAGCCGCACGTTCCTTCTTCTTATCTCCGGAATGGGGAAAGATACTGGCTCTGTCCAGCAACTTGCCCTGCTCGTCCAGGCAAACCAACTTGCAGCCCGTGCGAAAACCGGGGTCGATCGCCATTATACGGAGGCGGCCCAGGGGCGGCGCCATCAGCAGTTCCCTCAGGTTCCGCGCGAATACGAGGGTCGCCTCTTCTTCGGCCTTTTGCCGCACGAGGGACCTTAACTCGGTTTCCAGGGACAGGGAAAGCAGGCGGCGGTAACTGTCGGATACGGCCATTCGGACCTGTTCGGACGCCGGCCCTTCTCCCTTGACGAACAGCTGTTCGAGGCGTTCTATCGCCTCCCCTTCCGGCGGGGCGATAGTCATCCGCAGCACGTCTTCTTTCTCACCGCGCCGGATGGCGAGTACGCGGTGCGAAGGCGCTTTCAGCGCGGGTTCGGTCCAATCGAAATAGTCCCGGAACTTGATCCCCGATGTTTCTTTTTCCTCCACGACGGAAGACCGGATTACCGCCTTCGCGTGAAACAGCTGGCGCAAGACGGACCGTGCCGTGGAATCTTCGTTGATCCACTCCGCCATGATATCGCGCGCACCGGACAGGGCTTCCTCGACCGAGGCTACTTCCTTTTCAGGGTCGACGAAGGCCGCGGCTTCCGTTTCGAGGTCCATGTCTTCCTGGCCGAAAATGCGCTCCGCCAACGGTTCCAGCCCCTTTTCCCGGGCTGCCGTCGCCCGTGTGCGCCGCTTCGGACGATAAGGGAGGTAGATATCCTCAAGGACCGCCAGGGTTTCCGCAGCGCGTACCTGGGATTCCAATTGGTCCGTGAGGAGGGCGCGGTCCTTCAGGGAGGCGAGGATCGAAGTCCGGCGCTTTTCCAGATCCCGAAGTTGACCTATCCGGTCGCGGATCGCCGTAATGGCCACTTCGTCGAGCGAACCGGTTCTTTCCTTTCGGTAGCGCGCGATAAAGGGAACCGTGGCCTCCTGGTCCAACAGGACCGCAACGGCTTCCACCTGTTCAACCCGGAGCCCAAGTTCGTCGGAAATCTTCGCGATATGCGGGTTATCACTCATGTATGCGTCGGCCTCCCGGACCGGTTACGCTCCCAGGATTTCTCTCAAGCGCAGGGCCACGCGTTCGGGTTCGCCCGACTTCAGGCAGACCGGTCCGAAGAGTACGATCCCTTCAGTGACCCTTGAAGGATTGGTCTGAATGGCGGGATTTCCATGCTGCAGTTCGAGCATCACGTCCAGGGCGGTCTTGCCCAGGGCGGCTTCGTCCAGTTTCAATACGGCCATCGGTATCGCACTGGGCCTGCTGTCGACGTCGATCGTAAAACTGCCTTCTGGAATGTCCCCGGAGGCTGCCACGAGTTCGTCGATGCGATCTCGCCACACTTCGGCTCGCGCTTCCAGTTGTTCACCGTCGAAGCGCCGAAGGGCGGTCAACAGGCCGATTATCTGCTCCTTGCCCACCTTGCAGGGCCTTCCGATGCCATGATGAGGCGCGCCGGGCAGGATCGATTTGTCGATTAGTGATTCGGGAGGATTCCACTGCCGCTTTAAAACGTCCATGTCGAGATGCTGCAGCGCTGCGCACATGATCAGGTCCTGGCGACCGCAGAGAATCCCCGAACTCTGGGGACCGCCGATTGCCTTACCTCCGCTGAAGGCCACCAGGTCGGCGCCAAGGGAAATGAAAGCGCGCAGGTTTGATCGAGGAGGCAGTTGTCCGGCGGCGTCGACGATCACCGGTACCCCACGGGCGTGAGCGACATCGATGACTTCTTCCAGGGGCGGCAGGGCGCGGGGATTCGCGACGTAGCATACGGCTGCCGTTCGTTCCGTGATGGCGTCGGCGATCTCCCATGCTTCCGTGTCCCGCACGCCGGCCCCGCTGTATCGGTCGGCGATACCCACCTCGACGAGCTTGACGCCGACGGTTCGGATCGCATGGTCGTAGAAGTTGCGCTGACTGCGGGAGATGATGACTTCGTTCTTCATCCCCTCCGTGTCCGGCAGCCGGTTCATCTTTCCGGGATCCGGACCGGTGACGCAGGCCGCCGTGCCCAGGAGTAGCCCCGCGGCTGCTCCAGAAGTAATGTACCCCGCTTCGGCGCCGGTGATTTCCGCAATGATCTCACTGGCGCGGGCTTGAAGTTCGGCGATGTCGACGCAGTACTGGGACGCCTCCCGCATGGCATCCGCCACTTCAGGATCCATGATGCCACCGCTGAGCCGGGTGGTGGGCCCCGAAGCGTTGATGATCGGCCGCACGCCGAGACTTTCGTATATATTGGGCATGAAGTACCCTGGTACGAATCGAAGGACGGTGTCTCGAAAGCAGCACTAATCCTATTACATCGTCCCGCGGTATGCAACCTGTTTTTTCCGTTTCTTCGCAGGATGACGCCACGGGCGTATACCCGGAATGACCTCAAATCGTCTTTCGATGCAAAAGCAGGTTAGATGTCGATCGCCGGGCGACCCGCGTTGCCGTGATCTCCGTTGTCTGTCCGCAACGCCAGTATTGAATTGACTTGAAACCCCGATAACGGTATCTTACACCCGCTGATACATCGACATCAGGAAGGTACTGAGCGCCCTGTCATTCATTGAATCTATCGAACTGCAACCCAATGGCCCACAAAGATTTACAATCTTTTGTCGACCTGCTCCGGAAAGAGGGTGAGTTAAGGGAAATCGCCCTTGAAGTCGATCCGGTGCTGGAGATCAGCGCCATCGCGGACCGCGTGGTCAAGCGGAACGGTCCGGCTTTGCTGTTCACCAACGTGAAGGGCCATCCGGGGGTTCCCGTACTGATCAACACCTTCGGGTCCAGGCGGCGCATGGAACTGGCCCTGGGCACGGATAATCTTGACGATATCGCAGCCGAGATCGCCGACCTGATCAATCCACAGGTACCCGCTTCGCTCGCAGGTAAACTGCAAATGCTCCCCCGGCTCGCACGATTGAAGCACACCCAGAGCAGGACCGTTCGCAACGGACCCTGCCAGGAAGTGGTAGAAACGGACACGGCGTCGCTCGACAGTCTGCCGGTCATCAAGTGCTGGCCTGGCGACGGCGGGAAATACATCACTTTTCCCCAGGTGATTACGAAACACCCTGAAAAGGGGACGCGGAACGTGGGCATGTACCGCCTCCAGGTCTTCGACGATAAAACACTGGGGCTCCACTGGCAACGGCACAAGGGCGGCGCCCATCATTACCACGTCGCCGAACGGATGGGCAAGCGGCTGGAGGTCGCCATTGTTCTCGGACCCGACCCTGAAACCATGTACGCCGCGACGGCGCCCCTGCCCGACGAGATCGATGAATTCATGCTGGCCGGGTTTCTCCGCAGGCAGTCGGTGGAACTGGTGAAGTGCCGGACGGTGGACCTGGAGGTACCGACCAATGCCCAGATCGTCCTGGAGGGCTACACGGAACCTCATGAAAGGCGTGTTGAGGGTCCCTTCGGCGATCACCAGGGCTACTATTCGCTGCAGGACGAATACCCGGTATTTCACTTAACTGCCATCACACGAAGAAAAGATCCCATCTACCCGACGATCATTGTCGGACCGCCACCGCAGGAAGACGGGTGGCTCGGAAAGGCCACGGAACGCATCTTCCTGCCGCTCCTCAAGACCACGCTTCCGGAAATCGTGGACATCGACCTGCCTGTTGAAGGCATTTTTCACAATCTCGCCATCGTATCCATCGACAAGCGATTTCCCGGCCACGCCCGGAAGGTAATGCACGCCCTGTGGGGCCTGGGCCAGATGATGTTCACCAAGGTGATTATCGTTGTGGACAAGGACGTGGACGTGCATAATATGAGAGAGGTCGCCTGGCGGGTCGGCGTTTCCATCGATCCCAAGCGGGATCTGCTCGTCAGCGAAGGGCCCTGCGATGTCCTGGATTTCGCCGCTCAGATCGCGGACGTGAGTGGAAAACTGGGCATCGACGCCACCGAGAAGTGGCCGGACGAAGGATTCGACCGGGGGTGGCCGGAAATACTGCGCATGCCCGAAGAGGTCAACCGGCGCGTCGATGCGCTCTGGCCGCAACTGGACCTGTGAGTCCCTGGAGGCGGATTTGTTTGAAGCATTGATCGCTGAAGCAAGCCTGAAAGACATCCACGGGAAAGTCATGACCGGCGAGCGCCTTTCAGCCGACGACGGGAGAAGGCTGTACCAGAACGAGAATCTGCCCGCCATCGGCTACCTGGCGAACCTGGTGCGCGAGCGCCTGCACGGCGAACGGGTCTACTTCGTACGCAACCAGCACCTGAACTACACCAACATCTGCAACAAGAGCTGCCTCTTCTGCTCCTTCTACGCCCTTCCGAAGGACCCCGAGGGATACGTACTTTCTCCAGACGACATCCGGGCGCGGATGGAGACCTACGCGGATATACCGATCTCCGAGATTCACATGGTCGGCGGGGTGAATCCCAAGCTGCCTTATGCTTACTACCTGGACATAGTCCGGGCAATCAAGGAAGTGCGGCCCGGGGTATCGCTCAAGGCCTTCACCATGATTGAGCTCGAGCAGATCCGCAGAATCGCCAAAAAACCCATGGATGAAACCCTGGTGGATTTGAAGGAAGCCGGGGTCGACGCATTGCCCGGCGGCGGTGCCGAGGTTTTCAGCGAAAGGGTGCACGAAGAGCTCTTCCAGGCCAAGTCGGATTCCGACAAGTGGCTCGAAACCGCCCGCATCGCCCACCAGGTAGGGCTGCCCTCGAACGCTACCATGCTCTACGGCCACGTGGAGCAGACCGAGGAGAAGGTCTATCATCTCATGAAACTGCGGGAACTGCAGGACGAGACCAGCGGACTGCTGGCCTTCATCCCCCTGTCATGGCACCCGGAGCGCACGGCCATCGAGCATCTGCCGGGACCGACGGGGCAGATGGATCTCCGGGAAATCGCGGTGTCCCGTCTCATGCTGGATAACATTCCGCACATAAAATCGTTCTGGATCATGAATACGCCGGCGGTGACGCAGGTTGCGTTGTGGTATGGCGCCGATGACATGGACGGCAGCGTCCTGGAGTACGAAATCACCCGAAACCCCGTCACCGACCGGTTACAGGCGCTGACACATACCCAGATGCTCGACATGATCGGCGAATCGGGGCGGAAACCCGTCGAACGCGACGCGCTGTACCGTATCGTCGACCAGCCGGAAACGAGACGGCCGGCCTACCTGGTTGCGGCAGACGGCGTGACGGCGGAATCGGTTCCGAGCCCGGGATAGCCTTCATGATCACTGATATCGCGGAAAAGGTCCTGGCTGGAACCCGCCTGGACGCCGAGGACGGACGCCGGCTGTTCCAACACCCGAACGTCACCGAACTGGGCCTGCTGGCCGGCCACGTGCGGCGGACAAAGCACCCCGAACCGGTGGTGACGTACAATATCGGCCGGAACATCAACTACACCAACGTGTGCTGGGTGCGGTGCAAGTTCTGCGCGTTCTATCGTCCCCCGGGCGACCAGGAAGGATACACGCTGCCCGACGAGGAGATCTACAGCAAGGTCGAGGAACTGATCAGTGTCGGGGGAGATGCGCCTGAATCCTGCGAGATACTCATGCAGGGCGGGCTGAACCCGAAGCTGAAGATCGACTACTACGAGCGCCTCTTTTCGGAGATCACCAGGCGCTATCCCGCGGTATATATCCATTCTCTCTCCGTGGCGGAAATCGTTTATCTCGCGCACATATCGAAGATATCGGTAGAAGAAGCGCTGATCCGCCTGCGCGCGGCCGGATTGAAATCCCTGCCGGGCGCCGGCGCCGAGATCCTGGATGCCGAGGTACGCGACGCCATCGCCTACCGCAAGGAAACGGTGCAGGAATGGCTGGACGTGCACAGTCTGACCCATCGACTGGGCATGAAGTCGACGGCCACCATGATGTTTGGATCGGTGGAAACCGTCGAACACCGTTTGCGCCACCTCCTTCGAGTGCGGGAAGTGCAGGATGAATCCCTCGCCCAACACGACGGGTACTTTACGGCTTTCATCGCGTGGAGCTTCCAGCCGGAGGGCACCGAACTGCCGGACACGAGAAAGGCGACGGGATACGACTACCTGCGCACCGTGGCGATCGCCCGGCTCATGCTGGACAACATCGAAAACGTCCAGGCGTCCTACGTGACACAGGGTCCGAAAATCGCGCAAATCGCCCTCGGTTACGGGGTGAACGACTTCGGAAGCACCATGATGGAAGAGAATGTCATCAGCGCGGGCGGCAAGAGTTTCGTGATGCCTACTCAGCAAATCGAAAGGTTGATCAGCGACGCGGGGTTTATCCCGCGCCGGCGCAACACGCGCTACGAGTACGTGGGAAATGGTAAAGAAAACCCGTCTTAACGCCGTAAGTTACCTGAACACCCGGCCATTGACCTTTGGCCTGGAACACGGCGGCCTGGAACACGGATTCGAGATCCTCTATGATATCCCGTCCATATGCGCCAGGCAGGTCAGCACGGGTGAGGCCGCGGCGGGCGTCATTCCATCGATCGAATACGCGCGAAGTCCGGTGTCCTATTCCATCGTGCCCGAAGTCGCCATTGCATCCAACGGTCCGGTAGGCAGCATATTCCTGTTTCATAGGGTGCCGGTCGACCGGGTCAGGAAAGTCGCAATGGATGTGAGTTCGCGGACTTCGGTGGCACTGGCACGGATTGTACTGCGCGAAAGATACCACCTGGATTTCGATTCCATCGACCATCCACCAGATGTGTCGGCGATGCTGGAGGTGGCGGACGCGGCGCTGGTCATCGGGGATCCGGCCCTGGAGAGCGCGGACCGGCCCGATCCACGGTTGGACCTGGGGGAAGCCTGGCGGGAACTGACCGGGCTGCCATTTGTATACGCCTTCTGGGCGGGGAAGGAAGGCGGACTCTCGCCCGGTGAAGTCGAACTGCTGATCAGATCGAAGAACCAGGGAATCGATGCCCTGGACGAAATCGCCGAAGTACACGCACGGAACCATGCCCGGCCGCCGTCCTTCTACGCGACCTACCTCAGGGACAACCTGGTCTACGACCTGGGCGGCATGGAACGAAGAGGACTCATGGAGTTTTACGGACTGGCCCGGACCCACGGCCTGATCCCGGACGTACCGGATCTGCGTTTTTATCCACGTAAATGAAGGAGGTGACCATGGCATCGAAAACTACGACGGTAGGTATAGGCACGGGAAGCAACCGCCGTGAGAACGTGCGCGTCGCGGTGGAACGCTCGGCCCCGCAACTGGCCTCCCGTATCCGGGAAGAGGTCATGCTCAAACCCAATTTCCTGTCCGGCACCAACCCGGTGGTATGCACTCACCCGGACGCGGTCCGCGGTGTACTTGACGTCATCACGACCCTGCCCAATAGACCGCGAAGGGTCCTGATCGCCGAAGGCGGCAACGAGAGCGTATCGGGTGAAGTCTTCCGCCACATGGGGTACACCGACATTCCGGACGAATATGACATCCCGATCGAACTGGTGGACCTGAACCGGGAAACGCGCTGGCGCAACACCCGGGTATACATGGTCGACGGCACCTGGACCACGGTGAGGATGCCGCGCACCGTGCTGGATTGCCCCTGCGTCATTTCTGTCGCCGTGGCCAAGACCCACGACGGCGCCATGGTTACCCTGGCGCTGAAGAACCTCATCATGGGCACGATATTGAAGAGAGACCGTATCAAGGTGCACGGCTACACGACCCACCACGACAGGCGCCACCCGCAGGAAGCCCGGGCCCTCAGCAGGAACCTGATCCGCCTCGCCCGTCACCTTTACCCCCACTACAGCGTGGTGGACGGCACGGTGGGCATCCAGGGCAATGGACCGGGGGGGACCGACACCGTACCCCTCGGGCTGGCGGCGGCCGGTGAGGACACCATCGCCGTGGACGCCGTCATCTCGAAGGCCATGGGGTTCGATCCCCTGGAAGTGGGAACGGTGTTCTACGGGGACGCCATCGGCCTGGGTGTGGGCGAACTGGAACGCATTCGTGTAATCGGCGGCCGATTGGAGGAACTGGCCATGTCCTTCAAAGGTCACGAAACCATCGACCTGCAGCGCCAGTGGGCCATCGAAGGCGCGTGGGAATCGGCGGCTGTCGGGGGTTGAAACGACAGTTCGTTAAAACTGAAATGGCAAAACAGATTGGTATGCTGCCGGACAGCGGTCAGTGACCCGGCAACGCCTCTGCGACGCGAAGCACCTCTTCTTCAGTGTTGTAGAAGTGCGGTGAAATGCGTATGCCGCCCCCTCGGCGGGCGCCGATAATCTGGCGGCTGCGCAGTGTGCGATGCAGGTTCTCCGTCTCGTGGACATCGCTGTTGAAGGTCACGATTCCGGACCATTCGGATTCGCCGCGGGGACTCAGGACGCGGTACCCCGCGTTGCGCAGTTCTTCGACGAGCAGGTCGGTCAACCCGCGCAACCTGTTCTGCACCACCTCGATACCCACCTCCAGCAGCAGGTCCAGCGAAGCCCCAAGCGCGTGAATGCCCAGCGTGTTGTGGGAACCGCATTCGAAGCGCCGCGCCGTCGGCGCCGGCGTCGAATCGTACGAATCGTAGTTGCCCGCGTCGGCCACCGAATTCCATCCCACCTCGTAGAGCTTCAGTCGAGCCGTCATGTGTGGCGCGCAGTAGAAGATACCGATCCCTTCGGGACTCAAGAGCCACTTGTGGCCATCGGCCGTCAGGATGTCTATACCCATCTCCTCCACGTCCACGGGGGTCTGGCCGAGGGACTGTATGGCGTCGACTACGAAAAAGACGCCCCTTTCCCGGCATATAGAGCCGACCGCTGCGATGTCGTTGCGGAATCCATTACCATATTCCACGTGACTGATGGAAACGGCGCGGGTCCTTGCATCGATCATATCCGAGATCGCGTCCACCGACAGGCGTCCGTCAACGGACTTGACCATCCGCGTTTCCACGCCGCTTTGAGAAAGATTCAGCCAGGGATAAACGTTGGATGGGAATTCCAGGTCGTTCAGGACCACGTTGTCGCCGGATCGCCAGTCTATGCCATTGGCGGCGAAACACAACCCTTCCGTGGTATTCTTGACGAAGGCGATCTGTTCGGGCGTGGTGTTGATCAGCAGGGCCGCACGCGACCTGGTCGTTTCGATGGCCGCCTCCCAGTCGGGATAGTGGGAAGCGGCGTACTCGTTGAAGTCCGCTGCGTAGGCCTGTACCGCCTCGCGGGCGCGCCCGGGCAGTGTGCCGACCGCAGCATGGTTCAGGTAGGTACAGTGATGGACAACGGGGAATTCCCGGCGAATGCGGTCCAGGTTCAATATAGGCCGGTCCGGATCGACGTGGCTGAGCGGGGAAGGGCAGTGATAGTTTCTTGAACTAGCAGGACTGCGACCTGATCAGAAACTCGCCGCGGCATCCTCTGCCGAGTCGAAAATATTGAAAACGGAGCCCAGACGGGTAATGACGACCAGCACGTTGTGCGTACGTTCACTCAAGTTGGCCAGCTTAAGGTCGCCTCCGGCCTCTCGGAGGGTCTTGGCGCCGCCAACGAGGGCGCCGACGCCCGAACTGCTGATGAGGTTTACCTTGCTGAGGTCGACTACGGCCGCGGTCGTACCCTCGGACTTCAATGCCCTCAGGCGGTCATGAAAGGCGGACACCTCGGGATCGCCGAGGAAGCTGCCGGCGAGTTTGATTACCGTTACATCGTTAATCCTGCGTTCGTTCATTACGCGTCCCCTCCGTCTATACGCTGCTACTGCGAATACCGGCCACTGGATTGTGCCATTATTAAACACCTCGCACAGGATTACCGCAAGGATAAATTACGATGGACCAGACCGAACTTCCCGGGGCGCGAAGACTGCCGGGAAGTGGATCGGGCGGCGGCGTGTGTCCATTGACGCCCACCCGTCAGGCGGTCAGGGATTCGACGCGAAAACCTCGGGCTCGGCGCTGCCGGCCTTGTATCCCGGACAGAATCCCTTCTCGATGTAGGGACAGGGACTCCTGGCGATGATCACGCGAATTCCCGACTGTTTAAGGCCTTCCCCGAGCACGTCCCGCGTCCGGGATTCGTCCCAGGGGTCAATGGTCTCGTTCAGCGAGACCGGGCAGGCGTCCACGATATCGTCTATACTGAGTGGCGTCGTCTCGTGACCGAGTTCGATTCCGCCCAGGTTGGGCGTGCCCTGGAACCCCGACAGGGCCGTCGTGGCATTGTCCAGGATGAGCACGAGCAGGTTCGACCCCTGGTGGGCCACGTTGAAGAGGGCGTTGGCGCTCAGGTGAAAGAAGTCCGAGTCCCCGACGACGGCGATCACCGGATCGGTCACCCCTGATAGTACGAGCCCGGAGGCGATACCGATGCTCGACCCCATGGAGTACTTCACGTCGAGCATTTCGAAGGGCGGCGTGTTGATCTTGATCGCGCAGCCCGGATCCACTACGTACACCGGCGAAAGGCCGAATTGGCCGCTCAATTCGCGCAGGATTTCGAAGACGGGCGTGTATGGACAGTTTTCAGGCAGACCGGCCTGGCTGGGCAGGTATTTCATTTCGTCTTCGGGGGAAAAGGTTCGAGCGGGTTTGAATCCGGGCCAGAACCCGGCCAGCGCTTCCGCGATCTGCCAGCGGAACAACTCGCCCTCCCTCGACACGTGCTTGTCGTGCTTGCCGCAGATCGCCGTCGAGATCTTCGCATCGTAGGAGATCGACTTGATCAACGTTTCGAGAAAGGGTTCGTTCTCTTCCAGGATCAGGGTCTTATCCGTCGAACGAAGGAATCCGATGATCTGGCCGGCGGGTAGGGGCCACAGGGTGGACAGCTTGAATATGGAAAGATCGGACGTATCCACGCCCTGAAGCACGTCCATCAACTTGGTGTGAATCACGCCCGCGGCTATGATACCGATCTTCCCCGTCCCGGTCACTGCGTTGAATTCCGCGGATTCGTACTGCCGTGAAACCGATTCCAGGCGATCGTGCAGCCGTCTGTGCAACTGGACGGCGTTTCCGGGAACCGATATCCAACGCATGGGATGCCGTTCGAAAGCATGGGGCTGTACGAAAGTTGAACGCGGGATTTCTGGCAGGTCCACTTCTTCTTTCAACGCACCGAAAGTTTTCGTAATGCGAACGATGACGGGCATCTGCATTTCACGGGAAAGCCGGAAGGCCGCCCGCGTCATCGCCATCCCCTCGGAGGGGGTCGCCGGTTCCAGCATGGGCAGTTCGGTACCCCAGGCTATTGGACGGGTATCCTGGTCGTTCTGTGAGGCCCAGGCCCCCGGATCGTCCCCGAGAAGTATGACCAGCCCCGCGCCGACGTCCGTGAGGTTGGCGACCATGACGGGATCCAGCGCGACGTTGAACCCGACGCCCTTGCAGCCCATCAGGGCCGGAACTCCTCCGATAGACGCACCGACCGCCGTTTCGAAGGCGACTTTTTCGTTGGTGGACCACTCGACATGCAACCCGTGGCTTTCCACGAAGGCGCGTAGGAATTCGATAGTACTGCTGCTGGGTGAACCGGGATAGCTCGTCGCCACCGCGACACCGGACTGCAACGCGCCGTAAGCGATACCTTGGTCACCGGAGATATTCATCCTGGCCATATAGTGCTCCTGAACGCGGTCTATCGCCCTTTGGATGGACGCGTGAATATAGGTTTTCACCCTGTGCCGGTCAAGCCTTATCCATAAGCGATATACGGGTAGAAACCGCTTGCGACCGTTTCGCCGCCCGGCTATATTTCACCTTTCCAATCAACGGTATTGTTCCAGGACCAATCGAAACATGGTTAACCGAACCGGTCCTGGAGTTCCGCGCTTTCCACTCCGATTGTCCACGCAACCTACGGAGATACGGGAATGGCCAAGGATCAGCAAACATCCAGCAAGAAAAAAACGGACGAAAACAGCCGGTATTTCAAGATGGCGGACACGATCGACGAATTGAAGGCCGTGTTGGGAAGCGCCGGGCCGGGCAAGGTGGACAACGAGGATTACTGGCGCGCAATCCGGGCCCAGTTCCCGTACCGGGGCTCGAAACTCTATACCAACAACGGAACGGTCGGAATCCTGCCTCACCTGGTCCTGCAGGCCCAGATCGCAACCCTGAAGGAAGCGGAGATACAGGACGGGGACACCGGCGGGGTTGCCTATCCCGGTCCCTACGAGGCCCACGAAAAGCTGGCAACGCTGATCAACGCGGACCCGTCCGAAGTCGCCCTGACGCGTAATTCGACGGAAAGCATGAACATCATCGCCCTGGGGCTCGATCTGAAACCGGAAGACGAAATTCTGACGACGACCCACGAACATTACGGCGGCTGGTCCTGCTGGCAGCATCGACACGCCGTTCTCGGGAATCCGATTCGCAAACTCGATCTCTACGATCCGCCGGAGGACGAGGACGAGATCGTCGGCCTTTTCGAGGAAGCCATAAGGCCCGAAACCCGAGTGCTCAGCTTCTGCCACGTCACCTGCACGACGGCTTGGCGACTGCCCGTGCGGAAGATCTGCGCAATGGCACGGAAGCGGAGGCTCATCACGGTCATCGACGGCGCCCAGTCGGTGGGCATGATCAGGGTCGACCTGAAGGACCTCAACTGCGATTTCTACGTGAGCAGTACGCACAAGTGGCTGTTCACGCCGAAGGGGACGGGCATGCTATACGTGAACGACGCCGCGCAGGAAAAGATCGGGCTTGGGTACTACACCTCCGGGGGCCGTTTGACGGCGAGGCGATTCGAAAACAACGCGTCCCAGAGTTACGCGCCAATGGTCGGATACGCCGTGGCCGTGGATTTCCACAACGCCATCGGCACGGCGTTTATCGAAGACCGGGGAGCGGCCATGTCGGAATGGCTGAAGACCCGCCTTTCAGTTATACCGGGCGTACGGGTGTGGACCCCCAAGAGCCGTGCCCTTTCCGCCTCCATGGTTTCCTTCTCCATCGCCGGCATGACCTCATCCGACGTGGGCACGCCGCTTCGTGAAAGGTACCACATCCACAGCCGCGGTCTGCACGAAGGGGGATATCACGGCGCCCGTATTTCCTGCGCCATGCACAACAACTATGAAGAGATGGGAAAAGTCGTCAGTGCCGTGCGCCATATCGCGGCAAACAGGTGCTGAAACCAGATTCATTCCTCAATCCGCGGCAATGCGCGGAATTGACGCGGCAATGCGCGGAATTAAACCGTACGGGAGCGGAACATGTCCGATACTACGCTATCCATGCTGACCAGGCTGACCATCAAATCGCTGAAAGATCAGTTGAGTGGGACATTTGCTGAGAACACCGTCCTGAGAATAAAACGAGACGGCGAATACGTGGAATATACGGGCGGGGAAGCGGCCCGCCGGGCCGACGCGCTGGCCGGCCTGCTCGCATCTCTCGGCCTGCAGCAGGGCGACCGGGTCGCGCTGCTCGCGGACAACCAGCCCGAGTGGGGTATTGCCTACCTGGCCATCGTCGGGCACGGTATGACGGCGGTTCCCATCGACCGGCTGTTGAAACCCGGTGAGTACCAGCGTATCCTGGAGGACTCCGGAACGCGGGCCATCGTCGTTTCGGACGCCTTCCGCGACGACCTGCATTCCATCGCCGGTACCCTGCCCGAATTGAAACACGTGCTGAGCCTGGAAGAAGTCATGGGCAGCGAATCGAATATCGCGGCGCCGGACAGCCAGGTCAGTCCCAACGATCTGGCCGTCCTGATCTATACCTCGGGCACGACAGGACAGCCCAAGGGCGTAATGCTTTCCCACAGGAATATCATGTCCAACGTCGTGGCATGCAGCGAGGTCATCTCCATTACGTCCGAGGACAGTTTCGTATCGGTGCTCCCCCTTCACCATACCTTCGAATGCACCGCGGGGTTTCTCGCGCCGATGTACGTCGGCGCCACCGTCTCCTACGTGGGCAGCCTCAAGTCGCGGGATATCGTGGACACCATGAAAGACTCCCGGGCAACGATCATGCTGGCCGTCCCGCTGCTGTACGAAAAGATGCATCAGGGGATCATGCGCAAGGTCAGTACACAGCCCGCGGTGACGAGGACCGTGTTCAATCTCCTGATGGGCGCGGTCAAGGTGGGTGAGAAGTTCAACAGACGAATGGGAACGACCCTGTTCAAAAGCCTGCGCGATAAGGGCGGACTGGGGACCATCCGGTTCTTCGTGTCCGGCGCCGCGGCGCTGCCTCCCGAGGTGGCCACGGGATTCGACCGCCTGGGCCTACGCATACTCCAGGGATACGGCCTTACGGAAGCATCGCCGGTCGTGGCGGTCCATCGCGTGGATGAAACCCCGAAGCCCGATTCCGTCGGACCGGCCATCAGCGGCGTGGAAGTGGAAGTCCTGGACCCGGACGAGACGGGCGTGGGTGAACTCATCGTCCGGGGCGACAACGTGATGCTGGGCTATTACAATAATCTCGAGGCCACGGCGGAGGTCCTGAAGGACGGTACGCTGTATACGGGCGATTCGGGATGGATCGACGAGGACGGCCATCTGCACATCGCGGGTCGCCTGAAGAACGTGATCGTTACCCGGGCGGGCAAAAACATCTATCCGGAAGAAATCGAGGGCGAACTCGTCCTCAGTCCCTACATCGCCGAGGTGCTCGTTTTCGGCGCCGAGGACGCCGCCTCCGGTGAAGAGTACGTCAGGGCGGTCGTGGTCCCGGATTTCGAATACCTGGAACAGGAGGGTACGCCGACCGACGACGACACCCTCACCAGGCTCATTAACCATGAGGTCCGGGAGCGATGCAGGAATCTCGCGGACTACAAGCGGGTCCGGGAAGTGGAACTTCGCAGGGAGGAGTTTTCCAAGACGTCCACCCGCAAGATCAAGCGATTCCTGTTCCAGTCCGGACAGGCCGGCCAATCCGAAGACTCGGCGTCCCAGTGAGGGAGATATCGCGATCGCGGGAAAGTGGAATCGTGATCGATGGATAATATGCAACACTCAACCGACCCGGAACCGGCGCCGCGCTCCTCGGATAACACGCTCCCGAATTCAACGACTACGGCCGAAACAGGGCGCCAGGGCACGCAGTGGCGCCGTCCCGTCATCCTGTTTGCGTGTACCGTGCTGACCACGCTCGTTTCCGGGACGATCATGGAAAACGGCGCGGTCCCGCCCCTGGTCGTCCTGCTGAGACTTTTGACGTACCCGGCGCTCCTGCTGGACGGACTGCCCTTTTCCCTTTCGGTGCTCGGTATTCTCATGGCCCACGAAATGGGGCACTATCTCTATGCCAGGTGGTATGGCGTCGGCACGTCCCTACCCCATTTCATCCCTTCGCCCCTCTTCTTCATCACGCCGAATCCGGGCACCTTCGGCGCGGTCATTGTCACCCGGGCACCCTACCCGCACCGGCAGGCCCTGATGGATATCGGCGCGGCCGGTCCCATAGCGGGCTTCATCGTGGCGGTACCGATCATGGCCTACAGTCTTGTCGGGGCCAGGGTGGATGTCATTCCCGCGGAAGGGGGAGGGCTGTACCTGGGTGAACCGCTTGTATTTCAATTTCTCGCCTACCTGATACACGGCCCGCTGCCCGAGCACTACACGATTTACCTGGATACCGTGGGGCTGGCGGCATGGTTCGGCTGCCTGGTCACGATGCTCAACCTGCTGCCCGTGGGACAACTGGACGGTGGCCACATTCTCTACGCCTTCACAGGAGGCGCGGCCCGGGGAAGGCGTCTCCAGAGGAGCCTGGCGCTGGCGAGTTTCCTGGCGTTGGCCGTGCTGGGCATGTACTCGCCCGGATGGTGGGTGTTCGGGGCGTTACTGCTGTTGATGGCCAGGTTCAGTGGTTTCAGACATCCCGCGCCGATCGACGATGCCGCGCCGCTGCCCAGGCACAGCAAGTTGCTGGGATGGCTGGCGGTACTGGTCTTTATTCAAACCTGTATGCCCGTGCCGATTTCGTTTACGGGTCCGTAACCGGGATCGTCATGGCGGGAGAAGCCGGAGAGAAGGAGTCAACTGATAAGCAGGCGTTCCAGCTTTTTGTGTATTCTCTGGTCGTCCGCGTCGATTCGATGGGCCTTGAGCAGTTCGTCGATCGCCCGTGCGTGCTCGCCCATGATCTCGAAAATGGAGCCCAGCGCGTAGTGGGCAGCGAAATTCGTGGCGTCGAGTTCCAGGGCCTTCTGGTACTCCACGACGGCGAGGTCCCATTTCTCCTGGCGGACAAAGATTTCCGCGAGACTCATATGGACTTCCGAAACATCGCTATCCCATCGTACCGATTCCCGGTAGGCGGCGACGGCTTCATCGTACATCGTACGCCGCTTGTAAACCATGCCAAGGAGCTTGTAGGCGGCGCCGTCCCGGGGTGACCGGCGAATGACTTCGCGAAAACAGTTGGTCGCCTTTTCAAATTCGCCGAGATAGCAGTAGATGCGACCAAGATCCTGGAAAAGGGCGTCGGTGCGATATCCACCCTCCAGGGCGTTCAGCATGTAACCTCGGGCTTCGCTGTAGCACTCCTGTTTCATGTAGATCAAGCCGATGTCGTACTGCACCGCGACCTTCCGGGGATGTTCCCTGGCGCACTTGCTGAGCCATTCGAAGGCTTCGCTCGTGCGGCCGGTATACAGGAGTCCCAGGCCCAGACCCCGCAGGGTCCAGTAGTCGGACTGATTGCGTTCCAGGCGTTCGAAGCTCAAACGCACAATGGTCTCGTAGTCCTTCTTCACCAGGAGGAGCTTGAGCTTATGGGACCAGAACCACATGTTTGTTTACTCTTTCACTGACGGCCGGCACCGTTGAGGAGGCTCGATTCCGGGGAAACGGGACATGCGGCACGCTCGTCCCGCTACCCTGAATATACGGTCGCTCGACCAGGGTGTCAAGCCGCTGAAACGGATTCGGAGTCGCAAGATTCCTGGTTTGGAAGCAAGAGGTTACAGGGATCTAAAAAGACGTAGGGAGAGCAGGAATGTTGACAGGAAATGACGAGGTAACCGGCATCATCCTCGCGGGAGGGATGAGCAGCCGATTCGGATCCAACAAAGCGCTCAGCCGGTTCGACGGGGAACGGCTGATCCACCGGCTGTGCAAGGCGGTCGGGGCGGTGACGGACCGGATGATGCTGATTACCAATACCCCGGAAGAATACGCCTTTCTGAACATCGCAAGCCGACAGGACCTGGTTCCCCGCTGCGGTCCCATCGGAGGCATCTACACGGCGCTCAAGACGGCGGACACCCCGCTGTGTCTGTGTGTCGCCTGTGACATGCCCTTCGTGAATCCGGAATTCCTGGAGTTCATGATCCAGCGGTCTCCGGGATACGACGTGGTCGTCCCCACGAACGACGGCCGAGAGGAACCCCTGTGCGCCGTGTACCGGGACACCTGTACCCAGGCGGTCGAGGATCGGATCCAGGCGCGTCAACACAAGATAACCGGATTTTACGACAAGGTCCGGATCCTTCGCCTGGCGCCGGTGGACGCGGGTTTCCATGATGCCGACATGTTCTTCAACATCAATAACAGGACGGACTACGGCGAGGCGTTGAAACGGCTGAAGGACCAGCGGTTATCCACGGATTAGGGGATGGAGCGCGAGACGGCCCGATCAGCCTGGCAGCCCCTCGACCAGCAGGATGAACTCCCCGCGCAGTCGACGGTCCCTGGTCTCGTCGAGCAGAACGGCAAGCGCATTCCGGTCTATTTTCTCGTGGAGCTTGGTCAGGTCGTTCACCAGGGCCGCCCTCCGGTCGCCGAATACCTCCAGGGCGGCGGCGATGAGCGCGTGCACGCGGTGGGGGCTTTCGAAATAGATAAGCGTGTCCTCGCGGTTGGCGTCCACTTCGAGATAGCGGCGCCTGGCCGCGGGTTTACGGGGGGGAAATCCACAGAAAGCGAAGCGGTGCACCGGCAGGCCCGAGAGGACCAGTGCCATGATCAGCGCGCTGGGGCCCGGGGCCATGCTTACGGGTATTTCGGCGTGGACCGCCGCCTGTACGAGTCGATAGCCCGGGTCGGCTATTCCGGGTGTTCCGGCATCCGTGACCAGGGCGAGATCCCGACCCTGTTCCAGGACCGCAAGAGCCCGGGGCACGGCCCGCTGCTCGTTGTGTTCGTGATATGCCATCTGCCGGGCGCTGATCTCGTAGTGTTTGAGCAGGCGACCGGTTCTGCGCGTATCTTCGCTGAGCACGATATCCACGCTGCGCAGAATTTCCAGCGCCCTGAGGGTGATGTCGTCCAGATGGCCGATCGGCGTGGCAACCAGGTAAAGCATGGATCAGTTCGTTTGTTCGGGAAACGGCGCGCGTATGTCATAGCGGCCGTGTTTCTCCACCGGCAGCGCTCCCTCCTCGACCATCAGGTCCAGTGGGTTATCTCTCGTCTTCAGCGGCAGTTCGACCACGTCGCGAATCCGTGCCGATTCGTATATCGCCATCATGAGTTCCATGGTCACCCGGGCTATTTCGCCCTCGTTGCGGTGGCCGTCGATCCTGCCGTCCAGCCAGGATATGAACTCGTCGAACTGGTCGACCTCCACAGGCGGCGGCGTGATGGACTGCCAGTCGCTGGAATGGTGGTTCGACAGGAGCAAGGTGCCGTCCAGCCCACGTTTCAGAATCCCATCTGAACCGTAAATGACGTCGCCCTGCAGGCCTGGTTCCGGCAGATCGCTTTCATAGGTGCCCCTGGTCCCGCCCTCGAACGCGATGATCGCCGCGCACCTGTCCTCGCACCTCACCCGGCGTTCCCAGCGGTCCGTCTTGCGTGTGACCTGGCCGATCACCCAGACCGGCCTGGGGTCGCCCAGCAAATACATCATTTCGTCGAGCTCGTGGGTTCCCCTGTTGAGCAGGCCGTGGGCGTCCCGCCGCAGCATGGCCGTGGGCGTCCCGATCGCGCCGTCCAGCACGAGGCGGCGCGCTTCCACGTTCTGCGGTGTAAACCGGCGCTGGTGGCCGATGGCCAGCTTGACACCGTGACTCGCGCAGGCTTTCAGCATGCGGTCGGCCTCGCCGAGACTGGCCGCCATCGGTTTTTCGCCCAGGATACCCTTTGCACCGGCTTCCGTCACGGCGACGGTGATTTCGGCGCGAACGTTTTGCCACGTGGTGATACTGACAATGTCGCACGCCTCTTCCGCCAGCATGTTTTCATAGTCCTTATAGGGTTTCGCATCGAATTCATCGGCCAGTTTACGTGCGTTTCGCTCGTTCACATCAACGACCGCGACAACGTCGGTTTGCGATTTCTGCGTCCAGTGTCGAGCGTGGGAACCGCCCATGCCCCCGCAACCAATGATGCCGACCCGATATGACTCGGACATGTATACTCCTTGAATACGTGTATTTGCCATGGTCTGTGGCCTGACTGCATGCTGTCCCGCGCAATTTACCCCATTCCCTCCTGGCGTGCAACCCCTGAATGGGACCTCCCTCGGACCGTCCTTCGCTCCTACTTATTGTATTGCTCACCACCTTCTACGACAGTATGATAGAACAGGTCACCAGGGGAGAGCATTAACATGGATTACAACGGACTGCAGATCGCGACGCTCGATGAATCGCTGGGCGACGCCATTGGCTCGCTCGGCGGAAAACCCGTGGTCGCCATCTCCGACGATACGGACGGCATGGATGCCTTCATTGACAGTCTGGCCAGGGAAGACATCACCGTGCTGTTGCTTACGAAACCCGAAGATATCCGCGCATTGTTCGGCCGTGCGGCCACTACGGGCCGCGTCGAGACCCTGTTGGATTCCATCAGGCAGATGGCGGTGGGCTCGGCGAGCCCTGCGTGCACGGACATCTGGAGAAGCCACCAACTCTCCGTCGACTACGAGCCCGACAGTACCGGCGGCGGCGCGCTCGTAACGGGCATGGCGCGTCTGGCGGGTTATCTGGTCAACAAGAAGCGTACGGCAGTGGACGGAGGGGTGGACACTTCCTACTGGCAACGCATCGACATGCGGTGGCATTTCGAAAGCGATCCCTACGGAACCCGGGGTGAATCGTCCTTCCTCAAGGCATGCCGACGCGAATCATCGGGCTATACGCCCATTTGGCTGTTGCGTCAGGCCGGGCGCTACCAGCGGACCTACCGGGAACTCAAATCCGACATGAACTTCCTGGACATGTGCAAAACCCCGGAACTAACGGCCGAAATCACGTTGATGGCCGTGGAACGCCTGGGGGTGGACGCCGCCATCATTTTCGCGGATATCCTTCCCCTGCTGCAGCCAATGGGGTTCCAACTGGAATACGTCACGGGGCAGGGACCGGTCATTCACAATCCGATTCGATCTGGCAGGGCCGTGGATCAACTCGAAGAAGCTGGTCCGGAATCCCAGCATTTCGTCTACGAGGCCATTCGCATGGCGCTGCCGGCATTGCCGCCCCATATCCCGCTGATCGGTTTTTCCGGCGCTCCCTTTACCCTGGCCGCCTATGCCATCGAGGGCCAAAGTTCTAGGGACTTCAGGCACCTCAAGCGTTTCATGTACTCCGACCCGGGCGCCTGGCACGCTTTCATGGCGAAACTGGCCCGGGCCGTCGCGGGGTACCTTAACGAACAGATCGAGGCCGGTGTCCAGGCCGTACAGCTGTTCGACAGTTGGGTCGGCTGTCTGTCACCGGATGATTACAGGACATTCGTCCTTCCCCACACCGGTTATATCTTCTCCCATCTTCATCCAGGCGTACCCACGATTCATTTCGGGGTCGGAACAGGTGCCCTGCTCGAACTGATGAGGGAAGCGGGCGGGGACGTCATCGGGCTGGACTGGCGCGTGGACCTGGCGGACGCATGGCAAGGCCTGGAATACAATGTAGCCGTCCAGGGAAACCTGGACCCATTGATCCTCTTCGCTTCCCCTGAAGTGATCAGGAAACAGGCCGCGGCCATACTGCACAAGGCCGCCGGCCGGCCGGGACATGTCTTCAATCTGGGACACGGTATACTGCCCGGCACGCCGGAAGACCACGTTATCGCCCTCGTAGACGCCGTACATGAACTGGGAAGCGGTCGATGAAGGTTGTCGTGGTCGGCGGAGGCATAGCGGGGTTGAGCGCGGCCCACCGGCTGACGGGATCGAAGCGCCCCGGCGTGGAACTGACGCTGCTGGAAAGCTCCGACCGTTTTGGCGGAACTATTCGCACGATCGAATGCGACGGATGCCTGGTCGAACTGGGACCGGACTCTTTTCTTTCGTCCAAGCCCTGGTTGACGAATCTGGCCGAGCGCCTGGGGGTGGCGGACCGGATTATCCCGACCTCCAGCACCCACCGCAGGTCGCACGTGGTCTACCGGGGCAAGCTGCATCCCCTGCCCGAAGGGTTCCTGATGATGGCGCCCACCCGCTTCTGGCCCATGGTGACCACTTCCCTCTTTTCCTGGACGGGCAAGGCCCGGTGCGCCTTCGACCTGTTTCTCCCACGGGGATCCGCATCCGGCGAAGAGAGTCTCGGATCCTTCGTTCGAAGGCGGTTTGGCGGCGAGGTGCTCGACCGCGTCGTACAGCCGCTCATAGGGGGAATCTACGCGGGAGACCCGGACACCCTCAGTCTGAAGGCCACCATTCCACGGTTCCTCGAAATGGAAACGCGTCACCGCAGTGTCATCAAGGCCATGGTCGCACAGCAGCGCGCAGCCGCGAGAAGTCGGAGAGGATCGTCTGCCGACAGCGGCGCCCGTTACGGAGAACTGGTTTCCTTCGACCAGGGGATGGAATCCATCGTAGCGGCCTTGCGGTCGAACCTGCCCCGGGATGCATTGCACATCCAGTCCAACGTGGTGAGCCTGAACCGCGAAGGTAACCGGTGGCACCTGGCTTGTAGCAACGGCCGGGGGTTCGACGCCGACGGTGTCATACTCGCGCTGCCGGCCCGGAAAGCCGCGAAACTGCTTCGCGGTACCGACCCCGGCCTGCACGATGAGCTATCTGCCATACCCCACGCGTCATCGGCCGTCATGAACCTCGTTTACCAGCGTTCGGATGTGCCGCATCCACTGGACTGCTTTGGTTTCGTGGTACCCGCGGTGGAGAAACGCAAAATAATCGCCTGCACATTCAGCAGCGTCAAGTTTCCGAACAGGGCGCCGGATGGTCTCGTCCTGCTGCGCGCTTTCATCGGCGGAGCCCTTCAACAGGATATGCTCCTGGTCGACGACGGCGAGATGCTGCGGGTCGTCCGCGGCGAACTTAAGGATCTGATGGGCATCGCAGCCGCCCCCCGGTACACCGTCCTTGCCCGATATCCAGACGCCACGCCCCAATACCTGGTCGGTCATATCCAGCGCATGGAGCGGATCTCATCCCTCCTTGAAAAGCATCCGCGACTGGCGCTGGCGGGTAACGCCTACCGCGGCGTGGGCCTGCCGGACTGCGTACTTTCGGGTGAGCAGGCGGCAGAGCGTGTGTTGATGATGGAAAACGCGCACCTGTAATGAACTGCCGGCCACGTAGTCGCCGTTTTATCCCTCACTTGCGGAGCAACGGTTAAACCAATTCTTTTCCCCGCAGCAGGGCGGCCGCCTTCTCCCGGGCTTCTTCCATGCTTCCGACCTGTCGCCATTCCGGGACGCGTTGCAGGACGCCAAAGGACGCCAGCGTATTCGAAACCGAGCCCGACAGCCCCATTACGATGGTCCCGGTTCCCTGTTCGTCGGCGACCGTCAGAAGTCGTTCCATCACCAGGGCGGCGCTGTCGTCGACATACAGGGTGTCTGAGTAATCATATATCACGACCTCGTGTTCCTTGATGTCCTCTCCTATGGCCTCGACCAGTTTCTTGGACGATGCCACGGTAAAGCTGCCCCGGAGAGAAACCAGGCCCACCCTCGCGGCGTAAGGACCCGAATCAGTCCAGTCCTCCTTCCGCGTGAAAAACTCGCGGTCCAGAAGCGGCACGGAAACCACGCTGTCGAGTTCCAGTTTTTCCAGTTGGCGTGCGTGGACCATTCCCGCGGCGATCAAGCCTACTGCTACCGCGGTAACGAGGTCGACGAATACCGTCAGTCCAAGCGTAAGTAACATGACCAACAGATGTTCCCGTCGCAACCGTTGCATGCGGGTTAGAAGCCGCCAGTCGATAATGTCCCATCCGACCTTCATCATAATACCGGCTAAAACGGCCTGCGGTATCGATTCCACATAGCGCCCCAGTCCCATCAGCAGATATAACAGTATCACAGCACGTGCAATGCCTGATACTCGGGTTGTCCCGCCAGCCCGAATGTTGGTCACCGTACTGACCGGTCCACCGCAGCAGGGGAGACCACCAATCCATCCCGAGATCATGTTCCCAATCCCCTGACCGAGTGGCCAGAGAATCATAACTCCAAGCGTAATCGTGGCTATGGCAAAGGCACTGACGTTCACATGGTCCATCGCCTCCGGTATCGCCCGTAGGACATCGAGGGAGCCACCCCGTACTACGGGAGAGCCCATATAGGGCAGGGCTTGCATCGTTATCATGATAATGCCGACACCGGACATGAAGCCGGATACGACTACGTAAGGTGTATACACTACGAAACGACCCAGCTTGGACAAGCCGAGTACAATCTGAATCAACCCACTGAGCATGACCACGGCCGGAGCTTCGGAGAGTGTACTCGCGTGGGCTGTGACGATGATCGCCATGGCGACGGTGGTCGAAGGGGCAGGACCGGAAATCAAGGTCCGGGTGCCGCCGAATACCGATGCAAAATAACCCCACCGCGATCGCACCGTATATGCCGGAAGCCACCCCCAATCCCGAAGCTACGCCGAATGCCAGAGCAAGGGGCAGCGCAACTACGGCGGACGTAACCCCGCCGGACAGATCTCCCTTTAAGGTGTCGAAATTGTATATCACTCGATAACGCCTTTATTACAGCCGCGTTCTAAACTCACACTAAGGTTCAGGAAAGTTCACCTGACCAGCCTTCTGAATGGATCTTTCTTCAGTTCGCATTCCAGCAGTTCCGCCAGGTTCCCGCGGTCCATTCCTGACTTGATGAGTCCAAAGACCTCCACCGCGGCTTCGCCCAGTTGCCGGATGTCATCCTCCGTGTGGGCCATGGTCACCCGGAACGAGGTGGCGGTAAATATGCCCCGCCGGGACATCTCCTGGACGAAAAGGGTGGAGACGAGCGGGGCGAGTTCCGGGTCGGGAAGGTCGAAAGAAAGCCCTGGACAGTAAGAAAGTCCCTCGCAGGCGCCAGGCAGCCCCGCGCTCGCCAGCGCGGCGTCTATCGTTTCCCGTACCCGTTCCCCCATGGATTCGAAGAAGGGCTCGGAATCGCGCCGCTTCAACTCTCGTATCGTAGTCAACGCGGCGGCCAGTCCCACGTTGTCGCTCCAGTAGGAACTGGAGACGAACATCGAAGCGGCGGGGCTCATGGCTTCACGGGATCCAACGACGGCGCCCATGGCATATCCGTTCGACATGGCCTTGGCCAGTACGGTCACGTCCGGCGTCACCCCGGTAAGCTCCTGGATCCCGCCGATGCGAAGACGCCAACCGCAGGACACCTCGTCGAACACCAGCAGCGCGTCGTTTTCATGGGCCAGCGACTTCACGGACTCCAGGTAACCGGGGGGCGGAAGTTCAGACCGGGCGGGTTCCATCATGACCGCCGCGACCTGTCCCTCGTGCTGTTTAAGCAGGTCCGATAGCATGTCGAGATCACCGTACGTGAAGGGAATGGCCGTGCCCGCGAGGACCCTCGGCACGCCAATCGGCTCAATGCCGGCGAAGGGGAATTCACCGCTTTCTGGGTCGACGAGGTAATTGGCGGACTGGTACCAGTCGTGCCAGCCATGATAGCCGCAGAACAGGATGATGTCCTTGCCGGTGGAACCCCGCACGATCCGTGCGGCCAGGGCGCAGGTCTCGCCGCCCGCCTTGGCGTACCGCACCATCTCGGCGCTGGGGATGGTCGCGACAAGTTCTTCGGCGAGTTCGATTTCCAGCGGTCCGTTCAAGGTATAGATACTGCCCCGGTCGATCTGTTCCTTCACGGCCCGGTCCACCACGTCATCGGCGTGACCCAGGATGACGGCGCTGACCGCGTTCATCATGTCCAGGTACTCGTTTCCATCCACGTCGATGAACCGTGCGCCCTTGGCCCTTTCGGCATAGACGGGACTGACGCCGCTGGCCCACTGACTTGCCCGCCTGCTGATCAATTGCGTGCGGCCCGGTATCAACCCCTCGGCCTGCCTGTACATGCTCATCGATTTTTCTACGGAACGGCTGACGGACATGTCGTCATTCCTTTCTGGATGGCTGCGCGTCGTGGTGACGGACTAACTGCGCGGCCGGTGCCACGCCTTGAAGAGGGCGCGCTGATCGTCGTCCCAGCGCGCGAAAGTCGTTTCGGTTACGTATTGCGGTTCGTCCATGGTAGCCTGGTTCTGTGACAACATCCAGTAGGGTCCGTATCCCACGTGGATGGTCTTACGAACCTGGCTGGACCGGTTGGTTATGCCGCCGTGCCTCAGGTTTTCCGTAAACAGTATCGCGTCGCCGGCCTTGACTTCCAGCGCGATCATGCCGGGTTCCTCGTCCGGGTTGCCGCCGTAGGGACAGGGTAGATTCGTCTTATGCGTGCCGGGGACCACGCAGAAAGCGCCCCGGTCCCGGGATACTTCATGTATAAAGTAGATCATGCGCACCATCATGCAGTCGAGTTCGTTCGCGTTGAAGCCGTACCGGTACTTTTGATTCTCTTTACGTAAGCCGCCGTGTGAGCCCGACTGGTTCCCGCGGTAGCGTATCCGGATCTCCGAGTTGTTAATCGTGGCTCTGCCCTGGATGACGCGGTCGATATAAGCCATCGTGCGCGCGTCGCTCACCAACACGTCGAACCGGGTGTCGGCATTCCAGAAGTCTTCGATGATGATGGTTTTTCCTTCCGTGTTCGATCCGTCAACATGGTATCCCTTATCGGGATTGCGGTGATAGTTCGGTCCCCAGGGGCTGACCTTTCGGGGCGGCTCTTCCAGGTGCCGCACCGCGTGTTCTTCCAGTTCGTCCACGGCCGACGAAAGCGACGATACGGTTTCGGAGTCCAGCATGTCCTCGATCACGATGTAGCCCTGTCGGTCGAATTCATAGCGTTCGGTTTCGTTCATGGCGTCTCCTTCGCTGCCGGTCTCCCATAGTGGAATGAAACCCTCCTGCTCCACGACGGTCTGGCCCTCGTCGCTCAGAATCCGGTCGACGAAAGATGTTATCGCGCCGCGGGGCGAATGGGCGATGTAGAAGTATAGATAGCGGATCAGCGGATAGGTGCCGTTTCTCACTGCGACGGCCGTGGGCAGAACGCCGGCGAGGCCGCAATGGACCGTATCATCACCGTTACCGATGCCGCCGTATCGGCGCTTGCCGTGCCTACGGTCCGGCCTTCGTTGCCGGTTCGATTTGAAGCATTCCTTCCGCATGCTGTGAAACGGCCGTTACAGGGCGTGAAATCCGGGGAAGATCCATGCTGCCAGTATTCAAAAATAACGTATCGCGGGAACCCTGACAACACGCGCGTGGTTCGAGCCGTTATTTTGTTGCGGCGACAGTCCACATCAAACTGGGAGTTGACTCGCCAGGCCTGAGACTTTATATATAGAACTCGTCCGGCCGCGACCTGCCGGACCGGTATCCAAACGCAGAATCATCGTCAGCACGGGATACGACAGCTATCACGACGTACCACTGCCGCGAGCATTCCCTATTCCAGCATGCGTGAAACAGAACGGAGCCATCCATGACCATCGGCGTCCCTACCGAAACCTGTCCGGGGGAGCGGCGCGTATCCATCGTCCCGGCCGGGGTTGCCGCCCTGGTCAGGACAGGCTGCACCGTCCAGGTCGCCTCCAACGCGGGTCGGGAGGCAGGCTTTCCTGACGCGGTCTACGAAGAGGCGGGCGCCCTGATCGTTGCGGAACGTGAAACCGTATTCGAAGGAGCCGACGCCGTCGTGCAGGTCAGGGGCGGTGGAGCGAATCCCGTGTCGGGAGTGGCCGACATCGCGCAAGTGCGCGAGGGGCAGTTGGTGGTCGGCTTCCTGGAACCGCTGTCGGCTCCGGCGGAGATCAAGACGCTCTCCGACCGGGGTGCGACCGCTTGCGCCATGGAATTCATCCCCCGGACCTCCCGGGCCCAGAGCATGGACGCCCTGTCTTCCCAGGCCAACATCGGAGGTTACAAGGCCGCGCTGATGGCGGCCGAATACCTGCCGAGACTGTTTCCCATGATGATGACAGCGGCCGGTACCATCACGCCTGCCCATGTTTTCGTGGTCGGTGTCGGCGTGGCCGGGCTGCAGGCCATTGCCACGTGCAAGCGGCTGGGCGCCGTGATTCAGGCCTATGACGTTCGGCCGGCCGTCAAGGAACAGGTTCAGAGCGTCGGGGCGCGATTCGTGGAGTTGGAACTGGACACGTCGGATTCGGAAGGTTCGGGCGGATACGCGCAGGCCATGGACGAACAGTTCTACGCGAAGCAGCGGGAGATGATGGCCCGCGTCGTTTCGGAAAACGATGTCGTCATCACCACGGCCGCCGTACCCGGTAAGCGGGCCCCCGTGCTGGTAACCGAAGACATGGTCAGGAGCATGCGACCCGGATCGGTCGTGATCGACCTGGCCGCGGAACGCGGGGGAAACTGCGAGATTACGGAACCGGGCAAGACCGTCGTCAAGCACGGCGTGACCCTCGTGGGCGAGGTGAATATCCCTTCTACCGTGCCGTTTCACGCCAGCCAGATGTATTCCAACAACATCGTGAATTTCCTGAAGCTGATGATCAACGACGGCGCCCTGGACACGGAAATAGACGACGACATCGTGCACGGAGCGACTGTTGCCCGCAACGGCGAGATCGTCAATGAACAGGTAAGCGCCCTCCTTTCCGAATCCGGGTGACAACCAGCGCGCAAACGATCGTAGCGAGGAGTTTTATATGGGTGAAACCATAGCCATACTGACCATATTCGTCCTGGCGGTGTTTGTTGGATTCGAAGTCATCACCAAGGTCCCGCCCATTTTGCACACCCCGTTGATGTCCGGCTCGAACGCCATATCCGGCATCACGATCATCGGCGCCATACTCTCGACCGGAAGCCAGTACACGACGCTGACCACCGCCCTCGGCTTCGCCGCGGTAGTCTTCGCGACCATCAACGTGGTCGGCGGCTACCTCGTTACCCACCGAATGCTGGACATGTTCAAGAGAAAGGAGTAGGCGGATGTCAGCCGATCTCGTCCGCTTGGCCTATCTTGTCGCCGCGTCCCTGTTCGTTTTAGGGCTTAAGGGCCTTTCTCATCCTCGCACCGCGGTCAGGGGTAACCGCCTGAGCGCACTGGGCATGTTCATCGCGATCGTGGTCACGCTGATCGACCAGCAGATCGTTCGGTTCGAAGTCATTGTCGCCGGCATCGTGCTCGGCGGCGCGATCGGCGCCATCTGGGCGTTGAAGGTACCGATGACGGCCATGCCGCAGTTTGTCGGCCTGTGCAACGGTTTTGGCGGCGGGGCGTCGGTACTCGTAGCCGGCGCGGCCTTTGTCGAGGCTTCACTGAGATCCGCCGGCGATGTGTCGATGCAGGTCAGTATCGCCACGATGGCTTCCGGGCTGATCGGCGGCGTAACGTTCTGGGGCAGCCTGGTCGCTTTCGGAAAACTGCAGGGTATCGTTTCAGAAAAAGCGGTGCGGTTCACCGGCGATCACGTGCTCAAGGGCCTCTTCCTGCTCGCTGGACTGGCGGCGGGCGTACTCGGCATCCTCCAGCCGGAGAACACCGAGTACTACTGGATCATGGTGGCGATTGCTTCCGTCCTGGGCATACTTCTCGTGGTACCCATCGGCGGCGCGGACATGCCCGTGGTCATCGCCCTGCTCAACTCCTATTCCGGCATGGCCGCCGCGGCGACGGGCTTCGTGCTGTCCAATAACGTACTGATCATCTCGGGTTCGCTGGTAGGCGCCTCGGGTTTCATTCTGACGAGCATCATGTGCAAGGCCATGAACAGGTCGCTGGCAAACGTGATATTCGCCGGAGTCGGCGGTGATTCGGGCGAAGTCGACACGGGTCCCAGGGACGACCTGTACGAAGGGAAAGTGAAATCCACCACGGCCGAAGAGGTCGCCATGGTGCTCGACAGCGCGCGGCGCGTGGTGATCGTACCGGGGTACGGCATGGCCGTGGCCCAGGCGCAGCATGCCGTGCGGGACCTGGCCAATCAACTGGAAGCCGACGGGATCGAGGTGGAGTTCGCCATCCATCCCGTCGCCGGCCGCATGCCGGGCCACATGAACGTACTGCTGGCCGAAGCGGACGTCCCCTACGACAGACTGAAGGAGATGGACGAGGCCAATACCGGTTTTGAGCAGACCGACGTAACGATCGTCATCGGCGCCAACGACGTGGTCAATCCCCTTGCCCGCGACTCGGCGGATACCCCGTTGACCGGCATGCCGATTCTGAACGTGGACAAGTCACGGACCGTCGTTGTCATAAAACGCAGCCTGAGCCCGGGTTTCGCCGGCATACCCAATCCACTGTTCGCCGCGGACAACTGCCTAATGCTGTTCGCCGACGGCAAGGATGCAGTACAGGCTCTGACGGCGGCGGTGAACGAGATCTGACCGCGGCACACCGGGATCATGCGACAGGAAGAGACTACCGGAAGGAATACCCGATGGCCGCCATAGGAACGCCGTTGTCCACTTCGGCGACCCGGGTACTGATGTGCGGTTCCGGTGAGTTGGGCAAGGAAGTGGCCATCGAGCTTCAGCGCCTCGGCGTTGAAGTAGTCGCGGTTGACCGCTACGCCCACGCTCCCGCCATGCAGGTAGCCCACCGTTCCCATGTCGTGGACATGCTGGACGGATCAGCCCTGCGCGCGGTAATCGAAAAAGAAAAACCCGATTTCGTCGTACCCGAAATAGAGGCCATAGCCACCGACGCGCTGGTAGACATGGAGGCGGAAGGCATCCGCGTCGTTCCCACCGCGCGAGCCGTCCACCTGACCATGAACCGCGAGGGGATTCGAAGACTCGCCGCGGAAGAACTCCATCTCTCCACGTCTCGTTATCGATTCGCCGAGTCTCGCGAAGAGTACGAATGCGCGGTGACCGAAATCGGATTGCCCTGCGTGATCAAGCCTGTCATGAGTTCCTCCGGCAAGGGACAGAGCACTGTACGCAAGGGGTCGGAAGTTGCCGGCGCCTGGCAAAGGGCGCATGACGAGGCCCGTGGCGATGCGGGCAAGGTGATCGTCGAAGGATTTGTCGAATTCGACTACGAAATCACGTTGCTGACCGTCCGGCATGTCGGCGGGACGGACTTCTGCCTGCCGATCGGCCATGAACAGATCGCCGGTGACTACCGGTACTCCTGGCAGCCGCAGCCCATGAGCGACAAGGCCTGGGAGCGCGCCAGGAGAACCGCTGAATCGGTAACCGGCGCCCTGGGCGGACACGGCGTTTTCGGCGTTGAACTGTTCGTAAAAGGCGACGACGTGATCTTCAGCGAGGTTTCTCCCCGGCCCCACGATACCGGCATGGTTACGCTCATCTCGCAGGACCTGTCCGAATTCGCCCTGCACGCGAGGGCCGTGCTGGGACTCCCGATTCCCGGGATACGCCACCACGGTCCTTCCGCCTCCGCGGCACTCGTGGTGGAGGGGGAGTCGGACCGGGTGAGGTTCGGCAATCTAGGCGCCGCCCTTGCCCAGCCGGACACCGGCTTGTTTCTGTTCGGCAAACCCCTGGTATCCGGTCACCGGCGTCTCGGCGTCGCCGTCGCCCGCGGTCCGGATATCGACACGGCCCGCGTAAAAGCCGCCCAGGTTATGGAAGCCGTGCGCGTTGAACTGTAGCGAACCGGCGTACCGGGCGATGGATACGGAACCGGACGGCATCGGCAGCGCCCTGCATCACCGGCGAAAGGAGGGATGATGCAAACGCAAAAGGACCTCGAGATCAACGTGGACGAAAGAGACTGGGCCACCCTGACCCGGGGCGAGCGTATTCGGATGATCGAGGAGGAAGGCTACCTGATCATACCGGACTGGATTCCTTCCGGCTACCTGGCCGAACTTAAACAGGAAAGCGAAAAACTCGAAACGGTCGGACGGGACTACAGCGATAAGCAGCGGGGCTGCCGGGATCCCCATCTCAGGAGCCGCAGACTGGCCGATTTGATCGCGTACGAACCCACGGTACGATTCCTGGAGGAATTGTTCGGCGACGGCCTCGTTTTTATCCACTACACCTACGACCGGTCCGAACCCGGAACACCGGGCATCAGTCTCCATACGGACGGACAGCCATACGGATCGAAGATATTCGGATACGAGGGGAGTTGCCCCATTACCGTCAGGGTACTCTACTATCTCGATGACCTGACGCTGGACGTCTCTCCATTTCGAGTCGTGCCCAGGTCCCATCTCTGCATGCACGCGGACGCCCACCCGTACAAACGGTACGCTCGGCATCCGGAAGAGGTAGTCGTACCCTGTACCGCGGGTTCGGCCTTGTTTCTCAACCACCGGGTATTTCACGGCACCCTGCCCAATACCGGTAACCGGACGCGGTCCATGCTTGCGGTGGCCTACCGGCCGGCCTGGGCCGGTCCTATTGTCGACGTGGCGCCACGGGACTCGTCGGACCTGGAACGGATGCCAGATTCGGTCCGGCCCTACCTGGGAGATCCCAGTATGCGTGCGTACGAGTTCGAAGTCGGCAACAAACCGGAAGGAATGTCGGTCGAAGCGCCGGGCATGAATCCGAGCAGGTGGGAAAGGCGCGCGTGACCGACCCGAACAGTCCATCGTCATACCCTGTTTTGGAGTAAACTGGATACCGTTTTTCATAACAATCAATCGATCGTCTTGCAACCACAGGAGTGATTCCATGCCGAAGGCCTTATTCGTCTGGGGGGGCTGGGAAGGACACGAACCCAAGCAGTCGCAGGACATCTTCATCCCGCTGCTGGAGGCGGAAGGATACGATATAACGCAGCGCGACACGCTCGACGCGTACCTGGATGCCGAAGCCATGCCCAAGTATGACCTTATCGTGCAGACCGTGACCATGGGTGCGATCACCGGTGCGCAGGAGAAGGCGCTCCTGGATATTGTCGCCGCCGGGGCCGGATTCGGAGGGTGGCACGGAGGCCAGGCCGACGCCTTCCGCAACAACACCAATTACCAGTACATGGTGGGCGGACAATGGGTGTCCCATCCCGGGGGGATAATCGACTACGAAGTCAACATCACCGATCACGAAGATCCTATCACAGCCGGGTTGAGTGACTTCGCCATGCGCTCCGAACAGTATTACATGCATGTCGATCCGTCCAACCAGTTGCTCGCGACCACCACCTTCAGCGGGGACCACGACGCGTGGATCGAGGGAACCGTGATGCCGGCCGCCTGGAAAAGGTCATGGGGAAAAGGCAGGGTTTTCCACTGTACGCTGGGCCATGTCGCCGCCGATTTCGACGTGCCGGAAGCGCGGGAAATCGTGCGGCGTGGACTGATCTGGTGCACCCGATGATTTTATTCTTTACATTGTTGACCTAGATATATATATTAATGGTACTGAATAGAGGGTCAGGCCGCTGATCACATACCGCAACTATTTCTTTAGCAAGCAATTGCAGGAGGATTGTCATGGCGTTACGTTTAATGGATGAAGCCCCCGATTTCACGGCCGAAACCACCGAGGGAACTGTCCGTTTCCACGAATGGCTCGGTGACAGTTGGGGTATTCTCTTTTCCCATCCCGCGGATTACACGCCGGTCTGTACCACGGAGCTGGGTTACATGGCCAGGATCGCGGGCGAGTTCGCCAGGCGCGATGTCAAGATTCTCGCCATCAGCGTGGATCCCCTCGATTCACACCGGGGCTGGATCAGCGATATCAACGAGACGCAGAACGCGACGGTGAACTACCCGATGATCGCGGATCCCGACCAGGAAGTCGCCCGGTTGTACGATATGATCCATCCGAATGCCGATGACAAGATGACCGTACGGTCGGTATTCGTCATCGGACCGGACAAGAAGATCAAGCTGATGCTGACCTACCCCGCGTCCACGGGCCGCAATTTCGACGAGATCCTGCGTGTCGTGGATTCCCTGCAGTTGACGGCCAATCACAAGCTCGCCACGCCTGTCAACTGGACCAGTGGCGAAGACTGCATCATCGTACCTGCGGTCACCGACGAAGAAGCGGACAAGACCTATTCCGATATCCGCCGCGTGAAGCCCTACCTGCGTTACGTGAAGCAGCCCCAGGGTTAATTGCGGTTTCAATCTGAATAACTCCTTAATTTGAATGAGCAAAAAGGCGCCTTAAACGGGCGTCTTTTTTTTACCCCATCCTACCCTGCCTGTTGAAGCGTGTACAACCCCTGATGCGGACCACGGGCATTCCCATATTCGAAGCTGGACCTTTCGTTTTCTCTTGACCAGAGGTATCATTTACGTTAATATGATATCATAATGATATTATTTTGTTATTTATAAACCAAGTATTCCAGGGGGTTGTACCATGTTTTCGGAGAAGATGCCTTTTAAGTTCAACGGCTGGAAGGCGCTGGTCTGGCTGATTGTACTGATCCCGGCCACGGCGATTGTAATGGATTTGACGATCACGTTTGATCCACCGGTTCTCGAGCAGGAGATGTCCGTTCGAGACGTGATTCTTCTGTTATTTCTGTTTATACCTGGATTCGCCGTGCTGGGATTCTCGTTCAAGGGATTCTTCACGCTGGAACCGAACGAAGCCAGCGTACTTACGTTATTTGGCAGGTACACGGGGACGGCTAAGGAGCAGGGTTTCTGGTGGGTGAATCCCCTCAACAGCAAGAAGAAGATCTCTCTTCGTGCCAGGAACTTCGACAGCGAGCGCCTTAAAGTAAACGACAAGAACGGTAATCCGATCGAAATATCCGCCGTCGTCGTCTGGTGCGTGGAGGAAACCGCCCAGGCTAGCTTCGACGTGGACGATTTTATCGAATATGTACAGGTGCAGTCGGAATCGGCAATCCGGCACCTGGCTACCCGTTACGCTTACGATCTGACCGAAGGCGAGACCACAAGCCTGCGATCGTCTATCGACGAAGTGTCGGAGGCTCTCGGGGAAGAGATCCAGGAGCGCGTGGGCGCGGCGGGCGTAACCGTTTCCGAAGCCCGGATCAACCATCTGGCCTACGCTCCGGAAATCGCCCAGGCAATGTTGCAGCGCCAGCAGGCCGATGCCATCATCGCCGCGCGCCAGAAGATCGTAGACGGGGCGGTGGGCATGGTGGAAATGGCCCTGGAGAAACTGAAAGATCAGAACGTGGTCGACCTGGATGAAGAGCGCAAGGCTGCCATGGTAAGCAATCTCCTCGTAGTGCTTTGCAGTGATTCGTCCACGCAACCTATCGTCAATACCGGTTCATTGTACTGATACCATTACGCACAGGAATCCAGGATGCACGGTCATCAACTGTATTTAACAAACGGCTGGCGTCTGCTCACTGGTTTCTGGAATCCGGAGTCATTGAAGCGCGCCATTGATGCGCAGACAGGCGGCGAAGTCTGATATTGGCGCAAAGAGATCAAACTAGAAAACGATTGACGGCAACCATCGGGATATCTTACTATCGTGCCAGACAAAAAGAAATCCCTGCTGCTTCGGATCAACACCGCACTCTGGAACGACCTCAATGCCTGGGCACAGGATGAACTACGAAGCGTAAACGCTCAGATTGAATATGTATTGCGCGAGGAAGTACGCCGGCGGAGGAAACGAAGTCGGCGCGAAAAAGAGGGGGAGTGACGGCGTGTGGCGTGGATTCGGAGGAAGACGTCCTGCATCAAGAAGGCAAATCGCCTTGCTAAAATGACGCGTATCCATACACCTTGTCATAACCTGTGATTGTGGGAGATTTGTCAATTGACGGTAGAAGAGAACGTTGACCTGGACAGTTTCGAAACTGCGGGTTTCGTGATCCTGAAGGGATTCTACCCGGACCGGGTGGTGGAGGCCGCTCGCGGCGCCGCGGAAGAACTCGTGGATCGGTTCGCGAACCGGTTGATGTCAACCGGGAAGATTTCAAGGGATCACGCGGAGGCGTCCTTCGAGACACGTCTGGCCCGGATCTGCAAGGACGCTCCGGACGAAGCGCCCCACATATTCCGCGAGGAACTTCACCTTGCGGGTATGTACGAAGTGTTTTTCTACCCGGCCTTGCTGGATATCGTGGAAACCCTTCTGGGAGATGAGCTTCGGCTGTACCCGAACTACTCCATCCGTCCCAAGCTGCCCGATCACGCCCCGACCCACGTCCTGTGGCACCAGGACGGCGGATATACCTTCAATGTCCACCGCGACGGGGACCACAGCGCCGAAACGGTGGACGCCCTGCGCATGGTCAACGTCTGGTCGCCGCTGGTCCCCGCCCGCGAAGGAAACGGCTGCATGCAATTCATCCCGGGTACCCACAGGATCGGCATGGCCCGACACGAAGACCGCGAGTATTACCTTGAAATCTCACAGGCGGACCTGGAACCCTACGTGGACCAGGCCGTGTCCATAGAACTGGATCCGGGAGATGTCGTCCTCTTCCACAACATGCTCTACCACCAGGGATTGCCCAACCACACCGACCAGGTGAGGTGGAGCATGGACTGGCGTTACCAGGACGCCAGCCAATCCACGCTGCGCAGTACGCGGGGCCATCTCGCCCGCAGCCGCCTGTACCCTGACAAGGTAGTGCGCGACGCCGCTGACTGGACACGGCGGGTTTTCGAGTAACCGTTCCAGGCCAGTCCAGCCAACACAACCAGGGTTCTTCCTTGCTCAGCCTTCCAGATATACGTCTTGTATTCTTCCGTGAACTCCGCGGCGCCTTGCGGGAACGATCTATCGTCTTCAACGTCGTGCTGGTGCCTCTGTTTATGTATCCTGTCATGCTGTGGCTGGCCTATACGGGACTTTCTTTCGTCATCGGCCAGACTGAGAACTTTACGGCCAGGGTGATGATCACAGGCGACCTGAAGGCGGGAGCTGTGTTCGTACGGAATATCGAGGCGGCGGACCGCGTGACGGTCGCCACCGAGGAGTCCCCCTGGGAGGCGATTCAAGACGGCCGGCTGGATCTCCTGGTCGAACTCGCTCCACGGGACGAGGGCTACGCGGATGATTTCGAGGTTCGGTTTACCGGCGACTCGTCGAAGGACCGGAGCCGGATTGCCATGAGCCGGATCGAAGGCCTCGTTACCCGCTACCGTACGGCATACCTGGAAAAGGCGGGACGGGACCGCGGACTGTCCGGTTCGGCATACCAGATGATCTGGATTGAAAGAGAAAACGTCGCCTCCAGCCGGGACATGGGGCGTTTCATTCTTGGCATGGTGGTCCCCTTGCTCGTCGTCGTGATGGTGGCCATCGGCGGGTTGTACCCGGCGCTGGACGCTACGGCGGGAGAACGGGAACGATCCACCTGGGAAACCACGTTGACCGGGGCGACGGACCTCGTAAACATACTCGCTGGCAAGTACCTGTACGTGGCCGCCCTTTCGACAACGGCCGGCCTGTTGAATTTCCTGGCCATGAGCCTTTCCATGCGGTCACTCATGACGCCGCTCCTGGGCGACCGTCTTCAGAACGTGGCCTTTGCTATCCCCTGGACGGCCGTACCCCTGATCGTCGTCGTGACGGTACTCCTCGCCATGTTCATATCGGCGTTTCTCATGGTCGTCGCCAGTTTCGCCCGGACTTTCAAGGACGCCCAGTCCATAGCAGGCCCTTTCATTACCGTCATGATCCTGGTACCCGCGGTCATCTTGCAGTTTCCCGGCCTGGAACTCACGACGTGGCTGGCTTGCGTCCCCGTCATCAATGTCTGCCTTGTGTTTCGGGAAGCCATCGGCGGAGACTATCACTGGCCGCAGATCGGCCTGACCCTGCTGGTGGAAATTCTGTGCATCTGGATCGTACTGCGGTTCGCGGTGGCAATCACCCGGTACGAGGATATCATGACCGGCAGCTACGAAGGCGGACTCACAGGATTCCTGAGACACCGGCTCCTTCGCCGAAACCCCTGAGAGGATGACATCCGTGACCGATCCCGTGTTCGTGAAGGACCTGACCAAGACTTTTTACGATGAATCCCGCGGTCCCATACACGCCGTACAGCAGATTGACTTTACCTGCCGGCCCGGCGAGATCTTCGGACTGCTGGGGGCGAACGGCGCCGGCAAAACGACCACCCTGCGCATGCTGACAACCATTCTCAAACCCACCTCCGGCACCGCGAAGATCATGGGGCACGACGTGGCCGGGGAACCCGTAGAAGTCCGCCGGCGCCTGGGTTTCTACTCGGCCACTACCGCTTTGTATCCACGGCTTACAGCCAGGGAGACCATCGAGTTTTTTGCCCGGATCAACAAGTACCCCGCCTCCGAGACACCTGGAAGGGTAGATGAACTGATCGAACGATTCGGTATCGGGGACTATGCGCGCACCCGTATCGACAAACTCTCCAGCGGCATGAAGCAGAAAGTGGCAATTGCCCGCACCGTGGCGCACGATCCGCCGATCCTGGTCTTCGACGAGCCCACCGTCGGGTTGGATGTCCTCAACGCCCTGGAAATGCAGGCCATCATGACAGAATTGAAAGAGCAGGGAAAGACCATCCTGTTCTCTACCCACATCATGAGCGAAGCGGAAAAACTGTGCGACCGGATCGCCATCATCCATAGGGGGCGCATCTTGGCCAGCGGAACCCTGGAAGCGCTTCGGGAAAAAACCGGCGCCCATTACCTCGAAGACGTCTTCGTCGCCTGCATCAGAGAGATCCCATGAACCGCGAAACGATCGGACTGCTGGTCAAACACGAAATGCGCATGCTGTTGCGGGACCGGCGGACGGTGGTATTGAGTCTTCTCCTGCCGCTCCTCATTTTGCCGATCATCCTCTTCGGCTTGAAATTCATGAGCGAATGGCGCAGGGAACAACTAGACACGACGGAGTACCGCTACGCCGTTGTCGGTGATTACGCCGATCCGGTGCGGGCACTTGTTCGAAAGGGGGCTCTCCTCGCGGAGAATGAGGTCGAAGGAGACCAACAAAAGGAGTCTTTTCTCGAAGTGATGGCCATAAGTCCCGATTCGAGTCTTGCCGCTGGTGACCTGGATTTCTACCTGGAAGCCATGACCGGTGCGGAAGTCGATTCGCTCGACCGGGAAGATGAACGGCCGGACGCCGGAGACGGCGTGGACGAAGAGGGTTCCGAGTTGACCGTGGCGGACGTGCGATATTCGGGGGTCCCCGTGGTCAAGGTCTACTTTCGCGCCAACCGGGACGAATCCAGAACGGGCAGCGCCCGTCTGGTTGACCTCCTGGTGGATGCCAGGAAACGGGACCGGACCGACGAACTGCGCAGACGGGGTTTCGAGGCAGATCCGGAAGAGTCCATAGCGCTTTCGACGGTAGACGTGGCGACCCCGGAACAGGCGGCAGGGTTCTATTTCGGGCGTCTGCTGCCGCTGTTGCTCGTGTTCCTCACGCTTACCGGCGCATCTGTGGCGGCCATGGACAGTATTGCGGGTGAAAAGGAACGGGGTTCCCTGGAAACCCTTTTGACCACGTCGGTCAGCCGGTTCGAAATCGTTACCGCCAAGCAGTTGACGATTCTGTCCGTCGCCCTGTTCATCACCCTGGCCCAGGCCGGCAACCTCTTCGTATATCTAGCCCTCGGATTCATCGAGTTTTCCGCGGAGCTGGAGATCGACGTGTCGCCCGGGGCCGTGCTGGTGTTGTTCGCCCTTTTCGTCCCAGTGGCCGTGGTGGTATCGTCCCTGCTGCTCCTGGTATCGGCCTACGCAAAGACTTACAGGGAGACGCAACTGTATCTCCTGCCCGTGTTTCTCGGCCTCATGATCCTGACGGCGGCGGGCCTGCTGCCGGCCATATCCCTGCGTTCGTTAATCGCCGTCGTTCCCGTCGCAAACGTCAGTGTCGCCGTACGGGAAATCATGGTCGGCCATTACGATCTTCCCATGCTCGCGGTAACCTGCGTGTCCATGATCGGTACGGCCTTCCTGCTGCTCCGGCTGTCGTCACGCATGCTGGCGATGGAAAGACTCATAACCTCGCAGGATACGGACGAGGCAGATTACGAAGGAGGCGCCGCGCTGTTTCCCAAGAGAGTGCTCCTGTGGTTTGCGGGCATGTGGGCGCTGATCGTCATCGCACCATCGAACGTGGACGCGTTGACCCGGCTCGAGGGCCAGTGGGCCTTCAATATGTTCGGCATCATGCTCGGCGCCTCGATCCTGATGATCCGCGTTCACCGGCTCGACTGGCGGAAGGCCCTGGCGCTCCGGCCGGTGAAACCGCAGGTCTGGCTGGCGGTTTTGCTCCTCGTGCCTTCGACATTGCTGACCGGGATCTTCGTCGTAGGGCTGTCCAGGGTATTCCTGCCCTTCCCGGAAGAAATGCTGGAAAAGTTCGCCAGCCAGCTCATTCCGGACGACTTCCCAATGTGGAAGATCATGCTCATGCTGGCGATCACGCCCGGTATCGTGGAAGAAATGGCCTTTCGCGGCCTGCTGCTGCATGGGTTACACCGGCGGCTCAGACCCCTGGTGCTCATCCTGGTGGTCGGCGTCCTGTTCGGCCTGTTCCACCAGGCCCTTTTCCGGATTATCCCCACGGCTTACCTGGGCATGGTACTGACCACCGTGGCCGTCCTCTCCGGTTCGATCTTTCCGTGCATGTTGCTCCACGCCGGCAACAATGCCTTCGCCTTCATCCTCTACCGGTATGGTGTTGAAATTGAAAGCTGGCCCCCGGAACTGCTCCTGCTGAACATACCGGTATTCGTCTTTGCGATCTATCTTCTGTACCGGTATAGAACCCCCTATCCCGGCCTGTTGCCCTTCAGGAAACGAGTCACCGGAGAACTCCCGGTGGATCGCATATAGATATTGCGTCTTGCGACCTGCATCCTTATATTTTCACTGGTCTCCAGGGATTCCCGTGTTCATGCCCTGACTTCGATTCCGGTTGCGATCCGTCCCGTCCATGTCTCGATTCACTCAGCATCCGTTCTTCCTGTTTCTCCGGGTCATGTTGAAAAACCCGAAGCGCGTGTGTGCCTTGACACCCAGTTCGAGGATGCTCGCCCGGGCTATGGCCAGGGGATTGGTAATCGATGCCAACGAATCCGTCATGGAAATGGGGCCCGGCACGGGCGCGCTGACAGACCAGATCCGGCACATCCTGCCTGATGACGACGGATATATCGGCATCGAACTGGAACCCCGATTCGTCGACCTGCTTCGGGAACGTTTTCCCAACCTGCGCTTTGAACAGAACACCGTCACCAGGGCCTTCCAGGTGCATGCGGATTCGGGGACCCCTCCGGTAAAGGTCGTCATCTGCGGACTGCCCATCTCCACGTTGCCGATACCCGTCATCGATGAAATCATCGGCAACCTGGACCGGCTCCTGGACCCCGGTTCGGTTTTCCGCATGTACCAGTACGTCCACGCGTACTACCTGCCCTCGGCGATCCGTTTTCGACGACGCATGGCGTCCCTGTTTTCCGACTACCGGTGCGAGGCGCTCGTTCTAAGGAACCTGCCGCCCGCCCTGGTCCTCACCTGGTCGCGTTGATAATTTAAAGTATTACAGGACGGAGATTGTAGAATACTGTGGTTCTTAGCTCCGCCTCAAGGTCTGCCGGGCATTCCCCGCGAATATCGGACCGACATGCTGGCTGCCGGAATCTATCGCACACAAGGCCCCTTGCTTGAAAGGAATCCTTCCAGGAAGGAACTTCGACATACATGTGTATTCGGTCTCGCCTCTTGCCGGTTTTCTCGCTCTTCTTGTACTTCGTTCTCACTCATGACGCCGCTTCCGCCCAGAACGGCGATAACGCGCCTCCCGTACCAGCTCTGGAGGCCGCACAGCGGGTGGGCGACGTTACCATAGACGGCAGGCTCGACGAATCGGCCTGGCTCGCGGCGGTTCCGACACTGCATTTCGTCCAGCGTGAACCCGTCGAGGGCGCCAATCCAGATGAAATCACCGAAGTCCGGGTGCTTTATGACGACGACGCGATCTACATCGGCGCCCGGATGTACGACGACCATCCCGAGGATATAGGCAAACAACTGGTCCGCCGAGACGAACGGGGCCAGTTCGACCTGTTCTCCGTATCCCTCGATCCGAACAATGACAGGCGGACGGGATACCAGTTCCGCATCAGCGCCTCAGGCGTGCAGCGCGACGCCTACCTGTACGATGACGTCAGGCAGGACGACGCCTGGAACGCCGTGTGGGCGTCCGGCGTGGAAATCGACGACCAGGGATGGGTCGCCGAATTGCGCATTCCCCTTTCCCAGATTCGATATGACGCAACGGAGGAAGCACAATCGTGGGGCATCAATTTCATGCGGCGGCGCCTTGCGACGAACGAGATCATGGAATTTGCCCTCCAGTCACGCGTGAGGTACGGCCGGGTCAGCGTATTCGGCCGCCTGAACGGGCTGCTCCTGCCCACGGAGGGCGGCCGTATGGAGTTCAGGCCCTATACGCTGGGCAGCGTGAGGACTGCGCGGGCAGACCAGGGCAATCCCTTCTTCGACGGATCCGATCTCAGCACGCGCTTGGGGCTCGACATGCGGTACGGTCTCGGATCGTCCTATACCCTGGACATGACCTTCAACCCCGATTTCGGCCAGGTGGAGGTCGACCCGGCCGTGGTGAACCTTTCCGCCTTCGAGACGTTCTTCCAGGAGAGGCGGCCGTTTTTCGTGGAGGACGCCCAGGTCTTCGACTTCAACCTCTCCGGCAGAGACGAACTTTTCTACAGCCGACGCATCGGCCGGCAACCCCGGGGAGATGAGCCGGACGGCACCGATTTTTCCGATATACCCACGGAGACGAGTATTCTTGGCGCGGCCAAGATCACGGGGCGGTCGCCTGGAGGCGTATCCATAGGCGTACTGGCAGCCGTCACGGGAAAGGAGAAGGGGAAGGCCTTCTCCAAAGCGGAAGACCGTACCATGGAGTTCACGGTGGAACCCCGGGCGGAGTACGGGGTGTTCCGGGTACGCAGGGATTTCAGAAACGGCGCCTCCCAGGTAGGCGCGGTAAGTTCGCTGATGCACAGGGACCTGCCCAAGGACGGCGCCTTCGACGCCCTGACCTCTCGGGCCTTCACCGCCGGACTGGATTTCGAACACAACTGGGGAGGAAGCCGTTCCAGGGACTGGGCCGTGTACGGCTATTTCGCCGGAAGCCGAGTCCAGGGCAGCAAAGAAGCCCTGATCCGTCTGCAGCGGTCCAGCAACCACTACTTCCAGCGTCCCGACGCTACGCGCTTCGCGGTGGATTCCACCGCCACGTCCATGAACGGGTACAACTGGCGCATGCAGCTCGCCAAGCGTACTACGAATCACTGGTCCGGCTCTGCCTGGTTCGCCGAGATATCACCTGGTTTCGAGATCAACGACCTGGGGTTCTCGAGGTCGAACGAACGTCTCGACGGCGGCGCAAGGGTTGAATATCGCAACATCACGCCCGGACGGCTCTTTCGAAACTACCGGTTCAGTGTCTTCACGTTCTACAACTTCCGGCACGAGGCCCTCGACGATCCCTGGACCTGGTCCTCCTGGCGCCACGCTTACAAGAGCGGCGCCTTCTTTGCCGGCGCCCGTTTCGAACTCGAAAACTACTGGGGAATCGGATTCGATTCCCGGTATTCTCCCACCCGGTTCAGCGGAACGCGGACGCGGGGCGGACCGGTCATGGAGAACCCCGGTTCCTATTCCGTCGGTATGGATATCAGCTCCGACCGGAGAAAGAAGGTTTCCCTGCGCTCGGGGCTAGACTACGAACGCGTCCAACATGGCGGCTACGAGTGGCGCACCGGGATTTATGCCTCCATACGGCCGACATCCAACTTCGAAATGGAAGTGTCTCCGAACTTCCGCTGGGAGAAGAATCCGTCGCAGTACGTCACGCAAACCGACGCGCTTTCCTTTGAACCCACCTTTGGCCGGCGGTACCTGTTCTCGGTTCTGAAACGCCGGTCTCTTTCCCTGGTGACCCGGTTGAACGTGACTTTTTCTCCCAACCTGACCCTGCAGCTATATGCCCAGCCGCTACTGTCCGCGGGAGACTATCTCAACTACAAGCAACTCCTTCGTACGAAGAGTTTCGATTTCGACGTGCTGGAGGAAGGCACGCGGTCCTACATTGATCCGGTGGACGGGCAGCGGCATCTCGATTTCGACGGCGACGGGATGGCGGACATCGGGTTTTCCGACCGGGATTTCAATATCCAGTCTCTGCGCATGAACGTGGTGCTTCGGTGGGAGTACCGTCCGGGTTCCCGCGTGTTTTTGGTCTGGCAGCAAAACCGCAGCGAACGCGATCAGACCGGATCGCTGGACCTGGGCAGAGACCTGAGCAACCTTTTCGGCGCAGAATCGGAGAATATCTTCATCATCAAGTTCAACTACTGGTTCGGCGTATAGTCGGCCTTACGGACCGCATTGCGGCTTGACAGCCCTTGATTCGGATGTTCATATTGATGTTGTGTAATGCGGTCCGCAGCAATGCGGATGCAGGTCGAAGTAAATGATCACAGGGGCATTTAACCATGCCTAGTACATGGAGCCGGGATTTTCAGCCTGGTCTACTCTTGAAAGACACCAACCATTCCATGAAAACGATTAAGACGACCTTCCTTACGCTTGTAACGCTGTGCGCCTTCGGCCTCTCCGCATGGTCCGCCCACGGGCAGTCGGTACGCACCGACTATATGGAGACCGAGCTGGTTGTGGAGACGACGTCCATCAGGCCGGGCCAGCCCTTCTGGGTCGGCCTGCGTATGAAGATGGACGAGCACTGGCACACCTACTGGCGGAATCCCGGTGATTCGGGTCTCCCCACGGAAATACACTGGACCCTTCCCGCGGGATTTCAGGCCGGAGAGATTCACTGGCCCTATCCCCAGAAAATCGTGCTGGACATACTGGCCAGCTACGCCTACGAGGGAGAGACGCTCCTTCTCGTCGAAATCACGCCCCCGGCCGATCTGGAGACCGGTAGCTCGGTCGATATCGGGGCCTTCGCGTCCTGGCTGGTCTGCGCGGACATCTGCCTGCCGGGGGAGGCGGGTTACCAGGTCACGCTTCCCGTCTCAGGCGGTACGCCCGAAGCTGCTGAAAAGTGGACCGATCTCTTTACCGAAGCCCGGGAGAACCTCGCGGTCTCGGTACCGGAATGGATGGTCGAGGCGGTCATTTCCGATTCCACGGTTGTGCTCCACGCCACGCCCCCCGAGTGGTTCCGCGGCGATCTGGCTAACGTTGAGTTTTTCCCTTACAGTGAAGACCTGATCGACTATGTCTCGCCCCAGAACCTGGAAAGAACGGGGACCGGCTACCTGTTGACCATGAGGCGGTCGGGTTTCTTTACAGGCAAACCGGAACAGGTCACGGGCGTGCTGGTGACCGAGGAAGGATGGCGCGGCGCCGGATCGGAACGGGCCCTCGCCGTCTCAGCCGTCTACGCGGACAACCTGCCCGCGGCGGTCGCCGCCGCAGTTTCGACAGGTTCCGGCGACCTGGTGTCGGGCCTGTGGCAGGCCCTCCTCTTCGCCCTCATCGGCGGGCTGATCCTCAACCTGATGCCCTGCGTACTCCCCGTGCTGTCCATCAAGGTGCTCGGTTTCATACACCAGGCCGGCGAAGACACGCGGAAGGTTCGTCAGCACGGGCTGGTTTTTACCGCGGGTGTCCTCCTGTCCTTTCTCGCGCTGGCATCGGTTCTGATCACCCTGCGCGCCGGGGGAGAACAACTGGGCTGGGGATTCCAGCTCCAGTCACCGGCCTTTCTCGTAATTCTGTCGGTCATCATCTTCATGTTCGGCCTGAGCCTTTTCGGCGTCTTCGAAATCGGCACTTCCCTCGTTGGTCTCGGTGGCAGTATGGATTCGGGAAGCGGGCTCGGCGGTTCCTTCCTGAGCGGTGTCCTGGCCACGGTCGTAGCCACGCCATGCACCGCGCCCTTCATGGGCGTGGCCCTGGGCTACGCCCTTACGCAGTCGGCGGTCCAGTCCCTGGCAATCTTCGGGTTCCTGGGCCTGGGCATGGCCCTGCCCTACCTGACCCTGTCGTCCGTACCCTCCCTGCTCAGGTATGTTCCGCGACCCGGCGCTTGGATGGAGTCTTTCAAACAGTTCATGGGATTTCTCATGATGGCGACCGTCGTATGGCTGGTATGGGTGCTTAACCTTCAGACGGATCCCAACCTGGTCGCGCTCGTCATGGTCCTGCTGGTGATGGTCGGCCTGGGAAGCTGGATACTCGGCCGTTGGGGTGGGATTGCCGGGAGCATCCGTTCCAGGTTGACGGCCCGGGCAGCTGCCGCGGTCATCATCATCGCGAGCATGGCGGCCGTAATGAGCCAGGTGCCCGGCCCGGCCAAGGCCGAGCGGACCGCGATGTCGCCGGCAAACAGCGCCGGGCTGGAATGGCAACCCTTCTCGCGGCAGCTCGTTCAAGACCTGCGCATGTCGGGAAAAACGGTGTTCGTAGACTTTACAGCCGCCTGGTGCCTGAGCTGCCAGGTAAACAAGCGTATAGCGCTGAACGACAGCCGCGTAGTGGAACAGTTCGAGACCCTGGGCGTGGTCCCGGTACAGGCCGACTGGACCTCAAGAGATCCCGAGATCACCCGGGCCCTCGCCGATTTCGGCCGAAACAGCGTCCCGCTGTACGTGCTGTACGCGGGTGGACCGGACGCCGAACCGGAAATACTGCCGGAACTGCTCACGCCCGGCCTGGTGCTGGACGCCCTGAAAAAAGTCGAAAGCGGAAGCTCGGCCAGCAGGTGACTGCATTCCAAAGCCGAGCAGTAAATGCAACTTTGATGAATTAACTCGTATTTGTTTCAGTCCTTGTAACCTGTTTGTTTCAATCCTTGTAACCTAAGGAGGACTTTCATGAAAAAGATCCTGATCCCGGCAGCCGTGATGGCCGTTGCCGCCGCGTTCCTGCTCGGAAACTATTCGTCGCCGATGGCCGCAGGAGACGCCCAGGTGGGCAGCCCGGCCCCGGATTTCACGTTGACGGATACCAATGGCAACAGCGTGACGCTATCGGACTACAGTGGGAAGTACGTGATCCTGGAATGGATCAATTACGACTGCCCCTTCGTGGCCAAGCACTACAACAGCAAGAACATGCAGAGCCTGCAGGACAAGTACCGCGAACAGGGCGTCGTCTGGCTTGGCGTTAATTCCTCGACCAAGGGCAAACAGGGGCAGTTCTCGAACGATGAAATCCACTCGCGCCTGAAGAAGCACGGGTCGACCGTGGACGCCTACCTGCTTGATGGAAGCGGCGATGTAGGCCGGATGTACGGCGCTACCCACACGCCCCACATGTATATCATCAACCCGGAAGGTACGCTGCTCTACATGGGCGCCATAGACAGCATCCGTTCGGCTAACGTCGCCGATATCCCAAAGGCCGACAATTACGTTACTATGGCCATGGACTCGGCCTTTGAAGGCAAGGAAGTGCCGGTCAAGATGACCCGGGCGTACGGCTGCACGGTGAAATATTAGAAGGATATGGTACGGGGGAGGTCACTTCATCGCCGATTGGCGGGAGGTACTCCCCCGCAGCGACCGCAGTATCAGGCCCAGGTAAAAAGTACCGCCGCCCCCGTCGGTACCACCGGCGCCGCGCATGATTCACTCCTTTTTATGCCGTGACCCGACTTTCTCCGGGCCACTCCGGTTCGTAGTTTACACCCTCATAAATTCCATTCAAAGCGGATACAAAAACGCTATGTCGAGACGATCGCCGACATGGATTATCTCCCTTCGGAAACCGCCGCTGTCAAGACAGTAAACAATTGACTTCCCAACCCCGGTTTCTATATTTGCTTACAATCGACACGACCGGCTGCTGTGGCGCTGAATACTCTCCCGAGTCGCCGCAGCCGGATCCCAGGCATTCCATACGATCTGCCAGGAGACCGCCATGGCCATGTTTGGCGACCCGGAAGACTTCGCCATGATGAGCGACCGAGAGAAGTACCTCTACGACCTGCAGGGGTTTCTCGTGGTGCGGAACCTGCTTTCCGCCGAAGAATTGAAGGCATTGAACGGCGCCCTCGACGCCAATCCCGACAGGACCAGCGAACACGGGACTGGAGGTGCCCTGGACGGCACCCCGCTGGCGGGACCGAAAACGCAGTACGTCCATTATGAAGGGATGCTGACCTGGGATCAGCCCTGGTGCCAGCCATTCCGCGACCTGCTCGCCCACCAGAAACTTATCCCCTATCTCAATACCATGATGGGCCGGGGCTGGAAGCTGGACCACAACATCGACGTGCTCACCTCGAAACCGGGCGCCCAGGGCACGCCCTTTCACGGAAACAGTACCGGCATGTTCGCCGGATCCACCTACTACATGTACGACGACGGCCGGATGCGGAGCGGACTGATCGTCTGCCAGTTCTACCTGACCGACGTGAATCCGGGCGATGGTGGACTGACCGTGATCCCGGGCAGCCACAAGGCTAATTGCCCCATGCCCGGCTACATCCGTAACTACGAAGACCACCAGGAGATCTTCCACCACGTGACGGTCAAGGCGGGCGACCTGGTGATCTTCAACGAGGCGACGACCCACGGTGCGCTGCCCTGGAGGGGAAAAGGCGACCGCCGCTGCGTCCTGCACCGGTACATCCCGAAATACATGCACTACGACGGCGGCGTCTACGAAACGCACATGCCCGAATGGACGAACGAACTCACCGAAGCCCAGCGCGCGGTGCTGGAGCCGCCCTATATCTACAACCGCCCCCTGATCGAGGACGACGGCGAATCAATCGTACGTCCCCGAAGGGAAGGAATCTGACCGGCGTTCGAATCGAGACTGCGTGGGTTTAAGACCCGGCCCTTTGCGCGACCGTAGCAGGTTTCGAAGCCGTAAAAGGTTGGAAAGGGAAATCGCTTGAACCGGGAACCTACCTCCTTTACCGCCATGGAGCCCCACGAGAAGTACCTCTTCGACCTGCAGGGGTTCATCGTAGTCCGAAACTCCCTTACCCCCGATCAGATCAGTGCACTGAACGAGGCGCTGAACGCCAATCACGATAAGCGGCGGGAAGACGTGGTCACCGAAACGAGCGATGCGCTGAAAGGCACGCAGTTCCGCGGTCTTTATGAGGGCATGTTGACGTGGGATCAGCCCTGGTGCCGGCCTTTCCGTGAAGTGCTGGCAAATCCGAGGATCATCCCGTACCTGAATACCCTGCTGGGCCGGGGATGGAAACTGGACCACGATCCGTTCATCTACACTTCAAGCGTTGGAACCGAGGGACTGCGCCTCCACGGATATGGGCAGGCCGAGTTCGCTGGATCGCGTTTCTACATCTACCAGAACGGCACGATGCGTTGCGGGTTGATCAACTGCCAGTACCAGTTGAACGACGTCAATCCGGGCGACGGCGGACTGTGCGTCATCCCGGGCAGCCACAAGGCGAACTTCACCCTTCCCGGCGACATTTCCCGCTACGAGGCCCACCAGGATATCGTCCACCACGTACCCATGAAGGCCGGCGACCTGGTGATCTTCAACGAGGCGACGACCCACGGCACGCTGCCCTGGAAGGGCGAGGGCGAACGGCGCTCCCTTTTCTACCGGTACACCCCCAAGTACATGCATTACACCGGCGGCATGTACGAAACCGGCCTGCCCGAGTGGACGAAAGAGCTCACGGACGCCCAGCGGGCTGTCCTGGAACCCCCCTATGTCTACCATCGACCGATGATCGACGACGACGGACGAACGCTGTCGACCCCGCGGCGCGAAGGCGAATGAAGGAACCTCTATGACCGGAAATGAAGCCATTGCGAAGATCCTGTCCGCGGAGGGGCTGGACTGGTTCAGCTGCTTTCCCCACCATCCCCTCATCGACGCCTGTGCGATCGAAGGCATGCGTCCCATTCTCTGCCGGCAGGAACGGGCCGGCGTCAACATCGCGGATGGATTCAGCAGGATCAGGAACGGCAACACCATCGGGGTGTTTATGATGCAGTCCGGCCCGGGGGCGGAAAACGCTTTCGGTGGCGTGGCGCAGGCCTACGCGGATTCCGTGCCCATCCTCCTGCTGCCCGGCGGACCGCCGCGTTCCCGCGCCGGCGCCGATCTCACTTTCGAATCGGTCGAACATTACAGGGGCATCACGAAATGGGTGTCGAACATCAACTCGGCGGACCGGATACCCGAAATGATGGGACGGGCGTACAGCCTGCTGAAGCAGGGCAAGCCCGGTCCGGTCATGCTGGAAATCCCCCAGGACGTCGGTGAGGAGGAGATCCCGGACGACGCCTTCGACTACACCCCCGTGAAGCCCTTCAAAAGCGGCGCCTCGCCGGAGGACGTCCGTGATCTCGTATCGGCCCTGCTCCGGGCGGAATGCCCGGTGATCAGCGCGGGCCAGGGCGTGCTATACGCCGAAGCCACCGAAGCGCTGATCGAGTTCGCCGAATGGACGAATATCCCGGTCATGACCACGCTCGCCGGAAAGAGCGCCTTTCCGGAAACCCATGCCCTGTCCCTGGGAACGGGAGCGGCCTCGCACTCCCTGATGGTAGCGGAATTCCTGAAGAAAACCGATTTCTTCTTCGGCATCGGAACGAGCATGACCTCCGGGTTCAAGGCCAGTGTACCGGATGGCGTGATCCTCGCCCAGTCCGTGGTCAGCCACGGGGACGTGAACAAGGAACACCGCATCGACTACGGCGCGGTGGGGGACGCCGGCGTGGTGCTGCGGCAGATGGTCGAAGAAGCCAGGCGACAGCTCGGCGGGAGGCCCCGGGACGATGAGCGGGGCGTCGTGGAAGAAATAGCCCGGCTGAAGCAAGCCTGGCTGGCGGAGTGGGAACCGAGTTTCCGTTCGGACGAGGTGCCCTTGAGTCCGTACCGCGTGTTCCGGGAGATCGCCGGGGTGGTGGATAGCCCGCGCACGATCATCACCCACGATTCGGGCTATCCGCGGGAGCAGCTCGCACCCTTCTGGGAGACGGTCACGCCAAGAGGATACATCGGCTGGGGAGCCTCCACGCAACTGGGCTACGGCCTGGGACTGGCGATCGGCGCCAAGATCGCCGACCCGGAGAAACAGGTCATCAACATCATGGGCGACGCCGCCTTCGGCATGGCGGGCCTGGACGTGGAGACCGCCGTCCGGTCGGAAATCCCGATCATCACGGTGGTATTGAACAACGGCGTCATGACACATTACGATCACCACATGGCCTATGCGTCGGAACGCTGGGGCAGCAACCGGCTGGGCGGGGACTACGCCGTCATCGGCGCGGGCATGGGCGCTTACGCCGAAAAGGTGACCACGCCCGACCAGATCGGCCCGGCGATCCAGAGGGCCGTCCAGGCCAACCGCGAGGGCAGGCCGGCGGTGATCGAGACGATCACCAAGGTGGAAGAACGTACTTCCCGGTATTAAACGCGAAAGCGTAGGAACAACATGCCCAGGATACTGATCGGCACCTTTTTCCAGGAAACCAACGATTTCCATCCCAACGATACGGTATACGAAGACTTCGGTGTCTTACCCGGCAACGAGATGCTTGAACACCTGGGAGGTGTGGTCGGTGGAGCCGTCGATACCCTGTCTCGTCGTGGAGGCGTGGAAATCGTACCCACCTACGGCGCCGGCATGGGGGGGGGAGGCACGATTACGCAGGACTGTTTCGAACGGATCTCCTCGGAATTGCTCGACGCCATCGACCAGCACAGAGCCGGGGCCGACGGCGTATACCTGAACCTCCACGGCGCCATGGCCGCGGAAACCGAAAAGGACCCGGAAGGATATGTCCTACAGGAAGTGCGGCGGATCGTCGGACCCGAGATACCCGTGGTGGCCTCCTTCGACATGCACGGCACGATCACCCGGCGCATGCTGTCCCACATGGACGGATGCAGCATACTGCACACCTATCCCCATATCGACTGGTACGAAACCGGAGCGCGTGCCGCCATGGTGCTGTTGCGCATACTCGACGGCGCCCGGCCCGTGATCGCCACCGTGTACACCCCCACCATGGTCCGGGGAGACGAACTCAAGACCGCGACCGGCGTGCACGGCACGTTCATCCGCTACGTCGAACGCCTTGAAGAGCGGGATGACGTGCTCGCCGGTGGCATCATGCTGGGTCATCCGCCGACCGACTGTCCGGAGCAGGGCTCCCGGGTCATCGTGATCACGGACGGCAACCGGGCCCTGGCGGAGCGGGAAGCCCTGCACGTGGGACAGAGTTTCTGGAATATGCGGTCTCATATGCAGTGCGTACTCTACACCGTGGAAGAGGGTATTCAAATAGCCGTGAAAGCGAAAGGCACGGTCGTTTTCGCCGACGCCGCCGACGCCACCAGTTCCGGCGCTCCCGGCACCAGCAACACCATCCTTAAGGGGTTTCTGGAAAGCGATTACAGCGGGAGCGTGCTGTTCCCCATCCGCGACGATCCCGCCGTCGAACGGGCCATGAAGGCGAGCGTTGGACAGACCATCACCGTCCCCCTGGGCGGTACGCGCGACCCGCGCTTCACCCCGGTGGAGGTCACCGCGACGGTCGAGGTGCTTGGCCGGCGGGACGATATCCCCATCGCGGTACTTAGATGCCGCAACATCACCCTCTTCGTCGCGGCCTCCGGCCCCCTGCTGTGCGACCGGTGGATGTATCCCGCCTTTGGACAGGACCCGAAGCGCTTCAGCGTAGTCGTAAAGAAGCTGCCCCACACCCCCGACGAGTGGTACGACGACTGGGCGGAACGGACCCTCACCATCGACGTTCCCGGGGCCGCGAGTCCGAACATCCCCACGCTCGGCCACCGGTTCGTCACCCGTCCCATTTATCCGCTCGACCCCGACATGACCTTCACCCCCGAAGTGGAGGTATACGAATAACGCCGCGCGACTGTACTCCTGTACCGGTCCCTCCCGCGGGGCAGGCATGAACCGACACGTCACCAGTGGACGCTGGGGCCTGGGACTGGTCCTGAGCCTGTTCACGATCCTGGTGTGGGGCGGACTGCCGCTCGTCCTGAAAATCATGCTGATCAGCCTCGACGCGTTCACGATGACGTGGTACCGCTTCCTCGTCGCGGCCGTGTTGATGGCAGTGATCGTGCACAGACAGGGTCACTTTCCCCTGGTACGGAAACTGCGGGGCGGTTACGCGCTGTTATTCCTCGCGTCGGTAACCGGGTTCAGCTGCGCGTACGTGTTCTATCCCCAGAGCCTGCAATACATCTCGCCCAGTGCTGCCCAGGTGGTTAACCAGATCTCCCTGCTGTTTCTCCTGCTGGGCGCTCTGTTGCTCTTTCATGAAAGGCTGACCATTATCCAGGTACTCGGCCTCATGCTGCTGACGGGCGGCATCGTTCTGTTCTTCAACGATAGGCTGGTGGAATTGTGGTCCGGGGACAGCGCCATGATACCGGGCATCCTGTGGGTAGTCGCGGCTGCGCTGTCGCTATCCGTATACACGCTGACCCAGAAGCAACTGCTGCAGATCCTGCCTACGTCCGTCATCCTGTTCCTGATCTACCTGGTCGGGTCTATCCTGATCCTTCCCTTCGTCCGATTCGAGTCGCTGCTGGAGCAGGACACCCGGCAGATGGTCCTTTTGAACGCTTCGGCGGTGATCTCGCTGGTCGCCTTCGTTACACTGGTGGAATCGCTGAAACACCTGGAGGTATTCAGGGTCAGCATGGTCCTCGCCGTCGTGCCCCTCATCACCGTCGTGGACATGATGATCGTCTCGCCGCTCGTCCCCGGCCTGTTGCAGCCGGAAAACCTCAACTTCGTCAGCATATCTGGCGCCGGGCTGGTCGTCATCGGTTCCATTCTCGGAAACCTGCGGCGGTCCGTGAGGACCCGGTAGCCACCCTTTCCGAATCCTGCGCGGCGGGGCCCTTGTGTATACAACCTGGTATTGGAGGGAGTCGTCGAAATGAAACTGCTCGTGGTCATGGGTTTAAGGACCCTCGCCCACCTGGACGCGAAGGAAACCATGTACGAACAGATCGATCGAGACGCCATACGGGCGGAAGGCAGGTTTCCCGGGAAACACCTGGAAGCGATCGCGGGCGGATTCGCCCTCGGCATCCTGTCCAGTCACAGCGTGGTGCGGATCGAACGGGTGGTCGATCACCTGGGATGGTCCCGCCTGTTTCCGGCGGATCATCTGATCTCGTCGGCGCCCCTGGACCGTAAAGACGCTTCGAACTGGGAGGGATGGAGGCGGACTTACCGGGAGCGGGGACTCGCGATTCACACGGTGATCGATATCGGCGAAGTACTGGTGCGGAACCTCGCTCGTTCTTCCGCCTTCGAGGAGGTGTACAAATACTACGTCACCGAAGACGCGGACGTGCGCATCGAGGGGGCGACGCGCATCACGGCCCTGGACCAGACCCTTGCCTACCGCGTGGTGACGCAAGGAGCTCAGGGCCGTTGACCGGGGTCTACTGATTGGGCTGCGGCGCTCTTCCGTTCAGGAATTCCAGCACCAGGTGTGTCATCGCGCGCATGCCCACCGTCACAGATTCGCTGTCCGCCGTCATGGTCGGGGTGTGCAGGCCGCCAGAAGGCTGTCCGGGTCTGGTGACACCCAGCCGGTAGAAAAACCCCGGCACGGTGTTGGAAAAAAAGGCGAAGTCTTCGCCGCCCATCGTCGGGGGCAGTTCAAGCACCTTGGCGACGCCGGGCGCTCCTGCCAGGTAACCGGCCATTTCACGGGACAGCGCGGGATCGTTGATCACGGAAGGGGTGCCGCGGTTGTAGTCCATTTCGAAGGCGCCGCCATAGGCCCCGGTTATGCCTTCCAGGATGGCCTTCATCCGGCTTTCCACCGTGTCCCTGACCTCGGGATTGTAGGTGCGTACCGTCCCTTCGAGATGGACTTCCTGGGGGATGATGTTGAATCGTTCGCCGCCGCGGAAGATTCCCACCGTGACCACGCTGGGCTCGAGGGGAGATAAGGTGCGGGACCGTATCGTCTGCAGCGCGAGCACGATCTCGGATGCCATGACGACGGGGTCGATGCCTTCTTCGGGACGGGCGCCGTGCGCCTGTTTGCCCCGTACCTTTATGGTGAAATGGTCCACCGCGGCAAAGGCCGGTCCGATGGTATAGCCAACGGTGCCCACCTCGAGGGAAGGCAGAGCGTGGAGTCCGAAAATAGCTTCGGGCACCGGGTTTTCGAGCGCTTTCTCGCGAAGCATGAGGTCCGCGCCGCCCTCTTCACCCGGTGGTGCGCCTTCTTCCGCCGGTTGGAAGATGAACTTGACGGTGCCGGGCAGATCGGCTTTCATGCCGGCCAGTACGGAAGCGACACCCAACTGAACCGCGGTATGCACGTCATGGCCGCAGGCGTGCATGACGCCTACTTCCTTGCCGAGGTAGGTCGTCCGAACGGTTGACTTGAAGGGGAATACCGTATCCTCCGTCACGGGCAGCGCGTCCATGTCCGCCCGGATGGCCACGACCGGACCGGGCCTCCCGCCCTGGAGCACCCCTACGACGCCGGTATGGGCGACACCCGTCTCAATCTTGATGCCCAAAGCGGTGAGATGGTCCGCAACCAGCTCCGCCGTCTTGAACTCCCGGTTGCCCAGCTCCGGGTTCTGGTGGATATGCACGCGCATGCGGATGGCTTCCGCCTTGTGCCTGTCCACCAAAGAGGCCACGCTATCCTGCTGGGCCAAAGCGGTCTGTGACAGCCCCAGGATGCATAACAGCGCCAGTATCCCCTTGCTTCGCATGTCGGTCTCCTATCTCTCCCAGGGAAAAGCGAAGGACGGCCGGTTCGCGTAGCGTTTCATGGCCACGCACAGCGTGCGGCCGCATCCGGGTTCGAGCCTCACCGTAAAACTGGCGTCGTCGACCGGGGTGGATTCGCTTCCGTCTTTGACTTCGACGATCTGGTGTTCTCCGTAGGCGCCCCCCTGGACGATCACGGTTCGGGAAGATACCTGGTTGGTGTTCACCAGCGTTACCGTGGCGCTGTCGTCATGGAGTTCTTCCACGAGGGCGGCCACGTCCTCCGGCATGCCGGGACGATTGCGGGATGGATCGAAGTACCTGAAACGGCAGTGCAGGGGATGGCCGAAGTGTTCCGTGGGCATCCCGCCGAGCATGAGCTGGATCAGGGCGTCTACCGCCGCGGGATTTATGCCGTTGGGATCGTCCGACATGCGCGTGTCCGGCGTGGTCAGGTCGTCGCGCATCCGGTCCATTCTTGATCGAACCTTCGAGATGTCCTCTTGTAGCGCTTTCTCGGGATATTCGGGGTTCTGCCCTTCCAGGTAGGCGATCCAGCCCTCTATGGGCAGCCGCTCGAGGTCGCGCCGGTCCATGGACCAGTAGTAGACCTGCAGCGCACCGTTGTCGAAGGGTTCGGGCTGGTAGTCGTACCACCCGTCGTCACCGTGCATGCGGGGATAAAGCGTCTGGCCGTTCTCGACCTTGCTGTGGGCGTTGACCTGGTCGATGACGCCGCGCCAGGTGTCGACATATTTCTGGTCGCCGGTAAGCAGGAGACCGTTACCGAAACTCCAGTGGACCCTGATCAGGAAGTAGGGCCGGTGGGCCACGGCGCCGGTCTGCGGCACAATGGTCGAAAATCCCCACCCGTAAGCGCCGCCGTACCACTTCCCATCGCATGCCCCGCCGATGGTCCCGTCCAAGCCGATATTGGTGGGTATGATGCCGTTGTTCTGTTCGGTGCGCTCCACCCAGGCGTCGAGGTAGTCCTTCGTCCAGTCGCGGTAAGTCTCGTCTCCATCGATCATGTAGGCGTTCAGGGTCATCGTGGTCACGCCCATGTTCAAGGGATGATCTCCGGCCACGTCGTTGTAGTCCTTGAAATGGGCAACCATTTCCTCGTAGTCGCGTTCCCCGTGGCCCGGCTTGAACCGGCCCTCGACCTCGATGGGATCGCCAGCCCAGTCAAGTCCCGTGGCCTTGCGCAGCATCGATCCCCGGCTGCCGTTGAACATGCTCTTGATCACGCGGTGTTCGGGAATGTAGTTGTCGGCGATGGGATCTTCGCCCATGTAGAAACCGCAGAAACGCCGGGTGCGGTCCACGAATTTCTTGTCGCGGGGATCGCACAGCCCCTGGAGGAAGAACGCGGTGAATCCCTCCCCGTTGTGCATCCAGTCGAATATCGTCGGGAATTCCTTGAAATACATGCCGTCCCGGGCGAATTCAACTTCGGTGGTCTTCGCCTCCGAGTACTGCAGCAGGTGACCGTCCCAGGCCTTCTTGTACAGTTCGTATACACGATCCGAAGCACCGAGCGCGTAGAGTTCCGGCCAGTTCGCGAAGTTCTCCGCTGCGTCGTCCGGTCCGTCATCGCCTCCCCAGCGGGGAACGCACAGCAGGTACCCGCGTTCATCGAAGTAGTGTTCATAGAACGCTTCCACGGCCTCTTCCTGCTGCTTGATCAACGCTATTTCCAGCAAGGCCCACGATGGAGGCGACATGGGCGATGCGACACGTACGGTACGCCCCCCTTTTGAGACGGCCGTCATGAGTCAGATCCTTTCTTCTGAGGTATGGGGACTGATGGTAGAAAGAGTCGGGCGGTGTGTTTCCTGCCGATGCTTCCGCATGACTACGACGTCAGGCCGCGACCGTACCGCTTGCTGCGCCGGGCACTTTCCTGAATGAAAGCGAGAAGACGCTCTACCTCATCGGTTTGTTCCACTTCTTCCGTTACCGCTTTCACCGCCTGGGTGATATTGAGCGAGGAACGGAAGAGCAAACGATAGGCCTGTTTGAGAGTTCGGACGGCTTCGTCCGTGAATCCGCAGCGTTTCAGGCCGATGGTGTTGAGCGAAACGGGCTTCAGCGGTTCGCGGCCGTACTTGATATACGGACAGATGTCCTTGGTTACCTTGGACCCGCCGCTGATGAAGGCGTGACGGCCGATGTGGACGAACTGGTGGACCGCGACGAGTCCCCCGGAAATGGCGAAATCCTCGATTTCCACATGGCCTCCCAACTGCGTCCCGTTGGCGAGAATCACCCGGTTGCCGACCACGCAGTCGTGGGCGACGTGCACGTAAGCCATGACCAGCGTATCGCTTCCGATCACCGTCTTCCCCAGGGCGCTGGTCCCGCGATTCAGCGTGGCGAACTCCCGGATGGAAGTCCGGTCGCCGATCTCCAGGGTGGACTGCTCGCCGATGAATTTCTGATCCTGGGGGATCGACCCCACTACAGCCCCGTGATAGATCCTGCATTCCGCGCCGATGCGGGTATGGGCGCCGATCAGCGCGCTGGATGCCACCTGCGTGCCCGCCCCTATGGAAACATTGGGTTCGACGATCGTGTAGGGACCGATGCTGCAGCCGGCGCCCAACTCCGCGTCTGGATGCACGATGGCCGTGGGATGAATCTGGACTTCGGTGGTTATGTCCGTCACTATGGAGTCTCCCGGCCTGCCCGGTCCGCATGGTCCGCAGCCCGGTCCGCATGGTCCGCTCGGTCCGTAATCATAGCCATGAGTGCGGCTTCGGCTACCAGTTCATCGTCCACGTAGGCCTTGCCTTCCATCTTGCAGACGTGCATACGCATTCGGATCATTTCCAACTCAAAGCGGATCTGGTCCCCGGGTTTTACCAGTTTACGAAACCGCGCATGATCGATTCCCATGAAATACGCCATTTTGCTTTGGGGGTTGTCGATCGTATTGAGCAGCAGCAGGCCGCCCGCCTGCGCCATGGCTTCAACGATCAGTACGCCTGGCATGACGGGATGGCCGGGAAAGTGACCCGAGAAAAAGGGTTCGTTTATGGTTACGTTTTTAAGGGCGACCACCCGTTTCCCCGGCTCCATGTGGATAACGCGGTCTATAAGCAGAAAGGGATAGCGATGCGGGAGGATGCGCAGGATGGCTTCGATATCCATGACCATTTCCCGAGCCGGCGCGGATGTGTTTTCATCCCGGGCTTCCGGTTTCTTCTTCACGCAGGCGCCGCGAATCCTGCGTACGAGCTCGACATTGGCGGAATGGGAGGACCGCGCTCCAAACACCTGGGCCTTGAGGGGCGCTCCGAGCAGGGCCAGGTCACCGATCAGGTCGAGGGCCTTGTGCCGGCAGGGTTCATTATCGAACCGCAGCGGCTGGGTACCCACGATACCATTGTCACCGATCACCACCCTGTCTTCCACGCCGAACAGATCCTTCAATTCTTCCAGTTCCTCTTCCGACAGGTCCATATCGGCTATGACGACCGCGCTTTCCAGGCTGCCCCCCTTGATCAGTCCCCTTTCGCGGAGGGCCTTGACATCACTCAGGAAGGTCCACGTCCGCGCCGGCGCGATCTCGGTGACGAACTCGTCTTCCAGTGAATAAAGGACGGTATGCTGGCTGCCGAGATTGGACTTCTGGTAGTCTACCATGTAGGTGAGGTGGAAATCGTCGGAAGGCATGACCACGAGTTCTTTCAACAGACCGTTTTCCCGTTCCGAGTAGAGTACGGGGTTGTCCAGTTCCAGATATGCCCTGGGCGAATTCTGCTCGATGATGCCGGCTTCAAGCAGCGCGTTCACGAAGGGAATGGCGCTGCCGTCGCAAATCGGAGGTTCCGAGCCGTCCAGTTCGATACGCAGGTTGTCCAGACCCAGCCCGGCAACGGCTGCAAGGACGTGTTCAACGGTGTGAACCCGGACACCGTCGCGCGCCAGATTCGTCCCTCTGGTGGTGTCGACCACGTAGTCGATATCGGCCGGGATTTCCATCCTGTCGGGATGGTCGACACGAATAAACCGGATTCCGTCGTTTACACCGCCCGGTTTAAAGGTCAGCGTCGTTTTCCCTCCCGTATGCAGGCCTATCCCCTTAACAGACGCGGCGTTTTTGATCGTATGCTGTTGTTTGAGCATGTGTATCCTTCTTATACGACTTACTCCTGGCTTTCGAGCGCCTTGATGCGTGCTTCCAGGGTCTGGATCTGCTGCAGCAGGTCCGGCAGCCGCTTGACGGCAGCTTCTATTCTCCGGGCCTGGTTATGCGGACGGGCCGGATAACCGGACACCGTCGATCCACCGGGGATGGACTTGGTCACGCCCGCCTGGCCGCCGATCCTGGATCCGGCGCCGACCTGAATATGGTCCGAAAGGCCCGCCTGGCCTCCGATCAGAGATCCCGCTTCAACCACCGTGCTCCCCGCTATGCCTACCTGGGCGCATATCGTAACGTGATCGCCGATAAATACGTTGTGGCCGATCTGCACCAGGTTGTCTATTTTCGTACCGCGGCCGATGCGGGTCAACCCCATGGTCGCGCGGTCGATCGTCGTATTCGCCCCGATCTCCACCTCGTCGCCGATCTCAACGCCGCCAACCTGGGGGATCTTCCTGGCGCCGCCGCCGCCCTGGAAATAGCCGAATCCATCGCTCCCGATCACGGTTCCGCTGTGGATGATCACGCCTTCGCCAAGAGACACACGGTCGTACAGCGTCGCATTGGCGAAAATCCACGTGCCTGCGCCGATCCTGCAATGGGCGCCGACTACCACGCCCGCGCCGATGCGGGCGTTTCGACCCACTGACGTGTGCGGACCGATCGACACGTAGGGTCCGATGTCCGCTTCTTCGTCCACGTCCGCGGCCGGGTGTATCCGAGCTGTCTGATGAATACCGTCTTCCGCGGGACGGTGCCCTACGAAATAGGTCGACAGCAAGGTCGCGAGGGCGACTTCGGGAGAAGCAACGCGTATGATGGAAACCGGTGCCTGGTCGATCTCGCGGGAGACGATGACCGCCGTGGCCCGTGTCGACTCCAGACGTTGGCTGTGCCGGGCGTTGATCAGGACGGAAATCGAACCCGTGCCGGCCTCGTCAAGCGGCGCGACGCTTTCGATGATGCAGGAACCGTCACCGATGAGTTCGCCCTGTACCTGCGTTGCTATATCGGCTAGTCTCTGTCGCATCGATTGGTTACTTGACTTCCTTTTGCAGTTCCTCCAGGACCTGTCCAGTGAGGTTCCGCGCTCTCAACGGATCCACGTATATGAGCGACCCGGCGTCGAAGATGTAAGTGAAGTTTTCCGCCTTGGCCAGGGTCTGCACCACGTTGAATATGGATTCCTGCAATGGTCGTGTCAATTCCACTTCCTGTTGCGCGAGTTGCATTTGCTGCGTCTGGGCGAACTGCATCAGTTCCTGTTCCTTCTGCACGATGTTCTGCTCATCCTGCTGCCGCCTTGCCGCGGTCAACATGGTCTTTCGCGCTTCGTACTGCTGTTTCATCATTTCGACTTCCTGCTGCCTGCTCTGGACCTGTTCCCGCACATCCCCGGCTACCTTTTCAAAAGCCTCCTCGGCGTCCCTGAATCCCTGGTAGGACTGGCGCAGGCGTTCCATGTCGAGATAGCCGATCTTCATTTCCTGCCCCTGGGCCAGGGCCGGCAACAGCAGTGCGACGGCGAGAACGGCCGCCGTTCGAATCAATCCCTTCCGTGAAACCATTATATCCTCCTGGAATGCCGGATCGCTCCGGAAACCTGCATGAACGAATGGGTCAAAACACCTGGCCGAGCTGGAAATGCGTATTCCAGCCGCTTCGCTTTTTCTGGAGGGCCTGGATGGGATCCGAAGGTTTGTCGAATCCGTAACCCACGTCGAATCCCAATAGCCCCACAAGGGGCATGATCACCCGGATACCAAACCCAACCGATTTCTTCATATTGCCCGGCAGGGGCGATGCTTCCGACAGTTTCGCCCACGCGTTTCCGGCTTCGACGAATGCCACGGCATAGACAGGCTGTTGTGACCTGAGCTGGTCGATGATCGGGATCTGGTACTCCAGGGTGAAAATGCCCATCACCCGGCCGCCGTCCCGGCTGCTGGTCCCGTCTCCCAACTCGGTATAGGGGCCGACGGAATTATTACCATAGCCCCGGATCATGCCGTCGAAACTGACGCCACCCGGAAAGAAACGCTCGAAAAACGGGACTTCCCGTTCGTTGAATGGGTTTACGGCCAGGGCATACCGTCCCCTGAGGGATACCGACGTGCCCTTGAAAAGGGAAACGTAAATATTGGACTCCACGGTCTGCTTGAGGTACTTCACATCGCCGCCGACACCGGCGACATCGCTGCGTGTCGTCTGGCGCATTCCGCTCGTGGCAAACTGGGGGAAATTACGGCTGTCGCGCGTCACGGAGAAAGAAACCTGGCTGGTCAGTCCGCTGTTGGATACCAGAGATTCCCGCTGCCGGATATTTCCGTTGATGGCCGCGATCTGCGGTTCGGTGAGGGTGGTATCTTCCAGCGCCGCGGCGTAGTAACGTTCACCGAAACCGGTGTATTTCAGGTCGAAGAATCGATAGGCCCCGTTTATGCGCCAGTAGGTGCTGCGGAAGCGGCGTCCCAGGGACATCCCGAATCCCTTCTGAATGATATTGAATTCTCTGAACCACTGCCTGTTGGTCCGGAACACGTCGACACCGGCACTGGTCGGCGTATCGAACAGCCAGGGTTCGACGAAGCTCGTCGAAATGGAATTGCGTCGGTTGCCGAATTCCCAGTTGAAATTCAGGTTCTGCCCGTTGCCCAGGAAGTTCGGGACGACCAGGGAAATGGTACCCACGAGCCCGTCGAGTCCACTGTAACCGGCGCCGGCGTTTGCCGTTCCCGTCGGTTTCTCAAGTACCGTAAAGGAAATATCCACGTTGCCGTTCGGCAGGGGTTCCAGACCGGGTTGGACGTCCTGGAAGAAATTCAACTGGAAAACGTCCCGCTGACTCCTTAGCAGCATCGAACGGCGAAAAAACTGCCCCGGCTTGATCAACAGTTCACGCCGGATGACCTTGTCCTTGGTCTTGGTATTGCCCACGATATTGATTCGATGAACCTTGGCCGGTTCCCCTTCGTTGACCGCGAAGTGCAGATCGATGGTGGAATCGTTGGCCGCGGACTCCCGGGCGATCGGCGTGGCGTACAGGTATCCCAACTCGCCGTACGCCTCGTAGATGGTCGACACGCTCTCCTGGTATTCTTCTTCGTTGAACGGCTTGCCGGCGTCGATCTTGATGAGACTGGACAACTGTTCGCCGGTGAATTTCGTGTTTCCCTCGAAAGCGACGTCGCCAAGGTAGTACCTTCTTCCCTCGTTGATTTTCACCTTGAGATACATCCGCTTCCGGTTATCGCTGTACCACAGCGTATCCTCCACGACTTCCGCGTCGCGAAATCCGTGCTTGCGATACTCCTGTACGATTTTCTGGAACTGGTCCAGCAGACGATCCCGTCTCAGATCGCCCTCTTTCCAGAAATGTTCTTCTTCCGTATCCGCCTTCTTGCGAAAAGCCTTCTGCAACTGTTTTTCTTCGACGGAGACGTTGTTTTCGATGAAGACTTCACCCAACTTGACCTTTTCGCCCTCGTCGATTTCCACCCGCATGATCGCGTTGTTTCTTTCCACGAGCACGCGCGTGTTCAGTTTAGCGAGGAGATACCCTTTTTCGTAATAAGCCCGGGTTATATTGTCTTCGACGCTTTTTCTTCTGAAGGGACTCAGGGCCTGGCCCTGAAATATGCCGGATGTGCGTTCGAGTTCATCGTCCTTTATCTTCTTGTTGCCTTCGAACTCGATGCGGTCCAGCAAGGGGTATTCCCTGACGTTAACGGTCAAGATCAGACCGCCGGCGCCCATACTGGCGTATATGCGTATGTCCTCGAACAAGCCCAGTCGATACAGCTGCTTGATCGTGGTTGCGCCGTCCCGGGGATTGTACAGGTTCCCGACTTTCAGCGCAATCATCGACCGGATCAGCGGCTCATCCACGTTGGCGTGGCCCTCGATCAGCACGTCGGCGATCAATGGTTGCTGCTGTTGTCCGTATACATTGGTGGGACCCAGGGGTGCGGTGGCGAGTATCCCGCTCATCAGGGCCAGTACCAGGAAGGATTTCAAGTACTTGAAAGGCATTGCAGACACAGAGACAGCTTCCCCGTCCAAACGGGTATTCAGGTGGCGTAAATGGCTTACAGGCGCGAACGAAGCACAGAAAACCGACTGTCGATTCTACGCGCGTACTTCCAGCGGGTTCCCGCCATCGATCCTGCATCCCGCGGTGACGGATCCCGCGAACCCGCGTTTCAGGCTTCTGATTCGGAAAGTACGTGCGTTTTATCGGAATCCGAGTTCTCGGCCTTGGAGAACGTCAGGTTTTCTCCCTTCTTGCCGACCCTGATTTCGTCGCCGTCGTGGAATTTGCCCCTCAGCAGCTCTTCCGCGAGCGGATCCTCGAGCATGCGCTGAATGGTCTGATTCATGAACCGGGCGTTGTAGACCGGATCATATCCCTTTTCAGACAGCAATTCCCGTGCGCTCTGCGTCAGTGAAATCTTTATTCCCCGTTCGGTCATCCTGCCGTTGATTTCCTTGAGCTGCAGATCGATGATCCGGGAAATGTCCGATTGGTCCAACTGACGGAATACGACCGCCTCGTCGAGGCGGTTCAGGAACTCCGGGTTGAAGAGCCGTTTCACCTCTTCCTTGACCGTCGCCTCCATCTTCGCATAGTCGACCTTGGCATCCTGTTGGAAACCGAGTCCGCCGGCCCTGTTGATATCCCGTGTACCGAGATTCGACGTCATGATGATGATGGTATTGCGGAAGTCCACGCGGCGGCCGTTACTGTCCGTCAGCGTTCCCTCGTCCATGATCTGAAGGAGGATGTTGAAAACGTCCGGATGGGCTTTTTCCACCTCGTCCAGCAAAATGACGGAGTAGGGCTTGCGCCGAACTTTCTCCGACAGGTGCCCCCCTTCGTTGAATCCCACGTAACCCGGTGGAGCGCCGATGAGGCGCGAGACGTTGAACTTTTCCATGTATTCTGACATGTCGATGAAGATCAGGGCGTCGGTGCCCTGGAAGAGAAAGGACGCCAGGATCTTGGCCAGTTCCGTCTTGCCCACGCCGGTGGGTCCGAGGAAAAGGAAAGATCCTATGGGCCGGTTGGGATTCTTCAGGCCGGAGCGCGACCGCCGGATGGCCTTGCTCAGCACCTGGATGGCCACGTCCTGACCGATGATCCGTTTCTTGAGTTCATCCTCCATTCGCAGCAGGCTCTTGGATTCCTGCTCCTCGAGCCGGAACATCGGAATGCCCGTCATGCTGGAGATGATTTGCGCCATGTCGTTTTCCGTGACCGCCACGACCTCGTCGGTAACCCGCTCGCGCCAGGCCATAAACGCCTCGTCGTACTCGCGCTGCAGCTCTTCCTGGCGGTCCCGCAGCGCCGCCGCCCGTTCGAACTCCTGCTGCTGGGCGGCTTCCACCTTTTTATCCTGTATGGCCTGAAGCTGCTCCTCGATATTCCTGATTTCATCGGGGACCGTCATCTTGGACAGCTGTGCCTTGGAACCGGCCTCGTCGATGATGTCGATGGCCTTGTCGGGAAGGAACCGGTCCTTGATGTACCGGTCGGACTGCTTGACGGCGAACTCCAGGGCATCGTCCGTATACTTGACGTGGTGGTATTCTTCGAACCGGCAGCGCAGCCCCTTGAGCATGTCGATGGTTTCCTCGATGCTCGGCTGGTCCACGATCACCTTCTGGAACCGGCGTTCAAGCGCTCCGTCCTTTTCGATGTGCTTGCGGTACTCGTCGAGCGTCGTTGCGCCGATGCACTGCAGTTCGCCGCGGGCGAGGGCCGGCTTGAAAATGTTGGAGGCGTCGAGGCTGCCCTCGGCGCCGCCTGCACCGACGATCGAATGCAGTTCATCGATGAAGATGATCACCTCGTCCGACTTGGTGATCTCGGCCATGATGGATTTCAGCCGGTCTTCAAACTGTCCCCGGTACTTGGTCCCGGCCACGATGGATGCCATATCGAGGGTAACCACCCGCTTGTCCTCCAGGATCTGGGGGACGCTTCGCTGCACGATCCGCTGCGCAAGGCCTTCTGCGATGGCGGTCTTGCCCACGCCGGGTTCGCCGATCAACGCCGGGTTGTTCTTCTTCCGACGGCTCAGGATCTGGGTGACCCGTTCAATTTCCTTGTCACGGCCGATGACAGGATCCAGTTTGCCGCCTCGCGCCATTTCGGTCAGGTCGCGGCCGAAATGATCGAGGAACGGCGTCCTGCTGCGCTGTGCATCCTTCTTCGTGACGGAACGGTCGCTTTGGATGTTCTGGATCTCTTCCTTGATCTTTTCAAAGGTTACGTCGTAGGTGGAAAGGATCTGGGACGCGATACCCTGCTTGTCGCGCACCAGCGCGAGCAGAAGGTGCTCGGTACCCACGTACTTTGATTTCATGTTGTTCGCTTCGTGGGCGGCGATTTCCAGTGCCTGCTTTGCCCTCGGGGTGAAGGGCACCTGGCCGATCGTCAGCGCGCTCGACTGGGATACCGTGGCCTCCTCTATCGACTGCCTAAGGTCTTCGAGATCGATGCCCATGTTACGCAGCATGGCCACCGCGGTCCCCTCGCCGTCCCGGATGAAGGCCAGCAGCAGGTGCTCCGTGGCGATGTAGTCGTGCTGGAGTCTAGCGGCTTCTTCACGGGCGATGTGCATCACCCGCTTGAACCTTTCCGTAAACTTGTTGTTGCTTCCCTGGGGCATCTTGGCCTCCCTCCATTCACCATCCGGGCTTTGAAATCCCTGCGGCGGTATTCGCAGTCGTTTCAGGACTTCATGTGTTCCCTGACCAACTCCGCGCGCCGTTCGTCCAGTTCCTCACCCGTCAAGGGGCGACCAGCGGTCATCTGGACATGCGCGGGCTGAATCGATATCAGCAATCGGTTGAACGTGGTGGATTCCATGCCCTGGAAAAGTCGTGTGCATGCTCCCATTCTGAGCATCGAAAGCGCATCCAGGGCTTCTTTTTCACCAAGTAGGCGGGCATGCTTCAACAGGCCGTATGCCCTGGCTACCCGGTCTTCCGTACGTCGTCCTGCCCGGCTGATCAGGGCGTCGCAGGCCCGTTCTTCGCACCGCGCCAGCCGCCGGGCGACACGATCCAGCCTTTCGACGATTTCCTGCTCAGTGTGTCCCAGCGTCCACTGATTCGACACCTGGTACATATTGCCTGATTTTCCCGTACCTTCACCGTACAATCCGCGCACCGTGAATCCGATTTCCTCCATGGCCCGTCCCACGTGATCCATCTGGTCCGCCAGGGTCAACCCGGGCAGGTGGATCAGCACGGACAGGCGCATGCCGGTGCCCGTATTGCTCGGACAGGCTGTTAGATAACCAAACTCATCGGAGAAGGCAAAATCAAGTGTTTTACTCAGTTCAGTATCGATTTTATCCGCCTCCTGCCACGCTGCGCGCACCTGCAGACCGCCCTTGATGGTTTGAAGCCGCAGGTGGTCTTCCTCGTTTACCATGAGACTGTAGGATTCGCCAGGTCCGACGAAAACACCGGCGGGACGTGTTCCGCCCGCCAGGGCCGGGCTGATCAGGCGTCGTTCGACCAACACCTTTCGATCCTGCTCCGTCGTGTCCAGCAACGACAGGTACACGGACCGCGCCACGTTGTCGCTGCTTTGCACGGCCTTGTCCACCTGTTCGATCACGCGAACCCTGTCATTCTTTATCGATCGGTGAACGAAGGGCAGGGTAGTCAGGTTTCGCGCCAGGCGCGCGCGGCTGCTGATCACCAGTTCCGCGGTCTCGCCGGTCTCGCCGGTCTCGCCATCTGGATCGCACCACTGCGGTACGGAACTCACCAGGTCGGGATACAGGTTTTCCATGTTGTCATCCATGCATCGCGTGATGCCACTCGGAACCGCGTTCCAGTTCGTTTATGCGGTCGCGTATCTCCGCCGCCTGCTCGTAGGCTTCCTGTCCCACCGCCTTCTTCAGCTCGCGCCTGAGATCGATCAGCGCGCGGCGCGTCTGTTGCCGCGATGGGTCGGATACGGGGATCTTTCCCCGGTGAAACTCATAGCCGTGAATCTGTTTGAAAAGGGGTACCAGCGTCTCCTTGAAGACACGGTAACACACGGCGCATCCCAGTTGACCCGACTCGCCGAATTCAGTCGCCGACATTCCGCATTGAGGACAGGTTGTCGATTTCATAGCCTTTCCTAGGCCGCCACCGCGTTCAACAAGCCGTCTTCCAGGCGGTAGACCCGGTCCGAGCGACGCCCCACGTCCTCATCGTGGGTGACCACGACGAAAGCCTGACGGTGTCTGCGGGACATATCCCACATCAGGTCCAGCAGGGCCTTCCCGTTCTCGCGGTCCAGGTTGCCGGACGGTTCGTCCGCCAGCACGATGTGCGGGTGGCCCACCAGAGCACGGGCAACGGCGACGCGCTGCTGTTCTCCGCCGGACAGTTCTACCGGCTTGTGGTCGAGTCGTTTCCCCAGCCCCACCTCGACGAGCAACCGCTCAGCCCGTTCACGGGCCGAATCCCATGGACATCTGCCCACCAGCAGGGGCATCATCACGTTTTCAAGCGCCGTAAATTCGGGGAGGAGATGATGGGCCTGAAACACGAAGCCCACCGTTCGATTCCTGAATACCGCCAGTCCGTCGTCCGGAAGATCGAAGGCGCTGGTTTCGCCGATGAAAACCTGGCCGGACGTGGGCCGGTCCAGCGTGCCCAATATGTGAAGCAAGGTGCTTTTCCCCGCGCCGGAAGCGCCGTGAATCGCCACGATGTCCCCGCGTCGGATGTCGATGTCGATGCCTTTCAGAATATCGAGACGGCCGGTGCCGGAAAAGAAACTCCTGGTCAGGCCCCTTGCTGTCAGCACTTCAACGGGCGAGGATTCCGCGGAAGGTCCGGGCGGAAAGGCGGACACACCCGCGACGTTGGGTGTTTCCTTTGCGTCCTGGGGCATTTCGCTACTCATGTCGTATCGCTTCGACCGGAACCAGACCGGCGGCTTTCCTGGCCGGATAAACGGCGGCCAGCACACAAATCAGCATGGATCCTATGGCAACAGTGACGAAATCAAGTAAGTCGACCCTTACGGGCAGCGCGTCGATCAGATAGATTTCCGGCGGCAGGGCAATGAACTCGAACGTGCGCTGCGTCCAGCATAGCGCATAACCAATCACACAACCGAGCAGGGTGCCCATGACTCCGACCACGGAACCCTGAATTATGAATACCTTGGTTACGCTCCCGGCGGTAGCCCCCAGGGACTTCAGAATACCGATGTCCCTGGTTTTCTCCAGCACGACCATGATCAGGGTACTGGCGATGTTGAACGCGGCCACCAGGATGATCAGGTTCAGTATGGCGAACGAGCCCCATTTCTCGAGGGTCATCCACCGGAACAGCCCCTTGTGCGCCTGCATCCAGTCTATCGTAAAATACGCCACGGGCGTGGTTGACGCAACAGGTGTTTCACCCGTCTCATCCGCGAATCGGTTCAGATCCTCTTCGATCAAGTCGGCGATGCGTCGCGCCTCGTTCCGATCGGAAACTTTCACGGCGATACCGTTAATGCTGTCTCCCAGCTTGAACAGCTTTTGGGCCTCGCCCAGGGAGACGTACACGGATGTCGCGTCGTATTCGTAGAACCCGGTTTCCGAAATGCCGGTGACCCGGTACGGCCGGATGTAGGGGGTGAGTACCGAGGTCAGCGAAAAACCCTGGATATTGCCCAGGGCCACCTTCTCACCGACGATAATACCCAGTTGATCCGCCAGTCCCCGTCCCAGGACGATCCCGGCCAGGGGCCTGCCATCGGGGCTGTCCGGATCGGGTGACGTACCCAGGTCCAGGGTTCCGAAAGCGATATTCTCCTTCAGGTTCGTGGCCAGGCGGCCGGATTCGACGTCGAGGCCGTGCACGATGACCCCGGCCGCCGCGTTGCGCGTGGTGGGAACCGGCGCGCATACGGCCTTCTCCAGCACGTAGGGCGCGGCCGACACCACGTCTTCCACGGCAAGGATGCGGTCTAGCAGCGCGTCGTAGCCCGATATGGCCCGCTCACGGTATAGCGGGTACACGTTGATATGCGCCCGCTCTCCGATAATCCGTTCCCGCACTTCGCTTTCGAAACCGTTGAACAGGGAGAGGACGATGACCAGCGCGGCCACGCCCACCAGCACGCCGCTAACGGAAATATAAGTGATGACGGAGACGAAGCGGGTCTGCCGCTTGGAACGAAGATACCTCAGGGCGATGAACCATTCGTATGACCACCGTGTACGCAACGCCATTCGGCATCCCTATTGTATGGCCAGCTGGTCTTCCGAACCGCCTGGACCGTCTGGACCGCCTGGTTCGCCGGCAATGGATTCCCTGCGCAGGTGGGGAAAGAGGAGGACGTCCTTGATGTTCGCGGAGTCCGTGATCAGCATGGTCAACCGGTCTATTCCAATACCGCAGCCCCCGGTGGGAGGCATGCCGTATTCCATCGCCCGCAGAAAGTCTTCGTCCATCGCATGGGCTTCCCCGTCTCCCATCCGCTGCATTTCCACCTGCTGTTCAAACCTGCGACGCTGGTCCACCGGGTCGTTCAACTCGGAGAAGGCATTGACGAATTCACTTCCGCAGATGAAAAGTTCAAATCGTTCCGTGAGTTCCGGATTGTCCCGGTGCCGCTTGGCCAGGGGCGATATCTCCACGGGATAGTCCGTGATGAAAGTGGGATTTACGAGGCGGTCCTGCACGAAGCATTCGAAGAGTTCGTCTATGATCTTACCCCTGCCCAACGCGACGTTTACATCGAGGTCCCGGTCCCGGCATACCGCCGCGAGTTCGCCGGCGGTCATGTCGGTGACGTCGATATCCGCGTACTCGCGGATGGCCTCGAGCATGGAAAGCCGCGGCCAGGGCGGTGTCATGTCAATGGGCTGACCCTGGTACGTGAGGTTCAACGTGCCGCTAACCTCTTGGAATACACTGACAAAGAGGTTTTCGACGAGGTCCATGATATACTGGTAATCGACGTACGCGATGTAGAACTCCAGCATGGTGAATTCGGGATTGTGCGTACGGTCGATTCCTTCGTTGCGGAAGTCATGTCCTATTTCGTATACGCGTTCCATGCCTCCGACGATCAACCGCTTGAGATAGAGTTCATCGGCGATGCGCATGAAAAGCGGCATGTCGAGGGCCTGGTGGTGGGTCTTGAAGGGCCGCGCAAGCGCGCCCCCGTACAGGGGCTGCAGGATCGGTGTCTCGACTTCGACAAAACCTTCTCCGTCCATGAACCGCTGAATGGACCGGATGAGCCGGGATCGTTTAAGGAAAACCTCCTTGACCCCAGGGTTGATGATCAGGTCCACGTAGCGCTGCCGGTACCGCATTTCGATATCCCGCAGGCCATGCCATTTTTCGGGAAGGGCGCGGAGAGACTTGGACAGCAGCTTCAGTTCATCCGCCACGACGGTGATTTCACCGGTGCGGGTCTTGAATACGGTGCCATGGACACCCAGGAAGTCCCCTACCTCGATCAACTCGTCATAGATCTCGTATTCCCCGGATCCAACCCGGTCAAGACGGACGTAGATCTGGATTCGGCCGGTACGATCAAGCAGGTGGGCGAAGCCGGACTTGCCATGGCCCCGCTTGGATATGATCCGGCCCGCCACCGTGACCAGCGTACCCGCTTCGATCAGGTCTTCGGAATTTTCGAGTATGGACTGCGCGGGATGGGAAACGTCGAAGCGGACGGGGTACGGATCGATGCCCCGCGCGCGGATTTCTTCGAGCTTGTTATGCCGTTGCCGGTTGATATCGTTCGGGCTGTTCAACCGTTGGCTCCGAAGGTCTGCATGGTCGGTGATGGATCCGTGTAGGTGCGGCGCGTGGACTCGGCGAAGTGCCGTCGGCATACCAGTTTGACGGGTACCGGAATATAGGTGGACCGGGCCTTCGTGTCAACTAAAAAGGTCTGCTGGACGGGGGTTCAGGGAGTGAAACGGACGGGTAGAAATCATGTACTTTCCACGGAATCTCCGTGACGAAGGTAGTCCTCTATGAACCTGTCGATTCCGCCGTTCATCACGGACTGGATATTACCGATTTCCGTACCCGTGCGATGGTCCTTTACCATGGAGTAGGGATGGAACACGTAGGATCGGATCTGGCTGCCCCAGGCGATCTCTTTCTTGTCGCCCTCGAGGCGTTCTCTTTTTTCCCGGAGCGCCTCCTGCCGCTGCTGGTACAGGCGGGCCATCAGCACCTTCATGGCGCTTTCCCGGTTGCGGTGCTGGGAACGCTCCGACTGGCATTGAACGACAATGCCGGAGGGTTTGTGCGTGACACGCACGGCCGACGAGGTCTTGTTCACGTGCTGGCCGCCGGCGCCGCTCGCCCGGTAGACGTCGATCTCCACGTCCGCCTCGTTGAGATCGATGTCGCCCGGATCGTCGATTTCAGGCAACACCGAAACCGAGGCGAAGGAGGTGTGGCGCCGGTGATTCGAATCGAAGGGAGAGATGCGAACGAGACGGTGGACACCGGCCTCCGCCTTGAGGTAACCGTAGGCGTATTCTCCCGATACTTCGATAGATACGCTCTTGATACCGGCTTCGTCCCCCGGTTGCAGGTCCAGGGTGTCGAAGGCGTATCCTCGGGATTCCATCCACCTGAGATACATGCGCATGAGCATCTCGGCCCAGTCCTGGGACTCCGTGCCGCCCGCCCCGGGATGAATGGAGACAATGGCGTTCTTCGTATCGTCGGGCGCCGACAGCATGCTCTGCAGCGTCGCCGCTTCCAGGAGTCTCCGCAGCGACTGCAGTCCGATTTCTATCTCGTCGAACGCGTCCTGGTCGTCCTCCTCGGCGGCCAATTCAAACAGCGTTTCAAGGTCTTCGGCCTGATGGTCCATTTCGTTCCACTGATCTATGATCTTCTTGTGGCCGCTGATCTGCCTGCTGATGGCCTGGGCCTTTGCCTGGTTGTTCCAGAAATCCGGTTCACCCGTCACGCCTTCGAGGCGGGCCGTCACCTCCGTCCGCTTTTCTATGTCAAAGGCCCCTCCAGAGATAGGCCAGTTGATCCCGACAATCTTCCAGCGCATTCTTTATTTCGGATGGTTCCATCATTTCTATCTGTACTCCTTTTTCTATTCCTCGAACACATCCCTTGGCTTACAGCGGTACTTTCAAAATCCCGTTGCCCTGGTCGCCCGGGCTTACGGGTAGAACCCGGTATTACATATACATCCAAACCAGTTTATCACTCAGAATCGCCTGAAAGCCTCTTCCACCAGTTCCAGGTCGCGGATGGAATCGGCCCCTGACGAACGGACCGGCGCGCCGGTTCCGACGCATTCAACGAAATGGGCGTCCGCCCGACGGAACGCCCAGCCCCAAACTGCCTGAGGCTGGTCGTGCCGCTGTATGGAACCCGCCTTGTAGACGGAAACCCTGGCCGGCACGTTTCTCAGCAGCGGCGGCGGGGAATGAATCTCCACCCATCCGTCCTCGAAGTACACCTTTAAGGCCTCATCCCAGAAATTCGCCGTCATCCGTCCCAGGTCCAGGACCGCGTCATAGCCGTCCATGGCAAGTACCATCAACTTTGTAGGACCGTCCAGGGCGGCGAATCTCAATGCCTGGACTTTACCCAGCAGGTAGCGAACCAGGTTGATATTGTGGCAGTACACGTTATTGAACCCGTAAAAAGCCCGGATTCGCTCCTCCACCATCCCCGCCGGCGGCCGGGGTTCGATTTCCGGATAGGGCTCGTCCGTCGTTTCCGGTGGACCGGCGTTGCAGACCCAGTCACCACCGAAACAGTGGCCCCTGGCGTGGGTGATCGTCCCCAGTTCACCGGTCGACCGAAGTTCGGCTATGATCGACCGGGCGAGTTCAACGCCGGTATCGTAGCGTTTCATGTACCCGATCATCAGTTGACGTTCGTTGCGCTCGGCAGCCTCGACCATGCGGAGCGCGTCGGGCAGGTTGGTCGCCATGGGTTTCTCGAGGTAGACGTGCTTGCCCGCATTCAACGCATCCATGGCAATGGGCGCATGGGCATCGTCCGAAGTGATCTGTACGATGGCATCTATCGACGGGTCGGCGCAGAGATCCTCGTGAGAACCGCAGATTGTCGGCACGCCGTAACGATCCGCCACCCGGCGCGCCAGTTCAGGTCTGCGGTCGGCCAGGGCCACCACCTCGCACCCGGCCATGTCCGTGAGATTTACCAGGTGGGCCAGTTGACCCATGAACCCCGCGCCGACGAAGCCTATCCTGACCCGTCCTTTATTCGAAGATTCTACGGTATCCTCCCGTTGCCGGTCCGAGCCTGTTCCGCCGCTATATTAAACCCTTGCCGGCCAGACTGGTAAAGGACTTTCGGCCGATAATGATATGATCCAGCACCTTGATGTCGATCATCTGGCCCGCGTCGACAAGTTGCGCCGTGATCTTGAGGTCGTCCTGACTGGGGGTGGGATCGCCGCTGGGGTGGTTGTGTACGAAGATCACGGAAGCGGCCGAATCGAGAATGGCGGGTTTGAACACTTCGCGGGGATGCACGATGCTCGCTGTAAGAGAACCCACCGAAACGGTCACACCCCGAATCAGGCAGTTCCGCGCGTCAAGCATCAGGACCATGAAGATTTCCTTGCGCAGGTCCCGGAGTCTGGGCATGAAATATCGCGCCACGTCGGTGCTCGACACGAAGGACTTCTGATCCATGTCCTGCGCTTCCAGCCGGCGGCCGATTTCGATGGCCGAAGCGATCTGGGCGGCCTTGACGGGGCCCACGCCCGACACTTGGCAAAGCTCGTTCATTTCCCGGGTGGCGAGGTGACGCAAACCCCCGAAACGCTGCAGCAGGTCCCGGGAGATTTCGATCACGTCCTTCCCGCCGGATCCGTTCCCCGTTCGCAGCAGCAACGCAATGAGTTCCGTGTCGGACAGGGTATGGATTCCGTACTTGAGCAGCCGCGCCCTGGGCTTTTCCTCCTCGGGCCAGTCCTTGATATGGGTAATTCCCTGTAAATCGGTCATCGTAAGTTCCCTCATTCCTGGTCGGCGAACCTTTGAACGTTGACCGATTTAGTCGAAATCCGACTTCGATATCTCGAACCCTAACCGTCCTCCCCGGCGTTGTTTTCCGGCGCGTCCAGGGTGGGATCGGGAGCGACCTCCGCACCGGACTGCAGATGTTCCACAAAGGGCCTGAACAGATCGATCGGGACGGGAAACAGCGTGGTGGAATTGTTTTCGGCGGCTACGATCGAAAGAGTCTGGAGGTATCTCAGCTGGATGGCGACGGGATGCTTACCCATGACATGAGCCGCCTCGGACAGTTTCTTCGCGGCCTGCTGCTCGCCCAGGGCATTGATGACCTTGGCCCGTCGTTCGCGTTCGGCCTCGGCCTGCTTGGCCATGGCCCGCTGCATCTCGAGAGGCAGATCGACGTTCTTAATGACCACCATGGACACCTTGATGCCCCAGGGCTCGGTTTGCTGGTCCAGAAGGACCTGCAGGTCTTCGTTGATCTTATCCCTGTTGATCAACAGGTCGTCCAGTTCCACCTGGCCGAGTATGCTCCGCAGCGAAGTCTGGGCCAGTTGATGGGTCGCCAGCAGGAAATCCTCCACCTCGGTGATAGCTTTCTCAGGATCCAGGACGCGAAAGTAAATCACCGCGTTCACCTTGATGGACACATTATCCCGCGTGATCACATCCTGGGCCGGCACGTCCTTGGTGACGGTACGCAGGCTGACCTTTTCCATTTTGTCGATTCCGGGAATCAGGATCACGATACCCGGTCCGTTTTTACCGATCAGGGCTTTGGAAAGGCGGCCCAGCCGGAAGATCACGCCCCGTTCGTACTCGCGGAGAATCTTGACCGCGTTCGCTAAGAGGATGATGACGAACAGGACGAGCACGATCGTCGATAGTGAAAATCCGTCAAACCACATGGGAGTCCTCCCCTTGTTTCGGTTCGTCCGCGCCTGAATCCAGGCTTTCTACCAGTAATCGCAGACCGTTGACCCTTACGACCCTCACGGGCGTATCGGGTTCGATGGGCGTGTCGCTGGTCGCGGACCAGTACTCGCCGTGGACAAACACGCTGCCGCTTCGGGAATCGATCGCCGTGCGCGCTCGGCCCGTCTCGTCTATCAATCCCTGATCGCCTGTAGTTGCGCGGCGTTTCTGGGCTTTCAGCGCGTGGCCCACGGCGAACAGCACGAACACCCCGGTTGCGGCCACGGCAGGTATGATTACATACAGGGATATGCGTAGGAAGGGATAGGGCGAGTCGATGAGCATCATAGAACCGATGGTAAAGGAGACTGCGCCCCCTACGGCCATAAGCCCGTGGCTGGCCACCAGAAGTTCCGTCACGAAAAGGCCGAGGCCGAGCAGGATGAGCAGGAGCCCGGCATAGTTGATGGGCAGCGTCTGCAGGGCGAACAGTCCGATGATGACGCACATGCCGCCCACGACACCGGGGAAAATTGCGCCGGGATTGATGAACTCGTAGATGAGACCGTAGAACCCGAGCATCATCAGGAGATAGGCGATGTTGGGATTGGAAAGGACATGGAGAACCCGGTGATTCCAGTTCATTTCCTTTAATACTACCTCGGCGTCCTTCGTGCGCAATACCCGGCTGCCTTCGCGGACTTCAACGATGGTACCGTCAATTTGAATGAGCAGGGAATCCAGCGTCGCTGCATTCAGGTCCACGACGTTCTGCTCCACTGCTTCCCGGTCGGTCAAGGCCACGCTCTTCCGCACGGCCTGCTCCGCCCAGTCCGCGTTTCTGCCGTGCTTGTCGGCGATGGAACGGATGTAGCTCACGGAGAAGTTCTCGATCTTTTCGTTCATGGTGGAGTCGGCCACCGCGCCGCCGATGCCGACCGGATGGGCCGCACCGATGCTCGTGCCCGGCGCCATGGCGGCGACGTGAGCGCTCATGGTGATGAACACGCCCGCCGACCCCGCTCCCGCGCCGCTGGGCGCCACGTAGACCACGACGGGCACGTTGGACGCGAGCATGTCCTTAATGATCATCTGGGTGGATTCAAGGAGGCCACCGGGCGTGTCCAGCATGATGACCAGGCATTCCGAACTGTCGTTTTCGGCGCGCTCGATCGCGGCGGATACGTGCTGGACGCTGACCGGTCCGATCGCCCCGGTCAACTTGATCACGTCGACCCGGTTAGGGGCGGCGTCCACCGCCTGTGACAACGCGAGAGCGAACACCAGCAGGATGCAATGGAGAATACGTGAAGGAGTCATCTAGTAGTTTTCCAGGTGATAGCGGCGGATCAAGGCCGATGATTTGGATTAAGCAGGTGTACGATCTGCACGGCCTGGAACAACGCCGCAGGTTCAATCTGGGGCCGGAGGGACCTGCGCCTGGGGAACAGCGTGGTTTCTCCCAGCATGGGCGGCGCCACCACGACTTCGACGAGGCCCGGGTTGATTCGTATGTTTCGCTTGGGACACTTGGGCCAGATGGAATGAATGCCTCTGAAGGCCATGGGAATGAGGACGACGTCGGGCGGTATCTTGCTGAACAGGCCGTGTTGCAGTGGTATGGACTGGATGTCGAAGGCCGCCGTGGTCCCCGCGGCGTAGATGATGCCGGGCCGTTTTTCCAACAGACTGGCGAAACGATGGGTCGCGTTGTTGGTATCTCCGGTGCGGGGCAGCACCACGTAGCCGTCGACTTCCTCGAGCAGGCGGTCGAATTCAGCGGCGTTCACGCCGAACATCGTCGTGCTCCACGAGCCCAGGCGTAGCGTTACGTATTCCGTCAGGCCCGACCGGGACAGGATGGTGCAGGGGCGCGAATCGTCCCAGCCCAAGGCGTCCAGCAGGACGCGGGACTGGAGCACGTTGTACATGACGGGATGGTCGAAAACGCTCTGGTGGGTGGGAAAAAACAGGACCTTGTAACGTCCTTCATGCAGCTTGAGTTCGCGGACCAGTTCCCTGACCATCGGATCGACGTGCACCTTGACGGTAATGCCGAAGATTTTCAGCGTCCTGTCGGACCAGGTCAGGCTGTTATGCCAGGCTGCTTCGAGCATCTCATTTTCGCCCAGGCCCTCCTCCTCGATTACGCGTTTGTTGCGTACATAGCGCCAGGAAGTCCCGATCCACCGTGTCAGCCTGACCGCTCGCTGTACCGGGGAGTACCGGGCGTTGCGCCCTACATGGGGATATTCAAGGAAGTGACCGCTGGCGGTGCGGTCGAGCAGGGGCGGTACCGCAATGGGTTGCAGCATCGATGCCAACTCCTCGGGCACGCTCACTTCATCCGCCCCTTCCTTGATGTGCTGGCTGATCCTGTGGATGACCAGGTTGCACTTTTCGATCAGTGCCCTGGTCAGGTCGATCATGTCCCGCGTCAACCCCGTATAATGATGGCCGTACCAGTACCCGGTCGGCTTGAGTTGCGCAGGATTCTCCTGGTGCGCCTGGAAAAACTCCACCATCATACCCTGGCCGAGCAGGATGTCCTCCTGTATCCCGTCAATCTTGTGCTGAATATACCTGTGCTGAACGTACCGTCGGCAGAACTCGGCGAGCAACTCGGCGTCGCTGATGACTTTCCATACCGCGCAGCCGAAGTAGGCGAAATTGGTATACGTGTTGTATCGAACGGCGAGCAGCTCACCGGCGGCCAGGTAATCGAGCGTTTTTTGCGCGGTGTAGTGGAATATGTCCCTCAGCGTGGATTCCGTGTCTTTCCCGTCGAGCGTACATTCGTAGGTCGTCTGCCACAGGGGGTCGTCCTCCGACACGATGGCCTTGAGTTTTTCCGCCACGGGCTGGGCGTGGGACAGGGGAACGCGGGAAAGACGGGCGCCTGCCAGGGCGGCCTCGCCGTCGTCGGGTGTAAACACGTTGCTCGCCCGCAGTACTTCCACGTATACCGTCTGGTACAGTTCCAGGAACTGGCTGGCCGCACCCTGCTCTTTTTGAAGGAATAGCTCCCTGACGCGGGCGTAAAGCTGTACCGCCTGGTAGTAATCGGGAGCGACCCTCCGGAACTGGTCGTAAGCCTCCCCCATCCTCTGATCGCGAAGCCGGGGCACCCCTTCGTAGATCGCGCCGATCAACCGGGCACGGTAGCCCAGGCCCTCCAGTCCGATGGGGCCTTCCGGCGTACGTCCGGGCGGCCACTTCAGCAGGTCCGGATCGACGCCTTCGAAGTAACCCTCGCTGTTCGCAAGGTCCAGTACGCCCTGCGCAGCCTGGTCGTATACCGTGAGCAGGATATCCACGTTCCTGATCAACGCCTGGTGGTCGAACCAGATCGCATCAGAATCGATCTTGCCGGGAGGTGCGTTCATATCCAGGCCCCGTCCGCATTAAATAACGCAGTTCCGCCAGGATCAAATCGTCAATCCTGTGTGGCATCCAGTGGGTAGAGTTTCCTGCCGAGCCGGTGGAATGTCACGAAACCCGCGTCATGTACGCCCGGTTCCGTGACCACGTGAATGGCACCCGCCCACGGTTCAAAACCGGCCCGGAAATGGGCGGATGACTTGACTCCGATATATCGCATTTCCCGTGGATCCAGGCCGAGGGATTCCGAGAAAGCCGTATCGAAGGGCTGCTCGCGACCGTTCACGAGTATGATATGTACGCCCTCCTGCCGGATGTGCGCCGAGGGTCCCATATTACCCTCCAGACCGGCGAGCATGGGCCCGTGGTACCGGAACCTGCCGTCCGATAGGGCCAGCACTTCCGCAGTCATGGTAACCGGCTCCCCCTGCATCGGCGTAGATTTGCCGCCGACGTCCAGCGTGATCGTGGCGCCCACGCCGGCGTCCATGCATTGTTCCACCGCTTCCGGATCGACGATGTACAGGACGCAGGCATCCTCGAGACCGGCTTCGATGAACGTCCGCAGCATGGCGGTGCTGTCGCCCGGAGAGCCGCCGCCCGTGTTGTCGTTTCGGTCCGCGAGCAAGACGGGAAACCGGCCCTCTTCATGGACCCGGTCCAGCGTATCCCGCGTCGACGGCATATGGTAGTGCCAGTCGGCCCGTCTTTCATACAGGTATTCGCCCAGTTCGTTGGCGTAACGCTGGGCCATCTCCTCGTCGTTGTCCGTCACAATGTACACCGACGCGCCCATGTGGGGTATGTCGGCGAGAGGAAAACAGGTGGCGATGGATCCGCAGACGACGCCAGGCCTGGCTTCGATTTCGTGCAGGTAGTCGATAGCCTCCTTCATGGGAGGGTGGGCCGTGACCTGGTTCATGCCCCATACCATGGGGATCTGGTGCAGCGCCATGGTGGGACGCAGGCCCTCCCGGAGGATTCGAACGAGCACATCCGCGCATTCCCTTCCTCGAGGCGCCATATCGATCTCGGGGTAGGACTCCCGGCCGATCAGCACATCGGCTGATTCGATCATCCGCGGGGTCATATTGGAATGTATGTCCAACTGGCCTACTATGGGTATGCCTCCCACGAGTTCGCGTACGGCGGCGAGAATGTATCCCTCGCCATCGTCGATACCTTCGGCTACCATGGCGCCGTGCAGTTCAAGCAGTACCCCGTCGATGGGACCCGCGTTCCGGAAACCGTCCAGCATCTCGTCGAGGATTTCGTCGAAGAGGGCACGGGGCGTGGGGCCGCTGGGATGTGGTTCGGCCACTATGGTGGGGATCAGTTCGAACCCATGTACATCGGCGCCTTCAATGAATCCTCCCGTGGGTTTGTTTGTACCCCGGAACGCCGCCAGGATCTCACTGCCCCGCAGGTCGCCATACCGTTCCAGGTAGTTCTTTCGGGTGGTTTCCACCGTCGTGAACGTACTCGTCTCGTGGGCGATGATACCGGTTACGACCCGCATTATCATCCTTTCCGTTTCAAGACCGGTAAATACCGTAGGCCAGGAGGAGCCAGCCAACTATGAACGCCACTCCGCCCAGGGGAGTCACGGCGCCCAGCCACCGGATTCCCGCAAGGCTCAACACGTACAGGCTGCCGGAAAAAAGTACCGTGCCCGCGATGAACATCCAACCGGTTGCCGGAGGAATGGAAGGGGACCAGCGCGAAATCGCCCAGGCTACGAAAAGAAGGCCGAAGGCGTGGTATATCTGGTACCGGACGGCGGTTTCGAATACCTCGAGCATTTCGGGAGACAGCCGGTCTTTCAACGCGTGAGCGCCAAAGGCTCCGGCGACTACGGCGAGGAGGGCCGACAAGCTGCCGGCGATCGCGAACAGTTTATCCATGTCCAATTCCCGGATTGGGGTCTGATTACCAGATCGGAGCCAGCCAGCCGCCGTCCACGGGCAGGGCCGTACCGGTTATCCACTCGGCGTCATCCGAGGCAAAAAACGCGCAGGCCCGGCCGATGTCCTTCGGCAACCCCAGCCTGGGCAGGGGGGTCTTTTCAAGCGCTTCGGCGACCTGGGCCTCGGTCAGGTAGTCCTGGATGGGCGTTTCAATGTAGCCCGGACAGACGGTATTGGCCGTAATCCCGTGGGACGCCAGTTCTACCGCCGCGTCCCGCGTGAGGTTGACGACCCCGGCCTTGGCCGCCGCGTACGCCGGTCCGCCACCGCCGTGAAAGGCGTGGACGGACGCGATGTTTATGATCCTACCCGCGCGGGACTGCTTCAAGTGGGGTACGGCGGCGCGGGTGGTCAGGAACAGGGCCCGCAGGTTGATGCCTGTGATGCGGTCCCAATCGTCGATCGAAAGGGTCTGGCTGTCCCCAGAGAGGAAAATACCTGCGTTGTTGACCAGGATATCGAGGGCTCCGAAGGTATCCAGCGCCTGGTCAACCAGGTGATTGACGGCCGCCTCTTCCGATACGTCGGTTTGTACGAAAAGCCCTTCCGACCCCAGGGCGTTCACTTCCTCCACGGTAGGGGTTGTCACGTCCTGGTCGTGGTACTTGCCGCGTTTGGGCTGCTGAACGATATCGCTTACGACGACGCGGGCCCCTTCCCGTGCCAGTTCGATACATATACCCCGGCCAATGCCGGAACTGCCGCCCGTGACGATAGCGACCCGACCCTTGAGTTTCAAGTTGTCCTCTGTACTTTTCCATAGCAACCGATTGGAAGGAATCCTTAACTGATTATAAGTAGATCGAAAAACCGAGGCAAGACAAGTGTTATAAATGGATTGCATTTTTCAAATCCAACCTTAGTTATATAAGCTTCACCTCCGTCCAAACCCATACCACTGCAGGAGGATCCAATGAAGATCACGCACGCCGAAAGAACAGCCCTCAACGTGCCGTTCTACGCCGGGCACGTCGACCATGCCATGGCCCGGGCGAACACCCATAACGAGCGTCTGTGGGTATATCGGCTGGAGACCGACAACGGCCTGGTCAGCATCACCGACGGCCACGGTGCCGCGGATACCGCTGGACTGATCGGCAAGGACCCGTGGACCATCATGTGGGACGACGATATCGGGTTCGGACCGCAGATCGCCGCCTTCGACCTGTGCGGGAAGGAAGCCGGGGTGCCCGTTCACGCGTTGCTGGGCAACAAGCTGCGGGACCGCTGTCCCCTTTCCTGGTGGGACATAGACATGCCGCCCGAAGACTGGGTCAAAGAAGCCGAAGAATCCCTCAGGCGCGGTTACACGTCTTTCAAGATGAAGGCGCGGCCCTGGCGCGACATCATCGCCCAGATAGACGCGGTGAGCGAGGTCGTCCCGGCCGACTACAGGTTCGACGTGGATTTCAACGGGTTTCTCCTCACCCAGGCAAAAGCGGAACAGATCCTGTCGCAGCTCGATCAGCGCGTAAACGTGGGCATATACGAAAGCCCCTTCTACCTGAGAAAAGATCTTAAGGGCGCGCAGATGCTTCGTGAACGTATACAGAAGCCGATCGTCGAACACTTCGGCGACGAAGTGTGGCAGGCGGAGGTCAGCGACGGATTCGTGATCGGAGGCGGCGCCTCCGGTACGATGCGACAGGGCATCATGGCGGCCGCGTTGAACAAACCCTTCTGGCTGCAGATGGTGGGTTCAGGACCGACTACGACCTTCGCCGCCCACATCGGATCGGTGCTGTCACACGCCCAGTTGCCGTATATCACCTGCCATGAACTCTGGAAAACCGACCTGTTAACCCAGCGCATCGAGGTCGTGGACGGATACATGCAGGTACCGGACAAGCCAGGCCTGGGCGTGGAAATTGACGAGAAAGCCATCGAAACATACGCCGTTGACGACGATGAACCCACGGCGGTAGAGCGGTACCGGAGCAAGAAACGCATTCTGCGCGTGGTGTGGCCGGGCCTAGGGGGGAAATCACGCGTGTGGGAGTTCACCGACGAGAGCATCTACCAGCCGGAATTCTACAAGGGCAATCTTCCCGGTTTTGAATCGGGTGTACATCTCGAGGTGATCGAAGACGACCACAGCGCCGCTTTTGAGAAGAGACACGCGGAGCTGGCCAGGCGGGAGGCCACCGTCGCCCGGGCACCCAAGGGCATATAGTATTCAAAGGTGGAAGTGCGCGCCGTCAACCACGGGTAGACCGGGTGCGTCTGAACGTATCCGGAATCACCCGCCGCACCCCCTCGATGACGCGTTCTTCCACTTCCTCCGCGAAGCGACTGGGCAGCCCGAAGTACACGGTCGCGTCGCCGGCTTCGTAACCGCCCTCTTTCCAGATTCGCCGGGAGGGAATGTATCCGGGCAGGTCGTTGGCGTAGGCGCCTATCCATAGCCTCGAGGGGTCGTACATCCGCCGCAGGATACAGGCGTAGTCCGCGACGACTTCCCCGGCCAGAAAGACCATGGCGAGTTCGTCCCCGAACGTCCAGGCCTGGACCGGGTAATTGAGCGCTTCCGGCACTTCCCGGTCGCTGTCCATCCGTGCGATCCACTGGCGGGCGTGGTATCCCGCGGGACTTTGCTCGTCCGCCTTTGCCAGCCATGCTGTACGCGAAGGGACGGCATCGTAGGGAAGTGAAACGTAGACCAGGCGGCAGCGGGGCGGTTGCGTCAGGGGTCGGCCAGGCGTGCCGAGCAAGCGGTCCACCTCCCACGCGATATCCCCTCCATGGCGCCGGGCATGGGAAAGTCCCGTGCGCGGAAAGGGGTTCGCATTGGCGGCGCACCCGATGGTGACCATGGCCAGGGCGTCCGGGTGGTTTTGCTTGATCGTTTCGGCCGCGAATCCCGCCCAGTCGCCGCACATGAAGTTGTCCGCGGGCCCGAAGGTCGTGCAGTGACAGGCATAGCTGATCCAGACCGCCCTCAGGCTTCCGTCCGGATCATCGATCCTCATCATGGGCATCACGTGATCCACCGGCCCAATCTGCTGCCGCCTGTTCACCGCGAACCCGGCATGTCCCTCGCAGTAGCTCAACCCGCCCGGCTTGCGATCCGAAAGCGCCTGCATCCCCACTTCCACCATCCGCCCCGTCACCTCCTCGGTATATCGATCGATATGCTCCTGGTGGGCGGACGGGATATCCGTACTGAACAACATGGGCGCCACGCCGGACAGCATCGGCGCGTTGTGGGTATGGCTGTAGCTCAGGACGATGCGTTCCCGGGTTATGCCCGCGAGCCTGCCCAGCTCTCGCGCTACGGACTCCGTGGTGGATTCGGATACGCCGCAGTTATCCAGGGTCAGGAGCAGAACCGGCCGGTCCGCGCCAATCGCCAGGGCGCGGGCATACAGTGGCGCGACGACCTTCGAAGTTTCTTCCCGGCGCGCGCCGTAACCACTCAGGCGCACGGGGTAGCCGGGGGTTACATCCACTTCCGATATTCCCACGGATTCAAGTTCTTTCATACGTCTTCTTAAACCTCCCGCAAGTGCGCTAGTACCATTCCGTCTTGTGTGGCGTTCCCGGAAAGAAGACCGCGTCGACCACCAGGGATAGGGCGACACCCATGAGAAAACCGAGCACAACACCGGTAAAAAAAGGCTGGGCGGCGCGGTACATTCGGACACCGCCGATTCGAATCAATACAATCTGGAGGAACCACGCGAGGAAAATAGGCAGGAACGCGTTTCGAACCACGCCGCCCACGTCACCGATGGCCATACCGACCGGGTGGAACGGCCACCAGGTGAAAAAGGCCCGGCCGGCAATGACCAGTCCGTTTATCAACACGCCTGACAACAGAAACAGTGCCTCCAGGGCACCTATCTGCGAGGGGTTGGTGGCCCATATGGGTATGCGGCCGTAGAAAAAGGTTCCCAGGCCGCCGGGTTGGGTGTACAGGTTGTTGGCGCCCACCGTATGGGCGGAGTGGACCAGGGAGACGACTGAAAGGACGACGCTGATTCCTATCGCTGCGCATATCCAGCCGAACATGCCACGGTTTCGGCCAGTCATATGGCTTTTCAGCCACGCAATGTGGGAGAATCCGACCATGGTAAAAGTCCGCCAGTTTCTCGCGAAACCGTTGGCCATGCCCAGCACGTTGATGTCCTGCATGGTCAAGGATGACGATCCGATCATTCCGACCGTGAAGTAGTTGGGTTTCACCGTCAGTTCGGCCATGATCAGCCCCGATTCGGCGACCACGCGGGCCAGCACCAGGTAGAAGGTGAACATGACCACCAGGAAAAACACCGCTACGGGTATGGACAGCCCCGCGCTGTACAGCCACAGGACCGCGAAAACCGAGCCGCCCGCAAGTCCGGTCAGGGCCCACCGATATGAGAACAGTTCCTGTGCCTCACGGTCCTCCCGCGCGGATCGCCAGGCCGCGCGCCACACCGACGCCAGGTGACGCCTTGCGATCCAAATCAACCAGGCCGCGAACACGATAACACCACCCATGTACTGCATGCCTGTCAGACCGCCCTGTACCACGCTTCCGGCAGTCGAGAACATGCCCAGTCGACTCAGTAACCCTTGCTCAAGAACGCCGAACAGCTGGAAGAACCAGAGGCTGAACAGGATTTCCGCGGGCGCGAAGAAGGCGAATGAAAGCGCGTAGAGATTCAGGTAAAGAGGTATGCCCGGGAAATAGGGGGCGATTTCCAGGGTCGCCGCCGCACCCGGATGGATGGGCAGCATCGGCATCGCTCCCCAGTATGCCAAACAGTTCCAGGCCATGGCGGCGAAGGTCAGCAGGAGACCTGCTTGAAATAAACGGTTGCGGTAAAGACCGGCGCCCGGCCGCCCCTGGTTTTCTTCCGATTCCCCGGTGAGTCGCAAGGCCGCTTCCCCCATGGGAAATCGCAGGCGTTCATACTCCATCCACTGCCTGCGGAAGATCACCACGATGCACGCTCCAATCAGCAGCAGGGCGGCGAAAAGGCACAGCCACCAGAGGATGGGGGCAATCCAGACCGACCAGGGAATCTGCTGTCCGGGCTGCAGTCCTTCGTGAAACCTTCGGGCCGACTCGTAATCGCTCAGGTAGACCCAGTGGGGAAGGTAGGGAAGGATCAGTTCATCCCACCGGTTTTCCGGCGAAGCGAAATAGGCGGGCGCCGCGATGGCCGAGACCATGTACCGGGTGACACCCAGGTCCGGCATCATGGACGCCGCCCAACCCATGGCGAAGACCGTCAGCAGTTCGGTACGGGTCAACGCGTGTGACGGGCAGCATACCCGGCAGATGAGATTGGGTAGGAGAACGAGCGAGAGGAAAGGAATCAGGAAGCCGGAAGGCAGGTGGGCGAACAGCATGAAATCGTAACCGCCCCGATCGGCCATGTACTGCGTGCCGAATCCGATAACACCCGACAGGAGAAGGCCGATGCCGGCCGCTCTGAGCGTTACCGTCTGACCGCGTGAGCAATCGCTGTTTCTATGGTTTTGGCGCCGTATCCAGCATCTCCTTGTAGATTTCCGCGTATATCTTGTCCCGGGGTACGCACCCTACGGCGAACTGGCCGAGTTCGTTGTGCTTCCCGCGCATCAGGGCCGTACAGTAACTGACCGTGATACAACTCTTCTTGCTGATCATTTCGCCGTGTTCGGCCAGGTCCTTCGCGAAATCGGGATAGGCCAGCGTGCCCCGTCCGGATCCCATGATGGTCACCCGGTTATCCCGGATGTTGGCCGCACCCGCGTTGACCATGTATTTCTGCAGCCAGCTGTACCCGGTTCCCACGACGTTGAGGCCCGGGTGCGCCTGGGTGATCGCCGCGGCGGCGCGAAAGTGCCGGGCGACCCCGAAGAGGGGATGTTCCGGCGCATCGTAACCATCCACCGGAGACCTTTCGGCGGGCCGGCCCACGTGTGGATTGTAGTAGGGGCTGCCCATGGTGACGTTGATCATCTGGATCCCGGCATCCCAGAGCATTCCGGCGACCGCGACCGGCTCCGAGAGGTCCTCGCCAAGCGGGTCGTTCACATCCACGCCGAAACCGGATAGAAAGGGGACCGGGTACGGCGAACGGGGCGTGCCTGTACCAGTGTCGGGGTCGGTGGTATAGGGAATACCGTCGTAGACGTTCATCCTGCTGGCCAGCAGCAGTTCGTCGTTCGTCTCTTCCCGGATGCGGCCGATCACATTCCTGACCAGCCTGGTCCTGTTCTCGAGACTGCCCCCGTAGGCTCCTTCCCGAAGTCTCGCAGCCAGCAGTTCGGAGAGCAGGTAGCGGTGGCACTGCTTGATGTCTACAAAGTCGAATCCCATCTTCCAGGCCAGGACCGCGGCCTGGACGAGGGCATCCTCCACCCGGCCGAGTTCTGCATCGGAGAGTACCGGGTAGTCCGGGGTAATGGGGATCTTGCGCTTCTTGTCCACGAGGGTAACCGGGTCCACCGCGGGATCATGAAACGCAATGAGCGGTTTCCTGTAGCTATAGCGACCCGAATGGGTGAGTTGCAGGCCGATGGCCAGGTCGTCATCGCGGCCGAAGACTGCCCGGTGGGCCGAGCGGGTTTGCGCGAGCATCTCCTCGAAAGAGGCGGCGTTGCCGTCGTGCAACCAGAGCTGGCGGGTATTTGCCCGGGCTTCTTCCAGTACGGCCGTCGCTTCGCCCCAGATCAGTTTCGCCCCGCCCTCGCCAAACAACTTCCACCGGCGGAAGACCAATTCGTCCGGTGAACCATCGAGGTGTCCATCGCATCCTTCCATGGGGTGCACGGCCATGGAGTTCCCGATGGTGCGCGCACCGAATCGTACGGGGCGCCAGAGCGGATCGAGGTCCTCGGTCAACTGTATCTCGTCGTTCAATCCGAGACGGTCGATATCCTGTTGGAGATCATCGAGAGCGCGGTAACGAAAATACTTCGGCATGTATATTCCATTCCTGGAAGAAAGCCGCGGTATCAAGCCGGAAGCCCGCGGTCAACTCCCTTCTGCGACAGAATTCAGTGATCCGAAAACCATCGTTTCAATACCTGTTCCGCTTCCTTGTTCTGCGGACTGAATTCTATCCTGTCCTCGGCAATTCGACTCGAATCGGGGTACCACTTCCAAATGAACAGTCCGCGGAACCAGGGCAATCGGCTGACGGATCTGAACAGGGCCTCGTAGGCATTGACCTGCTCGTTTTGGTCGACCCGGTGGCCGCCTGGACGCGGTTCAGCAATTCCGCGTCGCCTTCTGGGCGGCCACTCCCAGGGTCTAATGGTCGATCCCGGCGTGTTTTTGTAACCGACTTCGGTAAAAAGAACGGGTTTGCCGTGCGCTGCAGACAACCGGCCGATGCGTTCGATATGCGGTTTCCACCCCGTCATGATTTCGGATACGCTCGGACCGTCCCTATCTGTCAGGGGAAAATAGGCGTTGACACCGATGTAATCAAGGTCGGGCCACAGGTCGACGACATCGTAATCCTCGTACCAGTTCGCCGCGTAGGTCAGTTTCCCGGAATAGACCGTCCTGATCTCCTTTATGAGCGCCTTCCAGAATCGCGGCCGGGATCGAACGGGATTGGACAGTTCGGTGGCTATGCAGAGAATGGCCATGTCCTCGGACTGCGCCAGTTCGGCGTAGTGCAGGATGAAAGTCCGGTAATCCGCTTCCCACTTCTGCCATTCCGCTTCCGTATCGAAATCAATCACCCCGATCCAGCCGCTGTCCACCGGCCTGGTCAACCATAGATGAGGCTTGAGCATCAACCGGAATTCCAGATCGCGTGCCTGCCGGGCCGTCGTCCGCAGCCCCTGGTCGGACTCCCCCCACAATCTGGCACGCCGGTTCAATCGCACGGACGGCGTGCTATGGTTTTCCATCCATCCGAATGGCGTCAGCGCCAGCCATTCGATGCCCAGGTCCCGTGCCTCTGCCAGGGCGCTATCCGGCATTTCGCGGCGGCCACCTACCCAGGAGACTCCCTTGTAGAAATTCTCCAGCGCAAAGGGGGGTTCCTGCGCTGATGGGCGGTTGTTCCGCAGTTCTACCTGGCGGTTATCGGGTAGTGGCGCGTTTCCGCCGGCGCCGTCGGACCACAGCACCGCGTAAGACAGCAGAATGACCGTTAAGTACCTGGATATCATGATGGATGAACGACCCCGTCAGGCGAACTGATCCGTCCCCCGGGTGATGAGGGTGCCCAGGTCCTCGCCCAGGCATATCCGTTCCATGGCGCTGGGCGAACTGAAGTCGAAAACGTGAATCGGCAATTTGTTGTCCCTGGCCAGGAGCACGGCGGACTGGTCCATGACCCTGAGATCGTTATGGATGACCGAATCATAGCTGATGACCTTGTATCGCCGGGCGTCTGCGTTTTTTCGCGGATCGCTCGTGTAAATCCCGTCTGTGCCGTTTTTGGCCGAAAGGAGGACTTCTGATCGGAGTTCCAGTGCGCGCAGCACCGATGGGTAGTCCGTGGTCACGTATGGATTCCCGGTGCCCGCGGCGAGGAGTACGATGCAGCCGTGCTCCAGGTGCCGGATGGCCCTGAGCCGGATATATGGTTCGGCCACGGTGTTGATCGGAATGGCCGTCATGACCCGTACATCGCCCGCCCCGCGGGATGTCAGGGCGCCCCGGAGCATCATGCTGTTGATCACGGTCGCGATCATGCCGATGTTGTCGGCTTCTGCGCGCTCGATGCCCCAATCCTGGCCCAGTTCGCCCTTGAAGATGTTGCCTCCGCCGGCCACGATCCCGACTTCCACCCCGGCGGCGTGCAACTTCATGACCTCGCTGGCTATGTACTCGATGGCGGTAGGATCGAATCCCCAGAGGCTTCGCCCCGAAAGCGCGCCTCCGCTGAGTTTGACCAGTACTCGTTTGTAACGCACGGATCCTCCTTTATCGAATTTGCGACAGTTGTGCGCTGAATCGGACAGGATAGCCTGATGCCCCATCCAGCGTCTTGTAGCGGTCGTGCAGGTTGTCGAGTTGCATTGATGCCGTATGGCGAACCGACGACAGGTCCGGCAGCGGACCGGCGAGTCTGCCTTCCCGTACGACACACCCGACCAGGGGTTCCCACTCCGATGATTCGGCCGGCTCGCCGTCCCGGGTCACCCGGTCCTCCACGAACCCGCCCTGCTCATCGCGCCGCCGCCACACCTGCTTGGCGAAAGGACGGGTCTGCTTCCCCTCGCTCAGTTTGAACACCGGCCGCACCCCCGATGACGATTCCAGCGCACATAGCTTGTAGACCCCGTTCAGGGTAGGCGCATCCGGTGAATTGACGAGTTCGTTGCCCACACCAAAGAGATCAACGGGAATCCCGCGGTCAATCAGCGACGCGATTTTGTACTCGTTCAGGTCGCCGCTGAGCATGATCCGGGTTTCCTGCATTCCCGCCTCGTCCAGGATGCTCCGAATCCGCATAGCCTGGCCGGCCAGGTCTCCGCTATCCAGCCGCACGCCTTTCAACGAGGGACCGATCTTCGTCGCCAGCCTGGCGGCTTCGACGGGGTCGTAGGTATCGAGCAGCAAAGTGGTGCTATCGGGAAACACGCGGTGATAGGCTCGAAACGCCTCCATCTCGCTGTTGTAAGACATGATCCAGGAATGGGCGGCGGTCCCGTACACGGTTATGCCGAACTGGCGCCCCGCTTCCACGTTGGAAGTCCCGACGCACCCGCCTATGACGGCGGCGCGGGCCGCCAGCAGGCCGGCCTCCGGACCGTGAGCCCTCCGGCTTCCGAATTCGACGACACCCTTGCCGCCCGCGGCCTCGACGATACGCGCCGCCTTCGTCGCCACCAGGGTCTGGTAGTTTACCGTGGCCAGGAGAAAGGTCTCTACGATCTGGGCTTCGATGATCGGGGCCGTGATCCGGATCAACGGCTCACCTGCGAAAACCACGGTACCTTCGGGTACGGCCCAGAGATCCCCGGTAAAACGGAACGAAGCCAGGTAATCGAAAAACGCTCCCGGTGCATTGCTTAAAGGTGGCAACCCCTTCAGGTGAGCGACGTCGTCCGGTGAAAATCGAAGGGCGAGCAAGTAGTCGACCGCCTGGCGCAACCCGGCGGCAACGAGATAGGAACGCTGCGCAGGCAAATCCCGTACGAATAGTTCAAAAGTGGCTCTTTCCCGGCGATCGTTCGCGAAATACCCCGCCGCCATGGTGAGTTCGTACAGATCGGTTGCCAGCGACGGCGACCAGCAGATGGGGCAGGAACCCGTCTGGAGCATGCAAATCTGCCCTCGGGAAATCCGGTGTACAGACGTCGTTGCGTCGCCTGTTATATCTCCGTTTCCAGTTCTACCGGCTCGTCGTACGACACGCCGTCCACCTCGAATCCAAACAACTGCCGAAATCCTCTTTTGTATGTATCGTAGTCGGTCAGGACGCGAAAGTTGTTCGTCGTGATCTTCGGCCAGACCGTTTCAACTTCCGCCTGTACCGACTCGTCGAGTTCCTGGTCATCCAGCCGGATTCGGTCTTCCCCGTCGACCGCGGGCGTTGCGCCGGGCCCGACATGATCGCTGAAAAGACGCACCATCTGGTGAATGGGATCCTCATGCAGCTTTCGTTCCCTCATGATCCGGTACAGCAGGCTGATATACAGGGGAACGACCGGAATCGCGGCCGACGCCTGGGTAATCACGCCCTTGTTTACCGACACCCAGGCGCTCCCGCCAACCTTTGACTGTAACCATTCGTGGATCGTCTTCGTGGCCTGTTCGAGATGTTCCTTCGCGCATCCGATGGTTCCGCTCCGGTATATGGCCCAGGTCAGGGCGGGACCGATGTAAGAGAACGGGACGATACGGGCGCCGTCCGCCAGCAGCCCGGCATCCAGCAACGCCTGGCTCCACAGTTGCAGGTCGTCACCGCCCATGACCCCCACCGTCCCGCGGATGCCGTCGTCCGAAGCCGGTTCCACGGCGACCTCGCTGATGATCTCGCGGTTCAGATCGATGGTTTTTCCCACGTAGGATTCACCGATAGGCTTGAGTACGGACTGATAGGTTTCACCGGTATCGGGATCAGTGCGCCTGGGAGAAGCGAGGCTGTATATTACCAAGTCCACCTGCCCCATCCGGGCTTTTATCAGGTCCAAAGTCCGTCGTTTTACCTCGTGGGAGAAGGCATCGCCGTTGATGTTGATCGAGAGGAGTCCATTTTCCGTAGCGTACCGATGAAAGGCCGCCGTGTTGTAGAATCCCGGCGTACCGCTCTTCGTACCGCTGCCCTCGCGTTCGAAGAACACGCCCACCGTGTCGGCGCCATACATCGCGCCCGCCGCTATCCGTGACGCCAGTCCGTATCCGGTCGAAGATCCGATCACCAGTACGCGAAGCGGTCCGGCGCCGTCTTGCCGCACCGTCCGGGCGACCTCGATCTGAGTACGGACGTTCGAATCGCATCCGGCCGGATGGGCCGTCGTGCATATGAATCCGCGGATTCGCGGCTTGACGATGGTCATGGCCATGAGTAAGGGGACCTCCCGGTTCGGATACGACTATTCTATCGGTACCGGCGTAGCGCGCCGATGGGTAAATGACATGGTTTCGCCGTAACCGCAGGACCGGGCGAGGGCCTTGACCTGGTCAAAATCCCTGCCGATATCTGCCACCACGTGGGCATCGGAAGCCGTAGTTATGGAAATCCCGCGACGCGCGCAAGCCTCCAGCAGGGGCCGTTCCGGGTAAATCCTGCCCACGGGTTTCCGGATGCCCGCCGAACTGATTTCCACGCAAAGACCCTCCTGGCCGCTCACCTGCTCTGCAAAGGCCTCGTATAGATCCGAAACATCTCCGTCCGCCATATGTCCCATCACCTTGATCAGGTCCGGGTGGGACATGGAATCGAAACATCCGGTCTGCACGGCCTGGCCCAGTAAGCGGAAATATTCCCGGTAGGCCTGGTCCACCGACCGGCGGTCCCACTCGTCGGCCATGGACGCCAGGTCGAATCCCCAGTCCCCTATCCAGTGTACGGAGCCCAGGACGAAATCCCATGGATAGCCCTGGACGATTCGTTCGATGACCGGTTCCTTGCCATCGATGTAATCCATCTCGATACCGGCCTTGATGGGTAGTCCCGCGCGGCGGGCGGAGTGCAGCAGGTCCACGTATTCGTCCATGTCGTAGAAACACTTTTCGTCAGACCAGGGCCTGTCCACGATTTCCTTTGCCTGAACGAAGTGGTACACATGCTCCGTAATCGCGATTTCCTTTACGCCGTGGGCGGACGCAGAGGAGGCGAACAGGTGCATGGTCTCCATCGGGTCCGTACCGTCGGGGCGGGTATCGGGTGTCCGGCCGAAGGGGTAGTAGTTTTCCACGTGCATGTGATAATCAAGCATGGAAAATCCTCTCGGCGCCGGCAGGGTTGCCTGCGTGTATGCTGTCCACGATTGCTGGTAATGATAACCAGTAACCGCCGTAAAATCAAACCAATTCTGGGTAGCGCGTATCGCTTGACACGGCACCGCCGGTTTTCTAATTTGCCCTGTGAAATGTCCAGGTTTTCAAACCCATTCCCTATCGCCTTTCCATGGTACAGATGACCCTTCCTTCCAAACCCGGACCGATCCCGGACACGACCGGGCACGTGGAATTCCGCATACGGGAAAACGAAGAACGGGTCCGTTGGGATCAACTGTTCGAAAATGGCAATCCGGTGGAAATCGAGATCGGTTGCGGTAAGGGCCGCTTTATCATCAATTCCGCCATGGCCTACCCGGAAATCAACTACATCGGCATCGAAAGGGCCCTGCGGTATTTCCGTATCATGAAGGAACGGGTGGTCCGCCGGGAACTGACCAACATCCGTCTGTTGCGGGATGACGCCGTGTTTTTCGTGGAGAGTTACATACCCGATGACGCGGTGTCGGCCTATCACGTCTACTTCCCCGACCCCTGGCCGAAGAAACGCCACCGGAAACGTCGATTGTTCAACCCTCAGTTCCTGGACCAGGTCGTACGAACGCTGGCAAAGGGAGGCACCCTCGATTTCGCCACGGATCACGTCGAATATTACGATGAAATACGGTCCCTTTTCGACGCATCGGACACGTTGACCGGATCGGAGGAGATTCCAGAAAGTGTAAAGGAACTGGGCGGCGACCTGACAAATTTCGAGACGAAGTACGCCGCAGAGGGCCGAGCCATTCACCGCGGGGCATACGTAAAATTCTGACCGGACCGGTCATCATCAGGCCCACGCTAAAAGAAAGGAATGCATCATGCTGCAGGCTGGAGATCCCGCACCCGACTTCACGATGGAGGCGGACAAGGGCGGAACCGTTTCGCTCAAGGACCTCGGGGGAAAAACGGTGGTACTGTACTTCTACCCAAAGGACGATACGCCTGGATGCACCAGGGAATCCTGTGCGTTCAGAGACCACTACCCGACGTTTCTAAACCAGGATGTCCAGGTCTATGGCGTCAGTTGCGACAGCATCCCTTCACACGAGAAATTCGCCGAGAAGTTTGCCCTGCCCTTCCCGCTTCTGAGCGACCCGGACACATCCGTATCCACGGCCTACGGGGTGTACAAGGAGAAGACGAACTACGGCCGGAAATACATGGGAATCGAACGAACGACGTTCGTCATCGACGGCGACGGCCGGATCGCCAGGATTTTTCGTAACGTTCAGGTGGATGGCCACGTCGAGAAGGTGCTGGCCGAAGTGTCCGGCTGACGTTCCCCGGTCCAGCCTTCCTGTCGTCAGTTCCTATAGCATATACCGTTTCAGGTGCGCCCTTGCGCGGATGAAACCCTCGGCTTCCAGTTCCCATGAACCATAGTACCTGCCGTCTTCGTGCTCGATGCTCAGAATGCCGTCGTAACCGAAATACTCGAGCCGTTTCACGATGAGCGACCAGTCGGCTATCCCTTCACCGGGAATGCAATACCGCCAGTAGCCTTCGCCAAAGGCGACCGGGGAATCGAAGGATGGTTTGATCCTGCCATATAGATAGAGGGCTTCTTCATCGAACACTGTGTCCTTTGCGTGCACGTGGTGGGCCCGGTGTCCGAATTCCATCAGGAAGCGCAGCGGATCCACGCCCAGCCTGATCAGGTGTGACGGATCGTAGTTGATGCCGAAGGCGGGCGATGGGCACGCCTCGAACATGGCCCGCAGCATCTCGGGCGTGGCGCCGATCCGCTCATGGTGTATCGAACCTCCGGGCCAGCCCTCGAGGGCTATCGACGCTCCGCGTGACTCCGCGAAGTCGACGATGGCGGGCATGGTTCGCTTCCACTGTTCAAAGGTCGCCGCCCGTCCCTGGGAGGGATCCCCGGGCGCCGGCGCCACGTAGAACATGTTGGTAACGCCGTGGTCCACCGCTTTCTGTATGGAATCCCTCGATGCTCCCAGCGCCTGTTCCCGTTGACCGGAATCGTCGCTCAGCAGTTCGGTGCCCGCAACCAGGTCGACCTGGCCGATGCCCACGCCGTGCGCTTCCGCGGTCCTTACCATGTCACAATCGATCTGGGAAACATCGATCGTATCGAACCTTTTTTCAGCCATCCACGCGCATACCTCTTCAAAGGGCATGGCGTTCAGGCGGCCCGTGTTGCGAATACCCACTTTCATCGTAGCGCTCCTATAGGTCTGGGAAAACTTCGTTGACACAACCGCCCGTCAATGTATATGAACCTGAAGGGGGTGGCAAGCCAAAGCAAACCCCGCGACATGAAGGCGGAATCCGGATCGATTTGAGCGACGGGGAGGACGACAATGTCCAGGAACGTGCGACTAGCCACGGCCTCCCTGATGGCGGCACTGACTGCGGTTAGCGCCTACGTCACACTGCCCATAGGACCCGTGCCGATCACGATGCAGACCTGTTTCGTCCTGCTTTCCGGCGCGGTGCTGGGCAGCCGTTGGGGCGCCGGCAGCCAGATCGTCTACGTTTGCCTCGGGCTGGCGGGCATTCCGGTCTTTGCCGGTGGAACGAGCGGCCCCGGGGTCGTGCTCTCACCCACCTTCGGCTACATCGCCGGCTTCGTGCTGGCCGCGTTCCTGACCGGAAGATACCTGGAGTGTTTCCCGCGCAGCACCATTCCCCATCTCGCCGCCGGCATGTTGTTGGGGCAGGCCGCCATCTGGGGATGCGGCCTGGTGTATCTCTACACCTACTTAAACGTGTACGCCGGGGTGGAGACCACCTGGCCGGCCGTGCTTTCGATCGGCCTGCTCCCCTTCGTCCCCTTCGACCTGGTCAAACTCGCCCTCGCGGTGTCCGTACGCCGTACCCTGTCGAAGCACTTCCGGTTGGAGGACGCCCGAGCCTGATAACCGGTTTTCTCTTCCCTGAACCAGTCCGCTTCCCGCACCCCGTTGTTGACACGCCATTCCCGATTTTGTATAGTCTCTCACCTGCCAGGATGCCGCGCTCGGCGCTGGACCCATTGTAAACATTTACGGATACAGGAAACAGGAAACAGCATGACTGGATGGACACGACCGGTTCGGGTTGTATGCTCGCACTTCTCGGGCATGTCCGCACGGAGCCGAATCATCGCTACTTCGCTATTCATGCTTTCGTTCTTCCTCATCTTGCCGATGGCCGGTGCGCAGACCGGCGAAGGCCCCGTGGTCAATTCCATTGGAAAGGCGATGCCGCCGGACGCGGCCCCCCTGGAACAGCAGGTGCTCCGCTACACGCTGGTCGAACCGTTGACCTTCGATGTAAGTACCAACATTTACGAGGGGCAGGGGGCGCTGACCCTGTTCGAGCGTCTGGTCATGCTCGACAAGAACCTGGAGCTGGTCGGGGCGGCGGCTTCCTCGTGGGAACAGTCGGCAGACGGCCTTCGCTGGACGTTCAATCTCCGCCCCGACGGGAGATGGAGCGATGGCCGAAAGGTCACGGCACACGACTTCGAATATACCTACAAACGGTTTCTCGATCCGGTCGTAGCAAGTCCCTACGCCTTCTTCTACTACGAAATCAAAGGTGCCCGGCCTTTCAACCAGGGCAGTATCACCGACCCATCTACCGTGGGCGTACGCGCGTTGGATGATCTCACGCTGGAAATCGAGACGGAGAAGCCCTGTCCGTACCTGCCGTTTATCGTTGCTTTCACGGGATCGGGTCCGGTGCCGCGGTGGCAGGTTGAAAAGTACGGGGTCCGGTGGAGTGACGCCGGGAACCTGGTATCCAATGCAAGCTACACCCTCGCGGAATGGCGTAAAGGGAGACAGGCAACACTCTCCCTCAATCCCTACTACACCGGGCCGCACAAGGGATACCTGGAAAAAATCGTCCAGATCTTCACCACCGGACATCCCGGTACAGCTCCCTATGAGAACGACGAGATCGACTACCTTCGGGTCCTCCTGACCGACCTTCCCTTTATCGAGAACCACCCGACGCTCAAGTCCGAGCTCGCCTATTACGCCTTTCCGGAATCCTGGTACCTGTTTTTCCGAACCCGCGAGCCGCCCTTCGACGATGTGAAAGTCCGCCGGGCGATCAGCCACGCCATTGACCGCGAGGCGCTGTGCAATGTAGTCCTGCGCAATACGGGCGTTCCCGCCTACTCCATGTTGCCGCCGAAGTTCCCCGGCAGCGCGGACGCATCCATTCGCGAAATACAGGCCTATGATCCGGAACGTGCGAAGGCGCTGCTTGCCGAGGCGGGATACCCGGGCGGTAGAGGCTTTCCTTCGGTCGAATTCTGGATCGGCAAGGCCAACCCCCAGATCAGTTACACCGCCCAGACCGTTCAGGCCATGCTGCAGAACACCCTCGGTATCAGACTCCGCATCAGGGGGTCCGAGGACAAGGTATACCGGGACAACATGTACAAATGGAACATTCCCATGGGCCTGGGAGGCTTCAACGCGGACTACCCGGACCCTAACAACCTCCTCGGCATGGTCTGGCGGTCGCAGCCTAGAGGATTCGGACGGCAGGATTGGCGCAACGCCGAATTCGACCGTCTGATCGACGCGGCGGCTGACGAGATGGACCATGATCAGCGCATGGGGATGTACCGGGCGGCGGAGCGGCTGTTGGTGGAAGACGCCGGGGGCGCTTTCCTCTATCACAACATGACGGTGGAGTTGCGCAAACCCTATCTGAAGGGTTTGGAGATCAACAAGTATGGATACGCGCTGTTCTCCTGGATTGGCATTGTACATACGAAGATGTATATCGGCCGGCACTGAGCAGGGACTGCGGGCGGCCGAGAGCGCGGAAGCGAAAGGGGTAAGACATCTTGGATTGGACCAGGACGGTATCCGACGAGAACGTGCGCCGGTTCCGGAAAGACGGCGCGGTATGTATAAGGCAGGCTTTCGATCCGCACTGGGTGTCCGTCGTGGAAGCAGGCGTGGAGCGCAATGTGGCGGAACCCAGCGACTACGCGGGCGTGCTGAAAGCGGGCGAAGAAGACAAGGGCGGATTCTTCGACGACTACTTCAACTGGCAGCGCATTCCTGAATACCGGGCGTTCGTGTACGAATCGCCCGCGGGACCCATGACGGCCAGGCTCATGCAGTCCGGAAGTTCCGTGTTCTACCACGAGCACCTGCTGATCAAGTGGCCGGGGACCCTCAAACGGACGCCCTGGCATCATGATCAACCCTACTATCCGGTTAAAGGCCGCCAGAACGTATCGCTGTGGATGCCCCTCGACCCCGTGTCGAAAGCATCCTGCGTCCGGTTCGTCCGGGGGTCCCACAACTGGGGCCGCTGGTTCGTACCCCGCAAGTTCGCGACGGAGAGCAACTACGCGCTCGAGAATGCGGCCGGGAAACCCATGCTGGACGGCAAGCCCTTTGAAGACGTGCCGTCCATCGACGAACACCCTGAAGACTACGATATCCTGTCGTGGGACATGGAACCCGGAGACGTAATCGCCTTCCACATGTGCACACTCCATGGCGCGGCGGGCAACCAGTCCCTGACCGAAGCGCGCCGCGTACTTGCCACGCGCTGGCTCGGTGACGACGCCCGGTTCACGACCAGGCCCTGGGAGATCTCACCCACCGCCACGGGCGGCCTGAAGCCGGGAGACCCCATGGCATGCGACCTGTTTCCATTGGTATGGTCCGCGTGACGAGGAGATGGCCATGAACGATCGATTAGCGAGCGCACAGATCTCCTCCTACCGGGAAAACGGCTTCCTCATCATCGAGGATTTTCTAGATGAAGCCGAACTGGAAACGTGGCGGGCGGCGGTGGACGAAGCGGTCTCACTCCGCACCGACAACAGGCTGCCCGACGGATCCTTTCACCTTGCCAGGAAAGCCGAGGGGGAAGTCGTATTCCGGCAGCGGATCAACCTGTGGATGGATCATGCTGGTGTCCGCGCGTTGATGCTGGACAGCCGGCTGGGCAAATTGGCGGCCGACCTGGAAGGGATCGACGGCATACGAATTTGGCACGACCAGGCACTGATCAAGATGCCCTGGGCCAACCCCACGACCTGGCACCAGGACAACACCAAGTGGTCTTTCGCGTCGGAACACGCCATCACCATCTGGGTCGCCCTGGACGAGGTAACCATCCAGAATGGCTGCATGTTTTTCATACCCGGTTCACACAAAAACAGACTCGAAGACCATCCGGCGGCCGGGAACCACGTAGGAGCCATGTTCGACACCTATCCTGAACTCGGCCGCCTGGAACCCGTACCGGTCGTGATGCCGGCAGGCAGTTGTTCCTTTCACAACGGGCTGATGGTCCACGCCGCCAACGCGAACATGACGCCGTATCCGCGCAGGGCCTTCACCTGCGCCTACATGCCTGACCACAGCCGGTTCAACGGCATACACAATGTTCTGCCGGAACGGATCCTGAATACCATTCGGATCGGCGACATGCTGGAAGACGAAGACCAGAATCCACTGATCCACACCTATGAACAAACACGTGAAAGCCACTCCGGTCATGTGTGAGGAGGTACATCGATGAATCGGTTCACCGCACTTCCGCTCTTTTGCCTGGTTCTATTCATGGGGATGATCACCGGCGTATCGAAGGCGCAGGACTTCGAATACTGGCCCGGTGCCGAGTACGACGTTTCGATACCCACTATGAAGGAGATACTGGGCTATAACCCGGGCGAACGCATTACCTCCCACGCTGGACTGATGAAATACCTGGATGCGTTGGAATCCGCGGTCCCGAACCAGGTACGCATACTGGAATACGCCCGGTCGTGGGAAGGCCGCGAACTGGTTTATGCTTTCGTGGGATCTCCGGAGCGCATCGGCCAACTGGAAGCCGTCAGCGAAGGCATGAAACGGCTGTCAGACCCGAGAAAAACGTCCCGGGCGGACGCCGACAGCCTGATGGCCGCCCTGCCGGCCATCGTATGTCTAAGCTATGGCGTGCACGGGAACGAGATCTCCTCTCCGGACGCGGCGCTGCTCACGGCCTACCACCTGCTTGCAGCTCGCAACGACGCAGTAGTGGACCGCATTCTCGAAGAAACGATCGTGATGATCGACCCGACGCAGAATCCCGATGGAAGGGACCGGTTCGTCCACAATTACGAGATCGCCGAGGGTCTGGAGCCGAACGCCAGTCCGCTGGCGGCCGAGCACAACGAACCCTGGCCGGGAGGACGGACCAACCATTACTATTTCGACCTGAACCGCGACTGGATCTCGCTGACCCAGCCCGAGACCCTGGGCAGGGTGAAGGTCCTGCAGGACTACTATCCTCCCGTTTTCGTCGATCTCCACGAAATGGGTTCAAATGCCACCTACTACTTTGCGCCCGAGGCGATACCCTACAATCCGCACCTGGCCCGCGATCAAAGGGAGAGTCTCCAGCTGTTCGGCAAAAACAACGCGAAGTGGTTCGATCACTACGGGTTCTCTTACTTCACCCGGGAGATATTCGACGCCTTTTATCCCGGATACGGCGCCAGCTGGCCGTCCTACTACGGCAGCGTGGCCATGACCTACGAGCAGGCGTCCGCACGGGGACTCGTCGTCAAGAGAAGCGATGACACGGTCATGCATTTCAGGGACTCGGTCTGGCATCACTTCGTCGCATCCATCGCCACCAGCGAAACGGCCGCCGTCAACCGGGAGAAACTCCTCGCGGACTTTTACGCCTACCGGCAGTCGGCGATACAGGAGGGACGCAGCGAAGAGATCAAATCCTACATCCTGCCCCGCAGGAGCAATGAAAACACCTCCGGAGTGGACAAACTGGCGGCGCTCATGGCCTATCACGGCGTGGAAATCCAGCAGGCCGCGGCGGACTTCCGGGCAGGCGGCGAATCCTATCCGGCGGGCAGCTACGTCATTTCCCTCGCGCAACCTGCCAAACGCCTGGTACGCACGCTGATGGATGTGCATGTTCCCATGGGGGAAGACTTCATCAGGGAACAGGAACGTCGCAGAAGCAAGGGCATGGGCGATCAGATTTATGACGTGACCGCGTGGTCCTTTCCGCTGATGTACAACGTGGAAACCGTGGCCGTTGATCGGCCGGTCGAGGGTGATCTTACCATGGTCGATCCCGTCATGATACCTCCGGGGTCGATCGCGGGAGGCAGGGCGGAAGTCGCCTACCTGGTACCCTGGGGCACCCAGGCCGCAGGCCGATTGCTGGCCGCGGCGCTCAGGGCGGAGCTACGGGTATTCAGCAGCGACCTGGCCTTCGTGCAGGGTGACCGGCGCTACCCTTCCGGCACGTTGATCTTCATGGTCAAGGACAACCCGGACCACCTGCACGACACCATGGTGGAAATCGCCGCGTCCTCGGGCGCGGAGGTCATCGCAACCCACACCAGCTGGGTCGACAAAGGACCCAACTTCGGCAGCAACAACGTCGTTTTCATGGGCAGACCCCGCGTCGCCCTCGCGTGGGACCGTCCCACCCGCTCCAACAACGCCGGCGCCACCCGTTTCGTCGTCGAACGCCAGATCGGATACCCGGTTACGTCCATCCGTACACGCCAGCTTGCCACCGCCGACCTGAGGGATTTCGACGTCCTTCTGCTTCCGGATTCTGGATTCGGTTTTACCTATGACGACGTGCTCGGAGACCGGGGAACCCGGCGGATCAGGGACTGGGTGCGCACGGGCGGCACGGTGGTCGGTCTGGGCAGCGGGGCCACGGCGTACCTGGCGAATGAAACGACCGGCCTGCTTTCGACGACCCGGGAGGACGAGGCCGACGGCGAGAGCGAATCAGACAGCGACGGCAACGGCGACGGGAGCGCTTCCGGCCGTATCTTCAACACGGAAGAAGAATACCTGCAGGCATTGAATCCAGGTGATTCCGCGCCGCCGGCCACGCAGGGTGTCCTGCTCAAGGCCGCGCTCGATCCGGACCACTGGCTTGCGGCCGGTCGGGACGAAACCGTACATGCCCTGGTCAGCGGCAGCTCGATCTTTTCTCCGCTCAAGATGGATGAGGGCAACAACGTGGCGGTTTTCGTGGGGCCGGACGAAGTCCTGGCGAGCGGATTCGCGTGGGAAGGCAGTACGAAACAGCTTGCCTACAAGCCCCTCGTCATGGAACAGCGGCATGGCCGCGGGCTGGCCATTGGATTCACGGCGGATCCAAACTTCAGGGCTTACATGGATGGCCTGAACATCCTGTTCCTGAACGCGGTGTTCCGGGCTCCCGCCCACGCGGGACCGGCGGTGACGGAGTAGCGCGACCGGAGCGTATTTCAAGGCCGACCCGACCGCAGAAACCGTCAGGCAACGGCTTGACGGCACTGCAGCTAGACGGTTGCTTGCCAGCGTCACACCCTTGCGAAAGAAAGGCGGATAACGGGATGTCCTCCATTCCCATGCGGAATAAGCCTCCCGATCACGGCATCAGGATACCGTTCGAGTCACACTCGGCCTTTATCGCGGAACTCTTCGTAGCGGCCGGCATGAGCGCCGAGGAAGCCGGACTGATGGGGAGGATTCTCGCCAACGCCGACAAACGCTGCGTTTACAGCCACGGCTCGCAGCAGGCTGTCGGATACCTGCAGAAAATCCGCGACGGTGCAGTGAATCCACGTCCCGACGTGACCGTGGTGCGGGAATCAGAAACCATCGTGGTGCTGGACGGGGACGGGGGCATGGGGTATGGACCGTCGTACCGGGGCATGGAGATCGCCATCGACAAGGCCCTGGCCCATGGCCTGGGCGCGGCGACCACGCGCAACCATTTCCATTTCGGCGCGGCCGGGAATTACTCCCGCGTAGCCCTCGAGCACGGTTGCATAGGATGGGCGCTGTCCACCCACCGCGTTGCCCTGGATCCGGATAACGTGATCATGGCTGCGAGCGGTGGTTCGCCCATGAGCCTGGCTTTCCCGACGCGGAACCAGCCCCCGCTGGTGCTCGACATGGCCGCGGTTTTCATGGGATACCAGGACGACCTGTTCAAGGAACATTACGCCCTGTTCGCCAAAAGCCTGGGCCTCGCGGTCGCCCTGCAGGCCCTCGGGGGCATCCTGGCCGGCATCTGGAAGCCAGAACTACAGCCACCCCGGTCAAAGTGGGAATCCAACCAGGGAGCCTTCCTGCTGGCCATGAAAATCGATCACTTCATGGAGGTGGAGGAATTCGAGCAGACTATGGACGGCTTCGTCTCGCAGGCAAGGAAAATGAAACCTTTTCCCGGCATGCCCCACGCGGAACTGCCCGGCGGCATGGAATGGCGGTGGGTAAAGGAAAACGAGGCAAAAGGCGTGCCCTTGAGCACCGACCACCGTCAGAGGCTGGAGGAGGTCGCGGTCACACTGAACGTAAAGCCACCCTTCGAGGCATTTGAATCCACGCGATTCTGATATAATGCTGTTCTGGGGATGAACTGGGAACAGATCTTCAGGCTGGCGTTCCGTCAAACCAGGTTTCGTGCACGCGAAGCCATTCCAGCCCGTTCGGCAATTCCGCGTTGCGTCGGAATACCACGGTGCTGTGCCTCGAGGTGATCTCCCCGCCTTCTTCCTGCCATTCCTCGTATTCGGCGACCACCAGCGCTGGATCTTTCGCTACGACCAGAACGTTCTCGATCCAGATTCGAATGCCTGCCCGGCCGGTGTGGGCTTCGTAGAGGCCCTTGAGCAGAGACGCGCGTTCCACCTTCCTGCCCTGCGGCATGACGATCACGAATGCTTCGCCGAGCACCGACTCTATGCGGTCGAACGCCTCGGGGGTCCTGGGAGTTCGCCCGTTGAACCAATCGTCGAAGCATCGGTGCAACTCGTCAATTTCGTTCTGGCAGGCTTCAAGCAGGTGCATGGAAGATCCTTGTCCGGAAGCCACACGCCTTGTGCATGCGGCGTATATACTTGTACTCGGGTCGATTAAATATGGGTTTCGCAGGTCGATGGCCGAATGATCAGCGGCCAACCTTGAACCCTACCAGGGCGTAGACGGCGGTCGTACTCGGTCCCTTGTCTAAACGGATATACCTTCCCTCGACACCCACGAACACAATGCCAAGCGAGACGCCGAGCATGATCCCGGGCTGCAAATAATAGGTATTCGTAGTCCGGATAATGTCCGTCCTGGTGTCGTCTTCAAGGATTACCATTTCCTCGGAAACCTGCGCCCTGCCCACCCCGCCGGTCGCGCGGATGAGTATGGGAGAAGAAACAATCGTCACGCCCGCGTCAACGCCGTACAACAGCAGGGAAATCTCGCCTTCGTCCGTGGGTGTCGGGATGTGGTACGTTGCCCTGGCACCGGCGTGAATCGTTCTGATCCCGGTGGGTATATTCACGTTGACACTGCCACCCACCCCTTTCTCGTATTCTTCCAGGGTCCGTCCGCCGTGGAAGCTGAACTCGGCGCCTTGGGCGTAGACTGAATCTGTAGTAAAGAAAATGGAGAGAACGCACAGGGTGGGGAAAAGCCATCCGAATACCTTCATGTTCGTTGTCTCCGAAGAATGTTTCCGAGATCGAAAGTTAACCCGGTAATTCGCGTTGCGTCAATTTACTGGTCTGTTAGATCAGTCTTCGCTTATAGATCAACTGAATATACAACCGTTCAATGCGCATTGTCCATCGAGATGTGATCCGAGACGAAATCGCGAACATCCTTGCGAACAACTATGGTATACCACTGCGTTCGATAAATCGAGTTTATTGTTATTTAGAAATGATCATCTATTATACAATTTCTCGGATCAAAACTGGTACGCCGTCTCCAGCGGCTGCCCCTCCTCTATAGCCCTGCGCGAGCCGATCTCCTTATCCCGCAATGCTCCGATCACGCGGATGACATCCGTCAACGCCCCCCTGGGAAAGGCCATCACGCCGTTCACGTCGGCTGCGATCACGTCCCCCGGTGCGATTTCAATACCCCCGCAGACCACGGGTACGTTGGCGGCCACCGGACGGATCACCGATCCCGGTCCGTACAGGCAGATCCCCGCCGCGTAGACCGGCAGACCGACCTCTTCCATGCCCTCGATGTCACGACAGCCGCCATCGGTTACCAGGCCGGACAGGCCCTTCTGGCGACAGGCAAGCACGATTACATCGCCGAACATACTGAGGATTTCCGTGGTGCCGCTGGCCGTGACCCATATCGAACCAGATTCCGCTTCGTCCACGGGCCGGAAAACATATGCGCGGATATCGTCCCTCGTGGTCGGCGCGTTGCTCTCTTCGTATTTTGTCGTCACCGCGGGACCCACGATCGTGCCCCTGGACGGGATCATCGGACGCACATTTCGGGACATGGCCAGCCGGGTACGGTCATGGCCCAGCCGGGTCAGTGCGTCCATAATCAGTGTGGTAGGCGCGTCTCTGAGCGCTTCAAACAGGTCTTTCTCCCCCATGGTATCCTGATCTTCCTCCTGCATGGCGTGGACCCTGTCGAGGTTGGCGAGACTTCCGGAAACAGTTGCGGCCATACCGGTTTTCAGAAACCCTCTTCGGGAGAGACTTCGGTCTAATGAGGTCATCATGGACTCCTGTGCATTGAAAGTGCGAATCGATAGCCGGGAACGGTCCGAACATGAACCTGCCATCGATTACACATCACGATTAAACTGTTGATACCGCGGGATTCCAGGCCTATTATTACTGAATCAACCATCAGATCCGGCGAGAGAAAACGGGTCTACTCGGTTTGATCCGATACGCAGTACTGTGCCTTCTCGTAACGCGAGGTGCGCGATGAAATACCTTACCTATTCCGGGAACAATATCATCCACGCCGAATTGCCCGAAGAGGCGTCGGTCTTCTTTCCTCCGCCGCCGTTGCCTGGTATCCCGAACAAAGACATACCAAACCGGGTAAGAGCGGCATTCGAAGCCCCCCTGGACATGCCGCCCATGGAAGAACTGGTCGACGAAAACAGCAGAGTCCTGATCGCATTCGATGACAACTGCCAGCCTTTTCCGGCCACCGCGCCGCCCGATATTCGCCAGCTCGCCATCGAGACCCTGTTGGAAATGCTTTACGGTTACGGGGTAAAGCAACAGAACATCGAACTCATGTGCGCGGTCGCGCTGCATCGCAAGATGAAGACCAGCGAAATGGCCGCCATGCTGGGCAAGCGGATCATGAAGGCCTTCCACCCCCATCAACTGGTCAATTTCGACGCCGAAGACCCGGACGACATCGTCGCGCTGGGCACTACCGACCAGGGCGAGCCTGTGGAGACCAGCCGCAAGGTCATCGAAAGCGACCTCGTGATCTACGTGGATTCCATCCAGATTCCCCTGAACGGGGGGCACAAGTCCGTCGCCGTCGGCCTGGGCACCTACAACAGCATCGCCCCCCACCACGCGCCCCAGATGACTGCGGAAAAGCCCCATGTCATGCAGCCCGACGGTTCCGAAATGCACGGCTCGATCGAACGCATCAGCCGGGTCATCCTGAAACATACGCGCATCATGGTCCTCGAGGCGGCCATGAACAACGCGTCCTATCCCCCGATGATGCGCTATCTCAGCAAACCGGCGGATCGGTGCAACCTGTTTGAGAAAATCCTGAAGGCCACGACGCCCATGTCCATGAAAATGCTGCCCGAGTCCATACGCTTCAACATCTTCAAGGGGATTCAGAGCGCCTACCTACCCGTTGAAATCAACGCCGGATCCATCGACGCCGTGCACGAACCGACCCTTCAGACCCTGAAAGACCAACTGCTGGTTACGACTGACCACCAGCACGACACGATGGTCTTCGGACTGCCCGATCTCAGTCCGTACTCAGTCGGTACCCGGATCAACCCGGTCCTGGTATTGAGCGACGTGCTCGGTTACGTGTTCAACTGGTTCTACAACAAGCCCTTCGTGAAACCGGGGGGCGTGGTCATCATCATGAACCCGGTCTTAGAATTCTTTCACCCCGAGTATCATGTCGCCTACGAGAAATTCTGGAACGAAGTGCTGCCCGAAACCCAGGATCCATTCGAGATTCAGTCAGGATTCCAGGAGCAATTCGCCCGGGATCCGCACCTGGTCGACTGCTACCGGAACCAATACGCCCACCACGGTTTTCATCCCTTTACCGTATGGTACTGGGCCACCTATCCACTGAAGTATCTATCCCGGGTAATCCTGGCCGGGCCCAAGTCCGACTACGCGGCGAAGAGGCTGGGTGTTTCCTGGGCGCCGAACCTGGAACACGCCCTGGGACAGGCCCGCGAAGTCACCGGCGGAGACGACGTGGTGGCCCTGACCATTCCTCCGTTCATGTACATGCAGGTGAACGATGGGCCGCGGGGTTAATCCAGCGCGCTTCGCAGTTTCCCAACCAGCCCGGACTGCGGCACAAAGGGAAGGGTAACGGCCGCGCGGTTCAACGCGCTCTGGTAAATCCCCAGCACCACGCCGAAGTCGCTCAGCGCCGAACCGATGTTCAGCGGGTGAACGGCGCCCTCATCCTTTATCCAGCCGATCATGGCTTCGGTCATGGCCGCCTGGCCCAGGATGTCTTCCTCGGCATAGACGTGTTCCCCGCTCTCGTAGACGTCATCGATCCTGGATTCCCAGCCGTGCATGGTCCAGTGCACGAAGCCCCTGTCGCCGTAAACAGCGATCCGCTTGTGGACGTTTACGGATCCGTCGACGACGCGGGGCGCGTGCCCGCCGCAGCGCAGCAGCGCGCTCAGTCCGTTATCGTAGACGATGGACGCGGCGCACTGATCCGGCGCGTAGTGATGTTTGGGCGTCGTCTTCAGTCCTTCCGCGCCCGAGACCTGGCCGAAGACCTCCACAGGTTTCGCACCGGGGTTGAAGGCCCCTATCGCCTGCAGGGCGTGGGTGCCCTGGTAGGCCAGGTTCATGCCTGCGCTGGCCTCGATGAAGCGAAGGTTCCCTATGGCGCCATCCCGTACCCTCTGCTGCAGCTGGTTGCGCCGCGGGTGGAAGTGCAACTGGTGATTGACGGCGATTTTGACTCGGGCCGACCGGGCAAAATACTGCATGGCCAGGAAATCCTCCCCCTGGATAGCCAGGGGTTTTTCGACAAGCACGCCCGGTACGCCCGCCGCCTCCGCCGCTTCGAAGATCTCAAGGCGTACCGAAGGCGGTGTGTTGACGTGGACCAGGTCCGGTTTTTCGCGCTGGAACATTTCGCGGAAGTCCGCGTACCTCCCAGGTACGTCAAACACTGATCCGAATGCGTCGAGCCTGTCCCGCTTCCGACTCGACACGGCGACCAGCCGGCCGCGGCTTACATGCCTGTAGGCCTCCGCCAACCCCTTTGCTCTGCCGCCGCTGACCCCGATGATTGCGCTCTTTATCATGGTGATGTTCGTCTTTCCCGTTGGGTGAATCGCGCCCTGACCGATACGCGCCCGGTCATCAGGCCCAGGGCTGAATGACGACTTTCGCGCATTCGCCGGTTTCCTGGGTCTCCCACGCGCGCTGAATTTCATCGATGGAAAACAGGTGGGTGACGAAACGGTCCAGCTTTGCCCCGTTGCGCGCGATAATTCCCATGATGTCGTGGGCTCCCTTCATGTTGTAGTGCCAGGATCCCTTCAGCACGATTCCCTTGCGTATCATATCGGGACTGACGACCAGCCGCGTATCCCCGTTGCTCTCGCCGACGAAAGCGAGACTCCCCCGTCTGCGCAACGCGTCGATGCACAGCCTGTGGGCGGCCGGTGAACCGGAACAGTCCACGGCCTTGTCCACGCCGGCGCCGTAGGTCAGGTCGCGGATCTGTTCCAGCGCGTGGTCGTCACCGGGGTCGATGACATGTTCAGCGCCCAGTTCCTTTGCTTTCGCCGTCCGGTACGGATGGGATTCCACGGCGATGACTTCGGCGCCCATGTGGCTGGCGCAGATCACCCCTCCCAGGCCCACCGGGCCCATCCCGGTTATAAGGACCGTCTCGCCGCCGCGAATATGCAGGCGGTCCAGCGCGCCGTAGGTCGGCCCCAGTCCGCAACAGGCCATGGCCCCGTGCTCATAGGACATGCCCTCGGGGATCGGAGTCAGCAGCCAATCCGGTTTGAGCATGTACTGGGCCAGGGTCGCCTTGCCTTCGTCGGAACCGGTGAACGCGGCGAAATCGACGACGTTTTCACAGTGTATGTAGTCCCCGGATCGACACAGCGCACACCCGCCGCAGGGATACTGGGGCATTACCGCCACCCGGTCACCCGCCTTCACCCTTCCGGGCTGCGCGACCTCGACCACCTCGCCGGAAGCTTCATGCCCGAGGTAGTCTGCCCTGTTGCCTGCGACGAACCCTTTGTACTCGGTACAGAGCGGCGCCGCGTGTATCTTGATCAGTACCCAGTTTTCTGTCGGATTCGGGATGTCGGTTTCCACGACTCCGCCCTGGTTTTTGCCGGATATCACCGCTCTTTTCATGCTGGAATCCTTCCGATGCCAACCTCGGATTCGGTAGCCGTATGCCATCGAATGGAGTACGTGGGCCGTTCGCCGCAATATAACGCCCGTCCGATCTTGACGCAACCAACCACAGGCTGTTACTTGGTAAAGCAATGAGCAGAATGTATCACACTGAAGCAGGCCGCGTCATACCCTTGCTGTGCGAGGAACTGACGGCTTTCCGGCGGGCCCGCGTATTCCTGGAATTGCCGGCTACCGGATTCGACGCGATCCTGTGGGTACTGGTCCGGCCCCATCGGGCCGATGACAATCCGCTGCACCTGTCCATCAACGGTATTCAGCAGGAGGCGATCCACGCCGGACCGGATCTGCATTACCTTTGGTACGAACGGACCGTGAAAGCCGGCGACCTGCGCGCCGGGACCAACGTGGTGGAGTTGTGGACCGAGGAAAACGCCATGACCGGATGGTCGCTCGCCCTGGAATCCGGCGGCTCTCTGTCGAACAGCTCCTTGACCGATGACGGTGGAGCGCATTGGCGATCTGAACGGATGGGGTACCTGAACGCGTGCACGGGGAACTACTGCGTGCGGATGCGGCTTCATGAAGGCGAGGACGACCCGCCGCCGAAGATGACGTGGGAGTCCGCCGACCATCCACGAGCCCAGTCGCTGTGGGAATGTATTCCCAGCCGGGTCCGTAATACCACGGACCGCTTGACCCAGGTTCGGGACCTGGCTTCATGGCTGGCTTCCAGTTGGGAGCATTCAGGTTCGAACCGGGCGCCGGTCTACGCGCCCTGGGACGCGGAAACCATACTTGCCTGGGGCGGCAGCCAGCGCGGTCACAATAACGAGCGGCCCATCTCCATGTGCGTGCACTACGCGGTGACCTTTGTCAGTGCCTGCCAGGCCCTGCGTATCCCAGCGCGCTGCGCGGCGCTCATGGGTACGCCGAACGCCTATAACGGTCATTTCGTGGCCGAGGTATGGCTCGATGAATACGGGAAATGGATCATGGTCGACCCAAACTGCGATGCGATACTGTTTCGCAGCGGACAACCCCTGTCTATCGAAGAAATTCAGGATCTGGACGGAGGCCTGGCGCCCTATGTCGAATGGGGCGGGGGCACGAGGTACCAGCGGACCTTTTCCCACATGCGGGAATTCATCTGGGACAACTTCCTACAGGGCGTGTGTTTCCGGCATAGGAGCATATGGCCGCGGACCGACTTCCTGGCTCATCCCGAACACTCGCCTCCCGGGCACGGATCTTTGTCCTACTGTGAGACCGACCTGGTTTGGACGGAAAGGGACCTGGAGTCGGGTTTCGGGATGTTCAAGTATTTCGCACCGCCCGCTTTTTTTACCGCACCACCCGACAGGGCCGCCTATGCGTGATCTGATCACGAGCGAGGGGATGCTGATCGACCAGATGACGTGCCCGTCGCCGCCCGTAGTCCAGGCCGTATCGGAACTGGATGGCGATGTGCTGATCCTGGGCGCAGGCGGAAAGATGGGACCGACCCTCGCGGAACTACTCGTCCGGGCCGGCGCCCGGCGGGTCATCGGGGTCTCCCGGTTCAGCGACACGAAGGTCAGGGCTTACCTTGAAAACCTGGGCGTGGAAGTCGTACAAGCGGACCTGCTCAACGAATCAGAACTGGCCCGTTTGCCGGATGCGCCTGATGTACTCTTTCTCGCGGGGTTCAAGTTCGGAGCCACGGGGAACACGTCGATGACCTGGGCCATGAACGCATGGCTGCCCGGCCGGATCATGCGGCGGTACGCCCGGTCCCGCGTCATCTACGTCAGTTCAGGCAACGTGTACGCCTATACGCCGGTCACGGCGGGCGGCGCGGACGAGGACGCGGAAATCGGACCGGTGGGCGAGTACGCCCAGTCGCGCCTCGGCGGGGAACGCATCGCCGAGCATCTGTGCCTGGAACAAGGGACCGCCCTGCTGATCGTCCGGCTTTTTTACGCCACGGAGCTGCGATACGGCATTGTCCACGACCTGGGCCGTAAGGTCCATGATGGCGTACCGATCGACCTGGGCATGGGCCATGTGAACCAGATCTGGCAGGGAGACGCCAACGGCTATCTCGCGCGCATGTTCCCGCTTTGCAGCTGTCCCGCCACTATCCTGAACATGACGGGGCCGGACGTACTCTCCGTCCGCGAAATGGCCATGTCGCTGGGCCGGCGACTGGACAGGGAACCTCTTTTCATGGGGAAGGAACGCGATACCGCGCTGCTCGGTAACGTCGAAAAACTGTTCGACAGGCTGGGCAGGCCGGATATCCCCACGGAGCGGATCGTGGAATGGGTCGCTCACTGGATCCGTACCGGGGGCCGCAGCCTGGATAAACCCACGGGGTACGAATCCCGCACCGGGCGATTCTGAAGACTGGAACCTGACACTCGATAACGCGATAGGCTAACGCGATAGACGAAGTTTGCCTACAAACCGCGATTGGTTGTATGAAGGAGTCATACCCATGAAGGACGGAATGCCCCTGCCGATCAGGAAGGCCATGCAACAAGGCGTGGCGATCCCGGCCCATCCCCTGGCCGTCACGGCGGACAGGCGGCTGGATGAACGGCGGCAAAGGGCCCTGTCGCGGTACTACATCGCGGCCGGTGCCGGTGGACTCGCCGTGGGCGTTCATACGACCCAGTTCGAAATCCGGGATCCCGCCTTCGGCCTCTATGAACCGGTACTCCAGCTGGCGGCGGAGGTGATGGAACGAGAAGCACCGGCGGATTTCATACAGATCGCCGGGATCTGCGGTCGGACGGCGCGAGCGACCCGGGAAGCGGCAACGGCGCGGTCCCTCGGCTACCATGCCGGCCTGCTCAGCCTGACCGCCATGAAAGGCGCCACGAACGTTGAACTCATTAATCACTGCCGGGCTGTTACGGACATCATTCCCGTTATGGGATTCTATTTGCAGCCGGTCCTCGGCGGCCTGGTGCTGACCTACGACTTCTGGCGGCGTTTCGTCGAACTGGAAGGCGTCGTAGCCATCAAGGTCGCGGCGTTCAACCGGTACTACACGCTGGATGTCGTGCGGGCGCTGGCCGATTCGGGCAGGCACGAGGACATTACCCTTTATACCGGCAACGACGACAACATCGTCATGGATCTCTTGACGGAACACGCCTTCCAGTGCGGCGACACGCGCAGGCCGATACGGTTCAAGGGCGGACTGCTGGGACACTGGGCCGCATGGACCCGAAAAGCGGTGGAGATGCTGGAGGAATGCCACGTCTCCTCCGCCTCCGGCGAGGCGGTACCGCAATGCCTGCTGACCCGATCGATCGAGGTCACGGACTGTAACGCAGCCTTCTTCGATCCAGGCCACCAGTTCGCGGGGTGCATTCCCGGTATTCACGAGGTACTCCGCAGACAGGGCCTGCTCGAGGGCATCTGGTGCCTCAACCCGGAAGAAATCCTTTCGCCTGGCCAGTTCGAGGAAATAGACCGGGTATACCATGCCTATCCCCATCTCAACGACGACCACTTCGTCGCCGAACACAGGGATGAATGGCTTAGATGAAACCCGGCGATTGATACAGGCCCCAGATTTAACCGGAAACGGAGCGGAACATGAAGATAACCCGTGTGGAAGCCATTCCCATCGAAGTACCGTTGAAAAAGGGCATGACCACAAAAACCGCCCACGGCGAACACATCGTCTCCCCCTACGTTGTTCTCCGGGTTCACACGGACGAGGGATTGACCGGACTGGGCGAGGCCACGGTAGCGCCGCGTTGGAGCGGGGAAACCTCCGCCTCCTGCTCCGCCGCGATCCGGGACCTGGTGGACCCCGCGTTGAAGGGGGAGGATCCGGCCGACGTGAACAGGCTCTGCGGTGTCATGAATGAGATCATCAAGCTCAACCCCTTCACCAAGGCGGGCGTGGATATGGCGCTGTGGGACCTGGCGGGTAAAATCGCGGGGAAGCCGCTCTACCAGCTTCTGGGCGGGAAGGTCCGTGAGGAGATTCCCATGAAGATGGTGGTCGGCGCCTTCGACGTGCCGACTTCCGTATCCCTCGCCGAAAAATTCCTGCAATGGGGCGTGCAGTGCCTCAAGGTGAAAGTCGGGATCGACCCCGGGGAGGATCTCGAACGCGTACGCGCGATACGCGCGCTGGCGGGATCGGACATCAGAATCGGCATCGATGCGAATTGCGGGTGGCCGCCGGCGGTAGCTCGCCGGATGCTGCGCCTGCTCGAACCGCTGGACATCCTGTTCGCCGAGCAACCCACCGCGCCGGATTATGACGATGAAGTCGCCCTGCTGAGGACGGGCACGACCATACCCATCATGGCCGACGAAAGCGTCTTCACGCTGCACGATGCGTGGCAGACAGCTAAACGGCAGGCCGCGGACATCATCAGCGTCTATCCGGGGAAGAACGGGGGCATCGGCCAGACCCTGGGCATCACGTACCTGGCCACGGCGGCGGGGCTGCGCTGTCACATGGGAAGCAATCTCGAACTGGGAATCGCCACGGCTGCCATGCTGCACCTGGCTGCCAGCGTGGAAGCCATCGACAGCGAGACCTATCCCGGAGACCTCCTCGGTCCGCTGTACCACGAAGGCGATCTGATCGAGACCCCGCTGGATCTCGGCCCGGTCAACGCCAGGGTACCGGATGGTCCGGGTCTTGGCGTCACCCTGGACGAAGCGCAGGTCGAACGATGGAGGGACGCGTCATGACCGACTCGTACGACCAGATCACCCATTCAGTAGTGGCACCTGGCCACAGAAAGGACAGCTATGACTGGCGATCGTAGATACAGGGCCTGCGTGGTGGGCTTGAGCGGAATCGGGGCGGGGCGGCCCCTCCTGGATGGCGACCACGGGCTGGGTTACGAAATGCCCCACTGTCATGCGCCGGCTTACGCCCACCTGCCGTATACGGAGTTGGCAGGGGTCTGCGACCTGCAGGAGAATCTCATCCAGGACGCCCTTGAAGACTGGTCGGGCACCTCTCCCGGTCTACGGGGATTTACGGACTACCGCGAGATGCTTGAAGTATGCAAACCCGATATTTTGAGCGTGGTCACATCGGACCACCGTCACGCGGACATCGTCGTGGACGCGGTCGAATCGGGTGTCCGCGGCATATACTGCGAAAAACCGATCGCGACCACGCTGGCGGACGCCGATCGGATGATCGCGGCAGTGGAAAACGGGCAGGTGGCCATGACCATCAACCACACCCGCCGCTGGTTACCGGTTTACCGGGAAGTAAAAAGACTGCTCGACGAAGGGGTGATTGGCCAATTAAAACGCATCACGCTCAACTTCGGCGGTCCCCGGGCCATCCTGTTCCGAAACGGCACGCACATGATCGACATGATCTGTTTTCTTTCCGGATCGGAACCCGCCTGGGTATTCGCCGAACTCGACGAAGGCTACGAGGACTACTGGCCCTACCAGGGTGATGGCGGAAGAAACGCGGACCTGGAACCGGGATGCTCCGGTTTCATCCGTTTCAAGAACGGCGTACGGGCCTTCTACAACGGATCTAAGGGAATGGAGACCCGGGGAGGCTACGAACTGGACGGGACCGACGGGTGGATGTTTATTCACCAGTACCACTACGAACTCGATACGGGCAACGGAATCCAGACCGTCGTGCCGGACAGCCCCACGCATTTCAACTCGGCAGCCGCCGTCAGGGACCTCGTTCACGTTATGGAAAATGGCGGCAAGACGATTTCTCCGCCCCGCGCGGCACGGAACACCCTGGAGATTATCCTGGGGTTTCTCGCTTCGCAGAAGAACGGCAACGTACGCATCGATTTCCCACTAGACGAAAACACTGTGTGATCTTCCATGAGCATTCGAATCGCCATAGACACGGGCGGCACGTTTACCGATCTCGTCCTGTCCGACCCCGACACGGGCCGGCTGGTATTCGACAAAGTGCCGAGTACGCCGGCCGATCCGAGCAGGGCACTGGTGGCGGGCGTCAAGGGACTCGTCGCCAAAGCGGGTTTCACCAGCGATGATATCCTGTTCCTGATTCACGGCACCACGGTGGCCACCAATACCATCCTGCAGCGACGGGGCGCCCTTACGGCCTTCATCACCACCGAGGGATTCCGGGACGTGCTGCATATCCAGCGGCAGGATCGGCCCCACCTGTACAACATGCGTGTTCGTCGAACCCCCGCTCTCGTACCCAGGTCCCTGCGCTACGAACTGCCGGAGCGAACCCGTCACGACGGATCCGAAGAGCTGCCCGTCGACCTGGATCGACTGAATGCACTGATCGGGGCACTCAGGGAAGATGGCATCGAAGCGGTTGGCGTTGGATTCCTTCACAGTCATATCACTCCCGGGCATGAACAATCCGTCGGCGAAGCGCTGCGCCAGGCGCTTCCGGATACCACGGTCTGCCTCTCCTCCGACATGAGCCGCGAAGAAGGCGAGTACGAGCGGTTCAGCACCTGCGCCATGAACGCCTACGTTCAACCAGTAATGACGAATTACCTGAAGAAGGTGGGTGATGCCCTGGCGGACTCGTCTATCGAGGCGCCGCTCTACGTCATGAAATCCAATGGCGGGGTTACGTCCTCGGAAAACGCGGCCGATCACTGCGTGCATACGATCCTGTCGGGACCGGCCGGCGGCGTGGTGGCCGGCGAGGAAATCGGGAAGCGGCTCGACCGGCCCAACCTTATCACGGCCGACATGGGAGGTACGAGTTTCGATGTGGCCATGATTCACGAGGGCGCCATCGCCTTCGCAAAGAATGCGGAGATCGACGGACTGGCCTTGAAAGCGCCCATGATGGACATCCACACGATCGGCGCCGGGGGCGGAAGCATCGCGTGGATCGATTCGGGCGGAGCCCTGCGCGTGGGTCCACAATCCGCGGGCGCCGTACCGGGCCCCGCATGCTACTGGACGGGCGGCACCGATCCCACGGTGACAGACGCGAACCTCGTGCTGGGCCGACTCTCGACAGACAGCCTGCTGGGCGGCGCCATCACCCTGGACCCGTCGGCGGCCAGGAAGGTGATCGAGGACAAGATCGCGAGCCGGTTGCGTTGTTCAGTGGAAGAAGCGGCCGAAGGCATCATCCGAGTGATCAACGCCTCCATGACGGCGGCCATCCGCAAGCTCACCGTGGAACGCGGGTACGACCCCCGTCTGTTCACGCTGATGCCCTTTGGCGGCGCGGGACCGCTCCATGGGGTCGAACTCGCCCTGGAACTGGGTATACGCGACGTGGTCATTCCTGTCGCTCCGGGGGTCGCTTCGGCGGTGGGCCTGGTTTTTTCCAACCTGAGGTCGGACCAGATCCAGACCCACGTGGAACTGTTGAACCGGCTGGACGCGGGGGAATTCGACCAGATACTGGAAGAACTGACCGAACGAGCGTTAGGGGACCTGGAAACGTCGACAGAGGGAAACAGTCCGGTCATAAGCCGGCGCGTGGGCCTGAGGTACGCGGGCCAGGGCTACGACATTCCGATCGACCTGCCAGGCGGACCCGTCGATCTGGCAAAACTCGAATCCGCCTTTCACGTCGAACATGAGCGGCAGTACGGCTTCGCCCGGCGCGACCAGCGGGTGCAACTCGTGACCATCTGGGTATCCGTGGAGGTTCCGATCGCCGATGACCAGCGTAAACCCTCGGAACGGACAGAATCGGATACTCCCATGCCCGGTTCCATTCGCCCCGTTTACCTTACCGGAAACTGGGTTGATACACCCATCTACAGCAGAACCGGGCTCCGCCCGGGCCACCGCATCGTGGGGCCGGCGATAATCGAACAGCTCGATTCCACGACGCTGATCCGGCCCAATCAGAACGCATGCGTCGATGCCTGGAACCAGATTACCATAACCGGTTTGGGTACCCCATGAAGACCGATCCAATCACCCTGGAACTGATGCGCAATCGATGGACGGGCATCGCGGAAGAAATGTGCGCCGCCCTCATTCGCACCAGTTATTCCACCAATATCAAGGATCGCCGTGACTGCTCCGCGGCCATTGTTCAGCCTTCGGGAGAAATCCTAGCCCAGGCCGAATCGGGTGTGCCGCTCCACCTGGGCGTGATGCCCGGCGTGGTCAGATCCATCCTGGAGGAGTATCCCGTATCGACCATGCGTCCGGGTGACGTGTACATTACGAACCTGCCGTACCCGGAAGGACCCGGTCACCTGCCGGATGTCTCCCTGGTATCCGCCATTTTTCATGAGGGACGCGCAGTGGCGCTGGCAGCCTCGACCGCCCATCACGTGGACATGGGCGGATTCGCCCCCGGCAGCATGCCCTTCGGCGTCACGGAGATCTACCAGGAGGGACTGCAGATCCCTCCGTTGCCCATATTCAGGGCGGGAGAGTTGAATGAAGATGTATTCAAGCTGATCAACCAGAACGTGCGGACACAGTACGAAGTGCGGGGTGACCTGATGGCCCAGTACGCCTGTGCACAGATCGGCCAGCAGCGGGTAAGCGAACTCATGTCCCGGGAATCTCTGGATGAAGTCATTTTTTACTTGGACGAGATCCAGGACTATGCAGAACGCCGGATGCGGGCGGGTCTGAAAACGCTGCCGGATGGTGAGTATACCTTTGAGGATTTCCTGGACGACGACGGCGTCACCGATACGCCAGTAAAGATCGCGGTCACCCTGACCATCACCGGCGACGAACTGCGCGCTGATTTCTCCGGTTGCAGCGACCAGGTTCTGGGTCCGTTAAACGCGCGACTGCCGGCGGCCGCTTCCTGCATAAGCTACGTCTGCAAGGCCGTAATCGATCCGGATCTGCCCGCCTGCGCCGGGGCATACAGGCCGTTGGACATCTTCGCCCCCGAGGGCTCCATCCTGCAGGCCACGTACCCGGCCGCGGTCGGCAATGCCAATATCCTGACGGACCAGCGCGTCGTGGACGTGCTGATGGGCGCGCTGTACCAGGCGGCCCCCGACCGGGTGTGCGCGGCCTGCAGCGGAGAGATGAACCTGGTCAACATCGGGGGTATGGATCCCGTGACGCGGGAGTACTACAATTACGTTGAAACCTACGCCGGCGGGCAGGGCGCCATGTCCGACCTCGACGGCGATGACGGCGTACACACCCATCTCACCAACACGCGGAACGCGCCCGTCGAAATCATGGAACGCACATACCCGTTGCAGGTCGAAAGGTACGGGTTGCTACCGGACACCGAGGGTCCGGGACGACAGCGCGGCGGATGCGGAATGATGCGTGAGTTGAAATGCCTGGGCGACCGCACGATCATCACGCTGGGATCCGATCGCCGCAAGTTCACGCCCTGGGGCCTGGAAGGCGGGGGGAACGCGACGGGTGCCCACTGTTACGTCGTTGCCTCAGATGGACACGAAAAGGAAATACCGACCAAGACGCACACTGAACTTTACAGGAACGACGTCCTGCGAATCGAGACACCCGGCGGTGGTGGATGGGGAGACCCCGCCGAACGCGGCAGAAAGCGCGTAGAGAAAGACATCAGGGACGGACTCGTAAGCCCGGAAAGGGCGAATGATCATTACGGATATGAAAAGGCTCGATCGCGAGGGACATAAGCCTATTTCAGATCTTGTTTCTCTGACTTTTGGATTTCTCTTTGATCCAAAAAATCAAATACAACAAACCAGAATACCACAGACAATTGGCGATTAAAACCATGTATTCGTCAATATTATGTACGTTCTGCGACACAAAAATAACTAAAGCTAGTCCAGGCATCTCCAACACAACCAATGAACCTCTGATTTGATCAAGAAGACTGTCCGTCAATACGGTAGAGTGATTCACCCAAACCAGAAGGGACCATAGCGGGAGCGACCAAAGCAAGGTTTTTGTTAGAAGAATCATCTGTCCGCGGACTTAGCCTATTTCAGATTTCTATTCTTTGATTTATGGATTTTGAATTTCGCTTTGACCAAGAAAAACAGATACAGCAATCCGGTATTCACAAGAAAACTGGCAATTGTGACCAGACCCATATCTATATTATGATTCATAAACCCGGTCACTGATATCCCTATAAGCGAAGGAATGACTACCACCATTCCAGGAAGTAGCATCACTGCTAAAACTATACCTCTGACTTGGTCAATAGCGCTATTCGTCAATGGAAAAAAATACAACGAACAAACCAGAAGGGACCAAAGGGACCAAATCGAGAGCGACCAAATCAAGGTTTTTCTTAAAAGAACCATAGGTCAGTTCACCTTCGTTCTTCCGCTTCTTTTTTCTTTCTAACAACATCTATGTAAAACTGCCGAATTTTCTCTTCAGTCTCCACGAGCTTCTCGTCTGATATTGATCTCTCCTGAATGTAATGCCAAACGCCTACTGCTAAACCGAGTGGAGTATCTAGTCCCAGCCATACTTGAAACCCTTCATGAACAGGTGAGGTAGAATCCATGATTGGATGTAAAGCCTCTCCTAAGGCATTAAGAGCCTCGTCGCCATCCTTCGTCATAAACTCATTCAGCTTTTTATCCATAAACTCATTCATAAGCTGCTTGGCTTCTTCGGCACTTTGACCCGGACTTCGCATCGCGTGCTTGTATGATCCTTCCCTGCTTTGACCTTTATCGACATAAGCACTTGCCGACTGAAGGATCTTGATCTGACGACTGTCTAATAGTCCTTTGAATGCGCCGGTCAGGATCCTATTGTGCACCTCTTTAGACCATCTACCATCGGGATCTACGTATCGGAGAGGGTTGTTAAAGCCATATACATAAGGAGAATTGCTGAACATCCTCCCTTTATCGGTGCGTATGCTGATTCTTAACAATGTGCTCGGGTCCAGTGTATTGAGCACCGGATCGGGCGTGACGAAGCGGCCAACCCCACTGCTGTACATGCGTTCGGCGTGAACTAGATTTACAAGACCGGTTGATACAACCAAAAATATCAAAAATACACTTCTGCGTAACATATGCACTCCTTTCTGGCGAGATGTGAAAATCAGTACTTACCTGTACGTCGGAACTTTTCGATACTCTCCGCCTGACGAAGATAATAGGTGTCCGGTAGTTTCAGTACTATACCCAATTCCCTGGCTTTGTTTCTATGCCAACGCGAACTTTGCAACATTTCTTCGAGTTTTGGTAAATAAGATGCTCGGATCCGTTGCAGTTCGGTTTGATAATCGGATCCCGATGGAGCCAGGCCAGGATCGGGTACGTCGATTGGTTGGCCCGTTGATCCCGGCTTAGGAAAGGGTTGAGGGAAGATAGTCTGGAATTCGGTCATGGGGGACGTCATCCCGGAATCGGGATCAATCGTATGTAGTTCCTCCGGTCCAGGAGATCCCGGTGAACTGCCCGGAGAACTCATATCGAGACCGGGCGCATCTTCCATAGCCCGTCTACTGATTTCAAAGTTAACTTTTGCGGCCATCAACTTACCTTCCATCTCTTGTTCCAACTGCCGTGCCAACAGATAATAGTAATGACCCAGATTCCAATGGGCGCTGGCAAACGTCGGATCCGTTGCCAGGGCCAACCGCAGTAAATGTACGGCTTTGTGCAGATCTGCTTCACTCTCATGAAAATGCCTTGCTTGATTCAAGAGCAATGAAGCGATATACTCCTTCTTGGACAAACTGAGCAGGTATACCCCGTTTTCGATGGCTTTCTCGGGAATACCCGCTTCTTCCTTGTATAATTCGTCAGGGCGGTATCCTCCTCCCACCGTTGCATCAATGTTGTTCCTCTCAAAGCCATCAGCGACGTATCGCAGGAAGAAATGCCGGACGCTGCGCGATGCTTTCATTGGCCAACCCAACCTGTCCGCCAATACTAGATGCAGCATCGGCATGGTAATGCACGACCCGGTCCTGGTCGACAGGTAGCCGTTTAAGAACTGGTTCTCTTTCTGTGCGCCCTTCAAGTCATCCAAATCATAGGTAAAGGTCAGGGAATCGTTCCACCACCCGGACCGATAGAGATAGGTATTCATCATGCCAATACGTGATTCCGGATCGACTGCTCCCTGCATCAGCCTGTCAATCCTGTCGGCCATATAGTCCAAGATGTAATCGAATCTCGCTATATCAAGCTGGGGATAAGCATCTTTTGCGAGCACCAGACACGCAATACCCAGGTCGATTTCTTCTTCCGGCAATTCGAGAATCTGCTCGATAGTTTGTCCCATGTAGTGCTCTTGAGCCATTATTCCTCCAGCATCCATGCTTAGGCATATCATAATGGCTATAAACACCTTCGATATCTTGTTTCCTTTTCGATATTCATTTGGCTGGCTCGATACACTCCCATAAACTTCATGAACGACACGATTCGAGACACCACTTGGATTCCTTGCCATGAAGCAATTCCACGGCAATTTGTAAAAATACAAAATGAAACATCTCCTTTCTGTTCAGAATTCTGGTAAACTAGATGCTAAACGTATGTGTTCTTGTACGATGATCACTTGGACAAGTTCCCAGCTTTAGCAAAGATTTCGCGCAAATCGAATAGTTCGAGTCATAGCTTGAGCTAATCAATATCACCTTTGTGAAATCGGCAGGGTTTCGCGTATATAACTGTGCCAAATGTTTGGACTTATCCCTTGACCGGAACATAGAGTCGGGTTTCCTTCTTAACGATTAATAGTAATGCAACCCAACACGATTGGATTCCCTCATAAATCAAATCCCTTGAATCAGCCTATCCTTGAATTAAACGATCTTTCCTTCACCTACCGGGGCACCACGCTTCCCGCGCTAAACGGGATCACTTACAGCCATCACCGCGGCGAATTCACCGTCATCGTTGGTGAAACCGGCGCGGGAAAATCCACCCTGTGCCGATGCCTCAACGGCCTCATACCCTCGTTCATAAAGGGCAGGTTGGAAGGCGATCTCCAGGTAGCCGGCACTCAGAAGACCAACCATCCGCAGGTCTACGAAATGGCTCGTATCGTCGGCCTGGTGTTCCAGGACTTCGAGGCACAGCTGTTCTCCACCAACGTCGAACTGGAAACGGCTTTCGCGCTCGAGAATTTCGCCGTGGACCGCGATGAAATGCAAAACCGCGTCGAACAAGCGCTGAACCGCGTCGGTTTGTCGGGCTTCGAACAAAGGGATCCCTCCAGCCTGTCGGGCGGTGAAAAACAGCGGCTGGCCATCGCATCGGTACTTGCCGGCAAACCTGCACTGGTCGTTATGGATGAACCGACGACCGACCTGGATCCCCTGGGCAAAAGGGACATCTTCCAGCTTGCCCAGGTCCTGCGGAAGGAAATAGAGGGCATCATCCTGGTCGAGCATGAGACCGAACACGTACTGACCGCGGACCGGATCGTGTTGATGCACGAAGGACGAATCGTATGCGTGGGACCGCCAGATGAGATTCTCACCGACCCACAACACGTAGAACGGCATGGCGTACGGCCGCTCCAGACCACCGCCCTGCTCGCCGAGCTGGGGCTGGAGACCGACGCATTGACGATTCCGGACGCCGCGGCCCGGGTCCGTTCGGCAGGATGGCGTGTCAAAGCTTCCGCCCAGGAGAACCTGGACGGCAGTCGGAAGCCAAAGTCAGACCATTCCGTCGTTCACATCAACAACCTGGTCTTTCGGTACGGGGACTCGCCGCCCGCTGTGGACGGCGTTTCACTGGATATCATGGCCGGCGAGTTTGTCGCCCTGGTCGGCCAGAACGGCTGTGGAAAGACGACGCTTGCCAAGCACCTCAACGGACTGCACGCTCCGACGGAAGGGAGTGTGGAGGTCCTGGGGACGTCCACTTCGGAGTGGACCCTTCCCGAACTTGGGCGCCGCGTCGGGTACGTATTCCAGAATCCGGACCACCAGATATTCGCAAATACCATTCTGGAGGAAATCGCCTTCGGCCCTCGAAACTACGGTCTGGCGGAAGAAGTGATCAGTGAAAAGGTGGATGCAGCCCTGGAATTAACCGGTCTGGCCGGCCGTGAAGATGCGGATCCCTTCAACCTGACCCGGGGAGAGAGACAGCAACTGGCCGTGGCTTCCGTGCTGGCCACGGACCCCGACATTCTAGTCCTGGACGAACCGACAACGGGGCTGGATTACCACGGCCAGGTCGCCATCCTGGGCCTGATCCGCAGACTGAACGATTCCGGGAAAACGGTCATCATCATCACCCACTCCATGTGGGTCGTCGCCGAGTATGCCGACCGCTGCATCATCATGTCCGGGGGACGTGTCGTCCGGGACGGGGACGTCCGGTCGTGTTTCCAAGATCCGGAGCTGCTTGAATCGCTGTATCTGGAAGCGCCCGAAGCCGTACGCATCGGGTACGAATTCGGACTCGTCGTGCGGTCCGTCGAAGAGATCGCCGCCAGCCTGGAAAGGTTGGACGAATAGTTCCAGGCTGACTCGGAACACGTCAGGTTCACAGGCTCGCCCATGGTGCTCTACATTCCCGCGGATACCTTGCTTCATAGACTCCATCCCTCGACCAAGATCGTGGGACTGGCAATGCTGCTGATCCTCACGGTAGCCTTCCAGTCGCCCTGGTATCAACTGAGCATCCTGGCGGGGATGCTGTTACTGGCCCGCTCGGCCAGCGCTTTCAAAAACCTTCGGCGCATCCTTCCGCTCATGATCACCGTACTGGTGTTCAGCGTCGTTTCCTGGTCGCTGTTCAAACGCGTCGGCGAACCCTTCTGGTCTTTTGGACTGCTTACACTGTCCGTGGAGTCCATTCGATTCGGATTCGCCATGGGTTTTCGTCTCGAGGCCATGCTCATTTCCGGCATGATCTTCGTATCCTGCACGAAAGTGGAGGAGTTCGCCTTCGGGCTCAGGGCCATTGGACTGCCCTTCGCCGTGAGCTTCGCGCTCTCTCTTGCCTTTCGCCTCGTTCCCCTGTTTTTTACCCGTATAGGCACGGTCGTCCAGGCACAACAGGCTCGGGGCCTTGACCTCAAGAGCGGGAACGTGTTGCAGCGAGCACGGAAATACGTGCCGCTGCTGGTGCCCATATTCGTGTACGCCATTCGGGATACCGACCTGCTATCGATGGCACTCGAATCCAAGGGTTTCGGCATGAAAGGCCGGAGAACGGAGTTTCTTTCCTTTCCATTCATTTGGCGTGACTATGTCATACTGGGCATACTGTTGATAATGAACCTGGCGGGCTGGCTGATGCCGGTCCCGTGAGACCGTCCAGAGCGATAGGCTCCGGGAAAGGGATGTAATGGACAGACGTTACCGGGCTGGCGTGATCGGTCGTACCGGAAGAGGAAACTATGGCCACGGCCTGGACACGGTGTATCTCGAAATGGAGGACGTGGACATCGTAGCAGTGGCCGATGACGACCCGGACGGTCTGCAGGAAGCGGGAAGACGCCTGGGCGTGGAGAACCTGTACACGGACTACCGGGAAATGCTGCGAAACGAGTGGTTCGATATCGTGAGCATCTGCCCCCGGTGGCTTGACCAGCACGTTGCGATGACCCTGGCCGTCGCTGAAGCGGGCGCGTGTATATTTCTGGAAAAACCCATTGCCCGGTCCCTGGCTGAAGCCGATACCATGATCGACGCCTGCGAGCAAGCCGGTATCATGATGGGTATCGCCCACCAGGGACGAATGCACGTCGCAGCGTGGCATGCACGCAGGCTGCTGGCGGAAGGAGCGATCGGCGATATACTCAACGTGCGCATGAACGGTAAAGAAGATCACCGTGGGGGCGGCGAGGACCTGATGGTGCTGGGCACCCACCTGTTCGATATGCTGCGGTTCCTCCTGGGGAGGAATCCCGCCTGGGTACAGGCGACCGTGACGATGGCCGGCGGCCGATCCGCGACCCTGCAAGACGCCGTCGAAGGACCGGAAGAGCTGGGGCTCATTGCCGGCGATGCCATCCATGCCATGTATGGTTTCGGGCACGGAGCGACGGCTACCTTTGAAACACGCCGCAACCAGGCGAATCATCTCCACAGGTATGGTATGTGGATATACGGGTCAGAAGGAATCATGACCGTTCATGATGCTTCCCAGCAAATCCGGATATACGAGTCCCCCGTATGGCATCCGGATGACGATGTGGGAGTGCGAGACGTTACCGCGGAAGCCCTGGAGTTGCCAACGGACGAGCAGCCGCCCATGGCCGCGCTCCAGACGGCGGCCAACGTCGCCGTCGTCCGCGACGTGTTCGAAGCGAGGCGGGAGGGACGCAGGCCGGTAAACAGCGGCTACGACGGCCGCTGGGCCCTGGAAATGATTCACGGCATCTACGGCGCCCATCTATCGGGTAGTCGCATCGGGCTTCCACTGGATAACAGGAACCATCCGCTGTTGCCGAACCTGATTTAGGGAAAACCGCACGAACAGGAGCACATCATGAAAATCACCCGAATCCGGGTCACCCCGGTCAAGATGCCGGGTTCCGGCCCGACGCCGTACACCAAGCATTCCATCAATCCCATCTACCACTATGCGGACCTGAAGTATGATGCCCCGCCTGAAACCAGGCCGAAGAATCCCGATGGACCCAGCGCGCTCATCATCGAAATCGAAACCGACGAGGGCGTGACCGGCGTCACACAGAAGGGCTACGGCCTGCCGGGTGTTTATCCCATCCTGGAACAGGTCCTCGCTCCCCTGCTGATCGGAGAGGATCCCATGCGCACGGACTGGCTGTGGGAGAAGATGCACCGCTTCTGCATATCCCAGGCGCGGGAGGGCGTCACCAGCAGCGCCATCAGCGCCATCGACACGGCGTTGTGGGATCTGAAGGGCCGGTACCTGAACCAGCCGTTGTACAACCTGTTGGGCGGAAGAACCAGGGACAGGCTTCGCGCCTATGCCAGCGAACTATACGTTTACGCAAGTCCGCAGGGCGATCCCGACCTGGAACTCCTGAGGGAGGAGGCGTCGCGGTACGTTGAACAGGGCTTTACCGCCGTGAAGCAACGTTTCGGATTCAACCAGGACGACGGGATAGAGGGCATGAGGAAGAACCGCCAGGTGGTAAAGACCCTCAGGGAAACCATCGGAGATGACATCGAGCAGATGGTCGACTGCTGCCGTTCCTTCACAGCGGACTACGCGATCAAGATGATTCGCATGGTGGAGGAATTCGATCTCGCCTGGGTGGAAGAACCGGTCCATCCCCACGATTGGCCCGGTTATGTGAAAGTGCGGAAGGCCGCTTCCATGCCCATATCGGGCGGAGAAAACGAATACGGGAAACACGCCTTCGCCCGGTGGCTGGAGATGGGTTGCGCCGATATCTGGCAGCCCGACGTGGACCGATGTGCGGGCATAACGGAAGTGCAGAGAATCGTTCATCTCGCCGCCGCGAACGACATTCCGGTGATTACCCACGGAGGGTGGGTGGCCAACTTCCACCTGGCCATGGCGAACATGAACATGCCTATGGTGGAATACTTCCCTGGTCACAACCGGGATCCGGACACGCAGATCCTTACCGGTCAGCCCCAACCCGTCGACGGGTACATCACCCTCTCGGACGCACCGGGCCTTGGTCTCGAATTAAACCGGGACGCGCTGAAACGGTTTACGTGGAATGGCTGATGCTCATCGAGACTGGACGGTCACGGGACATATTGCACGCGGAGGCAAATTGAATCCTGAATCGCAGCAAAGCAACGCCACAGAGGTGGCGGCACTGGACAGCCTGTGTCGAGATACGCTGGGGCGCATCGGGCTGCCCGAACCGGTATCCACATTGAGGAACCGTGACTGGGATGTGATCGTCGTGGGCGCCGGCCATAACGGGCTGACCTGCGCGGCGTACCTGGCCCGGGCAGGCAAGAGGGTACTGGTCCTTGAAGCGAGAGAGCTCATCGGGGGCGCCTGCACGCTAGAAGAGACCTGGCCGGGATACCGCGTGTCGCCCTGCGCCTACCTGGCCGGCCTGCTCCATCCCCTGGTGATCGAGGAACTCGACTTTCTACGTTATGGCTATCGCTGGACGCCCGCGGAGGCAGGGATGTTCGTCCCGTTCGAGGATGGGTCGAGTATACAGTTATGGGAGGATGACGATCGCTGCCGGGAGGAAATACGCCGCCTGTCACCACGGGACGTGGCCGGCTTCGAGGCCATGTACGCGCCCATGAAACGCATACGTGAGGCCCTTAGGCCGCTGGGAGAAGGAGACATCTGGATCGGCAGGGCGCCTACCCGGGAACAGATCGAAACACGGCTCAACGGCGATCGGGAGGCCATCAACCTGCTCTTCGAATGGTCCATGGTCGAGTACGTCGAACGGTATCTCGAGGACGAGCGCCTTCGGATGGCGTTGATAGGACAGGGGGTGATCGGGACGAACGCAAGTCCCTATGAGCCCGGGACAGCCTCCGTCCACGTTTTTCACTCCACGGGAACCATGGGCGGCATGCCCGGCATGTGGGGGTATGTTCAAGGCGGTATGGGCATGGTATCCTTCATACTCTGCGACATCGCCCGGGATTCGGGCGCCGTGGTGGCGGCAGGTGTCCCCGTAGGGCGCATCCTGCCTGGAGAGGGCGTGGAACTCGAAGGCGGCGATTTACTCAAAGCGCCCGTCGTCGTATCGAACGCCGATCCGCGGGCGACCCTTCGCCTGCTTGGCGACCAGGTCGATGCGGCGTGGAAGGACCGGGTGACTTCAATTCCCCAGACTGGTGCCACAGTCAAGATCAACCTGGGACTGAGCGAGTTACCGAGCTTCACCAGCCGTCCCGGAACAGACGAGGACCATCACCGCGGCCAGGTCAACATTCCGATTACCGGCAGGGAGTGGCACGACTATCACGCCATGGCCAGGTCCGGCCAGTTACCGCCGCGTCTATGGGAGGAGCTGTACTTCCACACCGCCCACGATCCCAGCGTGGCTCCCCCCGGAAGCCATACCATGAGCATCTTCGCCCAGTTCGTGCCCTACGCCTTCGCCGAGGGCGACTGGGACTCCCGCAGGGATGAGGTGGGCCGTATTGCTTTGGAATCGCTTGGCCGGTTCTGTAGCAACATCCCGGACGTCGTCCTGCACATGGATGTCATGGGTCCCCCGGATATTGAGCGGAAGGTGGGACTGACGGGCGGCCATATCTTCCAGGGGGAGATCCTGCCGGCCTACATGTGGGACCGGCGGCTCGAACCGCGCACGCCCATGCCCGGGGTCTACCTGTGCGGGGCATGTACCCACCCCGGCGGCAGCGTGATCGCCATAAACGGGCGAAACGCGGCGATGGAAGTCCTGGGATTAAACCAAAGGTAGATTAAACGAAGGGGATACGGCAGGCGCTCCGTGGACGGATACGGTTCTGCCCGGTCCCTCGGGATCAGTATGCCTGGGCGAAGACGACCTTGCGTTCCGAAGTAGAACCGCAGTAGACACAGACGCCCTCTTCCGCATCCCAGTGCATGGGAACGCACCGGATCGTGTTCCGGGTTTCATCCTTGACCGCGGTTTCACAGGCAGGATCACCGCACCAATGCGCGTGAATGAATCCACCGTCGCCGTTCGCAGCCGTCACAAAGTCATCGCGGTCCTGGATCTCCCGGGAACGGTCTTCCCGGAAAGACAGGGCTCGTTGGAACATGTCCCTCTGTACGGTTTCCAGCAGGTCCCTGATGTGCTCGCCCAGTGACGACAGGGGCACAAAGGCCTTTTCGCTCGTGTCCCTTCGGACGACCACGGCCTGTCCGGACGCAAGGTCTCGGGGACCGAGTTCTACGCGCAGCGGTACACCCTTCGTTTCCCACTCGGTGAACTTCCAGCCCAGGCCGAACTGTTCGCGATCGTCGACCTTTACCCGGATCCCTTCCAGTGATTCGAGCAGCTTGTCCACGGCGGCGCGGACGCCGGTCTGATCCTCGTCGGATTTCGCGATGGGTATAACGACGACCTGGTGAGGCGCCAGGCGGGGAGGCAGCACCAGGCCCCTGTCGTCGCCATGGGCCATGATGATAGCGCCAACGGTACGGGTGCTCATCCCCCAACTCGTCTGGTATACGTACTCCCTCGAACCGTCCCGGGTCTGAAAGTCGATATTGAACGCCCGGGAGAAATTCTGCCCCAGGTTATGAGTGGTACCCATCTGGAGGGCCTTTCCGTCCTTCATCATTCCTTCGATGGCGTATGTCTGAAGTGCGCCGGGAAATTTCTCCGCGTCGGTTTTAGGACCGAAGAGTACCGGGATAGCCATAAAGTCTTCTGCGAAGGTGCGGTACAGGTCCAGGATGCGCAGCGTTTCCTCCTGCGCCTCTTTCGCAGTGGCATGGGCCGTGTGCCCCTCCTGCCAGAGGAATTCCGTCGTGCGCAGGAAGGCCCTGGGGCGCAGTTCCCACCGGAAGACGTTAGCCCACTGGTTGATGAGCAGGGGGAGGTCTCGATAGGATTGTATCCACTTGGCGTACATGTCCGCGATGATGGTCTCGGACGTGGGGCGGACCATCAGGTTCTCTTCCAGTTTCTTTCCCCCGCCGTGCGTAACAACGGCGCATTCGGGTGAAAAACCCGCCACGTGTTCCGCCTCTTTCTTAAAAAAACTATCTGGAATCAGCAGGGGAAAATACGCGTTCACGTGACCTGTGGCCTTGAACATCCGGTCCAGTTCCGCCACCATGTTTTCCCAGAGTGCGAAACCATAGGGGCGTATGACCATGCATCCGCGGGTCGGCGCGTTATCGGCGAGCTCGGCTCTTGCGATCACTTCATTGTACCAGGCGGAGAAATCGTCCGCCTGCGAGGTCAACTTTTTTGCCATGTTTCCGCTCCAACTTCCTGAATTGTCGTTTCTTGCACCGGTGACTCGGGCCTGCCCAGACGGATACGGTCCGTCCTGGATCGCCGGGATGCCGGCCGATTAACCGGATTCCACCTTTTCATCGGATGTAATCGCAAGGTAGAATCTTCCGATTTCCACTTCAAAAAGACGGCCATCTCCATCCTGCATTTCATATTCGCCTTCCATGGTGCCCCACTCGGTATCGAGGGGGCAGAGGCTCTGATATTCATGGCTGTCGCCGGGTTCGAGTTCCGGTTGCAGCCCCACGACACCCGGTCCCCTTATTTCGCTCCTTTTCCCGTCGGCATTGATGATCATCCAGTGCCGGTTGATCAGCTTCACCCAATTTTCGCTGCCGTTGGTGATGACTATGCGATATGCGAATACATACTGGTCTTGTCCGGGGTCGGAATGTTCGGGAAGGAAACTGGGGAAGACCTGAACCCGTATACCATGGGTGATCGTATTGGAATCCAGTATTGTGGGCATCGTCCTGCTCCGCGGAAGTTGCTCAAGAAAACGAAGATGTATAAGATAAATGCCCAGGGATGAAATGCCAAACAAAAACCAGGGGACACGCCGTTTCTGGTAGCCGGTCAGAGGTCAAAAACACCTTGACACCGGCGGGTCGTGTCTCTATTCTGTCCACGTCAAAAACATCATGCAACAGGGGAGGACAGGGATGGTGCAGCAGGGTCTGGAAGGAGTCGTAGCCGCGCGATCGGCCATATGTTTCATCGATGGCTTGCAGGGAAGAATGCTCTACCGAGGCTATGACATCCACGACCTGGCTGTTCATTCCAGCTTCGAAGAAACCGCTTACCTGCTGTGGCACGGCGCCCTGCCAGGCCGAAGCCAGTTGGCGGCGCTCAATAAGCAGCTTCTCGACAGCAGGCAACTGGGCGACGAAACCCTGGAATTGCTTCGGGCGCTTCCGCGGAACACGGCTCCCATGGACGTGCTCCGGTCGGCCGTCTCGGTTCTCGCCGCCTACGACGCCGACGTGACGGATCATTCCCACGAAGCCAATATGCGCAAGGCCGTCCGGCTTACCGCCCAACTCGCTTCCGTTACCGCCTCATGGCACAGGATCGCGATTCACCGGGATCCCATCGATCCGAACCCTGATCTTGGCCACGCCGCCAACTTCCTGTACATGCTGAGCGGCGCGCTACCGGATCCCGAGCACGCGAATGCCTTCGACATCGCGCTGATCCTTCACGCCGATCACGAGCTGAACGCGTCCACCTTTTCCGCCCGCGTGACCGCGGCCACGCTATCTGACATGCACTCGGCCGTCACATCGGCCATCGGCACGCTCAAAGGGCCGCTGCACGGAGGCGCGAACAAGGACGTCATGGAAATGCTTCAAGAGATCGGGGAGGTTTCCGGCGCCGAGGACTACGTTAACGAAAAGCTGGCCGCCAAGGCGAAGATCCCCGGTTTCGGGCACCGTGTATACAAGACGGAGGATCCCCGGGCGACCCACCTGCGCCGGCTTTCGGATGAACTGGGCAGGAGGGCGGGCGACCTGAAGTGGCATGAAATGTCCAGCGTGATCGAGAAGACCATGATGGACCAGAAGCAAATAGCCTGCAACGTAGATTTCTATTCCGGCTCCGTTTACTCTGCCATGGGCATACCTGCAGGACTGTTTACCCCCGTATTCGCCTGCAGCCGGATCACCGGATGGACCGCCCATCTCCTGGAACAGTATGCCGACAATCGTATCATCCGGCCGGTGGGAGAGTATACCGGTCCGACTGAAGCCCGCTACGTTCCCATGGAAAGCCGCCCCGCGTAACAACAGCACAAGGGTAAAGTGAAATGGTACAGGCTTTACGCGCACTGGTGTTCGCGACTGTACTTTGCGCTTTTTCTGAACCGGCCCACGGCCAGTTCAATTTCTCCCTGGGTGGCGAAGTAGCCCGTCCCATTGCTGGTTTTGCCGACCTGGTCGAAGAAGATTATGGCTACGGCGCCCATGTCGCGCTGACCTGGTGGTTGAGCTATAAATACCAACTCATCGGCTCAGGGGGCTACGTCACCTACGGCAGCGAGGCGTTTTCCTCCAAAGCGGAATTGGGGGAACTCGTCGATCAGGATCTGGATGAAATCGCCGACCGGATTGAAGGCAACTACTCCAGCATTCCCGTGATGGTGGGTCTCCGGTACTATCCCATGGAACGGTTGTTCGTCCAGGGGTCCGCCGGCGTGGTGTACAAGAGAACGCGGCAGGAAGACAACGCGGGTTCGAATGAAGCCGAGGATTTCGTCACGGAACGAGATCTGATCGTATCCCCCGGAGTCGGGCTGTTGATCGGTCGATTCAGCCTCGCCGCACAGTACAACCTGTCCCAGGACGACTGGAAGTGGTTCAGCCTGGGCGTGTCGATGATATTCGGTAAACTTTAGGACACACCCGGACGTTGCATCCAGCTGTTTGCTGAATTGCCAATCACCGAGGAACCATTGAACCGGATCAGGGAAGCGAGAGACCGCGGAGGCCGTTACCTGCTCGGACAGGTCCGCGAGGATGGCGGATTCGGGGATCCTGAACTGGGCGTCACCGAGTATTACAAGGTACCTGCCGCATTGCTGGTTTGTGGATTTTCCGGCGCCGCGAACAGCCTGTTCAGTTGGATCAGGCGTCACGGATTCCTGGCGAACGGCGATTTCGGTCCCCGTCCCACCGGGGAACTGAACAGTTACTACTACACCTACCACAACGCCTGGGTAGTCAAGGCAGCACACCGCCTGGGCGCCTTCGACCTTGCCCGGCGCGGCATGGATTTCCTCCTCGAATTCCACGATCCCGCCAGCGGTGGCTTCTACTCCCATCCCACGGAACGAAACGCCGAAACCGAACAGGACCTCTGGGTCGTGAGTGGCTGCGGTTGGTGCGCCATTTACACCGGCAGGCTGGACGTGGCCAGGGGCGTCGGCAGGTGGATGCGGCGCATGATGGAAGACCAGCCCAACTACCCGGAAGAACTGTGGACGGTGTACAACCGATCTCGCGGCCTGATTGCCGAGGTGATCGACGGCGACGACTTCAGGTATGCCCTGACAAGGGACGAGTCACGGGACCAGTCCTTCTACCATCCCGGTATCGCGGCGGGATTCCTGTGCCGCCTGTACATGGCCACGGGTGAGGGAGAATGGCTCGAACTAGCACGTGAGTATATGCGGTTTTGCGACTACGTGGGGGATTACCACTTCAAACTGTTACGCGCCGGCAAGGTCGGCTGGGCCGCGGCGATGCTCCATACGCTCACGGGCGAAGACAAGTACCGCGAGTTGGCGGTAAGGGTGGGCGACAACCTGGTCGAGACTCAGACAGAAAATGGCGCGTGGGAATGGCCAGTCTCTGGTCGGATCCTTCCTCACAACGACATCACTGCAGAAATGGTCGTGTGGGTGGACGAAATCCACCAGGCGGTGGGTTCGGACTAGTCCTCGTTTTACGGATTTTCCCGTACGACCACTGCCCTGGTACCGCGGTCTTCCGCTGAAACCTGACGGGTGACACCTGCTTGAAGCAAAGCGATATCACCCGGATACAGGGACAGTTCCCGGTCCTCAACGACCAGGTGCAGGATCCCGCTTAACACCATCCAGTGCTCGTGCTGTCTCATTTGAGCAGCGCCCGGTTCATTCACGTCTTCGTATTGCTGCAGTCTCCATTCAGTGATAGGGCAGCGGGGCCCGGGATTCGCAATGGGTCCGTTATTCAGGTCTCCTGGAACGACAAACCCGGCAACGGTGGGTTCGGGCGGACCGTACTCCTCGACGGTCAGGTGCAACGGCCGCTGATTTCTTTCAAGCCGGGTTACGATGGCGTTGTTTTCGTAGGGCGTGTACATCTGGAATTGGTGGACGCATCCCATGGGTGTATAGACCAGGGTGTTGGGCGCGATTTCGTGCTTCACTCCGTCCAACCGGACCTCTCCGCGGCCCGTGGTGAATAGCCAGATCTCGTCGTTGTCGTGGTAGTGGGGCTCGACGCCGGTTCCGGTCACGCCGTCCGGAAAATGCCGGTAACAACTCAGTTCGGTCCATTTCGGAAACACGCCCTGTTCCCAGTAAGTCTGGTTTGAATTCAGCGATCGAATCGTGAAACGAGGATCGTTGATAACCATGTCAACCTCCGGTTTCAATTGTAGTTTCTAACATAAAACTATACACCCATCTCTCTCAAATCTCAATTGACAAACGGTCTGGTGGGCGGCTTCTTGTTCACGTTGAAATACGTTCATTGAATAGGTGGAAATCAGACTACACATACGACTTGGCGCCCGGAACCAGGTCCATGTTCAAGGAAACACGTATGTCCATATTGGATGCATTCAGGCTGGACGGCAAGGTTGCTCTTGTAACCGGTTGCCGCAGAGGTATCGGAAGAGGGCTGGCCGAGGCGCTGGCCGAAGCGGGGGCGGATATCATAGGCGTCAGTTCGTCTCTCGAGGAGTCCGGCAGCGATATCGAACGATCTGTCACGACCCTTGGACGGCGGTTCACAAGTTACAGCGCTGATCTGAACGACCGGGATGCGCTGTATGATTTCATCCGCAAGGTCAAGACAGATTTTCCGGTTATCGATATTCTCGTCAACAACGCCGGCCTGACGCTGCGGGCACCCGCCGCCGAGCATTCAGACGAGTACTGGGACACGGTCATGAACGTCAACCTGAACGCGCCTTTCATCCTCAGCCGCGAATTCGGACGGGACATGGTCGCCCGCGGCCGGGGCAAGATCGTGTTTACTGCGTCCGTGCTGTCTTTCCAGGGCGGCATCACCGTACCCAGTTACGCGGCCTCCAAGGGGGCGGTCGGGCAGCTGATCATGGCCCTGTCCAACGAATGGGCGTCGCGAGGTGTCAACGTCAATGCCATCGCACCAGGGTACATCGCTACCGACCTCACCTCCGCCCTGCAGAGCGATCCGGAACGGTCCCGGTCCATATCCGAGCGGATCCCGGCCGGTCGCTGGGGCGCTCCTGAAGATCTCAAGGGGGCCGTGGTCTATCTCAGTTCGGACGCCTCCAATTACGTCAACGGGGCGATTCTGACCGTCGACGGCGGGTGGATGGGCAGGTAACGGCTGCAAGTCGGTTTACGAACCGGTATTCCTGGTTATTTTCGACGCTTCGACTTTCCACGGCACGGTTCGTCACCGGTGGCCAGCCACGCGGTTTTTCGATGCTGACCTGTTTTTAAAGAGTACCATACATGCCGTCGGCTTACGCCCATCTGTTGACCAAAAACGAGAAGTGGCATTTCGACCTGCAGGGATTTTTGCACCTGCGCGGCGTGATCGCACCGGATCGCCTGTCGCGGATCCTCGAGGTCACCGATTATTGGCTGGCAGCGGACGAATCCGAGATACCTGCGCCGGTTTTAAGACATCGACAGGAACCGTACAAGACACATCTGGACCATATCCAGTACGGTCACCGGCTGTTCCAGGATCTGAACGCCGATCCGGAGATCATCCGCGTGGTCGCGGGACTGACCATGGGTTCACCCCGGCTGTTTCACTGTAATTTCACGAAAATGGACCGAGCCGCACCGGGCGACGAGGACCACCAGGCCTACCACCGGGACGACAGCGGCTTCAAGTTCCCGCCGGGCTTCCGGAATCCCCACAACGATTACCAGACGGCGGGAGGCGAGATCTACTGCAGCCACCTGGCCACCTGGATCGCACTGGCCGACGTGCCTGCGGGAACGGGTTTCAGCCTGGTGCCTGGCAGTCATAAATCGGCCTTCAATACGCCCGGCGCACCGGAGGTTGGAGACCACCCGCCCGTGTCGATCACCGTGCCCATGGATGCCGGCGACGTCCTGGTGTTTTCGACCCACGTGCTGCACGATGCGGCGGTATGGACACAAGACTATCCCAGGATGAATATCTTCCAGCGGTACCAGCTCAGCGTCTATTTCAACGAAACAGGCAAGGGCGGTCTTCCGTTCAAAGAATACAGGGATCAGATAACCGATGAGGAATACGAACTGGAGTCGCTGAGCAAAGTGGAAAAAGCCGCCGTAATCCGAATGCGGCGTCACTTTGGACTGTAGTAAACCCACAGGAGAGCACCATGGCGTGGATACGCACTGTTGACGAGTCGGAAGCGGAAGGCCCGCTGGAAAGGATATACCAGGGCTCGATGCGCTCGTGGGGAGGCGTGGACAACATCATCAAGGCCCACAGCCTGAACGTCTCGGCGCTTCGCGCGGTCATGACCTTCTACAAGGGCCTCATGCACGGGGACTGCGACCTCACCCTGGGACAGCGGGAGATGATCGCGGTGACCGTCTCGGTCCTGAACGAGTGTGAGTACTGAATACTCCATCATGGGGAGGGGCTCCTCAGAGAGATCAACGATCGCGAACTGGTGGATACAATCAAGAAAGACTACCGTGAGGCGGAACTGGACGCAGCCGACCGCGCCATGCTGGATTACGTCCGCAAGCTGACCCTGGCTCCCGCTTCGACCACGGAAGCGGACATCGAGCAGTTGAGGGACGCGGGTTTCGGCGACAAGGCGATCCTTGAGATCAACCAGATCACGGGATTTTTCGCCTGGTGCAACCGGACGGTGGACGGTCTGGGCGTAGAACTGGAAGCGTTCTGGGACGATCCGGACTCGACCAATGAATAGCTGTCAGAAGGTCGATTCCTGCAAACAGATTCGGTACTGGCCTGGACCTACGCGAACCTGGTGAAGTATGGACAGATTTCAAATCATTCCGACCGGCGGCGCGCTCGGTGCGGAAGTGCGCGATCTCGATCTGCACGGCGAACTGGACGCGGACGCCGTTCGGAAACTGCGTACGGCCTTTCTCGATCACTGCGTACTGTTTTTTCGCGAACAGAAGATCAGCCAGCAAGACCTGGTACGGTTCAGCCGGTACTTCGGAAATCCCGTTCCCCACGTAAGGCCGCAGCCGGATCGTCCCATCGACGAGATCTTCGTCATTTCGAACGTAACCGAAGACGGCAAGCCCATCGGCGCGCTGGCCAACGACGAGATCCCCTTCCATTCCGACCTTTCCTATATGCCGGAACCCGGTACCATTTCGATTCTGTACGCCATCGAAATCCCCGACCGGGGCGGCGACACCATGTGGGCAAACGGCTATGCGTCTTACGAAGCGCTCGATCCCGGTCTTAAATCGCGCGTAGACTCGCTGCGGGCGGTCCACCGCCACCCGATCGACGAGCTGAACACGCCCGAACCCACCCTGCATCCGGTCGTACGCACCCATCCGGAGACGGGCTGCAGGGTGATCTACGTCAGCCCCCACCTGACCCATCACATCGCGGATATGGAACGTAACGAAGGCCAGGCCCTGCTCGACGAGTTGATCGCCCATGTCACCCATCCGCGTTTCGTCTGGAAACACACCTGGCGAGTCGGCGACCTGGTGATGTGGGACAACCGGTGCACCATGCACCGGCGCACGAGCTTCGACAACCGGAAGCGCCGGGTCATGTGGCGCACTCAGATGTTCGGCGCCCCGCGCAACTAGATGGATGGTGCGGAGAAGTGGTGTAGACAAATGTTGCGGGGTATCGATTGGTGGCTTGCAATGCAGGCTGTGCGTGACGCGGTCCGGGTCTTGCTGTCTATGGCTTCAAATCTACCGCTTCGAATCCGAAGCTGTCGTCCCCCTCGCTGAAAATCCTGCCCGAAGACACGTTTGAATCGTGGTCCCAGACGATGATCCAACCCTCATCGGCCGCCTGCCGGAGCAAGCGCATCTTGGCTACCATGGTATCGTAGGGGAACAGGTCGTAGGCCATGTTGTAGGGGGCACGCAGGTGGGTCGTCATGGGCAGGATATCGCCGGCATATGCCGCCTTAATTCCACCAGCCTCAACTTTCACCAGTTGGTGGTAACGGGTATGGCCACCGGTCACCTCCACCCGGATCCCTTCCTCGATTTCCGTATCGCCGTCCAGCAGGGTCATCACGCCCTGGTCCATCAGGGGCTGGTAGTTCTCCGAACGATACGTGGTTTTCATCGTGCCGTAATCGTTCAGCGCGTCCTCCCATTCGCCTTTCTGAACCACGTACTGCGCGTTGGGGAAGGCGGGAACGACCCTGCCCTCGGCATCCGTCCGGGTAGCGCCACCCGCGTGGTCGAAATGGAGGTGACTCAGGATGACGAGATCGATATCTTCCGCCGATACGCCTCGGACCGAGAGCGATCCCAGGATGGTAGACCCCGACATACCGTAGATTCCCCGGTCCCGTTCGGTCATCTTGTCGCCATACCCCGTATCGACCAGTATGTGACGCCCGTCCTTCCGGATGAGGAGACAGTTGGTGTTGTTGGTGATCCGGTTGCGGTCGTCGGGAGGGCAGATCCTCTGCCAGAGCGGCTTCGGTACGATCCCGAACATGCTCCCTCCGTCCAGTTTGAACATTCCTCCGCTGACGACAATTAACCCCACTTTACGCTCCTTGTTGACGATTGATTTAATCCGCACAGTATAGTGACCGGAAAGGCGAATGTCATGAAAATTGTGTATTGAGGTTGTCCGCGCGACTGGGATACCCTTATTTTCAACCAGAAGTGTAACGCAGCTAAAAAATGGAATGGCATTATGTCTATCTACGAATACATCGCCGCCGCGCACAAGGCGGAGCTGCACGTGCACCTGGAAGGATCCATCCAGCCGGCCACGTTGCTGATGCTGGCGAAACGGCACCGCGTCGACCTGCCGGCAGATACCGAGGTAGGATTGCGTAACTGGTATCGTTTCAGGGACTTCCATCATTTTATCGAGGTGTATGTCCAGATCACCCGGTGCCTCCGCACGGTCGAGGATTTCGAACTGATCGTGTACGAATTCGGCGCCGACATGGCCCGGCAGAACATACGATACGCGGAGGTCACCTTCTCGCCGAGCACCCACCTTTGGATCAACGGAGTCGACCAGGACGTGTGGTTCGCGGGACTTACGGAAGGGCGCCGCCGGGTGAAAGAGTCTTTCGGCTGCGAGATCAACTGGGTGTTCGACCTGGTGCGCAACGACGACCCCGGCGAAGGCCGGTTCGACTACACGACCGGGGTGGCCATCGAGGGGATGAAAGATGGGGTGGTCGCCCTGGGCCTGGGTGGTATGGAGGAAGGTTATCCACCCGCGCCATTCGCGCCGTGGTTCGACCGGGCCAGGGCGGCCGGACTTCACAGCGCGCCCCACGCGGGCGAACACGTTGGACCCGAGAGTATCTGGAGCGCGATTACGGAACTGGGCGCCGAGCGCATCGGTCACGGCGTCCGGGCCATCGAGGACCCGGACCTGGTATCCTACCTGGCGGAACATCGCATTCCGCTTGAAGTCAGTCCCACGAGCAATATCAGTTTAGGCATTTATCCCGATGTGGTATCCCACCCCCTGAAACGCCTCCACGACGCCGGAGTAGCCGTCATCGTAAATTCGGACGATCCCCCCTTGTTCAATACCACGCTTACCGACGAATTGGGTCTACTCGCCGACCCCTGCGGTTTCTCCACGGACACCGTAGACGAGATCCTGCTGAACGGGGTCCGTTTCAGCTTTCTGCCGGAGGAAAGCAAGCGGCGGTTGGAAACGATCTTCCGTGAAGAACTGCGCGCGCTGAGGGAAAGACCTGGCATCGAGTTTTCGAATCAAACCAGGTGACACGCCGCCTTGTGACCGCCACCCTTGTCCTCCAGGAGGGGCACATCGGTTTTGCAGCGGGCTTCGGCCAGGGGGCAACGGGGATGGAAAGGGCATCCCGTGGGCAGGTTCGCCGGATTGGGCACGTCGCCCTTGAGGATGATCCGGTCGCGGCTCAGCGTTGGATCGGGCAGTGGAACAGCCGATAGGAGGGCGGTGGTGTAGGGGTGCAACGGATTTGCATAAAGCTGGTCCCGGGACGCCGTCTCGACGATCTTGCCGAGGTACATTACGGCCACCCGGTCGCTGATATGGCGGACTACGCGGAGGTCGTGGGATATGAACAGGTAGCTGAGCTGAAACTGGTCCTGCAGTACCTTGAGCAGGTTGATAATCTGTGCCTGGATCGATACGTCCAGTGCAGAAACCGGCTCGTCGGCGATGATAAGTTCGGGCCGGACGGCCAGGGCGCGGGCTATGCCGATGCGCTGGCGCTGGCCTCCGCTGAACTCATGGGGATACCGCCGGGCGTGTGCGGGATTCAATCCCACTGTTTCCAACAGGTCGGCCACCCGGTCACCGGCCTCCGCGCGGGTGCTCAACCCGTGAACGGTGAGTGGTTCCCTGAGCAGCGCGCCCACGGTCATGCGCGGATTGAGAGAACCGTAGGGGTCCTGGAAAACAATCTGCATCTGGCGGCGCAGCCGCCTGAGATCGCCTTTCTTCATGGAAAAGACAGCGTGAGGCTGTCGATCTTCGCCTTCCTCGAGGGCAGTATGAAACGTCGCAGTTCCCGCGGACGGATCGATCAGGCGCAGAATCGTCCTGCCTATCGTTGTTTTGCCGCACCCACTCTCGCCAACCAGGCCCAGCGTTTCACCACGGTCCACGGTAAGATCGACCCCGTCAACCGCCTTGATTACCGCCCGGCGCCGACGGAGAAGTCCACCGCCCACCGGGAAGTGTTTCTTCAGACCCTGAACCTGTAAGAGGTGTTCACTGGATTCAACCATACGTCCTCACTCCGCTAAGCCATCTTCTCCTGCATGACCCGCCGCCATTCGCCGCATCGGACCACGTGCCGGTCTTCCACCTCCTGCAGGACCTGCTGTTGCCGGCACGAATCGACCGCGTAATCGCATCGCGGCGCGAAGCGGCAACCACTCGGGAAATTCACCGGGTCCGGTACCGTACCCTCGATAGTCGATAGTTCCTCCGTACCCGAACTCATGGTCGGTACGGATGCGAGCAATCCGCGGGTATAGGGATGGCCCGGTCTGCTGAATAGCGTATTCACGTCAGCGTGCTCCACGACCTGGCCCGCGTACATGACCAATACCTCGTGGGCCATCTCGGCCACGATACCCAGATCGTGGGTAATCAGCATCAGTCCCATGCCGAGTTCCTCCTGCAGGCGCCGAAGGACGTCCAGGATCTGCGCCTGTATGGTCACATCCAGGGCCGTTGTAGGTTCGTCGGCAATCAACAGTTTCGGGTCGCAGGAGATCGCCATGGCGATCATCGCACGCTGGCGCATGCCTCCGCTGAGTTCATGTGGATAACTTCCGGCCCGTTCTTCCGGAAGCGGGATATCCACCAGGTCGAGCAGTTCGACGGCCCGACGCCAGGCGGTCTTCCGGTCCACGCCCCGGTGCAGACGAATTGCCTCGGCGATCTGTTCGCCGATGGTGAACACCGGGTTCAGGGAAGTCATGGGTTCCTGGAAGATCATGGCGATGTCGTTTCCCCGTATGCCCCGGATCTGTCTTGGCGAGAGTTTCAGCAGGTCCGTGTCCTCGAAAAAGACCTCGCCCCCGGCGATTCGACCGGGGGGCTGCGGAATCAGACCCAGGATCGAATAGGCGGTCATGCTCTTTCCGCAGCCCGACTCTCCCACAATACCCAGCGTCTTACCGGTTTCCACCGTGAAACTGATACCGTCTACCGCGCGTACCACGCCCCCTTCGGTGTCGAAATACGTTTTCAAGTCGTTTACCCGCAGGATCGTAGTCAAATTCCGCCTCTTATGCGTTGCCGCGCTGTCTTGGGTCAAGGGCGTCCCGCAGCCCGTCACCCAGCAGGTTATACAGGGTTACCGTGATAAAAATGGCGAATCCGGGTACGATGACCAGCCACCACGCGGCGATGTTGCTCCTAGCGCCGGCAAGCAGCGATCCCCAGGTGATGACTTCGGCGGGAACGCCGATGCCCAGGAAACTCAACCCCGATTCCGCCAGGATGGCGCCGGCCACGCCGAAGGCCGCCGGTATAAGCACGGGGGCGATGGCATTGGGCAGGATGTGTATCGCCATGATGCGCAGGTTCGAACAGCCCAGGGCCCGGGCGGCCGATATGTAATCGAATGCCCTGACCTGGAGGAACTGGGACCGGGTCAGCCGGGCAATGCCGACCCACCCCGTGAACCCGATGATGATCATGATCCAGAACAGGCTCGGTGGGAAGAACGCCGCAGCGGTGATGATCAGAAAGAAAGGCGGGATTGCGGCCCACAGTTCGAATATGCGAGACAGGAACAGGTCCATCCACCCGCCCAGGAAACCGGCCAGTGCGCCGAGACCCACGCCGATGACCAGAGAAATGCCCACCGATACGAGACCAATGGTGAGGGAGTACCGGGTGCCGTGAATAAGTCCGGCCAGCACATCGCGTCCCAACCGGTCCGTTCCAAATAGATGCTCACCCCCCGGCCGTTGGTACCTGTCACCGAGCTGAATCTCGTCCGGCGCATAGGGGATGATGGGAAACACCGCGTCGCTGTACGCGTACCGCTTGAAGTTCTTCCGGGTACGCAACTCCACGGGCCAGTCCATCAGTCCGACGTGCACGGCATACTGTCTAAAAGCGGGGAAATAAGTCTTTCCCTCGTAGACCATGTAGTACGGCTTGTTCCCCGTGACCAGGTCGGCGGTCAGGGCGATGACGGCCATGATGGCGAGGACGTAGAGACTGTACAGCGCCGGACGGTTCTTACGGAACTCTTTTCGCGTGAGCCGCCAGAAACTCTCGCCCACCTCATCCCTTGTGGCATCTAGTGGCGTGCCGCTTGCTGCGCCCTTCGCGGCCTGCCGTTCCTCGCTTGTATCCTGGTACGGTCCCAATTTTCGTCCCCTATCCCTGCAACTGGTCGAAGGTAATCCGTGGATCGACGACCTTGAGCAGGATGTCCGAAACCAGGATGCCCAAAAGCGACAGCAGGGAGCCGATGGTGAATATCGCCATGACCATGGGATAATCCCGGCTCAACACGGACTCGAATCCGAGCAGCCCCATACCTGGAATGGTAAAAATCGTTTCGATGAAGACGGAACCCGCGATCAGGGCGGGAAGCAACCCGGCCGACGTGGTCACGATCGGAATCAGGGAGTTGCGGTACACGTGACGTAGAATGACCACGTTCTCCGACAGCCCCTTGGCCCGGGCGGTCCGCACATAATCCTGCCGCAGGTTTTCCAGCATGCTCGTCCGCATGTACCGGGAAATAGTCGCAAAGCTGATGTAGGCGGAGGCCAGCACGGGAAGAAACATGTGATACAGATGGTCCGTGACGATACGCAACGTACTCCAGTCGCCAGACACGTCCAGCGACTGTATTCCCGAGGCCGGGAACCAGTAGAAGAACTCCCGGTTGCAAAGGAAGATAATCAGGAGCATGCCCACCCAGAACGACGGCATGGACCAGAGCACGAAGGTGCCGGTGGTAAGCAGTCTGTCCGTATAGGTGTTCTGTTTCACGGCCAGCCAGACGCCTAGCGGCAGACCGACCAGGTAGGCTATTACGAGCGCGATGATATTGATCTCGAGGGTGACGGGCAGCCGTTGCAGAATCCGGCCGATGACGGGCTGATTGTCCTTGAAGGACCTTCCGAAATCCAGGGTTACGAAGCGATATCCCGCGAGTTTGAATAGTTCAATGCCCGCACCCCGGTAGGCATAGTTGCCGTCTGCGCTGAATGTCCTGCCCTCCCAGAAGGAGGACAGTTGCAGTTCTTCAACCTCGAGCGGTGCTTCACGCCGGATTAAGTCAAGGAACTGTTCTTTTTGCAGTTGGCGGTCCTGTGCCGCCAACGACCGGCGTTCCAGGTCCCCTATGCGGGCGAGGAGTTCGTCCGCCTGCATAGCGCTCCGGTCGAAAGCGCTGATGGATTCGACTTTGAGTAACAGCGCCGTGACCCAGATGACGTACTGCACGTGCACAGGCCGGTCCAGTCCAAGCTGCCTGCGAAGTTCCTGCCGTGTTTTTTCGATGTCCTGCTGTCGGTCGGACGCAAGCCCTTCTCCGCCGGCCGCGCCGCCCAGGAAGAGGTCCACGGGGTCGCCGGGGGCGAGGTGCATAATGAAGAAGGATACTACCGTGATCCCGATCAGCGTGGGGATCATAAGCAGACTGCGGTGAAGAATGTAACCAAGCATAGGCGAGAATGATCCCGTGCGGGGTCATGGTCGTTTTGCGTTACTTCAAGGGTACAGGCGAATAATGATGTAGCTGACTACTGGTACAGCCTATCGGCGGGCTCGACCCACCACTCTTGAGTAACGGCGCCGGCGGGGTACCAGTTGACGCCGTGATAACGCCGGCTGTAAGCAAGCGCGACACGAGACTTCCAGAGAAAGGTATAGGGCTGTTCCTCGTGGAGAATCTCCTGGAAACGGCGGTACATTTCGATCCGTTTGTCCATGTCGAATTCCTGCCGGTAGGCCACAAGGATCGCGTCGGATTCTTCGTTGCGGAAACTCACAAAGTTGGATCCGTTCCCCTCTATCTGGGACGAATGCCAGATCTGGTAGGCGTCTGGCGGAAAGCGTAGGCCGGTTCCACCGGTCCAGCCGAGGGTGACTGCCGCGAAGTCCTTGTTCTTTACTCTTTCAAGGAAGATCGACCAGTCCAGTTCGCGAACCTGGCAGTCGATGCCGAGGTCCTCGAGGGCGCTCTGCAGCGTCAGAGCGATGTCCTTGCGGAGCTGATTACCTGAATTGACGAGGAACTCGAACTGGAAGGGCGTACGTTCGCCGTCGATTTCCTTGTCGAGTATCCCGTCGCTGTCGGTATCCGCCCAACCGGCTTCATCCAGAAGCGCCAGGGCCCGGTCCGGATCGTACGCGTAGGGTTGCAAATCGTGATTGTATTCGGGCCGGAACTTGTGTATTGGGCTCTCCACCGTTTCAGCGAGTCCGAAGAGCAGGTTCCGCACCATGCCTTCCCGGTCGGTGAGGTGGGTCATCGCCTGACGGACGCGCCGGTCCCGGAATATGGGGTGATTATTGTTCCACCCGATGTAGATGTAGCCTCCCGCGTATTGAATGCCTTTCATGAATCGTCCTACAAAATCGGGCGACCAGCTTTTCTCCTTGAACTCCAGGGGCTTCATGCCGTGGTAATCCAGGTTGCCATTGGTCAATTCGATAAACGCGGCGTCCAGGTTGTTGATGATATTGAAAACGATTTTGTCCACGTTTCCGGTCGCGGGCAGTCCAACCACACCCTGACCCCAGTAGTTCTCGCTGCGGCTGAGCACAACCTTCTGCCCGGTGACCACGTCGTTGTCCCAGTCTACCACCTCGTAAGCCCCTGAGCCGAGCATGCTGCGGTTGAAATCCTGGTTGAAGCGCTCGCCAAAAAGCCTCACACGGTCCGCGTGCTCCCCATCTTCCCAACTGCCGTCGATCAGGCTCCCGATCGGCAGCGGGTCGAGCAGTCCGTCCGGGTCGTAGAAATGCCGCGGAAGGATATCAAAACCGCCCAGGAAGAGATCGTTCAGTATGTACGGTTCCTTGCAGACGAAACTGATCTCATAATCCCCAAGCCTTTGCACATCCATAATGGAGGAATAGTAGTTTCTCAGATGAGGCGCCCGGACGGTTGGCGTCTGGATGACCTTCATGCTGAAGAGCACATCGTCCACTGTGAGTGGCATGTCATCCGCGAAACGAACGTTCTGACGCAGGATGAAGGTATAAGTGAGCTTATCTTCCGAGATGACGGGATAGTCCTCGGCGATGAAACCCCGCTGGGTGTACGGCGGATCGTATTCTGGTTCCAGCAACGACTCGAAGATGTAGTTATGTACCTGGGTGGCGCCCTGGTCGCTCGACGTGTACGGATTGAAATTCTCCGGATCAGACAACGCGTGGCGCACCATCCAGTCGCCGTATCGCGGCTCATCCGCCCCCGCGTACTTTAGCGCCGCTTTCTCCGTTCCGTCCAGCACGACGGTATCCTTCGAGTCCAACAGGATCGTTTGAACCCTGTTCCAGGGATCTTCCGTCGTCTCCCCACCACCGCAGGCAAGTTGGGCGGCTAACAGAAACAGAGCGACGGTCCTTACCGATGCACCGATGGTTTTACGCATGACGTAGATCCCTCCAGACAACGCTAGTGGCGCACATCCAGTGGTCCAATTGGCCATGAAAGTGGCGCTCGAATCTGTGATTTACCCTGACGGCTATCTTCCCAGGCCCTTCTCCTCGAAATCGACTACGATCTTGATGCATTCACCCTTGCGCTTCGTGGCCATTTCGAAGCCTTCCTGCACCCTGGCAAAGGGAAGCTTGTGCGAAATCATCGGCGCCAGGTCCACACGACCTTCTCCGATCATGCGCATGGCGCTCTTGAAATCGATATGGATATCCGGCCCCACCGAAGTCGTCAGATGTAAGTTCCTGCGAAAAAGCTCGAATATGTTGGCTGTGTACTGCGAAGTCTTGGGAACGCCGAAGTTGATGAAGTGCGCGTTGCGCCGAGCCAGTTTGATGCACATGTTAAAGGTTTCTTCCACGCCGACAACCTCGATAACCAGGTCCGCCATGCGGCCTTCCGTAATCTCGGTCACCGCCTCCACCGGATCGGTGTTCTTAGTGTTCACGGTATGGGTCGCTCCCATTTCCGTGGCCGCGGCAAGACGGTTATCGTGCTGGTCGATGCCGATGATCAGCGCCGCGCCGAGATTGCGCATCATCGTGGTGAAAAGCAGTCCCATGGGGCCCTGTCCCACGACGGCGACCTCGGCGTTGAACCAGTGGCCCAGTTTGCGCAGGCAGTAGATGACCGTACCAAGGGGCTGGGCCATCAGCAACTGCTCCTGGGGCAGCCCCGCCGGCAACGGGGTCACGGATGCTCCGAGACCCAGAAAATACTCCGCCATGGCGCTCGATCCCTGTGGCAGCGCCAGCACGAGATCGCCTTCCCTGCATCCATCCGCCCATGATTTCTCTATTATTCCGATGCTTTCGTGCAGGGACAGGCCCGGCGGCGCAGGATAATTGGCCGGTCCCGTAAAAAGGGGATGGTCGCTGCCGCAGATCGCGGCGTTAACGGTACGTACGAGCACCAGGTCCCTCAGCGCATTCGGATTGGTCCTTTCCAGTGCCAGATCAGGACGTTCCGCTTCCACGATTTCGATGCGTTCCGGTGCAACGACCTGTCCTGCTTTCATCAACGATTCCTTTCTGTCCAGCTATCTCGATGATCCAGGATAGCTGCATCGGCATGCGGTGGTACGAAGAAGCTGGTTCGAATGTGAAAACTCCAGACAGTCATCGGGTGAACGCACAACACGCAAACTGCGCTTTTACATGCCGTGCCTTACTCATCACGTGCTCTGTATCCAAAGGACGGATCTTTCTGAATGTACCTACCTCACCCGCATTGTCAAATCGAAATGCCCGCGACATGGCGGCACACCGGTCACCGGCGGGCATTCCCGATATAGATGTCGAAGTATCCCGTGTTATTGCCCCAGAAGGGGTATTCGCCGTCGCGGTCCCTCCGGATACCCCTGAGCCAGGGTTTTCGCAGGGAAGCCCGCTTCCCGTAGTATAGAAACACGGCGCCCACGTCTTCGGAAAGTACCCGCTGCGCCCGGTCGTACAGATGCATTCGCCTGTCGGCGTCCATCTCCGATGCCGCCTCGTCGACCAGTTGGTCGAACTCGTCGTTCTTCCACGGGTGACGGCTGTACCCGAGTGGCTGGGACCGCCAGACCATGGCGAGCATGTTGTTGGGATCCGGATAGTCGTAGTGATATTGAATCAGGCTGAATGGCACCTTCCGCTGGTACTGGACCGTTCGATAGGAAATGTTCTCGACGACGCGTATCGCCATTTCGATCCCAAGATGGGTTTTAAGCATCTCCTGCACGGCCTGGGCGACCTGCTGTCGGCCTACGTTGTTGATCCAGAGCTCTATCCTTGGAAACCCTCGGCCGTCCGGATACCCCGCTTCGCGCAGCAGCTGTTTCGCCCGTTCCGGGTCGAAACGCTGGACGTCGCGGTACTTACCCGCGGCATAACCGGGAAATCCGGGAGGCAACATGGAAAAGGCGGGCACGCCCGTACCCTGAAGCAAAACGCGGCAGATTGCGTCGCGGTCGATGGCGTGACTGACCGCCTGCCTTACCTTTAGGTTGTCGTAGGGTGGGAAATCGGCATTGAAAAAGAGAAAGTGCGTGATGAAATCCTTGCTTAAGTCCAGTTCCCTGCTGAGCCTGGGGTGATTACGTATGCGGGGCAGGTCGATGGGGGACAGATCCTGGAAGTCGATTTCGTCGTTTTCATAGGCGAGCGTTCCACCGGCCATCATGCGCGTGTCCACGAACTTGCCGATGATCCGTTCGACGTATCCCTTGTGGGGGCCGTTGTAGTTCGGGTCCAGCACGAATTCGAAACGCGAACCATGATCCCACGACTCCAGTTTGAACGTGGAATTGGTCACGAACCGGCCGGGTTCCGACCATCCGGGGCCGTGTTTCTCCACCTGCCACCGGGGCACCGGTACGGACGTGGGAAAGGACGTGATTAGGGGAAGATACGGACAGGGCAGCGTCGTTTGAATGACCAGCGTGTAGTCACTGACGGCGCGCACGCCGACGGTGGACGGGTCCCTGGTCAGTCCTTGATTGAAGGCTCTTGCGCCTTCGATTTCATAGTAGAACGACGCGTTCCTGTTGGCGCTGGCCGGGTTGATCATCCTCTTGAAAGCGTATTCGAAATCGTGGGCGGTTACGGGACGCCCATCGCTCCAACGAGCGCCTCTGCGCAGGTGAAAGGTCCAGCGCGTGCCGTCCGGAGACGCCTCCCAACTTTCGGCCGCGGCTGGTGTGAGTTCGTTGTTGTGGTCCAACCGGGTGAGCGCTTCGAAGGAAAATACGGCGCCCGTCGCTTCGTAGACGGCAATCCCGATATCTAGCGTGGTGGGCTCAGGGAGGAGAAAGGAATACACCTGTTGGGCCAGCGGCGCAGCGTTCGGCGGCATGTCCTTGCCCACCGAATTGACGATTCGTATGTCGGGCGCCTGGTCCGCCGTGGCTGCCGGAGTACCCGTAACAACCAGTATGACGAGCGATAAGAAAACCAGAAGGCGTCCCAGCGCCATACGATGATCTCCGGGTCCGAGGTCCGACACCTCCATAAGGCCAAATCCGCCCATCCCGCATTACCCGGCGAAAATCGCGCGGTTCGAGATCCCGGACCGATTGGACGCTTGCTGTACGCCGCCCACGTACTGGGCGGTGCGACCCGCAGGGGCGGAGCCTTCATACCAGGCACTGAAGGACGTGTTGAACGTCTGCAGCCACGCCCGGCTTTCTTCGGAGTTGTCGCCTGCGACCACGTAAGCGTTGTTGAAGATACCGTCCTCTTTGAGGCCCTTTCCGCCGGCCTCCCTGATTCGCGCGTCGAGCGTCGATAACTGCACGCCGGCATCGTCACCCCCGACGGCGCTGGTCATGACCTCGGTCACGCCGCCGTAGTGGATGGCGGTCCAGGTGCTTATTCCATCCACGAGGACGCCGGAACGCGTTATGCTCACGTCACCGGAGACCACGCGTGGCTGCGGCTCGACGATCCCATCCAGGTTCGGTATGCGGGAGACCGGGTAGATCAGGCCGGCAGGACGGTCGGCCCCGTAGTATTCCTCGAAAACCCTGCGTACGGTTTCGATGCGTTCCCAGGTTTTTTCGGGCGCGTCGTCGACCGCGACAAGGATCTCCATCCAGACCGTCTGTTTCCTGAAATCGACGCCCGCTTCGGCAAAGGGCTTTTCGTAATGTTCGTCCAGCACGAAGGCCATTTCCTCGGCCAGGTCGGATCCCAGGGAAGTAATCACCTCGCCGTCACGGGAATGCATTACCGAGGCGCCGCTTGGTTGATGATCCTGCCAGTATCCATAGTCGATCACGCCGTCGCCGATGGTGACTTGTTCGCCGCTCACCGCCTTGACCTGGACCTCGAACAGGGCTACCGGATCGGGAAATCCCTCGGGATGGGTAAATCGGGCCATACGGTTTGAATTGAGCGGACATCCGGTCACCGCGTTGATCATCGGGGCATAGACCGCGTTGAAATCGTCCTTCATCCGGTCGCAGACATCCCGTTCGCTCGACGGGGTTGTCCACAACACGTCCGTCTTGTAAACGTCCGACCAGGCCACGCCGCAGATTCCGAGGTTCCAGTCCAGGTTTTCGATCGTCCCGAACCATTCGGAACCCACATCGTTGGGATACTGCGTACCCACGTTTCCGCTCGGTTCCACGAGTCGGAATACCTGGTTGCGATCGTCCTTGACGATGACTTCCGTTGGGTTTGAAAAGATGGCGATGGGATTGTGCCTGACGATGCTGACCTGTGCCATGCCGTGATGTCCTTTCAGAGCGGGTTGCAATATGTTGAGGGGTTCGTAGTTACAGAAGACTGATAAAGGGGGATATACACCGGAATCGATGCAAACCCCTACGCCGTCGTAATCTCAGGTGGACTACAACTCCACCTGTGGTTCAGGTCGTAGAAACTACATCCTGGATTCTGCAAAAACAAGGTGAAACAAGTATGGGTTGCAATCCCCTATCCCTGGCAGAACCTGGCGAAGACCGCTACGTGTTCCCGGGCTATATCCCCGTTTTCAGGGAGCCCGGTAATGTTGAGCCTGCAGCGTCCCGGCGTAAAAACGGGATACAGATGGGCGTCGTAAATCGCTGCCTGGGCTTCGTTTCCAACACGGGGATTGCGGAAAAGACCTGCGTATTGATCAGTGAACTGCTCGGCGAGCGGAGTCCCGGCGGATCTTTCCATCCACGTTTCCTCTGCGGTGGCTACACGCCGCAGAATATCCGAGTGCTCGCGCTCCAGGCTATGTCGATCGTGGACCAGCGCCGAGACGAAGGCCCGGGTAATGGGGTGTTCGAAGGACGAACCCCGGGCCCGCGTTACCGTGTTGGCCAGTTTTGCCATGTCTTCGGACCGGGACGCGTCGGGCATGTGCAGCAGGAGCATCCCGCAGGGGCGGAGAGCGAATGTACCGAAGGACTTGGTGGGGCCGACGGACACCCAGAAGGGCACGTCGTTTTCGATGAAAGGCCGGATCTGGTCATCGTAGCTCATGCGCATGATTTCGTCGTACCCGCGGGAATCGACGAGACGGGCATATTCGAATCCGGAGTAGGCCCGGTCCAGGAGCACGGGCCGACCCTTCGCAGCTTCGGCCCGGCGGTTCATGGTCTCAAGGGACTGCACGCGGCCGGTCGTGTTCATGGGTCCCGCCTGGTAGACCGGAAGGAGATCCGACGCATCCATCACGTCGCCGATGGGAAACTCCCGGCACGATATCCTGCTCATCCGGGCGATCGCCTTGTACGCGGGCCAGGACAATTCCTCCACACCGATCGCCCGCAAATCCGGGTAGAGTTGCAGGGCCATCTCAATGGCCGTCTTAACCGCCCCAGTACCCGCGTCCGATGGGATCAACAGTACAAAATGGTCCCAGTAATCCTCGGGTATCCGCTGCCAGCTCAGCACAGCTTCTTTCAGCAAAGCAGACAGGGAGGCGGTGCTCATGTATTCTCCGAGCAGGCTGTTACCTATTTCGTCCCTGGCATAATTCAACAGGGTCTCGGAGGTCGGCCACGCCCGGCCCTGTCCGTCCACGACGATTCCGATACCGTAGTTGAACCCGTCGGGGTCCCTGTCGTACACGATCTTCGCGATCTGGTTGGCATCCTTGCCCCGGGCGCTCAGCGCTTCCGCCGCACGCTGGACGGCAGATCCGAAAGACGAGGTCATGCGTGCTCCAGTTTATGCGGGGTTTGACTGCTAGATAATTCGATCGCCAGGACTGCTGACAGGGTGACAGTTGTAAACAAGGAATAGCTTAAATCTCTCTTTCTAACGTGGGATCAGCCAAACAACCCGCCGCGTATGAGCTACTTCCAGGCGGGATGTTTCTCACAGCAGGTATACGAAGGTAAACAGAACGGGCCAGATGAGCACGACGAACCCCCAGAAAAGTCCGCCCATGGTCAATCCGTCATGTTCTTCGCGGGTGTACGCTTCCCTAAAGGTCCTGCGCAACACGTAAAGCAGCACCAGGACGGCGATGAAGACGTGAAGCGCGTGCATGCCGATCATAACGTAGAAAACAGCGCCGTAGAGGTTCTGGGAGACCTCCAGTCCGAAATCGATCAACCGGCCCCACTCCACGCCCTGCACAACCAGGAAGAGGATGCCGAGGAGAGTGGCCGCGGTCAAACGGCGACGGCAGGATTGGACCCGCCCCATCCGCATGGACCGCCACGCGCCGAACATGGCGCCGCCGCTGCCCAGCAGGACCAGGGTATTGATAAAGGACACCATCACCGGAAGCATGGGCTGATCCGGCGGGGGCCATTCGGGGTATCCCGTCCGCGCCAGGGCGAAAGTGACGATCAGCGTCAGGAACAGGACGGCTTCGCTGGCGATGAATACCAGCATGCCCAGTACGTTCGTTCTTATTCCTGTCGGTTCGGGGGAAGATGGACCTGCCGGTTCGTCACCACCGTCGCCGCCGTCGCCACCGTCACCGCTGCCATCTCCGGTGCCGATGTCGCCTAAGTCGGTGTCACCGCTATCCAAGCCGGTTTCGCGGGTCCATTCCCGCTCATGGACTTCCGGTTCCAGTATTTCTGTAGACGTGCCGGGGTACGTCACAGTGGACATCCTCGAATGCTCCAGATCACTACGACCCAGGTCTACCCCAAACGGTAGAAGGACCTGGCATTGTCGTGAAACAGCTTTCTCCGCTCGTCTTCTGAAGCGCCTTCCACCGCGCGGGTGAGCGCGTCGAACCACTGTGTATACGTTGCCGCCAGCGTACATACCGGCCAGTCGCTGCCGTACATCACCCGGTTAAAACCGAAGATACCGATCAAGTGATCGATGTAGGGCCTGAGATCGTCCGGTGTCCACCCTTCGCCCGCCCGGGTGACTAGCCCCGAAATCTTGCAGACCGTATTGGGAAACGCCGACAACTGGTTCATGTAGTCCGCCCACGGTTCAAACCCATCGCCCGCGATATCCGGCCCTCCGCTGTGGTTGATGGCATGGGTGACATCGGGTGTTGCACGAACCAGGTCGACCGCGGCGGCCAGTTGGGTGACATTGGCGCAAAGTTCAAAGGTATATCCGAACCTGGGCAGCAACCGCACGCCCTCGATCAGAGAAGGCCAGCGGTAAAAGCCGGGATCTTCGTGGTGCCATGCCATGCGTCGCACGCCTACTACCATTGGGTAGTCCGTGGCCAGCCTGTCCAGCGTGGCTTCGCGGTCAGCGGACTCTAGCGGCGCGGTCGCGACGATCGCGCCGATCATGCCGTCCTCGGCGGAAATGCGCACGAGCCGGTCCACCTCGGCAACCTCTGCGCCAGGCGCGGGATCCGCTTCTATGTGCACGGACTGTGCGATATCGATACCCTCGCAGGCCGCTCGGTAGTCTTCCGGTCCGTACCGCTGATGCAGGGCGTCGAAACCCTCCAGCCAGGGATAACGCAGTTCAGACGTATCCCAGAGATGCTGATGTGCATCGATGATCGGCAATGAATGTCTCCTGTTTACTGTACTTCGCAGCCAGTTTCACACGGCACCGGCGGCCAGTCCCGATCGCAGTTACGCTTCCTATATCGCAGTTGCGCGTCTTATTCCGGTGCGCCGTAGCTGCTAAAAATCGTCTCGATCCATCGCACTTCCGGAACGAAGTCGCTCGCGTATCCGTCCCATTTCTCCGGCAGGCCCGCCGCTTTGATTTCGTCCAGCGTCTTGCCCTGCGCCATCATTTCACGGACGGCGTCTGTGGTCACCACGAGCATATCGTAGTAGGCCTGCAGGGCCGCGCGGTCGCCCAGGGAGCCATGGCCGGGAATAACGCGGGTATCCGGCCCGATCACCATCAACACGTGTTCGATGTTCCGCACCAGGCCCGCGACCGTTCCACCGCTGCCCAGGTCCACGAAGGGAAATCGGCCGTTGAAGAAGGTATCCCCCATGTGCACCACGTTCGATCCCATGAAGTGTATGTAACTGTCGGTATCCGTATGGCCTTCCGGCATATGCACGAGCCTGATCTCTTCCCCGTTGAAATGGACCGAGATTTCCTCGTCGAAGGTGATTACCGGCCAGCCGTCTTCCACCATGGCGGGGATGGTTCGATCACCCCGCTGCTGCGTAGTGGAAATTCGCCCGCGGACATTGGTATGGGCAACAATGGTCGCCTCCAGGCCGAAAATCGGGTTGCCACCGACGTGATCACCATGAAAATGGGTGTTCAGGACGAACTTGAGGGGACCGGTATGCAGGCCGCGAAGGGCGGATTTGATCTTGTCGGCCAGCGGCGCGTATTGATCGTCGATGATCAGAATGCCGTCGTCGCCCACGGAAACGCCGATGTTTCCTCCGCTGCCCGTCAGCATGTGGATATTGCCGACAACCGGGTGAGCCTCGACGACGACCTCATCCCAGTTCTGCTGTGCTTCGGTCGTGCCACTGGAAAGGAAGACGACCACGGTAAGTAGACTGAAGAGTCGTTTCATAACAAGTAAACCTCCTCTTGGAGTGGTTGGTTTCAATCGTCTGAATGACGAATCTTAAATTGCCCTATAGAATATACGATTTTAATACTCAAGGAACCTCTGATCAAGTTTCTGGCATTGCATTTATAAATGAAGTACTATGCAATCGTTCCAAGTCCACTATTTTGCAGCGCAGTCTCACCGAACAAGCTGAAACGGGGTAGCCGTCCATGAAACAGCGTAGCTTTTCCGACATGGCCTACGATCAGAAGAAGAAAAAGACGCGCAAGGAACGCTTTCTGGGCGAGATGGACGCGGTATTGCCCTGGCCGGTCCTGCTCGCGCCAGTTCTGGAGCATTATCCGAAAGCGGGCAACGGCCGTCGTCCCATCGGGGCTTCGGTGATGCTGCGGATCTATTTCATGCAGCAATGGTACGGTCTTAGCGACCCGGCGATGGAAGACAGCCTCTACGACGTAGAATCGATGCGCCGCTTCGCCGGCGTGGATCTGAACGGCGTGCCGGACGAGACGACGATCTGCAAGTTCCGACACTTTCTGGAGGCGCACGGCCTGACCGAAACATTGTTTCGCAATACGAAGCGCTACCTTTCCGATCGGGGGATGATGATCAGCGAAGGCACGATCGTGGACGCCACGATCATCCATGCGCCGGCGTCGACGAAGAACAAGGATCGGAAAAGGGACCCCGAGATGGCCAGCACGAAGAAGGGCAACACCTTTCACTTCGGCATGAAGGCCCACGTGGGCAGCGATCCCAAGGGGCGGGTGCACAGTGTGGCGACCACCCCCGCCTCGGTGCATGACTCCCAGGTGATGGAGGCTTGTCTGCATGGAAAGGAGAAGGCCATCTATGGCGACAAGGCCTATGCGGACGACAAGCGAAGGCAAAAGGCCCAGTCCGAAGGCGTTACCTGGCGGGTGCACCGCAAAGCAAAACGCGGCAGGCGCCTTACCTGCGCGGACCGGTCGTTCAACCGCAAGAGCAATCGCGTAAGGGCCAGGGTCGAACATCCCTTTGGGATCATCAAGCACCTGTGGGGCTATCGCAAGGTAAGATATCGAGGCTTGGCCAAGAACACCGCCCAGCTCTTCACCCTGTTCGCCCTGGCCAACTTCTATATGGCGCGGCGCGAACTGGTCGCCACATAGGGACCGGTGCGTCCAAACCGGACGTAACAGGGCAAAACGGCTCAAAAGGACCGCATCCTGAGCCCCAATGCCCCGTCTAAACCCGTTAATCGGCTTCGCTTTCATCAGAAACGTCCGTTGTATCGACTCATATCATTCCACCCGATCGTATAGTCGGGTTGATCAGAGCTTCCTCAAATCTATATCAGGGACCAACTCTAGTCTTCGACATCGCGAATATAATGAACTACTGCCTGTCTGTTACGGTCAAGCTGAATGGTTGAACCATGCAGATTATTCGGTTGCCCTACCATAGAAGTTCTCCGCCGTTTTTATGGTGACGATCAAGGCGCCAAGCATCAACACCAGGAAGAGGTACATGGGCCATTCCGGCGCGAACCACCAGGCCAACGCGAAGAAGACCGCACATATGAAAGTACCCGGCAGCACCATCTTGTTGTATGCGACCTTGAGAAGGACTAGTATGCCTAACCCGAAGAACCCCTTCGCGATCAGTCCCATCAACGTCCCGGGTAATTCGAACACCATCACGATACAGACGCAGATAAAGGCCACCAGGACAACGGGGAGCATTCGGTTCATGTTGCACTACGGCGCCATCGTTTCGCCGTTCCAGTTATCGGGAAAAGGCTGGTACGTATTGTGCGGATATGGCTGCGAAGGAGAAACAGTCCCCGAACCTGCAGATATTCGAGCAACCACTGACCCGGATTCTTGCTGAGACTCGAGATGTTCGATGAAATCCCAGACCGAGATCACCTGTATGCCGTAGTCTTCGTGGGTGTCGACGCGCGAGATAATCACGCTGCCATTCCGGATAATGACATTGATGCCCGCATATTGAACCGCAACGATAAAGCCCTCGTGATCAAATACCGGACTGCCACTGGTTCCCCGGGGGAGTGACATGTTAAAGTGCACGACTCTTCCAGTGTTCTCGGGATTTTCTTCGAACGCGGCATCGTAAAAGGGCCTAAGAGAGCTAAGCGTCCCGTCCCTGAAGGTTGCAAGTGGCAGCACGTCGTTCTCGAGAGGTGGATACCCCGGGAATCCAAGCGATCCCAACGGTTGTCCGATGCGGAGATCGCCCGTCATCTCCCGCGGGAGAAAGGATGGCAGTTGATGGGGCAATTCCTCATCAATCAGCAACAACGCCAGATCTGGTGAGTTTACGGTTTCGTCGTAGTTTGGATGTAAGATATGACGATCCCAGGTATAGGTTTCGCTGCCGCCGACCAAGGTACCGGTCTTTGTGGCGTACGGTCGTGGATTTCGGGAGATCAGCCTGGAGTCGGTCAGTAACTCTTCTATGGACGTTGCTACGTGCGCATTGGTCCACAACCTGTCCGTGTTGTAAGCGCTGAATGCCGTGCCAATCGGAATGTTTTGATCGTCCGTCATGACACCCACGGAATAGACTGCATCATACAGGTATCCCTCATCGATTACGTCGGCCCAGTTGAGCGTCTCACCCTCGGGGCCAACCAGACCCTGCTCGCCCTGATCACCCCCCTCACCCTGTTCACCCTGTTCACCCTGTTCGCCCTGATCGCCTTGCTCACCCTGCTCGCCCTGATCACCCTGCTCGCCCTGGGGACCCTGTTCGCCCTGATCACCCTGCTCGCCCTGATCACCCTGGGGACCTTGCTCACCCTGTTCACCCTGAGGGCCCTGTTCACCCTGCTCGCCCTGGGGGCCCTGGGGACCCTGTTCTCCCTGGGGACCCTGCACGCCCTGTATACCCTGGATACCCTGCGGACCCTGTACACCAGGTTCACCCTCGGGACCCTGGATACCCTGGGGTCCCGGAGTGCCTGTCACGCCTTGCGACCCCTGGTTCCCCTGCGGGCCGATGGGACCACGTTCACCCTGGCAGGCGATTGCGATCGCAAATACCGCAGTGCACTATAGACCGACATGTCATTCATGACCTCTCTTACATAAAAAGAACGCTATCAAGTTCGATCTAAGGCGCGATCGTCTCTCCGTTCCAGTTGGCTGGAAAGGGTTGATACTCGGCGTGCGGATAGGAACTTGAGGACGATTGGATACTACCTGCGGTCTTCCTCCCCGCAACTGAAACCGTGGCATCCTGGCTGGCGAGCCAATCAAGGAACTCCCACGCCGCCACGATATTGATTCCGAAGTTCTCATCCGTTTCGATTGTCTCCAGTTCTATCCCCTCTTCATCCCCTTCGCCGGGTAGTATGATCGGTGTTACGATACCCGCGTATTGTATCGCGATGACGAATCCTTCGTGGTCGAAAACCGGACTGCCGCTCGTTCCACCCAGAGCCGCCAGGTTGTAGTGGACGATTCGACCCGTGTTTCTTGGGAAATCGAGGAAGTCCGCGTTATAGAATGGCCGCAGTGCACTGATCGTCCCGTCCTTGAAACTGGCAAGGGGAAGTACCGCGTTAAATATCCTCGGAAGCTGGGGAAAGCCGAGGGTACCCACCGGCTGACCCACGCGTAGGTCATCGGTGAATTCCCTGGGAAGGAACGACGGCGATTCATGGGTGATCTCACCGGCAATGGATATCAGGGCAATGTCGGGCGATTGCAGCCCGTCGTACTCGGGATGCATGACAAAACCAGTCCATTGATACGTTTCGTCGCCGCCAATCAGCGTGCCGGTCCGGGTAACGAAGGGTACCGGGTTGCGCTCCGCTTGTTCCGGGTCGTTTACGACCTCAAGTACCCCCTCCACCACATGGGCATTCGTCCACAGCCTGTCCGTGAAATACGCGCTGAATGCGGTTCCAAGCGTGAAGGCTCTTCCTTCCAGGAACACCCCGACGACGTAAATGGCGCCTTCCAGCCTGCCCTTCTCGATGACATCCGCCCAGTTCAGCGTCTCACCGGATTCGCCCCTATCACCCTTCTCACCCTGGGCGCCATCGGTGCCATCGGAACCCTGGAATCCTTGATTACCCTGAACGCCCTGGACACCCTGGGAACCCTGCACACCCTGGTCGCCCCGAGGACCAAGCGGGCCTTAGTCTCCCTTGCAGGCGACCAGGACTATGGCTATCGCCAACAGCGTAAGTTTCCGCACCGTTCCCATCCTTTCAAAAAGGTACCGTCGGAACCGATTGACCACTAAAGCACAGATTTTAGAAATCTACACCGAATACGGGCACTTTCAAGCGATTTACATCCGAATCAGTGGATTATTGTTTTAGTCTTGCCACAGATTACGTTTAAATTGTCCGGAGCACAGTTCCTACTCCTGTCCAAATTGGCTTTTGAAGGCCTTCCGGTATATACTCTCAGCCTGTAATCCAGACCGGTCAACCTGCTGCAGAAACACGAGGAACCCACCATGCCTTTAACAGACTATCCCACATATGACAAGGTGGGGGTACGGCCCCTGATCAACTGCAAGGGCACGCTGACCATGTACAGCGGTTCGGTCATGCTGCCCGAGGTCAGGGAGGCCATGGCCGAGGCGTCTGCAAAGTATGTACATATCGAAGAGCTTGTGGACGGCGTCGGCCGGCGCATCGGCGAGATCATGCAGACGGAATTCGGACTCGTGACCAACGGCTGCGCCGCGGCGCTTTGCCAGGTGACCGCCGCCTGCATAGCGGGAACGGACCCTGGCCGGATCGCCCGATTGCCGGATACCTCGGGCATGAAGAACGAAGTCATCACGCTTAAGACCCACCGCCACGCATACGACCACGCCATCCGCATGGTCGGGATCACGCTCGTTGAGGTCGACGACAACCCCGGCGACCTGCAATCCGCCTTCAACGACCGTACCGCCATGGTGGCGGTCTTTGGCGACCGGGGCGGCGACGGCATCATGACCGTATCTGAAATCGTCGACATCGCCCACGAGCATGGCATTCCCGTCCTCGTGGACGCCGCAGCCGAGCGCCCGGACATACCGAATCCGTACCTGGCCGACGGCGTGGACGCCGTGGCTTACAGCGGCGGCAAATGCCTGCGTGGACCCCAGGCCTCCGGACTGGTGCTCGGACGGCGCGACCTGCTGTGGGCGGCGTTCATGAACGGCGCTCCCCATCATTCCATCGCGCGTCCCATGAAGGCCGGCAAGGAGGAGATCATGGGCCTTCTCGCGGCGGTGGAAAGATGGGGGAATCGGGACCACAAAACGGAATGGAAGGAGTGGGAGGGATACCTGCAAACTGTAACTGATGCCATAGTCTCACTGCCTTCCATAAAAACTGCTATTCGTCAGCCGGGACGGTCCAATGTAGCGCCGGTGCTTCAGATCAGGTGGGACGCCGCGGCTATCGAAATCGAACCGGATGAAGTGGCCAGGCAGTTGTCCGACGGCGAGCCGAGAATCGAAATGGGCGGAGGCGCTGACGGACTTTCGATCATGCCCTATATGATGGAGCCCGGCGAGGACGCCCAGGTGGCTGCGCGGCTCAGGGAAATACTGGAACCGAAGGTCGCGTAAATCGAGGGACAAATAACATGAAAGTGATTGTAGATCTGTGCGTTGTACCCATCGGGGTTGGGGTGTCTGTATCCGAATACGTGACGGCCTGTGAAAGAGTGTTGCGGGAGGCGGGACTTAAGACGCTAATGCACGCTTACGGTACGAATATCGAAGGAGAATGGGAGGAAGTCTTCGCCGCCGTGCGGAGGTGTCACGAGACCGTGCACGCCATGGGCGCTCCACGCATATCCACGACCATCCGCCTGGGTACGCGAACCGATCGTACACAGACCATGGAAGAGAAGATCGAAAGCGTCCAGAAGAAGCTCGGGGACGAAGCCTCCTCCTGATGCCGGATGATCTTCTGTCTCTCCGAGGCCATGTGCGGACAGTAATATCCCATTCACGGGTAGTAGTATGTCCTGGTAGACTGACACTCCCTCGTCACGCACGCCACAACCATGAAGATCACCGAAATAAAGACGTTTCTCATGAACGCCTCGCCTTACGGCGAGGTCACCTGGCGGCACTGGCTTTTCGTCAAGGTGTACACCGACGAGGGCCTTTATGGCGTGGGGGAATGCTGGGGCTGGCCGCGCGTCGTCGAGACGGCTATTCACGACCTCAAACCACTCGTCATCGGTGAAGATCCATTCCACATCGAACGTCTCTGGCAAAAGATGTTCGCGGCGGTTATGGGCCATGGAATGACCGGCGTGGTCGGCAGCGGGGCCATGACCGGCATAGAAATGGCGCTCTGGGACATCAAGGGGAAGGCCCTCGACACGCCCGTGTGGAACCTGCTGGGAGGTAAGATGCGGGACCGCATCCGCCTCTACGGGCATGCCTTCGACATGGAACGGGCCCATGAACTGGTCGAGCGCGGCTTTACCGGGCTCAAGTTATTCGGATGGAAAGACTGTGTTTCGCGCGTTGAGGCACTGCGAGACACATTCGGTCCGGACATCGACCTGATGGTGGACGCGGGCGGCAACCCATGGCAGACGCCGCGAGACGCCATAGCGCTGGGGCGTCGCCTGGAACCCTATGCCCTGTTGTTCTACGAAGACCCAGTGTCATCCCTTGACATTGAGGCAGTATCGAAGGTTTCGAACGCCGTAGATATACCCATAGCCATAGGTGAAAGCTACCCGAACGTTTACGCCCTGGCCCCCTTGATCGAACGAGAGATAATCGACGTGGCACAGCCCGATACGGGACGTTTCGGCGGATTGCTGCAGATGAAGAAACTCGCGGCCATCGCCGAGGCCCACTTTGTCATGTTGGCGCCTCACGACGACTCCCTTGGACCGGTAGCGGAAATGGCGGCCGTACATTTTCTGGCCACGATCCCTAATTTCCTGATCCAGGAGCACCTGGTTAATGACGTCCCCCAGCGATACGAAGTCATGAGCGGGCAACCCAGCATCGTGGACGGTCATATCATCGTACCGGATGCGCCGGGCCTGGGCGTCGACATAGACGAGGAGGTAGTCGCGAGTTTTCCACCCATCGGTCACGGTATGCCCGTGGATGCCCGAGCCTCGGAATACGACTTTCAATACGTCGCTGCCCACAGGAAGCGGGCGCGATGGCTGCAAGGCGATAATGGGGGCGAGCGCTAGTTTCCAACCGGTTCACTCAGATGCCCGAACAGGCGGTTGATTTGCTTTACGTGCATCTCAGGGAGGGGCCCCTTGGCGATGCTGCGGATATTCTGCTGGATTTTATCCAGGCTGACCGCGCTGCATACGGCGGTCGTCACGCCTTCGGTGTAGACGACATAGCGGTAGGCGGCCTCAACAAGCGTATCCACATCGGGATCTTCGAGAAGAAAGTCTAAGGGTGCCGCGGGATCGATGGCTTCGTCCAGGAGTTCGCGCCGCTGCAAGTCTTCGATGGTAAACGTGAGGCGCGCCGGATCCTTGAAGATGTTGCGTACCGAAAAGATATTCATGACCCCGACATCGTGCTCCCTGCAGTAGGGGAAGACCGTTTGCTGAGCCGATTGGTTGAGCATGCTGTGGGCGATCATGATGACGTCCAGCTTACCGGACGGCAGTGCCGCCCGCAACCACGCATGGGCACCGTCGGACAGTGCCGTCTCACTGGATCCGAGGAAACGAATCTTGCCCTGCTGGCACAGTCTTTCAAGTACGGGCAACAGTTCGTTCAGCTGATGATCGAAATCCGCCCGTTCGGTAGCAGCAATGAGGGCTACGTCGATCTCGTCCAGTTTCAGGTGTCGAAGGCTGGTCTCGATAGACTCAGTGATTTCGGCTGGGGTCGCGAAGAACGTATGATTCCCTTCATCGCGCCCCGACAGGACCAACCGCGTGGATACGAAGAAACGGTCTCGCGGCATGGTCCTGAACGCCCGGCCCAGGATGGCTTCGCTTTCCAGGTAACCCGGTGACGTGTCGAAAAGATTGATCCCCAGGTCGAATACCCGGTGGACGAGGCGGTACATTTCCGGTTCGGTGAGGGGCGGATCGATGGTTTGCCCCAACCGGTTGTGGCCCCCGGAACCCATACTCAGCGTGGAAACGTTCAGCCCGGTGCGGCCCAGGGGACGGTAGGTAATCATTTCAACTCCGGCAGATTAACAGGTACGACGAGAATCGCCTTTACAAATCGACCCGTTTATCCTATCGATTGAAACGGTTTTCCCATTTGATAATCGACTTAAGACCTGTCTTGAGACACGATGCGTTCACTTTAAGGAAAAGGGGTCGGCATGTCAACTGTCGAAGACCTGGTAAAACGAATCCAGATAGAGGGCTGGTGCGTCATCGACGGCGTCATTCCCGAAGGGGAAGTGGAGCAGGTTCGTGAAAGTATCCTTGCAACGGCACGAACCCGGCCCGAAGATCTGGAGAACGGACGCCACGCCCTCCGGGGGCTCGTTGCCTACGATCAGTCGATCGCACCTTACCTTTCGGATGAACGCATCATGGGCGTCACCCAGGCGTTCTTCGGCGAGAATGTCCGCATCTCCATGACGACGGGCATCATCCTGAATCCCGGTTACCCGAGGGCCAACAACCCGGGTGGTGGCCTCCACTCCGACTATCCCTTCGGTCAGGGGTATGATTTTCGCATTCCGGCGCCCTACGCCGACGCGCCGCTGTTGCTGACGAGCCTGTGGATGCTCACGCCTTTCACCAGGGAGAACGGAGGTACGGTAGTGGTACCGGGCAGCCACAAGGCGGGCAATAACCCTACGGGAGACAGCAGCCTGGTACCGGATTCGACCCATCCCTCCGAGATCCAGGCGGAGGGCGGACCGGGCAGCGTGCTTTTGTTCGACAGTAGAATCTGGCATACCAACGGCGAAAACCGGAGTAATGAGACTCGTATCGCCGTGGTGGCTAGATACGCGGCGTGGTGGTTCAACCTGAACCCACTGATCCCCGGCCTTTCCGATTATGAAATCGAAGCGGAGAAACGGGGATTCCGCGCGGATGATGTCGTTCCGATGACCCCGGAATCGTTCGACGCGTTACCTGAACGTACAAAACCTCTTTTCAGACATATCGTCATCGGCCAGCAGGTCCTGCCGTCCTAGCCGTGATCATCGGTACGCGACCGCGATCACAGTAGGGGAGTAGAGGAGGCGCCACCTCCTGGGCATTGTAGCGTAGGCGTGATTCGAAACCGGAGAAACCCATGACCCAATGCGACCGACCCAACGTCGTCCTTATTTCCGCTGACCAGCACCGCGGAGACACACTTGGGGTTGCGGCCCACCCCGTGGTCCATACGCCAGGTATCGACGCCCTGGCGCAGACCGGCCACTATTTCCCCCGCGCCATTTCGGAGGTACCGTCCTGTGTCGGCGCCCGACGTACGCTTTTCAGCGGGCAGTGGCCGATCACGCACGGCATGGTCGGGTTTGACGACATGGCACCCTGGGACGAACCGGACACGCTCTGCCGGGTGTTCCAGCGTAACGGTTACAAGACCTACTGCGTGGGAAAGCGTCATGTTTACCCCCAGGACGCACCTTATGGATTCGACGAGATCGTCTCGCACGAGGAGGGGCGATTTCTGTCGCCTGGATACCGGGATGACTACCTGGACTGGCTGTCGGAACAGGGATGGGGCGATTTCGGCCTGTTCAACGCGGGTGTGACCAACAATGCGTACACCGCCCGGCCCTGCGTATTTCCAGAAGAGTTCCACGTGACCACCTGGACCGCCACGCAGGCCATTCGCGTGATGGAAGAACACGTCCAAAAACACGGCCGAGAAACCCCTTTCTTCCTCTACGTATCTTTCAGCAAACCGCATCCACCCTGGGACCCGCCGGCGTTCTTCTACGAGCGGTACACAGACGACCCGGACCTGCCCGATCCGGTCATCGGGGATCCGGCTCGCGTGGTACGGGAGCGCAAACCGTTCGTGAAGGTACATGGTCCTTTTCCAGAAGCTGAATATCTCCCACGCTCATTGAAAGACGTCAGGCGTGCGCGCGCCGGGTACTACGGATGCATCGATCACGTGGATACCCAGATTACACGCTTCACCTACCACATGTGGCGTATGCTTCGGCTGCGCAATCTCGTTTACGCCTTCGTCGGCGACCACGGCGACATGCTGGGGGACCACCATCACTGGGCCAAGTCGTTCGGATACGAGGGTTCGATCCGCGTTCCCTTCGTCCTGAATTTCCCTGCACAGATGGACTTCCCCGCCGGCCGGCAGTATCCTGATACAACCGTCGGCCTGGCCGATCTGATGCCCACGCTGCTCGACGTTTGTTGCCGGGTGCCACCGCCGGATAGGGTGGACGGCCGGTCCCTCATGCCCCTTGTCAGAGGGGAAACGGACCGGTTGGACCGGGACCATCTTCACGCCGAACACCTGGAGTTCGGCCACTATCTGATCGACCACACGGAGAAATTCATCTGGCATTACCGGACAGGGCAGTTTGAATACTTTGATATTCAGGAAGATCCATACGAATGCCGAAACCTGTACAGCGAGGACCATCCGAGAGCTCGCGAACTGCGAGCACGCCTGGAAGTCCTGATCGTGGAACAAGGCCGGGAAAAGGACTTCATGCACGAAGGCAAATTGAGCAACGAAGTAGCACAGGGACATACCCACGAACTGCCGCCTTATGCCGTGTAGGGTCGAAAGTGCCAAGTTGAACCAAAGATGCGGAGCGGGCCAGGCGGACCGGAGAAACCGATCATGACCACCTATAATCGCAAAGAGCTGCGCCCCCCATATCCCGCCTCAATCCCGCCCGGGATGATCCGTGAGAAAATGCTGGAACTCTTCGGCATGTCCGACATCCCCGAAGAGGTCGATTTCTCCATGGGTGCCTCGCGGGAGGAAGATGGCATTCGCCTTACGCATCTTACCTATGCAAACTCTCTCGGTGAGACGGTCCCGGCTATCCTGATAGAGCCCCTTGACAACCCCGTCGAATCCCTCCCGGGCGTGGTCTGTCTACCGGGAACGGGCGGATCGGCCGAGCGATTGGCCCACGAGAGGTTCTTCATGGATCCTCCCGATGGCGGACCGCTCTTCGGCTGGGGAAGGGAACTGGCACGGCGTGGCTACGTCACCATGTCGATTTCGCCTAAGGGATGTGACGGGCGAGGCACGAACGATGAATCCTGGTATATCGAACTCAAGCACCTTGCGCCATACGGCATTTCTCAGATGGGCCTGCTCGTGGAGGAAGCGCTCAGAGGCGTCCGCGTGCTCGGAGTCCAGGACCGGATCGGGGATAACGGCGTGGGGCTGACCGGCATGTCCCTGGGTGGCAACGCGACGTGGTACGCCATGGCCTGCGCACCGTGGCTCGAGGCGGGCGTACCGATCTGCGGCGGCGTCGGACAATTGGCTAGCGTCATACGGGAAGGCGATCTGTACCGACACAGCGCCTACTTCTTCGTTCCCCACATGCTTCGCTACTTCGACCATCCCGAAATCGTCGCGAATTGTATCGCACCACGCCCCTTCATGATGGTGGCGCCCACGTCGGACGAGGACATGCCCCGGTCCGCGGTCGACGAGCTGATTCGCGTAGTCGCGCCCGCGTACCGGGATGCCGGTCACGGAGATCGTTTTCGCGTATACCAGCCGCAGGGCAACCACTGCTTTCGAACGGAATACTTCGAATGGATGGTGGCGTGGTTCGACCGCTATCTCAAGCGAGATTAAGCTTGACCGGCGGCGGAAGCCGATCTTACATTATCCGTGTTCCCAACAACATCTTACAGGCAGGATGGAATCGTGAGTAAATCTGCCCAAGACGACCGTGGATCAGTTGATTCCCGCGAAATAGCCCTCACCGACGAGGAAGTGCTGACCGAGGGACCGCAGTACAACGCGCCCCTGCCGAAGCACCGGGTGAAGTGGTACCGCTGCCGCGTGACGCGTGAACAACTGGCCAGCCTCAACCGGCGCAGCGACTTTCTGGGTTTCGTCCAGACCCTGGGCTATCTGGCGGTTCTGGGCGTGTCGGCCGGCGCCGCCGTCTACTCCTCCCTCAACTGGCCCTGGTACGTCACCGCCCTACTGGTCTTCGTCAACGGGCACTTCTGGCATTTCCTGGTCAACGGCTTCCATGAACTGGTCCACGGTTCCGTATTCAGGACTCGCTGGCTCAACCGTTTCTTCCTCCGCGTGTACTCCTTCCTGGGCTGGCATAACCACCACCACTTCTGGGCGAGTCACACCGAACATCACAAGTACACGCTTCATCATCCCGACGACCAGGAAGTGATCATGCCCCAGAAGTTCGACATGAGAAACCTGTGGAAGTGGGCGATCATCAATTACAGGTATCCCTACGACCTGGTCAAGGGCAGGCTGGCGGCCTTTGCGGGAAAGATCCCGGACGATCGCTGGTCCCGGGAACTCTTTCCAGAAAGCGACCCGGAGCGGCGCAGGGCCTATACCAACTGGGAACGGTTCATGTTCACCGGTCACGTTCTGATCGCGGGCGTGGCGCTGATATATGGATGGTGGGTCGTGCTACTGGTTTTCACCTTTCCGAAGATGATCGGCGCCTGGCTGCAGTTCCTGTGCAACGCCACGCAGCACGTGGGCCTGCAGGACGAAGTACCCGACTATCGACTATGCTGCAGGACGTTTTATATAAATCCCATCCTGCAATTCCTGTACTGGCACATGAACTACCACACCGAGCACCACATGTACGCCGCGGTGCCCTGCTACAGACTCGGCAGGCTGCACCGGCTCATCCGACATGAGATGCCGTACTGCACCCGGGGCTTGTACGAGACCTGGAAGCAGATCATCGCGATCATGGACCGCCAGGAACTGGAACCCGATTACCAGTACGTCACCGAACTCCCTGCGCCTACAATTCGTAAAACCACATGAAAATCATAGGCATCAAGCTGTTCATCCTGGAAGATCCGGATCAGCAGCAGGGGTACCTTGCATTGAGACAGGTACCCGGCCTGCGGCGCATCCAGTATACCCACGGAAGCCGGACGATGCCCAAAAGTGGACACCCGCGCCAGCACTTCATCCGGGTTGAGACCGACGAAGGCATCAAAGGCACGTGCACGACCACGATGACCCCGGAACAGGTGGAGATCTTGCGCACGCAGGTACTCGGCAAGAACCCGCTGAACCGCGAAGAACTGTTCCAGATGCTCCACAAGGGCACGCGCTGGCTGTACCAGATACCCGGCTGGTTCGGCGACTTCGACAACTGCCTGTGGGATATCGCGGGAAAGAAAGCAGGACTGCCCGTCTACGACCTGATCGGCCGGGTTCGGGACCGTTTCCCCGTGTACCTGACCGGGGGAGACTCCGATATCGAGACCTACCTGCGGATGATCGAAGAGGGCAGGGATTACGGCGTAAACGCCTACAAGTTCCACACCTACAAGGGCGGCCGGGCGGACATACCCATATTTCAGGAAGTCCGCGGGATCGTCGGTCCCGAGTACCTGCTCCTAAACGACCCGGTTTGTTCCTATACGCTCCAGGAAGCCATCGAGGTGGGGCGGGTCATGGAGGAACTGGATTTCATCTGGCTGGAAGAACCTATGCACGAACAGAAAGAACACCAGTACCAGATACTGTGCGAGGAATTGACCATACCAGTGATGGGGAACGAAACGCTGATGCATGACCTGGGGATATCCACACAGCGGCTGATGTCGGGGGCGACCGATCTGCTGCGCGCCAACGCCCGCTTCGGGACCACGCAGGTGCTGAAGATGGCCCACTTCGCCGAGATGTACGACACCAATATCGAGCTGAATGCCGAAGGCGGCCTTTTCGGGCTCGTCCACGCCCATCTGGGATGCTGTATCGACAATACGAGCTTCTACGAGGCCGGCGGAAACAGTTTAAGGGACATCGGCAGCACGTGGGGGATTGTCAACAGGCCGCCCATCGATGACGGCCACATCGCGCCGCCCGATGGCCCAGGCTGGGGCGCGGTGTGGGACACGGACCGCTTCGACGCCATGACCGTGGCTACGTACTGAAGACCTAGACGTCCAGATTTACGATTTTCCCGCGGATTGCCGCTTCGGATACTTTCAGCAGGGCAACCGTTACGGGCAGGCTGAAGCGCCGCGGACCCGCACTGCCCGGGTTGAGGTACCACACGCCGTCGCCGCGTTTCTCCAGTACCGGCCGGTGGGAATGACCGTAAATCACCATGTCGATACCCATCACAGCGGGATCCACGTTCAAATCCTCAATATCATGTACGACGTAGATCGATCTTTCCCCTGCCTCAACGAGTTCAGTTGCCGGCAGTCGCGCCGCCCAGGGCTGGTAGTCGGTATTGCCGCGAACCACCGAGACAGGCGCAATCTCCGACAACGCGTCCAGGATTTCCTCGCCACCTACGTCTCCGCCGTGAATGATCCGTTCCACTCCGGCTAGCGCGGCTACGGCCTCCGGCCGCAACAGGCCGTGGGTATCCGAGATCACTCCTATTCTGACGATCTGGCTCATAGATTCCAACCGGTGAAGCACAGGGGCCCGGTCGTGAATTTTATTCCTTCCTGGTTCCCGGCATCAGACTGTACTTGCCCGGTCCCATGAACCAGAGCGCTACGTAAACGGCGAGGAGTTCCATCGCGTGGGACGCGCCGTTAAGCCCGGAGCCTGGATTGTCCGCCGGGAGGGACAAATGATACGACATCGCGACGATCATGGTAAGCGCAAGCAGTGTCGCCGCCGGACGGAAAAACAAGCCAAGGATGATCAGTATGGAGCCTGCAAATTCGGAGAATCCAGCCATGAACCCCCAGAATCCCGGCAGGAAACTGATACCGAACAATTCCATGCGTTCGCCGATGCCCGCCCACCGCTCGGGCGACGATATCTTGCCCCAGCCGTGAAAAACGGCCACAGTGAAACCTATGACGATGCGGATGATGAGCAGACCCAGGTCTTTCTTCCCGGGATGATCCATGAGAAAACACATTATTTTATCCACTGTGGTTTTCCTTTAGATTGGGTTTACGGCTACACACGAGGACATCCGGCGTAACTGTGGACTCGGAAAAACCTGACAATCCGTAGATGTCCCGTGACGGTTTCATTTCATTTACCGCGATCGTCTCATATCGACCCTCCCGATGGTGAGCGCCTCGACGCCCGCCGGACCATTAAGTCCAGGAAACCTCCCTGGCCTCTCCGGCCGGTCCGGCCTGTAGTATGGTGTCGGCGATGGCGATGGCCTTGACTGCCTCGGTACCTGGCGAAAGGCACGTCACGTCACCGCGTACACAGGACAGGAAATGCTCCGCCTGATAGGTGTACATATCCGGTTCTGCTTTGGTCTTGATCAGCGTCTGCTCGCCATCCCTGTCTGTGAAACAACAGTACTGGTGCGGTTCGTCCTCCTCGGGTTGCTCCAGGTCACCGGTGCCGAACTGAATGAACCCCTTGGGACCGATGATATCGTGCATGCCATTACCCCGGGCCGCCCAGCTCCAGGACATGAGCAACTGGTTTCCATTCTTGTAGCGGACAATGGCGGAGCAGGTGTCCAGTGCCGACGCCGTGGGATCCATATTGATCGAGCTGGACAGGACGCTTTCGGGTTCTCCGAAAAGGAAGTTGGCGAAATCGTAGTTGTGCACGGCGCCGTCCATGAGTGGACCGCCGCCCAGATCGTGGTCCATGTACCAGCTTCCGGGGCCGAAACTCGCCATGGCGTTGCGCCAGAGTATGGGGGACCCCAGCCTTCCGGAGGCGACGTAGGCACCCCAGGACTTCCAGTATAGATCGAAGCGGCGGCAGTGGGCGACCATCAGGACGGTGTCCTTCCGCTCCGCCTCCTCGATCAACCGCTGGCATTCCTCCACCGTGCGGGCCATGGGCTTTTCCACCAGCACCGGAATGCCCACAGCGAGGGCGGTCGAGGCCGCTGCGCAGTGCAGGCCTGTGGGTACGGCGATCACGACGGCGTCGACTTCGCCGCTGTTGACGATGGCCTCGGCGGAATCGTACAACCTTGTACCTGGAAAGTTACGGGCGAATCTATCCCGCATATCGGGAGACGGATCGGCGCCCGCGACCAACTGGCAGCCGTCAACGCTGTCGAAGGTCCTGGCCTGGTGCGAGCCCATGCCACCGAGCCCTATGGAACCCACTCGTATCATGATCTTTCCTTTCGTGGAACACAATGAGCGCGTTCCCGCGGATCGCGGGTTCTGCAAATCAAGGCAGTACTGGCCCTTAAATCCCGGTTCAAAATGATGTAACCAAATTAGCGATTCGGTTGTCCAAAACAGTAGACGCTTTAAGTTAACCGTTGTCAAGTACTCATGCCGCCGGAAAACCTGGAAGCATCAGGCCGGGCAACCGAGTTCTCGCAACATTCCACCGCAAAACCAAGGGAGATCTGGAAATGTCCAACGAAATTGAAATCCAGGAAGCGAATCTGGCGAAAAAGGATCTGGCGAACGATGAACGGATTCAATTCGACGTGCAGTTCGCGACTCGCAGAAAGGACCCCAGATTAGTGCTCATCATCAGCATCCTTTTAGGCTATCTGGGAATTGACAGGTTCTATATAGGCGACATCGGCCTGGGTATAGGCAAACTACTGACTCTCGGTGGCTTTGGGATCTGGATGCTTATCGACTGGTTCCTGATCATGCGTGCCACACGAGCCAAAAACAGCGCGCTCATGATCCAGGTTCGCGACAGCATAGTCCAGTTAAGATCGTGACTTAATCCTTAAAACCATACTGCCGCACCGGGCTGGTCCACTGCTTACCACCTTGGAGTTTCAGCCTTCGGATCCGGCCCGAACCGGTTATCGCCTTCGTTTCCTTTCAGTATCATGTACACCAGAAGTATGATGACGCCAATGAGTGGGATCAGCCCTATAAGAACCCACCAACCGCTGCGGTCCGTATCGTGCAGGCGACGAAGCGTCACTGCTATGCTGGGTATGATGACGGCAACCCCGTAGAGCGTACTTAAAAATCCCTCATCCTCACCCAGCGTCCACCCCATCATTTCGTCGATCACGCTTAAAAATACAACCACAATGGAGGAGATAAGAACAAAAACCCAGTACTCCTTCCTCCTCGCCCTTCCGCTGAACACCACATATTTCCTTAGAACGTCGAGATACCAGTGCATGGCTTCTCCTTACCTGATCATGTTCGGTCTTCAAGGCCGGAATGTCGGCTCACTGCCACAACGGTTCACCATCTTCCATCTGAGACCCAAGAAACTCCTCGTTCAGTTCCACGCCCAGTCCCGGCGCCTCAGTCAACATCACGTGTCCGTCCTGGATGACCGAAACATCCGTTGCCAGCACATCGTCCCATGTCGGGTCGTCAAAACGATGGTATTCCTGCACCAGGAAGTTCGGTACGCTCGCACAGACGTGGGCGTCCCCGACCGTGCTCAGCGCGCTGGAGTTGTTGTGCGGTGCAAAGGGTATGTAGTACATCTCGGCCATGTTGGCGATCTTGCGGCATTCCGACAGTCCGCCGCATTTCGAGATGTCCGGCATGATGATATCAGCCGCCTGCTGCTGCAGAAGGTCCCGGAAACCATGGCGAAGATAGAGGTTCTCACCGACGCATATGGGCGTTCCGGTGGCGTGCGTGATCTTCGCCAGGGCATCGATGTTCTCCGGCGGAACCGGTTCCTCGAGCCACAGTAGGTTCAGCGGTTCCATTTCCTGGGCTATTTTCATTCCGGCGGTCGCGTCATACCTGCCATGGAGGTCTATCGCCAGGTCCAGGGAATCGCCGATCCCTTCGCGGATTGCAAACGCCTGATCTACCAGGGACTTTAACTCATCGGGCGTCACCGACCAGTTCCACGGATCCAGCTTGTGGGGATTTTGCGCGTCGTCGAGGTCGAACTTGATCGCAGTGAAACCCCGTTCTTTCACCTCGGCGGCGCGCTCGTTGTAATCGGTGTGCGCGCTGTCCACGTACAAGCGGATGCGGTCCCGGAACTTGCCGCCCAGGAGCCGGTAGACCGGAACGCCCTGGGCCTTGCCGGCCAGATCCCAGAGGGCGATTTCGATGCCGGTGAGCACCGAAATGGCAGCGCCGGCGGCGCCTCCCATGAAAATGTACCTTCTACGAACCAACTCGAAACAGGCGTCTACGTCCCTCGGGTCCACGCCGATGAGCATACTTGCCATGTGGCGGGTCGACTCCCGCCAGCCGCGGTCGATGTGACTGGCCTCGCCCGTACCGTAGATGCCTTCATCCGTATATACGCGTACATAATTGTAACGGTAAGTGCTTCGCCCGGATTTCACGGGCACTTCAGCGGTCTTTATTTCGGTAATCTTCATCCATGCTCCTGCCTGTTCTTGATAAACCGTGTATCCCAGTCACCTATTCGACTGCGCTGTCAAGAGGTTGAACTCCGTGCCCAAACGCGTGTATTCTTGCTCAGTCTCCGATCCGGACCACCTTCAAGCGGTTATTGTAATGATCGCTGATGAGCAGCACATCATCTCCGTAAAAACACAAACCATGCGGCTCGTTCAGCGGTGCCTCCCGTGCCGCAACCGGTTGGTCGCAGTCGCCGTAGTCCCCGCTGCCGACCACGGTTTCAATCAGACCATTCTCGGTGATGCGACGCACCCGGTTGTTGCCCGAGTCGGAAAAGTACAGACGTCCCCTGGCATCCAGGGCAAGTCCCCGGGGGATGGAGATCGCGGCTTGCGAGGCCTTGGAACCGTCCTGAGAGTAGCCCTCTTCCCCTGTTCCGGCTACGGTGGTTATAATCCCCGTGTAGCCATCCACACGTCGGATAACGTGGTTCCGGTCGTCTGCGAAGTAGAGATGCCCCGAAGCGTCAACCCGCGTGGCCGTTGGAGAACCTATCCGCGCCCGGGTCGCGGGACCGCCGTCACCCGTGTAACCCTGCAGGCCGATACCGGCCACCGTTGTGATGATGCCGGTTTCCGCGTCGATCTTCCGGATGCGTCCGCAACCGGCGTCGCCGATGTATACGTCGTCGTGGGGTCCATGGGTCACCGAAAGGATGTGCATCAGGCACGCGCTCAGGGCCGGACCGCCGTCTCCCTTGTCCCATTGAAAGGCAGCACCTGCGATGTTGTGGATGTCACCCCTGTCGTCTATCCGCCGTACGTGGCCGTGTCTTGTATCTGCGATGACCACCCGGCCAGCGCGGTCCACCGAGATGTCGTGGGGGTTTCCGAGGTGGGCGTCGACGGCAGGACCGCCATCGCCTCCGTAGGCACGCGCTCCGGAACCTGCGATCGTTCGAATTACCCCCGTACCCGGATCAATCGATCGTATGCGCTGGTTCCATACGTCCGCGATGAAGATCCGTCCTTCGGGACCGACCGACAGGCCGCCCGGGCCATTCAGAAAACCGGCGGTCGAAATCTCGCCGTCGTGTACGCTGGTTCCGCCGAGGACCGTGGTTACTATTCCAGTACGACCATCGCACCGCCGAAGCCGGCCGGAGCAATCGCCCCAGAACACGGTGCCATTGGATTCTGCGTAGATACCCGCTTCAACGGAATTGCATCGAGTGACGACACCCGGCAGTCCTTCCTCGCCGAAACCGGGTTCACCGGTCCCGGCCAGCGTATGCACAATACCCGTACCATGATCCACCTTCCGCACCCGGAAGCCGTACTTCTCGCCGACGTAGAGATTGTCGTGGACGTCCAGGCAGATCGCGTCCGGCATGAGCGTGCTCGCCTCCGAGGCCAGTCCGCCGTCGCCGTTGGAAGCACGCTGGCCGTTTCCGAGCACCGTGTCGATGATCCCGGATTGCATGTCGATCTTCCGCACGCGGTCGTTGGAATTGTCGCACACGTACAGATCACCCCACGAATCGAATGCCAGGTGTTCCGGGTGATAGAATCCCGCGTCCCGGGCCGGACCGCCGTCGCCATGGTATCCGCCCAGGCTCAGCCCCCTGCCCGAGTAGGGCCTGCTGTCACCCCGCTCGGAAGGATAGTGCCGGGCGTGATGGCCGAAGACTGTTTCCACAATGCCGGTCTTCACGTCTATGCGCCGGATGTTGTTCGTCCACTCGCTGGACAGGTACACGTTGCCTTCCCGGTCCACGGCCACGCCGCAGGTGCAGTCCAACTCCGCGTCCAGGGCGGACCCACCGTCGCCACCCCGGCCTATCCGTCCATTGCCCGCGACACGAGTGATGATGCCGGTCTCGTAGTCGATTCGGCGAATGGTGTGGTTGCCCAGGTCGGAAAGATACAGGTTGCCGTGGCGGTCCTGGTACAGATCGTGGGGATGGCGGAACCGCGCTTCGGCGGCTGGTCCACCGTCGGCCGTATTACCTGCGATTCCGTCTCCCGCAAAGGCATGGAGGATGCAGTCTTGATCGATCCGCCAAATCCTGTGCCACAGGTAGTCGATCACGATCAGTTCGCCGTCGGGCCGGCGTACAACGCCCATGGGCCACCCGGCGTCAGCTTCCTTCGCTGGGATACCGGCTCGCTGTCCCACACCTGCCAATATCGAAAGTTTTCCGACTGGAAGGTTCTGTAATTTTTTAATGACATTCATGCATGATGGGCGAAACGCGGCGCCTGTCCAATGTGCCCACGCGACAGACGGCTACGACCAGCCAATCGCGTCTATTCGACCGGGATTAATGGGTGTTAAGAGCGGCGGCTTCGGCAGGAAGCCGTCGAGTCAAGATGGTATAGGTTCCACCCCTGATTCGCAACTGTTAATTGTGATTTGACAGCAGGGTTGAGAGCGGTTACCATACCTCGCTACTTGGCTGGTTTTGCAAGCCTGCCCAAGCCCGTCCGTGTCCCGTACTTCCCTGGAGAAAGCCTATCCCATGAACTATGATTTCGACCAGCGCATCAATCGCAACGATACCCATTCGATGAAGTGGGACTACATCAAAAGGGATGGCCGCCTCGTCCGGTGGGACGAGACCGACGCCTCCCGGCACGACCGGCCGGTACTCCCGCTGTGGGTGGCGGATATGGATTTCCCGTGCGCTCAACCGGTGATCGACGCGGTAACGGAACAGGCACGACAGGGACTTTATGGATACACGATTCCGCCTCCGTCATACTACGAATCCGTGGCGCGGTGGATGAAGCGACGGCACAACTGGATCGTCCAGCCGGAGCATATCTCCTTCACACCAGGTGTGGTCCCCGCCCTTCACCTGTTGATTTCGGCCTATGTGACGCCCGGTGAAAAGGTCCTGGTACAACCACCCGTGTACTATCCGTTCTACAACGCCATCAATAACACGCAGACGCTGGCCGCGCTGAATCCGCTGAAATACGAGAACGGCCGTTACGTCATGGACTTTGACGATCTTGCGGTAAAATGTTCCGATCCGGACGTCAAAATGGCCATTCTGTGTCATCCGCACAATCCGGTCGGCCGGGTCTGGTCCCGGAAGGATCTGATGCGATTCGGCCGGATCTGCATGGACAACGATGTGCTGGTCGTCTCTGACGAGATCCATTGTGATCTCCTACTTGGGGGACGCACGTTTACACCGTATGCCACGCTGGGGTCGGAATACGAGGACCGGTCCATCATCTGTACCTCACCGAGCAAGACCTTCAATCTCGCCGGCCTGCAGGCATCGAACATGGTCATACCCAATGCAGCTCTTCGGGAGACCTTTCAAAACACCGTCGGAAGTTCGGGATACTTCACCCTGAACCCCTTCGGTATCGCAGCAGTTGAAGCAGCCTACGACCATGGCGAAGAGTGGCTGAATCAACTGCTTGTCTACCTGGAAGGGAATTACCGGCTGGTCGAATCCTTCTTCAAGGAACGCCTGCCCCAGGTATCCGTCATAGAAACCGAAGGCACCTACCTCGTCTGGGCCGACTTCCGAAGCCTGGGCCTGAACGGGGAGGCCCTGGAGCATCTGATGTTAAATGAAGCGCGCGTGTACTTCGACGAGGGTTACATCTTTGGTCCGGAGGGCGAAGGTTTCGAGCGGATCAACATCGCGTGCCCCAGGTCGATCCTCGCCGAGGCCCTGGAGCGGATCGAAGCGGCGGTGAAGGGACTTGCCAGGTAGTGGTTGTCCTGCAGAGAAATCTCTGAGATGGTTTCGGAAGGATTATAGGTTTACAGCTTTAGACGCTGGTTTTCGGTGCCGGACTCAACGCGACTGCCCGCCCCAACCAACTCACCACCACCCCCACGATCACATTAAGCGCCAGTCCCAGCACCCCGGCATGCCAACCCCACAGCTTACCAAAGCCCGCGAGGGTCAACCCGGCCGCCATGAGCGTGCCGGCGGCCATGCCCGCGGCGGCGCCCTTAGCATTGTAACGGGGCCACAACACACCAAGGACGAACAGGGGCGCCGTCTGGATCAGGACCTCCATTTTCAGTTCGATCAGCCCCCACAGGGTAAGATCGGGCGTCAACGCGATGACGACCAGGATGGCCATGATGGCCCAGGAAAGGCGCTTCCCCCAGGCGGTAAGCTGCTCTTCCGGCAGCGACCCCATTCGCAAACCGCCCAGTACGTCCTTGACAAGCAGGGAAGAGAGGCTGAGCAGTACGGAATCGGCCGTCGACATGATCGCCGCTACGATGCCGGTGAGGACGAAGACGGTCATCACGTATAGCCAGATGGATTCCGCTGCCCAGACTTTGAGCAGGCGGGGCATGACCTGGTCGGTATCGACGCCCTCTAGGCCCGACAGCTGCGGGATGGCGAGGATCCCCACCAGTACCACCGCCGAGATGGTCACCATCGGCATGAAAGCCATGAAGGTCAACGACCGTTTCAGGCTGCGGGTGCTCCGTGCGGCGAAGATCCGCTGGATGGCCTGGGGATAGACGGCCGCGGCAAATCCCACCAGCAGCAGGGTGCTGATCCAGGTACGGATCGTGTCCCCTTCCGGAATGGCCGTTTTCGACGGCTGATGGGCGATGATCCACGCCGTGGCCTCCCCTAGACGGTCTCCCCCCGATACAACGGCGGCCAGCATGCCGAGCAGGCCCACGAAGAGCAACAGTCCCTGGATGCAGTCGGTCCAGGCCACGGCCTGCATCCCGCCGAGGGTCTCGTAGAACAGGATGATGATGCCCAGGACCACCACGCCCGCCCAGAATGGAATGGCCCCACCGGATAGGCCGGAAACGATGTGACCCACAGCGAGCAGTTGCGCGAGCAGGTAGTTGGCAATAGCTACCACGAACAACACGCCGGCGAAAAGGGTCAGGTCAGACCCTCCCGAAGACCCGAAGCGATGGGCGATCCAGTCGCCCGGCGTCACGAAGTGCCACTGTCGGGACACGCGATACAGCGCCGGCGCGAAGAGCAGGTAGGCCACCACGATGGCCATCATGAATCCGATGCTCATGATCCAGGCGAAACCCAACCGGTAGGCCTCGCCGGGATAGCCGATGAGCGTGTTGCCGCTGTACTGCGTGGCGTAGAGGGTGAAGAAGAGGACCAGCGCGCCCAGGTTCTTGCCCGCCAGGTAGAAGGAGGACATCGAATTGTCCCGCCGGCGGGCCCGGGCTACGTATCCGAGTACGATCATGAAGGCGAGATAAGCGACCAGAAACACCAGTGCGCCCGGTCCATAGGGCTGATCGGCCATGGGCTATCCTTCCTCCCGCCAGAACCTTTGAATTACGAATGCGGTGAAGCACGCGATAGCCAGGCAGACACCCAGGCAGATCACGACCCAGAACGGCACGCCGAACCAGACCGGAACCGGGTCGAACTCCGGGATGTACCAGGGTATGGAGAAAGCGAACAGGACCAGGTAGACGGCCCATATCCATCGGGGAAACCGGTGGTCGGAAGTGGGACGATTCATGAAGGAACCAATTCCTACAGGCGGACGTATTTGTGCACGAGGTTCTCCACGCCCACCTCGCCCACGTAGATGTCGCCGTGGCGGTCGACCCAGACGCTGTGGGCGCCGTGGGGACGATCGATGGGACCACCCCTGACGACCCACTGGGCGATGAGCCTACCGTCCATGTTCAGGATGGTGACCCCGCCGCCCTCGCCAAGGAAAACCGTATCTTCGTCATCGACGAACAGGCCGCAGGGCGCGGGACGCCCGGGCCATTCCGCGAGGAAGCTTCCCTCGGAATCGAATACCTGTATCCGGTTGTTGGTCTCCCGGTCGGCCACGAGCAGGCGGCCGTCGGACGCGGGAAAGATATTGTGGGGGAGTGTAAACCGGCCGGGCGCGCCACCCCTTCCGCCCCAGGTGTGAACCAGGTCTCCCGAAGGCGTCATCCGGTGCACGTAACACTGTCCGTAACCATCGGAGACGTAGAGGTCCCCGGAGGACCCCTTAACGACGCGCGTCGGCATGTTGAAAGGTTTGCCCGGTTCTCCTGTCTGGTTCGGCTCACCCAGCGTCTGCAGCAGCGTGCCGTCGGTAGTAAACACCCGGACGGTATGGTCTCTGCAGTCCGGAATAAAGATCCTGTCCTCCCCGTCGATCCATATCTCGTGGGGCAGTGCCAGTATGTCGTGACCCCATTCATTCAACAGGTGGCCGTCCCGGTCGTAGACCACCACGGCGGGATTCGGCTCCCGGTCAACGACATAGACCCGGTCCCGTGAATCCACGGCCACGGCCGTGGCGATGCCCAGCGTCCTCTCGGACCCCCATCCGGGCACCTTCTCGTAACAATAATCTCCCGATCCCCAGATCATAGTCATGTCCTCCACGTAAATGAAATCGAACTTCTAACCGGTGTCCGGTCAGTAGTAAGGGTTATCGCAACGAATCCGATGGGTACAAATGTTTTGTTCCCCCTGACCATGGTGTATATACTTTGTCGATACGGCAGAAAGTAGCCTACGCCTGGAAACCTTGAACTTTATTTCTATGCCGCTTCCGTGCGTCCGAAACCTCTACCGAAGATCTTTACTTCAGGCTATACATCGGAATGACAGGAGCCATCTCATGGGTGTACTCGACAGCTTTTCATTAAAAGGACGCACCGCCGTGGTCACGGGCGGCGCCGGACCGCAGTTCGGCAGCAGCATCTCCGAAGCCCTGGCCGAAGCGGGGGCGACCGTGGTCGTCGCTTCCAGGGACCTCGAAAACAACCGGCGGTTCGTAGCCGGACTGAACGAACGGGGTTTCGATACCCACCCCGAAGAACTCGACATCACGAACACCGCATCGGTCGATATCCTGAAACAACGTGTGATGGACCGTTTCGGCCGCGTGGATATCCTGGTCAACAGCGCGGTGGTCGGCCGCGGCGGGGGATTCGACGAGCAGACCCCCGACTACTGGGCCGCGAGCGCCCAGGGAAACATGGTGGGGCTTTTCGCCCTGTGCAAGGCCTTTGTCCCGGAGATGGCCGACCAGGGCAGCGGCAGCATCATCAACATTTCCAGTATATACGGTGTCGTCGCCAATGACCCGGGGCTGTATGAAGAAACTGGGATGAAGCAACCCCCGGATTACACCTTCGTGAAGGGCGGGATGATCAACTTCACCCGGTACCTCGCCACGTATTTCGGCAAACAGGGCGTACGGGCCAACTGCATCTGTCCGGGCGGCTATTTCAACGAGCAGGCCAGCCCTTTCCTCCGGCGGTACGAACACCGCGTTCCCCTTGGACGGATGCTGGACAACGAGGATCTCAAAGGCGCCGTCGTCTTCCTGGCCTCCGACGCGTCTCGATACGTCACTGGGACCACACTGATGGTGGACGGCGGATGGACGGCCCTCTAGCTTGACGCGGCCGGTGCCTGCTGCATGTCGGTTTACGGTTTCGGTACGGTTAACTCATCCAGGCCCGCTCAGGTCTCCGTCTCGACGATCGATTTGTCCCGAGGATGATAGCCGATCGCCTTGCGCCCGTGATCCAGGTCGTATAGCGCCCATGTGCTGTCCGACACGCCGAACACGACCTCGAATCGGATTCCGGGATGTATAACCGCCCTTTCGAAAACCAGTACGGCATCTCCATGGCTGAGATGATGGGGATGCCCGGGCAGGTCCCTTTGACGCTGGAAATTCCCTATGCGCACGCACACGACTTCCATGTCGGACCGTGTCGCATACATGTAGCCCAGGCTTTCTCCGAAGACCTTGCTGATCGAATAGTAACTTTCCGGCCGCGGCGTCATGTCCACCGTGCGGAATACATCCTGCGGATATGGCGCCAGCAGACCCGCCCGGCTGGCGAAGGCGACGCGCCGCACGCCATTGCGGCTTGCCGCTTCGAAGAGGGTGTATGTCCCAATGAAATTGGCGTGCAGGATTTCCTCCCAGGACGCGCCGCCGGCGGGGTTGCCGGCCAGATGGATCACCGCGTCCATGCCTTCCGTCGCCTGGAGCACCGCGTCCATGTCAGTGATATCTCCGACGACTTCGTCTTCCATCCCCGGGGTAGATACCCGGTCGAAACAGCGGAGGGGATAGCGGTCTTTAAGTCCGTCTACGATGGTTGTCCCGATGACGCCGGCCGATCCGGTGACGAGTATACGAGGTGTTTCGTTCATTCCGACTCCTTGCGCTTGAATGGTCCGTGACGTTCGATCCAGTCGTAAGTCTCCTGCCAGGGCGTGCTGCCGTCTTCTTCCCAGATCTCCAGCCGTATGTCGCGGATGTTGCCCTCGCGGAATCCCGTGAGTCTGCTGACCGAAGGATGGCCGATGGTAAAGTAGATGTTGCCCCCGGGAAGATAGGTCTTACCGATGTACCGGGGCAAGACGGTCTTCGGATTCCCGGCGATGCGCACTAGTTCCTCTTCGTCGACTTCGACACCGAGACCGGGCCCTTCGGGCACCGGGGAACTGCCATCCGCCACCTCTATCCGGCCCCCGGTGACGTCCTCGCCGTACTGGTCGTCCAGGTTGACGGTATGCGATACATTTGGAATCACCGCGCCAAGGTGCAGCGCCATCGCCTTGCAGAGCGTCCCGCCGGTCAACTGGATGACGGTCGACACGTTCACTTCCGCACAGGCGAATCCTCTTTTAACGCTCATACCGAGGCCGTGCTCGCCGAGCATGTAGAGGTCGGCGCATCCAAGCACGATCTCCGGTCCGCCCCCGAGTTGCGGCACGTGCATCAGCAAGGGAATCGACGTCTTTTCGCGCAAGCGGCGCCATCCGTCCACGTCGCGCCAGATCAGCGGGTCTTCGATTACGCCGACGACGGGGGATTTTTCCAGGTGTTCGATGATGCGGGATACGTCTGCATACGAACGGTTGTGATTAAAATCGTAGTGCATTTTGAATCCGGAAGGGGCGACCTCTTCCACGGCGCTGTTATGTTCGTAAACATCGAAGTACTCACCGGTGTGCATCTTGAATATCATGTATCCCTCGTCCACCGCGCGTTGCACCTCGGCGGCCAGGTTTTCGGGGGACGTAGTACGCGTCCAAGCCGCCACGGGTACCCGGTCACGTACCTTCTGACCCATAAGCTTGTAGGCTGGTATTTCGAGATGTTTACCCATGAGATCGTAAAGCGCACCCATGAGACCCACCGGAAGATCGGATCCGATATGGTCGAAAGGATTGCTGTCCGTCAACCGGTCCACGTCCCTGATATCCATCGTGACGTGACCCCGGCTTTCGCCGTAACCGACCACGCCGTTGTCCGCGGTCACCTTGAAGACAGTCTGCGTATCGATATCCCGGAACAGGACCTTCCTGTCCACGTTCCGATCGGCCAGCCGGGGATTGATATGCGTAATCGCTACATCGGTTATTTTCATGGCCAGTCTCGTTCCCTTGCGATGTTGGTTTAAGCGTGGTTTCTGAGGAAAACACTTAAAACGTAGAGATCACCTGCGTTTTGCCAGAGACGGAACTTCAGGGATTGGTCAACGACTCCGGTGTCCCCTCCTGGTTCATCCCGTCCCGCACGGTGAGGGCGATGGGCCAGCATTGGCCACCCCGTTTCCTGTACTGATCCTCCACGCCGCACAGCCAGGTAAACATGCGCGCCGCGGCGATACCGCCCTGGAACTGCTCAAACACACCCGCCGGGGGATTGAAGTCGATCCTGCTGAAATCGATGTCGTCCTGTCTCACCCAGTCCCGGGCTGGCGGTGCGGTACGCCAGTAGTTGTACTTGAGCAGATTGCGGTACCGGCTTTTTCCCCGTGGACCGGAGACGGCCTTCGAACGCCGGTGCCATACTCCGTAGACGGTCAGGAAGATGGTTCCCGCCGGACTCGCTGTCGATACTGTCCCCTGGATCGAACCGAGGTGGGCCATCATGGGGGCCTTGTTACGCATGAAATGAGAGCCGGGCAGCAGGACCGTGGGCCCCATTTCCTCGGTGCACTCTTCCGGGTAATAGAACACCTGGAGATACTCCAGCGCGGAGGTGTAGATCGTACCGCCGTCCCGGTGCCAGCTTTGAGGATGGGTGTAGGGCAGAGGTCCGCGGTGGTTGCTGATGAGAAGCGGCAGGGTGAATCCGGAGCCCAGGAGCGACCTGACGGCGCCTGCCGCCTGTGGATTCATGAGCACGCCGTCCACGAAGAAGGACTCCTTCATGATGGGGGTAGGTTCGTAGGTGCTGTCGACGCGTTCGAGGTAGTCGACGACCTTTTCGTTTATTTCGTCCGGGACGACACCGGGCAGCATCAGGTAGCCGTTTCTGCAGAAATCGATCACCTCGCGGTCCGTGAGCGTCGGAACGCAGTCCATGTTTTTTCCGTAAGGCGCCTGCGTCATTGTCGTCTCCATTTTCTATCTCCATCGTTCGAGGACGAATTCGTACCCCAGGCCGTACGTATCCTGTTCACTCATGGCCAGGGACATATCGGGAAACTTGATGATGCGCCAGCCGTCGTCCAGCGCGTCCTTGATCGACCGGTATCGAAAAACCCCGGTTTCGTCAAGACCGTCGGGATCCTCACCGTCTTCGTAAATACTGATGCCGACCACCGCCGAATGGGGATTGGTCGAATGCGCCTGCAGGTAGAGCAGGCTCTGGCGCGGTGCGGCCGAAACGCTCTCCGCCATCGCCATGGCCGCGTCGATGTCATCAGCCGTAAGCGCGTTGTCCTTAAATCGATTTCTGATATGCTTCAACTGCGTCGTCAGGTTATTCATCGTTCTATCCTTAGACGAAACGCCGGGGTCCGCTATAGGGTTGTGTGGAGAAATATGACCAAACATAAACGGACGGATGGTATGTGCAAAGAAGAAAACTGCAATCAACGGCGACTCGCTTTCACCATGAGCAGAAAGGAGCACTCGGCACAGATCAGCAACGTGGCCAGCGTGAGGTGCAACACCTGGACCGGTCGTGGCAGTCCGCCGTAGGCGAGAATGATCCCCAGCAGGATTTGCAGCAGGATGCCGGCCAGGATGAACCGGGCGACCGGCGCAAGCCGTTTTTCCCTGCCATGTCGCCTTACGTACCGGTAAACCAACACACCAGCCAGGAGCACCAGCCACGATGATAGCCGATGCACGTGATCGACGAGTCCCACCTGGGCAAGCCATTCGCCACGGGGCAGTCCGCCATCATCCTTGATGAAGGGGTCGATACCCTCGCGGACCTGCGTGCCCAGTAACAGCTGCAAGGTGGTTACCGCCAGTAGCGCGAAGCCCAGCCTCAGCAGCATGGTGCGCCCCTGGACCGAAAGATCGACACGGACCCGCTGTTCCATGGACTGAAAGGTAACGAAGAGCAGGACGCACAACAACATCACCGCCAGGGCCATATGGAGGGTTATGATCCCGGGCTGCAGCCCCGATCTGACCACCTGCCCGCCCAGCCAGCCCTGGAAGCCCACAAGCAGGAAGCTCAGGCCAGCGCAGTAAAAAACAACCGGTTGTGATCTTCTGTAACGAAACGAAAGCAGGAAGGTTAAGAATACGAGGATCCCGATCACCACACCGACCAGTCGATTGGCGTATTCAATCCACATTTTGACTGGGTTGAAGGAAGCGGTTTCGTATCCCTTCTCCAGGATATAGTCCATGTCCAGGTCTTCGACGCTCGCGGGAGGCAGCCAGGCGCCCCAGCACCTGGGCCAGTCGGGACAACCCAGACCCGCACCCGTGATCCGAACCAGGCTACCGATGGATATGAGCAGCACCGTGGCTGCCAGCGTCGCCAGAGCTGTTTTTTGTAAGGTGTTCATGATAGGCCATCATAGACCGTTGCACCCATTTCGGCAAGGGATATCGAAGGGGTTGTGATATGAAACTTTGGTCGGTTTTCTGGTTGCCAATTCAGCCGGTTTGGTATATTTTGTCCTGAGCTTTAAGAAGCTGTTCTTGATAGGGGTATAGCTCAGCTGGTAGAGCGGCGGTCTCCAAAACCGTAGGTCGCGGGTTCGAATCCTGCTGCCCCTGTATCACGAGTACACACCATGCGCCGGCAAGGCGTTGTACCGGACCAGACGGACCAGACGGACCATGTCATTTTACGAAGTGGAATCCTGGGTACCCAAGCCCGATAGTAAAGTGGATCATGACGAAATGATCCGGACCTGGTTTGCCTTCGTCGAAACCCACAAGGAAGCCCTGTTTCCCGAGTGGCGCTCCGCACGCTATTTCCGCGAAGTTGAGCGGAATAACGGGCTGCACACGGGCCGGTACGTGATGGTATTCGAATACGTTTCCCACGAAGGATTCCTTGCTTACAAAGCACGGCGGAAAGACTGGTCGGGACCCTACGCCGAATACAAGAAGGTGGATCCCTACCAGTTCTTCGACCTGAGCACCGTCACCGAAACCTGCTGGATTCCAGAAGAACAGGACCGGTGGCTGGACTTCACGTCATGAGATCGGACGCATCGTGAATAATCAGTACATACTGACCCCGTACTTCCTTGACCGTCATGACCCGGCGCTGATCGACCTGGCGCGGGAAACCTGGGTCGTCAACACGCCTTCGCTGCAGGGCGAAGGTGAAATGGCCCGAACCCTTTGCGTGCACCGGCCCCTTGCAGATCTGGTCGCCGAAGCGGCGGCGAAGGGCATACGCCCGGTCAGCGTGGCCGGCGACTGCTGCGCGACCATCCCGGTGATGGCTGGACTCAACCGCGCGGGCATCCATCCGGTCTTCCTCTGGCTCGATGCACATGGGGATTTCAACACCTGGGAAACCACGCCAAGCGGATTTCTGGGCGGCATGCCGCTGGCCATGATGGTCGGTCTCGGCGAACAGACCTTCATCGAGAACGTGGGCATGAATTCGCTGCCCGACGCGGATGTCATCCTTTCGGACGGACGGGACCTGGATCCCGGGGAACGTAAACTGGTCGAAGCTTCCCGGCTAAGGTATTTTCCGAACGTACTCGAACTCCTGAACTGCGATCTTTCGGACCGGCCGGTCTATATCCATTTCGACACCGATATCCTCGACCCTTCAGAGGCTCCCGCCATGGGTTATCCAGCGCCCGGAGGTCCTCCTTCCGCCGACCTCGAACGGGTATTCCGGCAACTCGCGGAGCACTGCGATATTGCCGCGCTGTCCATATCCACCTGGCGCACCAGCATGGATGAAGACGGCCGGAGCGAAGCGATCTGCATGCGGCTTTTCGACCTGTTGACGGGTTGACCTCCGCCCGGTACCACGGAGCGAGACCCATGCTCACCGCCCAATCCCTCTTCGAAGACCTCGTCGTAATAGAAGCCGCAAACGTACTGGCTGGACCGGCCGTGGGCATGTTCTTCGCAGAACTTGGCGCAACCGTGATCAAAGTGGAGAATATCAGGACCGGCGGCGATACGACCCGTCACTGGAAACTGCCGTCGGAAGACGCCAACACCGATGTATCCGCCTACTTCTCTTCGGTTAACTGGGGAAAGAAGTCTATAGGCATCGACCTGTCCGCGTCGGAAGGGCGCGAGGTCATGCTGGACCTGGTACGCCGGGCCGACATCTTCCTGCAGAGTTTTAAATCGGGGGACGCCGAGAAGTTCGGCCTCGATTACGGAAGGCTGCGCGAGGTCAACGACCGACTCCTCTACGCCGACATAACCGCCTTCGGCGCCGACGACGACCGCCCCGGGTTCGACGCCGTGCTCCAGGCGGAGACCGGTTTCATGGGCATGAACGGCACGGAGGACAGCGGTCCTGTTAAAATGCCGGTAGCCCTAATCGACCTGCTTCTGGCGCATCAGCTAAAAGAAGCCCTGCTGATCGCCCTCATAGAACGCATGCGGTCCGGCCGCGGCTCGTACAACACGGTCTCGCTCTTCCACGCCGGCGTTTCCTCACTCGCCAACCAGGCGGCGAACTACCTGGTCGCAGGGTCCGTGCCGGGCCGCGCGGGTTCCGACCACCCGAACATCGCGCCTTACGGGACCGCATACGACACGCTGAACGGCGATCCCGTCGTGCTGGCCGTCGGCACGGACAGCCAGTTCCAGGCGCTTTGCGAAGTGCTGGGCATGCCGGAGGCGGCGACGGACGCGCGGTTCAGTACAAACCGGCAACGGGTCGTTCACCGCGACGCGCTGAACGCCCTGCTGGCGCATCGAATCGGTCAACAGGAAAGAGCGTCCCTGCTGGCCGCGCTTCAGTCCCGGAAAGTGCCGGCCGGCGCGGTCCGGCGGTTGGACGAGGTCCTTAACGACGCATCCACGGATGCGTTACGGCTTCACGGGGAGCGAACGGACGGCACTACGATCAGCGGATTGCGCACGGTCGCCTTCGATAGCGACGCCGTATCTTCCCCGGAAAGACTACGAGTTCCGCCGGGTTTCAACCAGGACCGCCAGAATGTACTCGCGGAAGTCCTGGGCTATACCGAAGACCGCATCGAAGGGTTGAAAAAAGCGGGTGCGGTCCTGTAGTACTGTCGCTTCCGGGAGGCGTGGAGCAGCGGTTCCGGCTCGCCGCCCCGTATTCGATCCGCGCGTTTCCAGGCAGCGGCGGCCACCGTCTAAATGACCGGATTTTGGTTGCCAGAACAAGAAAAATCGTCGTATATTAACACGAGATTAAGAGGTGAGGGCCCGGAGCACACTGCGCACTGTTATGTTATAGTTCATTATTGCGCCTCGGAATACACAGGGAACCTGGTTTGGACGTTAATATCGCAGCCTACAGCGCGCGCATCGCAGTCAGCGGCCCGCTGCCGCCGACTGCGGCGACGCTGCGCCGCCTGCACCTTGCGCATATGCTGGCCGTGCCCTTCGAGAACCTTGACATCCATTGGGGCCACCCGATCGTGCTGGAGGAAGCGCGTCTCTTTGAGAAGCTCGTTACGCAGGGCCGCGGCGGATTCTGTTACGAGCAGAATGGCCTGTTTGCAGCGGTGCTGCGCGAACTCGGCTTCACGGTCAACCTGCTGGAGGCGCGCGTGGGCGAGAAAACCTGGGAGGACGGCCTCCCCTGGGACCACATGACGCTGCTGGTCACACTGAAGGAACGCTGGCTGGTGGACGTGGGCTTTGGCGACGGTTTCCGCGAGCCGCTGTTGCTGGACGAGGCGGGGCCACAGACGCGCGAGGACGGCATCTGGCGTGTGCAACACGACGGCTGCGAGGGCCGGCATTCAAGCCGCACGGCAGCCGGTGACTGGCATCTTGAGTATCGCTTCCAGCTGCGGCCACGTCAGCTGGCGGACTTTACGCCCGGTTGCGAGCATCACCAGAACTCGCCGGAGTCCCATTTTACACAGCAGCGCGTGTGTTCGCTCGCCACGAAGACTGGGCGCATCACGCTGAACGACCGGCGCCTGATCGTGACGGAAGGGTTCCCGTCACGGGCTCCCGCCGCCAGCGTTACAACGGGAGACGTCCGGCGCCAGGAACGGGACCTGGCGGACGAGGCGGAGTTTCAGCAGTTGTTGCAGGAGCGCTTCGGAATCGAGCCCTGAACCAGGATCAGGCGAGGCGCCGGCTGAGGATGGGCCGGACGCATTCGTGTTCCCGTTTTCATGGTCATCTCCAGGGCAGGTGAACCACTTGACGGGGGGCGGGTTCGACAGTCACGTGTAATAAACGAAATGCGAAGTAATATGAGCGAATTGATCATCGTGGGAGATCGGGTCCTCGTCGAACAGCAGGACGGCGATCAACTGACCGATTCCGGCCTGTACCTGCCCGCCACGGTAGTGGAGAAAGAAAAGGTGGGGACCGGTCGCGTGGTCCGGGTTGGACCCGGACACCTGATGCCCAATCCAGACTACACGGAAGGCGATCCGGTCACGAAGCCGATGGAATCAGTGCGTTACCTGCCCCTGCAGGCCGAGACGGGCGATTTCGCCTTCTACTTGCGCAAGGAATCCATCGAAATCAACTACCAGAACAAGTCCTATGTCATCGTTCCCCACAACGCCATACTGGCACTGGTTCGATCAGACGGAGACGACGTGCTGGACGACCTCAAGGATCTGCTGGGCGATGAGTAGACCGGTGACCGATTATCCATTACACGAATAGCAAAACCGGCCATGTGTATCGGTAATTACCTTCGACGGGATCAGAAACGAGGCGGCAGATTTTAACGCCAGCCACATTCCAGGAGGATCACAACCCATGAACAGAACGGCTGCCTATTCGGTTCAGAGGGAAATCCCCGTAGCACAGCTTGGCGTGGATGTGCGGGGGGCGTTCATCACCCGCACCTACACCCACCTCCTGGGCGCGATCCTGGCCTTTGCGCTGATCGAGATTTACCTGTTCCAAACCGGCATGGCGGAATCGATCGCCCGGGTATTGCTCGGCGGATCCTGGTTGATCGTGCTGGGCGGGTTCATGATCCTGAGCTGGATCGCGACCCATCTCGCCCACAACTCGCAAACCAAAGGCGCCCAGTACGGCGCACTGGGGCTCTTCGTCGTCGGCGAAGCGATCATATTCACCCCCTTACTCTACCTGGCTGAAACCGTGGCGCCCGGCGTCATTGAAAGCGCCGCCACCGTGACGCTCCTCGGGTTTCTCGGGTTGACGATCGTGGCGTTTCATACCCGGAAGGATTTTTCCTTCCTCGGTGGACTGCTTCGCTGGGGTTTCATCTGCGCGATCGTGCTGATCGTAGCGAGCGTGCTTTTCGGTTTCCAGCTCGGCACGATCTTTACGGTGGCCATGATCGTCCTGGCCGGCAGCGCGATCCTCTACGACACCTCGAACGTCCTGCACCACTATCCCGAGGACCGGCACGTGGGCGCGGCGCTACAGCTCTTTGCCTCCGTGGCGCTGCTGTTCTGGTATATTCTGCAGTTTTTCCTGGCTTCAAGGGATTGAACATCGCTTTTAGCCACAATTTTACCTGCCCGCAGAACGGGCGATGAAGAAGGGGCGGACCATGAAAACGATTATCCCCCTGATGCTGTGTTTGTTGCTTACAGGCTGTGAAGGGAAAACCGGTCCCGCCGGACCTCAGGGACCCGACGGACCGCCGGGCGCGCCCGGTACTGATGGGGCTGTAGGACCGGAAGGGCCCACCGGACCAGAAGGCCCGGAAGGATCCCGAGGGAACCCCAGGTGAAGTACTGGTAATCGACCAGGCCCTGGTTGGATCGTGGAGTCTTCGGGGCACCGATTTCGCCGAGACGCTGGCGCAGAATTTGCGGGATTACCTGCTGAGTCAATCGGATCCGAATCTGGATGAGGCGACCATAGACGGCATCATCGCCGAATTCCTGAGCGAGATGGCGATGGACCTGAACAGTTCGCCCGTTGCGGCCTTCCAACTCAACGCGGACGCAACGATCGTAGACAACACGGGCGTACAAGGGGGTCTGGACAGTCAGCGCGGGGATGCTGACTTTTATACAGGACGGCGCGGTCGTTTTCGCGGGCAGTTACCAGGTAGACGCCAACAATTTCACGCTGACCTTGACCAAGGTTCAGATGCTCCAGCTGATCACCAGTGTGTCCGAAGAACCCTTGACCGAGGATGACCTCGCTTTCTTCGACATCATGTTTGGTGAGGACGGCGTCGTCAATTACTTCTTTGATCGGGTATGATCGAGATATTGTAATGCGGGTGAGGCGGAAGACCCGGATGTTTAACGTTACGTCATCGCACACTGACTCCACGGGCAGCAGGCCCGTGTCGGTGTCGAGAGCAAAAGGACAGTATGCATCCTAGAATAAAGACCATCGGCCGGGAGATCGTTTCCTTCGGTCTCATTGCACTGGTACTGCTGGCCGCCCGGTCGACGCTGGCCGATCACTACACCGTCCCTTCCGGTTCCATGGAGTACACGCTGATGCCGGGAGATCGGATCTTCGTAGCCAAGTACTCCTTCGGATTCCGCATACCTTTCACGGACTGGAAACTTACCCAGGGCCGAGATGTGGTACGCGGTGAAGTGGTCGTGTTCGATTCGCCCTTGGAGGACATCCGCCTCGTGAAGCGGATTGTCGCGGTGGGAGGCGACACCGTTTCCATCCGCAGCGGACAGGTTTCCATCAACGGGGTACCGATGGGGTCTACCTCGGATCTGCGCGAAGAATTCTACGGTGAACGCCGGGTCCGATTGAACCAGAGTTACAGTGGAGGGGAGGACTTCGGTCCGGCCGCCATTCCCCGGGGGTTTCTCCTGGCCATAGGAGATGCCAGGGGAAACAGCAAGGACGGACGCGCCTTCGGGTTCATTACGGAGGACGCGGTATACGGCAGGGCCGTGGCCGTCTACTACCGGAGCGGCGACGGCCTGTGCTGGCTGAAGCTGTAGGGAAACACGGCGCCTACCGCGTTTCCGTCTTCGTATCCTGTGCTTCCTTCTCCTTATCCTCAGCTCTATTCTGCCGCTGCATCGGGTTCTCCGGCGTTTGCTGGCGCTGTTTGAACAGTTGGAAACGCGTGGGCTTCGACTGCGGCGGCCAGACGTTGTTGCTCAGGTCGGTATCCGCGGTCTCCAGAAAGGGATCGAGCGTGATCCGTTCCACCGCCTGGTCCATGACAAACACCTTGGTTACGCGGTCGTCCCGCAGTCGCCAGATCTCCGCTGGAATCTGCTGCACTTCCTTTGTACCGTCCTCGAATTCGAACTCCAGGATCAAAGGCATCACCATCCCGCCGATATTCTCGAAGGTCAGTTCGTAAAAGTGCTTGTCGCTCTCCAGCAGGGCCAGGTCCTCGGAGTCCAGGCGCTTCAGGTAGTTGTCGTACTCCTCACGGTCGAGGATGGATACTGAGAAAGGATCGTACTTGTTGTAGAAATCGACCAGCGTCGAATCCTGTTGGACCATCGGGTCCGCAATATCGGACTGGTTGCGCGTGTAGCCGATACCCCTGTTTTCTTCTTCTTTGCCTGCCCGGGCGATTTCCTTCTCCACTTCCGGATTCCGGGTATTAATCTGGAACCATTTCACCTCATTCAGCGCGAGATCCACGTGGTCCGTGCCGTAAAACCACCCGCGCCAGAACCAGTCCAGGTCCACCGCGGACGCGTCTTCCAGGCTGCGGAAGAAATCCTCGGGGGCAGGATGCTTGAACATCCAGCGTTGTGAATAACTGCGGAAGGCATGGTCAAACAGCTTCCGCCCCATGATCGTCTCCCGGAGGATGTTCAACCCGGTGGCGGTTTTGGCGTAGGCATTGGCGCCGAGCTGGAAGACGGACTCCGAGTTGGTCATGATGGGCGATATCCTCGTCTGGTCACCCTTCATGTAATTCACGATCCGGTGGGCCGGGCCGCGGCGGGACGGATACTCGGTGTCCCATTCCTGTTCCGCCAGGTACTGGAGAAAGGTGTTCAGCCCTTCATCCATCCACGTCCACTGCCGTTCGTCCGAATTTACGATCATGGGAAAGTAGTTATGCCCGACTTCGTGGATGATGACGCTGATCATGCCATACTTGGTCCGCTCGCTGTAGGTGCCGTCTTTTTCCGGCCGGCCGCCGTTGAAGCAGATCATCGGGTATTCCATGCCGATACGGTTCGTATGTACGGATATGGCCGTGGGATAGGGATAGTAGAAGGTGTATTTCGAATAGACGTCGAGCGTATGGGCTACCACCTTGGTGGAATACCGTTCCCAAAGCGGGTTGCCTTCCTTGGGATAGTAGGACATGGCCATGACTTTCTGGGATCCGGATTGGACCCCCATGGCGTCCCAGATGAACTTGCGTGAACTGGCGAAGGCGAAATCCCGTACGTTATCCCCGTGGAATACCCAGGTTTTCTTTTCCGTCGCCCGTCCTTTTTCCGCTTCGATCGCTTCTTCTTCGGTAACGATCATGACGGGATCGTCCGCCGTTTGGGACCGGCCAAACCGCGCCTGCTGCTCGTCGGTAAGCACTTCCTTCGGATTCTTGAGTACGCCCGTGGCCGCGACGATATGGTCGGCCGGTACCGTAATGCTGAACTTGTAGTCCCCGAAGGGCAGGGTGAACTCACCCCGGCCCAGGAATTGCTTGTGCTGCCAGCCTTCCACCTCGTTGTACACTGCCATGCGGGGAAAGAACTGGGCGATCGCGTAGAGGTAGTTATCGTCTTCCTCGAAGTACTCGTAGCCCGAACGGCCGCCGATTTTCATCCGGTCGTTGATGTTGTACCACCACCTGATCTTGAAGGTAAAGGACTTGCCCGGCCGGAGTGGTTCGGGTATGTCCACGCGCATCATCGTTTTGTTAATGGTATGGGGAAGGGGGTTGTCGCGGCGGTCCCGCACCCACTCGATCTTGAACCCGCCGTCGAAGTCGTTCAACAGCCGCCGTAACTGGGAAAAGCTCATCTGCCCCGAAACCCGTCTGCCCGCGATTTTACGGGTGTCCGACTCCTTGGCCCGTACGTTCTGGTCGAGTTGCACCCAGAGATAGGCCAGTTCGTCCGGCGAGTTGTTGTGATAGGTTATGGTCTCGGTACCATGAAGCCGTTGGGTCGCATCGTCCAACTCGATCTGCAACTCGTAGTCTGCTTCGTTCTGCCAGTACAGGTGGCCGGGCGCACCGGAAGCCGTCCGGTAAACGTTCGGGGTCGGGGCTTCCTGCTTGATCTGGCGGAACTTGCTCCGGTTGATCGATTCGGGGTCCTTCTGGGCCGTAACGGTGGTGGACAGGCACGCGATGCTCAGTGTGCACAGGAAATACAAAATGCGCTTCGCCATGGAAAATCCTCCTGGGATTCGTGTTTTCGTCCGCATTTCGAAATTTAGTGATGGCATGGATACGACAACAGGGGAATATACACAGGGATCGGGACGGTGTAAAGTCCATCCCGGCAGGATAGGGTTTTGACCGCAAGGAACCGCGTTCTAAAGGTGTAGCCGGACCGAAGAGTCCAGGCCTCAATGTAGTGCGGGCAGAATCTGTTTGCGGCGTCGGGAGAGTTCGGATATGTTCGATTTACACGGCACGCGCTGGTTCTCCGTTTCAAATCGGGATAAGCGGAATGCGATCACGACACCCCTTGATCCGTCATACGGCCATGCTGCTGGCCGGTGCGATGCTGGCCGGTGCGATGCCGGCGACCGAAGCATCCCCAACCGTCGCTACAGATACTCAGACACCCGGAGCCCACCCGTTCTACATCAGCGTTTGCCAGATCGATTACAACCCCGATACGGACACGCTGGAGATGTCTTTCCGCATCTTCACGGACGACCTGGAACAAGCCCTTGAAACGATGGGATCGAACCGGCTTCACCTGGGTACGGAGCGTGAAGCGGAGAAAGCGGATCTATACATCGGCCGTTATCTCGCGCGTAACGTCGAATTCCAAATAAACGGACGCCGGGTTAACGCCGCTTTTCTTGGCAAGGAAGTGGACACCGAAGCGACCTGGTGCTACGTGGAGATCGCGGACATACCGGTCCTGGACACCATGACCGTCACGAATACGCTGCTTTTCGAGACTTTCGAAGACCAGGTCAATCTCGTCCACGTCAAAGCCAACGATCAGAAGAAGAGCCTGGTATTCAACAGGCAGTTGGTCAGTCAGACGCTGGACTTCTGAGTCCCATGCTTCGACCTATGTCAAATCCATCGAGCCGAGCCCATGTCCCAACAAGCGCGTGATACCGCCCGCATCGTCGAGCTGAACGAGTTTCCCGGACTGAGAGCGGGCCTGGGGACCATTGTCGCCACCTCGGGCGGGTACGACCCCCTCCATCCCGGTCATGCTTCCTGCCTCCTGGAATCATCCCGTTACGGTGATACCCTGGTCGTCATCGTCAACGGGGACGGATTCCTTCGCCGCAAAAAGGGCAAGCCCTTCATGGACCTCAAGGCCCGTTGCCAGGTCGTCTCCTGCATGCGTACCGTGGATTATGTCATTCCCTTCGAGATCGAGGACGACGACACGGTCTGCGAGGCCCTACGGGTGATCCGGCCCCATGTGTTCACCAAGGGCGGCGACCGGACCGACATGTCGAATATACCCGAATGGGACGTCTGCAAGGAACTGGGGATCGAAGTAATCTCGGGGGTCGGCCTGGACAAGGCCTGGAGCAGTACCGATTACCTGGAAACGTGGGGGCGTTTCTGGTCGGAACAAGCGGGACGTACCTGACGCCGCCTGTTCCCTAGCCTATTTCTCCCGCTTCCAGCATGGAAATGAAGGCGGAATCGTCTACGGTCAGGGGAAGATGCACGCGGCCGCGCCGGCGGCTCGATTCGTAGGTCGCGAAGATCAGTTCGGTCGCCTTCAGGGCCCGACCGCTGTCCAGTACCGGCGTTCTATCCGTATTGAGGGCGTCGACGAGGTCAAGTACGGTCGATACGGTTGCGTCCTCGCTTCCGGTTTCGTCAAGCGGAGCCTTTTCCCATGCTGCGCCGCCATGCCGCATTAACCGGAGGGGCGTGTCTTCGTCCACGCCGACGTCGATAATCCCGTCCGTACCGATAAGGCGATTGGCGGGTCCGTTCGTCCCCGCGGCGCCGGTGGCGAGTATCCCTTCCACCCCGTTCTTCCACCGGATCCACGATAGCCCGGCTGTGTCCAGAGGAACGCCGAAAGCCTCCCGGTCCTCGGACGCGTCGATCTGTCCCAGGACCCATTCCGCCGGCACTTCATCGTTGTAGAAAAAGAACGTGTCGAACCAGTGGGTGCCCCAGTCGAACAAGTTGGAGCAGGTGGTTTCGAGCCGGACGAGTTCACCGACGGCGCCTTCTTTCAGCAGGCGCCGGGCCGTGAGGAAACGGGCTTCGAACCGACGCTGGTGGCATAAGGTGAGCAACACGCCGTGCTCGCGGCATACGTGATCCATGGCCTTGGCTTCACCCCAGGTGGGCGCCATGGGTTTCTCGCAGTGGACGGCTTTCACACCCCGGCCCACCGACGCGAGCACCATCTTGCCGTGGTCGGCCGGCCAGGTACAGATGCTGACGATGTCGAGTTGTTCACTCTCGAGCATGTCGCGGTAACTTTTATAGGTACGGGGCACCTCGAATTCTGCCTGAAACGCCCATCGCGCTTCCCCCACGGGGTCCGCGCAGGCCGTGATTTCGGCTTGCGGACATGCCATGTAACCCTAGGCGTGGCTCTTGCCCCTTCCTCCGCAACCTATTATGCCGACCCGGTTCATAACGATCTCCCGTTCACGGACCAGGCCGCTCAAGGCAAGGCCGCGATGTTGTATTTGTTTCTTGTCCAGTGTCCGGTGTCACCATATAATTCACCGGTATACCATTTAACGAACGTACCTGCAGTTCTCGAAGGCAATATACACGGCGAGTCAGGGAAATCATCCGTATTCTCTCGATTGCCCCGGAGGGAAAAATGGCCAGAAGATACCGCGCCGCCGTGGTCGGACTGGGTCGCATGGGCAGCACCTTCGATGATGAGATAGACCAGGGTGGATCAATCTTCCTGCCTTACTGCCACGCGCCTTCCTATCACGCCGCACCCGACGTGGACCTGGTCGCCGGGGTGGATCCCCACGACGAACAGCGGTCTATTTTCGGCGCACGCTGGGGTATTGAAGACAACCACTTGTACGCCGACTATCGCGATATGCTCGAAAAGGAAAAGCCAGACCTGCTCAGCGTTTGTACCACCGCACGGATCCGATCCCAAATCGTACAGGACGCCGCCAGGGCCGGCGTGAAGGCCATATGGGCCGAGAAGCCGATCGCCCTCACCCTGGCCGAGGCGGACGCCATGGTGGAGACTTGCGCGGACCACGGCGTCACCCTGGCCATCAATTGCGCCCGGCGATGGCATCCTTTCTTCGCCCGCGCGAAGACCATGATCGAAGAAGATGAACTCGGCGAGATCGTCCAGGTGACGGGCTATGGCCAGTGCGGTCTTTCTCATAACGGCAGCCACCTCATAGATATCGTCCGGTACATGGCCGGCGGAAGGGTGGAATGGGTATACGGCGAGATGGAATCCGACGAAGCAGCCGCGGGCGAGAAGGACCTGATGGGCAACGGATACCTGGCTTTCGACAACGAAGTACGGGCCTATATCCGTGGCATGGACTGCGGGATCGCGAACTGGGAAATTGACGTCCTGGGCACTAAGGGCCGCTTCCGCTCGATCGCGAACGGCCAGGACGTCGAACTGACCAAGCTCCACGCCGGGGGCTTGCGCGGCAGAGGCGTACCTGCGCGGATTCCCTTTCCTTGGCCCCCCCGCAACCCCGCGATGGGACTGGCGATCGTATCGGACCTGGTCTCGGCCATTGAAAACGGCCATCCGCCGAAGTGTTCCGGGGCGGATGGGCTCGAAGCCCTGGAGGTGGCCGTCGCCCTCCGTGAATCGCACCGCAGGGGCGGACAGAGGGTCCGCCTTCCCCTGGAGGACCGCGGCCTGGGTATCCTTTCCGCCGAAATACAACGGGACGACGTACCCGCGCGCGTGCGGCGTCTTCAGGGATGAATACATTAGCGATGATACATTAGCGATGCAAAAGGAGACGGGATGAAGCTCGGGTTCGTAACCTACCAGATCGGCAGGGACTGGGATGTGCCGACCATCATCGACATGTGCGGAAGAACGGGTTTTACGGGCGTGGAACTGCGCACGACCCACGCCCACGGCGTGGAAGCCCAACTGAGTCCGAGCGAGCGAAGGGATGTCAGGAAGCAGTTCGAGGACGGCGGCGTGGATCTCGTGGGACTGGGCACGGCCTTCGAATACCACGCGGTCGACCCGGTCGAAGTTCGTCAGAATATCGAAGGAACGTTTGAATACGCGAAACTGGCGGCCGACCTGGGTTGTCCAGGCGTCAAGGTACGTCCGAACGGGCTTCAGACAGATCAGGGCGTTCCGGAAGAAAAAAACTTGGAACAGATCGGTAAAGCCATCGGGGAATGTGCGGAAGCGGCCGACGGCCTTGGCGTCCAGATCCGGGTCGAGGTGCACGGCAGGGACACACTGGAACCGCGGCGCATGCGGGCCATCATGGATCATGCCGATCATCCCAATGCGCGCATATGCTGGAACTCCAACTTCGGCGAGGTGGTGGACGGATCCGTCGAGGAAAACTACAGGCTGCTGAGCCACAAGATCAGCCTGGTCCATATCACCAAAATCTCCCGTGCCGAGTATCCGTGGCGCGAACTGTTCCGCCTGCTCAAAGCGGACGGCTACGAGGGTTACACGCTCGCGGAAATCGATCACAGTCCCGAACCCGAACGACTGATGGGATACTACAGGGCCCTCTGGCAAGCCTACCAGGAGTGACCGGCGCCGCAGAACCCCTGGTTCACTCGAAAGGTCTTTTCAATATATGACAACAGCACAGGTATCTTCGCAGGAGTCCGTCTACCGCAACCGGACGCCGGGATCCTACGAGGCGTTCAAACGCTCGGGTGAAGTCATGCCCGGCGTCGCCAAGGGCGCTTACTACTACGCTCCGTACCCGATCACCATAGAGCGGGCCGAAGGCTGCCGTCTCTACGACGTGGACGGAAACCAATATGTGGATTTCGCCAATCACCATACCACGCAGATCCTGGGGCACAATCATCCCGCCATTATCCGCGCGGTGAAGCGCCAACTCGAACGGGGCATTGCCGTGGCCGCGCCCATGGGAAATGAAACCGTTTTGGCGGAAGCGCTGTGCCAGCGGGTAAAGTCTCTCGATATGATCCGGTTCTGCAACTCCGGGACGGAGGCAACGCTACACGCCATCCGGCTGGTCCGGGAATTCACGGACCGGCATATCATCGCCAAGTTCGAGGGGGGATACCACGGCAGCCATGACGCCGTCGAAATCAGCGTCGCGCCCGACCCCGGAATAGCGGGACCCGCGACGCGGCCCGTACCGGTGAGAGGCGCTGGTGGCATGCCGCCCAATACCATCGACAACATCATCATTCTCCCACTGGATGACGAAGCGGCCATGGAAGCGCTCATCGGGGAACACCGGGACGAACTGGCGGCCGTGATACTCGATCCCAGGACCGGTGTCCTTCCCCAGCGTCCGGCGTTCATCAGAGCGGTGCGCGACATCACGCGTCAAAACGACGTACTGCTCATATTCGATGAAATCGTTGGTTTCCGTGCGGCGCCGGGAGGCGTCCAGTCGCTGTGCGGCATCATGCCCGACCTTACGACCTACGGCAAGATCGTTGGCGGCGGTTTTCCCGTAGGCGCCTTCGGCGGACGGAAAGACCTGATGGCTCTGCTAGATCCGACCCTGGGGAAACCCCGGTTGTCTCAAAGTGGTTCCTTCAGCGGACACCCGGTAGCCATGGCCGCGGGTCAAGCGATGCTGGAGGTACTCACGCCCGAAATATACGATAGGCTGGACCACCTGACTGATCGCCTTGTGTCGGGTCTCCAGGATGTATTCGATCGGTCCGGTATGGCGGCGACGGTGGTTGCGTCCGGGTCGACTTTCAGCATATACTTCACAGGGGGACCGGTTCGCACCTACCGGGACGTGGCGGCGGCGGACAAGGGACCCGTCCCGGGCGTCTTTCTCGCCCTGCTCAACAAGGGATACTACCTTGCGAACGGACTCGGCATGAACTGCCTTTCCGCGGCCATGGACGAATCGCATGTCGACGGCCTCATAGGGGCCATGGGCGAGGCTTTGGAAGAGAACTGAAACCGGGGTGGGATAAACCGGACGATTTATTCACAAACAGGAACGAGACCATGTCCAACACAGTAAAGTGCGCTTTTTGCCTGCTCGGAGCAGTTGCCTTCTTCTTTTTACTACCCCTGCTGATTTCGGCGCAAAGTGACGACTCCGGTAAATCAGCGGCCAGGCCCCTGCCCCCGGACGCTGCGCCGAGGGAACGGCAGGTCATGAGGTACATGAGCCCGGAACCTCGAACGCTCGACTCCGCCATCAACGACTATGACACGGAAGACACGATTATCCCATACGAACCTTTGCTTCGGCGGGACCCTTACTGGCATCCCGAGCCCGCGGCTGCCGACAGTTACGAATCGTCCCCTGACGGCAAAACGTGGACCTTTCACCTGAGGCCGGGAGCACGATGGAGCGACGGGCGTCCGGTCACGGCCCATGACTTCGTATATTCCTTCCGGCGCATGCTGGATCCGAAGGAGGCCAACCCCTATGGGTTTTTCTACCACGATTTCAAAAACGCACGGCCCATAAACCGCGGCGAAATAGAGGATCTGACCCAACTGGGCGTCCACGCTGTCGACGATCTCACGCTGGTCATCGAGACGGAGAAATCGGCTCCGTACCTGCCATTTATCGTATCCTACGGGAACGCCCTGCCAGTACCTCCATGGCAGGTGGAAAAGTACGGCCGGAAATGGACCCGGCTGGAGAACATCGTCTCAAATTCTGGCTTCAAACTCTCTGAATGGGTAACGGGCAGCCACATGACCTTCGTTCCGGATCCCATGTACAACGGTCCCCACAAACCCTACCTGCAGAAGGTCATCCATCCCTTCCGCAACGCGGCGGTCGCCACCGTCCTCGCCTACGAAAACAACGAGGTGGACCGCGAACTCGTCGACGTGACCGACATGCCCCGCATCATGGCCGACCCCGAACTCGCGCCGGACCTGGTAAGGGTGGCCGCGAGAGCGTCGTGGTATCTCTTCTTCCGTACCCGCCAGCCGCCCTTCGACGACGTCCGCGTCAGGGAAGCCTTCACCCGGGCGATCGACCGGGAGGTGATCAGCAATATCCTGCTGGGTGGCACGGCCGTTCCGTCCTATTCCATGATTCCCCCGGAATTTGCGGAATACAACGGTCCGGCCATGAAGCGGCACCAGTCTTACGACCCCTCAAAGGCCCAGGAACTGATCCGGGTAGCCGGCTATCCCCGGGGTCGAGGATTCCCACGGCAGGAAATGTGGCTCAGAGCGCCTAATCCCACCATCAAGCGGATCAGCGAGGCCATCATGGCCATGCTCAAGGAGAATATCGGGGTGGACGTCACCATCCGCGCCGCCGACCGCACCATGTATATGAACAACATGTACAACTGGCGCATGAACCTGGGACTGATCGTATTTTACGCGGACTACCTTGATCCGCGCAACATGCTCGACATGATCTGGCACTCGCAGCCGCAGGGGTACGGGCGGTCGGACTGGTCAAACACCGAGTTTGACACGTTGGTGGAGCAGGCGGCCTCGGAACTGGACACGGACCGTAGACGGGAACTCTACCTGCGCGCGGAGGAAATCATGGTGACGGACTACGCCGGCGCCTTTCTCTTCCATCCGGTGAACCTGGAACTCAGAAAGCGCTGGGTGAAGGGCATCCCGGTAAACCCGGACGGTACCGTAGGGGCCATGGATTATACGCGGGCGTACATAGGCCGGTGATATCGAAGACTCGGTGACCGAGTAAACAAAAAGCCTCCGCGTGAATGGATCAATGCGGAGGCTTTTTATTGTTTAGTACTTCGTATCTCGACGCTGCTTACCTGATGGCGTCCTTCATCTGCGCGACGATGTCGCGTATGGACTTGGCATTTCGGGCTCTGGGCGCCAGGCTCAGGTAATTCTCGTAGGATTTGATCGCGTTCGGGTAATCCTCCCTGGTCTGATACAGGATACCCAGGTTGTAATGCCAGTTCGCCTTCTTGGCATTTAGACGTATAGCCGCCCGGTAAGCGCTGATGGCGTTGTTGTTGCTCTTGATCTTGCGATAGGCGTTACCCATGGCGGCGTGGGCGTCGGCGTACTTGGCGTCGAGAAGAGTCGCCTGCTTGAAGGACTTTATCGCGTTGGTAGTCTGACCCGCCTTCTGCTGGGACAGGCCCAGGTTGTAGTAGGCTTCCTTGTAATCTTCCTTCAATTCGACGGCTTTCTGAAAAGCGCCGATGGCGTTCGCGAACTGCCCCGCTTTGAAATACGCTATGCCAAGATTGTAATGACGCGGGGGATCGTCGGGCATGGCTTCTATTTTAGCCTTTGCTTCCGTGATCGACTGGGCCTGCACCGCCGGAGCGGCGATCAGCGCAACCAGAACCATGAGGGCGGCAAGACTGTTCAGTTTCTTGATGCGTGTCATCCTAATTCCTCCGTTGGATAACTGAGAACCTGTGGACATGGAGTATTTATGGACAATTTAGTTTTTTATGCATATATTGAGTCCAAGTTAGATATAATATGGCATTTACCATTAAAATGCAAGTCCAAATTGTGAACTTTTATGGAAAAGATTCGGAAACTGAATATCACGGGAGCCATCGATGATACGATACTCAGTCGATGATTTTCTGGGCGACGCCCGGCGAATTGTTCGAGAACACGGCATAAAAGACGGGCTGGATGCAATCAGGGGAAACACCGAACGCTTGCTCCGCCAGTCCGACCTGCTGGAAACCTACGTGAACATGGACGAATATAAGGGGCATACCATTATCGGCCACGACACGGAAACGGACATCTACGTCATTGTCCACGGCGGCCGAAAAGGCGGCAGTTCGCCCCCCCATGATCATGGTCCCTGCAGTGTGATCTATGGAAACTTAACGGGGCACACGGTAATGAGGCGGTGGAACCGGCTGGATGATGGGGACTCCGAGGGGCAAGCCCGTCTCGAGGTGGCCAAAGAATATACCGTCGGCACCGGTGAGGCGACCGCCTTTGCCCGGGGCGATATCCATTCCATCGACTATCCCGACGACGCCTTTTTCGTCCGGGTGACGGTGGGTGACGTGGAACAACAGAAAACACGCCGTTTCGACCTGGAACGGGGTATCGTGGAGATCGACGACCGTGCGGCGAATGCCATGTAATGGACCACGGTCTGCATATTTACCGGCCCGTAGCGTGATTCATTCCGGTCCATCCGGTTCTGCCATTACCGACCCATGTCAACCGTTGAAAAGACAAAGCAACATCCTGCGATAAAACCCACCGACATCGTTCCCCCAGACCGGCTGAACGAATTGCTCCAGCGTCGAAACCTGCCGGGTTTCATCTACCTCGCGGGACACGCGGCGGCCACCTTGCTTACCGGGTACCTGGTGTCGTTTTCCCTGGGGACGTGGTGGTTGGTGCCGGCCCTGTTGGCCCATGGAACAGTCGTAGTGCACTGGTTCGCGCCTTTTCACGAATGTTCCCATGGCACGGCCTTCAAAAGCACGTGGATGAACCGGATCGTCGGCTGGATCACCGGCACGGGTCTGTTTCTCATTCCCGCGTATTTCCGCTACGAGCATCTCGCTCATCATTCCCATACGCAGATCACCGAGGATGATCCCGAAATGATCCCCATGGCGGAACGCCTGGGGGGTTATCTCTATTACGCGACAGGCATTCCCTATTTCTACAGCAACCTGACCACGCTGGCGCGCGTGCTATTCGGACGATTCAACGCGGTCGAACTGAAGTTTCTGCCCGGGCGGAAACGCGGAAACGTGGTGGTGGAATCCTGGAGTATGTGCCTGGCCTACGCGGCGCTGGCGGCCGGGTCGTTCTGGTTAGACTCGACGGCGGTGATCCTGTACTGGCTGGCGCCCCGTTTCCTGGGCGAACCCGTCATGCGCCTCATACGCATGTCCGAACACACGGGCTGCCCACGCGTGCGCCATATCCTGCTCAACACGCGGACCGTATTGACTATTCCCCTGGTCCGGTGGTTAAACTGGAACAACGCTTACCACGCCGAACACCACGCCATTCCGACCGTGCCCTTCCACGCCCTGGAAGACCTGCACAGGATCATGGGTCCCCATTTCAAAGAAGTGCGCCCGGGATACGTGAATACGCAGCTGCACCTGCTGTCAAACGGGATGAAGAAGGAAAACGCTCAAGGCGGTTGATCGGAGGGTCAGCCTTCCCGGGATGCCGGAGGTTTTTCCCTAGAGGGTACGACACACAGGAATCCAAGAGGTTCCTCTCCGACGCTCTCGAACTGGTGCTGTTCGTTCGGGGCGATGTAAACCACGTCGCCCGGCCCCACGTCGTGCATGTCCCACCCGATAAGAACCCTCGCACGTCCCCGCAGTATGTAGATACCGTGGTCGTGGGCGTGACGGTCGAAGGAGGACTGGCCGCCCGGTTCGATTTCGAAATACCGCACGGAGAAGTTATTCGCCCCTTCGTCGGGACCGATGACCACCCGGACCGACCCGCCTACCGCCCCGCCCTTGTTGTAGGGGACCATGTCCACGCCCGACCAGTCGTTCGCTCCGTTCTGTCCGCGGTGTTTGTGTACGACACCCATGCCACGCCTTTCCTGCCTGAGACCGCATTGCGCTTAAGATAATGTATTACATGAAGTTGCGCACGCCGCTACCGTGCAGTTCCGAGATGCGCTCGGCGTCCGCGAGTTCGAAGCCGATGGATACGAGTTCGCGCACGCGCTTCCGGTGCATCTCTTCGTATAGTCCTATCACCGCGTCCCGCCCCCGGGCCAGTTGCTCGGGATGCGATCCCCCACCGGCCAGCGTCATCATGGCTTTCAACACGAAGGGACTGGTACCCGATGCCTGCTGCAGGAACATGGTGCGTTCTTCTGCCGCCCGTAGGAGATCATCCCGGATGGACGGTTCCTTTTCGATGTGGTAGGCGAAATGGGAAATACCGTACCCCACGTGCCGGCCTTCGTCCTGTCGCACCAGCTTGAAGGTCCGAGCGGTCACCGGATCGGGCGCGACCTGCTCCAGGAAAAACAACAGTTCCATAAAGGTCCCTTCTCCAAGGACGTGCATAAGGAAGGAACCATTCGAGTAGTCGTCCTGCGCCAGCAGACTGCGCAGGGACCATTCGGTCGCGGCCGAGACGTACTGGAGTCCCCCGCCGTTGGCGAGGGCCCGCTTGGTGAAGACCTCCGCGTGCCTGGCCTCGTCCATGACCTGCGTGGCCAGAAAGAGGACCACTTCGGAGAACTGGGGATCGATCCGGTTCATGAACTTGGCCGGCAGATACATGGCCAGGTATTCATTCTGAATCAGGAAGGTCATGACCTGGCATACCGCCTGTTCCAGGTCATCCGGCAAAACGGGCAGATCGTGCCAGGGGATGTCGGTCGTTGCGTCCCACTGTCCCGCTTTGCCCTGCTCATAAAGTTCCGCGATGTTATCGGCCCATACCAGGTTCTTCTCCCGTATGGTGAAACCGAAATCCGGCGTTCCGGGATCGACCACGGACCCGCGCTGCGCAAGTCCCTTGCCTTCGAGTGCCACGTCCGGAATCTCGCCCGCCCTGCCGACCTGGCAGTCCCGCATGAGGATGCCCCGGCCGCTCACGGGTTTGACCTTTATTCCCTTGTCGGGTTTCCCCCATTCCGACGTATCGGGAAGAGGGATGCCAGATTCTTCGGACATGTATGAACCATTTCCTTACTGAAATTGACTTAACCCCTGTCGCGTCGTATATGTATGATACTGCGTTTCAGGGTAGTTGACAAGTCGAAGTGGGATACGGCTCCTATGAATCTGTCGAGGTTGAGGGTATTTCGGCTGTGGCGCGTGATGGTGCGGCGTTTCAAGCAGCGCCTGCATGCCAATGTCGAGCGCATGCGGACGACCGAGCAGGTTTTCATGATCAGCGCGGCGGCGCTCATAGGCGTGCTCGGCAGCGATGGAGCCATTGCCTTCCGCTGGCTGATCGACGCTATTGAATCCTTCGCCTGGGGTGGCGATATTCCGGAGATCTCGAGCTGATGTTCGGCCTTGAAGTGATCCTAGGCAATTTCTCCTTCAGCCGGTTCAGCCCCATCATGATCTCATCGGTGGTGGCAACCGCCATATCCCGGCACTACTTGGGCGTTGGATACGAAACCATGGACCGGGCGCTCTTTTCCGAACTGGAATGGAAGCTCCTGGTCATCCTGGTATTCATGAAAATCGCCGCCACGTCCTTTACCCTGGGTTCAGGCGCGTCGGGTGGCGTGATCGCCCCTTCCCCTTTCGTCGGATGCATGCTGGGCGGCGCGTTCGGTGCGCTGGTGAACCTTCTTTTCCCCACTATGAGCGGCGCCCAGGGCGCCTATGCGCTGGTAGCCATGGGCGCCCTGGTGTCCACCACCACCACCAGGACTCCGCTGACATCGATACTCATGATTTTCGAAATGACCGGCGACTACGCGCTGATCCTGCCGCTGATGATCTGCATCATTATCAGTACGGCGTTGTCCGCCTACCTCCTGAAACCCTCCGTGTACACCCTGCGCCTGCTGAGGAGAAACGTGGACCACGACAAGGGACAGGAGACGAACATACTCCGGTCGCTCACCGTGGCGGAGATCCGCGTGCCTTTATTCGAAACGATCCCTCCCCAGACCCCGCTCGACGACCTCATGACTCGCCTGGCCGATAGTTCCTACACGGAGTTTTACATCACCGACGCCGAAGGGCGATACAAGGGCACCGTCACCTTCGACCGCATTCGCAGTCTCGTCGCATACGGCCAGGACCTCGAAGGAGTCATCGTGGCCCACGATATCGCCCAGTACGATCTTCCGACGGTCAGGGACAGGGATACGCTCGACCGGGTCATGCTGCTCTTCGGCCAGCATCACGTCAACGCATTTCCCGTGGTGGACCCGGGGGACGGAACGCCTCGTCGGCGTCATCAGCCGCAAACACGTCATAGACGCGTATAACCGGGAAATCGCGAGAAGGGACCTGGCCGGTGAATTCGGCAACATGGTGAACACACTGACCGGAGGGCATGTCGTTCAACTGGGCGCCAACCACGCCATGGTCGAAATCAACGCACCCGGCCGTTTTACGGGAAACAACATCCGGCGTTTCCAGATCCGCAGCCGGCACGGGGTACAGATCCTGCTCATAAAAAAGCGGGAGGACCCACGGCGACCGTGCCCATTTCGTTCCTACACCCGATTACGTGATCCAGGAAGATGACGTACTGCTTGTCGCGGGTGAACACGACAGGATACAACGGATCAGAAACCTGTAACGTTTTGTTTGACAGCACACGATTCCAATGTATTTTGCAATCAATCTTAAACATTGAGAGGTTCCTTTACGATCACATCACAACTTGGGGCGTGAAAATGGGTACCTTCTTGTTTCGAAGAATCGCCACGTGGCTACCGGTCATGATGCTCGCGGCCATGCCGGCCATCGCGCAGGAAAACACCGCGGACTCCGAGGACGGTATGGAAAACGGCGATGGGAGTTCCGCCATATCGAATTTGATCGAAATCACGGGGTTCGTCGACGCCAGCTATACCTACACCGGCATTGATGGTGCGAACACCTTCAGCCTGGACCAGGTGGAGGTCGATCTATCGAAAGACCTGGGCGGCATTGGAACGCTGCGAACCGACCTGGAATGGGTCAGCGACGGTGAGGGCGGCTTTACGCTCGACGCGGAGCAGGGTTACGTGACCCTGGATCTCGGTCTGGGACGGGGAGAGGGGAACTACCCGACACTTACTTTCGGAAAGTTCAACGCGCCCATAGGTTTCGAGCTCCTGGACGCCCCGGACATGTACCAGTTTTCCCACGCGCTGGTCTTCGACATGGGGTTGCCGACCAACCTGACCGGCGCCATGCTTTCCATGGACCTGGGTAATGGAGTCGACGTGGTTGTCCACCTGTCGAACGGATGGGATCAGAACGTAGACGTGAATACCGACAAGATGATCGGCGGAAGACTGGGTTACAGCCACGAAGAACTGGGGGGGATCGGATTCTCTGCCATCCGCGGCAACGAATCCGGGCTGACAGGAAATCTGACCGTCTACGACATCGACCTGACACTGACGCCGTCACCAGGACTGATCATCGGCGGTGAGTACAACAACGGCAAGACGGACCTGGACGAAATCGACGTAGAAAACAGCTGGAACGGCTACATGGTGATGGCCCACTACGATTTTAACGACGTCGTGGGACTGACGGGCCGGTACGATCGGTTCAACAGGGAAATATCCATCAACCGCGCAAACACCGGTGGGGGAGTGGATCACGCGGCGGATGGTTTGAAAATGACCCAGCAGGCCATTGCAATAGCCCCGACGTTTGCACTGACCGACGGCCTCGGGTTCCTCATGGAACTCCGCCGGGACTACTCGGACGATGCAATCTTCTACAACACGGATACTGGCGATTCGGAAAAGTCACAGGTCAATTTCGCCTTCGAAATGACCTATTCGTTCTGATCTGCACAATACCTCGGTCTGTGTAGAACGACCTATCGGAGCCGGGTTCAGTACAAATCGGCTTCTCCTGCGATGGACCTAAGGATCTCGGGCTCTTCGCCGGTGAGATCTACCACTGTAGAAGGCTCAGAAACGGTGGTCCCGCCGTCCACGATGACGTCCACGACCTTGCCGTATCGGGATTGAATGGCATCGGCGTCGTTCATTGCGGTTCCGTCATCCAAGGTCGCGATGCTGGTACTCAGCACGGGCCGGCCGAGCGCCTGTACGATTTCGAGACATATCCGGTTGTCCGGCACCCGGATACCTACCGTCCGCCGCTTGCCGATCATGAATTTCGGCACGTCCCTCGAAGCCTCGAGAATGAAGGTATAAGGTCCGGGAAGCAAACGCTTCATCATGCGGTAAGACGCGTTGGAGATGTTCTTCGCGTAATGGGCGAGATCCTTCAGGTCGGCGCATACGAAGCTCAGCGGCTTTCCAGCCGGCGCCTGCTTGATCTGGTAGATCCGGTTGATAGCCTTACGGTTGAAAATATCGCAGCCCAGGCCATAGACCGTGTCCGTCGGGTAGATAATCACACCGCCCCTGCGCAGTTCTTCGACTACCCGGTCGACATGCCTTTTCTGGGGATGTTCGGGATGAAGTTGAAGGGTGGTGGCCATGGCTGCTCAGGAAACGCGGGTCAGCACCTTCCTGCAGATGTCGATAGCCCGGTCTATCTGTTCGCCGCTTACGTCGAGGTGGGTAACGGCGCGGATGACACCGGGTTTCATGGCGATCATCCTGACGCCTTCCTCCGAAAGACGGTCGACGGCCTCGAAGGGATCGATTCCGTCCCGCAGGCTGAAGAAGATCATGTTGCTGTGAATCTCGTCCAGGTCGATCTCGACGGTGTCGAGTTCGGCCAGTGCTTCCGCAAGGCGATAGGCATGTGCGTGATCCTCTGCCAGCCGGGTGATATTGTGCTCCATGGCATAGAGACCGGCTGCCGCCAGGACACCCGCCTGACGCATGCCGCCGCCCAGCATCTTGCGGTAATACCGTGCCGCGTCGATCGCGGCCTGGTCACCAGCCAGCACACTGCCGACCGGGGCGCCCAGGCCCTTGGACAGGCATACGGAAACCGTATCGACGTACCCGGTATAGGTCTGGGCGGTAAGGCCCTTTGCCACACAGGCGTTAAACAACCGGGCGCCGTCCATGTGGATGCGCAGGTTGTTTGACCGCGCGCACTCGCTGACCCGGGAAAGGGCGTCCACGGGCCAGGGATATCCCGCGGATTTGTTGTGGGTGTTCTCCACGGCGACCAGTGCAGTCCTGCCGTAATGCACGTTGTCGCCCCGCTGTATCACCTCTTCCATCTGCGCCGGTGTGAATACGCCTCGATCGCCCGTCAACAACCTGACCTGAACACCCGACAACGCGCCGAGGGCTCCGGCTTCCGCGTTGAACAAGTGGCAGTACCGTTCCGCTATAACGTCATTGCCATGATGCGTCTGCGATCTGACCGCCAGCTGGTTGCCCTGTGTACCGCTGGTGACGAACAGCCCGGCCTCCTTGCCGAGCATGGCGGCCATGGCTTCTTCCAGCCGGTTGACCGAGGGATCCTCTCCAAAACAGTCGTCACCGACTTCGGCGTTTGCCATGGCCCGGCGCATGGCGGGCGTAGGCTTCGTCATGGTATCGCTTCGAAGTTCGACGTAACTCATTGTATTTCCTCACCGCCCGTACTTGATCATGGTCAAACTGGTACCGTTTTCCGATACGTCGAACTCTACTTCGTCCATGAGGGCCTTGATCATCAAGATCCCCCGGCCATTCTCCTTGAGCAGATTGTCCGGGTTACGCGGGTCCGGCAGGGATTCGGGATCGAATCCACCACCACAGTCGCAGATGTGGATGCGGAACTCGGTCGAACTGCAGTTGCAGGTGATAATAACCTGCTTGGACTCGTCGCACTTGTTTCCGTGAAGTATCGCGTTCTTAACCGCTTCGTTCACGGCGACCATGATGTCGCCGCGCGTCGCCTGGTCGTAGCCGATCCGCGCAGTCAGATCCTCTATGCAGCGATCTACCTCCGCAGTCAGATCAGGATTGCTGGGAATCGTAAGTTCCAGCGTTACAACGTTTCCGGCAGAGTCCTGCTGTCTCTCGACCATGTAGGACGCTCCATGAGGCCGCAACACGCAATGTCGGTGTACGGGCCGGTATCCACCCCGGGACAGGACGCGCCCCGGCACACGGTATCCTTCTTTCAGATTCAATCAAAGTATGGAGTGGTAGATTCCATGTCAAGTACGGGGATGGCGTGGAAAGACCTAAGAAGTCCTGTTGAATCTGCGTTCGATCTCTTCAAGAGGCATGCGCACGACGACCGGTCGGCCCCGGGGTGTCACATAGGGCATTTCCGTGGCGAAAAGATCGTTGACGAGCAAGTTCATCTCCCGCTGGGACAGCGAATCGCCTTTCCTGATTCCCGCGTGGGAGGAAAAAGTGAGCGCGATACGTTCTTCCGCCTTGAAGTCCTGCGCGTGCAAATCCTGCAGGTTTTCGATCATGCGCTGAAACAGTGTATCTACACCCTGATTGTTCGCCATACAGGGAACCGCGTCTACGACCACGGTCCGTTCGCCGAACAGTTTCACACTGAATCCCAGCTTGCCGAATAGATCGTAATGTTCCTGGACGAGGGCGAACTGTGGTATCATGAGATCCATGGTCACCGGAAACAACAACTGCTGGGAGGGAGCGGATTCGTGATCTATCGTTTTTAACGCCCGTTCGAACAGCACACGCTCATGGGCGGCATGCTGGTCGATGAACACAAATCCATCCTTGATCTGGGCGAAGATGTAGGCATTGTGCAGTTGCCAGAGTGGAACCATCTCGCCGTCGGGATCCTCACGAACGGTTCCATGCCGCTCTTCGTTATTCCCTTCCCGTACCGTGGCGCCCGGGGTATAGGTCCAATCCACCGAAGCAGCGTCGGCACCCGGGCGCTTGAGATCGAATAGACCGGTTTGCGTTCTGCGCTCCATGGTCGATTCAGGACCGGGTACGTCCCCATTTCCAGGCGCCGCGGCCGACGTCATGGCGGATATGCCCTGCGTATCCGTCTCAAAAACGGGTACCACGTCCGAATTCTGCAACGCCATCCTAATGGCTCGCAACAGCGTCTTATATACCATGGATTCGTCGGAAAACCGGATCTCACGCTTCGTGGGATGGACGTTGACGTCCACCTGGTCGAGATCGATGGTCAGGAAAATGATCGATACGGGATATCGCTCCCTCGGGAGGATGGATCCGTACCCTTCGAACACGGCATGATTGAGCGCACGGCTGGATACCGGCCGCAGGTTGATGAAGAGGTGCTGGTGGGTACGGGAAACCCTGGCGGCGTCGGGACGGCTGATGAATCCGTGTATTTTGACGAGTTCGTCGTCGAAAGTGACCGGTATCATTTGATTCATCAGCGTGTTGCCCATGACGGCCTGGGCACGGTTATACGCGTTCGACACGGCTGGGAGCGACAGGGTTTCCCTTCCGTCTACCTTCAGGGAAAAGGCGACTTCGGGATACGCCATCGCGGTTGTCGTAAATACGGAAACTATATGGCGCGTTTCCGTGCCTGTTGTCCGCAGGAATTTCCGCCGTGCAGGTACGTTGTAGAACAACTGGGATACGGCGATTGTCGTACCCTGCGCTCGCCCGGCGTCCGTCACCTGGGGGGCCGCTCCGCCATCGATACGAATCCGGGTACCTGCCGCTTCGCCCGAGATATTCGTCGTCAGGTCCACCCTGGCCACCGAGGCAATGCTGGACAACGCCTCGCCCCGAAATCCTAATGTACCGATGCGAAAGAGGTCTGCTTCGTCGTCGATCTTGCTGGTCGCGTGTCGCTCGAAGGCCAGCACCGCGTCCTGCCGGGGCATGCCCCTGCCGTTGTCCATCACGCGTATGAGTTGTTTGCCGCCCGACTTGATCTCTACGGAAATACGCCCGCCGCCGGCATCGATGGCATTTTCAACCAGTTCCTTGACGACCGAGGCAGGACGTTCGATTACCTCGCCCGCGGCGATCTTGTTTGCGAGGTTTTCGGGCAGTACTTTGATTTGATCAGGCATGGACACTCATGTTCAGTTTTCGTGGGTGACCCGGTAGATCATGCCGGTATAATCATCGGATATGAGCAGGGAGCCGTCGGGCATGACCTCCACGTCGGCGGGACGTCCGTAGACCTCCTCATTTTCCAGCCAGCCCGCCGCGAAGGTCTCGTACCCTGTGGCCTCGCCGTCCTCCAGCCGCACGAGCATAATCCTGTAGCCGATCTTGCTGTCCCGGTTCCAGGATCCGTGCTCCGCGATGAGTACCTGGTGCCGGTAACCGGACGGGAACATATTGCCGGTGTAGAACCGCATGCCCACGGCGGCCACGTGGGGATCGAGTTCCTGGGCGGGCGCCACCGTGGTTTCCCGTGCGCGTTTTCCGCCGAACCGGGGATCGGGAATATCGATGCCATGGTGATAGGGGAAGCCAAAATGCTGACCCGCCTCTGTCACGCGGTTCAATTCGTCCGGCGGGATCTCGTTGCCCATCAGGTCCCGCCCGTTGTCCGTGAACCAGAGTTCACCCGACTCCGGATGCCAGTCGAAACCCACGGTGTTGCGCACGCCGCTCACGTAGACCTCCAGGTCCGTCCCGTCCGGATTCATGCGCATGATGGTCGCGTAACGCGGATCATCGCGTTCACAGACATTGCACGGGGCGCCCACGGGAACGTACAACTTGCCGTCCGGGCCGAAGCGGATGAACTTCCAGCCGTGATGTCGGTCTGAGGGGAGGTCCCGGTTGACCACGACCGGTTCCGGGGGATTTTCCAGCCGGTTTTCGATGTCGTCGTATCGGAGGATTCGGTTGACTTCGGCGACGTACAGCGCTCCGTCGCGAAATGCCACCCCACTCGGCATGTTCAAACCCGTGTCGAGGGTCAGCACCTCGTCTGCCTGGAAGTCTGCATCTCTGTCCCGGACTGCATACAGGTTACCGGCCCGGCGGGATCCTACGAAGAGGGTGCCGCCTGGTCCCATGGCCATCGCCCGTGCGTTGCGGACACCCCTGGCGTATACGCCGATCTTGAATCCTTCGGGCAGTTGGATCCGGGACAGAACGGGATCCGTTATCGTGTTTCCGTTACCGGTCGCCGGGGCGGTTCCGCAGGAGGCGGCTATGAGCAGGGCCGGCAGGAACAAGCAAAGTAACGAAAGACGGATAACGGTCATTTAAAGGGATCGGGAGGTGTCGTTGCGGGCAGTTTGTATGGCCGGATGCGCGGCTGTCCGAACCAGGGTCCGTAGGATTGTATCGATTGCATCTATGGTAAGGATGCGGGGGATACAAATCAAGGACAAAGTGGTGCTTGCGTTTGCCCCTATCGACCGTTAATGTTTACCACGAGTTCGACTAAATCCGTCGATCAGGGAACAGTACATGTCTCGTATCGAACGCCTGCGCAGCAACGGTATTGAAACGTATCCCGCCCGGGTCCATCGGACGCATACGGTGCGGCAGGCACGGGAATCCGGTGCCGGCCGCCGTGCTTCTGTTATTGCCGGCCGGCTGGTCCGGATGGATCCGCCTGCCCGGGCAGGCGAACTGAAGGACTGGTCGGGCACGATCGACCTGGCCCTGGCTGACCCGGCCCTGTCCGTGATCCTTCCCCTGTTCTCCAGGGGAGACCTGGTGGAGTGTACGGGAACGTGGGGCCAGGACACCTATGACGTTACGGCCATGCGGCTCCTGGTACCCAGTCTGCGTGACGCGCCCGAACCAGGTGCGGCTTACGCCGTAGGTATCAGGGCACGCCTCCTGGCCCAGACCCGTTCCTTCTTCGAATCCCGCGGGTTCATCAGCGTGGACACCCCGACTTTCATGGAGGTGCCGGACCTGACTCCGGCACTGCGTTCTTTTCGGACGGATTTCGTGGACAACGAGGGCGGCTCGCATCCATTCTACCTGCAGACCTCGCCGGAACACTACATGAAACGCCTGCTGGCATCAGGCTGCGAACGCATATACCAGATATGCCGGTTCTACCGCAACGGCGAACGATTCGACACCCACCATCCCGAGTTCACGGGTCTCGAATGGTACGAAGCCTTTGCCGACTACGGAAACGTGATGGAAACCACCGAAGATTACGTGGCTTCCCTGGCGGAGGCACTTAGTCATTCCAGTAGACTGACATACCAGGGGACCGAGATCGATCTCCAGCCTCCGTGGCCACGGTACCGGGTCAGGGACATCTTTCTGGACCGGTCCGGTATCGATCTGGATGACTGCGATTCCCGCGACGCGTTTGCCTCCGTTGCCGGGGCCAGGGGTTACGAGGTGCGGGAAGAAGACAACTGGGATGACCTGTTTCATCGCGTTTTCCTCACGGCCGTGGAACCGGCCCTGCCCGCCGGCCGACCCGTCTTTCTGACCGAGTATCCCGCCCGTCTGCCGTCCCTGGCGCGGCTAGTTCCCGGCGACGCCCGGTATGTGGAAAGATTCGAATTGTACATGGGCGGACTGGAACTGGCCAACGCCTTTACGGAGTTGAACGATCCAGTGGAGCAGCGCAGGCGGTTCGAGGCGGACCTGCAGGTGAAACGAGAGTGGGAAGATTACGACGGCGGCGTGGACGAAGCGCTGCTGGCGGCCCTAGAATACGGAATGCCTCCTGCGGGCGGCATCGCTTTCGGACTGGACCGACTGGCCATGCTTTTCGCTGATGTCCGTACCATCGACCCCATGATCATGTTCAGGAATCACTGACAAGAACGCGGAAATCTACCCGTCATATACAGGAGGTAGGCATGCGGGCGTTGATGTATCTGGGAACGCGTAAAATTGAAATGCAGGAGGTTTCCGAACCCGGGGGTTCGCCCGGTCACGTCGTCCTGAGGGTAGGCGCGGCGAGTATTTGCGGATCGGACCTGCACGGCTTTCTGGGCAAAAGCGCCAAGCGCGTCCCGCCGCTGATCATGGGTCACGAGTTCACCGGCGAAATCGTGGATCTCGGCCCCGGTGCGGATGGACTGTCCATCGGAGACCGGGTCACGGTCAATCCGATCCTGACGTGCGGCCGGTGCGAGGAGTGCCTGCGCGGACGTACCAGTATCTGTCCGAACAGAACGGTCATAGGCATTGAACATCCGGGCGCCTTCGCCAAATACGTGTCCGTGCCTGCGGAGTCCTGCTTCAAACTCCCGGACCATGTGGGCGATCTGGAAGGCAGCATGGTTGAATCCCTGTCGAACGCACTGCATATCTTCGACCGGAGTCTCCATGGGTTTATCCGAAATGTGGCCGTCATCGGCGCGGGTACCCAGGGACTCCTGGCGCTGCAGGTAGCCCGTCACATCGGGGCGACCCGCATCGCGGTGACCGACATGGTCACTTCCCGCCTGGAGCTGGCCGCTACCCTGGGCGCGACCCACCCGGTCGACGTGGGTGCATGCGATTCAGTGGAAGCGGTGCTGGATATGACCGATGGGCAAGGGGTGGACCTGGCGGTCGAAGCGGTTGGACACACGGCGACGCAGGAACAGGCCGTGAGGATGCTGCGGCAGGGTGGCGAGGCCGTGCTGCTGGGTCTCGGCGCCGAATCACCCATGGCGATCGACGGCGTGGCCATGGTCAACAGGGAACTCGTCGTACGTGGATCCTACGCCTACACGAGCCTTGATTTCGCCCATTCCCTCGAACTGATCTCCACCGGCAAGATCGATGTGGCTTCCATGGTGGTGGCGAGGGACCTGGAGCAGGGGCCCGGCATATTCGAGAAACTGGTGGACGACCCGAGCAACCTGATCAAGGTGGCGCTGGTACCCGGTTCCTGATACAGTTCGAAGGTGAGTCCGCGGTCCAAAGGCCGGTCGGCGGTTCGAAGCAGGACGAGCAATCGGAAACAGTATCCGCGGCAGGGAAGCGGGTCGTCTGTCGATATCATGTCAGCGGCCCGAGCCATGAAGCCGCATGGCCTCTCGAAACCCTTCCTGGGAGACCCAGCGCGTGTTGTAGGCGTTCCGGTATACCCGGTGATCGACGCTATCCGGGTAATGGGTCTCCAGGCCGTAAGGATAGCGGTCCATTCCGTGAAAAGGCGGCGGTTCAATGGTGGCGGCCGTCGCCGTGTTGAGGTCGCCTTCCTTGAGCCATCCATCAGTATGCAACACGAAGTCCCTTACCCAGCCGGGAGGCGGGTCCGGCAGGTCCGCAGCATTGAAAGTCACAGCTATCTCTTCCCCCGAACTGTAAATAACGTATCGGTCATCGGATTCCCGCAGCAGGGGCGTCACGTTGCCGTACCGGGTCCGGTATCCCTCGAAAGGCAGCCACTGGGGTTCGGTGCTCAGCGTCTCGTAATCCCTTATTAACGGGCCATAGGGAGCAGTCCGGTACTCCCTGGAATATCCACGGTAGTGCAGGTCTGCGGAGGCCGGAGACAACAGGGTGATCTTCCTTTCGGCGCGTACAGGTTCGTCGACGGTGAAAAATACCTCGCTCCAGTACAGCTGCAGATTCGTGGTGAGTCTAACGCGGTAGTCGTCGGCCGGAAAGCGGTCCGTCAGATCGATGAAAATGGTCTTGTGTTCACCCGACGGAAAGCCGGTGTACGGGATCACGGTCTTCCACTGTCCTTCGCCGTCCGGAGTTTCCAGGTACGGGGGTACGACGGCGGCGCTCCTTCGTTGAGACAGGGCCAGGTTGGAACTGGGTTCAACGGGCATGATCCAGCCGCAGAGATAGAGATGGATCCGTTCCGCGCCGTTCAGATCGCCCAGATCCAGCGTAATCGAATGCAGTTCGGGAACGCCCTGGAAGTCTCCGAGTTTAAAATCACCGGCGTATAGACTGTCCCGGGCGGCAAGGCGCGGCAGGATATCGTGTCCATGGTGATCGCGCGCAGTCACGGGCAGGCGCGGATCGGTTACGGTGTGGATCTCTAGTCCCGGGTAGGGCGGCGGAAGGTACTTTTCATCCACGTATATGTCCGTTTCCGCCGGGTGATCGACGACCAGCAGTTCCATTTTGTCCATGTACACCGCGTCCCACAATTCCTCCACGACGCGGATCACGTACCTGTCACCCTGCTTGCGCAACTGGTCTCCCCGGATCTTTACATAGTCATTCGCCGCGTCCGGAAAGGCGGGTGCGCCGGTTTCCGTCAGCGCGCCTATGGCGCTCCGCGTCATCAGGTGCGTGACAAATTCGTACCGGTCGCCGTTCCAGGTGTACAGCGACGGGCACGATCCCTTGAGCCGCTGGGGTTCGACGATGAGTTCGCGGGATTCCGGTTCAATCCGGTTCTGCGGGACGCCGTTGCTCCAGATGACACGAATCACGTCCGCCCGTTCCCGGTTGCCCAGGCCGACGTGGGTGATGGGATCATCGACCAGCAACGACTGGTAGTGAGCCCCGGCGTTTATCTCGATGGTGGACCCTATGCCGTAGAAGTTGTTCTTGCCGCTTCCTTCCAAGGCCGCGGCAAGCTGAACCTTGAGCCAACCGTTCGCGTTGCCACCGTCATTACGGAGCACAATGGGGCGACCCGCGGAAAGTAGTACGAGATCCAGGTCACCGTCGCCGTCCAGGTCACCGGTTTCAACGTCTTCGACGGTCGAGGGCAGGCCGGGCAACAGGGATGCCTGCTCCTCGAACCGACCGTTCCCCAGGTTCCTGATCAACCGCAGTCCTGACTGGTCCGACGTCGAAGCACCGGCAAGCGCCAGGTCGATGAAACCGTCGTTGTCGAAATCGACCGGGCGTGCAGCGAACGTATCCAGGCCACCGCACGCATTGGTTACGGTCGCCGGTGTATTCTCCCCATCGAAACGCCTTCCGCCTTCGTTCCATAGCAGCCGGCAACCTTCGTCTCCGGTTCCAGCCATAAACACGTCCAGCGCGCCGTCATTGTTGAAATCGGCCGTGACAACCGTATTCGCTCCGCCCTGCCGGATTCCGCCGAAACGGTCCGTCCAGTCGACCCACCTGCCCTGCCGAACGTTTCGGTAAAGCCGGTGAGCGCCATCGTCGAACAACGCAATAACGTCCATGGCACCGTCCATATCGAAGTCTCCCCAAGCCAGAGGCTGGGCGGGCGATAGACCAGTATCTCCAACAGGCGCACCGGAAACTCCGCCAACCGCACCGGATCCGCCATCGGCCGGCGCACCGGATCCGCCTCCTTCCTTCTCTTCGAAACCTGTTGCGGCCGCGGCTTCCTCGAAGAGCCCTCCCTCCGTGTGATGATAGAATCGAAGCGCCTCCATGTCGGATGCCAGGATATCCAGGTCTCCGTCGTGGTCGAAATCCGCCCGGGACGCGAAGACTGGCGAGGTAGACCCGCCTGCGCCGTCCGTCGAATCGAAGGTCTGAGCCAGGACGAAAGTGCCGTCCCCGGAATTGCGGTACACCTGAGACCGTCCGGTTCCGGCCGCAAACAGGTCCATATCCCCGTCGTTGTCGAAATCACCTGTTGACAGTCGATAGATCGTTCCCGCTGGGTTCCCGGACCATGGATTCGAAACGGTCTCCGGGCCGTCCACGCGGTTACGCACTACGTGTAATTTATCCGGACCCGACAGCACCAGGTCGAGTCGGCCATCCCCGTCCACATCCGCCAGCGCCAGGTCGGTCCACACCCCCTGCGCCCGGAGCAAACCACCCATCAGTTCGTCTCCCGCGTCCACGAATCGCATGTCAACCAGGGTGTCCGCGGCCGACACTGCCAGGTCGAGCGGCGCCGAACGGAAATCGTAAAGCGGGGGCGATTGCTGCGACGGGTCCCCGAGCCGATCCCTCGACTTCCGGTAGGACGGGTCCACCACGAGCAGGTTGCCCAGGATTCCCGCGCTGGACTCGGCTTCGGCCGCGTCTCCGCTGTTCAGCACCTCCAGCGTTCGGTCCAGCCAGGTCTGCACGTCTTCGGAAACGGGAACGAGCAACCGTGACATCCGTTCGTACCCTCCCGCGGCTTCCTCTATCTGTCCCATGCGAATCAGTGTTTCATTAAACTCGACCAGCGCGGCCAGGTTGTCCGGTTCGTAGTCGAGCATGGCGCGCAATTCGTTCCGGTTGTCCACTTCCAGGTGAGCGGGCCCTTTAAGTCTTCTCATTTCCGTGAGGTACTTGTATCGGAGTACAACGTTTGACTCGTTGAAGCCGACCGCGTCGGCAAGAATGGACACGGCACGTTCACGCTCGCCCCGAGCCGCCACGATATCGGACCGGATGGAAAGGACTTCTCCATCCTGCGGCGCGAGATCCACGGCCTCATCGATGGCCGCGACCGCGGCCTCAAGGTCCCGTAGCTTGAGCAGCGCCAGGCCCCGGTTAGCGTGACCGAGGGGTTCCCGGGGTACGAGCCGGGTCACCGCTTCAAAGGAATCTGCCGCGCCTGAGAAATCGTTCCGGTACAGGTAGGCCAGCCCGGAGTTCTTCTGCGAAAGGGCTTCCACCCAATCATCGCGCGAAGGAGACGAATCACCACATCCCTCGAGCAGGAACGCGGCCATCAATATCCCAAATGCGCCTGTCCACATCCGCATGAAGCATTACCTCGATAAAAGGAGGATCAAAACCTATTGACGGCCATCAGTTCGCTGCTTCCATCCCGCGCAATGCGTTTAACGGCGATGGAAATTCGGTTTTCCCTGTCGAGTGCTTTCCAGTAGGTTTGCATGACCTCTACCGGCTCGCCTTCCAGGGGCATAACCAGGGGATCGCCCGCGAATCCGGGCAACGGGTTTCCATCTCCCATGTAGGTCGTAATGCACAGTCCGAGTCCGGGTGGCGGTATTGTCGGTCGGTAGGTCACGCGGTCCGTAAGGGCGGGATCAATGGGATTCATCTTGAGTACGCTGAGGGTGACGGCGGGCGTTCCCGACAGTTCCAGCATGCCGCTGATACGTGGCGTGTAGTTCGGCGCATCGGGCTCCCGTTCCCTCGCGGCGAGGGCGGCGTCGAAGGTCCCGCCGCTACTCAACGCGTCGAAAATGGTCTGCAACTGGTCACCATTGGAAACGATGTATATCCCCGGTAGTTCCAGCATGGCCGGATAAATGATCAGTTCCGGTGCGTCCACCCTGGACGGGTCAACCGGTTCGGTCCGAAGTACAGGACCTTCGATTGTGAACCGGCGGTTGCGGCTGTGCTCGCTGCGGCCCATGATCCAGTATAGCATCAGCCATGCCTCGTCGCAGGACGAACGTCCGATGATCAGTCCGCGGCCTGGATAGCTGTTCGAGGCGATATGTCGCTTGAGATTCTGTTCGGGGATCTGGTTGTTGTGCATGGGTCGTTCTTGAACCGATCCATTCATTCGAAGAGGTTCAACTGATCTAGATTTTCAGCGTGGGTTCTTTCGAAGGTGACCTGGTCCCCTGTGGCGTCCCACTCCAGGAGCAATAGCCCATCCCTCGCGTCTCCTGACAACACCACTTCCGATCCTTCCAGGACGGGTTTCACCAGCAGCACTTCCTCTCGCTCGATATCGGGGTCGGACAGCAGCGCTGCGCTGTGCGTGCTGATCAGTACCTGTCTCCCGGTGTTCCGCTGCAGCCGCAGGATCAAAGCGGCAAGCCGGTTGACGATGCCCGGGTGCAGACAAAGCTCGGGTTCCTCCAGCATCAGGAGCGAATCCCCTTCGAGGAGCGCCCACAGCATGCCGATCAGTCGCAATGTGCCGTCGGAGAACTGGTCCTCCCGCTGTATCCCAGCCCTGGGCCGCCAATGGGCATACAGGGCCTGGAGATGGGGACGGCCCGTTTCCTGGTCCCGGATAAATTCGAGTTGCTCGAGTCGCGGCACGGCAATCTTCAGCACCTGCTCGATCCGGGACAGCCGGGCCCTTCGTGTTCGTTCATGCTCACGGGCGATTTTCTCCAGGAAATCCTGCCCGTAAGGGTCGCCCTCGAGCGTCCGACCGCGAATCAGATCCGTGTGGCGGAGGAGGGGCGGCACCAGGTGGTGATAGGTGAGCGTCTGAAAGAACCCTGCTATATCCTGGAATTCCCGGTTGGCGGCGATCTGTTCCAGATAGGTCTGCGTCAATCGCACAATGTCTTCGTGATCATCCTCGTTCGGCCTGTCAAGTATGGTGACCTCGTTCCTGTTCACCCGTTCGTAAGTGATCAGCGTATGCCTGTTCCCGCGGGCCTGCTGCCTGAGTCCGAGTTCGTAACGCCAGGTTTCGCGACCGTTCACCGGGTCGGAGAATCGAACTTCGATGGCGATATCCGGATCCCTGCGTGCGGCGAGATTCCGGATCTTGGTCATGCCGCCCCGGTCCGCAACCGCCTTCTGTAGTCCACCGCCCTCTACCTTCACAATATCCCGGAGAAACCTGAACACGTCCATCAGGTTGGACTTCCCGGACGCGTTGGGCCCGACGACAAACTGCCTAGACTGCAAATCGACGTCTATCAGCGGGAAATTCCGCCAGTTTCTGACTTTAAGATGACTGACAAACATGGGGCGCTCCGGGAATCCGGGATCTCTAGTCGAAAAAGCCTTCGTCGCCTTCCTGCAAATAGGGCAGGGTCCTGTCCGGCACAAGATCGACACCCAGACCGGGACTATCCCAGACATCGATGAAGCCGTCTTTCACGATCGGGTCCGGCAGGCCTTCCACGATGTCGTACCACCAGGCGGGATTCCCCACGGGATATTCGAATGCGATGTAGTTGGACGGCATGGCGGCGGAGGCGTGAACCAGCGCGGCCAGGCCGATCAGTCCGTCGATGACGCCATGGGGCGCCATGAGCACGCCGTGAAGGTCCGCGTATTCTGCGATCCACTTCAGCTCCGCGATACCACCCACGTCGGCCGGATCGGGTCCGACCACGTCCACGGCGCGTTTCTCGATGAGATCGACGAAATTCTCCCGGAGGTAAATCTGTTCCCCCGTGTGTATGGGCGTGGTCGTCTTCGCCGTCACCTCCCGGTACAGGTCCGCCAGTACATAGGGCGTATAGTCGCCGGTAATCATGTCTTCCAGCCACATCACGTGCAGGTGCTCCACGGCCTTGGCCAGACGCAGGGCGTCCGGCACAAGCATGCCGGGACCGCAGTCGAGGGCCAGCCCGATCTCATCCCCCAGCACCGACTTCATGGCCTCGATGCAGGCTACCAGGTGTTTCAGGCCTTTCTCGGTGAGTGGACCGCGATTGACGTGGTAGCCGTGGCTCTGCGTATCGCCGTAGAAAAAGTCTGGCACCTGCGATGGCATGGCGCTGTGGAAGCTGATACCCTGTTTGATGATGGTAAACCCTTCAGGCAGTGCTTTCATCCTGGCCATGTCCTCGGCGTAGTCATCCACGGTCGAGCCCTTCATGGGAAACCTTACGGCGCCGTTGTAGACCCGGACGCGGTCTCTCATCTTTCCGCCGAGCAACTTGTAGACGGGCAGGCCGGCGGCCTTGCCGGCGATATCCCAAAGCGCCATTTCGATGGCGCTCACCGCGCTTCCCCAGGGCTTGAAACTCCCCAACCTCCGAATCCCGGCGATGACACGGTTGACGTCCGTGGGATCCGCGCCAAGAATGTGATCCCGATAGAACAGAACATGTGGTTTCATGTAGGGTTTGGAGTTCTCGATCTCTCCCAGACCGTGAATCCCTTCGTCCGTGGTGATCCGCACCACGGGGTTCTGTCCGATCACGGCGCATTTCAGGTCTGTAATCCTCATTTCGAACTCCTGGATTGCTGCACGGGTGTCGCCGATTCCAGCGTATGTCCCGCCTTGTCCAGATCCTTTGGTCTGCCTGGTCCGTCCAGTCCGTCCAGTCCGTCTGTTTCGCCCGGTCCGCCCGGTCCGCCCGGTCCGCCCGGTCCGCCCAGTTCCACGAGCAGCCTCTCGACGACTTTTTTCGATCCCTGGAATCCACCCTGGAGCTTCATTTCATAAACCCCTTCGGAGAGTTGATCCCGGTGTTCCGCCTTGGGACCCGTACCGGGTGACCAGGACGCGTAGGACGTGCAATAACGCTGGAACATGGTACGCCGCGGCGGATCGTGATAGGGCCAGGGAAGCGCACCGTGGCAGAGCGCCTCGGTGAAAATGACGGCGTCCCCCGCGTTGATGGGTACGTTGACGACCAAAGGCGGACCTGAGCGGATGTTTATGTGGTCGGGGCGTTCGAAATAGGACTTGTGGCTTCCCGGTATGCAAACAAACCCGGCGCCATCGGGCACGTCCACCAGGGATATGGCGGCATTGATAAAGGTTGCGAAAACTTCGCCTTCCGCAGCCTGGTAATCATTGGCCGGGTTCCTCCACGCTCCGGACGTGCCACCGTGTAGTATGATCTCGTCGCTGCCTGGATAGTTCACCGTGAGGGCGGACAGCAGATGCTGCGGGCGCTCCCGGGTCAGGGTGAGGACGGCACGCATGATCGGCAGGTTGAGGATCAACCGGTCGAATACCGGGTCGGCATATTCGGCGTGGAGAATGGCCCGCGCCGCGGCAGGGTTTTTCCCTGGTTTATCATAGGAACACAGCGGCGGCGTCAGTTCCTCCTCGTCCATCCCTTGCCACTCGTCGCATCGCGCGATCATGTGGTCCAGGTCTTCCTTCGTAATGACCTGGCGAAGAACGAGAAACCCGTGCAAGTCGAAAAGCCATTTCTCTTCGTCTGTGAGCATGGGAGTTCCTTTTGGCTTCGAATTCAGGGCGGAGAGAGGTCCACGGCCTGGATCACCTTCAACTGTTTTTAATTTCGCCAGCTATACGCGCGTACGTTAATGTACCAGGCTATACGCGAATGTACCAGGCTATACGTGCAAGTCAATCCACATACTCGTTGTGGAAATCAATCCACGCCGGCAGGACTTCCTCGATGACTTCTCTGGGAGGAAGAAACGCGACCCTCAAGTGACTGGTTCCCGGCTTCTGGCCGAATCCCTCGCCGTTGACCGTGACCAGTCCGGTACGTTCCAACAACCGCATGCAGTAGTCGAAATCGTTCGTCCCGTCGGGCAGTCTGTCGAGTCGGGGAAACAGGTACATCGCGCCGGTGCGGCCGAAACAGGATACGCCTTCCATGTGGTCGAATCCCGCTCGGATCATGGCCGCCTTGTCGTGTAGATCCTCGAGAATGCGCCGCCGCTCGTTCGTGAATCGAAGATAGGGCTCGGAATTCTCGGGTGGGGGATTGACCAGAAGGTACATCATCAACTGCCCGACCGTATTCGAACAGATATTGACCGTCGCCTGCTTGAACACGAGATCTGTAAAGGAAATGTCCGTATCCTTCACGCGCGGCGCGTTCCTGATTTCCAAGTACCCTCCACGGTGGCCGCACTCGCCGTAGAACCCTTTCGAGGTGCTATGCACACTGAACAACGGTACTTCGCTTCGGCCAAGTAACCTGGCGAAGGAGACGAATCCGGCTTCATACACGTTTTCCTGGTAGACCTCGTCGGCGATAATGGCCAGGCCGTTTTCCCCGGCAAAGGCGATGACCTCCTGGATGGTTTCTTCGTCGAGTACCGCACCAGTAGGATTGCCAGGATTGATAACCACGATGGCCTTCACATTTACATCACGCGACCGGGCTTTTTCAATTGAAGATTCGAGTACGGTCCGGTCGGTGCTCCAGCCTGCCTCTTCCTCGAGGAAATAGTCGACCTGCACTCCGCCGCAACGCTTGATGGCCGCGGAATAAAGCGGGTACTGGGGAATTGGAATCATGATTCCGTCGTCTACATCGTCGATCAACAGGTCGATCACGTACCGGACCGCTTCACTGGCGCCGTTGGTGATGAAAATCTGATCCGGCCGGGATCGCTGGCCGCGCTGTTCGTTCGCTCCGTCCCGGCGGTCGATGAATTCGGCCACGGCTTCCCGGATGAACTGCGGTCCGCTGCTTTCAGAATAGGCGCCCATGCCGGTTTCCATCTGTTCCAGAAAACGCTCGCTCAAGTCAAGCACGAAGTCGGAGTGGAAGTCCTCGACGCTCACGCCATCGAGCGCACCACCGTTGAACAAGGATCTAAGGCGCCTTTCGCGTTCGATCCGCACGGGGTGCTCAACCAGGCTCAACACCTCCCGGTAAAAAGAGATCGGCCGCTGACCAAGGGCCTGGGGATTCCCAATGTTGCACGGGGTGATCGGTTGGCCCGATTTCTTCAACTCGGCGGCCCGCTGGGGAATCGGTCCCCGCACGGCATACTCCATCTCGAGTATCCTGCGGTTGACCGTCATGTCCCAGGGTTGAATCGATTTCATATTCGCTTGCTCCGAAGTCCGTTATTCAGGTATAGCAACCAACTTGAAATATCCCTTAATGCCACAGTCTGTTTGCCAGGATCTTCACCAATTTACACCGATTTACGGGAAAAACAATAGCCGTGCAGGATTGACTAGAGTTCAAGTTTGACTTCGAATCCGCGCCAATGAAAGGTTTGGTTCCTGCGCAAGGGATTTAGCTGGAAAGTCTATTTAGCTGCAAATAGCACACAACACCGAAATTGTGCATTAAATTGTATTATATTTCATTGCTTTATTAGGTTGCATTGTAGCGCGTTAATAGTTGGTACTAAACGATCCGCGATATCTTTTCCTCTATCAATTTCCAATTCAAACTATCATCTGGAACCCTGGATGGCTCTAACTCCGAAGGCACTTTCCACCGTTCATGTATGTAGTGGAATCTCGCGGGTCGGTCCGAATATCAAAATGGTTTTGGTAAGAATGGAAACCCGATAGTGGTGCTTGGCGCCCGTATCACGTTCTGACACAGTGCGACATGGGAATGGATTCAGGTATAGGGTATAATCGGATTGAGCAACAGCTTCTCTCCTTTTGAATCATTCACTCGTATTGGTCGGCCAATATGACCGAAACAAGTTTCTCATGAAACGCACCTCCTTTACCTCCTTACAATCGAAAGAGAGCTAGAGAGTGCTCCGAGTATCCCGGTTCGCCTTACCGTTTGTTTTTGGCCTGACTTTGGTGGCGCTGGTCTCGTGTGGGCAAGGTAGTCCGACAAAACCGACGCCACCGACGCCACCTCCTGTACAACCGGTACCATCGCGCATCACGATCACGCCTTCTTCGCCGACCCTGAACGCCATTGGCCAGACGGTTCAGCTCCTTGCCATGGTGCAGGATCAGAACAACAACGCATTGACCGGCGCTGTAGTGACCTGGTCGAGCAGCAATACGTCCGTAGCTAGTGTGAGTACACAGGGCCTGGTGACCGCCTTGAGCAATGGTACCTCACTGATTACCGCGCGCTCGGGAAGCGTCTCTGCTAATGTCGGCGTTACAGTCATGGCGCCTCTGCCGAACCGACCTCCCGAACCGGTGGGTCAGATCGAACCGCTCGTGCTGGTCGAAGGCGGACCGACCGTGGAGGTGGACGTGTCCGGTGCCTTCAGTGACCCAGACAGTGATGAGTTGATGATCGCCGTCGAGTCGAGTGACGACCGGGTTGCCACCGCGTCTGTTTCCGGAACCAAAGTAACGGTTGTACCTGTAAGCGCCGGTAGCGCCGACATCACCGTAACCGCAACCGATCCCGATGGGCTAAGCGCTACGCAGACGATAGCGGTTACCGTCGAAGAGCAGGAGAATAAGCCGCCCGAACCGGTGAGCGTAATCGCGCCGCTGATGCTGGTCGAAGGGGGACCGACCGTGGAAGTGGACGTGTCCGGCGCCTTCCGCGATCCAGATGGCGATGAACTGAAGTTCGCCGTCGAGTCGAGTGACGACATGGTTGCCACAGCGACTGTGTCTGGTGTATTGGTGGCGATCGCCCCAGTAAGTACCGGTAGCGCCGACATCACCGTAACCGCAACCGATCCCGATGGGCTAAGCGCTATGCAGACGATAGCGGTTACCGTTCAAGAACCGGAGAACGGGCCTCCCGAGGCGGTGGGCGAAATCGCCCCACTGATGCTGGTCGAAGGGGGACCGACCGTGGAAGTGGACGTGTCCGGTGCCTTCCGCGACCCGGATGGCGATGAACTGAAGTTCGCCGTCGAGTCGAGTGACGACCAGGTGGCCACTGCGTCTGTTTCCGGAACAAAAGTAACGGTTGTACCTGTACCGGTAGCGCCACGATCACCGTGACCGCAGCTGATCTTGACGGACTCAGCGCTGCACAGACGTTTGAGGTTACCGTCGAAGAAAAGGAGAATAAGCCGCCCGAGGCGGTGGGCGTAATCGCGCCGCTGATGCTGGTCGAAGGCGGACCGACCGTGGAGGTGGACATATCTGGTGCCTTCCGCGACCCGGATGGCGATGAACTGAAGTTCGCCGTCGAGTCGAGTGACGACCAGGTGGCCACTGCGTTTGTTTCCGGAACAAAAGTAACGGTTGTACCTGTAAGCGCCGGTAGCGCCACGATCACCGCGACCGCGACCGATGCCGACGGACTAAGCGCTGCACAGACGTTTGAGGTTACCGTCGAAGAAAAGGAGAATAAGCCGCCCGAGGCGGTGGGCGTAATCGCGCCGCTGATGCTGGTCGAAGGCGGACCGACCGTGGAGGTGGACGTGTCCGGTGCCTTCAGTGACCCAGACAGTGATGAGTTGATGATCGCCGCCGAGTCGAGTGACGACCGGGTTGCCACCGCGTTTGTTTCCGGAACCAAAGTAACGGTTGTACCTGTAAGCGCCGGTAGCGCCACGATCACCGCGACCGCGACCGATGCCGACGGACTAAGCGCTACACAGACGATAGAAGTTACCGTAGAAGAGCCGGAGAACAGGCCGCCCGAACCGGTGGGCGTAATCGAACCGCTGATGCTGGTCGAAGGGGGACCTCCCGTGGAGGTGGACGTGTCCGGCGCCTTCAGTGACCCCGACGGCGATGAATTGACGTTCGCCGCCGAGTCGAGTGACGACCGGGTTGCCACGGCGACTGTGTCTGGTGTAATGGTGGCGATCGCCCCAATAAGTACCGGTAGCGCCGACATCACCGTAACCGCAACCGATCCCGATGGGCTAAGCGCTACGCAGACGATAGCGGTTACCGTAGAAGAGCAGGAGAACAGGCCGCCCGAACCGGTGAGCGTAATCGCGCCGCTGATGCTGGTCGAAGGTGGACCGACCGTGGAAGTGGACGTGTCCGGCGCCTTCAGTGACCCCGACGGCGATTAGCTGGAATACACGGCTTTTTCAACTGACGATCTTGTAACTACAGTCGAAGTGTATGAGACTAGAATCGCCATCGCTCCGGTATCACCAGGCAGAGCGACAGTAACAGTGCGTGCCACAGACCCGGACGGATTGAGCGCCACGCAGAACTTCATCGTGACAACAGCGGTTTCGAGTCCAAATCGAAATACTCTGATCGAACTGTACAACAGGATGGGCGGGCAGGATTGGCTAGACAGGACGAACTGGCTGACCAACGCGCCACTGAATCAGTGGCATGGAGTTACAACCGACGCTGACGGTCAGGTCACTCGGCTCGCGTTAATCAACAACAACCTTCAGGGGCCACTCCCAGACGAACTCCTTCAACTCATCGATCTCACCGTGTTGAACCTCGCCGACAATCATCTTACTGGCAGTATACCTACAGATCTCGGACAACTGGCTTCATTGGAAGCGTTGATACTGAAAGGAAACCAGTTATCTGGAATCATCCCTTCCGACATTGACCACTTAAGGAATCTCGAAGTCTTCAACCTCGCTGGAAACCAATTGTCAGGTGACATTCCTGCCGAGATCGAACATCTCAGTACTCTTGAATCCCTTAACCTTAGTGAAAACCTGCTGTCGGGTCCCATTCCACCGGAAATTGGACAACTGAACGAACTAATCTTCCTGGAACTTTCCGTCAATCAGTTGACGGAAGTACTGCCATCGGAAATCGGCCGGCTTGAATTGCTTACCACGCTCAACGTTGCCTCGAACGCAGAGCTTTCCGGACCCCTGCCTCTTTCTCTTTCCAGTCTCAGGCTGGAAAGCTTTCGAGTGAATGGAACGCAACTTTGCGTACCGTTGAACGAGGAATTCCAGGAATGGCTGAGCACCATATCGGATCTCAGCGACATTGAAGGTTGTCCTGATCAGTAAGGCACTTAAGGAAGCTCTGATCAACCCGACTATACGATCGGGTGGAATGATATGAGTCGATACAACGGACGTTTCTGATGAAAGCGAAGCCGATTAACGGGTTTAGACGGGGCATTGGGGCTCAGGATGCGGTCCTTTTGAGCCGTTTTGCCCTGTTACGTCCGGTTTGGACGCACCGGTCCCTATGTGGCGACCAGTTCGCGCCGCGCCATATAGAAGTTGGCCAGGGCGAACAGGGTGAAGAGCTGGGCGGTGTTCTTGGCCAAGCCTCGATATCTTACCTTGCGATAGCCCCACAGGTGCTTGATGATCCCAAAGGGATGTTCGACCCTGGCCCTTACGCGATTGCTCTTGCGGTTGAACGACCGGTCCGCGCAGGTAAGGCGCCTGCCGCGTTTTGCTTTGCGGTGCACCCGCCAGGTAACGCCTTCGGACTGGGCCTTTTGCCTTCGCTTGTCGTCCGCATAGGCCTTGTCGCCATAGATGGCCTTCTCCTTTCCATGCAGACAAGCCTCCATCACCTGGGAGTCATGCACCGAGGCGGGGGTGGTCGCCACACTGTGCACCCGCCCCTTGGGATCGCTGCCCACGTGGGCCTTCATGCCGAAGTGAAAGGTGTTGCCCTTCTTCGTGCTGGCCATCTCGGGGTCCCTTTTCCGATCCTTGTTCTTCGTCGACGCCGGCGCATGGATGATCGTGGCGTCCACGATCGTGCCTTCGCTGATCATCATCCCCCGATCGGAAAGGTAGCGCTTCGTATTGCGAAACAATGTTTCGGTCAGGCCGTGCGCCTCCAGAAAGTGTCGGAACTTGCAGATCGTCGTCTCGTCCGGCACGCCGTTCAGATCCACGCCGGCGAAGCGGCGCATCGATTCTACGTCGTAGAGGCTGTCTTCCATCGCCGGGTCGCTAAGACCGTACCATTGCTGCATGAAATAGATCCGCAGCATCACCGAAGCCCCGATGAGACGACGGCCGTTGCCCGCTTTCGGATAATGCTCCAGAACTGGCGCGAGCAGGACCGGCCAGGGCAATACCGCGTCCATCTCGCCCAGAAAGCGTTCCTTGCGCGTCTTTTTCTTCTTCTGATCGTAGGCCATGTCGGAAAAGCTACGCTGTTTCATGGACGGCTACCCCGTTTCAGCTTGTTCGGTGAGACTGCGCTGCAAAATAGTGGACTTGGAACGATTGCATAGTACTTCATTTATAAATGCAATGCCAGAAACTTGATCAGAGGTTCCTTAAGACTGACATAACAACGATCGACGCCAAAAGGTGGAGCTAACCAATGTCCCGTATCGCCATAATTGGGTTGCCGATGGCCCTATGCCTGGTGACCGTAACGCTGTTCACGTGCGGGAAAGACAGTCCCACAGAACCATCCCGCCCAAAAGCAACTGCCCCGACTGTTTCAACCGAACCAACCACTCCGCACAGCGTAACGATCGTACCTGATTCGACAAATACCATATCCGTGGGTCAGACGTTGCGTCTCGACGCTCTAGTGAAGGATCGGCACGGCGCCGTAATGTCGGGAGAAACCGTGACATGGTCATCCAGCGTTGAGACCGTCGCTACCGTCAGTGAACGAGGCGTTGTAACGGCGCTGGCTGCTGGCAGCACACAGATCAACGCAGTGACTGGAAGTTTGTCTGCTAGTAGGAGTGTGACTGTCAGAAATCCTGTCGTCGCGGCTGCTGATACGGCCACTACCGAGGATCCAGTATCTCAGGACACAACCACTGTAAGTATACTGGAGAACGACAAGGACAGTCTTGGAACCGTTCAGGATACTACGGCGTTGGTGATCCAGCAGGTCGACGAGGCCCCTGACCTCATTGTTGAATCTCCGGCGGTCAGTGCGAATATCGTGAGTGTAGGAGAGCGATTCGAACTGAGCGCTACGGTGCGCAACCAGGGGAATGCGCGCGGCGGGTTCCTGATGACACTAACTTACTACAGCTCGACCGATGCCACGATTACCACCGCAGATACCGATGTTGGTTCGGATCTGGTGTCCTCGCTCGACCCTTCTGAAACCAGCAATGAATCAATCCGATTGGCCGCACCTTTGATCGCCGGCTCGTACTATTACGGTGCATGTATTGAAGTTTTGACCGATGAATCCGACAAGCAGAACAACTGCTCCGAAGGCGTTGCCGTGACGGTCATCGGTCCTGACCTGGTCGTTGAATCATTGGCCGTGAGCGACACCATGCTGAGTGCTGGACAGAGATTCTCACTGACCGCCACGGTCCTCAACCAGGGCGCAGGCGACACGCGGGGATTCACGACGGTGCGTTTCTACAGTTCCACCGATACCACGATCTCAACCAGCGATACGGAGATCGGTGATTGGTTCATATCCGGCCTGGACGCATCCGAATCACAGGAAAGGTCTCTCAACTTTTTAACGGCGCCTACAACTGGTGGTACGTATTTCTACGGGGCATGCGTAGATCCCCTGGACGAAGAAACAGATAAGCAGAACAACTGCTCCGGTGCGTTGACCGTGACCGTCGGGGGATCTGATCTCATTGTCGAATCGTTGACCATCAGTAGTGACAGCCTCAGTGTCGGGGAACGTTTCTCGCTGACTGCTACTGTTCACAACCGGGGCACGGGCGATACGCAGGTGTTTACGAACGTGCGTTTCTACAGTTCGACAGACGCCACGATATCGACAGGCGACACGGAGATCGGATCATGGTTCATTTCCACGCTGGACGCGGCCGAGTCACAGGAAAGGACTTTAAGCTTTTTGACCGCGCCGTCGGACCCCGGTACGTATTACTATGGGGCATGCGTCGATTCTCTGCCTGAAGAAGCCGACACGCAGAACAACTGCTCGGACGCGCTGACCGTGACCGTCGGCGGCCCGGATCTCATCGTTGAATCACCGAACGTCAGCGATAGCAGTCCGAACGCCGGGCAGCGCTTCTCGCTGAGGGCGACCGTCCGCAACCAAGGCACGGGCGATGCGCTGGAGTGGACGACGGTACGTTTCTACCAATCCGACGACACAACGATTTCGACAAATGATTCAGAAATCGGTACGTGGACCATATCCCCGCTGGACGCGTCCGAGACCCAGGAAAGATCGCTCTCTTTCCTATATGCACCGACAATAGGTGGTACCTATCATTACGGGGCATGCGTGGATCCCCTGTCCGCGGAAGCAGATACGCAGAACAACTGTTCAATCGGGGTGACCGTTACAATCAGCGGTCCTGATCTGATCGTCCTATCGCCAACAGTTAGCGAAAGCAATCCAGAGGCCGGCGAACGATTCGACTTTAACGCGACTATCCAAAACCAGGGCGAAGGTGACGCAACTTCCTCTGCAACTCTACGTTATTACCGTTCGACCGACGCCGTGATCTCGTCCAGTGACACGGAAGTTGGCACCGACTTCGTGAACCAGTTGGACGCAAATGAAACGGCTGAAGAATCGATTTCGCTGAACGCTCCTTCGACTGCGGGGACTTTCTACTACGGGGCATGCGCAGACGCTCTGTCTAACGAGACCGATACGCAGAACAATTGCTCTATCGGGGTGGCTGTTACAGTCGGGCAGACTGCAAATCGACCGCCGGCAGCCCAGGGCGGGATACCCATCCAGGATATTGACGCCGGTGAAACGGTCAGCGTGGACGTGTCTTCGTATTTCACAGATCCCGACGGTGATCCACTCACATACAGGGCTTTAACTTCAAACTCTTCGGTGGCCACAGCTTTTATTCCGGACCACCTGGTTACGATCAGGGGCGAGTCGGCTGGAAACGCGACGATCACCATCACGGCCAGCGACGGAATTCTGACCGCGGGTCAGTCGATACGCGTAATGGTGCGGGGGGCCGTTGTTGTGACCCCCGACCTCGTCGTTGAATTGCCGTCGGTCAGTGATGGCAGCCTCGACACGGGAGAGTCTTTTACCTTGTTCGCTTCGGTCCGAAATCGAGGCGATGGCGATGCGACGGGCTTTTCCACGCTGCGCTACTACAGATCGACAGACGCAACTATTACGACCGCCGATGTCGAAACAGGATCGGATTCCGTGACATCCCTGGACGTCTCCCAGTCCAGTAACCATTCCATCGATTTGACGGCGCCTTCGTCACCCGGCACTTACTACTATGGAGCATGCGTTGACGCTCCGTCCGACGAGGTCGATACGCGGAACAACTGCTCCATAGGGGTGACGGTTACCGTGGTGGAGCCCGGCAATCGAACACCCATCGCCCAGGGAACGATCCCGGATCAGGACATTGATGATGGAGATTCGATCATGTTGGACGTGTCTTCGTTTTTCAGCGATCCCGATAATGACCAACTGACCTACACAGCCTCCTCATCCAGTGCTGTGGTGGCAACCGCGTCCATATCGAATGACGAGGTGACCATTTTCGGTGAATCTGCCGGCAACGCAACGATCACTGTCACGGCGAGCGATGGCAGCCTGACTGCGAGGCAGACGATACGAGTGGCGGTGCGGCAACTCCATGTTCCTAAGCCTGATCTCGTCGTCGAATCACCTTCGGTCAGCGATAGCAGTCCGGACGCGGGGGAACCGTTTACTTTTAACGCGTCAGTCCGAAACCGTGGCGATGGCGACGCGACTTTCTCTACGACGCTCCGAGTCTATCAGTCGACCGACGCCACGGTTCCAACCGGTGATGTGGAAGTTGCTGCGGAATCCGTAGCCGCACTCAACACTTCTGAATCCAGTGACCAGTCGATCGATCTGGCTGCCCCTTCGGATCCGGGCGTCTATTATTACGGAGCCTGTGTCGATGCGGTGTCCAATGAGTCTGATGGCCAGAACAACTGCTCCGTCGCGGTTGCCTTGACTATAGGACAACCGGCCAATCGTGCTCCTGTGGCCCAGGGAACGGTCCCGGACCAGAATGTCAACGCGGGAGCGACCGTTTCGGTGGACATGACCTCGTATTTCAGCGACCCCGATAATGACCAGCTGACCTACTCGGCGTCCACTTCGAACGCGGCGGTGGCTACCGCGTCCATTCCGAATGACAGGGTAACGATAGCAGGCGTATCTGCCGGAAATGCGACGATTACCGTTACAGCTAGCGACGGCAGTCTTACAGCAGGGCAAACGATTCGGGTGACCGTTCGGCAGCTGGTGGTTCCAAAGCCCGATCTCATCGTCGATTCGCCGACGGTCAGCGATGGAAGTCCCGATCCGGGAGATCGAATTACCCTGAACGCAACGGTCCGCAATCGGGGGGACGGCGACACAACATCTTCGACTACACTACGCTACTACCTTTCTACAGATGCCACGATCTCGAGCAACGATACGGCACTGGGTACGGATCATGTGTTCTCCCTTGATTCATCTGAAACCAGTGATGAGTTCATCAGGTTGGACGCTCCTTTGAATGCAGGCACCTATTACTACGGCGCCTGTGTTGATGCTCTACCTGACGAGTCCGACACGCAGAACAACTGCTCCGTCGCCGTGACGGTGACCGTGGTTGAACCCGTCAACCGGGCTCCTGTTGCCCAGGGTTCCATTCCGGCCCAGACTTTAGACGTAGGCGAGTCGGTCAGGGTAAATGTATCGTCGAACTTCCAAGATCCCGACGGGGACGGGCTAACTTTTTCTGCTTCCACTTCGGACGCCGCGGTATCGACCGTGACCACAGCGGGTAACGTGGCAACATTGGAAGGTCAGTCTGCAGGTAATGCGACCATAACCGTTACGGCTAGCGACGGAAGCCTGACTGCGAGACAGACGATTCAGGTGACCGTGCAGGTTCCTGTTGTCCTCGCACCGGACCTCATCGTGGAATCGCTAACAGTAAGCACGGACAATCTGAGTAGTGAAGAGCGTTTCACTCTTCGTGCCACTGTGCGTAACCAGGGAAATGGCAACGGGTCCTCCACGACGCTGCGTTACTACCTATCTACAGACGCAACGATTACCTCGGCAGACTTGGAGGTAGGCACTGACCGTGTTTTTTCTCTCAGGGCTTCTTCAACCGGCGATGAATTCATCAGCCTGAGAGCGCCATCGGCACTCGGGACACACTTCTATGGCGCGTGCGTGGATGCTCTGTCCGAGGAGTCGGACGCGCAAAACAACTGTTCTGCAGCAGTTATGGTGACGGTCAACGGTCCTGACCTGGTTGTCGGACCTCCGACTGTATCCAACGCAGTTCCCGAGGTCGAAGATCCATTCACGCTGAGCGTGACGGTACATAACCAGGGAGACGGTGACGCAAGCGGAACGACGTTGCGCTATTACCAGTCCACCGACGCCACGATTTCCACCAGCGATACCGAGGTGGGAACAGACTACGTGTTCAGTCTTGATGCGTCGGAATCTGGCGACGAGTCAATAACTTTGACGGCTTCCGATGCCGCAGGAACTTACTACTTCGGTGCCTGCGTTGATGCCGAGTCAGACGAAACGGATATACAGAACAACTGCTCCAGCGCCGTTGCCATCGAGGTAAGAGAAAAACCGACAATCGTCGGCGCCAGTTCCTATGTTTACCTCACTCAGGCTGTGCAGTCGGTTGGTGATCCCGTTCCCCTCATTGACGGAGACGAAACCCTGCTGCGCGTGTTCATTGCCAGAGAGGGCAACACGGATATCAGCATACCTCCGGTTCGAGCCACCTTCTATCAAAATGGAGCCGTCACGCATACGGCGGATATACCCGGCCAGGACACGAGAATCCGCGAACAGATCGAAGAGGGAGAACTGGGATTGTCGTCCAACGCATTGATACCTGGATCAGTGATCGAACCGGGATTGGAGATGGTCGTCGAGATCGACCCTGATGGCACCCTGGATCCGATGCTGGAAATAGGACAACGACTGCCGCCAACAGGCCGCATGTCCGTGGACGTGAGAACGGTCACTTCCTTCGACATCATGATCATACCGTTTCTCTGGGACGATAACCCGGACAGGTCGATTATAACACAAATCAACGCCGTAACGGCTGATGGTCCATTGTTACGTGAAATGCGCGACTATTTACCTGTAGGCGATGTTACGGTCAGCGTGCATGACCCTGTATTCGTTTCGTATGACCCTACGGGGGATTACGGAGAACAACTCGTTTCATTGACAAAATCGATACATGGCATGGAAGGCTCTCCGGACACCTATTACATGGGTGTTTTTAGACGACAGGGAGACAATGGGCTACTGGGGATTGCATATGTAGGCGGTTACTTCCTTGGCTTGAACAGAGAGTTTGCCAGCGTTAGCGTGCTCCAGGGGCCCGTAATTGCCCACGAGTTCGGCCATAACCTGTCTCTGCGCCACGCACCGTGTGGCGGACCCGCCAGGCCTGATCCCAATTCCCCGGACCGCGATGGATCCATCGACGCATGGGGTTACGATTTCATGAATCAAGTATTAATATCCCCCAGTCGTCCCGACCTGATGAGTTACTGCGAACCGGAGTGGATTGGTTACTACAATTTCTACAAGTCGTTGCGCTGGCGACAGTCCAAAGACGTCAGATTGGCAGCGGAGGTCTCCACCAGGGGTCTGCTACTCTGGGGCCGCGTAAGCAGTGACGGTGATCTCGTTTTAGAACCAGCCTTCGTCGTTGACGCTCCAGCGGTTCTTCCGCATTCGAGCGGTCCTTACCGACTATCCGGTCAGAGCGTGGAAGGAGCGGAACTCTTCGATCTTTCATTCGACATGACGGAATTCGGAGACAGCGAGGGTGGGGGCTTTAACTTCATCCTTCCGGTACAGGCGGACTGGCAAGCGAGGCTCGACCAGATCACGCTTTCCGGGCCTGAAGGTGTTGTGATCCTGGACAGCGAAGGAGACCGTTCCGCGGCGCTGTTGCTGGACAACGTCACCGGTCAGGTACGTGGATTACTGCACGACTGGATGGTTCCAAGGGCTGGAGGACCACCAACCCGACGTGTACCGCCGGAACCGGGACTCGAGATCGTTACAAGCAAGGGCGTGCCGGATGCTAACGATTGGTAGGAAAGGAAGGAAGGACTACTGCTTTATCTAGCTCGAACCTATTCCGGGCGTTTGAGAGCGTCCGGTGCACTAAAAGTAGTAGTATCAGATGTCGGTTATACATCGTGAACTGCAGGACGAATTTTCCACACTATCCAAAAGGACAGTTATAATGTGAAAGTTCATTTTCGCACTACTAGGCGCAGTGGTCATGCTGTCGATATCCACGCACGAAACAGTGCAAGCACAGGAGCGGTCGCCATCGATTAAAGTAGGTGGCGGGTTGGGTATTCCCGCGGGGGATTTGGGTGACGCAGCAAATATGGGATTCGCGATTTTTGCCGGTGTTTCGGTGCCCATCCTGGATAATGTCCATGCCATGGCGGAAGGACACTACAGCAAGTTCGGTGGGGACATTGATGTACCGGGTGTGGATTCAGATGCGAAACTGACCGGTGGGAACATAGGGGTCATGCTGCAATCCTCATCGAGCTCAATGAGAGTTTACGGGCACGGGGGTATCGGATTGACCCGAGCTACCGGGCAGGCTTCGGCATCCTTTCTCGGTGAGACTCTCACGGCCAGTTCATCTGAGAATGCATTCAGTTTTGTAATCGACGGCGGAGTCCAATTCCCCATAAATCCTTCCATTTCAGTGGCAGTCGATGCTCGATACAATCACGCGTTGACCGAAGAATCAGCCACACAATGGATGCCGATAACCGTGTCCATTGTGTTTACTCCGTAGAACTGTTTCGTCCAACGATTTACGCATCCGCTTCCTGCCGCCACGGTTGTGGATGCGTAAATACGAACAGGCACCAGTTGTTATTTAGATCACAAGCAGACGTTGGCAATGGTGACGATTAATCGGAATGATAAAGGTTGATTGAGGAGAGTAAGCATGAACTTATTGCGAATCCCGATGGGACTTACGCTGTTCATTTTAATGTCAGGATGCACGCACAGCGTCACAATGAATCCCAACATCAGTCCGACTGCTACAATTGCCAGAGCGGTGGACTTGAGAGTCGGGCTTTATCTTCCTGACGATGTCCGGAATTATGTGATCTCGGACTCGCAGAATATTGATAAATACGTCTTTCAAATAGGAGAATCTCTCGAATCGATCATTACGAAATCTACGACTCGCGTTGTTTCGCATATTGCCATGCTTGAAGCACAACCCACAATCACGACGCTCAATGAACAGGATCTTGATCTCGCCATAATACCAAGAGTTCTAGCGGCCACAGTATCGCTGGACACGGAAGAAGGCTTTTTTCAAGATGAAGCCAGAGGTACTACAACGATCTCGGCCGAGTTAACGTTCTATGACAGTGAAATGATTTCATTCACTACCGTCGTAGCTAACGGTGTTGGCAATGCTTCGTAAAATAAGGGTATGTTCAGCGGCTCGATATTTGGCGGGTCTAAGAAGGAATACGCCGTGTCCGTCGAGAATGCCCTCAGCAGTCTAAGCAATGACCTGGTAAGGCAGATATTCGGCAACTACGATATCCGTAAAAAGGGGGATGAGTCCGAGTAGAGTGGGTATTGGGATATTCATGTTTCCTCGCATAGGAGACCGAATAATGAGATGTTCACGAAAATACCTCTTTTTCGTCAGTCTTTGGGTGTTCACTGCCAGCTTTCCATTGACTCTTTCGGCGCAGGATGTTGGGGATCGCCTTCGTGTCACGTTTTTGGAAGGATCGATATCAGGTACTGTTGTGTCAATGAACAGCAGTAGCTTCGAACTCGGCATGCCCGGCAACAGAAACCGACTCGTACTCTTTGACGATATACGGAAACTGGAGCGGAGTTTGGGCACCCGAAGTTATTGGAAAGAAGGACTGTTTTATGGTGCTTGCCTGGGCGTTGCAGGTGGGATACTGGTCGGCGCACTTACGCATGAAACCTGCAATGTCCTGACTTTAGGGTCGACGGAAGAGTTTTGCGATGAATTCGGATTCAAGGTGGCTGCGCAGGCAGCAGCCGTATGGGGAGGTGGAATTGGACTTGGTGGCCTGATCATTGGTTCGTTAATACGTCGACAGGAATGGGCTAGTATTCCTATACCGAGTTCAGTTGGACAGTTGAATGTAAGACCTTGGATTGATGTTACCTTGCGTGAGAAAGGAAACCCGATGGTTTTTGCGGGAGCCAGTTTTACATTCTGATGTAGTCTTCTGACCGGACTTGTCTATTGAATCTTCCCGTTACCGTTTGCAACAATGTCCAAATCGTTATTCTGTATCACCTGAGTATGGGTTTAGACAAACATAATCGCGTTAACATATAATGCGTTCACCAGGTCGATATAACCCTTTGAACTAACTACTTGAGTCATCTCGACTCTGGACGTTGAACATAGCGGCATTTGGGGGAAATGATAACGCAGTATCAAGTGCAATGTCAACGCATGCGCTTGACGGACAATCCAGTAGTTTCCCCTTTTGAGCAGAATCCCTCTAGTGTGCCTATGTCTCGTTTCATCTCACCGATTGTCTTTTTATGTGTCATATTGCTGCTGGCCACGTGCGGCAAAGATAGCCCGACAAAACCTAAACCTCCTTCTCCACCACCGCCTCCGACGCAACCTCCCACACCTTCAGTGCCTACACGAATCGTAATCACACCGTCCTCGGCGAACCTGACCGCGATTGGACGGACAGTGAAGCTAGCAGCTACGGTCTATGATAACGCAAACACGGTAATCTCCGGTGCGCCTCTGTCATGGTCCACCAATAACAGCGCGGTAGCCACCGTGAGCGCCACCGGACTGATCACCGCGGTCATGAACGGAACGGTAACCATCACCGCGCGATCGGGTAGCGCTTCGGCAAGCATCACGGTCACCGTCATGCAAACCGCAGTAAGCATTTCCATTGAGCCCATGATGGCGACGCTCATGGCCCTCGGCGAAACCGTGCAACTTGCCGCGACCGTGCTTGATCAGAACGACCAGCCTGTTGCCAACGCCGTAGTCACCTGGTCCAGCAGCGACGAGACGGTAGCCACCGTGAGCGCCAACGGTCAGGTCACCGCGGTCATGAACGGAACTGCCATGATCACCGCGCGATCGGGTAGCGCTTCGGCAAGCATCACGGTCACCGTCATGCAAACCGCAGGAAACATTTCCATCGAGCCCATGACGGCGACGCTCATGGCCCTCGGCGAAACCGTGCAACTTGCCGCGACCGTGTTGGACCAGAACGACCAGCCTGTTGCCGACGCTGTAGTCACCTGGTCCAGCAGCGACGAGACCGTGGCCACCGTGAGCGCCGATGGGTTGGTGACAGGAGTAGGTAACGGCACCGCAACCATCACTGCACGATCGGGAAGTGCTTTCGCTGAAATAGAAGTCACGGTCCGAAGTTCTGATAGGGATGTCCTGGTCGCTGTCTATAACGAAACGGACGGAAACAACTGGGCAAACAATACGAACTGGTTGAGTGAAGCTCCTCTCGGATCATGGTTCGGCGTAACCGTCGACGAGGACGGCAGGGTGACGGAACTCAACCTGCGCGACAACAATCTCCACGGCATGATACCGGCCGAAGTCGGAAATCTCGAAGAGATCGTATCTGTTCAGATCAACCACAACAGGTTGACGGGTGAGGTGCCTTCCGAACTAGGCTTTCTGTCCAAACTTGAACGCCTCACACTTTCCAGCAACCTGTTGACCGGAGAGATCCCCGCAGAACTCGGGAACCTGGCCAGACTAAAAGAACTGTATCTTTCTTTCAATAGGTTGTCAGGGCCAGTGCCTCTGGAACTAAGTCGGTTGTCTGATCTTGAAGTGCTTTCTTTATCTGAAAACGAACTGACAGGACCAATACCGTCCGAGCTGGGACATCTGAACCAGTTGATATCGCTGCGGGCTGATCAGAACCAATTGTCAGGATCCATTCCGACGAGTTTCTCCAAGTTGACCGGCTTGAAATTGCTGGTACTATCCCAAAATCGGCTGTCAGGAGAAATCCCACCCCAACTGTCCCTGCTTGGCAATCTTGAAGATCTCGTACTGAGTCATAACCGATTGACGGGAATCCTGCCACCGGAGTTGGGCCGGCTTGCCAATCTGAAACAACTCAGACTTGCAGACAACCTACTGACTGGCGGTGTGCCACCGGAATACGGTCGACTGGCAAACCTTACCCACTTACAGCTCTATGGCAACGCTGAACTTACAGGTTCCCTTCCCCAAGAACTCACTGTTCTTAGCCTTGAAGAACTGTTACTGGAGGGAACGAAGTTGTGTGCGCCGATGGATACCAGATTTCAGTTATGGTTGGAGGGAATTTCGGTAAAATCAGTCACCTACTGCTCCGGCCTCGAACGCGTGGCGTTGGAAGTGCTGTATTTCGCGACCGATGGATCGGACTGGACGGTCAGCACGAACTGGTTGAGCGGGTCGCCTCTCAGAAACTGGTATGGAATAACCACCGGGGTGGACGGCCTCGTTACGGGCATCAACCTGGAAAACAACAGCTTGAGTGGGCCGCTACCTTCGGAAATAGCTATTCTAGTGAATCTCAAGAAGTTGAATCTTAAGAACAATCAGAATCTCTCAGGTCCGTTGCCTCGAGAACTCACCAGCTTGGCACTTCAAGAACTTTCCCTGGTAGGAACGCAATTGTGCGTGCCGCCAGACGACGAATTCAAGGCATGGTTAAACGCCATCCCGGTGAGGACCACTACTACCTGTTCTCAACCGTCACTCGAAACGCTGGATGCACTGTTCGCGCTCTTCAACCGCACGAATGGTTCTGAATGGACGGACCGAACGAACTGGAACAGCGATGTGCCACTGGGAGATTGGTATGGTGTCACCACCAATGAGCAGGGACAGATAACGAAACTAAATCTTGCCAACAACAACCTCAGCGGCTTTCTCCCATCGGAACTGGGCAGGCTGGCAGACCTTGTCAGGATGGATTTCAGCAGCAATGAAGGTCTTACCGGGCCGTTGCCTCAGACGTTTTCAGGGCTCCTCTCCTTAGAGGTACTTTCGCTCGAAGGAACCCAAATCTGCGCACCTCCTGATGCGAAGATTCATGAATGGCTGAGTGGCATACCTCAGGTCAGCGTAATAGCAGACTGTATCGATACTGGACCGGAATGGTATGTCCTTGCCACCCTGTACAACAGCACAGACGGACCAAACTGGAATAACAACGAGAATTGGCTGGGTCAATCGCCTCTGGACGAATGGCATGGAGTGATCACGGACGGAGATGGTCGGGTCACCGTATTGGAACTGGACAGTAACGGTTTGACTGGGTCAATCCCTCCGGAACTGGGGCAATTGAGCAGCCTTGAGAGGCTTGTGTTATTCAATAACGGTCTATCGGGCCCCGTCCCTCCGGAACTGGGACAACTGAGCAGGCTGGAATACCTTCACTTCAGCCGGAACGATCTGTCGGGCCTCATCCCCCCGGAACTGGGGCAGTTGGACAATCTGGAGTGGCTTGTGTTATCCAACAACGGACTATCGGGTTCCATCCCGCCAGAAATCGGGCAGATGACGAACCTGAGCAACTTTAATCTAAGTGGAAACAGCCTGTCGGGCACCATCCCGTCAGAAATCGGGCATTTGACGAACCTGAGACGACTTCATTTAGATGGAAATAGCCTGTCGGGTTACATCCCCCCGGAATTGGGCAAGATGTCCAGCCTTAATTCCCTGATTCTTTCAAACAACGCCTTAACGGGCTCTCTTCCATCGGAACTGGGCCAATTGACCGAACTCAGAACGCTGGATCTGAGCTCTAACGCAGGACTATCCGGAATGCTGCCCCAATCGTTTACCAATTTACCTCTGAACGATCTTCAATTGGGTGGTACGACGATATGCGTTCCTGGTACACCTTCGTTCCAGAATTGGGTCCAGAACATCCAAACCAGTCGTGTGGCAGTATGCATCCAGTCATCCGGTTCTGTAGCATACGTAACGCAGGCCACGCAGTCGATCTCCCATCCCGTTCCCCTTGTGGCCGGTGAGACCGCGCTTTTGCGCGTATTCATCAAAACCGACTCGGATGAACTCGTAAGTCTTCCACCTGTAACGGCTACTTTCTACCAGAATGGCCAGGAAATCCACACCGCCGAGGTTTCCCGTCACGAATCAAACGTTCCCTCCGAGATCGAAGAGGGTATCCTCTCTCAATCGGCAAATGCGGTAGTACCAGGTTCCGTCGTGATGCCCGGTCTGGAGATGGTGATCAACATAAATCCTCAAGGTAACTCGGATTCTGTACCTGGCTTCAGTGAACGCATACCTCCCGAGGGTCGGATGCTACTCGACGTAAGGTCTCTACCTCCGTTCAACCTGACGCTGGTGCCCTTCCTGTGGATGGAAAGCCCCCAGGTTTCAGTATTGACGGATACAGAGGGATTGACTGCTGACGACGACCTGTTCTGGCAGACCCGCAACCTGCTCCCCATAGCGGATTTCGACATGAAGGTCCGAGAACCTGTATGGACCTCGACAGATCCTGTCGTATACAACTCTGGTGCGATGCTGCAAGAAACATTGGTGGTACGCGTGATGGACGGATCAGGTGGGTACTACATGGGAATCCTGAGAGCCGGCGGCGGGCAGGCCGAGTTGCCCGGAACCTCCAGCGTGTCGGTCCTCAATGCAGAGACCATCGCGCATGAACTCGGTCACAACTTGAACCTATATCACTCTCCATGCGGTGGTGCATTCGGTCCCGATCCAAACTATCCTTTCGATGACGGCGCAACAGGTTCATGGGGGTACGATATCCGTGACCGCACACTCGTAGCTCCCGATACGGCGGACCTGATGAGCTACTGCCACCCTCAGTGGATCAGTGAATACGGGTTTACCCGGGCCATCAACTACCGTCATTCCGAACCTCAGCGATTTGTAGCGTCACTTCGACGAGAAGAGAAAGGTCTGTTGGTCTGGGGTGGAGTGGATGAAAGTGGTGATCTCGAGCTCGAGCCTAGTTTCGTGGTCGACGCAGCACCATCCCGGTCCCGGATTCAAGGATCATACCGACTCATCGGGGAGTCGGCGGACGGCGGCACACTATTTGAACTGGATTTTGGTATGGTTGAACTTGGTGACGGTGATGGAGGCGCTTTCGCTTTCGTGATTCCGGTGCAAACGGACTGGCAGTACAGGCTGACACGCATCTCGTTTTCCGGTCCCGAAGGCATCGTAACGCTCGACCGAGAAAGCAATCGAACTGCAGCGCTTCTGATGGACCGTAATACGGGAAGAGTCCGCGGATTATTGCGGAACTGGTTGGATCCGACGGGTATATCGCCGCGCGTACGGCGAACAATGCCGGAACCAGGTTTGGAGATCACGGTCAGTACCGGTATTCCTGATCCGGATTCGTGGTAGAATTGTGCAAGGCAATTGTATTTCCGTCTTTGTATACGACCTGAGAAGGCAAAGATGATTCGGCATTCAAATTACGCTTCAATACTCTTAGCGGTCCTGGCGATTTTGATTCTGGTCCGGTGCGGTAATGACAGTCCTACCAGGCCTCAGTCGCTTTCCCCGGTACCGTCCAGGATTACGATCACGCCAGATGCACCGACACTAACCGAAACAGGTCAGTCTACGAGGCTCAATGCCACGGTAGTGGATCAAAATGATGTGATAATCACAGGCTTGAATGTGATCTGGTCTAGCAGCAATTCGTTGGTTGCCCGTGTTAACACCGAAGGAGTCGTTACCGCCCAGAAGTCCGGACATGCCCGCATCACTGCAACTTCAGGAAGCGTCGTCGCCAGTGTGAACATTTCAGTGGTTCCGACGACAGCCCGGATTGTTGTTACACCATCTATGGTAAGTCTCGCAAATATAGGTCAGACGCAACAACTCAGCGCCGGCTTTCGAGACGGAAAAGACGAAATCGTGAGTGGTGGATCGGTGAGTTGGACGAGCAGCGACTCGAAGTTGGCCACAATAAGTCCTTCAGGAGTCGTAACCGCGCTGGGCAGGGGTACTGTGCAGATCACGGCGACATCGGGTAGCCTGTCTACCAGCATCGGTGTTTCGATCATGACTTCCGATTCGGACAAAGCGATTCTGATCGCGCTTTACAATGAAACCAACGGACCGAACTGGACAAACAACGAGAACTGGCTGAGCGAAGCGCCATTGGATGAATGGCATGGGGTGACCACCGACACAGATGGACGGGTTACGGTTATAAACTTAGACGAAAATAACGTTAATGGTTCGATTCCATCCGAAATCGGACAACTGGACTTGCTTGGAAACCTGTCTTTTCGTGATAACGAGTTGACCGGAACCATACCGACTGAACTGGGTCAGTTGACGGAGCTTTCTCGCTTAGATCTCGCCTCTAATCATTTGACGGGAACGATACCGAACAGCATTAGCGAGTTAATCAATCTTAGAATACTCGATCTACAATCGAACCAATTGACAGGTGCAGTACCATCCAAGTTGGGTAATCTTTTGTGGTATCTGGCTTTGGGTGGCAATGAATTATCGGGGCCCATACCTTCCGATCTGGGGCGGTTGTCAGCAGTTAGACTTCTGAATTTACAAAAAAACAATCTTTCACGGGCGATACCGTCTGAACTGGGTCAGTTGACCAGCCTAAGGTCGCTAACGCTTTCCAGTAACAACCTGTCCGGTACCATCCCTCAAGAATTAGGTCAGTTGACCGCTCTCACTAGACTGCACCTAAGCTCAAACGATGGGTTGACTGGGACGCTACCCCTTACGTTGGTAAACCTTCCTTTAGAATACCTGTATCTCAGCGACACGGCGCTGTGCGCGCCTTTGTCCACCGAGTTTCAAACGTGGTTAAGCACCATTCGGGAAAAGGATGTTGTCAACTGTGCGGACCCCGACCGGGATGCGTTGATTGCACTATTCAACGGTACAGCCGGGACAAATTGGACAACGAGTACGAACTGGCTGAGTTACGAACCCCTGGACACATGGCATGGGGTGACCGCGGATAACTTGGGAAGAGTGCAAGAGCTCAAACTTATGAACAACAACCTAAACGGGTCGCTACCATCCGCGTTGGGTGGGCTCACAGAACTCAATACCCTGAATCTTGCCTTCAATTCCGCACTATACGGACCGTTGCCACGGCAAATGACCGACCTAAGCCTGCATTCACTTATTCTGAACGGAACGAACCTGTGTTCTCCAGTGGAAGAATCATTCAGGACCTGGTTGCAGGAGATTCCGAACAAGAATGTTTCCGATTGTACCGATTTACATCCGGACTGGAACGCGATGGTGGCGTTTTACTTTGGAACAGACGGTACGAACTGGACTACCAACACGAACTGGCTGAGTACTACTCCCATGAGCGAATGGTTCGGTGTGACAACCAATGACGCCGGCAGAGTGATCGGACTTAGCCTTGAAAGTAACAATATAAATGGTACGGTACCCTCTGGAATAGCCAGCCTTACCGAGTTAACCAGGCTGGATTTGGCCAGTAACGGGTTGTTATCTGGTCCTTTGCCGCGTGAAGCCACAAACCTGAATTTAGTTACGCTCAATCTCGAAGGAACACAACTGTGTGTTCCGCCTGACATAGATTTCCAGAACTGGTTGAGCAGCATTCCGTCCAGCCGTGCTACTACCTGCACAGACCCTCGTCCGAACTGGGATGCCCTGGTCGCACTTTACAATGCTACAAACGGTCCGAACTGGACGAATAACGAGAACTGGCTAAGTGATGCGCCTTTCGATCAGTGGCATGGGGTAAATGCGGGAACCGATGGACGAGTGGTCCACTTAGTTTTAGGCAACAATAACTTATCTGGTTCGATCCCAACACGCCTTAGTCAGTTGACGAACCTGACAGGGCTGTATCTGTCGAACAACGAGCTTACAGGAACGATACCGGTGGAACTGGGCCAATTGACGAACCTGACAGGGCTGAATCTGTCGAACAACGAGCTTACTGGAACGATCCCCATGGAACTGGGCCAGTTGACAAACTTGACCAGGCTATGGCTGAACAGTAACAGCCTGTCTGGAACAATTCCATCGGAACTGGCGCAGTTGACGAATCTTACATATCTGTATTTGAATAACAACGCAGGATTGTGTGTGCCTGGAATCCCCGAAATCCAAGCATGGTTAACCGGTATCCAGAATAAGTCAGTGCTTAACTGCTCTGATTTGGATATTGAAGCAATGACTGCGTTGTACAACGCAACGGGCGGGCCGGACTGGTCGAACAACGATAACTGGTTAAGCGACAGTCCCCTGGGCGACTGGCACGGCGTTACGACTGATACTGTTGGTCGGGTAGCAGTCATCAACCTTGTGAACAACAATCTGCAAGGCACATTGCCCTCCGAAATCGCAAATCTGGCTAATCTGAAGTCTCTGAACCTGGCTTCCAATCTCGGCTTAAACGGACCATTACCGTCAGAACTGATAGGATCTAAACTGGAATCACTGATACTCGATGGCACGGGTCTTTGTGCACCTGAGACCACCCAATACCAGAACTGGCTGAATAGCATTCCAAACCAATCTGTCTCAACCTGTGTTGATCAGGACACCGATGCGCTGATCGCACTCGTCGGACTGTACAATTCTACGGGCGGCTCGAATTGGGCAGATAACACGAATTGGCTTAGCCAGGCACGTTTGAGCCTGTGGTATGGGGTGACCACTGACTCTGATGACAAAGTGACTGAACTGAATCTGGGCGACAACAACCTGAGCGGTTCGTTGCCTTCGAGTTTGAGCAAACTGAAAGACTTGACGACACTCGCCTTATCGGATAACGGCGGATTGTCCGGACCATTGCCACTGTCGCTGGCAAGTATTTCCCTCGAATCATTGAGTTTGGACGGAACAAGTCTGTGCGCACCGACTGATAGTAGTTCTCAAACATGGCTGCAAGGTGTACCAGACACCAAAGGCGTCTCTGCCTGTGCTGGTGTCAATCCAGACAGGGAAGTACTGGTAACTCTATACAACGTTACCAACGGACCGAACTGGAACAATAACTCGAACTGGCTCAGTGTAAAACCCATGGGTGAGTGGTACGGCGTGACGACGGATAACAGTGGACGAGTAACTGGGTTAAGCCTTTTGGGCAACAACCTTCTCGGTACAATCCCGCCCGAACTGGGCCAAATGAACATGCTGCAAATACTACGGTTAGGGTTTAATGAGTTATCCGGTCCGATCCCACCCGAACTGGGCAATTTGCATAACCTGCGCAACCTTGGAATCCAATTCTGCTGGTTATCGGGAACGATTCCACCCGAACTGGGGCGTTTGACCAACCTCGAAACACTGCATTTATGGGGCAACGGTGTGACCTTAACAGGCGCGCTGCCACCGGAATTAGGACAACTGTCCAACCTTAGAGAATTGTGGTTATCTGGCAATGCATTTACCGGACCAATCCCTATTGAATTGGGGCAGTTGATTAGTCTTGAAGAATTTGATTTAAAATGGAATAGCATCACGGGACAGATTCCCAAAGAAATCGGCCAGTTGTCACAGCTGAGAAAGTTATTACTAATACGCAACAAACTATCAGGCACGTTGCCTCCGGAATTGGGGCGTTTACAGAACCTAATGGAAATAAACCTGTCCCGTAATGAGATATCAGGCACACTGCCACCGGAACTGGGGCAACTAAACCGTTTAGATGTCCTGAATCTAGCTAACAACAAGTTGCATGGACAAATACCGGCGGAGTTGGGACGAATGACCTCTCTAAAGGAACTAAGTCTGGCTGGAAATAAAAACCTGACCGGAATGTTACCAGTGGAATTAACCCAGATTGATATCGAGACATTCATGCTGGGAGATACCCAACTCTGTGCTCCTGCGAACACTGAGTTTCAGAATTGGCTTCGTTCCGTTCAGAATAGCCGCGACGCTACGTGTGCCATCCCGGTAAAGGCAACCGCATACCTGACACAGGCGACGCAGTCGCTGGACTATCCCGTACCCCTTGTCGCAGGCGAGGAAGCGCTGTTGCGGGTTTTCATCAAGGCTGATGCAGGGATGGATATTACCATGCCTCCTGTCCGAGCGACGTTCTTTCGAAACGGCAGCGTGGTGTACACGGTGAACATTCCGGGCAAGGAATTTACCATTCCGGATGAATTCGACGAAAATGAATTGTCGGCTTCGGCCAACGTGGAAGTACCCGGTTCGGTTATTCAACCTGGCCTGGAACTGGTGGTCGAAATCGATCCTGGTGAGTCGTTTGATTCTGAACACGGGATCGCCGCCCGCATACCCGAGACCGGAACAATGTCACCGGACATACGACAACTGCCGACCTTCGAACTGACCGTGGTGCCCTTCCTTTGGGCGGAAGGTCCGGAAATCTCCGTGTTGTCGGTAATCGATGGCCTGACACCGGAGTCTGATCTGTTGCGGCCTACCCGCGATCTTCTTCCGGTAAACGACTTCCGATTGACCATACACGCGCCGGTTTGGACATCGGTGGATCCTATATCGGATAGTGTCGGTTCGATGGGTCCCGAATTGGAAGCCATTTACGCTATCGAGGGTGAGAGGGGTTACTACTTGGGCATCTTCCGTGCCCAGGGTTCCAGTGGTTTACTTGGAATTGCCCAGGACATTCCTAGTTATTTAAGCTTTCAGTCCTGGATCCAAATGTCATCGCACACGAGCTTGGACACAACCTGAATCTCTTCCATGCCCCGTGCGGCGGTGCCGCGGGGCCCGATCCCTTCTTCCCATACGAAGATGGTTCCATTGGCACATCGGGTTTCGATATACTGAGTGGTTCCCTGGTGGGTTCCGACACCTGGGATCTGATGAGTTACTGCGATCCTCAATGGATCAGCGACTATTCCTTTACCCGGGCGTTGAACCACCGTATGGCCTTAGGTCCTGTGTTCGCCGCGGCTCCTTTAGCCGCTGCCTCCAGAGGACTACTGCTCTGGGGTGGTCTGGATGAGACCGGCGAACTCTCCCTCGAGCCGGCCTTCGTCGTCGATGCGTCGCCTGTATTGCCCCAGGAAAACGGTCCTTACACGCTGACCGGCGAGCGTCAAGACGGGAGCGTCCTGTTTACGCTGTCCTTCGCCATTTCAGAGTACGCTGATGCTGAAGGTGGCTCTTTCGCGTTTATCCTACCGGTACGTGAGGATTGGTCCGGAAGTCTTGATCGGATAACACTGACCGGTCCCGAGGGGTTTGACACAATTGATGGGGAGGGCGATCAATTCGTGGCGCTCATGCGGGACAGTGCAACGGGAGAGGTTCGAGGTATCCTGAGAGACTGGCCGGATCCAACAGACCCGTCGACAGCGGGTCGGCGCATACCGCCTGAACCCGGTATGGAGATCGTCATCAGCGGTGGTATACCCGATCCTGATTCGTGGTAATACCGTCTAAACCGATTCAACATCATTTTTTTCATCTATGGTTTCCAGAATTACATAGTGTCTTCTTGCCTGCAATCCCTCAACTATTGCTTGACGAAGAGATCTGGTTGGTTAATACTTTGAGGGGGTCGTGTAATGTTGGAATCCCTTTCGGCAACGCCCATGACATCCCAGCCAAGTCGAACGAACAGTAATTTACACCATTCTTTCAGTCGTCGACTGAACAGTGTCTTCCTGCGCATTCGTTTTTAGTTTGGGCAGAGGATTTCTCATGTTGACGGGATTCATTCAGGGAGGACAGACTATGAAGTGGAATCTGACTCATTTGAGTGTGATGGTCCTTTTCCTTACCACCGCCTGCGCAGACATGGAAGTGCCGGAGCAGGCCTCCGACGCCGTGATGGCGCCGGTGTTCGAGGTGGATCCCATGTGGCCCAAACCCTTGCCCAACCACTGGATCCTGGGTTCGGCCATCGGCGTAACCGTCGACTCCCAGGACAACGTCTGGATCGTACACCGGGGCAATGGCAACCCCCGCACGGAACTGGGCGCCGCACAGGACCCGCCCACGGGCGATTGCTGCATTCCCGCGCCTCCCGTACTCCAGTTCGACCCGGAGGGCAACCTGTTGAACCACTGGGGCGGACCTGGCGAAGGATACGACTGGCCCGCGTCCAATCACGGCATCACCGCCGACCCCATGGATAATCTCTGGATAGGAGGCAACGGGGGCGACGACGCCCATATCCTGGTCTTCGCCCAGGACGGCACCTTCCTGAAGCAATTCGGAAATCCGGGGACTCGCCGGGCCGAATCATTTGACGAGGCGGACCCGCAGTGGGCCGGCAACAGCATGGATATGGAGAACTTCGGCCGGGTGGCCAAGATCTCATTCGACGCAGGCGCCAACGAAGCCTACGTGGCCGACGGTTACCTGAACAAGCGCGTCGCGGTGCTCGACATCGAGACCGGAGCCTTCAAAAGGTCCTGGGGCGCTTACGGTAATGAACCCGACGATACCAGTCTCGGCCCCTACGATCCCGAGGCGCCACTTGTACAGCAGTTCCGCAATCCCGTTCACGCCGCCGACCCTTCCAACGATGGTCACGTCTACGTCTGCGACCGCCCGAATAATCGTATCCAGGTGTTCCGGACGGACGGGACCTTCGTGATGGAGAAGATCATCGCCGTGAACACGCGGGGAGACGGATCCATGTGGGACATCGCGTTTTCGAAGGATCCCGAACAGAAATACGTGTACGTGGCCGACGGCAAGAACATGAAGGTGCACGTGCTGTTGCGCGAAACGATGGAAATCCTGACCACTTTCGGGGACGGCGGGCGGCAACCCGGACAGTTCTTCGGCGTTCACAGCATTGCCACCGACTCGAAGGGCAACGTCTACACCACGGAGACCTACGAAGGAAAACGCCTGCAGAAGTTCACCTTCAAGGGTGAGGCCCCAGTCGAAGAAAAAGACCAGGGCGTAGTATGGCCAACCGCATCCAGGTAGGGCGGGCCGATCCGGTTTTCCCTCTCACCGGACGTTGGACGGCGACCATCCAGGTTGCCGTCCGCGTCCTGTTGTACCTGGCCCTCGCCGGCCCCATCGTGGTCGTTCCCGCAACCTGCTCCTACGGCCACGACATTCCACAGGACATCACAATACGGGCGTTTATCAAGCCGGAAGGCCAAAGCCTCCGGTTGCTTGTTCGTGTGCCCCTCGAGGCCATGCGCGATGTCACGTTCCCCCTGATTGGACCCGGCTACCTGGACCTGTCCCGCGCCGACGAAGCCCTGCGTGAGGCCGCGGTGCTCTGGATAGGACAGGAGGTGTCCCTCTACGAAGATGGCGCGCGTCTTGCGGTTCCGGACCTGGCTGCCGTCAAGGTCTCTCTCCCCACCGATGCTGCGTTCCGAGATTACAATACCGCACTGGCGGGTACCACGGGGCCTGGACTGCCGCTCGATACCCGGATCTACTGGCAACAGGCGATGCTCGACGTGCTCTTCGAATACAGGATTACATCGGATCGTTCCGAGTTTTCCATCGTTCCCGGGCTGGAAAGGCTGGGGATGCGGGTCTCGACGGTGCTGCGTTTTCTGCCCGTAGAAGGCGGTGAACGTCTATACCAGTACACGGGGAATCCCGGCCGCGTCGTGCTCGATCCCCGCTGGCACCAGGCCGCGTTTCGTTTCGTGCAGCTCGGGTTCACCCACATCCTCGACGGCATGGACCATCTCCTGTTCCTGCTGTGCCTGGTCATTCCCTTTAAACGGCTGCGGGTACTCGTCATCCTCGTCACCGCCTTTACGGTCGCGCACTCAGTCACGCTGATCGCCGCTACGCTTGGCCTGGCGCCCGACGCACTCTGGTTCGTGCCGCTTGTCGAAACGGTGATTGCCGCCTCCATCGTCTACATGGCGCTGGAGAACATCGTGGCGCCCGGCTTGCGCCGCCGCTGGATGGCCGTATTCGGTTTCGGACTCGTACACGGGTTCGGGTTCGCCTACGCGCTCCGGGAAATGCTTCCCTTTGGCGGAGACCACCTGGTGACTTCGCTCCTGGCGTTCAACGTCGGCGTGGAGATCGGTCAACTACTCGTGATCGTGATCTGCGTTCCGATTTTGCGGTTACTATTCAGGTATATCCCGGGTGAACGCACCGGCGCTATCGTGGTCTCGGTTCTCGCGGGACACACGGCCTGGCACTGGCTCGTGGAACGGGGCGGGACGCTGATGGAATACGATGTATTGTCCACGGCGATGGACGGCGCGCTGCTTGGCGTGGCGGGACTCCTGGCGCTCATGTTGATCATCGCCGCCGGCGCAGGCTGGGCGCTCACGCGTCCTGGCCGTCCGCTTGAATAAAGATCTCGGACAGCGCGAACACACATGAGCTGCGCTCCCCACCGAGGCTGGGTTTCCAGATGTCGACGGTATAGGGTTCACCCGGTATCAGGTGACCATTGAACAGGATCTGGGCTGAGTGCGCGAAGAATAGGCAGGAATACACGTCCCATTCATCCCTGAGCCTTGGAGCGGGCGCTTCGAGCAGCTCCGGCGACTGCAGGTCGCTCCATCGCGCTATGATCTGGCCTTCGGCCGTCTCGATCGTCCAGGAAGGCGATTCGAGGACGTCTCCACCCCGCGCAAAGGACGCCTGAACAGTCTCTAAGTCCATGTCGTACATGCCGCCCCTCCCGCGCATCCATGCCTGGATGAGAGCCGCCGTTTCCGGGTTGTCGGTACAGATCCTGCGATAGGAGGTCTCGCCCTCGATAAGGACATAGGCGACGGTCCCCTCGCCAGCCGAGCTGTAATGGGTATGCCAGAGGCTGACCATGCCGCTGTTCTCCGTCGTGTTTGCCGGGCGAATGTAGTTGATCCAGTGCTGCCCCGTCCAGAACAACCTGCCCTTGTTCACCAGTGGCCTGTCCATCCGTTCCCCCAATCTGAAATTACCGTTTTGTACACAGCCGGTTCATCAATCCTCCATGTATAAACTGTCTGACTTATGAAATGCCGTCAAGAACGATCCTGGAGACTCATCTGCACGGCCATGGTGCGTGGCTACCGCGCAATATTTCACTTGCCCGGCCATGACGGTCCCTGTACATTTTCGGCATATCGCCTTGCCTGCACGGAAGGACGGAGAACACGGCCGTCTGGACGCCGGGAGTTGTCGTACGCTTTCACCAGGAGTATTGGACCATGATCGGTGATATCGGCATGCAGGAATTGATGGTGATCTTCCTGATTGTCCTGCTTCTGTTCGGTTCGGATCGGATTCCGGCCCTGGCCAGAGGACTCGGCAAGGGCATTCGGGAATTCAAGCGCGTCGTGAACAACGCGAACACTGAAATCCAGCGTGCGATCGATATCGACGAGAAAGAGCCGCCCCCGCGAAAACCTCCGCCTCCAAAGGAATTGGACCGGTCATAGGACTCCGGGACAGCTGATCTATCTAAAGGGCGTGCCGGCCGGCTGGCGGTACGCCCGTTTTGCTTAATTCGTAGTCAAAGGCACGTTTCGCGAACCCTGGACATGTCCACTGTCGCGCTCCGAACCGACGCACGATGCATTTACGACGCAGCCTTGCGGGCCGTCGATCCCGCCGTAGCGATCCGGCGCCACGTCGAGTGCAACGGTAACAGACTGAAGATCGACGGCATCTCGTACGATCTGGACCGGTTTGACAGGTGTTTCGTCGTCGGCGCCGGCAAGGCGGGCGCCATGATGGCCGGCGCCATGGAATCGCTGCTGGGAGATCGGCTTACCGGAGGCGTGGTCAATGTAAAGTACGGCCATACGACGCCGCTTCGGCGAGTCGAGTTGATCGAAGCGGGACATCCCATTCCAGACGCCGCCGGGGTGGAAGGAACAGAGAAGATCGTAACGCTCCTCGAGCATCTCGAGGAAGACGACCTGGTGTTCTGCCTCCTTTCGGGCGGGGGTTCCGCACTCATGCCGCTTCCGGCCAGAGGCGTGACGCTGGTGGAAAAACAGGCGGTTACCGGCTGTCTGTTGAAATGCGGGGCGACGATCAACGAGCTCAACACGGTTCGCAAGCATATATCGAGGGTCAAGGGCGGGCAGTTGGCCCGACAGGCCGCGCCGGCGCGCGTGGTGAGCCTGGTGCTGTCGGACGTCATCGGAGATCCGCTAGACATCATCGCGTCGGGCCCCACGGTACCGGACGAGAGCACCTATACCGATTGCAGAACGATCGTCGAACGGTACGATTTGGATGGCGAACTTCCCCCTTCGGTGATTCGTCATCTGGAGGCCGGTGCTGAAGGAACCGGACACGAAAACCCCGGTCCCGGCGATCCGCTCTTCAATCGTACACAGAACGTGATGATCGCCAACAATCGACAGGCCCTCGATACCGCCCGGATCGAGGCGGAGAAGAGAGGCTATAACCCGCTCGTGCTGTCGAGTTCGATCGACGGCGAGACCAGGGAGATCGCCCGCGTCTACGCGGCCATGGCACGGGAAATCGCGGTCCATGGGGATCCGTTGAGCGCGCCGGCATGTATCATATCAGGCGGTGAAACCACGGTGACGCTAAAGGGCGGCGGCAAGGGAGGACGGAACCAGGAATTCGTACTGGCGGCTGTTTCCGGGATAGACGGACTGGAACGAACCGTCGTGTTCAGCGCGGGCACGGACGGTACGGACGGACCGACCGACGCCGCCGGCGCGGTAGCGGACGGCCGCACTATGGCACGGGCTGCCGAGAAGGGGTTGGACGTCCACGCCTACCTGGACAACAACGACGCCTATCATTTCTTTAAACCGCTGGGCGACCTCGTCATAACCGGACCTACCCATACGAACGTAATGGACCTGCGCCTGTTGATCGTCGGTTAAGAGCAATATCTAAAAAGGCTGGATTCAATCATGATGACCGAAGAGCAAAGATACCTGTTCGACCTGACCGGCTATCTACACCTGGAAGGAGCCATCGGGGAAGAGGAACTTGCCGAGGCCCGTGAAGCCGCGGAAAAATACATCCACACGCCTGCAGAAGACCTGTCGCCGGATTTTGGGAGCAGGGACGACCGTATGTACGATAACGGATTCGCCTTTGACAAATCGCTGGAAAGGCTGGTATTCCAACCGAGCTACTGGCCCATCGTGAAGGAATTCACCACCGGGAAACCCCGGTTTGTCCGGGGCTCCATGCTCGTGAACCAGGCGGGCGGTGTAGTCGACGCGGGTTCGCTCCACTGCGCCAGGGAAGACTTCGGCTGGCAGAGCACACGCTACGAATGCCGTGACGGCCGCATCTACTGCGATGACTTCGTCGTTTTCACCTATCTCACCGACGTGTATCCCGGTGATGGCGGTCTCGTGGTAATACCGGGTTCCCACAAGTGCAATTTCAACCGGCCCGGCTCGCTCTTCGACGGGGGAGACCTGGGTGATGAAGCGCCTCCCGGTGCACTCAACATCACGCCCCGGGCGGGAGACGCGGTAATCATTTCCGAATTGCTCACCCACGGAACGCTCCGGTGGAAGCCGATCGACCGGAAGCGAATCGTGCTCGTGCTCCGTTACGCTCCTCAGTACACCGGCGGTGGTCCCTGGAGGACGGAATCCCTCAAGGCTCTGCTGTCGCCGGAAACCAACGAACTCATGGATTCCGCTTCGTACACCGAAATCAAGGACGTGGCGGGCCGGGACATTGTCACGCTGACGGTGTAGTCGGGTCTGCTTCCGTTCAAGGCAGACAAGGTAACCTGTCATTGGCCGGAGGCAGCGGAGGCATAGGAAGGATCGGTACATGGACACCGCCTGGCAGGACCGGATCAGAGATGAAATCGACTGCGAGTTTCGATTCGACGAAACGGCCAGGGTCCTGTACAGCACCGACGCCAGTATATACGAGATTGAACCCCTGGGCGTCGCGTTCCCCGCCCATGCGGCCCATGTCTCCCGCATCCTGCGGTTCGCGTATGAAAGGGGCATTCCTGTCACGCCCCGCGGGGGCGGCACCAGCCTGGGCGGACAGGCGGTGGGCCGCAGCATCCAGGTCGACTTCTCCCGGCACATGAACCGGATACTCGAAGTCAACGTCGAGGAGCGCTGGGCCAGGATACAGCCCGGTGTGGTACTGGACGAGTTGAACGCCCACCTGAAACCCATGGGTCTGCTCTTCGCGCCGGACGTCTCTCCGAGCAACCGGGCGAACGTCGGCGGCATGATCGGCAACAACTCCTGCGGTTCCCATTCCATAATCTACGGCAAGACGATCGATCACGTCCTTGAACTGAGCGTAGTCCTGAGCGATGGCACGGAGACCGTCTTCAAGCCGGTCGGAGACCGGGAATACGGCGAGAAGTCCGGCATGGAAGGCATGGAGGGCCGGATCTATCGCGAGATCCGCCGTATAGCCCACGAAAACAGGGACGAGATCGAGGCGCGGTATCCCAGTATCATGCGGCGCGTGGGCGGGTACAACCTGGACGCATTCGTCGATGAAGTCCCCTTCGACCCGTGCAAGATGATCGTTGGATCCGAGGGCACCCTGGTCGCCGTTACCGAGGCACGGGTCAACCTGGTACCCCTGCCTTCGCATACCGGACTGAATATCTGCCATTTTTCGGACCTGATTGAATCCATGGAAGCGACGGTCGAGATTCTGAAGACCGATCCCTCCGCCGTTGAACTCACCGACAAGACGATCCTGGACCTGGCCAAGGATTCTCCGGCGGCCGCCAGGCAGCGGGACTTCATCGAAGGAGACCCGGAAGCCATTCTCATGGTCGAGTACTACGGTGAAACGGCCGGCGAGGTGTCGGAGCGCATGGATGCGCTGGAGTCCCTGCTGAAGAAAAAGAACCTGGGCTACGCCTGTGTCCGGGCCACGACCCCCGCTTCCCAGGCGAACGCATGGGGTCTTCGAAAGGCAGGACTCGGGCTGTTGATGGGCATGAAGGGAGATACCAAACCGGCGACTTTCGTGGAGGATACGGCGGTCTCGCCGGAAAAGCTTCCGGAATTCATCCGCCAGTTTCGCGACATCGTCAGTAAGCACGGCACTATCGCTTCCTACTATGCCCACGCCAGCGTGGGAACGATCCACATCCGCCCGCTGATCAATCTCAAGAAGGCCGATGACATCGTAAGAATGCGGGCCATCGCCGAAGATATACGCGACCTGGTTTTGGCCTACGGCGGCGCCATGAGTTCCGAGCATGGGGACGGACTCGTGCGGAGCGAATGGAACGAGAAGATGTTCGGTACGCGGCTCTACGAGGCTTTCAAGGCGGTCAAGGCCGTGTTCGATCCGAATGGCATCATGAATCCAGGCAAAATCATCGCGAACCAGAAGATGACGGACAACCTGCGTTTCGGTCCGGCTTACCAGGCGGAGGAGATCAACACCTATTTCGATTTTTCGGGCGATGGGGGGCTATCGCGGTCCATCGAGTTATGCAACGGGGTCGGGGCCTGCCGCAAGAAGCTGGTCGGGACCATGTGCCCGTCCTATATCGCCACGCTCGATGAAGAACACAGTACCCGGGGCCGGGCGAACGTGCTCCGGGCGGCACTGTCGGGCAAACTGGACGGAGAAGGATTCACGAGCCGGCGGGTATACGAAGCCCTCGACCTCTGCCTGGAGTGTAAGGGCTGCAAGGGCGAGTGTCCCTCCAACGTGGATATGGCCAAGATGAAATACGAATTCCTCGCCCACTACTACGAAAAACACGGACTGCCCCTGCGCAACCGCGTATTCGGCCGCATCGAGACGCTCAACCGGCTCGGTTCCGCCTTCGCCCCGCTGAGCAACCGGGTATTGAACCATCCCTGGCATAAACGGATCCTGGAGCGGGCCATCGGCGTGGACCGGCGCAGGTCTTTGCCTGAATTTGCGGAGGAGACTTTCGAACAGTGGTTCTATCACCGCAATCCGAATTCCGGCGGCGACCGTAATCGACCGACCGTCGTCTTCTTCCCGGACACTTTCATCAATTACAGCGAACCCCATATCGGCATAGCCGCCGTGGAAGTGCTGGAAAGCGCCGGATACCGCGTGGTGCTGGCCGATCCCCGCGCCTGCTGCGGCAGGCCTTTGATCTCCAAGGGCATGCTGCGCCAGGCCCGGGAGGCCGCACGGTACAATGTCGCTCAACTGGAACGGTACGTGGATCGAGGATGGGCCATCGTAGGATGTGAGCCCAGTTGCGTGATGACGTTTCGCGACGACTACCGCGATCTCGTGGACGACCCGCGGACCGACCGGATCGCCGATGGTATATTCATGATCGACGAGTTCCTGGCCCGGGAGCACGCGGCCGGACGCCTTTCTCTTTCGGTCAGCCGCCTCGACAGGACGATCAGTCTGCACGGACACTGCCAGCAGAAGGCCATAGCCGGCACGGATTCCACGGTTGCCGCCCTGGAACTGGTACCCGGATTCGAGGTCACGACGTTGAACACGGGATGTTGCGGCATGGCCGGCAGCTTCGGCTACGAGCGGGAGCACTTCGATCTATCCATGAAAATCGGGGAAGACCGGCTGTTCCCTGCCATCCGGAACGCCGACGAGCGGACCGAATTCGCCGCGACAGGGACCTCTTGCCGGCACCAGATCGCCGATGGCACGGGAAGGACCGCCCATCACCCGATCGAACTGATCAGGGCGGCTGTCGGCGATTGACGGAGTATCCATCGTTGAACCACGTTCCCTGTTACTCCACCTTTTCCATCGTCGCCCTGGATCCCGATACGGGAGATCTCGGCGTGGCGACCCAGTCGAAATACCTCGCCGTGGGATCCGTGGTCCCCTGGGCAATGTACAACGCCGGTGCCATCGCTACGCAGGCATGGGCCAACGCGTCATATGGTCCCAGGGGGCTTGAAATGCTCGAAGGGGACGCCGGCGCCATCGATACCCTTGAACGCCTGATTGAATCGGATCCCGGTCGCCAGTCCCGCCAGGTGGGCGTGGTGGACGTCGACGGTACAGCGGCGGCCTTCACCGGGGAGGAATGCCAGGAATGGGCGGGACACGTAACCGGCCCGGGATACGTCTGCCTGGGCAACATCCTCGCGGGTGAAGTAGTGGTAACCGCCATGGCCGAAACCTTCGAAGGTCCCGGTGAAGATGAGTTTGCCGCTAGGCTGCTGGCCGTGCTATCCGCGGGCCAGGAAGCTGGAGGGGACCGTCGAGGCCAGCAGTCGGCCGCCCTGCTCGTGGCGCGTGAAGGTGGCGGATGCGGCGGCACCTCGGACTTCCTGGTGGACCTGAGGGTCGACGACCACGCCGATCCCATCAACGAGCTGAAGCGCATTTACATGCTCCACGGAAGGCTCTTTTCATGAGGTCCGACATACAGCGCGCCAAGCTCGTCCTGCTTACCGCGGTTCACTTCCTGACGGACCTGTTTTCCTCCCTGTTGACGCCGATACTCCCGGCGCTTGTGATGAGGATGCAGCTTTCTCTCACGCAGGCGGGCATAATCGCCGGTTTGCCGGCCATGACCTCCTCTCTGGTCCAGCCCCTGATGGGCATCCTGGGGGACCGCATGGAGAAACGCTATTTCATCATAGTCGGTCCGCTGTTCTGTGCCGTTTTCATGTCCGCCGTGGGCCTGGCCCAATCCTTCTTCGTGCTGCTGGTGTTCATTATCCTGGGCGGCTTCGGGTCCGCCAGTTTTCACCCCCAGAGCGTATCCATGGCCGGAGACGTCAGCGGGTCAAGGCGAGGTTACGGCGTGTCGCTTTTCATCGTCGGCGGCACCGCCGGGTTGGCCGCGAGCCCCTTAATCGTACCCCGTCTGGTAGAGCGTTTCGGACTCGAGAGCCTGATCTGGCTCGCCGTCCCCACGGTAATCGCCGTACTGGCGATGGCCCGTGTCATCCCCATACGCAACGAGGATCGAAAGGTGACCCGCCTGGCCGACGTGGGGGCATCCTTTCGACCCAACCTGTGGCCAATGGTCAACCTCACCGTGGTCGGTATCATACGCACCATCTCCGGTGTCGGATTCGCCACGTTTTTCGTGCTGCTGCTCAAGGATCGGGGACTTACCCTGCAACAGGGGGGCGACCTGCTCTTCATCTTCCAGGCCGGCGCGGTGATCGGCGGTTTCATCGGTGGCTGGCTCTCCGATATGATGGGGCGGGGCCATGTAATCTGGACTACGATACTGCTTTCCACGCCATGCCTGCTGACTGCGCTATATGACACCGGTCCGCTGCTCCCCATATGGCTGTTCATGGGCGGCTTCATGAACATGGCGTCCAATTCCGTCTCCGTCGCCATGGCCCAGGAACTCGTCCCGGACAGCGCGGGGACGGCGTCCAGTTTTCCCATGGGGTTCAGCTGGGGTGCGGCTGGAGGCGCACTGATCGTATTAGGGGGGATTGCCGACCGGATCGGCTTGGTGTCGACCCTCGAAGTGCTGGCCCTGATCCCGTTGCTCGCCGTGGCGCTGGCCCTGCTGCTGCCGCGAGACCGCGACTTCCGAAAAGCAGTTACACAAGTTCGAAAGGTGGCGACGGCCACGGACAGGATATCCTGACCGGCCCAATATGCTTAATCCTTTAGATATTCACTCAATAAGGACTTGTACAATAGCCTGTATTATCTCATGACCTGAAGGAGATCGTTGCATGTCGGATCGCGTCGTGCGTCTCACGAAGATGACGGAACTGGACGAAGCCGTCGCCTCGTCCTCTGATCGTCCCGTATTCGTTTACAAACACAGTTCGGTATGTCCGTCAGTGCCCGTGCCGCCGATCATTACCATAGTTTCGCGGAGGAGGACGCATCCACGCCAACGCCGTTGTTTACCCAGGTCATGGTCATAGAGAACCGGGACCTTTCCAATGAAATCGAATCCCGCCTGGAAGTAAGGCACGAGTCACCGCAACTGCTGCTCCTCAGGGATGGGAAGGTAACCTGGCACATTTCCCATTTCTCCATTACTGAAGAGCGTATGAAATCGGCGCTGGAGGGCTAGAAAATGTCCAGACATGCGGTCATCATAGGCGCGGGCGTGACCGGACTCAGTACGGCTTACCATCTCGCACGCAAGTCATACGGCAAAATCACGGTCATCGAGAAGGGACGCGTGGGAGATGGCGCCAGCAGCCGCGCCGCCGGGATCATCACCGGACTGCTGTGGTCGGAAACCGGTGTCAGGGCACGCAGGATCAGCCTGACGAGGTTCACGGAGCTGTCCGACGAACTGGAAGGATACCGTTTCCAGGACGTAGGCTGCCTCAATCTCTTCGACGCTGAAAGCTGGCCGGAACGGGAACGCCTGTTGCCCCTGTACGATCGCCTGGGTGTAGATTATACGGTGATGGACGCGTCCGAGATGCAAATGAAGTGGCCGGACCTGTCGCTGACCGGAGAGCCGATCGGGCTCTTCGACCCCCTGGGCGGATACAGCGAACCGGACCACTACCTTCCCGCCCTCGCGGCCAAATGCCGCGACCTGGGAGTGCAGATAAAAGAAGGGTGCATGGTCTCGGACTTCATCGTGGATTCGGGGCGCATGGGGGGAGTCGTCACGGAGAACGACCGTATCGAATCGGACGCCGTGGTGAGCACCGTTCACGTATGGACGCTCAAAGTGCTGGAAAGCATCGGGCTGCAACTCCCTTTGAAGTCCTTTGTACACCAGCGTTACGTCACGACACCTCTGCCTTCTCCGGTCCGGATACCGGCGGTCAATGCCAATCCCTACGGAGGGTACATCAGGCCGGCGTACGGACAGCGGTTGCTTGCAGGGATCGAAAACCCAACAGCACCGGAATACCGTGTACCTGGCAAGTCCTTTCAAATGTCGACGATCTCGGCGCCACCTGGTCTTGGTGACGTCGCGAGAGCCAACCTGCTGCCGCTCGTCCCAAAGACGGGACAGTCCGATTGGGAAATCGAAAAGGCGGGGCTGCTGTCCTTTTCACTGGACGGCGAACCGGTGCTCGGACCCGTAAAACGCTTTCCGGGTCTTTACGTGGGTGTTGCCTTTCATTCCGGGGGGTTCGCCTATAATCCGGCTGCCGGGGTGCTGCTGGCGGAATGTGTCGCGGACGGCAGAACAGAAATCGATATCGCGGATTTTTCACCAAACCGGTTCGATTCCAAAGATACGGATGCATACAACCGCACCCTGATCACCCACGGCGAGTACAGTATGCCCGGCCTTTCCCGGCGGCACTGACAAAACGCTCAAGTGTATCTAAAGATCTGAACGGATGAAATCCGCTCTTCCGGTTTTCGATTGGCAAGGCGACGTGGAGACGGAGCATGGATGGAAATGCGGGAGCTATAACGGATATCGGCCGGCTGGAGGATTTCCGCCAATCCCTTATGGCCTGGTACGAAGGGCATCGAAGGGATATGCCCTGGCGGGAGACACGGGATCCTTACGCGGTATGGATATCCGAGATCATGCTCCAGCAGACGCGGGTAGACCAGGTTCTCCCTTACTACGACAGGTTCATGACCCGTTTCCCCACGGTCAAAGATCTTGGCGGGGCCTCGCTCGAGGAAGTCCTGAAGGCATGGGAAGGCCTCGGATACTACGCCCGGGCGAGAAACCTCCATCGTGCCGCACGGAAGATAGTCGACCGGCACGGCGCGAGGATACCCGACGATCCAGCGCAGATCTCCACTCTTCCGGGCATCGGACCCTACACGGCCGCGGCCATATTGAGTATAGCATTCGGCAGGGATCTTCCCGTGGTCGACGGCAATGTAGTCCGAGTGCTGAGTCGTCTTTACCATATCACCGATGATCCCGCTGTCTCGGTCACTAAAAAGAGAATGGCCGGCCTGGCCGAAAGACTGCTCGCAAAAGGTCGGGCGGGAGATTTCAACCAGGCCATGATGGAACTGGGCGCCACGATATGCACGCCGCGACAGCCGCGCTGCGGCGACTGTCCCGTGGGAAACCAGTGCATCGCGCGTCAAGTGTTGCCGGATCCTTCGGTACTTCCTCGCAAACAGCCTCGCAAACAACGCCCCCACCATCATGTGTCCGCTGGAATCGTGCGCAGAGGAAATGAAATGTTGATCGTTCGGCGTCCGCTGGACGGATTACTGGGTGGACTATGGGAGTTTCCGGGTGGGATCACGAAGGAGGGGACGGACGGGGAGAAATATCTCGTCAACGAAATGAAACGCACCCTGGGTATCGACATACGCGTTGACCGAGCCTTCGCTACCGTCAAGCACGCCTTTACCCACTTCGAGATAACTTTACGGGGATACTTCTGTACTTATCTCGGCGGCGAAGCCCGGGACCGAGAAGGAAACGACTACCAGTGGGTTCGATTGGACGGCCTGAAGCACTACGCGTTCCCCAGAGCGCACAACCGTCTTATCGAGGCCATGTCGAAGGATGCCGAGAGCCGGCAAGGATCACTATTCGTGTAAGTTTGCAGAGATCAGCGAAATCCTTCGACATCAACTATCAATCCAGCAGTTCACCGCTTCTTCACCGAGGGAGCGGGCCCGGCCACCGGTTTCTCCTCGGCTCCGTTATTCGTGGCGGCCGTGTCCCGGCTTGCGGGTACGAAAAGCGAGCGGACTTTCTCCTCTATCTCCTTTGCGAGGTCCTGTCGTTCGCGGAGTAACTGGCGCACGTTCTCGCGGCCCTGGCCCAGGCGTTCTTCATTATACGAAAACCAGGTCCCGCTCTTTTCTATAATGCCGTTATTGACGCCGAGTTCTATCAGGTCGCTTTCCTTGGATATTCCTTCACCGTAGATGATATCGAACTGGGCCTCGCGAAACGGAGCCGCCAGTTTATTCTTCTTCACGGTGCCCCTGACCTGGATACCGGCCGAAGCGTCGTCGCCCTTGATGTTCCCGATTCTGCGCACCTCGATCCGGATCGAGGAGTAGAATTTCAGTGCCAATCCCCCTGTCGTCGTTTCCGGGTTGCCATACATGACACCGATTTTCTGGCGAATCTGGTTGATGAAGATCAGGCAGGTTCCGGATCTATTGATAACCGAGGTCAGCTTACGCAGCGCCTGCGACATCAAACGGGCCTGCAGGCCAACGTGCGAGTCACCCATTTCACCTTCTATCTCGGCCCGTGGAACCAGTGCGGCCACCGAGTCGATGACAATCACGTCAACGCCGCCGCTGCGAACCAGTATCTCGGCCACGTCGAGGGCCTGCTCGCCCGTGTCCGGCTGATGAATGAGCAGTTTGTCCATCTCCACGCCAAGAGCCTGCGCGTACCGGATGTCCAGGGCATGCTCCGCGTCGATGAACGCGGCCATCCCGCCCAGTTTCTGCGCTTCCGCCACGATGTGCTTTGCCAGTGTCGTCTTGCCGGAGGATTCGTTTCCATATATTTCGACTACGCGGCCGCGCGGAACACCGCCGATGCCCAGCGCCAGATCAAGGGTGAGTGAACCCGTCGGTATGGATTCAACAGCCATTTGGGGATGTTCGTCCCCCATCCTCATGATGGAACCCTTGCCGAACTGCCGCTCGATCTGCATGATGGCGCCGTCCAGCGCCTTCTCCCTTCCCGGATCGATATCTTTCATAACCTCGGTCTCCCTATCGTTTCACCGTGATCAAAGTCTCTTGGCATATCCGTTGAATATACCAAACAAATGTGTAGTGTCAAGCAGTTTGGGGTTGACTGTATGAAATAGTCGGAATCCGGAGAGGATTCTTGAAAAAAAGTACCTTCGGGCGGACGGATTGTAAAGTGATTTCGAATCCATTCCGCATAAAGGAATCCGCAGTGAATAAAAATGGGAGGCCGGGGGTTGAAATGCCGTATATTATAGTAGTTCTCTCTTCTTCCATGCCTTCTGGATGATGGTTCGGATTGGAGATAAAAATGGGGTCCATCCGTTTGAAGGCTTTCCTAGGACTGACGGCTGTCTTCCTCCTCTGGGCGGGTGCCGGTTGTTCGACAGCGCCGAGGCCTGTTTCCGATGTCGTTGACATCGAAATGCTGATCGAAGCCGGAAACGCTTCGATGAACAACGGCGACTACGAAGATGCCATCACGTATTACCGCCGTGCGCTGGCGATGGACATGACGGATTCCGAAGCCTTCGGCAACCTGAGCGTAGCCTACTACTACCTGGCGAGGTACGACGAGGCGATCCGGGAATCTCTGCAAGCGGTGATCCTGTCGCCTGAAGAAATCAACTGGCGGCTCAACCTGGGTGCGAGCTATACCCGCAAGGGCGATTATGACGGCGCCGTCAGGGCCTATGGCGCCGCTGTCGATATCGCCCGCGGACTGGCGGACGAAGACCGGTTTCAACTCCGGAACGCCTTGATCGGCCTGGGTCGGTCATGCGAACTGGCCGGCCTGTACGACCGGGCGCTGGATGCCTACCGGGAGGCACTGGTGTTCTCCCCCAAAGATACGGCTTTACTGGCCGGTACCGGCAACATCTATTTCCGCCAGGGGCGCATGGACGAGGCCGAAGCGTTGTATCACCGTACGCTGGCACAGGATTCCACCCATGCGGTGGCCCGGTACAATGTTGCGCTCATCTATGCCAAGTCGGAACGTTTCGACGAGGCCATAGATCTCTTCGCGGACAATCCCATGGTGGACAGGCGTCTCGAAGGGTCTCTCGAAAGTAGTTCCGTGAGCGCCGTCGACCGGTCGAAGACCAGCAGCATCGAGGCTTACCGGGCCAGGCTGGAGAAAATGGGTGGACCACTGCCGCCTTCGAGCAGGCAGAGCCGCAGACCGCCACCGTATGTTTACGTAATGGGGCTAACTTATTACGAGCAGGGTGCGGAAAACGAGGCGATGGTAGCCTTTGAACAGGCGTTGGAGGAAGATCCCGGCCTGGCGGAGGCCCATCTGTACATCGGCAACATCTATGCCCGGCAGGATCGTCACGAAGCCGCGGTCGAAGCCTATGAAAAGGCGGTTGAAATCGATTCCGGGTTCGTGGAAGCCTACAACAACCTGGGCAGTATGTACGCCTATACAGGCCGACCGGAAGAAGCAATGGAAGCGTACCTTAAGGCGCTTTCGCTGAACGACCGGTTTTACGACGCCCGAACCAACCTCGGGCTGCTGTACGCCGAAGCGGGCCGACTCAAGGATGCGGTCGACGAGTACATGAAGGTCATCCGGGCCGAAGTGGGTATAGCCGAAGTGCACAACAATCTTGGCATGGTGTACCTCAGGCAGGGCAGGCACGAAGATGCAAGAGCACAGTTTCAAAAGGCCATTGCGCTTCGAGATGATTTTCCGGAAGCCTTTAACAACCTGGCCCTGACATACGGACAGGAGGCCAGCCTGGATGACATTGTCGATACCTGGCGCGGTCTCGCGGTTCTGTGGGCGGGGCATGCGCCCCGGTCAACGGCGGCTTACGGGACGTTACCGCTCCGTCGCGTGCCTGCCCGTTCCTCAGCCGTGGGCGGCGAAGCCAGGTCGGCCTACCGAAGGGGGGTCGATTCCGCGTTCAACCACGACCTCAGCGACGCGCTGGCTCACTTCAAAGACGCTCTCTCCGTACGACCGGACTGGCCCGCGGCGCGGCTGGCCGAGGGGACCGTACTGCTGGCCCAGGGACGTTGGAACGCGTCCGTAAAGGCACTCGAGAGCATGGTAGCGCCGGAAACGCCGGATCCACTTCCCTATGCCATCCTTGCGATTGCCAGGATATCCGGTGGCGACTACAACGCTGCCATGGAAGCCTGGGAACAGGCAGCCCTCCTCGTGGAAGGAACGGACGAGACCGCTGCGCGGGAGCCCTTGATCAGCTTGAGGACGCGTGCCGAGGCCGCGGACAGGATGCTGGAAGCCCTTGAAAGAGCCGTGGCATTGCGTCCGGCCTTTACGACCGCCCTATTCAATCTCGGACTCGTCAAAGACGGGTTGCACCAGTACGAGCAGGCCATTCGGAATTACGGAGAAGTCGTCCGCCTTGCCCCAAACCTGGCCGCTGGACATTTCCGCCTGGGTATCGCTTTCTACCGACTGGGACAAGGGGAGAAAGCCCGCACCGCCATACGCGAATACGTACGGCTTGCTTCTGAACCGTTGCTGCTTCCCCAGGTGGAAACCTTTCTGAACAAATCCCGGTGATCCAATTAAACGCTAATCCAAATTAGTCGATAAAAAAACAGGAAAGAGTCAAGCTCATGCCTGGAAAACCTCTCGGACAGGTTGTACGGGAACGTCCATTTCCCGAATACGCCGCGTGGTGGCCGATCGGCGGAGAATTCACCGCTTTCATGTCCGGCGCCATCGTCACCGAGTGGCGTGCGCTGCACCAGAACGGCGGAGAAGTGGCAGACGTGCAGGAAAACATGGTAACCTACCTCCAGACGGTATACGGCAGGCCGGCCAGGAGTGGGCTGCTCGACGAATTTCTGCAACCCGCAGGGGACTTGCAGTTGCAGTCGGGAGAATTCGACGCCCTTTCCTATGCCTTCTACAAATCGGCCTTCGAACGAATTGCAGGCCACATCGATCTGTACAGCCATTCCCTGGAGCGGGAGCGCCGCCTGTTCACCATCCGGGTGGGCAAAACCTTCTTCAATCGGCTGCGAACGCACCTCGACCTGGAACTGCCCGATGACCTGGAAACCCCGGACCAGGTGAGGCGGATTTCCAACGGGATCGGGCGCGTCGGCCGTTTTCTCCACGACCAGGGATACCTTCGCAGTCACTTCGCATTCCGTTTCGACGTGGATATCGAGTACGGAGACGCGCGTATCGTGCAGCACGCCGATGACGTCGTCCAGCATCTGCAGAGGGACCACCTGGCCTACGCGCTGTACGAGATGGGCTACCCCGTCATACTGCCATCGGCGGTCTACCTTTACCACACGATCGGCGAGGCGCAGCATCATTCTTCCCGGACCATCGAGAACCTGTTCGCCGAGGTGGGCTACGACGCCAGGGAGACGGACGACTTCGATCCCATAGGCTACCCTTCCGAAATGGTGGTGGAACTCTGGGAGATCCGAAAAGGTTGAACGCGGGACCTGGGCAGGCCATCCTGGGTTTGCCTCCCGCCGTGAAAGGAACAGGACCTTGGAACCCGCAAGTCCTGATACCCAAGTCCTGTTCAACGGCAAGTACGCGCTGCACCGGGTTTCGTCGGTCGGGCCCACGAACCGGCCCCGCATCATCGCGATCTTCAGCTACGACAAGCGCCCGGACAAGCTCTTCTCCCGGGACTATATCGATATGGTGCGCAGCTTCAGGCAAGACGCCGTAGAAGGATAAACGGAAAGAGGATTCCTTGGATTATATCGAGCCCTACATCGTCGCCTTTTCCAACCTGGCGTGGTCGTATGTTTTCTACCTGATCATCGGAGGCGGTTCCTTGCTGCTGCTTTACAGCCGCCTCACGCCTTTCCGGTACCTGAAGCACGCCATCGACATCTTGCGGGGAAGGTACGATGATCCGGACGACCCCGGAGATGTTTCCCATTTCAAGGCATTGGTCAGCGCCCTGTCGGCCACCATAGGTATGGGAAACATATCGGGGGTCGCCATCGCCATCACCACGGGCGGCCCTGGCGCGATTTTCTGGATGTGGGTCAGCGCGCTCGTTGGCATGGGGACGAAGTTCTTCACCTGCTCGCTGGCAGTCATGTTCAGGGGACGGGATACCCTCGGGCGCGTTCAAGGCGGTCCCATGTACGTAATATCAGAAGGCCTGGGCAGGGCATGGAAACCGCTGGCCCTCCTCTTCGCCGTCGCCGGTGTGATCGGATGCCTGCCGCTTCTCCAGCCCAACCAACTGGTGCAGATCGTCCGGGACGTCGTTTTCGCGTCCTATGCAACTTTCGAAGACGGCCATTTCCTGTTCGATTTCGCCGCCGGGCTTGTCCTTGCCGGCCTGGTGGCCATCGTGATATTCGGCGGAATTACCCGTATCGCGGAGGTCGCCTCCCGCGCCGTACCCGCCATGGTGATCCTGTACATGGTCTCGACGCTGTGGATCATCCTGTCCAACCTGGGTGAAGTTACCGGGTATCTATCTCTTATCCTGTCGGATGCGTTTACGGGAACGGCAGTGGCGGGAGGCGTGGTCGGTACGACCATCGTCACCGGTGTCCGGCGCGCCGCTTTTTCTAACGAAGCCGGTATCGGCACGGAAGCGCTGGCCCATGGGGCCGCCAAGACGGGAGAGCCCGTTCGGGAGGGACTGGTCGCCATGATGGGACCGGTCATCGACACGATGATCGTTTGTACCTGCACCGCGCTGGTCATCCTCATGACCGGAGTCTGGCAGACGACGCCGGATAACGGCGTGACACTGACCGCCGGCGCATTCGAGGCGGCCATGCCCGGGTACGGAGCGTATATTCTTACCGTGTGCGTCTTTTTCTTCGCCGTAACCACGCTGTTGACCTACTCCTACTACGGCGCCAAGTGCCTGAGCTTTCTGATCGGCGCCAGGTATGCCAGGCTGTACAACATCGTCTACGTGGTTTTCGTCGTAGTCGCTTCCGTCGCCTCGATCGACGCGGTGATCAGTTTCGCCGACGGGTTGTTCGCCCTCATGGCGATACCGACCATGACATCGGCCCTGCGGCTCGCGCCCCGGGTGATGGCCTCTTTCAGGCGGTACAGCGCGTCTCTCCGCACTCAAAATCACATTTCTTCTGCCCAATAACGGGGGGATTAGCGACAAATTCGAATTGAGTAATTCCAATGTGCTGCACGATTTCGGTATAAATCGCCCATTTCTCAACATTTTGTATTTGCAATCAGGTGAAATTTCAACATATTATATTTATCACGTGTTCTCACCGGCTTTCACCCCAACTACGGAGAGCGAAGCGTTTTATCGATTCCACCACTCACGTTTAAGGAGAATCTGTCATGAAACGCAGCAAATTTCTTTCCTGGCTAACGGTTGCACTATTTACCTTCGTCGCGACCGACATCCTCGCCCAGGAGGATCAGCAAATTGAAGACGAAGTCGATTTCGTTTTCGAAGAAGTGACGGTGACCGGTTCCCGGATCAGGGGCGAAGCAGCCGAATCCACCGCACCCGTAATTATCCTAGCCAGAGCGCAGATTCAGGAACTGGGGCTTGCGTCCATCGGCGACGTGCTCCAGACCCTGACCGTTCAATCCAACGCCATCAACACCCAGGCCAACAACGGCGGCGACGGTTCCACCCGAATCAGCCTTCGCGGACTGGGCTCCACCCGGACGCTCGTCCTGGTCAACGGCCGTCGTTTCGTACCGGGCGGAACCGGGGCGAACTCGTCCGTCGACCTGAACTCCATCCCGGCATCCGTCATTGAGCGAATCGAGGTACTCAAAGACGGCGCCTCGGCCGTATATGGTTCCGATGCCGTTGGCGGCGTCGTGAACGTCATCACCAGGTCAGACCTGGAAGGCGTGGAGTTCGAGTACTACCAGGGTGTCTCGGGTGCAGGCGACGGTGACGTGATCGACGCGAGCATAACCGCCGGACTGCGAAGCGGCCGGGGCAGCATACTTTTCTCAGCCGGGTACCACAACCGCAAACCGGTATGGACCGGCGAGCGGAGTTTCAGCGAGGCGGACAAATCCTACGACTGGGGAGCGAACGATGGGTCCTTCAACACCAGTGGCAGTTCGGCGACGCCCGAAGGAACCATAATTGACCGTCTGGGCTCGGAAGGCAACGCGGCCTGGCAGACTATCGTGGAAAGAGCCGGGGAAGACGCCGGGTTTTACTTTAACGCGCCATCGGGTGGCTGGCGTCCTTTCAACTCCGCCGGGAATTCGCTGGACGGCACCGGCGACCTGTACAACTACCAGCCGGCGAATTACCTGTACACGCCACAGACACGGTACTCCGCGTTCCTGAGCGGAAACTACCTGTTCACCGACGACCTGAGCGGCTTCTTCGAGGTATCGTACACCAACCGCCAGTCGGACCAGAAGCTGGCTCCAACCCCGCTCTTCATCATCAGCGAAGGGGTCAGCGTGTCGGCGGAAAACCGATACAACGAGTTCGGCCGCGACTTCATCGACGTACGACGGCGGTTCGTCGAAGCGAGCAACCGCAACTTCCTGCAGGACCTCGATACCTACCGGATAGTCCTCGGCCTGGAGCACGAGTTCATGGGCTTCGTCGGTGATCTGGCCTTTTCTTACGGCCGAACCAGCGGAACCAACGTCAATGAGGGCCGGTTCATCCTGAGTAATGTAACGAGGGCGCTGGGACCTGATTCGGAATGTACGGGTTCCTGCGTACCCCTGGACCTGCTGCACGGCCCCGGTACGATTACAGACGATATGCTGAAGTACATTCAGTACACCGGCATCGCGAGTGGCTTTACACAGCAGAGGATCCTGCAGTATAACCTGACGGGTGACATAGCAGATCTGCCGGCGGGACCCCTTGCCGTCGCCGTGGGCGCTTCGTCAAGATGGGAAGCTGGAAGTGCCATCCCCGATCCCATTACCGCCACGGGTAATACTACCGGCAACAAGGAGGAAGCGACCGAGGGCGAATACTCCGTCCGCGCAGTGTACGCCGAAACCAGTATTCCGGTATTCCAGGGTGAGATGGGTGGCCTGGACGTCACGGCCGCGGGTCGTCTGTTCAACTACGACACCTTCGGGACTGATTTCACCTACGAAGCGGGCGCCCGCCTCGAACTCCCTAGGGGCATCGCCTTCCGTACGACCTACTCGAAGGCCTTCCGAGCACCCAGCGTCGCCGAGATGTTCCTGGGACAGAGCGACAGCTTTCCGCTGGTCAGCGATCCGTGCAGCGTTGTGGACGAAGCCGGCAACCCGCGAGATCTGACCTCGCAGCAGATGCGTAACTGCGCTTCAGCTAGCGTACCGGCTGATTTCGAGGATACCCGTGCGCAGCTTCGTGCCAGGATCGGCGGTTCCACGGAACTGGATCCCGAGAGAGCCAACACGATGACGGCCGGCGTGGTGTACCAGCCCGATTTCCTGCCTGAATTAGACATCGCGGTCAGTTACTACGCCACCAAGATCGAGGACGAAATCGGAGCCCTCGGAGCGGGTCTAATCCTGAGCAATTGCTACTCCCAGGACAACCCGACCGACTGTGACAAGGTCGAACGGGACCAGAACAGCTTGATCAGAAACATCTATTCGACCGCCACCAACATCGGCGAGACAGAAACCAACGGGCTCGACATTGAACTGAACTACATCAACGATACCCCACTCGGTCTGCTCTCGGCGCGACTCGAATCCAACATGCTCTTCGACTACGACACGTACCTGCCCATACCGGGTGGCTTCGAACTGGTCAAGGGCAAGGGTTATTACGACCTGGGCGTGTTTCCCAGCTGGCGGCACAACGCCAACGTCGGGTTGAAGTGGGGCCGGACATCGGCAGGTGTGACGTGGCAGTACACCGGCGGATTCCAGGAGTGCGAGGACGATGACTGCAAGGGCCTGTACCGTGACGACGTCGAAACGACCCCGACGGTCCGCGACGTGGATGCGAACCACCTCTTCGGTATCCAAGGGTCCTACCGGCTGTTTTCCGGGGCCGGAAGCTCCATAATCACGATTGGTCTCAACAACGTCTTCGACCAGGCGCCTTCGGTGATTTTCAACGGATTCCTGGGCACGTCGGACGCGTCAACCTATGACTACCTGGGCAGGTACCTGTACGTGCGCCTTTCCCATTACCTGTAGACTTCGGTTGATATAATCGGACAGGTCCCTGTATTGGTCAACGGACGAACATCACTGTTAGTAATCGGTTTTTTCGTCGCAGTTACCAGTACCGGGGCCTGAACCCGAAACAACGAAACTACTAACCAACAAATATCGCCCATGTCGTGGAACCGATAATGGTTAACGGTTCCAGGCTCATGGGCGATGTTGTTTGACCATCATGCCAGAACTCGACCTAGTCAGGAAACTAAACCGGTAGGTCCACGGAAGCCTTGAGCTCAGCAAACACAAGGAAGGTTTCTTTTAGTTCTTTTCTCTGATCTCGATCCGTACAGAATGGATCAGCCTCAACAACGTCCAGTACGGATTTATTGGATAGGGTTTACTTCTGACTGACCATCGTCGGATTCTTTATCTTCTACATCAGATCTTGCTTGGCCGTGATTCTGTGTTGGATCACGTTTTTCTATAGATGGTGGAGGGGGGACCCACTTGCGAAGATTCTGGCCGACATGGTCGTAATATGAGGGAATCGCTTTTTCCAATTCTTCTATAAACGTCGACCGACCGGAGAATCGACCACCAAGATCTGTGATTATTACTACTTCAAAGGATGTCGGTACAGCACCTGGTCGATCGATCTCGAGGCAAGCGGTATCAGCCTGTACATCTGCTAGAACCGCCTGCGTGGATTGACTTCGGCCAGGCCAGAATGCTCGGACAAAGACATCGTCCCCTTCAACACCGCGTAGTTGTCTTAGAATCCAGTTGATCCTCGAATTGGATCGCTTCCTGTCACCAGGCGCTTGCAGTTTCATCGAGCACGATATTGTCCGTCTCTGCAGGTTCACCATTACTTCCAAGTCACTGGCAGCATTCGGAATATCAAAGCCTGAGCTAAGCTCGTTTGTGTTTACTAAGTTACTACATGCGTCCCGAAAACGGAGTGTAGTATCACTTCTATGTTTTCGAGGAAGTCGAATGTCGACGCGTTCACCGATCCGACGGGTGAGAATCAGGCATACATCTCTCTCTTCCTGGTGCCAGCTCGCAACCGTGTTTTCAATCTCGGGAGATGTTCTCTGGAACTGCTCACCGTGTCTGATTCCCATAGTGAGTGGGCGCCACTCCTTGTTCATCTGATCGAATCGCTTGACACCTGAATTTGAATGCTCGAAATACCGTACCATTTCTTCGAGTATAAACTGCTGTTCTGGGCTCAAATCCTCACTGTCTTTCAACGTCAACATTGCTTGAGTTCTAATGTTCGTCCACGAAATGTGGTAGAAATCCAGTTTGTTACTCAGTCGCCTTGGAACAGTATAGGGTACATGCGTCGGCAATGGAACCAGTTGATTCGACAACGTAATCACAGTTTTGATCCCGAAAGCGCGTGCGGATTCCCCATATCTTAGTACCTGTTCTTCATCGATCTCCGCGTTGTCGACTTTTGCCTCGACTAACGCCGTCCAACGAACCTTGTTTCGACTCAGAATCCTAATCAGTCCGTCTGGCCTATCGGTCCGATTCGCATCAGAAGCAGTCAAGTCGACCTCCGTAAAACATTCCACATCGGAAGTCTTTCCTACCCTTACGCCACTGAAATCCAACAAATGGGCTGCAAACGGACGAACTGCACCCAGCACAGCCAAGAGTATCGAGACCAGTCGTTCCTCTTTGCGCGAATCGGCGATGTTGGGAATCAATCTCGCACGTCTAGCACTCCTCAGGACATCTTCCAGCGAATTCATACAGACTCCTATCGATCTAACTGCACCTGTCTAATACACAGTCTGTCCAATGGATTATTACAAGTAAAGATGTAGACGTCAATACACCAGCGCGACTTGATCGTCATCGGTCGCCAATGTACAGGAGGTTTCGGAAACCATTCCCTTGCACAATGCATCATAGACTGGTTAGAGTACTTTGCCTCAGTGAATTCATCGCAATACCGTTATTCAATTCAACGCTTTACCACCATTTGGATTGGAATCCATATCATCAGTAGATGGACGTTGTTTCTCGTCACTGTCGTCCGAGTCCTGGCCACCTGAGGTCTCGCCATTAGTTTCCGACTTATTTTCGGGAGAGTCCGGTGAACCGTCTTCTTCCGTTTCCACTTTATCCTCTTCCGCATCTTTCGCACGATCGGGGTCAGTCGCTCCGCTCCGGTCCGCTTCACTGGCATCTTCCTCCGGCTCCTCCGAGTAACCCATCTCCGCATCGTAGTCGTAGATGTATTCCTCGTTCTCCGGCCAGTATGCCCGGCCGGTACCCTGATTGGTGGTCGAGGACGAATCACGGGGGAGCGTTGGAGTATCGGGTTCTTCCGTGGTAAGTGCCTGTGGTCCCTCATCGCCATCGTCGCCTTCGTCGTCTTCGCCGCCTTCATCCGTTTCGGCTTTTTTCCGGCTCCGTCCGATCAGCATGGCTATGCCCATGCTGATGAAATATAGTATTACGAGTGGTATCGCCACGAGCGTCTGGGTATAGGGGTCTCCAGTCGGCGTGATGATGGCTGCGACGATGAAGATGACCACGAGGGCGACCCGCCAGACCCGTTTGAGTTTGTCGGCGGACAGGATGCGGATCCAGGTCAGGAAGGCCACCACGATGGGCATCTGGAACACGATACCCATGATGAGGACCATCTTGTTCACCAGTCCGATCCAGAATCCGATGTCCCACTGGGCGCTGATACCCGGGACGTAGAGTTGGATGAAAAAGCGGACCATGACTGGTATCAGGATGTAAAAAGCAAAAGCTGCGCCCATGAGAAACAGGACGCAGGAAAAGAAGATGACGATGGGGACGTACTTCTTTTCGTTATCGAGCAGGCCGGGCGAAACGAAAGACCAGAGCTGGTAGAGCACGTAGGGCAGAGCAAGCGCAAAACCGCCTACTAGGCAGATGTTGACGATGGTAGTGAACATGCCGGCCGGCCGGATCGCCTGCATCTCGATTTCAATCTTCAGGCCTTCCAGCAACGTGGGAGAAATCAGGAATTCGACGATGTATTCGTGGACGGAAAAGCAGGCGACCATCCCGACCAGGATGGCGAGAACGGACTTCAAAATGGCCCAGCGGAGTTCTTCGAGATGCTGGAGGAAGGACATTTCTCTGCCGATTTTTTTCCTGGGGGACATGATCGTCCTCATGCGGTACGGGACTGCGGATAGCCGGCGGTCAATAAACCGGGGACAGGGGACAGTGTCAAGCGAAAACCCCTCGTCAGCGCCGTCCCAACGACCTTGACTAAGGCATGCTCCGGACATAGTTTAATCGTGGGTTTTCGTGGGTCCAATGCAGTTTGCAGCAACTGGACCGCAAGGGGTTCCGTAAGCACTTGCGTCTCGCAGGGAACCGTTGTCTAATGGGAGTTACAGGATCTCTTAAAGGAGTCGTTCTTGTCGAGAATCGAAGGGTACAGGATTCGGCGGGATGGAATCCCTGTACCGGGCTACTCCTCCCCATGGCCAACGTACCCATGGTCGAACGGATCCTGGCAGGCTATGAGCACGCTGGGATACGGGAAACGCTGATTGCTGCGGGTCGTGACACCCACGAGATCGCTTCGTTATGCGGCAACGGAGCACGGTGGAACATGGCCCTGACCTTTCTGGGTCAACCCGAAGCGTGCGGGTCGATCGAGTCAATGAAGGAGGTTGCGGCTTTCACGGAAGACGCGCCGTTTCTGACAACCCAGGGTCCCGTGTTGCTGGACGGGGAGGCTTACCTGCGTGCGGTCCAATCTCATTCGGATAATGGCCCCAGCGGGATCCGCGTGTGGCAAAGCGCCAGGGAATCGCCCGGCGATGATAATGGGCGCGACGGGGTCTATCTCCTTACGCCGGGCGTTTACGACGTCTTATACGATGGGTCCGAACCCGGTGCAAGGGCATGCTCTTTCGACGCTGCCCTGGACCAGTTTGGCAGCCGCGGCGACACCGTGCTGAACCTGGCCCAGGATCAACAGTTCTACGGCGCGTTGACTCCCGAATCGTACCTTGATTCAAACGAAAGGCTGCTCGACCTCGTTGGCCTGGAAACGACTACCCCGGAAATCATGGCTGACAATTTCTCATCACCCAATCTCGTGCTGCGGCCACCTGTGCTGGTTGCCGCTGCGGCCGAACTCGAGCGTTGCCGGATCGGACCCGGCGTCTGCATTGGTTCCGAAGTCCATATCGGACATGGCGCGGCCATCGAACACAGCGTCATCATGTCGGGAGCGGACATCGGCGACGGCGCCTCGATCTCCCATGCAGTCATAGGTAAAAACGCCAGCATAGAAAACCGGGCTGTGATTCACGGGCGGGCGGACCGGGTGATCGTCGTCCGCTCAGAATAAACCTTCGGTACATCCTGGCTGCGGATAGCCAGCTGTCACCCCTCACACAACCAACCGGCACAACCATGTCCCATCTCACCATAGGCACGGCAGGTCACGTCGATCATGGCAAGAGCGCCCTGGTGGAAGCCCTGACGGGGGTTCATCCTGACCGCCTGAAGGAGGAAAAAGACCGAGGCATGACGATAGATCTCGGGTTCACGTTCATGCCGTTGAGCGACGGCAGGGAGATCCCCATTGTCGACGTGCCGGGCCACGAACGATTCCTCAAGACCATGGTCGCTGGCGTGAGCGGGATTCACCTCGTCCTCTTCGTCGTGGCCGCCGACGAGGGTGTGATGCCCCAGACGGTGGAACACTTCGGCACGTTGAGATACATGGGGGTCGACGCGGGCATCATCGTCCTGACAAAATGCGATCTGGTCGATGAAGAATGGCTGATGCTCGTGGAAGAGGACGTGAAATCCCTCGTAGCCGGTTCTTTCCTGGAGAAAGCGCCCGTCGCCCGGGTGTCATCGACGACAGGCGACGGGATCGACCAGTTAAGGGAAACCATAGAGGATAAGCTGACCGGACTTGCGGACAAAGCCGACGAGGGATACTTCCGCATGCCCATCGACCGTGTGTTTACCATGAAGGGATTCGGAACCGTAATCGCCGGTACCGTACTGTCCGGAAGCCTTGCGGTGGAAGAGGAAACCGAGCTTCTGCCCTCCCGGTCTCCGCTGAGGGTCCGCGGCATGCAAAGCCACAACGACACCGTAGAACTTGCCGTGAAAGGACAGCGGGTCGCGCTGAACGTCTCCAATATCAAGACCACTGATATTCAGCGTGGCGATGAACTGGGTACACCCGGATACCTGCTTCCGACGTCGATGACCGATGCCGAACTGCACTGCCTGGAATCCCTGGGGGAACCACTGCAGAACCGTCAGCGCGTTCGTCTGCACAAGGGTACGAGTGAAACCATCGGACGCTTGATCCTGCTGGACCGGGACGAACTCAATCCAGGCGAAACCGGATACGTGCAGTTTCGCCTGGAGAATCCCATCGTGGCGGAGCGGAACGAGCGTTTCATCATCCGGGGGTTTTCTTCCATGAGGCTGCTCGGCGGAGGCCGTTTCGTGGAAGTGTATCCACAGAAGAACCGTCGATTTCGCCAATCCGTACTGGATTACCTGAATGACGTGACCGAAGCCGATCCGGATGTCCTGATCGAACGGGTCATGCGGCACGCATACGGCGAACAGCGCCTGAAGTCCATACAGGACCTGGTTCGTTCCACCAACCTGAACGGAGATGTGTTACAGCAGGGAGTAGCCCGGTTGGAGGAAAGAGGAGAACTCGTCCGGTTCACGGACCGATGGCTGCTGCACAGTCACTGGTACATGGGCTTGAAGGACGAGTTGATCTCCGTGCTTGAAAAGATGCATCGGGTCCAGCGATTGAAGGACGCGCTGCCTAAGGACACCCCGAGGTCGCAACTCTCCTGGCCGGCTCCGGACACCGTCTACGACGCGCTGCTGAGAGATCTCGACGAGGAATCCAGGGTAGTACTGTCCGGCAGGTCGATCAGGCTGTCCACGCACGCGGTCATCCTGACCGGACAAGAAGAGGAGATACTCGAGGCCTTCGACCGGCTGGGCGAGGCAGACCCTCCTGCTGTTTTCTCCATGAACGATCTTGTCCAGGTCATGGAGGACCGGTCGATCTGCATTGGCGATTTACCGGTTGATCTGAACGCAAACCCGGATATGATTAAGAGCATGGCAGCATATGCCCTTGAGCTGGGCATCTTCGTCGAATTCGCGGACCGGCAGATCCTGCATAGACTGGGCCTCGAATCGGTCAGGGAAAAACTCGTGTCCTACCTGAAAAGCCATGGCTCCGTGCGCGCTTCCGAGTTCCGCAGTCACATGGCTATCTCCAGGTCGCACGCCACTTCGTTGCTGGACTATTTCTGCGACCTCGGCGTGACCAATCGGGAATCCGGAACGCATCGACTGGCGGAAGAGGAATAAAATGGCGGTTCAGCGGGGATTGTGGCTTATCGGTCCCGCTGTATCCGCTGACTGGACAAGGTAGGATTCATGGGAGTGTATGGGTTGCTGGTGCGCCTCACGGACTTCAAATCCGATGGCGGGCCCTAAACAGGTCCGTGGTGGGTTCGATTCCCACACGCTCCCCCCATCTTTAGTTCCAATATCGTTTCACAGATTCAATCGAATTCCCTCATAAGTCCTACATATCGGGGATTTAACGATCATTTCGTTCTTGCTTGTTCCCAAACGATCTTGTTGATATCATCAGAATACGTTGTGATGTATGTTGGACAATCTTAGGTCAAAATGGAAAATCCGCTGCATAGATGAATAGGAGCCACCTTGCGCGCTACGATCAACCTGTCCCTCCTGTTGCTTGTCCTCCTCACCGCCCGATCATGCCGTAACGGCGCACCCCAACCTACCCAGGAAGTCCTGCAAGCTGAGGTGGTTGCGGCCCTTGATACTCTGGTGACAAAACTGGTGGCGGATCGACCGACGGATACCGCTGCGTATGCAGCACGCCTGCAGGCCTACTTAGAGGACCATCCTGCTTTCTACGGCAGTGCTATCGCGCTACTTGATGAATCTGGCATAGTTACAAGTTGCCCCTACGTCTATCGCACCGCAGACGGCTACGATACCCTCGACCTTGCGACGCCTTCCTACAACATCGAAGGGCAGGTATGGTTCACGATGCCAATGGCGGAGAACGCGGGTGTCTGGATAGACCCGTATTTCGATGAGGGCGGCGGTGGCATCTGGATGATTACACGCTCTGTTCCGGCGCGTGACGACGAAGGTATTTTCGCCATCGTCACCACTGATCTGGCCGTTGATGACCCCGGTAAGTGACACCTCCTGTACGCTGTCACCGTCTCAACAAACGCCGAGGAGACTCGGCAAGGTTTTATCGAAGTCCTCGATACTTTTGTCAATGCGGGGAGTGAGGTCGCGCGGCGTTCTAACGACGCTCCCCCCAAGAAAGGAACAGTAGGTGACCCAACCGGTCGGCCAACCCCCTGTTCAACCCGGCAATCCGGGAAATCAGCCCGGCATGCCCATGGAAATCCTGGGCATGTACCTCTTCATCGCCAGCGAACTCATCATCTTCCTTACATTACTGTTCATTCTGTTCTGGCTGCGGTCGAGTCTCGTTGCCGAATGGCCGCCGTCTGGCCAACCCCGGCTACCCCTCGGCATCACGGGCGTGAACACCGTGTTTCTCCTCGTCAGCGGTTACACTATGCACCGCGCCTACCGGAGTGTGAAGCAGAACGCATCCGCGCAGTTGTCGTGGTGGTTGATGATCACGTGCGTGCTGGGCGTCGTCTTCCTCACGGTGCAGGGGTTCGAATGGATCCGGCTGATGCGCTTCGGACTGAGCATGGGATCGAGCCTGTATGGCGCCATGTTCTATTCGATCATCGGCCTCCACGCAATCCATGTTCTCGTGACCGTACTTGTCCTGCTCTACCTCTGGGTACGGTCCTCCTCCGGCATCTATAACGCTGAAAGGCATACCGGCGTCGTGCTGGGCTATATGTTCTGGCTGTTCGTCGTACTGATCTGGCCCGTCCTCTACGTCCTGGTCTACCTGGTATAACGCAGCGCTGCGTACAGCGACGCAGCGATACGGAGACCGCTTTAGTCGAAGTCGGCGATGGAGGTCAGGTAGTCGTAGCTCTGGCGGGCGGCGTCTTCGGGTGCCATGATCTCGGCAAAGGCCTGGTGCACGGTGACGTAGCCGTCGTACCCCATCTCTTCCAGCGTGTCCATGATGATGGGGAAGTCGATCCCGCCTTCCGCCTGCAGTGGTACCGGGTCGTGAGGCGCCGGACCCCTTACCCAGGTGTCCAGCGTCATGGAACCTTCCGGGTTCAGTCGGTGATTCTGCAGGTAGACGTTGAAGAGCCAGGGAGCGAACCGCCTGATGGTTTCCGGGCCGTAATCCTGCCCGCACAGGTCGAGGTTAGCCGGTTCGTAGATGATGCCGAAATTCGGGCGGTCCACTTTCTTCAAAACCGAGACCGACTCTTCCACCGTTTCGAACAGGCTGCGCGTATGGGACTGGTGAGCCAGCCGGATGTTCCGCTCGGCCGCCTCGTCCGAGGCCTGCTGCGCCCAGGCGATGTCTTCTTCCTTTTTCATGCCGATCCGGATCAGGTCGGCGCCAAGCAGTTCGGTCAGGTCCAGGTAAGGCGTGATGTCACGCAGGGCGTCAGGCGCGTGATCATCGTTCGCGGGTATGGGGATGTCGCCCGTTACCATGGAAACGGGCAGCCCCCGTTCGGCAAGGATCTTCTGCACACGGGTGATCTGTTCCAGGGGAGACTGTATGCCGGCCTGCGAAGCGCGCATGCACATGGCGGTGTAACCGAGCTCCAGGGCCAGGTCCGCAAGGTATTCTATGGAACGGTTTGCTTCTTCCTTGTTCAGCACGGATTCGGCGACGCGGACGGACAGCGATAGTTTCATGTACATATTCCTCTACGTGTTTAAGGTTGCCGTGGTGACATCAACGGTCTAGCGTATCTGCACATCGGTCCCACCCGGCAGCCGATGACCGATGCAGGCCAGGATCTGGGCGGTGAAACGGTACGTGAGTCCCCACAGCACGGGTCCCTCGCCGCTCAACAGGTTTATTGCTGGCACCTCCCGTTCTCCCCATTCACCCGATACGACGGTCCTGATGTGCCGGCCTTCATCCATCAGGTCGGTCAGCGGGATCCAGAAAGCGCTCCGGATCTCATGATTGAGGGACAGAGCGGGGGCGTTTGCCACGGTGAATACGAAGGCGGCGACGTGCACCCGGTTGAAATGGGTGGCCTGGTCGTCGAGCCGGCAAACAAATTCCGCCTTCGTGAGATCGAGGGACGTTTCTTCCCGCGTTTCCCGGATTGCCGCTTCCCGGGGACCCGCGTCGGACGCTTCGATCTTTCCGCCCGGAAAGCTGATGTGGCCGGACCAGGGATCGCCCCCGCGTTGCGCCCGGAGCAGGTAGAGCAATTCCAATCCCCCGTCCGAATCGCGCGCGGGGACCGCAACAGACGCCGTGAGCTCGCCCGAGCCGGGATCCAGCAACTTGCAGCGCATGGAACGCAGTTTTCCGATCAGCTCTTCTTCCGGCATTAAAATGTCGTCCGTCCCTTAGATGCTTCGTGGCCCGGCGAACGCTCGTTGCCGCATGTGATCAGGACCGGGCGAACACGACCTGGTTACGGGGATGATCGGCCCGCTGGCCCGGGCGCCTGCTTCCCAGGTTGGCATCGATGACGGGCCGGTTTTCCTCGCTGCATGCCGAATCGTCGATACGGATACCGTCCTCGTAGAACGTGATTCCGAGGGCTTCGCGGACGCGGTCCGACGTGTTGGCCCGTGCGCCGTGTATCACCCAGTGGCTGTGCAGGGTCGCGTCGCCGGCGGGAATATCCTCTTCCACCACCGGAATCCGGTTTGTACGGATGTAGTCCCCGAAATACGATTCCGAATCGCGGTGAATCCCCTTGGGGCCGAGCACTTCACACCTGTGGGTACCGCTTGCGAATCGCGGCGGTCCCATGTCGATTGTGGCGTCCACGAGGGGAATCCACATGGTGAGGACGTTGTCCGAGTACAGGGGCCAGTGGGGCCCGTCCTGGTGCCACGGCGTTATCCAGCTCTCCGGTTCCTTGAACATCGCCTTGTCATAGTAGATGCGGACCGCATCCACGCCCATCAGGTCGGCCGCGATCTTTCCGAAACGGGGTGACTGGATGAACCGGGCGGCACGTTCGTCCGCCTCCCTCAGGTTGAACGTCTGCATGAAAACGCGGGAGAAGTCGTCCTCCGGCCGCTCGCCCATCTTTCTCGCCCCGGCAAACCGGTCGGCCGTTACCGTTTTCAGCACCTTGCGATACTCGGCGATCTCCGCCTTCGTGCAGACGCCCCTCAGGTGGACGTGGCCGTTCTCCCGGTATTGCTTTACGCGATCTGCAGTCAGGGGGTACTCCGTCGAAAGCCCTGGTCCGCCGGGATGTTCGCAGGTCGTCATGTCCGGAGATCCTTCCATCCGTCGAGGTAGAACGCCGGGGTATTCGGGCTCGATATGCAGTCTTCGGGCAACTAACAGATTCGGATCGGGAAGTCAAGAGGTTTGCCCGGCGGTCAGGGGTTCGGCGATCCGATCTTAACATCGTAGTCCGGGAACATTTCGCCGGTAATCCGCGTTTGAACGAGGGCAACCCTAATTCGCCCATCTGGGCCCGCCCTTGACAGAACCTGACTGTTGGTCTTTATTTGAGGGAACGCGGCGGATCAGGTCAAGGACCGATTATCCGTCGCGATTGTTGCATTTGAAGTCTGGAGAATAACATGGACGAGAATGGCCCCATACTCGAATTCGAAAAACCGATTTACGAACTCGAAAAGCGCATAGAGGAAATGAAGAACTATGCGGTGACCGAGAACCTCGACGCCCTGGCCGACGAGATCAAGCGCCTGGAAGAGGAAGTATCCCGGCAGCGGCAGAAGACCTATTCCAACCTGACCCGGTGGCAGCGCGTGCTCATCGCCCGTCATCCAAACCGTCCCCACACGCTCGACTACATCAACGGGATGATGGAGGATTTCGTCGAACTCCACGGCGACCGGTCCTTCGGTGATGACAAGGCCATGGTCACGGGACTGGCGAAAATGGACGGTCAGCCCCTCGCCGTAGTGGGTCACCAGAAGGGGAAGAACACCAAGGAAAACGTGATGCGCAATTTCGGCATGGCCGGCCCCGAGGGGTACCGCAAGGCCCTACGCGTCATGAAGCTGGCCGAGAAGTTCGACATGCCGGTCCTGTCTCTCGTCGACACCCCCGGAGCCTATCCCGGGGCGGGCGCCGAGGAACGGGGCCAGGCGGAAGCGATCGCCCGGAACATTTACGAGATGGGACGGCTCCGTGTACCGATCATCGTCATGGTGATCGGCGAAGGCGCCAGCGGTGGAGCCCTCGGCATCGGTGTGGGCGACCGGGTCATCATGATGGAAAATGCCTGGTACTCCGTGATCAGCCCGGAACCCTGTTCCACCATATTGTGGAAAGACCAGGAAAAAGCCGCGGCCCGCAAGGCCGACTGCGCGGAGGCCCTGCGGCTTTCCGCCACCGACCTCCTGCAGTTCGGCGTCATAGACGAAATAGTGCCCGAGCCCTTCGGGGGCGCTCACCGCGACCATGAAACGGCCATTTCCAATGTCAGGAAATCCATCCTCAAGGCGTTGCACGACGCTGGCGGACAATCCGTCGATGAATGCCTGGAAGCCCGGCTCGAAAAGTACAGCAACATGGGCGCCTTCGACGTGGTACCCGACTCGGACGACTCATCGTAACCCCGTAACCGGGAGCGGGATTCTTGTTAAAGGCCATTAAGGGCGGCTTGATCATCAGCGGGAAGGGCGAAACCCCGATCCCCGATGGGCTGATCCTGGTGGATGGCAACCGGATCCATGCCGTCGGATCCCGCGACAGCCTTCCCATACCCGGCGACGCCGAAGTCATCGACCTGGGTACGGCCACACTGCTCCCCGGCCTCATCGATACCCACGTACACCTCGTCATGAACATGGAGGCGGACTGCGTCACCTCCCTGGCGCACAAGAGCGCCGTCGAGTCCGTCGTCGATGCCGCCCACAACGCCCGCCGCGCCGTGCGGGGCGGGGTGACGACCGTCCGGGACTGTGCCGACGTGTTCGGCGTGACCCTGACCCTAAAGCAGGCCATCGACGCGGGACGCCTCGACGGACCACGCATCCTGGCCTGCGGACTGCCGATCACGACGACGGCGGGGCATCTCAACACCATGGGGATCCGGGCTGACAATACCCATGAGGTCCTTAAGGCCGTGCGGACCGTCGTCGCCATGGGCGTGGACTGGATCAAGGTCTGCGCCACCGGCGGCGGTCTGACCCCCGACAGCAACGTGCGGCGTGCACAGTACTCGGCGGAGACCCTGACAGCTCTCGTTCAGGACGCCCACCGCCTGGATCGAAAAGTGGCCGCCCACGCCCACGGGACCGAGGGCATATTGAACTGTGCCATCGCCGGTACGGACAGCATCGAGCACTGTTCCTGGATGGACGAGCAGGAAGGCCATCGTTACGACGAAGGCGCAGTCGAACTGATCCGGAAGAAGGGGCTGTACGTCAGCCATACCATCACGGGCCCGAGAACCGGATCGCCCGACGAGGTGGAGGAGCTCCTGAACAGCGAACTCGGCGAACGATTTGCGTTCCTCCGCCGGACGATGGAAGAGGGCGTCCGCATGGTCATTTCAAGCGACGCCGGAATACCGGGCTGCCGGTTCGAGGATTTCGGGGGAAGCCTGGTCATAGCGGTCAAGTGCTGCGGCTTCTCTCCCATGGGCTCGATTATCGCCTCTACGAGCCGGGCTGCTGAAATGCTTGGTATAGGGGACCGGGTCGGATCGCTGGAGCCCGGCAAGTTCGCGGATATCATCGCGGTTGATGGCGATCCGCTGCAGGATATTAGCTCCATCCGCCGGATCATCGGCGTGTTCAAGGACGGCCAGCGGGCCGTGTGACCGGTTGTATATACATTGTATCTACAGGCGGGGACTAAGCGATCGACCGGCAGGCAGGAACCAAGTGATCCAGGTGGGGACTAAGCGATCGTCCGGGGTTTCAATGCCCCCGGCTGGCGGAAGCGTTCGAGACCGAACAGGCTCGTATCGAACGGCGGCGGTTCATCGAACAGCAGGGCGGCGAGTATCTCGCCCAGTACCGGGCCGAACTTGAACCCGTGTCCCGAAAAGCCCGCTGCCAGCACGACGTGGTCATAATCGGGATGCCGGTCCAGGATGAAGTGGTAGTCCGCCGAGTTGGTATACAGGCAGTGATTCACGGCGACGGGGTCGCGGGACAGGTGGGGACATCTCCTGCCGATGAAATCCTGCACCGCGGCGAGATTTGCGCCGTCCACCACTTCCGGATCGTCGGCTTCCACGGTCCGGCCGGTTCTATGGCAACCGGCCTTTACGCCGGGCACCCGCACCTGGGGCACGCAGTAAAAGGGATCAGGCGTATGGTAGTCGATTACATTTGGCATGACGCCCGCCTCGTGACCGACCGCCCCCAACTGCGGAAAGTAGGCCAGCAGTTCCCGGGTTACCACCAGCGGAGCATCGATACCCAGCGCTTCCAGCCAGCGGCCCGTCCATCCTCCCGCCGCCAGTACGAGATGGGCGCCTGACCAGGATCGACCGTCCGCCGCCTTGACCTCGACGCTTTCGTCGCCCAGGTCGATAGAGGCGACTTCCGTTTCCGATAGCGCGTCCACGCCGTCTTCCCGGACGCAGCCCCATAAACTGCGGACCACTTCGTCGGCGAAGAGCACCGCGCTGTCGGGCTGGTAGATGGCTTCGCTCGTCCGCGCCAGGCTGAACTGGGGGAAACGGCGGGTGAAATCAGAACCGGTAAGGCGTTCGAAGGGAAGTTCGCAATCGCGCAGCCGTGTTTCCAGTGTCTCCAGCACCTCCGACTCGGCCGGCGCCAAGTTGCCGATGCCGGTCTTCCTCATCACAGACCTGCCCAGTCGCTTCGCGAGATCTTCCCATGCCCGGAATGCGCGGGCCGCCATCTCCACGTATAGGATCTCTTCATAGTCGAAACGGATCATCCGGCTGTCGCCGTGCGAGCTGCCGCGCTCGTGGGCGGGAGTGTACCTCTCGAGCAGCAATACGCGCATCCCGCGCCCTGCCAGCACGTAGGCCGTCGAGACACCGACTACCCCTCCGCCGACTACGATTGCGTCGTAGTGCCCCGCATGACGACTCACGACAAACCCCGTGTCGCCCGGAGCAGGGTCTCCTGCACCAGCAGTTCGTGGGACAGGGGGCGGTCCGGTGGTTGTTTCCCGGTGATGGTCTTCAGAAACGACTCCAGTTCAAGATCATACAGAGCCTGTCGGCTGCGACCCTCCACGGATACTCGGGATTCCCCCGCGGGAAACCCATCCCGGGCCTCCGCCAGGACCAACCGGATCTCGCTGCCCGGTTCGAAGGGCTCGAGGAGAATCGCGCTGCCATTCGTCCCGTATACCTCGAAGCGGCGGGCCGGAGGAGACGGTTCCATGGCGGCGATATCGACAGTGGCCATGGCATTTTCGAATTCAAAGACCCCCAGTCCATTGTCCGTGAACCCAGGGAGCTCCACGGTTTCGTTGCGCAGGAACGCAGTCACTTTTAACGGCCGGCCGAGCGTCCAGACGACCTGGTCGAGCATGTGGCCGGCCAGGTCGTAGAATATCCCTCCCCGGTGAGCGCTGATCACCGCGCGGGACGGCGCGGGGATATTCGTCGACATGTGGGCGCGGATCGAAAACACGCTTCCCAACATGCCGGAATGCGCCCAGTCGGCTATTTTCCGAAACCCGTCGTGATACCGGAACATGTACCCCATCTGTACCTGCAGCTGCGCCTTTTCGGCCAAGGCGATGACCCGCTGCCAGGCGGTCCAGTCGTCTCCGGCCGGTTTATCATACCATACGTGCTTGCCGGCACGGACGATCTCTTCGGTCTGGGCCAGGCTCTCATCGTTTCGGCCCTCCGACGCGACGGCGAGGATATCGGGGTCGCCAAGCATGTCCTCCACGCGGTCGAACCACCGGATTCCCTCGTACGGCCCCTCGGTTCTCTCCAGGGCGGTCCGGCGTGCGATATCCGGCTCGAAGACCCCGGCGCATTCGACTTCGGGGTTGCTCAACATCGACTGCAGTTTGCCGGCGGCATGCCCGTGACCGGTGCCGTACTGCGCCATTCGTAATGCCATTTCGGGTTCCTCTTTCTGCATAGATAGGGACTGCTGTGGCGTTACCGGGTAATATACAGCGGAAGGGTCATCGTCAAGCGAATTCGGGTGGACATGGGACTTGACAAGCAACCCGGTTTCCAATAGGTTCGCTCCAATATTCCCACCAGATTTACCTGCCAATACTCGAGAAGAACCAGGATTTGGAACATGTCTCTGACCCCAGCGCAGATCGATGAATTCGTCGATGTCGAGCCCGGCGAACTCCTGACCGGCCACTACTTTCCCACCGTGTGGGATCATGGCCCCATCCATCCACCTACGGACTGGTCCGAGAATACGGAATGAGTATAGAAGACAACGTCAACACCGCTTCGCGTCCCAGCAAGCTGCGCATTACAGACATGCGGACGGTCACCATCGGTAACTCCACGATCATCCGGCTGGATACCAACCAGGATCTCCACGGCCTGGGAGAGGTTCGCGACGGCGCCGGCAAGACCTATGCCCTCGCCCTCAAGGCGCGTATACTGGGCGAGAATCCCTGCAACGTCGACAAGGTCTTCCGAAAGATCCGCCAGTTCGGCCACCACGCCCGGCAGGCCGGCGGCGTCTGCGCCATCGAGATGGCCCTGATGGATCTTGCGGGCAAGGCGTACGGCGTACCCGCCTATCAGTTGGCCGGGGGTAAATTCAGGGATTCGGTGCGTATTTACTGCGATACGACCTCGTCCCCGGATCCCGGCGAAATGGGCCGGCGCCTGAAGGAACGCATGGACATGGGGTTCACCTATCTGAAGATGGACGTGGGTATCGGGTTGCTCCGGGACATACCTGGAACCCTGTCGGCTCCGTCCGGGATGCTGGACACCGTAAACGTCATGCATCCCTTCACGGGGATCCGGATGACCGACAAGGGTATCGGTCTGCTTTCCGACTACGTAGCGGGTGTCCGCGACATCGTCGGCTACGAGATCCCCCTCGCCGTCGACCACTTCGGACATATCGGTGTGGAGGACTGCATCCGCCTTGGGAAGGTGCTGGACCGGTACAACCTCGCCTGGTATGAGGACATGGTCCCGTGGCAGTTCACGGACCAGTACCGCCGCCTGAGGGACGCCTGCGATACGCCGATCTGCACGGGGGAGGACATCTATCTCAGGGAAGGATTCATGGACCTCTTCGAACAACGGGCTATTTCAGTCTGTCATCCAGACCTGGCCACTTCCGGTGGGATCCTGGAAACCAAGAAGATCGGCGATACGGCCCAGGAATTCGGCATATCCATGGCGCTGCATATGGCCGCCCTGCCTGTCGCGCAGATGGCCAGTGTACATTGCGCCGCGGCCACCGAGAACTTCATCGCCCTGGAACACCACCACGTGGACGTACCCTGGTGGGACGACCTGGTTACAGGACTGCCCGATCCCGTGATCCAGGACGGGTTCATTGCAGTGCCCGATGCGCCGGGACTAGGTGTTGAACTGAACGAAGAGGTCATCAGGGAACATATCAGCGAGAATGATCCCGGGTATTTCGAACCTACCGACGAGTGGAACGAGTTACGCGCCCATGATCGTCTGTGGAGTTGATCGTCTTAAGGAGCGAAACAATGCCTATCCCCATTGTCCAAGATCAGCCGAAACCGTTGGAATATGACCCCTACCTCGCCCTTACCGAAACGCAACGGCGACAGTTCGACGAAGACGGCTTCATCCTGATCGAGGACGCCCTCTCCCCGGAGCACGTCGACCAGCTGATTGATGTAGTGGATTCACTCTACGATGCCTATAGCAGTGCTCACGGAACGTCTGCGGATGCCGCCTACCAGATCCGCAACGCCCTGGTCCACCACGAGGAACTGTTCGCGCTGATCGACTATCCGAAGTTACTGCCGCTTATCGTGGACGTCATCGGCGTGAACATCCAGATCCGTACTTCCCACGTGGACGTTCGTCCGCCCATGAAAGATCACAAGGGAGGCGAACTGGGCGCGAGTGGCGGTTTCTTCCCCTGGCATGCGGACGGACCCAATTACGGCTACCCGATCACCAACGGCATCATTCCCTTCTTCGAGGTGAAGGTCGGCTACTACCTTACAGACCTTACCGAGCACAACAGCGGCGCAATATGCGTGGTGCGCGGCAGTCATCGGCGTTCACCCGAATTGATTCACGATCCGAACTACCGCATCGATCCGGAGGATATCGTCGAGGTGAACGTCCGACCGGGAACCGCCATGCTCTGGCGTACGGCCCTTTGGCACTGCCTGACGCCCAACCTGTCCGACCGCACGCGCAAGTGTCTGTACTACGGGTACAACCACCGCTGGCTGCGACCAGGGGACTACGACCGACAGGACTCCGACCTGCTGGCGCGCTGCACGCCCGTTCAGCGCCAGTTGCTGGGTTCCAACACCACGGAGGACGCGGTGGTCTTCCAGGACGGCGATCCAGCCCATCCGGCCTCTCGTTACTGGCGTCCCGAATCCGGAGACGTTCCCCTCGAGGCGTGGGCAGAGGAAAAGCGAAAGATTAAGATGAAGAAGGAATGGAAACGATGGAAACGAAGGAATACCTTGCCCCCGTACACCGTGGGCGCAGCAGCGGAGGAGGAGGATCATCCAGGGGAACCGGGCGGTGGCATGAAATAGGCGAAGGAGCAGAGACGTAGGAAGGTCCCAGGGGACCCGGGCGGTGGCATGAACGGGGAGACCGCCTATAACCTGGGGATACCCCGCGGAGCGAGGCACGGACTTCACCGTAATCAGTACACCTGTCGAAGTACCGAAAACGTAAGGGAATCGCCACGATGACCGAAGCCGAGATCTACGAATTCGACCTCAATGGGTACATCATCTACCGGAACATGCTGACCGGGGACCAAGTCGACCACATGAACGAGATCCTCGACGGACACCTCCCCGACGAGACCCACGGGTTCGACTTCCTTACGCTTGACCCGGTGTTCCTGGACCTCATGGCCCATCCCCGGACGCTGGCGATCATCCGGACGATGATCGGGGATTGGCTGCACCTGGACCATGCCTATGGACTGCAGATGGACACCCTTTCCGTGGAGCGCGGCCACACTCGACCCAACCTGCACGGGGGTCCGAGGACGGACCAGGGCGAGCACCAGTACCAGTGGTTCGACGGACAGATGTACAACGGCCTGATCGTGGTCATGTACAACCTTGAGGACGTCAACCCGGGAGACGGCGGGCTCATATGCGTTCCGGGAAGCCACAAGGCCAACCTGAACTTCAAACCGGAGGTGGATTCACATCTCGTGGCGAATCCCTCGTTCAAGGCGGGGGACATGCTCATCTTCACGGAAGCCCTGGTGCACGGTACCACGACCTGGACTTCCTCTAATCGGAGACGGGCGCTGTTGTACAAATACTCGCCAGGGCACTCCACGTGGGCCCAGGCCGACAGCCTGGACGATGCCCGCGAATTGGCCGCCAATGACCTCCAGCGCGACCTGCTGAGGCCGCCCAGCGTGGGCAAGCGGTCTCCCGTCGTGTTTCCGGAAGTGTAATCAGTAAAACCAACCAGAAAGAGGCACCAGGATGAACGTACGCGACGAATACCGGTACAATCGCCTGACGTGGGAGGAAATGAACGAGGCGATCGCCATGCAGAAGGTGGTGGTTCTGCCCACGGGCTCCACCGAGCAGCATGGGAAGCACCTCCCCCTGGACACGGACGCGTTTCTCGTCGAATCGGTCTGCCACGAACTCGGCCGCCGCGCCTCCGACCGCGTCCTCGTCCTGCCGACGGTCAGCTATGGGCTGAACCTGCACCATATCGATTTTCCCGGCACGATACACATCGAGTCCGAGGTGTTTATCGCTTTCTGCCTGAACATCACCAAGAGCGTTGCCTACCATGGGTTTCGCAAGATCCTGCTCGTCAACGGGCACGGATCCAATTCGCCCCTGGTCGACCTGGTCGCCCGGAAGACGGTGCTGGCCACGGAATCGCTCTGCTTCGCCGCCAACTACTTCACCTTCCTGATCGACGCCTTCAACGAAGTCAGGGAATCTGAGGTATTGGCTCACGCCGACGAAATGGAGACCTCGCTGTATCTCCACCTCGCCGGCGAGCGCGTTCAGATGGACAAGGCCGCGCCCGACATCGACCGGGTCGGGAAGTACTTCTCCTCCGACAGCACCGGCACGGTGCGATTCAACGATTTCTGGGGTAGGTGGACGGGCCTGGGGGTCCACGGCGACCCGACGCCGGCAACGGCCGAAAAGGGCGGGATCATCTTCGACGCGGCCGTGGACGGCCTGGTGGAACTGGTCGACGATATCCGGGACTGGCCGATCGAGAAGCGGCGTGACCAGCACACGGGTCCCGTACAGAGCGGGATACGGTGGTAATAGGCGTTTTCGGCGGATATGTGATCACTAGTACCTACTTGTTTAAATTAGAGTATATATCTTCAAGGGTTCTCTGTTTGACCCTGGTCGCCTTCCACTGGAAGGGATGGGCGTTCTCGTTGTAGGCTTCGATGAAGCGGTCCATCGCCTGTCGCAAGGCCCGTATCGATTTGAACGCGCCGCCTCTCAAGGCCCCTTTCCAGAGGATGCTGAACCAGATTTCGATCTGGTTCATCCAGGAAGCATGCGTGGGCGTGTAATGGAAATGGACGTTGGGGTGTCGGGGCAGCCATCGCTCGACCTTGGGCTTGTGGGTCCTGAGGTTGTCGAGGATGACGTGGATCTCCCGGTCGGGCCAGGCCGCGACGATCCCATTCATGAAGGTCAGGAATTGCCGTCTCTTGCGGCGCTTGAAGTGTCCGACCCTGACCAGCCCGGTGGCCACGTCCAGCGCGGCGAACAACGTGGTGGTTCCGTTGCGCTTGTACTCATGGTTGTAGCCGGTAATCGCCTTGCCGTTGGGCAGTTTGAACCATCCCTGGGTTCGGTCGAGGGCCTGTATCGCAGGCTTCTCGTCCACGCACAGCACCAACGCATTCTCGGGCGGCTCCAGATACAGGCCCACGATGCTTGCGGCCTTGGCGGCGAAGTCCGGGTCCGTACTCAGGCACCAGCTGTGGCGCCTGCTCAGGCTGATGCCCTGCTTGCGCAGGACCTGCCAGACGTAGTCGACGCCGATGCCCAGCTTCTGCGCGATCAAGGGGCCGGTCCAGTTCGTGTAGCCTGGGGGCGGGGCTTCGTCCAGGCAGGAGAGGATGCTCCGCACGGTCGCCTCGGTGTAGCGGGCCGGCTTGCCGGAACGAGGCTGGTCGGTAAGACCGGCAAGGCCGGACTTATGAAAGCGCCTTCGCCATTTGCTCACCGTGGCTTCGCGGGTGTCCAGCGTGCGGGCGATGTCCCGGCCGACCTGCCCGCGAAAGGCGGCCAGGATGATCCGGGCGCGGAACGCCATGCGGTGCTCGGTCGTGCCGGAACGCGTCCAGCCCAGTAGCGTCTGGTAGTCTTCGTCGCTCAGTTCAATCGGGGGCGTCCTGCGGCTCACAGGGGGGTCTCCTCGGTCGGTTATGAGTAAGGATGAAGTCCAATGAGCACGAAGATAACATATTACCTCTTATTTGTCAAGTAGGTACTAGTAACTCAGAAAACCGCCGTCCACCAACCACGTGGCGCCGGTGACGAAACTCGCCGAGTCGCTGGCCAGGAAAACGGCCACGCTGCCGATCTCCTCCGGCCGGCCCCGGCGGTCCAGGGGCGTATGGCGAAAGTACTTTCCCGTGGCGCCCCGGCCGGATGCCTCTTCTCTCACCTGGGCGCTCTGTTCCGTGTAGATATCCCCCGGCGCGATGGCGTTGACTCGGATCCCGTGAGACGCGAGTTCGATGGCCGCCGTCCTGGTCAGGCCGTCCATGCCCGCCTTGCTGGCGCAATAGGAGGCGGCACCCTCCTGGGCGGCGAACTGGGCTACGGACGAAATATTGATGATTGAACCCACCCATCCCTCTGCCAATCAGCCGACGTGCGGCCTCCTGGGTCCCGATGAAAGCGCCGGTGAGGTTAATGTCCAGTACGCTGCGCCAGTGTTCGTCCGTCTCTTCCATGAACGGCCGCGGTGCCAGGGACCGTCCTGTCAGCGCGGCGTTGTTGATCATCACGTCGACGGGCCCCAGGTCATTCTCCGCTTGTTCCAGCAGTGCGACGACGTCTGTCCGCCGGCTTACGTCGCACCGGCTCGCCCGGACCGAGTGTCCCGCCGCACGCAACTGTTCCGCCTCGCCTTCGGCGATCTCGATCCGCCGCTGGCCGATCATGACGGCGGCGCCGGCTTCCACGCAGCAACGGACAATACCGAGACCGATGCCGGTCCCGCCGCCCGTTACGACCACCACCCGGTTTTTCAACTGGTCACTCATAGCATCCTCAGCGGGTTGACGTAATATCGGGGCTGACGCAGTTTTAGAGTCTTAAATTCAATTATCCTGCCCGTCTCCCGTGTCCTCTTCTTTCTTCTGATTTATGTTTCCTGCTCGTCCATCCAATGGACGACAACCCCTGCCGCACGCTCGACAACGGTCAGGTCACGCTCCGCAATCGTACGCACGTCCAGCAGGAAACGATCCCCGGAAAGCCGTCCAAATACGGGTGGCGACTGACGGCGAAAGGCAGCGGCCAGCTGTCGATTCGTCCCGGCGTTTGGGCAAATCGACACGGCGCGGGAGGGCAACTGCTGAACCGGCAAGGCACCGCCGCCGATTTTGGCATGGGATGCTACCACCGTCACGTCCGCCCGCTCCGCAAAGCGCGCTCGTAGCAGATCCGCCAAAGTACACGCCCGGGACTCGAGTTGCCCGGCAGTCATCGCGATCATGCCGGTGACGGCGTGCTCCCGGACCAGTTCATCGGGATGATGAAACAGCTCCAGCGTCGCCCCCAGGGCGGCGTAGACCATCTTGTCTGCGCGGAACGCCCGCATCAGCGGGTCCTTCTTCATCCTGTCGAGGAGATCCCGCCGCCCGGCGATGATCCCGGCCTGGGGACCGCCAAGCAGCTTGTCTCCACTGAAACAGACCGCGTCGACTCCGCGTTCCAGGGCCTCACGCACGGTATGGCCGCTGTCGAGTCCGTAGGCGGACAGACCGGTCATGGCGCCGCTCCCCTGGTCGTACACGACAGGGATGCCGGTTTCCCTGCCCAGGGAGACCAGGTCCTCGAGGGAGACGGATTCGTCGTGGCCCGCAATATCGAAATTGCTGCGGTGGACCGCCATGAAGAGGGCCGTACTTTCGGTCACGGCGGCCCGGTAGTCCTCCACTTCCGTGTGATTGGTCGCGCCGACGCCCACGAGGCGGACCCCGCCCGCCGCCATGACGTCGGGCATGCGGAACGACCCCCCGATTTCCACCAGTTGGCCGCGGGAGATGACAACCTCGCGGTCCAGCGCGAGGGCGTGAAGGATCAGCATCACCGCGGCGGCGTTGTTGTTCACCACGATCGCAGACTCCGCCCCGGTCAGCCCGCATAGCGTATCGGACACCAGATCGTGCCGCGAACCTCTCTTGCCCGATGCGGCGTCGATTTCCAGCGTGCAGTACCCTTCGATCACCTCGAGCACGGCCCCGAGTGCGGCGCCGGACAGCGGTGCCCGGCCCAGTCCTGTATGGAGGATAACGCCCGTACCGTTCACGGCAGGTTTCAGTGGGCCTGGGAACACGGGGGGATCATCTGGTTTCGGAGGCATGGCTTGTCCGGTTCGGAAAGGATGGAAGTGCTGTGAGATTTGAGAAACCTAGCTGTGAATTCGTGGCCCTGCTCACCACCGGCCCTTGATTGCATCGGCCATCCGAGCCGTGAATTCGGTCCAGGGAAACGCGGGGCCGGGATCGATTTTCCGGTCCGGCGCGATATCGCTGTGCCGGACGATGTTGGCCATCGGTATACGGTAACCTTCCACGAGGCTTCGGGACAGGTTGATCACCTGTTCGAACTGGTCCGGGGGATAGGGTGTCCACCAGTTTCCTCCCAGCCACACGGGTGGCAGGCCGGTGTACGGCGTCGTGTACTCCTCCGGCCAACGGAAAAACTGCCCGTTCCGTTTCTCGAGCCGGCCGCAGTTCACGATTTCTATGCCCAGAGACCACGGATTGCAGCCGTCCCGTCCCCGCCACTGGCTCACCCCGCAGTGCCAGGCGCAGTCCTCGTCGCGGACCATCTGGCGCACGGCCCCGTCCAGTCCCACGATGTAATGGCAACTGACGCGCCTTTCGGGATCCCTGAAGATGGAGACGCACTCCTCCAGCGACGGACCATCCGTGTAGTGCAGTACCAGCATGTCGATACGGGCCGTACCACGGCTCGAATGATAAAGGGCCGGAGTATAGGGTATTGGGGGGAGATGGCCAGGCATTTCCAAGGGTGCCCCGTAGACCGTTCGAAATCGTTGTCGGATCGTTGTAAAATACGCTTGCAGTGGGCTCAAGGCAACGGATAACACGGCCTTGACAAGGCCTTTCCACCCGATGTCACTCATCGATGCGCCGGTTGACAGGGCACAGATGGACGGGTATACTACGTCCATGGGAAACCCGTCCTTATCCGCCTCCTCCAGAGCGCCTTTCGAACGCGCGCCATCCCGGTGAGCGACCCCTCCATGCACGAGCCATCCCTGCAGGATCGATACCGTCTGACATCGGGAACGGTCTTCCTCACGGGCATTCATGCCATCGTTCGATTCCTGGTGGACAAACAGCGGCGGGACGCCCGGTCAGGCGGCCAGGTCCGGCGGAGCCTGATCGCCGGTTACGAGGGTTCCCCCCTCGGCGGTCTCGACCTAGAAATCAGGCTCAATTCGGCGCTGTTGAACGAACCGGCGCCCTTCGTCCACCAGCCCGCGGTAAACGAGAAGACCGCGGCGGCGGCGGTTCACGGCAGCCAGTACACGGGTGACGTGGACGGGTTCTGGTACGGGAAGGCGCACGGCGTCAAGTGGGCGCTGGACGAGTTCAGCCTGGCCAATATCGCGGGAACGGGGAAGGACAGCGGGGTGGTCCTTTTCGCCGGCGACGACCACATGGCCAAGAGTTCGGGCTATCCCGCCAGCAGCGAACAATCCCTGCGCGACGCCCGCATACCCACCTTCTATCCCGCTAACGTGGCCGAAGTAATCACGTATGGACACCACGCCCTCGCCCTGAGCCGGTACGCCGGCGTGGTCTGCGCATTGAAACTGGTCACCTCGGTGTGCGACGGGGCGGAGACGGTTGACGTAGACCCCGAACAGCCGGACATCGTCCTGCCGCCGTATACCGTGGACGGAAAGCCCTATGGCAAGACCTTTCACCAGGTGGTCATCTCCACCGGATCCATCCCTTACGAAGAAGAATTGGTCACGATCAAGCTGGACATCGCGGAGCAGTACGCGGCGGCAAACGGGATCGATACGGTGCACAACCGACAGGCGGAGAGTTCCCTTGGGGTTATTACGACCGGGAAAAGCCATCCCGATGTCGTCCAGGCGCTGCGGACCATGGGGCTGGACGGCCGCGTGCCGATGCTGAAACTCGGCATGATTTACCCGTGTAACCGGGAGACCATCCGGGATTTTGCGAGAGGCCTTCGGACCGTCGTGGTCGTCGAAGAAAAAGGACCCTTCGTGGAAGAAGCCGTCGCCCGGGCGCTCGTGGGCCGCGGGGAAATCAGGGTATACGGCAAACGGGGACCGGACGATGGCCACCTCGTCCCTGCCCACGGAGAACTGAACCCGGACCTGCTCACGTTGCGACTGGGGCCGATTCTGCAGGGGCTGTTTCCATCTGCTCCCGTGTATGTCCGTATGGAGACCCTGAAGACCACCGACGAACGGGACCCGGAGTCCTTTCCCCGGCGGGCCGCCCACTACTGTCCGGGTTGCCCCCACAGCGTGTCGGCGCGGGCTCCCTCGGGAGAAGTCGCCGGCGGTGAAATCGGCTGTTCCTCGCTGGACGCCTACATCGAGGCGGATGGAAGGGGCGTACGGTGGATACCCACCATGGGACTGGGCGGCGCCATCTACAACGGCATGTTTCCCTTCAATGGGAACCAGCACCTGTTCCAGAACATCGGCGACGGCACGGTGCTCCACAGCGGCCTGATCACCCTGTTCAGTTCCCTGTCCCACGGGGCCAACATCACCTACAAGATCCTCTGGAACCACGTCGTGGCCATGACCGGCGGCCAGGACATCACCGGACAGCCGACGCTGGACGATTTCGCGTTGATTCTCCTGGGCATGGGCGTCCAGGATATCACCGTCGTGAGCAAGTACCCCGAACAGGTGACGCTGGACCGCGCCCGGGCGGCGACGCGTCCGGGACAGAACCTCCTGCTGGAACCCAGGACCCGGCTCGAAGCCGCCCAGGAATCGCTGGCGCGAAAACCCGGCGTCAAGGTCTTGATCTACGACCAGGAATGCGCCGCGGAACAGCGCCGGCGCCAGAAGAGGCAGGGCCTGGCGCCTGAACGCCACGTATTCATCCACGAAAGGGTGTGCGAAGGGTGCGGCGACTGCGGCCGCCAGTCCATGTGTCTCGCGCTCGTCCCGCTGGAAACGGAGTTCGGCCCCAAGACCGACATCCTGCAGTCCGCCTGCAACCAGGATCTCTCCTGCCTGAAGGGAGACTGCCCATCCTTCGTCTCGGTGGAAACGGTGGGCGACAGCAAACCCCGCAGACCGGAACCCTCCGTACTCGACTCCATAGATCTGGATGAACCGCCGAACAAAGTGGCGATCGAAAGGGAATACGCCATCCATCTCGTCGGGATCGGAGGCACGGGTATCGTAACCGTGGCTCACATACTGGGCTACGCCGCCCTGTTCGACGGGAAGAAGGTCAGCGAGATGAACCGAACCGGACTGGCACAGAAGGGCGGTCCCGTGGAATCCCCCGTCATACTGGGCGGCGAAGCCGTACCGCCCTCGAGTTTCATCGCGGCCGGCCAGTGCGATCTGTACCTGGCGGCGGACATCGTGGGCGCCGTGAATCCCCTCAATCTGCAGGTTGCTTCCGAGGAAAGGACGGTGGCGGTAGTAAGCTCCTCGGCGGTACCCACTTCGAAAATGGTCTACGACCCGCAATATCTCGACGGCGATACCGAAGCAATGACCCAATCGATAGACCGGTATACCCGTTCGGAGGAAAACGTCTACATCGACGCGCAGGATTACGTGGCCAGGCTCTTCGGCAACCACCTCTTCGCCAACATATTTCAGCTGGGCGCCGCCTACCAGGCCGGGCGGATCCCCCTCATGGCGGAAAGCATCGAAAAGGCCATCCGGTTGAACGGCCAGGCCGTGGACGCGAACATCCAGGCCTTCCGATGGGGGCGCATGGCCGTCAGCGATCGGTCGCGCCTGGACGATGCCGTCTCGGCGCCGCAACCGGATTCCGGTGCACTGATAAGACGATACGAAGAAAAGCTCGGCCGGAAGCAATCAGTAGACTACAGGGCACTGATCGACCGGATTTCGATTGAGAATGAAACCTTCCGGAAGACCTGGGCAGTCCGAGTGGGCGAACTCATCGCCTTTCAAAATGTGAAGTACGCGGAACGGTACGTGGAGACCATGGAGCGCGTGGTGGCGGCCGATGGGCGAAATGGCGGAGCGGAACGCGGATTCCTGCAGTCTACGCATGCCGCCTTCATGCTGCACAAGCTCATGGCCTACAAGGACGAGTACGAAGTGGCCCGCCTGCTAACGGATCCGGACGAGCCCGATATCTCGGAGCGATTCGATGGTCCGGTCAAGGTGTCTTACCATCTGCACCCGCCAATGTTGAGAGCCTGGGGACTCGATCGTAAGCTGCGCTTCGGTCCCTGGTTCCGTCCCTTCCTGCGCCTGACTGCCCGGTGCAAAAGACTTCGAGGCACCGCATTCGATCTCTTCGGGTACACGGCAGCCCGCCGCGAGGAACGGGCACTGGTCGATTGGTACGAGTCCCTGATCGACCGGGTCCTCCCGATCCTTTCACACGAAAACTACCCCGAAATATCGGAACTGCTGCGTATTCCGGACGAAATACGCGGTTACGAACAGGTCAAGCGCCGCTCGGTGCTGATGGTGAAGAAAAAGGCTGGCGAAATGCTCGAGACCCTCGAAGAAAACGATAGACAGAGCAGGGGCGATGACCGAAGTAGAAACGAAAGCCTGCACAGAAGCAGTTGAAAGCTTCCATGTAGAAATGGTATTGGTTAGGGAAGCAAAGTCACTTCCTGTGACGTAATGGAGTTTGCCATGCGACAGGTATCCCGTTCTGTACTGCCGGTTATTGCTAGTCTGGTTCTTCTGGTGCTGACCACGTGCGGCAAAGACAGTCCGACAAAACCAGCACCGCCGGTACCTGCCAGAATCATGATTGTGCCGTCTACGGCTACCCTGACCGCAATAGGTCAGACGGTTCAACTCACGGCCTCAGTAGTGGATCAGAACGATTCGACGATTTCGGAAGCGGCCGTTGCCTGGACGAGCAGCGATACGATGATTGCCACTGTAAGCGCCGAGGGCGTAGTCACCGCGCGGAAGAACGGTGACGCGCGAATCACCGCGACGTCGGGAGACGTGTCGGCAAGCGCGGGTATTACGGTGTCGCAGACGGTGGCGCGCATCATCATCACTCCGTCCTCGGTGAGGTTGACCACGGCGCAACGCACAATCCAACTCGAGGCCGCGGTACTGGATCAGAACGATATGCCTGTTACGGAAGCGATCCTGGTCTGGGCAAGCAGCGACACGTCGGTTGCCGCTGTAGACGCCGAGGGCCTGGTCACCGCCATTATGAACGGCGACGCTCGGATAACCGCTACTTTGGGAGACGAATCGGCAAGCGCGGACGTTACGGTGACGGGACTCAATCCGGATCGGGATGCCCTGGTAGCGTTGTACAATGAAGCGGCCGGGCCCGACTGGACGATCGGAACGAACTGGTTGAGCGACGTACCCCTGGGCGAATGGCACGGCGTGGCGACCGATGCCGACGGGCGGGTGACACACCTGAAACTGGTTAGAAACAACCTGAAGGGTACGATTCCCGCCGTGGAGTTGACCCGGTTTAGTGGACATGTTATCTCTTGTGTTGAAAGGAGCGTCACATGCCCAGATCTCGTACCCCCTATCCAGCGGCCTTCCGCCAGCAGATGGTCGATCTCGTTCGCTCCGGCCGCAGCCTGAGAAGCGCTGGCCAAGGAGTTCGAACCCACCGCGCAAGCCATCCGCAACTGGGTCAAACAGGACGACCTGGATCAAGGCAGGCGTGAAGACGGCCTGACTACCGAAGAACGGACCGAGCTGCGTCGTCTGCGCCGTGAAAACAGACAGCTCAGGATGGATCGGGAGATCCTGGCAAAAGCCGCGGCCTGGTTCGCCCGGGAGACCGAGACTCCGCCCGGGTCTTCTCGTTCATAAAGGCGCATCAGGCCGCCTATCCCGTTCGCCGGATGCGTAAGTCTGCTGGATGTCTCCCCCAGCGGCTACTACGTCTGGCTCAGGCGGTCCGTCTCCAGGAGGGCCAGAGAGGACGCTATGCTACTTAGCCGGATCCGCTTGATCCATCAACGCTCCTACGGTACCTACGGGGCGCCGCGCATCCATGCGGAACTGCGTGAGTCGGGCATACGCGCAGGACGCAAACGCGTGGCCCGCCTGATGCGCATGGCCGCGATCAGCGGAGTATCACGCCGCAGAGCCGTGCGCACTACCTGGCGATCCAAAGAAAGCAGGAAGGCTCCGGACCTGGTCAACCGGGACTTCAGCGCTCCAGTCAGGGACCGGCTGTGGGTAGCCGATATCACCTATGTGCCTACCCATGCGGGCTTCCTCTACCTCTCGGTGGTCATAGACGCCTTCAGTCGCCGCGTCGTCGGCTGGTCCATGGCCAACCACCTGCGAAGCGAACTGGTCACAGACGCTCTGGATATGGCCCTTGGCCAGCGCAGTCCTGACCAGGTGATCCACCACAGCGACCAGGGATCACAGTACACCTCGGTGGCCTTCGGAAAAAGATGCAGACAGGCTGGCGTCAGACCGTCCATGGGTTCGGTCGGCGACTGCTATGACAACGCCCTGTGCGAGAGCTTCTTCGCCAGCCTGGAATGCGAACTGCTTGATCGCAGGCGTTTTGCCACAAAGGCCGAGGCCAGACTTGCCCTGTTCCAATACATCGAGGGCTTCTACAATACCCAAAGACGACACTCTTCCCTCGGATACCTGTCACCGATAAACTACGAAAGGAAGTTCAAGAAAACCGCCCGAATCCCAAATCTTATACTGTCCACGAAAACGGGGTAACATCACCGTGTTGGGCCGGCTGGAAAAACTCAAGGAGTTGTGGCTAATGGAGAACCAGTTGACGGGACCCATACCTCCCGAATTAGGACGGCTGACCAGCCTCAACCACCTGGCACTCGCCGGCAACCAGTTTACCGGCAACATACCGCCCGAATTAGGACTACTGACCAATCTTCAGTTTCTGGTCCTTACATTCAACCAGTTGACGGGACCCATACCGCCTGAATTGGGACGACTGGCTAATCTCCAACAGTTGGAGCTCTCCTTTAACCAGTTTACAGGTAACATACCGCCCGAATTTGGACAGTTGACCAATCTCAAGTTTCTTGGTATCACTCGCAACGGCGCAATGTCAGGACCATTGCCACAGGCACTCACCAGTCTCAGTCTCGATGCCATGTGGCTGAATGGGACGAATCTGTGTGCCCCATTGAACCCCGAATTCCAGGCCTGGCTAAACGGCATTCAGAGCATCCAGGTGGCCAACTGTACCGACCCGGACCGGGGTGCTTTGATCGCACTATACAGTGGGACCGGCGGAATGACCTGGAAGGACGCGACCAATTGGCTGAGCGGCGCCCCATTGAACGACTGGCACGGCGTGACGACCGATACCAACGGCCGGGTGACCAGCCCTTAACCTGGAGAACAATGACCTGGAAGGATCGCTGCCGCACCAACTGAGCGGTCTCTCCCACCTTAAAACCCTTAACTTTATGAACAACGCCGCCCTGATCGGACCACTGCCACAGGCGCTCACCAGCCTCAATCTCGATACGCTCCATCTGAATGGAACCCGACTGTGCGCGCCATTGGACGCCGAATTTCAAGACTGGATGAGTGGGATTCCAGACCAGCTTGTTCCCAACTGCGCCGACGTCATCGAACCGGACCGGGCAGCTCTGGCTGTGCTTTACGGCGGGACAGGTGGCCCGAACTGGACCACAAGAACCAATTGGCTGAGCGACGCACCTCTGGACGAATGGTATGGTGTGACGACCGACGCCGACGGTCGGGTGACGACCCTGAGCCTGGAGTACAACAACCTGAGAGGGCCGCTGCCTTCGGAGTTGGGAAGGATGGACAGGCTTGAACAACTGAACCTCCACGGGAACGGACTGACGGGCAACATACCACCCGAAATCGGACAGCTGGACAAACTCGTCTTGCTGAACATTTCTTATAACCTGCTGGATGGTTCGATATCGCCCGATCTGGGACAACTCGATGCGCTCACTTCTTTGAGACTTGACTTCAATCAGTTGTCGGGACCATCCCATCCGATCTAGGGCAACTCAACGAACTCACGGTGCTGAAACTTGACTTCAACCAACTGATCGGCGCCATTCCACCCGAAATCGGACAACTCAACGAACTCACTGAGCTGAGCCTCTCCGGCAACCTGCTGACCGGCCCCATACCGGCCGATCTGGGACAACTGAATGAACTTACCTTGCTGAACGTTTCCTTCAACTTGTTGTCCGGAACCATACCGCCCGAACTGGGGCAGCTCGCCAATCTCAGACACCTGGTGATATTCGCCACCCGGTTAACCGGCGCTATTCCACTCGAACTCGGACAACTCCGCGAACTCACCGAGTTGAACCTGAACTCCAACCTCTTGACCGGCGCCATACCGCCCATCCTGGGACAATTGGACAAACTCACCGAGTTGAACCTTGATTCCAACCAGTTGACCGGCGTCATACCGCCCATCCTGGGACAACTCGAAGAACTCGTTGTGCTAAGCCTCGCCGCCAACCAGTTGACCGGTCCCGTACCGCCCGAACTGGGCAATCTCGTAAACCTCAAGACGCTAAGCCTGTCCGGCAACGCCCTGTCCGGTCCATTGCCCCTAGCACTTACCGGTCTCGCCCTTGAGTCCCTGCTGCTGGATGGAACCCAGTTGTGCGCACCGCCAGATGCCGAAATCCAGGCCTGGATGCAGGAAATACCTGAAAGGCGCGTTTCCGACTGCGTCCCTGTCAACGTTCCAGTGGCGTACCTGACGCAGGCCACGCAATCCCTCCGGAATCCAGTGCCTCTGGTGGCCGGTGATCCTGCTCTCTTGCGCGTATTCGTCACGGCGGCAGCGGATGTCGATGCCACCATGCCCCAGGTACTGGCCACCTTCTATCAAAATGACGCAGTCGTGTACACCGCCGACATACCAGCGCAGGCCACGAGGGTCCCCGATGAGCCCGGCGAGGGCGACCTTTCGGCTTCCGCCAACGAGGAAATCCCTGGCACTGTTGTACAGCCGGGGCTGGAAATGGTGGTGGAAATCGATCCGGGCGGTGAATTGGATCCCGCACGGGGAATCGGCAGGCGCATACCGCCGACGGGGCGTCTGGCTATGAACGTGAAGGAGGTACCCAGGTTTGACCTGACCATGGTACCTTTTCTATGGCTGGAAAACCCGGACTTTTCCGTTCTGGCGGCTACCGAGAACCTGACCGCCGATGACGACCTGTTCCGGATGACCCGTGATATCCTGCCGGTGGGTGACTTTCAACTCGACATTCGTAAACCTGTATGGACTTCGGTGGAGCCGGTGGTTGAGAATGCCACCGCGTTAATAAATGAGGTGTTCGTGATTCGCGTCATAGATGGTACCGGCGGACACTTTATGGGTATCCTCAACACTTCGGGCGGACTTGCCGCGTATCCCGGTCACGAGAGCGTGTCCCCGCTGGACGCACGCGTGATAGCGCACGAACTCGGGCACAACGTGAACCTGCGTCACGCCCCGTGCGGCTATCCAGACGGCGTAGACCCCGACTACCCCTATGGCGACGGGTCCATCGGCGCATGGGGACATGAAATCCAAAGCAGCGCGTTAGTGAGTCCGGAGACCTTTGACCTCATGAGTTACTGCCAGCCCGGCTGGATCAGCGACTATCACTTCACCAAGGCATTGCTCTACCGTCAATCACAGGAGATTACCCTGGCGTCGGTCAACACGTTCTCGGCCGGCAACCTGCTGGTCTGGGTGGGCGTGAACAAGAACGGAGCACTCGAACTAGAGCCGGCGTTTGTAGTCAACGCTCCAGCTTCTCTACCGCAGGCAAGCGGTCCGTACCGACTCACTGGTCATGGTAGGGACGGCAGTACTTTATTCACGCTGCCTTTCGGGATGGCGGAGATAGTCGACGGCGCTGGGGCCGCCTTTGCGTTCATTCTACCTGTGCAGACAGGCTGGCCTGTCTTATTGGAGAGAATAACGCTTTCCGGTCCGGAAGGTACAGTAACGATTGATGGTGAGGGTGACAGCGCCGCCGCACTCATGCTGGACGGCGCGTCGGGAAGTGTCCGGGGCATCCTGCGGGACTGGCCGGATTCGACCATGACAACCCAAGCGGCCCGGCGGGTGGTCCCGGAACCCGGACTGGAGATCACAATCAGCAGCGGGATTCCCCACGCGGATTCATGGTAACGTAGACTGCTTTTGGAAGGCCCTACGCCAGTCAACCGGCTACACAACTGCCAGTCAACTGGTTATACGACCAAGGTCCTCTTCGTCTCCTGCGCAGTCAGCTGCTTACCAGGACCTTCTTCAACGCGGCGACGAATGCCTCGTTCTCCTCCTGGAGACCGGAGGTGACCCGCAGCCATGTATTCATTCGCCAGCGCCGCTTTCCGTTTCCTACGAGTACATTGTACTCTTCGAAAAGCTTACGGGTGACCTCGTCGGCGTCCTTGCGTACGTTGACCAGCATGAAGCTGGACTGGCTGGGCACGTACTCGAGGCCCATCTCCTTGAACTGGCTGATAAAATAATCATGACCGGCCCAGGTTACTTCACGGGCCCGGTCCTGGAAATCTTGATCGTCTATACCGGCTTCCGCGGCGACCACCGACAGCGCGCTTACCCGGCCGCCCTTGTTGTCGTTGAGTTTTTCGATGGCATGGGGCTGGCCCAGGCCATAGCCGATTCGCAGGCCCGCCATGCCCATGATCTTTGAAAAGGTGCGGGTTACGATAACGTTTTCATGGTCCAGGATCAGCGGCGCGGCGCCGATGCGGTCCGCCGGATTCCTGGCGAACTCGATATAGGCCTCGTCGACGAAAACCATGACGTTGGACGGTATGCCCTGGACGAACTTCTTCAGGTCTTCGAAAGGCGCGATGATCCCCGTCGGATTGCCCGGCGACGTGATGACAACGACCCGCGTGTCTTCGTTGACGGCCGCCTTCATCGCGTCGAGGTCCTGGTGAAAGTCGCTGGTTACCCGGACCAGGCGGGCCCTCGCTCCATACTTCCGCGCTGTGCGGATCACGCCGCCGTAACCTGGCGCCGCCTCGATCATCTGGCCGCCGTCGCGCAGGTAGGCCGATGCGATGGCGAAGAGCACTTCCGACGATCCGCAGCCGAGAGTGACCCATGATCCAGACGGACCATCGGAGTTATTGGAGGGAAGGACGACGGGCAGCCCGTGCCGTTCCGCGATCATTGCGTACAGTCTCCGGTCCCGGTAGTACCTGTTGAACCCGTAGACTTGCTTCATAATGGCGTTAACGGCGCGGGGCGACGGTCCGATCGGCATCTCGTTACTGCTCAACCGAACCAATCCCTCGGGCACGCCCCATCCCCGGACGGGACGGGCCCTGGGTCCGGCCACCATCTGGGCGACGGCCTCGTAACTGCCCAGGGACGCCACGCCGGCGCCGATAGTCAAGCCCTTGAGAAACCTGCGTCTCGATAAACCGGAAGCTGCCAGGTTCATCGCTTTTAGCATGTTAGACATATTGTCATCCTCCAGGTCAACTGCTTACCAGTACCTTCTTGAGCGCAGCCATGAAGGCCTCGTTCTCCTCCTGCAGGCCCGAAGTTACCCTCAGCCAGGTGTCCATTTCCCACCGGCGCTTTCCGTTGCCAACCATAACGTTGTACTCTTCCCTCAGCTTCCGGACGACCTCGTCCGCGTCCTTGTGCACGTTGATCAGCATGAAGCTGGACTGGCTGGGAACGTACTCGATTCCCATCTCGTCGAACTGGCTGGAGAAGTACTCCTGTCCCGCCCAGGTCACCGCCCTTGCGCGCTCCTGGTAGTCGTGATCATCCATACCGGCCACGGCGGCGTTCGTCGACAGCATGCTGGGACGGCCGCCCTTGTTCGCGTTCAGTTTCGTGATAACCTCCGGCCGGGCCAGTCCGTAACCGACGCCGAGACCCGCCATGCCCATGATCTTCGAAAAGGTCCGAGCGACGATAACGTTGGCATGATCCAGGATAAGCTGCGCGGCGCCAACGCGGTCACCGGGCTGCTTGGAGAACTCGATATAGGCCTCGTCGACGAACACGATCACGTCGGAGGGTACTTCCTGGACAAACTTTCTCAAATCGTCCGGTGAAACGAGCACGCCCGTCGGATTGCCCGGGTTCGTCACGACGACCACCCGCGTGTTCTCGTTTATGGCGGCTTTCATCGCCCCCAGGTCCTGCTGAAAGTCGCTGGTCAACGGGACCCACTTGACTGTCGCGCCGTATTCCCCGGCCGTACGGTACACGCCGCCATAGCCCGGAGATGCCTCGACCATTTCGGCCCCGTCCCTCAAATAGGCGGAAGCCACCGCGTGGAGCACCTCGGACGACCCGCAGCCCAGGGTCACCCATGCATCCGGCGGGGTGAAGGTGTTCGGCATCGGCTCCACGACCGGCAGCCCGTGCCGCTCGGCGATCTTGGCGTAAAAGTCCATATTTCGGTTGTACCGGTTGAAGGAATACACGTTCTGCAGCACGGCTTCAACGGCCCGGGGCGACGGTCCGATCGGCATTTCGTTGCCGCTCAGACGGACGAGTCCTGGAGCAACGCCCCATCCGCGCACAGGACGGACGTTGGGTCCGGAAATCATCTGAGCCACCGCCTCGTAACTCCCCAGTGAAACCGCGCCCGCGCCAACCATGATCCCTTTCAAAAAGCCTCGCCTGGAAAAACCGGACGGGGCTTCCAGTGTCTTATCTACCCTGTCTACCATGATGAACTCCTTGAAGGATTGTGTGGATGCTTGCCGCCCGGAGCAGCCGGGAAAGCGCGTTGCGCAATGGGAAAGCGCGACCGCATCAAACATACATAATTGGGCATTTCTCCTGTGGATGTTATCAATCTAATACACACAGCATCAGATATCAATGGAATTGTGGACCGGAACCGGGAAATCGGGAAGAGCCCAAAGGGGATTTCCCCTTTTCCATGAAACAGGGGCGTCAGGCCGCGCACAGGTAGTCGTCCACTTCGCTTAGACCCTGGTCCGCCAGCTCCTGGCGTATCAACTTTCGGGCGCCCCGCGAGGAAACGGCGACGACCAGCATAGGACGACCATACAGGGACCAGGCGCCAGACAGGTCGTATGGACCGATCACGGGCGCGCCGCGCAGATGTCCACCAATTTTGCGGGGTGAAATATCGACGAACGCATCGACCTTCCGGCCCAGTCGTTCGAGTTGTTTCGATAATCTGCGCCCGGTCTGTCCCGCACCCCACACGATCAGCCCGTCACGTTCTACCAGGGGACCGTTGACGAGAAAGTGGGCCTTGACGCGGAGGAAGTTCTCCACGGAGTACCGGGCATCCGTCCTGGTCAATCTGCTTGCGTGTTCCCGCCAGTACAATAGAACCTTCGGCACCTTGTCGAATCGCCGGCCCGCGGCGTGGTATCGAAGCCACAGGTCGTAGTCCTCCGGCCATCCGAGATCCCGGTATCCGCCCAGTTCCACCAGTTCGTTTCGGCGAACCATCGCGGTGGGATGGGCGATCGGACTTTCAATATAAATCTCCCGGACGATATCCTCGTGGCGAACGAGGCCGTTAAGCCAGGATTCGTACACCTTCATGCCCTCGCCCACCGACCCATTGGCGAAGATTTCCACGAGCGAACCGGCCACGCTCACATCGGACCGCGAATCGAGCAGAGACGCCTGTCGGGCGAGACGCTCAGGATGCATTCGGTCGTCTGCGTCCATGCGGGCCACCAAAGCTCCACGGCACAACGACAACCCCCGGTTCAGGGCGGCGACGAGTCCGACGCGACCCGCATTGACCGGCATGATCCTCTTGTCCCCGCGGCTCCACGCCTCCAGGATTTCCGGGCTGGAATCGTCCGATCCGTCGTCGACGGCGATGACTTCGAAGTCGGCAAGAGTCTGCCCGGCGATGCTCCGCAGGGTGTCGGGAAGCGTGCCGGCGGCATTGTAAACCGGCATCAGGACGGATATGCGCGGTGCGGCCATGGTTGGACCGGAGGTGGGATGGTCGGTGTGATCATGGCCGCAAGGGACGGACGTCCGGGAAGGAACCCATCCACGCTGACTCGCGCGGACCTATCCCTTGACCACGATATTGAGCAGTTTATCCGGGACGAAGATCTTGCGGACCGGCTCCTTGCCGTCTGTCCACTGCCGAATACGCTCGCTTTCCAGGGCGGCGAGTTCGATCTCCTCCCGGGATGTGCCCGGTGGCAATTCGAGCCGATCGCGCACCCGGCCGTTGATCTGAATGACGTATTCGATCGTCTCCGACACGATGAGTGAGGAATCGTATTCAGGCCAGGTCGCGTCGAAGATCATACCCTCGCCGTCCATACGGGACCACAACTCCTGGGTGATAAAAGGCGCAAAGGGCGACGCCAGCTGAAGCAGCCGGGCAATGGCTTCGCGGTGATGGGCGGAAACGTTCTGCAGGCCGTTGAGCAATTCCATCAACCGCGCGATGGCCGTGTTGTACTGAAGCGTTTCCATGTCTTCGGTGACATCCCTGGTCTTTTCGTGCAACAACGCGAGCACCGACGGGTCTTCGACCGGGGCATCACTGAAAACGGTCCCTGTGACGTATCGCCAGAGCCGGTCGTAGAATCTCCGTACGCCGTAGATACCCGCGTCCTGGAAATCACCGCCTGCCTGATAGGGCCCCAGGAACATCAGGTAGGTGCGAAAGGCGTCCGCCCCGAATGTGTCCAGGTACTCATCGGGGTTGATGACGTTCCCCTTGGATTTGCTCATCTTCGCGCCGTTCCGGATGATCGTGCCATGGGCCCGGAACTTCTGAAAGGGTTCGGAGAAGGATATCAAGCCGATGTCGTGGAGCGCCATCGTGATGAACCGGGTATACATGAGGTGAAGCACCGCGTGCTCGTTGCCCCCGATGTACATGTCCACCGGCAGCCATCGCTCCGTGGACTCCCGGTCGAATACCACGTCGTCGCGTTCCGTACTGGGATACCTGAAGAAATACCAGGCCGAATCGAGAAAGTTGTCGTTGACGTCGGTCTCCCTCCGGGCGGGACCACCGCACTCGGGACAGGTGGTGTGCAGGAAAGACGGGTCGCGCGCCAGCGGACTCCGGCCCGTGCCATCCGGCCTGAAATCTTCCACGTGGGGCAGGACCACGGGCAACTGGTCCTCGGGTACGGGAACCACGCCGCAGTCCCCGCAGTGTATCATTGGAATGGGCGGTCCCCAGTACCGCTGACGACTGATGCACCAGTCCCTCAGCCTGAAGTTGACCTGCCGCCTGCCGACGCCGCGCTCCTCCAGCCAGTCCGTGACGGCGCCCACGCCCACGATGCTGTGCGTCCCATCGAAGGATCCGCTGTTGATCATGGTCCCCTCGCCGGTATAGGCTTCCTCGAGGGATGCTGCGCCGTCGTATCCGTTGGTCACCTCTACCGATCCGCTGATAACCTGCACGATCGGCAGATCGAATGTCCTGGCGAACTCGAAATCCCGCCCGTCGTGGGCCGGTACGGCCATGATGGCGCCTGTCCCGTAGGTCATCAGCACGTAGTCGGAAATCCATATCGGTATCCGGGCGTCGTTTACGGGATTGACCGCGTAGCCGCCCGTGAATACACCGGTCTTTTCACGGGTGGCGTCCTCTCGCTCGATGGCCGTTTTTCGGCCGCTCGCCCTGACATATTCGCTTACGTCCGTACGCTGATCCCCGGTGGTCACGACATCGACCAGCGGGTGTTCAGGCGCCAGTACCATGTAGGTGGCGCCCCAGAGGGTATCCGGACGCGTGGTAAACACGCTGAGGTTCTCGTCACGGTCGGCCAGTCTGAAGTCCACCTCGGCGCCTTCGCTGCGACCGATCCACCTGCGCTGCGCGGTCTTGGTCGTCTCGGACCAGTCGATCCGCTCCAGGTTCTCCAGCAGTTGCGCGGCGTAGGCCGTGATCCGGAAAAACCACTGCCGCATGTTGCGTTGTTCGACCAGCGTGCCGCAACGCTCACATTCTCCGCATTCGGCCTGCTCAGCCGCCAGGACCGTGTTGCACGACGGACACCAGGTGACGGGCGCTTCCTTCTGGTAGGCCAGTCCGGCTTTGAAAAGCTGGATAAACAGCCACTGCGTCCACCGGTAGTAATCCGGATCCGTGGTCTGTACCTCGTGACGCCAGTCGAACATGGCTCCCAGGCGCTTGAACTGGTGGGTGAAATTGCGGATGTTGTCCGGGATCAGCCGTCCGGGATGGGTGTTGATCTTGATGGCAAAGTTCTCGGAATGTATGCCGAAAGCGTCGAATCCCATGGGCTCGAATACGTCGTATCCCCTTGCGCGCATGTACCTTCCGTGGATGTCCGAGCCCGTGTAGGCGAACACGTTGCCCACGTGCATACCCTCGGCGGAGGGGTACGGGAACATCATGAGGTTGTAGTAGGGTTTCCGCGCCGCCTTCAGGTCGACCTCGTAGGTCCCTTCCGAATCCCAGCACTTGATCCACCGCGCCTCAACCGCTCCGTGATCGTATTTGTCGCCGTTCATGTCTTCCCCGTGTTTCAATTTAAAGATCTCGTGCCCGGATCCCCTGCTGCCGAAGGGTTTTAGGAGTCCATGCCGTTCGTACTTAGTCCTGCAATTTACCTATCTTGATTGTAGAAATCAAGTTACTACTATATATTAAAGCAATCCTGTTAATCCATCTGCGAGGACCACCATGACTGTCCGAGACCTCCATCTGCTTCGGGATGATGACATCCGCCGGTTTATTACGGATGGATATGTCCAGGTTAACGCCGGGCTTCCCGAGGAGTTTCACCAGGACCTGTTCCGCAAGATCGAGACCGTGCTCGAAGAGGAAGGCAACCCCGGAAACAACATCCTGCCCAGAATACCTGAGATCCAGCGGGTCTTCGACCAGCCCGCGGTGCGGGGCGCCCTGACCAGTCTGCTCGGGCCCGGTTACCTCATGCACCCCCACCGGTACTGCCACCTGAACAAGCCGGGCAGTTCCGGCCAGCAGTGGCACAAGGACGACTATGTCTTCGACCACAACGTGAGACACGCGCGCTGCCGGTGGGTGATGGCCTTCTACTATCCCCAGGACGTGAGCGCGGACATGGGACCCACGGGCATCCTGCCCGGCATGCAGCACCACAATCACATCTCCGACGGCGACGCGTCCCGGACCACCGAGTCGGCGCTGGGTCTTTGCGGTCCTGCCGGGACGGTTTCCATTGTCAATTTCGACTCATGGCACCGGGCCATGCAAAACGTCAGCACGAAGAACAGGTACATGCTCAAGTTCCAGTTTACCCGTTCACGCGAACCGGCTGGACCCGCCTGGGAAAACGGGAATAGCGTCTGGAAGCCCCAACCAGGCGATGAACTGCCCGCCGTATCAAAGGTGATGTGGAACTGGCTGGCGGGAGAGGACCGCGACCAGGCTGAAGCCATTGGTACGTCCATCGACCGATGCCTGGTAGCCCTGGACGATCCAGACGAGAGTATGCGGCTACAAGCGGCGTATACCTTCGGACGGAAGGGACAAGAAGCGGTAGAGCCGCTCGTGGAACGACTGCATGCGACAAGCGAAGAGGAGGCGCTGGCCAATGTGCCCAGGAACCCGACGAATCCGGCAGGAGGCAATCCATCGGAACTACCCGCCGCCTATGCGCTGTCCGCAGTAGGATTCCCTGCGGTTGGGAGAATGGAGGAACTGCTGGTAGATGACGCCTGGTGGGTGCGTGCCACCGCCGCGGATATACTGGGCGATATCGGCCTGCCCGCATCAGGCGCTCTGCCGGCGCTGTTGCGTTCCCTCGGCGATGAGGACGCCTGGGTACGTCGCAACGTGTCCGAAGCGGTCGGCGTGATCGGGGGTTTCGGCCCAGGTGACGTCCCTGTCCTTCGAGACGCTCTGAGAGACCAAGACGAAAGGGTGCGGCGCAACATCGCTTTCGCCCTGGCGAAACAACCTTTGCAGAACGGGGACCTGGCCGACGACCTGTCGGCAATCTCGTCGAAAGACAAGGGACGCTACGTCCGCCACTACGCCCTGGCGGCCGCGACGCGGATGACGGCGAAAGAGGGTCATGAGTCCCGGTGGGAAACCATGCTCGCTACCAGGTGGTGTCCACTCACGACCCGGAAGAGCGCGTATTGATCCTGCGGAACAGCAGGTACAGCGGATAACTCAGAACGACTACCACGAGGGCCGTCAGGCTGACCCCCGTGCCACCCAGGATGTTTCCGACCAGGAAAGCCACGGCGCCCGCAAGCGTGAGCGCCGTTGTCCACGGGTAGCCCCAGGCACGGTAAGGCCGGGGGAGATCGGGTTCCTTTCGCCTCAGGATAAAGACGGAAAGGAACAGGATGACGTAGTTGACCACGGTGAAGAATGCCAGGGCCTCCACGAGACGTTCGAAACCACCGCTGAACAGCAGGAAGATGATCGTGGCCGCCAGGCTGGCGACGAGCGCCACCGTGGGCGTGCCGCCCCGGTTAACCCGCTGGCATTGTTTAAAGAACAGCTCGTCGCTGCTCATCGCGTAAATCACGCGGGCGGCGAACATGTATCCCAGGTTGATCCCCACGATCATGAAACCCGTCAGTATCGCGGTAGTGAGCGTTTCGGCGAGTGGTCCGAAAACAGATTCCACGGCCCGGCCGACGGCCATTTCCGCCCCAACGATCTCTGACATGGGCAGCATGCGAAGCAGGGCGATGTTGATCAGCAGGTAAACCGCGATGACGATCCCTACCCCCACGAACATGGACCGCGGGATCGTCCGCCCCGGATCCTCCATCTCCTCCGAAAAGTAAGCGGTGAACACCCACCCGTCGTAGGCGTAGAGCACCCCTCTCAGGGCCACGATGAAGGCCATGACCACGGCCCATCCACCCGGCATGGCCGGGAGTGGGCCCGTCTCGGTTTCCGAGACGCCGCCACCCGCCAGCACGAAACATGCGATGATGAGTACGGCGAAAATTACCGCCTTGATCATGCTCGCGGCGTTGTGGAGGCCGGTTCCCCACTTAACCCCCCGCCACTGGATCAGGGCGAAAGAGACGGCGATGGCCAGGGACAGCGACAGGCTGAACGGGGGAATCGCCGGCGTCAGGAGATGGAGATACTCGTTGATCACGATGATGGTCATGGCCGTCGCGCCGCACCAGTTCAACCAGTCGGTCCAACCGCTGACGAAACCCACAAAGGATCCGAGGGTCCGATGGGCGTAGACGTAGTAGGCGCCGGCCCGCGGAAGGGCTGTCGCCATTTCGGCTGCGGATGCCGTACTGAGCAACACGAATACGCCAGCCGCGATCCAGGTGGCCATGTACCACCACGGATCGGGAAGCTGGGCCGCCACCTCGCCCGGCGCCCTCAGGATGCCGAGGCTTACGATGCCTCCGAAGGTAATGGCCAGGCCCGTGATCAGGCCGAGCACCCGAAGCAGTCCCCTTCGGGATGTCGGTGAAGACATGGACGGCATCTCACTTCACTAGCAGGTTACTCATGGGGAGTTTTGATGGGTTGGGGATTTCGATTTCCTCGTAAATATGACCAGGCCCGGCGCATGTTACAAGGGAATACCAACGCGTGATTCAAGGGAATACTAATTGTGAAAAGGAATCGCGGAATGGATGCTGGCAGGTGCACGGACCGAGTTGAACCTCCTTCCCTGCGGACAGTGCGTGATGTGCGATAGCACGAATGAAAGACGGTACAAGAGAGATTGCCAGCCACCGGAACGGGGGTTATATTGACCGCCGAAAAGATGTCGCGTCATTAGGTATTTGAACGGCGAGGACAATCAGTTTCCCCAGACCGTTCTGATGCGGAATGAAACCAGGACGCAGAAAGTCTGTTAATGGACCTATCGCTGAAATACGGGCTCAATCCCCATCAGCATCCCGCCAGGTTGACCCTCCCTTCTCCGTCACCGCTGCGCGTGCTCAATGGAACGCCGGGTTACGTCAATATCATCGATGCCATGGGCGCCTGGCAGTTGGTTCGGGAACTGAAGAAAGCCACGGGTACAGCGTCCGCGGCCTCCTTCAAGCACGCCAGTCCCGCGGGAGCGGCGATCGCAGGAAACCTGAGTGAGACTTACCTGGCGTCCCAGTTCCTGGCCAGGAAAGAGTTTTCGACCGTGGCTTCCGCATACGTGCGGGCACGGGGCGGCGATCACATGTGTTCTTTCGGGGACTGCGCGGCCGTGAGCGAGGTGGTGGACCGGTCCCTGGCCGGTGTGCTGAAACGTGAGGTATCGGACCTGATCATCGCGCCGGGTTACGATCCCGACGCGCTGGAGGTGCTCAAGGCGAAGAAGGGCGGCGGATATCTCGTGCTGGAGATCGATCCGGACTACGAGCCCTCTGAGGTAGAGCAAAGAACGCTGTTCGGTCTTCAACTTGAACAGCCCCGCAACGACGCGGTCATCACGCGGGATACCTTCTCCCATGTAGTCACGGGCAACAGGGACATACCGGATATCGTCCTCGACACCCTCGTCGTAGCGACCGTTGCCCTCAAGTACACCCAATCCAATTCCATGTGTGTGGGGTATGATGGCCAGGTGATCGGCATGGGCGCGGGACAGCAGTCCCGTATCCACTGCACCAGGTTGGCCTGTGATAAGGCCGATAAGTGGATCCTGCAACAGCATCCGCGGACACTGGACCTGCCCTTCCGCGACGGACTCAAACGCACCGAGAAGACGAACCTCGTCGACCAGTACCTCCTGTGGGAACGGCTTTCCGACACGGAAGACGCCCGGATGCTGGCGAACCTGGTTGAACGCCCCACGCCGATCTCGGCAGAGGAACGCAGGGCGTATCTCGCACGTTTCGACGGGATCTGCCTGTCCTCGGACGCCCTGATCCCCTTCCGCGACAACATCGACCGGGCAAGCCGCAGCAACGTGGGGTACGTGGCCCAGACGGGAGGATCGACGCGGGACGATGGCGTGACCGAGGCGGCGGACGAATACGGCATGGCGGTGGCCCACACCGGCCTGCGGCTGTTTCTTCATTAGCGCCTGCTCCGCTGGATGTTCGATTGGGAACCCGGTGCCGCGATTTACCTAATAAAACCGGGCAAAGCTCCACTCGCCTACCTGTGCCTAACGCGATCTCAAGTACCAGGAGGACCGATTCGATGACCGGTAAAAGACCCAATGTCGTCCTGGTCATTACGGACGACCAGGGCTATGGCGACCTGGGATGCACGGGCCATCCGTGGTTGAAGACACCCTGTATCGACGCCTTTCACGACGACGCGGTGCGACTCAACGACTTCCACGTGTCGCCCCTGTGCACCCCGACGAGGGGAGCGCTGATGACCGGCCGCCGGCCCGTGCGGAACGGCGCCTGGGCGACCTGCTGGGGTCGGTCCATCCTGCGGAGGACGGAGACGACCATGGCGGACGTCTTCGGCGCCGCGGGCTACCGCACCGCCATGTTCGGCAAGTGGCACCTGGGCGACAACTATCCCTACCGGCCGCAGGACCGGGGTTTCCAGCACGTGGTGGCCCACAAGGGCGGCGGCGTGGGACAGACCCCCGATTTCTGGGGAAACAACTACTTTGACGACACCTATTTCCACAACGGTGATCCCGTGGAACACGCCGGGTACTGCACGGACGTGTGGTTCGACGAGGCGATCCGTTTCATCGAGCGATGCGCGGGCGAAGACGCGCCGTTCTTCGTCTATCTCGCGACCAACGCCCCGCACACCCCCTATCTCGTGTCCGAGGAATACGCACACCCTTACCGGGACAATCCGAACGTGCCGGAACCGGCTTTCTGCGGCATGATCGCGAATATCGACGAGAACTTCGGTCGTCTGCGGCGAACGCTTGCGGAACTGGGCCTGGAAGAAAACACCATCCTGGTCTTCATGACCGACAACGGCAGTTCCGGTGGCAGTGAACTGGATGACGACCAATACGTGGTCCGTGGATACAACGCCGGGATGCGGGGCAAGAAGGGTTCTTACTACGATGGCGGCCACCGCGTGCCCTTCCTGCTTCGTTGGCCCGGCGGCGGTCTCGGTGCCGGAAGGGACGTCGACGAAATGACCCTCCACGTCGATGTGCTGCCCACGTTCATCGAACTGTGCGGTCTGGATCCGCCTGCAGACGTTGCGATAGACGGGCAAAGCATGGCGACGCTGCTGCATGGCGGCCGTGCGGACCTGACCGGGGACCGTGTCCATTTCCTTCAGTATCGGCAGGACACCGTACCGCCGGAGAAATGGACCAACGCCGTCTTGACGCGCCAGTGGCGACTGGTCAGGGGAAAAGAACTGTACGACATCAAGGCCGATCCCGGTCAGCTTAGGGACGTGGCAAAGGACCATCCCGACGTGGTGGACCAACTGCGCAGCGCCCACGATGCGTGGTGGGAAGAGATCGCACCTGGGCTGGAAACATACTGTCCCATCACCCTCGGCGATCCGGCCGAAAATCCCACGCGCCTGTGCGCCATGGACGTTCTGGGCGACGTCGCCTGGCACCAGACCCACATTGCCCAGGCCAAGCAAAGCACCGGGATCTGGGCAGTAGAGATCGAGCGGGCAGGCCGCTACCGGTTCTCCCTCCACCGCTTCCCTCAGAGCGTGAACTGGCCATCGATGGAACGATCCCTCAGGAGGAAGCGCGGTATCTCATCTACGCCCCCGAGGACGCCGACGCCGTGAAGATACAGCCCGTCGAAGCACGCCTTGAACTATTCGACGATGAACACCGGAAGTCCGTAGAAACCGGCGATGTAGCCACCTTGTTCACCCTCGATGTCTGCCATACCGGCACGACGATCCTGAATGCTTCGTTCATCGACGAAACAGGAGAAACCCAGGGTGCCTATTACGTGGACATCGAGCGACTGGACGAAGACCAGGATATCTGACCGCGTCCCTATCAGGGCGATCTTCCTGGCGGAAACGGGCGGGCTAAACGGCTACGGAACGGCTGATGCCAAGTGCCTCGGCGAATCGTTCGATCGACGTTTGCAGTCCATCGATCAGTCCCTCGTCGAAGGCCGTCAGACTGGCGTCTGTTGAACGGCAGCGGGTGGTGATGGGCAGGCCGATACGCTGCAGGTACCTTTTGCAGGTTACGAGGTACTTGTTGCTCACGACCGGTGCCAGGGACGTCATCATCCTTTGTACTTCCTCCGCCGTACCCGGCTGTTCATCGTACTCGGCACACAGCCAGGCAAACAATTCGGGAAAAACATTGGCGGCAACGGGAGAAATACCGGCGGCCCCGTATCGAAGCCCTTCGAGGCCGGTTTCAAAGTGGGCGTTGTAGACACCGAGCCGCGTGTTACGTACGGCGTCGATCTTCAGACGGAGCAGATCGATGTCACAGACGGTATCCTTGTGATAGAGGAATCTGCCGGTTTCGCCCAGATGCCCGAACAGTCCGGGCGACAGGCGCCGGTGATAGGGTGTCGGACACTCGTAAAGTCCCAGCGGAACACGGTCTGTCAACTCGAGTAGCCGCTCCATGTTCCGCTTTAGTATTTCCTCGTCCTCGTTCCTGTCGGCCAGGAGACAAACGATGACAACCACCGCGTCCACGCCCGTATCGGCCATGCGCTTGACAAAAGCGGCCTGATCCTCGACGGGGCCGCCGAAGGTGCCGGTGGCGACTACGGGCACCCGGCCGCCTGCCCGTTTTACGACGCGCCGGGTAACGTCCAGGCGCTCTCCATCGTCCAGGTCAAACATCTCGGTGGAACCACAGCAGGCGAACAGTCCCGCGGAGCCCCGGTCGATGTACCAGTCGGTAAGGGCGTCCACGCCGGACCGGTCGATGGATCCGTCCTCGTGAAAAGCGTTGAGCATCACCGGCCAGAGGCCGTGGGGCAGTGTCTGCATTGACATGGAGTTGCATCCTTTGGTTTGTCGGCCGGTCCAAGTAATCCGCGTCCCCGGTATGGTTCAGGGATCATATCGTTACGCCGTCTCCCGTGTCAAGGATAACCGGATCGAGCCCAGGCAGTGGGAATAAACGAGGGATACCTGGTACAGGCGCGCGGCAGGCGCACGGTTGGCGCATCCTGTTGTCCTTTACACCTGCCGAACGCGGAAGTATATTTTTCGGGTAGCGAGTCTGGTATCGCGTTGGAGTGATCACCTCTCTTCGTCACGGCACAAATTCCCGGCATACGACCGGTTCAAACCCGAAGAAAACCATGTCCGTTCTCGGCCTCACCTGCACCCGATGCGATGCCCAGTTTCCCCTGGAACCAATGTTCTTCGGCTGCCCGGCCTGCGTGAACGAGGCGGACCAGGCGGACCAGGCGAACAGCGATGCGGCCGCGTTGACCGTGGCCTACGACTACAAGGCGATCGCGGCCGACCTGAACGTGGAGGATTGGGGCCGTGCCGGTCACGGTATCTGGCGTTTCGACGCGCTGCTGCCGTTGCGGGATCCGTCGGCGCAGATCTCCCTGGGCGAGGGGAATACGGCGCTTGTGCGACCCCGGGCTGTGTGTGAAGCTGCCGGGCTTTCGAACCTGTACATCAAGAACGAGACGACCAACCCCACCTGGGCTTTCAAGGACCGATTCCACGCTTCATCCGTATCCATGGCGAAATCCCTGGGTTACACCCGCATCACGGCCAGTACCACGGGCAACCACGGCGCCTCAGCCGCGGCCTATTCCACCGCCGCGGACATGGATTCCTGCATCATCCTCTGCCATCCCGAGTCATCGATGCTGCAGCGGGATATGATCGTCCTGTACGGAGGTCACGCCTTCGTACTGGCAGACCGGTTCCAGTACCTGGACACGCTGATACGGGACCATGGCTACTATCCTTCGACGACCATGACACCCATGCCGACAAGCACGCCCTTCGGGGTCGAGGGGTACAAGACCATCGCCTTCGAAATCTACGTACAACTCGGCGGCCGCGTTCCCGATCGAATGTTCTGCCCCATCGCCGCGGGCGACGCGCTGTACGGTCCGTGGAAAGGATTCAACGAGATCCATGCGCTGGACCTCGTCGATAGGAAACCGGTCATGCATGGCGTGCAACCGGCGGGATGCAACCCGTACGTTCAGTCTTTCCGTCAGGGACGCAGCGACGTAATCGTCCACCCCGATCCGAGTTCTATCGCCCTTTCCATTCGGGACGACACCGGAGGCCCCGCGGCGCTCAGGGCCATCTACGATTCCGGCGGTGACGCGACCGACGTCACCGAGGACGAGATTGTCGAGGCGGTGCGCCTGCTCGCGAAGAGCGGCTACCTCGTCGAACCCTCGTCGGCGGCATCCGTCGCCGGGGCCGTCAAGGCCGCCCGTGCGGGTCGTCTTGCCTCCGACGAGACCGTCGTGTGCCTGGTCACCGGCTCGGGCGCCAAGTGGCCGGAAGTCATGTCTGAACTCGTAGATCGCGCCGCGCCCATCGAGCCCTCCTGGGAAGAGATCAAGGAACGGGCCGGTCTCGATATCGCGCCTCGATAATCACTTCGGATTTGAATCCCATTCGCGCGGAAAAAGCCCCGCATCTGCCGTAGAAGAAACCTTCCTGATCGATATGAAACCCAATTCTACGACCAAGCCCCTGTATTTGCTCGCCGACGACCTCGCCGGCGCCCATGACGCCGCGATTCCCTTCGTGAAGCGGGGTTTCACCGTGGCGGTGCTTTCCAATCCAGACCGATTGGATCGATTCGATTCGGCGGACATCGTCGTGTTGGACACAAACACGCGCTCCAGCGGCGACGCAGAGGCGATCGAGCGCGTAGGTGCGGCCTGCGAGGCGATACGGGTCCGATCGGGATCGATCATATACAAGAAAATCGACTCGACGCTCAGGGGACACGTCGCCCTCGAACTCGACCTGGTCTGCAGCATGATGGACTTCGGCCTGGCGGTATGCGCACCGGCTTTCCCTGAACTGGGTCGGACCACGGTCGGTGGCTATCAACTGCTTCACGGTGTTCCGGTAGGGCGCGCTGACATGGCGGGTCCCGACATCCCGCCGCAACATGCCTTCATCCCGGATCTCCTGGGGAACGCTTCCAGCCGTGAGACGGTTCACATCGATTTGAAAGCCGTCCTGGGCGGCACCGCAACTATCCGGCGGGCGATTGCCGGGATCAAAGCCGACCAGGGGACCACGGCGGTGGTGGACATGGCCGATCCCAGGTACTGGAACGGAGTGCTGGACGCTGTCCTTGGAGACTGTACCGAATCAACTGAAGCGCGATCTCTGGTGACTCAGATGGAATCAACGCTGCTCTGCGGTTCCGCTGGCATGGCCGGCGCCCTGGCGGAAAGGCTGGCGGAGATGCAAAAACCGCGCACCTCCGCATCATTGCGAAGACCGCGCGCATCGGTGCCCACGCAGATGCGGAAGGACAGTCCCGTCCTTGTTTTCGCCTGCGGCCTGCACGAAACAACGGTCCGCCAGGTCGAGGAAGTTAGCGGTCGAAATTCGGCGGCTATATGCCCCTTCGATCCCCTGTTGATCGTCAATGGGCAAAACCGCCACGACGAGGTGGAACGCGTGGTAAAACTCACCGCGGAAGCCTTGACGGATGGACGGAACGCGGTCTTGACCCCGAAACGGCCCAGCCAGTCCAACCTTCAGGAATGGTTCAAACGGCTGGCGGAGGAAGCCGGTGGTCGCGATCCCGCCTCGATGGTCATCGAGAACCTGGGCGCAGTCGCCCGCCGCCTGTTCGCCGGCGTGGACCTGGGCGGCCTCGTACTCACGGGAGGAGAGACCGCGGGACGCGTTTTTCGCGAACTGGACAGTGACGGCGCATGGATCCTCGGCGGAATTGAAACGGGCGTAGCCCTGGCCGTTGTGTCAGGCGGTCCCCACGACGGGGTGCAGGTGGTCATAAAGCCCGGATCCTACGGCGACGATAAAACGTTGGTAAAGGCCATGGATCGACTTTCCCCACCTGTATCAGACGACTGCGTTGGCGGCAAGCGCGGGCATGGTAAGCTTTACGTTAGCGGTGAGGATGAGCGGCCGGTCATCGGCATTACGCTGGGCGATCCGAACGGCGTGGGACCGGAGATAATCGTCAAGATCCTCTCGCAGGAATGGGTCTACGATCTATGCCGCCCACTGGTCATCGGGCATGATGAAGTAATCCGCCGAGCCCTGCCACTGGCGGAAGTCGATTTTTCGGTCAACCACGACGGCAGATCGACCGGCCGCAGCCCGGATATCCACTTGACCGACCGTCCTGTAACGGGTTTTTACCGCCATGGCACGGTGGACGTCCTGAACGCCATGGACCTGGAAATCGAAGGACTGATTCATGGAGAGGTACAGTCCGAAGCCGGACGCCTTGCCGTGGAATCCGTACAGCTGGCCGCTCGACTTGCGATGACCGGAGAGATCGGGGCCATGGTTACCGCGCCGCTCAACAAGGAGGCCATGGGCCTTGCGGGTTACACTTATCCAGGCCACACCGAGTTGCTGGCCGAAGTCACGGGTACGAAGAAGTACCGGCTTGCGCTTGCCTTCGACGGGATCCTGGTCTCCCACGCGACGACCCACGTCTCCCTTCGAGACGCCATCGCCCGTCTGTCCGAGGAGGAAATCCTGGTCACCGTGGACCTGGTCGGCCGCGCGCTGGTCGGCATGGGCGTGGCAGATCCTCGGATTGCCGTCTGCGGACTGAATCCCCATGCCGGCGAAGGCGGTCTCTTCGGTGACGAGGAAATCCGGATCATCGCACCTGCCCTCGAGAAGGCGCGCGCGAGGGGTTGGCGGACCATGGGTCCTTTGCCGCCGGACACTGTTTTCATGCGGGCGCGCAAGGGCGATTTCGACGGAATCGTCGGGATGTACCACGACCAGGGACATATCCCGGTCAAGGCCATCGCCTTCGACCGCACCGTTAACGTGACCCTGGGTCTGCCGATCATCCGCACCTCCGTGGATCACGGCACCGCCTTCGATATCGCGGGCAGGGGCATCGCCGACGCCGGAAACCTGGGCGAGGCACTACGGCTGGCCGTGCAACTGGTCGGCGACCGGTGGTCGGTCGTATCGACCTTAGGAGAGAAGTCCACTTGATGAAGGGAAAACAGCGGGTAAAACAGGTATGTGCAAGCGCACAGATGGGGTGGATACCCGAAGGAAGCGTATGATCGACTTCAAGAAATTCCTGTCTGCCAGCCCCGGGCGTTTGAGCATGGCCAGGAGATGGACCTGGGCCCTTCCGGGTGTCATAGCGCTGGGATGTATTTGCGCACTGCTCGCCGGCGCCGGTCCGGCGGTTTCGCAAAGAGCCGCTGCTGTCTTCAATTCCATTGGCAAACAGTTGCCCCACGACGCGGCGCCTCTGCAATACCAGACCTACCTTTTCATGCGCGACGAGCCCGCGAGCCTGGACGTAAGCGTCAACCTCTACGTGGGACAGTGGAACGAATTCCTATTCGAAACCCTGGTCGCAAAGGACGAAAACGGCGACCTCATCCCGGCCGCGGCAGATCGCTGGGAAATATCTCCAGACGGGAAAACCTGGACCTTCTACCTGCGCAAAACGGGAAAGTGGAGCGACGGCAGGCCCGTCACGGCCCACGACTTCGTCTACACCTACCGAAGGGCCCTGTCCTACGAGACGGCCAATCCGTACGCCGCCTTCTACAGCGACATCGTGGGCGCCAAGACATTTAGCCAGACCCCGAATGCCGATCCCGCCATGCTGGGCGTCAAGGCCATCGACGACCATACGTTGACCGTGGAAGCCACCCATCCCGCGCCCTACCTGGGACTGATCCTTTCCGTCCCCACCTCCATGCCGGTGCCCAGGTGGCAGGTGGAGAAGTACGGTCCCAAGTGGACCGAGGAAGAGAACTGCGTTACCAACTCGAGCTATCGATTGACGGAGTGGAAGCACGGCAGCCACATGGACTTCGAACTCAATCCCCACTACGACGGCCCCATCAAGGGCTACGTGGAGAAGATACACCGCGTATTCCGCCATCCGTCGACGGCCAACCTGTTGCCCTATGAGAACGACGAAGTGGGTTTTGCCGAGGTACAGGCCAACGAGTTGATACGCGTACGGCGCGATCCCGAACTGGGTTCGGAACTCATCTCCAACCCGACCGACGGCACGTGGTACATCTTCTTCAATACGCGGCAGTCCCCCTTCAGCGACGCCAGGGTCCGGCGCGCCATCGCACGGGCTATCGACCGGGAGACGATCTGCCGCGTCGTGCTTCACGATGCGGCCGTACCCGCCTATTCCATGCTGCCGGTCACTTTTGACGCCCACGGCGACTACAAGGAATTCCTGGACTTCGACCCGGAAAAGGCGCGGAGGCTGTTGGCCGAGGCCGGGTATCCAGGTGGCCGGGGGTTCCCGACGATGGAGATGTGGCTCAGGCAGCCACGGCCGGATATCCGGATGGTAGCGGAAGTGATCCAGAGTATGCTTAAGGAACACCTGGGCATCGACATTACTTTTCGAAGTGCCGATTACCCGGTATTCACCAATTACATGTTCAACTGGAACATTAACCTGGGACTGGTGCCCTTCTTTGGGGATTACCGGGATCCCAAGAACATGCTGGACATGATCTGGCGACCCGGTACCAGGGGGCGCAGCCGCCACGACTTCGAGAACGCCGGGTTTAAGGCCCTGCTGGACGAGGCGGACCAGGAAATAGACACCGGCAGGCGTACGGAAATCTTTCGCCGGGCCGAACGCATCCTGGTCGAGGAGGCGGGTGCCGCCTTCATCTTCCATCCTATGGCCAACGCTCTGTTCAAGCCATGGCTCAGGGGGCTCAAAACCAACCGATTCGGCGGCAAAACCGTGATCTTCACGGATCTCTATATCGGTGAGAATTATCCCGAGGCGAGGTAGGACTTCGCGGTGGGACGGTATACGGTGCGCGGAGCGTCCCCGCGGGGACACCCGCTACCGATCTACCGCAGGTTACTTCTTCTTATGCCTATCGGCCCGTAAGCGTTTCTTGCGCTTATGGGTAGCGATCTTGGAACGCTTCCGTTTCTTGCCACTGGGCACGTTTGTCTCCCTTTGAGATTAGTCTTCCTTCTGTACACGATTCTTAAGGTGATCGGACGGTTTGAAAACGGGCACGACGCATGGAGGGATCTTGATGCCCGTCCCCGTCTTGGGATTGCGGGCGACACGCGCCTTTCTTTCCTTCACTTTGAAGATACCGAATCCGCGCAGTTCTATCTTTTCGCCCCTGCCCAGCGCGGAAGAGATGGAATCAAGCAACGCGTTCAGCACTTCCGCGGTGTCCACCTTGGTCATCCCGGTGGATTGTGCGATACGAGCCACGATATCGGCCTTAGTCATACCATTCTCCTTGATCGTAGATGTTCGTTCGGTTCAGCGATACCGGTATTCAACAATGCCCGGCGAATACAGACCGGTCATCGTCTCCATGTTATCCATCAGCATCTCGAAAAATGTCTTGGGCCGCTGCCGGACCACGTTGGGCTTTTCCGGTAGGCCGGCCATCCTGCCGGCAAGGGCGATCGCATCCTGGTAAGTACCGAGGCGGTCCACGAGACCCAGAGGCAGTGCCTGGTTTCCCGTGTAGATACGCCCATCCGCGAGTTCAACCACTTCTTCGCGGGATAATGGCCGGAATCTGGTTACCGCTTCGACAAACTGATCGTATACGTCGTCCACTACCGATTGTATGAGCCCCAATTCCTCGTCGGTCATGCCTCGGCTCACCGAACCGATGTCTTTATGCCGGCCGCTTTTGACAACCCGCCAGTCGATGCCGATCTTTTTCAGCAGTCCTTCTGCGTTAGGCACCTCGGTGATCACGCCGATGCTGCCGGTTATGGAACCGGGATTGGCCACGATGGAATCGGCCGCACAGGCGATGTAGTAACCGCCCGAAGCCGCCACGGTTCCCATGGAAGCCACGATAACCTTGCCCTTTTCCCGGGTCTTGCGCAGTTCATCGAAGATTTCCTGCGTGGGGGCTACGGCCCCGCCGGGACTCTCGATGCGGAGCACGATGGCCCGCACGGAATCGTCCTCGCGGTACTTGATGATCTGCTTGACCGTGTCCTCAGCCCGGGTGATCGTTCCCCTGATTTCGACCAGCGCGATCCGGCCGCCTCCCATTGAGGAAAAGGAACTGTCGCTACTCAGCATGGGACCGGCGATGAGCAACAGCATCACGACCACGATAACCAATACTCCGCCGCCAAGCATACCGCCGATAATCCAGTCAGATTTGCGAGACATTACAATGCTCCGCCAGCCGGTTTTACATGTAAAACACGGTCAGTCCTAAAGCCTGATTGGACGTGATAACCTGTGACCAAAATATCACGTTAGTTTAAGTATGTCAATGACTTTTTGGAATTCAGGGGCGGTGGGAAATGGACCTGCAATCGATTGTTTGGGGGTGCAAAAGTCGCGGGGTTTCGATGGGCAGTCACGGGATGACTGCGTGCACGTCATTTCACACGATATACGGAGCGCAGTTCACCGGGAATCGGACAGATCGATGCGGAGACGATCGCCGGGGTGTATGGCGTTGCGCCTGTCGAGTCCGTTGGCCCTCCGAAGCGTGCCCACGGTCACATTGTGGGCACGGGCGATATCCCAGAGTGTGTCTCCCGGTTTGACCGTGTAGACGACGAAGTTCGATTCCGCCGCGCCGCCTTCGCCGCGTTTTGAGGTCGACGCACCGCCAGTCGCGGCGCCCCGTGGCCGGGGGAGATATATCGTCAGCGCACGGCCGGCGATGATGTCGCCGGGGTTGCTCAACTTGTTCCAGTCCTGCAGGTTTGCCATGGATACACCGTACCGGTTGCTGATGCTCGCGAGCGTATCCCCTCGTTTGATACGGTACGAGATGGCCCGGTGGGTCGAGGGATCGGGCGGGGGAACGGCCCTGGGTTGCCGATAACGAATGGATCGATTCGCCGAACGGATCGATGAGCCGTATAACGGTATGGTAAGGACCTGCCCGATCCTGAGACGATTCGGCCGGCGTATGTTGTTTTCGGCAATGATATCGCCCGTTCGCACCCCGAAGCGGCGGGAAATGCGCGCGAGGGTGTCGCCTCGCCTTACCTTGTAGAACGTCGACTCGGACGGATCCGGTCCAGGGGGCTCGATACCGGCCCAGGTAGCGTAGGACCGCATCGTACCCAGCGGCACCTTGAGGTTGTACCCCGGCACGGCCTTCCACCGACGCAGTTCCGGATTGAGGTGGCGCAGTTGCTCGACCGGGATCTTCATGCCCTCGGCCACTTCCTCCAGGACCATGGGTCTCTGAACCGGTACAGACTCATGGATCTGCGGAAGGCCTCCAAGGGGCTCGAAACCGTATTCCTCCGGCGACATGGATATAATGGCCGACGCCATGACGAAGGACACGAAGGAAATCGACTGCCTGGGCAGTCTCATGTTCCACAGGCTCAATCCTTCGGACTTGCGCAGGGGTGTCGCGCCAACATGGTGCGCCGCGAGAACGAGATCCCAACTGCCCAGTTCCAGGTAAAGATCTTTGAACCTCGCCGCCGCCGCCCGTGTCGACTTTACAGGATCGTAACGTTCATCGACCTCGTCGCTTAGAGCCAGACCGTACTTTTCCGCGTCCTGCTGCGACAACTGCCACAGGCCCGCGCCGCCGTCCGGTGCGCGCGCTCGGGGATCGAAACCACTCTCCACCATGGCGACGTAGATCAGGTCACCGGGCAGTCCGGACCTGGAGAGAATCGACTGGATCATGGCCCGGTACCGGTTCGTGCGACTCAACCATTCGGCGAATACATCGAAGGCATCGTTCCGCAGAATGTAAATCGCCTTTTTCACCCGGTCGTTGTAGCTGATTGGCACGTCGAACCGGCCGAAATCGGGCCAGGGCGGTTCCGGCGCCGCGACGCGATTCGATCCTTCCAGGTAAGGTGTAAGAAGGGAAAACCCGGAAGCGCCGTTCTGTTCTTCCACGTACGGACCGGTTGTTTCACTCGGATCGGCGGCGTACGCGCCGTTCGTCAAACCGGATATGGCAGCAGGACCTGCCGACCCGCTCGAATCAGGCGCATTCGAGGACGGTAAAGACAAAACCGACGCTGAGAAGGGAAAAGCGTCGGTTGGCGAATCTACGGATGAAAGGGGTCCTGCGAAAAGGAAGGAAGGAATCAGGATCAGGAAAAACAAACTGATCGGCAGCCGCCACAAAGAGTATAAGCGACTTAGGGCCGGTATACTGCGAATTACTGTGCAGGTGGTACTGAGCATAGTGCGCGCTGTATACGGATTGCCGACTGTGTATGAAGGGTCTTTACATGTCGATGGGTCGGCCTGTACTTCGCTCGATCCACCAGGGACTGTCATTCATGGTAAGGTCGCCACCATCGAATAGTGGAGCTGAGCGGGATCGAACCGCTGACCTCATGAATGCCATTCATGCGCTCTCCCAGCTGAGCTACAGCCCCGGACGCCGCCCAAGATATGAACGCGCCTGCGTACTGTCAAGGGAAAACCTGTACTGATTGAGGCATCCAGGGGGATCAGTACACGTGCCGTTCTGCCATCACGATTTTGGCTTGTATCAACCGGTTATTCGAGTTAATGTCATGGTACCGGTACAGTCGGACGAGACGGCGGTTCGATGCCGACCAGCGGTCCTCTGACAGATGGCCAATCCTTGTCCCGGAAAATCAACAGCGGAAGATCTGGTGGCAACGTTGCAGAGTTTGGAAGACCGTGGATAGGACAGCCAGCCATGTCGTATGTGAAGACAAGCGAGAGTCATCCACTCCGAATCGATCCGGTACGGCCCGATGACGGTTACGGCCGCATCGGAATCACGTTGTGCCCCGGCAAGATGGACCCGCATGGGATCGCCGGGAACTGGAAACGCGACCTGAACCTGGACCTCGATGTGGTCCAGCGGTGGGGCGCGACCGCGGTAGTCAGCCTGATCACCCACAGGGAACTGGACACGCTCGATGTGCGAGATTTTCCGACGGCGGTTGCGGACCGTCACATGGAATGGTGGCATCTGCCAATCCCGGACGGGCAGCCGCCCGGACCCGACTTCGAGGATGCCTGGCGTGTCGCGGGTGAGGCTATTCGAGACCGGCTGCGTCTCGGCTTCGACGTGCTCGTCCACTGCAAGGGCGGCCTGGGCCGCGCGGGTACCGTAGCCGCCCGCCTGCTCGTCGAATTTGGAGAGAGGCCGGATGCAGCGATGCTGCGCGTTCGAGCGGCCCGTTCCAAAAACGCCATCGAACAGTTGAGCCAGGAGGACCACATTGCGCAGTGCGCGCCGCAAGCGCCAGCTGTACCTTCCGCGACTGCGGAAAGCATTCGGGACCGCGCGCTCGGCGCCTTTCTGGGTCTCGCGGTGGGGGACGCGGTCGGTACGACGCTCGAATTCCAGCCTCGCGACGCGCAGGAACGGCTGGAGGACATGGTTCGGGGCGGTCCTTTCGGTCTGCCTGCCGGCTCCTGGACCGACGACACCACTATGGCGCTGGCCCTTGCCGAAAGCCTGGCCGCGACCGAGACCCTCGACTGCAAGGATCTGGTGGACCGTTTCGTCCGTTGGTGGCGGGAAGGAGAATACTCCTGTACGGGGAGTTGTTTCGACATCGGGATCACCACGAGCAAGGCCCTCTCGCGCTATGAGAGAACCGGCGATCCCCTCGCCGGTTCGACCGACCCGCGCAGCGCGGGAAACGGTTCGCTGATGCGCCTGGCCCCGGTCGCCTTGCGCTTCTGGAGTGACAGGGCGCGGCTCGTCTCCTGCGCCGCGGAACAGTCCCGGACTACGCACGCAGCCGAGGAAGCGGTGGATGCCTGCCGGGCCTTTGCAGAACTCCTGGCGGACGCCATCGCCGGCTCGCCACGGCCGGATGTCCTCGCCCCCAGGCGGTTCAACGGCGCACCGGCCATCGTACGGATTCTGAACGGGAGCTGGCGCGGGCGGCAACGGGATACGATCCGGTCGAGCGGATACGTGGTCGATACCCTGGAAGCCGCCTTCTGGTCGGTCGCCCGCACGTCCGATTTCCGCAACGCCGTACTGCTTGCGGCCAACCTGGCCGACGACGCCGACACGGTAGCCGCGGTGACGGGACAGCTTGCCGGCGCCCTCTACGGTCTGTCAGGCATTCCCGACTGCTGGCTCGACAGACTTGCCTGGAAGGATCGCCTACTCGACGTGGGGAACCGATTGTCGAGCATGGACCATTGATCTCTGCATGCCTCAAGGTCCCCTTAAATTGTGCTTGTAACGTATTGCTCGCGGTATTATAGTCCTGAATCCCGATTAAACCGTTCCCTGGACCAACCTGATTTGATCGTTGAGGCGAGATGTTCATGGCGGAATCTCTTGCAATCGACGGCGGAGTTCCGGTACGTTCGGCGGAATGGCCGCCCTTGATTCCCGGTGGATCAACGTACGGAGAGGAAGAGAAACGGGCCGCCATTGAGGTCATCGAGGCCCGATCGCCCTTCCGGTATTATGGCATCGAGCCGCTGGGCAAGGTCGACCGGTTCGAAGCGGAGTACGCCCGTTACGTCGGCACCCGCTTCGCCCTGGCCACCCACAGCGGAAGCACGGCCCTTTCCGTGGCGCTCGCCGCACTCGACGTGGGCCCTGGCACCGAAGTGATCATGCCCGCCTTCATGTGGATCGCCGACGTCAATGCCGTCGTGCACCTCAGGGCCGTACCCGTACTGGCCGATATCGACGACACCCTCAACCTCGATCCCGGCGACATCGAACGGCACATTACTCCCCGAACCCGTGCCATCGTCGCCGTGCATATGGCCGGAACGGTTGCCGACGTGCCCGCTATCGCGGAAGTCGCCGACAGGCACGGGATCCCCGTCCTTGAGGACTGTTCCCAGGCCGCTGGCGCACGCATAAACGGCCGGCTCGTGGGATCGATGGGAACCGTGGGCGCCGTCAGCCTGCAGTACAACAAGAACTTCACCACGGGTGAAGGTGGAATGATCACCACCGACGACGAAGAAGTATTCCGGAGAGCGGTGTGCTTCCACGATACGGGTTTCGAAAGAGACATCGAAGGCGTTTCTACCGGTGAAGGTTCGCTGTTCGAGACCTTTGGCATGGGCGTCCGCATGGACGAATTGCGGGGCGCACTGGGACTCGTCCAGCTGGGCAGGCTGCCCGGCATCCTGGAAGGCATGCGACGCCACCAGACGCGGCTTCGGGAGACGCTGGGAAAGACGCCGGGCATCCGGCTACGGCGCATCGTGGATCCGGACGGCGACAGCGGCGCCTATTTTTCGTGGATCCATGAATCGGCCGAGGCAGCCGTTCGGTTCACCGCCGCCTTGCGCGCGGAAGGCGTTCCCGCGGGGGAACCCCATGGCGGCATTCACCAGTACCGGTACATGTCCAACCTGCTGAACAAGGCCCCGATCACAACGGCCGGATGCCCATGGACCTGTCCTTTCAACGCCGAGAGCCCCATGGAATACCGTGCCGGCATGCTGCCACGCAGCGACGACCTGCTGGATCGGGCGCGCATACTGCCCCTGCCTGCACAACTGAAGGACGAAGACGTGGACGACGTGATCCGCGCGTTCCGCAAGGTGTCCGGGGTTGTCTTGTAGCACGGTGTATCGCGTTTATACAGAGCGCCGAACCGGAACTATCGAAAAGACCGTCATGCAGGACCTACCGTCAGGCAGTACCCGCTAATCTGTTCCAACATCCGCGTGTGAATAAGGATGATTTCAGACCATTTCCGTAGCGTCCATGAACACAAAGGAGTTCCTGCATGAAAGCCGATCAGAGTTCGACCCTGCCTGGCGCGCTGCCCGCACCGGACGACGCGTTCTGGAAGGCGATCCGCCGAGATCAGTTTTACCTCGAACCCGATATAGCGTTTCTTCAGGGTGGCTCCGTCGGACCGTCTCCCAAGCCCGTAGTCGACCGGGTGACCGAAGCTATGCGGGCTTTCGACAGCGATCCGCTGAAGCATCAGCAACAGTATTGGCCCATCGTCGAAGAATCCAGGAAGAAGCTGGCAACCTTCGTGGGCACACGGCCCGAGCGCATCGCCCTGGTGCAGAATACCACCATGGCGCTCAGCGTATTCGCCCAGGGCGTAACCTGGAAAGTGGGTGGTGAAATCCTCATGACGGACCAGGAATACGGCGCGGTGAACGCCTGCTTCGACTACATCGCCGAGCGCCATGGCCTGACCGTACGACGGGTAGAACTCCCCATGGAGATCAACGACCCGCAACAGATCATCGACGTCTTCAAGAGCGGATTGAACGAGCGCACGGCGGCCATTGTCTTTGGACACGTGTACTGGTCCACAGGCCTGGTAACGCCCGTGAAGGAACTGACCGAGATCGGTCGGGAACAAGGCGCCTGGGTTGCCGTGGACGGGGCCCACGCCGTCAGCATGGTGCCGCTGCACCTCGACGAGTGGAACCCCCATTTCTACGCGTCCAGTCTCCACAAGTGGACGCTGTCTCCCAAGGGGACCGGCATGCTTTTCGTATCGGACGACGCCCACGACCGGGTTGAACCGCTCATCCTGGGGGCCAGCGCAAGGCCCAACGAAAACGCAAGCCGTTTCGACATGATGGGCACACGGGACCAGACCCCTTTCATCGGACTGGGTACGGCCCTCGATTTCCAGCAGGAGATCGGGTGGGATCACATCCGAACCTACTGCCGCGGTCTGGTCAATTACATGCGGGAACGGCTGGGCCGTATACGGGGCGTTCGCTTCCTGACGCCGCGCGATCCAGAGATGTCGGGCTTCATCACCACCTTCACCATCGAGGGCGCCGATTTATCAAAGATCAGGCAGGAGATGTGGGACGACGAGAAGATCGAGACCGTAGCATTCCACATCAACGACGTGCCCGTTTTCCGCATATCCACCCACTTCTACAACAGCCGGGAAGAAATCGACCGCATGGTGCGGGCCATCGAACGGCGTCTGTAGGAGACGAGACCCCGGACTGCCGACGCGGTGTTTGGCATTCCTGTACGCTGAGAAGGATGGATGTCGGGGTCGCCCCATCAAACTGTAAAAAAGGACGAAAGCATGAATGAGGATCACGGGTTCATTACGCGCAGCATTCACGCGGGCGAGGCGGAGAATACCTCGGCGACGCCGATCTACCAGTCGACCACGGTGGACGGCACCTACCTGCGAAGTGGCAATCCCACGTTCACCGCCTTTGAGGAAAAGATGTCCGCCCTCGAGGGCGGAGGACGAAGCATCGCGACCGCCTGCGGCATGGCCTCGGTCACCCAGGCCGTGATGACTCTCATAGGCGCTGGATCCCGGGTCGTATGTCATCACGCGGTGTATGCCTGGACAAGGCACTTCATGATCGAGGAACTGCCCAGGTTGGGATTCGATACCGAGATCATCGACATGCGGGACCCCAGGCAGGTCGACGCGGCCCTGGAGAGACCAACCGACGTGGTTTTCTTCGAGCCGCTGGCCAATCCGACCCTGGACATCATCGACGCGCCAGCGGTGATCCGTAAGGCCCACGATGCCGGCGCGAAGGTAGTGATCGACAACACCTTCCTGTCGCCGTATCTCTTCCGACCCATGGACCACGGCGCAGACGTCGTGCTGCACAGCGCCACCAAGTACCTCTGCGGTCATGGCGACGCCCTGGCCGGCATCATCACGACACGGGACCCGGAACTGGGAGAGGCGGTGCTACGTTCAAGGAATACCTATGGCGGCATTCTCAGTCCTATGAACGCCTTCCTCCTGCTACGAGGGATCAAGACGCTTCCCATGCGCATGGACCGCCACGGAGTGAACGCCCGCGCGGTAGCGGACTTCCTGGAGTCCCATCACCGGGTAAAACGGACTTATTACCCTGGTCTGCCTTCCACCCCTGGTCACGAAATCGCCCGGTCGCAATGGTCCGGTTACAGCGGAATGGTGAGTTTTGAAATCGCCGAAGGGAATATCGAACGGTTCTTCGATCGCGTGCGCCTGTGCCGGCCCTGGGTCAGCCTGGGCGATGTCGGCTCCCTCGTCACCGGCGACCCCGAGGGAACGCGCGTCCGGATGTCCGTCGGCCTCGAAGACACGGACGACATAATCCGGGACCTGGAACAGGCGCTGGATTGACGACGTATTATGTGATGAACGGCAAATTGCTGCAGTCCGGCCCATTCCCATAAGCACACATCGATCGTTCTTCAAGTCTTGACAGGAGCCTTAATATGGCACGAAATCGCGTATTCATCGGAGACCTGACCCGTAAGGAATTCAGGGAAAGCATCGGCGACGGCACGATCCGGGCGGCCATCGTACCCACGGCCGCGACGGAGCAGCATCTCGAGCACCTGGAGATGATCCACGACACGGCCAGCGTCGCGTACATGGCCGAACACGCGGCGCTCAAGCTCTATCCCCAGGTCGTTGTAGCGTCGCCCATCGCCATCGGGGTATCGGAGCATTGGATGGAACACAAAGGCACGCTGACGGTCCGTCCCGAAATCTTCACCGAGTACGTCTACGACGTGTGCGATGCGCTCAAGCGTGGCGGAGTGACCAATATCCTCATCCTGAACGGGCACGGTGGAAACGTCGTCCCCATGATGAACCGCATGGATACGTTCCAGCGCAGACTCGGCGTCAATGTGCGTTTTAATTCCTACTGGGACACCTATCCGACGGAAGTCGTCTACAAGTACATGGATCAGGAGCGGCTTCCTGGCCATGCCGACGAGTACGAGACCTCCATGGCCATGGCGCTCTTCCCCCACCGTGTCCACGCGGAGGACATGGAAATGGAGAGTTCCTCCCGGTTTGGAACGAAGGAGAAGGGCGAGGCGCTGGCGCCCGTGGCGGTGGACGGTGTAGCCGAACTGCTGCGGAAAATGATCGCGGGTGAAGAAATCGACCTGGAACCCCGCACGTTCCGGCCAGAAGGCGCCCAGTCGATGATCCGGGATTACTTGATCGAGGAGAGGTCAGGAAGATAGAGGTATCATCTCAGCGAGGCGATACCAGACTGAAACGTGATGTAAGGCTATCGACTAAGCAGGGCAATTTCCTCTTCAGACTCAGCACAGACTATCGGAGGAAACATGGAAACGATAAAACACAGCATGTTAAACGTACTTGTCATCGCGGCGTCGATCGCGCTCATGGCCGTTGTGGCGATTAGCGGTTGTTCAAATGGGCCAGAAATGAACCAGGAAGAGTCGAATCTGACCGGGATGGACGAGGACGGGTCGAACAACGACGAAATGACTTCAGGCGAGCATGGGACCGAAGGCGAAGGCGAAGAGTCAGGCACTTCCCTGGCTTTGGACGAAACTTATGACACGGTGCGGAACGGCGCACACCTCATCCTGCGCTACGACTCGGCAAGCAATTCCTTCGTCGGTACGGTAGAAAATACCACTGACAACATCCTGCACCGGGTCAGGGTCGAGGTTCACCTGTCCAATGGCACGGAACTCGGTCCCACGACGCCGGTCGATCTCGCTCCCGGCGAGGTGATCGACGTGACCGTGTCCGCCGCGGGCGAGGAGTTCACCGGATGGACACCCCACGCAGAGGTAGACACCGGAGATGGCGGCGGTGAGCATGGCGAGGGAGGTGAGAGCGGTGAGAGCGGTGAGAGCGGCGGCGAACAGGGCGAAGGTGGCGAGGGAGGTGAGGGAGGTGGAGAACACGACGAAGGGGGCGAGGGAAGTGGTGGAGGCGGTGAACATGGGACGGGAGGATGATAGAAAAGAACAAATTGCAACCAACGCCCACCACCCCAAGCGTGAAGCAAATCCCGCTCCTGACCGCGAGTCAGATAGCCCAATTCAAGCGTGACGGCTTCCTCGTACTCCCCGCCGTGCTCGACCCCGAACTCTGCCGCCAAGCCAGGGACGATATGTGGGCCGCGGTGGCAACTCACCTGCCCCGCATGAAGCGCGACGATCCCTACACTTGGGAGCCGATCACCGAAAAGGAAAGCGCCGAGCTAAACACGCAGCGGCCCGAAATCGGCGGCGATCCCTATTTCTTCGGCGAAAGCCACCGCTTCTATGTCCGCAACGGCGCCGAGCAATTCATGCTCGATTTAGCCCCTCGGACCCTGTGGCAAGTCGCCGAGCAATTGCTTGGCAAGGGCACGGTGGTGTGGCCCGCTGGAGAGGATGATTCCGGCATCACGACGGGTCCGTGCTTTATGTGCGACGACGCGGTGGGAGGGCTGGCCAGCCACCTGGGCAAAGAGATCGAACGATGGCCGAAGAAGGGATCCTTCACCACTGAAGACGCGTTGCACCTGCCCAGGACCGGTCCGGTTTGGCTCAACGGGCAAGGGACGCGCGGTTTGTATTGCACCCTGCCCAACAGCCCGTCTCCCGGACCGGAATATCGCGGTGCCCATTCCGACGGTGCCTGCTACGGACGCTACCGGCTGCAGATAACAGCTTATATCGACGACCTCCCGAATAACTCCGGTGGCTTCACGGTGTGGCCGGGAAGCCACAGCCGGATCTGGCACGAGCAGTGGCAGGCATTCCTCGAAGGCGAAAAGCACACGGACAAACACTTGACAGAACGCAAGGCCGGAGGCTACAACGATCCCGTCATCCAACGCATCAAGGTCGATACCCGACCCGTCGATTGCCACGGCCCCGCCGGCACGGTGGTTTTGTGGCACACGAAAATCCTGCACATCGCCGGACAGAATTCATCTACCGATATCATCCGCCAGGCGACCATCTACGGTTTCCTCAAAACGCCCGCATCCCTTCCCGATCCACTCGTAATGGACAACACCAACGGCGACATCTGGCGAGACTGGTCCGACGAAGTCCGCGCCATCGATGAGCAACAACAATAGTGCTTTGTTCCCGGGCTTTGCCGATGGAACGGAATTAGATTCATTTCGGCGTGTACCGCATAGCATTCACCGTCGTCCGACGTGAACGGAAGACGCTGGAGATCGGTGTCGAACCGGACGCTACCGTTGTCGTGACCGCGCCTCGCGACGCGTCGATGGAGGCTATTTCCGCCAAAGTCCGCAGGCGGGCAGCCTGGGTGCGCCGCCAGCAACCGGTTCTTCTCTCAGTTTCTGCCGAGGACGCCCGAACGTCGCTTCATATCGGGAGAAACGCATCTCTACCTTGGAAGACAATATAGTCTCAAGGTTATTGCGTGCGAGAAGCCATGCGTCAAGTTGATCCGGGGCTTCATCGTCGTAAGGAGCCGCGAACCTGGTCGGAGTGAGCAAACCCGTGGTTTGGTCGAAAAGTGGTACCGGGACCGAGCGCGTGTCAAGTTCACGGAAAGGCTCGTACTGAACCTGATGCGGTTCGCGAATCCTGAATCATACCGCCCTCGGGGACTGATCATCTGCACGATGCGTCGCCGATGGGGATCCTTGTCGGCCTCTTCTCGGCTGGTCCTGAATCGCCGATTGATCGAGTCGCCCGTTGATGGCATCGACTACGTTATTACGCACGAACTCTGTCATGTCTCCGAACCTCACCACGGCAGGGGTTTCTACGAGTTGCTGACTACTGTTATGCCGGACTGGGAAAGGCGTAAGGAGCGATTGGAGCGGAGTGTCGGCGGGCGGATGTGAGGTCAGCCTGTTGTTATTTCTGCAGCTTGTCAGGTGGCCGGAAGGGACAGTAAATCGATTCATATTTCCTATCATTGTCCGTTCAAGGAGATTTCCTCCATTTTTTTACGAGAAAATCGAAGTCGACAGAGACTGTATATTGGAAGGACGGGGATATCTGTGGATTACGTTACAAGACCGAACTCAATGCATGCTCGCCTCATGGAGCCCCGTTTCGACAGAATTGCAAAACGTCCTGATGGGATCGAAATGTTCAAACGCGACAAATCGGGGACCGGATCCGCCCGTCGAATCATACGACAGGGAGACTGTCGATGAGAATACAGTTTAACTGGAACGCCGTAACGGCCGTATGTGCGATTGTCGTGGCAGTATTCACGGCCAGCGGATGGTTGACCGACGGATTACGTTTGGATATCAAGGACCTGCACCAGGATATGCGTGAAGAATTCGCCGGGATGCGCCAGGATATGCGTGAAGAATTGGCCGGGATGCGCCAGGATATGCGTGAAGAATTGGCCGGGATGCGCCAGGATATGCGTGAGGAATTCGCCGAGATGCGTAAGGATATCAAAGACCTGCGCCAGGATATGCGTGAGGGGTTCGCCGAGACGCGCGAGGACATCAAGGCGCTGCAACAGGACGTGGCTTTCATCAAAGGCCGAACCCGGCCGGATCAGACCCCAAACGGTAATACGCAGCGTCCGGCTCCTGGGAAATAGGTGAACATGAATCCCGAATGGTGGTTTTAATGGACACCGGGAGTCAACCGATGCCCGCCAACCAGGAACTCCTCAAACGCATTACCGCCCGCCCGGACGTTTTCGGCGGCAAGCCGATTATCCGCGACATGTGTATTTCGGTGGAACTCATCTTGAGCCTGTTGGCCCAGAGGATTTCGCCAGAGGCCATCCTGGATGACTACCCTGACCTCGAGTTGGATGATATCCGCGCCTGCACCGCCTATGCCCACGCGGTGGTCGCCAGGGATACGCTGGCTACGATTTCCATTGCCGAGTCGTGAAGATTCCTCGTAGACCGATGTGCCGGGCCGTCACTTAGCGTGTGAGTTGCGCCTTGTTCATTTCGTTAACAATATCGTCGGCTACCTCGAGCACCTCGGCGGGGGCGCGAACTTTCTCGCCCAGGCGTTTGTGAAGTGCCACGAAAAGAGGGTTCATAGCCTTTGCTTTCTTCTCATCGCTTTCCATAATCTTTACAATATCATCTCCAGAGGGTCCAGACGAGAATATCATGATTAAGCCCCGAATCATGGACCGCAACATCAACCCGTTACCGGGGTCGAAAGTCGCGTATGCGGAACGAAATTCGTCCATGGCGGCCTGGTGTTTATCCTGACCCAATAGGGCCCTTACGCGCACTAGTTTTATTTGCAGCCTTAAGCCAAGCAATTCCGGATCGAGCTTAACGCCATGCCTTCGTATACTACGCGCCAATCTGGCCGTCCAGCCAGTGAGACCGGTGTTGTCATCGCGCACGCTGCCAAGCATTCTATCGGCTTCGTCACATTCACGCAATGCTTCTTCGGTGCGACCTGTTGAGATCAGGATGCCTGCGTTGACAACCATTGCACCGATGACTAAGACCCGGGGGTGCGGTAAATCGTCGGAACCTGAACGACGCCTGATTATATCCTCGTATGCGGCAGTCTCACCAGCAGTGTCTCCTAGTTTCGAATAGCCAGTTGCCTTGTGGACCAACGCAACAGCGACTAACATTCGGAGTCGCGGTTCATCGCTGTCGGCAAAGCGTTGAATCATGTCGTCGAAGGTCGCAACAGCCCTCTTGTAATCCCCGGATTCATGCTCGGACGCTCCCTTTTCCAGCATTGCCCCTGCGAGAAGATTCCGCAATTCCAGGAAAACGGGAGACTGGACGACTCCAGGGCGCTTGACGACGACTTCATAGGTCGAAAGCGATTTCTCCAGATCGTGCTGATTCAATAGTACCCATGTTTTGCCCAGATACGCATGGGAAACCAGAGCCTGAATATTCGGTGCTACGTTGATCGTATATCTCTCAATCAACTCATCGAAGGTTTTGAGAGCCGCCTTGAATTCCTGGCATTCTAGTTGCATAACTCCCTTTAGGACCATCGCGATTGCGACCCGGGTTTGGAGTTTGGGTTCATTGCTCCCGGCAAATTGATCGACAACGGACTCACAGGAGGAAAGTCCCACCTGCAATTCGCCGTGCTTTCGCTGTTCATTGGCTTGCTTCAACATCACGCCAGCCATCTGAAAATATGACTCTATGGGTTTGCCCTCATCGATATGCCCGGCCGGCGCATCGTCGTCCGTTGTTGACCTAATAATCGACAAGTCCTCCGGGCTGAGCAGGTGTTGGATACGTCCCAGCCCAATCCTGGCCTTTTCGAAAAAACCCTCACGAGCGGACAACCCCTGCCCCGCCGCTTCCAGCCTGAGTATATCCGACATCTCCTCCAATTCATCTTCACTGTAAAACACCCCCATAAATTGGATCAGATTGCGCACGACCGCCACCTCATCCCGTTCACGTCGCATTTTGTAGTAGATGCTGAACAGCCTCTCGGCCGTGACGTACTCCCGCTTCCTGCCTGTACCGTGGACGATGACTGCACCCCGGTCGACGAGTCTGCCCAACAAACTAGATACCTTTCGAACGCCCATTCGCGCCCTTGCAGCGATCTCGCTAGTGGTCGAGGGCTGCCAGAGGTCGATGACTGCGAGATAGACGCGGCGCTCCGTTGGCGGCAACGCTTCCAAATGGCCGCGAAAGTACTCGGTATGATTGTCTACCAGCGAAACCAGTTCTTCCATTAGTTGCTGAAAGGAACGGTGCCTGGCGAACTCGGCGACGATGACCAAGAGACGGGGACTACCGCCGGTGAGGATCTGAAGGGGTCTTATACTGCGTTTGGTAACCTCATCACCGCTGATCATACGCCAAAGACGCCCGCAGGCATCGGTGTCCAAAGGCTCGAGGTGGATGATTCTGAATAACTCGAAGAAGGGCTCCTGTGCTTCCTCCAGGCCCTTGAAACGGCTGATGGCCGTGCCGAGCAGGATGATCTGCGGTTCGGTCTGCAGCGCTTCCCTCAACTGCCACCCGAAATCGTCGTCCACGTCATCGCACAGGGTCTGCAGGTTCTCGACCATGAGGACGAGTTTCCTGCCCAACCGGTCGGAAGCGTCCAGCACAGCGGCTCGCGCGCGTTCCGCAAGGGAATCCGATTGCCATCGGGTTGTCAGATCGGTATGGGTGTCCTGAAGTTCCCTGCCGAAATTTGGGTCGCAACCCGCGACCTCTCTCGATAGATAGAAAAGCGTTTCAAGCCAGAAGTCGGCGATGTCGAGTATCTCGTGACTTTCTTCCATGAACCGGACCGGAAGCAGTCGCTGGGAAAGTTCATTGCCGGAGCGCAGTTCCGCGGCAACTCGAGCCAGCAGCATGGTCTTACCCCTGCCTCGGGGTGCAACCAGCAGGACATGCTGGCACGAGCGGGAATCTACGTTGTCGCGCAACACGTCCAGCACAATGTTCAGTTCGGGTTCTCTTACGACGTACTGGCGAACTACCTCATCGTCGGACTGAAAAGTTCCCGGATTGAACTTTCGAATCGTGGGGGTCTTGGCCCTGGACGGATCCATGGAGGTCTCCTCATTCGTTGCGGACGGCGAAACCTAAACATTGTTCGTTTCGGACCGGACTGCGCTGTTCGATAGGGTTGAAATGGTTACCGAACCGCGCGGTCCACCAGTCTTTCAGCAGATTTGAAGGAAACCGGTATTCGGCATCGCATACTTCGAGGTAGCCGTCATGTTCAAGCACGTCGAGTACCTCTGCAATCCTGTCTGCGGCATCGCCGACCCTGGAAGCGTACAACTGCTCCAGACCTCGCCGCGCGAGGGGGCCGAATACGTCCTGTGTGGCGGCCTCTGCCAGGATCTCCATGGCTATGGTGTAATCCAGTTCGTCTCCCAGTCCGTCCTTGAGTCGCGTCTCGTAGTGGACAAGGTCGTTCTGTCCTGCCGGGCCCAGCAGAACCGTACGATAGACTTCATCCACATCCGAAACAGCCACCCGCCGCCTGCCCTGCATGAGTGCATGTTCAGTAAGTCGGGCAAAGAAGGACTGTACGTGATGCGGGATACCCATACCAAGCTTGTCATACACAGCCTGGCCAACTCCGCCTTCAACCTGGAAGTCCTGGAAGTCAGAACTTCCGGCAAGTCGATTGAAGCACTCGATGCAGGTTTCACGGCCCCAGGGGCCAAGTCGAAAGGGATCAAGATAGTTGATCCGGTCGGGGATGCCCAGCCGTCGAACAAGTGGAGCAAGGCCAATGCTGCCGGATATGATGACGGCCGGGGAACCATCGCCGAGTTGTTGAAGAGTACCACGCAGCCAACTCAGAAACTCGTCGACCTTTTTGTGTCCCTCGTCGTTACGAAGCACCCGTTTCAAGAAGATCGGCAGTTCATCAATAACAAGCAGGACAGGTTGATCGTGTTCGGCACAGTCACGAATCAGCTTCTCGCCGAATCGTCGCCAGTTGCCTTTATTCAGCTCCGCCCTGAAACTCACTCGGAACTGTCGTGGCCCTATGTCCTTGATTCTTCGAGAAAGTCGATTCAGTAGGCTCAATGTCCCCGTGGAGAACCGAGATTTCATGGATCGAACTGGATATACGGCCTCTGCAACGTCTGCAATCACGTCCTCAGGACAAGTGGCGCCTTCGACGTCTACGAAAAGAAACACCCACCCTTGGGCCTCAACTCGGCGGCCTAGTTCTCGAGCCACGCTTGTCTTGCCCATGCGACGCTGCCCGGTCAATAACACATGGTTGCCGTCTCGAATACGTTGTTCTAGTATGGACAGTTCGGATTCGCGATTGAAGAAGTCATCACCGCTCACCCAGCGGCCCGTGGATGGTCTCAATGTTGTTTCTCTCTTTCTATGGATTGTTGGATATTCGCTATCAAATCAAACATTCATATTCACCAATATATTAGTCAACAATTTTGTTGTCAACAATTTTGTTGAATTTAACCAGGGTCACACTGACGGAGTTTGATGTTTCTTCAAAGACTGGTACGAAATACACACGGGATTCGCGGATTCGACCTTGACAATTGTCCGGAAGTCGGGCATTGCTTAATGTCGTCGTAAAACAAATCTAGCACTGCATTCCAATTAGTCGGACATTTCATACAGATTGTCGCATGGACTGAACGATCGGAGGCACAATGGCATCCGAAATAACCACCAATTCCACTGACGGGAACAAGGCCGGGACCAACACAGTGGCCGAACCCGTACCCATGACCGAAGAGCAGAAGTTCTTCTTAGATTTGAAGGGTTGGATCCTCGTGCCATCCGTATTATCGGAAGACGAAATCGAAGAGATGAAGGCCGAGGTATACGCCGGGGCGAAACAGAGTTACCGGGGAAAGCTCCAGGACCTCCTCGATCATCCCGCCATCGTGGGCGTCTTGAGCGAAATCCTGACCGAACCGCCCTTTGTGGGAGACGACTATTACGGTTTCCGCTGCGAAGGTTCCTTCATCACGGTACGGGAGACCGGATGGGAAATGACCCGGCAAGGTACGGGGACGCCCCACGTCGTGCGCCCGCCGCAGCAGGCCAACGCCATGCGCTACCAGGTACAGGGAGGCAAGATATTCGCGGGACTGACGCGCGTCGTCTGGGAACTGGAAGAAGTCAGGTCGGGATACGGCGGCACGACCTTTCTAAGCGGTTCGCACAAGGCCCACTTCAACTACGGTGGACCGGACCAGTACCGGCCCAACATCAGCGAATCGCCTTGGGAGGACAGCCTGTACGCAGCCATGGAGGACTACAGCTGTCCCGCCGGGTCCGCAGTGATTTTCACCGAAAGCCTCATTCACGCTGCGAACGACTGGACCAACCCGGACAACCCGCGCTGCGCCGTGTTTAACTGTTACAATTCGATCTGGGCGCAGTGGCACCGGGTTGGACTGGAACACGAGGTCATCGAGTCGATGCCGGCGAAACGGCAGTCGCTCTTTCGAGGCACGTGGCAGTTGGGCGGCGACGGCAACCGCACGTATTCGCTGGACAACAGGTCGCTGTAGGCTGTACCTGCCGCCATAGACTACAGTCCGCCATCGGCTGTACTGGCCCGCCATAGACCGTATCGACCGCCATAAACCGTACCGGACGCCGTGGCCCACACGAAAGACACCTTCCATGAATGAGCAATCCGCTGCCTCGAAACTGGAATCCGTCTCCCCCGTTTCGCAATCCGCCGTTACCTCGCAACTGGAAACCGTCTCGTCACATCCCGCATCCGTCCCAACGAGCTCCGATCTGAAGATCATTGCCGTGGAGACCCTTATTCCCGATGACATCATGCCGGGGTTGATGCTGCTACGGATCCATACCGACACCGGTTTCATCGGGCACGGCGAAACCTACTACATCCCCCACGCGGTCGCCTCGGTGGTCCACGACTGGATGGCCCGCCGGCTGCTGGGCAACGACCCGCTTTCCATTGAACACCACTGGCGGTTTTTCTACGAACGGTCGAGCGCTTTCGGTGCGCGGGGCGCCGAACTGCGGGCCTTGAGCGCGATTGATCTGGCCCTGTGGGACGTACTGGGCCAGGCGTGTGGACGGCCGGTCTGGCAACTGTTGGGCGGCAAGGCCCGCGAGGCCGTGCGCGTCTACAACAGCTGCGGCGGCCCCACGTACGGACGCCGCCCTCCGGGCGAACTTTCCGAACAGGGCTGGCCCGGTCACGGCGACATCGGCAAACCCGGCCCGTTGGAGGACAACTGGGCTGCTCACCATGCCGCGGGCGATCTGGCGGAAGAACTGATCGCGGAGGGCTACGCGGCCATGAAGTTCTGGACCTTCGACCGGGCCTACCGCCTCCACGGAAGCAGCTACCTGCCCATGTCCACGGTCAGGGAATGTGTACGTCCCCTGGAGGAGGTGCGCAAAAGGGTGGGAGACAAGATCGAGATTCTTCTCGACGGACACGGTTTTTTTCAACTGCCCGCGGCCCTGCGCATCGCCGAGGCCGTGCGCGACCTCGGTCTGCTTTGGCTCGAGGACGTAATGCGCCTGGACAACGTAGACACGCTCAGAGACTTCCGCGACAAGGCCGGCGTCCCCCTGGCAGTCAGCGAAATGCTGATCAGCCGGGAGGACTACCGTCACGTCCTGGAGAAGAACGCCGCCGACTATCTCATGGTGGATCCCACCTGGGTGGGCGGCATCAGCGAGACCAGGCGGCTGGCCGAATCGGCCCAGGGTTACAACATTCCCGTGGCCATGCACGACTGTACGGGACCACTGACGCTCTTCGCGGGTATCCACGTCGCCACGGCCGTACCCAACGTCGTCATCCAGGAATCCGTGCGGGCCCACATCCGGACCTTCTACGACCTGCTGATCGAGCCCAACATCGTCATCGATAACGGTTTTGCCCTGCCGCCGGAGGGACCGGGCCTGGGCGCCCGCCTGCGCCCGGAACTATTCGACCCTGAACATAGGGGATATCGGATCACGCGAGGCTAGTTTAGAGAACCTGCGGCGCAGCACTGCAAAATCAACCGGAAATATGTCAATCAAACTAACCGATTATCACTTCGACGCGATTGTGAATAAAGGATACGTTATTATTCACAGATTCCTGCCGGAAGCACAGTGCGCCGAGATGGCGGCTGCCGTACGGCGATTGCTGCCTCCATGGGAAGAGATTGGAGATGACTCGCCGGACGACCGTATGGAGGCCTGTTATTTCCCTTATTCGGAACAGTGCCTGAACCACGCCATCATCAATCCGGAAGCCATACACTTTGCGCAACGCTGGCTTGAAACGGAACATATTCACTATCGACCGGGCCTGGCGCTCGTCCGATATCCGGGCTTCAAGGGTAGTCGCGACAAGAGTCATATCGATAACGGCAACAATTCGTTGCTGCCGCCGACGGCAACGGACCACACCCACTCACAGCTCAATTTCTGGTTCTATCTCGAAGATGTTGACGCCGACCAGGCACCGACGCTTTTTATCGCCAACAACGACAATCTGGATCTTAGCAAAGCGGAAGCTATGGTGGCGCCTGCAGGTTCGGTGTGCATTTTTCACAACTACACGCAGCATGCCGCAAGCGACTATGCGCGAAGCCAGGGGCAACGATACGTATGGAAATTCGCATTCGGCCGAGCGGACCACTACTGGGAGGGTGTGCTGCACTACACGGATGTTGGCAAGAATAAACACTTTCGGGAATTCATCGGATCCATTTCCGACAGAGAACGCGAACTGTTCCGCTTCCCACCTGCCGGCCACCCATACTACACCGAACAGACCCTCGCGGCGCTAGAAGAACAATACCCGGGATGGAATCGACGCAACGAGTACGCGTCTCGGCCCGGGTGAATCGCCCGGGAAGGAAGTATTGTTGATTGCCTGGCCTGAAGAAACGGCCATGTAACCGGACCGCCGCCTTGGCTACCCAATCAAGGGAAATACCATGCTAAAGGCCGAGATAGTCGAAGCGGTTGATATTGAGCGCGCCGCTGCTGTATTCGACCGGGATGGATTCGTCTGTGTCGCGAATCCCCTGAGCGAGGAGCAGTTCGCCCTGACCCGATCGGGCGCCCAACACGTAATGCGGGAGCAGGAAGGCGAATTCGGGCGCGAAAAAATGAACCGGGGGTTCGCGCGTCATTCTTTCGGAAGTCAGTTGCACAACTGGGAGTGGTGCATCCTGATCGACCTGCCGACTATCCTGCCCATCATCGACGCGATCTGGGGTAGCGACGACTACACCTGCACAGGCGCGGGCGGCGACTACTCCCTGCCCGGCGCGAAGATCCAGCATCTGCACTCCGATCGGAATGACGACGTTTTCAACGATCCCCAGGGGCGAGTCACCCTCCGGGACGTCCCGGCTCCCTTCATCGTAGTCAACTTCACCATGGTAGATTTCACCGTAGAAAACGGCGCAATCCGGTTTATACCCGGTACCCACCGATCCCATTCGCCGATACCCTCGCTCGAGGATGAACCGGAATGGATGCGGACCAATCACCTTTGCGCGCCGGCGAACACGGCTGTCATCCGCGACGTGCGCTGCTGGCACGGGGGTACAGCGAACAACTCCGACATGAAGCGACCGATGACGAGCGTGGGCTACCACGCGCCGTGGTTTCGCGCCGTCGAGGAAAAAAGCCTGCCGAGGAAGCACTACGTAAGGCTGTCGGCGCGCACCCAGCGACTGTGCCGGCATATCGTCGAAGAGAGCTAAGGGCATATCCAAACGAGATAGTCCCCGTGGTGCTTTACGTAAATCGGGAATAGGCTTCTCAAAAGGCACTTACAGTCAATGATTTGCAAACGTGTCCATAAGCCCAAATGACACGGTTTACTCCTCGGAGGACATACAATTTCGTATTCTGTTAACAGACTTTTAAAATCACTATTGCCACAGGAACCATGCTAAGGACTACTTAATGAAACTGATTGAAATACGCTACAGTAGCCGCACTCACTTAAACCTACTGCTCTTTCTTTCCTTCTTCGCACTTTCCGGCTGCGGCAAAGACGCCGTCCCAACCAGGCCTCCTGAACCAGATCCCGTGCCTTCCCGGATGGTCATTTCGCCACCGTCAGGTTCCCTCACAGCCTCCGGTCAAACCCTGCAGTTGACTGCCACACTTTTCGACGCGAATGGCAGCCCACTGACTGGTTTCGAAATCGCATGGAGCAGCTCCAATACTGCGGTGGCAACCGTGGACCGCAACGGACTGGTGACCGCCCACTCTAGTGGAACCACGCAGATTATTGCGGCATGGGGCGGCGTAAGGAACAATATCACGGTGATGGTTTCGCTTGGTCCGAGCCGGATTGTCGTGACACCCGAATCGGTTCGGTTTAAGGCAAGAGGGGAAACACGCCAGCTCGAAGCCGTGGTGCTGGACGCCGATGATGTTCCCATTGTAAATGCTTCGGTGAACTGGTCTAGTGACAATCCGGCGGTCGTCTTCGTGAACAGTCGCGGCGAGATCAGGGCGAACGCGAACGGGGAAACCCGCATCACCGCTACATCGGGTTCTGCATCAAAAACCATCGTGGTTACCGTTGCACAGGTGCCGGTCCGGATCATCCTACCACGAAATTCCGTTCAATTGGCATCGGTTGGCGAAACGATAACACTTACGGCGATCGTAGTGGATTCCCTGGATTCGGAGATCCTCGATGCGCCTCTGATGTGGACTAGTGAAGATCCCACCGTGGCGACTGTGGATGCCCAGGGTGTAGTCACGGCAAGGATGAACGGGGAAACCCGCATCACCGTCACCCACGGCAACCTTTCGGCAAACGTTACGGTCACCGTCGCGCGACACGCGATGCAGATCGTGGTGATGCCGGAGTCCGTGCTACTATCCGCGATCGGTGAATCGATCGTAGTGACCGTTTCAGTATTCGACGCCAATGACGTGGAAATCCTAGACGCTGATTTGACGTGGACAAGCGACGATTCCACCGTGGCAGTGGTGGATTCCGAGGGTGTGATCACGGCAAGGATGAACGGCGAAACCCGAGTCACCATTACCTACAGCGACATTACGGCAAGCGTTGCGGTCACTGTCGCGCAGCGTGCGGAACGGATTGTTGTGATGCCGGAGTCCGCAGTACTTTCATCGATCGGCGATTCGATCGTAGTGACCGTTACGGTGCTGGACGCCAACGAAACCGAAATCGAAGACGCCCCCCTCGCATGGGCGAGCGATGATCCCGCCGTGGCAACAGTGGATGCCGAGGGTGTGATCACGGCAAGGATGAACGGGGAGACACGTGTCACCGTCAACCACGGAGAACTTTCGGCTGCAGTTTCGGTCATCGTTGCACAGAACACGGGGCAGATCGTAGTGATGCCGGAGTCCGTGACACTTTCGGCGATCGGTGAATCGATCGTAGTGACCGTTTCAGTATTCGACGCCAATGATATGGTAATCCTGGACGCCGACCTGACGTGGACAAGCGATGATCCCACCGTGGCGTCCGTCGACGACCGGGGTGTGATCACGGCAAGGATGAACGGCGAAACCCGAGTCACCGTCACCTATCGTGACCTTTCGGCATACATCGCGGTCACCGTCGCACAGCGCCCGGCAAGGATCGTCGCGACACCCGGTAAGGTGCAGCTGACTTCGTTCGGAGAAATGGTTGAACTCACTGTGATAGTATTTGATGCGAATGATGTGGAAATCCTGGACGCTGATTTGACGTGGACAAGCGATGATCCTTCCGTGGTCCTCGGTGGACGAACGGGGTGTGGTGACGGCCCATATGAACGGGGAAACACTAGTCACCGTTACCTCCGGAAACCTGTCAGCCAGCGTGACGGTCACCGTTGAACTGCAGACCAACCGCATCGTCGTCTCACCGGAGTCCGTGTACCTGACCTCGATCGGAGAAATGATCCAACTTACCGCCTCGGTGCGAGACGCCGATGATATGGAAATCCCGGGAGTCGGCCTGACGTTGACCAGCGAGGATCCCGCAGTGGCTTCGGTGGACGACCAGCGTGTGGTAACGGCACATATGAACGGGGAAACGAGTATCATAGTTACCTGGGAAGACCTGGAAGCCAGAGTGTCGGTTGTCGTTTCCCAGGTGGCAGACCGGATTGTTGTTTCGAAGCAGTTCGTGCATCTGCCCTCGATCGGGGATATGGTCGAACTCTTCGCCACGGTTTACGACGCCAACAACGTGGAAATCCAGGATGCCGAACTGATGTGGTCCAGCGGGGACCCCACCGTGGCCTCGGTGGATGAGCAGGACGTGGTGACGGCGCATATGGAAGGAGAAACCAGTATCACAGTCACCTCCGGCGCTTTGTCCGCCAGTATGAGAATCACCGTAGGGCAGCAAACAAGCCTTATCGTCGTATCACCGGAGTCAGTGGACATGACCGCGATCGGAGAAACGATACAACTGATCGCAACGGCATTCGACATGGGAGATAGAGAAGTCCCGGGGGCCGAGCTGACCTGGACCAGCGAGGACCCCACCGTGGCCACAGTCAATAATCAGGGCGTTGTAACGGCGCAGATGAATGGACAAACGCTTGTGACGGTAACCTGGAAGGACGTGTACGCCAGCGTGACAGTCACCGTTGAACAACAGGCGCACCGTATTCTTGCCGCCCCACAAACCGTGCACTTTGCCGATGCAGGAGAAACGAAAGAACTCTTCGTTTTGGTTATTGATGCCAATGATATGGAAATACCCGGTGCTGAGCTGGCCTGGTCAAGTGAGAACCCCACCGTGGCCACGGTCGATGATAGGGGTGTGGTCACGGCCCGGATGGAAGGAGTAACACGCGTTACCGTCACCTCCGGGGCCATTTCAGCCCATGTAATGGTCATAGTGGGATCGCCCACGACCCTTGTCGTATCAACGAAGTCCGTGCGTCTGACCGCGATCGGAGAAACGATTTACCCCATAGCCATGGTTTTGGACGCATACAATCAAGAAATCCCGGGGGCGGACCTCGCCTGGGCCAGCAAGGACCCCGCCGTGGCCACGGTCAATGATTACGGCGGGGTAACGGCGCAAATGAACGGACAGACGATTGTAACGGTAACCTGGGAAGACATGTCGGACAGCATTTCGGTCACCGTTGCCCAAAAGGCCGACGACATCGTCGTCTTGCCGCAGCTCGTACGACTGTCTTCGACTGAGGATATGATCGAACTCACCGCGTCGGTACGAGATGCCAACGATGTGGAGATCCCTGGTGCCGAACTTACGTGGACCAGCGAGAATCCCGCCGTGGCCTCGGTGGATGAGCAGGGCGTGGTGACAGGCCATATGCTGGGTACAACGCGTGTAACCGTTACGTCGGGTATGGTTACGAAGAGTGTGCCTGTCTTCGTAGGCGAAATTTCATCAGAGCGCGAAATCCTCATTGATTTCTACAATGCGACGGACGGTCCAAACTGGAGGAAAAATACTCATTGGCTCACCGACCAACCCCTGGAACAGTGGTACGGAGTAGATGTCGATTCGACGGGACGAGTGGAGGAAATCTGGCTCATTCAAAATGACCTTAATGGCCACATACCAGCATCCCTTGCATCGCTGTCCCATCTGAAGTTTCTTAACTTGGCAGATAATAAACTGAGTGGAGAGATCCCGGCGGCACTGGCCTCGCTGTCCCATCTCGAGTTCATGCGTTTAGCACAAAATGAATTGAGTGGTGGGATTCCGACGGGATTTGGCAATCTTACTTTGTTGAAGACATTCGATCTCAGTGTTAACGAACTTTCCGGTGGCATACCTTCTTCGCTGGGCGAACTCTCTGAACTTTCTGCAATTGACCTGCAGATCAATAAACTAACTGGCAAAATTCCGTCAGCGTTAGGCAATCTCGAAAATCTCTCGTACCTCCGACTGGCCGGCAATCCCTTGAGCGGTCCCATACCACCGTCCCTGGGCCAACTCGACAAGCTGCAACGACTCTATCTTTCCGGAAACGGCTTGACCGGCGAAATCCCCTCCGAATTTGGCGGACTGGTCAGTTTGAAAGAACTTCACATGTCTGGCAACAGCTTGACCGGTGAGATTCCCGCAGAACTGGGCAATCTTGAACACCTGGTGTCGTTGAATCTGCAGGACAACGCCGGATTGGCGGGACCCTTGCCGAGGACATTTATCAATCTCACCCTGCTATCCCTGCGCCTGTTTGGAACGCAGGTCTGCGCTCCCAGGGATCTGGAGTTCCAGGAGTGGCTGCTTTCTTTTCATAGCAGGTTTGTCCTCAACTGCGAGGCGGGACCCGATATGATTCCTCTCGAGGCGCTTTACTACCTGTCGAGAGGCGCTGACTGGACGGACAACACCAACTGGCGAAGCGCAGAACCGATATCCAGATGGTTAGGAGTATCCGTAAATGATGCTGGCCGGGTCGTCGGCCTGGAATTGCCGATGAATGGACTAGATGGTGTGATTCCTTCCTCGCTGAGTGATCTTTCCGAGCTCATTCGGTTGAACTTGGGCAACAACAACCTTACCGGGAGTATACCTGCAGATCTCGGAGAACTTGAAAATCTGAGAGAGTTGAAGCTGCACGATAACCCCCGAATGTCCGGTTCCCTGCACGAAGAATTGGTCAACCTTGAGCTATCGACCCTGTGGTTGCAAGGCACGCAGTTATGTGCCCCGGGTAATTCGAATATGCAAACGTGGATTCAGGATATAGCTGATGCGCGCGTGGCCGATTGTGACCCCTCACCGACCGACCCCATGGGCGACCGGGACATACTGGTTGCGCTCTACAACGCGACAGACGGCGATAATTGGTCTCGCAACGACAACTGGTTGAGTGACCTGCCCCTGGGAGACTGGTACGGAATCGTTACCGGTCCGGCCGGAAGGGTTCATAGGCTGGAAATCAAGTCCAACGGGCTTGACGGCACGATACCGTCCGCATTGGGCAGTCTGACCGAGCTTCGCCGGATGGATCTCTACGATAACTCGCTCAGCGGTGGCATTCCAGCATCGCTTGGTGGTCTGAGCCACCTGGAGTTCATGTTCCTTAACGGAAACGATCTGAGCGGCAGTATCCCGTCCCGGTTAGGCGACCTGTCCCAGCTTCGGACGCTCAGTCTCGGTGGTAATGCCTTAACCGGGTCGATCCCAGGCCAATTGGGAAACCTCACCAACCTGAAGGCCCTGATACTCACTGGGAATGGAATTAGTGGTGAAATCCCGGCATCGATCGCCCGCCTTTCCAACCTCACCTGGCTATCGCTGGGCAATAACGATTTGACTGGTGAGATTCCATCTGCACTTGGACACATTTCAGGGCTTACAGACCTTTATCTCTATAACAACGGACTTACCGGTGACATTCCGTCGGCTTTGGGGAACCTCGTTGCTCTGAGGAACCTGGATCTCTCGGCCAATGACCTTAGTGGCGGCGTGCCCTCTTCGTTCAGAAATCTCGAAGTCCTGCTATCACTCAAGCTAAGCAACAATGCCGATCTCACCGGCCCACTTCCCTCTGGGCTCATCAACACCAGCCTGAATATACTGTTGGCGGACGGTACGAACCTCTGCGCACCACGTGACCAGCAATTTCTGAACTGGCTTCTAGTCGTGCACAATAGATCCATTCCTATTTGTCAGCTCTCGATGGAGGATCGTGAAACGCTTGTGGCATTTTACCACGCCACGGACGGCCCTAATTGGACAGGGATCAGCACTAACTGACTGAGTAACCGGCCGATAGACGAGTGGCGAGGGGTTGTTGTAGACAGTACGGGCCGTGTTAGCCATCTCATTTTGGGTAGTGTCGGCGTGAGTGGCGCATTGCCTTCTTCGCTGGGGAACCTGTCCAATCTCCAGCAACTTTATCTTGCACGTAATCAACTTAGCGGAAATATAACCACGGAACTCGGTAACCTGGCCAACCTTCGCAGTTTGTTTCTCCACAGTAATGAATTGAGCGGCAACATACCATCGGCGCTGGGCAGACTCGAGAACCTGACAGGTTTGGGTCTTGATGGCAACATGCTTACGGGAAGTATCCCGGCGTCACTGGGCGATCTCAACAAACTAACGTCGTTGTACCTGGAGAACAACAAGCTGAGCGGTGGAATACCCGGATCCCTGGGGAATCTCTCGGAACTGAAACTGCTGTCGGTCCACAACAACGAAGCGATGTCCGGTCCACTGCCCAATGCTCTCACCGCACTGACCAACCTAAGCAATCTCAGGTTGGACGGAACTGGCCTGTGCGTACCGAGAACCGATGCGTTCCAGACCTGGTTGGATGGTATCGAGACGAAGCAGTTCGAATATTGTGAAGCAGACGAATAAAGCAGACACCCGTGTCGGCCTGATCACGCTGGGCTATGCGGCCCGACTTGTGAGAGCCGGCTAGATTTTTCCCCCACGGCCACTTCACGCCAGGCCATGCTCCTCCAGGAACGCAACCGTAATGGACGCGCATTCGACCGGGACTTCAAGGGGCAGGAAGTGCGTGGTATCAGGAACGAAATCATAATCCAGGGCGACCAGCGTACTGAGATCGACGCTGGGCAGGAACGAGTACGGGATCGTGGGGTCGGATCCGACGGCTTTGGCGGGACATGAGAGGCCGTGATGTTCCAGTTTTTCGTACGCCTGCATCGCCCAACCGAAGTAGTAGTCGTAGATCTGCGCTTCGTGATCCGCAGGACAGCATAACTCGTAACCCCAGTCTTCATCTGGCCGAAGCGTGGTCAGGCCGAAGCGTTCCACCACGTCCGGGTGAATGCGCTGGAAGACACCCGAACGTTTACCGAAGCAGTCATCGATTGCGCGCACGATACGCTGGCTGTCGCCGACCATGGTGGGGAAAGTATGGTTCTGACGGTTCCAGACCGGATTCCATCCGTGACTGCGCCAATCGTATAGAATGATGTCGAACCGGTCGGTCAAGAGCGACCAGAAAGGATGGTACAGGTCGGCCGCAAGGCCGTTGCCGTGACTGATGACGATCTGTGCGCCGAAGGGATTGCCGTGCCTGCGCAGAGTGATCGGCGCGCCGTCCGCCATGCGGATTTGTGCGGATTCCAGGGGATCGGGAATCCTAATTGGTGCTGGTGACGTTTTCATATTAGCGGTATTACAGAAGAAGAAAGGACAATATCTACTAAATTAACATTCATTAGTATTAGATTAGTATTACAATTTTCGAAATCACTGACCTCAATGCATTCTCTTTGAAGTAACGTCGGCCTCTATATCAGCAAAAGTAAAAGGTTGCCAAGTAACTATTATCTACTAAATTTACACTTATTAGTATTAGTTTAGTAGCTACAACATCCTTAAATCGGTTGCCATGATGAAAATACCCAAGTCACCGCCTGACCTTAAGACCCTATTCGCAAATATCAGCTCGGATAGCGAGAAGTTCCTCGATCTGATGCGGACGGTCTCGCCACATATGAACGGCAAATACCTGCATTGGGACGACCTCTTACATCGAAAGCCACCTGAAGGATTAAGCCATGAGGAGTGGTGGCTGGGACTCAAGATGGCCCGAACTGCCTCCGCTAATCAACTCCCGCTGCTCGTCGACAAGAACAGCATTCCCTTCAGCTACAATCTGGTCGATCCTATACCCGAATGGTTGCACGAAATTGATCTTCGGGTAGGAGGCCGTATCGAAATGCCGTCTCAGGTAACCAATCCGGAGACTAGAGATCGCTACTACATTGAATCGCTCATCGAAGAGGCGATCACGTCCAGCCAGCTGGAGGGTGCGTCGACAACACGACGAGTTGCAAAGGAAATGTTCCGCAGCGGACGCAAGCCCAGGGGACGAAGCGAGACAATGATCATCAACAACTATTTAACGATGAAGATGATCGCCGACTTGAAAAATGAAAAGATGACCCCGGAACACGTGCTCAGCATTCACGAACGAGTGACTCGAGGTACGCTCGACGACCCTGATGCGGAGGGTAGATTACGCATTTCATCAGATGATATTTACGTAGGAGATAATGAGGGACAGGTATTCCACCGTCCTCCACACGCGGATACGCTGAAGGAAAGAATGGATGTAATGTGTGCGTTTTTCAATGGCGCATCTGAACAGCCTTTCATACACCCTGTACTGCGGTCCATAATCCTGCATTTCTGGCTGGGATATGATCACCCCTTCGTGGACGGAAACGGCCGCTGCGCCAGGGCGCTGTTCTACTGGTCCATGCTTCACCAGGGTTATTGGCTTTGCGAGTACATCTCTATATCTCAGATATTGCTCAAGGCCCCTGCCAGGTACGGTTTGTCGTTTTTGCATACCGAAACGGACGGGAACGATCTTACTTATTTCTTGCTCTATCATCTGAACGTCATACGCAGATCAATCGACGAGTTGCACAAGTATATACGAAGGAGAACGAAGCAACTGGAAGCGTTCGAATCGCAGGTAATGAATCTGGATACCTTCAACCATCGCCAGCGAGACCTGCTCAGCCACGCCGTAAGACACCCGGGTCACCGATATACGATCAACGCGCATATGGCCTATCACGGGGTGGTTTACCAGACCGCGAGGACGGATCTGTTGGACTTGCAGAACCGTGAGATGTTGAGCGTAAAAAAGGTCGGAAGGAAATGGGTTTTTACCGCACCCGAAGATTTGGATACTAAGCTGTCAGGTAAAGCAGGATAGACCTTATCCGAGCTCAACCGTAATTCGATAGAAGTCATTCCTAAGGTACTAACTGGTACTGTGCAAGTTAACCACTTGGTACTGTGCAAGTTAGCCACGGTCCTCGTCGCCCAACCAGACTCGTTAAATCCCTTCTGTTTCTCCGGTTCCCCTACCGTTCCCACGTCCTTTTCTTGTCGTCCGCGCAGGTGAGGGTCAGTGCGGGGCCCAGCTTGTCGATACTCAGGTGCAGGTGATCACCGTCCTGCACTGGGCTGAGGGCGTAGTGGTGCGTTCCCGTGGAGACGACGTCTCCAGGTTCCAGCGTAACCACGGCGGTCACTTCCGCCAGGAGTTCCGGGATGTGCCGCGCCATTTCACCGGATGAGAAATCGTGCTTGAGGACGTCGTTGATCCACATCTTCGCGGGCAGGTCGTTGGCGTCGCCCACCTCGTCGGCCGTGACCAGCGCGGGTCCCATGGGACCAAAGGTGTGCCAGCTCTTGCCAAGAAAAAACCCACCGGGCAGTCCGCGGGCCGAGACATCGATGAACTGGGTGTAGCCGAAGATGTGGTCCAGGGCCTCGTCCGGGTTGAGCTTGCTGGCCCGCCTGCCGATGACCATGGCGAGTTCGGGCTCGAAATGGAAAACAGACGCGGCCGTATCGGGCAGTTCCACGACGGCGTCCTGTCCCATGACGGAGGTGTTGGACTTGAGGAAGGCGTTGAAGGTCTCTTTGGCCGGGTGTTCCGGCTCGATGTAGTTACCCGCCAGGCAGAGTAATTGGCCGGGACGCGGCACCGGCGGCCGCAGGATGACTTCGGACAGGGGAGTTCCGGACTGTCCATGGGCGGCTTCGGCGATGCGTGCGCCGTAGGTATCCCAGCCGCTGATGACCGCCTCCAACTGCGCCTGGGGACTGGATGCCCCGGTATCGGAAGCGGCGGCCGAAACGTCGAGAACCGAGTCGTTCTCGATAACGCCCAGGGTGTAATCGTTGTAAAATGCCAGTTTCACGTAAGCCTCCTATCTACAAAAGGTTTTAAAGCGCCGAAATCACAAGTCTGCAGAATCAGGAGCCATATATCCTGAATCGATCTGTCACGCTAAGTGGGTCGAATGAAGCCTTGATACGGTTTAGTGTCAACCCTTATTGTAACAAGTAGATACTAAATCTATTAAACTCGCTTTAAGTAGGGGTAATTCGAAAACCAGGGGTCTGTCACGGATTTTGTGTAACTGACAGTTTCATGTGATGGGCACTCTGTCTTCGTACATGATGATGAACTGGTTGATTGCGGCTGTCCAGTGGACAAGGGGCCGGGTCCACCTTCGGGACAGATTGAGCAGGGCCAGATAGAGCAGTTTCCTGGCCGCCTCGTCCGTGGGGAAAGCGCCTCTGGTCTTGATGATCTTGCGCAGGCCCCGGTTCATGGATTCGATGGCATTCGTAGTGTAGATGACCTTCCTGATCTCCTGTGGGAAGGCGAAGAACGGGGTCAGATGGTCCCAGTGTCTGCGCCATAGCCGGCTGATCGTGGGATATTGCTTATCCCAGTGTTCGGCAAAGCGATAAAGCGCGGCCTCAGCCTGCTCCAAGGTAGCGGCCTGGTATATCGCCCGGAGATCCTTGGCCACCTGCTTACGGTCCTTCCAGGAGACGTAGGTCAGGCTGTTACGCACCATGTGGACGATGCAGAGCTGCACCTGGGCCTTGGGGTACACCGTCTCTATGGCCTGGGGGAAGCCGGTGAGGCCGTCGCAACAGGCGATGAAGATATCGGCAACGCCCCGGTTCTTCAGTTCGGTCAGTACGTGGAGCCAGAACTTTGCCCCTTCGTTCTGCTCGATCCAGAGCCCCAGGAGTTCCTTGTCGCCGCGCAGGTTAACGCCCAGGGCCAGGTAGACCGCCTTGTTCCGTACGCTGCCGCTATCACGTATCTTGACGAACAGGGCATCCAGGAACAGGATCGGGTAGATCTCATCCAGGGGCCGCGACTGCCAGGCCAGGGCCTCGTCGGTCACGGCGTCGGTGATCCGCGAGACCAATTCGGGCGAGATGGACACCCCGTAGAGGTCTTCGATATGGCCCTGGATATCCCGGGTGCTCATGCCCCTTGCGTACATGGAGATGATCTTGTCGTCGAAGTCGGGCCAACGCGTCTGGTACTTGCGGATCAACTTCGGATCGAAGCTGCCTTCGCGGTCCCGGGGGATCTCTACCGGCAGAGCGCCCTTGTCGTCCTTGAGCGTCTTGGTGGTCTTGCCGTTGCGACTGTTGCCGCGGTTCCTGCCATCGGGGGCATGCTTCTCGTAGCCGAGATGATCGGTGAGCTCGGCTTCCAGGATCCGCTCGGCCATGCGCTTCTTCATGCGCTTGAGCAGGCCGTCTTCGCCGAACAGGTCCTCGGCGTCCACCCCGTCTTCCATAAGTTCATCGAGAAGACGGTCGATCTTACCTGGGGGTTTTCTTTCTCTGGCCATAGCACTTCCTCCTTTTGAGCAAGATACAGGCTATTGCCAGTTACACAAAACATGTTACAGACTCAAAACCAGTGAGAAAACCGTTCATCTCACGACATAATAATATAGGATGTATTTGAGCAAGTTCTGGACATCCACTTCCAGCAATCAGGGAATGTCCAGAATCCAGCCTCCCAAGCATGTTGCGTTTACCTGGGCGTACTTGCCTACCTTCCATTTACAGGTTCAGCGGTGACAATCTCGATGGGTAATTGCTAGAGCTGGGGTAGGCACTGGTAACCAGAATAAGTTTGTTGCTCTAAGTCCAAGTAATTGCTACCTTTAATAATGGTTTAATCTTAAACATTACTCTGAAACAGATTCGTGTTTTAGATAGGGTCATAGGCGTGAAAACCGTTCCCGATCTGGACACATGGATATTGTTCCTTGTACTGATAGTTCCAGGACTTATATCGATGCATGTGTATCGAATGCTATTTGCAGCCAGAAAAATCGAGTGGAAGGTTGGATTGGTTCAAGGTCTGTTTTATAGCAGTCTCAACTTTGTTTTTGTTTGCCGATTCTGATCCCCATTCACCAGTCCGGGTTTGGGGAAGACCACCCCTAGAAGACCACCCCTACATGTACAAGGCTGGCTTGATGATAGTTCTCCTTGTACTACCAGTGTCCTGGCCCTTTCTGTATCGGTGGCTCATTAAATGGAAATGGCTGGCTTCAAAGATCCAATTGCCCTATGACACTGCTTGGGATTTTTTCTTCGAGCGTAGAATTCCCGTTTTTGTTCTTATGCAGCTTAAGAACGGGTCCAAAATCGGTGGGTATTTTGGACCTCGATCCTATGCAACCTCTTTTCCAACCGAAGGCGATATCTACGTCGAAACGGTTTACAGTGTGGATGAAGATGGAGTTTTTAAAGAACCCATAAACGACACTGACGGAGCTATAATCCGTAAAGACCAGTACGATTTAATTGAGTTTTTTAAAGTACCCAGACAGGAGGGATAGTACGATGGCAAAAAAAACCCAACATTCAAATACTGGTCAGAAGGTCCGTCCTGTAACTGAACAAAGGGACGGATACAGCCCATATCAAAGAGGTTATCAACCCGTATCTAGTACCCAATCGGCACAAAACAAGCCTTCGGAGTTAAGTCCACCAAAGCCACCAAAGGGTGGAACGGGTCAGTCGTCTTCCACGAACAACTCGGTAAATCGCAACGAATAGTTGCATCAAAAGTAACTGTAAAACTTCCATGCTAATATCAAGCTCTTCTTACAGAGCAAATACTCCTCTATCGGAACGTCCAGGCTTCAAGGCTTTAGCCATCTCACCTGGATCGAATCCTTTCCCGCTTACAAGTCAATCAGTTCCAACGTGCAGTCCGGTCGGAAGAACATTAGCCTGACTCCGAACTCACCTGCCAGAATGAAAACTGGTTAGTGGATTGAAATAGGTCTTCGCGGTCGATTGCGCCGTCTTCACTATCGTCCCGAACGCGCAGGTCCAGGTCCGGCCGACCTGTATTTCGTAGTAGCCGTCGAAGTTTAACATTCCTACGCTGTTGTAACGCACGAACCACCTATGGCCCAACGCACTGATGAGTAGGTTGGCCAGGTTAAGGACTTGCAACATTGGTTCGACGTGCATAAGTCGTTGCACAATTCGTAGACAGTCGAATATAATACCCTTAAACGGTATTCGACGTAGAACTTCGATTGATTTTCCTTTCCGGATCGAATATAAGTAGACCACATTCCATTCATTGATAATCTTTGGACATCCGAAGGAGTCCGCCATGGCATTGATGGATATTGAACCCGGCACAAAGATCGCGGGGCAGATGTCTCCCGAACCGACGCAGGAAGACCTGGAGTTCGCCCGGCAACTGGGCATAGAATACGTCTGTCTGTGGACGGACGGCGCCCATGCCAACTACGACTATTTCATGAGCCGGCGGGAAATATACGAGGAAGCCGGCATCAAGATCTATGGCTTCGGAAACAGCGACGTGCACAACCAGGACGCCATCGTGCTCAACCTGCCGAACCGGGATGCGAAAGTGGAGCAGTACAAGCGCTACATTCGGGATCTGGGCAAGGCGGGCATTCCCTATACCACCTACGCTCACATGGGCAACGGGATCTGGAGTACGGAACGGGAGACCACCCGCGGCGGGGCGCCAGCCCGGGGATTCGACCTGGCCAGGGCCGAGGAAGGCCACTGGGGCGGCCGGCTGTTCAGGATGCCGCTGACCCACGGGCGGGTGTACAGCCAGGACGAGATTTGGGACAACTTCGCCGCCTTCATAGGGGAAGTCGCGCCGGTCGCCGAAGAAGCCGGGGTGCGTATTGGAATTCACCCGGACGATCCCCCCCAACCGGAACTCGGCGGTATTCCTCGGTGTATCTTCAGCAGTTTCGACGGATATTACCGGGCCATGGAGATCGCCGACAGCCCGAACGTGGGGCTCTGCTTCTGTATCGGCTGCTGGCTCGAAGGCGGTTCGCTGATGGGAAAGAACGTAGAGGACTCGCTCCGCCATTTCGGCGAGCAGGACAAGGTCTTCAAGGTACATTATCGAAACGTGGACCAGCCCCTGCCCCACTTCGTGGAGACTTTCATCGACAACGGTTACTTCGACATGTACCAGGCCTCCCGGGTGCTGGAAGAAACCGGTTACTATGGGGTCATGATCCCGGATCACATCCCCGAGATGGCGGGAGACGGCCGGATCGGCTACGCCTATTCGATTGCGTACATGAAAGCGCACGTGGACCGGGCGCGGGCGGAATGCGCCGCCGCGTAAGCGGAATGCGCCGCCGTGCAAAACAGTTCCTGACCTTGCCTGTGAAGGAACCGCCTGAACCATGAACGAGTTGAATGATTTCCTGACGTATCTGCTCATCGAACGCGGGCTGTCGCCAAACAGTTATGACGCATACCAACGTGACCTGACGTCCTACCAGGGCCACCTGGACAGGCGGGGGATTTCTTCCTTCTCCGACGCGACCAGGCAGGACATCCAGGGTTTTATCGCATTTCTGCGCCGGCGCGGACTCGCCCCATCGAGCATTGCGCGGCACGTGTCAGCGGTACGTATATTTCACCGCTTTCTCATCAGCGAAGGACTGGCCACGGTCGATCCGACCGAACACGTCAGGGTACCCAAACAACCCCGCCGACTGCCGGTCGTCCTGAACCGGCAGGAGGTCACGGCGCTGCTGGAACAGCCAGATCACACGACATCGCTCGGGCTGCGCGACCGGGCTATCCTCGAATTCATGTACGCCACCGGCCTGCGCGCGTCTGAACTGCTGAATTTTCGACGACCCGACCTGCTTTTTGACGCTGGGCTGGCGCGCATATTTGGAAAGGGCGGGAAGGAACGCCTCGTGCCTGTGGGCCGACAGGCGATCAACGTGATCCGGAACTACCTGCACAAGGTTCGTCCCAATCTCGCGTCGCCGGACAGCGGAGAGGTCCTCTTCCTGAACGCCCGGGGCCGCAAGCTGTCCCGCATGGGATTATGGAAGATCATGGGTACTTACGTGGAACTCGCAGGCCTGGAAAAGAAGGTCAGCCCCCATACGATGCGCCATTCCTTCGCCACCCATCTCCTGGAAGGGGGCGCCGACCTTCGGGCCGTACAGGAAATGCTGGGACACGTGGACATCGCCACGACGCAGATCTACACCCACGTGGACCGTGAATACCTCAAGGACATGTACACCCGCTACCATCCACGGGGATGACCCTGAAACACTTCGTGGTGATCATTCCACCCCGGGAAGATATTCGATCCGGTTCTCGAAGTTGGTCAGGCCGTTCAGGCCGTTCAGGCCGATGAATTTCTGCGAAGGATCCCGGTCCTGCTTCCCACCAGGGCCGCCGCGACACCGGCCAACACGCAGCAGAACAGGGCGAACACGTCGCCGTAACGAGTGTAAAAGGTAGGTTCGCCGCGGTTGGGATGTACGTTAGCCACGGTGGTCGTGGCGACCATCATGGGCGTAGCGCCGTGGACGTCGCCTGCCGCGGTAATGAAACCTGATATGCCGGTGTTGGCCGCCCGGATAACCGGCGTTCCGTTTTCCACGGCCCGCAGCACCGCCATGGAGAAATGCTGGCTGGGCGCGGATGACGTCCCGAACCAGGCGTCGTTGGTCATGACCACGAGCACGTTGGCGCCGTTCAAGGGAAACCGGCGGACCAGGTCCGGGAATATGGATTCGTAGCAGATGACCGTGCCGATACGCATATCGTATCCGGTGAGCGGCATCACGGTCAGCTCATCCCCGGGTGTAAGCAAACCGATCGCACCGGTCAACCCGTCGAGAAATGAGAACAGGCTCGGCAGCGGCAGGTATTCGCCGAAAGGCACAAGGTGCATCTTGCTGTAGGAATCCACGATGCCTCGTTCAGGCAGCAACAGGAAGGCACTGTTATAGACCGCCCGTTCACCGGAACGATAGCCCAGCGCGCCGGTAAGCAGCGGAACGCCCGCTTCCGTGGTCAACTCATGTACCTGTTCGTTGAATTGCTCGTAGACTGGACTCTCCAGGTAAAAAGTCATCGCCGTTTCGGGAAATACGATGAATTCGGGGTCCTCGGGCAGTATCGACCGCGTCAGATCCCTGTATACGTCCACCGTCCCCTGGAGCACTGATTCCGACCACTTCATGCCCTGTTCCATGCTTCCCTGGACCACGGCCACCTTTACCGGGGGAGTCAACCGCTCGAGACCACGCAACTGGGCAATCGACCACCAGCCGTAACCAGTCGCACCGATAAGAGAGAAACAGGCCAGCAACATGGCGAACACGGGGGCACGCCAAGCGATTCTTTCCCGCAAGGAGATGAATACCATGGCCAGCGTCGCGTTCAGCAGCATGACCAGGAAGCTCACGCCGTACACCCCCGTGAATCCAGCGATCTGTATGACAGGGAGGACCTGGTATTGGGAGTAGCCCAGCAGTTCCCATGGGAACCCGGTAAACAGGTAGGTCTGCGCGTATTCAAGGGCAGTCCACAGGGCGGCGGCAAATACCGGGAACAGGGGGGACTTCCAGTCGGTTCGGGCCACGAAAATCCCGAACAGGAAGGCGTATAACGCCACTACCAGGGCCACCCCCGCCATGCTGATCAGTCCCAGCGCCGCGTTCAGTCCCCCGTAGGACATGACAGTTTCCATGATCCAGTACACCTTGCCGACACCTGAAAGGAATCCGAAGACCAGGGAGACCAGACATACGCGAACCAGGGTACTCGATCGACCCGCGTCGTGCAGGGCAATCATGACCGGCACGAAGGCGATCCAGGCCAGTGGCCACCAGTCGACCTTGGGTATGCTGAGGAAGATGAACAGGGCAGAACAGAAGGCGAGACCGGTCCAGGCGACAGGCGATGAGGCGTGGAGGCGTTGCAATAGGGCCATTGCGGTCTACTCTCTGGTTTCTTTGCGTCGGAATGCGTGACTGGAATCAACAGGCATTAAGGCCGCCTGTCAACTTCAAGAAGCGGTTCAGGCCCAATATTCCGGCTTCAAAGGGGTTGACCGCAACAGGGGACGGCGTCTACATTCCAGCCGTCGGTCACAGGGATCAGCCAGTAACTGGATCGACATTAAGGTTTCTGCGGGCTGTGCGTTATGGATAGTCTGCGTTTGGGACGCATGCTTAAAGGGAGTATTCGCGCGTGGACCTTTTGCGAACAGCTGTAATAGGCGTTGGACGTCTCGGCGAAGCCCATGCCCGGGTGCTGGCGGACCTGCCGGGCGTGCATCTCGCCGGCGTGTACGACCTATGCGACAAGCGTGCGGTGGAGGTCGCCCGACGTTACGACACCAAGGCCTACGACAGTCTGTCCGAACTGGTTGAGGATGCCGCTGCCGTTACCGTGGTCGTGCCCACCACCGCCCACTACGAGGTGGCGTCATACACGCTTTCCCAGGGTCTGCACACCTTCGTGGAAAAACCCATCACCGCGACCGTTGAAGAAGCCGACCGGCTGATCGAACTGTCGGAAGCCCGGGGAAGCGTGCTGCAGGTGGGGCATATCGAACGATTCAACGGCGCCTTCCGGGCCCTGGAAGGATTGACCTTATCCCCCGGATTCATCGAATCGCACCGCCTTGCTTCCTTCGACCCACGCGGCACCGACGTGTCCGTCGTCCACGACCTGATGATCCACGACATCGATCTGATCCGGTGCCTGGTCGGGGCTGAACTGGAAAGGGTGGACGCCACGGGGGTCGCCGTGATTTCCGACCAGGTGGACATCGCCAACGCGCGCATGTTGTTCGCCGATGGATGCGTGGCAAACGTCACGGCCAGCCGCATATCCCTGAAGAAGATGCGAAAGATGCGGGTCTTTCAGCGCGATCATTACATTTCGATGGACTTCCTGACGGGTGACAGCGAGATATACCGGCTGATCGACGAACCCGGACCGAGCGGGGTCCGGGGGTTGAAGATACCCATAAACACCGGCGACGGCCGCACCAGGCACATCCTCCGGCAGAAGACCTCGCCGGACAAGACCGAACCATTGAAAGCCGAACTCGCCACCTTCGCAGGGGCTGTGCGGGGTGAGACCCCGCCGCCGGTGACCGGCCGCGACGGTCGGGAAGCCCTTCGCATCTCCCTGGCGGTTGTCGATCAGATCAACGCCAGTCGCCGGTAGATCCACCATCATCGTCCGGTCTTGTTGCTGTTCAGCTCATTTGACGAAGAACGATACTCATTTATGGAGCACGATTCACCGATTTGGAGCACAAATTACCGGAATGGATATACGCGCCTGGATTTTCGCGGCCCGAAGCTACACTCCAATCCCCCTCCTGATCGCCGTGCTGATCATGGCGGACCCGAATTTGCAGACATTTATAGCCGGCGGGCTGGTGGTAATCATCGGGGAATCAATCCGCCTCTGGGCGGTCGGTTACGCCGGTTCAGCCACTCGTACCCGGCACGTCGGGGCGCCTTCGCTCATCACCAACGGACCCTACGGCCGGGTACGCAATCCCCTCTACGCGGGCAACTTCATCCTGAGCCTCGGACTGTGCATCATGGCATGGGCCTGGATGCCGTACATGCTCGGGATCTTCCTGGCGGCCTTTGGGATACAATACGGCCTCATCGTATCCCTGGAGGAAGAAAGCCTTCGGAAGACCTTCGGTTCAGCGTACGATGCCTACATTGAAAGCGTGCCCCGGTTCGTGCCACGACTCTCCCCCTATGCGGCCGGGGTAACGGTACCCTACGATTTCACGGTCGCCCTGCGGAGTGAACGACGGACCTTCCAATCCACCGCCGCTGTTGTGTTAGCCATCGCCGCGCGATGGTACTTAGGCTAGTCCGGGACTGACTCAGGCCAGTCACGGACTGGCAACTCCTTTTTCAACGAATCAGGCGCATGCTGCTCCGACTGTTTCGGACGCCATTCGAACGCGCACAATGTAATGGATCGGGACCAGAGCCGGCACTTCCGGACCGACATGACGATGAGGGCGACGGAGGATCGGACGATGAGGTCGGCGGAGGATCGATCGTTTCGTCGGCGCGATCGGCAGCCGGTCTTTTCCTGGACTGCTTCTGCACGCTGACGCCGGCGGACCCGTGCAGTAGGCTCAGGAGGGCGATGAGCACGATGAGGAGGATAACCGGCCACCATGGGATTCTACTTATAATCCGCAACGCGTCCGATCCGGGTTGGAACAACAGTCCGTACAGCAGGATCGGTCCGAGTATGATAAGCAGGGACACCCCCACGACGCACACGACCTGCGACCAGGCCGGGTTCCGCTGGAGAAACCGCGATATGCGAGAGATGTTGTCTTTTCTTATCAAGAGTCCCTCCTGTAGAAGCCTGGAGCATTTGTCTACATTCGTTTTCCCACTCTTTCACCCGGGTGGATGCATGTACTCCCCGGTAATGCAAACCAGCACAATCAGCGATGCCGCGCCCCCTTCCAACGCCCGGATCTCTTAGCATAGCGCCATCCCATCTGGCTGACGTTACAGACTATTTCGGACACGTTGCGGACAAACCGGTCGCAAGGACCGGTTAAGCCACTCATATCCACTTGACAAACCCGGGGCGCCGCTCTACTGTAACAGGTCAAACCTGACGAACACCGCTTGAACAAAACCGGGACTCTTGCCTTGACGATGAGGATTACGTGCCTCGTACCGCCACGATAACGCGCGAAACCCTGGAAACCCGTATCGATTTGACCCTCAACCTGGATGGCGGAGGCTCGCTTTCCGGTCAAACGGGCATCGGATTCTACGACCACATGCTGGACAGTTTCGTCAAGCACGCGGGATTCGACCTCGAACTATCCTGCAACGGTGATTTGCACGTAGATGACCACCACACGGTGGAAGACGTGGGGATCTGCCTGGGCCAGGCCTTCGCCCAGGCAATCGGCGACGGATCCGGCATCACCCGCTTCGGCCATGCATACGTGCCCCTGGACGAGGCGCTGGCACGGGCCGTCTTCGACATCAGCGGGCGGGCGCACCTGGAATTCGACGCCGTTTTCTCGCGGTCATCCGTAGGCGACTTGAGCACGGAGATGGTGCGGGAGTTCTTCGGGGCATTCGTCCACCATGGACGCGTTTCCCTGCACGTCAGCCTGCTCTCGGGGGTAAACGCCCATCACCAGGTCGAGGCGGTCTTCAAGGCCGCGGCAAGGGCTTTGCGCCAGGCCGTGGGCATGGATGACCGCGTTTCCGGAGTGCCGTCGACCAAGGTTCGGCTCTAACAACGAAAACACCTGAACCTGACCCGTTTAGCAACCGAAACGGACAGCCATGCACATCGGCGAACTGGACACCCCGGCCTACGTGGCCGACCTGGACGTGATGGAACGGAACATCGCGTCCATGGCGGAACATTGCCGGAACCTCGACATCTCTTTACGGTGCCATACGAAGAGCCACAAGATACCGGAAATCGCCCACCGCCAGGTAAGGGCCGGCGCAATAGGCATTTGCTGCCAGAAACTGGGCGAGGCGGAGGTCATGGCCGCCGCCGGCATCGAGAACATCCTGATTCCCTACAACATCGTGGGGCCCCGCAAGGTGGAACGCCTGACCCGCGTCTCCAGGCGGACCGAGATCACCGTGGCCGTCGATGACGAAATCACGGCCCATGCCATATCGGACCGCGCCCTGCACGACGGTTGCCGGGTCAACGTGATCATCGAGCTGGACACGGGCACAAAACGTTGCGGCGTGCAGTCGCCCGAAGCGGCGGCGATCCTGGCCGAACGCATCATGGACCTGCGCGGCCTCGTATTCAAAGGCATCATGGTTTTTCCCAGCCATCCCGAAGCGAAGGAATTCGTCAACGAAACCGCGGAGCGGATCTCGCGGAAGGGCATTCCTCTCGAGATCATCAGCGGGGGCGGCACCGGCGGCGAGGAGAACTCGAAGGCCATGGGCTGCACCGAGACCCGCAGCGGCTCCTACATCTGGGAGGGGATGAGCCGCATCGGGAATTCCGGCATGCTCAGCGCTGAACGCTGCGCCTGCCGAATGATCGTGACCGTGGTGAGCGCCCCGACGCCGGACCGCATCATCATCGACGGCGGGATGAAGACCTTCACCAGCTATCCTCCCACGCCCTATGGCCACATCATCGAGCATCCCGATGCACAGATTTACGCCATGTCCGTGGAACACGGCCACGTGGACGTATCCCGCTGCGCGCACCGCTTCAAGGTCGGCGAGCGCCTGTCGGTGATCCCCCTTCACCAGGAAATGACCCTCAACCTGCACGATGAACTCAACGGCGTCCGGGGCGGCCAGGTGGAAGTGATCTGGCCGGTCGCCGGGCGGGGCAGAGTGAAATAACCGTTTTCAGCAGTGATATAACCGCTGTCAGTCTGGAAGGAGTAATAGATGTCCGAGCACAACGGGAGAGAAGTCTGGGCGAGCCGCCTGGGCCTGATCATGGCCATGGCCGGCAACGCCATCGGCCTGGGGAATTTCCTGCGATTTCCAGTGCAGGCGGCCGCCAACGGCGGCGGGGCCTTCATGATCCCCTATTTCGTTGCCTTTCTGGTCGTGGGCATTCCCATGATGTGGGTGGAATGGAGCGTCGGCCGGTTCGGCGGGAAGCACGGACACGGCACCACCCCGGGCATCCTGTACCGCCTGTGGAAACATCCGGCGGCAAAGTACATCGGCGTGCTGGGCATCGCCGCTCCGGTCGCCTTCGCCCTGTACTATTCCTACGTGCAGTCATGGACCCTGGCCTTCAGCTTCTTCTCGCTGACCGGCAAGTATTTCGGCATCAGTACCCAGGCGGAGATGGGCTCGTTCCTGAGCAGCTTCCAGGGCACCACCGAAAGCGCCCACTTCAGCGGCCTCGCCACCGCCTACATCTTCTTCCTGATCAACCTGGGCATCGTGTTCTGGGTGCTGGTCCGCGGCGTCGTCCGGGGCATCGAGACCCTGGCCAAGTTCGCCATGCCCATGCTGCTGATCTTCGCCATCATACTGGTAGCCCGGGTGCTGACCCTGGGCACGCCCGACCCGGCCTTCCCGGATCGAAGCGTCATGGCCGGTTTCGCCTGGATCTGGAATCCGGATCTCAGTCGCCTTTCTGAAGCCAGTGTCTGGCTTGCGGCGGCCGGACAGATCTTCTTCTCCCTCGGCATTGGCATCGGCAGCATGCAATGCTACGCGAGTTACGTCCGCGCCAGGCAGGACGTCGCCCTGACCGGCCTGACCACTTCCATGAGCAACGGCTTCGCCGAGGTCGTGCTGGGCAGTTCCATCGCCATCCCGGTGGCCGTGGCGTTCTTCGGCGTCACCGCCACCGAGGCGATCGCGACCGGGGGTGCCTACGACCTTGGATTCCAGTCCATGCCGCTGATCTTCCAGCAACTGCCCCTGGGCCAGTTCATCGGCACGCTGTGGTTCGGCCTGCTGTTCTTCGCCGGCATCACTTCGACGGTGGCCCTGACGCAACCGCCCATGGCCTTCCTCCAGGACGAGATGGGATGGCCGCGCAAGAAGGCCGCGATGGTCGTGATCTCTTTTCTGTTCATCTTCGGCAACTTCATCGTTTTCAACATCGAGCACGGCGTCATCGACGAATTGGATTTCTGGGTCGGGACCCTGGGACTGGTCGTCTTCTCCTTCCTTGAAATCATCATATTCGCATGGATATTCGGGATGGACAAGGCCTGGGCGGAGATCACCGAAGGCGCGGCAATCCGGATTCCCCGTGTCTTCTACTACATGATCAAGTACGTCACGCCCGTCTCGCTGGCGATCCTGCTCGTCGTATGGACCTACCAGGCGGGATTCGACCTGCTCCTGCTGAGGAATGCGGACGCGGCGGACATTCCCTACCTGCTGCTGACGCGCGGGATCATCGTAGGCCTGATCCTGATCGGCGTGTTCCTGGTGCGGCGTGTTTCGAAATCGTGGGATTAATATGGAAGAAACCAACATGAACAACGTTAACGAAGACTATCAGAGCATCGGCCTGCCTCCGGGCGTCATCCGCCTGAGCCGGAACGAAAACCCCATCGGGCCTTCCCCCGCCGTCATCGAAGCCGTGAAGGCGCGATGCGCCCGGATTAACCGCTACGAAGACCCCGATCAGATCGCCCTTTTCCGCAAACTGGCCGAACTCCACGGCGTGCCGCACGATGAAGAGCTGTCGGTGCCCCATCTTGGGTCGGGCGAGGCATGGATCCTCGTGGGCGACGGCTCCGAACATGTTATGCACGCCATGGCCCGCGCCTTTCTGTCCGCGGGAGACGAAATAATCGAACCCCATCCTTCCTTCGGACTGATGGTCCGGTTCGCGAAGGAAATCGGCGCGCGCGCCGTGCGGACGCCGTTGACGCCGGAATACGGTTACGATCTGGACGCCATGGCCGCGGCCATCAACGAACGGACCCGCATGGCCGTCATCACCAACCCCAACAATCCCACCGGTACGATCCTGACGCACGAAGCGTTGTCCCGCTTCATCGCGGACGCGCCGGACCGCGTGATCTTCCTGATCGACGAGGCCTACATGGACCTGGTGGAGGACGACGCCAGCGCCGATGGCGCCAGGCTCGTCAGGGAATACGAGAACGTCCTCATGGTCCGCACCTTTTCTAAGGGTTACGGACTGGCGGGATTTCGTTTCGGTTACGGCCTGGCCCAGCCCCAGGTGATGAAACGCATCCGCCAGTATCACGGAGGGGCGCCCAGCGCCATGGTTATGACCGCCGCCATCGCCGCCCTCGGCGATCCGAACCACCTGACGCGCACCCGGGACGCCGCCAACGCCTCCAAGGCAATCTACTACGGGGCTTGCGAAGATCTCGGGCTCGAGTATATCCGTAGCCAGGCGGCCTATGTCCTGATCAACGTAAGAGACGCCGCCGCCGTTACCGCCGCCCTGGCCGAGCGCGGCATCCTCGTCATAAACGCCGAACCCTCCTGGGACCTGAAGGGCATGATCCGGGTCTCCTACGGCACCGAGGAGGAGAGCCGGATTTTCACCGATGCCCTGGGGGATATCCTTCGCTGAAGTGGCGCTGAAGGCGTGTTTCGATCCTCGCCGATGATGGTTAAATTACAACCTTGAATTCGATCAGAAAGGCGCGCGATGCCCGTATCCGAACTGTGTTTCACATCGGCGACCGATCTCGTCCGTATGATCCGCCGCAAGGATGTCTCCGTTACGGAAGTCATGGAAGCCCATCTGGACCAGGTCGACCGGGTGAATCCCGTGGTTAACGCCATCGTCACCTATCATCCCGATCACGCGTTGGATGAAGCCCGGAAAGCCGACGAGGCGATCGCGCGGAACGAAGCGCGGGGGCCTCTGTTCGGCCTGCCCATCGCCCACAAGGACCTGGTATCGACAAAAGGGGTCCGGACCACCTTCGGCTCGCCTATTTACCGGGATTTCGTCCCGGACCAGGACGAACTGATCGTGGAGCGTTTGAAGAAAGCCGGGGCGATCTCCTTCGGCAAGACGAACGTGCCGGAATTCGGAGCCGGGTCACAGACCTTCAACCCTGTCTTCGGCGCGACGCTCAACCCCTACGACACGTCCCGGACCTGCGGCGGCAGCAGCGGCGGAGCGGGTGTGGCGCTCGCCTGCGGCATGCTGCCCATCGCCGACGGCAGCGACATGGGCGGCTCATTGCGCAACCCGGCCAACTTCTGCAACGTGGTGGGGCTGCGATCTGCGCCGGGCCGCGTGCCGCGCTGGCCCGCGATCAACGCCTGGGGCAAGCTCAGCGTCCAGGGTCCCATGGCCAGAACGGTGGGGGACGCCGCCCTCATGCTCAGCGCCATTGCAGGTCCCGATCCGCGCGCGCCGCTTTCCATCCGGGAGCCGGGACGGTCCTTCGCGCTGCCGCTGGAACGGGATTTCAAGGGCGTGGCCATCGCGTGGAGCCCTGACTTCGGCGGGTTGCCCGTGGATCCGGAGGTCGCCTCGGTAATCGATGAGAAGCGTGGGGTATTCGAGGATCTCGGCATGGACGTCAAACCGGGGCAGCCCGACTTCGCCGAAGCCGACGAGGTGTTCAAGACGCTGCGGGCGTGGTCCTTCATCCAGGGCTATGGCGATCTGCTCGAAAAGCACCGCCACCAGATCAAGGACACCGTCATCTGGAATCTCGAGGCTGGATTCGCCCTTACGGGTACGCAGGTTGCCCGCGCGGAGATGGACCGGACCACGTTGTACCATCGGGTCCGCAGGTTCATGGACCGCCATGCCTTTATGATCTATCCCGTCAGCCAGGTTCCGCCATTCGACGCAGACACGCCCTACCCCACCGAAATAGACGGCGTTCAGATGGAGACTTACATCGACTGGATGAAATCGTGCTACTACATCACCGTCACGGGACTACCCGCCATTTCCGTACCTTGCGGATTCACCTCCTCGGGACTGCCCGTCGGGCTGCAGATCGTCGGCCGGCACGAGGACGAACTCGGGGTCCTGCAACTCGCTCACGCCTTCGAACAGGCGACCCAGACCTGGAAGAGGCGTCCGGCAGTGGCCGTGTCGTGAGTACGCTCTTTCCGCCGTACACCCGGAACGGAAGCCACGCACGGTATGTCTTTCCGGATTCCTCCGTTTATCAAATGCAAGATTCGCCGTCTTCCGAAGGGGGCGGCCATGCCCGCTAAGGCGGAAATCGTCATCTGCGGCGCGGGTGCGGCCGGCGTGGCCGCCGCGTATCATCTCGTCGTTCGCCGCGGTGCGCGCGACGTCGTGCTCGTCGACGAAAGACCGCCCCTGTCGCTGACCAGCGCCTACGGCACCGAAGCCTACCGCAACTGGTGGCCCGGCCTTGACATGTTCCGGTTTATGGACCGGAGCATCGACTTGATGGAGGATCTGGCGACCGAAAGCGGTAACGCGGCCCGGATGAACCGGAGGGGATACGTTTTCCTGACCGCCGACCCACATCGCGTCCCGATCCTGGAAAAAGAGGCGAAATCGGTCTCAGAGTTGGGAGGAGGCGCTTTGCGCGTCCATCGAGAAGGGGCTTCGTACGTACCGTCGCAATCGGAAGGTCTGGAACCCGGTCTGACAGGCGCCGACCTTCTGCTGGACGCCGATGCGATACGAAGGTTGTTTCCCTTTCTCGCCGCGGATACGGTCGCCATGCTCCACGTGCGACGGTGCGGCTGGATGGACGTCCCATCGCTGGGCCGGTGGATGCTCGGCCGCATAACATCCGGAGGCGGCAGGATCGTTCGGGACCGAATCACGAAGGTCGACACCCGAAACAACCGGGTCAGCGCGGTCATACTTGAATCGGGATCTGTCATTGAAACCGAAAAACTCATCCTCGCCGCGGGGCCACTGGCGCTGGAAGCCGGCAGGATGCTGGGACTGGATATACCGGTCTTCATGGAACTGCACGGCAAGGTTACCGCGGAAGACACGGCCGGTATATTGCCCGCCGAAGCACCCATGCTGCTCTGGACCGACCCGATCGAGTTGGTCTGGGACGACGAAGAGCGGGAACTTCTTTCTTCCTGCCCCGATACCCGTTACCTCACCGAACCCTTTCCTGCGGGCCTGCACATTCGTCCCCGGCTCAGGGACGGCAGGCAGACCTTTCTGGGAATCTGGACCTACGACGTGACACCGCGGGAGGCCAGTTTCCCTCCAGCATTCGATCCGGCCTACCCGGTGATCGTCCTCCGCGGACTGGCCCGGATGATCCCGGGGATGAAGGTGTATTTCGAAGAGGCCAACGGCTTGCCGGTCGACGGCGGGTACTACTGCAAAACCCCGGACAACCGGCCGCTGATCGGACCGCTGCCCATTGAGGGCGCCTACATCGCCGGAGCGCTTTCAGGCTATGGCGTGATGGGTTCGCAGGCGGCGGGCGAACTGATCGCGGCCCACGTCACCGGCGCGTCGTTGCCGGACTACGCGAAGGCCTTCTCGTACGATCGTTTCGATGGCGTCTCGACCAGTGATATGCTGAAAATCAGGGATGCCGTCCGTGGACAGTTGTGAATGACGCATGGGATGCGGCGCCCCGTTCCGCCGGTGTCTACCACCTCACGCCAACCCGGCCGGCGACCCCGTGGTCCGTGCCGTTGGCGCGCGGGCTCTCCCGCCGCTGCGCGTCGACGCCCAGCGAGAGGTTCATTCCACCAACGCCGAGCACGCCGAGGCTGTAGCCCAGCCGGTAGTCGCGCCCCGTCTCGGAGGTCCTGATGCCTACCCGCGGCGTCCCGACGAAGCGGCTGCCCAACGGGAGGCCGTAACTGGCCTCGGCATCGAGGCGGCTGCCCGGGTCAGGGCCACCGCCCGCTCCCATGCCCGCCAGCGTCTCGCGGCCCCAGAGCGCCTGAGCTCCGCTGTTGGCCTGCCCTCCCCATGACGGAGCCAGCTTCGCCGTGAACCCTAGCGGCGTCGATGGCGACCGGTTCCAACTGAGCGACACCGACACGCCCCGCTCCGAGAAGCTTTCGGCCTCGTGCGCGAGGAGCGTCCGCACCCGCACGTCGACGACCAGTCCGGTCCACGCGTCCGCGACGACGAGGCCGCCGCCCAGGTCCACGCCCGAACCCGTCTCGGCGTCACCGCCGTCGTGCCGCAGCCCTACCTCGACGCTCGGCTTCAGCAACAGGCCGCTGCCGAAGGTGTAGCGGCCGGAGCCCTCCAGCGCGCTACGCACGCGCGTTACCGCCGCCGCCGTCCCCTTCAGCCGACCCGCGGCGCCGTCCACGCCCTCGATCGACGTGCCCGCCCACAGCGCATCCGCCTTGAACGCCAGCCCGTAGCCGGTCCCGCCCGCAGCGCCGACCAACTCGCCACGCGTGCCGGCCGCGGCCATCGCCATCGACAGACCGCTACGCAGCGCCGTTCCGCCTTGCGGCGTTAGCAGCAGGCCGCCCGATCCGTAGCCGGTAACGGCCCACACCGAGATGCGCTCGGTAGCCTTGTAGCCCAGCCACGGGTAGAGGCCGGTCACCGACGAGGCCACCCGACCGCCGTCGAAGCCGGCGTACTCGCCCAGGCCCCGGCTGTGCGACAGCATCAGGCCGGCGACCAGGGGACCCTTCGCGTAGTCGGCCCCGAACATCGTCGTCCGCACGTCGCCGCCGAGCGACAGGGCGCCCTCCTGACCGGAGAAGCGCGACTGCGACCCACGGCTCCAGACGGACACGATGCCGCCGTGGCCCGTCTGGCGGCCCAACGCGAACGCCGAGCCGGTCAGCATATCACCCCCTCCGAGGCTCATCCGCAGCAGTCTGCCCCAGTCGAACCCGCCGTCCGGACCGGAGTCGGCGCCGGCCGAACTGCCGAGCTGGCGCAGGAAGCTCTCCGCCAGGTCGCGCTCCATGCCGCGCCGCAGCTCACGGCCCGCGAAACGGCCCCGGAAGCCCGGATCCCGCGGCGCCTGCAGCCGCTCCTACACGTGCTCTACCACGTGCACCGCCGCCGTCCGACCGAACCGCGCCAGCAGCGCCCGCGGCATCGGATCACTGTTCACGATCGTTCCCGTGGCTTCACCGTCAGCCAGACGTCCCCCCGAAGGGTTGGACAGCGTCAGCGTGAGCGTCTCCTCGCCCTCGTCGTGATCGTCGTCGAGCACCCCCACCTCGATCGTCTTCAACCGCTCGCCTGCCCCGAAGGTCAGCGTGCCGCTCGCCGTCCGGTAGTCGCCGCCCGCCTGCGCGTTGCCATCCGCCGTGGCGTAGTCCACCGTCACCTGCCCGGTAGCCTCACGGCTCAAGGTGACCGCGAAGGCCAGCACCGCGCCGGCGCGTTCATCCACCCGCGCATCCGCCACCGAGATGCCCAACGGACCGGCCACCGTCGCCGACAGCGAATGGGACAGCGGCCGGCTGTCGCCGGTGCAGATCGCCCCGCTCGCGCCGCAGTCCGTCGTCTCCGGCAGCCGGACGGTCACCGCCTCGTCCGAGTCCGGCTCGATGGTGATCTTCCACAGGTCGCGGCGGCGGTCGACCCGACGCGCCTTCTTAACCTCACCGCCCGTCACCAGGAACGACGCGTCGCGCACCGTCTTGTAGCTGATACTGATCCCGTCGCTGAACGCCACGCGGAAGCTGAACGACCCCTGGCCGGCGTGTTCGGACGGCATGCCCTCGAAGCTCGCCGTCAGCGGCTCCGGCGCGCTGCCGGATTCCGGCGCAGCGGCGACGGCATCGGTCGCCGCGCTGGTCAGGCTCTCTGCGTGGCCGGCGTCGTCGGTGAAGCCGACCCGGACCTTGAGCCTCTCGCCCTCGTCGGCCGCCACCGCCGTGTAGGCCGATCCGGTCGCCCCATCAATGTCGGCGCTCGCGCGGATCCACTGGTAGCCGAAGTGCGCGTCGTCCAGCCCGTCGGCGTCGGAGATGCCCGACGTCGAGGCAGTCAGCGCCTCCCCGACCTGCGGCGTCCCGCTGATCTTCGGCGCCCCTGTCGCCGCCGTGTTCGGCGCCGGCGCGGCGTGCGGCGGACCGGCCCGGCGCAGCGACGCCGCGACCCGGATTCCATCCGACGCCCCGTCCGCGTAGCGCGAATAATCGGTACTCGGTTGCGGCGTGCGGCCCACCAGCACCCGCAACTTGCTACCGTTAAATGTATGCGATTCCAGCCCCGAAATCCGGTATCGGTTCCAGTACGCCACCAGCCCCGTCGTGTCGGGCAACGTCGAACCCGTCGCCAGCACAAACAGCCCTCTCGAATTCACGAGGAACGCATTGATAACGTCAGTCGCGCCGCCGTCCTCGAACGAGGTGACGTCCATCTCTCCGAACGACTCGCCCAGCACCCGGCCGTACCCCGCAACCCAAAAGGGAAACGGATGCGAACCCAGTGTCACCGTCGCCGACAGTAGCTCCTCCTCGCCGTCTGCGAGCGGCGGATTGGCAGGCGCCGGCCACACCGGCGTCGCCGCCGCGCTCGTTGTCGAGTGATCACCGCGCTCGACCCGCACCGAGAGCCGTGCGCCCACGTCCGCCACTGTCGGGACATAGGTGCTCGCCGTCGCTCCCGCGATCACTTCCGATCCGCGCAGCCACTGATACGCCAAAGCGCCACTTGGCGGTTCCGAGAACGACGCCTCCAAGGCGTTGCCGACCTGCGGTACCCCGTCGATCTGCGGCGCCGAGATCAGTTCGGGCAGAACTTCCAGAGGCAGACCGGGCGCCCTGGCGAGCGTGTACCCAAGATGGTACTTCGGCGGCGGCGGCAAAGACGTGCCGATATCCGCAGCGACGGCGGCCGTCGTGCCGGCCGTGCGGGTCACGGTCACGGCGCCGCTCTCCACCGCGCCGACGGGAATCCTGAGCGTAGTCGCCCCGCCGTCGATGCTCCCGTTCGCCACGGTCACCGGAAGCGCCATCGTGAACGGCGCGCCCGCGGATACCGTGGCCTTGAACCCGTTGTTCCCGACCTTTTCCAAGGAAACAGTCACAACCATGGGATCCACCGAGTTTCCGTACAGCTCGATGATCGTCAGAGCCGACAGCCCGCCGAACAGACCGTCCGGGAGAGTCGTCAATTGGTTGGTTCGCAGACTCAACCTGAAAAGTGAAGAAAGCCCGTCAAACACGCCCGGGGGAAAGCCGGCCGACGTCAACCGGTTCGTATGAAGAAACAGTTCCTCCAGCGAGGACAACCCATTGAACACGTCCGCCGGCAGGCCGCTCAGCCGGTTCTGGTCGAGACGCAGCCTCGTAAGCGAGGACAGCCCGTTGAACACGTCATCGGGCAGGCTGCTCAATTGGTTTTCCTTCAGGAGCAGGGTCGTTAGAGACGACAATCCGTCGAACACCTCCGCCGGCAGGATGCTCAGCCGATTCGCCTCCAGATTGAGCTCTTCCAGCGCCGACAGGCCGTCGAACAGCCCCGCCGGCAGAGCACTCAACTGGATCTCCTCCAGATCGAGCTTTGTCAGCGCCGACAGACCGTCGAACACGTCCACCGGCAAGGTGCTCAACCGATTGGTGCCCAGCACGAGTTGCTCCAGCGCATGCAGACCGTTGAACGTTCCCGCCGACAGGCTGGTCAAGCGGTTGTTGCTCAGATCGAGGAACACCAGCGCCGACAGACCGTTGAAGACGTCCGATTGCAGTGTGTCGAGCTGGTTCCGACCCAGTTCGAGGAACTCCAGCTGCGACAGGCCGGCGAAATCTCCGACCTTCAGCGAACTGATCCCTTTGTTGTCCAGTCTGAGTTCGCCCCTTTGCGTGGCCAAGTGGACGGCGGTGACCTCCGCGCAGTCGCGGGCGGCCCCGACCCGGGCGACGATGGCGTCGCGGACTGCCTCGGTGCGCGCGCAGATGCCGGGGGCGGGCGCCACCGTTCCCGTCGCCTCCCCGTCCGCGATCGTCGCGCCCGCCGCGTCGCTCAGGGCGAACACGAGCGTCTCTTCACCTTCGTCGTGCGCGTCGTCCAGCACCGCCACCTCGACTATCACCTCCGTCTCGCCTGCCGCGAACGCCATCGTCCCCGACACCGCCTCGTAGTCCTCGCCCGCTGCCGCCGTCCCGTCGGACGTCGCGTAGGACACCGTCACCTCAGCGGACGGCGAGCGGTCTAGCGTCACCACGAAGACGAGCGCCCTGTCCAAGCCCTCCGTCGCCCGTGCGTCGGCCACCGAGAGCGCGAGGGGCAGCTCGGGCAGTACTTCCAGGGGCGGACCCGAGGCCTTTGCGAGCGTGTAGCCGAGATGGCGCTTCGGCGGGGCCGGCAAGGACGGGCCGATGTCCGCAGTCACGGCGGACGTCGTGCCTGGCGTGCGGGTCACGGTCACGGCGCCGCTCTGCACCGCGCTGACGGGAATCGTGAGCGTGGCCGCCCCTCCGTCGATGCTCCCGTTTTCGACGCTCACCGGAAGCGCCTTCGTGAACGGCGCGCCCGCGGGTACCGTGGCCTTGAAGCCGTTGTTCCCGACTCTTTCAAGGGAAACGGTCAGGACGATCGGATCCACCAGGTTGTCCTGCACTTCAAGGATTCCCAGCGCCGAAAGGCCTTCAAACACGCCATCCGGAAGGGTGGTCAACCGGTTACCTGGCAGACTGATCCAGTACAGCGAGGACAGCCCGTCGAACAGGTCCTCGGGCAGGCTGCTCAATTGGTTTGCCATCAGTGTGAGTTCCTCCAGCGAGGACAACCCATTGAACACGTCCGCCGGCAGGCTGCTCAGCCGGTTCTGGTCGAGACGCAGCCTCGTCAGCGAGGACAGCCCGTTGAACACGTCATCGCGCAGGCTGCTCAATTGGTTTTCCTTCAGGCGCAGGGTCGTTAGAGACGACAATCCGTCGAACACCTCCGCCGGCAGGATGCTCAGCCGATTCGCCTCCAGATTGAGCTCTTCCAGCGCCGACAGGCCGTCGAACAGCCCCGCCGGCAGAGCACTCAACTGGATCTCCTCCAGATCGAGCTTTGTCAGCGCCGACAGACCGTCGAACACGTCCACCGGCAGGGTGCTCAACTGATTGGTGCCCAGCACGAGTTGCTCCAGCGCCGGCAGACCGTTGAACGTTCCCGCCGACAGGCTGGTCAAGCGGTTGTTGCTCAGATCGAGGAACACCAGCGCCGACAGACCGTTGAAGACGTCCGATTGCAGTGTGTCGAGCTGGTTCCGACCCAGTTCGAGGAACTCCAGCTTCGACAGGCCGGCGAAATCTCCGACCTTCAGCGAACTGATCCCTTTGTTGTCCAGTCTGAGTTCGCCCCTTTGCCTGGCCAAGTGGACGGCGGTGACCTCCGCGCAGTCGCGGGCGGCCCCGACCCGGGCGACGATGGCGTCGCGCACCGCCTCCGTGCGGGCGCAGATGCCGCCGTTGAGTGCCTTCGGCGTCACCGTCTCCGACGCCGCGTTATCGCCTTCATCGAGATTGCCGAACAGGGGCGTGGTCTGCGCCTCGGCCGTTGCGGGAAGGGCGAGCGCGCCGGAGAGGGCGAGCGTCCCGGAGAGCGCGAGCAGCGCCGCGGCGGCCAGCGCCCGGGCGGAGCGGACACGCGGTCGAGGCGCGGTCATGGCCCCACACTCGGGCCTGAAGCTGATTCTCTCTTTCAAGAACTGTGCCAACATGGATTTCTCCTCAATCTCGAAAGGTTACTTGCCATTCCTTTGACCGGCCCTTGTGAATGAGAGGGCGCGGGCAAAAGATGATAAAGTGTCGCAGGGAGTTTGTGAAACGGAGAGATTTGGGGCTCAGGCCCCATTTAGTTTGGGCATCCACACGGCCCGTGGCGCGGCCGGCTCAAACCCCTTTCAGTATCCATTCCCGGAATGCCTGGACTCCTGGATTGCGCCTGGAGTCGGCTGTCGTGATGAGGCAGCACCGCACGGGTGCTTCGACCTGCCGGTCGAAGAGCGGGACCAGATCGCCCCGTTCCGTCTCCCGCGCGATCACCTTCGAGTGTCCGATAGCCGCCCCCATGCCCTCCACGGCGGCGGCGACCACCATGCTGTAGAGGCGGAAGCCCGATGCACGCGAGAGAACAGGAGACGGTTGGTCCTGGCACGCGAACCAGTACGGCCAGTCGGTGTCCCATCCGAGATCATACAGCAGGGGCCAGTCATGCAGGTCGACAGGGTCGCTGGGCCTTCCAAGCGCCTCGATAAGGATCGGACTGCAGACCGGAAACAGATCCTCCTCGTACAGCGTCTCCTCGAACAGCCCCTCCGGGCGCGGCGCAGCGGTCTCGCCAATATAGGCAATCCACATATCGAAATCGCGTCGTGCCGGGTCTACGCCGCGATGGTTGGTCTCCAACTCAATGAAGACGCCGGGGTGGGACATCTGAAAACTCGCCAGCCTCGGCATGAGCCACTTCTCGGCGACGGCCTCGACCGAAACCAGTTTCAGTCGCTGTGTCCCGGTTTCGCCGCGGCGGCGTTCCGTGACATCCTGGATATCGGCGAGAATGCGCTGGACATCCTTCAGATACGCCTTGCCGCGCCCGTTCAGGCGGACGCCACGATGCCAGCGCTCGAACAGCGCGCCGTCGAGATGCTCTTCCAGTACCTTGATGCGGTATGCAACGGCCGACCCTGAGACGTTGAGCTCCTCAGCCGCCTTGGCGAAGCTCTCGCGGCGGGCGGCGGCTTCAAAGAAGCGCAGGCATTCAAGCGGCGGAAGAGGAGGCATGGTCGTAGATCTCCAATCTGGAATCGTTATCCATTGATTAGATAGTCAACTAAGATAACCCCATGCACACGTTTGTGAAACGGAATGTTTTTGGGCTATGGGGTATTTATATTTGGGCAAACGCACGTCATTAAAAACGTCAGAACCTTGGAGATGACTCGGTTTTGTGGACATGTTATCTCTTGTGTTGAAAGGAGAGTCCCATACCCAGATCCCATATCCCCTATCCTGCGGACTTCCGTCAACAGATGGTCGATCTTGCGCTGAAGCGTCATTTAGTATAGGTCCTTAGTCGGGGTGATGGTATAATCAGTCTGTTGTTTTAACCTGAATAATCCCCCCAACCTGACCCGTTTGGTAACGCGACCCTATCGGAGACTTCATGTCAGCAGCTGACTACGATCTGCTCATACGCGCAGGCCGCGTGTTCTGCGCGGACTCGGATCTCGATGGACCGGGCGCCGTGGCGGTGAGAGACGGACGCATAGCGGCGGCGGGGCCAGGGGTCGACGGTTCCGCGGCCATGACCTTCGACTTTCCCGACGCTGTTGCGCTGCCGGGAATGGTCGACCTGCACGCCCACCCGGCACGCGGAGGCTCGCGGTACGGCGTGGATCCCGACGCTCACTTTCTGCCCCGGGGCGTTACGACCGTTCTTTCACAGGGAGATGCCGGCGCGGGCAACTGGCCGGCATACCGGGACCGGGTGATCCAGGCATGCAGGACGCGCGTGCTCCTCGCCATAAACCTGTCAATCCACGGTGAATCCCATCCGGGCGGCTGCTTCCCGGACCTCGACGCCGCGGACGTGGACGCCTGCGTTTCCGCCATCCAATCGGGGGACGACGCCATATGGGGTATCGCGGCCAACACGGGACCCAGCAATCCCACCTCGCCCAGGGAAATCATGAATCGCGCCCTGCAGGTCTCCGAACGAACCGGCAAACCCCTCCTGGTCGGTACGCGCCTGTCCAGCGACTGGTCGCTCGACGACCAATTGCCGATGCTGCGCTCCGGAGACGTGGTCACCTACTGTTTCAACGACTTTCCTGAAAGCGTCGTAAAAGACGGCCGGATCCGTCCCAGCGTCCGCGACGCCCGGGAACAAGGTGTCCTCTTCGATATCGGCCATGGCATGCGGTCCTTCAACTTCCGGGTCGCCGAGGCCGCCATCGCCGACGGGTTTCTGCCCGATACGATATCCACCGACCAGTACAGCCGTCACGTGGGAAGCAATCCGCAGCACGACCTTCCTCGAACGCTGTCCAAGTTGATCGCAGCCGGCATGACGGAGCGCGACGCATTCCTGCGGGTAACGACCCGCCCGGCGGAAGTGCTCGGATTGAAAGGCGAAGTCGGCACCCTGCGGGCCGGCGCCTGCGGCGACATATCGGTCTTGAGATGGAACGAAGAAGCACCGCCGCTTCAAGACGTGGACGGTGTAATGCGGCCCGGCGGATGCTGGGAACCCGTGCTCGCGGCCCGGGCGGGCATCGTATGAAATCACGATAGCGCAAGCCCTCAGCCAGGAGATGCCAACATGGTTTTCGGATCGGGAAATTACACCTACGAAGTCGTCGAAGGATGGGGAGGCGGTACCAACGGCCGCAGCCTCGGGGTGGTTTCTTCCATGGCCGTCGATTCACAGGATCGCGTGCACGTCATCGACCGTGATCCCAATCCTGCGATCGTCGTCTACGATCGCGACGGGCGATTCCTGTACGACTGGGGGCAGGATGTCTTCAAGGTGCCCCATTCCATCTGGATCAGCGAGGACGACATCATCTACATGGCCGACGTTCTGCTGCATACCGTCATGTCCTTCACCCTCGATGGGAAGATGCTCTCCATTCTCGGCACGCCTGAAAAGCCGGCTGAACTGGGCAAGCCCTTCAATTCACCCACCTGGGCCGTACTGGGCCTGAACGACGACCTGTACGTGACCGACGGCTACGGTCAACACTACGCGCACCGTTTTTCAATTGACGGCGAACTGCTCTGTACCTGGGGTGGTTACGGTAACGCGCCGGGGCAGTTCGATACGCCCCATTGTGTCCGCGTCGACAAGGATGGCCGGGTCTTGATCGTGGACCGTGGAAACTCTCGTGTACAGATATTCGACACCGAAGGCCGCTACCTCGAATCATGGGACCATCTGCTGGCGGCAAACGACCTGTATATCGACAAAGACGACATCGTCTACCTCGCCGAAGCCCCAGGCCGGGTCAGCATATTGAACCTGGATGGCGAAGTGCTCTCCCAATGGGGCGGCAAGGGCGAATCTCCGGGGCTGTTCGAGGACGCGCCTCACGGGATCTGGGTGGATTCCCACGGCGATGTCTACGTGTGCGAAGTCCCCTTCGTGCACAACCGGATTCAGAAGTACCGGCGGGTATGATAACAGCGCGTGATCCAGCTCCTCCAGGGCGCACATCGCGGTTTGTGTCGACCCGTTAAACCAGTTTCGTTGGAGAGTCGCCATGGCATTCGAAATACTGGAACAGGGTATGATCGCCCGGCAGCCGACGACCGGACCGGACGCGGTCGCGGCCTGCTCCCGTTGCATTGTAACCAGCGATGGAGACCTGGTCTGTACCTTCGCCGTACAGGAAGCACTCGGGCAGAACGACTTCAAGCAGGTCATCGTCCACTCTAAGGACGGGGGCAAGACGTGGTCGAAGCCGGCCTATCTCTGGCCCCATCTGCACGACGAATACGCCCACATCGGGTCGATCAGCCAGGCGCCGGACGGGACGTGTTTCATCTCCGGCATATGCATACCCATCGATGAACCCGGAGAATCTTTCTGGCTGGACGAGACCCAGGGCATCAAGCAGAACGCCATGTTCTGGGCATCGTCGACAGACCAGTGCCTGACCTGGACCGACCCGGTGCCGGTAGTCCTGCCCATCTCCGGGTCGGCGGAGGCGCCCGGCGCGCTCAGCGTGACGCGCGACGGGACGTGGATCTGCTGTTATTCGCCCTACAATACCTTCGATCCTTCCGTGAAAGTGGACCGGAACCAGGTGGTGTACCTGCGCAGTGCGGACCGGGGTGCCACGTGGGCCAACGGTTCGATGTTGCGTTTCGACGACGCCGAGTCGTCGGCTGCCGAGGCGTGGGTCGTGGAATTGGCCGATGGACGTCTGCTCGGCGCGTGCTGGCATCTCGCGCCGCACGGGAAGCAGGACTATCCGAATGCCTTCGCCCTCTCCCACGACGGGGGGATGACCTGGAAACCGACCCGTTCTACGGGAACGCTGGGCCAGTCCATCTCGCTGACTGCCCTGGAGGATGGACGGGCGCTGATGGTTTACAACCAACGTCAGCACGGCGATCCCGGCATTCGTATGGCCATCGCGCGGCCCACGGACGATGATTTCGGAATCGAAGCGGACGAACTGATCTGGAAGGCCGGGGTACGGACGCAAAGCGACACCACCGGCGATCACGATGAATGGCAGGACTACTCCTTTGGCGAACCCGCGGTGACCGTCCTGCCGGATGGTACGTTCCTGGTCGTCTTCTGGCTCATTCAGCCCGAGGTCCGGGGTATCGGCTTCGTGAAAGTGAAGTAGCGCCGTGTCCACCTCCCGGATCATACTGGGTTCCCTGGCCGCGGCGTCGATACGCCACGGCATCTTCACGATTGCCCTTCCCTGGCTTTCGAATAACGCCTGGCTTTCGAATCGCTCGCATTGCTGGCCTACGCGTTGCTGTACTGGGCATGGCTGACGCTGTACCTGGTCCTTGCAGAGGAACCGTCCGTCCGACGCACCCTGGGTAACGAGTACATCGACTACTGCCGGCAGGTCCCGCGCTGGTTTCTGCGCTTGCGTAAGCGCAAGTCGGCTTGATCTCCCTTTATAACTCCCCCTCCATCTCCACCGCGCATGCCCGGCAAGCATGATCTGTCATTTTGGCAGATATGCCATATTGACAGCCACCCACTGACTTGAACCCGCACTATTGAGCAGAAACCACCGGAAAACCCACCAGAATCCGCGAGATCACGATCCAAAACAGTAATGGCACACGTTTTGCGTTTAGTATGGTCCGGATAGTACCGGAACACGGCGAGCACTAACTGGAACGAGCAGGAGGAAAGCCTTGCGGCTACCCTTTTGCAAAGGTCAGGATCAGACCCGGTCCGAGTCCGGGAACGGATGGAATCAGCCCTGGACAAGCTGCCGCGGGTGATCGGCGAAGGCGCGTCGCTTTACGCCTCTGATGCCTTTCAGAGGGTCCTTGAGCGGGCTTTGAAAGAAGCGCAGGATATGAAGGATGAATACATCAGCGTGGAACACCTGTTCCTGGCCCTCATGGCGGATGGTGGGGCCGTTCAGCGCGTGATGAAGGAGTCCGGCGTGGGGAAGACGGCCATCGTCGAAGGACTGGCACAGAAGATCGTGACCGAAGATGTCCCGGAGTCCCTCAAGGGACGCAGAGTGATCAGTCTCGACATGGGATCCATGCTGGCCGGCGCCAAGTTCCGCGGCGAGTTCGAGGAACGTTTCAAGGCCGTGCTGAAGGAAGTCGAGAACGCCGCTGAGACATCGTCCTGTTCATCGGCGAGTTGCATACCATCGTGGGCGCGGGCGCCGCGGAAGGCGCCGTGGACGCTTCCAACATGCTCAAGCCAGCGCTGGTGCGGGGCGCCCTGCGATGCGTGGGCGCGACGACCCTGGACGAATACCGCAAGCATATCGAGAAAGATGCCGCCCTCGAAAGGCGGTTTGCTCCCGTGTACGTCGGCGAGCCTGGCGGAGCGGTACATCGGCGACCGGTTCATGCCGGACAAGGCCATCGACCTGATAGACGAGGCCGCGGCGAACCTGCGCATGGAAATCGACAGCATGCCGGCCGAGCTGGACGACCTGGAGAAGCAGATCCGTCAACTGGATATCGAGCGTGAAGCCATTAAACGCGAGAGCGACGCGAAGGAGCGGCTCAAACCCGTTGAAAACCGGCTGGCCGAGTTGGGCGAACAGCGAAACGTCCTCCGGGCGCACTGGTTCGCCGAGAAGGAACGGGTGAAAACGATACAGGAGATCAAGGAACAGACCGAGCAGCTTAAAATAGAAGCCGAGCAGGTCCAGCGGATCGGCGACTACGAACGGGTAGCGCGGATCCAGTACGGCGAGCAGCGGGCGCTCGACCGTCAACTCGAAGAGAAAAACCAGGCATTGGGCGAACTACAGCGGGAACGCCGGATGCTCAAGGAAGAAGTGGACGAGGACGACATCGCCCAGGTCGTTTCGAAGTGGACCGGAATCCCGGTCAACCGGCTGGTCGAGGGAGAAATCGAGAAGCTCGTACAGATGGAGTCCCGGCTGCATCGGCAGGTGGTGGCCCAGGATGAAGCAGTCGTCGCCATATCCAACGCCGTAAGGCGCAGCCGGGCCGGTCTGGGCGACCGAAACCGGCCCATCGGCTCCTTCCTCTTTCTCGGTCCCACCGGCGTCGGAAAGACAGAACTGGCCCGGGAAATTGTGCGAATCCAGATACGCGAACTCCAGGGACGGCTATCGCAACAGGCCGGTCTGAAGTTGGAACTTTCGCCCGAGGCCAAGACGCTGCTTGCCGAAGTGGGCTATGAGCCCCAGTACGGCGCGCGTCCTCTCAAACGGGTGATCCGCAAATTCGTCGAAAACCCGCTGGCCATGGCATTGATCGAAGGCGGTTTCAGAGAGGGTGATGTGCTTCGTGTCATCCGCGAAGGAGATCGCCTCTTATCGTACCCGTCCGTTCGTACAATTGAATTGACTGCGGATACCGGAATGCTCATCTTGATCTGAAGTCCTCTGAATGTAACGCCCTTTCTCTTCTTCAGCAGCCAGGTGACATGAACAGGCGATCCTTTCTGCGAAATTCCGCTGGAATTACCGGTGCGGGAATCCTGGCCGGACTAGGCCAATATGAATCCGCCACTGGTCAGATGTCCGATCCATACGGTCCATCCGGTTCCGTCACGGATGTGGAAGGGATTAAGACAGGGCATTATACCGACACGCGTCGGCCCACCGGATGTACGGTGATCATGGCCGAGGGAGGGGCCGTAGGCGGAGTGGATGTACGCGGCGGCGCGCCAGGTACCCGGGAAACCGATCTCCTCGATCCAGTGAACATGGTGCAACAGGTCCACGCCATCGTATTGTCGGGCGGCAGCGCTTTCGGCCTGGACACGGCCACGGGCGTGATGCGGTACCTCGAAGAACGATCCATCGGATTCAACGTACGCATTGCCCGGGTGCCGATCGTTCCCGCGGCGATCCTATTCGATCTGGGTATCGGAGGTAAACCACATATCCGACCCGACGCGGATGCCGGCTACAAGGCTTGCCAGGCTGCGACGAACGGACCGGTGTCTGAAGGTAGCATCGGCGCCGGAACCGGTGCCACGGTTGGCAAGATGTCCGTCGGCGCGCCAGGCATGCGCACGGCCATGAAAGGCGGCTTAGGCAATGCCTGTTTCACTTCGTCCGATGGTCTCAAGGTAGGAGCCATCGTTGCGGTTAACGCCGTGGGCGACGTGTACGATCCGGATACGGGGCGTGTCCTCGCCGGCGCCAGGATGCCGGACGGGTCAGGGTTCGTCTACGTGGCCAGGCGGATCCGGGAGACGGGCTCCCTTCGACTGGAAGCACCTCCGGGCAACACGACGATCGGCGTGATCGTGACCAATGCGAAACTGACCAAGACCCAGGCTAACCGTCTCGCCCAGGTGGGGCACGACGGCCTGGCCCGCGCCATCAATCCGGCCCACCTGCAGGCGGACGGAGACACCCTCTTCACCATGGCCACCGGGACCTGGGAGGGGGATGTAAACCTGTCCCTCATGTCCATCCTTGCGGCGGAAGCCGTCACCCGGGCCATCATTCGAGCCGTCGTGACGGCCGAAGGACTGCCTGGGTACCCATCCTATTCGGATCTGAACAAAGGTTGACCCGCCCAGCGAGGAGGATAGATGAGAACGGGCTCGGGCAGCACAGTCTCGTACGGCTTGACCCCGTGCACTGAAGCGTTATGTCCCCCTATATAACTGCCCTCCTCGTCTATTCCCTGTTACTCATGGTGATCGGCTGGTGGACCTCGAGATCGGTTCGCAGCGCCGAGGACTTTTTCGTGGCCGGCCGGCGGCTGTCTCCCGCACTGCTGTTCTGCACGCTACTGGCCGCCAACCTGGGCGCAGGATCCACGGTAGGCGCCACCGGCATCGGGTATACCCACGGGCTGTCGGCGTGGTGGTGGGTGGGATCCGCAGGCATCGGAAGTCTCGTCCTGGGCCTGACCGTGGGTCCCCGCATGTGGCGCGTAGCCAGGGATCACAACCTGTACACGGTCGGGGATTACCTGGAGCACCGGTACAGCCGCACGGTCCGGGGTCTTATCGCCCTATTGCTCTGGTTCGGCTCCCTTGCGATCCTGGCCGGACAACTCATTCCGCTGGCCTGGATTCTCAACCTGGTGCTGGGCATTCCGAAGTACGTAGCCTGCCTGGCCGGGGGCGCCGTGGTAGTCGTGTATTTCTCCTTCGGGGGCCTGACATCGACCGCCCGGGTGAACATGGTCCAACTGGTGGTGAAACTGTCGGGTTTCATTACGGCCTTTGTCCTGATCGTACTAGCAGGGGATCTGGTGGGCGCAGAAGGGACCGTCGAGGCGGGGTTCACGGACTGGTTCGGTGACGATCCTTCCCGGATCTGGTCCTACTTCGTCGTGCTCGTGCCCGCTTTCATCGTCTCTCCGGGGCTGTTGCAGAAAATATACGGCGCCCGGGACGAAAGGACGGTCCGGCGAGGGGTTAGCATGAACGCGGTGGCCCTGATGCTGTTCGCCTTCATTCCCGCGCTTCTCGGCATGGCCGCCTACCACGCCTTCCCTTCCTTGCCTACCCAGGACCTGGCCCTTCCCCGCCTGCTGATGGAAGCCCTGCCGTACTGGATCGGTGGCCTGACACTCGCTGCCGTGTTTTCCGCGGAAATCAGTTCGGCGGACGCCGTGCTCTTCATGCTGACGACCTCGTTGAGCCGGGACCTGTACCAGACCTATATCGATCCCGATGCATCTGAGCAGCGTATGCTGACCGTCAGCCGGATCACGGCCGTCGTGGCGGGACTCGCCGGCGTGGTCCTGGCGGCCATCCTGCCGGATGTCATCACGGCCCTCACTATTTTCTACAGCATACTCTCCGTGGCCCTGTTCGTACCGCTGATCGCAGGACTGTACTCCTCTAAGCCGAATGCACACGGGGCCCTGGCGACCATTGCCGGCTCCGTCCTGGTGATGGTCCTCGTTCACCTGTCCACGAACGGTGACGGAATGGGCGGCGTATCTCCCGCGACCTGGGGCATTGGGACGGCAGCGCTCATCATGGCGCTGCACATGATGTACAAACGCGAGGGAAAATCGGGAGCTTAACGCTTAGGAACAATCCATGAAAAGGAGGATGACATGTTGAACGACCTGCGCGGCGTAATCCCACCGGCGACGACGCCCTTCACCCGGGACGGTGATGTCGATCTACAGGCCATGAAGGATCAGGTCAACTGGCTGATCGGTCAGGGCGTACACGGCATCGCGGTGGGAGGGAGTACGGGAGAGGGCCATACGATCGATGTCGATGAATTCCACGGCATCGTGGACACGGCCCTGGACGCGGCGGCCGGCCGCGTACCCGTGGTCGCCGGTATCATCGTCGACAGCACCCGCGACGCGGTTCGCCGAGGAAAAGCCATTGCCGATCTCGACGTGGCGGCGCTCCAAGTGACCCCGGTCCACTACCTCTTTCGCCCCGATGATGATGCCATGCAGGAGCATTTCAGGGTGATGGGCGGAGAGGTGGAACATCCCATCATCATCTACAACGTCGTGCCCTGGAGTTATCTCTCACCGGAACTGCTGTGCCGGATCATGGACGAAGTGCCCGGCGTCATCGGCGTCAAGCAGAGCGCGGGAGACCTGAAACTGTTTGCCGACCTGATGCTCATGGCCGATCCTGAACATCTTCTCTTCTGTGCCGTGGACGCCCTGATGTACTCGGCCTACGCCCTGGGCGCCCGTGGATCCATCGCGGCCATACTTACGGCGGCGCCCCGGGCTTCGGTGGACGTGTGGGATGCAGTCCAGGCCGGCGATCACCCCCGCGCCCTCGATATGCACAGAAAGCTGTTGAGATTATGGAACGCCATTGAGGGACCGAACCTGCCCGCCTGCACCAAGTATGCCCAGACGCTGCAGGGCTGCCCTGGAAGGTATCCCCGCGCACCCATGCCGGAGGCGTCCGAGGAACAAAGACAGGCCATCGAGCAAGGACTGTCGCTGTTGGGTGCTTTGGACAGGTAGCGTTTACTGGAGTTTTCTACCGGATGACCAATATGGAATCTCAGCCTGTTTGCATAAAGCCGCACCGCGTGGAACGCATCATGGACGCGATCTTTGCCCGGCTGGGGGTGGAGGGAGACGAAAGACAGGTTGTCGTCGACCGGCTCATGGAAGCCTCCCTGTCCGGCTACCACTCCCATGGCGTCATGAGAATATCCATGTACACGGAGGGCATACGGGCGGGAAACATGGTTCCGGGCGCGCCCATAGACATCCTGGGTGAAACAGTCTGCACCCTGCACCTGGATGCCAACAAAGGTCTGGGTCCGTGGACGGCCACCGAGGCCATGAAGCGCGCCGTATGCAAGGCCGAGGCAACGGGCATCGGCTGCGCGAGCGTCTTCAACGCCAATGACGTGGCCCGGCTCGGCAGCTACGTAGAGCAACCGGCGCGTGACGGTTACGTCGCCCTGCTCATGACCAACGATGCCGGGGGCAATCCCTGCGTTGCGCCCTGGGGCGCTACCTCGCCCCTGATGAGCACCAATCCCATGGCCGTCGGTATTCCAAGGGAAAGTGGAGACCCGATCCTCATAGACATCTCCACCGGGGTTTCGTCGGAGGGACGCGTGAAGATGCTACGCAACAGGAACCTGGCGGTGCCCGACGGCTGGTTGATCGATGATGAAGGGCGGTCCTCCACCGATCCCGAGTCCTATCTGTCCACGCCGAAGCAGGCGGCGCTCCTCCCCCTGGGAAGCCTGATTGCCGGTCACAAGGGTTTTGCGCTGAGTATACTGGTCGACGTGCTGACCGGCGGCTTGAGCGGTGCGGGCTGCAGTGGCCGCGTCCCCGATGACTCCGACGAAAATGCCCTGTTCATCCTGGTTATCGACCCCGAAAAGTTCGTATCGCGGGCTACCTTTGCCGCCGAGGTAGACCGGCTCGTGGAAAGCGTCAAGGGCGCACGAAAGGCGCCTGGCGTAGAGGAAATACGGGTGCCCGGCGAAGGAGCCTACCGCGAACGGCAACGGCAACTGGAACAGGGCATGGAAATCGATCCGCCGGTCTGGTCGGCCATTCAGGACATCATGGCCGAACTGGGGATCGAGAATGATTGCATGTAGCCCGGCGTTCGGCGCGGCCGGATGTGTGGAAGTACCGCGATCCGCTATACACAGGCGCTCCGCACCCTAAAAGGCGCCATTTCCCACCTGCACGCCCCTGCTCGATCCCGCCTGGAAGAGTTCGTCCGGTTGGGATCGTCTCCCGTGGCGCCGGTTCCATTGTCGATTTCGGCCCGTCCATCGGTGTACCGGGTATGGGTTCCGGGAATTTCTATGTCGTCGGTCGTCCTCTTGGACGTGCTGGTTTCTAATTGTTACAGTTGCGTGCCATATGCTGACCTCTTGTCGGGATAAGGCTACTTCTGCCCATTTGCAGGTGCGGGACCTTCGCTCGGTTCGGTGACATTGAACTTGAGGAAACCCCGAACCTCATCGATCTTGGTTTCTACTCTGTCGATCTTGACTTCCAGGCCGTCAATTCGGTTGTCGATTCGGCCCTCCAAATTGTCGATTCGGCCCTCTAATCTGTCCATGTAGAATATGAAAAGTCCAGTAGCCGAGGCTATCAACGCGGCCTTTATGGTGGAGTCCCACCACGGCTTCGATGTCATTGTCTGGCTCCTGGCAGGCGTCGACTGGCTCCGGTGGGGGGATTCGGTACGCTCATCGCACCGGTCTGAATGCTACCCACAAGTTGCCCGCAAGTCCACTGCAATGTTGGTTTTTACCCAACCTGTCCGATCAGGTCGGAGTACCGCGATCTCTTGCCGATCATGCCGGCAACGATGTTTTCCATATCACCACCTGACGTTCATCTGCAGCGTCCAGCGCGTCTCGACCAGCGGCAGCTTCAGGGTATCGTACCGGGTCTGCCTGGTACGAGCGTAACGCACCAGGGTGGAAACGCCCGGTCTTACGGGTCCGTAAAGCAGGATCACCCACCTGAGGCGGCGATTGGTTCTGAACAGGGAATCTGTGCCTTCAAGTCCACTGAAGCCCGCCAGGGTATACTCCCACTGTGTAGACAGGCTGATCCTGTCCCGGGATCGATAACGCATGAACAGGCGGAGATCGTGCTCGGGCTTGCGGCCGGACTGATACTGTCGTTCGTATCGACCCCGCCACTGAACCGCGCCGGGCAGACGCCAGGAGACCTGGCCCTGCCAGATCTCCAACAGCGACTCCGCACCCGTACCCCGTTCATCCCGTTCACGTCGCCATACTCCAGATAATACGACGTTTCTTGCCATTCTTCTGCGTATCCGGACGGTCCGTCGAAGGTATAATTGTCGATAAAGCAACCGGGGTTCCACGCTTAACTGGATCGTCGTGCTTCTTTCGGGTTTCCAGCGAAGTAGCAGGCTCTCCCACGCGCGTTCAGCCTTCTCGATGTACCTCGCATCGGCCTGCCTGTGAATCATCAGACCGCCTTCTACACGAGACATGCTCCAGACCATCCCACCCTGTATGATCTGGTTTCCGGCATCGTCCAGGGCCAGCTCTCCGAAAACGTTGGTAGCGCCGACTATAACGTCCAGGTCCATGCCGGCACGAATACGCCCGGCCGAATGGTTGACCGACAGGCCAAGCTGGCCTGTGCCCCGGCTCCAGGCCAGGCGGCCTCCGGAGGTCCACACTCCCGTGTCGGCCCTGGAGAGGATTCCGGTCAAGGTAAGCCCTCGGCGTTGGTACTCAAAGGCCGTCCCGTGCAGCGCTCCGGAGACATAGGTCGTGCGTACGGGCCGCAGTCCCCGGTTTCTTCTTTTAACCGAGGCGCTGAGGCTGGCTGTAGATGGACGTATCGAACGGCTGCGCCACACCAGTCCCTGGCCGAAATCCATTTCGTAGCGACCGAGGATGATCCTGCGGGAGGCACGTCGACGAACCAGTTCCACGTAACCGGACCGCCACTTGTATTCCCCCGCTCGACTGCGGCGCTCCGCCTGGCCGCCCAGGTCGATCCATCCGCCCAGTTCGAGATCCGCCTGGATGCCGAGTATCCCATTGCCGGTCAAGTCCGGCCGGTCGGTACGGCTCTGCGCAACGCGCCAGCGACCCCGGGTTCGCAGGACGCGTTTCCCCGTCACGTGAACAAAGGGTTCAATCCGGGTGATCAGGGCATACGTCACCCCGGGCACACGCAGAAGTGCTCCGGTCCTGTCAAAATCGCCGTGGCGATCCCGCCAGGCGATGATCGCCTGGGCCAGATTCGGCGAGATCCAGGGCAGTTGTTCCAGCTCCGTGCGGCGTGCGCGGTTGATGTCCAATGGCTCCCGACGAAGTGATTCAAGTAGCGCGATATCTTCGGGATCGATGTCTTCTGACTCCCGGTCGATCAGGACATCTATCGTATAATCGAGATCCTGGGCCGAACCATTTTCCGTCAGGTACAAAGCCGCCACCAGGGTCACCGAGAACACCAATCTCCACGTATCGTACATAAATCGACTCATGTCAGCCGAACTCCATGGTGAGCGAAAACCGGTGCGTGATGCCCAGCAGGGGATGGGACGACAGGGCATAGTCCGTTTTCAAGTGTCCCTTTTCCAGGCCCAGACCGACAAAGAACAAGGACGGATCGGTGGTCAGTCCCGCCCGGATCGTAACAAACTCGACCAGACGTAACTCCTGTCCCACCCGGCTGGTAAAGCCGTGGCGGGGGTGGCGGTCGAGCTGGAAGGAAATCGTCAGCCTGTCCCCTGACCTGCTTAACCCCGCCTGGATGACACGCGGGTTTTCCGTTTCCGGTCCGGTCTCTTTGAATCGACCGACAGCATGGGCCATCGCGCCGAAACGCAGGCTATACGGAAGATGTATGAGAATACCCGCGTCCAACGCGAAGGCGCCCGCGCCCGGGTAGTTCCTTACGGCCATGCTTGACCTGCGAAGGGCAAACCCAGCCTTGAATCTCTTGCCGAACGAGCGCCCATAGGACAGGCCTACTACCTGCTCCCGATACAGCGACCCTCCCAGGCTCTGGTAGAACAGGCCGAAATGTCCAATACCGGTCGGAGCGACACCGGACAGCGTCACCTGAGCCAGATCTTTCAACCCGAACAGTCTCGTGTAGTAACTCGTCAATGCAAAACGGCTTACCTGGGGCATACCGCCTGGATTCAGGAAGGACGCTTCGGCGTCATCCGCTACCGCCACGAAAGCGCCCGCCATGCCGACCGGTCTCGCACCCGCGTAGACCGGTTCAAAAGCACCCCACGCCCTGCCGGGAATCACCAGGAATATCAACAGTGGTATTATCCGTCTCATCTGTGCTCCCATCTGGAAATGATCGATTGGATACTCGGACCTCGGCGCCACAATTCATCAGTCGGAAGCCGGTCCGGGAATCTCGTTTTAATCGACTGTTAAACGACCAAAACACGGCTCAATCCCGTGTTGACACCCTCCCCGGAGCCCGTATATTGGAGATGGTGCGCCCCAGTAGCTCAGTTGGACAGAGCATCGGACTTCTAATCCGAGGGTCGCAGGTTCGAATCCTGCCTGGGGTATGGGGATCGGGCGGTCAGCGTAGTCTGCGCGCCGGTTCCCGGTTCCCCCCTGCGTCCGTAGCTCAGCTGGATAGAGCAACTGACTTCGGATCAGTAGGTCGGGGGTTCGAATCCCTCCGGGCGTATTCATTTCAAAAACATCCTTACCTTTAGAATCGACACCGAGGCATCGATTGCCGGGAAGGAATGTCCATGGACCGCATCAAGATCGGCGTGATCGGCTGCGGTGCGATCGCGCAGATACAACACCTGCCCCACCTCGCGGAACTGCGTGACCGATACGACCTGGTCGGGATCTGCGACGTATCCGAAAAGCTGGTCGACTTCATAGGCGGGATGTACCACGTTCCCCATCGCGTCACCCGGTACGAGGACCTCCTCGGGCTGGATCTCGACGCCGTGCTGCTTTGTTTTGCCGATCCCAAGACCGAAGTGGCCGTCGCGTCCCTGAACACCGGAAAACACGTATTCATCGAAAAGCCCATGTGCTTTTCCGTCCAGGAAGCGGACCGGATTATCGGAGCCGCCGAGGCTTCGGGGAAAACGCTGATGGTGGGATACATGAAACAGCACGACCCGGGGTACCAGTTTGCCAGGAACGAGATTCTCGCCATGCAGGATATCCGCTTCATCCAGATCAATCACCTGCATCCCGGCAACGACGGCCATCTGAAGGAATACACGCTGTACGCTTTCGATGATATCCCGGGAGAGGTGATCGAACGCACGACAAGACAGCGGGAACAGGCCGTCAGGGAAGCGATCGGCGACGCGCCGGAGGAGGCGCGCCGGATCTTCTTCTCCCTTTCCGGCAGCATGATCCACGACATCAGCAGCCTGCGGGGCCTGTTCGGTCCGCCGGAACGGGTGATCAGCACCGAAGTCTGGCGTGAGGGCACGAGCGTGACGACCGTGCTGGCCTATGAAAACGACGCGCGCTGCGTGGCGACCTGGACGAGTCTTCCCGGCCTTAACGATTTCCGGGAGACCCTGGAAGTCTGCGGCGCCGGACGGCGCGTGGCCATCCGTTTCCCCACGGGATTCGACCGGGGACTGCCGTCGCCCGTCACAGTGCAGGGCATGGACGGCGAACAACCCTGGAAGAAGGAGATTGTCGTCAACAAGCAGAATGCCTTTAAGCTGGAGATGGTCCATTTTCACGAATGCGTCGTGAACGGAAATCAACCCATTACCGACGGTTACGGCGCCCGGCAGGACCATGCCCTGTGCCGCGACATCGTAAACGCTTACATGCGGACACACACATCATGAAGATTGTCTTTTGTACCCTGACGTTGAGTTCATACCGCTCGTCCGAAGCCGCCGAAAGGGGCTACCCCCTGGCCGATGAAAGAAAACCCGTTTGGGACTGGCTTGTCCGTCACGGATTCGACGGAATCGACCTGGGCGAAACCTGGTTCAATTTCTATGACGCGCCGGACGAAGCGCTGGTCGAACTGGGCGAAGAGGTACGAAGCCACGGCCTCGAGATCGGCGGTTTGACCGTACTCCGGAAGGTCATCACCTGGCCGGCGCCCGAGGATGTCCGGGCGACGAACCGGGGGCTTTTACGAAGGGCCGTGCAGGCCGCCGGACTCGCCGGCGCGCCGCTGGTCAACATGTCCATCTCGCCGCAACCCTGGGAAGTGGGTATCCGGGAACAGGATCTGCGAGGCCAGGCCGACCCGGTGGGCAGCAGTATGAGAGCGCGGGACGAAGACTACGAAGAGGCCGCCGGTGTGTTGAAGGCGCTCGCGCTGGAGGCCGAGCCGAAGGGGACGGCGTTGACGCTGGAACTTCACCAGAACAGCATCGTGGACACGCCCGACGGCATGTTGCGCCTCATCGGACTCGTCAATCATCCTCTGATCAAGGCCAACCCCGACCTGGGCAATTTCTATTTCGCCTACGCGACGCCCGTGGACGGCTGGGATGACGTGTGCCGGAAACTGGCGCCCCATACCAACTTCTGGCACGTCAAAAACATACAGCGTGTCTACTTCCAGGAAGAAGACCGCGCCCAGCACATCAACGCGCCCCTGGGCGAGGGCATGATCGACTACCGCCGGGCGCTCAGGCTGATGCGTGACGGCGGCTTCGACGGATATATCAGTATAGAACTGGCCACCGGGGCCGATCCCTTCACCGCGATCCTTTCCGGAAAACGATACCTGGATGACCTGGCGAGGGACGAGATCTGATTCCGGCAAGCGTCTTCCCACCTGAACCGACACGGAAAGCAACTTGAAACTGAACTTCTTCCAAATGATCGCCCTGATGGGGCCGGGGATCGCGGTTGCGGCCACCGGCGTCGGCGCGGGCGATATGATTTCGGCCACCAACGCCGGCGCGAAATTCGGGACCGTGCTGCTCTGGGCCATCGTCTACGGCGCCGTGCTCAAGTTCGCCCTGAACGAGGGGGTCGGACGCTGGCAGCTGGCCACGGGCACCACGCTCCTGGAAGGATGGGTGGAGCGTCTTGGAAGGCCCATCCAGTATTTCTTCCTGCTCTACCTGTTAATCTGGTCCTTCCTGGTGGGCGGGGGACTGCTGTCGGCCTCGGGCCTGGCGGGTCACACGGTTTTTCCCGGCATGTCCGTCGCGCAATGGGGGGTCATCCACGCCCTGGCCGCGTGCGTCCTGGTCTGGATGGGACGATTTGGCTTTTTCCTCAAGGTCATGAAGGGCCTCATCGGCGTAATGTTCGTTTGCTTTTTAATCAGCGCCTGGGCGCTTCGGCCTGATCTCGGGGACGTCATTCGCGGCATCGCACTGCCGAGCGCGCCATCCGGGTCGGTCGTCGCGGTGTTGAGCGTTCTGGGCGGGGTGGGCGGCAGCCTCTCTGTGATGTGCTATGGATACTGGATCCGCGAAGCCGGTCGGAACGGAAGCGAGTGGGTGAAGGGCATCCGTATCGACCTGGGCGGCGCGTACATCCTGACCGGTTTCTTCGGCGTGGCCGTCCTGATCCTCGGTGCGCAGATCCGACCCGATGAAGTGGGTATCGACATCGTTCTGGGCATGGCCGACCGGCTGGAAGTGGCGCTGGGTCCCTTTGGCAGGTGGTCCCTGTACCTGGGATTTTGGGCCGCGGTCGTTACCTCTGTCCTGGGAGTCTGGCAGGGTATTCCCTACCTGTTCGCCGATTTCATGGCCCTGTTCAAAAAGGTGTCCAGCGAAGATCGAGGCGCGATGGTTCGCACCGATTCTCCTTACTACCGCGGTTTCCTTTTGTTTCTGACCTTCCCGACCATGGCCCTGCTGCTCTTCGACCGGCCGGTATCCATCGTCATCGTCTATACCGTTGTCGGCGCGCTTTTTATGCCTTTTCTCGCCGGCACGCTGCTCTACATGAACTCGCGGAGAGAGTGGGTCGGCAACCTGAAGACGGGCTGGTTGCTGAACGGGCTCCTTGCCCTGGCGTTGATCCTGTTCCTGTACCTGGCTGTCCATCAACTGATCGACACCTTGGGCTGACCCCGCTACCGGGCGTGAATGGAGCGTAAGGCATGTCCGCGCAAATCGGAATCGGAATCATCGGAATGGGCTGGATGGGCGCCGTCCACGGACGATCCTACCTTCAGGTCAGGCAGCGTTTCCCCGAAAGCAGCCTTGTTCCCGATCTGGTCATCTGTGCCGACGACGTGGCGGCCCGGTGCGAGCAGGCCAGGAACACGCTGGGTTTCGTCCGTACCACGACAGACTGGCGCGGGGTAATGGACGACCCGGACGTTTCCGTGGTCAACATCACCGCGCCTAATCATCTCCACCTGGACATGGTCCGCGCCGCGGCGGCGGCCGGCAAGCATGTATTCTGTGAGAAGCCGGTGGGACGGTCCCCGGAAGAAACGGCCGAAATCGCCCGCACGGCCGGGGAAGCCGGCGTGTTGACCTGGGTCGGTTACAACTATCGTTGGGCGCCCCTCGTCCAGCATGCCCGAAGCCTCGTCTCCGAGGGCGTACTGGGACGTATTACCCACTACCGCGGCCGCTTCTTCGCGGGATACGCGAGCCATCCCGACGGCGTGCTTTCCTGGCGCTTCCAGCGTCCCATCTCGGGCAGTGGCGCCCTGGGAGACCTCATGTCCCACGTCGTCGATATGGCCCACATGCTTGCCGGACCCGTACGCCGGGTAGTCGGCCAGAAGGCGCTGTTCGTCGACGACCGGCCCGTCGCTCCGGCCGGCGAAGGTACCCATTTTTCCGTTGGAGCCGGAGGAAAACGCGAACCGGTGACCAACGAAGACTACGCCGGGGCGCTGGTGGAATTCGTAAACGGCGCCCGCGGCACGTTCGAAGTCTGCCGCGTGATCCAGGGAACGAAATGCCAGATGGCTTTCGAGATCCACGGCACGAAAGGCGCGGTACGATGGGATTTCGAACGAATGAACGAATTGCAGTTGTATACCGTCGACAGTCCTCACGATGGATTTGTCACCCTGAAGAGCGGACCGGCGTATCCCGGCCACGTACACTTCAATCCCGGTCCCGCCGTGGGACTCGGTTATGACGACCTCAAGACCCTGGAGACCTTTCGCTTCCTCCAGTCCATCGCCGCGGGCAGGCAGGGCGAACCCGGTTTCAGAGAAGCCCTGGCCGTAGCGGGTGTCCTGGCAGCGGTCGAACGATCCTGGTCGAACGATCGATGGGAAACGGTTCGGGGGATCGACGGAGATCAGGAATCAACCTGAAGGAGCAGACCATGGCTTATCCCCACGATCAGGTTCGCTTGACCACGGCGCAGGCGGTGGTCAAATATCTTTCCGTCCAGTACAGCGAGCGCGACGGCGTGGAACGGCGGTTCATCCCCGCCATATTCGGCATTTTCGGCCACGGAAACGTCGCCGGACTGGGCCAGGCGCTCTTCGAATACGGGCAGGATCTGCCCTACCACCAGCCCTGCAACGAGCAGTCCATGGTGCACACCGCATCGGGCTTCGCCAAGGTCAACCACCGACTGGCCACCATCGCCTGCACGGCCTCCATAGGACCGGGGTCCACCAACATGATAACGGGCGCGGCCACGGCCACGATCAACCGGCTGCCGGTACTCCTGCTGCCGTCTGACTACTACGCGACCCGACACCAGGGTCCCGTGCTGCAACAGCTCGAGCACCCGGTGTCCGCCGAGGTCAGCGTCAACGACTGCTTCCGTCCGATCAGCCGGTTCTTTGACCGGATCAACCGGCCCGAACAGCTGCTCACCGCGCTGCCGGAAGCCATGCGCGTGCTTTCCGATCCGGCAGACACGGGCGCCGTGACGATCTCGCTGCCTCAGGACGTGCAGGCCCACGCCTGCGACTACCCCGCCCATTTCTTTGAAAAGCGTACCTGGCGCGTCGAACGGAGACCGCCGACAACGGAACGAATCGCCGAGGCGGTAGAACAGCTGAAGCAGGCGCGCCGGCCGATGATCATCGCGGGCGGCGGCGTACACCACTCGGAAGCATGGGACGCGCTGGCGGCCTTCGCCGAAGCCTGCGGCATCCCCGTGGGAGAGACCTTCGGCGGCAAGGGCGCCATGCGAAGATCCTCACCCTGGGCCATCGGCGGTTTCGGGGTGACCGGCACACCAGCCGGCGCCAGGATCGCCGCGGAGGCCGACCTGGTCATCGCGGTCGGGACTCGGCTGACCGATTTCTCCACGGGCTCGCAATCGGCGTTCCAGCACCCGGATGTTCGATTCATCGGCATCAACGTCGCCGGACACGACGCCTACAAGCAGGGCGCCCTGCCGGTAACTGCCGACGCGCGGGAAGCGTTGACCGTGCTGGCCGAAGCTGCCCGGCAGGCCGGCATCCGGCGCGACGAAGCCTACCGGGAGGAAGTAAAAAGCCACGTGGACACCTACGACCGATCTCTGCGGGAAGAAGTATACGTCGATCATCCCGGCGAGGCGATGAGCCAGGCCCGGCTGATCAGAACGCTCAACGAAGAGGCCCGGGAGGGCGACTGCGTCATCGCCGCCGCGGGAAGTCCGCCGGGCGACCTGCACCGGCTCTGGGATGTAACCGGCGGCGCGGCATGCTACCTGGAATTCGGCTTTTCATGCATGGGCTGGGAACTTCCGGCCGGCCTGGGCACGCGCATGTCCGGGAAACATGACGAAATCTTCGTCTATATCGGCGACGGAACCTACCTGATGAACCCGACCGAATTGATGACCGCCATGCAGGAAAACCTCAAGGTGACCGTCGTGATCTCGGAAAACCATGGTTACCAGATCATCCGCGCACTTCAGATGGCCCGGGCGGGCCGTTCATTCGGCAACGAATTCCGGGGGCGCGACACCGGGTCGGACCGCCTCGAAGGAGCGTACCTGGAGATCGATTTCGCGGCCAACGCCGAAAGTCTGGGCGCCCGGGCATGGCACGTGAAAACACCCGGCGAACTGCGCGAGGCGCTCCAGGAAGCGCGGACGGAGACACGGGCCTGCGTAATCGTGTGCGAAACCGAGAAACACCGCTATCTGCCATCTTCGGACATGTGGTGGGATATCGCGTCCGCCGAAGCGACCAACGATCCCATGACGCGGAAGCTGCGAGAGGGGTATGAAGCTGAACGCCGCGCGAATCAGCGATTTCATTACTAAAGGAGGGTTTCGTGAATATCCGAATCGGCAACGCGCCCGATTCATGGGGCGTGTGGTTTCCGGACGATCCCAGGCAGACCCCGTGGCAGCGGTTCATGAACGAGGTCTCCGAGGCCGGCTACGAATGGATCGAGCTGGGGCCCTACGGCTATCTGCCCACGGATGTCGACAAACTTCGCGGGGAACTGGATAAGCGCAACCTGAAGGTGACGAGCGCCTTCGCCATGGGTAACCTCGAAGACCCGGTCCGGTGGCCCGAACTGGAGCAACAGGTGATGGGCGCAGGCGAACTGCTGGCCGCCACGGGCGCCGGCTACCTCGTGCTCATCGACGGTACCTACTCCGACCTGTTCACCGGCGAAATGATCGAACCAAGGACACTGGACGACGACGGCTGGCGGAGCCTGATCGACACCACCCACCGCGTCGCTGATCTCGCGCGCTGTTCCTTCGGTCTCAGACTCGTTTTCCACCCCCACGCCGAGACCCACGTGGAATACGAAGGGCAGATCGAACGTTTTCTGGCGGACACCGACCCGGAGCGGGTGTCGCTGTGTTTCGACGTCGGCCACCACGCCTACCGCGGGGGTGACCCGGTGGCGTTTCTGGCCAGCCACCAGGACCGGATCCCCTACCTGCATCTAAAGAGCGTGGATGCTGGGAAACAGAAGAAGGTGGAAGACGAGAACATCCCCTTTGCCGAGGCGGTGGCGATGGACATGTTCTGCGAACCTTCGGAGGGCGTGGTCGACTTCCCGGCGTTGCGCCGTCTGATGGAGCGTATCGATTACGACGGTTATGCCATCGTGGAGCAGGACATGTACCCCGCGGATTTCGACAAACCCCTGCCTATCGCGAGGCGGACGCTGGAGTACCTGCGGAACATGGGCTTTGCCGGCGCATCAGATTCCTGATCGTTCGCCCCAGTCCCGCGATTAGATCATTTGAATCCACATCAACGCAAGACGAGGGGGGAACTCACCCCTGCCGCCGACGCAGTGCCCCGGGCAGCCAGATGAACAGCGTGCCCAGCGAAAGGCTCCAGACCGAACCGGCGCCAAATGTCGCCGCGGAGACGATCCCGGCGTTCAGGATGATCTTGACCGGCGAATCCCGTTCGATCACCGTCTGGGAGGCTTCGGCCGAGAAACGCCCGTGATCCAGTCCGACGAAGGCGGCGGTCGAATAGGATATCCAGTTGGGTACGAACCAGACCAGGAGCACCACCACCAGAAGCGACCCCGCCACCCATCTCCAGGGAAGATGATCCCACTTTCCCTTCAGGCCGTAGTAAAGGTAAGCCAGGGGCATCATCCAGTAGACGCCGAAAAACATGGACTGATCGGGAGCGACGAAATCCAGCAGCAGGCGAATGGCCGCGACCATCCAGCCGAACAGCACGAGCCCACGGATGTTCGACCAGAGCGAGGATTGATCCAATGTCATGTAGTAACCTCCATTAAGCGAACTTTTCGCGTTAATTAAAACTGAAAATGCACGGACCGTTCATCCGCGAGCCATTCTTTCAAAGACAGCGCGTCCCGGTCCTTTTCCGATATGATGGCGTTACCCGTTGCAACGACGTCGAAAGCACACCTGAGATCGGGATCGCACACCGACCAATCGATGTCCGGGGCCAGCGGCGAGATACCGGCCTCGCTACCGGGATTGTACTCCCCGCTGCAAAGGTATTCCAGCAGACAATCGGTCGTACAGAAGAACCCGTGGGCGAATCCTGGCGGCACCCAGATCCATTCGCCATAGTCGGCATCAGACAATTCCGAAATATCCCGGGCGACGATCTTCCCCAGCGTGGGCGATCCCCGGCGGATGTCCAGCGCCAGGTCCACGATGCGTCCGCGGACGGCCCGAACCAGCTTGCCCATGTGGGGATTCCATTGGAAATGGAGGCCGCGGACCACGCCCGCGTGGGAATAACTCTCGTTGATCTGAAGGAACCGGACGTCACGGAGAAATCCCGTCTCGGGGTGGTGAGCAAAATCACCCAGCCGGTAGGGTTCGGTGAAATACCCCCTGTGATCGGTGAAACGGCCGAATCGTATGACTTTCAACGCGGGGATCGCAAGGGTCTCCACGGCCTTGATCTTCAAGCGGTTCTCCTTTCCTGAATGGCTGTTTCAAGGCAGAAGATAGAACGAGACGTAAGTCCGGGGCAAGGAGGAAATAGAGCGTGTCATACCGTCGCGCTTGACATTGCAGAACCGTTGCTGTTGATTCCGGACTATAATACCAGGGACATCGGATTTTACGCGAGAAGGAATACCCGTATGACAGTGGCTTCCGGTCCCACGCCGTCGGAATGGAAGCAGTGGGAAGAGCAGGGGTATCTCGTCTTCGAGGACGCGATCCACGGCGGGATGCTGGATCGTCTCCAGAAAGCCTTCGACCACTGGGCCGCCGCCTGCAAGGAGGACTGGCTGGACCAGGTTGCCAGGGGTGAACTCGCGGCGACCTATTACGACATTCCAAACGTGCTGGAAAAGGATGACATCTTCATCGACATCCTGGACCAACCGCGTTACTTCGATTGCGTCAAGGCGTTTACCGGGGACGACGCGATCTTCATCGGCGAACAGGTCCGTACTGCCCCGCTGTGGCCGATCGGTTATACGGGATGGCACCCTGACGTACCTCCCGATCATCCCCTGCATATCAAGGTTCAGGTTTACGTAAACGACGTCGAACCGGGAGGCGGTGAATTCGGCTACGTCCCGGGCAGCCACAGGCCCGGCACGGGTCCATACCCCCGCGTGCGAAACCTCGAAGCCATGCCGGGCTATAAACGGTTCCCGGGCAAGGCGGGTACGGCTATCATGTTCAATACCTATGGCTGGCACGTGGCCATGGAAAACCACACCGGAATCCCGCGAAAGTCGATAATCCTCACCTACGAAAAGCGCACGCCGGGGAAGATAGACGCAAGCCGGTACGCTTCCATCGCTCCATCGCTGAACACGCCGGACCGGCTCCGGCTCTTCGGGATGTCTTAGACAGGAACCCCATGCCGCGTATCGATGCCCATGGTCACGTTTTTTCCAGGGTGACCCGCGAATTTCCGAGGGAAACGAGCTCCAACACGCCGCCGGACCGGGAAGAAACGGTCGAAAAGCTGATGACCTACATGGCCGCCAGCAGCATAGACCAGGCCATGCTGGTACAGATCGGCGGTACGAGCGTGGCACACCACGCCTACCTGCTTCACTGCCTCAGATCCTATCCGAACCGTTTCCTCGGCATCGGTCTCATACCCGAATCGGCCTATGGCGCGCCGCAGGAGCACATGGACCGGCTGACGGACGGTACAGGCATCGTGGGATTCCGGCTCGGCATGGTCGGAGGTCCGCCCGACCCCTTCGACTCCGTGGACATACGCACGTTCACGACCTACCCCATCTGGCAACACGCGGCAGAGAAGGACCTCGTCCTCTGGCTGTACGTACGCGCCGCGGACGCCCACCTGATCGCCTATCTCGCCGACGCCTTCCCCCAGGTCCGCGTGGTGATCAACCACCTGGGCGTTTGTCCCGGTCTGGGAATGGGGCGACAGGACAAGTGGGGTCGCCCGAAGATCGACACGCCCCCTTACAACCCGGCCTTTCATACCACTCACCGGCTCAGAACCTATGAAAACGTAACCATGCATCTGTCCGGGCACTACGCCTTCAGCAAAAAACCGTACCCCTATCCGGACCTTGCGGGATGGCATAAGAGTCTGCTCTGGGCTTTTGGAGCCGACAGGCTGATGTGGGCCACGGACTTCCCGTGGATATACGAGGAACCCGGATACGACAGACTGGCGCAACTCATCGAACAGACCACACCCGATATCGCGCCGCACGAGTACGAGGCGATCATGGGCGGAACGGCCAGGCGGTTCCTTCGTTTTCCGGATTTGAAGTGACGCGAGTCGCACTGGCTTTAGCCTGCATTCCCATCGGAGATAAAAATGAGCGATGATCATAACGCCATATTGACGAGCGAACACATTCACGCCCTTGTTCAACGCATGGGAGAAGCCGCCGTCAACTTCAAGGACGCCCTGGCCACGGATCAGCGGTCAAAAGCGCTCTTCCCCTTCGAAGACAATGATACCCGCACCTTCTGGGACTACGTGCCCCTGGCGCGAAAGGGACTGGCAATCGGGGAGATGGAACGGGGACAGCGCCGGCTCGCCCATCAACTCGTGGCCACGGGCCTGAGCGGATCGGGATACGCGACCACGACGACTATCATGGGCCTGGAGGCGATGCTTGATGCCCGGGAGGGCTGGTCTTCCGGAAACTGGCGGGATCCGGGGGACTACTACGTTTCGCTGTTCGGCACGCCCTCGGAGCGGGAACCCTGGGGATGGAAGTTCGAGGGACATCACGTTTCGATCAACTATACCATCGTGGGGGGACGGATCGTCGCGCCCACACCCTTCTTTTTCGGTGCGAACCCGGCCTCGGCCGCGCTCAACGGTGTCGGCGCGCTCCGCCCCCTGGGCAATGTAGAAGACCTGGCGCGGGAACTGGTGCGTGACTTGGACGAAGATCAACGGCATCACGTCCTGCTCGCGCCTGTACCGCCGGGGGACATCGTCACCGTGAACCAACGCTTCATCCGGGAAAACCAGGAGAAACCGGACCGCCTCGCCCGTACAGAAGTACCCTACGACGCCGTGCGGTACACGGACTCGCCCCGCGGCCTTTCCGGTTCAGGGATGAACGACGCGCAGCGGGAAATTCTGAAGGCGCTCATCGAGGAGTACATACAACGCATGCCGGACGCCGTCGCTGAAATCGAGTCCGACCTGCTGCAGACACATGGCGTGGGCGATGTTCACCTGGCCTGGGCGGGAGGACTGGAGGCACGGCAACCGCACTACTATCGTCTGCAGGGCGGTCGTTTCCTGGTGGAATACGATAACGTCCAGAACGATGCCAACCACGTGCATACGGTCTGGCGCAACCCGGCCAACGATTTCGGCGCGGACCTCCTTGCGCACCACTACCACACCGCGCACAACCAGGGGATGGAACACCGCCACTGAGGAGATGTCAGGGGCCATGCTGAACCGGGTAACGGTACGATGCCGGGTCAGTATCCCTTGCGCTTGTCGATCACACTCAACAGGGGCAGTCCGTCCATGTATCGCCGCAGGTTGTCGCAGAACAACGCCACGCACCGGCCGTCCCGGTTGGGCGACCCCCCGGCGGTATGCGGCGTGATCAGCACGTTGTCCATCTTCCACAGGGGGTGACCGCTGGGCAAGGGCTCCCGGGGCACCACGTCCAGTCCCGCGCCGCCTATCTGTTTCCTGTCGAGCGCCTCCAGCAGCGACGCCTCATCGACGATCCTTCCTCTTGTGACATTGATCAACAACGCGTGGTTGCGCATGCGGGTAAACGCCTCCCGGTCGAAAAGCCCTTCCGTCTCCGCCGTCAGCGGCGCGCAGATGGCCACTACATCGGACTGTTCCAGCAGCGGATGGAACCGGTCCATATTCCAGCAGGCCTCCACTTCGGGAGGCACATCCACGTCCTCCGGGTCCACGGCGACGACGCGCATCCCGAAGGCACTCGCCCGCCTGGCCAGTTCCCTGCCGGTTCCGCCCAGTCCCACGATACCCATCGTCCGGTCGACCAGTTCCCACGAGGCGTCTCGGATCGTCCAACGAATCTCCTCCCAGTCCGGGTTGCGCAACGCGGTATGAATCCCGCGGGCCAATCCGAGCAACAGCGCCATGGCGTGATCGGCAAGGTGCACCCCCACCGTTCCCTTGGCGCTGCACAGCACCACGTCGCTCTCGACCAGTTCCGGATAAAGCAGCCCATCCACCCCCGCGCCCCAGCTCTGGATCCAGGCGAGTTGCCTCCGCCGGGTGAACATCTCCCGGGTGGTCTCGCCGCAGACCACCTCGATCTCCGGCATGACTTCAAGGGCTTCCGTCTCCGATTCAGCGCGTACCACGCGTACTTTTTCGTTAACGCGGCGGATATTGTCGACGAGGGGCTCTTCCAGGTCCATTCTGAGCAGGACGTTCATTTCCACTCCTTATTTCCGTTTCTTGAGATAGGAGGCCCCGAGACGGGCGATTTCAAAGGCGTTTTTGCCGTTTGCGTTTAAAACACCGCCATCCGCGCCAACGGACAGCAGCAACTTTGCGCATTCCAACGTACCCGCCCAGGCCGCTTCGTGGAGGACGTTGTACGAAGATGCGTCGATGTTCAGGGGAACGCCGCAATCGAGCAGGAAGGTGACCGCCCGATTGCCGCAGCGATGAATTGTCCCTCGGATTCCGTGATGGCCGGCAACCGTACATCGCGAAGGAACCAGTTTTCCCGGTACAACTTGATTGCCGGACCGTGGAGCACAAACGCCTCCCACCGGAACGGGACGAACCGCTATTCCAGCAGATTGGCGCCGCCGTCATCCATTTTGCGGGGCTGGCGCCAGTACCGGTACTGCGGCGTCCATTCCTCTTCGCCCATGCCCGCCAGACCCAGCAGGCTCCAGAGGGAGCAATAACGATCGCCGGGACCGAACACGCAGCTGTTCTTGCGAAGCACCTGCTCGCCTTCGCGCACGTAGTGGACGGCGCCGGGCATGTTCTCCACCTCCTCCATCACGGTCTGCTCACTGATATAATCGCCGCCGCCGTGGGAGGCGAGACGAAAACGCCAGTTCCTGGAATTGGCAAAATCCCGTTGCAGCGAAGGAGGGTCACCGGACAGGAGCACGACGGACATGGCGTTCTCGAGGTGGGATAGCATGCCGTTGAATCCGTCCGCCCACAGTGTACAGTAACGGCAGGCCTGGCCCATGTTGTGGATGGCCAGCAGGCGGTCGCGGCCGGCGAAAAGATCAAGCAGGGTGACTTCCCCGGTCAGGGTGGCGAACCGGTAGTTGGGTACAGGCCGGGGAACGCTGTTCCGCCGCAACTCGTTCAACTTCGCGGTGAGTTCGAATATCTGGTGTTCGAGTGCGACGATGTCTTTCTCTGCCAAGGGGATGCCTTTCGGTTTGTCTTTCGGTTACCGCATCTGTCCAACGCACTGGGAACCGAAATCTCTGCTTTGCCCGCTAATACCGTTCGATGGATCGTCAGAACCATTCTATGTCCGTAAGTACCGTTCGATTTCCGTCAGAACCGGTCTATGACCGTCACACCCGTCTGGCTGAAGCGGCCCATGGCTTCCAGTTCGGTTCCGGCCTCTTCGAGGGCGACGGTCCTGCCGACCAGGCGTCCCGGGCGAAGCACTCCTGATATGATCATCCGCAACAGGTCGGCGTACCGATGCGCCGGCATGCCGTGGCTGCCCACGATTTCAAGTTCCCGCGAGATCACTTCATTCATGGGGATCGAGACGTCCGCCTCTTCGGCCAGCGTCAACCCGATCTGCACGTGCCGGCCCCCTTTGCGCAGGCACCGGATGGAGTTTCGGCTGGTGATCCTGCTCCCGAGGGCATCGATCGAGACCAGCGCCCCGCCATCCGTTCGCTCGATGACCTCCGCAACTACTTCAGGGGTCGTCCGGGCGTTCACCGTCATCCCCGCTCCGAAGTCCCGGGCCAGTTGCAGCGTGTCGTCATCGATATCCACCGCGATCACCGTCGCCCCGATCGCCGTCGCGATCATGATCGCCGACAGCCCCACCCCACCGCAACCGTGGATGGCGACGCAGTCGCCGCCGGTGACCCGCCCCTGGTCAACCACGCCGCGGAAAGCCGTCATGAAACGGCAACCCAGGCTCGCCGCCTCTACGAAGTCCAGTTCGTCCGGCAAGCGTACGAGATTCACGTCCGCATACGGCATGGCCACGTATCCGGCGAAGGCGCCCCATCCTGTAAATCCTGGCTGGTACTCATTGTCGCAGATGTGGTGATTGCCGGCCAGGCACTGCGCGCAAACGCCGCATCCACCGCTAAAGGGCACGGTTACCCGGTCCCCGACCTGCCAGTTCCGCACCAGGCCGCCCTTTTCGACGACTATTCCAGCGAATTCGTGGCCCGGCACGTGGGGCAACCGGATCGACGTATCGTGCCCCATCCATCCGTGCCAGTCACTGCGGCAGATCCCGTTGGCCCGCACCTTGATCACCACGCCGTCCTCCGACGGCGATGGATCGGGAACTTCCCGAACCTCGAGAGGCGAACCAAAGGCGTCCATTACTGCGGCTTTCATGGTAATTCCCAAAGGTTTGGCGGGAGCCTCGATGACTGAAGGGCCACCGGACACTCCCGCCTCGATATCCGGTGTTTGACCATTTAAAGAACTGTTGGGCAGGCTTTTCTAGAGACGCCAGACCACCAGGAACTGGATGGTGTTCTCGTCCTCGTCCGTGCCGAGTTTATTGCTCCAGTACTGGTACTCGAAACCGACCATGAGCTGATTGGGCTCGTTGGCAAGTTGCCGGCCGAGGTCCCAGGTGACTTGCGGTTGCGCGAGGATCGATCCTTTAAGCTTGTCTCCGAGTTCGTTGGACCGGCCGCCGACGTATTCCACATGGCCGAAAACCGCGAAGGACTGGTTACTGACCTCGAAGGGCACGCCCCAGTTTAAGTCGAACATGAAACTGTGCCCGGTCTTCGGCGCACCACCGTTGTCCACGCCGGCGCTGCGGTCGATATAGGCGGTGAGGTCGGTATTGAAGAACAGGAATCCCGGGACATCCCAGGACGCCCTGAATCCGGGCAGAAATTTGAACAGCTTCGCGTCGGCGCCCAAATTGATTCCGGCGATAAGTGAGACATCGGATATGGGACCCAGGCTCGCTTCTTTTTTCTGAAGTTTACCGATACTCAAGGTCGGATACCATTCGGCGTAGAAATCCCTGTCGTTGAATCCGTCCCACTCCCGGTCGCCGACGTAGTCGAGAAAGAAGAAACTGTCGCCCATTTTCCACTGGGACGCCTGCTGCACGGTGAGCACCGCGCTAGTCACGCTCTTTTGCGCAAAAGGATTCCAGAGTTTTCCGACTTGCAGGTGAAATTCAGTCTGGGCGGAGACCGTGAAAGTGGTTGCGATCAACACCAGGGTCATTACCGCGATTCGTCGGAGATTACCGACCATATGCTCAATCTCCCCACCGATCCGGGTCAATCCCTGGCGCTACGCTCTTCATCCCCTTGGGTTTGTGCGGTTGCTGCCATTCCATGCCGGTCGTGTTCAGGCTCTGTAGGAAGGGCCGAGCCTGTGCGGGCGCAGCGGCCACGTCCCTGGGATCCCACTCTTCCATGGGTTGTACGGGACCCGACCAGGCCGGCCGGTATCCGAATTGGATCAGTTCACGGGGAACAGTATCGCGGTTGGGATGGGTACCGTGAAAGACATCCTTGGGTATGACCAGCGCCGATCCCGCTTCCGCGCAGAGGGTCACCTCCTGGGGATGTGACTTGTAGCGCACGTAGGGATTGGCATGGGCGTGAAAGGACAGGTGTGAGCGTGGAACCACCCGGAACGGCGCCCTTTCAGGCGGCAGATCGTCCAGGTAGTAAAGCACCCTTACCAGGCGCGGCGAACTGCCCTCGTAGCTGAAAAGGGAGGAACCGTAGGGCTGGCCGTCCGTATGCATGGAAATGGGCGGCGAACCTGAGAGCGTCCGGGTGAACAGCCCACGGGTAAACACGATCTCGGGTCCCATCAACGCCTCGAGAAACTCGATCATGGGTGGATGGCCGATCAACTCGGCCGTCTCCGGACTGAGCCACTGGGCTTCGAGGCAGTAGGTCTGGCAGTCGCTGTAATCTTTGCATTCCATGGGAACATCGGCCAGTTCGGCCTTCAACCGAGCGATGTGGGCGGCGTCGAGCATATCCGGCAGGAGCACGTAACCCTCGACCTCCAGGTGACGAATGCGTTGGGCCGTGGTAAGGGACTCAAAGTCGGTCTCGTCGACGTGCATGAAATCGATCTCCTCACGCGGATCGATTTTTACCGTGGCACTTTCCATGGTGCGCTCCTTGTCGTATGGCACTCTTTAACTGTAGGCGTCTGAGGTAACTAAATGTAAGGCATAGGGATATAGTCAAGTGTTTTTGACGCCGGCAACAGTACCTCGATGGAAGCATTGGCGCGGCACCGACGCCGGACAAGACATACGCTGATTTACGCCGACGCACCGAACTGCCGTCGCACAAATGACCAGGCGGGGGTCTTGTAATACCTGTGGCCCCCCTCGCCTATGGAAAGCTCGCATCTATCCGCGGCGCCGGCGACTTCGTAGATTCCCTTGAGGCGGTCGAAGGCTGATTTGACGTGCTTTATAGGAAAGATGGGGTCGTCCCGGCCGGCAATAGCGCAGAAGGGGCGGGGGGCGATCAATCCGGCCACGTCATACATTTCTCCCAGCCGCAACAAACCGGGCACGTAGTTGCATTCGCAGTGGTGGATCGTCCCGATGCTTCCCACGAACGTGCAGAAGTAGCAACCCGGCATCGCCAGCGTGATTCGGGTTTCACACGCCGCGGCGAACAGCGATATCGTACCGCCGCCCGAGTTTCCCGTGATGGCGATGCGTTCGGTGTCCACGGGCAGGTTCGCGACCGCCCAGTCGATCAGGCGCATCACGTCCCAGACCCGGTCGCCGATGGGCGTCCGTCCGACCAGCAGGTCATGGACCAGTTGGTGACGGCACGAATGTATCCTGTCGTCCTCTTGATCCGCTTCGGTACGCGTCTCGCCGAAGGCGCGGGCCGTCGGCGCGATGGTGATATATCCTTCCTCGGCGGTCGCCTGCCTGGCGATATCGCGTTCACCGTCCAACATATGCGCCTCTTCCTTCTCATCCCGGGCAATGCCGGCGTAGATATGCGGATGGTTGTGGCCATGGGGCACCAGGACCAGGGGGAGTCTGTGCGACGGTTCCTTCCCGTCCGGATTCCCATCTCCGACATTCAGCCCCTTTGGCAACATCAGGTAGAAAGGCAGTGGCACCGTCGGTTCCACCCATAGATACCAGCGTTCCCGGACATGACTGCCCAGATCGAGGGATTCCAGTCGCTCTGCTTTCGGGGTGTATCCCGCCAGGTCCGATTCCATGTTATTCAGTCCGATTACTTCCCGCAACTTAGCCCGGAAGGCCTCCTGCCATGCGGACAGCCCTGCCTGGTCAGTCGCCCGAAAGGCATACTCCTTTGGAACGCCGTCGTACAGGGCCTTAAAGTGTTGAGCATCGTTATATGGTTTAGGGATCGTGTCTGCATGCATTTCTGGCTGGACTCCCATCCTGAACTCCTTGAAGCATCTTGATAAACTCATTCAGCGTAGTGAGCCTTCTCGTATTGGAAGACTGCCCATGGATTGGAAAGAGTGCACGTATGTCAAATATATCCGAAGAGTACGGGAAATACCGCGACGACGAACCCGGCCCACGCGGCGAAAACCGGAAGATAGGTGGTCTGCCAACGCGCCACGGTGGAGAATGAGCCACGGCGCCGAATAAACCGTATATACAACCAGGCCGTCCATACCAGGTTGACGAACAGGATGATGTTCAATCCCAGGGCGCACAAACGGTTCGGCGTGAATCCGAACTCCGTAATCCTTGCTGTCATGGCGGTCAGCACTATTACATCTACGACCAGGGCCGCGACAACGAGCACGATCTGCAGACCGTCGAAGACGCCCGGCGGCGCCTGCGCGTTTCTCGCCGTAACGGCGTACAGCACCAGGCCCAACACCACGATGAGTAATAGATCGAAGGCGATCAGCATCTCACGTTGCACATGGATGCCTTTGCCGGTCCACGCCAGGGCCGCGAGAAAGGACAACAGCATCACCGCGAATAAAGGGGTGAAAACCCGTGTGAGGACCGGCGCCACGTGCTCGGTGGCTCCCCGCTTTGTTTCGACCAGCCAGGCCGCGACGATGATGGCGCCCATCGCCCCGCACGGCATGATCCACAGAACTGCAACCCCTTCCAGATTCAGCCCCAGGGCGTTGAACAACATGAGGGTAATGCCGATGAGCACGCCGCCGCCCAGGGCGAAGAGCACGAACAGGATGAAAAGCTGCCCACTGAACCGAACGAAATCCATGCGGCGGTCATGTGCCCTCCAGTTTCCCCCGGCATAGGCAAAACCCAGGACAAGCCACAATGCGACAGGGGTATGCAGCACCGTAAGGACCGCGGTATCTCCGCCCGGCTTGAAAGGAAAGATATTGCATAGGAATGCGGCTGCGATAAAGGGCACTGCCAGCCAGCCCCATCGTGCGAAGCCCATCCGCCGCTTCCAGACAAAATACACGGTCAGAAATGGAAATACGAAGAAGCTCACGTTGCGAAAATAGAACATCTCGACGTCATCTTCGTCGAAAACGTAACCAAACAGGGTGGGGATCTTGATCGCCATTGCCGCGCCGACGGCAAGGCACAGGACGAGGAGGATTTCGGCCTGCTTGCGGGAAGGTTCCTTGTTGTCGGTATCTGCTTCTACTGAGTACGCTTCGCCGATGCCTGCTTCGCCGGTGCCAGATACGGCTATGGCTGTTTCACCGGTATCCGCTTCGACCGTACCTGGATCCATTAGCCAGGCCGCATGTTCCATGACGAAGCCGCGGGTGGCCGTGTCAACTCGACCGATACGCCGGACCGCGACCTGGAAGGCTTCATCGGGGGAGAGTCCACGCTGGAGGAGTGCGGCGGCCTCGGTCCTTAGACGTTCTTCCAGTACCGACAACTCTGAATCATGGGTAGACCTGTGTTGCTCGACATAGGTGCGCCACCGCACGATAAAGCTGCCAAACACGTCCTCGTTCAACAATGTAGCCGTCCATTTATTCTGTTGTGTCAGGAATCCTGGTTTGCCGGTTTATAGGATGCTAACGCGACACGGACCGGGTTTGTTCCTGGTCGTGCTCAGATCCCGGCAGGTGGATCACCGAGATCCGGCACCGGGAGCAGTTCACCGTCCCGAAGTGAGGATTCGTGGGCCACAAGACCGGGCAGCATGTACCTGGCCGCGTCCCACGCGTTGTTGGGGGGCTTCGTTCCCTGGACACAGGCATTCACGAAATCGTCGACGAGAAACTGGTGACTGCCCGCGTGTCCGTTGGGCAATCCAGCGAAAGCCTGGGGAAGCCGATCAACCGGGTGCACCGCGGAAGCAGCGAGATGGGTTCCGTCGGATGCGGTTACCTTGCTCATGGGATCACTTCCCTGCACCGGCTGACCAGTACAGGCGAGCAGATGATCCAGGTTCTTCACACGCTCACAGTCCTTGCGCAACCAGGCCGCGCCGGCCGCGGACTGTTCAAAGCCGCCTTCGGTACCCTGGAGGCCCATGCGCACGCATCCGGGATGACCCACGCGTCGAAATTCGTTGATTCGACAGATGCTGCCATCGGTCATGCTGTACAAGGCGCTCTGGTTGCTGAAGGGATTGCTCCAGTCATTGTCCGCATATATTCGGTCCTCGTGCGCGTCATGAAATCCCTGGCAGGAAACCTGGGTCATGCGAGCACCCGTGACGGATATGATCTGGCTCGTCGAATGGGTCGGGTAGTACATGGGGGGTATCCCGGCCGTCTCCCGCCAGTTTTTACCGCCGCGCCAGCGCGCCACGTCGTAGAGGCCGTGGTCCCAGTCATGATAGTATTCCGCCTGGCCGTAGACGATCCGGCCGAAGGCGCCCCGCGCGTGCTGCTCCCGGCAGTACAGCACCCCCGGATAGTAGTAACTGGTCTCCCCGAGCATGTAGACGGCGCCTGTGGTCGCGGCCGTGGCCACCAGTTTTTCGATTTCATTCACACTGATACCGGGCGGCACGGCCGAGTACACGTGTTTGCCGGCCTCCATGGCCTGGACGGCCTGGGGACCGTGAAGCCAGTTCTGTGTAAACAGGCACACGGCGTCCACATCGGTTCCGCAAAGGGCATCGAGGGTGGGACTGGTTTCCGTGATTTCGAAATGCGAGGCCGAGCGGTCCAGTTTCTCGCCGTCCAGATCGCTCAGCACGACCCGTTCCACGAGAGGATGCGCCTTGAACAGAGGAATGAAAGCCTGAGCGAACGCACCCGCGCCAACGATACCGACGTAGAGTCCCATATCGATCAAGATAGACCGGGTGAATGGTCCTTTCAAGAGGTATACGCATGAGAACGAGATGACCCCCGCACGTTATCTTGACGGCTCAGATCCCGCTAACGCCCCCGAAGGACCGAGAAGTCGCTGGATGAAAGTCACCGCACGTGGTATGGCGCCATCCAGTGTGAGAATATCGTGCGTGCCGCCCGGGTAAATGTAGGCTTCGAAATCCGGTGCTCCTCGTCCGATATCGGACATCTTCATAATCATGGACTCGGCCTGGGTGACGGAAACCACCTCATCCATGTCGCCATGGTGGATTTGCAACGGCGGCAGGTCCTCGGCATAAAAGACGGCGGAACGTCGAATAAGCGCCATCCGGGCTTCTGAAAGCGTCAGGTCACCGATCCACCAGGGCAGGATGTAGGTGGTTTTAAGGTAATCGACGCCGGTCTTTTCGACGGTCCCCCCTTCAACCAGGTCCTCGGCGAGACCGCGCGCCCAGGAATTCATGAAGTGCGTCGGTCCAAAGAAAGCGACGATCCCCTCGATGCGCGCGTCCCTCGCGCCCATAAGCATCGACACGCCACCGCCTCTGCTGGCGCCCGCCACCAGGTACCGATCGGTAATGGCTTCGGGGGTCGTTTCCATGGTGACGTTGACTAGCGAAAGCGCGTCGTCCACGTCATGATCCCAGGGACTGGCCGGACCATCCGAGTTCCAAGACCGGTCAGCGTATTCGAGGGGTTCGTCCCGGAAGGACGGGAGTACAAAGACGAAATCGTCACGCATGTCACCCAGGGCAACCGCCAGGATGAACATCATGTCTTCCACCGAGACGCCATTTTCTCCGCCGTGGTTGAACACCAGGATGGGCAGGCTGGCCGCTTCCGCCCCGCGAGGTACGACTATGGCGCCAAAATGACGAACGCCCGCGACCAGGTGAGAAACGACCCTCAGCGTGGTCGGGATCCCGAGCAGGTTATATTCTTCCTCTAATTCTACCCTCACGTTAGATGGAGAAACGTCACGTGTAGCCCAGTCGCTCCTGACGGTCTCAAGCTCGGATTCGTCGGGCGGGGCGAACAGCATATCAAGTTTGGTGTCTACGTCGATCGCCTGGGCGTTGACATCGATGGATTTTCCGGATACGGTCACGGCCAGCGTGTGAATTCCGTCTTCCCGACCGAGTATCCAATAGGTCTCGGCTGTACCATCCGAAGCGCTGAAGACGGTATCCGGATTCACGGTGCCATGCCCTTCCCTGGGCGCAAAAACGACCCGCGCTGAGGTAATCGGTCGATCGTCCGCGCCTAGCACCTGGATTACGATGGGTTCCCTCAGGCTCGAACCCGGGAGGGCCCGCTGTCCAGAACCGGAGACGATGCGTATTTCACCGACCGCAGGCCGAACATAAACCGTCACCTGTGCCTGACCGGCGACTCCGCCGGATAGCGCGATGATGCGTGCGGTGCCGTTCCCACGTGCGGTGACCAGGCCGTCTGCGTCTACCGTCGCCACCGAAGGAGCGGTACTCGTCCAGGTTATGGTCGACCCGGCTATGTTTTGCTGGTCCGCGTCAAGTACCGTGGCCTGTAACCCAATGGTCTGTCCCATGGCCGTCAGATTCACCGTCGGAGGCGTGACGGCAATCCGTACGGCTACCTGAAGTCTGGACTGAGTCGGACTGTCCTTGCCGCATGAAACCAGGAAAAACGCTGAAACCAGGAAGAACAAGAGAGAGCGGTGAATTGTCTGGCTTGGTAGCAACTGATCGAAATCCTGTTTCATATTGGTTTATTCTTCGTTCAACTAAAGGAACCTGCTCGTTGTCAATGCCTGCCTGCTCGCCGTCTTTACCTCAAGGATGGAATATCTGTCTACAAGAGGGAAATATCAAGTAATACAGAACCATGAAACCAGTGATAAAGGCATTATATTCCGGTCTCGTGAAAAGGGGCCGCGTGACGAGGTCACTGCATGTCGAGATTACCGGACCGTCACTCTGCGTAATAGCACAAGGCATGCGATACCGGCCACGGCCAGAACGCCGTTGAAACTGAAGACCAGGATCCATGCCGACTGTACGCCGGAAAGGTCAAGGATCGATCCCGCGACAACGGGCGCCCCGGTGCCCACGGCAAACCCAATGAACGACTGCAGGGCCTGGGCCGATCCAACCAGGTTCATCGGGGCGAGTTCCGTGACGGCCGTCGAGTATATTGCGGAGTCGGCCGCTGTGAAGAACCCGTAAAAGAAACCAAGCACAACAAGGTAAGCGATTGGTAGCCCTACCAGCCAACCGGCCAGGAAAGAGCAAAATCCGCTGACTGCGAATATCAATGTTGCGGTTTCGATTCTACCGACACGGTCCGACATCCAACCACCTAAAAACACACTGAAGATGCCTGTCATGAACATCAAACCGGCCAGCGTGGCGGCTCGTGAAGCCGCACTTTCCGCGTCAAATCCCCCAAGCAGGAGCGTGGCGCCAAGTAGCAAGGGCAACCACAGGCGAGCCACAAACAGTTCCGCGGTGTGCAGCGCATATGCCATGATCACCAGTACCAGCCGCCGGTCGCGAAGCGGGGACAGCGTCAGCCATCCTCCGCTCCGATGAGTTTCTTCTATTCGCGTCCGGGCACTTCGTCCATAGGCCAGCAATGCCACGATTAAAATACTCGCGAGTCCCGGCAACGTCGTTACCAGGTAGGCCGACTCCCACCCCTCCAGAAGGTCCAGGAGGGCGCCCATGAGCACGTACGAAACCGTCGTACCCGCGTATCCCGATCCCACGAAAACGCTCACGGCCGTGCCTCTTCCCCTGTCGGCAAAACGATTCGAGGCCAGGCGGATGCCTGTGATGTAAATACATACATGCCCGACCCCGTATACAAATCGGAGTATACAGGCGGTCCATATACCTTTCGCCAGAAGAGGAAACAGGATTCCACTTGCTGCCGTCAGCACGACGCCTATGATCAGGATTCGATAGGGATTGAACCGGTCGGTAAACGGTACAAGCAGCAGGGATGAAACCGCGTAGCCAGCCAGGTAGGAGGAAAAGATCACACCCGATTGGGTGTTCGACAGGACCCACTCCTCCCGGATGAAAGGCAGCGACGCGACATAACTAGAGGATGACAGCAGGATGAGGAACAATACCCCGCTCATCCCAACGAGCCACGCTATGTCGTACCAAGCTGTTCTTGTGGTACCAGCCTCACTATCTCCGGAACGGTCGTGTCTTTTGGTGGGATTGGTCGGATTCAACAAAAAGTTATCCGGTAGACAATGGAGCGGTCGAGCACGTCCTCATCAACCTGTTGAGCAACACTCTTGAAGCCATCGCAGAAACATCTGCGTGCGCCGGCAACCGGGGCGCGTGCGGTGTTTGCGCTGTAGTTCCGGGACTGTGCGACTGCAGCTGATTCAAACCTCGGCTAAGGTCTCGGTTTGATCTTCTGGTTCATTGCCCAGCGCGGGTAGTAGTCGAAGACTTCGGCGTCCGGCAGCGGGGAGCCGAGCGGCTGCGGCGGGATGCGGAACGGCCCCTCCATGGCTTCCAGAGTTGTGAACGCGTAGTGCAGGCCAGACGCTCGCAGGGTCCGCACCGACGGCACGTTGAACGGGCCAACCATGGCCATGACGAAACCGTCGTTTTCGAGAATCCAGTTGGCGGCGGCGGCAACGACGGTGCGGCCGAGGCCGCGTCCCTTGGCTTCGGGGATCACGTCCATACCGACTTCCCACACCTGGTCGCCGCGGTCGGTGACCACGGCCAGCGCCGTGATCCTCCCTTCCTCGGTGATGCCGAAGCCGGTGACCGCCTCCCGCGAGCAGTGCCAGAAGAGGTTGTAGTCGACGTCGCGCAATTCGTCAGGGGTGAACCGGCGCGGTCGCTCATCTTCGCATGGTACCACAGTCGTGGCGTCGCCGAACAGGTACCAGATCGGTCCCCAGACTCCGTACCCATGCGGCAGTGTTACTCGGGAGAGCTCGGCACAGCCGAAGGGGGAGAAGATCATCTCCATCGGCAGACGACCGATCAGTGAACTAATCTCGCCTGTCCAGTCCGGCCGTGCCGCCAGAGCGCCGCGCCCCCTCCGATTGAACACAACTAAAGGGCCGATGGCCGCCTCCGGTTCGATTTCGACCACCGGAATCGGGTCGTTGCGCAAGACCGCCAGGGAAAGTCCGAAGTGCCGTTCCGTCCATGTATGGAGCGGTTCAGAGAGATTATCGGTGTGGTTCACGCCAACTTCTCCTCCTGCCCTTCGGCCGGTGAGGTTACTACTGAGGCCTTGTCAGCCGGTCCCAGAATCCGTTCCATGTTGCCGCCCAGGACCGCTGCCATATCGGATTCGCCGAGGAACGGGCAGTAACGCCGCACGTAATCCAGACTCTGGCGGTAGGTCCAGTGCAGCAGCACGATGGGAATATCCGTTCCCCACAGGATGCGATCGGCGCCGAAGTGTTCGACCATGGTTTCCAGTACAGGCCGCATCTGGGGCATGGGGTAGTCCCAGCTCGACTGGAGGAACACGGCGAAGAGGATCTGGATATGGAAACGCGGGTGGTTGATGGGCGCCGCCTGGTAGACTTCGTCAGGTACGCAAAACCGGTCTCCCTCGGCGAACATCCTCCATGGGAAGCCGTGGGTCATGACTACGTCCACGTCGGGGAAACGTTCCATCCAGGTGCGTAGCGCGCGTAATTCTTCCATGTAGGCGTCGGGTGATCCGACTGCGCCGAGGGTGAAGAAAACGGGAATCTCCAACTCGGCCACGGCAGCCCAGAAAGGGTCGAAGTCAGATCCGGTCCATTCGGCGGAAAGGTCGTAGAGGGGTCGGTGAAAGGGTGCGAACTGCAGTCCCAACAGGCCGTGAACGCTGATCGCTTTTTCCAGCTTGCCCAAGGCGTCGTCCAGCCTGCCGGGGATCCACCACTCGGGCACCTGGACCAGGCCCTGGATCCGATCGGGATAGCGACGGCAGCATTCGGCGATGTAGCCGTCGTCAAGCCCCATGTACGGAGTGCGATGCAGGAGTGCCCGATCGATACCCGCGTAGTCCATTTCCGCCACCAGGTTTTCCACGGGGAAGGAGAAGTCCACCGTCCAGGGCGGCAAAGCCTGCTTGACGAAGTCCTCGCCGTCCGTCGTCCAAGCGACGAGGCCGTGATCACTGGTTCGGAAATCTGCGTCCCTGAGTCCGTCGAAGCGCCAAGGGCGGTCGGGATCGAAAAGAGCGGTGGCGTCGGCAGGGGTACGGCCATCTCGCCGCCAGCAGGGCTGCTGCCGCGCCTGGGCCATGAACATCTGCAGATGCCGCCAGAATTCAGCACGATCGTCAAAGCCACCGATATTGCAAGGTGACGGAAAGCAATAGGCGTGTCCGTCGTAGATCATGCGCAGCGCTCGGAAAGTTTCTCGGGAGGTCCTGGTCTATTGTCTTATGGAGACGTTAAAGAACAGATTCGTTCGCGGGACCGCAACTTATTCCTATGGCTTGCAACGGCACGCTTTGTAGGGCGACACAGTTTTGCCGGAAGAATCGCCAGCAGTGCGCCTGAGGCTCAGCACCGGTCATTCCTGGTCAATTCAAATGAACTTGACGAACAAGCATCCCGTGGTTAAAGATGACCACGCATGTAATCGTATTGGATATAAGCAAAGGACAACGTTTGTGGCTGACCATCCCACGGATGCCGAACGCTTCCTCTTCGACAACAACGGCTACCTGGTACTGGAAGAGTTCCTCCCACCGACTCTGATCGAGTCACTCAACGCGGCGCTGGAACGCACCATCGAGCGTCGACGCGAGCCGCAGTTCAGTCGCGAGCACGATCCGGCCTTTGCAGACCGGCTGGACACGGCCAATGTGCGGATCATGCATCTACTTGCTGAAGACCCCCTCTTTCTGGATCTGCTCGACTATGAACCGATGATGGCCTACGTTCACGGCCTGTTTAACGAGATGCCGCATCTGCACTCGACCGATGCATTCTTCGAGGTCGAACCCGCAGATTACCACGGGCAGGGATGGCATATCGACGGGATCCAGGACGGATTTCGTAACTTTCAGCCTCATATTCCGCTGTTGCAATTCAAGGTAGGATATTTGCTGAATGACATGAGCGCGCCTGACCAGGGAAACCTGATCCTGGTACCGGGCAGCCACAAGTCCCTGGTCGAGCCAGACGCAACGAAAGGCATGCCTGGCGCCGTGCAGATATGCGGACGTCCCGGAACGGCGGTGCTGTTCCACAACGCGGTGTGGCATTCGTCCGGACCCTTCAAGCGCCCCGGGGGTAAGCGGGTGATACTGTACTACGGGTACGAACATCCATGGATGCTGGCGTGTGCCGAACAGTGGCGATACGACCAGGCTTTCCTGCAGACGCTCACTCCGCCACAGCGGCGCTTTTTCCACGGATTTGTCTTCGACCCGCCGGAATATCGCTGGGGTTGAATTACCTCACCAAGATTCCGGATCGGGTATCCCGCTACTGATCACAATGTCCAACCCGGGTTCCGGCACAGTTCTCTTCGCGGCCTGGGTTCCATCTACTGGACCAGGGTAGTCGCGCAGGATGCCCCGAACCCTCCCGGTGGAGCGGTCGACTAGCAGCGCTGAAGTCGATGAGGAATCATCATCCGCACTGAGTTCAGCAACGCCTTCGGGACCGGAAAGCGTGATGCGGTCGAGGTCGAAACTCCACGCTGATTGCGCCGGCAAAACGAACGTGAAGATTCCACCTTCACCATCCGAGAGCCGGGCCATGGGAAAAGTGAGAGAAAACAGACTGTTGCCGTCCCTGTCCTCCCCGACAAGCTGATAAGGTCCGTCTGATCTCGGCAGGGAAGATGGCGCATCCACCGCAAAGGCCGGTTCGAGGTACAGTTCGCCTTCGTCGTCCACGCCACCCCGGATGAGCAGGCCGCTGAGCGGGGGTAGACCGATGAACGTGAAAAAATCCTCAAACTGTCTGACCGCGATCGCCCTGCTGAAGTTGTAGTCGCTGACCCAGCCAGGCCTGCAGTAGCTCATGAGGTCGAAGGTGTCGGGCGGGACCAGTGTACCATCACGGAAATCGTAACTCCAGGATCCAATCGTCCCGTTCGCGTAGGGATAATCGGGATCGGGATCGAAAACGTCGCACGGTGCGTGAAACAGTCCCATGTTGTGCCCGAGTTCATGGGCCATGATCCGGACGTCAAACGGAGCAACGGATGTTTTTCCGGGTAACAGTGCCAGTCCACCCTCCCTGACGATTCCCATGTAGTGCCCGGTGGCCCCGTCCATGATCTGGATCGTCAGGACATCCATAATCACAAGGTCGAGATTCTGATTGGCGGGATCCACCGATGTCCACACGGGCTCGCGCAGCGTCACGCTGAAATCTCGAACAGGAAGGAGATCCCGAGTCTGCCAGAATATGTCATCATCGGCCGACACGCCGGGATCTGGCACAACCGTCCCACCGGGATCCTCGGTCCACAGGAAGGGGATCAGTGTCAGGTCCAGCGCGGGGACAGTCATGACCTCCACGGGCATACGTCCCTCTGCAGGTATACGGGTTGCGACTCCCATCGCTGGATCCAGGGTACCGTCCGGATCGATCTCGATCACCATTTCCAGCCCCGGCGTCACGAATTCGCCGGACACGACCAGGTTGGAAGTGGCTGACAGATCGCTTTCAACGATCTCGAGGGGTATTCCCGCGGGTATTGAGGCGCCGGAACCGGGGATTTCGATCGGTTCTGAAGGCGAACCGTCCAGATAGAAGGTAGCTCGTACAGGCGGCATAGTAGCGTCCACGTCTTCATCCGCGGTGACAAACACCCGAAGCAACGCCTGTTCCCCGGCCACCAGGGGGACTGGAAACTGAAGGGACTGCGTCGCCTGCGTCAGGTAAGCCCGGGCTCCTTTGACTTCTCCGCACAGGGGAACACGTTTAATCAGGATGCCCTGCAACCAGGCTTCAAATTCGGTTTCACGCGGCACACATAACCCGTTCCCCCCCAGGGACAGGACTTCGAGACCGAGACCAAGAAACGAACTGGGTAGCGGGCCTGACAAACCGGTGTTGCCGGAAAGGCTTAATGATCTAAGTTTGGCGAGTTGGCCCAGTTCGGAAGGTAGAGATCCCGATAGGTTGTTATTCGAAAGCGACAGCGATTCCAGGTTTGACATCATGCCCAGTTCGGAGGGCAGCGAACCCGTCAACTGATTGCTTGCTAACGTCATGGCTTGCAAGGTGGTCATCCCCGACCATTCAGGAGGTATGGATCCCGTGATCTCATTGAAAGAGAGATCCAGCGAATTCAGGGCTTTCAGTTGACCCAATTCGGGCGGCAGCGGGCCTGTAATCTGGTTGTAGAGTATATCCAGAAAACCGAGCCTGGTCAGTTGCCCCAGTTCGGGCGGCAGTGGGCCCGTCAGTTGGTTGCCAGAAAGATTCAGGAGAAGAAGCCGGTTCAACCGGCCTATCTCGGCGGGTATGGAGCCCGTGAACTGGTTTCCCGGAAGAAACAGGAATGAGAGTCCTGTCAGGCTGCCCAGTTCGGAAGGCAGCGTACCCGATAGTTGGTTGCCGGCAAGATCCAGCGAGGACAGAAAGGTCAGTTTCCCGATTTCCGGAATGAGCGGTCCGGAAAACTGGTTGCCGGCAAGACTAAAAAAAACCAAACCCGTCAATTCTCCTATTTCGGAGGGTATGGGCCCACTGATGCTGTTGCCTGACAAATCCAGATTGGCCACTCGATTCAGCATGCCTACCGCAGGCGGGAGTAGTCCCGAAAGCCCGTTTCCCGCCAGGTTCAGTTCCGTGACCATTCCCATTTCATCGGTCGTGACGCCGTGCCATTCTCCCAGGGGCGCGCCCGTCAGCCAGTTAGTCTGGTTCAGCCAGTTCTGACCGTCCATTTCATGGTAAAGCTCGACAAGCGCCGCATGATCGGGGTCCGCAAACATCACCGTGATTTCCACGAAAGCGGACAATTCGCCTGCGGTCGCCGTTATCTGTACGATGCCGTCGCTACGCGCGGTTACTACACCGTCAGAATCCACGCCGGCCACAGACCCGTCGCTACTGGACCACTGAGCAGGTGCGCCTACTACCGGTCGCTCGTTTTCGTCCAGGACTACGGCCGAGAGTTTCAGGATCTCGCCCGGTTCAGTCAAGAGGCCCGACCGAGGTGTGATCGCGATCAAGGCGGCGGTCTGCGATACGGTTACGACCGCGGTCGCCGATGCCTCACCAGCCGTGGCCGTGATCTGTACGGTGCCGTTGGTTAACCGCGGTTAGGAGTCCTGCTGCGCTCACGGTGGCCACGGACGCGTCGCTGCTCGTCCAGGTGACGCTCGCGTCCGGTATCGCCTTGCTGTAGCGATCAAACACCGTGGCGGTGAACTGGTGGGTCGAGCCAAGCGCATTCAATGATATCGACAAGGCAGACACCATCACGCGCGCCGGTGTCTGAGGACCCGTCGGACTGTCTTTGCCGCAGGCGCCCAGGATCAAAACAGTAAGTGAAATTGCAGTGTACCAGCCCATCCGCGCCACACTAGACATTTCCTTCCACCTTCCAATCATCGGATCCCTGTGTCACTACAGACCTGAAGCATCACTGAAGTATCCGCAACGGTTTCCGGTGCAACAAACGTGTGACCGGCGTAAAGCGAACCTTCTTCGGAAGGTAACTCGAAATTTGTAAAGCGTAAAGGCAAGTCGGCAGTCATTTACGTCCCGCACACCGCTCAGGAGGAACACGTATGCGGTTAAATTGCTGGTTTCAAAGGAACGGTATGGGTATTATGAATATGTAAAGTCCTCAAAACGTAATCCAGACGTCTACCGTATTTGGTTCGCACACTGTTTCTCATGCATTCCATCGTCATGTTATTCGCCATCGCCTTCTGCCTGGGAGGCGAGCCCTTCTTCGATGGAGATCGTACCTATCCGGGAGCACGCGACGTTTCATTCCGCCTGTCCGGATCGAAGGTAGCCAACGGCCATACGCTATTACTGGAATGCATCACGAAAGAATCAAAAAATGCGGGGGATAACGATGTAGCGCGAAGCGACGCCGGATCTGCAGATCCGGCACAGATCACCGATCTCATCGTGGTGAGAGGGGATCGTTCTCATCGCATGTACGCTCATCCCTCGGAACTCGACGGCGTTTTGTTCACGCTGATCGGTATTCCCTATCGCGCGACACCCGGTCCGGACACCATCTACGTAGAATGGACCGAAAGCGATCGCATCTTCAACCGGGAACTGCCCTTCAGCGTAGGCACCGGACCGTATCGATTGGAGCAGATCCGCGGCGTGCCACAGAACAGGGTTACGCCCTCGCCCGTGGATTACCGCCGCATTGAACGGGAAAGGAAGGTCATCGCAAAGGCTTACGAAGCGGTCCGTGATACGACCATGATGGGTGACACGTTCAGTTATCCGGTGGAGAAGAAAACCATCACCAGTCCATACGGTACCCGCAGGGTGTTCAATGGTCAGTTGAGAAGCTACCACGGCGGCCTCGATCTTCGGGCCTACGAAGGGACGCCCATATACGCCGCGCAGTCCGGGGTGGTCAAGCTGGCACAGAACCTGTTCTACTCGGGTAATCATGTCCTGGTCGAACACGGTATGGGTATTCACACCGGGTATTCGCACATGAGCAGACTGTACGTGAAAACGGGCGACCTGGTGACCCAGGGACAGTTGCTGGGCCTGTCGGGATCCACGGGCCGCGTGACCGCCGCCCACCTGCATTGGACGGTAAACGTGCACGGCGTGGGCGTAAGTCCGCTCCAGTTCTCCGAAGTCTTGGCCATGCTGTACAAGAAGCCCGTTGAGGTGCGTAACCCGAACGACGGATAGGCGGTATAGGATGCGCCCTGCAATCGCCCTTCTGCTACCTGTTTCTTTATTCGCACTCATCGTAGCCCTGGCTGTGAGAGTTCCGGCCCAGTCCGCGCCGCAGGTCAATTCCGCCGGAGTGACCCTGCCCCCGGACGCTGCGCCGCTCACCATGCAGCACCTGCGTACCTTCGAACTGAACAACCGGTACATGGATCGTACCACGCAGTCCTACCAGAAGGTTTTCGGTTTCTCCATTACCAACGAACCGCTCACCCGGGTCGATCGAAATTTCAATCTTCTTCCCGCAGCCGCGACGCACTGGGAAGTGACTCCCGACGGTTTGACGTGGATCTTTCATCTTCAGCGGGATCTCATATTCGGCGATGGTCGCCCGGTGACGGCCTACGATTATGAAGAAACGTTCAGGCGATGGGCCGATCCCGCAACCGGATTCGATTTCGTATGGTACTATCGCCCCATCAAGAACTGGGGCGAGGTCGTCGCCGGCCACCTGCCCCTGGATTCGCTGGGGGTCCAGGCCCGGGACGAACACACCATCGCGTTCACCACAAATGACCCGACACCTTATGCGCCCCAGTTGCTCAACTACAGCTGGGTGACGCCTACGCACCTGTTCGAGAAGTACGGCGACGCATGGTCGACCAAGGCGGAGACACATATGGGCAACGGACCGTACCGCCTCAGGGAATGGACAATTAACGAACGCATCATCCTCGAACCCAGTCCTACGTACAGAGGACCCAATAAGCCGTACCTGGAACGGATCATGGCCCGGTTATACAATGCCGCGGCGCCGCCGCCCTTTCTGGCTGCCTACGAGGCAGATGAAGTGGATTATGTACTTCTGAATAACCAGGCCGAAATCAACCGGGTTAAATCTAACCCGATCCTGCGCGGCCATCTGAATACCTATACCAAATTCGCAACGTATTACCTGATGATGGACACCCGCCATCCACCCTTCAACGATCTGCGTGTGCGACAGGCCTTCAGCCATGCCGTGGACCAGGCGTCCCTCATGAAATCCGCCCTCCGGGACATCGCCAGGCCGGCTGTCTCCATGCTGCCGCCCGGATTCCCTGCGGCAAACGGGGCTGCCCTGGCTTCCATACAGCGCTACGACCCGGTTCTGGCACGCCAACGTCTTACGGAAGCGGGATACTCTGACGGAAGGGGGTTCCCCGCCATGAGCATGTGGCTGCGGGGTGAACCGCGGGAGATCGCTACCGCTGCCGAGGCGGTGCAGGCCATGCTGAAACAGAACCTGAATATCGACGTCGGCGTTCGTAACGTCGAACAAAAGGTCTTCACGGAAACGATGAACGGGAAGGGAATCACCCTTGCGCTCATCCCCTACGAATACGACTACGCCGACCCCAGCAATCTTCTTTCTCTGTGGCTGTCGAACGGCAGGCATCCATGGCGCAACGAGCGGTATGAAGAACTGGTCCTGCGGGCCAACGTCACGGTGGGTGACCCGAAGCGACGTGTGCGACTCTATCAGGAGGCAGAAGAGATTCTGGTGCGCGACGTGGGCGGCGTGTTCCTGTGGCACGTGCTGGCAAACGAGATGTGGCGGCCTTACGTGCGGGGTTCGGCCATTGAGACCAATGAATGGGGCTACAGGGCCTGGCGCGATAACAAACTATCGAACCTGATTCCCACGCTGTATATCACGAGTGAAATCATGAATGAAACATCTGCTCAACGTTCCGTGGGTATATGGCATTGGCTGACGAAACAGTAACGCGGTAAAACGACCATACCTCTTGTCCTCGGAAGAAAGCACTTTGAGAAACGGTAAACCGGAGAACGCATGCGCCTGACTCTCGCCCTTTCTCTACTCGCATCCATCCTCCTTCTCGCGGCCGGCATGGCCGCGAGTATTCCAGCTCGATCGACGCCGCAAGTCAATTCCGTCGGCGTGACGCTGCCCCGGGACGCAGCGCCGCCCTCCATGCAGCACCTGCGGATTTTCGAGCTGAACAACCGGTACATGGACCGGGCTACGTCTTCCTACCAGAAGTCCTTCGGGTTTGCCCTGACGAACGAACCGCTAAACCGGGTCGATCGTAATTTCAATCTAGTTCCCGCCGCAGCAACCCACTGGGAAGTAACCGAAGACGGGCATACCTGGATTTTCCACCTCAGGGAAGACATGGTGTTCGGCGACGGCAAGCCCGTTACCGCCTACGACTATGCAGACACCTTCCGGCGATGGGCCGACCCCAAAACGGGATTCGATTTCGAGTGGTACTACCGGCCGATAAAGAACTGGGGCGCCGTCGTCGCACGGGATATGCCCCTGGATTCGCTGGGCGTCAAAGCGCTGGACCGGTATACCATTGCCTTCACGACCACCCGGCCTGCGCCTTTCGCGCCGCAATTGCTCAACTACAGCTGGGTGACGCCCACACATCAGTTCAAGAAGTACGGGGCAGCGTGGTCCACCAAACCCGAAACTCACATCGGGTATGGACCCTACCGGCTCAAGGAATGGACCATCAATCACCGCATCGTCCTGGAACCGAATCCTACGTACCCTGGGCCCAGCACACCATTCCTGGAACGTATCACAGCCCGTCTCTACAACGCGGCAGCCCAGCCGCCCTTCCTCGCCTCCTACGAAGCGGGCGAGGTCGACTACGTCCTGCTGAACAACCCGGCCGAGATCAACCGGGTCCGGTCCGACCCGGTACTGAGGAGCCAACTGAATACCTATACCAATTTCACCACGTACTATCTCTTCATGGATACCCGCGGTCCGCCCTTCGACGACCTGCGCGTCCGCCAGGCCATCAGCCACGCCATCGACCAGCCGGCCATCATGAAATCCGCTCTGAAGGACATCGCCATCTCTGCCGTCTCCATGATGCCGGCCGGATTTCCGGCCGCCAGTCCCGAATCGCTGGCTTCCATTCAGCGTTACGACCCGGAAAAGGCCCGCCGGCTGCTCGCGGAAGCGGGCTACCCGAACGGCAAGGGGTTCCCGACCATGGCCATGTGGCTGCGCGGCGAGGCGTACCTGAGAAAGGTGGCCGCCGAGGCCATTCAGGCCATGCTGAAGCAGAATCTGAATGTTGAGATCGAGGTACTGAACGTGGAACGGAAGGTCTACACGGAAGCCTTGAACGCCAAAGAGATCCCCTTTTCCATGCTCGCCTACGGTTGGGATTACCTGGATCCCAGCAACCTGCTCAACCTGTGGCTGTCACGGGGACGCCATCCCTGGCGCAACGAACGATACGAGGAACTCGTGGAACGGGCCAATCATCTGGTGGATGATCCCGACCGGCGCACCCGACTCTACCAGGAAGCGGAAGAGATCCTGGTCCGGGACGTGGGCGGCGTCTTCCTCTGGCACGACCTGGTCAACGAGATGTGGCGGCCCTACATCCGCGGAGAAGCGCTCGAGCCCAACGATCTGAGTTACAGGGCCTGGCGGGGAAACCAGATGCTTAACCTGATGACAACGCTTTACATTTCCGAGGACATCTCTCGAGAGTCGACGGACCGAAAACCGGCCGGACTGTGGAGCTGGTTGACCGGCCGTTGACGGAACAGGTCTCCTGAGGCAACGGCCAGATTGGTATCTGCTCATGCGCATGGGCCATTTAAAACGAATCCGGAAGAATCGAATCCGGACGATCCCCATCGCGGCGGTGATGCTGCTCGCCGCCGTGGCGCTGGGCGCCGTCATCGCAGCTCCGCCGAACACGAAGATGGAAGCGCGGGTCAATTCCGTCGGCGTCGCCCTGCCCTCGGACTCCGCTCCGCCGGACCGTCAGCATTTGCGCACCTTCGAGTTGAACAACCGGTACATGGACCGGGCCACTTCCTCCTACCAGAAGGTCTTTGGCTTTGCGCTGACCAACGAACCATTGACCCGGGTCGACCGCGATTTCAATCTGCTTCCCGCCGCGGCGACGCACTGGGAGGTGACTGAAGACAAGCACACCTGGATCTTCCATCTTCAGAAAGACCTGGTTTTCGGTGACGGCCGCCCCGTTACGGCCTATGACTACGAGGCTTCGTTCCGGCGGTGGGCCGATCCCAGGACAGGGTTCGATTTCGAATGGTACTACAGGCCTATCCGGAACTGGGGGGAGGTCGTGTCCGGCCGCATGCCGCTGGATTCCCTGGGCGTCGAGGCGCTGGATCCGCACACCATCGCCATCACAACGACCCTACCGACGCCCTATGCACCGGAACTGCTCAACTACAGCTGGGTGACGCCCACCCACCTGTACGAAAAATACGGCGCGGCCTGGTCGACCCGGCCCGAGACCCACATGGGCAGTGGTCCGTTCCGCCTCAAGGAATGGACGATCAACGACCGCATCGTCCTCGAACCGAGCCCCACGTATCGTGGGCCCAACAAGCCCTACCTGGAACGCATCACGGCGCAACTCTTCAACTCCGCCGCACAACCGCCCTACCTCGCTGCTTACGAGGCCGGTGAAGTAGACTACATCGTGCTAAGCAACCAAGCCGAAATTAACCGGGTGATGTCCAATCCCGATTTGAACGGCCACCTGAACACCTATGTAGATTTCCAGACCTATTACCTGATGATGGACACCCGCAATCCGCCCTTCAACGATCTGCGGGTACGCCAGGCCTTCAGCCACGCCATCGACCAGGCGGCCCTCATGAACTCCGCGCTGCGGGATATCGGATTGCCCGCCTCGTCCATGGTGCCGCCCGGATTCCCGGCTGCCAACACGGAAGTGCTGGCTGCCATACAACGGTACGACCCAGACCTGGCACGCAAGCTTCTGGCGGAAGCGGGCTACCCGGACGGACGGGGATTCCCGGCAGTCAGTATGTGGCTGCGCGGGGAACCGATTGTGATCAACACGGCCGCCGAGGCGGTGCAGGCCATGCTGAAACAGAGTCTGAATATCGAGGTCGGCGTCCGGAACGTGGAGAGGAAAGTGTTCACGGAAACGATGAACGCCAAGGAACTCTCCCTGGCGCTCATCCCCTACCGTTACGATTACGTCGACGCGAGCAACCTGCTCACGCTGTGGTTGTCGAACGGTAGACATCCCTGGCGAAATGAACGTTTCGAAGAACTGGTGCTTCGTGCAAACGTGCTGGTGGGTGACCCGGACCGGCGCACCGAGTTATACAAGGAAGCGGAGGAAATCCTCGTCCGCGACGTGGGCGGCGTGTTCCTTTGGCACACCTTGATCAATGAAATGTGGCGGCCCTACGTGCGGGGCGCGGCGATCGAAACCAACAGGTGGGGCTACAGGGCGTGGCGGGGCAACCAGATGCTGAACCTGATGCCGACGCTGTATATGTCGCGGGAGATCCTGGACACGGATTCGAAACAGGAAACCACCGGCTTCTGGGATTGGCTGACCACCAGGTAAAACGCCGGGTCTAATTCCCCTGGACCGCTTCTGCCGCCGCGGCTTCCGCCACGATACGACCGTCGAAAAGCCGGATGGTCCGGTGGGCGTGGTCGGCCAGCGTCTGGTCGTGCGTCACCATGATGATGGTCGTTCCCGCTTCGTTGAGGCCGTTCAGCAGGTCCATCACCTCCGCGCCGTTGGCCGAATCCAGGTTTCCGGTGGGCTCATCGGCCAGGATCAGACTGGGATTGCCGATGACCGCCCGCGCCACCGCCACCCGCTGCTGCTGGCCGCCGGAGAGTTGCTGCGGGAAGTGGTTCCGGCGGTGGGGGATCTGCATGTGTTCCATCGCCGCGTCCACCCGTTCCTTCCGTTCCGTCTTGGAAGTGCCCAGGTAGATCAGAGGCAGTTCAATATTTTCATAAACGGTCAGTTCGTCGATCAGGTTGAAGCTCTGGAATACGAAGCCGATGTTGTTCTTGCGCAGATTGGCCCTTTGCCGCTCGGAGTGACCGGACACTTCCTCGTCCAGGAAATGGTATTCCCCGCCCGTGGGGTTGTCGAGGAGACCGAGGATGTTGAGCAGCGTGGACTTGCCGCAACCCGATGGTCCCATGACCGCCACGAATTCCCCCTGGTCCACGGCCATGGTCACGTCGTTCAGCGCCGTCGTCTCCACCTCTTCAGTCGCATATAGCTTTTTGAGATTCTGCGTGCTGATCATGGTACGCTCCTGTAATTTGTAGATTCACCAGGCATATTCTTTTCGCGTATCCCGATGAGTTGCAATATACGATTATAATGTCCGATATCGACTAGTTTTGCCAGCTATTTCAACACCAGCTGTTCCATGTCGCCGAAGTTGTCGTACATGGACGTGATCACCGTTTCTCCCTCTTCCAGCCCCTCTAGCACCTCGAAGAACTGGCTGTTCTGCCGGCCGAGCCGAATCGGGCGCCGCACGGCGAATTCGTCCGAGGAATCGAGCACGTAGATCCACCGCCCGCCCGTCTTCTGGTAAAACCCGCCCCGGGGCACCTGGAGCGCATCGGCCAGTTCGCCCAGGGCGATGCGTACCTGGAGCGTCTGCCCGCGCCGGAGCCCTTCCGGCATGCCTTCCACGAACACCATGTCCGCCTCGAACTGGCCCTCGATCACTTCGGGATATACCCGGCCGATCACCAGGTTGTAGGTCCCGCCGGCGAAATCGAAGGAACCCGCCTGGCCGGATCGGATGCGGGCAATGTAATGCTCGTCGATCGCCGCGCGTACCTTGAACTGGTCCTCCACGTCGATCTGCCCAAGACGTTCGCCACGGGGTTTGGACTCGCCCACCTCGGCAATTAGAGAGGAAAGCAGCCCCGTTATGGGCGCGCGGAGCGTCAGGTTCTCCTGGTTTTCCTTGATGACTTCGAGATTCAGGCCCAGCCGGTCGATCGACTCTTCCAGCTGCTCGATCTGCACTTCCTGATATATCGAATCCTGGCTCACTGTTTCAATGGTTACGCTCCTCTTGCGCGTCAGATATTCGAGGTTGTCCTGCGCCGTGTCATACTCCTGGCGAGTGCCCAGGTCCGCCTCGAGCAGGGCTTCCTGCCGCTCGTACTCCCGCTCGGCCTGGCGCAATTCGTAGTCCAGTTCCACCATTTGCGCGCGCAGGTTCAGGCGCCGCTGCGCCATGATAACCCGTGTCTGCCTGAGTTCGTTCACCTCGCGGAACAACTCGGCTTCACGCTGCATGACGTTCAGTTGAAGCGTGGCGTTGGACAGGCGCAGGATCTGCGTACCCAGCTCGACCTGCGTGCCCTCTTCGACGAAGACCTCCTCCACCCGACCGCCTTCCACCGCGTCCAGGTAGATCGTCGTGAGCGGCATCACCGCACCCTGCTCGACGATGTACTCCAGGAAGGGTCCGTAGGTTACCGGCGCCAGGGTCAGTTTCCCGGCGTCCACGTTCAGCGAGGAGGTGTTGACGGTGAGCAACGCGTAGGCCCCGAAAGCGATAACCGCGGCGACCAGGACGCCGAGCGCGATCCTGCGGGGCGTAAAGCGCTTCCGCTCGATCCTGCGGTCCATGGTGTTGTCCTGCTCACGCTGTCTATCCGCCGTGAACATCTCCACCAGACCCTTGCTTTTTTCATCGTTCTGACGCGAATCGTTCATATATAATCCACAATACGTTTTCTGTCTACCGCGCGCTGCGAACCGGACGCGCTGTTGATTTACCCAGATACGGAGGCATCCAAGCAGGAAATCCGGTGGCATCCGGCCGGCCGTCAGGCCAAAGTCGTCGCCATCACCCAGAAAGGCTTGTCTCCCACGGCATAATCCCGGATCGGATGCAGGCTTCCGTCGGACTGGTCGACACGGTATGCCGTCATCACGCCGGCGGCCTCTCCCGCGCAGTAGAGGTACCGTCCATCGGGGTCGATATTGAAGGACCGCGGACTGGCGGGAACGGACACATGTCCGAACGCGCTCAACGATCCGTCATCGGCCACGTTGAAGCCCACGATACTGTCGTGTCCACGGTTTGACGCATAGGCCCATTTTCCGTTCCGGTGCACCTCCACGTGAGCGGTAAACCCGCCTTCCTCGTAGCCGTCGGGCAGCGTGGAGACATTCTGGAATATCGTCAGAGTTCCGCTTGCGTTGTCGAAGCGGTGCGCCGTCACCGTATTGCCCTGTTCATTGACGATGTACGCCACGTCGCCCTTCGGCCTTAAGCAGATATGGCGCGGCCCCGTCTCGTCGTCCGGGGGCGTCACGATCGCGGGATCATTCGGGGGTAAGCAAACCCGTCGCCGCGTCGAAACGAAACTGGCTGGTCTTGTTGGTGGGACAGACGTGGGGAACGATCACGTACCGGTCATCGACCGCCATGAGGACCCCATGGGCCTTTTCACCGGTGTCGATGTACTGAACCAGGTCGCCGATCGATCCGTCTTCTCCCAGGCTGTGCACGGTGATGCCGCCCCCGCCGTAGTAGACGGTGAGCAGGAAACGGCCCTTCCGGTCGGTAACGAGATGGGCGGGAATGCCGATGCCGGTATCCACCTTGTTGATCAGGGTCAGTTCGCCGGACCCGGTGTCCAGCCGAAAGGCCGCGAGCGTGGTGGATTCCACGTGCGCGTTGTACATCATATCACCGGACGGGTGGAGGCACAGCGCCCCCGAAGGACCGTGGGCGTCGCTGGTTGCACGCAGAATCAGGGAACCCGGCTCGCTGTCCTGGTCGTAAACCTTCACCTGTTCATCGCCGGTTAACGAAACGAAAACAACAGTTCGGCTCTCCGGGGAAACAGCCATGGTCGTTTAGACCTCCTCTTTATTACTTAGATGACAACCTTATTGATAAGACTCTAAAATAAACTCCGAGGTTGCAGCCTCAAAGTGTATTTTGAAGTTTACATTTATCGTCTCGTTAATCGCAGCACATTCCCGACAGACCCAATGGAAGGGGTTTGATCATTGCGAATCATGATCATCGCCGGTGAAGCATCGGGCGAGATGCACGGCGCCGGCGTGGTGGCCGCGCTCAAGGCGAGGCGGCCGGAAATCGATGTATTCGGGATCGGCGGCGACCGCATGGAACGGGCTGGATGCGCGTTGCTCTACCATATCGAACGGTTTTCCGTCATGGGCATCACCGAGGTCGTGCGGCACCTGCCTTTCATTCGACGGGTTCTGCGCCGCCTGGACGGTCTCCTCGAATCCCGCCGCCCCGACCTGCTGATCCTCATCGACTACCCCGACTTCAACCTGAGGCTGGCCCGCAAGGCGCGTAAACGAGGCATACCGGTCATGTATTACATCAGTCCCCAGGTCTGGGCCTGGAGGGCGCGACGGATCCATACCATCGTCAGGCTCGTCGACTGCATGGCCGTGGTTTTTCCCTTTGAAGTGGAATTGTATGAGAAAGCGGGGGGGAAAGTGGTCTTCGTCGGTCATCCGCTGCTGGAAGTGCTGGAGAGCCGGCAGAACAAGGCCGAATTCTGCGCGGACGCAGGCCTGGATCCCGACCGGCCGATCGTGGGCATGCTGCCGGGCAGCCGGACCCTGGAAATGGAGAGAATGCTTCCCGCGATGGTGAGTACCCTGAAGACGGTGCAACGAGACCTGCCCGGGGTCCAGGGAGTCATCGGCCTGGCTCCCACCGTCTCCCGTACCGACCTGGCAGCGCATCTCGAAGGAAACGCGAAAGAAGTCCCCGTGGTAGAAAGCAGTACCTACGAAGTAATGAATCACGCCGACCTGTTGCTGGTCACCTCGGGAACCGCTACCCTGGAGTCGGCCTGTTTCGGCACCCCCTTACTGGTCCTTTACCGCATGTCCCGCTTGTCCTGGTGGATCGCCCGGCGCCTGGTCAACATTCCGGATATCGGCCTGGTGAACGTGGTGGCCGGCCGTCGCGTCGCGCCGGAGTTTCTCCAGGACGAAGTCGAACCCAATGTGCTGGCACCCGTGGTCCTCGATCTGCTAAGGGAACCGGAGAAGCGGCGGACCATGACCCGAGAACTGCGAGAAGTAAAGGCCCGGCTGGGCACGCCGGGCGCCTCGTCGCGCGTCGCCGAACTCGCACTGGACATGGCGGACGGGAAGGGCAGAGAACCATGAGCCGGGAAGGAACCATGCATTCCCTGGCTGGCATACTGGGTGCCGGCGCCGTCAATCTTCTGGGTCGAACGCTCTCCATCCGCCTGATCGGGACGGAACACCATGCACGAGCCCGGGAAAACGGTCAAAACGTCCTGTATGCATTCTGGCACGAAGGATTGCTGCTGGCCACCTACGCATTCCGCAACCAGGACGTAAGGGTACTGGTCAGCGAGCACAGGGACGGCGAATACATTGCCCGGACCATTGAGCGGATGGGATATACGACCACCCGCGGTTCGTCCACCCGGGGGGGTACCCGCGCCTTGTTCCGCATGGCGGCAGCGGGCGCGGCCGGCGACGACCTGGGGGTGACCGTAGACGGCCCCCGGGGTCCGCGTTTCCAGGTTAAACCAGGAGTTCTGTTCATGGCCTGCAGATCCGGCCTTCCCATCGTTCCTTTCGCGGCCGCTTCCCATAGGCCCTTTGTGCTTTCGAGTTGGGACCGGTTCATGATTCCGCGGCCCTTTTCCGCCGCGGCCATTGCCTTCGGTGCACCACTGCTGGTCCCCGGCGATACACCGGTCGAACGCCTCGAACCGTACCGGGAACAGCTCCAGCACCGCCTGCTGAGCGCCCGGGACGCCGCCGAACGAAGCCTGGTTAATCCCTGAACGCCACGTACATTCCGGACGCCGCCGAACAGGCCGGCCAGACACTTGAAGCCGACGTTCCGACAGACTCCTGACATGATCTTTATCTACACGCTGCTTTTCTCCGTTCTCACAGTCCTGCTCTCCCCGGTCCTGGCCTGCCTGGCACTCGTGGACCGGTGGGGGATGCGCCAGAGACTCGGCCTGCGACCTCTTGTCAACGACAACGAAATGCGACCCGTAGTCTGGTTCCACTGCGCTTCCGTGGGCGAGGCCACGGGCATGGCGGCCGTGATCGGACGGTTTGCGCAATGTCATCCCGGATTCGCGGTGCTGGTGACCACCATGACGGAGACCGGCCTGGCCTATGTGAGGCAACATGTACCGCAGGCCCACGCTTACGGCCTGGCGCCGCTCGACGCGCCGTTCATCGTTCGCCGCGTGATCGGACGGGTCCGGCCCCGCGCGCTGATTCTCCTCGAAGGGGAACTCTGGCCGTCTCTGCTGAAGGCGGCGACAGCCCACGATTGCCCCGTGGTCCTGGTCAACGGACGCATGTCGGACCGGAGTCTCGAGCGGAACCGTTACGTGAAACCGCTGTTCAGGGGTATGCTGCGGATGCTGACAGCCGTGGGGGTCCAGCACGCGCTCGACGGTGAGCGGTATATCGCCTTCGGCGCGGATCCGGAGCGGGTGAGGGTCACGGGAAACGTCAAATTCGACCTCGCCGCTGAAATGGAGGGGCCGCCGCGGGAGCAGTTGCGACATGACCTCGGCCTTTCTGAGTCCGCGCCGGTGATCATGGCGGGGTGCCCCAGGCCCGTGGAAGAGGAACACGCGGTCCTGGCAGCCTTCACCCAGGTGCGGGAACGGTATCCCGAGGTGAAATTGATCTGGGCGCCACGGCATCTCCATCGCATACCGAAGGTAGAGGAGATGTTGAGGGGGGCGGGACTCGCGTACACCTACCGTACACGGACGGGCACGCAGGATCCCGTGCATACGGACGTGATCATCCTGGACACCATGGGCGAACTTTCGGCCATGTACGCCGCCGCGGACATGGCCTTCGTAGGCGCCACGCTGGTTCCACTCGGAGGTCACAATGTGCTGGAACCCGCGGCTTGCGGCATACCTGTGCTGTTCGGTCCCCATACCGAGAACGTCCGCGCGAGTGCGTCGGCCCTGCTTCGAACCGGGGGAGGTATTGTCGTTCACGACGGTGCCGAACTCGCACGGGCATGGCTGGAACTGCTGGACAACCCGCGGAAGAGGGCGCAAGCAGGCGAAGCCGCCGCCCGGGCCGTGCAAATAAGCCTGAAATCCGTGGACCGCACCCTGGACCTGGTCGACAATTGGATCCTGGATCCGAAACATTCCGGGCCTGGACCGTTGAACTGCCTCGGAGGATCTCCCTTCTATGCCCGGATTCTGGACCCGGACGAGCGCAGCCTGGCCATTCGATTCGTGCGATGTACGCTCCTTCCCCTGTCCCTGCTGCTGAACATACTGGTCCGGCTGCGCAACGGGCTGTACGACAAGGAGCTGCTCGTTCCGGACCGGCTTCCGGTCCCGGTAATCAGCGTCGGCAGCTTGACCGTCGGCGGCGCGGGGAAGACGCCCGTCGTGCGGTACCTTGCCCGCCGACTCAAGGATGCCGGCTACAGGCCCGCGGTGCTGAGCCGGGGTTATGGCAGAAAAACCACGGCGACGCTCCCGGCAGCGCCGGACGCCACCTGGCGGGATGTGGGCGACGAACCGTCCTTTCTCGCCTCCATGCTTCCGGATGTGCCGGTGGTCGTCGGCGCCAGCCGCACCTCGGCGGGACGGCTGGCCATCGAGCGGTACGACGCAAACGTGCTGCTGCTGGACGACGGGTTCCAGCACCGGAAGACCAGCCGCATGGTGGACATCGTGGTACATGACGCATCCAGCCGGTCAAATCCGTGGCGCCTGCTCCCCGCGGGTCCCTTTCGGGAACCGCTTTCCTCGCTTCGGCGCGCCCAAGCGTTCGTGCTGACCAGGACGGACCAGGACCGATCCACCGATCTGGACGCAGCACGCTTTCAGGCCCGGTTCCCCCACCTGGCCGTGATCAGGACCGTCTACGTGCCCACCGGACTGAGACGACTATCCGGCGATAGGCCTTTGACCCTGGAATGGCTGGTCGACCGCGACGTACTCGTCCTCTGTGGGATCGCCAATCCCACCTCCTTCGCGCAAACGGTCACGGACGCCGGCGGCCGCGTGCAGCGGGTCCTGGCGTACCCGGATCACCACCCCTTCTCCCGGTCGGACCTGGACCGGGCGATGTCCCTGGTGGAAGAAACGGACGTGGCATGGATCGTCACGACGGAAAAAGACGCCGTTCGTGTTCCGGGGCACGCCATCAGGAACCACCTGGTAGTACTGGATATCTCGCTCAGGCTTACCTCGGGTGAACACGCGCTTGGAGATTTACTTTCTAGGCTGGACGCCATGAATTGAATAGGCTATATTATGTAGCCTGTTCATTACATGCATGACACTCGGCTTTTCATACCTCTGAAGCCCGTTCCATGGCTAACTCAAACTGGATTGCCATACTCGACTTCGGCGCGCAATACACGCAGCTGATCGCGCGGCGCATAAGGGAAAGCCACGTTTACTGCGAGGTGCTTCCATACGATACGCCGATGTCAAAGTTATCGGAACGGCACGTTTCCGGCATTGTCCTGTCGGGCGGTCCGGCCAGCGTGTACGGGGAAGGAGCGCCCCATCCTGATCCCCGCATATTCGAAACGGGTGTGCCGATCCTGGGCATCTGCTACGGCTTGCAGTTGATGGGGCATTACCACGAAGGCGAGGTCTCCCACGCCGGAACCCGGGAATACGGCAGCGCGGGTATCCGGACGGCGGGCGAGACCCCCCTGTTCCGCGATCTGCCCGAACGAATGACGGTCTGGATGAGCCACGGCGACGAACTCAAGGCGCCTCCACCGGAATTCGACGTCATCGCCCGTTCCGACAACGGACATATCGCTGCTGTCGTTCAACCCGAACGGCGGATTTACGGCGTTCAGTTCCATCCGGAAGTGGTGCACACAGTCCAGGGCCGTGAGATCCTGGAGAACTTCGTTTTTTCCATTTGCGGCTGTGAAGGAAGCTGGACACCCCGGACCTTTGTCGACGACGCCCTTGCCTCCATCCGGGAGACGGTGGGAGAGCGCCGGGTGGCCTGCTTCGCTAGCGGCGGCGTGGATTCCTCGGTTGTTGCGGCGCTGATCGGCAGGGCCATCGGGGATCGGCTGACCTGCATCTTCGTGGACACGGGCATGCTCAGGAAGGACGAGGCCAAACAGGTCGAAGAGACTTACCGCCGGACCATCAACGCCCGTTTCCGATTCGTTGACGCATCGGACAGGTTTCTGAACCGGCTTAAGGGCGTGGAGGAACCGGAACAGAAGCGCCGGATCATCGGTGACGAGTTTATCCGGGTGCTCGAAACAGAACTGACATCTCTGCGCGGCGTTCGCATCCTGGCCCAGGGCACGCTCTACCCCGACGTGATCGAAAGCGCCTCCGTGAAGGGACCGGCCAGTACCATCAAGACCCATCACAACGTCGGCGGACTGCCGGACGACCTGGAACTGGAACTGCTGGAACCGGTTCGAAGTCTTTTCAAGGACGAGGTGCGCACCGTAGGACGGGAACTCGGCCTGCCGGACGAAATCATCGACCGGCATCCCTTCCCCGGACCCGGACTGGGCATCCGAGTGCTGGGAGAAGTTACCCGGGAACGCGTGTCCATGCTGCAGGATGCGGACAAGATATTCATCGACGAGCTGCGCAAGGCCGGCCTGTACGACGATGTTTCCCAGGCGCTGGCCGTACTTCTGCCCGTCAAGACCGTCGGTGTGATGGGCGACACCCGCACCTACGAAAGCGTCATCGCCCTCCGGGCGGTAACCACGCTCGACTTCATGACAGCCGACTGGGCGCGTCTGCCCACCGAGTTCCTGGCGTACGTGTCGAATCGCATCATCAACGAAGTAAGAGGCGTAAACCGCGTGGTCTACGACCTCAGTTCCAAGCCACCCGGCACCATCGAATGGGAATAACCAGGTGATCTTCCAGGAATACCTCGCCGCCCTGCCCATGGGCGATCTGAAATCAATCGCCTTTACGCTCGGTGTGCAACCCGGCATGATCTCACGCGCCCGGTTGATCCGGCAAATAACGGACCAGACCTTCCAGCTCGGATCCATCGATCAATGCTTGGATGATCTGACCGAAGAAGGGCGAGAGATCCTCCTGGCCGTGCTGTCAGCGGGAGAAACGGGGCGGATTTACGATACGAGAAAGCCTGGCAACGCCGGGTTTATCGATCAACTCCACGAACTTTTAACCCGGGGACTCGTGATCGGACGCCGCCGCGCGTACCGTACCGTCGACTTCGTCGTGCCGGAAGACACCCGCGACATGCTTATCCGCTACTACACGGAACGGTTGGCTGGTTTCTTCTCGACGGAGGCCGCGAAAACAGAGGAAGATGAAAGCCGGGATCTCACCGTCGTCCGGAACGTCTTTTCCCTCGTCAATGGATTGCGTCACAACCCGGCACGGCTTACGGACCGGGGCAAACCGTATAAAAGAGCACTCGATTCCATGGTGCAACGGCAGGAATCCGAGACGAATGGATTACCGGATTCGGAGAATAACATCACGGAACAGATGCGCTTCGTCATGGATTATTCGCGTTGGCGCGGACTGACACGCGAAGAGGACGGACGCCTCCGTGCCGCTACCGAATTCGAAACCTGGTTAAAGCTGTCCACCTCGGAAAAACTCGAGGACCTGATGTCCTTCTGGCATGCGCGGGAACGGGCGCGATCCCCCGCGGTTTCCGCGCTGCCAGGCATCCTGCAGCTGTGCGTGGGATTCGACCAGGTGGATCTGGAACAGATCATGCGATTCGTGCTGAACTGTTCGTCTCCTCACATTCGGACAGATTCGTTCAGCGAACATGACCGGAACGAAGTCCTCGCCGCGCTGCGTGAACTGGAATGGATCGGACTCCTTCGCCAGTATGCAGACAAAAACGGAACCGGCGCCGGCCTGGTGATCACGCCGGCCGGCAGACACGTATTCGGCGGGCAAAGCTGGTCCGACGAGCAGGCCTGGAGCACTCGGTTTATCGTACAGCCCACATTCGAAATCATCACGCCACGGGACCTGGAACTGCTCATCCGGGAAAAACTCGAGCGATTCGCCGACCTCGTCAAGGTCGATCTCACGCTGACCTACCACGTTACGCGCAATACCATCTACCGGGCGGCCAATTCCGATATGTCGGGTGGCGAAGTCGTCGATTTCCTGACGGACCATTCCGAAAAAGACATACCACAGAACGTCGCTTACTCGATTCAGTCCTGGGGAGACGCGTACGGGCAGGTGTATTTCATGGACGCTTTTCTCCTGCGGACCACCACTGCCGAGATCGCGAGCCACATCAAGGCACACGGAGAACTGGCGCCGTACATCCGCGGCGAGGTGGCTCCCAACGCGCTGATCGTGGAGCGTAAACGGTACCGGGAACTGATGGATCTTCTGCAGAAGCAGGGCTACATGCCGAAATCCGAGGTCGTCGGACCTGCGGAATCGGCTTCCGACCGTAGTTCAGGAGAAAGGGGTCTGACCGGCGAAGCGGGTAATGGACCGGCAGGACCACGCCAACGAATCAGTCCTTCCGTGAAAGAAGAGCAGAAGCGTACATCCGCTTCACCCGATCAGAAACCCGTGCTCGGCTTCGGAGATTGTCTTCCGGGCTACCAACTGCATAAAGGTTCGGGTGGGACTGACAGCAACGCACCGCACTTCGAGCAGGCTGCCAATCTGCAGTACCTGTCTCCCAAACACACGGAAGAACTTCTGGAAATGGCGGTAAAAAACGACCACCGGGCCGTCATCGACTACTATCTGGGCAACCGGAGCCGCAGCTTCCTGCACCGGATCCAACCCGTGCGGATCGAAAGGACACGGGGCACGCCCTACGTCGAGGCGCATCGCATGCCGGAGGGCGACGTGCAGGCCTTCAAGATCGCGAACATCAGGGCGATCCGGATCGTCTACGAAAACGACGAGAACGAATAGGAGTGGATTCCGACGAGCGGAGGGGCCATGCATACAACGCTGATCGACGTACATACTTTGCACCGGCATCTCCGGGATCCGGACTGGCGCGTGATCGACGCCCGGTTTTCCCTCGCCGATCCGGGCCAGGGCGCCCGGGAGTACGGCGATGGCCATGTGCCCGGCGCCGTGTACGCCCACCTGGACGAAGATCTTTCCGGTCCCATCATACGCGGCAGGACGGGCCGGCATCCCTTGCCCTCGGTGGATCGGGCCGTCGAAGTATTTTCCAGTTGGGGGATCGACGAACGCGTGCAGGTCGCGGTCTACGATAGCGCTTCCGGTTCGGTGGCCGCCCGGCTCTGGTGGATGCTCCGCTGGCTGGGACACGACCCCGTTGCCATGGTGGACGGCGGTTGGCCGGCATGGACCGGCGCGGACCTGCCGGTTTCACGGGACGTTCCCGAAGTGGCTCGCCGGAACTTCAAGGCAAACGTCAGGACACACCTGGTCACCGACGTGGACGGCGTGGACAAATACCGGAACGATGCGGACTGGACCGTCCTGGATGCCCGCACCCCGGAGCGTTTTCGCGGTGAGCAGGAACCCATAGACCCCGTGGCCGGCCATATTCCCGGTGCACGATGCGCGTCTTTCGATGAGAATCTTGGGGAAGACGGGCGCTTCCTGGCGCCGGAGGAACTGAGACGGAGATTCGAAGACCTATTCGGCGGCGTCCGAGCGGACCGTGCCATCAATTACTGCGGATCCGGTGTATCGGCCTGCCACAACCTCCTCGCCATTGCCCACGCGGGACTGGGCGACGCCGTGCTCTATCCGGGTTCCTGGAGTGAGTGGATAACCGGGGAAGACCGGCCTATAGGGACGGAGGAGGGGTGAGTTTCAGCCTCTCCGCCCAAACGCATACCTGAACGTCACCCACAGGATTTTCAAACCGGCCCGTACGGCTCCGACCAATGTCCCGGTGATCTTCGAGACCCCGACCCGCTTACGGTACCGTACCGGGACGTCGAGGGTGCGGTACTTCTTCCGCGCCGCCTTGATCTGCATTTCGACCGTCCAGCCGAAGTCCTTGTCCGCCATTTCCAGCTCAAGCAGGCGATCGTAGCGTATCGCCCGGAACGGCCCCAGGTCGGTGTATCGATGTCCGTACAGCCACCGGATGATCCTGGGTACGAGAACGTTTCCAATCAGGGACTGAATCGGCATGGAGCCCGGCACGCGTCGGCCCAGCATCCGGGAACCGATCACCATGTCGCAGCCCTCTTCCCCAATCGGCCGCACCAGGCCGACCATTTCTTCCGGATAATCGCTGTAATCCCCGTCCAGAAACACGATGATGTCCGGAGTGAACCGGGCGGCTGCGGCTATCCCGCGAAGGCAGGCCGCCCCGTACCCGCGCCGGGGTTCCCGCACGACGACGGCCCCGGCATCCTCGGCCACGGCACTGGTCCGGTCTGTCGAACCGTTGTCCACGACGATCACGGCCGTGGCCAGTCCCTCGGGTATATGCGACAGGACCAGGCCGATCGAACCTTCTTCGTTCAGGACCGGTATGATGACCACTACGGTCTGATCTTCCAATGATCGCACCATGTGTCAGCCCGCGCCGAAACCCTTTCTTACCGTGCTCATAACGGAATCCCGCCCATCGTACATAATGTATAAATCGCTTGACAAACCCCTACATATACTAATATATCCCCTTAATAGTCTGCTGTAACCGATTTTCAACCCGATGTTATTTCGCCGACATTCGAACCGCGCAATCTTGGCCATCAGGATTCGTCTCCGATGCGTCTTTCCCATGTTGAAATGATTGGTTTCAAGTCGTTCTCCACCCGGCTCAAGGTGAAGTTCAGCGACGGCATTACGGCCGTGGTCGGTCCCAACGGATGCGGCAAGTCGAATATCGTCGACGCCATTCGGTGGGCGCTGGGAGAACACCGGGCGACTTCGCTCCGGGGCGACCGGATGGAGGACATCATCTTCAACGGTACCGACGCCCGCAAACCCCTCGGCATGGCGGAGGTGTCGCTGACGATCGACAACAGCGATCAGAAACTTCCCGTCGAATACAGTGAAGTCACCATCACCCGCCGCTACTTCCGTTCCGGTTCGAGCGAGTACATGATCAACAAGGTACCGTGCCGCCTGAAAGACATCACCAACCTCTTGCTGGATACGGGCATGGGGGCCCACGCCTATTCGATCATCGAGCAGGGCATGGTGGAATCGGTGGTAAACGGAAGTCCCATGGAAAGGCGCCAGCTCATCGAGGAAGCCGCCGGCATCAACAAGTACAAGACACGCCGGCGCCTTGCGCAGCGGAAACTGGAAGGAACCGAACACGACCTGGTACGTATCGCCGATCTGCTGGAGGAAGTCGACCGAAGCGTGAGTCTGCTACGTCGCCAGGTGCGGAAATACGAACGCCACGACCGGCTGATGCAACAGATGAAGGACGTGGAGATCGTGATTGCCTGCCACGAATTTCTGGACCTGCGCCGCCAGACCGAACCCGTCCGTGCCCGGATCAAGAAGCTCTCGGACCAGAGGGAATCCCTCCTCACGCGCATTCGGACCGCCGAAGCCGACGTCGAAGGAAGCAATGCCGTCCTGCTGGAAAAGGAAGGTCAGTTGCAGCAACGGCAGGACGGCGTGAACCGGATCGACGAACAGATCCGGAAGTTGAACGAGGAACTCCTGGTAAGCAGGGAGCGCTGCGCCGGCCTGGAACACCGGGCTAAAAGCTCGGCTGAGGAAGCGGTAGAGGCTGAGACCGAACAAAAGCGTATCCGCGGGCAGCTGGCGCAGATCGGCGATGACCGAAAGACCCTGAATACCGCGCTGGAACAGGCGCGCACCGCCTTCGCGGAGCGTGAGAACAAGGCAAAGGCCTCCGCCGAACGGATTTCGGCGCAGAAGGAGTCATCCCAGGTTCTTCGGAACCACAGCATGTCGCTGATTCAAAAACACTCCCACGAGCAGGCGGAGATCAGTTCCCTCGAGGCCCGCGAGGAGTCCCTGCGCAACAGGAGCGGCGAGGTGACCGCCGCCCGGAAGAAACTCGGCGAAGAACTGGAAACGAATGCTACGGCTGTCGAAGCCGTAAGAAAGGAACTGCGCGAAGCAAGAAAGGTGGTCGAGGAAAACACGACGCTGAATGCCACCCTGCAGGAATCCGTGCAGGACGTCCAGCGCTGTCTCGAGTCCGCCCGGGACGAGTTGTCCGGGATCGAAACCACCCTGGCGACAGCGGATAAAGAGCGGGCGCTCCTCGATCGCATGCACCGGCAATACGAAGGATACGGTCAGGGGGTAAGGACGCTGTTAACCGACGGCGTAGCGATAAATGGACTCCGTGGCGTCCTGGCCGACCAGATTTCGATCAACAAGGAATACGAGGCGGTGATCGCGGCCTACCTGGACGACATGCTGCAGTACATCGTGGCCGAGCGCGCGGAAGACGCCGTAGCGGGCATCCGCTACCTCCGGGAACAAGAATCGGGGCAGGTTTCCTTCATTCTCCTCGACCGGATTAAGTCCCGACCTTCCCCATCGGAACTGCCTTTCGAGGATGATGGCATCATCGCCCGCGCGAGTTCCTTCGTGACTTCCGGCAAGGATATGGATCCGGCGATGATTCACCTTCTGTCCAGGGTGGTGCTCGTGAAGGACCTCGAAACGGCCTTCCGACTGTCGCCGGTTTTCGACACCGACCAGGACTGGAAACTGCTGACGACTGGTGGAGAGGTCGTGGACCCCGCCGGCCTGTTGACCGGTGGATCGACCGTTGAAAATGATTCGGACCTGCTTCGGCGGACGGAACGAATCGAAGCGCTGGACAAGGAACTGGAAGCCTGCCGTGTAGAACGCGAAAAGAGCACCGGAGAAATAGAAGGCCTGTCCGCCGAACTATCTACGTTAACGGAGCGCCAGTCGTCCACCGAACAGTTTCTCGGCGAATCCCAGCGCAAGATGATAGAACTGGAAACCAGGGAACGGCAGTATGATTTCGAACTCGCCCGGCTCGGTGATCAGGACGAGGAAATCGAACGCGAAGCAGAGTCCCTGTCCGAGCGGATAGCGTCATCTGCCGCGGACTGCGAGAGCCGCAGGAAAGAACTGGAAAGGCTGGCAAAGGACCGAATCACGGCCGAGGAAGAAGTACGGGAGAATCAGGAAACGCTCGACGAACTGGAAGGGGAGCGCCTGAGCTTGGCCGAAGCGGCCCACGAGGCCCGTATCGCCCTGGTCTCTCTGGAGGGCCGGAGCAACGAACTGGGCACCACGGACGAATTCCTCACCCAGGAAGACGATCGTCTTACGAAGGTCCTTCGGCAGCGGAAAACCGAAGCGGTGGAAGCCGGCGGTCAGACAAAGGAATTGAAGCTTGCGCAGGAGCACCACGAGAAACAACTCGATACGCTCTACAAGTCCAGGCGGGAACGAGAGGTGGATCGCGACGCCGTGCTCGAAGAACACCGGGAGCTGCAGGACGAGGTGAGGCTGATGCAGCAGGAGGTAGGCGAAAGCCGTAACACCCTGGACCAGGTACAGGAACAGGTTCACCAGGCGGAACTGGATGACAAAGAATTGTACATGAAGAGCAGCGAGATTCGGCGACAGTTGATGGAAAAACACGGCACCGACCCGGAAAGCATGGAGGTACCGCCCCAGATCGCCGATATGGAAGACTACTCGTCCGACGCGGCGCAGACCCTCCGGTCCGATCTTCAGCGCAAGACGGATGAACTGGGTCCCATCAACATGGCGGCGGTCGAAGAGTACAAGGCCGCAAAGGAGCGGCTCGACTTCCTCCAGCAGCAGCAGAACGACCTCATCGAGGCCAAGGAGAACCTGGAAAAGACCATCGTCAAAATGAACAAGGCCGCCCGCACCCGGTTTATGACCACCTTTGAACAAGTCCGGGGCAACTTCATGACCACGTTCCAGACGCTGTTCGAAGGGGGGGAAGCCGACCTCAAGCTCGAAGAAGGGGACCCCCTGGAAACCGGTATCGAAATCATGGCGCGCCCGGGCGGCAAGCGGCTCCAGAGCCTCGCCCTGCTGTCCGGCGGCGAAACGGCTCTGACGGCCATCGCCCTGCTCTTCGCCATCTACCTCGTGAAGCCAAGTCCCTTCTGCGTATTCGACGAAGTGGACGCGCCCCTCGACGATGCCAACGTCAGGCGATTCGCCAGCGCCCTGCGTCAGTTCACCCACGACACGCAGTTCCTGGTCGTCACCCACAACAAACGGACCATGGAAGCAGCCGATTACCTATACGGCATTACCATGGAAGAACCCGGTCTGTCCAAGATGGTATCCGTGCGCCTGGAGGGCGCGGAGTCCGAACAACTGGAACCGGCGGCCGCCCATGGTGAAGAAGCCAACGGTGCCGGAACGGTCGGGGTATAGGTGAGACTTGATCGTCATCGGAGTGGCCGGCGGCATTGCCTCAGGGAAATCGACCGTGGCCCAGGTATACGGGAAACTCGGCGCCCGTGTCCTGGACGCCGATGCCATCGGTCACGAACTGCTCCGGACCGATAGACTGCGCGACCGCATAGGGGATGCCTTCGGCGAAGGCGTTCTAACCCCGGAAGGGGACGTGGACCGTCGCGCGCTCGGCCGCGTTGTCTTCAGCGACGAGAACGCCCGGCACAAGCTTAATAGCCTGGTAAGGCCCGCCATCCGCGCGGAGATACGCCAACAGATCGCAGTGATGCGCGAAGAACGCCAGGACGGGATCGTGGTGGTCGACGCACCCCTGTTGGTAGACACCGGCCCCACGGACCTCGCCGACCGGGTCATCCTGGTCACCGCGCCTGCCTCCACGAGGAAAGAACGGATCATCCTTCGCAACAGGCTCTCCGAGCCTGAAGCCGAACAGCGTATCGCCGCCCAGGCAACTGATACGAAACAGGCGAGATGGGCGGACTATGTCCTGGAAAACAACGGAACGCGGGACGATCTGATAGAAAAGGCCGAGGTAATTTGGAAGCGTATCGTATCCTGAGACGGAATCCGCTATCCTTCCCGCTCCGCACGCCCTCGGTAAAGACCGCGTTCTTCAATGTATCCCGCCACTTCTTCCGGAACCATTTGGGCGATGGAAAGCCCTTTGCCGACGCGTTGGCGAATGTCCGTGGACGAGATCTCGATTTCGGGCAACCGGACGGTGACGACACGGTCCCTCCAGCGCGGATCCATGCTCGTGAGATCCTTGCCGGGCCTCGGGACCGTCACGACCGTAGCCAGGTCGAATACCCGGTCCGGCGCGTACCAGGTGTCTATCTCGAGCAGGCTGTCGGCCCCGATGACGAGGTAGATACAACTCGACGTGCCATGGATCCTCCGCAGTTCCTCCAGCGTGTCCACGGTGTAGGATAGACCCGGACGATTGATCTCTATGTCCGAAACCTCGAATTGGGGATCGCGTTGCGAGGCCAGTTCCGCCATGCGATACCGATCTCGCGGCGGGGCGATGGCGTGACCCTGTTTATGCGGGGGACGGGCGGACGGGACGAATAACAGCCGATCGAGACCGCAGTGTTCTACTATGCCCTGGGCAATGACCAGATGGCCGGTGTGAATCGGGTCGAATGTCCCCCCGTAAACACCAAGCCGGCAGGTTTTCACGGTGTGTCGACGCTCTCGGATTCGACCGGCGGCGTTTCGTCGGTCGAGGATGGTGTGTCGGCCGCCCCGGATTCGACCGGTGGCGTTTCGTCGGTCGAGGATGGTTCTGCCTGCGATTCCCTGGTAAGGTCCGTCATGCCGTCGCCCTGGGCTTTCCCGGGTTCTTCGGCCGGCTCCACGTAGATGCTTCTCAGGTACTCCAACCGTTTTACGGCCTCCGCCGAGAATTCGTTTTCGGAATAGCTCTGGATGAAGATATCGAATTGTTCGATAGCTTCCCGGAGTTTTTCTTCCTGCGCGTAGCTTTCGGCGATCTCGTACTGCGCCCGGGAAGCCCAATTGCTCATGGGGTACGCCTCCAGCAATTCCTTGAAATAGAGGCGGGCTGCTTCCCAGTCCTTCATCTTGTAGTAGAGGTTTCCGATTCGATAGTCTTTCTCGGCAACCTTGTCGAAACATTCCTGCAACAACTCGTGGACTTCCGCGTTCCACTCGCTGTTGGGGTATTCTGCCAGGAAGAACTGGAGTTCCCGGATGGCTTCGAAGGTCTTGTTCTGCGTGAGATGGGGCGGGTTGGATTGAAGAAACGTGGCGTAGGCCAGTTTGTACTGGCTTTCATCGCTATAGGGACTTTGGGGGAAATCACTGATCAACCGGCGGAACACGACTACGGCGAGGGGATATTCCTTGAGCTTGATATGCATTTCGCCCTGGTGGTACAGGGCGTCGTCCACGATGTCGCTGCCGGAATGGCTGAGCGTGATGGCCCTGAAGGCGTCCAGTGCGTCCAGCCAGTTTTCCTGCTCCATCTTTTCCAACCCGAAGTCATACAGTTCTTCCGCTGCCCAGCTCGGGTCGAAATCCGGCGGATTGCACGCAGGCAGGACGAACAGGGCAAAGAACAACCCCATTAGCGGTATCTTTTTGCGCACACGTTGGATCATGCCAGGGACTCGAATTCGGCGGGGACCGCTCGTACGTCATAGTCGCCAGGGTGCGGAATCCCTGTCGAGGCCGTACCGGCCGTACCAATCAGATCGTATTCCATGGCGTCGGTGATGTCCACGGACACAAAGGCGCCGGATGAGAGATCTTCACCGGTGACCAGCACCTCGTTGTCGACCTCCGGCGCATCTGAAGCGGTACGTCCGCTGTAGTACCCTTCTTCCGTCCGCTCGTCGATCAGCACATTTACCGTCTGTCCCACGTATGCCTGGTTGCGCTCGAGAGATACTTCGCGCTGCAGGCCCATGAGCCGGTTGTATCGTTCCTGCTTGACGGTCTCGGGCAAATGCTCATCGTAACGGGCGGCCGGGGTATGTTCTTCCTTCGAATACATGAATACGCCCATGCGGTCGAATCTCGTTTCTTCCACGAAGTCGAACAGTTCCTCGAAGTCCTCCTCCGTCTCCCCGGGAAAACCCACGATGAAAGTGGTTCGCAACGTCACATCTGGAATCCTGGCGCGGATCCGATCCAAAAGCGCTCTCGTTTCCTTCGAGGTCGTTTCCCGGTTCATTCGCCTGAGCATGGGATCCGATATGTGCTGCAGCGGCATATCGACGTAGTTGCACACATGCTCAAGATCGGCGAAGGCCTGGACCAACGTGTCGGTGAACCGTACAGGGTGATTGTACAGCGGCCGGATCCACTGTATGCCATCCACGCCGTTCAGGGCGGTAAGCAGATCTTCCAGCCTGGCCGGTACCTCCAGGTCTTTGCCGTACCAGGTGGTATCCTGGGAGATCAGGTTCAGTTCCACCGCCCCCTGCCCGGCAAGCATCCGCGCCTCTTCCACGAGGGAATCGACGGTTCGGCTTCTCTGACTGCCCCGGATGGCCGGGATAATGCAGAAAGTGCACCGCCGGTCGCATCCCTCGGCGATCTTCAGGTAAACGGAATGACTCGGGGTGGTGATGACCCTGGGATAGGAATAGTCGGTGGGCAGCGGCTGCCTGCGTATTTCCCGCAGGGTCTCGTGCCGGTCGTGCAGGCGTTCCAGCAGCTGGACGATCCGTGGGTATTGGTGCACGCCGATGACGGCGTCCACCTCCGGCATCTCCGCGACCAGGCCGTGGGCGTACCGTTGCGCCATGCATCCGGTGACTACGAGGGAAGTGCATCGGCCGTCTTCTTTGAACCGGGCCAGGTCCAGTATCGTTTCGATGGACTCTTCCTTGGCGGGACCGATGAACGCGCAGGTGTTCACGATGATGACATCCGCCTCGTCATGGTCGGTCACCACGTCATAGCCGGCCCGGGTAAGTTGGCCAAGCATGACTTCGGAATCCACCAGGTTCTTCGAACAACCCAGGCTGGCGAGACTGATGTTGGGCAAAACACTTCTCCGCTCTTTACTCGACGCCTGCTAGCGCAGGTCGACCCATTCGACATCCGCGGGCGTCGTCATCCTGAACAGCCCGGGAGGAATCGCCGTGTTCAATTGAAAATCCATGAATCGCAGGGTAGTTTCGGATCCCATGTCGTCTGTATAGACTACTTTCTTCGTGAGCCAGGTGCCGTCGTCCACCCAGATGCGCAATTCGGGTATGCCGTCGGTGGGCGTAACAGCCGTAAGCCTTAGCACATAGAAGCTGGAACCATCGATCTGCTCTCGGCCCTCCAGATCATACCGGTACTGGTTCGTGTAACTGAACAGGAACTCGTCCGGGCGCGTCCCCGCCTTGCTTTCCTGCGCAGGCGACACGATAACCTGTCGATTGCCGGGCACGTAGGTCCATACCGATTCACCGTCGGAAACAATGGTCTGTTCGACCTCTTCTAAACGCAGACGGTTCTCGTCTCTCTGCAGAAACAGGCGGCCCCCGGTCTCGCTCCGCTGGTCGAGCACGGCCGCGTAAGTCGAAACGGAATACCTGGCCGCCAGCGACCTCACGCCGTCCAGGCGCTGCTGCATCTTTCCTGTAACGGCATCCGCAGAATGGAGCTCCCGCGATGCTTCATATCCCTGAAACGCCAGCAGTCCGGTCATCAGGCAGACCCAGAGATGGGTGGCCATGCTGCCTCTCCTTGCGGTATACCCGTGCGAATCTCCGCGAATTCAAGCCCGTAAGTATGCATCGACTGCGCGCTTGCGTCAAGGTTTACCGGCTGGCCTGGTCGGCCGGCCAGGCCGCGGACGGCGGACAACGGTGTCGATGGATGCTCCTATACATAGGATGCTCCTGATATAAAGAACGGGGAAAGGCCCAGACGGTTCCCTCCCCGTTCCATACAACGCTGGATTGAACTGCGGGACGCCCTTTTCAAGGCATCGCGGCCCGCCCTTTTGCGTACCGCACCTTGCCGTCCACGATGGTATAAACTACTTCCGTATCCAGTATCTCGTTCTCGGGTACGGTCATAATGTCCTTCGACAGGACGGTGAAATCCGCGAACTTGCCGTTCTCGATGGATCCGAGCACTTCTTCGTGAAACGAACCGTAAGCGGCGTCCAGGGTATACGATTTCAGGGCTTCCTGGCGTGACATGCGCTGGTCGCCGAACATTCCGCCTTCCGGAGTACCGTCCGGCAGTTCACGGGTAACGCTGGCGTAAAATGAAGCGATGGGGCTGATGTCTTCGACCGGCGCGTCGGTCCCGTTAACGATCTTCACCCCTTCCTTCAACAGCTTCTGCCAGACATAGCCGCCTTCCACCGTGCGCGCGTGACCGAGCCGGTCAGGAGCCCAGGGAAGATCGGAGGTCGCGTGTATCCCCTGCATGGAAGCGATCACGCCCAGCCTGGCGAATCGAGGGATATCGGCCTCGTCCAGGATCTGGGTATGTTCATCCCGGAAACGGTGGTCTTTCACGTGGGGAAATTCCTTCATCGCCTTTTCGTACATGTCGAGCATCATGCGGTTGCCGCGGTCGCCGATGGCGTGGGTGCATACCTGCCAGCCGTGCTCGAGCCCGAAGCGCGCGGCCTCGTAAATCGAATCGGGCGGCGTGGTGAAGAATCCGGAATTGCCCGGGTCGTCTTCATAGGGCTCCAGCAGCCAGGCCCCTCGCGAACCGAGCGCCCCGTCACCGTACATTTTGACGGCGCGGATGGTCAGGAATCCACCCGGATGGGCCGATGGCTTTTTCAAGGCTCTCATGGTTGAAAGATTCGAGGCCATAACGTAGACCCGCATATCCAGCTTGCCCTGATCGGCGTACTCCCTGTACAGTTCGATCCCGTCCAGGCCGACCCCGGCGTCGTCGAACATGGTGATGCCGTTGGCCAGGCATTCCTGGATGCCGAGTTCAAGGGCCTGGCGCTGCTGGTTATCGGTAAACGGGGGGACGCGGACCAGCCCCATGGCTTTGTCCACCAGCACGCCCGTGGGACTGCCTTCTTCATCCCGTATGATGTCTCCACCTTCCGGCGATTGCGTCGTGCGATCGATTCCCATCAGTTCCATGGCCCTGGCGTTGGCGAATCCGGCGTGGCCGTCGGCCCTTCTCAGGTACACGGGGATATCGGGCACGGCCTCGCTCAGCTTGTGATGGGTCATGAACCCGCGGACGGTGAGCGAACTCCGGTCCGTCCATTTTTCTTCGTGCCAGCCGCGACCGGTAACCCATTCGCCTTCCCCTAAGCCGTCAGCCGCCGCGAGCACCCTTTCGATCAACTCGTCGTAACCCGAAATACCGACCAGGTTGACCGTCATCCTGGCATACCCGATGCCCATGAGATGACCGTGACTCTCCTTCAACCCGGGAACCACGGTCTGTCCTTCCAGGTCGATCACCCGGGTATCCGGACCGATAAAGGGCTCCACATCGCCGTTGACGCCGACGACCGCGATCCGGTTTCCGATGACGGCCACCGCCTGCGCCTTGGGCCGTTCCTCGTCGAGCGTGTAGACCGTGCCGTTGACCAGCACCAGGTCCGCCGATGATTTGCGTACCTGGGCCTGGCCTTCGGAGAACGAAATCATCATCAGGCCTGCAATCGTCACCGCCCATACAGATTTCCGCATGTATCCCTCCCTGACAAATAACCGATACGCCTGGCCTTCATTCCATGGCCCGGCGCGTGCTATACCTCGTCCTCCACGCGCCTGCGGCCTACTTCCTCCTTGATGTAGGCGATGATGCCGCGCGTCGAAGTACCTGGTCCGAACAACTTTCCCACACCCAGTTCCGCGAGTTCCTCCGCATCGGATTTCGGGATGATTCCACCGCCGGTGAGGAGCATGTGGTGGACGCCCTTATCCCGCAGCAGGTTTATCACCCGGGGGAATATGGTCATGTGGGCGCCCGACAGGATGCTGAGCGCGACCACGTCCACGTCTTCCTGGATGGCGGCTTCCACGATCATTTCGGGCGTTTGTCTGAGGCCGGTGTAGATTACCTCCATACCGGCGTCCCGCAGCGCGCTGGCTACTACCTTGGCGCCCCGGTCATGGCCGTCCAGGCCCGGTTTGGCTACGAGAACGCGTATGTTGTCCGACATGATCGATCGTTCTCCCACAACCTGTGAATCCGCGTGGTCAAAACCGCCGCGTCAAATCGCGAGTCTGTCCATGATCTCCCGGGCGGCTGCCAGGGGTTGGATTTCCCTTCGGGCTACGCGCTCGGCAAGGCGGTCCATCGTGTCGTCCGCGTCCCGAAACCCCGTCATCCTGCCGCGCCACAATTCGCCGAGCGCCCTTTGGATGGCCGAACGGCCCTGCCTCAGGCGGCGTTTCTCAAGCCGCCCGTCCCCGGCGAGGTAGTCCCTGTGGGCGTCCAGTTGTTCATACAGTGCGTCCATACCGGTGTTGTCCCGCGCGCTGACGCGCAGGACAGGCGGTTTCCAGCCGTCTCCCCATTGCCCCATGTCCACCACCATCTGTAACTCCGAGGCGAACCGGCCGGCGCCTTCACGGTCTTCCTTGTTGACGACAAGCACGTCGGCGATCTCCATCAGGCCGGCCTTCATGGCCTGTATGCTGTCACCCGACTCCGGGGTAAGCAGGACTACGGTGGTATCGCTGACCTCGGAAATTTCGAGCGTGGACTGCCCTACGCCCACGGTCTCCACAATGATAACGTCTTTGCCGAAGGCGTCAAGTGCCGTCATCGCGTGGGGAGTCGCCTCCGAGAGCCCGCCCGAATGGCTGCGGTCGGCCATGCTGCGTACGAATACTTCCGGGTCGTCCCACGAACTCTGCATGCGAAGCCGGTCGCCGAGCAGCGCTCCGCCGGTGAAGGGGCTGGTCGGATCCACCGCGATGATGCCGACCGTGCGACCGTTCTTCCGCAGCAGCGAAGTAAGGCGATCCGTAAACGTACTCTTGCCGACCCCGGGTGGTCCCGTAATGCCGATACGGCGGGCTTGGCCGGACCGGGGATACAGCCGGTTCAGAATCGTGGACCGTAGGCCTGTGTCGTTTTCCAACAGGGAGATGACGCGGGATAGGGCGATTCGGTCGCAGTCTAGGAAACGATCGAGTAGCTTCATAGCGAGAGCGGAGGCTATACCGTGCCGACTTTTATGTCTTTGATGTGCAACTGAAGGCTGGTCTGGCCACGGTAGGTGTTTTCCTCGAGGGTAAAGGCCAGATCGAGTTGATCCCGCCAGTCGTTCAGTCGATCGGCGTAGTCCGCCATTCCAAAACCGATCGCTTCCATGATTCGACCCTTCTGCCTGACCCTGAACTTGAGGTGTTTTTTGTCCACCCCCAGGGTTCTTGGAGAACCGACGAGGCTCAGGTTGCGCGATACCAGCACGGGGTGGTGGTTTGCCGATCCAAAGGGTCCGAGCATTTTCATCAGCCGAACCATGCGCGGGGTCACTTCGTCGAGTTCGATTTCCGAGTCGATATCGAGCCTTGGTATGAAGTCAGCCGGGGTTGCCCGCTCCGCCACCACCTCGTGAAACTTGCGCGTGAAAGCTTCGATGCGGTTTTTTGCGATGGACAATCCCGCCGCGTGGTGATGGCCGCCGAATTGAATCAAAAGGTCGGAACACTCCTTGATGGCGTTGTACAGGTGAAAGTCACCCACGGTTCGGGCCGAACCGCGCCCCTTTTCACCCGCCGTCGAGATCATGACGACAGGACGGTTAAAGGCCTCCACCATGCGGGAAGCGACAATACCGATTACACCTGGATGCCAGGTGTCCGAAGCGAGTACGAGGCCCTTGGCCTCCCTTAGGAACGGATCTTTTTCGACGATGTTCCTGGCCGCTTCAAAGGTGAGGGTGTCCTCCTTGCGCCGTCTTTGGTTCTCCACGTTCAACTCTTCGGCGAGTTCCGCCGCTTCTTTCCGATCTTCCGTGATCAGCAGGCGGACCACGCGCGTCGCGTCGCCCATGCGGCCGGCGGCGTTTATGCGGGGCGCAAGCAGGAATAGCATGTGTCCCGTCGACAGTTCCTTCTCCCGCAACCCGGCTACGTCGAGCAGCGCCTGCAGGCCGGATTTGTGCGTCTGCTGCATCATGTCCAGCCCGTACTTGGTCAGCACCCGGTTTTCGTCGCGCAGGGGCACTATGTCCGCCGTCGTTCCCAGGGCAACGAGGTCCAAGTGCGTGTATACCGCGTTCTCCGGCAGCCCAACGTGCTCGGCCAGCGCCTGTGCCACCTTGTACGCCAGCCCTACGCCGCAGAGTTCCTTGAACGGGTACCCGCAGTCCTCCCGCTTGGGATTCAGAATGGCCACGCCCCTGGGCAGGGTATCGCCCGGTACGTGGTGATCGATGATGACGACATCGATGCCCATTTCGCGTGCCTGGTCCACCTCCGCGATTGCTGTGATACCGCAGTCGACGGCCAGAATCAGCGTCACTCCGCGGCTCCGGGCCTCCTGCAGCCCTTCCGTGGACAATCCGTAACCATCCGTCAGGCGATTGGGTATGTAGGAGGAAATCCGCTCCGTCAGCAGTTTGATCGTAAGGTACAGCAGCGTGGTCGCCGTCGTGCCGTCCACATCATAGTCCCCGTAGACCATAATGTGTTCCTCTCGTTCTATGGCGGCAGCGATCCGTTCAACGGCCAGGTCCATGTCCGCCATGAGAAAGGGACTGTGCAGGTCATCCAGGGTGGGCTTCAGAAAGAACCGGGCGTCGTCAAAGGTTGAAACGCCCCGGTTGAGCAGAATCTGCGCGATCACGCGGGGCACGTTGATCTGCTCCATCATCCGGGGAACCTCGGGATGTTCGTCGAATAGGACCCAGCGGGTGTTCATGAAGTCAATCAGAAGTTGGGGGTGAGCATGACGCGTGGCATATCGGGCTGAAACAGATTCCAGGTACCGTAAAACGTCCAAGCCGGCCGTAAGCCGAGTTCTGTACCTTCGTGCTGAAGGCGGCGATCATCTATCTGGGACGACTGTCGCCAGCCGCCTCTTGCGACCTAACCCGAGAGTCTCCGGTTTCCCGGCGGGCGAGACGGGCCGTCTCTCCTCTCCTATTCGGTCTTGCACCGGATGGGGTTTGTCCTGCCGGACCGGTTGCCCGGACCGCGGTGAGCTCTTACCTCGCCTTTTCACCTTTGCCTCCCCGAAGGGATCGGCCGTGTGTTTTCTGTGACACTTTCCGTGGCATCACTGCCCCCTGCCGTTAGCAGGCATCCTGCCCTTTGGTGCTCGGACTTTCCTCGTCCACACGTCGGCGGACGCGATCGCCTGGACGACTTGGAACGTTTTACTACTGTTAATATACTGATTGATGTTACGCGGTTCAACCCCGGCGTATGAGGATGGAATCACGGGGCGGGGAGGCGTCTGCGAGCCCGGCCTGGCCTCAGTACTCCATGCCTTCTTCGATGATCAGGATGCGGCCGCAACTTTCACAGGATACCAGTCTGTGGCCCTGGCGGATCTGCAGCACGATCTGAAGCGGGATTATATTGAAGCAGCCAGAGCACGCACCCTTCTTTACGGGTACTACCGTCATGCCTCGCAGGTTTCGCCGGATACGGTTGTACACACTCAGAACCCGGTTCTCCACGCGCATCGCCATTCTCTTTCGCTCGTCCAATTTAACGGCTACGTCCTCGTCTACCGCCGAAAGCCGGGATTCCAGCGCCCCGCTCTCTTCATTGAAGCGTGCGACAAGCGTCTCGGTTTCACCACGCATGACCTGCAGCGTTTCAACCGCCGCCTCAGCCTCGGTGATCAACTGCAAAATAGCGTCTTCGAGTTCCCCAATAAGGATCTTCTGCACCTGGATTTCCGCCTGAAGGGCGTCATATTCCTTGTTGGTCTTGACGCTGTAAAGCTGTCCCTGGTACTTCTTTACCTGTTCCTGTGCGGTCTGCAGTTCCCCTTCGCGCTGACGCCGGTCTCTGTCGAGTTCCTCGACCTTTGTTTCCTGTTCCGTCAACCGGGATACCGCCTCGTCCTGTACGGATCTCATCGTCTCCAGCTGGTTGGGAATCTCCACCTTGTACTGTTCGAGTTCGTGCAGGTCCTGATCCGTCTTCTGCAATTCCAATAGCGCTCTCAAGCTTTCCTGCATGCGTCCAAATCCCTCCATGGAGATGAAAAGGCGGACAAAAAAAAATGCACTCTGACAGTGCATTTTTCCCTCGATTCAATCTGGCTTTGCCGAACCCCGGGTCCGAAGAGGCAACTGCAGTCGGACCATATTAACAATAGGGCTCATAGACATATCCATCCTTTTCCCACATACTACTTGATTTTTCGATCTCAAACCATAAAGATAATCTCGGAGAGGCGTAGTGTCAACCATAATCAGAGGAGGGAGTCATGGGTTCGGTCATTCGATTACGAGGCAACAAAAGCGAAGAAACGTTCGAGTTGAATATTGTAATGTCCAAATGGTTGTTTGCCGGCGTCATGGCGATGCTCATCGTCGCGGTTTCCCTGGGTTACGCCGTGCTGCCCGTCCAGTCGCAGGACGACCGGGGACGCAAGGCCATATCACCCGGTCAGAACTACAGCGAAGCCATCGAGGCGGGTGACTTCGTATTCCTTTCCGGCAAAATCGCGTCCGTTCGCGGTCGGATTATTCCCGGCGGCATCCAGGCGGAAACGAAAATGGTCATGGACAACCTGCAGACAGCGCTGGCCAAGTCCGGACTGACGATGAATGACGTCGTCAAGGCCACGGTCTTTCTGGGCGACCTGAATGATTTCTCCGACATGAATGAAGTGTACCGGTCCTATTACACGGGTGATCCGCCGGCCCGGTCGACGGTGCAGTCGGGTGTCGTCCTGAACGCCGGCGTGGAAATCGACCTGATCGCCTATCGCGGCGGCAAGTAGTCGACGGAATCACACCATAAAGAGTAGCATGATCGAAAAAACAACCGTTGGCGTGATTGGACTGGGGCTGGGCCAGGCCCATCTCGCCGGTTACCTGAAGAACGACCGGGCTTCCGTCATTGGACTGGCCGACCTCGATACCGGTCTGCTCGAACGCACCGCATCCACGCACGGCGTGGCCCACGCGTTTTCCTCGTACCGTGACCTGCTCGCCCTGGGACCCGATCTCGTCAGCGTTTGCCTGCCCAATTTCCTCCACGCGCCCGTGACCATCGACAGCCTTGCCGCGGGCGTTCATGTGCTTTGCGAAAAGCCCATGGCGCTGAACGCGGCACAGGCGCGGGACATGGTCGCGGCCGCCCGGCGTAACGACCGGTACCTGATGATCGCCCTGAACAACCGTTTTCGCACCGAAACCCAGATCCTGAAGAAACTCGTCGAGCAGGACATGCTGGGCGAGATCTACTATGCCAAGACCGGATGGCTGAGGCGCAGCGGCATCCCGGGCCCGGGAACCTGGTTTACCCGCAAATCCCAGGCGGGCGGCGGTCCCTTGATCGATCTCGGGGTCCATATGATCGATCTCACGCGCTGGCTCATGGGCAATCCGAGACCGGTGTCCGTGGTCGGCGCCACCTATTCGAGGCTGAGCGACTCGGTGGAAGGCGTATTCGACGTGGAAGACCTCGCGACGGCCTTTGTCCGGCTCGAAGGCGAAATCACACTCATCGCGGAAACGAGCTGGGCCACTCACGTCCCCTCGGAAGGATCATACGTAAAGTTGATGGGCACCCGGGGCGGCGCAGAAATCACGGGTAACGATCTGACCGTTTATACCGACCTGCATGGCGAACAGGTGGATATCACCCCCGCCTATACTCCACGGGAGTGGTCGGATTGCATCTCGGCCGAAATCGCTCATTTCGTGGACTGCATCCAGGCAGGACGCACACCCATGTCAACGGGGGAACAGGGCGTTGAGATCATGCAGATCCTCGAGGGGATTTACGACTCGGCCGAGGGTAACCGGATGGTCCACATAGCGTAGTGGGCAACACGGTTTCACAACGGTCTCACGATCTTTACAGTCTCACGATCCAAGTAATCTTCTCAAAGTTCTTCGCCTTATTCCCTGTCCGAACCGCTGCCCGGGCCGAATCCGTATTCCCGGCAATTGAACTGTATCGTCATGTCGTCCGGTTTTGCGGCCAGAGCCCTGCGGCAGGCCCCCTCGGCATCGATCCGGCGGCCTGACCGTTCATAGGCGACCGCCAGGTTGTTCCACGCCGTCGCGTCGTTCGGATCGTTTGCCACGGTTTCTTCCCAGATCATCCCTGCACGGGACCAGTCTCCTTCCCTGACCGCGGAGATCGCCCCGTTGTCCATGGTAACGAATAGCCTCCGGGTGACCGGTATCTGCTCCTGGACCAGGGATGCCATCAGCCGGCTTACTATACGCCTGGCCAGGCTCTCGGTCAGCGCGGGCGAGACGATCTCAACGGAGATTGCTTCTTCCGGCGGCGCTTCGACGGGTTCGGGCAGCATGGTGCGATAGGTACCGGACTCCGTGACGGAATAGTTGTCCATCAGCGTATTGGAGTTGACCTTGTACGCCCTGAGTGTAGCCGTGATGACTGCCGTCTGATCGATGTAGGGACGGAAGTAGGCTCTGTGTATGAGCCGGATGCCGGATCTCCCGAGTACCTCTTCCTGCCGAAACACCTTTTCTTCCCCGTACTCTTCCAGATAGTCTCTTTCCAGTTCGCCGATCAGCGCGATTTCGGCGTTCAGTTCACTTCCGACGACCATCGCGAGAGAATCCGGCATTTGTCCGGCCTCGTGGGGGTGGCGTGACAGGATGCGAAGTACAGGCCTCATTTCTATGGTCGACAGGGTGGTATCCGCTGCCAGGGCGCGAGCAAACAAAAACCCGGTCAGGTTATTCAGGGCCAGGTCGGTGCCATTGAATCCCAGGGGGGCGATGGTTCTCTCTCCAGAAAGACCGAGTAATGGAGACTGGTTAACGTTGAACCGGACAGACAGGGAAGTAGACGCGCAACCGGGGAGGCACGCCAGGGTAGCCGCCACCAGGAGCGGCAAGCCCGTCTTGTAAGATGAAGAGTCCATGATACTTGAATAGGTACCCTGCTCCCCCGGGCGCGTCAAGGCGATTTAGACCGGTCCGGTCACCTTGAAAGAGGTTGACAACCCGCCCGGTGGTTCTTAATCTACGCTTGACCAGCAACCACGTCGATACGGGTAAAACCACATGACCTCGTCACAAAAACCGCCCGGGTTTCCGGAACCCCGGAAGAAGTCAGAAAAAGCGCCCGGGAAGACGCGTCCCGACCCGGTCCGCCGTCGCCGTTTCCTTCAGAAATGTCTTGGCACACTGGGTGGACTCGGTTTCCTGATGGCCGTCTATCCCCTCATCCGATACATCGAACCGCCCCCCGATGCCGAAGGCAGCAAGCGGGTTGAAATCGACCGGGCGGAACTGCCTCCGGGTTCGTCCAAGACGGTCATCTACCGGGGTCGACCGACCATCGTGGTCAATGCGCCGGACGGCTATATCGCCTACAACGCCGTTTGCCCCCACCTGGGCTGCGTCGTCAAGTGGGAGGGAAGAACGCAGAACCTGATCTGTCCCTGTCACGGCGGCAAGTTTGGCACCGACGGCAGCGTTCTGGGCGGACCGATTCCCGGCCCCCTGACCGCGGTTGAATTGTCCGTCAGCGACGACAAGATCATCATCGGCGCGTAGCCGGTGCCCGGACTGTCCCTTCTTCGTGGAGCGTTAAAACAACCACCATGATCACACGCCTGTTCAACGGGTTGTACAACTGGCTCGATGATCGTGTCGAAATATCCATAGTCATCGATTTCTGCCGGCGCCAGTTGACCAAGCCCGTGCCCCGCCACCTCAACTGGTTGTTTTCGTTCGGGACGGTCACCCTGATGTTCTTTCTTTCCCAGGCCGTCACGGGCGTCCTCCTGATGATCTATTACGAAGCCTCCGCCGATTCGGCCTACGAAAGCGTCAAGTACATCATGGAACAGGTGCGATTCGGCTGGCTCATGCGCCAGATCCATTCCTATGGCGCCAACTTCATGATCGCCTTCCTGCTGCTGCATTCGGTCCGCGTTTTCTTCTACGGGGGATACAAGAAGCCCCGGGAGCTCACCTGGCTCTTTGGATTCGGCCTGCTGTTCGTGACCCTGGCCTTCGGTTTTACGGGTTACCTGCTGCCCTGGGACCAACTCTCCTACTGGGGCACGACCGTGGGTACGGAAATCGCCGCCGCGACCCCGGTCATCGGCGAGTATCTCCTGATCCTCATGCGGGGCGGCGAGATCATTTCCGACGTAACGCTGACCCGCTTCTTCATGGTACACGTCGTTCTTCTGCCCTGGGTTTTCGTAGCCCTGGTGGCCGGACACCTGTTCCTCATCCGGTACAAGGGCATTTCGCCGCTCGAAGGCACGGACGTACGGGAGAAAACTCCGGAAGAACTCGGGAAAGCCGGCGGCCAACCCTTCTACCCCCATCATGTCATGAAAGAAGCCATCGTGGTGTTGCTGGTACTGGTCTCCATGATCCTCATGATCATCTACTACCCCCTGCCGCTGCACGAAAAGGCCGATCCATTCAACACGCCGCTCGGCGTCAAGCCGGAATGGTATTTCCTTTCTCCCTACCAGGCGCTGAAATACATGCCCAAAACCATTGGCATCATCGGGTCCGGCCTGGTTGTCCTGGCCATATGCCTGCTGCCCTTCTGGGACAGGACACCCGCTCGCAGACCATCCCGCCGGCCCATTGCGACGTCCCTCGGCATCCTCTTCGTCGTCCTGAACATCATGCTTGCGCTCCTTGGCAAGCTATCTGAATCGGAAATGACCATCATGGGCACGAGGTACCATTTCGACATTTACGGTTGGCCCCATGCCATCGCAACGGTCGAAGAATCACCACCCGCACTGGACAACGGCAGCGAGGGTACTGAATGATCGGGCATATCCATGCCGGGCATCAGGTTCGAGCAGGAGCGGGCAGGCCGGGAACGGCCCGAACGGCGGGAGATACCTTACGGGCGGCACTTGTCCTTCTGTTGTTCCTGGTCTTCCAGGTACCGCTGGTTCTCACCACGGAGGCGCAGCAGGCTGCGGCATCAAATGCCTGCGTAACCTGTCACGCCGACCTGGACGACGAGGACATGAGCTTGCCGGTGGCCGAATGGCAGCGAAGCGTGCACCTTCCCGCGGACATTGCCTGCCAGGACTGTCACGGAGGTAACCCTTCCACCACGGTGGAAGAGAAAGCGCACGATGTAGAAAAGGGGTTCGTGGGCTTGCCGGAACCGGATATCGTCCACGAACTATGCGGTAGCTGCCACCAGGTCCAGATGGACAACTACCTTCCCAGCCCCCATGGTATCGAGGGTGATTTCTGGCCCAACTGCGTGGACTGTCACAAGAACCATGAAGTGGTCTATCCCGAGGCTTCGCTTATTTCCATACCCGATAACTGCGAAGATTGCCACGAACAGGAAACGATGGATGACTTCATTGCCCTTACCGGCCGGGGACTAGGGCCCGTCAACGGGTTCAGGCAGGCGGCGGAAGAAATCAGGTTATCCGGCGTCCCGGTCGACATGATCCTTGCCCGTGCAACCCTGGCGCGGGATGCCTATGTACAGGATGCTTCACACGTTTTTGTACTCGAGAAGATGATCGCCACCGTCGATTCGCTGGAACGGGTCTATCCACAAATACAAAAGGAAGTGGATACCGCGCGCACCGAGGTCGACACCCGGCGCAGATTCGGCTGGATGTTCATTGGCCTGTTCCTCTTGCTGGCGGGCGTAACATGGCTGTACCGTCGTTCACTGCCGGACGCCTGACCGTTCCGCCGTTCACCGCCGGACACCTGGCCGTTCCTTCCAGGCCGGCATGCCCGCAGAACCCCGGGTTCTGCGTGACCGGGATCTATCCATGCACGCACGATTAATCCTATGCATCCTGATTGCAGTCTCCGCCCCCGGTGCCGTCGCCGGTACCATCCAACCCGTGCCCGATGGCAAGGGAACGAGCACACTGGGCCAGGCGGTGCTTCGCCTGCCCGTCGTCGCCAGCATGCTGCATACCGGCGCCCATCCCGATGACGAAAACAGCGCGCTGGTCGCCTATGTAAGCCGTGGACTGCACGCGAGGACGGCTTACCTGTCCCTGAATAGAGGCGAAGGCGGACAGAACCTGATCGGTCCCGAACTGTACGATGCGATCGGTGTGATCCGGACGGAAGAACTGCTGAGCGCCCGCCGTTTCGACGGAGCGCAGCAGTTTTTTACCCGCGCCTACGATTTCGGTTTTTCCAAATCGGCCGAAGAAGCGCTGGACTACTGGAATCAGGATGAAATGCTCCTGGCGGACGTGGTGCGCGTTATTCGGCGCTTTCGCCCCGACGTGATCGTATCCGTCTTCGCCGATTCGCCACGCGACGGCCACGGCCAGCACCAGGCCTCCGGAAGGATTTCACGCGAGGCTTTTTACGCTGCCGCGGACCCGGATCGTTTTCCGGAACACCTGCGGGACGGGCTGCGTCCCTGGCAGGCCCGCAAACTGTACATCAACAATACGCGGGCCTCATTCGACAGCATCGATTCCCTGCTGGTCGACGTGGGAACCTACAGCCCCGTACTGGATCGATCGTTCCGTGAACTCGGGCTGGCCGGCCGCAGTATGCATCGCTCCCAGGACATGGGAACCCTCCAGCTGAAGGGGCCGGCGACCACCAAGATCAAGCTGGTCGCCCGGGCGGGAATGGTGGATGTGGCCGGGGACGACCACCTGTTCGACGGCCTGGACACGACCTTTATGAGGCTCCACGTAATGGCCGGTCCGGAGGCTGGGAAAGTCCCCGGATTCGCCGCGCGTCTCGGCCGATTAGACGCGCTGGCCCGTGAGGCCGTGGACGCGTACAGGCCGCTGGATCCTTCCCACTTGCTGGATCCGGTGCTGGAAGGCTTGCGGATAATCCGGTCTCTTCGGGAAGATCTCGTTCAGAGCGCGCTGCCGCGTAACGTCCTCGACGACATCCTCTTCCTTCTGGACTACAAGGAAGCAGACTTCACCAACGTGGCGGGTCTGGCCCTCGGCATGGCCTTCGAAGTACTGGCAGACGACGATCGGGTGGTACCGGGTGGCACGCTCGGGGTGAACCTGACCTTGTTGAACCGCAGTTCAAAAACCGTAAACGTCACCAGCCTCGACCTGGACGTCCCGTCGGGATGGACAGCCACGGCCGACCCGGCCAGGGCCTCGGACATCGGCTACAACGAAAGCGTGGAACGGCAATGGCAGGTATCCGTTCCTTCAGATGCCCGTCTCACCCGGCCCTATTGGTACCGCCGGTCTCTGAACGACCCGCGCGTCGAAGTTGAAGACGAGTCGCTGATCGGACTGCCGTGGAGCCCCCAGGCCGTCGTAGGACGGGCCGGTTTCGTCGTGGACGGTGTCGACATCGAAATCCGGCAACCCGTGCAGCACCGTTTCGCGGACCGGGCCTTCGGGGAAATCCGACGTGAACTCCAGGCGGTGCCCGCCCTGTCGGTTACCCTTGAACCGCAAGTCGTGGTCGCCTCCGAGGGACGGGGACGGCCCTTGCGGTTCAACGTAGCCGTGCTCTGCAACGTGAACGGGGGGATTGAAGGCGGGTTGCTGCTTGAAGCACCGGACGGATGGAAGGTTACCCCGTCCGGTGTCCCCTTGTCCTTCTCGGGAAAGGGACAGACTGCGACGTTTAACTACACGGTGACCCCCGACCCTGCCTCGAGTGCGGGCGCCTACGAAGTGCGGGCGACGGCCAGGACCGCCGGCAACGACTATGGCGAAGGATACGAGGTAATCGCCTATCCCCATACCGAACCCAGGCACCTTTACCGGAAAGCGGCTTCAACCGTGCAGGTCGCCCGCGTCGATCTGCCGGAGAATCTGGCGGTGGGTTACATCATGGGTACCGGAGACCAGGTTCCCATCACACTGGAACAGATGGGCCTCCGGGTGCGGCTGCTGTCGGAGGAGGATCTCGCGACGGCCGATCTGGGAGTCTTCGACCTGATCATCGCGGGTATTCGCGCCTACGAAGTCCGGGAAGACCTCGTCGCCGTGAATCAGCGCCTGCTGAATTACGTAGAAGCCGGGGGGATCTATATCGTCCAGTACAACAAGTATGCCTTCAACAGGGACCGCTACGGTCCCTATCCCTTCCGTATAAACCGCCCCCATGACCGGGTTACGCGGGAAGACGCTCCGGTGGAGATTCTCGTTCCGGATCATCCCGTCTTCACCAGGCCCAACCGAATCACCGCGGCGGACTTCGACGGGTGGATCCAGGAACGCGGCCTCTATTTCCTGGGAGAATGGGACCCCCGCTACACACCGCTCATGGCTTCGCAGGATCCGGGAGAAACGCCCAAGGAAGGCGGTCTCGTCGAAGCCCGATATGGCGAGGGCCGCTATATCTACACGGGCTATGCCTGGTTTCGCCAGTTACCGGCGGGCGTACCGGGAGCGGTGAGACTGTTCGCCAACCTGATCAGCCTGGCGGAAAAGAACAGGTAATCCTGAAACGACCGGAACCAACGCCGGTAGTTGGTCTCGGGCGGAATAAACACCGAAAGGTGGTCGCGGGAGTCGCCTCGGCGGGACGTCACGTCAACCCTGGATGCTGGAAGCGCTACCGGGGCACCTCCGTACGCCATTCGGGAAAACGTCCGTCAATTCCCCGGATCAGGTCGTTATAGGCTACGCGGAACTGTTGCGTGACGGGACCGATGGACCCTTCCCCGATGTCGTAGTGGTCTATGGAAGAAACGGGCTTCACCTCGGCGCCCGTCCCGCACAGGAACACCTCGTCGGCCGTGTAAAGTTCCGTACGGTCGATCTCCCGTTCTACGACGGGCATCTCTATGATGTCCCGCCCGATCCTCAGCACGGTATCCCGGGTGACGCTTACCAGGATGTCGCTCGTTACCGGCGGAGTAAGCAGGACGCCGTCCTGGATCATCATCAGGCAGGCGCCGGGCGCCTCGCAGACCTTGCCGCGGTTGTTCAGCATGATCGTCTCGTCGAAACCCTGGAGCGTGGCTTCGGTCCAGGCAATGGCGCTGTTGCGGTAGTTGGCCCAGCACTTGATGCGCGCCGGCAGCGTGTTGTCCGATATGCGGGTCCAGGAACTGACGGAACTTTTGGCGCCGTCTTTTCTGCGCAGGTTGGAGTCGTAGGGGAAGGTATGCACGTAGACGTGGGCCGGACCGGTCATCCGGTTGAGATACACGTCGGGAGAGAAATAAACGGTCGGGAATACGTAGACGTCCTGCTGGTACCCGTGGACCTTGCATAGCTCGAGGGAGCCGTTCCACACGTCCTCCAGCGTATACGGTGTTTCCATCCGCATCAGCTTGATCGACCGGTACAGGCGTTTCAGATGATCTTCCAGACGGAAGACGAAGAGTTTTTCCTGGTCGTCGTTCCAGTAAGCCCGTATCCCTTCAAATATGGCGTGGGCGAAGATGTGACCCTGGGTAACGTGAAGCGTACCCTGGTCCCAGGGGATCTGCTCCCCGTCCAGCCAGATGTAAAGGGAATGATCCTCACCCCACATTTTCTTGGCCATACCCGTGCTCCTTCGATGAGTTGTTTCGTGATCCAAGCCGTCCCGTTGAATAAAAAGTCCGTCCAAATCCGCCTACGCCCTGTCCGGTTCCAGCCGGTCTGGAACGTCTTCCTTCTGCGCCTCCTCCAGACGCTCTCGCCAGGTAAATTCGTCGAGCCGTAACACATCCACCTGCCGGCAGGCCATGCACCACTGCAGGATCAGCGGTTCATCCTCCCTGGAGACCGTGCGTATCGCCACCCAGAACTCCACGCCATGGGGACAGCCCACCCAGGTCCTCTGAAACTCGGGGAGGATGTGATGGATCTTGTCATCCGGGGGCGTCAGGCCGATTACGGACTCGTCATACGGACGGATGGGCACGGACTGCGATCCTTGAAGAGGGACGTTGGAGGGATGTGGAATCCTGAGTACTTTATAGACCGGGACCGCGATCGTGTCAAGGGATATCCCGTTTCGTCCCAACGGTCCATATCCGTGTCGCGTCACCAGGCGCCACGGTATCGAGAGACCGTGCATGGACACCAACGCAAAGCAGCCACGGAGGCTGGGAAAACCACCGGATTCACCTTGACCGCCAGCGCGGCAACGGGTTATTCTAACCAGCGTAAACAGGCCGCGTTCCCCAAACAAAACTACCAGGAGCTATCATGGTCCACCACTTCGAACCCACCCGGTATCAAACCACCATCGGGTCTCATGAACCGGCCCTTTACGTGAAAGACGGGGATACCGTCAACACGTCGACAGTCGACGCAAGGGGGAAGGATCGTACAGACACGCCCGTGACACCCCCCGGCAACCCGCAAACGGGACCCTTTCACGTCGAAGGCGCCGAGCCGGGCGACACGCTCGCCGTCCACCTGGACAGACTGACGCCCAATCGTCAATACGGATGGACCCGGCCCCTCGTGGCGGCTAACGTGCTCGATCCCGATTACGTTCGGACAACCGCCGGAGAAATCGAGAACCCGGATGACCTCTGCCGGTGGGAGATGGATCTGGACCGGCGTACGGTGACGCTGGTCGAACCCGGCAACACTCGTCTTGGGCGGCTGACCCTTCCCATGGCGCCCATGACGGGTTGTTTCGGGGTGGCGCCGCACGGAGGCCAGGCGATCTCCACGGCCACGTCTTCCAGTCACGGCGGAAACATGGACTACCGCGGATTCGTGGAAGGGGTCACCGTGTACTTCCCCGTGTTCGCTTCCGGGGCCCTGTTTCACATCGGCGACGGCCACGCCTTGCAGGGTGACGGGGAAATCGTCGGCACGGGTATCGAGATCTCCTTCGACGTGCAGTTTACTTTTCGCCTGCTCAAGGAGAAGCACAGCGCGTGGCCCCGGGGAGAAAACGAGGACTACCTGTTCACGGCCGGCAACGCCCGGCCCCTCGACCAGTGCGTCCAGCACGCGACCACGGAGATGCTGCGCTGGCTGCAGGCCGACTACGGCCTCGATCCCAGGCCGGCCCACACCCTCCTCGGCCAATGCGTCGAGTACGACATGGGCAACGTGTTCGATCCCGCGTACACCATGGTGTGCAAGATCAGGAAAGATCTTCTCGAAGGCCTGGGCATCGACACCCGTTCGATACACGCCGAGTTGACCGGAAAATGATCAACATCTCACGGAATGGAGACCGTCATGAATAGACTTGAGGGACACGTGGCCTGGGTTACAGGCGCGGGAACCGGCATCGGACGCGGCATCGCCCTGGCCCTGGCCCGTGAAGGGGTGGACGTGGTCCTTTCCAGCAGGCGGCGCGAGCCCCTCGAAGAGGTCGCCGCGGAGGTTGAGGCCGCCGGCCGGAGGGTGGTGGCAGCCCCGCTGGACGTGACCGACCGGGAACAGATCGACGAAGCGGTCGCACGGGCAACAGAACAGTTGGGCCCCGTCTCGATCCTGGTGAACAACGCGGGCGTCAATACGCCCCTTCGTACCGCCACCGAGATGGCGGTGGAGGACTGGGATCTCGTGGTGGACATCAATCTCACGGGCGCGTTCAATTGTTTTCGCGCGGTTTTCGGACGCATGAAGGAAAGGGGAGAAGGCACCGTGATCAACGTCGCTTCCATGGCCGGACGCCAGGTGTCCCTGCTCGGCGGGGCCGCCTACTGCGCGTCCAAGCACGGCATGGTGTCGCTGACCCATTCGATCAACCTGGAAGCCGCCGAGTTCGGGCTCCGCGCCTGTGCCATCCTGCCGGGCGAGGTGAAAACACCCATCCTTAAGAACAGGCCGCAGCCGGTATCCGAAAAACGCCTGTCCCTGATGCTTACACCGGAAGATATCGCGGCCACGGTCGTATTCGTCACATGCCTGCCGCCCCGCGTGGTCATACCCGAAATGTGGGTCATGCCCGCCTACCAGGTTTCGGCTCAGCCACTGCCGTAAAATCGCCGCGGGGACGCGATTCAAGGTCTCACCAGGAGACTTGGCCACCCTGTTTAGCGATTGACAGAAAGGGGTCAGGGGCGTACTTTCGAGTCAATGGCGAATCAGCAGGGTCCCCGTTACAGAGGCTCAAAGTCGAGCAGGTGGCATGACTTCGCCGTGCCCGAAGCATCGTCCTGATTTGAAGACGCGTCGACCTGTCCCGTGCCTACCAATCCTGAAACCATGGACGTACAGACAGAAACCGCCATCCTGCTGGTTGAAGACTCCTCCCGCGGCCGTGATGAGAAGCACTACGGCCTGACTCAGCGCGGTTACCGCGTGATCGCCGTGGAAAACAGCGACCACGCCCTCAACGTTCTGGCCGCGGAACCCACGAACGTCATCATATCGGACCTCAACGCGCCCGGAATCGACGGGCTGCGCCTGATGAGCGTCGCACTCGGCAGGAATCCCGAGGTCGGCGTCATCCTGATGACCGAACCCGGTTCCATGGATCTTGCCGTCGCCGCCATGAAGGAGGGGGCATACGATGTGCTGGAAAAACCCGTGTACGTGGAGAAGCTCGCGGCGGAAATCGACAAGATCCAGGAGCGGCAGCGCATCGTGCAGGAGAACCGAAAACTGCTGCACCAGCTGGACTCCCGCTACGGATTCGAGAATATCGTGGGCCGGTCCGCGTCCATGCAGCGCATACGGGAACAGATCCTCCAGATCGCGGATACCCAGTCGACAGTGCTGATTTTCGGTGAAAGCGGTACGGGCAAGGAACTGGTGGCCCACGCTTTACATCAAAGCAGTTCACGGAGAGACAAGTCCTTCGTGCCGGTCTTCTGCAACGCCCTCTCGGAAGGGGTGATCGAAAGCGAACTGTTCGGACACGAAAGAGGAGCATTCACGAACGCGGTCAAGACGTACAAGGGGCGGTTCGAACTGGCCGACGGAGGCACCCTTTTTCTCGACGAAGTCGGCGAACTGTCGCCGTCCACGCAGGTGAAACTGCTGCGGGTCCTGCAGGAACGCAAGTTCCAGCGCGTGGGAAGCACGCACTGGCTCAGGACGAACACCCGGGTCATCGCGGCGACGAACCGCGACCTGGAAGCCGAAATCGAAAAGGGACGTTTCCGCGAAGACCTGTATTACCGGCTCCGGGTAGTGACCCTTTCGCTCCCGCTTCTTCGAGAACGGAAGGAAGACCTTTCCCTGCTGATCGACCACTGCATCCGTCGGTTCAGCGAACGGGAAAACAAGCGGATCGAGCGCATCGACCAGCGGGCCCTGGAGTTGCTGTCGACCTACCACTGGCCCGGAAACGTCCGGCAGCTCGAAAACTGCATCGAGGGCATGATCGTCATGGGGGCCGGAGAAACGTTGACGGTGGCGGATGTCCCCGAGTTCGTTCGGCATACCCAGCCGGAACCGCTTTCGGTCGCCTTGAACGACGGTCCGGAGCAACATGACGGCATGTCGCCTGATTTTATCCGGTACCTGGCCATGAAGGTCGCCGAACAACGAAACGTGCCCGTCAGAAGCGTCACCGACGGGGCGCTGTCCATCCTGGCCGCCGTCGACTGGTCGAAGGATGGCGGATCGCTGCGCCGGTGCCTGGAAACCATGGTATTGCTCGCCGATGGTTCCGGGCTGGACGTGGAGGACATCCCGGCGGAATTCCTGCCCGACCTGTCGAACAAATCCGGGGAAGACGAGGAGGACGACGACGGCGTGGACATCCGCGTCGGCATGTCGATGAAGGAAAGCGAACGAAGGCTGATCGCCGCGACCCTGGCCGCGTGCGGACAGAACAAGGCGCGGACCGCCCGGGTACTTCAGATCGGCCAGAGAACCCTGTTTCGGAAAATCAAGACCTATCACCTGGAGTAGTCTTCCAAGGAGTCCCGGAGTGGAAGGTCGAACGATTCTCGTCGTCGACGGCGAAACGGATAGCCAGAAGCACGCGGTGCGTATCCTGCGGGATGCGGGATACGAAGCGAACGGGACCGGTGACGCGGCCGAGGCGTTGAGCGTGATGAGAAAGGATCAACCTTCCGCCGTGCTCGTCGATCTCGCGCTGAACGACGCCGACCCTGAACGCCTCGTTCGCACCATATCGGGAAAGCACCCCGACACCGACATCATCCTCACCACGCGGCAGCACCAGCCGCCCCGGCAGTACCGCCAGCTCGACGCCAGCGATTATATAGAAAAACCCATCGATCCCGAAGAACTGCTTACGAAGATGCGCATGCTGGACCTGCGGCGGGAGTTTCACCACCGGTTCCAGCTTGTGGGAAGAGACGAACGCTTCATCGCCGCCATCGAGTCGGTGCTCCAGGTGGCGCCCACGGGTATCCAGGTTCTGCTCACCGGAGAAAGCGGTACCGGCAAGGAAGGGTTCGCCCAGGCGATCCACCATTACAGCGACCGGCGAGACGGTCCCTTCATTCCGATCAATTGCGGGGCCATCGCCGAAGGGATACTGGAAAGCGAGCTGTTCGGCCACGAAAAAGGCGCGTTCACGGACGCAAAGGGTCAGCGGAAGGGATACTTCGAGCAGGCGGACGGGGGAACACTGCTTCTCGACGAGATCGGTGAGATGCCCCGTACCACGCAGGTAAAACTGTTGCGCGTCCTGGAGCAGCAGGAATTCATCCGGGTTGGCGGCTCGACGCCGGTGAAGACCAACGTCCGCCTGATCGCGTCGACCAACCGGGACCTCGCCGAGGAGATCCGCGACGGGACCTTCCGCCAGGATCTCTACTATCGGCTCAACGCCGTGCGCATCCATCTGCCCGCCTTGCGTGAACGCCGCGAGGACATCCCCAGGCTTATTCACCATTTCCTTCACGAGGCACGGAAAAAACATGGCGTGTCTCCCCCCGTTTTCACGGCGGAAGCCCTCGCAACGCTCACGGACTACGAGTGGCCGGGCAACATCCGGGAACTGCGCAACCTGGTCGAAACCCTGGTGGTTACGGCCGGGAAATCCCGGATCGACGCGGACGACCTACCGGACGCCATCTATACGCCGCCCATGTCGAACCGCGCCCTGCCGGTCCCGCAGAACCGGAATCCGGAGGACATGGACCGGGAGATGTTCTACAAGATCCTGTGGCAGATCCTCACCGCCATCCACGACCTCCCTTCCAAGATCTCCACCGCCTTCGGCGAGGTAAATCCCGCCCAACTGCCGGAACGCTTTCAACTCCCCGCCCCCGTGGAAGAGGAACAGGACATCGAACCTCCCGCCATGGTGGTTTCGGACAGCGGCGATCTGGAGCGGCTGCGCACGATGGGAGACTGGGAACGGGAGGCCATACAGCGCGCCCTCGAGCGCAACGAGGGCCACCGGGGCAGGGCCGCGCGGGAACTCGGCATCAGCGAGCGGTCTATTTACCGCAAGATCAAGGACTACGGCCTGGACGACCACGCCTGACCACGCCCGTTGAGCGGGCCACGGAAAAAGGCTTGACAATCCACCCTCAAAATGCCGAATATGTTTGGGATTGTTTTTAATCCATAACTGTGAAAGGAGCAGCAAAAGTGGGACATCCAACACCGATCACGGATGATCAGTTCGAGTCCGAGGTGATCAATAGCAGCACGCCCGTACTGGTCGATTTCTGGGCGGAATGGTGTGGGCCCTGCAAGGCCGTCGCCCCCACCCTGGTAGAACTTGCGGACGACTACGACGGGCGCTTGAAAGTCGTCAAAGTGGACGTGGACGAAAATCGGGAAGCAGCTACCCGTTTTGGAATCCGGAGCATACCGAGCCTGTTGATATTCAAGGGCGGCGCCGAGGTGGACCGTATCATCGGCGCACTCCCCAAGCAGCAACTCGCCGAAAAGATCGACGGTCATCTGTAGGCGCGACCAAGTGATCGCGGAACGGGGATTAACACGTAAGCCGGGACGGCCGACAACTGCTCTCCCGGCTTTTTGTATGAAATCCGGCTCGGACGAACGAAAGAGAACCAGGGACTAGCACATGCTGGGCGTCGTACGAAGGCTGAGGGACGGGCTGGCCAAAACGCGGGACGGACTGATTCGCGGCATCGATCGGGCCGTGGTTCGATATGACCGTATCGACGAGGACCTGCTGGAGGAAATCGAATCCATCCTGTTGCAGACCGACGTGGGCATGGAAACGACCGTGCGGATCATCGACGGACTCCGCGACCGGGCGGTCGGCCAGCGGACCCGGAATCCTGAAGACCTCCTGCGGCTGCTCCGCGAAGAGATGGCGGGTATCCTTGGCGATACGCCGAGCCCGGAAACTGACCACCGTCCCCACGTCGTCATGATCGTGGGGGTCAACGGTACGGGCAAAACGACGACCGCCGGCAAGATGGCTGCGCGATATGCCGGGGAGGGGAAGAAAGTCCTGCTGGCCGCGGCCGATACGTTTCGCGCGGCGGCCATAGACCAGTTGGAGGTCTGGGCGCGCCGCGCGGAAGCAGATATCATCCGGCATCAGCATGGATCCGATCCTTCGGCCGTCGTCTTCGACGCGATGCAGGCCGCCCTGGCCCGGAAGTCGGACGTGGTAATTATCGACACGGCGGGCAGGCTGCACACCAGGGACAACCTGATGGAAGAACTGAAAAAGATCAAGCGTACCCTGGGCAAGCAACTGGCCGGCGCTCCCCACGAAGTACTGCTCGTTCTCGACGGCACGACGGGCCAGAACGCGCTGTCCCAGGCCCGCGTGTTCAACAAAGCCATGGGCGGACTGACGGGCATCGCGCTGACGAAGCTGGACGGGACTGCCCGGGGCGGTATCGTGTTCGCCATCGGTGTCCAGTTGGCGATCCCCGTCAAACTGATCGGCGTGGGCGAAGGCATCGAGGATCTGCAGGATTTCGACGCCCCCGCCTTCGTGGACGCCCTCTTCAACTGATTCCCGGGAGAACTCCATGCCCCGACTGGCCATAAATGGTGCGGCACCGGTACGAACAGTATCCTTCCCCTCCTGGCCCATGAACCTGGAAGTCAGCGCCCGGGCCGCCAGCGAAACCATACGCTCGGGACTGTGGGGAAGCAACCAGGGCAAGAAAGTACGAAACTTTGAAAAGCGCTTCGCCGCGTTCCAGCAGACCGCCCACGGCATCGCCGTCAGCAACGGAACCACGGCGCTGTGTCTCGCGTTGCAGGCGGTCGCCATCGAACCCGGCGACGAAGTCATCGTTCCGGCCTATACGTTCATCGCGTCGGCCAGCGCAATCGTGATGTCGAATGCAGTACCCGTGTTCGTCGACATAGATCCCGATACCTACAACCTGGATCCCCGACTGGTCGAACAGGCAGTAACGGCGCGAACAAAGGCCGTGGTCGCGGTCCATTTCGCGGGTCTGCCGGCGGACATGGACCGGCTCGGCGAAATTGCGGGTCGGCACGGCCTGGCCGTGATAGAAGACGCGGCCCAGGCCCACGGCGCGCGATGGGGAGGACAGGGTGTGGGCGGTATCGGCGCAATGGGGGCCTTCAGCTTCCAGTCATCTAAGAACCTCAACGCCGGCGAGGGTGGCATCATGCTGACCAACGACGACGATCTGGCGGAAGCGGCGCGGTCCCTCGCCGACTGTGGACACGCCGCATCGGGACCCCGGTACAACCACTACCGCGTGGCCGGCAACCACCGGATGACCGAAGTGCAGGGCGCCCTGCTCCTGATCCAGATGGAGCATCTCGAATCACAGGTACGCAAGCGCCACGAGAACGGCGAGTACCTGACCGAACGGCTCGGGAAAATCGACGGCATCCTTCCGGTGTCCAGGCCCGCGAAGGCCGACCGTCACGCACGACATATCTACCTGTTCAAGTACAGCGACGAAGCCTTCCGTGGCGTCCCGAAAACGCGGTTCATCGAAGCCCTTCGCGCCGAGGGCATTCCCGCCAGTCCCGGTTACTCCATACCCCTGTACAAACAACCTGTTTTCAGGGACCGGAACTATGGCAATTATCAAAGCAAGGCGCTGTCGGCCATCGAGTTCGGCGAGATGTACCTGCCGGTAACGGAAAGGGCATGCAGTTCGGAGTCGGTCTGGTTCACGCAGAATGTGCTGCTGGGGGACCGGGGGGACATGGACGATATCGTCCGGGCTGTCGCGAAGATCGGGGATAACCGCGACGAATTATAGGATGCCGGTAAACGCTACCGGCGGGTACTCCCCGCTTCCGCTTCTTCCTTCACCGTGGAAAGAAGATGGGCCGGCTTTCCGCCGGACCGCCGGAACTCGATCAACTCGGCCATGATGCTGACCGCGATCTCCTCGGGGGTATCAGCCTGAATCTCCACGCCGATCGGCGCGTGCACCTGGTCCAGCAGGTGCCTGGGTATTCCCTTTTCTTCCAGTTTCTTCCACATCAGGACGATTTTCCGACGGCTGCCGATCATACCGATGTACGCGGCGTCGGTCCACACCGCCTGCTCGATGACGGGCTGGTCCCACTGGTGGCCCCGGGTCACGGCAACCAGGTAGGATGAGCCGTCTATGGGCAGTTTGCCGACGACCTCGTCGAAGTCGTCCACGACTACCTCGTCGGCCTCGGGAAACCGTTCATGGTTCGCGAACGCCGGACGGTCGTCCACCACGATGATCCTGAATCCCACGGAAGCGGCGATCCGGGCAATGGCCCTGGCGACGTGACCGCCGCCGAACAGGAACAGTTGCGGCGCCGGCCAGATGGACTCGATGAAGACCCGGGTCTCCACTCCTTCGTGCTCCAGCGTGACCACCTTCAGCAGGTTCTCTGTGATTTCGATGTCCGAATCCAGCCGGACCCGGTCATCCAGCGCGGGGTCTCCCAGGGTCCCGATGGTCTCTCCCGACTCGGTGACCAGCATCTTGCTGCCTTCCGCACCGCCTTGTCCCGACACCAGCGTGGCCATCAGTCCGATGCCCCGCGTTTCATGGAGGCGGCGGATCGCTTCGAATATCTCCTGCATCGGTCCCGACTTGATCGGTTCCGTGAAGATCTCCACGTTGCCGCCGCAGTTCAGTCCCTCGTCGCCGGCGTGCCTTTCGGTCAGAATGAAATGCTGCAACCGGGGCGAAGACCGTTCCATCACCTCCCGCGCCTCTACCCAGACGTCTGCTTCCAGGCATCCCCCGCCCACCGTTCCCGTAAAGGTACCGTCGCTCTTGACGAGCATTTTCGCCTTCTTGCTCATCGGCAGCGATCCCTTGCTCGATACGATGGTGGACAGCGCCGCCCTTTCACCCCGCGACAGTACTTCCACGACCTCGTCAAAAACTTCTTTCATGAGCCTGCTCCCGATGAAGGATCATACCACCTTGACGGGTATCTCCATGAATCCGGTCTCATCGTCCACCCACCGGTACATCCTGATTTCGCTCACGGTATCGACCGTGGCGGAAAGGACCAGGTAACCCGGTTCCGGGTCCAGCCAGTCGGTCAGGGCATCCATCCGGTCCTTTTTCGAGAAATACGCCGGCTGGTCCGGGTGGGAATGGTAGAATCCGATGACCCGCGCGCCGGGTGGTTCGAACCGTCCGAAGAACAATGTCTCCATGTCCTCGCGGCTGAATACGTAGGCAGTCCGGGCATCCCTCGGATATTGCGCCGGATCCTTCGCGTGCAGTTCGTTCTGAATGTTCGTACAACGGTGTACCCGCCAGGTATCCGGATCATCCGTTCCCGTGAGAAAACCACAGCACTCCTGCGGATACTCCTCGACGGCATGGGCGGCCATGTTGTCGTACACGGCCCGGGGGAGCAGCAGCATCAGGAGCGAACCACGACGGGCACAGACACCGCCTGGCTTTCGATTTCGGCCACGACGGACGCCCGGATACTTCTGAAGGCCGCCATTTCCTCGGTACGCGCCGGGTCGAGGAAGATCGGTACGCCGGCGTCTCCCCCCGCACAGACGGCCGGCGAGAGGGGGATCTCTCCCAGGAAGGGCAGACCCAACTCGTCGCTCAGCGCCCTGCCACCGCCCTGGCCGAATATGTAAGTCCGCCTGGTCCGCTCAGTCCGATCACCCGATTCGGCGCTGACGTAGAAACTCATGTTCTCGACGATACCCAGTACGGGAACCCGCAGGCGCTGAAACATCGTGATAGATTTGCGGACGTCCGACAGGGCGACCTGCTGGGGTGTCGTGACGATGACGGCCCCGGTCAGCTCGGTAGACTGGACCAGGGTAAGCGCCGCGTCACCGGTGCCGGGAGGCAGATCGACCACCAGATAATCCAGCTCGCCCCAGGCCACGTTTCCGAGAAACCCCTTGACCATCTTCCCGACAAGGGGGCCGCGGTAGATCACCGCGTCCGACGGACCCGCGACGAAACCGACGGATACCAGTCGAATACCATGCTGAATGATGGGTTGAATTCTTCCGGAAGGATCTTTTTCGAGGGACCCGGTAACGCCCATCATCTGGGGTACATTCGGGCCGTACACGTCTGCGTCGAGCAGGCCCACCGACTGTTGCACTTCGGCGAGGGCCAGGGCCAGATTGACACTGACGGTCGACTTGCCTACACCGCCCTTGCCGCTGGCCACGGCGATGACGTGCCGGATGCCGGTCAAAGACGTCTGGTGGGTTTCAGATTCCGCTGCCAAAGTTATCGACCCGCACTAACGGAATGCCGGTGTGCCAGGTATACGCTACACGGGCTTATACGTAAAAAGACTCGCCGCAACCGCAGGAACCCTTGGCGTTGGGATTGTTGACCTTGAAACCGGCGCCCATAAGCCCTTCTACGTAGTCCAGTTCCGCACCCATCAGGTAAATGGCGCTTTTGCTGTCGACAAAGACCTTGATGCCGTTCTGCTCTATAATCTGGTCGCTATCGGTAGATTGTTTGTCGAAAGCAAGACGGTACTGAAAACCGGAACAGCCGCCGCCGGCGATCATAACGCGCAGTGCGAGATCCGGATTGCCCTGATCCTCTATCATGGTTTTAATCTTGTCGACTGCAATATCCGTTACGGTGACCATGATATTCAACCCCCCCTTGCAAAGGTCGTAAGTGGTCTGATTTCCGCGGTCTTGCTATCCAACCGGCATGAAACACCATATGCTGCTCATCTATATAACCACAAGCTCCTGCGGTTGTCAAGTCCTTTATCCAGATCGCGGTCCCGGGATCATCGCCTGAAATTCATGCGTCCGGGCCGAGCGTGCCCAACCGCGCACAGGGACCGGGTTCAGCGCAGCAGAAGCAGTTTGCCGCCCTCCTCGAAAGCGCCGGCCTTCAACCTGTAGAAGTAAACTCCGCTCGGAACGGTCCGACCGGCACCATCCGTGCCGTTCCATATCCTCGAGTATCTGCCCGGCGCCTGATCGGCATCGACCAGTACCCGTACCTTCCGGCCGAGCAGATTGTAAATCGTCAATGTAACTCGGGAGGATTCCGTCAGTTCATAGCGTAGATGCGTGCTCGCGGCAAATGGATTCGGCGCGTTCGTATACAGCTTCGCCACCGGGAGGGTTGTGGCCCCGGGATCATAGGTAATCCGTGAAGTTACGGGCTCCGCAGACAGCAGGAAGCCTTCCCGGCCGACGGGCTGCAACCGGTATTCGTACGACGATCCCGGCTGGACGGCCGTATCCGTGAAGGAATAGGATTTCGAATCTTCGTTGTTGCCTCCTGTTCGCGTTACGGGTATGGAGGAAAGCAGTTCGAAAGTTCCGTCGGGGTAGTCCCTGCGCTCGATCCGGTAGGAGAGGAGATTGATCTCCAGCCCGGCGGTCCAGGACAAAAACACCCCGCTTGGACCGCTTTCGGCGGTCAGATTACGCACTGTTCCCCGTGATTCCGTTAACAGGGCGTTGAGCGCGTGGACAATGCCGTAACCGTTCAGCGTGTCCGGCACGGCGGCCTGGGTTGCGGTACTCCGCAGCGCCCGTTGCACCCTGTCAGGCGTCCAGTGGGGATAGGCTTCCAGCAGCAGCGCGGCCACGCCCGCCACCAGGGGCGCAGAGAAGGAAGTGCCGTCGCTCCGAAGGTAGTCGTCCATGGAAAGGGGATCCACCGTATAGACGCCTTCCCCCATGGCCATCACGTCCGGCTTGATGCGGCCGTCGAAGGTGGGACCGATGGACGAGAACGCAGTTCGCCTGCCCGCGGCATCGACGGCGCCCACGGAAACCACCTCTTCCGCGTCGGCCGGCGCACCCATCTTTTCGTAAGGGAAACCACCCAGGTTCCCCATGGCATTCACGACCACGATACCGCGGCGCGCCGCCGTCGCCGCCGCCCTCGTGACGACGGCCGTTTCCCCGTCCATGTCGGAATACATATACCAGTCGCTGTACCCGACTGAACTGCTGATCACGTCCGCCCCGAGACTATCGGCCCATTCCATGGCGGCGAGCCACCAGTCTTCCTCGATCTCCATCTCGAAGGGTACGGACTCCGTGTTGGCCAGGAGGTAACGGGCACCGTAGGCCGGCCCGATCAGCTGACCCGGCGCATAACTGCCGATGGTCGACAGAACCTGCGTACCGTGTTCGTGAAATTCGATTTCACCGAATCCGAGTTCGTCTTGAATGAAGTCGCGTTCTCCCACTACCCGGGTTCTAAGGCTGTCGAACGCCACGTGATCCAGTTTGAATCCCGTATCGAAGAGCGCCACCAGCACGCCGTGGCCCGACAGTCCCAGGTCGTGCAGTTCCGGTACACGCAGTTGATTCACCTGGATGTACGAGGGTCCGTAATCGAGTTGCGTGGCGCGGACTGCGCGGAGGCGGAAACCGGTTTCCGCCTGTCCAGGTTGATGCGGCGGGATCGGCGCCGGCCGCCGCAAGGTGGTAACCGCTTCGATTCTCAGCACGAAAGACTGGTCGGCCAGGCGTTGAATATCCGCCGGCGCGACGGATACGCTCACCGCGTTGATCCACCGGGACACCTGGAGTATCCGCCCGCCCGAAGCTGCGATGTTTTCAAGGTAGGGAGCATGGACCGGAATGTCCTCCCATCCCGTCAGCCTTTCGCTTCGTGTAGAAAGCCGGCGGAGGGCCCTGGGCGTCAGGCGGTCTTCGGCGGCTTTCAGTGCGGCACGTATCTCCCCCTCGTCCTGGATCCCCTTGTCCGCCAGGTAAACCCAGACCTTCATCGACTCGCCGGGCAATCTCGAAGCAAGTGCGTTCCGAAGGCGGTCCGATATCTTCCCTGCGCCTTCGGGGACGGCGGCCTGACGCAAGGATTGCTGATCGGGCGGCGGGCTCCCGAGCGCGTGGGAGGAAATCAGAACGACCAGGAGCAGCCAGTATCGCATCATGGGAGACTTTCGTGGTCGGGCCAGGCGGGCCAGGCGGACCAGGCGAACACAGGCGGGTCAGGGAAACCTGCAGGTCAGAACTCATCTTGAATCCTGCTCCGGTGCGATCCGCTGTCGGAGGGACTTGCGTCTGATCCGGTACAGCATGATTCCGAGGATTGCAAGAAAAACAACGCTTCCCAGTGCCAGCGAGAGGTCCACGCCCAGAACGCCCGCCATCTGCCTTCCGAGGTAGAATCCCAGGACGCCGCCGATCTTAAACCGCAGGGACTCCGGAAGAATCGGGACCAGGCTCCCCGTGGCGATTCCGATTACCATGAGGACCAGGAGCCAACCGGATTGCGCGAGCAGTATCACCGGTCGCTGAACCCGGATCCGGTTCCAGGCAAGTAATCCCAGGAGAATGGGCAGGACGTATGCCCCGTATCCCAGGGCGATCATCGCGCCGTAGGAAATCAGGGCGCCCGGACGGCCGCCCAGGTTGACCACTTCCTCCGGGCCCTGGCTTGAATTGGGGTAATCGTTTTCCGCGTGGGTTACCAGGCTGACCAGGACGAAGACCGCGACCGGAACCAAGAGAATCCCGATCGCGTGCATGCGGCGTTCGATGGCTCGGCTGAACGGAGGCAAGCTCAATTGAATCGCTCCCGTCAGAAGCTATTGGATCCCGCGTGCATGGGTCACGGCATTCCGGAATATGTGCAGTCCGTCAGGCTCCCTGCATCCCTCCCGGGTCCACCGCGGATGATGGGTCGGGTGCGTGTAACGCTCCGGATGAGGCATGAGCCCGAAGATACGTCCGGTTCCGTCGCAAATCCCGGCGATGGCATCCACCGAACCGTTCGGGCTCCAGGGATACCCGGCCTCCCCGGCGTCTACCCATGGCGGATTGGTGTACCGAAGCGCGACGTGACCGCCGGAACTCAGTCGTTCCCGCACTTCCGGTGAAGCCAGCATGACCTTGCCTTCCCCGTTCGCGACCGGAATGTATATGATCTCCGGCATGTCGCGGGTGAAAACGCAGGGACTCTCCGGATTTCCGCGCAGGTAGACCCAACGGCACTCGAATTTCCCGGAGTCGTTGTAAAACACGGTCGCTTCCTGCAGTCTCTCGCCCGTTTTCGTCTGGGGCAGGAGTCCCATCTTGACCAGCACCTGGAAACCATTGCAAATGCCGAGAATGAGTTTACCGTCCCCGATGAAGGATTCCACGTCGTCCATCAGCCTGCACTGCAGTTCGTTGGCGAGCACCTTGCCGCCTGAAATATCGTCTCCGTAGGAGAAGCCGCCGGACAGGACCAGTATGTCGTACTCGGACAGGCTGCGGCGCTCGCGTATGAATTCGTTGATGTGCACGGGATCCACCCGCGTCGCTCCGGCGAGGCGGAAAGCGTGCGCCGTTTCGTCATCGCAGTTGATCCCCGCGGCTCGCAGAATCAGGACGGAAGCAGTAGGCATGAACTCTCCCGGATTCGGAAGGGAATGACTGGCTTAACGCCTTGGCGCGTCACCATCTCAGTGGACGCTGCCAGGCTTCCTTCAAGGTGCGCAGGTCCGACGATACGACCTCTTCTCCGCCCAGGCCGCGCACGAGAAAGCGATCACCGCCGGTTACGACACCCACGCGGCCGAAGGGACATCCGTTCATTTGCGCTTCGAAATCAGCCTCGCGGCCCCGGGGCACTTCCACCACGAAGCGGCTGTTGGATTCGGAAAAAAGGACGATGTCGTCGCGGTCCGCGTCATGGTCCCGGGGAACGACACCCAGGTCCATCGTCATGCCGAATCCCCCCGCGAAGGCCATTTCCGCCGCGGCCACGGCCAGCCCGCCGTCGGAGCAGTCGTGACACGCGGCCACGAGCCCCCGGAACATGGCTTGGTGCAACCCCTTCATGTTCCCACTGCCGGCGGCGGCGTCCACGGTCGGTACGTTTCGGCCGATGTGTCCCAGCATGCGGTAGTACTGGGAACCACCCAGTTCGTTGCGGGTAAGTCCCACCACGTAAATCGCGTTGCCCGGTGACTTGGCATCCATGCTGACGGCCCGGCGAACGTCGTCCATCACGCAGATGGCAGATATGAGCAGCGTGGGCGGAATGGCGATGGTCCGGTTGCCGTCAGAGAACTCGTTGTAAAAGCTGTCTTTCCCGGATATGAAAGGCGTGCCATAGGCCACGGCCGTGTCGTAACAGGCCCGCGCAGCTCGGACGAGCGCGGCGAGCCGGTCCGTCTTGTCCGGGTTGCCCCAGCAGAAATTGTCCAGCAGCGCGGTATGTTCGATGCTTCCTCCTACGCAGGTGATCTGGCGCAGGGCTTCGTCTATGGCGGAGGCCGCCATCCAGTAGGGATCGATGTCGGCATACGATGGATTGATGCCGTTGGCGACGATGACGCCCTTGTTCGACGACAGCACGGGGCGCACGATGGCGGCGTCCCCGGGTCCGTCGTTACGGGCGCCCTGCAGGGGCTTGAGTACGCTGCCGCCCTGTACCTCGTGATCGTATTGCCGCACGACCCATTCCTTGCTCGCGACGTTCCACGACGCCAGAAGCCGGGTCAGGCTCCAGGAGGGATCGGGCCGGTCGGATTCGGCGGGTTCGGGATGGTCCGGCGGGTCCCACCGGGCCGTCCGGACGATGCGCGGCACCCCCATGTGCAGGAATTCCATGTCCAGGTCCGCGACGGTGGTCTGCTCACTGTCCCCTTGAACGTCTCTGCAGGTTACCCTCAACCGCCGGTCGCCGGTAAATGCGCCGATCACCGTGGCCTCTACGTCCTCGCTCGCGCAGAGTTCCCGCAGCGCTTCGATGCGATCGGGCGGGACTGCCAGGATCATGCGCTCCTGGGATTCCGAGAGGAAGATCTCCCACGGTTTCAATCCACCGTATTTGAGGGGCGCCAGTTCCAGGTGCACCACCGCGCCCGTTTCCTGGCCCATCTCACCGATAGCCGACGAAAACCCGCCGGCGCCGCAGTCGGTGATGTTCCGGTAGAGCATGCGGTCCCTGGCCTGCATCAGCACGTCGAGGATCTTCTTCTCCTCGATGGGATTGCCGATTTGAACGGCCTGCGTAGCGGTGGATTCCGAGGTATCGGTCAGTTCGATGGAAGAAAACGTGGCGCCGTGGATGCCGTCCCGGCCCGTCTTGCCGCCGATGGTTACGATGTAGTCACCAGGTTCGGCCGACTTGTCACACCGGTCAACCGGAATGACGGCGGCCGTGCCGCAGTACACCAGCGGGTTGCCCAGAAAACGCTCATCGAACAGGATGGCCCCGTTGACGGTCGGTATGCCCATGCGGTTGCCGTAGTCCCTGACACCCGCGACGACACCCTTGAAAATCCGCTTCGGATGCAACACGCCTTCAGGAAGCTCGTCGTAGGAGAAGTCGGGTGGAGCGAAACAGAACACATCCGTGTTGAAGATGGGTCTTCCGCCCAGGCCCGTGCCGAGCGGATCGCGGATGACCCCGCCGATCCCCGTGTTGGCTCCGCCATAGGGATCCAGCGCCGACGGATGGTTGTGGGTCTCGACCTTGAAAACGAGGTGGTAATCTTTGTCGAACTCGATAATGCCCGCGTTGTCGACAAACACGGATACGCACCGGTCTTCATCACCCTTCTGCCGGCGGATATCCTCGGTCGCCTTCCTGATAGTGTGGGCGAAGAGGTTGTCTATGCGCTCTGTCGTACCGTCCGCAACGTAATCGATGACTCCGTTGAAGACCTTGTGCTTGCAGTGCTCGGACCAGGTCTGCGCCAGTGTTTCGATTTCCACGTCGGTCGGATCGCGGCCGATCGCGGCGAAATAACGCCGTATCGACCGCATTTCCTCCAGGTTCAGGGCCAGCATGCCTTCCCGGCTCAACCGCATCATTTCGTCGTCGGAAGCGTTCAGCAGACGGAGGTTATCTACCGTGGTATCGGTGGCGGAAGTCATTTGCTCCCTTTGTAGCAGGTATACCTCTCGATCACGTCGTTGGCCAGCAGGCGTCGGCAGATGGTGTCGATCTGCGGCCTGCCAAACGAACCCGCCAGGATATATCCCCTTCCCGTGTCCACCGATTCAATCCCGGTAATCCCGAGGTCAAGACCACCTTTCAAGGTCGTCTCGCCCACGGCGTCGGTTACACCTGGTCTGAACCACACCTCCACACCCCATTCCCCGGACTTGACCGGCAGGGCGCGGGTGTCCGTTTCAAGGTGGTCCTGGGAGACCGGATCGGTGAGTAAAACCGTGGTGATCCGATCCACTTCGAAATCCGACAGCGCGCCGTGGAGGGCATAGAGCCGGACGTGCCGCACATGCTCGACCCCGTAGATACCCAGGTCCATGATATCGCCGCGGAGCCCTTCTCCCACGGCGTCCACCACGTCTTCCTTGTTCACGACAGCGATACGCCAGGTTTGCGATTCGGAGGTCATCCGCTGTTTACCCCACGGGATGGAACACGGGTCACGCGAACCTTTGCCCGATTCTGAGAGTGCCAATTTATCCACGGGCACCACGTATGTCAATCCTAAAGGGAAAACACTTGACTTACCGGGCCATTCGATGTATTTTGGGAGTACTGGGGACTGTCACCCTGGCTAAGCCCTCTTATAAGCCCGTACATCTGGATTCCGGTTTTGTTTGATGGCAACCCGTCTCAGTTCCCGCAGTCTGGGTAACATCGTATATTCAGGTATTTACCGCACCCGCTGGATTATCCTTTCCGAATGTCTGACGATGGCGTCTTTGCCGCTCGCTTTTCTCCGACAGGATCCTGTATGGCACGCATCGTTCGACACACCGTTTTTACCACAAGGGAACACGTTGTGACGGGACCCGAGCCTGCATAGGCCGGAGCGGAACAGGCAGACCAGGCGTGGTGCATGGCGCGGAGGGGAGGTGACGCAAAATCGGCACATCATATCAAGAGTCCTATGGTAACGGGGCGAGATACGAACAGGCGCTGTATCGCTACTTGGCCGAAATGTCCAAGTATCCTCTGATAACGGCCGAAGAGGAAGTCAGGCTGGCCCGCCTGATCAAGCAAGGTGACCAGAAAGCACTGGATCAGCTGGTGAAGGCCAACCTGAGATTCGTCGTCAGCGTAGCCCGTCAGTATCAGAACTACGGCTTGCCTCTGCTGGACATGATCAACGAAGGAAACATGGGCCTGATGCGGGCCGCCAAGAAGTTCGATGAAACACGGGGTTACAAGTTTATCTCCTATGCCGTCTGGTGGATACGCCAGGCCATCATTCAGTCCATAGCCAATCAATCGAGAACCGTGCGGGTTCCGGTTAATCGATCCGAAGAACTCCGACGTATCAAGCAAACCTCCAAACATCTTCAGCACGAACTAGGCCGCAAACCCGATATCGATGAAATCGCCAAGGAAATGGACATCACGGTCGAAGAAATAAACGAAGCCCTCAGTTCTTTCAGCCATTGCATTTCCCTCGATGTTCCCTTCAATCACGATGACGACCGCAGCCTGCTCGACCTCCTGCCCGATGAAATGCAGACGGCGCCGGACGAAAACACCATGATGCAGTTCCTGAAGTCGGATGTCGGCAAGGTGCTGGACACGCTTCCGGACCGCGAGGCGGAGGTTATCCGCCTGTATTTCGGTGTAGGTTCGGTACGGGCCCATACGCTCGAGGAAATCGGCATTCGTTTCGGTCTTACGAGGGAACGGATTCGCCAGATCAAGGAACGGGCACTGCAGCGGTTGCGGCACGCGACCCGCAGCGGTAAGCTCAGTCCCTATCTCCGGGATGATGACTAAGCGGTAAGCCTCGTTTGGATACAGCACGCAACCCCGGCGCGAAAGCGAAGACGCGCCGGGGTTTTTTCGTGTCGTTTGGAACCGTGGACCGGTCTGGCCGGTTCTAAGAAAAGAGTTGTTTCAAGCCCGTTTCACCTGTAGTTTTATCCGTGGTAAACCAGTCGGAATCGAGTACGGTCCCGGATACGGGAATGAGGGAAGAAGAGACATGCTCACGCAGATGAAGGGACTGATCGCCAAAACTTTCGGCACCAAGCACGACAGGGACATCAAGCGACTGGAACCCATCGTTGAAATCGTCAACGATTGGGCCGACGAATACCGTGCGCTGGAGGAAGATCAGTTCCCCGATAAAACGCGGGAGTTCCGGTCCAGGTGGGAAGAAGGCGAGTCGCTGGACGATATCCTGCCCGAAGCCTTCGGCCTGGTAAAGGAAGCATGCAGGCGCATGATCGGAAAATCCTGGACCGTTCCGGGTCAGGGCGAGATGGTCTGGGACATGACGCCCTACGACGTGCAGATCATCGGCGGTATCGTGCTCCACGAGGGTAAGATCGCCGAGATGGCGACGGGAGAGGGCAAGACGCTCGTAGCCCTGTTCCCCATGTATCTCAACGGCATGACGGGCCAGGGCGCCCACCTGGTGACGCACAACGAGTTCCTCGCCAACCGCGACCGGGCCTGGATGGGGCCGGTCTTCGAGTTCCTCGGTCTCACCGTCGAATGCCTGGAGACCAATGATCCCGATATGGACCGAAAGAAGGTAGGCTACCTGGCGGACGTTACCTACGGCACCACCAACGAATTCGGCTTCGACTACCTCCGGGACAACATGAAGTGGCGTCTGGAGGATCGCGTGCAGCGGGGCCGCAGCTACGCCATCGTGGACGAGGTGGATTCGATCCTGATCGACGAAGCCCGCACGCCCCTCATCATCGCCGGAGAGGTGAGCGAATCGAACAGCGGCAAGTACGCCGAATCGCTGCCGGACGTACAGAAACTGGTGCGCGCGCAAACCCGCTTCGTGGCCAAGATCATCGCAGAGGCCGAAGTGGTGTTGGATGAAGCCGAGGACGCCTTCGACTCCGGGATCAAGTTGTTACAGGCGCAGCGGGGCATGCCTAAGAACAAGAAACTGCTCAAACTTCAGCAGGAGACCGGCATCAAGAAACTGATCCAGCAGGTGGAAGGTGATTTCATCCGGGAGAAAAAGTTGCCGGAACTGGACGATGAACTCTTTTTCACGGTGGACGAAAAGACCCGCCACACCGAGATCAACGAGAAGGGCAGGGAATTGCTCTCGCCGGGCGAACAGGAGCTCTTCATCATTCCCGATCTCAGCGAGGGCATAGTGGAAATCGAATCCGACGCGAGCCTCACCGAGCCGCAGAAGGACGAGAAAAAAGCCCAGCTGGAGAAACTGTACGCCGAACGCAGCGAACGGATCCACAACATGCACCAGCTGCTCCAGGCCTACGCGATTTACGAGAAGGACATCGACTACGTGATCGAGGACGGCAAGGTCGTCCTGGTCGACACGTTTACGGGCCGCCTGATGTACGGCAGGCGCCTGGCCGAAGGCCTGCACCAAGCTATTGAGGCCAAGGAAGGCGTGAAGATCGAGCAGGAAACCCGAACGGTCGCGTCCATCACTATTCAGAATTACTTTCGCATGTACGATAAGCTGGCGGGCATGACCGGTACGGCGGTGACAGAAGCGAACGAGTTTTTCGGGATCTACAAGATGGACGTGGTTGAAATACCCACCAACCAACCCGTCCGGCGCATGGACTACGAAGACCTGGTCTACCGGACCCGCCGGGAGAAGTACAACTCTGTCCTCGACGAGATCGAGGAGATAAACACCCGTCGTCGTCCGATCCTGATCGGGACCACGTCCGTCGACGCCTCGGAAACGCTGAGCCGCATGCTGAAAAGGCGGGGCATCAAACACAACGTGCTCAACGCCAAGTTCCACCAGCAGGAGGCCGAAATCATCGCGAATGCCGGGCAGCCCGAGTCCGTAACCATCGCCACGAACATGGCTGGCCGGGGGACTGACATCAAACTCGGCGCCGGCGTGGTGAAGTGCGATCGCTGCCACCTGGAGAACGGCGAACCATTAAACACACCCACCGCGGAAGGACTGACCGTAAGGGATTGTATAGCCGATATGCCCTGCGGACTCCACATCATAGGAACGGAGCGCCACGAAGCCCGGCGCATCGACCGGCAGCTCCGCGGCCGGTCCGGTCGCCAGGGGGACCCCGGTTCCTCGCGCTTCTTCCTCTCTCTCGAGGACGACCTGATGCGTCTCTTCGGGTCCGAGCGCATCGCCGCCGTCATGGACCGCCTGAAGATACCGGAAGGCGAAGTGATCGAACATTCCATGGTCACCCGGTCCATAGAACGGGCTCAGAAGCGGGTAGAAGCCCAGCATTTCGACATGCGGAAGCACGTGCTCGAGTACGACAACGTCATGAATCAGCAGCGCGAAGCCGTGTACGACCGCCGCCTGCACGCCCTTGAGCGAAAAGACCTCCGGAACGACGTAATCGATATGATACGCGGCGTAGCGGAACGGAAGGTCGTGGAATACACCGATCCCAAGAGCTATCCCGAGGATTGGGAGCTGGATGCGTTGAGCGCCGACCTGGCTCGCAACTTTCACGTCGCCGTGGTGGTGGCCGAAGAAGAAATGTCCGATTTGAACGTGGAGTCGCTGGTGGAACTGGTCAACGAGAAGATGTTGGAATCATATGAGCGAAAGGAAGCGGGTCTGGCGCCGTCACCGGAATTGATGCGCGACCTCGAGCGCTTCGCAACCCTCCACGTCATCGACAACGCCTGGCAGGAGCACCTGTACGAGATCGATCGGATGCGGGAGGGCATCGGCCTGCGCGCCTATGGCCAGTTGGATCCCCTGATCCAGTATAAGAAAGAAGCCTACGCGATGTTCGAAGAATTGTGGGACCGGCTGGACGAGGAGATCGTCAAGACCGTGTTCAACGCCGAACTGGCCGAAACGCAGGTGCCGCGACAGGAAGCCCCGAGCAACATGCGGGCGATTCGCCAGGAAGCTCCGGCCATGGCCGGCATGTCGGCGGAAGATCCCGAAGAAACCGCCGTCGCCCATCGGAGCGGAAGGCGGGGGCCAGGCTCCAACGACAGGTCATCCCGGTCGAAACCCGTCAAGGTCGAACAGAAAGTCGGCCGAAACGCACCCTGTCCCTGCGGAAGCGGCAAGAAGTACAAGAAGTGTCACGGGGCGGGCGTCGCCTGACATTCCCTCTATTCGTCCTCGGCGCCGATCTGGCCCAGGTCCAGGTCCACCTCATCGCGCCGCTGATTCCTGGCTATCCTTCCATCCTGCACCCACAGGATGCGGTCAGAAACGTCCAGCATCTTCAGATCGTGGGTCGCGGAAATGATCGTCACCTGCTTTTCCTGGTTCAACTCTCTCAATAGTTCGATAATCTCGCGTCCCGTTTTCCGGTCCAGGTTTCCCGTGGGTTCATCGGCGAGGACGATGGCCGGATCGTTGGCCAGCGCGCGGGCGACGGCGACGCGCTGCTGCTGTCCGCCGGACAGTTCCAGCGGTTTGTGCTGTACACGTTCTCCCAGGCCCACGATCGAAAGCAGATTAACGCCCTTTTCGATGGCTTCATCCGTAGCCAGACCGGCGAAAATCATCGGCAGGGTCACGTTTTCCAGGGCGGTCATGACCGGAATCAGGTTGAAGGTCTGAAAGATGTAACCGATCTTCCGGCATCGCAACCAGGCCAGTTCGTAGGCGTCCAGCTGGGCGACGTCGACCTCATCGATGTAGACCTTGCCTTCCGAGGGCTTGTCCAGCGCGCCGATCATGTTGAACAGGGTGGACTTTCCCGAACCGGAAGGGCCCATGATGGATATGTACTCTCCGCGCTGCACCTCCATGTCTATGCCCTTGAGGGCCTCCAGGGAGAGTTTACCCATCTGATAGACTTTTTTCACGCCGCGTGTACGGACGATATTCTGCATTTCGGTTTCCGGTGCATCCATTACCGCAGTCTGTTCTTCTGACATATCCTGCCCCTTTCACGAGTCCGTTCCAGGTCCGGTCATTCCGGCATGGCGTTCCAGGAGTTATTCGAGGTTAAACTTCCGTGCGCATGGCGTCGGCCGGCGGCATCCGTGAGGCCCTGTACGCGGGATACAGCGCCCCGATGATAGCGAGGCCCAACCCGGCGCCCAGCGAATACAGTCCGCTACGGGTGACATCCATCACCGGAAAAAGAACCAGCGGATCCCATCCATACGATGACATCATGGAAACCGTCATGAACAGGCATCCGAGTATGACCCCGCCCACTGATCCCACCAGGCCCTGGAAGATGGACTCGAGCACGAATAGCTGAATGATGAACTTGTCCAGGGCCCCCAGGCATTTCATGGTCCCGATTTCCCGGTACCGTTCGGTCACGGACATCAGCATGGCGTTGGTGATACCGACCACGCAGACCAGCAGCGAAAGAGAAACGAGCCATACCTGTTGCGTGGCCGAATCGTCGTCCGCGCCCTTCTGTTCCAGCAGCGCCCTGACCTGCGGGGACCCGTTTTCCACGAGCACCTCGTTGATGGATGCTCCAACCAGGATGGACATCAGGAAGGCTATGCCGAAAAAGATCCCGCCAATCGTGATCATCGATCGCCAGAACCTGATTTTCAGGCTGCGGAAACTGATTTCAATCGCCTTGGACAAGGGCAGTGATATCTGCTTCTCGGTCGTACCGGCCGTCGTGACCGATTCTGTCGTCATGAGTTCTTTTCTCCTTTGCTGTTTGCCACGGCCAGTCCGATCAGTCCTTTTTCCGTGAGTTGTTTCAGATAGGTCAGCGTGGAGACTTCCGCTTCCTTCCGTTCGAGTTTATACTCGTTCCGTATCGTAGAAATGACGTGATCCACCGTGTTCTGCCCATCACAGAGCCCCCAGAGGAAGGAACCGATCCGGTCCAGCACCACCGTTCTCCGGCCAGGTACGTAGAATACCCTGGACAGCAGGTTGATCCACCAGGTCTTACGCCTGGGTATGCCCAGCACGATTTCCCCGTCGGAGTTTTCTTCACAGGTCAGTCTTCCGTTGCGGACCGGCTTCGAACGCAGTAACTCCCTTCGCGGCAGGAGGGGCGATTTCTTTCGAAAGAGCGACATCGTTTACAACCCGTGAGAGCGGTTACCGCCATGGGAAGGGGCGTACCCGTCTCGTACATTCAGTGGCACATCACCGTGCCTGCGATTTCATCCAGGACGTCCAACCGGTGCGCCTTGTCCATGTGGCGCAGCGCATAGAGCCTATTGCCATCGATACAATGCCAGGCGCAACAACTCAATGGTTTTTTTCGCGGTCGGCGCCAGGGCAGCCATACCATCTTGCTGTGAACCGTCTCGGGATCCACACCCTCGCCCGTTCCCCGGATACCCGGGTGACCAAAGCAGGAACCATGGAATTCGGCCCAGTTTTCAATCTCGTGTCCATAGGTATCCTGGAACCAGTCTTCGAACGTCCGGTTTTCGAGATGCATCTCGGCGAGACTCATTCTTTCCAGTTCCAATCTGGCGCCACTGCTTTCAAATGTCAACTCGATCCGTCCCGTCAGGAACGAGTGTTTCTTCAAGGAATAAGCGGCCGGAAGTTCGAGTTTCATCCCGTAAACGGCCCAGGCGGCCGTTTCGCCGCGCGCGTGGTCGTCCAGGGTGTTCAGTAGCTTCGATGCCAGGGCCATGAGGGATTCTCCCGCGCGCCCGAGCACCTGTGCGAATACCGTCCGTCCGCAGACTTCGCACATCCAGAGACATCCGTAGGCCTGCAGGGGATCTCGTCCTTCCGTGCGCCAGTGGAACCCCTCCACCGATCTATCCTGCAATACAGACTCGTTTTTAATGAGTCCCAGGTCCCTCCGCACCTTGACCGGGGGCGCTTTCTTTCCTCCCTTTCCGGTCAGGTTCTTCAGGTATCTCGCGACTACCTGGTCGACCGGCTCCCCGCCGCGGGTACGCTCCCACCTCAGTTCGAAGCGGGGCATTTCCGCATCGTCGAGCCGCAGGTAGCCCGTAGAATGGTCTCCCGTAACCGCGCCGATACTCCATTCTTCCGGCCGTTCGAAATACAGGTGTTGCCAACCGGTAACCGCCCAATTTGAAGTTCCGCGATTCATGGGACCCTGCCACCTCGCGGCGGGCCCTGGCCGCCCGTCGATCCGCGGCCGCCGATGCCGTTTATCGTTGACCGGGCCGCCTGCATCCCGCCCGCCCGAGCGAACCCGATGGCGTAATGGATGCCCGAGCCGACGACGCAACAGAGCGCCGCCCACAGGGCCCACTCCCCGTAGGGTTGCAGGTCCAGGGCGTAAAGGATGAGCGTGCCTCCCATGACCAGCGTGGTCAGCTTGCCGATCCGGTCGGCGGGTATGACCATGCTGCCCGGTTTGAGATATAGATAAACGCCTGCGCCCAGAATGGACAGGTCGCGGGCTATGATCAGCGCCGCCGCCCACAGCGGGAATTCACGAAACAGGACCAGGAAGACCGCCATGCTGCCGACCAGGATCTTGTCGGCCAGCGGGTCGAGGACGAGCCCCCATTTACTTTGCCAGTCGAACCGGCGCGCCAGGTAACCATCGGCCGCGTCCGTCAGAAAGGCCCAGCCAAGCAGGACGGAAACGACCAGGTACGAATCCCGGGCGAACCCCCAGTATATGAAGGGTACGGCGACCATGCGGGAAAGGGACAGCATGTTGGGCGGCGACCAGAACCTTCCCGCCTTCTCATCCGGTACGATATCCGGGTTCATGTCGCTGTCCTGTACGGCGTTCATACCGCCGCCGTGCGCCGCAGCATTTCGCGGGCGTGGGTAAGGGCCATGGTGTCCACCGTTTCTCCCGCCAGCATCCGGGCAATCTCCTGGACCCTTCCGTCTTCGTCCAGATGATCGACCAGGGTGACGGATTTGCCGCGGGTCGACTGCTTGTGCACGGTGAAATGCGTACGGCCCCAGCAGGCCACCTGGTGAAGATGGGTAATACAAAGCACCTGGTGGTCCCTGGACACCAGTTTCAAACGGTGTCCGACCGATTCGGCAATGCGTCCACCGATGCCTATATCCAGTTCGTCGAACACCAGTGTAGGCATACGGTCCGATTCGGCCAGGATCACCTTGAGGGCCAGCATGATCCGGGATATCTCCCCGCCGGACGCGATGTTCACCAGCGGTTTGAGCGCTTCTCCGGCATTGGGCGATATCAGGAATTCGATCCGGTCCATCCCGTGAGCGTCCGCCCGGTAAGTGCAGCCGTCGATACGAAGCGGACCGTCATCGGACTCCTGCCATGCTATCCTCACCTCGAATCCCGTCTTTTCCATGCCGAGTTCCGCCAGCTCCTCCACCATCCTGCTTTCCAGTTTGCGCGCTACCCGCTTTCGCCGGTCCGAGAGGGTCCTTGCCCTCTCCGTCAGTTCCTTCCGGGCCGTCTCCACTTCGGCGCGTAACCGGTCCCTGCTTTCGTCAACCGAGTCCATTCGATCGAGTTCTACGGCGATCCGGTCCCGGTAGGACGCCACCTCCTCGAGCGTGGCGCCGTACTTGCGCTTGAGCCGCCCAATGAGGTCCAGGCGGTCAAGCACCTCCTCCAGGCGCACCGGATCGTACTCGATGCGGTCCCGGTACCGCTGAAGGAAGTCGGCGCAGTCGTCCAACTGGTAGCGTGCGCCTCGAATACCCTCGAGGGCTTCGCCCAACGAGGGATCGATACGCTCCGATTCCTCGAGTAAGCGGATGATCCCGACCAGTCCGTCGACGATGGCGTCGTCCCGCTCGGAGAGGGCCTCGTGGGCGTCCGAGGCGACACGGATCAACTGCTCGGCGTGTTCCAGGACGGCCCGCTCCCTGTCCAGGCCCTCGTCCTCTCCCGGGGTCAACTCCGCCCGGTCGAGCTCGTCCAGTTGAAAACGGTACAGGTCTTCCCGCTCCCGGGTGTTGGCGAGTTCACTTTCCAGCTTTCTCAGCGCTTCGGACCGTTCCGTGAAACGCCGGTAGGCTTTGGCGACGAGTTGTTTCGGTTCTTCGATGTCCTCGAATCCGTCCAGGAAATCCTGGTGTGTCCGCGGGTTCAACAATGACTGGTGGTCGTGTTGTCCGTGCAGGTCCACCAGCAGGACGCCCAGTCTCTTGAGGACGGAGACCGTGACCAGGCTGCCGTTGATCGTGCACCTGCTGCGGCCGTCGCGGCTGATCTCCCGCCGGACAATGAGCGTCCGGTCTTCAGGGTCAACGCCGATTTCCGTCAGCAGAACCTGTACCGGAGCGTCGCTTTCCCATTCAAACAACCCTTCGATCGTCGCGGTCTGCTCGCCGCTTCGTATGGACTCCGACGTGGCCCGATCACCGAGTATGAGTCCCAGTGCACCAATCAGGATGGACTTGCCGGATCCGGTTTCACCCGTCAGTACGTTCAACCCGGGGGTGAATTCGATATCCACCTCGTCCAGCAGTGCGTAGTTTCTTACCCTCAGGTTTGCGAGCATAGGTCACGCCAGGATTGATGGGACGGGATGATTCCCGGATGATTCAGCGTTCACCCCATTTCAGCTTCGTACGCAGTACATCGTAAAAAGACCGGTCCGCGAACCGGATCAGCTGGACGGTGTGGGACGCCCGGTAGAGCTCGACAGTGTTTCCCGGCTGTATGGCCACGTTTTCCTGGCCGTCCACGGTGAGCAGGAGATCGGGATGGTCGGCCCGTACTTCGATCATGATGCGGTCCTGCGCGGAAAGCACCATGGACCGGTTCGACAGGGTATGAGGACAGATGGGCGACAGGACGATCGCCTCCATATCGGGCGCCACGATCGGACCGCCCGCCGCCAGCGAGTAAGCCGTGGAACCGGTCGGCGTGGAGACGATCAACCCGTCGGCGAGTACGTTGTTTACAAATTGGCCGTTTATGAAAATACGCAATTCTATGACCCGGCAGATCGATCCCTTGTCGATCACGATATCGTTCAGCGCGCAAAAGCCCTCATCGCGATCGTTTTCCGTTGTAGGTCCGTTTCCTATCCTTCCCTCCAGGACCTGCCTCTTGTCCAGCGTGTACTCGCCATCGAAAACCCTTTCAACGGCGATTGCCAGCTCCTCGGGCGTCGTCTGCATCATGAACCCGAGCTTACCCGAGTTGACCCCCAGGATGGGAATGCCGGAAGGTCCCACCAGGCGCGCGGTTTTGAGCAGGGTCCCGTCCCCCCCGATGGCGATGACCCAGTCGACGTCCTGTGTGGCCCCGTCGTCCGTTTCGACGATCAGGCAGTCCTGCCGGGATTCCTCTTCCGTGACCATTTCGGCCAGTTCGGCCGAAAGTGCCGGTCGTCCCGATCGTGACGAAAGGAGACGGACGAGTTCCGGTATCAGGTGGCGGACGACGGGCCGGGCGGGATTGGCAATGATGCCCACGCGATTCATCAGAACGACCTTCCGATCAGGTATTCCGCCCAGTTGAACAGGTATCCCTTATAAGAAGAGTCGGGAATCGCGTCGAGATTTCGAATGGCATCGGCCACCCGTTGTTCCATGAGCGATCGGGCGTATTCAAGACCTCCGTGCTTCAGGATAAGCTCCCGCACCTCTCCGATCTGTTCGTCCGTCGCCCCCGGTTTTCCGACGACACCGAGCATAAACTGCCTTTCGGCGACCGAAGCCTTGTGGTACGTGTGGATTAGCAGCAGCGTGCGCTTCCCTTCCCGGAGATCGGAACACACCGGTTTTCCAAGCGTGGCCTCGTCGGCCGTGAGGCCCAGAATGTCGTCCTGAAGCTGAAAGGCCACACCGCACTTGCCCGTAAAAGAAGAAATTGCCCGAACCATGGGGTGGTTGCGGTCCGGCGTATTCAGGCCGATCATGGCGCCGGCGGCGCCGGCGAACTCGTAGAGCGCGCCGGTTTTACGCCAGAACATGCCGGTCACGGCCTCTTCGTCCAGGCTGTCCATGGGCGCCTTGGCATACTGGATGTCCAGCGCCTGACCACCGACGAGGGCCAGCAGGACGTCCGTTTCCAGGTACCGGATCAGTTCGATCACCATTTCGCCGTTGCCCACGTCCGCGTCGTACAGATCGGACAGGAGCGCGATCGCCCACCCGTGCTGCACCTCGCCCGTCATGATACCGATGGACAGTCCGTAATGGCAGGCTTCCGCTTCATCGAATTCCTTCGTGGCCAGCGCCCGTTGCCGAAACTCCTCGTGGACGGTGCGCGCCCCTCGCCGCAGCGTGTCCCGGTCCATGATATCGTCATGGACGATGGTCCAGGTGTGGAACAGTTCGATTGCGACGGCTGCGGGAGTTGCCATCGACTCCTCCCCGCCGACGGCGCCGCAGGAAAAATACAGGACGCAGGGACGGAGAACCTTTCCCGATGCCCGAAGGTAACTGAACGCCCCGTCGTGTATGTCCCGGGGAATGAAAAGCGTTTTCCGTCGGTCACGTTCCAGGTAATCGGTCACCCATTCCTTGCGCACCGCCAGGGCTTCCAGGAATGCCTGATGTTCGGTGGTGGTTGTCATGATCAGAATGTGAGATCGTCGCTCTGGCCGGGTGGTGTCTCCGGTTCAAGAGGTTCGATCACGAACCGGCCGTTCTCCACTCGGACCAGCTTCCGCACCCGTTCGTCCGCCGCGTTCAACTGTCCCGTGCAGATCCGGGAGAGTTCGATGCCTTCCTGGAACAGGGCAAGCGATTCATCCAACGGAAGATCGCCCCGTTCCATGCGTTCAACGATATGCTCCAAACGCTTCAGCGCTTCCTCGAAGGTCGGCCCTTCCTTTTCATTCATCGCGGTCATCCCTGTGATTACGTATGGTCCTTGGGGTCAGATTCGTCGAAGAGGCTGAAGGAAGCCGAAACTTCCCTTTGATGTTTCTTTCGGGAGGAAAGCGCTGGAGGTTCCGACTTGCCTCGCAAGTGTTCCACGCGACAGAGCGCTTCGCCCTCGTGTAACCGTACGTTCACGCGGTCGTCGATCTGGAGATCTTCGGCGCTGCGGACTATCCTGCCATCGGACGCGCTGTGACAGACCGCGTAGCCCCGTTCCAGGACCGAGAGGGGACTGAGCGCCTGCAGTCGACCGGCCAGGCCGCCCACGAGCTGGCTTCGCGTGTCTTGGGCATGGACGTGCCGGTCGATCAGACGGCGGATCAGTTCGTCGGTAAACTGGGCGTTCTGCGCTATCTGGTCGACGGGCCGACGAAATCCGTAGCTGGAGACCAGCGTGTCCACACGCTGACGGTTCCGGTCCATGTACCCGGCCATGCTTCCGCACAGACGCTTCATGGATCCATCCAACCGGTCTGTCAGTTCCCGCAGGTCGCGAACGACGATTTCGGCCGCGCCCGAAGGCGTAGGAGCCCGGTGGTCTGCCACGAAATCGGCCAGGGTAAAGTCCGTTTCATGTCCCACGGCCGAGACCACGGGAATCCGGGAATTGAATATAGCCCGGACCACCGCTTCTTCGTTGAAAGCCCACAGGTCTTCCACCGAACCGCCGCCTCGGCCGACGATAAGCACGTCTACCTCGCCGTAAGCGTTCATCTCTTCGATGGCTTTCGCGATTTCGGCCGCGGCGCCTTCTCCCTGCACGGGCGTGGGTCTCAGGATGATCGATACCCAGGGCGCCCTTCGACGCAGTACCTGTATGATGTCGCGAATCGCCGCTCCTGAGCCGGAAGTAATCACCCCCACGTGCCCGGGAAAGGAAGGCAGCGCCTGCTTGTGATCCTCCAGGAACAGCCCCTCTTGCTCGAGCAGCGCTTTCAGCCGCTCAAAGGCCGCCTGCAGCGCGCCTGCGCCGACAGGCTTCAGGCGCTGGGCAACCAGCTGGTATTGACCCTGCACTTCGTAGACGGAAAGGACACCCTGGGCAATCACCTCCATGCCGTCCTCGGGCTCGAAGGTCAGTTTCCGGTTGGCCGTACGCCACATGACGCAGCGCAACTGGCTGCGGTCATCCTTCAGGGAAAAGTAGGCATGGCCGGAGGAGTGCCTTTTGTAATTGGAGATTTCACCCGAGACCGATAGGTAGGGAAAGGTCTCTTCGAGCAGCGTTTTAATCCCCGTGGTCAGTTCGGTAACGGTAAGGATAGTGGTATCGGCATCAGTCCCCAAGCCTGGTTTCCTCCCCTGCCCATGTCGTCGACCGTGCCGTTACTTTGCGATTTCGACCGCACGGGTCTGCCGGATGACGGTTACCCTGATTTGACCCGAGTATTCCATCTTGACCTGGATTTTCCGGGCGATTTCGGTGGCGAGTTGCACTGCCCGGAGGTCGTCCACTTCTTCGTGATTGATCATGACCCGAACTTCTTTTCCTGCTTTCATCACGAAGGCACTGGATACGCCTTCAAAGGAACTCACCAGCTTTTCCATTTCCCGGAGACGGCTTACGAATTTCTCCAACGGCTCCCTGAGTGCGCCGGGCCTGGACACGGAGAGGGCGTCGGCGGTTTTAACCACCACGGCCATGGGGCCGGACTCTTCCAGGTTCTCATGGGCAAAGTCTATGCATTCCAGTACTTCGAGTGGTTCGCCGTACTTTTCAGCGACCGACCTTCCCAGTTCGCCATGGGCGCCTTCCGGTCCGCCGTCCACGGCCTTGCCGATGTCGTGAAAAAGCCCGCAACGCCTGGCCATGGTGACGTCCATCTCCAGCTCCTGAGCCATCAGACCCGACAGTTCCGCCACCTCGCGGCTGTGATGCAGTGCGTTCTGTCCGCAGGTCATGCGGTACTTTAGCTGTCCGAGCAGCATGGCCAACTCTGGGCGGACGCCGGTTATGCCCAGGTCGAACAGCACCTGTTCTCCCGTCTCCTGGATCAGGTCGCCGATTTCTTCCTGTGTCTTGGCGACTACCTGCTCAATGAAACCTGGATGTATTCGACCGTCCTGGATCAACTTCTCCATGGAGAGTTTCGCGATTTCGCGGCGCATGGGATTGAAACCGGAGAGGACGACCGCATTGGGCGTATCGTCGACGATGACATCGATCCCGGTAGTCATTTCGAACGCCTGGATATTGCGTCCATCGCGCCCGATTATGCGACCCTTCATTTCATTGTCGGGCAGCGAAATAACCGATGTCGTTGTTTCCGTCACGTGATCCAGCGTGTATTTCTGCATCGCGTGCGTGATGATTTCCCGGGCTTCGATCTCCGCATTCTGGCGGGCTTCTTCAACGATGCTCCGCGCCTGTTGACCCGCTTCGGTGCGGATGCGGGCATCAATGTTGCTAAGCAGGGACCGTCTCGCCTCTTCGGTCGTCATGCCGGCGGACCGTTCCAACTGTTCGGTCTGCTGCTTGATCAGGCGTTCCAGCCGTTCTTCTTCTTCCGCGGTTTTCTCGTCCCGCTCCTGCAGCGACCGTAGTTGACTCTGGATCCCGCGTTCCCGCTTGGTTACATAGTCGGCCTTGCGCTCAATATTCTGTTCCCTGATCGCGATCCGTTTTTCCGCCCGCTGGAATTCCTGGCGGGCCTTGTTGCTCTCACGCTCGATTTTCACCTTGGCCTGATAGGTCTCCTCCTCCGTTTCGATCCCGGCCGTCTTCTTAATCGTTTCAGCTTCTTCCACCGCCTCTGCTAGGATGCTCTCAGCCAAACGCTCCGCACTGTCAGACTTACGTTTTTCGACACGCTTTCGAACGTACCAACCGACGAGAAACATGATCAGGGCGGTGCCGGCATAGAGACTTATCGTCACAACCATAGTGGCAGCCACCTTCTGCAATAGTGGTTTTGAAACCGGTCATGGCTCGTTCCTCAACAAGGTCAAACACCCGTTTACGATCTGCCTTTATGTTCAGGAATCGAGGTTTTCCAGCAATTCGTCCATGCGCCGGATCAGGTCCGTGATCCGTTCATCCTGCATGGACTCCGATACAACCTGTTCTTTCTTTTGCGCGCGTTCTTTGTGCAACTCATCGGCGATCCTGATCGCCGTGAGGACGGCCACGCTGGTGAGGGACTGCATGGTCACGCTGACAGGCACCTCGCGCATGCGCTCGTCGACGTAGGCGGCGATCCGTTGAATGTACTCGGCTTCCTCTTCCGCCTGGATAGGATACTCGGTACCACAGATGTTGACCCGAACCGTGACTTTTGAGTCATCCATAATGTGTTCATCCCCGTAAGTAACCAATGCCTTAATCGTTCGCGATACGAACGAAATTTACCGGTCCGTTTTCTCCTCTTGAAGCCTGCGTCGCGATTCCGCAGCCGGTCCCCGACCGACGCATTCCCACAGGTTCAAACTGTATGCCAGGGAGCCGTTGATACACAGGCGACCGGTTCACTCGATACGGACGTCCGTGAGTGACAGGAAGAACAAAAGGGGCGGATCTTACTCGATGACGTCGAGCCGGGACAGCATGGTGTCTATGCGCGCCTTGATGTCGTCCTGCTTGACGCGCAACTCCTGATTTTCCTGTTCCAGCTTTTCTTTCGAGGTGGTCGACTGCTCCTGGACGCGCTGCAGATCTTGAACCTGTGATTCCAGGTTCTGGTTCTGGTTGCGCAGTTCCGTGTTTTCGTCCTTCAGTCGCTGAATCAGGTCAATCATCGTTTCAATACGGTTCAACAACAGCTCTATGGTGGATTGCTCTTGCATAATTCCCTCCGCTGGAGTGGTTCTTTCGCGCCTCGTCGAAGCTAAGCGCGAAGTTCCGCCCGGTACCGCTTTACCAGTCGGCGCAGCGCTTTATCCTGAAGCGAGGAAACCTCGGCATCCGTCAGCGTCCGTTCATCGGAGCGGAATCGCAGGGCGTACGCCATACTCTTCCGGTCATCGGATATCTGCTCTCCGCGATACACGTCAAACAGTTCGACGGCCTCTAGCAGGTCGCCGCAGCACGCGCGTATTTCATCCAGTATATCCCGATGAGAAACTTCATCGGGTACGACAATTGCCAGGTCTCTTTCGACCGCCGGGTACTTCGGCGGCGAGTGATAGGCCCTTTGTTCAGATGCACGACCGAACAGGATCCCACAGTCGATCAAGCCCATCAACACGGGCTCCCGGATCTCGTACCGGTCAAGGATCCGGTGCGATACGGCGCCGAAACGACCGATCCGCACCCCGTCCGCACGTAGTTCACCGACCCGGTTTACATCGAACAGTGGGTCGTCTCTATCATACGGGAGGGTTTCGACCCTGTCAAGTCCTAACCGCTCAAGCAGCGCTTCGGTCAGACCCTTCAGATCGAAGAAGTCAAAAGCGCCCGGCGACCCGTCCCAGTGGGGGCGGTGGCGTTGTCCCGTGACGGCTATGCAAAGGTGGACGGGTTCATCGGGGAGGTCGCCGGGTTTTGGACAGAACACCCGGCCGACCTCGAATATACGAATGTCCCGCACCTTTCGATTGGCGTTCCAGCGTACGACGTTTAACACGGATGCCGCGAGATTCGTGCGCATGGCAGACAGATCCGGGCTCAGGGGATTGTCGATCAGCAAGCTGGGTTGGGAGGGATCTATGAGTTCGTTTCGTTCCGGGTGCACGAAACTGTGGGTAACCACTTCCGTGAAACCAAATCCGGCCATCGTATCGCGCAGCCGCTGCGGGTCGTCCTGATGGTCGCGGCGGGCCCTTTCTCTTTCACGGGCCCCGGGCGACTCGTCGTGTTGAGGCGAGGAAGTGACGGGTTCGATCCGGTCGTATCCATATAGACGGGCGACCTCCTCGATCAGGTCCACTTCGCGGGATATGTCCCGTCGGAAAGAAGGTACCCGGACTGCTAGATCGCTGTCTTCGGTCCGAACTTCGAATCTGAGGTCCCGCATCAGTGCGGCGATTTCGTCACGGTCTATGCACGTTCCCAGCAACCCGTTTACGCGGCTCGCGCTCAGGTGGATGACCGGATCCGGTTCGGGTGGCGTTCGGACGTCGATCACGCCCGTGGCCACCGTGCCCGCGGCCACCTCGGCGATCAACGCCGCGGCCCGGCTTACAGCCTCTCCCTGCAATTCCGGATCCATGCCCCGCTCAAACCGCCGGGACGCGTCCGTCTGAAGCTGCAACGCCTTCGAACCGCACCGTACCCGTACCGCGGCGAAACAGGCGCCCTCCAGGAACACCCGGCTGGTGTCGTCGGTGATCTCGGTATTCAGGCCGCCCATCACGCCTCCGACTCCGATGCCCCTTTCATGGTCGGCAATCATCAGGACCTCGGAATCGAGCTTGCGGTCCACGCCGTCGAGGGTGGTAAACACCTCCTCTTCGCGGGCACGCCGTACGACGATATCATGTCCGGCCAACTTGTCCAGGTCATAGGCGTGCAACGGCTGGCCCATTTCAAGCATGACATAGTTCGTGACGTCAACAACATTTCTGATGGATCGTATGCCGGCGGATTCTACCCGTCTTTTCAACCAGTCCGGTGAAGGTTCGATCCGGACGCCTGTGATCACGCGGCCCACGAAACGGGGGCAATCCAGGGGAACCTCGACGCGAACATTCGCCAGGGACTCGACGGGAGGACCCGCCTCATCTATACCGGTAGGCGGCATGCGCAGTTCGCCGCCCGTCAGGGCCGTGATTTCTCTCGCCACGCCGATCAGGGATAGACAGTCGGGACGGTTGGTGCCGACATCGATGCTCAACACCGCCTCCGGTCCTCCCAGGACGTCTTTCAATGGGCGGCCGGGCTCGGTCGAATCGTCGAGCACCATGATACCATCATGGTCGTCGGACAGGTTCAGCTCGGCCTCGGAACAGATCATGCCGGAGGATTCCACCCCGCGGATTTTGGCCTTTTTTATCGTCATGCCACCGGGCAGCGCCGCCCCGACCCGCGCCACGGGGACCTTCTGATCCGCGGCCACGTTCGGCGCGCCGCATATGATCTGCAGAGTCTCCGATCCCACGTCCACGGAACAAAGGGACAGCCTGTCCGCGTTGGGATGTCGCTCCACGCGCTCCACGTGTCCGACGACAAACCCCTCTAATTCGCTGCCGAAAGTCTCGACGGCGTCCACCTCAAGGCCCGTCATGATCAGCCGATCCACCAGTTCCTCTACGGACCAGGGGATGTCGCAGAATGTGCGCAGCCAGGTCAGGGGTATTTTGATTACCATGGGTCTCTCTGGTGCTCTCCCTGTCGAACCGCCCTTATGGCCGATCGAGCAGGCGCAGATCGTTTTCGAGGAACATGTGAATGCTGTCGATCCCGTACTTGAACATGGCGAGCCGGTCCAGCCCCATGCCGAAAGCGTATCCGGTGTACTCTTCCGGATCGTAGTCCACAAAACCGAACACGGCCGGGTCGACCATGCCCGCGCCCGATATCTCCAGCCATCCCGTGTTCTTGCAGATCTTGCAACCGTCGCCGCTGCAGGCCATGCAGGAGAAGTCATATTGTACGCTGGGTTCGGTGAAGGGAAAGAAATCAGGGATGAAACGCACCTTGACCTTTTCACCGAACAGTCTCCGGGCGAAATGGGACATGTCACCCTTGAGCTGCGCCATCGTGACCCCCCGGTCCACGTACAGCCCTTCGCATTGATGGAAGGTGAAGGCATGGGAAGCGTCGGGATTCTCGTGCCGGTAGGTGCGGCCCGGCGCGATCACCCGCACCGGAGGTTTCTGCTTTTCCATAACCCGAACCTGTACCGGTGAGGTATGGGTTCGAAGCACGATGTCGCTGCCCAGGTAGAAGGTGTCCTGCATATCCCGCGCCGGATGATCCTGCGGGATATTCAACGCTTCGAAGTTGTAGTAGTCCCATTCCACCTCGGGACCGTCCACCACCGAAAACCCCATGTCCCGGAAGATCTCGGTGACTTCCTCCCGAATCATGGTCAGGGGATGCTTGCCCCCAAGGGGCGGCCGGCGTCCCGGCAGTGTGACGTCCAGGGACCCGCCCGTGGTGGTATCCTGCTCCGTGCCGCATGCTGCCTTGCGGGCCTCGAGGGCATCGCCGATGGCTTTCTTCGCCTGGTTGACCCGTTCTCCGATCCGGGGACGATCTTCGGGGGCCGCCGTTCCCACGGATCGCAGGATCCGGGTCAGGCTGCCGTTCTTCCCCATGTACCTTATGCGTATGTCTTCCAGGTCAGATGGGTCCGCGGCGCGGGCGATCTCTTCAAGCGCCCGGGCTTCAACGGATTCTGCTTCCTGTACCATAGATGATCCGGTCCCGGTACTTCGGAAAACAGGAAGACGCACCGGCAGGCGTGGAAGTACGCCCCGCCCGCCGACGAACAGTCCCGAACCACGTCGTCGGGGATCCGAAAACGGGACGGCAGGCCGATTTGCGGTCTTCCGTGGTGATCGTTAGGAAAATTGCGACTTTACCGTGTCAGCTACCACGGCAAATGCGGGAGGATCGTTGACGGCGAGTTCGGCGAGGGCTTTCCGATCGATCTCGATTTGGGCAAGCTTCATTCCGTGAATGAGTTGACCGTACGTAAGACCATTCAGCCTTGCCGCCGCGTTGATCCTGATGATCCACAGACGGCGGAAATCACGCTTGCGCTGGCGCCGGTCACGGTAAGCGTACGCCCAGCCCCGGTTGACGGCCTCCCGGGCCGTTCTGTAGAGGCGGTTTCGCCTGCCCCAGTAACCCCTGGCCAGCTTGATGATTTTCCTGCGCCGCCTGTGCGAGGCGGTGGCGTTGGTAGCTCGTGGCATGGTTCGTTCCTTGTTTAGTTCGGAATCATCCGCTGTTTAATTCGGCATCATCCGCTTCAGGCGCGGCGCGTCGGCTTTGCTCACCATGGCGGTGCCGCGCAGGCCTCTCCTGCGCTTGCCGGATTTAGATAGTTTCTGGTGCGTTGCGTGAGAATGACCACGTTTGAACTTTCCGGAGGCGACTCGTTTGAATCGTTTCGCCGCCGCCTTAAGCGTCTTTATCTTCGGCATAATCCACTCCTGGCTGTTATCGGGGCATCAAGACCAGGGACATGCTGCGTCCTTCCAGCCTGGGCCGCAACTCGACTGTGCTCACGTCTTCCAGTATTTTCGCCATGTGCTCCAGTTTCTGCTGCCCCAGTTCCACGTGGGTCATTTCACGACCCCAGAACCGCACGGACACCTTGACCTTGTTCCCGTTCTGCAGGAAATCGCGGGCTTGCGCGGCCCGGTATTCGAGGTCGTGGTCGCTGATCTTGGGCGTTTTGAAACGGATTTCCTTCAACTGCGTATTATGCTGTTTCTTCCGCGATTCCTTTACCCGTTTGCTCTGTTCGTATTTGTACTTGCCAAAGTCCATGATCTTGCACACGGGCGGACGGGCATCGGGCGACACTTCCACCAGGTCAAGGTCGGCGCCCGAGGCCAGTTGAATGGCTTCCTGTGTATCCATGATGCCTACTTGCTGACCTTCCGCGCTGATCACCCGGACCTGGGGAACGCGTATCATGCTGTTGACTCTGACAGATCTCTTTTGAATGGGTATCCTCCCGATTCGCTATGGTTTCTACTCAAGGATTCGCCTGGGCGATTTCCTCATTCATCGCATCTATTAACGCGTCTACCGTCATGTTCCCCCGGTCGCCCTTGCCGTGGCGGCGAACCGACACGTCGCCGGCCTCCATTTCGCGGGCGCCCGCGATAGCCATGAAGGGGATCTTCTTCGTTTCCGCCTCGCGTATCTTGTATCCCACCTTCTGGTTGCGCAGGTCCGTCTCCACCCGGAAGCCCGTGTCGGCCAGTTTCCGTTCCACCTTGCGGACATAATCCGCCTGGTATTCCGATATGCCGATCACGATTGCCTGCACGGGCGCCACCCAGGTCGGGAATGCCCCTGCGCAGTGCTCTATGTACACGCCCAGAAACCTCTCCAGGCTTCCGAGTATGGTACGGTGGATCATGACGGGGCGGGCCGGTTTGCCAGACTCGGTGATATACTCCAGTCCGAACAGTTCGGGCATATTGAAATCCAGTTGGCAAGTACCCAACTGCCAGGGCCGCTGCAGGGCGTCCTTTACGAAAAAGTCCACCTTGGGTCCGTAGAAGGCGGCCTCGCCGGGATCTACCTCGTAAGCGATGCCCAGGCTGTCCAGCACCCGGGCCAGGGTTTCTTCCGCGTGGTCCCAGATTTCGTCGGTGCCCGCGCGTTTGGGAGGCCTTGTGGCCAGGGTGATGCGGGTGTCGTTGAAGCCCAGCATTGTATAGGCGTCCCGCAGCATTTTTATGAAGTTGTCGATCTCGTCCCTGATCTGGTCCGGCCGGCAGAAGATGTGGGCGTCGTCCTGAGAAAAGGAGCGTACGCGCATCAAACCGGCGGTCACACCGGACCGCTCATGCCGGTGAAGGCGGGCGAAGTCCGCGTACCGGATGGGAAGATCGCGGTAAGAATGATAGCCCGCCGCGTACATGAGGCAGTGACTGGGACAGTTCATCGCCTTGGGCGCGTACTCCCGGTCATCGGCGTTGATGGTAAACATCTCGTCCCAGAAATGATCATAATGGCCTGAGATCTTCCACAGGCCGGCTTCGTATATCAGCGGGGTGATGACTTCATCGTAGCCGTTCTTCCGGTACAGGTCCCGCACGTAGTCGGTCAGGGTGTTGTAGACCTGGGCGCCTTTCGGGAAAAAGAAGGGAGATGCCGGCGCGAAGGGATGGAACATGAAAAGTTCCAGCTGTCTTCCCAGCTTGCGGTGATCCCTGCGCTCGGCCTCGGCGCGCCTTTCCAGGTACGCGTCGAGGTCTTTCTGGCTGGGATAGGAGACGCCGTAGATCCGCTGCAGGCTCTGGTTGTTTTCGTCGCCGTGCCAGTAGGCGGCAGCGACGCTCAGCAGTTTGAAAGCCTTGATCTTTCCGGTCGAAGGGACGTGAGGACCCCGGCAGAGATCGATGAATTCACCCTGTTCGTATACGCTGATCACCTCGTCCGCGGCGAGATCGTCGATCATTTCGACCTTATAGGACTCGCCCAGGCCGGTAAAAAGAGAGCGGGCGTCCTCGCGGGACAGTTCCTTCCGACGTATGGGCATGTCCGCCCGGGATAACTCGACCATGCGGTCTTCGATGCGTTCGAGATCATCGGCAGAGAACGGCTTCGGCATGTCGAAGTCGTAATAGAATCCTTCTTCGATCGGCGGACCGATGGTCAACCGGGCTTCGGGGAACAACTCTTTGGTGGCCTGCGCCATCAGGTGCGTGGTACTGTGCCAGTATACCTCGCGACCCTCGGTATTGCTGAAGGTCAGTACCTCCAGGGAGGCGTCCTCGCACAGCCTGTGGTCCAGGCCCACCTGTGTGCCGTTGATCTTGGCCGCGAGCGCCGCCTTGCTAAGTCCGGGACCGATACGCGCGACCGCGTCCATGACCGTTGACCCCGACTCCAGTTCGAAATGACCGCCGTCGGGAAGGATTATCTTAACGCTTTTCAATGCCTGACTCCTGGTGCCATCCTGTCTTTATTCAGCGTCGATCTGAGGTCTTCCGAACAAACAGATAAAGATAACGCCGGGGGTGAGTAATGTCAATAGAATAACCTCGGCCGGGGAACCCTCAGCGATCGAACAGGCTGCCCATCATATCGCTGTAGGAACGCCGGCCGGCGGCGATGTTCTTGCTGATCCTGGAATGCTGGTGCAGGCCCTCGAGCAGGAACTCCATGGCAACGGCCAGTTCCGCCTGGCTATCCGTGGAGATATGCTTTCCGGCCAGGCTCCGAAGCCCCCCTACGCCATTCAGCGCCCTGTAATAAGACTTGTCGTCCATGGTGTCGGAAATCTCGACCGTCTTTCCCTCTTCAAACCAGGTGAGCACCTCCTGGTAACACGTACCCCGGTCCTCTTCCTCGTCGTACACGGCCGGAAAGTAATTGCCGAAGACCTCTTTCACGGCGCGCCCGATCAGCGCTTCCGCCACCTTCACCTCGCCTTCCTGTTCACCTTCGTACACGAGTTCCAGCTTGCCCGTCATCGCCGGTATCACGGCGGACAGATCGCATATGCGGGGCACGACGGCCTTTTGCTTTTGCAGAATGCTTCGCTTTTCGACCTGGCTGACCAGGTTTTCTATGGCGGCGATGGTCATGCGCGTGCTCACGCCGGACGTCTGGTCGATGAACTCGCTGCTCCTGGCCTGGAAGGCGATCTCTTCCACCGTCTCGCGAATGTAGATCGGCATGTCGATCCGTACACCTCGTGGCCGGTCGATCCATGCCTCCTGGTCGGTGATGGTCATGGCGTATTCGCGGCTGACCGGGTAATGGGTCAGGATCTGCGAATCGATCCGGTCCTTGAGCGGGGTGATGATGGCGCCCCGGTTGGTGTAGTCCTCGGGATTGGCCGAAAAGACGATCATCACGTCGAGGGGGATCCGCACCGGGAATCCCCGGATCTGGATATCCTTTTCTTCCATGATGTTCAGCAGTCCGACCTGGATGCGGGGTTGCAGGTCCGGCAGTTCGTTCACGGCGAAAATGCCCCGGTTCATCCTCGGGATAATTCCGAAGTGTATGACGCCTTCGTGGGCGTAGTGGAGCCGCTGGGAAGCGGCCTTGATGGGGTCGATGTCGCCGATCAGGTCGGAGATCGTCACGTCGGGCGTGGCGAGTTTTTCGCCGTACCGCCGCGAACGGCCGATCCATTCGATGGGCGTGTCATCCCCGTGCTCGGTCACCAAGTCCCGGGCGTGCCGGCTCACAGGCGCGAAAGGCGAACTGTTGATTTCGCAACCTTCAATCACGGGAATGTAATCGTCGAGCAGCGCGGCGAGGGATCTCAGGATGCGGGTCTTTGCCTGTCCCCTCAGTCCTAGGAGAATGAAGTCATGCCTGGACAGTAACGCGTTGATCAGTTCGGGGATGACGGTCCTGTCATAACCGACGATTCCAGGGAAGACGTTCTCGTCGCGGGAAAGTTTCCCGATCAGGTTGTCCCGCATTTCGTCTTTTATGGATCGCTGCGGATAGCCCATGCCGCGCAGCGCTCCAATGGTGGTGGCATCGGTGAAATCCATAAATTCCAGGGGTCCGGGACCGGGGTGGATTCGAGGGTGTGATTTGCCCATCGACAGTCGACGGATTTTATCGCTGAAGGACCGCCATGTCAACTGTTTTTTGGTGTCTTCCGATGGTTCCAAATCCGTCTTTTCCTTTGACTTTACCGGCCTTTCGGTCTATGTTGAAAGGTCATGAAGATCCTGTATCACGCAGTGGCCACGGCGTCGCTGACCGTCATCCTGATTTCGCTGGGCCTGGTTGAAATACGGTGGCACCTCATCGAACGGTTCGTCGGCTCCTACATGGACTCCCGCAACGAGACCCGCGATCGGTTCGAGCGGTTCGTAGACCAGGAAATCCGGACCAACCAAGCGCTGGAGTACGCGAACGAGTTGATCGAGCAGCGCAGCCAGGAATCGCTGGACGCGGAAGACGAACCTGGTGAATCGAAGGATCGATCCACTCCGGAGTCCGAAATCGTCCGGCTTGAACGCGGACACAAGCTCATCATGACCCGGGACCGGTTCCTCGACGGCCCTGATTGGTTCCTGCAGGCCGATTCGCTGTTTGAAGCACAGACCGATTCGCAGGCCGATCCGCCGTTCGATGCGCAGGCCGGTTCGGCGTACAGTCCGCTAACGATGCTTGAAGCCGATTCCTTGAAAGACTGGACGCGCACGGTCGTTACCCGCCCGGGGTGGATACGAAAAGGCGAAGTCTACCTGGTGGACGACGACAACTACATCCTGCACCGGATGCCGCTTTCGGTTGAGCAGTTCAATCTCATCGATGCCTATACCACGGCGGCGGAAGGACGGATGCACGAAGACATGGAACAGGTGTACCGGCCCCGGCGGTTTTTCGATACGTTGCGGAGCCTGGACACGCAGATGCGGGACGAAATCATCGATCCGTTGCGGTTCAGGGACCTGGAGGCCACGGCGCAGCGTATCGGGGTATCCGAAAACCAGCGGATCATCCAGATCGAACGATTGGTCGACGGCCGGGTCGAGGTGGTCACCATACCGGTATCCGCCGATCTATTCGTGGAACTGAACGTGGCGCTTGGAGCGCTTTGATCAGTTCGAAGCAGATGGCCCCGGGAATTGACGATGAAATACCTCTACGATTTCAGAGAGAAATACCTCCGAAATTTCTGGGAGAAACACTTGCGCGGCTTCTGGGTAAAGTATGTGCAAGACTTCTGGGAGAAACACTTGCGCGGCTTCTGGGTAAAGTATGTGCAAGACTTCTGGGAGAAACACTTGCGCGGCTTCTGGATAAAGTATGTGCAAGACTTCCGGAAGAAATATCTCAGCGATTTCAGGGAGAAACACCTCCACGACATGGGATCTAGATCCTTACGGTACTTCCGGTGGATGATCTACGGAGTCTTCGGCACGATCGCACTGGGCGGATTGGTGGCTTCTATCCTGTTTTTTCTTACCGTGCCCTCCATTCCCCGCCTCCCGGACGACTTGAATGACATCTTTGGACAAATGACCCAGGTTTACGCCCACGACCAGGAGGGCAACCCGCGCCTGGTCCATACCCTGGGCGGCCATCGCCGGGTCGCACTTGAAGAGATCGCGCCGGTGTTTCAGGATGCGATCATCGCCACGGAGGACGCGGATTTCTTCAACCACCGCGGCGTGGACAAACCCGGGATCATTCGGGCATTCGTGACCAACCTGCGGGAAGGCCGCATACTGGGCCAGGGTGCGAGCACGATCACGCAGCAACTGGCCCGCCATCTTTTCTTCACCCGGGAGAAGGTATGGATACGAAAGATCCGGGAAGCCATGGCGTCGGTGCAGATCGAAGCGAGGTTCAGCAAGGACGAGATCCTTTCCGCCTACTGCAATAACGTGTATTTCGGCGCCGATGCCTACGGCGTGGAAGAGGCTGCGCAGCGATTCTTCAGCAAACACGCCAGCGACCTCACTCTGGGTGAATCGGCGCTGCTAGCCGGCCTGGTCCAGCGTCCGAGCGACTACAACCCATATTACCGCATGGATCGCGCCCTCAAGCGCAGGGAAACCGTTTTACGACGCATGAAGGACAACGGGTACGTTTCGGAGGAGGAAGCCGAACTGGCCCGGGAGGAAGCGTTAACGCTGAAGGGGACGAGCATCGGTCCCGCCAGGGGACCGTACTATCTCGATTACGTCGAGGATCTGCTGCTTCAGAAATATGACAGCAACCTGGTGTACAACGGCGGATTAAAGGTTTACGTCACCATGGACATGGACCTGCAGGACCTGGCCGAGGAGGCCATAAGGACCCGGATGGCGTACGTGGATTCACTGGTGGGCGACCCGGTCTATGACCTGGCGACTACGGAGGAAAGGAAGCGGTCTCTCGAAGGGGCGCTGGTCGCCATCGACACGCGGACCGGGGCCGTAAGAGCCCTGGCCGGAGGCCGCGATTACACGACGAGCGAATTCAACAGGGCCGTTGGAAGCAACCGGCAGCCGGGGTCGGGCTTCAAGCCCGTGGTCTACCTGGCGGCCCTGGACCACCTGGGCTATTCCGCCAACACGGTCGTCGTGGACGAACCCGTTGCTTATACCACGGAACTCGGCGATCTCTGGGAGCCGCAGAACTTCACCCGGGCGCACGAAGGACCCGTTATTCTAAAGCGGGCCTTCATGCGGTCCATCAACGTGGTCTCCGCCAAGTTGACCAGCGAAGTGGGGCCTTCGACCGTCATCGATTACGCCCGCCGCCTGGGCATAACCAGCCCGCTGGAGCCGATACTGTCCCTGGCGCTGGGCACGAATGGAGTCTCACCGCTGGAAATGGCCGCAGCCTATGCTGTATTCGTCACGGGCGGTATCTATAACAAGCCCTATGTCATTACCCGCGTGGAAGATGCCGAGGGCAGGGTGATCGAGGAAACCGAACCCGAATCACGCCGCGTAATCACCGTGCAGTCCGCCTACCTGATGCTGGACCTCCTGCGCGGCGCCATTCTCGGCGGCACGGGCGCCAGCATTCCCTACCGATACGGGTTCACCGCGCCGAGCGGTGGAAAGACGGGGACATCGAGCGAATCCAGGGACGTGTGGTTCAACGGCTTCACGAAGGATCTCGCGACCTCCGTCTGGGTAGGGTACGATGATGCCCGTCCCCTCCTGTCGACTGAGGAAGACGAGGAAATCACCGGCGCTTCAGGCGCCATTCCCGTCTGGGTGGAGTTCATGAAACAGGCTACGGCGATCCTGGATCAGCGTGAGGTCGAAGCGCAAATGGCGGCGGCGGATTCCGCGAGAGGTCTGCTGGCAGGCCTGTGGACGGACGCGGGAAACGAAGACACTGCGGCTGAGGACGCCGAAGGAGAAATGACGGAAGACGAAGAAGTGAAAGAACCCCCTGCCTTTCCGATGCCGCTGGGCATCGAAACGATTCGGGTCGACATGCGAACCGGCCGGTTGTCGGAGGATCCGGAGTTCTCCCTGCCCGTAACCGTTCGCGGAACGAACCCCAGGGAAAGGCCGGGGATGATATCGCCGGATGCTATGAAGTCGGATGAGGCCGAAATGATGGAGCCCGCAGATCTGCAGGACCGGCCGGGACAGGTGGGCCAGGCGGACCAGACGGATCAGTCGGGATAGCGTCGAGGGATCAGGTACCTTCCCGGTTGCGGTCTATCGCTTCCCGCACCGCGGGTATCAGAAACACGTTTTCCAGAGGGAATTCTGCGAAAGCGCGGCCGAGCAGATTGATCCGGCTGTCCGTGTCGAGCCGCTTGTTGATCACGATATGGTACCTATCGTGGTACCGGCATAGTCCGCCGTCGCCATCCAGCTTGCCATAGCGGACCCTGATCGACATGCGTTCCGCCAGGTCTTCGAATTCCTGCAGTAAAGTCGTACTATCCATGATGCACGCGGATGGGAAGACGAACCGGCCAACCCGTGGGTTTTGAAACCAACCGGGAAATACGGACCGGACTCCAGATTATACGGCCTTGATTGATTCATAACATATACTCAACGCCAAACCGGGTCAAGTACGGACGTCCTGGCGCTGGGTCGTGATCTTCAGAAGCGACCATTCGAGACGCCGGATTCCGGGACCGTTTCGGGGTCTGATGGAATCAAAAAATACTTGACATCGGGGCCTGGTTTTCAATATTTTGTGGGAAGTTTGCGACACCGTCCTGAACGGTTCGCTTGCATCAGCGGGAGTAGCTCAGCGGTAGAGCATCACCTTGCCAAGGTGAGGGTCGCGGGTTCAAGCCCCGTCTCCCGCCCTCGGACGTGGCGGCATAGCCAAGTGGCTAAGGCACGGGATTGCAAATCCTCGATCGCCGGTTCGAATCCGGCTGCCGCCTTGCTTTCCTGCATCACCTTCTCTCTACATTTGTTGATATCGGGTTACAGGGTAACGGCGCGACGCTCGTCAGCCGCGAAGGGGCTCTTCCCGTGCTTCCAGCGCGTTTCCTGCCGTCTCCATTCTCGCTTGCGAAACCGTGCCGCGGGCCGTATACTACCCGTCGGAAATCCCACTAATAACGGAGTGATCGCACCTTGGCCGAAATCGAGTGGATCCGGCGCATTTACGGCGACGGCTGGCACAACGCTTTCACGGACTTCTGCCTATTCCGGGGCCGGTACTACGTTTGTTTCCGTAACGGCCTCTCCCACGTGAGTCCCGAGGGCAAGGCGGTGGTCATCGCCAGCGACGACCTTACGACGTGGCACCGAACCGGCGTACCGGTCAACACCACAGGAGACGACCGCGATCCCCACATGGCGGTGTCGCCCGACCGGATGTTCGTCTACGCCGGAACCGTCGCCCGGTCCGATCCAGTGCGTCGCGGCGATGATGTGACACGGGTTATCCGGACTTACTGTTCCTTCAGCGAGGACGGCGAGCACTGGTCCGATCCCCGGCAGGTGTACCGGGACGGCTTCTGGCTCTGGCGCGTGGGACGGGTGGATGACCGGTTCTACGGGCTCGCGTACGGCAACCAACCGGATGCCTTAGGCCGGAAACCGACCGAACTGTACCTGCTTCGGTCGTTCGACGGCCTGGACTGGGAACCGGTGTCCCTGGTAACCGCCAACGGGAGCGAAGCGACCTTTCGTGTTACCGCTGACGGCACCATGCGGGTGGCCATCCGTGGTGGCGACGAAAAACGGTTCACCGTAGCCACCGCGAAACCGCCGTACACGGACTGGTACCTGAAGGACGCGGGCTTCGTAATACCGGCCCCCAGGCTGGTCGAAGTCGACGGCCACGAATACGTGATCGGCCGGCAACATTTGCGTGACCCGGCAGACCGCGAACGGATTGTCGACCGGCGCACGAGCGTATGGCGGCTGGAGGACGAAGGGGTGGTCCATGTCCTTGATCTGCCGTCTGGTGGGGACACGTCGTACGCGGGCGTCGTCCAACAGGAGGACGGGGCGTTGCTGATCAGCTACTATTCGCAGCACGAGACGGAAACCGGTGCGGAACACTGGCTCGGCCCGGCCCACATCTACCTGGCCCGGGTCCGTCTGTAACCCGGCGGGCTGCCCCGCCGGGATCTCGATACATTCGCAGGAGCCCATATGTCGCTGAGCGCCATTCAACAGGGGGAACGATTCACCGGAGCGGAAACAGAGCATATCCAGCGGTGCTTTCAACGGGACGGGTACTACGAGTTCGGTCCGCTCCTCGATCGCCGGTTCGAATCCGACTGCCGCCATACATACTTCGACTTTTTCGATCTCACCACTGAAGTAGTACCGTTGTACTCCTCAGTCTAGAACCTAACTTGGCCACCCAAAACAAATCTTTGGACACTACCCCGACCATATCGAAAGTCTATGAACGGGGAGAATGACATTCCCCTGAATTGAGAAACAGGAAGATCTTCCCAGGATTCCGTCTTTAACAAATAGCCTATCGCAGCACCGGGCAGTCCGCCGACTAGATTTCCTAACAACACCACACCAATCCACGCTTCACTTTCCCATTCTTCATCAGCAAAAGTCAAAACTACAGCGACAGTTCCCAAACCCGCACCAATGAGGAACCCCTTACCAATGTTACCGTGTTTTCCGATACTTCGTTCAAGCCGCATAACTTCATCGAAGTTGTAGCGCTGGATACCTGCTCCGTCAAGGTCAATGTCAAATCCTTCCGAGTAGACCCGATTGACACTTCCTGTCACCTGGTTGTTTTCATGGGTTACACGAATCCGTTGCCCCACATAACGATTGAACCCCCCCAACTGTTCCCTTGTGATTTTTGCGATCTCCAACATGGTAAAAACAAACACGTTCCCGTCTCGTGTTTCCAGTTTAACGGATTCACCTGGAATCTGTTCAACGATAACACCCTTTATGATACTTCCATTCTTCAAGTAGACTACGTCTTCCAACTGCTGACCGAGCACCTCTTCGGATACACAAAAGACGGCGACGAACAAGATTGAGATTAGTCGAAGCATTACAGCTCCTTATTGGGCAGTCCGCCGAGTTAAATCGGGTAAAGTTTGGACTGTTGGGAAATCGCTCGTCCAGCGATCTACGCGTTGTAGGAATTGGTTGGAGTAGGTTTCTGTACGGTGAGATACAACCATATCTTGGGTTGCTTTTTGTCTTTTCGCTGTAGATCTGAATATAGTTGAAATCGCAAACGTTTCCAAAAAGAATTACGCCAACTTTCCAGCATTAGAAATGATAAGACGCCTTTGGGAAGATAGTCGTTCATTGAACAGGTTTCACATATCGAAACCTCCGGGAACCGTTTAAGTTCAACTACGATAGGTAAACTTCGGTACACACCGCCAGTACACCTTGCGATTGCCCAAATACAACTGTATACTTTCCGCCGAAACAAATTGGTAATCGCGGGATCCATCTTAGGCCGAAATCGAGTGCATACGGTTTATACACGGAGATGGAGATGCCATGTCACTAAGCACCATTCAACATGGGGAAAGATTCACCGAAGAAGAAACCGTGCATATCAGGTGTTGCTTTCAACGGGACGGATACTACGAGTTCGGTCCGCTCCTGGTAGACGAGGAAGTGGAAGCCCTACGCGTCGACATGCAACGCAAGTGGGACGATCCCCGCATGCATGAACCGGCGAGGGACCAGATCCGCGGAACCAGCCTGATGCGCATGTTCGAATACTCCTACGCCTTTCGCGACCTGATCGTCCGTGAACCATTCGCAAGCCTGGCGGAATCCATACTCGGCGAAGACTGCCACTGCATGTCCCAGAACGCCCTGTACACGCCGCCCAATCCCAAGGCCGTCACGGACGGCCCGGGGGGATGGCACCTGGACGACCTCGTTCATTTTCCGCTGCCGGAGGACGTGCCGCGCCACGACCCCTCCGTTCCCCCGCCCTGTTTCGTCATGCAGATCTTCACGCCGCTGACCGACGTGGAATCGGTCAGTAACGGACCCACGCAGGTTGTTCCCGGCAGCCATCACGCGGGACGCCAACCCCATGAACAGGACCGCCCGCAATTCGATGGCCGGGGCCCCCACTCCTTTCTCACCAGGAAGGGCCACGCCTACATGTTCAACAACCAGGTCTGGCACCGGGGCGCACCCAACGCGTCTGACCGCACCCGGCTCATGGCCGGCGTCACTTACAGCCGGCGATTCGTCTCGCAGAAATTCTACCCTTTCATCGATTACCGCATGCCCGACCACGTGTGGGCGCAGGCTTCCCCACGCCTGGAGCGCATGCTCGGCCGGCATGGAAAAGGAGCGTACGGGTAATGGCACAGGAAAACGCTGAATTCGCAGGCCGAACCGCGCTGGTAACCGGCGGTTCCCGGGGTATCGGTCGGTCCACGTGCCTCATGCTGGCGGAACGCGGCGCCCGGGTGGCGATCAACTACACGAGCAACGAGGAAGCGGCAAAAACGGCCCTCGGCATGGTGGAAGAGGCCGGCGCCGAAGGCATGATCGTGCGGGCCGACGTATCATCCGAAGCCGATGTGAACCGCATGGTCGCGGAGGTGCGATCACGCATGGGACCCGTCGATCTGCTGGTCAACAACGCGGGGATCGCGGCGAACCAGACCCACTCGGATCTCGCCTTCGCGGACTGGAAACGCATGTTCGAGGTGAACGTGGACGGGGTGTTCCTGCCGACCTGGACGGTGAAGGACGAAATGATCGCCCGTCGTTACGGCCGTATCGTCAACGTGGCGTCGCTCGCAGGGGTAATCCTGAAGAAGGACATGATCCACTACGCCACGACCAAGGCGTCGGTCATATCCTTTACGCGGCACTGCGCGGCGGCTTTCACGCCGCACAACGTACGGGTGAATTGCGTGGCCCCGGGGCTTACCGATACCGACCTGGCTGGATCGGGCAACCCCGGCATGATCGAACAACTCATTGCGTCTACGCCTATGGGCCGGATAGCCGTTCCCGGAGAAATGGCCTCCGTGATCCGGTTCCTGCTCTCCGAAGATTCCAGCTTCGTGACGGGCCAGACCGTCGTGGCCTGCGGCGGACGGAGTTGAGCGGCATATCGCACGCGGCCGGAGTTGAGCGGCGGCCGTCCTACCTGTTCTCGATCAACTGGTCCACTACAGCCGGATCCGCCAGTGTCGAAGTATCGCCGATCTGGTCCAGTTCGTTGGTGGCGATCTTCCGCAGGATGCGGCGCATGATCTTGCCGGAGCGCGTCTTGGGAAGGGCCGGCGCCCAGTGGATCACGTCCGGCGTCGCGATCGGACCTATGATCGAGCGCACCTTCTTCTTCAGAACGGTGCGCAGGTCTTCCGTGTACTCCTCACCCACGTTGAGCGTCACGTAGGCGTAGATGCCCTGACCCTTGATCTCGTGGGGGAAACCCACCACGGCCGCCTCGGCCACCGAACCGTGGGCCACCAGGGCGCTCTCCACCTCGGCCGTGCCCATCCTGTGGCCGGAGACGTTGATGACGTCGTCCACCCGGCCCGTGATCCAGTAGTAGCCGTCCTCGTCCCGGCGGCAGCCGTCCCCGGTAAAGTAGTACCCCTTGTACTGCTGGAAATACGTGTCTTCGAACCGCTGGTGATCCCCGTAGATCGTGCGCATCTGGCCCGGCCACGGTTCCCTGATGGCCAGCACACCCATGATCCCGTTGCCTTCCAGCTCCTTGCCGCTTTCGCCATCGAGAAGAACGGGCTTCACGCCGAAGAACGGCAGGGTAGCCGAACCCGGCTTGGTGGGTATGGCGCCCGGTAGCGGGGAGATCATGACCCCGCCGGTCTCCGTCTGCCACCACGTGTCTACGATCGGGCACCGTTCCTTGCCGACGTTTACGTGGTACCATCGCCAGGCTTCGGGATTGATCGGCTCGCCCACCGTGCCCAGCAGCTTCAGCGTGGGCATAGGATGCCTGGCCGGCCACTCCGCGCCCTCCCGGGCCAACGCCCGGATGGCGGTCGGCGCCGTGTAGAACTGGTTGACGCCGTACTTTTCGATGATTTCCCAGCAGCGATCCGGCGCCGGGTAGGTCGGAATGCCCTCGAACATGATGGTTGTGGCGCCGTTGCCCAGCGGACCGTAGATGATGTATGAATGCCCCGTGACCCAGCCGATGTCGGCGCCGCAGAAATAGATGTCGCCCTCGTGGTAGTCGAACACGCAGCGGTGGGTGACCCCTGTATACACCATGTAGCCGCCGACGGTATGCTGCACGCCCTTCGGCTTGCCCGTGGAACCGGAAGTATAGAGAATGAACAGGGGATCCTCGGCGTCCATTTCCTCGCAAGGGCAGTCTTTATCGGCCTGGGCCATGAGGTCATGCCACCAGAAATCCCGGCCTTCCTTCATGGGGAAATTGAAATCGGGATTGCCCGTGACCCGATCGACCACGATGCAGGTGGTGACCTCTTCGCCCATCTCCTTCTCCGCCGAGGCCATGGCTTCGTCCGCCACCGGTTTCATGAAGACGGGCTTATCACCGCGGTGCGTGCCATTGGTGGTAATGACGGTCCTGCAGGTCGAATCCACGATACGGTCGGACAGCGAATCAGCGGAGAAACCGCCGAACACGATGGAATGGACCGCGCCGATGCGGGCGCAGGCCAGCATGGCGACGGCCAGCTCCGGGATCATGGGCAGGTAGATGGATACCCGGTCGCCCTTGCCGACACCCCGCGCCTTCAGTACGTTGGCGAACCTGCACACCTGCTCGTGCAGTTCCAGGTACGTGAGGCTGGCGTCCTCGCCCGGCTCATTGCCTTCCCAGATGATGGCCGTCTGGCCTCCCCGTGCTTCCAGGTGGCGGTCCAGGCAATTGTACACGATATTCGTCCTGCCGCCTTCGTACCACTTGATGGAAACCGGCCCCTTCCGCAGATCGTAGTTGTAGGACCGGACCCGGTCCCACTTTCTGAACCAGTGGAAGGATGCCGCCTTCTCGGCCCAGTAGGCCTCCGGGTCGGCGACGGACCGTTCATATTCCTGCTGGTATTCCTCCAGGCTTTTGATGTGCGCCTTGTTGCGGAACGACTCGTTCGGCTGATACATGTCGGGCATGTTCGGTCTCCGGTCTACGGTTGAAGCTTGCGGGGGATTCCTCGAGTTCTACAGCAAGAAACGGGTCTGGCCCTATGATCCTGATCCTGGTCCGTCTGATTGGACAGGGAAGATACCGGTCAGTTCTCAATTTCCACGTCGACGCGATCCCCGTATTTCACGCCCAGCAGGTCGGCCGCGCTGCCCCCGTTGACGGCGATTTCGAGCAGTCCGGCGCTGTCCAGAATGGCCAGGGCCGCTCCGGCGGCCGCTTCATCGTAGGAATCGCTGACGCGTTCCAGCATCAAGGTGTCCAACTTGATGTGGAATCGCCTCCCCCGGGTCGTTTCCAGGAAGAGGGATTCGCCGATATCCGTTATTATATTGCCATACCGGTCGATATGCAATACGTGACCCGCGATCCCATCCCCGCTGACTGCCGGTTCGGTGATCGAACCGGTGTGGTAATCGGTGATCTCGGGTCCGAAATCGGAAACGGGCCGTCCCAAAGCGAGATGGGCCGCCACGGGCGCGAAGACGTCCCGTCCATGGAACGTACGGCTTATCCGCGGCAGCATGTAGCCGGGCTGGGTAACGGACGTGACGCGGACTTCGGATTCACTGGCGTACACATGCGCGAAGACGCCGTTGTCCGGCCCGACAAACCGGTGCCGGGAGGTCTCCACGATCAGCGCGCGTCGGTCGCCGCCCACGCCCGGATCGACGACGGCCACGTGTACCGCGCCGTCCGGAAAGTAAGGATAGGCGGTGCGCAGGACGAAAGCGCCTTCGTCGATCCGCTGGGGCGCAATCCCGTGGGTCAGGTCCACGATCCGTACCTCGGGACAGATGCCCAGGATGACCCCCTTCATGGTTCCCACGAAGGCGTCGCGATGGCCGAAATCGGTTAGAAGCGTAATCACGGACATGGCAAAGGAGGTTTCTCGCCGCGGGGTTCGGCACCCGCGCCTGATCTCGATTCGCCGATCAGGATGTTCCGGGGGGCGTCGTCATTGACCGGGCGGCCGTCGAAATCACCGAAAGTCTGCGCGACCTTCAATCCGGCCAGGTCCATCATCGCGTCCAGCTCTTCCAGGGTATACATGCGTACTGATTCGTCGTAGCTCCGCTCCACTCCGCCTTCCCTGATCCGCACGTGTTTATTGATGCGTACGTGACCGCCCGCTTCCGACGGATCCCCCGTGATCCAGCGCCGCTGTTCGACCTCCATGCCTTCCACGGTCCGACGGTCTTCAGGAACGAGGGTAGAGAGTACGTACGCCCGATTCAGGTAATCCATAAGGAAACGGCCCCCGGGACGCAGCGACCGCGCCATGGCGTCCAGCACCCGGGCGTTCTCCCTGTCCTCACTGAAATATCCGAAACTGGTGAAGAAATTGACGACGAGATCGAAAGCGGAGACACCGGGCGCGTCACGCATGTCGCCCCGGATGAAGGTAATGTCCAGCCCTTCGTCCGAGGTACGGCGGCGGGCCCGGCCGAGCAGTTCTTCCGACAGGTCCAGTCCGGTTACCCGATAACCGCGCCGGGTAAGTTCGAGGCTGTGCCGGCCATCGCCGCAACCGAGGTCCAGCACGTCGCACGGCGGCGCGTTGTCCAGCCTTTCCAATAGAAAATCGACCTGGCGCCGCGCTTCTTCGTCGTTCCGATGGGGATACACCCGCAGGTAGTCGAAACGAAAAGCTGTTGTGTACCAGTCGGACGCCGGATTTCGATGTGTAACCATACCCACCTGCTGTGCTGTTCAGGTCATGTATCAACGCATTTTCAATATACAGCGTCACGTGTTTCCGTCAATCCGCGATTGCCACGCAGCCCCGTATCGTAGTGGTACCTGTTGACAACAGGTACTCATATGTTTAGTTTATCCATGTGGATTTGACGGCTGCGGTCCGGATCAATCCGACCCGGCATTAACTGGAGCAAACCATGCCCAGCAAAAGAAAGCAGGCCGACGGGTCCGCGATGGACGACGCGGAATTCGAGAAGCTGCTCGATGAAATGGAAGAGCTGGGCCACCAGGCCGACGCCTTACGCGCGAAAGTGAATCACCTCATCGACGAGATGCGGGAGAATGACGCCGTGTTAGATGAGGATGGGGATGTAGATGGAAACAGTGGCCAGGTAGAAACCAGTGGTGAGTAAAACCCACGCTTTAAAGACCCGACCTGCGACTCGGAATCACCCGGGAATACAAGCTGTAAGGCCTCGAGCCGGTTACGACGTGTTCGGATGCCCGCCTAACCTCTGATCTTACCGTACACGCTGAACGCTTCTTCCCTGGAAGGTATGGAGTAGGTCGCTCCTCGGCCGCGGATCTTGAGGCCGGCCATGACGGTGCCGAGCGTCGCGGATTCGAGGGCGCTCATACCATTGGTCAATCCGTAAAGCAAAGCCCCGTTGAATACATCTCCGGCGCCGGATGTATCGGAAACCTTGTCCGGAACATAGGCCGGCATTACGTGGATCTCATCGTCCACGCCGAGTACCACGCCAGACGCCCCGCATTTTACCGCTACCAGGTCTACGCCCCTGTTCCGGGCCGACTCGATGACCTCCCGCGCATCGTCCGTGCCGAAGAGCGCCTCACTTTCCTCGGGCGCGCTGGGCAGGAGTACGTTCACGTAGGGGATGATCTCGTCCAGGGCGTCCCGGGCATCCTCGAGGGACCAGAGGCCCAGCCTCAGGTTTGTGTCGAATGCCGTCGTGACGTTGTGTTCCCGGGCAATCTTGAAGGCCTTGAGCACGGCTGCGCGACAGCTCCTGGAGATCGCCTGCGAGATGCCGCTGGCATAAACGATCTTAGTGCTTCCGATGTAGTCCGGATCGATGTCGCCGGGTTCGAGGAAGCTCGCGGCGCTGCCCGATCGATAGTAGGTGAACTCCCGTTCGCCGCCAGGCAGGATGGAGATGAAGTAGAGTCCGTTGGGCCGGTCCAGGGGGGTGGCGCAACGAAGATCGATGCCTTCTGAGCGCCACGCTTCGGTCAGGAAATCCTGGAAGGGGTCGTTGCCGACGTGGGTGATATACCCGGTCTTCGCGCCCAGGCGGGAAGCGGCCACGAGCATGTTCATGGTGTCGCCGGCGAAGGTTCGTGTAAAGGTATCGCTTTGGGCGAGCGGACCTTCGCAGAACATCTCGATCATGCACTCGCCTATCGAGACGATATCTAGTCGGGACACACTGTCCGATGTCCGCACGGCGAATCCTACCTCTTCACGCTTACGGCCACTCCGTCCCGAAGGGGAATGATCGTCGTCCATATTTCGTCGGAACCATAGGCCTTTTTGTTGTACGCTTGAATGGCCGTGGTCCACCGGTCGTCGGACGGCTCGGTCACACGCCCGCTCCACAGCACGTTGTCGGTGATCAACAGGCCGCCCTGGCGGATACGCGGCAACGCCAGGTCGAATACGCGGGGATAGTCGTGCTTGTCCACGTCGTTGAAGATCAGGTCGAAGCTGCCCTCGGTTTGTTCCAGCAATTCCAGCGCGTCCCCCACCTGGACCACGACGCGGTCCGCCACACCGGCGCGCTCGATGAACTTCCGGGCCTGCGCCGCGTTTTCCTCACTGCCATCGGAGTAGTATACACGGCCTTCCGGACCGACGGCCCGGGCGAGCCATATGGTTGAATAACCTATGGCCGATCCCATCTCGAACACGCGGCGGGCGCCGCTTAGCACGGCCATCTGGTACAGCACGCGGCCGACCAGGGGACCGACGATGGGAATCCTCTCCACCCTGGCCTTTTCTTCCATTTCGGTCAGCACCTCGTCCCTGCCGGGCATCAGTTCCGACAGGTAATTGTCCAGCGCTTCGGAAAGTACGTTGGGCATGGGGTTATTGCTCCTGTCGTTGCCATTCATATACTTCAGCACTCCGTGGGCTTTTGCTGTACTGGTGGGCATGCTACATGTGACACTGCGAGGGAACAACTCTGCGAATCAGAAGATCTCGACCGTCAGGTACTTGCCGGGATTCGCCTTGAGATCGACGACGAGCTCGTCCAGGTTGGATACCAGGCGGTCCATGTTGACGAACATGCGGTCCACGTCGTCGTACAGCCTTTCGTCGTGCAACATTTTACCAAGGGTACCCTCGCCGCGGTCCAGTCGCGTAAGAATGTTGTCCAGCGCCGTAGTCGTGGTCTGCAATTCGTCCAGCATGGTCTTCAGCCTTCCGGACGTGCTTTCCAGGTTGTCCAGTGTGCTCGAAACCTTGGACCTTTCGGTCTCGCTCAGGTTCTTTACGTTTCCGACCAGTGAGTCCATGTTCGCCAGGACCCGGTTGACCTGTATGCTCTCGCGCTTCAGCGTCCGCTGCAGCTCGGTGGTCAAATCGTGGATACCCTCGAGACTGCTCTTGATGGAACCATCCCTTTCGGGATCCAGCAGGATATTGGCGTTTTTCAGCAGGTCGCGTACGTTGACGGTGACGGAATCAACCTGGGTAAACATCTCGGACAGACCCGGCGCAGCCGTACCCTCAAGCTTGCCGCCTGGGGGTATCATCTCTGTGCTGACGCCTTTCTGGATGTTGATGGATTTTTCTCCCATGACGCTCCGGGAAATCACTTCCACCTTCGAATCCTCTGGGATCTGGTATGGCTCGTCGATGCGCAACGTGACGACGGGTGACAGGTCGTCGAGGGCAATGGCCTCCACCTTGCCGATCCGCACGCCGCCCACCAGGATCGGGTCGGAGGACTTTACCCCCACGGCGCTGCTGAAGCGCACCTCCACGAGGTAGGTATCTCCCGTTACCCGCCATTCCTTCAGGTAGAACAGGCCCCAGACGAAAATGATGATGGCCAGGAGAAAGGCCATTCCGAGTTTCGCCTCGTCGGGTAAAATACTTTTCTTCTTAAACGTCACGGCACACCCCTTGATCTACAGAATCGTCCTGGCCAACAGGTAGTCCAGGCACAGGATCAGAATACACGATACCACCACCGTGTTGGTAGTCGCCTGGCCAACGCCTTCGGCGCCCGAGCCCGGTTTCACCTTGAAACCCTGGTAGCAGGCGATCGTGGTGATCGTAATCCCGAAACAGAAAGCTTTGGACAGACCGAAGAAAGCGTCCTTGGTCCGGAAGAACTCCCGCATTCCCCGTTCGAAGTCCGGCACGCTCACTTGCATCCGGTCCAGGGCGGCGACCATGCCGGAAAGCACACCGATCAGATCGGCAAACACCACGAGAACCGGCAGCATGAACATGCCGGCGAGGATACGGGGGATCGCCAGGTAGACGATGGGATTCATCGCCATCACTTCGTAGGCGTCGAGCTGTTCCGTTACCCGCATCGTGCCGAGTTCGGCCGCGATGGTGGCGCCCACCCTGCCCGAAAGCACCAGGCCGCCAAGCACGGGCGCCAGTTCGAGCACCACCGATTCCAGGACGACGCTCCCCACCAGGTAGGCGGGTACGTACCCCTGAAACTGGTATCCGGTCTGCACGGCCGTCACCAGTCCGGCGAAAAACGCGATGATCAGGACAATCGGCATGGATCGTATGCCGATCACGATCATCTGCTTGATCATCAGCCCCCAGTATACCCGGATTTTGGGCAGGTTTCGGACGACTTCGATCATCATCGTGCCGAAGTCGCCGATGTTCGTCAGCGCCCAGAGAACGCGTCTGCCCAGGAACGTTAAAAAGGGGGTCATGGTCTACAGTGCGATGAGCGGGGCGATGACCAGGGACACGACGGCCATGAGCTTGATCAGGATGTTCAGCGAGGGGCCTGAGGTGTCCTTGAAGGGATCGCCCACGGTATCTCCCACCACGGCGGCCTTGTGGGCTTCCGATCCTTTCTCGTAGCGCAGGCCGTCGATGGTCAGTCCCTCTTCGAACATCTTCTTCGCGTTGTCCCAGGCCCCGCCCGCGTTGGCCTGGAATATCGCCATCAGCACGCCCGAAACGGTCACGCCGGCCAGAAGGCCGCCAAGCGTCTCCGGACCGAAGACGAATCCCACGACGACGGGCGTCAACACGGCCAGCAGGCCGGGAAGGACCATGCGCCGGATGGCCGCCTTGGTGGAGATTTCCACGCACCGGGCATATTCGGGTTTACCGCTCGCCGCCTGGAAGATGTCCCGGTCCTCTTGAGTCCAATCGCCTTCGTCCACCCCGTCGTTCTTCTTCATCACCGCCAGCGCGGCCTTTAGTTCCGGTATGGAATTGAACTGTCGCCTGACCTCTTCGATCATGGCCATGGCCGCCTGTCCCACGGCGTTCATGGCCAGGGAGGAGAACAGGAACGGCAGCATGCCGCCCACGAAGAGTCCCGCCATGACGCGGGGATTCGCAATATCGATGGTCGAGATGCCCACCTGCACCATGTAGGCCGCGAAAAGCGCGAGCGCGGTCAGCGCCGCGGAACCGATGGCGAATCCCTTGCCGATCGCCGCGGTCGTGTTGCCCACCGCGTCGAGCTTGTCCGTCCGCTGCCTTACCTCGGGGGGCAGCTCCGCCATCTCGGCCACACCGCCCGCATTGTCCGATATTGGGCCGTAGGCATCCACAGCCAGCTGGATGCCCGTATTGGAAAGCATGCCCAGGGCCGCCATTGCGATCCCGTACAGCCCGGCGAGATAGTAGGCGCCCATGATGCCGGCGGCGATGATCAATATGGGTATGGCCGTGGACCGCATGCCGATGCCCAAGCCCGCGATGATGTTGGTCGCGGTACCCGTCACGGACTGCCTTGCAATGGACGTGACCGGACCGGTATGGGTTCCCGTGTAGTGCTCCGTAATCAATCCGATTCCGAGTCCGGCCGAAAGACCGATCGTCGTGGCGATGAAGACGCCCAGGCTGGTGTAGGTTTCGCCGCCCAAGGTGAATTCTCCGGGGAGAAAATAGTCGATGAGGAAATACATCACGGCGACCATGATCGCGGAAGATCCGAACTCGCCTTTGTTCAACCCGGATTGGGGATTGCCGCCTTCTTTGACCGAAACCATGAAGGTGCCGAGGATCGAGATGATGATGCCGGCGCCCGCGATGATCAAGGGGAGGGTGATGAAGACCGGATCGTACACGCCCGCGACGAGGATGCCGGCGCCCAGCACCATGGATCCGATGATGGATCCCACGTAGGATTCGAACAGGTCGGCGCCCATGCCGGCCACGTCGCCCACGTTGTCTCCCACGTTGTCAGCTATTGAGGCTGGATTGAGGGGATGGTCCTCGGGAATCCCGGCTTCTACCTTGCCCACCAGGTCTGCGCCCACGTCGGCCGCCTTGGTATAGATACCGCCTCCCACGCGAGCGAAAAGGGCAATCGACGAGGCGCCCAGCGAAAAGCCGGAGATGACGTTCAGTACCCTGCCCATACCGGACTCATCAATACCGAAGAGTCCCGTATAGAGGATGAACAGCCCGCCGAGGCCCAATACGCCCAGGCCCACCACGTTCAGTCCCATGACCGATCCGCCGGCAAAGGCCACGTGCAGCGCCTGGGCCAGTCCGGTCCGCGCCGCGTGGGTCGTCCGCGTATTTGCGCGTATGGCCACCCGCATGCCCAGGAAACCCGCCAGACCGGAGGTGAAAGCCCCGGTTACGAAGGACAGCGCAATGAGCGCGCTCGACTCTACCCTGCCCATGTTCGCCACGGCGAGCAGCACCGCCACGACTACGACAAAGATACCCAGTACCCGGTACTCCGCCTTTAGAAATGCCATCGCGCCTTCAGCGATACTGGCGCCGATGGATTTCATTTTCTCCGTTCCCTCATCCTGGCGGTTGATCCAGGCCGTCCTCCAGATGGAGTATATCAGTCCCAACAGGCCCGCACCGATCACGCCGTACATCAACTCGTCCATATCCCGAAACCTTCTCCCTTAGTTATTCTAAATGGAAAACACAACCATTACCGAACTGCCACGCGATCGTCAACCTATCGTCCACACACACAGAGGGCGGGTATGGAACCCGCCCTTTGTTCTTCCGAACTGCCAGAAGGGATGCGCCGCGGTTTAGTGGCCGCCGGCGCAGTCCTAAGGTACTTCAGCCTTAGCGCAACCTGAATAAAACCGGCTGCGCCACCCAGACGGCCACCGGCCTGCTGTTCTGAATAGCCGGCGTATACACCCATTTCCTAATGGCCTCGAGTGCAGCTTCGTCTAGTCCCGCGCCAACCCCCCTCAGCAGTATGGCGTCACGGACTCTGCCTTGCTTGTCAACCAGGATCTTGATTAACACCGTTCCCTCTATACCCGCCTTTCGGGCCAACTCCGGGTAATCGGGTTGTATGCGGGTAACTGCCGCAGGCGGTGTTTCGAAGGGCACGAATTCATCGGGCGGCGGCAGCGCATCGTCATCTATCTGGATGTTCTCTTCTTCCGGTGCAATGATGACGATGTTCTCTTCCTCGATGTCCTGGATCACCGGTGCGATACTCTGGCTCATCTCGGTCTGTGTGGCGATCGTCATCTCGGCGGATACCTCGGCGTCATCCACGGGCTCCGGTATACCGATCACCGGCCTGGATGGCGCCTCCACCGGAACCTCGGGCATTTCCGGCGCGTCGGTAAGGGCCGGCGGCGGCCCCAGGTCGGCGTAGGTCACGATCGTGGTCGCGTACTGCCTGTTCATCTCCTGTAGATACCACACAGTCCAGTAGGCGCCGACGGCCAGAACATGCAGGATAATCGCGGCTATTATTGCATTCCTGGCGTGCTTCTGGTAATAGGACTTTAAGGCGGACTCTTTCTTGAGAGGGAAATGCTCGACGCTAAGCAGCGATCCGATCATGAGCCAAACACCTCCTCAAATTTATCCTGCTCCAGGACCGTGATGCTGAACCGGTCGATGGCGCCCAACTGAAGTTCGTCCATGACGTTGACCATCTGCTCGTAGGGACTCGTGCGCTGGATCATGACCAGAGTCACAAGCTTGGACTCGCCGTCATGTTCCTCGGCGTTCTCCTCTTCCTTCTCCTTGATGAATTCCTGGATGTCCGCCAGTTCAAGCATTTCCGGCGTCATGTCCCGGCCGATCTGCCAGAACATGCGGTCGTCATCCAGCATGTAGACCAACAGCACGTTCGATTCCGCGATCTCGACCTTGTCATCCTTGTCGGGCGGAATGTTGAGTTCCATGGTCTGCGGCGCTCTGAATACCGTGGTAACCATGAAGAAAATGAGCAGAAGGAAAGCGATGTCCACCATGGGCGTCATGTCGATGTTGATGGGCCCACGCTTCTTTTTCTTGCCACCTGCCTGTTTTCTGTCGCTGGCTTTCTCAGCGCCTTGGACAGCTGCCATGTGTCATCACCTCCTTACCAGGTTATTGTTGACCGGTCTCAAACTGGTCGGCTCTTCGTCCGACGATATATCGAAGTCGTCCTCGAAGTTGGTGACCAGGTTGAAACGGGTGTTGTTCGTTTTCTGGAGGATCTCCATCATGTCGCTGATTACGCCAAACTCAGCGTTCTTGTGCGCCTTGATGGCGATACGCAACCTCGGGTTTCGTATGCGCGCCTCCACCAGTGCCCTCTCCATCTCAGATATCTCGATCGACACTTCCGGCTGGGGCTCCAGCCGCCAGAACAACCGGCTCTCGGGTCTCGGACCGACCGTCAGGATCACGACGTCCGATTCAGGAAGCTTGATCACCGAATGCGATTCCGGAAGCAGAATGGCGATCGATTCGGGTTCCTTGAACTGCGTCGTGGCCATGAAGAAAATGAGCAGCAGGAAGGCGATATCCACCATCGGCGTCATGTCGATGAATACCGGGGAATGCTTTGAACTCGCCATATCTAAAACTCCTTAACACCGCCCAATTAGGCGCGGCCGGTAAGAATGGCTACGACTTCCTGCGACACCTCGTCAGTTGCGTAGGTGAACATGTCCACCTTGTTGACGAAATAGTTGTACGCCACGATACCCATGATAGCCGCGGCCAGTCCGCCCGCCGTGTTGATCAGCGCTTCCGAGATACCGAGGGCGAGCTGAATGGCGTCCGGCGCGCCTTCGTTGGCCATGGCGGAAAAGGCACGGATCATACCGATCGTCGTACCGAGCAGCCCCACCAGAGTGGCGATGGTGGCGATGGTCTGAAGGGCGATAAGGTTACGTTCGAGCAACGGGGTTTCGAGGGCGTTGGCTTCGTCGAAAGCCCGCTTGATCTCCGCCACCTGCCGGTCGCTCGTCAGGTTCTCATCGTGAATGGTCTGAAACCGCTCGAGACCGGCGCGCAGCACGTTTGCCATGGTACCCTGCTGCGAATTGCACAGGTTGATAGCCCGGGCGACATCGTTGTTTCGTATCGCGCCCATCGAATCCCTGAGAAAGGCCACCTGCGACCGCTTGCCGCGGGCCTTTTTCAGCGTCAACGAACGCTCTATGATAAAGGTAATATCCAGCATTGTGAGCACCATGAGGCCGATGACCACGGGTCCGCCGTCCTTCACGAACTGGGGCAGAAAGTACTCGTATATGATGTAGGAAACGATAAAGCTAAGGACGATGATGATCATGATAAAGGCGCCTGGCCGCATATCAATTCTCCTTGACTTTGTTCTGTTGCGATAGTGAATGAAAACCTGAACAATCATCTCACAGTGAAATAATCCCTGCCAGATAAACCTGGTATTGCCGAATCGTAACGAGTCCTTTTTACGTCGGCGGGACAAACGCCTTCCTTTACCACCACCTTTCCATCCGTGTCCTGTGTTTGTTGCCTGTAAACACGCTCATGCTATGTGTTTTCTGTATGCTGATCAACTCCGTTTACTGTCGTTCTGTCAGTTACGCTTACACGCCATTTCAGCGGCCCTGCATCTGCTCGTAGATCTCCCGAACAGTGTTCAACTGTTCCCGCGCCTTGCCGTTATTCGGATCAAGCTTCAGGCATTCCCGGTAGTGGCGGATCGCCGGGGCGAGTTGCTGCGAGTTCGTATAGGACTGGGCGAGTAATAGATGATAGGAAGCGTTGTCGGGCTTCAACTCCACGGCTTTTCGCAGTCGACCGATGGCGCCGGCCCAATCCTCTTTCAAAACCCGGTCGAATCCGAGACGGTAATAAGCGTCGTGGTCCGAAGGATCGATTTCAAGCACGCGCTGAAACGTCGTGCGTGCATTGGAATAGTCCTCCAGGATCAGGTAGGCCATACCCAGGTATTTCAGGGGCTGAAGGATGGACTTGGGATCCTTTTCGCCCTCTTCGGCCCGCAGGTTGAGTACCTGGATCAGGGCGTCCCTGGCCACCGCGCCGTCGTTGGCCACCAGGCCGGCGATACCCATGTTCAGGAAGGCCGTGTAAGACGTGCTGTCGTGGGCGACCTTTGCCCGGTACATGTCCAGAGAAGCGGCGTATATCTCCGGTCGCTGGTCCCTCTCCACGTTGCGTGCCTCGCCGTAGAGTTCCCTGCCGAGGTTATAATAAACGTTGCTGAGCGTTATCCTGGCCCGGTCGTCCTCCTGTACCCGTATTGCGGGTTCAAGCACCATTTTGAGAGCTGTCACGGCCTGTGCGTACTGGCCCTGCTTGATAAAGGAACGGCCGTAGTAGACATAGGGGTTCTGATCGCTCGGATTGACCCTGATGGCCTCCTCCAGGTACGGTATGGCCTCTCCATACTTTTCCTGGTCGAAGAGAACCAGTGCCAGCTGGATATAGGGTTTCTCGGACGAGCCGTCCAGTTCAATGGATTTCTTCAGGTTGACGATGCCCTCGTCGTACTGGCCCACCTCAGGCTGTGTCTGTACCCAGCCCAGGCTGAAATACAGCGCCGCGTTGTCGGCGATCTGCATCAGTGCTTCCTTGTAGGCGTTGACCGCCTCCGTGTACATGCCTTCCGCAACCAGTCCGTCACCCATGGGCAGATAGGCCTCGGTCTTTCCGGGGTCAAGTTCTACGGTCTTCAGGTAGTGGGGCACGGCCATCTTGATACGCTGGGTCTTATTGAACGACTCGGCCAGCATGAAATAGGCCTCGGCGTTGGTCTGGTCCATCGCCACGAATTTTTCCAGCGGTTCGACGACGAGCGGGTACCGTGTGGCGACAAACTGGATGTATCCCTGTTGGTACCATGCGTCCTTCAGGGTGGGATCGAGTTCCGTCGCTTTCTGGTAACCAGCGTACGATTCGTTCCACTGCCTAGCCTTGAAATGCAACTGGCCGATCCTGTAATAGGTCATGGCCGCGCTCGGGGAATCGGGTTGCATGGCCAGGGCCTGGCGATAGTAAGTGATGGCCAGTCCCCATACGTTCTGGGCCTCGTAGACGTCGCCGAGCCCTCTCACGTACAGCGGGTTTTGCGGGTCCACGCCGCTCGCCCTGGTGAAGAGTACCATGGCGCTTTGCAGATCGTCCTGGGCAATGGCGAGTTGTCCCTGCGCGTAGAAAAACCGGGCGTCTTTTTCCTTGGTCCGCTTCAGTCCTTCCTTGATCGACTTCTCCGCGTTCTCGAACTGTCCCTTTTCAATCTGCAGCAGGTTGAGTTCGAAACGGGCGTCGTGGTTCTTCTTCTGCTGATCCACGGCGATGAGGAATTCGGACAGCGCTTCGTCGGTATGCCCCTGGCGCTTGAGCGCCATGCCGAGCAGGTAATGGGCGTCCGTGTTTTTCTTCCCGTTGCTGAGCACGTCCCGGAGTATGGAAACGGTTTCGTCGTAATTCCCGCCATCGTAGGCAGCCCGGGCGGCGCCCACGCTCTGCGCTTCCACCTTTAGCGGCGCACCGGACAGCAACAGCACGCCCAGGGCAAGGAAGACGCCGAGATAAATCCTACGGTTGACTCCTGCGATCCGCATGTTCGTTTCCTCCCGTGTTTTTACACTTTCAATCGAAGAAGCCATGCCACCTGCGCGGCACGGTCATCTACGGTCGTTTACTAGTCCAGTTTGACCGTCCGAACCGGCATGGTCGCAGGTACAATACCTTCGTCTATGGCGATCTGCTGCCCTTTTACCGCGGTCAGAAAGGTTACAAAGCCCGATACCAGGTTGACCTCGAAGGACGATTTCTTGAAATAGCACAGCACCAGGGACCGCAGCAGCGGATACTGCCTTTTATGAATCTTGTCCTGTGTGGGAAGATAAAACCTGGCGCCTTCCTCCTCTCCAACACGGATGATTTTGTAATACCCCATCGTCCTGGGAGACGTCGTCATCAGCACGCCCGTGATTCCGATTGCGCCTGGATTGCTGCCCGCAGTACCCGTCAGAACGGCCATCGTACTGCAGGGTAATACGCCGGCACCGTATTCCGCGTCACCGAGCACACGGTTCACGAAGACCTCGTAGGTGCCCGAATTCCGATCCCTGATCAAGGGACGGATACGTATGTCCCTGCCACCCACTTCCCGCCAATTGGTGATCTTGCCTGTGTAGATGTCTTTAAGCTGCCCCACCGTCAATTCTTCGACCGGATTGTCGCCATGAAGGATGACCGCGAGGGCGTCGTGGGCCACCGTCCGAGTGACAAACTTGCGTTCACCGGCCGATAGCGCCTCGATCTCCGCCTCGTTCGGTTCGCGGGACATCACCGCCATGCGACTTCGGCCCTCGGCGAGCTCGACCAGCGCTTCCCTCGAGGTCGTTCGGCCCACGTCGACGAAGGCTTCGTTGTAGATTTGCTGATACTTTATGGCCGATTTTTCTATGTACGAAAACGCGACCTCCGCGCTGGATACCTTTATGTAACCCCTGGTGGCGGTTTCTTCAGGTTCGCTGCATCCTGCCGCCAAAAGAAGGCAGGCTATCCCCATCCACGCTATTCGGATTTGGACTCCGAACCTTTCCATGAATCATCCTCTAAGATCGAGCGGGTCTCCCGCGCCCTCTTTTCCCCGTAGTAGGTGGTAAAGAAACGGAAAATCCCGTATAGTATGAGTACGCTGCCGAAAACCAGCCTCAACTGTTCCGTCTGTATGTAGATCCGCAGGAGGTTGCCGGTCAGAACCAGCACGCCGGAAACGAGCATAACCGTCGCAACCAGGTAGCCGAGGGACTGACGAAAAGACGTGATACGAATCATACGCGGGCGAGACGGAATCCAATGTGCGGGCGCTACCGGGCATTTTCGTTCATAGCTTCACCGCAGAGTACGATAGACGAAACCGCCTTGTCCAGCCCTGTACGGCAACGACTTCGATCCATCAGCGGCCAAGCAGGGAAATGCAGGATTCCAAGGGTCGCGGTTTCCCAAAGTTTTCGATTGTAACTAAATAAAGGTGGCAATCCTTTTTGTCAAGAAAAACTTATGGGCTCCGTTCGCTCGTAGGGTGACAGGAAAATGACGATTCCGTGAATGTTACAGCTCTCGAATCGATGCCCGGACAAGCCTTTGTTCAGCCCGACACCGATGGTGTTCATCGCGCCTGGTCGTCCGCGCATTTTTCACACAGTTCGATCAGCACGCCGTGTGCGCTCCGGGGGTGAACAAAGGCAACCCGTACACCGCCGGCCCCGGTACGCGGTTTTTCATCTATAAGCCGGAATCCCCGCTCGCGCAGGATCTCCAGCGTTTCCCCTACGTCGTCGACTTCGAAGGCCACGTGATGAATGCCCTCGCCGCGCTTTTCGATGAAGCGGGCCACCGGGCTCTGGGGATCCGTCGCCTCCAGGAGCTCTACCTCGGTATCGCCGATGGGCAGAAAGGCCACGGTTACGCGGTCGCTCTCGACGGTTTCCCGGCCGTGCAGGGGCAACCCGAGAGCGTCGTGGTAGAGACGAAGCGCTTCGTCCAGGTCCCGCACCGCGATCCCGATGTGTGCGATGCGCGCGGTCTTGCGCGGATGTTCCGTAGACATGGAAACGGGTTTCTCCTACTAGGGGTTGATACGCTCGTAATATTGTATGCTCAATGGGTCGTAATGCTTCTGGTGTCAGAAACGCTCGGGTCTTTGATATTCGCCGAAAACGCCGCGAAGCGTATCACAGATCTCGCCCAGCGTCGCCCGCTTGCGCACCGCTTCGATGATCAGCGGCATCAGGTTGGTCTCGGTCCGGGACGCGGCTTCCAGTGCCCGCAGCGCCTTCGCCGAGGCCTGCCCATCCCGCGCATGCCTGAATGCACGGGCCCGTTCGACCTGGCGGCCCTCGATCGCGGGGTCAATGGGAAAAGGAGCCGGGCCCTCCTCCTCGGCGTCGGTAAAGCGGTTTACCCCCACGATGACCTGTTCTTCTTGCTCGACGGCCATCTGGTACGCGTAGGCGCTCCGGCTGATCTCTTCCTGGGGATAGCCCGCCTCGATGGCCCCGAGGGCGCCGCCCAATTCGTCGATGCGTTCCAGGTATGCCAACGCAGCCTTTTCAATCTCACATGTAAGGGACTCGACGAAGTAGGATCCGGCAAAGGGATCCACCGCGTCAGTCACCCCGGTTTCGTATGCGATGACCTGCTGCGTGCGCAGGGCGAGGGTCGCCGCCGATTCGGAGGGCAGTGCAAGCGCCTCGTCGAGACTGTTGGTGTGGAGGGACTGCGTTCCACCGCACACCGCGGCAAGGGCCTGCAGCGCCACCCGGACGACGTTGTTCTCCGGCTGCTGCGCGGTCAGCGTCGATCCGCCGGTCTGGGTATGAAACCGAAGCTGCCAGGACCGGGGATTCCTCGCGCCTATCCGTTCCCGCATGAGCCGGGCCCAGAGCCTCCGGGCCGCGCGGAACTTGGCCACCTCTTCGAAGAACTGGTTGTGGGCGTTGAAGAAGAAGGAAAGCTGGGGGGCGAAAGCGTCCACGTCGACCCCCGCGTCCATGACCGCCTTCACGTATCCCAGGCCGTTGGCCAGGGTGAAGGCGACCTCCTGCACCGCGGTGGCCCCTGCTTCACGGATGTGGTAGCCGCTGATGCTGATGGGGTTCCACTTCGGCATGCAGTCGGCGCAGTACCGGATCAAGTCGGTGGCCAGGCGCAGGGAGGGACCCGGCGGATAGATGAACGTGCCCCTTGCGATGTATTCCTTCAGGATGTCGTTCTGCACCGTGCCCGCGAGACGATCCATCGGGACGCCGCGCTCCTCGGCCACGGCCGCGTAGAGCGCCACCAGGATCGTGGCCGTGGCGTTGATGGTGAGCGACGTGCTGACGGACTCCTGCGGGATTTCATCGAACAGGGTCCGCATGTCGTCGATGGTGGAGATGGCTACGCCTGTGCGTCCCACCTCGCCGGCCACCATGGGATGATCGGAATCATAGCCGATCTGGGTAGGCAGGTCGAAGGCCACGGAAAGACCCGTCTGCCCTTGTGACAGCAGGTACCGGTACCGGGCGTTGGTCTCTTCGGCCGAACCGAATCCGGCGTACTGCCGCATGGTCCAGAGCCGGCCCCGGTACATGGTCGAGCGAATGCCCCGGGTATACGGGTATTGCCCGGGGGTCCCGATATCGGTTTCCGGATCGATGTTGGCCGTGTCTTCGGGGGTGTACAATCTTTGCACGGGGATGCCCGAACCGGTTTCGAACCGTTCCCGGCGTTCGGGCATGCGTTCCAGGGCTGGCCCCAGCTTCTCTTCTTCCCAGGTCTTACGGGCTTTTTTAATAGTGTCCTTACCAGGATTCATGACAGGGGATCCCGCGGTCTACATGTAGATGAGGTAACTAACAAGGCTTACAATCTACACTGGAATCACCGCAGGTCAACGAGTTTGGGAATCGTGTTTGAGGTAAGGATTACCGAGCCCGACCGTTCAGAAGAATCTCTTTGATTTCCGAAACGTCCGTCTTCAACTCGGACACATCCGTCTTCAACTCGGACACATCCGTCTTCAACTCGGACACGTCCGTCTTCAACTCGGACACGTCCGTCTTCAACTCGGACACGTCCGTCTCCAACCGACAAAGACGTTCATCCGTGCATTTGTGGTATCGATCGATCTTTTTGTCAATATGGACGATCTTGGACGCCATCTCTCGACTATAGGTTTCTACCGTCCGGATGACGTCCTGGTTGGTTGGCATGGATATCTCCTCGGTGGACTTGTCCACACGGCCGGAATCCCGTCGCTTACCCTGATTCTACCAACCGACCGCAAAGCCGATTCGGTGGGCGGGCGGAATCCATCTAAAACATCAGTCGAAATCGAAACTGAATTCTCGTACCCGAGTAAGGATTTAGAAGTCGACCTGGGGAAAGTGCCTTCGAGACGACTAATTTCCGGCCAGACCCAGCGCTTCGGCTTCCTGCTGCATGGCCTCGATGACATTGGCGATATGATCGCCCTGTTCCAGTCCAAGGCTTTCGGCTCCTTCGACGATGTCCTCGCGGGACACGGCACGGGCGAAGGCCACCGCCTTCATCTTCTTCCGGACGGAACTGACTTTCACCTCTCGCACGCTGCCGGAGGGGCGCACGAGCGCGACGGCGGTGATAAAGCCCACGAGTTCGTCCACGGCGAAGAGCGTCTTGTCCATCGGGCTGCGTCGTTCGAGGCCCAGGTAGGTGGCGTGTGACTTGATGGCGTAAATTACGTCATCGGGATATCCCTTATCCTCCAGGATTTTCGCCCCGCGCATCGGGTGGTCCTTCGGATCCGGCGTGGCCTCGTAGTCGAAATCATGCAGCAGGCCCACGATGCCCCATTTCTCCTCGTCCTCACCGTTTTTCCTGGCGTAGTACCGCATTGCGGCTTCTACGCCCAGGGCGTGTTTCCTCAGGCTGTCCGTCTTCGTATGTTCGTGCAGCAATTCCAGCGCGTCTTCGCGATTCAAAGCGATTCCCTCCGAGATTGGCGGTCATGCGCTAGGCCGCCCTCTGGCGTGGTAAATTGTAGAAATGGATTGAGAATGAGTGAGTATGGAGCAAGGCGCCATGGCAGCCCTACCGTACCACGGCGTGGCTGCATGGGACTACCGTACCACGGCGCGGCCATAGTAGTAGGGGAGAGCCTGTGGGGACGGTCGATACGACCAGGCCAGGCGGGCCTTGCCGATGTTGGCCCCCGGACCGGCATCGGCCTCGTCGCCGTCGTAGATCACCACGTTGAAACCGATGGTCTCTCCCGCGGCCGGCGCGGTGCCGCCGGGCATGTCGGACCAGGGAATGGCGGTCTCGATGACGTAACCGTAATCAGTGAACCTGGATGCCACCCGCATTCCCGGCGCTGTCTTTTCTATCACACCCTGTCTTGCGTCGGCGTCTCGGGCCGCCCTGGGATCCCGGCCCGCAGTGGTCCCGGGAAAGATGCCCACCTTGAAAACCGTCAACGAATTATCGCTCTGGCCGGATGGATCGACGCAGATCTCCACGGCATCCGAACGCCAGTGGCCCTTAACGTCGTCCGGGGCGATATTGCAGACCACCACGTCGTCTCGGACGTCCACGGCGACGTACAGGTTCGTCTGGTCATAGGCGGTCCGCACCACAGCGCTTATGTCGTCATCACCGCCCGGAACGGAACCCGACCAGACGTGGGCCGACGAAATGGCATGGGCCTCGATCCCCTCCCAGTCGGATAGTTCGCCGTCTATCAGCAGGGGACTCGCCGCAGGAACGAGATCCATTACCGGTAACACATCGATCATGCCGGTCTCAACCACGGCCTGCCCCGCCGATGTGGTGGACAGCTTGACCGGGTAGCTGCCCTGCTCCAGGTGATCCGGGACGCGGACGGTAAAGGGAACGGTCTGCTTACCGCGGCCGGGTACCTCGTAATCCGCCTCAAGTGGCCGGTCCGTCCATCCTTCCGGAAGGTCGAGCTGCGTCTGACCCGATGTGACCTGTTGCCGCGTGCTGGTTAGTTCCGCCTCCAGCGTACCGGTCATTCCCGCGCCGATGGACAGTGCAGCGGGCAACATGCCCGCGGCCCAGGCTACCTGGTGTTCTTCGGCCCATTGGCGAAACCGGACGATGTCCGAACGGGGTACCATGGCAATGGACAGGGGCTCCGTCGAAGGAGGCGGACCCAGGACGATATCGGGATTACGCGGTCCCTCGAGGCTCCCGAGGAGCGTGTTGAGCCCGGCCGGCGACGGCGGCACCAGCGTCCTGACCAGCAGGAAAGACTCCGCCCGGGCCTGGCGCGGCGGCACCGTGGCGTTCCGATCGAAGCCCTGCGAGCGGAAATTGCGCAAGGCCAGGGATTTGACTTCCGCGTAGCTCATGAACCGGCTGGGCGATATGTCCCCCGTTGGAATGGAAACTGCGCCGGAACGCCGGGTATTGTAGTAGAGTTTCACAGGCTGCCAGGTCCGCAGGAACTCCTCGCTGATCTGTTCTGGAAACCGTTCGGGATCGGCAGCGGCCGTAAAAGCCTCCGTTGCCAGCCTCGCCGCCGCCTGGTGCATGCCGTGGGTACCCGGCCCGGGCCACATGGTCACGATGACTTCAGGCCGGAGCAGGCGTACCAGGCGCACGAGCCGGTTCAACGTATCCTGGTGGCCCCATACGTCGAACACGGCCTTGTCGCTGAGCGTGTAAAAGAAATCGGTCTTGTCCAGGAAGTAAACCAGGTCCACCCCGTATTCTGCCGCGGAGCGCCGTATCTCGGCCTCGCGGAGAATGCCCAGCGAGGGACCGAGTTCCCGGCCGATGCCGTTGCCACCGCCCTCGCCCCGCGTTACAAGCACGATGGCCGCCCGGGCGCCGCCGTCGAGGACCTCCCTGGCGAAGGTGGCCGTGACGCCGCTTTCATCGTCGGGATGGGCGCCCACGTACAGCAGGTCTACTTTCAGCAGGTGGTCGGATTGCATCTGGTCTATGGCCTGTGCGGTGGCACTACCTGGAAGCAGTGCGGCACTTGTGGACAGCAGCAGGGGAAGAAGGAAGGCTATGATCCATCTTCCCGCATGTAAGCAGGAACTGCGTTTCATTTCAAGTCGTTTTGAAGAGAAAGGAATGGATCCAAAGCTGGCGTGATCTGACCTCTGAAAACGTAGCTGGAGATCCACAATTCGACCAACTTCTCAATAAGATCAGATAAACCTGATTTCGCGTTTCTGTCAAGGGTTTTGGTGAACAGGAAATGTATCCGATTGAAATCTGATCTTTGTATATACATAATTACCACAATACAGGAGCCTTCTTGAATGCGCGCGAGGCCCGCTTTCAAAATAACAGGTTACAGCGCATTTCACACCGATCAGTTGAAAGGCGAATAACATGACCGATCTGATCGTCGTTCATCCAGGTTTTGACGGAGTCTGGCCTTTTGCGGCCGACCAATTTCACACCCTGTGGCCCGAAGCAGACTTTATACGTCTGTCGGACGGGGACGAGCGTCCGCTGGGCGAGGTCGTAGAGTATCCGGGCGAGGTGACGCGGTTGGCTACGCTGGGGATGTCGGTGACCCTTGACTGCCTTCAGCGTTTCAGTTTGTTGCGGGAAGCAACCTTCCAGGGAGCCTATGACCGGAAGCTGGGCGAGGGTTGCAGCGAGTACCTGGCCGAGGCCGGCGTTGCCATTTACGATCATCCGAGCGAGGGATTCTGGTCGCAGACCGTGGCGGAATTCGGGTTGGCGCTGACGCTGTGCGGACTGAGGCGCATACCCCAATTGCACCGGGAGATCATCCAAAGCCAGGCGCCCTGGGACTACGAGCCGCCCGATGGCCGGGGCCGGCCCGGGGCGCGGGGACACCAGTTCGGCGACGACCCTGCCTTTACCAGCGGCACGCTGTGCGGCAAGCGGGTACGGATCGTGGGAGCCGGCAATATCGCCAGCCGGTACGCCAGCTTCGCGTCCATGCTGGGCGCAGACGTGGCGGCATGGGATCCGTACGCCGCCGAGCCGGGCTTTCACCGGGCCGGATCGCGCCGCGTCTACCACCTGGATCAACTTGTCGCGGACGCCGAAGTATTCGCGCCCATGGTACCACTCACGGAATCGACGCGCGGCCTGGTGGAGGCGGGACATATTGACGCGTTGCCCAGGGGTTGCCTGGTGGTACTGGTGACCCGGGCCAAGATCTGCGACACCGATGCGATCCGGCGGCGCGTGATGGCCGACGAACTGAGCCTGGCGGCGGATGTATGGGACCTGGAACCCCTGCCCCTGGACGATCCGCTGCTCGGGCGCCACAACGTGGTGCATACACCGCACAACGCCGGACGCACGATCGACGCGAACAAGGCTTGGGCAGAGAAACTGGCCGTGCAGTTCAAGCCGCGGTAAGTACCTTGATATTGTATTCGTTGTAAAGGAAAGTATGGAGCTTGCTGGAAGGCGAGAATAGCGGTACGGGGAATCGAACCCCGGTTTGATGGCTGAGAACCACCTGTCCTAACCACTAGACGATACCGCCAAATTGCAACTGAAAATGTACTCCAAAAGCTAGCCGGAGTCAAGACTTCTGGCCTACATATTCGCAGGCCGTCTGCCATCCCGTCCGCCCTCGACGGCGCGGTAGAAAGGCGAACTGGGGGGCAGGGATTCGAACCCCGATTCCATGGTCCAGAGCCATGTGTCCTACCCTTGAACGACCCCCCATCGAGATTGACGGATAACCGCAGCCGGTGCTACTTAAACTTCGCGTATATTATAGGTATTTGGAACGAAAAATCAAGTAAAATCAGGCTGTGGAGACGCCTCCAGGAGACGTGCGATTTCCGGATCAAGGCTACCACAGTTTAGAAAATTCGTTCCTCAAACGCGCTCGTAGGGGTCGAAGAGACGCTCGTATTCTCTCAGGGCATAGCGGTCGGTCATCCCCGCGATGTAGTCGCAGACGGTCCGCTCGAGCGGCGCGTCCTCCGCTGGTCGGTGGTCGGTCGGGGGCAACTGTCGGGGGTCGGCCAGGTATTCGTTGAACAGGCTTTCCAAGAACCGGGTCGCCTTGCGGGACATGCGTATCAACCGGTAATGCCTGTAAAAGTTGTCATACAGATAGGTGCGAAGCTGGTTGTTCCTTACGGCCATTTCAGCACTGTAATCCACCACGGGGATGGCCAGTTTCCGCACTTCATCCGGTGATTTCACGTTGTGGCGTTCCAGGTTTTCATGGGTCGTCTGGACGACGTCGATGATCTGCTGGTTGATCAAGGCCCGGATGATCTGGTACAGTTGCCGCGTGGGGTCCAGGTGACGTGCCTTCTCCGCCTGCTCTTGAATCGCCCCGTCCCAGACATCCAGATCAGCCAGCTGGTCGAGACTCAGAATGCCGGCGCTGATTCCATCGTCGAGGTCATGGGAATTATAGGCGATTTCGTCGGCGAGATTAGCGATCTGCGCTTCCACGGAGGCGAATTGGCCGGGTTGAAATTCGTTGGTATCGAACCCGTGGGGTGCGTTGTGCTTGGCAATGCCTTCCCGCGTTTCCCACGTCAGATTGAGGCCCTGGAAGGAGGGATAGCGCCATTCCAGGTGATCGATCACCCGCAGGCTCTGCTTGTTGTGCTGGAATCCGCCGTGATCCCGCATCAGGTGGTCGAGGGCCTCTTCTCCGCAGTGGCCGAAGGGAGGATGCCCCAGGTCGTGGGCCAGAGCGATGGCCGCGGCGAGATCCTGGTTGGCCCCCAGGTTCCGGGCGATCGTCTCCGATACGCCGGCCGTTTCCATGGTGTGCGTAAGGCGCGTCCTGTAGTGGTCTCCCTCGTGGTACACGAAGACCTGCGTCTTGTATTCCAGCCGCCGAAAGGACTTCGAATGGACGATACGGTCGCGGTCACGCTGAAAAGGCGTCCGCCACGGGGCCTCCTCCTCGGGGTGCCTGCGTCCCCGGCATGTGTGGCTCATCACTGCATAGGGCGCAAGGGTACGCTCCTCCAGGTCCTCCAGCCGGGCTCGGTCGACAATCATTTATTGCGCTCCGATTTTCAGGTTCCGGCGATCAGGGCGCCACCCAGGTCGATGTCCTGGACCATGGTGGCGTTGAAGGCCGCCTCGACCAGCCGGTGCTTCACTTCACAACAGTCGGGATCGTGCCACATATTCTCGAATTCCCACGGGTCGGTGTCCAGGTCGTACAATTCGCCCTTGTCGTGGGTGTGGTACACCACCAGCTTGTAGCGCTCGTCCCGGTACATCGTGGCGTAGGACAGCGGTTTTGCGGCGACGGCGTCGTAGTACTCGGAACGGACGAAGGAGCGGTGGTAGCCGGGATCCGATTCGCCTGTCAAAATGGGTAGCAGGCTGCGGCCCTGGAACGCGTCGGGTAGATCCACGCCGCCCAGGTCCAGCATGGTCGCCGACATGTCGACCAGTTCGACCAGCGCGTCGCTTCTGCGGTCCGCTTCCATGTACCCGGGATGGGAGAAGATCAGGGGCACTCGCACCAGGCCCTCGTAAAACCGGCAACCCTTCCACAACAGTCCGTGGTCACCCAGGCATTCGCCGTGATCACTCGTGAAGATGATCACGGTGTTATCCCGCTGTCCCGTACGTTCGATTTCACGCAGGATCCGTGCGAATTGGTCGTCGATCTGCCGGATCATGGCATAGTAAAGCGCCTGCTGCTTACGGCCGTCAAAGGAATCGGGATGTCGCGATTCGGACTGGAAGAAAACCCCCCGCAGTTCATCCTGCTGGGCCAGGTCACTTTCGCGGAAATGGGGACCGGGCATATCGGCCGGATCGAACATATCGGCGTAGACGCGGGGCGGGATCAACGGCTCGTGGGGGCTGTAGGGATTGAGGGTCAGCATCCAGGGTGTATCGCCGTCCCTGGTCTGGTTGATGAACTCGAGGGCGCACTCGGTCACCCAGGTGGTCTGGTGGAGTTCCGGCGGAATCCGGTCTTCGCTGGCGCGCAGGGCGTCCAGGTCGCCTCCCCGGTCGCGTACCCAGTCCCCGTAATCATGTCCCTCCGGCCAGTCGTTCCGGGGCGCGTGGCTGAAGCGCCAGTAACGATAGCCGTCGTCCATGCGGGGTTCCGTGCGTTTCCCCGCGCTTTGCAGGTGAAACTTGCCCGCCAGGCCGCAGTCGTATCCGCTGTCCGCCAGCAGTTTGGAAATCAGGGGAGGCGGATTCACAAACGATCCGTTGCCGTTGCGGCAGTTGTGAATCCGCCCGGGGTACATGCCGGTCATGAAACTCGACCGGCTGGGTGTGCAAATCGGACTCTGGCAGTAGGCCCGCGTGAAAGCGACCCCATCCCGCACCAGGCCGTCCAGCGCGGGTGTGCTCACGTGGGGGTTGCCGAGAGCGCCTATGGTGTCGAACCGCTGCTGATCCGTGCAGTACCAGAAGATGTTGGGGCGTCTGGGCATGTCAGGGTACACCCGCCGCCTTTTTTATTCGTCGGCGGGTTGCGTGGTGGCTTCCTCGCCGCCCATGGATTCGTCCACGTCACCTTCGTCCATATCGCCTTCGCCTTCATCCATGTCTTCGCCCATGCCTTCACCCATATCGGGCGCTTCGGCGGCCATGATGTGCAGCATATCGCCCACGACGGCGCCTATGTCTGTAGCGGCGTTGCCCCCGTTGATGGCGATCTGAAGCGTGCCGGAATCCTCGTCCATCCGCGCGAGCCAGGCGCCTTCGGCCACGTCGCCGTAGTCCGTGACCATCGGCATGGCCATAGTCCATTCGTTATGGGTAACCGAAACCCATCCGTCCGTGGCGAAACCGGCTTCCATCAACTGGTCGCTGGTGAGGTTGGTGTTGATATTGGCGAATTCTTCGCTTATGCTTGCGACTTCGCCATTGATCATGGCGACGTCCATGGCCGCCTCTTCCATGGCTGGTTCTTCGGATCCGGAACCGCATCCAGCCAAGCCGAACAAGCCGACGAAACAGATCAACAGGTACGATGTAAATCGGGTCATGATCTTGATCCTTTCAAGTGGATTGCCGCCTTGCGCGTGACGTGTTGGTTAAATGTACTGATCTGTGTTTATATGTTTGGGTGAACCTGATTGTCGCGCAGTAAGTTACATACCTACTACATTTATATTCCAATTCAAGCCTGTTTGCAACATAAATCAACCGATCCCTATCGAGGCAATCCCGAATCGAGGTAAAATCGCAGTATGGCTTTAAAACGCCATGCCTTCCAGACTTGCCCAGCGGGGATCAGGCATTCCCTGGCTCTGCCGTTACGGCCAGCTCCGCCCACTGCCGGCGTCCCACTTCCTTGATCCGGCTGTCGTCCCACTTTTCCAGGAGCCGATAGGACGGGTGGTCCGGACGGTCCTGGCAGGGATTGTGGCGGGTGTTGTAGCAGCAGATAAGGCTCCACCTCGGATCGTCGCTGTCGTTGGGATCGGAACGATGGAGCACGTTCGCGTGAAAGAAAAGTGCGGTGCCGGGCGACATTTCGCAGTACACGTGGTCGAGGTGATTCATCGCGAGCTCCACCCGTTTCGGATCGGCGCCCACCTGCGTGCCGTATCGACCGTGCTCGACTCTTCCCAGGCGGTGCGATCCCCTGATGACCTGGAGGCATCCGTTCCCCCTGTGGGCCCTGTCCACCGCGATGTAACAGCTGGCCATGTCGGGATACAGGGCCTGGTTGTGGTACCAGTAACCGTAGTCCTGGTGCCATTCCCACGCTCCGCCGACGCGGGGTTCCTTGACCATCATCTTGTAGTGGTACAGGTAGACCTCGTCGCCCATGAGCTTTTCCAGGGTATCTACCATGCGGCGCCCGTGACAGATGGCGTTGTAAATATCCTCGCGATCCGTATCCGACGTCAGCCAGAGCTTGCTTTTGCGTCCTTCCGTATCCTCGGCGGAGCGGACGAGTGCGGCCTTCTCCTGGTCGGTCCGGCCCACGTTGAGCAGGAGATCCATCTCCTCCTCGTCGTACAGGCCTTCCACCATCAGGTAGCCGTCTTCCCGGAACTGTTTTTCATGTTCATCTGTAAGTTGGAACATGGCGTTCTCCACGATAGGATATGGAGTAGTTCATATAATATAGGGCCGATCTCACCGTGAACGGCCCTTCTCATAGACCAGGGATTTCGTGGTGATCCTGCAAGTAGGGACGCTTTCTAAACCCTCACCCGGTGGCGCCGCTCCATGTGATGTGCAACGGACCGGCACACCCTTGATATACCCTCCCCGATGAGCGCCTTGTCGAGAAAGCTGTAGCAGATCCGGAAATGGTTCTTACCCCGGTCGTCCGTGAAGAAGGACGGTCCCGCCACGTAAGCCACTTTCTCATGCTCCACGGCCCAGGCCAGCATCGACGTCGAGTCGATCCCCTCCGGGATGGTCAGCCAGATGTAGAATCCGCCATCCGGCCGGGTCCACGTGACGCCCGGCGGCGCATGCTCGGCAAGGGCTTCCAGCGTGGCGTTGCGCTTTGCCCGGTACAGCGACCGGGACAGCACAATCTGGGAATCCATCAGTCCCTGCCTGCCGTATTCGTAGACGATGCGCTGCCCGAGGGTGCTGGAACACTGATCGCTGCCCAGTTTCGCCTGGCAGAGCTGGGCGATTACGTGCGACGGCGCGGCGATCCAACCAAGACGGATCCCCGGTCCGAAGATCTTCGAAAAGGTACTGACGAACAGCACGCCTTCGGGGTTCAGCGACTTGAGCGATGGCGGAGGCGCCTCGTCGAAATACAGTTCCGAGTAAGCGTGGTCTTCGAGGATGGGAATGCCGTACTGTTCGGCCAGGTCGACCAGTTTGCGGCGCCGCTCAAGAGGCATCGTCACACCGCCGGGATTCTGAAAGGTCGGCATCGTGTAGATCAGCTTGGCCCGTTTGCCCTGCCGTTCCAGTTCCCTCAGCTGGTCCTCCAGCAGGTCGACGCGCATGCCTTCGTCATCGATATCCACCGCGACGAATTCCACGTCGTAACACCGGAAAACCGAGAAGGCGGTCAGATAGGTGGGGGCTTCCACGATCACGATATCGCCGGCGTTCAGAAAGGTCTTCGCGATGAGGTCCATCGCCTCGATCCCGCCGGAGGCGATCATGATTTCGTCCACCGTGGAGGTTACGCTTTCAATCGTCCCCATTCGCTTTGCGATCCACTCGCGGAGCGCTGTGTAGCCCGCGGTAGGACTGTACTGGAGCGCCATGCTGCCGTGGTGGTCGAATACCTGGTTCGTGACCTCCTTCATCGCCTCCATGGGAAAGGTGGCGGCATCCGGCAATCCACCGGCGAAGGAAAGAACATCCGGCCGCTCGGCCAGCTTGAGCAGCTCGATGACCGCCGTGTCCCCGATCAGGTCCATACGATCCGCGAATGCATCCTGCCAGTCCATCGATACCCTCCTGCGCCTTTACGGATGAAAAACGAAATAACCGCGGCCGGATTCGAACCGGTCTGTTCGGAACGAAATTGCTTCAGACTGCCAAAAATACCGCGGGGACGATCCTGAAGGCCGTCTCCCGCATGCATTAAAAGTAAGAACCAGGCCCCTGCAATACAAGATCAAAATTCCTTGACACCGGTATGGTGTAACCCGTTATCATGGCGTACAATACGAAGCTACTCATCGCCTCCTTCACCGCCCAACCGAGGTGCTCCATGCCCGAGGACAGCAATCCCGTAGCCAGCTTCCAGAAGAACAGCCAGGAGGAGTTCCGCTTCAACATTTCGTCTTTCAGGGGAAATGATTACGCCGACATACGAATCTACTACGAGAACGACGGCGAGTACCTCCCAAGCAAGAAAGGCATCACCGTAGCGCCGGACGCCTGGAATGAATTCAGATCCTGCCTGGACGCGCTGGAGGCAGAACTGAAGGAACGCAAACTGCTTCCCGCGGATGGCGAAGACACCTGAAACGCGCCGACCGCCGTACCGCCGATCAACACCCCGGCCGGTTATCCTACCCGGTGTCCTTCTTTCGCAAGGTAACATTCCGCGTCGTGCCGGATTGGGAGATATCCCGTACTCATGAGGAACTCTCCGACGATTTCGGGTCCCATGAACCGGAAAGTCTTCTTGAACACCGCGACCCATTCGTCCAGTGAATCGCAGGCCTGGCTGTCCAACCAGCGCTTGAAAGAACCGAATTCCCGCCTGATCTCCTGGACTACGCGGGCATTGTGGATGGTCGCGTCGATTTTCAACCGGTTCCGGATAATGCCGTCGTCCCGCAGCAGGCGCTCCCTGTCGCTTTCCCCGTAGTCGGAGACCCGGTCCACGTCAAATTGGTCGAAGGCCGTCCGGAATGCCTTCCTCTTCTTCAATACCGTAAGCCAGCTCAGTCCCGCCTGGTTGATCTCGAGAACGAGCCGTTCAAGCAAGTCGTTATCCCTGGTCAGCGGAAAGCCGTACTCGTCGTCGTGGTAAGCGGCCAACAGCGGGTGTTTCAACGTCCATGCGCACCGTTGGCGGTCTTCAGCTTCCTTCTCGACAAATTCGCCGGTGCGGTAGGGACGGGTGTCGGTACCCGTAATCCACGCCTCGGGCAGGTGGCGCGTGCAGTTCATGAGGCCGAGTTGCGTATAGGTGGGGGTGATGGTAAACCGGGTAACGGAGGTATTGGCGAACTGCTCGAAATGTTCGTATCCCATCCCGGGCATGTCCATGATGACGCCCATGAGGAACCGGATGAATGCTCCGTGGGTAACGAGGACGACGCGTTCCCCGGTATGATCGAATTCGTTCCGTATCCGCTCGATCACTCGCACCGCCCTTTCCCGGGCGCTTTCGTAATCTTCCCAGGGCCGGCGTTTCCACCAGCCCTCGTCGTCGAATTCGCTGCCGAGTCGCACGCCGGGAAATCCCCGTTCGATGTCCGACCGTTTCATGCCGGGTTGACCCACGTATTTCGTCCTTCCGCCGAAACCGGCCATGACGCCGCCCTGTTCGTGGATGTCGGTCCAGGCGTCCACCGGCTGCCCGGTTTCACGTATATAAGGAGCAATGGTCTCAAGCGTACGCAGGAAGGGGCTGACGAAAATGCGGGATGGGCGGAAATGGCGTATGCGGTTTACGAGGTATGCTGCCTGCCGATATCCGAGCGGAGTCAGGGCCGGATCGTCGATGCGCTCCTCTTCGGAACGGGCGTTGTTTTCGGATTCCGCGTGGCGTACGATGTACAGTTCCATTGTTTTTTGCGGTCTTTCTCCTGGCGGTTGGCCTATTTCGTATGGCTGGTTTCGAATGGCTGGTTAAATGCGACGTTCGCAATATCGTCCGTAAGGTATATTTTCAGTCTATACGTTAAAAGGAAAACGTTTGACAGTCTTGACAGAGACGGATTAGATTTCCCTTTCGTGCCTGAACGGTTTACACCTCGACAGGAGCGCGCTCAAATGAACGAGTCCGGCCAGGCCTACGTCGAATATCGAAACGTCTGCAAGAGCTACGACGGAAAGACCACGGTGGTCAACGACGTAGACCTGGACATTCGCAAGGGAGAGTTCCTGACCCTACTCGGACCTTCCGGTTCAGGCAAGACCACCTGCCTGATGATGCTGGCCGGTTTCGAGACGCTCACGTCCGGTGAAATCCGCGTAAACGGCCGCTCCATCCAAACCCTGCCGCCCCGCAAACGCGGCATCGGCATGGTATTCCAGAATTACGCCCTGTTCCCCCACATGACGGTAGGCGCCAATCTGGCTTTTCCGCTCGAGGTCCGCGGCATGGACAGCGACCAGTGCCGTCAACGGGTGGAACGGGCCCTGCGGCTGGTACGTCTCGACGGGTACGAGAACCGGCGTCCCAGCCAGCTTTCCGGTGGACAGCAGCAACGCGTGGCCATTGCCCGCGCCCTGGTATTCGATCCTGAACTGGTGCTCATGGATGAACCGCTGGGGGCACTGGACCGCCGTCTCCGCGAGGAAATGCAGTACGAGATACGCCGCATCCACAAGACCCTCGGCGTCACCGTAGTATACGTCACCCATGACCAGCAGGAAGCCATGGTCATGTCGGACCGCATCGCCGTACTCCGTGACGGCATCATCGAGCAGGTCGCCGATCCGGAGACCCTTTACGAGGAACCGAAGAGCTCGTTCGTGGCCCGGTTCATCGGAGAGAACAACCGCCTGCACGGAAGGGTGGTCGGGGTGGACGGAGATATCTGCGAAGTGGTCGCGGGAGGCGAGACCATCCGGGCGATACGCATCGCGCCATGCGGGCTGGGCGACGCTACGACCCTTTCCATACGCCCCGAGCGCGTGGCCGTTACACCGGAACCGGGTCTGTACACCAACGAACTGGAAGCGCTGATCGAGGACATCACGTTCCTGGGAGATAATCTCCGTATACGCGTTTCGGTGTGCGGCACGTCCGACTTCGTCATCAAAATACCCAATATCGTCGGTCACGGTGCCCTGTTGGCAGGCGACCGTATACACATCGGCTGGACGCCGATCGACTGCCGGGTGCTCGACCCGGACAACGAAGGGGAAGCCCCATGAATCGCAAGTCGTCGTGTACCCTGTTCTTCCTTCTGACCGTGATCATACTGTTTGCGACGCCAACTGGCAATACAGCCGCGCAGGACCAGTCGCTTACCCTCGTCAGCCGGGGTGGTTCGTACACCCGCGCCTGCGAGAAGGGATTCATCGAGCGGTTCGAAGACGAAACTGGCATAGAAGTTAAAATCGAAGACTACAACGGCGGACTGGCCCAGGTCCGTGCCCAGGTCGACGTGGGCAACGTGTACTGGGATGTCGTCGACATGGAGCTTCCCGACCTGGTGCGGGGCTGTGACGAGGGTCTGCTGGTCCCGATCGACATCGAAGAAGACGTAGCGCCGGGTTCGGACGGCACTTCCCCGGAGGAAGACTTCGTCGAAGGGGGGATCACGGAGTGCGGCACGACCAACCTGTTCTACTCGACGGTGGTCGCCTATAACGACGAACGCATCGGGGGCACGAAACCATCGACTGTCGCCGACTTCTTCGACCTGGAGAGATTCCCTGGCCGCCGGGGCATGCGTCGATCACCCCTGGTTAATCTCGAGTTCGCCTTGATAGCCGACGGAGTGCCGCTGGATGAAGTTTACACCACGCTCGGTACGGAGGAGGGAGTTGTCCGTGCGTTTCGCAAGCTGGATACCGTCAAGGAATATATCGTCTGGTGGGAGACCGGCGCCCAGCCGCCCCAGATGCTGGCCGACGGCGAGGTGGTGATGACCACGGCCTATAACGGCCGCGTCTTCAACGCCCAGGTGCTGGAGGGTCAGCCCTTCGTGATCATCTGGGACGGCCAGGTCCTGGATACGGGTGGTTTCGGTATCGTCGAGGGCACACGAAACCTCGAAGCCGCGAAGAAGTTTGTCCGTTTCGCCACCACGACGCAGTCCATGGTCGGCGTCACCCGGTACATCGCCTACAGTCCGACCCGCAATTCGGCCACAGGTTTGGTCACAACCCACGCTGAATCGGGCGTGGATATGAATCCCCACATGCCCACGAGTCCGCAGAACGCAGCCCGTGCCCTGCACAACGACTGGGAATGGTGGACCGACAACGGCGAAGAAATGAACGAACGCTTCAGCACGTGGCTGGCCCGGTGAAATGAAAGGGAGATCCCCCATGTACGAGGCCCCTGGTAAGAAGATCGGGCGCCTCAGGACCGGTCCCCGGATGCGGGCCGCGGTCTTGGTGCTGCCGCTGCTGGTATTCATCGGGGTGACCTTCCTTGCGCCGCTGGCGAACATGCTCGTGCGCAGCGTATACGATCCGGTGGTCGCCGATGCGCTGCCCGGCACCCTCGAAAAGCTGCGTACCTGGGACGGACAGGGACTCCCTGGCGAAACGGCATACGAAGCGTTGGCCGGTGAATTGTTGACCGCGAGGGCGGAGCGTACGCTTGGCCAGGTCGCCACGAGGATCAACCGCATTCAAAGCGGACTCCGCAGCGTATTGACGCGCAGCGCCCGAAGGCTTCGCGACGCCGAAGAGGGGCCATGGCGGGAAGCCATGATCGGTATCGACGAGGCCTGGGGAGAGACGGGTACCTGGCTCGCGCTGCGCGAGGCGGGAAACCGGTACACCGCGCGCCACTACCTGAACGCCCTCGATCTGCGGCGCAGTTTCGACGGATCCATCGCCCGCCAGTCTGAAGACCGCCGGATCTACCTCGTCCTGCTCTGGCGCACCCTGCTCGTGAGCCTGGGCGTCACCGTCCTCTGCCTGATCATCGGGTACCCCATCGCCCGCCTGATCGCCCATTCACCGCCTAAACGCGCCAACCTGCTCCTCATCCTGGTCCTCGTGCCATTCTGGACCTCGCTGCTGGTGCGGACGACATCGTGGATCGTGATCCTGCAGAACCAGGGCGTCCTCAACGACATACTCGTCTTCGTGGGACTGATCGGTGACGATGGCCGGCTTGCCATGATCTACAACATGACCGGTACCTTCGTGGCCATGACCCACGTGCTGCTGCCGTTCATGGTACTACCGATCTACTCGGTAATGAGCGCCATTCCTTCAGTCCAGATGAGCGCCGCGGCGTCGCTGGGAGCCAGTACATGGCAGTCGTTCTGGCGCGTATACTGGCCGCAGACGCTGCCGGGCGTGGGGGCCGGTTCCCTGCTCGTGTTCATCCTCGCCATCGGATACTACATCACGCCGGCGCTCGTGGGCGGAAGCAGCGGCCAGCTGATCTCCAACATGATCGCGTACCACATGCAGACGTCCCTCAACTGGAGTCTCGCGGCGGCGCTGGGCGGCATCCTGCTCATATGCGTGGCTGGACTATACGTACTATACGACCGCCTCGTGGGCATCGAACGGATGAGGCTGGGATGATGATAAACACCGAACAGGGATTCTGGCACATCGCGTACCTGGGACTCTGCGCGCTCGTCTTCGCCTTCCTGATCGCACCGATCCTGGTGATCGTGCCGCTGAGTTTCAACGCCGAACCCTATTTCACGTTTACCGATGGCATGCTTCGCCTCGATGCGGACGCCTGGTCCCTGAGGTGGTACCGGCAGATCGTCGAGGACGAAGAGTGGTCGCGGGCTCTCGCAAACAGCCTCGTAATCGGAGTCTCCGCAACGATCCTCGCCACCGTCCTCGGCACGCTCGCCTCGCTGGGACTGTCGAATGCGGCCATGCCTGCGCGCCGATTCGCCACCGGACTGCTGATTTCACCCATGGTCACGCCCGTGATCATCTCGGCGGCGGGGATGTTCTTCTTCTATTCGAACCTGGGATTGGCGCAGACCCACCTCGGGCTGATCCTCGCCCACGCGGCCCTGGGTACGCCCTTCGTCGTGATCACGGTCACCGCCACGCTGGCAGGCTATGACGCGAACCTGTCGCGGGCCGCCGCCAGCCTGGGCGCGGGACCCTTGAGGATCTTCCGGCGCGTGCAACTCCCCCTGATTGCACCGGGCGTGGTTTCCGGGGCGATTTTTGCCTTCGCCGCGTCCTTCGATGAGGTCGTAGTAGTGCTATTCATGGGCGGGATCGAGCAGCGCACGATACCGCGCCAGATGTGGTCGGGCATCCGGGAGGAAATCAGTCCCGCCATCCTGGCCGTGGCCGTCTTCCTCATCGTATTCGCCGTGGTGTTCCTGTTGACCGTGGAGTGGCTGAGGCGGCGCTCAGCGAGGTAGGCTCAAAGTAAACCGCTTCCGGGGTTGCTACTTCCGCGAGGTTTCTTCCATTTCCGCGCCGTTCATGTATTCGTTCATCAGGGAGTGGAAGTGGTGGACGCCGTTCTCCCGCTTGACGGAGAACCTGCCCTGGTTGTAGGACTCGGACTGCAACCCACGCTGCACGTGCTCGCAGATGAAGATGTCCTCTTCCTGGATCTCGTCTCCGAAATCTACCAGGTTTTCCACGTCCTGGTCCATGTCGGGCAGCAGGTACCATTCGAATATGGTCAGGCAGCGTTCGTGTCCCAGGGGAACGATCAGGTTGGTCTGCATCTGTCCCAGGTAGATGTTGAGCATCAACGTGGGAAAGACCCAGTAGTACTGCGTGTCGTTCTGGTTCTGCTGCGTAGGCACGTACCGGCGCTGTCCCTTGTACCCCTTCGACTCCTCACCGCGGATCGGCGCGTGCTGAATGGAATAGTATCGGTGGGGTTCCACCCGGTAGGCGTCATAGTCGATCTCGCGGTAGAGTCCGGGATGGACGACCGGCAGGTGATACCCTTCCAGGTAGTTGTCCACGTATACCTTCCAGTTGCAGTTCATCTCGTAGTCCCGGCGTTTGGCCCATTTCATCTCGCCGATGCGGTGTCCGGAAGCCCGCTTCTCGATATCGCCCAGGAAAGCTTCCAGGGGAGGCGCCGTTTCGTCCAGGTTGACGAACAGCAGGGGGCCCCACTCGCTCACCCGGACCGGTTTGAGCGCCATGGCGCACCGGTCGAGATCCTGCACGTCTTCGAATTCGGGTGCGTGCCGCAGCGTGCCGTCCAGGTTGTAGGTCCACCCGTGGTAATAGCAGACGAAGGTCCTCCGGTTGCCCTGTTCGAGGGCCACGGGTCCGGCGCGGTGCCTGCACACGTTGAAGAATCCCCGGACCACGTCGTCGGCGCCGCGTGCAATCACTACCGGTTCGCCCGCCACGTCCACCGTGAAGTAGTCCCCGATTTTGGCCACCTGGTCGACCCTTCCCACGAGTTGCCAGGTCTTCCTGAAAACGTCCCTGTATTCCCGCCGCAGGAAATCCGGGTCGGTGTACCAGGAAGAAGGAATCGTCCAGGCGGTTTCAATGTTCTGATCGAATGGATGATCCGTCATGCGATCGGTCTCCTTCTACTTCACGGTCCGAACTTCATACGAAATATCTGCATACCACTGGTGCCTGCGCCACCGCCTTTTTGGCTACAACCCGTCCGGATCCAATACCTCTGCCAATGCAAGTCCCTTATCGGTCAACTGGGCCTCGATCTCGGACCGGTCACCCACGAGCAGGTAGCCCGCGCGCCGTGGTTTAAGGTGCTGACTGGCGGCGGATCGCACTTCATCCAGGGTAACGGCCTCGAGGTTTTCGACCGAGTCCCTTATATCCGACATGGGCCTGCCCGAACTCCACAGTCCTCCGATGCTGCCCGCGATGCGTCTGAGGGATTCGAACTGCTGGGCGTAACCCCGGATGCGCCCCGTCCTGGCCTCTTTCAGTTCCTCCTCGCCCACCGGGCGTTCACCCGCCAGTCCGTCCATTTCGGACATCAATTCCAGCACGACCTCACCGGTCTTGTCCGCCTGGATCGACGTCTGAGCCTTCCAGTAACCGGCGGCTCCAAGCAATCCCAGCGCCGTGGATACCCCGTAGGTGTAGCCTTTTTCTTCCCGCAGGTTCAGGTTGAGCCGGGACTGAAAACCTCCGCCCCAGACCGCGTCCACGAGTCTAAGGGCATAGTAGTCGGGCGTGTCGCGCCCGGGCGCTTCGATAAACTGGCAGACTACCGTCTGGGGCGCGTCGGGACGATCGATCAGGTAGATCCGGTTCGCCTTCCGTTCGGGAGATAGATCCGGGACGGTCTTCGCCGGCCTGACATCACCCCTCCACGATCCGAATCGGTTTTCCGCCAGTTTCATCGCCTGGTCGTAGGTTATGTCTCCCACGAATACCAGGGCCGACTGGTCCGGACGCCAGTTCTCTTCGTAGGACCTGGCGATATCGTACCTTGTCGCGTCGGCGACTGTAGACACATATCCCTGCACGGGCCGTCCATAGGGATGATCCGCGCCGAATACCAGCATGGGGCACACCCGCTGGGCCAGCGACTGGGGATGGGAGGCCTGCTGTGCCAGGTTATCCAGGTGGTGATGCCGCTCCCGTTCCAGTTCCTCTTCGGGAAACAGGGGGTTGCGTACGACCTCGGCGAAAAGGGACATGGCCGGAGTCAGGTTCTCCGTCAACACGTCCAGTCCGAGCCTGGCGGATTCAAGGTACATGGATTTCCGGATGACCGTACCCAGCCGGCTCAGCGCTTCGTCGATCGCCAGCGCCCCGTGGCTCCGCGTGCCCTTGTCCATCGTCTGCAACATGAGTTGAGACGCACCGGCTCTTTCGGGTGGATCGTGCACGCTGCCTGTCTTCACGTTCAGCGACACGGCCACTTTGGGCAGATCATGATGTTCGACGACCAGCACTTCCAGGCCGTTGTTGAGCCGTCCCTCGTGAACCGTGGGCGTCTGGAAGGGTGTGTCCTTGCCGAGTGCCGGTATCCTGGCTCGATCCAGGGTTTCATCGGCGGCAGCGGGAGCGGCGCCTTGATCGACCACTTTCGATAGCTCATCGGGGTAGTAACGGAGCAGCAGGCCGTGACGGGAAACCAGCCACCGCTCGGCCGTTTCCGCGATCTTCGATCCGGTCAGTTCTCGGAACCTGTCGTGTTCGACGTGGAAAAAACCCGGATCGTTCTTGTAGGTATTCGACTCGTTCAGCCGGTCCGCCTTGCCGCCAAATCCACCGATACGTTCCAGGCTGGAGACGTACTGGTATTCCCACACGGTGCGGGCACGCTCCACCTCGTCCCGGGTCGGACCACTGGCCGCCAGTCTCGCGATTTCTTCCGTGACCAGCCCCTCGACCTCCAGGATGTCGCCGCCGGGGCGAACGGTGGCAATGACGCCGAACAGTCCGGAAATCTCCTGTGCATAGTTGAAGGTACTGACCTCCGTGCACAGCCTGCGGTCGTAGACCAGCAGTTTTTCAAGCCGGGAGGACAGGCCGTCCCCGAGCACGGCAGCGGCCGCGTCCAGCGACGTCTCTTCCGCTTCGAACCGCGACGGCGCCGGCCAGATCATGTGAATCCGGGCCTGTGGCACGCGGTCGGTAACCTCCATGATCTTCTGCTCGGACAGGGAGGGCACCCAGCGGCGTTGACGGTCGACCAGGGGCCCGGATTCCATCTCACCATAGTAGTGGGCCACGCGGTCCCGGGCATGGTCTTCGTCGAAGTCGCCGGCAATGACCAGTGACAGGTTGTTGGGCGTGTAGTAGGTCCTGAAGAACTCGGCCACCTCGTCGACCGTGGCGGCTTCCAGGTCCTCGTGCCGGCCGATGATGGGCCAGGAGTAGGGATGTCCCTCGGGGTAGAGGTGTTCGTTGACCAGTTCGAACCAGCGCCCATAGGGCTGGTTCTCCGTCGTCTGGCGGCGTTCGTTGCGGACGACCTCGCGCTGGTTCTCGAAGTTTTCCCTCGTGAGCGCGTCGGCCAGCGTGGCGATCCGGTCCGACTCCAGCCAGAGCACGTATTCCAGGTTGCCCGAAGGTACGGTGGCGAAGTAGTTGGTGCGGTCGTAACTCGTGGTACCGTTGACGCCGCCCTCCCTCAGGTTGCCGCCCGCCTGCTCGATGTACTTGAAATACCCCCCGGGCGCGTTTTCCGATCCTTCGAACATCAGGTGTTCAAAGAGATGGGCGAACCCTGTGCGGCCGGGCCGCTCCACCTTGGAGCCCACGTGAAACCAGTGATTGACATGGACCACGGGCAGTTTGCGGTCAATGTGCAGAATGACCTGCAAACCGTTCGAAAGGGTATACTTCTCAAAGGATACCCGCGGCAGATTCTTCGAGGCCATGACTCATCCTGGTGACAGGGGCCGTTACGCCGGCTCGACCCTGCCCGATTTGACGGAACGGTAAGCGGCGTCCAGTATCATGACGGAACCCAGGGCGGCGGTGCCGGGTGTGAAGTTCTCCACGGCCCGTCCGAGGACCAGGTCCGCGAAATTCTCCGGGGGTCCCTCGCAACGGTAGGCTCCGGCGTCCGGGGCCACGCCGTGGACATGGTCCTGGCCGTCGTGCCGATGGATCGCGAGCCGGGCCCGTTCGACGTCGAGGAGCAACATGCCCTCCGAACCGAAAATCCGGATGTCGAGCTGGAACATCTGGCCCTCGGGAATGTCCCCGGATCCCGATAGCGCGCCGATTACGCCGTCCTCGAATCGAACCGTCAAGGCGTCGTACATCTCCACCTTCGACTCAGCCTCGGCCATCATGGCGAAGACCTCCCGGGGCACCAGGCCCGTTAGCCAGGTCATGAGGCCCAGGCTGTGGGACATCTGTGCGTGACCGTAGCCACCGTCGGCCACCACGGGATCGGCCCAGGTCGCCGGATCGGGCGCAAACAGGCCGCCGCCGTTGGCCTCGTGGTCGAAATCCAGTCCCTGGAGCAGTCCCCGTATGGGAGAGGCCATGTGGCAGAGCACGGACTCGATTTTTCCGACGACCCCGGCGTCGAGCTGCCGCTTGGCCTCCTGGATGTACGGTTTGTGGTGCCAGCCGTAGGGCACGAGCAGGTGAAGCCCTTTCTCGTCGGCCAGCCGGACCAGTTCCTTCGCGTCGGCGCTCTTCGTGCACATGGGTTTTTCGACCATGACGTGCAACCCGCGTTCCAGCGCCGCACGGGCGTGTTCGTAGTGCAGCGTATGGGGGGTGGACACCACCACGCCGTCCAATTCGACCTCGTCCAGCATCCGGCGGTAGTCTTCCGTCCCGTACGGCACGTCGAAAGCTTCCTGCACCTCGCGCAGCTCGTCGGTACCGAGCCGGCAGACCGCCGACAGTTCCACGTCCCCCGCCTCGTCGGCCCGTTTCCGCAGCACAGGCAGGTGATTGGCCGTAGCCCACCACCCGGTGCCTATGAATCCAATGCGCGCTTTATTCATTAACATGTCCTCCCGGCTGCATTAAGAACGAGTGCCCCGAAAGACTCCGCTCGTGGTGGCGTCCACGATCCAGACTTCACCCTGCCAGAGGGTAAACCCGTGGGGTTCCGGCCCCTCCACGTCAAGGCGGTCAAGTTGCTCTCCCGTCTGTGGATCGTAGAGGAACACCGCACGGTGGTTGGTTTCCACGCACCAGAGCCTGCCGTTTTCCCAGGCGATGCCGTGGGGCCGGTCCCCCGGTGCCGGGAAGGACTGAAGCTCGGTCCACTCTTCGGGGTTCATCCGGTAGATGGTCGCGTCGGGAGGCGACGACATCCACATCTCGCCGTCCCGCCACTCCAGGCCATGGGCGCCGGTCTCTTTTGCTCCCGGCGTGGCGTAGCGGTCCACCGTCTTACCCGTCTCGGGATCGATTTTCAGCGTCTCGCAACTATAGGTGGAGGACACCCAGAGGTGGGTACCGCTGTGGGTGATTCCACTGCCCCTGTCGGAGTCGGAGTCGAAGATCCGCAGCGTCGTGCCGTCCCGGTAGTCGTGGCAACTGATCCGGTTGTCGCCCTGGTCCAGAATCCAGAGTCCCTCGGTGGTGCCCTGCAGCCCGTTGGGTTGGGGGCCGGGCGCATCAAAGACATGGTCGAGCGTGAGTTTCATTCATCGCCCTTTCTACAATGTGTTTCGAGGGTGAAATACCTTCCCAAAATGCAACCGGCCCCGTGGGCTGTCAAGGTACAAAGGAAGGGGTTGATCCGGTATCGCGCCCAACCGTCAAGGCACGCAAAATGGTGATAAAAAAGATTGACGCAGTTCTTTATTTCGATATATTTAGATATATGGAAACGATAAACACATTATTGACCGCTACCGCCCTGGAGGCGGAACAAAGACACGCCGAGGCCTTCAAGGCATTGAGCCACAAGACGCGCCTGGCCATCTTCTACCATCTCGTCAGGAAAGGGGAAGAAGGAGATACGGTGGGGAACCTGCAGGAGGCCGTCGACGTGCCGTGGGCGACCCTGTCCCACCACCTGGACGTTCTGCGTCGGGCGGACCTGCTGGCATCCCGCCGCGAAGAGCGATACGTCTATTACCGCGTACGACCGGAACAAGTGGGCGACCTGGTCCGCCTGCTTACCGCTTGTTGTTGAATCACAGTTCCATGCTGAAATTGCTGTTCCCGTTGGAATGACTGCCCATATGGAAGCAACCTGGTTTAGTCCCAGAACCATTCAGGAGGCATGACATGTCAGGTTATCCCAAGATCCATCTGTCGTTCCCGGTCAGCGACCTGGACCGCAGTGTTTCATTCTACAAGAGGCTCTTCGGCGAAGATCCCGTGAAATCCAAACCGGGATACGTCAAGTTCCTGCCAACCATCGCACCGCTTAACCTGGCCCTGCATCCCGGCAGGACAGCGGACACAACAGCATCGCAACACATGGGTATCGAGGTCGCGGACCGAGAGACCGTCCTGGACCATCTGCGCCGCGTCAAGGAATCGGGCATGGATGTCAGGGAAGAGATGAATGTCGACTGCTGCCACGCGAACCAGGACAAGTTCTGGGTGGAAGACCCGGACGGACGGGAATGGGAGATCTACGTGTTGAACCGGGATATTGACGAGCCGGACGTTTATGTCTCGGACGGCTGCTGCGATATTGTTGATGAGCGTGCGGAACAGACCGCCGATACATCGGCCGAATCGTCCCGGTGTTGCGGATAACGGGTTCGCCGAAGCGCTTTCGTCCGTAACGGCCCTGCCAGGATCAGGCGGCGCGGCCACGTTTTGAGACAGGAGAAACCCATGAAATTCGATACGCTGCTGGTGCACGCGGGAGGCGAAACAGAACCCTCGTCCGGCGCCATTGCGCCTTCCATCCACCTCTCGACGACCTTCGAACATACGCCCGACGGACAGGCTACCCATGACCATATCTACATCCGGCAGGGGAACCCGACCCAGGACCGGCTGGAAGAAGCCCTGGCTGCTATCGAAGATGGGGAGAAGGCGTTGGTATTCGGGTCGGGCATGGCGGCGGTAACGGCCTGCATGCAGACGCTCAACCCGGGCGCCCACGTCCTGATGCACAAGGACGTCTACAGCCTTACCCGCGCGATAGGCAAGGAGCTCCTGCCCAACTGGAATATCGAGGTGTGCGAGGTCGACATGACCGATCTCGACGCGGTTCGGGAAGGAATCCGATCCAATACGGAACTGCTGTGGGCGGAGACCCCTTCCAACCCGGCCATGGACGTCATCGACATCGCGGCGGTCGCCGACATCGCCCACGGCGCGGGCGCCCGGCTGTCCGTCGACAACACCTTCGCCACGCCCGTCATGCAGCGGCCGCTCCAGTTCGGCGCCGATATCTCCATGCATTCCATGACCAAGTACCTGGGCGGCCACAGCGACGTGCTGGGCGGCGCACTCATTTACCGGGAAGACGGGGACCGGGTCGAACATGCCCGGCGCATACGCACGATCACCGGCGGGGTGCTGTCGCCATTCAACGCCTGGCTGACCCTCCGTGGACTGCGCTCGCTCGGATGCCGCATGGGGCGTCACGTCGCCAACGCACAGGCCATCGCCGTGGCGCTGGCCAGCCATCCCGGGATCGAGGGCGTCGACTACCCCGGACTGCCGGATCATCCGGGACACGCCATCGCTACCCGGCAGATGGAAGGTTACGGCGGAATGCTGTCCTTGCGGATACGGGGAACGAAAGAGGACGCGCTGGGTGTCGTTAGCCGGGTCAAGCTGATGAGAAACGCCACGAGCCTGGGAGGGGTCGAAAGCCTGATCGAACACCGTCAGACGATCGAAGGTCCGGGATCGACTACGGCCCCCAACCTGCTCCGTCTATCCACCGGTCTGGAAGCGGCCGAGGACCTGATCGACGACCTGGTGCAGGCACTGGAATAAAGACCAGGGCAAGCCCAAATATCGTCAATCGGACTGTAATTGGGGGAATGATGCCCCGTAAGGCTACAGGGCATCGATCAGTCTACGCGTCGGGCTGGCAGGTTCCACACGGCGCGTATGCTTCCGCCGCCTTTTCGAGGGAGATGGCCTTGGCAGCGCCGTTCAGGAATCGACAATCGGACCTGTGGTACTTAGAACCCCCCTCGGTAATGTAGACGACGGGCACGTCGGCATCCTGTTCGGACTTCGACGGCCAGTACTTGTGGTTGACGGTCAGTTCCACGCCCTTGTCGAGCAGATCTTCCAGGATTGCACGGATCAGTCTTCTTTTCCGCCAGGTGAGGGCGGTGAGTGCCAGCGTGGTGGCCACGGCGAACATCAGTCTCAGCATGGTTTTCCTTTTCTTCAAGATCGATATGCTCATTGAGCGACAATTAAGAACTCTGGCGTCTCTGACTTATGGAGCATCCGTCGCGAAACACCTCAATTTCAATATATCGAATCAGGCCTTTAAAAACAAGAACGGAATGAACCTGGTGGTCCCCGTCCTGCGCATTCCGGAACCTTGACAAGACGATGCCCACCGCATATTATAGGTCGTTCTGAAACGCACGATTCAGGACCTGATGCACACGATTCAGGACGCGGGTCCGAAGACTTCTTCTTAACCGAATCCAAAGACACACTGGAGTGATCATGTCTAAGATCAGACTGGGATTGGTCGGCTGCGGCGGTATGGGACACCGGCACCTCTACGGCCTGGCGGAACTGCACCGCACCGGGCTGTGCCGGTTCGAACCCGTGGTGGCCTGCGACCCCCGCAAAGAGAACGCCGAATCCCTTGCCGGACATATCGAAAAGCATTTCGGCATCCGTCCCGCGGTGGTGGGCAGCCTAGACGAGGTAGATGACGGCGATCTGCAGGCCGTCGACATCTGTACCGACCCGCGACACCATCACACGGTATGCGCCGAGGCGGCCTCGAGGGGGTGGGACGTGATGACGGAGAAGCCCATGGGACTCACGATTCGCGCCTGCCGCATCATGCGCGAATCGACTGACGGCGCGGGGCGCATCCTGTCGGTGGCGGAGAACTACCGCCGGGATCCGGTCAACCGTTTGGGCAAGGCGCTGCTGGACGCCGGCGTGATCGGTACGCCCCGGTACATGGTGCACAACACCGCGGGCGGCGAGAACAAGATGATGATCACCGTGTGGCGGCACCTGAAGAACGTCAGCGGCCTGCTGCTCGACGTGGGTGTCCACTTCGCCGACATCCTGGAATACTTCATGGGTCCGGTGTCGAACATCTACGCCCAGACGCGTCTCCATGAGAAGATCCGCTACAACGACATGGCGGGCAAAGATCCCGAGAAGGCAAAGCGTAATTCGCCGGCCGGTGTGTACGAACACTGGCAGGCCGAGATGCCCGCGGAATTCGAGGTGACCGCCGAGGACGCGGCCTACGCCACCCTGACCTTCGAGAGCGGCGCGGTCTGCCAGTACCTGGAGGAGCACGCGACCTTCGGAAAAGGCTTCTGGCACCGGGGTATCTACGGTTCGGCCGGATCGATGGAACTGCCGGGGGACCGGTCGGGCCAGCCGCTGACCATCGTCCGCGACGGTGAGACCCTGCAGGGCGACGCGCTGCTCGACCTCGTACCCGACTTCCACCTGGACGAAGCGACGGCGGCCCTCTTCGGCGGCGAACGCCTTTGGAATTACAACTTCCCCTTCCCGGAGACGGACCGCAAGATCATCGCCATCGAGTACGCCGATTTCGCGGAGGCTATCGATGAAGGCCGCCAGCCCGAAGTCGACGGATACATGGGCATGCGCTCGGTCGCCGTCTCCTACGGTATTATGGAATCGGGCCAGGCGGGCAGGCAGGTCACCATGGACGAAATCATGACGGACAACACCAACGACTACCAGCAGGAAATCAACGAAAGCCTGGGCATCTGAGGCGGCAGATCATGAAACTCGGTTATTCCACGTGGGGCATGCCCCAGGTCGAGATGGACGAAGCGGTGCCCCACCTGGCTTCCCTGGGTTACGACGGCATCGAAATCACCGTCATCCCGGGCTATGCCACGGAATTGAGTACACTCGACGCGGAGGAGCGCCGGCGTATCCGGGGCCTGTTCGCGAAGCACAACGTGGAGATGCCCGCCATCGCCGGGCACACCAGCCTCCTCGATACCGACGTGCGGCAGCACGATGTAAACATGAAGCGGCTGAAGGCCACCGTGGAACTCGCCGCGGACCTGACCATGGGCGGACTCGTGCCCTGCCTGGATACCACGCCCGGGGGACAGCCCGATGACTGGTCCGACGTGCGGGAGCGGCTGCTCAACGAGGTGGGCGATCTCGTGGACTTCGGCGCGCGCCACGGAGTGATCATCGCCATGGAGCCCCACATCGGCTGTTGCCTGTGCGACGTGGAACGGACCCTGTGGCTGCTCGAACAGATAGATTCCACGTACCTGAAGCTCAATTACGATATCAGCCATTTCGACGTGGCCGGGGTACCCACGGCCGAAAGCGTGGCGGCACTGGCGCCCCACACCATACACACCCATGTGAAGGATCAGCGGGGCCGGACGCCCGACTTCGAGTTTCTCATTCCCGGAGAAGGCGATTTCGACTACGTGGAATACCTGGACGCCATGAAAGCGGCGGGGTACGACGACTACATCACCGTGGAAGTCAGCATGATGGTGCAGCAGCGGGAAGACTACGATCCCCTCGACGCGGCCGGACTGGCCTATCGCACCCTGGAGGCAGCTTTCGAGGCATCGGAGGCGAATCGGACGTAGATTCAAAAGTAAATTGAAGCAAATTGAGGTATAATGAGGTATAAAGGATCGATCAACTTACGAAATGATCGTGAAGGTCCATTACCCTTCGAGGAGGTATCACACCATGTACGATCCCGTACTCGTTGAACCCATGCGCAAGGAACTGACCGAACTGGGCGTGGAGGAATTGAAGACCGCCGACGCTGTTGACGCCCTGTTTCAGGAACACAAGGGCACCGCGCTAGTCGTGGTCAATTCAGTTTGCGGCTGCGCTGCGGCGAATGCCAGACCTGGCGTCGCCATGGCCCTGCAGAACAAGAAACTGCCGGACCGGGTCACCACGGTATTCGCCGGCATGGACTTTGAGGCCACGAGCAAGGCAAGAGATTACTTCAAGGGGTTTTTCCCCTCGTCTCCCCAGATCGCGCTGATGAAGGACGGCGAGGTGGCGTTCATGATGGAGCGCCATGACATTGAAGGCCGCACGGCACTCGACGTAGCTCAGCGGCTGATAGTGGCCTTCAACCAACACTGCGGCTAGTCAGGGCGACGATGCCGCTCGTCTGACCCGCTTGTCTGGTAGGTAACGGGCTGGCCAGCGCGGAACAATCGAATCCGGTTATTCCTGTTCGTACTCCGCCGTGCACACGGTGCGGATACCGCCGCGGATCCGGTAGTCGGTACTTACCGTTATGCGAACCGGCCGCACCGCCGCAACGAGATCGTCCAGGATGCGGCGCGTGACGTGTTCCTGCACCATGCCGACCGTCCGGTACGATAGCAGGTAGTACTTGTAGGACCTCAGCTCCAGGATCACCTCGTCCGGCACGTAGGAAACGATCACCTCACCGAAGTCGGGCAGTCCCGTCCAGGGACAAACCGCCGTAAACTCGTCGGTATCGATGTCCACGTCGAGGGGATCTCCCTTGTTTTCGTAGGGGAAGGTCTCCAGGACCTCGGGCTTGGTGGCCTCGGGACCGTCGAAGTCGAACTGTTTCTGTCGGGTTTCGATGTTCATGGGACCATGGTTCTCCATCAATAAATTATACTTTTCCCGTGAAATCAGGCGCTTCCGGGTTGACGCTTTCTCCTTCGGGGCGAGGCGCGACCGGGCGAATAGGCATTTCCGCGTAGGACGCGTACGCGACGTCGAGCCAGGGGGTTTCGATCCGCCGATGGCCTTCGTGCCGGCTGTTCATGGCGGCGTCGATGATGCCCGTGGTCAGCAGCGTCCGGTCGGGCGGGTACGGCGCGGTCCCCGTCAGGAAGAACCGCTGTATGTTGTGGCACAGGTAGCCGAAGTGGGCGTGGGTACCCTCTCTGACCAGATGGAAACACGACCCGTGCACCCGGCCATCGACGCGGGCGGCGTAGGCGAATTCCCCCGCGTACCCACCGAGCATGAGGGTGGTGGTCCGAAGACCATCGCTGCGTTCCACCAGGAAAGCGGCGGGTTCCGTGGCGAGTTCCCGCATCGATCCCTCCGTCTTGTCGGCTATGGCGTCCAGGGCCGCATCCATGAGTTGCCTTGACCAGCGTCCCTCGTCGCAGGCCCGCCACATCTCGTCGCCCTCCAGGCACTGCACAGACGCCACGCCCGTCTCTCCTCCGCGGCGCCGTTCGACCATGCATTGCAAGGCCTCCAGGGCATGATATCCGTAGGACTCGATTCCGCCGAATCCGATGGAAAGCGCTTCCTCGACGTTTGTCTCCAGTTCGTATTCGATCCACGGTTCGCGCCAGGCCAGGGGCAGCGACGAGCCGGCCATCAGGGGGATATTCAGCTCCTTCGCCCGGTTCCACATCCACTGGGCGTCGCGGAAGTCGTAGGAGAAGTGCTTGTCGCTGAAGACCGGAACGGATCGTCCACTTTCGGCGAAAACGCCGGCGATCTGTTCGAAGAAATACCGGCGAGGGTACATGTGGCGCCCCCGCTCGTTCCACGGGTAGTCGCCGTGCTCGCCCACCAGCAGCACCGCATCCACGCCCAGGGCGTCGCCCCCGGCGTACAGCGCCCTGCGGATACTCGGGTACACGGGCACGCCGAACTTTTCCGCTATGGGCAGGCCGATGTCGTTTTCAAGGACGTGGTCGATGTACAGGGAGACCACGTCGACTTCAGGGGCGAAGTGCCCCTGGTCGACCGACCATCCCTTCAGGAACTTCGATACGATAACATCAGCGTGGGCGAAGGGATGGTAGATCGTGCAGATCGCGGCGACGCGCAGACGGGCTGGCATCGTCAACTGCTCGCGGGAGCCGGCTCTTCCGCCGGGATCTCCGCGGGTACTGCCGCGGGCGCTTCGGAAGGCTGCCCCGTCTGCTTGCCGTATTCCTCGATGAACTCCTCCACCAGCCGGTGACACACATCGTCGTTGTACTGCTCGGGCGGGGATTTCATGAAGTAGGAGGAAGGACCGAGTTGGGGACCGCTGAGCCCGTTGTCCAGGGCCAGCTTGCAGCAACGCACCGCGTCGATGACCACACCGGCCGAGTTGGGCGAATCCCAGACTTCCAGCTTGAGTTCGAGATTCAGCGGAACGCCGCCGAAGGTCTCGCCTTCCATGCGGATGTGGCACCACTTGCGGTCTTCGAGCCATGGCACGTGATCGCTGGGCCCCACGTGGATGTTGCCCTCGCCCATGTCGTAGCTCAATTGGGACGTCACCGCGTTGGTCTTGCTGATCTTCTTCGACTCGAGGCGCGAACGCTCCAGCATGTTATAGAAATCGGTGTTGCCGCCGAAGTTGAGCTGGTAGGAACGCAGGACCTTGACGCCGCGGTCCGCGAAGAGGCGGGTCAGCACGCGGTGGGTTATAGTAGCGCCCACCTGCGATTTGATATCGTCGCCGATGATCGGCAGGCCATGCTTGCGGAACCGCTCCGGCCAGTGGCCCGTGCTGGCGATGAACACCGGCACGCAGTTGACGAATCCGCATCCCGCCTGCAGGATCTGCTCGACGTACCACTTCGTGGCCTCCTCACTGCCCACGGGCAGGTAACTGACCACCACGTCCGTCTTCGTGTCCTTGAGCACCTCGACCACGTCGACGGTGTCACTTTCGTCTTTTACGATGACCTCGCTGAGGTACTTGCCCAGCCCGTCGTGGGTCATGCCACGCTGAACGGGTACGCCCAGGTTCGGCACGTCGGCGAACTTCACCGTGTTGTTGGGAGGGGCGAAGATCGCCTCGCTCACGTCCTTGCCTACCTTCTCTGCCCCCACGTCAAACGCGGCTGAAAACTCAACGTCGTTGACGTGATAGCCACCCAGGTTGGCGTGCATCAGGCCGGGTATGAACTCGTCCTGCGCGGCGTTGCGGTAATACTCGACGCCCTGCACCAGCGACGAGGCACAATTGCCCACGCCGACGATGGCGACTCTTACTTTGCTGCTCATTTTTTCCCCGCTTTCCTTCCGACACCGGGCCCGCGTCACGCACGCCCGAGGTATTGAAGTAATGAGTGAATTGCTCAATGTATTCCTGAGTAATAAGAAACCACGAATTTTCTATAACTCAAATAAATAATTGTTATATTATCTATAGATTTTATCTATAATGCGATAGGAGCCTTAGTGGGCCGGCGTATTCACCGTCAGGAGCAGGATCCACGTAAATGCGAAATATGGAATAACGCGTACGGAAAACCAGCACACGGAAATTGGCATACGGAAAACCAGTACGCGAAAATCGACATCATGAATCCACATCATTCACCATGCAAGCAACATAGCGCGGAGAGCACACCATGAACCTGTATTATTTGCAGTACTTCCTGGCCGTTGCGAGAAGGGAGAGTTTTTCAAAGGCCGCCCGTGACATGCACGTGACGCAGCCCACGGTGAGCAATGGCGTACGGGAACTGGAACAGACACTGGGGGTGAAGCTGTTCAATCGCGGAAGCCGCCACGTTTCACTGACCATGGAGGGCAGGACGCTGGTCGGTTACGCCGTACGTATCCAGGATCTCACGGAGGAAGTGGAAAACCGGCTCGCCGGAGGTGACGTCCTGCCAGGCGAGGGGTTCACATTCGGTGCCACCGACGCCGCGGTGACTTACCTTTTGACGGACATCCTCAAACGCTACGTGCAGCGATACCCGGAACTGGAATTGTCCGTACACGTTTCGCCGTCCCAGTACCTGGTGGAGGAACTCCTGGCCAACCGTTCGGAGTTCGCCCTGATCACCCTGCCCAACTCCCATCCGAGGATCGAGACCATGTCAATCTACCACGATTCCATGCCCCTTGTGGTCGGCGGCGGCCATCCCTTCGCGGTCCGGACCTCCGTCGCGCTGGGGGAAGTGGCGGAACAGCCGCTGATCCTCTTCCACGAGGATTCCGTGTCCCGCCGGATCGTGGACGAAAGATTCGCCGAGGTGGGCCTGTCGCCGCGCGTGGTCATGGAAATGCGCAGTCCGGAGGCCATGCGCAAGCTTGTAGAAGCGGGCGTAGGTATTTCCTTCCTGCCCTCCTTGACGATCCAGGAATCCATTGCCGGAGGTACGCTTCGGGAGGTCACCGTTGAGGGCGTCGAATTCAGCCGCGATATCGGCGTCGCCTGGCGGCGAGGACGATACTTCAGTCCGGCCCTGGGCAATCTCCTGGAGGATATCTTTGAAAGCTACGGCGAGGGCGAGGCGTGGGCGGAGCGGCAGAAAACGGGACGGTAGCAGGGGGAAAACGGCCAGTCCGGATCAGTCGAATTGCTTCAGTTCGGCGTCGATCCGGTCCTGGTGTCTCGGGTCTTTCTCCAGACCGCTTGCGGTCGTGGAGACGACGCGGTTCAGGCGTCCGGTCCTCCACCGGCGAAGCGTGAGGAAGATCAGCCCGGCTCCGGTCAGGAACATGAGCGGCGTCAAAAGATAGGCCAGGCGGTTGAAGCCGGAATTGGGCGGGGACGAAAGGATGCGTTCTCCGTACATGGCCTTGTAATGATCAATGATCTCTTCGTGAGTCTGCCCGTCGGCGAGCATTTGACGAAGATCGTCTTTCATCTTCTCCGCGGTACCGGAGTAATGCTGGCTGAGCGGTTGCCGCCAGCAGCAAGGCGCGATCAGCTGCTCCTCGACTTCCCTGGCGACCTGTTCCCTGCTGTCTACCGCGGCATCATCAACCTGGGAAACGGCCAGTCCTGGCAGCGCCAGGACGAACAGCAACGGGAGCAAGTATAGGTAGGAATATCGTCGCATCGTATCAATAGGGAAGTAGGTGTTGGGCTGGTTCCCATGCCGGAGATTGACCTGGCTGTTTCGCCTTGCTGCCAGGCCTTACCGTTCTTCCTTTCAAGTTACTATTCGCCCATCGAATAAGCAAGCAGGTTATTGATCTCCGCGCCGTGGGTCAATTGGCTGTCCACCCGTTTATTGATCCTGTAATGTCGCAGATTTTGAAATCTGGATGATTCTGCGCCTATGTAACTGTACGGCAACCGGGTTAAGGTATACCTGTTTAAAGACACTGTGATATGGTATGCCTGTTTACCGTGATATGTCGCATTGAAATAAATGACCTCATTGTTGGATTTTCGGGGGATTATCGCGAATGATGAATATATCTTCTTGACCTTACCAGTGGTACCGACTCCTATACTGTGGCGAATTTCAGGGGACGGTGTAAGTTTCTGCAAATCGATCTTCAGGGTAGGTTGAGCAGTCGTGGGCATATCTGCCCTGGCTAGCTGCTCATGGCGGACCACGCGTAACCCGTGTGGATAACGGAGTGATCAAACATGCAGTCACGGGGTGAAGTCAACCGGTCGTTGCGGTCGTTCATCACCGTGAGCGGTCTGGGGGGCGCCTGGGGCCAGATGCTGGGCTTGAATACGGCCGTGTTCGCAGGATTCGTGCTCTCCCTGGGCGCGGACGCCTCGGACATCGCCTTCTATTCCGCGATCGCGGCGATCCTCGCACCCGTCCAGATCATCTCCTCCCTCTTCAGCAAATCCATCGAGAACAAGAAGAACTGGGTCATATGGAACCGGATCTTCGAAGTCGTATTTCGGGGACTCCTGATCACCATCCCCTTTCTCTTCGTCGAATCGCTGCACCAGCGGATGCTGCTCATTTTCCTGGTCGCCGGACTGACCGCGGGATACATCTATACGCCATTCTACTCGAGTTGGGTCGCCGGTACGGTACCGGAGAACTTCAGGGCCCGTTTCACGAGCCGGCAAACCATCGTCCGCAGCCTCGTGGGTATGGTGGTGGGCGTGCTGACCGGGCGTTTTTTGGACTGGTTCCCGGATGAAGAAAAGTTGATGGCCTTTGTGGTGGTTTTTGTCGTCGGTACCCTCTGCGGTGTCGCTGGTCCTTTGTTTCTCAAACGCACGAACTACCCGGTCCAAACCGACGAGACCGAGAACCACAATCCCTTACGCCATCTCCTGCAGCCCTTCCGCGACCGGAACTTCCGGCAGCTGGTCCTGTTCTTCTCATCCTGGCAATTCGCCCTGGGTCTGTCGGGCCCGCTCTTCAGCGTGTTCATGCTCGACCGGCTGGGATTCGGCTATACCGCCATCTCCCTGCTGAGCGCCCTGGGGACCCTGTCCACCATGGCGGGATACCGCGCCTGGAGCGTGCTGATCGATCGCTTCGGCAGCAAGCCGGTCCTCCAGATCCTCATCATACCGGGCGCGTTGACCGCCTTCCTCTGGGGAGTGTGCCAGCCGGGTTCACACGTAATGGTCGCCAGCGCCATGTTCCTCTCCGGCCTGATCATGGGCGGCATCAACCTGGCCGTCACGCCACTGCAGTACGCGCTGCTTCCGAAAGAGAACCAGGACGAACGCGTAGCCTACCTTGCTTCGTGGTCCACGACGATAAACCTGCTCTACTCCGTTGGACCCCTCATCGGCGGCATCCTGGTGGCGTCGCTGGTCGGCGTACGCTTCACCGTGGGCGGATTCCTGATCCAGGACATCAATATCATCTTCTTCCTGAGCGGAATTATGCGTTTCGTGCCGCTTTTCCTGTTGCGGCCGGTGCGCGATGCCCGCTCCATTTCGTCCCATCAGCTCCTTTCGAACATGTTCAGGGGGAACCTGCTGAGCTACACCTTCAACTACATCGTGTTCAACGTGGCCACGGCCGAGGACCGCCGGGCCCGTGCGGCCTTCAGGCTCGGCCGTTCGCGCAACCCAATGGCCATAGACCACCTCGTTCGGGCCCTGTCCGACGCCAGTTCCAAGGTGCGCCGCCAGGCAGCGCGGGCGCTGGGCGAAACCGGTTCGGAGACGGCGGTGGACACCCTGATCCGGGAGCTGGAAAGCCCATCATCGGATATCCGCAGCGAGGCGGCCGAGGCCCTCGGCAGGCTACAGCACGCCAAGGCGGTGGACGCCCTGGTCGAGGCCCTGGAAGACGAAGACCCCCGGGTGCGGATCAGCGCCATTTCCGGCCTGGGACAGATGGAGGGCGACGACGTGCAGGAACTCCTGTTCTGGCACTTCTCCAATAACGTCGACCGGCAGACATTTCCCACGCTGGTGGAGGCCCTGAGCCACCGCGAGGACTACCGCATCATCAAACCGACGTTCGACCGGCTCGGATCGTTTACCTCACCTGCTGTGCGGCTTCAGTTCCTCAACAATATCTGCTATACGCTGGGCGCCGGGGACCGGTTCTACAAGCTGCTGTCCATGGAGGAGAACGTACGTTACGGGGAACTCGAAGGAATGATCAAGAAGGCGATCTCCGGTCTTACGGAATCGAAGGCCGTTCCTGAAGACGCCCGCCGGGGCGTGGAGAGCCTCTTCGCCCTTTTTACCCAGGCTTACGAGCACAACGACGTGCCGGCCATGATGGAACAGGCCCGGCTGCTGGCGGCGTTGATCCGCGACAGCCATCCCGTCGTCGAACAGAGCCCGGTTGACACTCTTTCGGTGTACCTCATCATCATGACCATGAACCACTTCATTGCCAGTGACGCCCACCACGACCTGCCCGCGGCCCAGGAGATCTTCCTGGTGGTGTGCATGGACAGGATCGCCGACCTGGTGAAGTGATCTGGCTGGCCGCTTGCCGACTAATTGACTTCGTTAAACTATTCGAAAGTGAAAGAAGCCGAACATGAACGCACGCCACGAACAGTTTCACCTGGCCATCGCCGGGGCCTGCGGACGGGGTCTCGGTTTCCGCAACGCCTGCGACGCCTTGCCGCGGGTCCGCGTCCACGCCGTGTGTGACGTCGACGCCGAAGCCCTGCCCGCGAACGCTGAATTGCTGGGCGCGTCGGAACAATACACCGATTACGGGGCCATGCTGGAGAAGTCCGACCTGGACGGGGTGATCATCGCCACGCCCATGCCCCTCCACGCGCCCCAGGCCATTGCCGCGCTTAACCGGGGACTGCACGTATTCAGCGAGGTGCCGGCGGCCGTGTCTGTCGAGGAATGCAGGGGAATCGTCCAGGCCGCCCGAAAATCCGGCGGCGTGTACATGATGGCCGAAAACTATACCTACATCCGGGAGAACGTACTGGTGAAAGCGCTCGTGAAGGCGGGGCATTTCGGATCGCCCTACTATGCCGAGGGAGAATACATCCACGAGCTCAAGGGCTACGACGAGCATCGGCTCGCGGCCCGGGGCCTGCCTCCGGAGCAGGTCTGGCGGCGCCACTGGCAGTCCGGCATCGACGGCATCACCTACGGCACCCACAGCCTGGGACCCATCCTGCAGTGGATGGACGACCGGGTCGCCCACGTCACCTGCCACGGCAGCGGCCACCACTACGTCGACGCGGAAGGCAGACCCTACGCCCAGGACACCAGCGTCATGCTCTGCAAGATGGCGAGGGGCGGACTGGCCAAGATCCGGATGGACCTTACCTCCGACCGGCCCCACGCGCTGACCAACTACCAGCTTCAGGGCACCGATGCCTGCTACGAATCGGCCCGCGGTCCAGGGCAGCTCAACCGGATCTGGCTTCGGTCCCGCTGCGAGGATGAAAATACGTGGATGGACCTTCACGAGTTGGAGGATGAGTTCCTGCCTGACTGGATGAAGGCAACGGCCGCGCAGGGCGCGGGACACGGCGGGAGCGACTACCACGAACTCGTGGAATTCATCGACGCCGTGGAGGGCCAACTCAAGCTGTCCATCGGGCTCCACGAGGCCATGGACATGACCCTGCCCGGCCTGGTCAGCCAGCAGTCCATCGCCGAGAACGGCCGGTCCCTTCCCGTTCCGGATTCCAGGGAATGGTAGGCAGAAACCCGGGCGCCTGGAAGACGGTTCACACCGGGTACGGGGGTTAGAATCTCCTGTACTGTTCCGGCTTTCCAGGCTATACTTTGAGCATCCCAAACTTAAGCTGGATATGCGTTTTGCGTTTTATACTAAAGCTGGATTCGTGCTGAGGTTTCCAAACTAAAGATGGATTCTCGGCGAGCATTCCAAACGTGAAGTGTCATCTGCCGCAACCACCGAGGAGCACTACCCATGGCCCGCCCCGGCAGCCCGATCGAAGACATCGACACTCCGGCCCTGGTGATCGACCTGGACCTGATGGAGGGCAATATCGCCCGCATGGCCGAATTCTTCGCCGACAAGGACGCCCATCTGCGGCCCCACACGAAGACCCACAAGACGCCGGTCCTGGCCCACCGGCAGATCGAGGCCGGGGGCCAGGGCGTCACCTGCGCCAAGCTGGGGGAAGCCGAGGTCATGGCCGCGGCCGGCATCCGGGACATCCTCGTCGCCAACCAGGTCGTGGGGCGCGTGAAGATCAACCGCCTGGTCGCCCTCGCACGCCATGCGGACATCATCGTTGCCTCGGACCATGAAGACAACGTGCGGGAGATCTCCAAAGCCGCCGTGGCCGCGGGCGCCCGGGTGAACATGATCATCGAGGTCGACGTGGGCATGGAGCGCTGCGGCGTACCGCCCGGGGAACCCGCGTGGAAGCTCGCGCAGGCGATCGACCGCTACCCCGGCGTCATCTTCCGCGGGGTGATGGGCTACGAGGGCCACATCATTGGAAACCCCGACGACGAGGCCCGGTACGCCGGATGCCGGGTTTCCATGACGATGCTGACCGAGACGGCGGACTATATCCGGGAAAGGGGCCTGCCCGTGGATCTCGTCAGCGGCGGCGGTACGGGCACCTACAAGGTCACCGGGACCTTCCCGGGGGTGAACGAGGTGCAGGCGGGGTCTTACATCCTGATGGACGGCACCTATCAGCAACGCATCCCTGAATTCGATTGTGCGCTCACCATCTACGCCACCGTAGTAAGCCGCCCCGGCGACGAACTCGCCATCGGCGATGCGGGCTTGAAGACCATGACGAACGACATGGGGCTGCAGACCGTCCGCGGCGTGGAAGGCGCGTCCGTCCTTCGCCAGTCCGAGGAACACGTCAAGATCGAACTCCCCGGCACTTCCTGTACCCTGAGGCCGGGCGACAAGATCCACATCGTACCGAGCCACTGCTGCACGACGATCAACCTTCACGACCGCTTCTACGGCGTGCGGAATGGTACGGTCGAGACCGTGTGGGATATCGCGGCCCGCGGAAAATTGCAGTAGGAAAATCAGCGTAAACTACGGTAAGGAGTACGACCCATGGATCCCCGATACCTCGTCGCCAACGTCGATGAAATCCCCAGCCCATCCATGCTGGTTTACCGGGAACGGCTAAAGGAGAACATCGACCGGACGGTGGCGATCGCGGGCGGTCCCGAGCGCCTGCGTCCCCACGTGAAGACCCACAAGATGGTTCCTGTGATCGAGATGCAGCGTAAAGTGGGGATCGACAAGTTCAAGTGCGCCACGCTGTTCGAGGCCAGGATGCTGGCGGAACTGGGCGTGGACGATGTCTTCATCGCCTACCAGATGATCGGTCCCAACATCGGCCGGCTGGTCGAACTTGCCGGGCGCTTTCCCGGAACGACCTTTCGAACCATGGTGGACGATCCCGGTGCGGCCGAGGCACTTTCATCGGCCGCCGCGGGAGCCGGAGTGAACATCGACGTCCTGGTGGATCTCGACGTGGGACTGCATCGCACCGGGATCGCACCTGGTTCGGATGCGCTGGAACTCTACGCGCTCCTGGACCGTCTGCCCGGCTTAACCCCCGGAGGCCTTCATGGCTACGACGGCCACAATCACCAGGAAGACATCGAAGAGCGCAAGAAGGCCTGCGGGGCCGCGCTCGACATGGTGCGTGCGTTCCAGGCGCAACTGGAATCCCGTGGCCTTCCGGTTCCGCGGCGCGTCATGGGGGGATCGATTTCCTTCCCCTGCTACGCCCCTTCCATAGATGTGGAACCTTCGCCGGGCACCTCTGTTTTCTGGGACTGGGGGTACAGCCAGCACTTCCCCGATCTGCCCTTTGAAGCCGCGGCCCTGTTGCTCAGCCGAGTCATCAGCATACCCACCTCCACGCGAGTGACCCTCGACCTGGGCAACAAGGCCATCGCCTCGGATCCCGCCGGGCAGCGGGGCGTCGCCTGGAACCTTCCCGGGGCGGAACCCGGTCTGCATAACGAGGAGCACTGGGTCATGGATTGCCCTGACTCCTCCGAACTGGCGGTCGGTCATCCCATCTACGTCTTCCCCACCCACGTCTGCCCCTGCACCGCCCTCCACCGGCAGGTGTACGTGATCGACGGCGACGGCCACTGCCGCGAACAGTGGACGGTCGACGCGCGCGACCGCGAATAGCGACGCGGATTCCACACACGTACGGCACCCGGCAACCCGCGCGACCGCGAAGCAGCACGGACTCCTCACACACTCGGCACGCTCACGACCGCCAACAGTGGTCCGGCGCCCCTCCTTATTAGTGTGACAATCGTGTTACATTTTTGAACTTTGCTATTGACGAAGTGACGTAAATACATTATCTTAAACCGTTCGTGGTTGACGCGATAGCCGGGCTGTATCCCTCGGGAACCGTCCCGGCTTAATGGTTTTTTCCAGGCACGTCGACAAGGCGCTTGCATGTCGTTTGAGACGATCCTCTTTAACCAGGACCGCGGGGTGGTTACGCTTTCGATCAACCACCCACCCTTGAACGTACTCAGCGCCCAGGTTGGAAAAGAGCTCGACGAAGCCCTTGACCGGATCAACGGCGATTCAACCGCTTCCGTGGTGGTACTAACGGGTAGCGGCGACCGGGCCTTTGCTGCCGGAGCCGATATCCGGGAACTGCAGCGGCTGTCCGGTGCGGACGCCGAGGAAATGACCCATCGCTGGCATCGTCTCTTCCGGCGGATCGAAAGTTTTAGACTGCCGGTCATCGCCGCGGTAAACGGAGTGGCGTTGGGAGGCGGTTGCGAACTGGCCATGGCGTGCGATTTGAGGTACGCCTCGGAGAAAGCCCGGTTCGGCCAGCCGGAAATCAACCTTGGCCTGATCCCGGGATGGGGCGGAACGCAGCGGCTGCCGCGGCTGATAGGCCGGGGAAGGGCCCTTGAGTTGATGATGACGGGCGATATGTTCGATGCCGCGGAGGCAGAACGCCTCGGGCTCGTCAATCGTGTCACGGCACCGGAAGCCTTGATGGAGACGGTCGGGAAACTGGCCGGGCGCATGGCCGCCAAGGGCGGCGTCGCCCTCGCATCCATCAAGACCTGCGTCAACGAAGGACTGGATCAGACGCTGGACGACGCCCTGGCACTGGAGGCCCGTGAATTCGGAGCGGTAAGCTCCACAGAAGACAAGGCGGAAGGCATTTCGGCGTTTCTCGAGAAGCGTCCGGCGCAATTCCGGGGCCGTTGATTCGGACGAGAATACGCGGTAGGCCAACTTAATCGATAACCCTATCCACAGGTACGCGGCAGGAAAAGAGAGTAGGTATGCAGATGGGACCCACCGAGGGTGAATACATTCAGGTAACTGGCGAATTCGAAAAGCGCGAAGCCATCGAATTCTGTGTTCAGGATCTTAACAGCAAGAAGATGGAATTCGGCGTCTGCGAGCAGGACGGCAAGTACTTCGTCGCCCGGGTCATCGTACCCGACGAGGAGATCGATACCCGTTCCAAGATCATCACGATGCGCAGCGACCGGGTGGACATACACGGCAATCCTCGCGGGATCATCCGCAAGGGGATTTACAACTTCGTGGAGTGGTACGCGGACGGAGAGGTTACCGCGCAGGCCAGCGCCGTCTAAGATCCGGATCGATTCACCCGCGCGGACTGTCCGTTATCAACAACCTGATCTACCGGAACCCGGGTCGCTTCGTACCTGAAAGGGTCCGTACCCGGGCCGCACCGTACCTGAACCAGTCAGCATACTGCTAAATACCAGGCTGCGCGCCTATCGCTCGACATAGCCATGGAAGCTAACCAGCCTTCCATGGTTTTTTGATATTAATCCATATCCCTCCAGCAAACGAAGCCGTCAGCATGCCTCTCGTCTCCCTCCATAAAGTCGCGAAATACTACGGCGCACAGTGCGTCCTGCAGGACATAAGCTGGGGCATCGATTCCGGTCACCACGTGGGCCTCATCGGTTCCAACGGTACCGGGAAGACGACCATGCTGCAGCTCATCACGGGCGACCTGTCGCCTGACGAGGGCGAGATCTCCCGCCGCCGCGACATCCAGGTCGGCTACCTGACCCAGGACGCCCACCTGACCTCCACCAACTCCGTTCTGGACGAGGCGCTGAGCAGTTTCGAGCGTATTCACGACCTGGAGCGACGACTTCGCGAGGCCGAAGAAGCGCTGGAGAAAGCAAAGGGCGACACGGAAGAAACCGAAGGCCTGCTGTTGCAATACGGACGGCTGGAGGAAGAGTACGAGCGGGCCGGGGGATATACCTACCAGCACCGGGCGCGGACGGTGCTCCACGGCCTGGGTTTCAGGGACGAAGACCTGCCCCTGCCCGTCCACGTGCTCAGCGGGGGACAAAAGACTCGCCTGCGGCTGGGAAAGCTGCTGTTGGGCGACGCGGACTTCTTGCTGCTCGACGAACCGGAAAGCCACCTCGACGTGGCCGCGACGGAATGGCTGGAGGAGTATATAACGGACCATCCAGCGGCGATCCTGCTCGTGTCCCACGACCGCTATTTCCTCGACCGGACCGTAAACCGCATCTCCGAACTGGAAGACCTGGGTCTGAAGAACTTTCCCGGCAATTACACCCAGGCCATGGCGGTCAAGGCCGAACGCATCAAGGCGCAGCAACGGCAATATGAACAGCAACAGGCTTTCATCAAGGAGCGGGAAGAGTTCATCCGGCGGCACATCGAGGGCGTGAAAACCCTGCAGGCCCAGGGCCGTCGAAGCCACCTGGAACGCCTGAAACGCATCGATAAGCCCCAGTCGCGGCACCGCACGGCGTCCCTCAACTTCGGCTCGATGAAGCGCAGCGGCCGGGACGTGCTCATGCTTGACGGCATATCCAAAAGTTACGGAATAAAGACGCTGTTCTCTAACCTTTCCTTCATCCAGCACCTTGGCGATCGCGTGGGACTGATCGGGTACAACGGCGCCGGCAAAACCACGCTGCTTCGCATGATCGTCGGGGAGGAGACACCCTCGTCGGGAACCATACGCCTCGGCACGGGTGTGGACATCGGCTACTACGACCAGGAACGGGCAAGCCTGTCGGGCGAGCGGTCCGTACTGAACGAAATCTGGTCCGTCAAGCCTTCCATGAACGAGGGCTCGGTGCGCAACCTTCTCGGCCGTTTCCTGTTCCGCGGAGACGATGTATTCAAGCAGGTGAGCCTGTTGAGCGGGGGCGAACAGGGTCGGCTGGCGCTGGCCAAGCTGATCCTCGAAGAACCGAACTTCCTCATACTCGACGAACCGACCAACCATCTGGACATCCTGTCCCGGCAAGCCCTCGAACAGGCGCTGGCCAACTACCCCGGCACCCTGATGGTGGCGTCCCACGACCGGTACTTCCTCGACCAGATGGTGAACGCGCTGCTGATCTTCGAGCAGGAAGGCGTCACCCACTGGCAGGGAACCTACTCGGAATACCGGGCCTTCAAGGAGGAACAACGCCTCGCCGAGGCCAGGTCAAAGGAGAAAAAACCGCGCAAGAAGACCGCGGCGGTCTACGACCCCCGGGCAAAAGAGCGCAAGGAGCAGCAGAAAGTCGCCGAGACCCTGGAAACGGCCATCCGGGAGAAAGAGGCCGAAGTAGCACGCCTCGAGGGCGACCTGAACGAGGAAGGGACGTTCTCGGACCACGAGAAGGTATCGGAAGTCGGGAACGCCTACATCCAGGCCCGGCAGGAGTTGGAAGATCTCTACGTGGAGTGGGAGGTCGCCGCCATGGAGTTGGAAGATTAGAAACCAGTGGACTGTCCTGGCGGAGGAGTGCCACTGATCGGAACGGTTCACGACGACGAAACTTAAAGAGTCGGAAAACGGAGGCAACTTGTACGACGCAATCATCATCGGGGCCGGACCGGCGGGACTGGCCGCGGCCCACGCAGCCCAGGAAGCGGGACTGGACTACCTGGTCGTCGAACGCCAGTGCATCGTCCACACCATCTACCAGTTTCCCACGGGCCTGATCTTCTACTCGACCCCGGAACTCATCTCGCTGGGCGACGTGCCCATGATCATCCAGGGACTCAAACCGACCCGTGAAGAGGCCCTGAACTATTACCTGAAATTCGTCGAGACCAAGAGACTCAAGGTAAACACCTACGAGGAAGTCCTCAGCATCTCCGGCCAGAACGGGGGTTTCGAAATACGTACCGATTCGCAGCGGGAGGGCGTACAGTGTTACCGGACGCGTAAGGTCGTCCTCGCTACCGGCGGTTTCGACAGTGCCAACCGAATAGGCGTGCCCGGCGAGGAACTACCCAAGGTCTTCCATTACTTCAAGGAAGCCCACCCCTACTTCGACCGGGACGTCCTCGTCGTGGGCGGCAAAAGCTCAGCCGTGGAAACGGCCCTGACCCTGTACCGCGCCGGCGCCCGGGTCACCATGTCCTACCGCCGCAGCCAGTTCTCCGGCATCAAGTACTGGGTCCTGCCCGACCTGGAGAACCGTATCAGCGAAGGGTCGATCACGGCCATCATGGATTCCAACATGAAGGAAATACGCCAGACGGAAGTGGTACTGGACGTGGCCGGAACGGAACGCGTGATCCCGAACGACTTCGTCTTCTGCATGACGGGCCACGGACCCGACGTGCCCTTCCTCAACGGCACGGGCGTCGAGGTCCAGCCCGAGAACAACACACCGGTCCACGATCCCGACACCTTCGAATCCAACGTGCCCGGAATCTACGTTATTGGCGTCATCACGGCCGGCAACGTGAGCAGCGACACCTTCATCGAGAACAGCCGCTTGCATGGACCGAAGGTTGTAGAGCATATTGTTAAAAACGGTTTATAGCACATGCAACACCTAATGACATGCTTGGAGATCCATCACCTGAACAACATCTTGAATCCTCATCCCAACCTCTCAAAGGTAAACCTATGAGCGAATACGCGTCCTCTTCCGCTCCTCTCGTCGGCGTAGTCATGGGCAGCAAGTCGGACTGGGATACCATGAGCCACGTCAAGGAGGTACTCGAGCAATTCGACGTACCCCATGAATGCTGGATCGTCTCGGCCCACAGGACGCCCCTCTGGCTGGCCGAATACGCGGCCGAGGCCGAGGGACGGGGACTCGAAGTCATCATCGCGGGCGCCGGCGGCGCGGCCCACCTGCCTGGCATGATGGCGGCCCAGACCCTGCTGCCCGTCCTTGGCGTGCCCGTGGAAAGCAAGGCGCTTAAAGGCATGGACTCCCTGCTTTCCATCGTCCAGATGCCCCGCGGTATCCCCGTAGGCACCCTGGCTATCGGCCAGTCCGGTGCCGTAAACGCGGCCCTGCTCGCCGTGGCCATTCTGGCCAATTCGCGACCGAATCTCAGGGAGAAAATAAGGCAGTACCGGGAAGACCAGACCGGCAAGGTCATGGGGGATAAGCTGCCATGAACAATGCGAACGAACATAGTGACGTGCTTGACATGAGCAGTATGACCGGCCCCGTACTTCCTGGCTCGACCATCGGCATCCTGGGCAGCGGCCAACTCGGCCGCATGATCGCCATCGCCGCGCGGCGCATGGGCTACCGCGTCCACACACTTTCACCAGAGGTTGACTCGCCCACTGGGCAGATCTCCGACCGCGAAGTCGTGGCCGCCTACGACGACGTAGAGGCCGTAAAGCGCTTTGCTGAAGACGTGGACGTCATCACCCTCGAGTTCGAAAACATATCCGCCGCCTGTGTCGACGCCGCTTCGCCCATCGTGCCGGTACGACCGAAAGGAAGCGTGCTCCACACGACCCAGAACCGCCTGCGAGAGAAGACCTTCTTAGCTAAAAACGGCTTCCCCGTCGCACCCTTCCGCCACGTCAAGTCAAGGGAGGAACTCGCAGCGGCAGTCGAGGAAATCGGCACACCCGCCGTGCTCAAGACCGCCGGATTCGGGTACGACGGCAAGGGGCAGGTACGGATCGACGAGAAAGAAGAAGTCGACCGCGCATGGACGTCATTGGCGGGACAGGAAGCTGTCCTCGAAGCGTTCATTGATTATCAATTTGAACTGTCCGTTGTGGCCGCACGAGGGTCAACAGGCGAATTCGCGCATTACAGAGCGGTCGAGAACAAACACAGTAACCATATCCTCGACATCACGACTGCGCCGGCCGACGTATCCGGCGCAGTGAACCTTACCGCCGTGAATCTGACGAGAAGGATATTCGAAGCGCTCGAATTAGTCGGAGTCGCCTGTGTCGAGTATTTCCTCGACCGCGATGGAAACCTGATCATCAACGAGATCGCTCCCCGGGTCCACAACTCGGGTCACTTCACCTTCGACGCCTGCGTCACCAGTCAGTTCGAACAGCAGGTGCGCGCCGTGTGCGGACTCCCGCTCGGCTCGACCGGACAACAGCGACCTGCAGCCATGGCCAACCTACTGGGAGATCTGTGGGAAACCGGAGAACCCAACTGGGCGGCGGCCCTGTCCATACCGGAGGTCATGCTTCACCTCTACGGGAAGCTGGAGCCCCGGTCGGGACGAAAGATGGGGCATCTTACTGCTATGGCCGATACGCGGGAGCAGGCGGTGGAAAGGGTGGTTGAGGGAAGGTGGAGAATGACCGAATAGAACATTTATGGAGGTAGGACAGTTAATCCCCAGACCTTACCACCGCTTGAACGGAGACAAGGAACTCCTGGGTCTCTCTCTGGACCGAGCAGCACGAATGCGCGAAGTTCTGGCCCACCGTCTTGACCGAATTGAAGAATCGCGGCGGTGCCGTTTGGGTCTGTCACGTATTTTGTGTAACTGACTGTTTCATGTGATGGGCACTCTGTCTTCGTACATGATGACGAACTGGTTGATGGCGGCCGTCCAGTGGACAAGGGGCCGGGTCCACCTTCGGGACAGATTGAGCAGAGCCAGATAGAGCAGTTTCCTGGCCGCCTCGTCTGTGGGGAAAGCGCCTTTGGTCTTGATGATCTTGCGCAGTCCCCGGTTCATGGATTCGATGGCATTGGTAGTGTAGATGACCTTCCTGATCTCCTGTGGGAAGGCGAAGAACGGGCTCAAGTGGTCCCAGTGCCTGCGCCATAGCCGGCTGATCGTGGGATATTGCTTATCCCAGTGTTCTGCGAAGCGATCCAGCGCGGCCTCGGCCTGCTCCAAGGTAGCGGCCTGGTATATCGCCCGGAGATCCTTGGCCACCTGCTTACGGTCCTTCCAGGAGACGTAGGTCAGGCTGTTACGCACCATGTGTACGATGCAGAGTTGCACCTGGGTCCTGGGATACACCGTCTCTATGGCCTGCGGAAAGCCAGAGAGCCCGTCGCAGCAGGCGATGAAGATATCGGCAACGCCCCGGTTCTTCAGTTCGGTCAGTACGTGGAGCCAGAACTTTGCCCCTTCGTTCTGCTCGATCCAGAGCCCCAGGAGTTCCTTGTCGCCGTGCAGGTTAACGCCCAGGGCCAAGTAGACTGCCTTGTTCCTGATGCTGCCGCTATCACGTATCTTGACGAACAGGGCATCCAGGAACAGGATCGGGTAGATCTCATCCAGGGGCCGCGACTGCCAGGCCAGGGCCTCGTCGGTCACGGCGTCGGTGATCCGCGAGACCAATTCGGGCGAGATGGACACCCGGCATGAGATCTTCGATATGGCCCTGGATATCCCGGGTGCTCATGCCCCTTGCGTACATGGAGATGATCTTGTCGTCGAAGTCCGGCCAGCGTGTCTGGTACTTGCGGATCAACTTCGGATCGAAGCTGCCTTCGCGGTCCCGGGGGATCTCTACCGGCAGAGCGCCCTTGTCGTCCTTGAGCGTCTTGGTGGTCTTGCCGTTGCGACTGTTGCCGCGGTTCCTGCCATCGGGGGCATGCTTCTCGTAGCCGAGATGATCGGTGAGCTCGGCTTCCAGGATCCGCTCGGCCATGCGCTTCTTCATGCGCTTGAGCAGGCCGTCTTCGCCGAAAAGGTCCTCGGCGTCCACCCCGTCTTCCATGAGCTCGTCCAAAAGACGGTCGATCTTACTTGAGGGTTTTCTTTCTCTGGCCATAGCACTTCCTCCTTGTGAGCAAGATACAGGCTATTGCCAGTTACACAAAACTTGTTACAGACTCAAAGTTATCAAAATGACGATGATTTTCACTCCACCATTCAGTTGATCCGAAAACCATTCTTCATAAAGGCCAAAATACGCACCAGTAATGAAGTAGTAAACTACGACACCAACTATACAAATCACCCATATAACAAGACCTTGCTCAATCAACCGTTGTATCTTATTCATACTTCTCACCTCCTGCGTATTTTAATAAACCCAAACTCTTTTTTGTTCTAAGTTACAAGTTAAGGCTAGTGTTCCGTCCCGGAAATAAGTTTGCATAGTCTGTTGATCTTTTCGAGGATCGAATCGGCCGTGGCCGTCCATATGAAAGGCCTTGTTTTGGCGTTGTAGTGATCGGTGAAGTTCCGGATATGGGCGATGAGGTCCTTGACGTTCCGGAAAGAGCCGCGCCGTATGGCTTTTTGCGTGATGACGTTGAACCAGATCTCCACCTGGTTGAGCCAGGATGAGTACGTTGGCGTATAATGGAGGTGATAGCGCGGACGGGAAGCGATCCATTGCCTGACCTTGTGATGCTTGTGCGTGCTGTAGTTGTCCACCACGAGATGGATGTCGAGTTTGCCGGGCACGTTCTGGTCGATGTGTTTCAGGAACTGCAGGAACTCCTGGTGGCGGTGTCGGGGTTTGCATTGGGTCAGGACCCTGCCCGAGGTGATCTCGAGGGCCGCGAACAACGTGGTGGTGCCGTGGCGCTTGTAGTCGTGGGTAACGCCCTCGACGTAGCCCAGGCCCAAAGGCAGCATGGGTTGCGTGCGTTCCAGGGCCTGTACCTGGCTCTTCTCGTCGACGCACAGGACCATTGCCTTATCGGGCGGATTCAGGTAGAGTCCTACGATGTCCCGGACTTTTTCGACGAAGAACGGATCGTTGGACAGCTTGAAGTGCTTCTGCCGTTGCGGTTGCAGGCCGAAGGCCTTCCACGTCCGATGCACGGTGGACCTGGACAGACCGGTCTCGGCGGCCAGGGAACGGCAGGACCAGTGTGTGGCACCGCCCTTCGGCTTCGTTTCCAGGGTCTTCTTGATCAAAGCGGCGGTCTGCTCGTCGGTGATCGAACGGGGACTTCCAGGCCGCAACTCGTCGTAGAGGCCCATCAGGCCTTGTGCGAGAAAGCGACGACGCCATTTGCCCACGGTGTTGCCCGACACCTCCAGGCGATGTCCGATCTGTTGATTGCTCAAACCGCTATCGCTCATCAGGATGATCCGGGCTCTGCGCGCGAGGGCCACTGGCAGAGTGCGCGAACGAACCATGGATTCGAGTTGGGCGCGTACGTCATCACTGAGATTCAAAGGCTGTAGTGGACGGCCTGTGGCCATTAGATGCTCTCCTTTGATACAGGGTCGCTTTGCTTTGATATACTACCATATGGAGAATCTAATGACAGGACGCATGTTTTACAAGATATTTATGTGACGGAACACTAGACCACATAATACAATCTGAACAGATTCCGGTAAACATTCGAATTGGAGAAGGTTGGTATGGAACCTAAGTCCTATATCTATCTTACCCTTATTTCGAATAAAGATTACGATTTGACTGGAATCACTTCGAGAGGAGCCCCAATTGCCCAAACAACCCAATATAGTAGTCCTGATGTCCGATCAGCAACGGCTCGACACGGTGAGTTGCTACGGGCTGAACGAGGTGTGCCGGACGCCTCACATCGACGCCCTGGCCGCACGCGGTGTTCGCTTTGACTCGACTTTCACCCCGACCGCGATCTGCTCACCGGCCCGCGCTTCCTTTTACACGGGTCTCTACCCACACAAACACGGAGTTTCGGCCAACGGCCTGTGCCTGCACGAGGACGTGCGAGGGGTTAATCACTACCTGGCAGACGCCGGATATCGATGCGGATATGCCGGAAAGTGGCACGTAGACCAGGAGACCGGTCCATCGGGATATGGGTTCACCGGCAAGGATTTCATGGGCTACGGATTCCCTGGAGGCGGCCTGTTGCCCGGCCTGCAGTTCGGCGGCAATCTACACGGACACAATCATTACGCCGATTATCTGAAAGAGCATGGCTTCGATCCACCGCCCACGGTATCACACCGCTTTGTGGGCACCAATCCCGCGAGCCAGCGGCAGGAAATGTTCGCCCTACACGAGGGGCCGGTCGAGTCCTGCATCGAGTATTTCGTCGCCGAGGAAGCCCTTCGCGTGCTCGACGAGGTGGCCACCGGCGAGGAGCCCTTCTTCCTGTGGGCTAACTTCTGGGGGCCGCACAGCCCGTCTCTGGTGCCGGAGCCGTACTTCTCCATGTACAATCCCGAGGCCATTCCGGAACACCCAGGGTACGCGGAGACCTTTGAGAAAAAGCCATATCGACAACAACTGATCGAACACATGTGGGGGCTGGGCGACTACGGCTGGGAGGGATTCCAGGAAATCGCCGCGCGATACTTCGGGCATTGCACGCTCATCGACGACATGGTGGGACGGGTGGTGGCTCACCTGGAGAAACTGGGCGTGCTCGACGACACCATCATCGTCTATACGTCCGATCACGGCGACTGCCTCGGCGCGCACAAGCTGATCGAAAAGGGCGAGTTCATGTACGACGAGATCTACCGCATTCCCCTCGTCATTGCCCATCCCGACTGCCAGGCTCCCGGCACGGTCTGCGACGAGTTCGTCTACCTGCACGAAATCATGCTCTTGTCACTCGACGCGGCCGGTCTCGAAGTGCCCACCCACCTCGACGGCCAGTCCTTCCTCCCGGCCATCGAAGGACGCCCGTTTTCAAACGGGCGCGAGGAAGTTTACTGCGTGTTCGACCGCCACTTTACGGTCGCCAATCAGCGCATGGTCCGCAGCCGAACCCACCAGTTTACCTTTAACTCGACCGATCCCGGCGAGTTGTACGACCTGCAACGCGATCCCTACCAACTCGACAACGTGTACGGCGATCCAGCCTATGACGCCGTGCGCCAGGATTTGAAAAGGCGGATGGAACGCTACATGGAAGAGCTTGGCGACCCGGTGCGCGGGTGGTATGAGAAGGTTAAGGGCGTGTATTAACGCGCATAGAGCCACGTTGGAATTCAGGCAAAGCAATTTGAATTGAATCAATGAAGGCCAATACAGTTGAAATCTTCATTCTCCATCCTTTTGTGTCGCCCATATCCCAATGAAAGCCTGATGCCCGGAGTTAACTCCCTCTTGATTCCCAGACTGAGTTCTCCTATTTCAAGGGCAACTCACCCATATCTATCCAATGATAACTAACCGGCCTTATTCGTTTCCTTAGCTTCCCTTCGTCGGTGGCCTTTTTAAGCCACGTTTTAAGCTGCGTTGGTTGTAATGACAAGACGGAGGCTAATTCCTCAGTAGATTTGGGGTTATCTTTACATAGAACCTGAACCTTTGAGAGAAACAGTTCATAAAAATAATCGGTATCCTTGGTCGGATTAGATGTTTCGGTATCTTGAACGAATACCTGGTTTTTTTGTCCCAATTTCGTAGCGTTTAACGCTTGTTTGGGTATACCAGTATTAACCGGTGGCCGGTTAGCTTTATACTTGCCACCGCCTTCTTTGACGATAGAAGAAGCCTCGCTGAAAAGACCTTTTTCCGAAGATTCGATTTCCACCTTTGTCTTAATCATCTCATTGATGTCGATCTCGTCGACATTCTCTGGTGCCCACCGTGCACCAGCTTGGAAGATCTTCTCATTTCCGGATCCTTTTTCGGCAGTCCTTCTGACCCAAAGCGGTACCCAATTCCTTCTTAGGTTTTCCATCGCACCACTCCAAGTACCACCCTTTGTATCCGTGTGAATAACAAACCCAACATTGGATAGGCAATAAATAAACTTGTTACGGTGCATTGCTTGGCCAACGCTGAATCCAGCTTCTGGATAGAACGGTGAAACGAGAACAAGCTCACCATCCGACAGGAATCTGCGATACTTTAAACTATGGCTGGCCTTCATAAGGCTATCGGCAACAACTCCAATTACAGTTCCTCCATACTGAAGTGCTTCGAGCATTGCCGCCTCATCGACGCCTCTCGCGCCACCGGAAATTACCTGTACACCGGTACTAGCAGCCATAGCACCAATTGCTCGAGCATAAGCAAGGTCTTGCTGATTTGCTTTGCGAGACCCTACGACAGCCAAGCCGCCTTTGTTGAGCGAATCTCGGTTACCGCATCCAAATAAGACAGGTGGGGAGGCTGATTTAAGGTGCTGCTTCAGGCGTACGGGATATTCCGAATCGGATCGTGTCATTACCCACAGACCTGCGCGCTGCCATTTTTCCACAGCTAAAGCAAGAGCGTTTCCCCGACACATCAATGCTGCTATGCGATCCGATGTAATCGATTTGTCCACCCAGCCATTCAATAGCTCATCGAGGTGTTCGGTGTTCAGGTCGCTTGGCTTCAACTGTTGCTTCTTGAGCCACGCAGTAAACCTTCCCCATTCCGTCGTTGTCAGTGGCTTAACGGACTCGTTCCTACCTTCTGAAAAACGTGCCGTTAACAACAAGATCGCCTGGGTATTGTTGGAAAGGGCCATTTAATCCCCCGGACTCGCTGAGGCCAACGCCACCGGGTAAACCGGACCACTTCCCGCCTGTCGCAAAAGGACGGCAAGGATGGTCATGGTCCATCCGGAATCGATTACATCATCCACTAACAGAACAGGTGTTTCGGGGGGTGTTTCCGTAATCCTAAAGACTCCATCCAGGTTCTTACATTGATGGAATCGATTCTGTTGGGATTTCTGGGGTTCGTTATCAGTTATTTTGTCAATGATTCTTAGAAATGGCAATCTTAATAGTTCTGCAATCCGCTCTGCAAAATCCGGCACAAGTGTCGGTTGACGGACTGATGGAACACAGGTAACCCATTCCGGTAGGGATTCAGGTCTCCATCGTTTCAAAATCATCTCAACAACGGCGTGAATTAAATCTTCCTGTATATTGCCTTCACGCTTACACTTCGCGACCACATGCCCCCAACCTGCATCGCCCCACCGAGACAGTATTCGCCCTTCAGACGCCTGAATCTCAGGTCCGATGTTACCTCGAATGTCGTATTTGGGAAATGCATCGACGGCCACCTGCTTATTCGATCTAAAGGGCATCTCAGCCTGCTTCAGAATCCTGGTTGCCTCAACCACACGATAGTGCGATACAACTTTACTCACTACCGATTTACCTTGGCAAACAGCGCATCGTCCGCATTCACCAGCCTCTGGATCGTCGAGGGCGTTGCGTAAATACGCCATCAGGCAAGAGTCGGTGTCGATGTAGTTTTGGACCTCTTCCCATTCGATTTCTCTTTGCTGCGTAAGACGCTCTATTCGGAGTCTGTAACATGTTTTGTGTAACTGGCAATAGCCTGTATCTTGCTCAAAAGGAGGAAGTGCTATGGCCAGAGAAAGAAAACCCCCAGGTAAGATCGACCGTCTTCTCGATGAACTTATGGAAGACGGGGTGGACGCCGAGGACCTTTTCGGCGAAGACGGCCTGCTCAAGCGCATGAAGAAGCGCATGGCCGAGCGGATCCTGGAAGCCGAGCTCACCGATCATCTCGGCTACGAGAAGCATGCCCCCGATGGCAGGAACCGCGGCAACAGTCGCAACGGCAAGACCACCAAGACGCTCAAGGACGACAAGGGCGCTCTGCCGGTAGAGATCCCCCGGGACCGCGAAGGCAGCTTCGATCCGAAGTTGATCCGCAAGTACCAGACGCGTTGGCCCGACTTCGACGACAAGATCATCTCCATGTACGCAAGGGGCATGAGCACCCGGGATATCCAGGGCCATATCGAAGACCTCTACGGGGTGTCCATCTCGCCCGAATTGGTCTCGCGGATCACCGACGCCGTGACCGACGAGGCCCTGGCCTGGCAGTCGCGGCCCCTGGATGAGATCTACCCGATCCTGTTCCTGGATGCCCTGTTCGTCAAGATACGTGATAGCGGCAGCGTACGGAACAAGGCGGTCTACCTGGCCCTGGGCGTTAACCTGCGCGGCGACAAGGAACTCCTGGGGCTCTGGATCGAGCAGAACGAAGGGGCAAAGTTCTGGCTCCACGTACTGACCGAACTGAAGAACCGGGGCGTTGCCGATATCTTCATCGCCTGTTGCGACGGCCTCACCGGCTTCCCCCAGGCCATAGAGACGGTGTACCCCAAGGCCCAGGTGCAGCTCTGCATCGTCCACATGGTGCGTAACAGCCTGACCTACGTCTCCTGGAAGGACCGTAAGCAGGTGGCCAAGGATCTCCGGGCGATATACCAGGCCGCTACCTTGGAGCAGGCTGAGGCCGCGCTTTATCGCTTTGCCGAACACTGGGATAAGCAATATCCCACGATCAGCCGGCTATGGCGCAGACACTGGGACCATCTGACCCCGTTCTTCGCCTTCCCACAGGAGATCAGGAAGGTCATCTACACTACGAATGCCATCGAATCCATGAACCGGGGCCTGCGCAAGATCATCAAGACCAGAGGCGCTTTCCCCACGGACGAGGCGGCCAGGAAACTGCTCTATCTGGCCCTGCTCAATCTGTCCCGAAGGTGGACCCGGCCCCTTGTCCACTGGACAGCCGCAATCAACCAGTTCATCATCATGTACGAAGACAGAGTGCCCATCACATGAAACTGTCAGTTACACAAAATCCGTGACAGACCCTCTATTCGTGCATGATCCATATGATACCGGACTGGAGTTCGATACCAAATGTTGCCTTCCCTGATTACTGGCGACGGGTTTTCTACGCTCAGTATTTTCAGTGCTTTGTCAATTATCCCGTACCTTATATTCAAATACTGCTGAAGCTGAATGACCGACAATCCGTCGTGACTTGACATCGTTTCTAGAATGGCATTTACGTTCTCCTCATCGGGAAATGCGCTATTACGAAAGTACTCGTGGATATCTTGATCTTCCCTACCTGCCAACAACACACCATACGCATGGTCGATCGCTCGTCCTGCGCGTCCTACTTGTTGGTAGTATGCCACCACGGAACCGGGGGCTTGGTAATGAATGACGAATCCGACGTCAGGCTTGTCATAGCCCATGCCTAATGCGGTTGTCGCAACAAGCACTTTGATTTCATTCCGATACAGAAGGTCTTCAAGATGTTGCCGGTATTGGTTGCTGGTTTCGAATGCTTCATGTTGAACATTGCTATAGTATGCTCCGGCTCGGATGCCATGCAGTTTCAACCAAAATGCAACCTGCTCGGCATCCCGAGTCGTCAGTACATATACAATGCCGGTACCAGGTAAATCTGGAATATGTTCCACCAACCAAGCTAGTCGAGTGGCCTGATCGGGAAACCGTAGCGTTTGCAGGTAAAGGCTTTCTCGAACAAGAGGACCACGCTGTATCTCGATATCGCCGATGAGTGCCTTTACGTCTGCTATGACCCTGTTGTTGGCTGTCGCTGTCGTACCCAGAACCGGTGTATTGAAAGGTATTTGGCGTAGCACGTTTAGAAGACGTTGGTAATCCGGACGAAAGTCGTGACCCCAGTCAGATATACAGTGCACTTCATCTACAACAAACAGGCCAACTCGGTCGGCAATTGGTGTCAATACCTCCTCGACAAAAATCTCGTTTGAGAGCCGTTCGGGTGAGATCAGTATGGTGTCGACGCGATTGGCAAGTAGATCATGTCGGATTACTGGCCAACTATCTTGGTTAGTCGAGTTAATCGTCTCGGCGCGTATGCCAAGACGGTCGGCTGCTTCGATCTGGTTGCGCATTAGAGCAAGAAGGGGGGATACGATAATAGTAACGCCGCTGCCCCGATCACGCAGAATCCGCGTACTGATAAAGTAGACAGAACTTTTACCCCAGCCCGTACGTTGTACCACCATCAATTTGCGTCGATGATTCACCAACGCGTCGATTGCTTCCCACTGACCATCTCGAAAGCGTGAGGTGGGATCGCCCACTGCACGTCTCAATAATTCCTCAGCTTGTTGTTTTTCCAAGGTACCCTTTCTGGAATAGCCTATCCTGAGCGCCCGCGCAGTCCTTGGAAACGATTATCGATTCCGTCGCTTCGGACATTACGGAAATGTTCGATATACAGGATTGCAACGAATACGACTTTCGATAAAACTTCGACATCAACCCGATTCCCTCGCCAAAGCCCACGCACGCAGCGGGACATCGTCCTGATTTTCCGTGAGCCAGTACCGCGACGAAGGATGAAAGTCCGGTTCGGGTCCCATCGGGTCACCTTTCGGGGACAGGGCACCCAACAACTGACGACGGACCGGCGAACTTCGTTTGATGAGATCGGGATCCTGCTCGACGAATTCGGTCGGACGAAGCCAGCGGTAGTGGTATCCCACGTGCATGATCTTCCGCGTCTTTCGTGACAGGTTGGGGCCGACGCAGTGCCACACTGCAGTACGCCACAACACGGCTGATCCGATGGGCAACTTGAGCTCGACCGCACCCGCCGGATCGACCCCATTTCCCTGCACCTGCAATTCGTTGGGCCTGCGCCAGTGACTACCCGGAACCATCCACAGATTGCCGCAATTGGATTCGGTCATGTCGTAGAGCACGTAGAATACCTTGATCTCCATGAACGGAAGACGTCCATCGAGGGAAGGGGCCATAAACAGCGTATCACTCGCCAGGTCGGGATGCCACCCGACATTGTTGTATCCCGCCTTGCCGTCTTCGCCCTTGCCGACGCCCGCAACACGCGCCTTCAGGTCCTCGGGATACGGAGGCCGATAGTCCAGGTGCGTGGTGCGGACCTGGATGTTCCATCCGATCGCGTCCACCACCAGGGGCAACATGCGCGGGTGATCGATGAGATTGAGAAAGGCCTCGTGATGCGACAGGGCATTGCGCACGGAAAAAGGATCATCGGGTCCCAGTCCCTTTGCCGCCCGAATCCGGTCCCCCACCTCGTCGATTGCCTGCAGTAGCCGGTCGAACTCGGTTTGGTTGAGGAATTCGTCGAGGACGATAAAGCCCTTCTCGTCGAAGTCTTTCTCCTGCTGTGTCGTCATCGCAAGGGCCATTCATCCCTCCTCACCTGGACCTGCGCATTGCGTTGATGCCGGCAACCCACACCCCGCAATCACGTACCGAGGCGCTCACTTTCACCTGGCCAGCCACGTGCTGAAGCGCTCGTTCATCTCTTCGCCGTTGTCGCTCCACCATTCCCAGTCGTTGTGCAGGGCCCAGACCGCGTTCTCCGGGGTCGTGGGCATGTGCGGTTTCATGTCCACGCCGGTCTCGGCGTGGGTTGAGATCAGGGGCATGGCGGATCGGCGCGTCGGACTGTAAGAGATGTACCTGGCGACGCCGGCCATGGATTGTGCAGTCGTACTGAAATCGAGAAACCTGAGCGCGGCTTCGAGGTTGCGCGTGCCTTCGACGATGCCGAAACCGCTCGTATCCAGAACCTGGCCGTCCCAGACGATCTCGAACGGCTGGTCCTCCAGCACCTGGGCATTGAAGATGCGCCCATTGTAGGCCGTAGTCATCACCACTTCGCCGTCGGCCAGTATCTGTGGCGGCTGGGCGCCGGTCTCCCACCAGACAATGTGTTCCTTGATGGTGTCCAGCTTGTGGAAGGCGCGGCGAACACCTTCTTCAGAGTCGAGCGTGGCGTACACCTCCTTCGGCGGCACGCCGTCGGCCATGAGGGCGAACTCGAGGTTGACCAGGGGCGAACGGCGCATCCCGCGGCGGCCCGGGAACTTTTCCAGATCGAAGAAATCGTCGACGGTGGTGGGTTTTACGTCACCTATACGCTCGTCGTTGTATGCAATTACCGTCGAATAGAACAACTTGGTCACACCGCATTCCGTGATCGTACCCTCGACGAAATCATCCACCGCGGGAGTTCCGTCCGCGCCCGGAGACAGGTCGTCGATATCGATCAGAACGAGCAGCCCCTCGTCACAGCCCCGCACCAGATCCGGAATCTCCAGGTCAACCACATCCCAGTACACGTTTCCCACGTCCACCTGTGCGCGAATCTGCGCCAGCCCGCCGTTGTAGTCTTCGAAATTGATATTAATGCCTGTTTCTTCCTCGAAATGCTCGTGGTAACCCTTTTCGCAGGCACGGGAGTATGAGCCGCCGAAGCTGACTACGGTGAGGGATTGGGCGGTTGCGTGGTAATAGGGAAAAGTGATCAGAGCGGCCAACGCAACAATTGAAGAAAGAACAATTGGAGTACCATGAGAACAAGTCAACATTCCGGTTTTTCTCGGTTGTTCGATCAGGGAAAGCGGTTGTCGGACGGTGTGCGTTCTATTTCGACAATTTTACATACAATTGCCGCACTGCCAACGCTTTTATTTCGGCATGCCAGCAGGACGTCGGAACCTTCCACGAATGGTACTTTCAGCCCGGCCATTCCAACCATTTGAATTAGTATTGTTAGGTCTAATGTGCTACTAATCAATACAAAATGGGCAGGATTTACGGAGAGGCACTGTAGATCGCGGGCGTAAGCCGAATGTGGTCCTCCAGTGGCGGCTCCACCCGGTAGGCTCGCACGTTTTTGTGGAAATCGTATAATCTTACAACCCTGAAGATATCAGGGTTTTCCTGGGACACGCTCAACTCGTTCCTGGTAATGAAGAAAGGGGTGGTCTTCGGTCCGTTGGTAGTCTTGATTTCCAACCAGCGTTCCCGTTTGGCCTCAATGCTTTTGCCTCTACCGTGAAAGGATAGGATGTCGAATCCATAACCGTCCCCATCGTCCCGGGCGACCCAACGGACGTTGTTTGCCAGGTCTTTCCGGCCGAGTATGGACAACCTGCATCTCTCCAATTCGAATACGAACTCCTCTCCTGCTCTTCCGAGCATTCTATTGCGGGCATCTCTTTCGGCAGGTGGCTCGAACTTTCGTATGATCTTGTTTACATCCTCAGGCAATAGCACACCAGAGACTTCCCGAGCATTTGGCACGTCTTCATAAATCCGTTCCGGATCTATACGAAATTCCGGCGATCGTTCCCTAACCATCGCGACTTCTCCCTTCAAGGTTGCGTGAAGAACAGGGTTCTTCTTTAGCCGCACTTCCACTGCCTCAAACAGTGCTCGCTGGAAGTTGCTATATGGTTTATATCCATCAATATAGGGAAGACCGAGTATCGCCATCACCGCGCTGATGTTCATGTGCTTGCGTTCGATCGATCCTTTGGAACGCTCAAGGGTGTTCATGAGCGCAAGACGGTGTGAGGTCTTGTTGTACGACTGGCCTGACTGCTCGTATCTAAGCATGTTGAAGTAGTCTTCGACAATGGCATCGATTTCTGTATCTGACCAGTTACGGGGCATGGGGCGTATGTTGTCACTTAGCCTGGTGTCAAGGGAACATAAATCAAACAACAACCGATCACGAGATTCCCGTTTTTATTGGCTTAGGGGCAACAGTTATTCAGAGGTAAGCACTTCTTTTATCTCGATTTGGATTTTTTCGTTGAGAACACTAAGGTCAAGCCGTTTCCCACAAACAGCTGAAACTAACATCCGCTTGACACGCGCTTTCGTTACTCGACAATATTGATCAGCAGTTATTGCGGACGCAATCCTGCTGGCGATTTTACCAAGTCGATTGTAGTTGAGGCGAGGGACATCAGCGTGTGACTTGATCAGATCCCTAAGTGGAGTACGTCCGTCAGTCTTTACCAAAGTCAGACCGTCGTTCTTTAGTTCATCTTTGTAGAGCCATAGAGTCTGTAACATGTTTTGTGTAACTGGCAATAGCCTGTATCTTGCTCAAAAGGAGGAAGTGCTATGGCCAGAGAAAGAAAACCCCCAGGTAAGATCGACCGTCTTCTCGATGAACTTATGGAAGACGGGGTGGACGCCGAGGACCTGTTCGGCGAAGACGGCCTGCTCAAGCGCATGAAGAAGCGCATGGCCGAGCGGATCCTGGAAGCCGAGCTCACCGATCATCTCGGCTACGAGAAGCATGCCCCCGATGGCAGGAACCGCGGCAACAGTCGCAACGGCAAGACCACCAAGACGCTCAAGGACGACAAGGGCGCTCTGCCGGTAGAGATCCCCCGGGACCGCGAAGGCAGCTTCGATCCGAAGTTGATCCGCAAGTACCAGACGCGTTGGCCCGACTTCGACGACAAGATCATCTCCATGTACGCAAGGGGCATGAGCACCCGGGATATCCAGGGCCATATCGAAGACCTCTACGGGGTGTCCATCTCGCCCGAATTGGTCTCGCGGATCACCGACGCCGTGACCGACGAGGCCCTGGCCTGGCAGTCGCGGCCCCTGGATGAGATCTACCCGATCCTGTTCCTGGATGCCCTGTTCGTCAAGATACGTGATAGCGGCAGCGTACGGAACAAGGCGGTCTACCTGGCCCTGGGCGTTAACCTGCGCGGCGACAAGGAACTCCTGGGGCTCTGGATCGAGCAGAACGAAGGGGCAAAGTTCTGGCTCCACGTACTGACCGAACTGAAGAACCGGGGCGTTGCCGATATCTTCATCGCCTGTTGCGACGGCCTCACCGGCTTCCCCCAGGCCATAGAGACGGTGTACCCCAAGGCCCAGGTGCAGCTCTGCATCGTCCACATGGTGCGTAACAGCCTGACCTACGTCTCCTGGAAGGACCGTAAGCAGGTGGCCAAGGATCTCCGGGCGATATACCAGGCCGCTACCTTGGAGCAGGCTGAGGCCGCGCTTTATCGCTTTGCCGAACACTGGGATAAGCAATATCCCACGATCAGCCGGCTATGGCGCAGACACTGGGACCATCTGACCCCGTTCTTCGCCTTCCCACAGGAGATCAGGAAGGTCATCTACACTACGAATGCCATCGAATCCATGAACCGGGGCCTGCGCAAGATCATCAAGACCAGAGGCGCTTTCCCCACGGACGAGGCGGCCAGGAAACTGCTCTATCTGGCCCTGCTCAATCTGTCCCGAAGGTGGACCCGGCCCCTTGTCCACTGGACAGCCGCAATCAACCAGTTCATCATCATGTACGAAGACAGAGTGCCCATCACATGAAACTGTCAGTTACACAAAATCCGTGACAGACCCGAGCCATACGATTTCAACCTTTTCGATTTTGTTACGACCCGCAGCTATTGCCAAAACTATATCCTCCAGTTCCCCTTTTGTTCCTGAAAAGGATTGCCAAAATGACAGTTTGTTATCCTGAGTTTTAAGGTCTCCAGTCACAGCATCTGCTGGCATATCCCCCACCTGTTCGTCCGGTTTTGGCTCCCACTTAGAGCGTGTGATCATCCTAACTACAAACATCCTAATCCCCAAGGTCTTCAATTACATCCTGAACATAGCTGCGCAACCAAGGCAATGGTTCGCAATGTCCAGTTAGCACCTCTCGTATTTCTTCACCACCCCAACCCTCCGCCGCTTGGATGGCTGCGTCTCTGATCTCTGCATCTTCCATCGCTAGTGCGTTTTGCATAAGGTCAACGCGCCAAGATACAGTCCCTGGGTTCTTTAGGCGACCTAGGCAACGTAGTACAGATGCTGCGTTGTTTGGATTGGTGACGTCCAGTGAGAACGATTTCAGCCAGTCAAAGACTTTTTCTTCTTCATGGAATCTAATTGCGTCTACAATGATCTTCTCGGCTGGATGGTCCATACCATCTTCTATCGGGTTAACTTCAAACGACGAACGTAACATGTAAAGTAGTCGGTCCCTATCGCCGGGCACATTTGCATCCGCGAACTCTACTACTTGCCTAAAAACAGACGAATCCAATAGTACTGGGAATCGATCTAAAACTTTCGACGCTAGAGCCCAATCTTCCGCCCACCTGACGAAATACAGTTGGTGGGTGAGCTTTATTAAATCCTGTTGTAGTAAAGCGGCGTCCGAAGATGTCGCTAGCGTCTCGTTACCTTCAGCAAGCAATCGAAATTCTTCGTGAATGTCCGTCGATTGATCAATAACCCCTACAACACTATCCCGGAACAAATAGGGTTCTATCGGATCCGTATAACCTCTAGCTTCAATCTGCATCGAATAGCTCCCGTGCTTTGTCGGTTATTACAGCTTCGAATGCTGCACGTTCACGCTCTCGTAGCTTTTCGGCAACCGCCATTACCTCATCTAAATCTGTTATGTCCGGAATTTCCCAGATTACGTCGAGATCGAGAAGAAAGCCCACGTGGTTCGGTGGGCTATCAATCGCCCCTTGGGATAGGACAAGACGTACTCCTTCTTCATATTCGTATTCAACACGGCTCATAAAGTTGCGTAAGTTCTCCGGCAGTCCTGCCACAACAGGTAATGCACATAGAAGGTAGTCTTCAACCCGCACTGCTTCTTCTGGAATCGTAATCTTGTTTATATATCGCATACCAACTCTAAATACACCTTGAGGGCCCACGACTTCCCAATAGGCATTCAGGGCCTGTTTGATGCGTGGCTTAAACTCTTCCCAGCCGCTTCGGCCACCATGATCGGGATCATGGTAAGGTCGAAGTATATGGATACTTAGAACATCCTTTCCAATGGCAACCATCCTATTGCCGTTTTCTGTACGTAGTTGTACTTTCGCCAGCCCCTCTCCGTAACTAATGTTTGGTAGTCGACCTTCTTGAGCTTTCAATTCGAAACTGACAACCTTCTGCTCTTGTGATTTGCCACTGTATTCTGTGCCTAATTGTAACTGGAGCTTACCTGGGACTGTGAGGTCCCATTCCTGACTAGGCCGAAACCGAAACTCACACAGCGCTTCTTCAATGGGTGGGGATTTATAAATTCGGCGTTCACTCATGGGCTAATCCTCCGGACTACTTCTATAGCATACTCAGCGCAAGGGGTTGTAGTTCCTGGTTTTCGTAACAGCTAAGAAATCAAGAAACTGTAATCTAGACTGTGGAGTCTGTAACATGTTTTGTGTAACTGGCAATAGCCTGTATCTTGCTCAAAAGGAGGAAGTGCTATGGCCAGAGAAAGAAAACCCCCAGGTAAGATCGACCGTCTTCTCGATGAACTTATGGAAGACGGGGTGGACGCCGAGGACCTGTTCGGCGAAGACGGCCTGCTCAAGCGCATGAAGAAGCGCATGGCCGAGCGGATCCTGGAAGCCGAGCTCACCGATCATCTCGGCTACGAGAAGCATGCCCCCGATGGCAGGAACCGCGGCAACAGTCGCAACGGCAAGACCACCAAGACGCTCAAGGACGACAAGGGCGCTCTGCCGGTAGAGATCCCCCGGGACCGCGAAGGCAGCTTCGATCCGAAGTTGATCCGCAAGTACCAGACGCGTTGGCCCGACTTCGACGACAAGATCATCTCCATGTACGCAAGGGGCATGAGCACCCGGGATATCCAGGGCCATATCGAAGACCTCTACGGGGTGTCCATCTCGCCCGAATTGGTCTCGCGGATCACCGACGCCGTGACCGACGAGGCCCTGGCCTGGCAGTCGCGGCCCCTGGATGAGATCTACCCGATCCTGTTCCTGGATGCCCTGTTCGTCAAGATACGTGATAGCGGCAGCGTACGGAACAAGGCGGTCTACCTGGCCCTGGGCGTTAACCTGCGCGGCGACAAGGAACTCCTGGGGCTCTGGATCGAGCAGAACGAAGGGGCAAAGTTCTGGCTCCACGTACTGACCGAACTGAAGAACCGGGGCGTTGCCGATATCTTCATCGCCTGTTGCGACGGCCTCACCGGCTTCCCCCAGGCCATAGAGACGGTGTACCCCAAGGCCCAGGTGCAGCTCTGCATCGTCCACATGGTGCGTAACAGCCTGACCTACGTCTCCTGGAAGGACCGTAAGCAGGTGGCCAAGGATCTCCGGGCGATATACCAGGCCGCTACCTTGGAGCAGGCTGAGGCCGCGCTTTATCGCTTTGCCGAACACTGGGATAAGCAATATCCCACGATCAGCCGGCTATGGCGCAGACACTGGGACCATCTGACCCCGTTCTTCGCCTTCCCACAGGAGATCAGGAAGGTCATCTACACTACGAATGCCATCGAATCCATGAACCGGGGCCTGCGCAAGATCATCAAGACCAGAGGCGCTTTCCCCACGGACGAGGCGGCCAGGAAACTGCTCTATCTGGCCCTGCTCAATCTGTCCCGAAGGTGGACCCGGCCCCTTGTCCACTGGACAGCCGCAATCAACCAGTTCATCATCATGTACGAAGACAGAGTGCCCATCACATGAAACTGTCAGTTACACAAAATCCGTGACAGACCCAGACTGTGAAACGATTGTGCACTGAAACATACATCCATATGCCTCTATCTACACCCCCGCCCCCTTATACGTCAACTCAAACACCTTATTATTCATCCATCGCTTGAACTGCGGGTCGTCCACATACTTCTTGAACAACTGGGTGTCATCTTTCATCATCGTGGTCATTACCCGTAGCAAGGAATTGTCGTGTTCGATGCGGGCGTTCTGCTTGTCGGAGTTCTTTCGTGCGTTTTGAAATGCTGTATCCTCGGCTACGCGCGCAGGGATTATCTCGTAAACCTGCTTTTTAATCCGGTCCTCGTCTTCCCACTGTATGTCGCCGAAGAGCTCGTTGAATTCCCTTAGTATGTTCGATAACAGGTCCAATTCAGGATCTAGTTGGGTACCTCCTGCTGTGGTGGGCACGGGACCGATCTCGGCGTCCTCGTCGGGCAGCATGATCTTCTGCAAGGCCTTTTTCTCGACCCGGTAGCTTTCCAGGTCGATGGCTTCCAGGATGCCCTTGGACAGGTCATCTTCATCGGGGGCTGGCAGCTTCGAGACGAGGAAGTTCAGGAATATCGAGCGCTTCTCCCATTCGGGGCTATTAAAGGGAAGGATCGACGATAGGAAAGCGTAGGTTCGCAGAAACGCCTTAGCCTTGCCTTTGAAGTCCACCTGACCGTCTTCGTCGAGTTCCCCCAGGTACTCGGCAACGCATTTATCCAGGATGGGAAGAAGTTGATCCAGACCCACATCTGCGAGGTACTTCTGTACAAATTCGTCGATCTGGTTCTGTGAGTATACCTGGGCACCGTCGAGATCAGCCTGTAAGTCGTGGAGCTTGTTGGGGTCGGTTTCTTCGGACAGTATCGTGGTACGATAGAAGTCGGAGAACGCGTCCTGGATGGTGTCGGTATCGTTCAGAAAATCCAGCACGAAGACGTCATGTTTGTTCGATTGCGAGCGATTCAGTCGCGAAATCGTCTGCACGGCTTTGATACCCGCAAGTGTCTTATCGATGTACATGGTATGCAACAGGGGTTCATCGTAGCCAGTCTGGAACTTGTCCGCACAGATCAGAAAGCGGTAAGGATCTTCCCGGAACCGGTCTGCGATTTTGACCGATGGTATGTTGTTGAGCGAAACCTCGCTGACCTTTGCACCACCGTAGTCGTATTCTCCTGAGAAGGCGACAAGGGCCTGGTACCCACTCTTGAGCTCCTGCAAGTAGTCATGAATGGCATGGTAGTACTGGATCGCCCGTTCAATACCGTTGGTGACGACCATAGCCCGTGCCAGCCCACCGATCTTATTCTGGGCCAGCACCTGTTCGCGGAAGTGGTCCACCATTATCTCAGCCTTGAGGCGTATCGCGTGGTCGCTGCCTTCCACGAAGCGCTTCAGCTTCTTCTGTGCCTTCTTCGTGTCGAATTCCGGGTCGCTCTCCACAGTCTTAGCAAGTTTGTAGTAGCTTTCAACCGGCGTGTAGTGTGCAAGCACATCCAGGATGAACCCCTCCTGGATCGCCTGCTTCATGGTGTAGCTGTGGAAAGCCCGGTGCCTGACCGTGCCGTCAGCCTGTGGCTCTGGATCGCCGAAGATCTCCAGGGTCTTGTTCTTGGGTGTGGCGGTAAAGGAGAAATAGCTGGCGTTGGGAAGCAGCTTGTGCTCCTCCATCAGTCGGTTGATCTGATCCTCGTAGGTTTCCTCCTCAACTGCTTCCCCGGACTCCGAAAGCACCTTCGACATGGCCGAGCTTGTACGGCCTCCCTGGCTGGAATGAGCCTCGTCGATGATGATGGCGAAACGTCCCTTAACCTGCTCGTTGCCGATCTCCTTCAGGATAAAGGGAAACTTCTGCACAGTGGAGATGATGATCTTCTTACCATCCTGAATGAATTTATGTAGATCGCCCGATTTGTTGGCGTGGCCTAAAGTCGATTTTACCTGTGCAAACTGCTTAATCGTATCGTTAATCTGGCGATCGAGGATGCGGCGGTCGGTGACCACGATGATCGAGTCGAAGACAGTCTGATCGTCCTTCGTTAGTCCGATTAGTTGATGGGCAAGCCAAGCGATGGAATTGCTCTTTCCGCTGCCGGCCGAATGCTGGATCAGGTAGCGCTTTCCCACTCCGTTTTCGGCCGCATCGGCCAGGAGCCTGCGAACCACGTCGAGCTGATGATAGCGCGGCCAGGTTTGCGTCTTCCTCTTCTTACCGGACTTGTCGTCCTTCGACTCCACTACCTGCGCATAGTTCTCGATGATATTGGTCAGACTCTCCCGGGACAGCACATCTCGCCATAGATAATCGGTCTTGATCCCGCTCGGATTGGGCGGGTTACCCGCACCATCGTTCCATCCACGGTTGAAGGGAAGAAACCACGACTTCTTTCCATCGAGGTGGGTACAGAACTGTACCTCACCCTCGTCCACCGCGAAATGAGCAATACACCGACCTAACTTGAATAGCTTCTCGTTAGGATTTCGGTTGTTCTTGTACTGCTTCACGGCATCGCTCACTGTCTGCTTGGTGAGATTGTTCTTAAGTTCAAAAGTGAACACCGGAAGACCGTTGATGAACAGTCCAATATCTAAGGCAAGCTGAGTCTCGTCCTGGCTGTATCTCAATTGACGAGTAACGGTAAATCGGTTCTGGACGAAGCGTGCCTTAGCCTTCTCGTTGCCAGGTGATGGAGTACCGTAGAACAAGTCGAAGTCGTGTGCCCCATGTCTGATTCCATGACGAAGCACATCGATCGTACCGCGCTTGCTGATCTCGCCCTGCAAACGGTGTAGGAACTTTTTACGCGACGGGCCGTTCTCTGATAAAGCCAATGCATCAGCCGTATCGGGTTGGGTAGTTTCAAGGAATGCCGACAACTGAACTAGGTCTACACAGTACTCACGGTTGTAATCGTGGGGATTGCCGCAACTCCAGCCCACTCCACCATAACTGGAAGTTGGTTCGGACACGATTGCCGAAGACGGAGGATCGCAAGGATTTCCTGTGAGAGTCTTGCAGATGAGGCGTTCGAGGCTCTTTTCGGTTGTGTCGGTTGGCATTCTGTCAAGTACCCGTCAAGTAAATATGATATTTGTAACTTATTGAAATAATACAGCTTGTAATCATAAACGGTTTTTAGAATGCAGATTGGACAGTAAGTTATCAAGTGAATTTCAGAGTCTCGTGCTTTGCACATCAGGGTACGTATTGCATTAATCCAGGAACTGCCAGCAGGCCACCTGGCACGAGTACGAACTGCTCTACAGATTCCGAATTACATTCAATTTGACGACTGAACCAAATCCATACCGGAAACAACCCCTACCTTCTTGCCACCAATGCAGAGAGGATCCATCTCGGAAACTGCACCATTATGCCGTATTGCGGTTTAACTTAATAGATATTATCACAAATATCCTGCGCATAAAGATATGATAAACGGATACTTATAGAATCAATTGCGTCCCAATTGCGTAGTTAATTGCGCTATTTGACTTGTTTTTTCTTTTTTGACGCAATCCCAGAAGAAGGTTTCCCCGGATACCAGCGAGCGGCTCTGGTTGATCCAGTTTTATGTATACGTCCCTCACTCTTCAAGCCCCGAAGCAGATTCTGCACTTGATCCCGCGAAAGCGCCGGCAGCACCTGCCTCAACTCCCGCAACGGACTCCCTTCTTTCCTGTTATCTTGAATGTGCCTCAGCAGCAACTCCTTGTGAGTCTCTCGGTCCAATCCACGCTTGCGCGTGTAGACCCCCGCCTTACCGATGCGCCGGTAGAATCGCCGGGACAGCAGTAGCCGCACGCCACGCCCGCGTCCCATGCGCTCGATGATCCCTCGCTCCAGCAGACGCTCAATCCTCGGTTTAAGGTCGTCGGAAATAGGCTGCTCACGGTGGACGAGATCGACCAACAATAGATCGTCAAGTCCGAACAAGGCGACCTGTTCCTGCCCGATCTCCTCCAGAAAACGCAAGAATTCCGGGTCTTGAATATCGCCTTGCAGCGTGAGCCATACGGTGTGCGCATCCGTATGGGAGAAATCTGGCAACGGCTTGCTCTGCTGAATGCACTCGCGAAATATGCGGTCAAACCCCTGTCCGGCCCGTTCGACCAGGCCGCATTTGCCGAGCACTTCGGCGATACGGCGATTGCGGGGGTTTTGTTGCCGAAGGACGTTTTCGGGGGTTATGCCGGGGGGAAAGCCTCCAGGGCTCACGATTTCGATGCGCCGAGGATACTGGCGCACGAAGATAGAGCCTCCATGGCGATAATCGCGGTGACTGACGGCGTTCAAAACGGCCTCGCGAACCACGCGCTCGTTGAACGTCGGCACGTCCCAGATAAAGAGCCCCTGCTGAAAGTGTTGCAGGTCATTGCGCTGGTTGATGAGTCGCCAGATCTCGTCTAGAACAGGGAGGAATCCCAGCCTGAATTCATGACGTTCCGCCGCTGGTCCAGGTACTTCATTTGATCGGTATTCAAAAACCAGTTCTGACTGGGCGAGGTATTTGCCCAGGGCTTTGCGCGTGCCCAGCAGGATCAACGCCGCGTACGTCACCTCGCCATCGACGAACAACTCCGCATCTGTCAGGAGTTGCTCTACGGGACGGGTCGAGATGTCCTGGTCCGGCGACTTACGATGCCACAGTTTACGTAGAGCATTCACAGCAGTCGGATCGAGATCTTCCAATCGGGCTTGCGTACATATCTCCGCGGAAAAATCGGGGCTGGCCTCAGCGAATATGCGTTGGAGTTGATCCGGCGTCATGGGAACGAGCGCCTCGCCACCACGCATCCAGTACGCACCTTTGTAGTGCAGAGGCATGCCGATAGGACGACTGGGAATCTGAAATACCAGGACCCTACCGTTTGGGTGCTGAATCTCCTCAACGTCTACGCGCAGTCGCAATCGCTCAATCAGACCGGCCTTCGTCCGTTCGAGATCGGAAAAAGCCCGGCTGCCAACCACCGCACGCGGCAACGCATCCGTTACGCCCAGGATCATCCTTCCACCACCTTCATTGGCGAGGGCGACACAGTAATTCACCAAAGTCTCAAAGCGAAAATTAGTCCTTGCCGCTTTGAACTCCAGGTGCTCGTTCTCCCTGGCTTCCATCCAGGTTTTGAGTTCGGATAGGGAAATGGTCATTGGATCTACTGTTGATCTACTCCCGTGAACTCTACACCGTCGACAAGATGGAGCCGGATTACCCTGGCTTCCATATCGTCGAAATGACAACGTACCGCGCCTTTGATCATGGCTTCAATTTGCCGTGCAGCTGAGGCGTTCGAGGCCGCGCTCGGAGGTGTCGGTTGGCATTCCATCAAGTACCCGTCAAGTAAATTATAGATTTGTAACTTGTTGAAATAATATAGTTTGTAAACTTGACCGATTCCGAAAAGGCCGATTTGATATTAACTCATCAAGTAAATTCAAGGGTCTCGTGCTTTGCCCACCAGTGTACGTATCGCATCAGCCTGAGGACCGCCAGCGGGTCATTGAGTACGATAACACCCTGTTCATTTTACTCTGAATTGCTTTCAATTTGACGACTGAACCGAATCCAGACCGGAAACAACCCCTACCTTCCTGCCCCATCAATACCGGGAAACCATTTCGGAAACTACGCTATTATGCCGGATTGCGGTTATGGTATAATAGATATTGGCACAAATATCCTGCGCATAAAGCTATGATAGGAAAAAACTTATAATACCAATTGCGTCGCGATTGCGTCGTTAATTGCGCTTTTTGGCTTGTTTTTACCTTTTGACGCAATTCCAGATGATCGATGATCTCTGTCACGGTTAAGAACGAGATCCCCGGAAAATTCGGAGATGATCGCAATGATCGTGCCCACGCTTTTCCTCCGGCCCGAAGGGATCGTCAGGCGGTGTTCCCCGCCCTGAGTGTCAGCGCTCAACGTCACATGATTGCCCTTCTGCCGAAGGAGTCGATAACCGAAACGCCTAAAAACCTGTCGCGCCAACTCTTCGCCGTACAGTTTACGCGGCGGCGTCATACTGTGATGACTTCGTCTTTGGCAAGACGCAACCGGATTTCCCTGGCTACCCGGTCGTCGAAATGACAACGAACCGTGTCTTTGACCATGGACTTCAGATCCTCCAGGTCTTCTCCTTGGGTGAAGATGCTGTAGTCCAGTGCGCGAGCGTCGTAGCCTCCCTCAACGGCTTCGGTCACCTCGAAGACGATTTCGCCCGGTTCTGGCAGAGTCCTCCATTCAGCAGATCGCGTATCAGCCAGCAATCTGACTGACGGCATCATCGATCGAACTTGTCTCTGTAAGGTCATCCATCACATCCATCGACTCTGTGTCGTCAGGAAGATCGGCCGCTGCTTCCCGCACATCCAGCTTGCCGGTGACGACGTCCGAGATGAGGCGTGTGCGATATTCGGTCAGCAGTTCTATCTCTTGCTGGCCATTTGAAATCGCAGCATCAAGGGCGTTAGTTGTATCACCGAGATAACGAACGATTGCCTTTTGTTCGGAAAGAGGCGGAAAAGCTATGGTTACACTCTTTAAGTGGCTACTGTATATGTGCATGACCGTAATGCCCCGGCCCATGACGGCCTTCTGAGTGGCGACTGGGCGACAATCCATGACATAACCCATGAATTCCGCATCGAACTGGCGATTTGGTCGCAATATAATGACATCGCCTCCACAAACGGCATCCGATAGTATGAGATTTACGGCGGATGTCCCAATTTCATCTATCGTTTCGCCAGAGCCAGCAAATAGCACATCGCCAAAGTGTATAGAAGGAACCTCTGATCAAGTTTCTGGCATTGCATTTATAAATGAAGTACTATGCAATCGTTCCAAGTCCACTATTTTGCAGCGCAGTCTCACCGAACAAGCTGAAACGGGGTAGCCGTCCATGAAACAGCGTAGCTTTTCCGACATGGCCTACGATCAGAAGAAGAAAAAGACGCGCAAGGAACGCTTTCTGGGCGAGATGGACGCGGTATTGCCCTGGCCGGTCCTGCTCGCGCCAGTTCTGGAGCATTATCCGAAAGCGGGCAACGGCCGTCGTCCCATCGGGGCTTCGGTGATGCTGCGGATCTATTTCATGCAGCAATGGTACGGTCTTAGCGACCCGGCGATGGAAGACAGCCTCTACGACGTAGAATCGATGCGCCGCTTCGCCGGCGTGGATCTGAACGGCGTGCCGGACGAGACGACGATCTGCAAGTTCCGACACTTTCTGGAGGCGCACGGCCTGACCGAAACATTGTTTCGCAATACGAAGCGCTACCTTTCCGATCGGGGGATGATGATCAGCGAAGGCACGATCGTGGACGCCACGATCATCCATGCGCCGGCGTCGACGAAGAACAAGGATCGGAAAAGGGACCCCGAGATGGCCAGCACGAAGAAGGGCAACACCTTTCACTTCGGCATGAAGGCCCACGTGGGCAGCGATCCCAAGGGGCGGGTGCACAGTGTGGCGACCACCCCCGCCTCGGTGCATGACTCCCAGGTGATGGAGGCTTGTCTGCATGGAAAGGAGAAGGCCATCTATGGCGACAAGGCCTATGCGGACGACAAGCGAAGGCAAAAGGCCCAGTCCGAAGGCGTTACCTGGCGGGTGCACCGCAAAGCAAAACGCGGCAGGCGCCTTACCTGCGCGGACCGGTCGTTCAACCGCAAGAGCAATCGCGTAAGGGCCAGGGTCGAACATCCCTTTGGGATCATCAAGCACCTGTGGGGCTATCGCAAGGTAAGATATCGAGGCTTGGCCAAGAACACCGCCCAGCTCTTCACCCTGTTCGCCCTGGCCAACTTCTATATGGCGCGGCGCGAACTGGTCGCCACATAGGGACCGGTGCGTCCAAACCGGACGTAACAGGGCAAAACGGCTCAAAAGGACCGCATCCTGAGCCCCAATGCCCCGTCTAAACCCGTTAATCGGCTTCGCTTTCATCAGAAACGTCCGCTGTATCGACTCATATCATTCCACCCGATCGTATAGTCGGGTTGATCAGAGCTTCCAGAAGTATAATCCACAGCCTTTTGCTCCGAAACGTAAGAACGACTCTGTTGGATAAAGTATCTGTGTGACGTATACAGGTCGCCATACCGGACACACGGTATTCCCGCTGACACTTCGTCCTCCTTGTTTCCGCCGTTTCCCTTTGAGAATCTCCCTATCTGGCCCAGTTTACACACTTCCCAATGCTCGGGCACATCCCCCAGCCACTCCACTCCTGACTTTTTGTAGGTTGGATACGACTTGCCGGTACGAACATCGATCTTACCTGTGATCGCCTGATGGATGATCGCCTGTTTCTGTTCTTCAAGGAGTTGAAGGAGTTTCTGGTTTGTTTGAATGTAGCGTTGGATGCTACGGTTAGCGTGACTGAGGAACCGGACAATTGCTGATTGTTCGTGTCGGTTAGGAAACGGAATCGGTGCACCAAGGAATGCTTCATCTGTCAACTGCAACCGTGAAACCCAGATTCCTTTTGACCGCACATGCAATTCGTAGTTGAACGGCAGTGAACGAACAAGTCTGTGTAAGTACCCAGTATAGTCGTGATATGGTTCTTTCAAACGATACACACCATAAGCGGAACTGACGATTCCGTGATGCTGCGAAACCCCTAACCCTCGAGCCCATGCCCATAGGCTGTTAATCACCAGGTCACCAGGCCAGCAAAGTTTGTATCCCTTGTACGATTCAGCCTTGAACATTGTCACGGTTGCATCCGACCGTGGGATAACTCCACATTCCGATGATACCGTCAGTAACTCTTCATCGCCCAATGTTGATCTAACATCAATACAATTTAAAAGCCACTTCCCGCGTATCACGTTCCAATGTTTAGGGATCTCTCCCAACCACTCTACCTCCGTTTCCCTGTACGCAGGATATGGTTTTAACTGAGGGATCATGGATCAAGTTCTCCGTCACCCATTTGCTTTTCAATGGACTGACGCACAAGACTCATTACGTAAGGGATCTGATCTAAATCGTCAAAGTCGACTTCCACATCGCCATTCCCCCATCGACCGATGTTAGTTATATCTTTACCAATCTGCTTGGGGTCGTTTAGCTCATGGAATCGCATGTTGAGCACTAATCTCAAGCGGGTTTTTTGAGGAATTACGTCAACGAAATTGGTCTCAGCTTTGTATGCCACATATAGCTTTCGGACTTCTTCGGTAACGCATTGGTCAAGAGCCAGTACTTCTTTGCGGAATGCATCGAACAATGGGCGAACGGGACTATTGGTATGGAGAGGTACGTGATCCTCTAAGGTATAATGCGATTTAAGGTCACCCTTCTGACGTGTCGCATCTAGAATGTCACTATCGACTTCGGGCACCGCCCATACCCCAACAGCCTCGTCCGCTAGTTTCATTGCACGTTTCCTAATCGTGCCTTCGTTCCACTCGTCCAGTTCGCCAAGACCAGCGTTCAGTCTCAATGGGCTTTCTTTGAACCCACCGTCGGTGTCTCGTTTGTAGGCGAAAGACCGGTCGCCATATTCAGGATTGTATCCAGTAAGAGTTAAATTACCTAGAGAGTGCACCGACGTTTCCTGAATTCCCTGCCAGTCTGGCCCGAGTGCTTCTTTCCATTCGTCGGACAAGTTTTCATTCTGGGGCATTATGTGTTCAATCGTGTATTCATCAAGATAGACTCGTTCCTTTCGGCCATGGTTTTCTAATCGGCGTAACCAGTAGCTACGCCGCTGAAAGTTGTAAAGGTCACGATTGGAAAGCTCATGCTTAAATTCTCCGTCGCGCGGAAATCGTCTGTATGAACGTAGATTCAGAAAATGTACTGAAGCAGTTTCGACGTACCGGTTCTTATCGATCGCCTGTCCGAAAGTTGCGAACGTTCTGTTAAGTGAGTTGGTGGGGATAGCGCAAACCACCCGTCGAAACACGTATGCTTCGACCAGCCTCAGTACTTCAACGAACTCATCCTTAGAGAGTATTTCACAGTCATAATCATGGTAAAGTTCAAGAAGAAGTGGAAAGGCGACTTCTACCTTTAGTTCTCGTAGGTCTGCAAATGACTGTGCCAGGTCCTTGTTCTCTTCTTTCCCAAAGGCCATCGCGCAGTAATAGTTAGCAAAGGTGTGAATATCAGCTACGAGGTCATCAATACTGGCTGCAAAGATTTCCGGTTTGTTTGCGTGTGTTTTAAAGGCCTCATAAACCGCCCGGATTTTTGGAATTTCGCCGTTTGATTTATAGGTAAGGTAATGACGCATAAAGTCGTCAAAGTAAACACCATAGGCTTCTTGCCCGAAGGCGATCTCGATCGGCCGCCAGTGCTCCTCGTAAAGTTCGGTCTGGTGTGAAGGTTCCAAACCCATAAGCACGTAGTTTCGAATCAGATCGGCCTGGCTCAGTTCACGACCAGTTGAATTCATACTTTCAAAGATCAACTGAGGATTGTCTTGGCTTCGATTAAGGGAAATGTCAACGACTATGAGCTTCGCTAATCCCTTACACAGAGGCTCCAGATCGTTTCCAAGATTTTGGATCTGCTTTTCAAAAAACGCAAAGTTTTGCTCAATTCTAATCGATGGTTCATCTGGTAGTGGTTTCTGTTGCACCAGTGCCAATAAGCTGGTTTTGTCGGTCCGAGTAAGTAGTAGCTTGAATCTGCTTTCACCTTTCTCAAGAGTGTTTAGTAAATAGTAGCTTCGCAACTTCTCTGCGGAAAACCCATCAATGGGTTCGTCATTACCCAAACGCCGAGCAAGTGCCTCAAGGATAATCATAGCAGTAGTCAGTCGCTGTTGCCCATCTATGACTAGAAGCGAAGACTGCTTGGCTACTTGGAATTCCCCTTTTTCAATGTAGACGATTGATCCGATGAAATGAGCAGGAATGTCAACGTCTTCACCAGCCCGAAGAATGTCGTCCCAAAGCTGGCGACATTCCCGTTCTGACCAGCTGTAGGTCCTCTGGTAGATGGGAATGGCAAACTGTGGCGACCGATAAAGAAACTCAAGTAGACTAGCCTGTGTTGCCTTCATATCGATCTACCTCCAATAATCTCATCCAACAACCCCTCCGTCTCCTTCTCCAAAGCCACAATATCCGCCCTGATTTCCTCCAGTGTTCGCATGGGCTTCGGCTTGTAGAAGTACCGTGTAAAGCTGATCTCGTATCCGATCCGCAAACTGTCAGGCTGGTACCAAGCATCGGCTGCATACGGAAGAACCTCTCGCCGGAGGAACGCTTCGATACCTCCTTCTTCCTGCAACGGGATCTGTTCGGTGTCGCGAAGATCGGAATCAGGTTCGTATACCACCACGGCCGGTTTGCCATCTATCTCAATTTCAAACAGACCTCGCAAGAGATCGGGTTCGGTTCCTTTCTTGTGGATCTTGCGAATGATCGACGTTCCGTCTTCGCTTCGGTTCCCACTCTCTTTGAGTTCTTTGATTTCGGCATCTTTGTACGCCCGGTTTGGATCGGCACCGTCGATACGGAGGGGTTGGTCCACGGTCACCTTCCAATACCCGAAGGCGGCATTGTCGAAGATCTTGCTTTCCTCAGCTTCTTCGAATGCCAGGAATGTATCGCAGATACGGGCAATTTCCTCTTCACCGAGTTCACAGTTTTTATTGCCAAGTTTTTTTCGCAGTGGCCGGAACCACTTCGTCGCGTCGATCAACTGAATCTTGCCCCGGCGGTGCTTGGGTTTGCGGTTGGTGAGGACCCAGACGTAGGTCGCGATGCCGGTGTTGTAGAACATGTTGAACGGCAGGGCGACGATAGCCTCGAGCCAGTCGTTTTCGATGATCCACCGTCGGATGTTGCTCTCGCCCTGTCCCGCGTCGCCGGTGAAAAGGGAACTGCCGTTGTGCACCTCGGCGACGCGGCTGCCAAGCGGCGTGTTTTTCTTCATCTTGGACAGCTTGTTGGCGAGGAAGAGGCATCTGGCCGTCGCTGGACCGCGTGACCAGCGAGTACTCTGGATCGCCGCCGTGTTCGATCACGAAACGCGGGTCGTGCATGTCCTTCTTGCCGCCCATGCGTTCCAGATCGGTCTTCCAGCTTTTTCCGTAGGGAGGATTGGAGAGCATGAAGTCGAATTCCTGGGACGGGAAGGCATCATTGGAGGGGGTGGAGTGCTCAGGCCCGCCCACGATGTTGTCGGCGGCGTCACCCCCGCCCTTCAGCAGTAGGTCCGCTTTGCAGATGGCGTAGGTCTCTGCGTTGATCTCCTGGCCGTACAAGTGGGTGGATGCTTGCTTGCCGCGTTCTTTGGCCAGTTCCCCAAGGGTGTCCTCAGCCACGGTCAGCATGCCGCCGGTCCCGCAGGCGCCCTCGTAAAGCAGATAGGTGGATGACTGGATCTGGTCTGCAATGGGCAGGAAGACCAGCCTAGCCATTAGCTTTACAGCGTCCCTTGGCGTCCAGTGTTCGCCGGCCTCCTCGTTGTTTTCTTCGTTGAAGCGCCGGATCAGTTCCTCGAAGATCGTCCCCATACCGTGATTGTCCAGACCGGGACGCCGGACCGTGTCATCGGTGTTCATCACGGGATCGGGGCTCAGGTTAATCTCGGTCGAGGTGAGTTTCTCGATCAATGTGCCGAGGGCGTCGGCGCGGGAAAGGCGGGATATCTGGTTGCGGAACTCGAAGTTCTCCAGGATTTCCTGTACGTTGGGCGAGAAACCGTCCAGATAGGCTGTGAAGTCGGCCGTCAGTTGCTGACGATTGGCACGTGCCCTCAGGTCATGAAGGGTAAACTTCGAGGTGTTGTAGAAGGCTTGACCTGCAGCCTGGCGTAAGGCGAATTCCTGATCGATGATGCCCTGGTTGTCGAGCAATCGCCTGGTTTCCAGCACTTCCCTTTTGGTGCCTTCCAGCACCGCGTCCAGCCGGCGGAGGACGGTCATGGGCAGAATGACGTCGCGGTACTTTCCGCGGACATAGAGGTCCCGCAGCACATCGTCGGCGATACCCCAGATATAGTTTGTAATCCAGCTGAGGTCGGGGTTAGTAGTCTTTTTATTCATTCATTAAAGAACCTGCGGTGTTACTCGATAACATACCATGCCCGCTAACCACGGTTCCGAAAACGCACATACATGCATGTAAGCAATCGGTACTAAAGAACAGACTCTTCAGCACTCCTATTTGAATTAACCCGTTGGAGTGTTTACTAGCCGGGTAGTGTTCTCCAGATAGCATCGATTTGAACACGTTCGTAAAGGGAATATGGTCCTCCACAGGATTCAACGATATTGGTGACCGCTACCGGCACGTCAGACCGATCACGTAGCTGGCTCGCATAAGTCCGGATTCAGGAGACACCTATATTCATGATAGCCAGCCTTGGCCAGAACCTTTATCGCTCGGCGCCGTTCCTGGCGGTCACAACAGGGGTCGGGCTTGTAAGCCACATGACGCAACATCGCATGATGGTCTTCGTCCAGTATGTGCTCGCGTGCGCCAGCGATCACGAGAGCGAGATACCAGTCGTAGGGCTTGCGATCGGGTTTGGTACGCGTGGCAAGGTAGGTTGCCACCTTGACGATTTTGTCGCCTTCGGCCAGGCGGACGGAGAACGTGTCGCAACGTTCGTAGCCTTTCCCAACCCTTTCGTAGTCGTCAAGGCAGCAAACCTCCGCTTTCGGAATCTCGAACAGCACGCCGGGAGTTCGGCTACCAGTCTTCCGAAGAAGCGTCGCTTTCCCGGAACAGTCTTTGCTGGGCTTGCTGAATTCGACGGTCCAGTCGTCGGCGTACGCGCGCTCAGTCGGAACGGCCCCCTGACAGCGTTGTTTCAGGCGCTTGGTCAGCATGTTCGAGCCGTAGGCGAAGTAACATAACGTCATGGTTGGGCTCCGTTGCTTCCCATGCGGTGTTTCACGAAGAAACTGAATCCAGGCGGAGAGACGTCCATTGGATTTTCCTACAAGGCTTAAGTAGTTCAGCCAGAAGTACCGGATTGGTTTGAAACATGGCATTCTCCAAACGCGAAGTAGATCCCTTCTGAGGAACTCGGATAATGATCGACCAGGCACCTCGGTACCCAGAATCTAGAGTTGAATCCCCTTCAAGAAAGGTTGAACAAGATATCTAAATTGAAACTATTATGCAAGATCAACAAGAACCACTCCAAGGAGTGTTTGCTCTACAGAAGTTGTTCGACGAAGCACCTGAGGCGGGAATCAATCCGACCGAATTTGACATTATGAGAAAAATGTATATCTTATCATAAAATTACCATGAATATTTACGACGAGATATGCAAATGACTATCCCCAGGTTGTTTCAAGCACCCAATCGAAGTTTCTTTCTGCTGGGTCCGCGCGGCGTGGGTAAGAGCACGTATCTGCGGAACGCGTTTCCTGACGCCCATGTTATCGAACTGCTCTCGGAGACTACCTATCACCGCCTGCTTGCGAATCCGGGTCTGGTGGCCGCTGAACTGCGCGCCGTACCGGTGGAACGCTGGGTAGTGCTTGACGGAATACAACGGCTACCCTCTCTGCTCAATGAAGTACATCGCTTCATGGAAGAGCGGAAACTGCGCTTCGTCCTGTGTGGGTCCAGCGCGAGGAAACTCAAGAGGGCGGGGGTCAACATGCTTGCGGGACGGGCACTGAAGCGCGTAATGCATCCCTTCGTTTCCGAGGAGCTGGGAGACCGGTTCGAACTCGACGACGCCCTGCAACACGGCTTGCTGCCCGTGGTGTGGGATTCGGAAGACAGGTCTGATACGCTCGTCGCATATACGCAGATGTATCTCAGGGAGGAGATCCAGTCCGAGGCCCTGGTGCGCAATCTTGCTGGCTTTGCACGGTTCCTTCCCGTTGCGGCGCTCTTCCACGGTCAGACGCTGAACGCTAACAACATCGCCCGGGAAGCCCAGGTGTCACGACCGACAGTGACCAGTTATCTGGAAATCCTGGAGGAGACGCTGTTGTGCTTCAGGTTACCGGCGTTCGAGGCAAAACTGCGTGTGCGGGAAAGGAAGCTGCCTAAATGGTACTGGTGCGATCCGGGTATCGTCCGTGCGATGAAACGGCAAAAGGGAACGCCCGCGCCGGAGGAACGGGGCGCCTTGTTCGAAGGGCTTGTCGCGCAAATGATCCGGTCCTACATGGACTATCGCGATCTATGTGACGCCTGCTACTACTGGGCGACGACCGCACAGAACCAGACCGAAGTGGATTTCCTGCTCGAACGCGGGGGAGAGTTCGTCGCGGTCGAAGTCAAATCCGGTGCTACGTTCTCGAAAACCTGGTGCAAAGGATTGAGAGCGGTAACCGATCTTGATGGCCTGTGTCGACGCATCATCGTCTATCCTGAAGGTCCCGAACTTCGTACCGAGGACAATATCGAGATCCTGCCGTTCCTGCACTTCTCCAACCTGCTGGCCACCGATACCCTGTGGCCGTAACGCGAACGGTTCCCCGTCCGGCCCCATACGTCCCGGCGCTGCGTCTCCGGTTAGTCCGCCAGTGCCTCCTGGATTTCCGGCAGTACACCTCTCGTCTGTTTCCGCCTTCTGCATTCGCTCAATATTCGACGCAATCACGCAGGCCCGCGCATTAATCTCGTCATTTGCGCGGATTGTTTCCAAGATTCCTGCGCTTTCTCCGACTGGTGTTTTAAGGATCGGTCGCAGCCTACATCGATTGAGTTCGCGAATGAGACAATGCTCGTAATACTTCGTCGAAGGAATAAAGAATATGGAACTCGCGCAGCTTCTCATTACCCCAGGCACGCTGCTGATGGCATTCATCTTCTTCTGGAAACAGGCAAGAACCATCAGCGACGAACTGAAGAGGGAGCTAAAGGAAGAGATCATGTCCGTTCGCAGTACGGTTTCATCCATCCGGGAAGAAATACACGATATGAACGGACGCCTCGGCCGCGTCGAAGGTCTGCTGATGACCTTGGACGTAGAAAGACCGCGTCAGAAGTAGTCGAAAACCCCACCGGTGCAAGTGGCGGGACGAGAGCGTCTGGAACGACTGCCGGACTGCATCCCTTCTCTACGAAGGAGCAACGACGTTGGAACTCGCTCAGCTTCTCATTACGCCGGGCACGCTGCTGACGGCATTCATCTTCTTCTGGAAACAGGCAAAAGCCAATGGCGACGAACTGAAGCGGGAAATTAAAGAAGACTTGAAACAGGCAAAGGCCGGCAGGAACGAACTGAGGCAGGATTTAAAGTCAGACATTCGAGACTTAAAGGAAGAAATAACGTCCGTTCGCAAGGAGGTCTCATCCATCCGGGTCGAAATGCACGATATCAACGGACGCCTCGGCCGCGTCGAGAGTCTGCTTATGGCCCCGGATGCAGGAGGTTCGTAAAGAGCGAGCCGTCTCGATGGTTCACGCCACATCAGTTGGCTGACGCATCTTCATGGCACGGTGAAAGACCCTATTTCGGACACGGCTCAAAGTCGCTCAAAGACCTCATCGAAGGGAACAGGGAAAATGGATCTCGCTCAGCTTCTCGTTACCCCGGGCACTTTACTAACGGCCTTCATCTTCTTCTGGAAACAGTCGAAAGCCATCAGCGACGAACTGAAGCGGGAAATCGCGTCCGTGCGCGACGAGGTTTCCGCCGTCCGGGTAGAAATGCACGACATAAACGGACGGCTTGGCCGCGTCGAAGGCCTGCTGATGACCTTGGACGTAGAAAGACCGCGCCAGGCGTAGCGTGAATCCACACCCGGTGCAAGTGCAGGATTCCGTAGACAGAAAACTACGTTGAGCCTCAATGCGAAACAGCGTATTATGAGGATGCTCGTAATACCTTACCTGGGAGCAATGACTTTGGAAATCGCGCAGCTTCTCATTACGCCAGGCATTCTGCTGACGGCCTTCATCTTTTTCTGGAAACAGGCCAGAACCGGCAGGGACGAACTGAAGCGGGAATTAAAGTCAGACATAAGGGACTTAAAGGAAGAGATAATGTCCGTTCGTAGGGAAGTTACCTCCATCCGGGTAGAAATGCACGACATGAACGGACGCCTCGGCCGTGTCGAGGGTTTGCTCAAGGCAACCAATGCCGGTTGATTCCAGCGACTCGCAATCAGTGTATTGCAATCAGCTTGCTCGTAATACCTCGCCGAAGGAGCAATGACTATGGAACTCGCGCAACTTCTCATTACGCCAGGCACGCTGCTGATGGCATTCATCTTCTTCTGGAAACAGGCCAAAGCCGGCAGGGACGAACTGAAACGGGAACTAAGGTCAGATATGCAAGAACTGAAGGAAGAGTTAAAGGAAGAAATAACGTCCGTTCGTAAGGAAGTTTCATCCATCCGGGTAGAAATGCACGATATGAACGGACGCCTCGGTCGTGTTGAGGGATTGCTGAAGGCGACAAATGCCGATTGATTCCAGCGACTCGCAATCTATGCGCGGTTCCGCCGGTTATCCTTAATACCTCTTCATCAGTTGTGCAGTCCCGGGAATCTCCTCGACCCTTCGCCAGCTTCCTCCGCAATAACTCGTTGTGATGTTTGCGGAAATCCAGGAAACACTAAGTAGCTATTCGACAAAATCCTATTCCAGCCCATTCGCCTTCCTGTAATCCGCCAGCGCCTTACTCTTGGTCTCCTGCAATGAATCTCTCATGTGCTGTCTGCCCGTTTCGTCATTTGTCACCGCACCGAATGTACTGTAGTCACCAGGCTCAATATACATCTTTACAAACACACCTTCTGCAGCGGTCTCCGAACGCGTAAAGTGACCAAACGCGATATTCATGTCGTAGACGTATCCCAACAGTTCGCCTGCGCTGTTCTTGTTCTCGATGCAGTAAATGTTGACATACAACACCAGTTCACCGTATCCCCAGGTTCTCTTTCGATTGATTCCCGCTTTTGCCAGTTCGCTATCAACGACCGGTTCAAGGTTCCATCCACAGTGGGCGTCTTCGTAGAAATCAACGTAGAGTTCGATCGGGTTTTCTTTCCTAAGATGTGTAATATCCCCATCGGTCTGGGCCTGTGCGGAGTAGGACATCATACAGGCGGCGATCGAGAGCAACAGGAATCTCATGGGTACGTGACCTTTCTGAGGTGAACGTGCCGTTTCAATGTGAATGGATGTGAAAACATCCGCCATGAGGCGATCGAGTGTGGCACTGCAGTCCACCACTACGGCTGGTTGTCTGGCTGCTTATTGCCTGGCGCTTTGTTGCTGGTTTTTCGATCCCCGTTTATTGCCTGGGGCCTTTCTGTTACTCATCCCCCCGCCAGCTTCTTCCTCAACAACTCGTTCACCATCTTCGGATTCGCCTTGCCCTGGGTGGCACGCATGACCTGGCCCATGAAGAAGCCGAGGAGCTTGGTCTTGCCGGCCCGATAGTCGGCCACGTCGTCGGGGTGTTCGGCGAGGATGCCGTCGACCAGGCCTTCGAGTTTACCGGTGTCGGAGATCTGTACGAGGTCCTGCTCCTCGATGACCGTGGCCGGCGCCTTGCCGGATTCGGCCATGATGTCGAGGACGTCCTTGCCGATCTTGCCGCTGATCTGGCCATCCTCGATCTGTCCAAGAAGCTGGGCGAGGTGGTCCGGCGGGATGCGGGTTTCGAGGGTCTCTTGGTCCATCCGACCTTCGTGCTGGACCCGGAGCATTTCGCTGAGCATCCAGTTGGAAACGGTCCGGGGTTCATCCGGCGCCCGGCCGACACAGGCTTCGAAGTAGTCGGCCCTGGCGCGATTGTCCGTTAGTTGACGCGCGATGTCCTGCGGCAACCCGTATTCGTCAACGAATCGCTGCATGCGCACGTCGGGGAGTTCAGGCAGGTCTTCACCGATCTCGTCGACCCAGGATCGGGCGATCTCGACGGTGACCAGGTCGGGGTCGGGGAAATACCGGTAGTCGGAGGCTTCCTCCTTCGAACGCATGGGGAAGGTTACCCGTTCCTCCTCGTTCCACAGACGTGTCTGCCGCACGATCCTGCCCCCGTCGTCGAGCACTTCGGCCTGGCGGTCGATTTCGAACTCCAGCGCCCGTTCCATGGCTCGCATGGAGTTCATGTTCTTGATCTCGACGAGTTCGCCCAGGGGATCGCCGGGCTTGCGGATGGACACGTTGGCGTCGCACCGCAGGCTGCCCTCTTCCATGTTGCCGTTACACACACCGATGTACTGGAGGATCTGCCGCAGCCGGGCGAGGTAGGTCGAGGCCTCGTGGGGGCTGCGTAGGTCGGGCTCGCTGACGATCTCCATGAGGGGCACGCCCGTGCGGTTGAAATCGATGTAACTCAGGTCGGGATCGTAGCCGGGTTCGTTGTGGATGGACTTGCCGGCTTCTTCCTCGAGATGGATGCGCCGAAGCCGGACGAAACGAGGTCCGTCTTCGTCCTCTATTTCGATGCCACCGTACAGGGAGATGGGTTCACCCGCCCGGTCGTACTGTGAGATCTGGTAGCCCTTGGGCAGGTCGGGATAGAAGTAGTTCTTGCGGGCGAAGGCGCTGGTTTCGGCCACGTGACCGTCCACGGCCAGGGCCATGCGTATGGTGTATTCGACGGCGCGGCGGTTCAGGACGGGCAGGACGCCGGGCATGCCGAGACAGATTGGGCAAACGCGGCTGTTCGGCTCACCGCCGAAGGCCACGGGGCATCCACAGAAGATCTTCGAGTTCGTCAGGAGTTGGGCGTGCACTTCCAGCCCGATTACCGCTTCGTAGTTCATAGTCCCTTTGCTACCCTTCAATCCCTTCGCCGCCTATCACACCCAGGTCTTCACCCATTCACTTCTGAGGCCTGCTCGAAGGCATACGCTGCCTGCAGGATCCGCTCTTCGCCGAAGTGGGGGCCGACGATCTGCAGGCCGATGGGCATACCGTCGGGTCCCTGGCCGCAGGGCAGGGATATGGCCGGTACGCCGGCGAGGTTGATGGGTACGGTGTAGATGTCCGACAGGTACATCTGCAGGGGATCGCCGATCTTCTCGCCGATACGGAAGGCAGTGGTGGGCGTGGTGGGTGCCACCAGGAGATCCACCTTTCCAAAAGCCTTGTCAAAGTCTCCCTTGATCAAGGTCCGCACGCGCTGGGCCTTGTCGTAATAGGCGTCGTAATAGCCAGCGCTGAGCACGTAGGTGCCGAGCATGATGCGGCGTTTCACTTCGAGACCGAAACCCCCGCTGCGGACCGAGCCGTACATGGCGGTCAGGCCGTCTTCGTCCGGCGTGGGCGTCGTTGCGCCAGCACCAGTCACACTAGGTCCTGCACCAACTCCGGCCTCACCTACTCCGGCCGCACCAACATCCCCAACTGCTGCTTTACTTGTTCCCGAATTTCCCGCTCCACCTTCCTCGCCCCGGTACCCATACTTTACCCCATCGTACCTGGCCAGGTTGGAGGAGGCTTCGGCGGTGACCAGGATGTAGTAGGCGGCCACGGCATACTCGGTGTGGGGTAGGTGGACGGTCTCCACGCGGGCGCCGAGTGCTGCAAGGCGTTCGATCGCCCGATTGACGCTTTCTTTCACGCCGGCGTCCAGGCCCTCGGCCATGTATTCTTCCGGCACGCCGATGCGCATTCCTTCGATGCCCTGCTTCAATTTCGCCGTGTAGTCGGGCACCGCCTCCGATGACGAGGTGGAATCCATGCGGTCGTGTCCCGCGATGACGCCCAGCAGCCGGGCGCAGTCTTCCACGTTTCGAGACATGGGGCCGACCTGGTCGAAGGATGACCCGTAGGCGATGATGCCGTAGCGGGATACACGCCCATAGGTGGGCTTGAGTCCCACGACGCCGCAGAAGGCCGCGGGCTGTCGGATTGATCCGCCGGTGTCCTCGCCCAGGGCCAGGACCGCCGTGCCAGACGCCAGGGCCGCCGCGGAGCCGCCGCTCGAGCCGCCGGGTACCAGGGTGGTGTCCAGGGGGTTTCTGCAGATCTCGAAACCGGTGTTCTCGTTTGACGACCCCATGCCGAACTGGTCCATGTTGGTCTTACCGATGATCACGGCGTCCGCCTCCCGCAACCGGGCGATGACCGTCGCGTCGTAGGGCGGCACGAATCCCTCGAGGATCTTCGAGGCGCAGGTGGTTTCCAGCCCCTTCGTGCAGATGGCGTCCTTGATGGCGATGGGAACGCCGGCCAGCGGTCCGGTGGACTCGCCTGCGGCGATGCGCCGGTCCACGTCCCGCGCGTCTTCGATCACGGTCTCCGGCTGGACCGCGAGGTAGGCGTTAATGGCCGGATCTTTCTCTTCTATCAGGCGCAATACCTCCTGGGCGACCTCTTCCGCCGTCACCTTGCCCGACTTGATTAGCGGCGCCAGTTCGTGGGCTGCCATTTCGTTAAGGTGTTCCACTTGTTACTCCAGACTCATCTGCTATTCGTCTATTGCTCGACCAACTCGACAAGCGCTTCACTGCGCGATATCTTCCACTGGTTTTCACTGCGCGATCAACATCGTTACGCGCTGCGGTTCGGTGCCGGGCGGCATTTCTGGTGCCCCGTGCGCGTCCCTCTGCATGAACGGATGGTGCATGACGATGTCCTGCCTGCCGTCCCCGTTGATATCCGCCAACCAGGTATACTCTTCGTCGTTGGGTAATTCTATCGCTACTTTCTGGGGCCGTTCGGCAAACATTTCCGGACCCGGCACACCGGCGAATACATGCAATTCCCGATGGGTCCACTCGATCAGCAGGTCGGAGCGGCCGTTTCCGGTCACGTCCCCGATGAACAGGTTCTTGTTGAACGCCCGTCGGTATTGTTTGCGGTCCTTTCGAAGTTCATGCTTCCCGCCCTGCAGCACGACGTTCAGTGGGACCCACCCCGGTTCCCTGTGACTGGGCGCGCCGTCCAACTGGATTCTCCGGGTGGTGGTGGGATGGTCCGGTATGCTTCCCTCGTTTACCCGGTAGAACTCGAGATTCAACCAGATGTCATCGCCCATGAATCCTTTGATCCGTTTGAAGAGACTGTTTTCGAGATACTTTGTTTCGATCGTGGTGACGACCAGGTCGGCGTCTCCGTCCCCATCGAAATCGCTACGTTCCATGGCGAGCTGAATGTTGCCTTCGGATCGGATCGAGACGTCGATATCAGATGAGAAAAGGGTGCGGCCTCCAGGGGTGCGGCCGTCGGAGCTGTGGTCATCAGGGGTGCGGTCATTGGGGGTGCGACCAGCGGAGGTGCGCGCGCCGAAGTGCACTTCGTAAGCGGATCGCTTGTCAGAAATGCTGTCGCCTTCGAGGGAGAAGACCACCATGTCGGCTACGCCGTCGCCGTTCAGGTCGCTGATCGTATGCAGCACCTTACCCGCCATGTCCCCGCTGGCCAGGTAAGAAAGGTCGTCGGAATCGAACGCCACGCCGGTTTCGAAGGTCACGGGCTCCGCGGAAAACAATCCCCGTTCGTCCTGTAGATGCACCTCGAACCAATCCTGGTTCCAGGACACCAGGTCGACGCGGCCATCCCTGTCGTAGTCGAATTCGTGGATACGTGCCTGGCTCCACGGATCGTACCGGTATCCGTCGGCGCCGTAAATTCGGTCCAGTACGGCAGGAGGACCGACCTCCACCGGTTCGGCGAACGAACCGTCTCCTGCCTGGACGAATACCTGGAACCCGTCGGCGGCCGGTATGACCAGGTCGACCCGGCCATCGCCATTCACGTCCCGGGTGATGTCCACGTGGGGGATTTCATCAGTACGGGGCGGCTTGAAACTTGAGACAACCGACGCGAGTTCGCGTTCAGTCGACGAATCGGGATCCCATGCGCTCAATCGGCCATGATCGTAAGTGATCAATCGGTCGCTGTTCCCCAGGCGGGCTACGTCGACGAACGATACGCCGGGACGCAGCGACCCATCCAGTTTCAGCGTCCAGGAACCGTTTTCACATGACCACGAACGGCTATCAGGCGATCCCGTTTCATTTTCATAGGTGTATATACGCACACGGCGATTATCGGACTCGTCTATGTTTACCACGGCCATGTCGGCCACGTCGCCGCCCAATAGGAAACCTGTCATGACGGTCTGTCTCGGCGCGGAGCCAATGACAATTTCCTGTCGTTCGAAAGTAATCTCAGTGATGGTTTGTCCTGCGGGTCGCGCGGCCGCGGGGGTCAGGACGCCTGCCAGGCATGTTGCCAGGACGACCAGAGCCGGAACGTAGGCCGGCATAGGGGCGAGGATCTGGAAAGTCCGCTGTAAGTGTTCGTGTACTGGAGTTGTTCTTATGTAAACTGGGGTGTTTCTGGATGGGTATGGTTTCGTCATCTTGTCTATGTCACTAGAACCAGCGATAGAAGTAGGTGGCGAAACCGATACCGAGGATGCTGATGACGTTCACTTTCAGCGTGAAGCCGACGGTGATGGAGAATACCACCAGGGGCAGCGTGGCGGGTGGGAAGGTGTAGACAAAGGCTTCGAGGAAGAACTTCTCCACCATGCTGCCGGGCATGAAGTTTCCGAAGAGGAGTCCGATCAACTCGCCGACCACGCCGCCGAGGATGGCGCCTACCAGGATGTAGAGCGCCAGTTTAGCGATCCCCTTACCTCGCGCCATGGACGAACTCCTTTACTCTTCCACCGAAAGCGCTACGTCCTCGTCGTGCCGGACCATGTGTATGCACCAGGCCGCGATGCCGGAGAGGATGTAGAGCAGCACGATGGGAAAGATCATGAGCTTCGGGTCCCAGACCAGGGCAACCAGGGCGATGGCGATGGCGATCAGCTTGAGGATGGACCACTTGCTCTTGAAGGCGAGCGAGGGCAGGGTCCGGTAGGACAGGGGGCTGACCATGAGAATGGACAGGAGGAGTATGAACCCCATGAAGGGACCTTCCAGGTGCAGTTCTTCCCAGCGGTCCCAGCAGAAGATGACGTAGGAGGCCACGGCGATGGCCGCCACGGGGATCGGCAGGCCCATGAAGTTGTCTTTTTCCTGGTTGATCCGCTCCACCCGTCGAAGGGTCATCACGTTGTACCGTGCGAGTCGGATGGCGCCGCACATCAGGAAGAGCAGGCAGAGCGCCCAGGTGATATCGCCGAAGGGCTTCAGGGTATAGACGAGCACCATGGGCGCCACGCCGAAGGAGATTACGTCGGCCAGCGAATCCAGTTCGATGCCGAACCGGGTCGCTCCCTGGCTGAAGCGCGCGACTTTGCCGTCTATAGAATCCAGCAGGGCGGCGGCGATGATGAGCCACGGTGCGCGGCCCGGGTCGCCCGTCATGTCGTTGAACCCGTCGATGCAGTAAAAGATTGCGGAGACCCCGCAGAAGATGCTTCCCAGCGTGAACACGTTAGGTAACGCGACGCGCATCCAGGTTTTCATTTCAACACTCCCAGTATCGTTTCTCCGCCCCGGACCCGGTCCCCGTTCTTCACCCGGATTTCCGTGCCGGCCGGCACGATTACGTCTATCCTCGAACCAAAGCGTATCAGGCCGAATCGGTCGCCGATACGCACCTCGTCGCCCTCGTGGACGTTGCAGACGATACGCCGGGCCACGAAGCCGACGATCTGCTTGATCAGGACGCGGCCCTGTTCCCCCTCGATGCCCAGAACCATCTGCGCGTTGTCGCCCGAGGCCTCGTCCTTGAAAGCGAGTTTAAACTGTCCTTCAATCCGCTGGCGCAACTTCACCACACCGGTGATCGGGATACGGTTGACGTGCACGTTCACGATGGACAGGAACACGCTGATCTGCATGGCCGGTCCGTCGATGAAGGGGTCGTTTCCAATCTCCTCGATCGCCACGACCTTGCCGTCGCCACCAGAGATCACCAGGCCTTCGCCCGGTGGCGCCCGCCTGGTCGGATCCCGAAAGAAGAACCCTATGAATATGGCCAGCGCGCCGAAAACCGACGCCAACACGATCCATACCATCCCGGGGGCCAGGTAGTCAATCACCAGGCAGACAATGGCCAATGCTCCCAGGGGTATGACCATGACCCAACCGTCACGTACCATTCAGTTTCCTCACAACTCGGCGATGTGCAGGGTCAGGGACATCAACCGGTTTTCCCTTTCGACTTCGAGTTCGATAGAATCGCCCACCAGGCTGCCGTACAGGGCCTCTCGTGCGTCGGGGTAACTGGCGATCGCCTCCCCGTTGATCTTCCGTATGACGTCCATGACCTGGACGCCGGCCCGGTCCGCCGGGCTGTCCGGATCGATCTCGTTGACCAGTACGCCCAGGCGGTTGTCGATGTTAAATTCCTGGGCCACGTATTCCGTGATGTCGATCACCGACAGCCCCGTCCATCCCCGTCTCGGTCCGCCGTACTGGATCAGTTCGTCCGTTACGCGCCGGACCCGGTCGATGGGTATGGCGAAGCCCACCCCCTCTGAGCCGCCGCTTTCGGAGAGTATGAAGGTATTAATACCGATTACCTCCCCGAGGGCGTTGACCAGCGGACCGCCGCTGTTGCCGGGATTGATGGTCGCGTCGGTCTGTATCATGTCACGATAGACCGTCCTTGAACCCTGTTCCCTGCGGAAATCACGGCCCACCGCGCTGACCACCCCTACGGCCACGGCCGGGCGGGCGTCCGCGATGGCCAGTCCCAGCGGATTGCCGATGGTGATTGCCCACTCGCCGGTCATGATGTCATCTGACCGGCCCAGCGCCGCCACCGGCATGTCCTCGCCCTCCACGTGGAGCACGGCCAGGTCCGACATGATGTCCACGCCGACCAGGGCGCACTCCAGGCTGCGTCCGTCGGTCAGCACGGCCCGGATACGCTGGGCCGTAAAGTCTCCCAACTGCACTACGTGGGCGTTCGTGACGATGTAGCCCGCCTCGTCGATGATCACGCCCGAGCCCGTGTTCGGCTCCTCGAGGGTGTATAGCCGCGGTACCATGAATTGCCCGAAGAAGGAGTCGTCGAACATCCGGGAGAAGCCGCGCCGCTGCATCTGGAAGGTCGCGACGATACTCACGACGGCGGGGCCCGCCCGTTCCACCGCGGAGACGATGGACGTCCGGCGGGACACGCTGACTGCGTTGTTGGCGGCGATCAGGCCGAGCGATTCATCTTCTGAACCGCCTGGTCCGCCTGGTTCGAGCGGATCAAGTAGCCCGCTTGCCCCGGAACTCCCGAACGCATCGCGCCGTTCAGCAGATTCAGTTACCTCTGTCGACTCGGATTGCGACGGGCTTTCCAGTGAAGACGTCCGAGCCGGTGTCTCGTTCCCGGTCGACGACATCCCACTGAACGTGCTCAGCACTTCGGGAAACGCCACGACCAGGAAAACGATGCCCACGAGCGCGCCCACGAAGGCCGCCAGTATGTACCACAACGCCATCGGAGTCCGTCTTGCGGTCCGGTAACTCCGAGGGGAACTTTCCATATGCTGCATCATCCGGCACCGGGCATCCGCACCGCAACCATGCAGAATATCTACAACGCTGATTTCAGTCGGAAATGCCAGGAAAAGTACTGCGCCTGAAAGACCCGGAGCAACCTTTTTCAGCCGGTTCTCCGGCCCTGAAAATCGATACCACATTATATGAGCGAGGGCCGTTAAAGTCAATACCTTTTTCCTTTGGATGACGCGCCGTTTAATCGCCTGCATGGTCGAACCGTAGTCCTGCGGTTTTAAAGGATTTCTTCGCCAAGAAGATCGAAATACAGCCCTGCGGATATACGCGAGATACTCACCGAGAGGATTTATAAGCTGTCTTGCCGATTTACACCGTTTTTACGACGGAAGAATCGAAATAAAGTTCAGCGATTTAACAAGGATTTAACCTTAGAGAAACACTTGCGAAACAATGACGATGTACATTAGGTTTACTGAGTTTGCTGTAGTGACGACATTCATATTCGTTGCGGTGATGGGGGATGGTTGCGGCCGTCCTTTGAGGGCGGCTGGCAGTCGGCCCGGCAACCTCCATCATCGATTCAGACTGACCCCAACAGGGAGGAGAACGACTCGTGACGCCAATTGACGTAATTACAAATGCCAGGGACGACGGGGTGGTGATGGTCGACTACCGGTTTGTCGACGTACCGGGAACGTGGCAGCACTTCTCCGCGCCCATAGAAACGCTGGAAGAAGAAACTTTCGAAGAAGGCCTCGGATTCGACGGTTCGAGCGTCCGTGGTTTCCAGACCATCGACCAGAGCGATATGATCCTGATCCCCGATCCGCTGTCGGCCAAGATCGATCCCTTCCCCGAGGAGAAGACGCTGATCCTGGTCTGCAACGTCAAAGATCCGGTGACCCTCGAAATGTACACACGCGACCCGCGATACGTCGCCCAGAAAGCCGAAGCCTACATGCAGTCCATCGGCGTGGCCGACACGGCATACTTCGGCCCGGAAGCCGAGTTCTACATCTTCGACGACGTCCGGTTCGCGCAGAAGCCCAACGCGAGTTTCCACCGGGTGGATTCCAGCGAGGGATGGTGGAACACCGGGCGGAACGAAGGACCGAACCTCGGCAACAAGATCCCTTACAAGCGGGGTTATTTCCCCGTGCCACCGGTGGATTCGTTCCAGGATCTGCGCACCCGCATGGTGATGACGCTCCGGAACTCGGGCATCGAGTCGGAAGTCCATCACCACGAGGTGGGCACGGCAGGGCAGGCGGAGATCGACATCCGTTTCAACACGCTGCTTCGCATGTCCGACGACCTGCTCATGTACAAGTACATCGTCAAGAACGTCGCCAGGCAGGCTGGCAAGACGGTGACCTTCATGCCGAAGCCCATCTTCGAGGACAATGGTTCGGGCATGCACGTGCACCAGAGCCTTTGGAAGGATGGCCGCAACCTGTTCTTCGAGGCCGGCACGTACGCCGACCTGAGCGACATGGCCCGTCACTATATCGGCGGACTGCTCAAGCACAGCGCCTCGGTCCTGGCCTTCGCCGCGCCGACGACAAACTCCTACCGGAGACTCGTCCCGGGTTACGAAGCGCCTATCAACCTGATCTACTCGCAGCGCAACCGCAGCGCCTGCGTGCGCATTCCCATGTATTCGAAGAGCGAGAAGGCCAAGCGGATCGAGTTCCGTACGCCCGACCCTGCGGCCAACCCCTACCTGGCCTTCACGGCCATGATGATGGCGGGGCTGGATGGCATCGAGAACCGGATCGAGCCACCCGAACCCATCGACCTCGATCTCTACGACCTCGAACCGGAGCAGGCAGCGGAAGTGGCCCACACGCCGCAGGATCTGTCCGAGGCGCTGAACGCCCTGGAGAGTGACCAGGACTACCTCCTCAAGGGCGACGTGTTCACGCCGGACCTGATCGAGACCTACGTCGAGTACAAGCGGGAGAACGAACTGGACCAGATCCGCCTGCGGCCGCATCCGTGGGAGTTCGGTCTCTACTACGACGTCTAACAGGGCCTGATCGCAAGGTCTCAACGTAACTTACGCGCCTCCTCCGTGTCACCTGCGGGGAGGCGTGGTCTTTTTTCGGCGGTACTCACCCATGACGACCCTTGCCTTCGATCGCGACGCGCTTTCGTCGCCGGTACCGGCCGTGGTGTCCGACCGGCTGCGGTCCTTCGGATTCGGTGATCCGGTGGACGCCTGGCACCTGCTTCGACAGATCGACGGACGCCTGGCGCCACTGGCGCTACCGGGGAATCCATTCCCGGCGCTGTTCGAAGCGGCGGGCACCTCCCTGCAACCCGACCGGGCCCTCATCAACCTGCACGCACTCTTCACGCGAAGCGTCGATGAACACATCCCTGCCCTGCTGGACCTGGTGGCCGTCCCTTCGGAGTCCAGGGACGCCCTGCTCACGATCCTGTCGTGCAGCCCGTATCTCAGCGCCGTGCTCGTCCAGGACCGGAAATTCCTGATCGACACCTTCGGCGGCGATTCGTGGCGCACGTTGCAGACCGCTGAGCAACTGGAAGACGGACTGGCGGGAGCGCTTCAGGGCGTTTCATCACCGGACGAGGCCATGAAACCCCTGCGTATGTTCAAGAAGCGGGCCTACCTGCGCATCGCCGTGTGCGACCTGATGAAGCAATCCGAAACGCCGGTTATCCTGGAACGGCTCACGGACGTGGCCGACATCTGCCTTGAGGCCGCACACGATGTCTGCGGTAGGAAACTGGAGGCGCGGCACGGGCGGCCGATGCTGGATGCATCGCATCCGAGCGGCTTCACCGTCATCGGCATGGGGAAGCTTGGCGGACGCGAACTGAACTTCAGCTCGGACATCGACCTGCTTTACGTCTACGATAGCACGGACGGCCGAACCGAAAAGGACGGCCTGTCCACTTACGAGTATTACCCTAAACTCGCCCGGGCCATCACCGACCTCATCAGCCGGCTCACGCCGGACGGACAGGTGTTCCGCGTCGACCTGCGCCTGCGTCCGGAGGGACGGGCCGGCGACATCGCCAACTCGATCGAAAGCTACCGCTGGCACTACGAGATACAGGGACAGAGCTGGCAACGCCAGGCACTCCTGAAGGCCAGGAGGTCGGCAGGCAACCCGGATGTAGGCGACCGGTTCTTCGACACGGTCCAACCCTTCGTCTTCTACCCCGCCCTCGACCAGCCGCTGATCCTGGAAGATATCAACCACATGCGGGAACGCATCGCCCGTGCCCTGATGGAACGGGGCAGCGGTGACTACCATGTCAAGCTCGGGAAGGGCGGCATCCGGGAGATCGAGTTTACCGTGCAGGGATTCCAACTCGTGTACGGGGGCATCCAAAATTGGCCGTGGGAACGCGGCACGCGAAAGATGCTGGGGTTGTTGGCAGACAAGGGGTACCTGTCAGATAGCGAGGCATCCGATCTGGACGACGCCTATCTCTTCCTGCGAGACCTGGAAAACCGCATCCAAATGACCTCGGGCCACCAGACCCACGAGATCCCCAAGGATCAAGGCGCCCAGGCCGTCCTGGCCGGCATGATGGGAATTTCCTGTACCTCCCCCGAAGCACGGGAGGCCGCGCCGGACAAGCTGCTGTCGGCATATAGCAGACACACCGTCCGAGTCCACCAGGTCTACGACCGGGTTTTCCACTCGGCGATGTGATATTTGGGAAACAAAACTACGATATCTACCGAAAAGGACACTCCGATGAACGCTCTAGAAGCTGATGGCCGATATAAACAGTTACTTGGATTGCTGGGGTTTTTCCCACAACCGCCGCCGCTTCAGTCGAGGACCATCGAAAAAGTACGTCTGGAATCGGGATACCGGTTTAAAATCGAATACCTTGTTGAGCCGGCGGATCCCGTATTCCACGTGCCAGAGGACATGGTAAGAGCTTATCTGTTCGTACCCGACCATGAGCCTAATGATCGATTGCCGGCGATTATCGCCCTTCATCAAGATGGCGGGAACAGACACCTGGGGAAACTTGAACCGGCTGGATTGGACCAACCAGACGATCAGCAATACTATTACGACGACCAGAAATACGGTCTGGAGCTATTCGAACGAGGCTATGTCGTGATTTGTCCTGATCGGATCGGTCACGGCGAACGTCGTCGGCTGGAGCCTGACGATAGCAAGGTGGATATTGAAAGGGATGGAAGATTGTTTGACCACCAAGCCGGCCAACTGCTTATGAATGGACGTACACCAACCGGTAAAGAAGTTTATGACACGATGCGCGCTACGGATGTGCTCATGTCGCTGGATTATGTAGATCCAACCAGGATAGGTATCGTTGGACATTCTGCCGGAGGATATCAACTTGTATATGCCATGTTCTCAGACCACCGTATTCAGGTTGGTGTCTCATCGTGCGGGTTCTTTGAGTTGATCAAGTTTTTTGACGATCGGGAGTTGGAAAAGCGAAGTGCATCAATGGCGATTCCGGGTTTGGCTGCGGTCGGACGATCTGCCGACTACCTGGCCTATGTCGCGCCGCGCGCTGCCATGTTAACACGTGGCACGAGAGAATGGGAAGGTCATCCAGATGCCGAAAGCCGAAGCAAAAAACACGTTGAAGGAACCCAGGAAATAGTCCGGCACGCTATGCGGAGATATCGCGGGCTTGGCGCTGAGGAAAACCTGGAGGCTGTGTATTTCGATGGATGCCACTTTTTCACGGAAACGGCCAAGGCGCAGGCTTATAGTTGGCTCGACAGGCACCTGGGCCTGTGAGAAGAAGCCGCTGACTGCGAGAAAGGCGTTACTGGTATCGAAGTCCGTATTCATACATCGGTCAGAAACACCTTCCAGCTCCAGAAACTCGGATGAAACAGAAAACGCCCGGTCCTGGTTTCTACGATTCCAGGACCGGGCGTTTCTTTCATCGGGCTATGTGAGAACCGGTCTTACGCCCAGGCTCTCTTCACGCTGGACATGACAAACTGGCTCATGTCCTCGAAGATCGTGTAGACCGTCGGCAGCAGGATAAGGGTCAGGATACCGGAAGTGGTCAGGCCGCCCACCAGGGCCAGGCTGACCGGGCCCCACTGGTTGGCGCCGCGGTCTTCCACGGGACCGAAGATCTCGGGGAAGAGGATCGGGGCCACCATGGGCATTAGGCCGAAGATGGTGGTCAGGGACGTCATCAGGATCGGCCGCAGCCGGTGACGGCCGCCCAGGAGGAGGGCCTCGGTGCGCGTCATCCCCTCCTTGCGCAATCGGTTAACGTGGTCGATCAATACGATGGCGTTATTCACCGCCAGCCCCGACAGGACGATGATGCCCAGGTATGAGTTCGTGTTGAGCGTCGTGCCGGACAGGTAGAAGACGATAAAGGCGCCCACCAGGCCGCAGAGCACCGACAACAGGATCGTAAAGGGCTGGATGAAGGACTCCGAGATCGCCGCCATAATCAGGTAGATGAGGACGACGGACAACAGGATGGCGAAGAGAAACTCGCTCTGCGAATCGCGCATCATGTTGAAGTTCCGGCCCATGCTCCACGTGTAGCCCGGAGGCAACTCGATGCCTTCCATCATTTCCGTCACCTGTGCGCTGATCCTCCGCGTGCCGGATCCCGTGGTGTTGCCGCCTACTTCAACCTGCGACTCGCGGTCCTGGCGCCGGATGGCGTCTGGACCCCTCTGGCGCGAGAAATCAGCCAGGTTCCCCACGGGGATCATGCCGCCCTCGGCCCGCTCGAAGGTCATGTTCTGCAACTGGCTCATGCTGGCCCGGTCCTCGGGCTCGAGAAGGAGCAGGATGTCGACTTCGCGGTCGTCGGTCTTGTACTTGCCCCGGGCGCGGCTGCTGAGCGCTGCCTGCACGGTGCGGGCCGCCTGTCTCGGCGAGATCCCGTAAGTCTGGGCCATGGCGCGGTCGACCTGTACCTGGATCTCCTCGTCGCCCCGTTCCAGGCTGGTATCGACGTCCTTGAGTCCCGGTATGGCTTCCATCCGGGTCCGGATATCCTCGGCGAGGTTGGAAAGCACCGCCATGTTGTCACCGCGCAGTTCGACGTTCACGCCCGTCGCGCCACCGCCGTGGCGCCGCATCCGGCCGGGTCGCCAGCGCACGCCCGCGATCTCGGGCAGCGCCTTGGTGATCCGGGCCTGGAGTTCCGTGGCCGACTCCTGTCGTTCCTCGGGCGGGGTCAGCACGATGCGGAAATTGGCCCGGCGCAGGCTGCCGTAGGACGAAATGGATTCGATGTGGAAATCATCCTTCTGATCCAGGAGGAGGGTCTCCACGTCGCCGAAGACTTCCTTGATATGCTCGATGCCATAACTGCTCGGCAGGTCCGCGGCGATAGTGATGTCCCGCGTCGGCGCCATTGGCTGGAATTCCGTCTCGATGTTCTGGTACAGCCAGTAGCTGCCGTACAGGATCGCTGCGAAGGAAACCACCGTAACCAGGCGGTGGCGCAGGTTCCAGGACAGAATGCCGGAGTACAGGTCGGAAAGCCGCACGAAGAACGGCGAGGGCTTGCCCAGCGGCCGGTTGAAGAGCCGCGATGAGACCAGCGGGATGAGCGTCAGCGCGATGAACACCGCTGCCACCATGACGATACAGAATGTGACGACGAAGTCCTTCATGAAGAGCATGACCCGGCTGCCGCCGCCCAGGAAAATGAGGGGCAGGAAGACGCACAGGGTCGTCGCCGTCGCCGCAATAATGGCCATGGTCACCTCGCGGGTGCCCACGATGGCCGCGATCCGCGCCGGCAGGTTGGATTCCTGGCGGTGCCGGTATATACTCTCCAGCACAACCACGGCGCTGTCCACGAGCATGCCCACAGCCAGCATCAGCCCCATGAGCGAGATCAGGTTGATGGACACGGTGGACCCGGCGCCCTGCCGCAGCAGGTACATGAAGGTGAAGGTGCAGATGATCGAAATGGGAATCGCCAGGCTGATGATCACGGTGCTTCTTACGTTCCGCAGGAAGACGTACAGCACCAACACCGCCAGGAGACCGCCCAGCAGGCCCGTGTTCCGCAGATCGGACAGCCGGTCCGTGATGCTCTGGGACTGGTTGAAGAAAACCCGCGTCTCCAGCTCCGCGAACTGGGGCTGCGCCCTGAGCTCATCCAGCACGGACGCGGTGCGCTGCGCCACGTCCACGATGTTGGCCGTGGAAGTCTTATATACCCGTATCGTGACCGCGTCGACCCCGTTCAGCCGCTGGAAGTTGTCGTTTTCCGGGTAGTCGAATGTCACCTGGGCCACGTCGCGAAGCGACAGGGTCGTGCCCGGTATCGGCAGGTTCGCCACCTCTTCTGCGGCCCGGTACTCGTTCACGGACCGCACCGCGTGCTTCCGTCCGCCCTCGGTGACCGTCCCGGCCGTCATGGTGATGTTGTTCTGCACCAGCGTCTGGCTCAGGTTGAACATGTCCAGGTTGTGGGACTGCAATTTCTCGTTGTCCACGTGGACCAGCAGCTGCTTCTCAGTCATTCCGCTTATTTCCACGTTCGCCACGCCGTCCACCCGCTGAATCCGCGGCTGGATCACCTTGGTGACGATGTTGTAGAATTCCGCGGGATCGCCGCCCCAGGCCACGCTGAAATTGTATATCGGCATGTCGCTCGGATTCCAGCGCCGGATGCGGATGCGTTCGACGTCATCGGGAAGTTCGCCCCGGATCTGGTCGATCCGGTCCCGGACCTCCATGGCCGCCAGGTTCATGTCCGTCCCCGTCTCGAACTCGATGCGGATCCGGGCGTTGTCGTTGCTCGAGGTGGACTCCATGCTCTTCATGTTGCTCAGCGTGCCGAAGGCGTCTTCCAACGGCCGCGAGATCAGCCGTTCCACTTCCTCTGGCGAGGAGGAAGGGTACGGGACGCTGACGTTCAGGGACGGAAACGACATGTCCGGCAGGAACATCAACGGCAGCTTGGTGTAGGAGATCACACCAAGGGTCACGGCGCTGACGATAATCATGATCGTCGTAACCGGTCGGTTTACGGAAAATTCGGCTATGCTCATGCTTCTGCCACCTCCTGGGATACCGGTTGTCCAGCAGTTGTGGTAAAGTGACTATAAACTTTTGCCATGGCCGATTCGATCGTCATGTAGATGAGCGGTACGAGGAGCAGCGTTACCAGTGTACCGGCGATCAGGCCGCCAATTACGGTAATTGCCATGGGCGCCCGCAACTCGGCGCCTTCACCCACGCCGATAGCCATGGGCAACAGGCCGAGCACGGTGGTCGCCGTGGTCATCATGATGGGCCAAAGACGTGTCTGCGCCGCCTCAACGATGGCCTCCTGCAGTTCCGTCCCGCTGCGGCGCAATTGGTTGATGTAATCGACCAGCACGATGGCGTTGTTTACCACGATGCCGGTCAGCATGATCACACCTATCAGGACGACCACGCTGATCGTCTGTCCCGTGAGAACGAGCGTGAGGACCACGCCGATAATGGAAAACGGGAAGGTAAACATGATCACGAAAGGATGCAACAGCGATTCGAACTGGGACGCCATGACCAGGTATACGAGAAACACCGAGAGCAGAATGGCGAACTGCAGGCTGGCAAATGCCACCTGCATCTCCTCGTTCTGCCCCTTGATGCCCACGATGAAATCGATGGGAAGGAGGAAGCCGTCGATGATCCCCTGGATTTCGGTCGCCACATCGCCGAGCGAACGGCCCGACAGCCCTGCGGACACTATGGCCACGCGCTGCTGATTGACTCGCCGTATCTCGCTCGGACCCTGGGCGACGCGGACTTCAGCCACGGCCGCCAGGGGGACTGGCACGACGCCTTCCGGGTTAACCACCAGACGCCGGATGGCGTCCAGGCTGAGCCGGGTCTCGTCCTCGGCCCAGACACGGATATCGATCTTCCGGTCACGCCGGGTGAGTTCCGTGGCGACGTTTCCCTGTACCTTGTTCTGTACGATCTGCGTGACCGTGCCCAGGTTGAGTCCCAGGTTGGCGAGCTTCCGGCGGTCGAAGAGGATCTGGACTTCGGGATTCCCGCCTTCCATGCTGGCCTTCACGTCGGTCAGTCCGGGCACCGCGGACATCTCCATCGCGAGATCCTCGGAGACCTCCGTCAGCCGGGACAGGTTGAACCCGCTGACCTCGACCTCCACCGGGTTCTTGAAGCTGAAAAGCGCGGGCCGGGCGAACTCGGGCGCCGCGATGCCGGGTATGGGTTCGAAGCTTTCCCGGAGGCGGTTCATGACGGTCTCTTCCACCTCGCCGCGGAGGCCCGGTTGCAGACGGATGTGTAACTGGCCGATGTTCTCCCGTTCCTCGCCAGCGTTGCCGCCGGATTGCCCCATGGTACCGGCCAGCACGTACACGGTGCTCACTTCCGGGTAGTCCAGGGCGATGTCCGACATTCTGCCAAGCACGTCCTCGGTCCTGGGCAGCGGCGTGCCTACCGGCAGCCTCACGTTTACGAAGAACTCGCCCTGGCTCATCTGTGGAATCAGTTCAACCCCGATCGTGGGGATGATATAGAGGGAACCGGCGAGCACGACGGTCCCGGTGAACAGCGTCAGCGCGCGATGGGCCAGCGACCAGCGAAGGAACGGCGGGTAGGCCCGCTGGATAACCGGGAAGATCCGGTCAAACAGCCAGCCCGGGATCCAGAGCACGATGCGCAGTGCCGACCACACCACGAACAGCGCCCATCTGACGATGAAGAATACACCCGTTACGATGTATCCCAGTCCCCAGGTGAAGATACTCCAGACCGCCCCGAACATGGCCCGCGTTTTTCCCAATGCGGTGGTCGGATCCTGTGATGGTTGTGACTCGTCGTCAATATGCTGTTCCCGGTCGCGGTGCAGGACCGTCGAGATGACCGGGATCAACGTGACGGCCACCAGGGTGGCCACGATGAGCGAGAACGTGACGGCCAGCGCCAGGTCCCGGAAAAGCTGCCCGGCGATGCCTTCCACGAAAACGATAGGCACGAAGACGCATACCGTCGTCAGCGTGGCAGCCACGACCGCCTGGCCCACCTCGGACGCGCCCAGGCGCACCAGTTCGGCCACGGGCTTGTCCCCGCCTCGCCTCCGGTGACGGTCTATACCCTCCAGCACGACGATGGAGTTGTCCACCAGCATGCCGACACCCAGGGCCAGTCCGCCGAGGGACATGATGTTCAGTGATACGTCGAAAGCGTACAGGAAGAAGAAGGTGGTGACCACCGAAATGGGGATCGACACGCCGATGATGAGGCTGCTCGAATTCCGCAGGAACAGAAACAGAACCAGGACGGCGAGGATGCCGCCGTACAGGGCCGTCTTAAGCACTTCGTCCACCGACTGCTGGATGAAGATCGACTGGTCGAAGACCACCTCAAGGTTCACGCCCGAGGTGAGTCCCGCCACGGTCTCCCGAACCGAATCCAGCCGGTCCTTGACCACGCGCCCCACCTGGATGGTGTTGGTGCCGGCTTCCTTGTATATGGCGATCTCGATGCTCTCCCGGCCATTGATCCGCGCCGACAGCTTGCGTTCCTTGTGGCTTTTCGCGACATAGGCGACGTCGGAGAGCAGGATGGGCACTGTGTTGATCTGTCCGACGATGATGTCGCCGATCTCGTCCACGTCCTGAAACTCGTTCAGGATGCGCACCAGGTATTCCGTCTCGCCGTCCTTGATGGTACCGCCCGCGAGGTTGACGTTCTCCTGTTCGAGACGGTTCGCCACCTGGGTGATGGGAATGCCCAGGCTGGCCAGCTTGGATTCGTCCAGCTCTACGTGGATTTCTTCTTCCAGGCCGCCGCTGATCTTGACGGCGGCGACACCCTCGAGGCTTTCAAGCTCGCGCTTGATCTCTTCTTCCGCCATGATCCGCAGGGCGGTAAGGCTCTCATTCCCTGACAGGGCGATGCGAAGGATGGGATCGAGACTCGGGTCGAACCGGAGTAGAATGGGTTTCTCCGCAGCCTGGGGGAGGTTGAGCAGGTCGATCTTCTCCCGAACGTTCAGGCTGGCGAAATCCATGTTGGTTCCCCACTCGAACTCCAGGATGACATCGGACCGCTCTGGTCGGGATATGGAACTGACGCGCACCACGCCGGTGACAACGCCCACCGCCTCTTCGATGGGTTCGGAGATGAGGTTCTCTATCTCGTTCGGCGCGGCCCCGGTGTACTCGGTCCGCACCGTCAGGGTCGGATACGTGATGTCCGGGAGTAGATTGATGGGCAGGCGGGAGAAGGCAATGAAGCCGAACAGCAGCATCGCCGTCATCAGCATGATGATCGTGACGGGCCTGCCGATGGAAAAACCAATGATTTTCATGAATCAGTTACCGTGGTTACCTGTTTTTCAGTACTTGGTGCCTGGTTTATTCCGCGCCTGCGTCTACGCGCAAGGCTATACAATGTATATACATAAGGTTATCCGTACCGCGACATTTGTACCGCGTTCATCTCATATGGACGACCACTGCGTTACTGTGGCTGGTCTCCGCGCTCCGCCCGCATCTGACGGAAACGCTCGACCAGGAAAGCGCGCTGCTTGTCCTCGTCGTTCGCGAAACCCGGATCTTCTTCCACCTGCTTGTCGTAGGCCGCCTTGATCTGCGGGTTCTGGAACATCCGTTCCTTCATCTGGTCCAGGTCCATGGCCATCATGCGATTGCCGCCCATGCCGCCTCGGCCACCGGTGCCTTCACTCGAACCACCCATGCCGGCTGGACGACCGCCGGTTCCACCACCCATGCCTCCGGTTTGTCCACCCATGCCTCCGGCCATACCCTCGGCGACGGGTGGCGCCGGCTGACCGGCTATCCGGACGGGCGCGCCGTTACGCAGTCCCTCCTGTCCCACGGTGATGATGGAATCTCCATCGGACAGGCCGGACAATACTTCCACGTAATCCCCCTCCGCAATTCCGATTTCGAGAAGCTGCTTTTCGGCCGTGCCATCTTTGAAAAGAAACGCGTAGGATCCTTCGGCCTCCACCACCAGGGCCTTCTTCTCGACCCGCAACGCGTCTTCGTGGATCGCGGTAACCAGGTTGACCGTGGTGAACATGCCAGCTCTCAATGTACCCCTTCTATCCTGGATTTCCACCGTAACCTTTACGGTGCCGCTCTGGGGGTCCACGATGGGACTGATCCGGGCGACCTTGCCCACATGGGTCTGGTCCGATCCTTCGACATTGATACGGACCGACTGTCCCGGGCGGACCTGCGCGATATCCTTTTCCGGTACGAAGATGCGGGCAAGCAACGGGTCAAGGTCCGCCGTCCGGAAGACCACGTCGTTGTTGTTGACCAGGTTGCCCACCTCGATCATCCGATCCGTCACGATGCCGGAAAAAGGACTACGGATGGTGGCGTAGGCCAGTTGAAGTTTCGCCGACTCGTACTGGGACTTTGCCGCTTCGTACTGGAACCTGGTCTGTTCGAATTCCTGGCTGCTCAGGAGTTGCTGTTCCTGAAGTTCCTGCGCCCTGTTGTAGTTCGACTCCAGGCTGTTCATGTTCACTTCCCGCTCCTGAAGCGTCAGTTCCAAAACGTCGGTGTCGAGCTGCGCAAGCGGCTGTCGCTCTTCCACGATGTCTCCTTCTTCGACGAAGATAGTCTCCACCAGCCCCTGCGTACGGGACACGACGTCCACATGCCGTTCCGCTTCCAGCGAGGTATAGGTGAGCAGCGTCGCCGCGACATTGCCCCGTCCCACGGTTTTCACCTCGACCGGTATGGAAGCGCCGGTGCGGGCCATTGCGCCCATACCGGGCCCGCCGCCCCGGGCATTCTGAGCCGCGCTGTCCTCCGCTTCCTCTTCGCCGCCGCAGGCGAGCGTGGCCATCATCACCGCCGCGACCGACCAGTAAACCATTTTTTTCATCCCGAACCACCTGAACATGAACCGCTCCTTCAATTGTAAGTTCCGTTGCACTCCGGCCTGATGGATATGCCGCCGATTGGCGGTTGCCGCCTGTTCATCCTCGCCGGTCTGCCGCACCGTCGTTCCCGGCTACCTGCGCCGGTATCCGTTCCTGAACCGCTCCTTGATTATGGTGAAGAACTTCGTCTGTTGCTCGGCGCTCAGCACCTCTTTGTGCGCCACGATGTAATCGAAAACCAGGGCTTCCCGCTCCGCCTGCACCGAATCCATCTCCGCCTTGATCCGTTCGATCTCCCCGCGGTCCGCGGACGGCTCCATGAGCAGACCGTACAGCCGGTCACGCTTGTCGCGGTAGTCTTCCCTGTAGGGTTTCATGCGATCACCAAGTTCGGTACGCAGTTTCCGGACCTGCTCGGATTGCAATTCCGTGAGACCGAGCTGTTCGGTAATGGACATGCGCACCGCGCGCCGGCTATCGCGCCCGTGCCTTTCTTCGTCCCCCCACCGGTGATACGCGCGCGTCGCCAGCGAGGCCAGGTTGATGACCGTGAGCAGGACTACGCCCCATATGATCAATTTCTTCTTCATCTATCCAAACCTTTACTCGTCCGGGCCTTCTGTTACTCGTCCCGTTGCACCCGGTCATCTTCCCGGATCGTCCACGGGTTCGTCCCAGTCCAGCAACAGGTAATCCTGGCCGATCGATTCAGCCGAGATCTCCTGCAGATCTTCGGTAAAAGAGAAGGCCAGTTCGTTCGATTCCATGGGTAACGTATCCAGCTGCGCCGTATCCCCGTTCGGACCGCTGCCGAGATAGGTCCCGATGAGGATGCCCACGGCCAGCGAGGCGGCCATCAGCGCCGGACGGGCAAGCCCAGCCAGCCGCGACGCGACCGTCGGACCGGGTTCGGTGAGATCTTCACCTCGAAGGGATGCTTCAACGCGTGTGTGCAACCGCAATGTTGGGCCGGGAACACTCAAAAGCGTCTCGGAATCCCACACCGCGCGTAGCGCGTTCACACGCTCCCCGCACCGAGGGCAGGTCTTCAGATGGTCCTCGCATCGCGCCTGCTCTTCTGCCGGCAGGTCCCCGTCAATATAGAGGAAGATTCGATCTTCAAGGAAACGATGATTCATGAATCGAAATCCGTTTTTCACTTCCCTTCTAGTCCCCGCACTCCCGCCGATTCCAGCTAGTGCGCGTCACGTAGAATGAGAAAGTCACTTAAGGTGGGAAAAGCCGCCAATACCCTGAAGAAAGCGTATTGGGGGTGCATTTTGGTGTATAGTTGGCATACTTTTAGACCCATTTTGGCGTAATTTTGGGCTACTTTTGGTGTAATTTTGCATACGAATACGTCACTTGGGATGCGACATCGAGTCATTTGACATGAAGGGTTTACAGACCTCCGGAAGATCGGGAGGCAAGGTCTAACCGCCCAAGCCCAGTTTCTGCAGGGCCTTGAATTTGCCGTCCAGATAAGATCCCAATAACTTGAACGTCGGCAGTGCGTTGTCCACCCGCGTCAAGCTGATCACCGGATTATCAAAAAAATCCTGAATGAAGCCGGTGCGAGTCAGTTGAACGCTTTCCAATGCCCCTGTCCTAGAGGAACGACGAATTCTCCTGATCGCGTATTCCCGCTCACCCAAAACAATATACTCCTCAGTGCGTAGATAAGGGGGGTACTCCTGACTTTCTATCTCATCCCAATCGGGAGGTAAGCGACCGCCATGAAAACCGTCCTGCAATAAAGCCAGTCCACCCTGCGTATTCCAAACCTTATACAGGTCGGGGAGGCGATCCTTCTGTTCGTCAGACCCGGCCCGTTCGCGGACCTTGCGGTAATATTCAGCGGGGTTGTCGATAATACTTGCCATGTAGCTTTCCAAACGCAGCCGGTCCTGCTCTCTAAAAACAAGCAGGGCAGCCTGTTGGCCCGCTTCGACCGCGGCTGATGCATCAACCCAGACGACTACCGCGTCTCTTTTGTACGTTCCACGATATTCCCCTGTCAGGCGATCAAACGGCCCGACCGTTTGTCGATTCGCCGCTGGCCCGCGTTGAGTATCAACGGCAAGTTCTTCACCGGGTTGACTGTTTGCCTGACCGGCGGTCAAGAACAACAGCGAAATGGAGATCCAAAATTTCAACCCCCGGCAGCCTGCATGTCTTAACATGCCTCCGTTTTCAGCCGGGATTTTTCCACGATTCATGATCAGCACCTGATTCTTGCACCAGCTTTTAGTGATGTAAGTAATGATATGGGTTAGTTTGACGAACCATTTACCTATCTCACCTGGTCATTTTAACTGTCTCGCCTGGTCATTCCCTTCACTTATACACTTAGACAACCTATCCTTCCAATCCATTCGGTTTTTATCAAACGTGCTGCGGCCGTTCATCACCAGGCAGATTCCAGACATTCGCCGGGAAGTGGCAAGCCGTCATCGCTACCGGTCTACAAATCGTCCATGAATGGCCGCAAACGCTTGCCCAGGTTCGACTTGGCCCGGTGCAGGAGAGACTCCACCGCGGAGGGAGTACAGTCCATCGCTTCTGCAATGGCCTTGTAGGACATCCGTTCGAAGTGAGCGAGGATCAACGCCGCGCGCTGTCTTTCCGGCAACGCGTCTATGGCCCCTCCGACGATGCGTTCCCGGTCCGCCTGCTGCATGTCTTCGTCGACACCGCCGCGCCGGTCACGGCCAATCGTCGTCTCATCAACACCTTCGTTCCAGAAATCCAGGGCCAGCCACTGCAATCGGCGTTTCCGACGCCGGACGTTGAGACACTGGTTTACGGCGATCCGGTAGAGCCACGTGCCCGGGTCGGCGTCGCCCCGAAACCGGTCGTAAGCCTGGAAGGCCCGGACGAATACGTCCTGGGTAATGTCCTCCGCCTCCTGCGGGTGTCCCATGAGCCGGAAGCAGGTCTGGTAGATGCGCCCATGCCAGGCTTCGAATAGCCTGCGCAAGACCTCCTGTTTATCTTCCGGGGCGTCCCCGCGGTTCACTCCGCCGTTGTTGGTTTCGGACAATGTCTGCGGCACCTTCCAGTCAATCATTGCATATCGGGCATGACGCGGACACCGCTGGCGCCATCCCGAGATGATCCATAAAAACCACGAGCGATCTTACCCTTGCGCGGAGTACGAACTGACGCTATAGTTATGTGGGTCGAAAACCCGCATAATTCGCGTGACAAAAAAAAGAAACACAAGCCGTTCGACGGAATTTCCGTTAGCATCCCGGGGGTTTCGCCGAACCCTGTTTCCAAACACTTTATACCATTGTAACGCCGATATCTTGTCAATATGTTGAGTGGCCCGGACCTGGACAGGTTTTGAAGCCGGTGACACGGCCATGACGGAGGTATTCATGAAACCCATTTCAGACGAGCAGATGGCTTTCTTTGAAGACCAGGGCTATCTGCTCGTGAAGGGTCTGCTAAGCCCGGAAGAGGATCTCGATCCCGTGATCGAGGAATACAAGGGCGTACTAGACCGCCTGGCGGAGGAACTCTACCTGGAAGGAGTCATTGGGTCGACCTGCGACGCCCTGCCCTTCGGGAAACGCATTACGAAAATCTACGGGGAAAGCGGGAAAGTACACGCCCAGTACTTCGACTTCTCCCTGCCCCAGGGCGGAGTCAAGGCAGACACCCCTTTCTGGGCCGGGCCCGCGGTGTTCCGCGCCTTGTCCAACCCCGGTTTGCTCGACGCCGTGGAAGCCTTCATCGGACCCGAGATCTACTCGAACCCGGTCCAGCACGTGCGCATCAAGCCGCCCGAGCACCTGACGCCGATCAACCCCGACACCGGGGTGGTCCAGCTCGGCAGGACGCCGTTGCACCAGGACAACGGTGTGGTTACGGCTGAAGCGGACGATACGGACATGCTGACGGTCTGGTTCTCACTGACCGAGGCGACCGTCGAGCAGGGTTGTCTCTGTGTCATACCCGAAAGCCACCGTGAAGGACTGCTTCATCACTGCCCGGACATCTGGGGTCTCGAAATACCGGAGAAGGTATACGACCGGTCCGCCATGGTGCCGATGCCGATGGAGCGCGGCGACGTCCTGTTCCTGACCAAACATACCTGCCATTCGTCCCTGCCCAACCTGAGCGACGAAATCCGCTGGAGCTTCGACCTGCGGTACAACCCGATCGGACAGCCAACGGGACGGGGCGCCTTCCCGGGCTTCGTCGCGCGCAGCCGCGCCCACCCGGAGCAGGTCCTCACCGACCCCGGCGCCTGGCACCAGATGTGGCAGGACGCCCGGGACCATCTCGCCCGCAACGAAGACCCGGCTTTCAACCGCTGGAGCAAGGACCATCCCGTCTGCGCGTAAGGGGACAGCGCGGCAGGATACGTCCACATCGTCGACGTAAAACCATAGAGGCCTTAGACCCGCGGCGTTTCACCGAAAACGCACACCCGCCTTCGCGGCGGAATCGTGCAGGAATCGCCTGACCTCCGCCACCTGCCCGTAGTCGGACAGGTGTTCGACGACCAGGCACGTCCATTCCGGCAGCGACTCCGCGCGGCGCAGCAGGCGTACGTAGTCCAGCACGCCCTGACCGGCGGGCTGTTCTTCAAGATGGACGATGAGCGGCACGTCCCGGGCTGCCGCGTCCTTGGCGTGGACGTTCACGATCCGGCTGCCCAGTCGGTCGAAAGCGTCGTCAATAAAGGCGCCAGAGCGGTACAGGGAAAGGGGATCCAGGATGTTGGCCGGATCAAAGTTGATACCTACGCCCGGATGGTCGATCTCCCCGACCATCATCGCGGCCCGGTCCACGGTGGACAGGATCGTCATCAGCGACATCTCCGGCGCGATGGCCACCCCATGGTCCGCGGCGAATGGCGCGATCTCCGCGAGTGCCGAGATGAGTCGCTTCAGCACCGCTTCCTCGTGATTCTCCGGATGGGGATACCAGGAGTTCGCGGGGTGCATGCCGCCGGCCTCCGTCAGAAGCACTCGGCATCCGAGGGCTGCGGCAAGGGGAACCCGATCCCGCAGGAACTGCAGATGAGCCGCAGATACTTCTGGATCCGGACGCACGAGGGGAGTTTCGACACTCCAGACCTGGCCGATGGAAACCCCTTCCCCTTCCAGCGTTTCGCGGATCCTGCGGCACGCGGCCTTATTTACGGACACGGCAGGTTCCAGGTCCACGCCGATGACCTCGAAACCCAGTTCCCTGACCCACTTGGCCGTACCCGGTGTAATCCGGTTCAGGGGCGGTACGAAACTATCCAGACAGAGTCGCATAGGTGATTTGAATAGGAAAGATAACCTGTATATTATGATTTACTTACGAAATATCTCAGGCACTGCCGATTGAAGAAATTGACACCTGTGAATGTAATTTCATATATATGTATATTCGAGAGAAATAAACACAAGACGATCCTTCTTTGGTGGATATAAACTGAAATGCATGCCCATGAGCAGTAAGAACTTTTTTGACCGCGTTGCCCAGGACTGGGACGAAATGCGAGAAAGTTATTATTCCGATGACGTCAGGGAAAGCGCCCTGGCTGTCGCTGCAGTCCAAAAAGGCAACGTCGCCGCTGACATTGGCGCCGGTACAGGATTTATCTCTCATGGTCTGATTCAGGAAGGGCTAAGGGTCATTGCGGTCGATCAGTCTGAATTGATCCTGAATGAAATGAAGAGAAAGTATGCGGGCATCAACATTATCGACTATCGCGTTGGAAATGCTCAGGACCTGCCCATTCACGATGAAACGGTTGACTATGCTTTTGCAAACATGTGTCTTCACCATGTTGAATCTCCTTCAGAAGCCATCGTAGAAATGGTCAGAATCCTGAAACCCTCAGGAAAGCTGGTGATCACGGACGTGGATGAACACGAATTTGACTTCCTGCGTGAAGAACACCATGACCGCTGGATGGGTTTCAAACGAAAAGATATCGAGAAATGGTTTCAGGAGGCGGGACTGGCAGACATAGGTGTCGACAGCATCGGTACCTGTTGTGAAGTGCGGTCGAGATGTGGCGACGAGTTCGCCAGTATCGGGATATTCGTGGCTTCGGGTGAGAAACGCGCACTTTTTTAGAAATCGTCTATCGATGGGAATCAGAAATTTCCTAAACCGTTGAAATTGCTATACCAGGACAATCCGTTGCATCCCACGACCGAACATATCCCCATAGTCGTCTGTCCCGACCACAAGGCGCTGTCACGAACGGTCGCCCGGGAAGTCGTCGATTACACCCGGGGCCGGGCCGAGGCGGGTGAATTGGCCGTGCTGGGGCTTTGTACGGGCTCCACGCCCATCGGCGTGTATGCCGAGTTGATCGCTTTGCACCAGGGCGGCGTCAGTTTCGAAAACGTCGTCGCCTTCAGTCTCGACGAGTATTATCCCATGTCGCGGCAGTCGCCCCAGAGCTACCACCGCTACATGCGGGAGAACCTCTTCGACCATGTGGACATTCCCGATGACCAGATCTTCAATCCCCTGGGAGATCTGTCTCCCGATAAGATCGAAGCGCACTGTGCGTGGTACGAGGAACGCATCCGGGAAGTGGGCGGCATCGGCATCCAGCTCCTGGGCATCGGCCGCACCGGCCATATCGGTTTTAATGAACCCGGTTCGCTGCACGACACGCGGACCCGGCTGATCCGGCTGGACGAGATCACGCGCAAGGACGCGGCCTCCGATTTCTACGGCGAGGAGAACGTGCCTATCGAGGCCGTGACCATGGGCGTCGGCACCATCCTCGACGCGGAGCGCATCATCCTCATGGCCACGGGCGAACACAAGGCCCTCATCGTCCGGCAGGCGGTCGAAGGCGAGGTGAGTCCCCTCGTCGCGGCCAGCTACCTGCAGAACCATCCGAACGCGACGGTCTTCATCGATCCGGCCGCTTCGAGCGAACTTACCCGCGTCAAGCGGCCCTGGCTGAACAACCACGCGGTGGAATGGACCGACCAGCTATCGCAGCGGGCCGTGCTCTGGCTGTGCGAACAGGCGGAGAAGCCTGTGCTGCACCTGCAACGTCGCGATTACAACGCCCATGACCTCTACTCCCTGGTCGACGCGGTACCGTCCGTCGACGAACTCAACCGGAAGACCTTCGACGCGGTCCGCGCCAAGATATACGGCCGCCAGGACCTGTTTACCAATAAGCGGTGTATCTGCTTCTCGCCCCACCCGGACGACGACGTCATCTCCATGGGCGGAACGCTGCTTCGGCTGTCCGGAGTCGGCAACGACGTGACCATCGCCTACATGACGAGCGGAAACATCGCCGTCTTCGACGAGGACGTGAAGCGGCTGATCGACTTCATCGGGTTGACCTTCCGCGACCTGGGATGTCCCCACGAACGGTTCGACGGCATCGTACAGACCGCCCGGACCTTCCTCAAGAAGAAGCAGGCGGGACAGGTCGACATCCCCGAGGTCCAGATCATCAAGACCAATATCCGCCGCTCCGAGGCCATCGCGGCGGCTTCGACGCTGGATATCCCCCCGGAAAAGACCCGTTTCCTGGACCTGCCCTTCTACAAGACGGGACAGGTGAAGAAGAACCCCATCGGCGAAGAGGACGTGTCCATCGTACTGGACATGCTTAACGACGTCCGCCCGGAGGTCGTCTTCGTCGCCGGAGACCTTTCAGACCCCCACGGCACCCACCGCGTGTGCAAGGAAGTCATCGACCAGGCCCTCGACGTCTACGACCGGACCGAACCGGAAGTGTGGCTCTACCGGGGCGCCTGGCAGGAGTGGGAAGTGGACGAGGTGGACGTGTTCATCCCCCTTTCCTACGAAGACCTCCAGCGCAAGATCCAGGCCATCTTCCGGCACGAATCCCAGAAGGACACCGCCATGTTTCCGGGCGCCTACGACGACCGCGAGTTCTGGGAGCGGGTGCAGGACCGGAACACCCATACGGCCCGGCGCCTGGACAAGCTGGGATTCCCCCAGTACTACGCCATGGAAGCCTTCGTGCTGGAACGCGGCGGGTCGTGATGTTCGGGAAGCCGTTTCGGCGATTATGTCGGGTAGCCGCGCCGGGTCGTGATGTTCGGGAAGCCGTTACGGTCGTGATTTCCGATGGCACACCTCCTCGAAAAGCTGTTGCTCTCCAAACTTCGAATCCATTATATTAGTCGGTCTTTACGAAACGGCGCCGCACAGGGCCTCGAAGGGCTCTATAACGGTGGAGACGTCGCACGGGCATTGATACATTAACCGGGATTCCGGGATCATCGGAGGCTGATGTGCGCATAGCGGTATTCGGTACAGGCGGTGTAGGCGGCTACTACGGGGGAAGACTCGCAGAGGCGGGAGAAGAAGTCGTGTTCATCGCACGCGGCCCGCACCTGGATGCGTTGCGTAAGAGCGGCCTCCGCGTGGAAAGCACGAAGGGCGATTTCAACCTGCCTTCGGTCGAGGCGACGGGTGATCCCAAAGAGGCTGGCGACGTGGACGTCGTCATGCTGTGCGTCAAGTGCTGGCAGGTACCCGATGCCATCGAGGGGCTCAGGCCGCTGCTCGGACCGAACACCTGCGTGCTGCCCATGGAAAACGGGGTGGAAACCCCGGAGCAACTGGCCGGTGAGTTCGGGTGGCGCCACGTACTCGGCGGCGTCTGCGGGATCGTCTCGTTTATCGCCGAGCCGGGTCTCATCCGCCACGTCGCCTACGAACCCTTCGTCAATTTCGGCGAATGGGACAACAGCAAAAGCGAACGGGTCGATAGGTTGCGTGCGGCCTTTGAGCGCGCGAAGGGGCTCATTGTAGATACACCGGCCGACATCCAGGCCGCCATGTGGCGCAAGTACATCCTCATTGCCTCGTGGAGCGGGATCGGAGCCATTACCCGCGCGCCTATCGGCGTGGTCCGCAGCCAGCCCGGCACGCGACGACTCCTCGAGACGGCCATGGAGGAAATCCAGCAGGTGGCCACCGCCCAGGGAGTCAGCCTGCCCGATGACATCGTGGCTCGTACCCTGGCCATCCTGGACAGCGTCGAATACGGAGGGACCGCCTCCATGCAGCGGGACGTCATGGAAGGCCGGTACTCGGAACTGGAAGCCCAGACCGGCGCCCTGGTCCGCATGGGCGAGGAAGCGGGTGTGCCCACTCCGGTGAACAAGTTGATCTACCACGCCCTGCGGCCAATGGAGCTTCGCACCCGCGGGCAGGTGTCCTTTGAGGCGCCCTGAGTCGCAACGTGTGCGAACCGGTCCGACCGCGGGAGAATCCTGCATGAAACCCTTTCTTGAACGCATAGCGGAGGAACGTCCGCTCCTGTACGACGGGGGCTTCGGCACCGAACTCTTCGTCCGGGGCATCGAACTGGCCAACAGCGCCCTGGCCAACGAATTGTACCCCGACATTGTCAGGGACATCCATTACGATTATATTGAAGCAGGCTCCAAAGCGATCGGTACCAACACCTTCGTGGCGTCGTACCCCCATCTCGAAATGGCGGGGAAGGACGCCTCCGAGTCCGATGGACTGATCCGGCTTTCCGTAGAACACGCCCGGAACGCTATTGAACGCAGCGGCAGGGAGGTGTACCTCGCCGGTTCCATCGGTCCGCTGCCGGGCGCCATCGAGGCCGATAGCGGCGACACGGAATTCGGCATTGCGAACAGCATCGCCCGGGACGCCCACGAGCGCGTCGGCACGACGCTGGCGGAGGGCGGCGTGGATTTCTTCTGCGTCGAGACCATGTTTTCCGCCAAAGAGGCGGCTCTTGCCGTGAACGAGCTGAGGCAGTTCGGACTTCCGATCGCCGTGAACCTGACGTACAAGTACACGAAGGACCGATCCACGGGCGAGGTCATCTACAAGACGGACTGGGGCCATTCGGCGGCGGATCTCCTGCAGATCCTCGCGGGCGGCACGCAGTCCGAAGGACGCGACCTGCTCGAGCACGTGCAGATCGTCGGCTTGAATTGCGGTGCGGAATCTCGGCGCGACGAGCACACGGGGATGCCCTACGCCATAACCGGTATAGGCCAGTTGAAGCGCGCCATGGAAACCAGGCTGGAGACGCCGAAGCGGATGATGGCCTACCCGAACGCCGGGAAAGCTCGTCTGGACAAACAGCACCGGACCTATTACGCAAACACCCCGGAGGAAATGGCTGCCTTCGTGCCGGAACTCCTCGAGGCCGGCGCCTACTTTATCGGCGGGTGTTGCGGCACGGGCGTCGCCCACATCCGGACCTTTCGCGAGGCAATGGAACGGGTGGCGTCGTGAGGACAGGAACAGTCGGCATGGCGTTGTACCAGGTACTGTACTGGCGTGATATCCCGGCGCAGGTTCGCGTCTATGGAGGCCGGCGCCCCCTGTCCCGCCAGATGCCCGACTGGTTCCAACAGGAAATCGACCGTGTGGCCATGCGGGACGGGCTTACCGGTACCGATGCCTACCTGGACGAGTGGCACTGGTCCGAAAAGCAGGAATGGACCGGTGAAGGACAAGAGATTGAAGAAGTCGCGAAAGCCGTGCTGAAGAAGCTCGGAGACGAATACGACAAGGGATGAACAAGGATGCGCGTGCGTCCATTGCGGAAGACGGGCTGCACCGTGGTCCGGCATTGGCAGGGTAATCAACATGGGTCAGACGGTAAACTTAGGCAGGCGCATCGAACTGGTTCCACTGGATCCCCACTTCGGGGACATTTCGATCGCCCTGTACCGCCAGCAGGATGACGCGGGGCCGGTCTACGAGGTGCACACCTACAGCCGCAGGCAAGGCGTCGAAGGCCGGATCGCCTCGGTGGTGAAGGCGATGGAAGTGCTGGGCGGGATGAAACGGGACGCCGACGGATACCTGCGGTTCCCCTGCGGCCACGACCACAACATGGCGGTCAAGCGCGTTTTCCTCGAAGCATGCAAACCGGATCCCGCGGATCCCGTCGAACCCCGTCCCCTGCAGATCCTGGACAGGAAATCGGGCCTGCAGATCCTGGTGCTGAGCGAAGGTGCCGGGGAGTACCGCGTCACGGCCCAGGGCGAGGGACAAGACAGGGATCGGCGCATTTCCTTTATCGCGGGCGGCCTGATGAAACTGGGAGAGATGAACGAGGTGAGCGGGACACTTGACAGGGTGGTCTTTCCTTGCGCACACCTCCACGACGCGATGATCGGACTGTTGCTGGTTCGCGCGCCGAACGTGCGTGCCGTCCTGCGCGAACAGGAATCCGTCGCGAACCGCGGCGTGCTGGCGGCGCCCAGTCAGCAGGACGGATGATCCTCGACCGGAAGGTCCGATGAACAACGGAACGAAAAGGACCTCTCAAGATGAAGGTCCGATGAACGCGCGATCGATAAGGAGGCAGTCATGAACGCCAGTGTCACCAAGCCGATGAAGGGCCGGGAACGGGTGCTGGCCGCCCTCAGGCGGGAGCCCGTCGACCGTACGCCCGTCTGCAATCCTACATCCGTCGCCACGGTGGAACTGATGGACCTCGTCGACGCCCCCTTTCCGGACGCCAACCGCGACCCGGAACTGATGGCCCGTCTTGCCGCCACCGGGTACACGGAGCTGGGCTTCGACACGATCATGCCGGTCTTCACCATCATCCAGGAGTCCTCCGCACTGGGCTGCAAGATCCAATGGGAGCAGAAGGACAACTGGCCCACGGTCAAGATGCGCGAGCCTATCTGGGAAGACGTGGACGATATCGCCATCCCCTCGGATTTCCTGACGCACCCGGACACGAAGTGCGTGCTCGACGCAATCAGCCTGCTCAAGAAGGAATACGGCGACGAGGTGGCGATCATCGGCAAGACCATGGGGCCCTGGTCCCTGGGCTACCATTGCTTCGGCGTGGAGCCCTTCCTGCTCATGTCCCTCGACGACCCGGGCAAGACCCACCTCGCCCTCGACCGCATGAAGGAGGCCACGGTGGAGTTCGGCATCGCGCAGATCGAGGCCGGGGCGGACGCCCTGACCCTGCCCGACCACGCCACGGGCGACCTGGTGAGCGGCGAATATTACCGGCGGTTCCTGCGGGACCTGCACATCGAACTGGCCGAACGGATACCCATCCCCCTGATCATGCACATCTGCGGACGTACCGTGGACCGCATGGGATTCATAGCCGAGACCGGCTTCGCGGCCTTTCACTACGATTCGAAGAACAAGCCCCAGGAGTCCATGGAGGCCGTGGACGGCAGGATCTCGCTCGTGGGCAACATCAACAATCCCGAGACGCTTTTCGCACGGGGGCCCGAAGAGGTGCGCGAGGAAGTGCACCGCAACCTGGAGCACGGCGTGCAACTCGTGGGACCGGAATGCGCGGTACCCCTGCAGGCGTCCATTGAGAATCTGAAGGAAATCCCCCAGGCCGTGAAGGATTGGCACAAAGCCCACGCGGCGTGATAAAGGGAGGACCGGACGGGAGAGCATGGCAGAACTCAACGACATAGCCAATGACTTTCTGAAAGACGAAATAGAAGAATTCATCGAACGGCCCAACGAGCGGACGCGGATCATCGATGCCTTCGCCCGGGCGACGCCCGCCATGCAGCAGATTTCCGCGGCCCTCATCGACGGGGATAACGGGACCGTCGACACGCTGACCCGCAAGGCGCTGGACGACGGTATCGAGGCCCTGGAGGTGATGGACGACGGGCTGATCAACGGCATGGGCGTCGTGGGCATCAAGTTCCGTGAGAACTTCATTTTCGTTCCGGAGGTACTCGCCTGCGCGCGGGCCATGAAGGCCGGTATGGCCCACATTGAGCCCATCCTCTCCGCATCGGGCATCAAGCCCGTCGGCACGGTCATCATGGGCACGGTCAAGGGCGACCTCCACGACATCGGCAAGAACCTGTGCATCATGATGCTGCGAGGCTCCGGGTTCGAGGTCCATGACCTGGGGGTGGACACCTCCGAGGACGAGTTCATGGACGCCGTGGAGGAGCACGGGGCGCCCCTGGTGGGCATGTCGGCCCTGCTTACCACGACCATGCCCAACATGGGAAAGACCATCGACGCCTTCATCGACGCGGATTTGCGCGAAGACGTAAAGATCATGGTGGGCGGCGCATCGGTCACGCAGGAATTCGCCGACGACATGGGCGCCGACGGCACCGCCGAAGACGCGGTGGGATGCGTGGAACTGGCCCATCACCTCCTCGAAGAACTCAAACAGGAACAGGGTGTCTGACAGAATCGGACGTCCGACAAAGTGGAGCGCTTGACGTAACAGATCGAACGAAGTTCCAGATCGACTGATGTTCCAGATCGACTGAAGAAGCAGGCCTCCTTCCTGACAGCATTCCCATGAAAAAAATCGACAAGGCGGCGTACCAGGAGCGTCTGGACCGTATTACGGCTATCTTCAAGGACATGATGGCCCATGCGACCGAGCAGGCCACCTACCGCTGCCCCTACAAGAACCGCTTCGACGAATGCACCGCCCAGTTCGGGTGCCGCAATCAGCGCAAACCGCGTAAACCCGAAGGCCTGCTCATGTGCGGCGGAGACGACAAGCTCGACTACCGTAGCGCGTGGGAGACCGAAGAGGCACCCAGGGTTAGGCCGGAAGAAAACACCCCCGAGGGACCTGTGGCGAGCCACGGCAAAATCACCGACGGCACCACCACCCAACCGCTGACCGCCGGGCGGACGATCTTCGATTACGCCGACGACCTCGCCGTCCAGGTGCCGACCTCGTGTTTCCGCAACGGCATCTGTCACGAGTGCGTCGTTGAAATACAGCACGGCATGGAAGGCCTCGTACCCCGGACGGAACCGGAATCATTCCTGCGGGAGAACTACCGGCTCGCCTGCCAGGCCCGGGTCGTCGATCCGGAGGTAGAGATCGCCTTCGCCCCTTTGCGCCGAACGCCCAAGATCCTGACCGTATCCGAAGAAAAAGACACACCGCCGGAACCGATGGTCACCCGGCGGGGAGACACCGTGTACTACGATGGCGAGGAGATCGATCAGTACCGGGGGCACCTGTACGGTCTTGCGATCGATCTCGGCACGACCACGGTGGTCATGGACTTCGTGGACCTGGAAACCGGCCGAAGCGTTCACCTCTGTTCCTTCGAAAATCCCCAGCGCTTCGGCGGCAGCGACGTGATGCACCGGATCTCTTACGATGGCTCGTTCGAAGGGGAACTCTGGAATGCCATCATTAACGCCGTCAACCACGAGATCATGGACTGGTGCGAGCGGTCGGGAACCGCCCGCCAGGAGATCTACGAAATCGTCGTGGCGGGCAATTCCACGATGCGGGACCTGTTCTTCCGGCTCGACGTTCAGAGCATCGGCCAGAAACCCTACAAGTCCCTCATAGAAAACGAATACCTCGCGGGCGAGCGTGAGACCACTGCGCTTACCATCGGTACCCGGCGTCTCGGTCTACGCGCCAATCCCAGGGCCCGTGTCTACGGATTGCCCATCATCGCCAGCCACGTGGGTGGCGACGTGACGGCCGACCTCGCCACCGTCGACCTGGCCACGCAACCGGGCGTTTCCATGCTGGTGGACGTGGGCACCAATACCGAGGTGGTCGTGGCCGGAAACGGACGCATGATCACGGCTTCATGCCCCGCCGGACCGGCCTTCGAGGGCGGCGGCATCAAATACGGCATGCCCGGCTATGAAAGCGCTATTGAATCGCTGAAATGGGAAGATGGGCTGTTCACCTGGAACACCATCGGCGACACGGCTCCCCAGGGTATTTGCGGCTCCGGCCTGATCGACCTCCTCGCCGAACTGCGACGCCACGACATGATGACGCCCAAGGGAGTGTTTTCAGACCGAAAGCAGTTCGAGGTGGCCGTCGTGCCCGAGTCCGGCATTACCCTGTCCCGGCAGGACGCCAGCAACCTGGCCCAGGCCAAGGCCGCCAACTACTGCGGCCAGTACATCGTCCTTCGCACATTCGGTGTCGCCCCGGGCGACGTGGACCGCCTCTTTCTGGCGGGTGGCTTCGCCAACTACGTGGACGTCCGCAACGCCATCGATATCGGGTTCCTGGCCCCCGTACCCGAGGACCGCATCGCCAAGGTCGGCAACGCTGCCGTCCAGGGCGCCCGGGAGATCCTCCTGTCCCGCCCCCGCCGCCAGGAACTGGAGGCTCTGGTCAAGAATATCGAGCACATCGAGCTGGAGACCACCCCCGACTTCTTCGAAATATTCGTCGAAGCCTGCCAGTTCAAGCCCATGCCCGGGGTGTTGGTTTGATCTGTTAGCTGAATCGTAGTTCAAACAAACACCTCCTCCTGCCCCCGAGGCTAATCCATAATCCGCCTCCGACCCGCCCATCCCTCTTCCGATGAACCCGGCATCGCTTCCGTCGTCAACACCTTCGAACTGAATCCCGTTTCAGAAGAGACGGTGCACGAGTGGTTGACCCACACAGTATCCGGCCGGCTCGAGTACCGCCAGGTGGCCGTTTCAAAGGAAGACGCCGTAGTGGGCTACGCGGTGTCGGTGCACGAAACGTGGGACCCGGAGGGACAGTTCTATGCCTGGGCGGGCGTGGCGCCTTCGTGCCGGGGTCGTGGTATTGGGTCCTCACTGTACTCCGATATGCTGCGGTTCCTGGAACGCCACAACGCCGGTACGATTTCCAGTGAAGTTCGGGATAACTGCCCAGTTTCTCAGTCATTTGTGAATCGTCGTGGATTCGAGAAAGACAGGCATCAATTCCAATCGAACCTGGACCTCGAGACCTTCGACGAATCTCCCTACCGGCACATTCTTGCGGAAGTCAGCGAGACAGGTATACGGATACACTCGCTTGCGGACTTTGGTGATACGCTTGACGCACGCAGGAAACTGTACGAAGTCAATGCGATCACTGACGAGGACGTACCGGGTTGGACTGGTCCCGGTCTGTCCTTCGAGGAATTCAACGAGTGGGTTTACGAATCGAGCTGGTATCGACCGGATGGCCAGTTGGTTGCCGCCGATGGGGATCACTGGCTGGGAATCTGCGCAGTACGATTTTACCTCGAGGCCAAGCGGGCCTATAACGTGCATACGGGGATCATCCGCGACTATCGAAGGCGCCACATCGCCCTGGCGTTGAAACTCGCCGCGATACGATATGCCAGGAAACACAACATACGAACACTTACCACAGGCAATGATTCTTTGAACGCCCCCATGCTGGCGCTCAACCAGAAATTGGGTTACGTTCCGGTACCGGGACGGTATACGCTATGTAGGACGATAACCTGACGTCTATTTGAGAAAAATGAAAATATAGTCCCTGATTTACGTGCTTATTTAACAGCGAAACGTAGAAATCAGGCACGCTTACCCACCCATCATAGCTATACGCCGCGCCATCCATTCCACGTACGCCGTACGCGTCATACCTCGCCTGTTTGCTTCGCTGTCCATAAATATCGCCACACCCTCATCGATCGCCATATGAATGCGCACGCTTCGCCCGGACTGACGGATTAGCGGCACTGTCGTTAGTACCTGTCCCGGTTCGGTACTTACCTGCTCCAGTTCGCTTGGCTGCTCGATCACCTCTCCATCGGTCTCCGTTTCGATAGCGTAATCCCGAAGCGCCTCTTCGGCGTTCATCATGGCTTCGTCGATAGTCTTTCCCATGGCGACGATTCCGGGTAGATCAGGAAACGATACACCATATGCTCCTTTCGTTCCATCGATCAAGGCCGGATATCGGATTGAATTACATCCGTGCACGTCTGAACCCTCCGACTTAGTGACTAAATTGCCCAGTCTGCTTTCTTCGCTATTGAACGAACAACATCTGACGACAAAGACCTGTGACGTGGTAGCGTAATGATCCCTCGAATATATGGGTGCCGATACACGTCATGTCTAGATCCATTTCTAGCAAGGTACCATCCTTCCTTTACCAATCGGCGACTGATCTTACTCGTGCAGATTTCCATTTCACCGCCAATATTTGCACAAATATATACACATAATCATCTCGTTGTCAATTGTTACTTCATCAGTCGAGTTTTGTCACAAAACCTCGACTAACGGAATAATGAAACCGCGGTAGATACATCCACGGGCGGTGTGTCTGCACGAAGTATCTACATTGTATACACAGGAGGCCTGTATGAAATCCCGCACGAAAATGTGGGGCAACAGCCTGGCGCTGCGCATCCCGAAACCGATCGCGGTCCAGATGGGCATCACGGACGATTCACCAGTAGTACTCGTGCTCAGAGGCAGGGAGTTAACCATAGTACCGGTGGAACGTACCCGGCAAAGTCTCGCTGAATTGCTTCCTGCCGTCACGAAGCGTAATCGGCACGGTAGAATCAGTATCGGTATCCTGGCCAGTGGAGAAACGTGATGCGCATGGAGAACTATTTACCCAAACGGGGAGATGTGGTTTGGATCTACCTCCGTGCGGGGGAAGGATCATTCCTGCCCTCAGGGCGTCCCGCCGTCGTGCTCTCGCCCGAGTCCTACAATCGCAGGGTCGGGCTGGCCCTTTTTTGCCCGGTTACCGACGAGGTGAAGGGATACCCCTTCGAAGTCGCGATCTCCGCCGGACTGCCTGCAACCGGCGTCATCCTGGCGGATCAACTGGAAAGCGTGGACTGGCAATCGGGCGTAGTGGAGTTAATCTGTACCCTCCCGGCGGAGACTGTGGAGGCCGTATTGAGGAAGGCCGCGACGCTGCTGGAAATAGAAGACCGTCCTTGACGGTTGAATGCAAAACCACCATTTCTTTTAGGAAGGTCGAGCTAGACTTCGAAATGAAGATATGGATTTCCGGCGCAAATTTTCCCGTAAAGAAGGAATTCAAGCGGGGCATCGACGTCACGGACGTTCAGCGAACCCTGGCGAAAAACATACTGAGATGTTGACATCTTTAAGGTGTAACGTTGTGTCCATCCCGACCATGAAGCGCCTCACCAAGCCCGAAGGCCGTCACCGGATTGAAATCGAGGAAGCGCCCATACCCGAACCCGGTCCCGGCGAGGTACGGGTGAAGGCAGTGTGCAGCCTCATCAGCCGAGGTTCGGAACTGGGTGCCCGGTACACGCGGGAGCACGCGGTGAGTCCGGACATCATGGGCTATTCCATGGCGGGGACGGTGGACGCACTGGGAGATGGCGTCGATCACCTGGAAATGGGCGACCGGGTCGTCGCCCTGGCGCCCCACGCCCAGTACGTTGTTCGTTCGGCGCGTCCGGGAGGTCCCAGGGATCAAACCTGGATCATGCCCATGCCAGAGGGTCTATCCTTCGACAGCGCTCCCTACTATCCACTGACCGCGGGCGCCGTCACGTGGGTGGAAGTCGAGGAAATCAAGCCCCAGGATACGGTGGTCGTCCTGGGTCAGGGTCTTGTCGGCAGCCTGATCCTGCAGGTCATCAAGGCAAATGGGGCAGGCAGGGCGGTGGCCGTTGACGCGCTGGAAAACCGTTGCGGCCTGGCGGTCGAATTCGGTGCCGACGCGATGATCAACGCACGCGAGGAGGATCCCGTCAGGGCGGTGAAGCGCCTGACCAACGGTATTGGAGCCGATATCGTGGTCTATGCCGTGGGTGGACCGGCCGGTCCAAAGGCCTTCGAGCAGGGGCTCGACATGCTGGCGGCTGATGGCCTGATCCACCTGATCGGCCTGTACGAAGACCAGCCGCTTTCCCTGCCCTCGGGGAAGATACAGCGGCGCAAGCTACTGGGCGGGTACTACCGCACGAACGCCGGCGCCCGCCAGTCCCGACGCGCCATGGAACTCCTCGCCACGGGTGCGATCCGGACCGAACGCATGACCAGCCATCGCTTTCCCTGGCATCGCGGGGCCGACGCTTTTGCGCTACTTCACCAGCGGCCCGGAGATGCGCTCGGCGTCCTGCTCGACTGGCGCGATTAGTCTGTCCACGCAGCCATGCGGGCGGCAGGCGGGCCTGTCACCTGTCAGTGCCGGTGCCACCACCCGTTCGCCCACGCGTCCCGATCCGCTTTCATTCCAATTCAAGTCTTGTCAACAGGTCGTTCAGGTCCGCCAGGGTTTCATCGTCGAGTGGGACGTAAGGCTGGCGAGCACGGGCGGTCTTGATTGCGCCGCGGCGCTGGTAGACGTTCTTCCGAATGGAAATCCCGATGCCGGGCTGGCTCTCGAAACGGATCAGCGGGCAATAGAGGTAGAAGGTCTCGGTAGCCCCGTCGATATCGCCGGACATGTACTTCGTATGGATGTCCTTCAGTATATCAGGATATGCGAAACCGGTCATGGTGCCCATGCATCCGTGGCGCAATTCCTCGAGGAGCATGACGCCGCCCAGGCCGCCGAAGATCTCCACGTTCGGATTCGCGGCGAGCACCTGGCTGGCTTTCCGCGGTGACGGCTCTTCTTCCAGTTTGAGAAAACGGCACTGCGGGGACCGGTCGGCGATAGTCGCGATGAAGTCGACGCTCATCATCACGCCGCTGCTGGTGGGGTGGTCCTGGATCACGAGGGGCACGGTAACGGCGTCGGCTACCTTGAGATAATGGGCGAGCAGCGCCTCGTCCGTTCCCTTCGCCAGTTTGGACGGCGCCACCATGAGCGACGAGGCGCCCAGTTCCTCGGCTCGCCGGCTCAGCGCGATGCATCCGTCCGTTCCCGCGTGGCTGGTACCCACGCAAATGGGTATTTCGCCATTGGCCGCCTCGACCACGCCGGCAATGACCTGGTCGCGTTCGGCTTCGATCAGCTTGCTGGCCTCGCCCAGCACGCCCAGCACGGTGATTCCGTCGATACCGAGATCGATCAGGAAACGGGTCAGCGTCGACAAACTGCCCACGTCCAGGCTACCGTCCTCTTCGAAGGGCGTCGGCGCGATGGTATATACTCCCTTTGGTATACTGTCAGCCATACTGTTTCCTTTCGGCTTATGATCTCTTGTATGTGTTCTTTTGTGAATGTTCTCGCGAACTCAGGGTTTGAGCCAGCGGCCGTATCCGGGCTGCCCGGTGATCTTGCCGTCCTCGTACACCGTCTCGCCGCGCACCATGGTACGCTGGATCCGGCCCTTCATGGGCATGCCGTGGACGATGCGCATGACTTCCCGCGCCTTGGAGAAACAGGCGTTCCGGTCGAAAGTCCAACGGGCGTCCATGTCCACGAACGTGAGGTCGGCGTCGTATCCGATGGCGATGCGGCCCTTGCCGGGAAGTCGGAACACATCGGCCTGGCGGGTCGACATCAGCCTGATGAAATCGGTGATCGAAAGACGACCGTCGTTGACCGCGGTCAGCATCATGGGCGCCATGGACTCCAGTCCGGGCAGGCCGGGGGGGATGGCGAAGATGTCTTCCCCTTCCTTCTCCTCGGGCCGGAAAGGCGAATGGTCGCTGCCGACGAAATCCAGCGTGCCGTCGTGCAGGTAGGACCAGAGCGCTTCGACCTCTTCGGCGGGCCGCAGGGCCGGATTGCACTTGGCGAAGCCGCGGTGCACGGACAGGACCTGGTCGGTTAGAAAGAGGTACTGGGGACAGGTCTCGGCGATGACGTCGAGCCCCCTCTCCCGGGCTTCCTTCACCAGTTGCGCGGCGCGGGGGCTCGAAAGGTGCACGACTTCTACGGGTCCGCCGGCCTCGGCGGCCAGACTCATCATGATTGCGACAGACGTGTCTTCCACGATGGAGGGCCGGCTTTCGGCGTGGGCCAGTCCATCGTTGCGTCCTTCCGCGGACAGCCGGTCGATGAGCGTCTCGATCATGGGCCAGTTCTCGCAGTGGAAACTGTGGCGCAGACCGGTAGCAGCTGTGGCGGCCATGACGTCCCGCAGCAGCGAATAGTCCAGGCACCAGAGGCCGAAGAACTCGCCTTCCCGGTGGGCCGGTGGCGCGGTCAGGAACGTCTTGAAGGCCACCGCGCCCGCATCGGCCACCTCGGCGATGAGGTCGACGTTCTGATGGCCGGCGGCGCCGTATAGACCGAAGTCGATCAACGACTCCGCCTGGATGGCCTCTCCCCGCCTGCAAAGACCTTCCGCCGAACTGGCGGATACCGGTGAGATGGGCATCTCCAGCAGCGTCGTGATACCGCCCGCGGCCGCCGCGTTCGTACCGGAGACGGGATCCTCACGCTCCTCGTGACCCGGCGACCGGAGATGGACGTGGCTGTCGATCAGGCCCGGCATGACGTGCATTCCCTTCGCAGAGAGCTGCCGAGCGCTTTCGGGGCGGGCATCGGGCTCCAGGACGCCGGCGATGCGCCCGTCCCGCACGGCTATCGTGGCCGAGATTACGCCGTCCTGGTTGACGACCATGCCATCGGTAACGATCAAGTCAAACGTGGAAGCCATGCGCTTCTCCCGTTATGGCGCCGGTATGGCGGGTGAGAATATCAGTTTCAGGTATGATTCCGCTCTTCAAGGTCTGCTATCAAGCGCGATTTTGCCCACCGTCTCTACCAGCAGTTCGTGCTCCACTGACAGGACTCGCGCGGCCAGCTTTTTCGGCGTATCGCCCGCAGCAAGGACGGCTTCGTGGACGCGCAGTCCATACATGCCCCGTCCGGCGTACCGGGGCAACAGGGAAGGGTGGATATTGATCATCCGCCTCCGGAAGGCGGCCAGTGTTTCCGGACCCACCTTCTTGAGAAATCCGGTCAGGACAACCAGGTCCACCTGGTGCCGCCGAAGTATCTCCAGCATCGCCCGGACCGGCGTCAATCGTCCATGTCCAGAACCATCACCCAGGACGGCGACGGTCCCACGTCGTACACGTCAAGCGGCGAAAGAACGCCTGTCTCCTGGTCTACGCGATAGGCCGCCAGCCTGCCTGTTTCCTGCCCGGCAGCGTAGAGAAACCGTCCGTCCGGGTCCAGGTTGAAGGCCCTCGGTACCGCCTCGGTCGGCGTCTGGCCGATGGTGCCCAGCAGTCCCGTGTCCGGATCGATCGCAAAACCGGCGATGCTGTCGTGCCCCCGGTTACTGGCATAGACGAACCGGCCCGACGGATGGATATGGATCTGGGAACATGAGTTTTCGCCGGTGAAATCCGCGGGCAGCGTAGAAACCGTCTGAATCGCCTCCAGGGTTCCCCGGTCCGGATCGAACCGGTAGGCCGTCATGCTGCTTCCCTGCTCGTTGTCCGCGTAAAGCACGTCCAGCGTGGGGTGATGACAGTAATGCCGCGGCCCCGTATCCGGGGACTGGGCAACCCGGGGCGGATCGTTGGGCGTCAACTTACCGGTACGTTCGTCGAACCTGAACTGGCTGATCATGTTTGATTCGGCGACGTGGGGCACGAAGGCGAACCCGTTCGATCCGTCGGTCTGTATGTAGTGGGCGCACCGGGCCGTCTCCTGTCGATCCACCGGCGGCGTCTCGACGATGCTGTCGGCACCGATGGCATGGACGCCAGCCACGCCATGTCCATAGGACGCGGAGAGGAGAAAACGGCCGGTGTTGTCCAGGGCCATGTACGTCGTGTCCCAGTCGAAGGACGTGGAACCCAGCAGGATGATTTCGCCCGTCTTTCGGTTCAAGCTATAGGTCTGCACGGACGGTTCACCGCGCAGTCCGGCGTAGAGATGTTGTCGGGACGCATCCACCACGAGGGGCATCACGCCGGCGCCCGCGGCGACGTCCTCCCTGAAGGTGAGACCTCCGCTATCCGGGTCCATTTCGTAAATGGCGATTTTACCTTCGCCGGTAATGGACAGGTACATGTACGAGGCCATCAGCCCTCCATTCACGCGCGGCCAACACCGTCGCACCGCGTTATTTCGTTAGCTTGGCTTGATCGGAAAACAGGAAAGATAATGTGCTGATCGCCCATCGGACCGTCAAGCCTCATTTGCCCGGTTCATCGCTTCGTGGCGACGATATCCTGGCGCGTGGTACTGGCGGTGGTTACCACGACGTTACCGATCGACCAGGCTTCAGTGTCTTCCGTCTGCGGACCCTTCATCGCGTAGGATCCGGCGGCCATGAAATAGGCCGAGTACCGGCCGTCGTCGTCGGAATAGACCGTCACCGAATCCGTCCTTCCAGGCTGAAAGATGGTAATGGAATAGCCACGCAGCGGCACGTCGTCCCTGAGGACCGCGGGCGTGCCGTTATCGTGCTTGACGCTGCCGGAAACCTGGCCCGAACTCGCCAGGTCGACCAGCCGGCCAACTGGCGTAAACCTGATCCCGGTGATGTCACGGACCTGTTGGGCGTCGCCCTCGAAGACGATCGAACGCATCAGGTCGAAATCGATCACCGCGTCCGCTTTTCGTCCACGCTCGACGACTACCGGGGAGGTCGCTTCGACGATCATCTCCTTACCCTGCGGATCCGGAAACACCTCGTTGAACTGCGCACCGTTCAACAGAGTCACGTTGATTTCCTGAATGTTAAGACGCGCAGCGTCGTACCTGCCTTCGGCCAGGGAAAACACCTCCAGTATTCGCGTATCGCTTCCCCCTAGTTCGACCAGGTCGATGGTATGGGGCATGTTGCCAGGGGTTCCGAATTCACTGTTCGCGGCGGAACGAACCGCCGTACCCGATAGAGTCACGACGACCGAACGGACGTGCTGCCGGATAGGCGACTGGGCCGCCAGGCGCATCTGCAGTTCACTGATGACGCTCGAAGTCGGCTCGCCGCATCCCTGGGTCGCAATCGTCAGGAATAGGGTCAAAAGGCTTCGGCAGATCCGTTTTTTTATGATCGAGAAAAAAACCAAGAGTTCGCCTTGAGTTGCTATATTGAACTTGTGCTATGAACGACCGTCTCTGGAAAATACGGCGTAAATACTTCAGTGTAAACGTATTCTTTTGAAGCAGTTACTGTGAGTCTAACGAAATTCTGTCACAGCATTTCAAGTCATAGGGGAACAGCACATCTAATATGCCTTCAGCATGTTCAGTCAACAGTAGATCTCAGCCACATCTTGAGATTATGTATTTGGATGTTGACATTCATGAGAGTTAACTCTAATTTTCAGAGTAATCATATTTATTTAGTTATCTATATAATGGAGGGAATCATGACTAACATGGAAAAACTCAGGGAAGACGTGGCCTACGTTCGGGCCGTGGCGGACCGATCGGAAAACGTTCCCTGCCGGTCCATTTACCTGCTCTGGGCGGTGATAGCGCTGTGCGGCTTCACCCTGACGGATTTTGCCCCAGAACCGTCGTGGATAGGTTTGTATTGGCTCGTCGCCTCTCCGGTCGGTATGGTGCTCAGTGCCTGGCTAGGTAAGCGGGCGTGCATTAATATTGGCCAGGCCGATCGTCAGATGGGTTTTCGAATCATGTACCACTGGCTGGCGTTCATGGTCGCGGGACTGCTCGGAGTGCTGCTGGTCGCAGGGGGTCATTTGAGCGGTCCCGGCATGGGTTCGCTCTGGGTGCTGCTGCTCGCCCTGACCTACTTTCACGCAGGTCTGCACTTCAATCGCCGACTTTTACCAATAGGTATCCTTGTAGGACTTTGCTTTCCCGTCACCATCTTCGTGCCGGAATACGGATGGACCACCACGGGGGTCGTCCTCGCGGGTGCCCTGACGGTACAGGCGTTCCTTGGAACGAGGAGACAGGATGCCACCAACTGATCCCGACATATCTTCCCTGGACGAATTGGAAGCGCTGGCGGGTCTCCTCGAACACCGGGTGCGCCTGGCCATCTGTGTTCTGCTCTCAAAGCACGAGGTGATGTCCTTCAGTCGGTTGAAACAGGTGCTTGAGGAAAAGGACGGCAGCATCGGCACACACCTGCGCAAGCTCGAAGACGCAGGTTACTTGTCGATCGAGAAGACTTTCCGCGACCGGAGGCCGGTGACCTGGTACCAGCTCACGGATGAGGGCAGGCGCCGTCTGAAGCTTCACGTATCGAACCTGATGCGGTTGATAGACCGGGCTGATTAACAACCTGGCCGCCAGACAGCGGATGGGTCAGGCACCAGCTTCTGCCGGCGCTGGAGAACGAATGGGTAAAGACCGATAAGGGGTGGAAGAGGCGCATCACCTGGCCTTCAATGAGTGATCGAAAAACAGTCGTTCGTATTCCCGGAGATTGACTGAATCGATCCGGTCGATTGGAAGCAGTTTGGTCTCGAGTTCGTAGTCCTCATCCTGTCGAGCGCCCGCGAGTCATTCTTTATTCTAACAAGCAATCTGAAGCGAGTGTTAGTGCATTTACGTGAGCATATAGTTGAGACGTGCAGACCCGTTGATTTAGTTTGACACCTTCCGCGGCATCAGCCTATATTGGCAGCCTGCCAGGGTGGGGTGTCTGAGTGGCCGAAAGAGACGGTCTTGAAAACCGTTGTACCTTTGCGGGTACCGTGGGTTCGAATCCCACCCCCACCGTACAACGGCTCTGGATTTCATTCCGGAGAGGTGCGAGAGTGGCTGAATCGGATCGACTGCTAATCGATTGTGGGTCAAAAGCCTACCGAGGGTTCGAATCCCTCCCTCTCCGTTAATCGTATTGTCTTGTTACTTCTTCCGATGAGTCGTGATTCACTGATTTGCCTCGGTCCATGCCAGGAGTGTCAACCATGAAGTACCAACTGAAGCGTATCGATACGTGGTCCGCAGTCAAGCTCACCTTCGTGATAGGCGGTGCGGTGGGGTTTGTCGTGGGCGCCCTGTACGCCGTGCTGATCACGGTCATGGCGAGTTTTGTCGGCATGATGGGGATGTCCGAAGGCATGCCCGAAGAGATGGGGTACGTCGTCAGTGCCACGGGATTCATCGCGGTCATCGCCTGGATCGTGATAACCATCATGTATGCCGTACTCGGCTCGCTGGTGGTCGCGCTGTCCTCTTGGTTGTACAACCTGGTTGCCGGAGTGATCGGCGGCGTAAACCTGACGCTTGAGGCACAACCGGACGCCGCAACCGTGGCTTCGACCGGTTCCACGACCTCCGCGGCCGATGCCGCGCGAACGTCCGATGATGCTGCTCCCGCATCGACCGATACCGGCAGCCGCGATCTCCAGTCAACGTAACGATCCATGTCCCGTCCCATCCGCGTTCGCTTTGCCCCCAGCCCCACCGGACTGCTGCACATCGGCAGCGCGCACACGGGCCTGTTCAACTGGCTCTTCGCCCGCAGGGAAAAGGGCCGCTTCCTGCTGCGCATCGAAGATACCGACACCGCGCGTTCCCGCCAGGAGTGGGTCGACGCCATATTCGAGGTGTTGCGGTGGATGGGCATTGACTGGGACGAAGAGGTCGTCTACCAGTCCCATCGTGCCGACCGGCATCGGTCCCGGGCCGAGTCCCTTGTCGAAGCGGGTAAGGCCTACCGTTGCTACTATCTTCCTGAAGAACTTGAAGCGAAGAAGCGGGAAGCCCTGGCGGAGGGCCGGTCCTGGCGCAACGACCGCCGCTACGCCGAAATATCGTCTTCCGAGGCGGAAGCGCTGGAAGCCGAGGGCCGCCACCCGGTCATACGGCTCATGATCCCTGACGGAAAAACCGTTTTCCGGGACCGGATACTCGGCGAGATCGAGATGGACAACGAGACCATCGATGATTTCGTCATCCTCCGTTCCAACGGCACGCCCCTATACCACCTGGCCGTGGTGGTCGACGACTTGGACATGAACGTGTCCCACGTGATCCGCGGCATCGATCACCTGACCAACACCACCAAGCACATCCAGCTGTTCCGGGCCCTGGACGCGGAGGTGCCCGAATTCGCCCATCTGCCCAGTATCCTGGGGGAGGACAAAAAGAAGCTGTCGAAACGACATGGCGCCGTGTCCGTCACCGAGTACCGGGACGCCGGCTACCTTTCCGACGCCGTGGTCAACTTCCTCTCGCTCCTGGGCTGGCAGACCGGCGATGACCAGGAGTTCTTCACCCGCGCCGCACTGTTGGAGCGCTTCTCGCTGGACCAGGTCCACAAACGGGACACCGTGTTCGACCTGCGCAAGTTCGAGTGGCTGAACGGGCAGCACATCATGTCCCGTTCCAATGAAGATCTCTGGTCACTGGCACAGCCATTCCTGAGTCTAGAGGGTCTGGTCGGCGACGGGCAGGACACAGACCACGCCTATGCACTGGAGGTCATGGGGCTGCTCCGGGAAAGGTGCCGCACGCTGGCCGACTTCGCGGAGCAGGGCAGGTTCTTCTTTACCGACGACTTCGCGTACAATCCCAAGGCCGTGCGGAAACACTGGTCGAAGGAGCCGGAAGCCGTATCCCAACGGATCGGCTGGCTCCGCGATGAATTCGCGGCGATTGAGGTTTTCGACACGGAGGCAGTAGAAGGTGTCATCCGGGATCTTTCGGAACGCCATGGACTGAAGGCTGCCCAGTTCATCCATCCGTGCCGCGTGGCGCTGACCGGGGAAATGGGGGGACCGTCCCTGTTCCACCTGGTCGCCGTACTGGGAAAAGAGGCGTGTGTCGACCGTTTGGAAAAAGCCCTGGATCGACTACCTGATGTCATTGAAAAGTCCGCAGTAAACGAAGGATAAGACTATCCACGTTTAGCGATGGGTCAGCCGTCAACAACTCCCACCGAATAAAAGGATGATTCGATGACAGACCAGCATGCCATAGAGAAACTCAGCTACTCGAAAACGATTAACGCTTCGAGGGAACGGGTATGGCACGCCATTTTCGACGATGCATCTTTCAGGAAGTGGTCGAGCATTTTTGCCGAGGGGTCCTATTACGTGGGCGACTGGAGCGAGGGCAGCGAGATTCGGTTCCTGACTGGGGACAACGACGGCATGGTCAGCGTGATTGATGAAAACCGGCCGTTCGAGTACATGGCCATCCGACACATCGGTTACATCAGGCAGGGCGTGGAAGACACGGAAAGCGACGAGGTGAAGTCGTGGACGCCGGCGTACGAAAACTACACGCTGAAGGATGTCGACGGCGATACCCATTTGACCGTCGTCACCGACACGTTTAACGATTTCGTGGAGTATTTCAACGAGACCTGGCCCAAGGGGCTGGATGTGATCAAGCGGATCGCGGAGTCGCAATAACCACGATGTGCGGACCAGTCTTCCCTCTAGTCTGTAAAACTGAGGATTGGGACTAAAGGTATTTTAAAACACCAATGATTAAGGTCGCGAAGCTGAACATGTAGATTAGTATCTTGTTAACAGCCCCGCTGATCTTCGTTTCCAAGCCCATTCCCAGCGATTCCAGTTCTTTTCTTAGCATCTCCAGATCGGCCTTGGGGGTCTGTCACGGATTTTGTGTAACTGACAGTTTCATGTGATGGGCACTCTGTCTTCGTACATGATGATGAACTGGTTGATTGCGGCTGTCCAGTGGACAAGGGGCCGGGTCCACCTTCGGGACAGATTGAGCAGGGCCAGATAGAGCAGTTTCCTGGCCGCCTCGTCCGTGGGGAAAGCGCCTCTGGTCTTGATGATCTTGCGCAGGCCCCGGTTCATGGATTCGATGGCATTCGTAGTGTAGATGACCTTCCTGATCTCCTGTGGGAAGGCGAAGAACGGGGTCAGATGGTCCCAGTGTCTGCGCCATAGCCGGCTGATCGTGGGATATTGCTTATCCCAGTGTTCGGCAAAGCGATAAAGCGCGGCCTCAGCCTGCTCCAAGGTAGCGGCCTGGTATATCGCCCGGAGATCCTTGGCCACCTGCTTACGGTCCTTCCAGGAGACGTAGGTCAGGCTGTTACGCACCATGTGGACGATGCAGAGCTGCACCTGGGCCTTGGGGTACACCGTCTCTATGGCCTGGGGGAAGCCGGTGAGGCCGTCGCAACAGGCGATGAAGATATCGGCAACGCCCCGGTTCTTCAGTTCGGTCAGTACGTGGAGCCAGAACTTTGCCCCTTCGTTCTGCTCGATCCAGAGCCCCAGGAGTTCCTTGTCGCCGCGCAGGTTAACGCCCAGGGCCAGGTAGACCGCCTTGTTCCGTACGCTGCCGCTATCACGTATCTTGACGAACAGGGCATCCAGGAACAGGATCGGGTAGATCTCATCCAGGGGCCGCGACTGCCAGGCCAGGGCCTCGTCGGTCACGGCGTCGGTGATCCGCGAGACCAATTCGGGCGAGATGGACACCCCGTAGAGGTCTTCGATATGGCCCTGGATATCCCGGGTGCTCATGCCCCTTGCGTACATGGAGATGATCTTGTCGTCGAAGTCGGGCCAACGCGTCTGGTACTTGCGGATCAACTTCGGATCGAAGCTGCCTTCGCGGTCCCGGGGGATCTCTACCGGCAGAGCGCCCTTGTCGTCCTTGAGCGTCTTGGTGGTCTTGCCGTTGCGACTGTTGCCGCGGTTCCTGCCATCGGGGGCATGCTTCTCGTAGCCGAGATGATCGGTGAGCTCGGCTTCCAGGATCCGCTCGGCCATGCGCTTCTTCATGCGCTTGAGCAGGCCGTCTTCGCCGAAAAGGTCCTCGGCGTCCACCCCGTCTTCCATAAGTTCATCGAGAAGACGGTCGATCTTACCTGGGGGTTTTCTTTCTCTGGCCATAGCACTTCCTCCTTTTGAGCAAGATACAGGCTATTGCCAGTTACACAAAACATGTTACAGACTCGGCCTTGGTAGCGAACTGCTCAGATTCCTCCTTAGTAACGAACCGTTCCAGGTCCTCTTTCGTTGCAAAGCGCAGCAGGTCTTCCTTCGTTGCAAATCGCTCCAAGTCCTCTTTCGTCGCAAACTGTTTCAGATCCTCTTTCGTCGCAAACTGTTTCAGATCCTCTTTCGTCGCAAACTGTTTCAGATCCTCTTTCGTCGCGTACTGCTTCAGATCCTCTTTTGTTGCAAACCTCTCAAGATCCGACCTTAACGAATCAAAATCCGACCTTAACGAATCAAAATCCGACCTTAACGAATCCAAACCGGTCTTCAATTCATACAGATCATCTTGCGTCGCAAGGTCGTCCCGGGTATTCGCCATGGCATTGACGATGGCTTCCGCCTGCCTGGTTTCGATACCCGCGGCTTCGAACTCCCGGACCGTGGCGTGCGTGTCTATGACGAACTGAGACAAAACGATTCTCCGTTCCTGGCGACTCCATCTGACCATGTCTACAGATGTATCAGTCGGAGAATCCTGAGTTTTCTCGAGTCTATTTTTGAAAATCAGAAGAGTGAACTGGTATACGGAGCGGTGTTATCCCCGCTTCCGGTACCACCGGTATTCGACCAACATCCCCGTAATCAGCACGATGCAGCACAGCACGTACGGCATGCGCAGGCCGATGAGCTGCGCCAGCACGCCACCGATCAGGGGTCCCGACACCATGCCCATGCCGATGATCATCTCGTTGCGGGCACCTCTTTCCCCCTTGCGTTCCTCCTGGAAAAAAGAATAGAACTGGCTCGCCGAAAAGGCGGCGCCCACCAGCAACCCGACGGTTCCGAAGGCGATTGCGATCACAACGGTTGAATCCTGTGTCGCGACGACAATCATGCCGATCACGGCGATGACCTGGGGAATAACGAGGGGCCTGAGCCGGAACTGCCACCACGTCGTGTACCGCGCGACCAGGAAGATCAGCATCTGTATGAGGCGTGGTATGGCCAGAAGTATCCCCAGCGTATCAGGCCGAATGAGGAGTACGGCGGCGAGCTTGGGGAACTGGTTATTGAGCATGCCCATCATGAAAAATGCCGTGAAACTGGCCGTCCAGGCGATCCAGCGGAAGCGCGCCGTGTCTACGTGACCCCGTGGCTCGTCCTCCAGTTCCGCATCACGAACCGCGGATGGTTTGAACCGCAAAAAGTGTATCGCCAGCGTGAGCACCGCCATACCGATCATACTGGTGGCAAAGGGAACCAGGGGGCCCACGAGATAGAGATATCCTCCCGCCGCCGGTCCCAACATGAACCCCAGGGTCCAGAACATGTTGAACGTGCCGAGGGTCTTCACCAGTTGCCCCCGGCTGCGGTTCTCGGCCAGGATCGCCTGCAGGGTCGGCCAGAAGAGGGCCAGCAGTCCCCAACCCAGGGCCGCGCCGACGAGGAGCATCCAGTAGTTCATCGCAAAAAAGAGCATACAGAAAACCGCAGACGTCAGGCCGGCGGAGATGGCCATGAGGCGGCGGCGGTCGAATCGGTCGGCCAGTTTTCCCGTGAAGGTGCAGGCCACGGTGAAACTCAGCGAGCCCGCGGTGCCGATAAATCCCAGTTCCACCACCGAAGCGCCCATGTCGAGCGCTCGCAACGGCACGGCGAAGGACACCAGGCCCGTGCAGAAGTCCATGACGAAGGCCGAGATGAAGAGGAAATAATCGCGTCGCATAGGCGGGGGTTAAGAAAGACTGCGCTGCGCCGTGCCGCGGGAGATGTAGTTGGAACCCAGCAGCACGACGGAAACGAGAAGCAGGAGCAGGACGCCGTAGGCCGCGGCGCTACCGATGTTGAACTGGCGAAGATGGGACAGGATCTCCATGGCGATCGGCCTATTGTCATAGACGTACAGGAGGATGGAGGCCACGAATTCGCCCAGGGCGGTAACGAAGGCCAGCAGCGTACCTGCGAGCACGCCGGGACCGATGAGCGGCAAGGTGACCCGGCGGAAGGCGTAGAACCACCCCGCGCCCAGGTTGCGCGCCGCCTCCTCCAGTGAGTCGTCCAACTGTCTGTAGGCCGCCGATGACGCCCGGAATACGATGGGCAGGTGGCGGACGAAGTAGGCGATGGGCAGCAGCCAGAAGGAACCGACCAGCACCTGGCCGAAGCTGAACGGCGTGCCCTGGCTGAAGGCGACGATCAGGTTGATGGCCACCACCGTGCCGGGCAGTGCCCAGGGCAACATCACGAGCGCGTCGAGCACGCGGCGGCCCCGGAACGTGCCCTTTACCACCAGGTATGCAGCGGTCACTCCGATCGCCACGTCGGCCGCCGTCGAGATCACCGCCATGTTCAGGCTGTTCCGGATCGGTTCCCAGAACGTGGGATCCTGGAAGAGCCGCCCATAGTTATCCATCGTGTATACCTGTGGCAGGATCTGGTGCGTCCATGTGCCGTCCTGGACGAATGACAAGAGGAGGATGGTCAGGTGGGGCAGCAGGAGCACGACCACCATGGCGATCCCTGCGGCGCCCGCAAGCAGGCGCGCCCCGCGTCCTCGGATCTCGCGGCGGACGGTAGCCGTTCCCTTGGTGCTCATGGCGTACTGCCGCCGCCCCTCGTATTGGCGCATCCAGAATAGAAAGGCGATAGAAAAGGCGGAGAGGACCACGGTCTGCGTGACGGCCATGGCCATGTCTCCGTTCAGCTTGGACGTGTAGATGTTCAGGCTGAGAAAGCGGAAACCGCCGGCGAAGATGAACGGCGCGCTGAAAGAATTCATGGACGTCATGAACACCAGGAGCGTCGCCCCCACCATGGCCGGCGTCAGGAGGGGCAGCGTGACCGCCCGGAAGCAGTACCACGTCGACGCGCCCAGGTTGCGGGCCGCCTCGGTGACCGCCGGGTCTATGCTCCTGAGCGCCGCCGAAGTGAAGAGGTAGAAGAAGACGTACATCGTGTAACCGTGCACGAGCAGCACAGCCCACACCCCGTTCAGCGAGAAGGGCGGCCGCTCCAGCCCCAGGGCCGCCTGGATGAGGCGAGGGACCATGCCGCTTTCGCTGTAGAGAAACAGAAAGGCGAGGACGCCCACCAGGGGAGGCAGAACGATGGGCAGCGTGGCCAGTGCCGAGAAAACGGACCGGCCGGGAAACTCGTAATGGGTAAAGATGAGGGCCAGGGGAACGCCGATGAGGGCCGAAAGCAGCACGCTGCCCACGGAGACCATGACGCTGTTGAAAAGACCTTCCATGTAGGAAGGGTACTCCGGGTCGAAAAACTCCCCGTAGTTGCCGAAGCCGAACTGTCCCTCCCGGAAAAGGCTTTCCCACAGGACGAGCGCGCCCGGATACACGATGTATCCAATTATGATGAATCCCAGGGGAATGAATACGAGGATGCGGGGCTGGCGGAGAGCGGCGGGAAGGGTCATGGTCCGGTTCAATCCCTCAGGATGATCGCCTGGTCGCCGGGGATGAGGACGCATACCGACTCACCGGGCTGCCTCGCGGCCATCGGACCTTCCGCGTTCTCGACGACTTGAATGGACACGCCCCCGGCATCGACGGTGAATTCTACCGTCGCACCCTTGTAACGCCGGGCGGTGACGACGCCCGCGACCGTGCCTTCCTCGTCATCGCCGGTCAGGCCCGCGGACTCGGGATGCAGGGCCAGGTGAACGGGACCCTCCACTGGTTCGGTATCCCCGTGAAGGGCGACGACCAGGCCGCTTTCGTGCCGGAAGACGGTCCTTCCCTCGTCGGTCGCCACCACGCCCTCCCAGAGGTTCATGTTGCCCATGAAGGCGGCCACGAAGCGGTTGGCAGGCCTACGGTAGATCACGTCCGGGCGGTCCAGCTGCCGGGACACGCCTTCTTCCATCACCGCGATCCGGTCGGAAACGGCCAGCGCCTCCTCCTGGTCGTGGGTAACGTAGATGGCCGTGATGCCCAGTTTCGTCTGCAGTTCCCTGATCTGGTCGCGCGTTTCTTCCCGCAGTTTCGTATCCAGGTTGGACAGCGGCTCATCGAGCAGCAACAGGTCGGGCTCGATAACCACGGCCCGGGCGAGAGCCACCCGCTGCTGCTGTCCGCCGGACAACTGGGGCACGGGCCGCCGTTCCAGGCCGGTCAGCCCCACCAGGCCGAGCGCCCGCGCCACGCGGTCCGCCATCTCCTGACCGGGCACCTTCCGGGTGCGCAGGCCGAAGGCCACGTTCTCGAAAACGGTCATGTGGGGGAAGAGCGCGTAATTCTGGAACACCATCCCGGTGTTCCGCCGGTGGGCGGGAATGTAGGAGACGTCCTGGTCGTCGAAGAGCACGGAGCCGGAGGTGGGAAAGATGAACCCGGCGATCATGCGGAGTATGGTCGTCTTGCCGCACCCGCTCGGTCCGAGGAGACTGAAGAACTCTCCGTCGGCCACCGTCAGGCTGATGCCCTTCACGACCGGGGTGCGGTCGAAATGCTTGGTGAGCCGATTGAGGGTGACCTGGGCCATGGGCGTAGATCAGTAAAGGACCACTGCGGAAAAGGCTATCCCCGGCCCTTGATGTTGTCGTCCCAGTACTTCATCCAGGTTCTGGACTGTTCGGAGAAGACTTTCCAGTCGATGTCGAAGGGCGTGACGGAAAGATCGGCCATCCACGAAGGCAGGCGGTCTTTCGGTATGTCGCCGCGGGTCGGGATTCGGTAATACTCCGTGGCCTGCATTACGGTGCTGTCGACATTGGTGACGAATTCGTAGAAAAGCCGGGCGTCCTCGGGGTTCTTCCCGTTTGCGATCAGCGCGATGCCGTCTGTCAGCACGGGGGCGCCGCTGCTCGGCACGACGAAATCGAAGGGATATGCATACCGGTCCACCTGCAGCATGATATCGCTCATCAGCCAGATGGAAACCAGCCCTTCCTTGCGGGCCAGCTTCTGGAACATCATGTTCGGATCGGCGGCGTAGTCCTTCGTGTTGGCATCGAGCCGCGTGAGCCATTCATATCCCGCGTCGGGTGACCGGGAGTCCCGGTACGTACGCCAGATCATCCCCGAGTAGACCGTCCGCATCGTGCCGGACGCCAGCGGGTAACGGATCACGATCAGGTCCCGCCACCTGGGATCGAGCAATTCGTCCCAGTCCCCGGGCGCAGTCTCCTTCGTCAGTTCGAGATTGTTGAAGGCGATGACGGGAATCAACTGCGCCGTGCCGTACCAGCGGTCCTCGTCATCCCTGAACTCCGGAGGAAGGGCGTCCGCCCACGTCGGCCGGTAGGGGCTAAGAAGGCCCTCGTCGGCGGCCTGGATGAAGTTGGTCGCCGGCGCGCCCCACCAGACATCGCCCTGGGGATTGGCGCGCTCCGAACGCACACGGTCGAGCACGTCCTGGGAACCCATATCGAGCCAGCGGACGTCGACATCGGGATGGGCGGCCTCGAAGAGTTTCTCGAACTCGGGCAGGATCGGTTTGCCGTGGGGCGAATAGACCGTCACGATGCGCCTGTCCGGATCACCACTGCCGCAACCTGATACCAGGATGGCCGTGCATAAAGCGATCAGGGAGAAGCGAAAACGAGACATAAGAACGGTCCTTTGATAACCAGGATTAAACTCAGTGAAGTCTCACCGTGGCACGCTGCGTCTTCGAAACCTCACGTTAGCGCGCTGCATCTCCGACTCCGTACCGTCGCTCGCTGCGATGCTCAGTCAGAGTAGGTCTGCGGCGTGGGTAGATATTACCACGGCAGGGGATGGGTGTCAACAAGGTAAGAGAATACAGGTCACGCAAGCCGGGTCACCTCCGCTTTCGACCGTTGTATGTCCCCACTGTAGATACCGGCAAAGACTGAATCGGGCACGGCGTCGACGATGCGGTTGGCCAACTGCCGGGCGCCTTCGTCACCGGCACAGGAAAGGTACAAGAAAAGGGGTACGGATTTCGGAAATGCCCGCAGGTAGGCCTCGGGATGACTGACCACCCCGGCGATGACCTCGGGCGTGACCGGCTCGTCCTGTCCAAGTCCGGTCAACATGCCCACGCGTTCTGGCCGGTGTACCTGCCGTTCGTTCAGAAGAATCCCGACGGAATTGAGGCTGGCGACGATCACGCCCCGTGTCGTTCCCGCCGGCACCACGGGTTCGTGGTCGCCTGGCGCCTTGAACAAACGGGCACGGGCGCCGTCGGCCTTTATCAGCAGCATGTCGGGCGCGCAGATTTCCATCAGTGTTTCCAATTCATCCGCGTTCAACCCCTTGAGCTTGTCGGGCCGTGGACGAGCGCCTAAAACGGTCACGTGTCGGCGTGTTTCAAGTTCGCCGGGAAGGAAAGTGGGCCAGTCCGGCATCTCTTCTGTAACAAAGAGCCCCCCGGTCTGCTTCGACGTGGGCGGGTGGAGATGGGTGGTGGACGTCGTGATTACGGCGTAACCCCGCGCGACGGCTTCACCGGCCAGCCGGTACATCAGCGTGGCCTTGCCGCCGCTGCCGACGATGGCCACGGCGGCCCCTCGGCCCAGGCAAAACGAATCAAGAAAGGAGGTATCCAGTCTCCGCCCCACCGGTTGACCTTTCACCACTCACCCCTTGGATCGATGTAGATCGTCCGAGGCCGGCTTTTCAGGAAACGCCGCACGAGGAACATGCCGACGAGGAAACCGCCGATGTGAGCATACCAGGCCACGCCGTCGCTTCCGATACCCAGGATCTGCCGCAGGAACCAGATCCCGAGGATGATGACCGCCGGGACGTGGATGATCTGGATGAAGATGAACAGCAGGACGAAAGTCTTGATGTAGGCCCTGGGATACAGGATAAAATAAGCGCCCAGGACCCCCGCGATCGCGCCACTGGCGCCGATCATCGGGATGGCGGAATCGGGATCGGAAATCACGTGCACAAGCGTGGCGCAAAGGCCAGCCAATATGTAGAAAAGCAGGTAGCGGGCCGAACCCATGGCGCTTTCCACGCTGTTGCCGAAGATCCACAGGTACAGCATGTTGCCGCCGAGATGCATGAATCCCCCGTGAACGAACATGGCCGTGATCAGGGTCAGGGGAAAGGGCACGAGGGCGTCGGGATAGAGCACGGAAGTTCCCGGTATGGGAATGGTGTGCCGGTCGACGAAATGGGTCAGTTCGAAAGGAACGGCCGCGGTCTTGAAAATGAATATCTGTTCGCCCAGCGGACTCAGGACTGCCTGGAATAGGAAGACGGCCACGTTGGCGGCGAGCAGCACGTAGGTGACTACGGGCCGGGAAAAAGTAGGGCTTTCAGCCTGGAGAGGTAGCAGCATGGGCAGGCGGACAGGCCACAACCAGCCAGGGCGGGAGGTGATCCGCCCGGGTGGGGGAACTGCCTCATTTCACGGGTTGGGATTCCAGCCGGTTGATTTCGTCGCGCAGCTTGGCCGCCTTCTCGAACTCCAGGTTGGCGGCCGCCTCGTACATGGCATGCTTGAGTTCTTCCACGACGGTACTCTGGTCCATCCGGGCGATGGTATTGAGGATCGGCATGTCGTCGTCCACCGATTTCACGTCGGCCACCGCGGTGGTCCTGATTATCTCCTCGATGGACTTGTACACCGTCTCGGGTTCGATCCCGTGCAGTTCGTTGTATTCGTGTTGCAGCGTACGCCGGCGAGTCGTCTCGTCCAGGGCCCGGCGCATGGATTTCGTGATGTTGTCCGCGTAGAAGATCACTTCGCCGCGCACGTTGCGCGCCGCCCGTCCCGCGGTCTGGATCAACGAGCGTTCCGATCTCAGGAACCCTTCCTTGTCCGCGTCCAGGATGGCGACCAGGGAGACCTCGGGCAGGTCGAGCCCCTCGCGGAGGAGGTTGATGCCGACGAGCACGTCGAACTTGCCGAGGCGCAGGTCGCGCAGGATCTCGACGCGTTCTATGGAGTCGATCGTGGAATGTAGATACCGCACCCGGACGTGGAGCTGCCTGAGATAATCGGTCAGGTCCTCGGCCATCCGCTTGGTCAACGTTGTCACCAGCACCCGTTCCTGGCACTCCGCACGTTCGCGTATGCGGGCCAGGAGATCGTCCATCTGGTTCTCCACGGGCTGCACGACGATGTTGGGATCCATCAGCCCGGTAGGACGGATGATCTGCTCGACCACGACGCCCTTGCACTGGTTCAGTTCATAGTCGGCCGGCGTCGCCGATACGAAGATCACCTGGTTGACCATCGACTCGAATTCCTCGAAGGTCAGCGGGCGGTTGTCCAGCGCCGACGGCAGGCGGAAACCGTGTTCGACCAGGGTGGTCTTCCGTGAACGGTCGCCATTGTACATTGCCCGTAGCTGCGGCAGTGAGACGTGGGATTCGTCGATGACCAGCAGGAAGTCGCTGGGAAAGAAGTCGAAGAGGCAGAAGGGGCGGTCGCCAGGAGCCCGGCCCGACAGGTGCATGGAGTAGTTTTCGATGCCGGCGCAGAACCCGATCTCCCGCATCATTTCCAGGTCGAAGCGCGTGCGCTGTTCCAACCGCTGCGCTTCGAGGAGCTTGTTCTCGTCGTACAACACCCGCAGCCGCTCGTCCAGTTCCACCTCGATGGCCTTCATGGCCTGCTCCAGGCGCGGCGCCGTGGTGACGAAGTGACGCGCCGGGTAGATGGCGATCCGATCCCGCTCAGCGAGTACTTCGCCCGTCAGGGGATTGAACTCGGTGATACGGTCGACCTCGTCGCCGAACATCTCGATGCGGAGACCCTTTTCCTGGTCCGCGGGCAGGATGTCGAGAGTGTCTCCCCTTACGCGGAACGTGCCCCGCGCGAAATCGTAGTCGTTCCGGTTGTAGTGCATGTCGATCAGCTTGCGCATGATCATGTCCCGCTCGTAGCACTCGCCGCGTTCCACCAGGAGGATGAATTCCCTCCACTCGTCCGGCGACCCCAGGCTGTAAATGGAGGACACGGAAGCGACGATCACCACGTCCCGCCGCTCAAGCAACGAGCTAGTCGCCCGCAGCCGGAGCTTGTCCAGGTCCTCGTTGACGGACGAATCCTTTTCGATATAGGTGTCTGTCACGGGCATGTACGCTTCGGGCTGGTAATAGTCGTAATAGCTTATGAAGTATTCGACGGCGTTTTTCGGGAAGAACCCCTTGAACTCCCCGTAAAGCTGGGCGGCCAGGGTCTTGTTGGGCGAAATGACGAGGGTCGGTTTCTGCAAATGGGCGATGGCCTGGGCCATCGTGTAGGTCTTGCCGCTGCCCGTGATGCCGAGTAGACACTGGTGCTTGTCCCCACGGCGCACGCCCTGGACGATTTCATCAATCGCCTTAGGCTGATCACCCCGGGGTTCGTAATCGGATACGACTTTTAAGGGAGGCATCGAAACCCGCCGAGAAGGTTGTCGTAATTTCGACTGGCTAAATAGGTGCCGCGACCCGTATAATATACGCTGTTGAAGCCGTAAACGCAAAGGGGAATACCCGCGTACTCACACCGATACGCGCGGCATTCCGACATCTGTGCATTGATTTTAAGGAATTACGACATGGCCGGGTTCCCCATCCGGAACCGGCACGAAAAGGAGCGGAAAATGTCACATCCATTATTTGACCTGAGCGGACGCGTGGCCCTGGTCTCCGGCGCGGCCAGCGGCATGGGCCGGGCCATGTCCCTGGGATTCGCCGAGGCAGGAGCGGATCTCATGCTTGCCGACATAAACGAGGCGGGCATGGAGGATACGGCCCTGGAGATCGAACGCCTGGGCCGCCGCGCCGTGCCGGTCGTTTGCGACGTCTCCAACGGCGCGCAGATCAGGGCTATGTTCGCACGGCTGGACAAAGCCTACGGCCGTATCGACGTACTGGCCAATGTCGCCGGGGAAGCCGGCTCCCACCGATCACCGCTTGAGATCTCCGAAACGGGACTCATACAGACCCTGAACAACCTGGTCGTCGGAAGGTATGTCTGCTGCCAGGAAGGCGCCAGGCGCATGATAGACGCCGGCCGCGGCAGCATCATCAACATCGTGTCCATCGCCGGGCTTTCGGCCCTCGGGCGTGGCCACATGGCCTACAGCATCGCCATGGGCGGCGTGGCCCAGATGACGCGGGAGATGAGCACCGAATGGAGCAGCAAGGGAGTGCGCGTAAACGCTATCGTATGCGCCCAGATCATGAACAACGATCTGCAGAAGCGCATCGACGCCGACGCCAAGCTGGGCGACACCTACCTCCGGGGTATCCCCATCGGCCGGCTGGGGAAATCGGAAGACATCCAGGGCCTCGCCATCTTCCTGGCCTCCGACGCCTCCAGCTGGGTCACCGGCGCCATGATGCCGCTGGACGGCGGCAACACGTCCAAAAACGCCGGCGGATCGCACCCCGGACAGCCTAACGCCCCGGACGAGCAGAAGTGAGGGAGGGTAGTGACGTATGAATCTTGATACGGACGTTGTGTTATACTGGCGACCAAACGATATGGATTTGACCTACGACTTGCATGACGCAACCACGATCCGTCGTACGTAGGATATCGATTGAGGGCGTGCCGGAATCATCACTTCGATGGATCAACGTTTCTAGGAACCAAATACCAAAAGCTGCTTCATTCACACGCTTGTGCAAAATTCCTCAATCAATAGAGGTAATTGGTTCGTTATAGTGATATCCATGGCTGATATCTACTGGGTAGCACACACCGTAGCCATACCAATCGTTAGCATTGAAGAACTTCACCCGGTTGCACTTTTCCGTTACCGCCGAAATGACGACACTCATTACAAAAACAAATCCAAATTTTGTTATAAGACTGCTGAATGTTCACTTTTAGGGTGCTTTATCTCTTAACTTTACCTCGATTTCGCGCATCTCCAGACTGATGGAGTGATATCATGAATAAACTGTGCCGAAACAGGGAGGCATTCGAACCCGAAGAATACAAGCCCTGCGCGCGTTGCGGGGAACTTCTTGAAGTCGGCAGGAAAAAACAAGGGATATGGCATAAAGACGATCTCAGGGAATTGGGCGTATATCACCGTAAATGCCTCGAAGAAATCGTTGACCTTAAGGGAAAATAGTCGACAGACTTCCCACTCTATCCTCGTCGTAAATCCTTAAATGCATGGCAGATACAGTCACACCCGATGTGCGATCCCGCGTAATGTTCAGTGTACGAGGCGGGAACACCAAACTGGAGATGTACGTCCGCCGCGAAGCGTGGCATGCCAGTTTTCGATACAGGTTGCACTTCAAGAAATTGCCGGGTAACCCCGACTTGGCGTTCGCCAGGTATCGGGTGGTGGTTTTCGTTCACGGTTGTTTCTGGCATCAGCACAGTAGTGCTAGATCGAAACGTCCCGCGTCGAATAGAGACAATTGGGATCCGAAACTCGCCAGGAACGTTGCCAGAGACGTAGAGATTCAAGCGGAGTTCCATATTGACGGTTGGACCGTCTTTGTTGTTTGGGAATACCGTTTGAAAGTAGATACATTGGAACTGTTATCATTTATTTCAACAAAGGCGCCACATGAAATTGAACAAAGTCAAATATGACGAACTAAATCACAAACAGAAAGAGATTTACAATTTTCATATAGTTGCAAGCTTGCTTGCCGAATATGGATTCAACAGCATCAGGTTATCCGACGACTGGCAGGGCGCAGATTTCTTGGCATACCATAAAGATGGAGATCATACTCTGAAGGTCCAACTTAAGGGACGTATGACTGTTGACAAAAAGTACATAGGGAAAGACCTGTACATGTGCTTCCCGATAGGCACTGTTTGGCATCTGCTCCCCCATGATGAATTACTGAATATCGTTGGAGAAACAATACCGGAGACTTTCGAAACAGATTCATGGATAAGAGGAACATATTCTTGGCGCAATCCATCGAACGCGATCTGTGAAAAACTTGCTGAGTATGCTCTGGATCCTGACTGAAACAACCGCCAGCGCCATAAAATTGAATACTCCGTAAGACCAATCTAACCGACATCGAATCAACTTTTGCACGTTACCCGCAGTGACATCAGTGTCATTCATTTTAAAATAACAAACACGATGTATGTCTACGTCTTGCGTTTACGCCCGATGGGTAGAAACGTGGTATGCAGGCCTTGCTGATTCACAACAATAAACCGATGCTCGGACGCATCCAGAGGTACGGAGAGCTCCCTCCCAAAAAGATCCTCATTTACAAATTCCGAATCCTTGTTCAAAGGGAGTTCCAACCGATGGCCAAACTTAACAGGTTTCCACCCCACAAGGCCATGCCTTTCAAGAGTTATATTTTCAGGAAGTTCCGTTACATTTTCATAGTTCGTAATGGTTCCGCCATGTGGAAGTATAACACCTAAACTACCAATCTTTACCATCCAAAATTGAGGCTTACTTCTCTTCAACAGTATATAGTTTGATGGTATGTTTTTATATTTCAACAGTTTAGAAAGTTCCCAGATCGGATCTGGTACCAGTTCTTCGTCCGGGTTCATAATCTGCTTTCGTATTTGTATGAGCGCTTCACTATTGGCATAGGCATAACCTCCCTGTCCTAACAACGAGAATACCATTAGATACGCTGAACGTAGCATACTCATCGCTACATGAATTGGTGATGGTTGTAGAGTCTGTAATGTGATACCCCTACTTAAATCCCATACCGGGCCTCGCTTAACCTCAGACAACAACAAAATCTCCTTCCCAGCTAACTCGTCGCGGAGTTTCTGTGCACCTGGGTTTCTTTCGGTCAGCCTTGCGAGCCTCAATTTTGCATCGCTGTCTGACAAAAAATACGTTGTGTGTGCAGTTCCAAAGATATCAAGACGTACCTTAGTACCGCGACCGGTCATCTCGCGATTCAACATCGTCACAGCCTGATCAAGACCTTTACCTGCTGCCGAATTGCACGGGGTGCAGGTCAGACATCTTACTGACCCACCAACAGCCTTGGGTGGAACGAGCTCCATTCCCACCTTTTCGCCTGTCCTGACAGCTTCTTCTGTGAATGGCGACTAGCAGATAGGGCATTTGACATTGCCGGACCTGAAAAGGTCAAGGCGTCTACGTTCACCAGATTTTCTTGCCAAAACCAACTCCCTTAATCGTTGGTAAGAATTCCCAGTCTCGAGGATCATTTACGGGTCAAATCAGAGGACTGGTATTCCAATTAATGGGATAGTCTGGGATCAAGTACAAGGTACCGCCAACAGCGACCCCCCCGTCTCCCCGTCGAACAGGTGAATCTTTCCCGGATCGAAGAACAAGTCCAGGTTATCCCCTTTATCCATCCGGTTGTCCGGACGGGTGCGGATCTTGACGAAGCTGTCTCCGATATCCACCGTCAGGTACAGGTCGCTGCCCATGGGTTCGCGAACCACTACGGATGCTCTTGCTGCGGGCGGGGAAGCTGGAGGGGTCTGTTCGACGGACTGACCGCCCTTCAAACCTTGGAGCGCGGAATTCGACTCGCCCCCAATTCCGATATCCTCCGCCCGAACGCCCAGGTAGACCTCTCTCCCTTCTGGAAGTTCAATCCGCTCGACCATCGATGAGGACACAGGACAAGCAAATCCTTCACCTTTTACGCGCCAGTCGGACGCGCCGTCCCGCGACAACACGCCCCGAAGCAGGTTGATGGGCGGACTCCCCACGAACCCGGCCACGAAGGTGTTAGCGGGATTGTCATAGATGGATTCGGGCGTTCCGACCTGTTGGATCTTCCCCTCCTTCATTACCACGATCCGGTCGGAAAGGATCAGCGACTCGGCCTGGTCGTGGGTGACGTAGACAAAGGTCATTTCGAGATCGCCGTGAAGCCGCTTCAATTCCGTGCGCATCACGACCCGAAGCTGCGCGTCCAGGTTGGACAGCGGTTCGTCGAGGAGGAACACCCCGGGATCGCGGACGATGGCGCGGGCCAGGGCGACCCGCTGCCGCTGGCCGCCGCTCAGCGCCCTGGGCTTGCGGTCCAGGAGGTGCTCGATCTCCATGGTCTTCGCCGCCGCCAGGACGAGGCGCTTCCGTTCTACCGCCGGTACGCCGCGCATCTTCAGTCCGAAGGCGACGTTGTCGAAGACACGCATGTGGGGATACAGGGCATAGGTCTGGAACACCATGGCGATATCCCGCCGCTCGGGCGGGACAGCCGTGACATCCTGGTCGTCGAACCACACCTCGCCCGCCGTCGGAGACTCCAGCCCGGCGATCATGTTGAGCAGGGTGGTCTTGCCGCAACCCGACGGTCCCAGGAGCGTCAGGAACTCGCGGTCTGCGATGTCGAGGGAGACGTCGTCCACCGCCACCACGTCGCCGAAGTGCTTCGTGAGGTTGTTCAACCGAACCCTTGCCAATGGAGTTCCTCCCAGGTTAACCGGTCACCGAACCGCCGATGCCCTGTATGATGAGCCGCTGAAAAATGAACGACAGGACCAGGGGCAGGAGTATGACCAGTACGCCGCCCGCGGCGATGACGGTAAAGGGCACCTGCAGTTCCTGCGCGAAATCCGACGCCAGGACCGTTACCGGTCTGGAGGCGATAGTGGTGGTGAAGAGCAGCGCGAAGAGAAACTCGCCCCAGGACGCGATAAACGCAAAGATTCCCACGGCGACCAGCCCCGGTGTCGTCACAGGCAGAAAGATCCGCACGAGGGCGCCTATGGGTGTGCAGCCATCGACCCGCGCGGCCCGTTCCAGGTCCTGGGGCACCGTCTGGAAATAGCCCTTCAGGATCCATATGGTGAACGGCAGGGTGAAGGTCGTGTGGGACAGGATCACGGACAGGTGCGTATCCAGGAGTCCGTAGCTCCGCATCAACAGGTACATGGGGATCATGATGGCCACGCCGGGTACGCTCCGGGAGCCGAGGTAGAAAAGCAGGAGCAGCAGGTTGCCCCGAAACGGCAGGCGCGACAGGGCGTAAGCCGCAAGTGAGCCGCAGGTCAGGTTGAGCAGCATCACCGCCGTGCCGATGATCAGGCTGTTGGCGATGGCCCGGGGGAACTGCCGGGCGATGGCGGCGCCTACGTCTGCCGACCGGCCGTCCACCTGGAAATAGAGGCTGTAGTTCCCAACGGTGGGTTCCTCCGGCCACCAATGCTGCTGCGTCACCTCCCGTTCGGGCATGAAACTGACGGCAGTCACCCAGGCGAAAGGCAGGGTCAGGTAGATCATGGCCACCAGGGCATATAGGTAAAGCGAGGCGCGACGCCACATGATATTCCCCTATCCCTGTACGAGACCGCGGCGGTACAGCAGCCGGATGTAGATGATGGCCAGGGTCATGGTGATCACCGTGATCAGGTAGGAATAGGCGTTGGCGCCGCCGAAATCGAGCCGGGCAAAGGCCTCCTTGTAGGTCTGCCAGGCGATCACGTGGGTAGCGTCGCCGGGTCCGCCGCCTGTGAGCGCGTAGATCAGGTCGAAGGCCCTGAAACCGTTCATGGTTTCGAAGATGGCGACGACGAGCACGGCGTGGTAAAGCCAGGGCAGAGTGATGAAGCGGAAACGGCTCCATGACGTGGCGCCGTCCACCCTCGCGGCCCGGTACTGCTCGGTCGGAATGGCCTGGATCGCCGCCAGGAAGATGATGCAGGCGAACGGCACGCTCCGCCACACGTGGGCGCTGATAGCGGCGTTCAGCGCAATGAAGGGCGAGGCCATGCCTGTATATACAATGTTTATACCGAACAGGTAGTTGACGACCGCGACCGAGTCTTCCAGCATGGAATTGAACGCTCCATAATCACCGAGCAGCCCTACCCACATGAGACCATTGACCACGCCCGGTACGGCCCAGGGTATGAGCAACAGGGCACGTACGACACCGCGGCCATGGAAGGACTCGTGCAACAGCAGGGATATCGACATGGCGATCACGATGACCAGCAGGACGGCCATGAAGGTGAAATACAGTGATATCCACAGGGCGTTCCAGAACTCGGAGCTGGCCAGGATGGTCGTGTAGTTCTCCAGGCCGTGGAAATATATCTGGTCGGGCCGCCGGAGATTGTACCGGTGCAGGCTCATCCAGAAGGAGATGCCGATAGGATAGGCGATGAAAGCGAGGAGCAGGATTACTGCGGGCAGGTTCAGCAGCAGGGGCAGGACGTCCTGCGTCCTCGACATGAGATTGGAGGGTTTTAGTACGGTCATAGCCGCGGCTTCAGCTCCATTCCGAGATCAACTGGCGGCAGCGCCGAGCGATCCGGGCGAGACCGTCGCGGGGGGACTGCTGGCCCAGGAGGACCTTCTGGATCTCCGGCTGGTAGTAAATCTTGAAATCGGGGAACCACGGCGCCTTGATGTTCTCCCGCGGCCGGACGTGCAGGGCCTGTTCCCGGATCTTGTCGATTTCGCCCCACTGTTCCGTCTGGGCGATCACGTCGGGGTCGTCCAGCAGCGAGCGGTAGGCGAATCCCAGGCCCCGCAGGCGAAACCAGCGCCGCGCCGTATAGTAATCCCCCGCGGCGTCTTTCGCGCCGAGGAACTTCATCAGGTCCCAGGCATCCTGCATCCGGTCTTCCCTGCAACGAGACGTCAGGCAGTACATGCGCGTCCAGCCCAGGGTACCGGTCTGTTCCGCCGAAATACTGGGGACCGGCGCCATCCGGTACACCTTCGCGTGGAGGTCGGAGGACCCCCTTCGTTTCAGCTCGTCATCGGCGGACGCCGAATTGCGGCGGTTGTTCACCCATTCCAGGTCGTACTTGTTGATGATGCCGTACACCTGGCGTCCGGAGGCGACGTGCTCCCGGATCTGTCCCACGGTCAACGAGGTAGGCGAAATGATGCGATGGCGTTGAATCCCGTCCGTGACCCACTGCAGGATCTTTTCGGCCCGGCGGCCCTCGTCATCGGGAAAAAGAGGTTTGAGATCATCGTCGAACAGCGAAGCCTCGCTGGCGTAGTTGAGCGTCCACCAGTCGTTGAATCCGAGCACGCTCTGGCGGAAGTTCAGCGTGATCGGGTACTCGATCAAGTCACCGTTCGGTGTGCGGACCCGCGCCTCCCGGACCTTGATGGCCTGCTCGGTCAGCTCATCCAACGTGCGGGCCGGGGCGTCGAACCCCGCCGCCTCGAGCATAGGCTCATTGTAGACCCAGATGCTGAAGTCGGTGTAGTAGGGCAGTCCGTACCGCTTACCGCCATACATCATGGAAGACAGATTGTAGGAGAAGATGTCCGCGGTCGTCGCAGACGTTTCGGGATCGGCGGCCAGCAGGTCGTCGCAGGGCCGCAGCCATCCGGCTTCGACCCACTCGGCGAAATCGTCATCGCGGACGTAGCAGCATTCCATGGGCGCTCCGCCCACGTGCAGCGCCACCATCTTGTCGTGGTAATTGCCCGACACCGCGTTGTAGTCCACGGCGATGCCAGTCTGCTGTTCGAAGTAGTCCAGGTTTTCACGAACCAGGTCGGGTTCGTACACCCATCCCTTGAAGATGACGCCGGGAGAAGGCGCCGGACTGCAACCTGCCGCCAGGCCCAGGCCCGCGGCGGTCGACGACTGCAGGAAAGAGCGGCGGGTCATCCGGGTTTTCACGGGTTGAGGATTCCTTGAGGTAATGATTCGTCAGAGTGATTTACACGGTAACCAGGTAAGCCTGCAGGGAACCCGCAATCAGCGCGAGCACTCAGGACACTGATCCGTGTCGGGATCGTGTATGGGCTCTCCACACGCGGAGCATGGTCCGAGGGGATACTCGTCGGGACGCGAGCGCGAACCGTGCTTGTAGTGGATCAAGCGCCAGATGGTCTTGCCGTCCCTGGCCGAGTAGCAGAACCACTGTCCTTCCTTTTTTCCGTCGTAGGACTTGCCCACGTGGGGACCGTAGTCGCCTTCCCACCTCTTGGTTCCGTTCTCGTGGTAACAGACATACCAGCCTTCGTTGAGACCGTTCTTGAACCGTCCCTCGCTCGTCTTGTTGCCATTGCGATAATACTGGATCCAGTTCCCTTCCTTGACTCCCATCCGGTATCTCCCCTCGCTGCGCTTGTTGCCGTTGGCGTAGAAGGTGGCCCAGTAGCCGTCTTTCTTGCCGTTTACGGTCTTGCCTTCGGAAAGAGCCATCGCCATTCCATCCTGTGATAGGAAAGCTGCGTATGATGAGTGTTTTTCGAATTAGGCTTGCGGTCCGCAATGCTCTCATATTATTAAGAATACAGTCCTTGTTCAAGACCTTCTTGCGACATCGCGCGGCCATGCAGTCCGGCAGATAGCAGGAGACCCACCATGCTGACAGAAGAACAGATTCAACTTTTTCGCGTATTTGGTTTTGTCGTGCTCCGGCAAGCCTTCGATGCCGGGGAGATCGAGACGCTCGGCCGCCATGCGGACGAAATCTGGACGGAGGAACTGGGTCACGCGCCTACCGGGGACGAACATATCTCCATGGCGCCGTTTCTCGAGTTGCACTCCGCGACGATCCCGTTGATCGAAGATGACCGACTCTATACACCCATGGTGCAACTGCTGGGCCAGGACATGATGTGGATGGGATCGGAGGGCGTGCAGGGGACCATGACCCGGCGTCCCTATCATCACTGGCACGCGGATCGTCCCGGGACGAGGGAACTCGGCTACCTGCGCATCAAGATCATGATGTATCTCGACCCGATGCGGAAGGAAGCCGGGGCCCTGCGCGTCATACCCGGTTCGCACAGGTCGCCTTTCCACGAGGAACTGATGCCTTTCCAACAACGGCACGGCCTCGAGGATCCGGCCTTTTTCGGATCCCCCGGCAGCGATGTGCCCTGCCACGCCGTGGAGACGGACCCGGGCGACGCGCTACTCTTCAACCAGAGCCTCTATCACGCCGTGTACGGCAAGGCGGGTCGTCGTCGTTACATCGCCCTGAAATACGCGGTCCGTCCCTCCCTGGACGAGCACCTCGCGTCGATCAAGCGGCTTAGTCCCGACGCCCTCAAACCCCACGAACGGATCTTACAATCCGAACGTCCGCGCCTGCGGACCATGACGAAGGGAGTTGGCGACCTCAGGGTACGGGCGGAAGCCCTTTAGGTCTCTTTGCGTGATGGTAGTGAATGGGTTTTTCAGGACATAACCAATCGCCTCGCAATAAACAGTTCAACAGTGGATATTTACTGATTTTAGTTTGAGCTTCCTCAGCCTTTGAACTCGAGAAAAACAACTCATAGTCCCTGTACCGCAGATATCTCTCCCAGTATATCATGTAACATTCCTAAACTCTGGAGAGTCTGAAGATTAAGATGGCTACCAATGACCTTGTCATAGAAACCGAGCTACTCACCAAGCGATTCGGTGATATCGTGGCTGTGGACGACCTGTCACTGGAAGTCCCGCGCGGCCATGTATTCGGGCTTCTGGGTCCGAACGGTTCCGGCAAGACGACGACCATGGGCATGCTTCTCGGACTCGTGAGGCCGTCCGCGGGATGTTTCAGCCTGTTTGGAGGAAGCACAACGCATAGGGAAGCACTCACCCGAACAGGTGCCATCGTGGAGTTCCCCTCCTTCTATCCGCATCTTTCGGGTCGTGACAACCTCGCCTACTTCCAGGAAGTATCTGGCAAGAGCGATGTGGTCGAACTGGATACGTTGCTGGATAAAGTAGGCCTCGCCGAACGTGGAAAAGATCGGTTTCATACCTACTCTCTCGGTATGAAGCAGCGGCTGGGACTGGCCTATGTCCTCCTGGGCAATCCCGAACTCCTTATCCTGGACGAACCGACCAACGGGATGGATCCGGACGGCATGGCCGAAGTACGCGAACTTATACGCAGCCTTGGCGACGGGGAACGTACCGTGCTGCTCTCCAGCCATCTGCTGCACGAGGTCGAACAGGTGTGCGACAGCGTGGCCATTCTTTCGCATCGCAGGCTCGTAGTCCAAGGTAGAGTCGTCGACCTGGTTCACTCCCTGGCCGGGGAGAAGATCCTGCTTCGTACCACCGACAACGCAAAGGCGATCGAATTGATCTCGAAACTGGACTGGGTGACTGACGTGACCTCGAAAGACAAATCGATCCTGGTGTCGGCACCTCCGGAGAGGTCGACGGAGATTTCCGAGGTCCTCAGCAAGTCGGCCGTGTACATCGCGGAGATGACCTCCGGTCAGATGTCGCTGGAGGAGTACTACTTCAATATTACGAGCGGTGTGAACGGGGACTGAACATGATCCGGCAAATACTGAACCTGGCGCGTTGGGATGTGATCAAGCTCCGGCGACGATGGATGCCATGGGTGTTTCTGGCGTTTATTGTGTTAAATTCGCAGTTATGGCTGTGGGATACGTACGGCAGGTATCGAAACGTAGACGTCGGACGGATAGAAATCCGAACGGGATCATCGGACGCGGAAGGCGGGTATCCCAAAATAGACATATCCTGCCTAGACGTCCGGGAAGGTGTAGTCGAATCCAGGCTGTTGGGAATACAGGGCGAGTACCGGCAGGTGGCGTTACAAGAAATTGATTCGCTGAAGGAGCGATGTCCGGACATTCTGGAAAACTATGATTCGGCCCTTAAGATTTTCCACGACGCCGCCATTCTACCGGGCAGCCTGTCTTTTGGCAGGGTAACGCTAGGAGTCTTAGGTATCCAGTTCGTCATGATCCTGGCAGCCATGGCGATGGGAGTAGAATACACCTGGGGTACGGCGCGGCAGGTGCTCGCAAAGGGGTGCGGACGAGGGAGATTTCTGGTCGCTAAAATCCTCTCGCTCATGGCTGCAATCGCCATCGGATACCTGGTTGTAATGCTTGGGACAGGTATCAGCAGTCTGGTGATCTCGTACGCATTAACGGATACCGGAATCTCTACCGACACGGTTCTGTGGTTAAAGGCGGGGATCAGTTTCTTTATGACGATGTACGCGATGCTCCCATACGTCATGCTCGGGATGTTCTTCGCAATACTGACCTCCTCGGCGTCATCCGGTACCGTGATCTCGGTAGTGTTTTTCCTGATCGAGGTGATATTGAGACAGGTCATCGGCGCTAGCCTGGGGCCGGACGCGGCCCGGATTCTGATCTCAGTCAATGTTTCGATGTGGCTGCAAAACCTGGATTTACCGGAGTTTAATGATCCCTCGGCGGTTTACAACTACCTCAGGTTTTACATGTCAGCTTTTCTTCCCATTCTGGCTTACATCGTCGCATTTGGCGGCGCTTCGCTCTGGCTGTTCCATCGCAGGGATATGCGTCCGTCCAATGGAAGTTAAATTTGGTTTGCCAACTATCACCAAGCATGCGTCGATACATCGCTCACACTCTGTCAGGCTTCGTAGGTCGAGGATTGAGTTACGTCATTTCCGCCTGGATAACCACATTCAAATGACCGAAGATCCAAATCATGTCGAAACTGCTGACAAAAAGGAAAGGGAATCCGAATAAAGTGGACCCTGGTTAATGTCATCCTTCCTCAAATGGAACATCAACCTGACGAGAAAGCCCGCTAAAGAGCGTGTGTTAACCGCCTGTGAGGAACGACAGTCGGACACGGTATAAGTCCGTTATTCACGATACCGTTTAAGAACCGCAATAGAGATGGCAAAGCTGGTTCCAACGAGAAAACCCGCCGGTCCGATGGCGAAACCGGACCGGCGGTCTTAACACATACTCCCCAACACCACTCCCCTACACAGTGTCTACACAGCTCCACTAAACCGCTTCTTCGTCTCTTTCTCCGCTGCTGATACGTACGACTTCTTCGATAGGCAAGACGAATATCTTGCCGTCACCCGTTCTGTCACCCTCCGATTTGGCGGCCTTCCATATCATATCGACGATCTCGTCCTTCTGATCGTTGGTGACGGCGATCTCCATGCGTATTTTGGCCGCCAGGGGAATATCGATTTCCTGTCCCCGATAGAGTCCCCTGCGATGGGCGGTGCGGCCATGTCCCGATACCCTGGACAGCGTCATGCCGGGGACACCCTTCTCGACGAGCGCATTCCTGACGGCATCGAGCTTCTCCGGTCTGAAGATGGCTATAATCAGTTTCATAGGTCGAACGACTCCTGAAGTAATAGTCCTGTTGGTTGAATCGGGCAGGATTCCGACTGCCCGTGAACTGCGTTAGGGCCGTAATCGACTACAGATGGGTCAGACCGTAACCGTCCTCGCCGTGCTGGGAGTGGTCCAGGCCGGCCTGCTGCTCTTCCTCCGAGGCGCGAAGCCCAATGGTTCGATCGATCAACCAGACGAGAACGCCTGTTCCGACGGCCGACAGCGCGATGGCGATGACCACGCCCTTGATCTGAATCAGGAACTGGGACCATCCGCCGACGTCCGTGGCGACCAGTCCGACCAGCAAAGCACCGAACATCCCGCCGACCCCGTGAATGGCAAAGACGTCGAGGGTATCGTCGTATCCCAGCTTGCCCTTGAGCTGCACCATCAGGAAACAGACCACGGCAGCGCCGAAACCGAATACCAGGGCCCAGGCGGGGGTTACGCTGCCCGCCGCCGGCGTGATGGCGACCAGGCCGGCCAGGATACCCGACACGATGCCGAGGCTCGAGACCCTGCCGTGATGTACCATTTCCGTCACGATCCAGCCCACTGCTCCGGCCGCCGCGGAGATCTGGGTAACCGTCAACGCAAGCACGGCGCCTTCTCCGGCCGACATGGCGGAACCGGCGTTGAAGCCGAACCAGCCGATCCAGAGCAGACCGGCGCCGATGAGGGTCATGGTCAGGTTATTGGGTTTCATGGCGCGGAAGGGATATCCGATCCGGGGACCCAGCACTATCGCGGCCACCAGGCCGGCCACGCCCGACGAAATGTGAACCACCGTACCGCCGGCGAAATCGATGGCGCCGTCCTTGAAGAGCATGCCTTCCGCGTTCCAGACCATGTAGGCCAGGGGCTCGTACACCACGAATCCCCAAAGCAGGATCAGCAGGCAGTAGGCTCCGAATTTCACGCGTTCGGCTATGGCACCGGCGATTAGTGCGGGCGTGATTATGGCGAACATGCCCTGGAACATGGCGAACAGGTAGGTCGGTACGTTGGTCCCGTCCCACAGGGTGCTGGGCAGGACGCCGTTCAGTAGGAAATAGTCGGAATCCCAGCCGAGGACGCCTGGAATAATCGTGCTCGTACCGAAGGCCAGCGCGAATCCGAAGATCACCCACTGCACGCCCATGATGCCCATGGCCGCGAAACTGTGCATCATGGTGCCCAGCACGTTACGGGTGCGGGTAAGCCCGCCGTAGAACATGGCCAGGCCGGGCAGCATGAGCAGCACCAGGGCGCAGCTGACAAGCATCCAGGCGGTATCCCCGGTGTTCAGCACCGCCGCCGGGGGGGCCGCGTCTTCCTGGGCCAGGACCAGGCCGGGAATACACAGCGCCAGGCTCGCGGTGATACGTAAAATGCCGCTAAGGGACATACGGAAAACCTCCCCGTTGTGATGGATTTTATATACGACCACTCGAAAGTGAAATGGTAATATAGTCCCCATCTGTTACAGGGATATTTCCCGGAGGTTAAATCCTTGTTAACAGAGATAAAAACCTGGAAAAACGGGCCGATTCAGAAGGGAAAAACGTCCAATCGATTTAAAAGGGAAAGTCTCCCGTCGGATCATTGACGTATCGCGACGTACCGATCATGAGACTCGCGCCAGCGCCGGGGGCCAGTACCACGGTCAGGATGCGGTCGTGCACGGGGCGTTCTTCGCCGCCGTCGACCCTGACGGTCGTCCACTGGTGCTCCCCGTACGTACCGCCCTGCAGAACGACCGTTCGCGGTTCGAGCTGGTTTATGTTGACGAGACTTACCCTCGTCGCGTCCGCCGTCAACCCGTCCACCAGGGCACCGACGTCGGGCGGCAGACCCGGTCTCGCCCGGTGCGGATCGAAGTAGCGCAGCCGGGTATGAAGTGGCCGCCCCACCCGGGGAATCGGTCCGCCCATGGTCAGTTCGACGAGGGCGTCGACGGAGGCGGGACGGAAACTGTTCGGATTGTCCGACAGGCGGGTATCGGGCGTGGTGGGATCGTTGTACATGTCCTCCACCTTGCGGCGTACGTCGCCGATGTCCCGCTGGAAGGCTTCGACGGGGTATTCCGGGTTCCGTCCTTCGAGGAAATCCAACCAGGGACTGTTCACCCGCCCGCGGTCCACCTCGTCCATAGACCAGTAGTAGATATCGATGGCTCCATCGTCATAGGGTTCAGACATCCATTCGTACCAGCCGTTGTCGTTGTGCATGCGGGGATACATCTCCACGCCGTCGACGATCCTGCGGTTCGCGTTGACACCGTCGAGGGTCGTCCTCCAGGGTTCGAGGTATCTCTTGTCGCCCGAAAGAATGAGCGCGTTGCCGAAGCCGTCCAGGCATCGGGCGACCCCGAGCCGGCTCTTGGGTTCGCCCGTGTGGGGCGTGATCGTCGTGTGGGCCCAGCCGTATACGCCGCCCCACCAGCGTCCGCCCGCGGCGCCCCCGATCGTGCCGTCCAGGCCGATGTTCGACGGAATGATCCCGCCGTTCACACGGGTCCGTTCCACCCATGCGTCGGCGTACTCCAGCAGCCAGTCCCGGTACTTCGGATCATTAGTATGGACGTACGCGTTGAAGGCCATGCAGGTGGCGGCGAGGTTCAGCGGATGGTCGCCGGCCACGTCGTCGTAGCCGATGTAATGATCCAGCATGTCCTGGTAGTTCCGTTCCCCGTGGGCCAGGATGAAGCGGCCGTCCTCGATGCGATCTCCGGTCCAGTCGAGGGGCGTGGTCCTGCGCAGAAGCGATCCGCGGCTGCCGTTGAACATGCTCCGAATGATCTTGTGCTCCGGGTCCCAGTTGGGCACTTCGATCTGTCCGGGCAGGTCGTCGCCCTCCATGAAGAAACCCGCGAACCGCCGGAGCCGGCGGATATGCCGGTCGTCGCCGGGATCGCACAGTCCGACGGTCCCCGTCACCGCGTTGCCCTCCTGGTGGTGGGCCCAGTCGAACATCACCGGGAATTCCCGGTAGTACATGCCCTCGCGGGCGAAGTCCACCTCCTCCGTGCACGCCTCCGTGTACTGGCGGAGGTGGCCCTCCTGGGCCTTCTGGCACATGGCCACGAGGTCGTCCGATCCCCCGATCAGGTAGAGAGCGGGCACATTGGTGAGGTTCTCGATGGCGTCGTCGGGGCCGTCCAGGGCGCCCCAGCGGGCGACGCAGAGCAGGTAGCCCCGTTCGTCGAAGTACCGGTCGAAGAACTCGCGCGTATGTTCGTTGTTGGCCCGAATCAGTTCGCGTTCGAGCAGGGCCCACGGCGGCGGCGGCATGGGGGTGGTGATCGATATTGCGGTGTTCCTCGACATGGAATGCTCCCGGTCTTTTAATCGGATGGATAGGAAGGGCGCGGCGGCATGGGGGTAAGGAATACCGGCTTCCAGCTAATCCTGGTTAGACCCGACGCCCCAGGCACCGCGAACCGGCAACAAATTACAACCGGTGTCCAAGGGTGTCAACCACGCCGGCTCGTGTAGCCCAGCGGGTATTGACGGATACGTTCCGCGTTTCTATATTCGCGTAACGCTTCAATACGCGGAAGGACCGCATAAGATGTTTTCAGAAAGGTATTTATGGATTTCACACCCCTCACCCAGGAACAGCGGGACCATTTCAGGGAGCACGGCTACCTGATCATCCCCGATGCCCTCGAAGAAAATCTCCTGAACCGCGTGGTAGAAGCCGGGGACAGGTTCATGGAGACGGCCGGACCCATACACAACTTCTACGCCAACCGGTACATCGACCTTACCCTGGATGCCGCCCTGATCGATCTAACCACCAACAGCCGCATCGTGCCACTCGTGGTCCAGTTGCTTTCCCACAACATTCATCTCATGCGGGGGCACATCATCTACAAGTATCCCCAGCCGGCGTCTGATAATCCGCTGTATCCTGACGGCGACGGGCATTCCTTCCGCAACTGGCACCGCGATCTGAACAACTTCAGCCCGGATCACCCCATCCGGGGAACGGTGGCGATTCGTGTCGGGTACTGTCTGACGGATTTTCCTTCGCCCAACGCGGGGGTGACCATGCTCGTGCCCGGCAGCCACAAGCTGATCGAACCCATGCGGTTCAAGAAAGGCGCCCTCGATCCGCCTGGATTCATCGAACCGGCACTTCGGGCCGGGGACGCCTACGTCTTCAGCACCAGCCTGTACCATACCCCGGCCGTCAACTTCACCAGTGACACCGCCAAGGTCCTGCTCATAAGCTACGCCTACCGTTGGTGGGCCCAGCAGCATCCCACGCCGCCCGACGAGGTGCTGGAACGCATGGATCCCATCACGGCCCAGCTGTTTTGCAAACCCTGGGAGGGCGACGACGTACCCCTCCGGGCGTGGGCGGCGGAACAGGGACTGCCGGTGGAAGATCCCCCCATGCGAATATTTGAATAGCAGAACTTCCGTTTCCCGATGAAATCAGCAAACAGGATTCAATGATATTCGGGTCCCGTGCACCTGGCCCTCGCAATTCTGGTTCGGGAGTAAGATCCAGATATCGCGATGAGCATACAGTGCGATGGATACCTGATGTAGAAGGGGCATTCAAGGCCGACTGGTTCGCCGCCCTCGCAACTCTAAACGCCTACCAATGCCGATATACTCGTCTGGCACCATAGGGTATGAGGATTTGGTTTGACGCCGTTAGAATGCAGTAAGAGAAAAACGAACTGCCTGGAAATTCTAAACTTTTGTCAAAACATGGAAGTCTGTCGCGCAATCAGTTTACGAGATGGTGCATCCATGACGTAGCGGAAGCATTTTCCCAGCGTTCTTGCACCGATACCCGGTACCGTTGCCAATTGGCTGAGGGATTTGATGGGATGGTCGGGCTTATTCAAGATGTTCAAGATGCTATTCAAGCGATCGACCCGTACTCCCATGTTTTTCGCCATGCTGGTCTTGTCAGGATCAGGCGCCAGCTTCTGCTGAAATTCACTGAAGAGGTCATCCATTGCTGTGGGATCGTATCGGTATATTTCTACAGGAATGTCGCACCGATCCAAGTACTTCCGCATCACGGACAGCGATTCTTCTTCGTCGAGACCGCCATTGGAAGCACCGAGCACGGGAAAAGCGATGGATTTGATACCACTGTCCCTGTATGTACTGAGGAACTCTTTTAGACCGGCCTCCAGGTATTCAATTTTGGACTTATACCTCCATTGGCGCTTTGTTGGGAAGTTAAGCACCCACCTACCCTCTCGGGGCGTGTACAACCAAGACCTACCTATGGAACCTCTGATCAAGTTTCTGGCATTGCATTTATAAATGAAGTACTATGCAATCGTTCCAAGTCCACTATTTTGCAGCGCAGTCTCACCGAACAAGCTGAAACGGGGTAGCCGTCCATGAAACAGCGTAGCTTTTCCGACATGGCCTACGATCAGAAGAAGAAAAAGACGCGCAAGGAACGCTTTCTGGGCGAGATGGACGCGGTATTGCCCTGGCCGGTCCTGCTCGCGCCAGTTCTGGAGCATTATCCGAAAGCGGGCAACGGCCGTCGTCCCATCGGGGCTTCGGTGATGCTGCGGATCTATTTCATGCAGCAATGGTACGGTCTTAGCGACCCGGCGATGGAAGACAGCCTCTACGACGTAGAATCGATGCGCCGCTTCGCCGGCGTGGATCTGAACGGCGTGCCGGACGAGACGACGATCTGCAAGTTCCGACACTTTCTGGAGGCGCACGGCCTGACCGAAACATTGTTTCGCAATACGAAGCGCTACCTTTCCGATCGGGGGATGATGATCAGCGAAGGCACGATCGTGGACGCCACGATCATCCATGCGCCGGCGTCGACGAAGAACAAGGATCGGAAAAGGGACCCCGAGATGGCCAGCACGAAGAAGGGCAACACCTTTCACTTCGGCATGAAGGCCCACGTGGGCAGCGATCCCAAGGGGCGGGTGCACAGTGTGGCGACCACCCCCGCCTCGGTGCATGACTCCCAGGTGATGGAGGCTTGTCTGCATGGAAAGGAGAAGGCCATCTATGGCGACAAGGCCTATGCGGACGACAAGCGAAGGCAAAAGGCCCAGTCCGAAGGCGTTACCTGGCGGGTGCACCGCAAAGCAAAACGCGGCAGGCGCCTTACCTGCGCGGACCGGTCGTTCAACCGCAAGAGCAATCGCGTAAGGGCCAGGGTCGAACATCCCTTTGGGATCATCAAGCACCTGTGGGGCTATCGCAAGGTAAGATATCGAGGCTTGGCCAAGAACACCGCCCAGCTCTTCACCCTGTTCGCCCTGGCCAACTTCTATATGGCGCGGCGCGAACTGGTCGCCACATAGGGACCGGTGCGTCCAAACCGGACGTAACAGGGCAAAACGGCTCAAAAGGACCGCATCCTGAGCCCCAATGCCCCGTCTAAACCCGTTAATCGGCTTCGCTTTCATCAGAAACGTCCGCTGTATCGACTCATATCATTCCACCCGATCGTATAGTCGGGTTGATCAGAGCTTCCCTATGTCGATTTCCCCTTTCTTGCACAAATCGACATACTGCTCATACATTTCAGGCAGGCGCAACTTGAACTCCAATGCGATGCCAGCGCCCATGACACCCTGGCAATTGACTGTGTTCACTAATGTCTGGCATTCGCTGGTGAAAATGTTGCCCTTCTTGACTTGGACGACCCGACGATTGGTATCAGAAAGATCAGGGCGTATCTCATCATTGTTCGTCATGATATCTACCCCTGTTCATTGCCATCTGCAATATCTATGCGAAGCTATGTTGCGAATTTCAGTGTCATTCTTCTCTCGCAGAGAAACGACAACTACATCAGTTGAAGTACATATCCTTATTGACTGTCACACGTGCGTACGGAAGAACTGCTTCGATTCGGGATTGTGTCTCCTGGTCCTGAACGAAAAGGAGCGACATACGTTTGATGTAGTTTGCAGAAATCTTGTCAGGTACCAGGATCTCCGCCATGCATTTTCTTTTCCCGTCTTCGTATTCCGTCCAATATTCCGACCGGATACATTCCCAATCGAGTTTGTCAAGGTCCTCCAAGCGGTTGTACGACAATGTTTTGGTATTGGCAGCGTTTCCGTTCCGACACAATCAGGACTCCTCCTTTATTTACGGCCGACTGGATTTTCTCCTATCAATGTAAGCCAATTAAGAAGAACTCGCCAGTTTCATGGACGTTTACCCCGCTTTATTTGATTCGGTGAATCTGTGCTACACATTACAGGATCTGGACCTGTATCGTGTTACTGCAATCACGAATTCAACACCAGGCTCGATCGGAGGTTTCTTGTTGCAAATCCGAGGTTTTCTGGGTGGATTCCTTTGTCCCATATCATATCGTGTTGTTACTAAGGGAAATACACGAATGGATTCACGAGTCCGAGCACACCCACGGCGTCAGATTGCCCTGAACGGGGACTGGTAAAAGGAGCGATCATGCCTGAATCAGACTGGCCGGAACTGGCCGAAGAGGCACAGAGTCGATGGAATCAGAACGCGGCATTCTGGGACGACTACATGGGTGACGAGAACAACACGTTCCACAATCTCCTCGTACGGCCCGCCATGGAGCGTCTGATGACCGCCCAGCCCGGTGACCGGGTGCTCGACATCGGTTGCGGGAACGGCAACTACGCCCGAAAGCTGGCTGAACTCGGCGTCCGGGTCACGGCCATCGACGCCAGTGAAGAGATGATCGAGCGGGCCCGTGCCCGGTCGGAAGGACTTGCGAACGATGGAACCACGGGCAGCTTAGACTACAGGATAGTCGACGTTTCGGATACTTCCAGTCTGGACGAACTGGGGGCGGGTGTTTTCGACGCGGCGGTTTCAAACATGGCCATCATGGACATGGCCGTGGTCGCCCCGTTGTTCGAAGCCATCCATAGCATACTCAAACCCGCGGGGATATTTGTCTGCAGCCTGACGCATCCCTACTTCCAGGCGCCGTACACGACGCGCTACGTGGAACAGGAAGACCGGGACGGTGAGATCGTAAAGAAGTATGGGATCAAGATCGAACGATACCTGACGCCGCAGCCCTTCGAGGGACTGGGAATCGTCGGACAGCCCGTACCCCAATACTACTTCCACCGACCTCTGTCCGTTCTGCTGTCCATGTGCTTCGAGGCGGGATTCGTCCTGGACGGATTCGAGGAAAGGGCGTTCGACGACAGCGTACCGGCCAACCACGCGTTTTCGTGGGCCAACTTCAAGGAAACCCCGCCCATGATGGCCATGCGGTTGAGGCGGGTGGGGTGAAACACCGGCAATTGCCACCGTTCAGTAACCGTGCAGGCTGCCGAAGACGACGCACAACAGCTTGCCTGCATCTTCTGCCTAATCTACAACCGGACCGATTCCCCCGGCTGCAACACGACGCATCGGGCCAGGTCGCCCACCTTGTCCACGAATTCTGCCGGATCCTGCTCGATCACCGGGAAGGTATTGTAGTGGACCGGGATCACGGTTTCGGCGCCGATCATCCGGACCGCTTCCACGGCGTCGTCGATGCCCATGGTGTAGTTGTCTCCAATGGGCAGGATCGCCACGTCCGGCTTCTCCCTCCGGCCGATCAGGGCCATGTCGCCAAATAAACCGGTGTCGCCCGTATTGTAAAACGTCTTCCCGTCGAAATGGACGATGATCCCGCAGGGGTTGCCCAGGTACTCGATGGCTCCGTCGTCCGAGATGAAGGCCGATCCGTGGGTCGCCTGGGTCAGTTTCACTCGACCGAAGGGGAACCCGTGTGCGCCGCCGATGCCCATGTCGTGCACCGTGGCGCCCTGCCGTTCAAAGTACTTGGCGAGTTCGAAGGAGGCGATGATCGTCGCGCCGCATCGCTCGGCGATGGGCAGGGCATCGAGGATATGGTCGACGTGCCCGTGGGTCAGCAGGAGGTAATCCGCGTGTACATCGTCCGCTGCAACTGTAGCCCGGGGGTTCCCCGAGATGAACGGATCGAACAGCAGGGAATGACTCCCGTCGGACAGGGAAAAGCAGGCGTGCCCGTGAAAGGTAAGTTCGGCCATGTCACTTTCCTCACTTGGAATAGGTATTAAAACAAAACGACCGGGTTGGATGGCGTACCCGGCCGCTTCACAGAATTGGACTGGATCTCAGTATACCGGGCGGACCTGCTCCAAGGTCCTTCTGCACTCAGACGGCGGCCCTGGCTACCTCGAGCGCGGCGTCGTAATCCGGTTCCTCGGTCATTTCCTTCACGTATTCCGCGTGACGGACCGTGTTGGAAGCGTCGACGACAAAGACTGCGCGCGCGAGCAGGCGCAGTTCCTTGATGACTGCGCCGTAGGCCTCGCCCAGGGAGGTGTCCCGGTGGTCGGACAGCGCCGTTACGTTATCTGCGCCGGCGTCGCCGCACCAGCGCTTCTGGGCAAAGGGCAGGTCCACGCTGACTGCCAGCACCTCGATGTTGTCGTCCAGGCCGGCGGCCTCGTGGTTGAATCGGCGGATTTCGGTGTCGCAGACCGGGGTATCCAGGGAAGGCACGAGACAGATGACCTTCACCTTACCCTCGTAGCTCGCCAGGGTGACGGCAGAAAGGTCGCCGCCGAGGACGGAAAAATCCGGTGCTGCGTCGCCAACCTTCACTTCGTCACCGACCAGGGTAAACTCGTTGCCGTGCAAAGTCGCCGCTCCGGCTCTTTCGTTCGCCATGATGTCTTCTCTCCTTGATCTCTAACGGTTGATTGTAACGATTGTGTTTTCTTGCCGCGTAACGCGTCCCCGCGCGGGCTTCCTTGAAGGGTAGGGGGTCTGTCAATTCCGCCGCAACATAAACGCGGGCAGAACCGCTGTCAAGGGATTATGCCGTCCTGCTTCAGCAGTGAAATCGCGCCGTCGAAGGCCTCCGCCGTGCGTTCCACGTCCTCGGTGGTATGCACTGCCGAGGTGAGGCCGTCAACCCCCATGAAATCCACGCCGTTCAAGAGCATCGCCTGCCTCAAGGCGTGCAGCAGCGCCGCGTTGCCCCGCCGGTCTGCGGCGGCCGTTCCAGCCGCCACGATCTTGAGCCCGGAGAAGGAACCGTAGACGCGCCAGCCGTCCATACCGTTCAATACCAGGACCTCCGACATTAGCTTTCGAAGCTGCTCCGCTCGTTCGTTGGCGACGGCGATATCGCGGCCGTCGGCGATGTGCTTGAGCATGGCGATACCGGCGGCCGCGGACAGTGGGTTGGCGTTGAAGGTCCCGTAGTGCAGCATCTTCCTGTCCGTCTGCCAGTCCTGGTCGTCCCGAAGCTCCAGGAGTTCCATGATGTCCGCGCGCCCGACCAGGGCACCGCCGTTCAGCCCGGCGGCCACGATCTTGGCCAGCGTGCTCAGGTCAGGCTTGACCCCGTAATACTCCTGCGCACCACCCGGCGCGCACCGGAACCCCGTGACGACCTCGTCCATGACGAAGATCACCCCGTACCTCTCGGTCAGTTCCCGCAGGCCGGGGACGATGTCGTCGGACAGTTCCACGCCACCGAACATCGCGCCCGTTGGCTCCAGGATGAGGCAGGCGACGTCGTTGTCGCGCTTCAGCGTGTCCGCCACGCGGTCCAGGTTGACCTCGGGCAGGCTGATGAGCGTGTCGAACACCTCGCTCAGCACGCCCGGCATGGGACGGTTATGCGCCGGGCCGACACCGTCGAGCACCTGGTCGTGCCAACCGTGGTAATGCCCCCGGAACTTGATGACCTTGCGCCGGCCCGTAAAGGTCCGCGCCAGGCGGATAGCCATGAGCGTGGCCTCGGTGCCCGACGAAACGAAGCGGATTGTCTCTGCGGAGGGCATCAGTTGCCTGATCATGTCCGCCCATTCGATCTCGAGTTCGTGACAGGCGCCGTAGTGGGTGCCGCGGGCCGCCTGCTCGGCGATCACCTTCGCGATCTCGGGATGGCTGTGGCCCAGGATCAGGGAGCCGTGACCCATCCAGTAATCGATGAGTTCCCTGCCCTCCACCGACCACTTGCGCGAACCCTGCGCCCTGTCGATGTACACCGGAAAAGGCCGCATGAAGCGTCCGTCGTGGGTTACGCCGTTGGGAAACCGCTCGAGCGCCCGCTCGTACAGCGCGGCCGAACGGTCGAAGGTCCGCCGGTAGGTTGTTTCGAGCATAGTCCTGGATACCACCTTATGGAACCTGCAATGAGCCGGATGTGTTGTAGCTATTGAATACGCTATAATATGGGGAGCACGGGGGTATGACAAGGCCAAACTCGCCGGGGTAGCCCCACTGGAATGGGCTTGACTTCCGGCCAAAACCGGGTAAGTTGATCAGAGTGGCAAACACCCCGGCGCTTTATAACAATCGGTCAGCACCCCACCATCCAGGATCCACGTCATGCCGTACTTCGAATCAGGCAATGCTGGACGTTTTACCAGGAATCGTCCGGCTGGACGACGGTTGAGCGTCATGTTCGCGGCTTGCTTCGCAGCAGCATTCTGCCTGGCAATCGGTAGTCTCGACGCAGCAGCCACTGATGGAGACGAAAAAGAGACGCCAGAACCCAACTGGCAGCGGCTCGACAAGGCCCTTGCGCTGGCCAAGGATTCCGGCAAGCACATCGTCATCAATTTCTACACCGACTGGTGCCCCAACTGTCGAAGGATGAATGAACGGACCTACCGTGACGAAGCGGTACTGAAACAGATCCAGCAGGCCTTCATTCCGGTGAAGTTGAACGCGGAGTCTTCCAGTCCGTTGATCATCGAAGGCCAGGCCATCAGCGAGGCCCAGGTAGCCCTGATGTTCAGGGTGAACAGCTATCCCACCACGTGGTTCCTGTCTCCGGAAGGGCGCCCCCTCATGCCCGTGCGCGGTTACTACGGACCCAAGCTCTTCGCTCCCATGTTGCGATTCGTCGAAGGCGGATGGTACGAGAAAATGGACTTTGACATGTACATGGAGCGGGAGAAGAAGCGATAAACTCATCGCTTCGGGTTCGAAACTCATCGGACTCTTCTAGCCCAGACCGATTTGGCGAATTCCACGAACAGATTTATTGGCTCACCGAAGGATATCTTCGAAGGCGAGCGAAATCTAGTGACTACAGCGGGGTTGTAGTTCCACGATGACCATCAAAAAACGTAATTTGGGTATTAGGTGAAGTCCGTTCGAAGTTAGTCGAGGTTTCGATGCCGATTTACAAAATACAAGACAAACAGATCGTTCAACTTGACGAGACCACATTTGAGAATCAGGGGCTGAAAGAATTCGATTTACAGCAAATGCTAAAGTCTCAAATTGATGCGATTTCACCTGAAACTCGAATTGTGTCTGAGGAATTCGGTGACTGGGAGGACAGAAAAAACCGAATTGATCTGTTGGGCATCGATAAAAACGCAGATTTGGTTGTGATAGAACTGAAACGCACAACAGATGGCGGATATATGGATCTTCAGGCTTTGAGATATGCAGCTATGATCTCGACGCTGACTTTCGACAAGCTTGTGGAAACGTATGGATCATACTTACGAAAGAACGGCAACGAGACCAATCCTGAAGAAGACTTGTTGGAATTTTTGGGTTGGGAGGAACCGACTGAAGAAGAGTTTGCTCAGGATGTGAGAATAGTGCTAGCCTCTGCAGAATTCTCAAGGGAACTTTGTACATCAGTTATGTGGTTAAATGACTTCGGCCTGAATATCCGATGCGTACGCATGAATCCCTACGTAAGCAAGGATGGTTTGTTTCTCGAAATACAAACGGTCATTCCTTTACCGGAAGCAGAGGAATACCAGGTTAGGATTCGAGAAAAAACGATGAAAGAGCGGGAGGTCAGGAAGAGGTCGAGAGATACTGCACGTTTTGAGGTCACAACAGAAGGAAATCAACAACCAAACCTGAGTAGCCGTAAAATGATACATCACGTCACACGATATGTGATTTCAAAGGGAAAGCCAATTGGAGACGTGATTGCTTCGATAGAACAGGTGAAACCAAACCCGTTTTTTGTAATCCATAAAAACGTTGGTCCGGTGGAGTTTAAGCGTGAGCTTCGTTCGATATCAAAGGATAGACCTAGACGGTTCTTTATCGATAAGGGTGAGTTGTTCGAGGTAGATGGCAAAACCTACGCGTTGACTAAGAACTGGACTACAGAAGACGCCGTCAATGCTGCTGAATCTTTGTCATCGAAATACACCGATCTAGATGTTCAGATCGACCGAACCGATTCTCACACATAAAGCCTTTAATAAACACATTGTCCACAAGCCTGATATTCCAAAAACAGAAAAAGGCGACGCCGGTGAACTCCCGCCGGGGCAACGGCAGACGGATTGGGTCTAGTCCGTACAAGAGTTCACGCGACGCCGCCATTTTCTTGAAAGACTGCCGTGCTTTGCGCAGTTCGATTTACTCCGCGTAGGCGGCCAGGCGGCTGCCTTTGCGGGTGTGGCGCAACTTGTTGATGGCCTTTTGCTTAATCTGTCGGATCCTTTCCCGCGTCAGACCGAAACGCACCCCGATCTCTTCCAGGGTGTATGACCTTTCCGAATTCAGGCCGAAGTAAAGATTCAACACCTCGCTCTCGCGGTCGGTCAAGGCCGAGACCGCCCGCCTCACCTCCGACCGCAACAATTCTTCCTGCAGGGCCTCGTCCGGCATCTGACTGTCCTGGTCCCTGAGCCGGTCCATCAGGGTATAGGCATCCTGGTCGCCGATAGGCGCGTCCAGAGACAGCGGGGTGCTCGCCCATTCCGGCATGGCGGGATGGCGGCTGAGGTCCACGCTTTGCTCCTCGTCCTCGACGGATACATCCCCGGTCGATTCCATAGCGTTCGCGTTTTCAATCTCCCTTTTCTTAATGGAACGCTCGATCCGGCGCAACTCCTCGATCTTGTTGACGGGGAGACGGATCAAACGGGCCTGTTCGGCCAGAGCGTGGAGAATGGACTGCCGGATCCACCAGACGGCATAGGAGATGAACTTGAATCCCTTCTTCTCGTCGAAGCGCTTGGCGGCCTTCATCAAGCCGATGTTCCCTTCGCTGATCAGGTCGGAGAGGGCGAGTCCCTGGTTCTGATATTGCTTCGCGACCGACACGACGAAACGCAGGTTCGCCTGGATCATGTTCTCCAGTGCCTTCTCGTCGCCGTCCCGGATACGCTTGGCCAGTTCCACTTCGTCGTCCGCCGTAAGCAGTTCCGTATCGCCGATTTCCTTCAGGTAGATATCCAGCGCCTGGTCATCGCGGACCTGTATCTTCTTGGTAAGCTTCATAATGCGTTACCTCCCTGCCAGCATGCTGCGTGTCTCGTTGGCAGTCGCGATATGCCAAAGTGGCAGATTATGTCATATTGGCAGATCGCGTTTGGCCTCACCCATGTGATTCTTTTTTCTCGATATTCTTGTCTGATGCTATAAACACCTTTATATCAACATCTTACGATCTTCATTTGACTCATCTTCGGATGCATTTTTTCTGACTGGCACGATCTTTGCGCTTACTACGTTGCGGATGCCGGTTCAGTCGCATCGCCCATGTATCTAAACTAATGTACGCCGGCGATTGCCATTCGGTTCCGAAGAAAGCATAACGATTTAGCGATAAACCAACAAGGAGGAGCATCATGAGACAGTCAGCCCCTTTCCCGCTGCGGAACCTGCAAACCGAACTGGACAGCATGTTCCAGCATTTCCCGTTCCAGGCCGGGATCTCGTCCCACTGGTCACCCCGCGTGAACACCCACGAGACGGAAGACGCCTTCCTGATCGCGGTGGACCTGCCGGGGGTTTCTTCTGAGGACGTGAGTATCAGCCTAAACAAAGGCGTCCTGAACGTGAGCGGCGAGCGCAAGAGTGCCTTCGGTCTCAACGGCGAAACGAAGCCACGGACCAACGGCAAGTTCGAGCACTCTTTCCCCGTGCCGGATACGGTGGATACCGAGGCGATCGACGCGACGTACAAGGACGGCGTCATGACGATCACGCTGCGGAAGGCGGAAGCAGCACAACCCAGGCAGATTCCGATCTCCGTCGCTTAAACCGGGAGCGGGGCAATCCCGCCTCTTCACAGGGGCGGGCATGGCTCGCCTCTTCATCTCTTTAGGAGTATTAAACACATGGGTAAGATCATTGGAATCGACCTGGGCACGACCAACTCCTGCGTGGCGGTAGTCGAGGGCGGCGAACCGACCGTGGTTCCAAACGCGGAAGGCAGCCGGACCACGTCTTCCGTCGTGGGCTTCGCGAAGGACGGCGAGCGTCTCGTAGGCGCCACGGCCAAGCGTCAGGCGGTAACCAATCCTGAAGCGACGGTGTACTCCGTCAAGCGCTTCATGGGACGCCGCTTCGACGAGGTGCCCGACGAACGCACGCGCATGCCCTATAGCGTGGTGGAAGGATCCAGCGGCCAGGTCAGCTTACGCATCGGCGACAAGTCGCACTCGCCGCCGGAGATCTCCGCGGCAGTCCTGCAGAAGATGAAGCAGACGGCCGAAGACTACCTGGGAGAACCCGTCAGCGACGCCGTGATCACGGTACCGGCGTATTTCAACGACAGCCAGCGCCAGGCCACCAAGGACGCCGGCCGCATCGCGGGCCTGGACGTCAAGCGCATCATCAACGAGCCGACGGCGGCTTCACTGGCCTACGGACTCGATAAGAAGAGCAACGAGAAGATCGCGGTGTTCGATCTCGGCGGCGGGACCTTCGACATATCGATCCTCGAGATCGGCGACGGCATTTTCGAGGTCATGGCGACCAACGGCGACACCCATCTCGGCGGCGACGACCTGGACGATGCGGTCGTGGACTTCCTTGCGGATGAATTCAAGAAGGAAGCGGGCATCGACCTCCGGTCCGACGCCATGGCCCTCCAGCGGTTGAAGGAAGCGGCCGAGAAGGCGAAGTGCGAACTGTCGACCGCGGGACAGACGGAAGTCGCCCTGCCCTTCATCACGGCGGACGCCTCCGGTCCCAAGCACCTGAACCGCACGATGACCCGGGCCCAGCTCGAACAGCTCGTGGATCCCCTCGTCCAGCGGGTGGTTGCGCCATGCCGCCAGGTGGTATCCGACGCGGGACTCTCGACCTCGGACATAGACGAAGTGGTGCTCGTGGGCGGATCGACGCGCATGCCGAAGGTTCAGGAGATCGTCAAGGAACTGTTCGGCAGGGAGCCCAACCGGGGCGTGAACCCGGACGAGGTCGTGGCTATCGGCGCGGCCATTCAGGGCGCGGTGCTGTCCGGCGAAGTGAAGGACGTGCTCCTGCTCGACGTGACACCGCTGTCCCTGGGCATCGAGACCCTCGGCGGCGTGTTCACGCGGCTCATCGACCGGAACACGACGATTCCCACGAAGAAGAGCCAGGTCTTCTCCACCGCGGCGGACAACCAGCCGTCGGTCGAGGTGCACGTGCTCCAGGGCGAGCGGGACATGGCACTCTACAACCGGACGCTGGGCAAGTTCCACCTGGACGGAATACCCCCGGCGCCTCGCGGCATGCCCCAGGTAGAAGTTGCCTTCGACATCGATGCGAACGGGATCCTCAACGTATCCGCCAAGGACATGGGCACGGGCAAGGAACAGCAGATCCGCATCGAAGCTTCCAGCGGACTGTCGGAATCCGAGATCGACAAGATGGTCAAGGACGCCGAGGCCCACGCCGACGAGGATTCTAAGAAGAAGGAAGAAGTGGAAGCCCGCAACCAGGCCGACCAGCTCGTGTATGCGACGGAGAAGTCCGTATCCGAACACGGCGACAAGCTTTCCGCAGAAGACCGGGGCGCCATCGATTCGGCCCTGGCCGAGATGAAAACGGCGCTCGAGGGCAGCGATCCGGCGGCGATCAAGGCAGCCACCGAGAAGTTGACCCAGGCTTCGCAGAAGCTCGCCGAGGTCCTCTACCAGCAGGCACAGGCCGATCAGGCGGCACAGGCTGCACAGGATGGTGGCGCGCAGCCGGGACCCGACGGTCCCCAAGGAGGATCCCAGGGACCGCCTCCTGGATCACCCCCGAACGACGACCCGCAGGCCAAGAAGAAGAAGGAAGACGGCGCCATCGACGCGGATTACGAGGTGGTGAACTGAGGGTAGGTGGGTTGGCTGGCTGGTTGGTTAGTTAGCCAGTAAGCTTGTGAATGTGAGCCCCTGGATGAAACAAAGGTGTCCAGGGGCTTCTTTTTATATTATAACAACTATAAAACAGGCTATAAATAGACGACTTGTAATCGAAACCGCAGGTAAGGAGGTATTCGTGAACAAGGTACAGAAGAGGATCGAACAGGTGGTGGCCGCCTGGTTTATGCTTTGTGTCGGCGCGGCCGTACTTCTCGTACTTTATCTGGTAGGGTTTGACTGGGTTGCCTCGAAAGACATAGGGGACATAATCGGTATCCCGGGCCTGATAGCGCTCCTGGTCTACGCATTCGTCCTGGTCATTATAGGGCTCTGGTTGCAACGCAAAGTTCGGGGTGAATGACGGTCGACCGGTCTGCGATTACCGGTCTTCGATTATTGGACCACCCCTACGTACGCCAGGAGGGATCCCTGTTTCTGTATGTTGACGATGAGGATCAGTCTCCGAAACGAGTATCACTCCCCGAAACGATACGATAAACCTAAATTCCCATACCTCCACAAATCATTACTCATGCTAAATGATGCGGCAATGCCCAATCCCCGCCAAACTGATATGCCGCCACCGAAAGTTGCGAGCATATCTGTAATGTAGGTTTCGTCCTTAAAGTCGTAGTAGTCGAAGTCGCCTCGCTTGAATTCCACACCGATCAGCCCTTCTAAATAGAACCTCCTGGATCGGTTGTAGAGTCGAAGACCTCCGGTAATCGGGATCCCTTGATACACCGCGTCTATGTCAATCGCGATATCGCCTTCAAAGAGGAGGTCGTCTTTATACGTGCCATAGTGATTGAATCCGGCCTTGCCAACCAGGTTGACCATGCCCGAATACATGACCGGATAGGTAGCGGCCACAAGACCGCCGAATCCTGTTCCGTCCGCCAGTACTCCCAGGTTTTCCATTGCAAAGGGTACATGTCCTTCGATTTGCAATGTAACCTGGGCGTTTGCTTTCCCGATCATTAGACAGGAAATCAAAAGCAGAAATAGTACGGGTCGCATTGTTATCCCCTTTCACTTCCTGGAGTACCGGTTACTCCCCTTCAAGCATCTCCACATCGGCCAGGTCCCGTTTACGTCCCGTGGCACGTTTGTTCGTCAATAGTTGATCCCGACCTATGTATTGGACAGAAATCTCCCCGTACTTCCCGTTAACCCGGCCCTCCGCAGCATCTTCCCAGCTGACCCCGGTGAGCGATGTAATGAAATCCATCCGAACAGGAGGCACACCCAACTGTACCTCTGATTCGGTTTTTTGAAAATCTCCGTCGGTCAAGCCAAGATTACCGAATCCGAATTCATCCAGGACGGTGACTATACGCCTGGCGTTCGCGGCGTCTGGTTTGATATAGATATCGAAGTCCCCGGTTGACCGGGGCGCCCCATGGTAGGCAAGGGCGTATCCCCCGACGATCATGTACTCAACGCGATGGGCGTTTAACAACTCGAGCAACGCGCTGAAGTCGGGCTTGGGCCGCAGGTCCATAGAATTGGTAGCGGAGATATTCCACGGCGGCAATCCGTTCTTCCGGGGTTTTGCTCAGCCAGTAGGCAAGATCATCCGTTGTGGAGGTTTTATCGTTCAGGGGCCGTTTTTGAATCGTTTTTTTTATCATGCGGGTGATCTCCATGTTATCGGTGGGTCTACCCAAAATAACCCTTAAAGCACGAAGAGTCAACCTGATAGACAGCATAACCAGACTTGTATCCATTGATACTGAAGCGTTGGATTTACAGATAAATCGCACATCATGACAGAGTAAAACGTGTTGACAACCTTTGAAAACCGATACAGGTTTATCCCAATGTAATCATATGACATTATTCCAATTCAATTGCAATCAAGGTACTGCCAATGGGTCAAATAACCGCAAGGGTTCCAGACAGCCTTGTCGAAGCGCTTGATGCGGCTGCCGCGGAACTCAAAAGAAGCCGAGCTGCCCTGGTTCGACAGGCATTGGAGCGTTATCTCGAGGATTATGATGATCTTAGCGTAGCCATCGACCGTATGCGCGATCCATCAGATCCAGTGCTTGACTGGGACAAGGTCAGGGATGAGTTACTCGATACGCATTAAGGAAAGCGCAGCCAAAGAACTAGCTCGTGTTCCATCGAAAGATCGCGTTCGCATCATTCATGCGATCGATGAACTGAGAGAACATCCACTTGTTGGCAGTACTCTTAAAGGTGAGTATCGCGGTATCCGGCGCATTCGCGTAGTCGATTATCGTGTGTTGTATGAAGTAGGCGTCGAAGAACTAATCATACTCATAGTACGCGTAGCCACTCGAGGGGAAGTTTACAGGCGTCGATGACCTTCCACTGCATCGATTCAGAACACTTAAAGATACGCGTTGACACTATCTGTACGGCGATGTAGTATCTCCCGGATTCGATTCGAGGAGGTACAGTGACAGACCCGAAAGACGTAGATCCCCTTGCCATAACACTGGGCGTCGAGGAAGAGTTCTTCCTGGTCGATCCGGCTACGCGCGATCTTCTGCCCGACCCCGATCCCCGCATTTTCGAGTACTGCGATAGGAACCGCGGGGACCACAAAGTCTTGGCGGAATTCCTCCGTTGAGGACGTTCGCTCTGCCCTGATGGAGACCCGGCGACTGGTCACCGATGCGGCCCGGCAACACGGCGCCGCGGTCCTGGCCGCCTCCACGCCGGGTCCGGGTCATGACGGCGATGCGGCGGTATCTTCCCCTGCTGCACGCGCTGTCCGCGTCCTCCCCGTTCAGTAGCGGACGCGAAACGGGCTTCAAATCGTACCGGCTGACCCTATTTGGCAGCATGCCCCGCACGGGACTGCCGGGACCGCTGCACTCCTGGGCGGAGTTCGATAACCTGGTGGATGAATACCGTCGCATGGAGTTCATCCAGGACAGCAGCGAACTGTGGTGGGACATCCGGCCTTCCCGTTCCTTTCCCACCCTGGAACTACGCATCTGCGACATCTGCCAGACCATAGACGACGCGATGGGCGTCGTGGGCCTCTATACCTGCCTTGGGCGGAACCTGCTTCGCCGGAACAGGGAGGACCGGCTTCCGCCCGAGCCGCCGACAGAACTGATCGAGGAGAACTGCTGGCTCGCCCAGCGTTACGGCGTCGTCGCCTTCCTCGGCGATACGGAGGGAGCGGGCCGCGTGGACATCGACGAATACGCCGGATCCCTGGTCGAAGAACTGGCCGATGACGCCCGGGCTCTGGGGTGCGAGGGCGAACTGCGCCACATCCTGGACGTTATCAGGTACGGCACCGGCGCGGACCGGCAGATCGATCACTACAGACTGCGCCGCCTGGAAGGGGATTCTGAAGAGAAAGCGCTGCAAGCCGTGGTGGACCTCGTGGTCGAGGAAACCGGACGCGGCCTGGATACCCCGACCGCCGCGTGACTCGTACATATCCCCCGGTAACTGGTCCGCAGTGCCTGCCGCGCTATTCGACCGGTACAATCTCCGGTAAACCCGAATAAAGTCTGTAAAGCCACACCACAATACCGTATATATCCTTTATAAGTGATTGCACTCAAAGTGCCCCTTCCGTAGTTTGCGGATTGGCTCCTATCCCCAAAAGCCGACGATGGCAACCTTCCGTTCTTCGTGACCCAACCGAAGAGCACCTTTTTAAACCGGGGATCCTCTCCTCGCATCGAAAGGAGTCCGACTCATGAAACACCGAATCGCAACCATAACGCTCTGTCTGTTGGTGGCCTCGATCACCGGCCGGGCAGCGGCCCAGGACGGCTGGTATCTTCGAACCAACCTGGGCTTCGCGGTGGCACCGGGCCTGACCATCGACGCCAGGGACAACGACTGGGGCACAAAGTGCGACAAGCTCTCCAACCCGGGTCTCGCCGAGACGGGTCCCGACGACTGCCTTACCTCACCTCCCCCGGCGCAGTGGACCCATGAGGTTGGTCGAGGCAATGGCGTACAGAGCGTTCTCGCACTGGGATACAGCTGGAACAGTCTGCGGTTCGAAGGAGAATACCTGTACAGGACCACGACGTACGAGGCAGGTGAGGGCGAATCTCAGATTATCGACGTGGTGACCCAGGAAAAACAGCAGCAGGAACTGGAAACACTTGCGGGCGGCCTCGAAGACCTGATGGCGCACGGCTTCTTCGCCAACGCGTACTACGGCTACCGGTCTGACTCGCCTTTCACGCCCTACGTTGGGATCGGCGTAGGTATCGCGCACACTTCGCTGGACTACTACGGACGCTTCAAGCGAAACGACGATCCGGACGCGATCTCGACGTTTGAGGATCCGTTGTTGAAGGCCCGGCTCGCCGGGACCACGACCGTGGGCAGACACAAGATGAACGATCTGCTGACCGCCTACCAGGCTGTAGTTGGAGTAGACTACGCGCTCAGCGACAAGGTGGGTATCGGCGCCAAGTTTCGCTGGTCGAAGTTCAGCGAATTCGATGATGAGAAACCCTGGACCCAGCTTCGAAGCCACGCGTCATCGGTGGGCCGGGGATTCGACGTCATGTACGGGGTTTCGACCAGCGATCTCATGATGATCGGGGCCAGTCTGAACCTGAAGTACGCCTTCTGATTCGGACGGTGCATGAGTAACGAGTTCTTCAAGGGTCACGGACTGGGCAACGAGTACATCGTGCTGGATCCGGCGGAACTGACCTTCCAGTTGACGCCCGGTCGCATCGCCAGGATTTGTGATCGCCGGAAAGGCATTGGAAGCGACGGCGTCCTGACACTCCAAGGTTCCAATTCGGCGGACTTCGGACTGAAGATCTGGAATCCAGACGGGAGCGAGGCCGAAACCTCCGGGAACGGGCTGCGGATATTCGCGTGTTACTTGCACGCCACGGCACGGACTTGCAACAAGTCTTTCTCCGTCGAAACACCTGGCGGCACGGTGCGCGTAGAGACCCAGATCGATCCGTGCGGAGCGGTGTCCGCGGCCACCGTGCACATGGGCAGGGCAACTTTCAGCCCGGAGGCATTGCCCTGTACCCTCGATGTCGATGAACTCGTCGAGCAGCAGATCACTGTCGCCGGGGAAACACTGACCTTCACAGGTGTGAGCGTCGGCAACCCACACTGCGTTGTTTTCCATCCACGGAGCCAGCGGTGGCAGCCCGAGCCCGACGACCAGCATTGGCGAAGCGCCGACCTGCTACGTATCGGCCCAGCCCTTGAAACCCACCCAATCTTCCCCAATAGAACCAACGTTCAGTTGGCAGTAACCACCGGTCCCGACTCAATCCACATCCACATCTGGGAACGGGGCGCCGGGGAAACACAGTCGTCCGGATCATCCGCCTGCGCGGCGGCAAGCGCTGCAGTACGCCTGGGCCTGGTCTCGTCTCCCGTGGCTGTAGAATCACCCGGCGGTACATTGCTTGTCGATGTGGATGAGGAGTTCAACCTGACGCTGACAGGACCGGTGGCCGAAGTGGCGCAGGGAACGTTCAATCCTGCACTGCTGGGCGATCTCGAAGCACTGGATTAGCCAGTACAAATCGCTTGACACTACGGGTGCCGGCGATCTATATTTTGTTGCTGTTGTAATCGCAATTTTCCTCGGTAGCTCAATGGCAGAGCGGGTGGCTGTTAACCACTAGGTTGTTGGTTCGAATCCAACCCGAGGAGTAGACCTATCTCCACAAGTCTTAGAGCAACACAGAATTAGGAATACCGTAATCTCCTTCCGAACAATCCTACCCACCTATATTGCCTTCCGTCGACCATCCTTACGATTTCTGGCTCGTACGTAGTAGAGACTCATTCCTTAATCAGATTCACGACCGGTACAACAACCCTCGGTGATACGCGCACCAATGAGGCAAGACCCGTTGGAGCGTCTTCTTCGACGCCGAACTGATTGACATCCTCGTCGACATCCCCAATTGGTGATGCTACCCCTGTCTCCGCGTTCAGTGTGTACAGTTTAGCTGACCACCCACCGGTCATGTACAACACACCTCTGTGTGAAGTCAGCCCGGTTGGCAGATCTTCTCCGACGCCGAAGTCAGTCGCGTCGCCAACAGGTGATGCGGTCCCCGTGGCAGGATTCAATACGTATAGTCTGGCCGAGTTGTAGCCGACCATGAACAGACCGCCTTCGTGGGAGGCGAGACCGAAGGGCTGGTTTTCACCGACCCCGAATACAACGGCGTCGCCGACCTGAGTAGCTTCCCCCGTCACTGTATTCAGCGCGTAAAGCCTGGTATTCGTCCCACCGGCCATGTACAGCGTTCCGTTGTGGGACGCCAGTCCCATGGGCTGGGATTCGCCGATCCCGAATTCCACGGCGTCGCCGACTCGCATGGCTACTCCGGTTTCCGGATCCAGCGTGTACAGCGCCGAGTTCCATCCTCCCGTCATGTACAACACGCCGTTATGCGCGGCCAGACCGAAGGGCTGGTACTCGTCCACGTCGAATCGCACGGCGTCTCCTACAGGTTTAGCTTCCCCCGTATTTGGATTCAGTCTATACAGCCGGTCGGCGCCCTCGCCAACCATGAGCAGTCCCTCGGCGAAGCCGGCTTCGTCGCAACGTGACCCCATCCATTCATCAAGGCCATCGACCCAGGTCAGTAAGGCCGGGGTGCTCGGTAAACACAGACCATCATTGTCATGAAAGAAAAACGTAGTGACGTCCGAAAGGCCCGAAAACGTCTCCGGTATCATGCCAGTGAACTGGTTGTCATGGAGGTACAGGACTTCGAGATCATCGAGTAATCCCAACTCGGACGGAACGGGTCCGGACAGTTGGTTGCCATGTAGATACAGTCCTTCAAGATCGTCGAGCAGTCCCAACTCAGTTGGAACGGGTCCGGACAGTTGGTTGTTTTGGACGTAGAGGAATTCGAGATTCCCGAGTTGACTCAGTTCGACCGGCAACGGTCCAGATAGCCGGTTTCCATAAAGGCTCAGCAGACGCAACCTGGGAAGATCACCCAGCACCGCTGGGATCTCACCCGAAAGATTGTTGGAGTTAAGGTAAAGTATCTCAAGGTTCGGGAGCTGTCCCAGTTCGACAGGTACCGGTCCTGACAATTGGTTCTCATCGAGATCCATGCGTTCCAGACTGGCCAGTTGACTCAGTTCAACAGGAATCGGTCCCGAAAACTGGTTTCGCCAGAGAAGCAATATTTCCAGGTTAGTTAGATTGCCCAGTTCTGCTGGGATCAATGCTGTCAGCTTATTCGTGTCCATGTACAACTTTTCCAGCTGTGACAGGTCTCCCAGTTCGCCAGGTATCGGTCCGGTAAGTTCGTTTTTATGCAGGTCAAGACGCACAAGATTGTTGAGTTGCCCCAGTTCCGCCGGAATTCCACCGGTCAGGTGATTGCCACCCAGGTCCAGTCGTTCAAGGCTGGCCATTTGCCCCAGTACCGAGGGGATGGATTCCGACAGGTTGTTGTTTCCGAGATTCAGTACTTCCAGGTTGGACAGCAAATCGAGCTCATTTAGAATGGATCCCGAAATTCCGTTGCTACTCAAATCGAGGATCCTCAGTTCGTCGAGTTGGGAAAGTACGACCGGGATGGCACCGGACAACTGGTTTTCTGCCAAATCCAGTTCTCTCAGCAGGGCAAGATTGATGATGTTTTCGGGCAATCTGCCCGTCAGGTTGTTCGAACGCAACGCCAACCGGATCACCCGGCCGTTCGCGTCGGTTGTTACGCCGTGCCATTCGTTCAGGGGTTCTTCACTGAGCCAGTTCTCGCCGTCGTCCCAGCTTGGACCATTCAACGCGTGGTAGAAGTCGATAAGCGAGGTACGATCGGTAACCACGATGGTCACCGTTACGGTCACGCTGGCCGAAACCTCGCTGGTGGTGACGGTAACGACCGTACTACCACTTCTTAAGGCCGTAACCAGGCCATCGTCGCTTACTGTCGCCACCGACTCGTCGCTGATCGCCCATTTCAACACCGCATCTTCGATGATTCGGCCGTTTTCGTCCAGAACCGAGGCTTTCAGGCTGGCGGTTTCACCGGCTTTTGTCAGTGTTACCGACGACGGCTCAATAGTTACCGTCCGTGCCGACTGGGTTACGGTAACGGTAGACTTAGCCTGTTTCTGTCCCACGGTGGCCGTGATATCAGCCATGCCGTTACTGTGCGCGGTGACGAGTCCTCCGCTACTCACGGATGCGACGGAAGGATTCCGGCTCGACCAGGTCACCGCCTGTCCTGCCAATGTCGCTCCGGCCTCGTCCTGCACCTGCGCATCGAGCTGCACAGACTGACCGATCGACGTCAGCGTAATCGTATTGGGGGTCACGACTACTTTCGCCGGTCCGGTCGACCAGGTGGGACCGTCCTTACCGCACGAGGCTAGCGCAAATAGTGCGAGAAGGAAGAAGACGTGGACCGAAGTCCATCGGATAGCCTTCTTTGCGCGTCGTACATTACGGGTAGATGAAGGCGAAACCGATTCGCGACCGGAATGGAACTGGAAATGCATATGAGAATACCCTCAACGGTGAAAACCCTTAACGGTGTTGACCGGTTCGCAAGGACGCCTTCCGGGCCGGTTCCGGATCGCCGCGTACCTCTCGATGTCCACTACATGCCTGCTTTCGGGGGCGTCTGTGCCGCCACGTGTGCAGCGAATCCTGAACCAGCTTCCGCATAGAGGTTGTAAACACTCGACGCGCCGGCCTTTCTGAGCACCTCGATCTCATCGGGGAACCTCGCCGTGGCGGCGACCCGGCCGTAGAACGAGGAAGCCTTGAGTTGGTCGAGGACGGCGAGGTTTGCGGCCAGATTCGGCAACGCCAGCATCACCAGTTCGAGGGTGTGGGCGGCCTGAACGCGATCCCAGAAGTCCGCGTCGCTGGGATCGCCTAGCAGTACGTGGCGGGCGCTCGACTTCTGCCGTTCCACCCTTACCGGATCGATGTCCACGCCGACCACGGTACCGCCGAACAATTGATGCATATTGTCATAGGCCGCGGTCCCAACGCGGCCCATGCCAATGATGGCGATCGTCGCTCCACCTGTATCGAGCGGCTGGTCATCGGCAAGACGCTCGGTCTTTTGAAGCCGGTCCCACACCGCCCGGTGTCGCGCGTAGATCTGGTGGGCTGCGACGTTAAGTCCCGCTGAGATGACACAGGACAGCGTCAGGGCGATCGCAGTGACAATCAACCAGAGGCCGTCGATCCATCCGTTGGCCACACCGACGGCCGCTACGATGAGTCCGAACTCGCTGAAGTTGGTCAGGTTCAACGTCGCCAGCAACGAGGTACGGGCACGCAGCTTGAACGCAGCCAATAGTCCGAAGAACAGCGCCGACTTTAGAAATACAAGCGGTGTTATGGCCGCGCCGATGAGCACCGCATCCAGCGTCAGCGGTCCGGAGAGCCCTATAGACAGAAAGAACGCAAGCAGGAACAGGTCCTTGAATCCGAGCATGGTCTTTGCCATTTCATTGGCTTTCGCACTGTTGGCGATCAACGCGCCCAGGGCGAGCGCGCCTAAGTCGCCCTTCAGTCCGACCAGCTCGAAAACTTCCGCGCCGCCCAGGGCGAGGAGCAGTCCGCAAAGAACCAGGAGTTCGCCATGGCCGACTTTCTGCAGGAAAGAAATCAGCAATGGACGCGCCGGTATGAGGAGCAGAACCAGCAACGCCCACAAGGACGGCCACATGCCCCCCGAGATCGCAAGAAAGGCCACGGCGGCCAGGTCCTGCACGATGAGAATCCCGACCGCGATGCGGCCATGCAGCGCAGCAGTCTCCCCCTTGTCCTCCAGGACCTTCACGACGAAGACCGTGCTTGAAAAACTCAGTGCAAAGGCGATCAGCAAAGACTGGTAGATTCCATTAGCGGAAAAGAAGGGGGCATTCAGGAGGGCGAGGACAACGAGAACCGTTCCCAGGATCAGAACGGCCAGCGCCATATGCAGGCTGGTCACGGCCCAGACCTGTGGTCGCGCGAGGGTCCGCAGGTTGAGCTTGAGGCCAACGATGAACAGCAGCAGCGTAATCCCGAGGTCCGACAGCTTCTGGAGCATTTCCCCGCTGGCGATGCCGTACAGGTTGAGCACAAATCCGGCAGCGAGGAATCCGACCAGGGGAGGCAGTCCGGCGGACCTGGACAGCAGACCCAGCACGAACGCCACGGCGAGCCATGCAACGTCACCCAGCGCAATGGCGATCCATCCGAATTCCATCATGCCACCCTTCCTTTAGATCGACTCCCTTGACCACGGCCCCAGCGGACACGGACAGGGCTTCTCGGTCAACATTCTGACCTGTTCATCCAGGCTGTCGACCAGGATATCCTGCACTTCAAGCCCGGTAGCGAGCGATACGTCGAGCGGCGTTTTGTGCCGGTAGCCGCGCCGATACATCTCCGCGACCAGCGCTTCGTGCCGTTTGTACAGTGCCGCGAGACGGCCTACCCACCGCTTCGTCTCCGGATGCTCCCGGTATCCGGACTTGCCCAGGGTCAGTACGTTCCATAATCCGTGTAGCTCCCGGTGCTCGCCGAGGAGGTGCTGACGGCAGAGGACTTCGGGAGGAAGGTCCCAGATTCGCATGGTAAGAAATCACTGTGATGAATCCAGTTGGGCGTTCAGTTTCCGAAGGGGTTTCGGATGGTCAAATCTCCAATCTGCTGTCCGTGCTGCAGGTCTTCGCTATACAGTGTTTTGCAGCCAGATTCAATTGCCGCAGCAACGATCAGGCTGTCGTAAAAACTGTATCCGTAACGCATTTTAAGATCAAGACCACGATGGTATAGATTTTCGCTCGGATTTATCTGCCACAGAGGCAACAACACATGTTCGAATATACGACGGACTTGATGTGGTAGCGCCCCTAACTTGCCTGTTAGTACATTCACGGTCTCCTGGACGACCTGAGAGCTGATACAACCATTCCTGCCTTCCAGCGCTTGCCGGACAAGGCTTTCAGCGCTCGTACGTTTGTAGTCATCTGTTTCGTCAAACATGTATACGAAAACACTCGTGTCCAAAAAACACTCAGCGTTCATTCATCTCGTCCCGGGTAAACTTGCGACCGCCAGTGAATATACTGCCTTGTAACTCACGAATGACATGCACGGCTTCGGCAGCCCGTTGTTCGCGACGAACGTAGTTTTCCAACCATAGTCGGAATTGTTCGTTTAAAGTCGTATGTTCCGAATTAGCCTGTCGACGCGCAGCTTCAATCAGGTTCTCGTCCGCACTGAATGTGATATTCTTCATGAATGCCTCCGTTCAGATTTACTTGCACGAGTATAGTGTGCACTATTATCGTGTAAAAATCAATAAAGATAAACCTGCAGTATAGAATCTCTGACCAGTATAGAATCTTCGACCAGTATAGAATCTTCGGCCAGTATAGAATTCTTCGACATCCTGGTCAATCGTTGCGGCAGACAATCGTTGCTGCCGCGACAATGATCGGGTTGTCGTAGTCACAGATTCCATCTCCTGCATAGACCACGACGCTCCGCGCTCCAAGGATTGCGGCGCCAAACGACAAGCCTAGCGGCAAAAGCAGGAGGTATCAATGGGAATGTCGGCGCGGGCTTTCGCGAACTCCAGCCTCTGTCGCAGAAGACTAAGCTCGTTGGCATCGCCCGCGTGGTCAACGCATTCAACCAGCCCCTGGAGCGCCCACACGTTATCGGGATGCTGGCAGCAGCGCGGGAGGCTAGCGTCGTAACCCAGGTCGGCGCGAAACACGGCTTCGGCTTCGCTGAACATGCCCTGCTCGGCTAGAAGGGCGCCGAGCGCATGGCGCGGAGGATGCATCCAGGCCCAGGGTTCGGTGTAGTTGAGCGCATCGTCACGCGAGACGGCAAGGCGCAGGCTGGCGAACGCGCGATCGTAGTTCCTCTTCCTGTATTCGAGCTCGCCGTCGAGCATGGCCCCGCCGATGCGGAGCATGTCGCCCACCGTGTTGCTTAGAAAGATCGCGTCCTCGGGGATTGCGGCCGCTGCCTCGTCGAACGCGTCGCGAGCGGCTTCCCCCTCTTCGATACGGCCGAGGGCTGCGTGGGCAACACCTTGCCCATAGGCGTGCATAGCGGTTTCGATCGGGCGAAGTGATCGCTCCTCCGGTTCGGGTTTTGCGATCAGATCGTCCCAGCGGCCGAAGCGAACCAGGACGTGCGTCGTCATGGCTGAGTAACCGTCGAGGATGGAGGCCATGAATGGCGCACTCCTGGCGATCAGCTCGGGCGTGGCCATCGCGCGGATCCGGTCGGCGGCATGGGTGGCTTTGCCGAACTGGCCGAGAAACATCGCCGCGTACATGTAGAGATGGAGATCGTGACACCGTAAGGTAGTGTAGAAGTTCTGGTCTCCGGCATAGGCAAAATACCTGTCGTCGGCTGAGACCGCGCGTTCGCTTTGGGACACCGCCTGCGCGTAGTCGCCGCAAAGGACATAGATGTGTGCGGACATGTGCTCCAGGTGACCGGCATCGGGCAGAAGCCCGCACAACAGGTCGGCGGCGTTGAGCCCGCGCTCCGGTATCGGTGACATTTCCAGCGCATGGATGTACAAGTGAACGATGCCCGGATGGATGGGTCCGATACGCTCGATTCGTTCCATCCAGGCGTCCATCACCGGCATCACCTCGCTCGTGTGGGCGCGCGGGTTGGGCTTTCCGGTCTGGAGGTTCCAGAGTTGGCGCGGCGTACAGTTCAGCGCCGCATCGAAATATAAAGCAGCGATGTCGCCGTCATCCTCATGGGTCCGGTATACGTCACGCATCGCGTCGGCATAGGCCCAGTGCCAGGCGTCCAGCACCTCGGTATCGCGCTCCTCGCCATTCCGGTAACGTTTCGCTAAAGCCTGGATCAGGACTTGCTCGGCCGGCGTCGCATCAGCGATGAGCGATACCGCGGTCTTCGCCGCGTCATGACAGGTCGGGAGCGTGTGAGCGATTTCAGTATCCGTGTACCTGATCCATGGTCGGTTGTAGTGGGGTCCGCTTGCATAGGCGATCCCCCACCAGGCCATGGCGCAATACGGATCCGCGTCCGTCGCGCGTCGGAAACAGGCCACCGCTTCTTCGTGATTGAAGCCGTAGGTCCAGTTCAGGCCGCGATCGAACCAGAGTTGTGCGGCATCCGAATCCGTCGAGATCTTCCGGGACCAGCTTCCAAGATCGAAATCATAGTTCATGGTGGCATGCTCGTGGTTGATCAGCGGCCGGGTTCATGCGTGCTGTCGGCTGCCGGGCTAACGTGGCCATCAGTCGACGGGTTCACGCGGTCCGTCAGTTGACGGGCTTGCGCGACCATCAGTCGACAGTTTCACGCGGGCTCCAGGTAACCCGCGTCCTCGGCGGCCTGCGCCCATTCCAGGGTACGATGAAACGATTCGTGCGTCGCCTTCTCGAATCCCTCGATCAGAAGCGCTTCCCTGAATGGGGCGAACCAGGGCCGCGTATGGACTGCCGTGAAGGCCTCGCGCAGACGATCGACCGTGTGTTGAGGCAATGCGGGCACGGCGACGAATGCCGGCATCGGTACGGTCTCGGTCGATTCAAGCACGCGGACTTTCTCCGTCAGCCGTGGCGAGTATTTCCTGACAAGCATATGCCAGTAGGCGTCCAGCGGTCCGATGTCGATGCTGCCGTCCGCCACGCTGTCGAGGACGCGTCGCGCGGTGACGAGATTGCCGACGGAGCGGCAGTAGAGACGCGGGCGGTACTCGCTACGGTAGGGCAAAAGGTGATGTCTCAATGCATTGAAGCCCGAATGCGAGTGGGCGACGGTCCAGCCCACGGTACCGCCGAAGGTGTCGGATAGCACGCGATATGGCGCATCGTCGCGCACGATCAGGTCGGTCCGGGAAAGTGCTCTGCCTCCAGCCCAGGACGCGGCGGGGATGGGCAATGCCAGGGGCACGACCCGAGCGATATTGAGCGCGATCGGGTATCCGCACATTTGCACGCAACCGAGGTCGCCGCGGCGCCAGAGGTCCTCGAGCGGCCGCGGGGCCGGGTACGGAACGTAGTCGAACGACGTACCGGCGTCCTCTGCTACGTGGGCGATGAGTTCCTTCCAGGCCGTCTCGGCTTCGGGGCTCACGGCGTACATTCGGGCGTTGGAGACGAATGCCATCGGCGGAGGCCTTTCGACTATAAGACTGATCGCGGTACGTACCGCTCTACCTCGATCTGGTCCTCTTTCGCCTGGGCCTGCGCGACATCGTGCGCCGCCTGCAGTCGTATCCAGGTTTCCGTAGTCGAACCGAAGGCCTTTGCCAGACGGACTGCCATGTCGCAGGAAATGCGCGAACGGCAGTTCACCAGATTGGAGAGCGCCTGACGGCTGACACCCAGTACCCTGGCACCCTCGGTCACGCTGAGGCCAAGTGGTTCCAGGCAGGACACGCGTACCACCTTGCCAGGGTGCGACGGGTTCTTCATCGGCATTGCGATCCTCCCTTATTCAATGATAGTCGATCAGGTCCACGTCGTAGTAACGCTTTAACCCACGATGTCGGAAGTTTCGTATCATACTGAATGTAAAGTGTCTATTGTCACTTGTCAAGACCGAACCGGATGCCCCGATCTCTCTCTTATTGGTCTCCGGTTATCGTACATGTACGCGGCGACAGCGGTTTCGCTGAGTTACTCAATGACCATTCTTTTCTTCCCTTATGCAGAGACAGGAAGCGACGGTCATCGATCTTCGAACCTGGGAGCTTCAGCGACCGAATCAAAGCGCTTGACTTTACGAAGAGTATGATATATCGTCATACTCGGAGGTTTTGATATGAAATCCAAAATCGCTATAACTATGGACGAGGAAATCGTCAGGCAACTCGACTATTTGATCCTGCAAAAGTCATACAAGAACAGAAGCCAGGCGATCGAGGAAGCCGTTGCGGAAAAGCTGGATCGGCTCAAGCGGGGGCGGCTGGCACGAGAATGCGCGAAACTGGACCCTGTCGTGGAACAGGAGTTGGCAGAAGCAGGACTCGTGGAGGATGTGGATAATTGGTCCGAATATTAAGGGGTGATATCCGCTGGGCTGACCTGGGTCTCACCCGTGGAACGGAACAGGCCGGACGACGGCCTGTACTTATACTGAGTCATGAGGTCTTCAATCAGCGATCCGGTACGGTGATTGCCATGGCGATCACAAGTCAGCCTCAACAAGCGGGTTTCCCTCTAACCCTTCCTCTTGATTCGGAAGCTCAACCGAAACGATCCTGGGTAAAGATCGGCCAGGTTCGAACACTTCCTACGGACAGGATTGGCCGCAGGCTGGGCCTCGCCGCCTCGGAGGAACTGGATCGGATCGTGGAAGGACTTTTCGAGATCATCGGCCCATAACGTCCGAAACTAACGCTGGTCAGGCAATGAGCCGAAGTCCGCACTTATGGTATTGAGTAAAATCAGTCAATAGCGTAATTATCGTTATTCTCGAAGTGGTTAAGAAATCCGCCCAGTGACCAGAATCGGAAACTGATTGACTTGTTGGCGGCATGAGTCATCCCTGATGCTGTTTTTCTTTACTAATTGACGTAAAGTAAAGCAATTGTTATAAATCTATTACGGTTCCATCCCCTTCCTGCTCTTCCATGCGGCGGGTCAGTCGGGATGGTTTCTCGACTACGCCCTCTGGCTGCTGGTCGCGATCTTCATGCTCCTCGCGGCTGCAATCGCGATCCTCGCGGCCATCGTGATCGGGTCCCTGGCGTGGGCGACGATCTGGACTGCCTCCTTCCGGCGATCACTCCGAGTACGGAACACCTTCCGTCCGCCGCCGGTCGATCCCCAATCATGAACTTACGCCAGCTGGAGACCGAATACCGATGACTGCCAACAAGAAAGAGACAACTGTCAGCCGCCGGAACTTTCTCGTCAGGGGTGGCAGCGCCCTGGCCTCTCTATACCTGGGCACCGGCTGCTCGGACAAAGGCATGGGTCCGGTCGTCACTGACCCGCCCGAGCCGCCACCACCGCAACCACCGCCACCACCAACTGAAGATCGGGTCGACGTGATCGTGGTGGGCGCCGGTCTGTCCGGGCTGGTCGCCGCATACGAGTTGGACCGGGCGGGGCACGATGTCCGGGTTGTGGAAGCAAGAAACGCGGCCGGGGGCCGGGCACAGACGCTTCGCGAGCCCTTCGACGACGGGCTCATCGCCGAATCCGGCCCGGCCCGTATCCCGCCCGACCATGATCTAACGCTCGGCTACATCGACCACTTCGGCATCGAGACATCTCCCTTCTATACGCAGGAGGGTGAGTACCTCATCGTTTCCGATCAGGAGAACCGCCACCGGGAGACGCCGGGCGTGTTCCTCGGTGGGGGGCGGGACGCGTGGCTCAAGATTCCGGCTGGGACCGATGCCTTGCCGATGGCCTTCGCCGAAGCGCTCGGAGACCGTGTGCGGACCGGCTCGCCGGTGACGAGGGTGGTCCGGGACGAGACCGGGGTGGTGGCCACCTACGGAACCGGCGGCGACGCGGAGGAACTGAGGGGCAGCCACCTCATCTGCACGGTCCCCCTCCCCGTCATCGACAAGATCGTGTTCGACCCCATCCTCTCGGAAGCGAAGCGAGCGGCCTTCGAAGCCACCTCCTACGCGGACGTCACTCGGGTTTACGTCCAGTATGCGGAACGAAGATGGGAGGGCGACGGCTTGAACGGATGGGGGTTGTCGTTTGTGGAGGGGTACTCGGAGTTCTGGCATCCCACCTGGAACCAGGAGGGGCCTCGGGGTATTCTGATGTCCTACATGTTCGGAGACATGGCGCGCGCGGTCGCGGCGATGGATCCCGGCGCCATCGTACCCGGCTTCATTGATCGCTTTGATGGCCTATTCCCCGGCTCGCGCGAGGTTGCGGAACACGGAACCCACTTCGCGTGGGAGCACCAGCCCTGGATTGGGGCGGCCTTCGCCCAGTACGATCCCCCGTTCTCGGAGCATCCTGAATTGGCATCACCCGAGGGCCCCATTCACTTCGCTGGCGAGCACGCCTCGGGGCATCGGGGGTGGATGCAGGGAGCCCTCCAGTCGGGCCTGCGGGCTGCCTCGGAGATCGATGCGACTGTGACCGGGGAGCGCTCACGCGCGACCGTGGCAATCTCGCGGCGGCAGATGGTGCGCCGTTTTGCTGGCATTCCGAATGTGCCGGAATGGTTGGCGCCCTGAACCGTCACAAGGTGAGCGCGAACCGGCCCGCGCCCGAGGCGCTGGCGCCTGGAAGCGTGGCGGTATGGACATTGATTGGGCGCCGCTATCGCGCAACCAGGCTGTAGCATCTCCCACGCCTGTAGCAGCGACAGTCAGAAGAAGAAAACGCGCAAGGATCGCTTTCTGGGACGTTCAACCCCGGAAAAAATGGAACAGCCATCGAGGGGTTGTACGAAATCATTGGACCTTGACGCACTTCACCCGTCCTCCTAACTTCATCACTATAACTGACCAGGAAAAATCCGGAACCCCCCGGAGGCACCATGTTCACCCCGGAACAGATGGATCATTACAACCGTGAGGGTTACGTAATCTACCCGGATTTCATTTCCGGGGATGGCCTGGCCTCGCTGAAGGCGGAAATAGACCGGATATCAGAGGGAAACACCAGGGCTGACCACGACAGCGACCGCATGGAGATGGAACCTGGCCAGGACCCGGACGGAACGCTGGTGCGGCGTCTCTACGAGCCCTGCACTTTTTACGAGCCCTTTCGCAGCTTTTCCGAATCGACCGCCCTGCTGGACTGCGTCGAGCAGTTGTACGGACCGGACCTGATCTTCCACTACAGCAAGATCAACATGAAGCCGCAGAATATCGGTTCGGTCGTCGAATGGCACCAGGATCTGTCCTACTACCCCCTGTCCAACCGGGACTCGGTATCCATCCTATTCTACCTGGACGACACGAACGAGGGAAACGGCTGTCTGAAGGTCATCCCCCGGCGACATACGCAACCGCTGATGAGTCACAGCACGGAGGGTTTCTTTCGGGGCAAGGTCACCGAGGAGGTGGACGATTCCGAGGCCGTGCTGCTGGAGGGTACCGGGGGCACGGCGATCTTCATGAGCGCCATGACGCCCCACGCCTCGGCCATCAACTCGTCGGACCGTCCGCGAAAGACGCTCATACTGAGTTACCGCGCGGCCGACGCATTCCCCATCCACTGCGGGGCCATGTCGAACAAGATTGAGGCCCACAGCCGACTGGTCCGCGGTAAACGCGCATCTCAGGCCCGTTTCACCATGACGGACTTCCCCATTCCTCAATATGAAGACGAGGTCGCATCGCTCTACGATCTGCAGGAAAGATCACGCAAGTCGGCGTAGAGGATTAATAACGGTATTACTGCTTCATACCAGACGGTGAACTATCTTCCGTTTTTACATCGGATTCGTACTTAAAATACCCACTAATCTCATCAATCTTAGTCTCTACCCGGTCAATCTTAGTCTCTACCCGGTCAATCTTGTCTTCCAACTTAATTTCTACCCGGTCAATCTTGTCTTCCAACTTAGTCTCTACCCGGCTAATCTTAGTCTCTACCCGGCTAATCTTAGTCTCTACCCGGTCAATCTTGTCCTCCAACTTAGTCTCTACCCGGTCAATCTTGTCTTCCAATCTCGACAGTTGATCCCGTGTGCCGGACTCCACGAATACATACACGGCAGCACAGCCCGTTATCAGGGCGGCTCTCATGACTACGTTCATCCAGGATTTCCTGGCCAATTTCAAACTCCCTCAAAATCAACCTGTGGTGGATGTCATCAGTACATGTAGTCATTAGTCAACGATAGTCTACAAATATCGTATTTATCTTTGTCGTATTCGCCCGCAGTCTCACGGCAGGTCCGTACTTCCCATGAGGTAGCGGTCCACTTCCCGGGCGGCGCCCCGGCCTTCGTGGATCGCCCAGACTACGAGGCTCTGGCCGCGACGGGCGTCGCCGGCCGCGAAGACGTTTTCCACGTTCGTGGCGTACTTTTCGTATTCGGCCTGGGCGTTGGACCGGGCGTCCCGCTCGACTTCGAGCTGATCTATCACCGGATCCTCCGGACCCGAAAATCCCATCGCCAGGAGGACGAGGTCGGCGGGCCAGTCCTGCTCCGTGCCCTTTTTCGGGCTGAAAGGCGCTCCGTTTCTGGGGACCGACCAGTCGAGATCGATGGTGCGCAACGCTTTGACCCGGCCCTGGCCGTCGTCGATGAACTCCACGGTGCTGGTGTCGTAGCGCCTTGGATCGTCGCCGAAGAGCGCTTTGCCTTCTTCCTGGCCGTAGTCGAGTTTGTAGACCACCGGCCACTGGGGCCAGGGGTTGCTCGGCGCGCGTTCGGGAGGCGGTTTCGGGATCACGTCGAACTGGTTGATCGTCTTGCAGCCGTGGCGGAGGGCCGTTCCCACGCAGTCCGTCCCCGTGTCGCCGCCGCCCAGCACGATCGTGTGCTTGTCCTTGGCTGAAATGTAATTTCCGTCCTCGTGCCCCGAGTCCAGCAGGCTCTTCGTGTTGGCGTGCAGGAATTCCATGGCGAAGTGGACGCCGTCCAGTCCGCGGCCCGGCGCTTTCCGCAGGAAGTCGTTGGGCTTGGTAGCGCCGGTACAGATCATCACCGCGTCGCAGTCGTTCCCCAGGTCCGCGGCGGGCACGTCCTTGCCGATCTCCACACCGGTGATGAACTGGACGCCTTCGGCCGTCATCTGGTCCAGGCGGCGCTGGAGGATCTTCCCCTTGTCGAGCTTCATGTTTGGGATGCCGTACATCAGGAGGCCGCCGGGACGGTCGGCCCGTTCGTATACCGTTACATTGTGGCCGGCGCGGTTTAACTGGGCTGCACAGGCCAGGCCGGCGGGACCGGATCCGATGACGGCCACTTTTTTTCCGGTACGCTGAGGCGGGGGTTCGGGCTGGATCCAGCCTTCCTCGAAACCGCGGTCGACGATCGCGCACTCGATGGTCTTGATGGTCACCGGGTTGGCGTTGATGCCCAGGACGCAGGAGCCCTCGCAGGGGGCGGGACAGACTCGTCCGGTAAACTCGGGAAAGTTGTTGGTTTTGTGAAGCTGCAGGAGGGCTTCTTTCCAGTGATTCCGGTATACGAGGTCGTTCCAGTCGGGGATCAGGTTGTTCAGGGGACAGCCCGAAGCGCCGGGTCCTTTCCCCATCGGTACGCCCGTGTGACAGAAGGGGATGCCGCAGTCCATGCAGCGGGCGCCCTGCTCCCTCAGCGAATCGTCTGCCATGGGGAGGACGAATTCTTCCCAGTCACCTACACGCTCGAGGGGATCCCGATACGGCGCTTTCCCTCGCTCGAACTCCATGAAACCCGTGTTTTTACCCATAAATCCGAATTTCCGTCCCATTCTCCAATGCGTCGCCCGGATGTGCCGTCCTTTTACGTCGCTCGAATGCCTTCCCGATTCCGTCCCGCGTTCCCTATCCCTTGCCGCCGTTCACGCCCACCGGGACCGCTTCGGTCACCGGTTCCGCGGGATGGCCGTTGGTCTTGCTCTCCTCTTCCGCACGGGCGGCCATTTCCTCCAAAGCGCGCCGGTAATCGACGGGCATGACCTTGACGAAGCTTTCCTGCAGCTCTGCCCAGCGGGACAGCACGTCCTCGCCCCGGTCGCTTCCGGTATACCGCACGTGATCCTCGATCAGCCGCTTTACTATTGAAATGTCCTCGTCATCCACCAGCGGTTCCAAGTCCACCATCTCCGGGTTGCACAGGCCTGGGAATACGCCTTTTTCGTCCAGGACGTAGGCGACGCCGCCGCTCATGCCCGCGGCAAAGTTGCGCCCCACCGGACCGATGACGACCACGCGGCCCCCGGTCATGTACTCGCAGCCATGGTCTCCTATGCCCTCGATCACGGTTTCGGCGCCGCTGTTCCGCACGGCGAAACGTTCACCGCCGCGGCCCCGGAAGAAGGCCTGGCCACCGGTGGCGCCGTAGAGGGCTACGTTGCCGATGATGACGTTTTCCGTGGGCACAAAACCCGCGTTCTCGGGCGGGAACACCGCCATGAGTCCGCCGGACAGTCCCTTGCCCGTGTAGTCGTTCGATTCACCTTCCAGGAAGAAGGAGATACCGGGCGCCAGGAATGCCCCGAAGCTCTGGCCCGCCGAGCCATGAAGGTTGACCCGGATGGTATTGTCCGGCAGGCCTTCTTCGCCGTACTGACGCGACACTTCCGCGCTGAGCATGGCGCCGGCCGTTCGGTCGATGTTGTTTATCGCGTGGCGCATCACCACGGACTGCCGGGCCTCCAGGGCCTCTTTTGACATTTCAATCAGGCGCTGGTCTAGTTTTTTCTCCAGCCGGTGGTCCTGGGACTGACAGCAGTACCGGGCCACGCGGGCAGGCGCGTCGACAGGCTCGAGCATCCGGGTGAAATCCAGTCCCTGGGCCTTCCAGTGGTCGATGGCCTCGCGCGTGTCGAGACAGTCCGTGCGCCCCACCATTTCGTTCACCGTCCGGAAACCCAGTTGGGCCATTTGCTCCCGCATCTGCTCGGCGATGAACATCATGAAATTGATGACGTGTTCCGGTTTCCCGGTGAAACGCTTGCGGAGTTCTACGTCCTGCGTCGCCACACCGACGGAGCACGTGTTCAGGTGGCACTTGCGCAGCATGATGCATCCGCTGACCACCAGGGCGGCCGTGGCAAAGCCAAATTCCTCGGCGCCCAGCATGCAGGCGATGACCACGTCGCGGCCCGTCTTCAGCTGGCCGTCGGTCTGGACCACGATGCGGCCTCGCAGGTCGTTGCGCACCAGGACCTGCTGCGTCTCGGCGAGTCCCAGTTCCCAGGGCACGCCCGCGTGTTTCATGGACGATTCAGGCGAAGCGCCCGTGCCGCCGTCGTAGCCACTTATGAGCACCACGTCGGCCTTGCCCTTGGACACGCCGGCCGCGACGGTGCCCACGCCGACTTCGGCCACGAGCTTGACGTGGATGCGGGCCCGGTCGTTGGCGCTCTTCAGGTCGTGGATCAATTGCGCCAGATCCTCGATGGAGTAGATGTCGTGATGGGGCGGTGGCGAGATGAGCCCCACGCCGGGGGTCGATTTCCGTACCCGCGCAATTTCCTCGAAGACCTTGTCGCCCGGCAGCTGTCCCCCTTCCCCGGGCTTCGCGCCCTGGGCCATCTTGATCTGCAGGTCGGTGGCGTTGACCAGGTAGTTGCTCGTCACCCCGAACCGGCCGGAGGCCACCTGCTTGATGGCGCTGTTCCGCCAGTCGCCGTTCTCGTCCGGATAGTAGCGGTCCGGGTCTTCACCCCCCTCGCCCGAATTGCTCCGGCCGCCGATGCGGTTCATGGCGATGGCCAGAGTCTCGTGGGCTTCCTTGCTGATAGAACCGTAGGACATGGCGCCGGTGGAGAACCGCTTGACGATCTCCGAGGCCGGTTCGACCTCCTCGATGGGCACCGGGGGCTGCACCTGCTTGTAATCGAACAGGCCGCGAAGGGTACCCAGCAGGCGGGTCTGTTCATCGATCTGCTTCGCGTATTCCCGGTAGAGTTCGTAGTCCCCGGTGCGGGCAGACGTCTGCAACATCGCGATGGTATGGGGATTGAAGAGATGGTGTTCTCCGTCCTTGCGCCACTGGTAGTAGCCGCCCACGTCCAGGGTATGGTCGTCCGCCACGGGCCGGTCGGGATAGCCGCGATGGTGATGCTGCCGGTACTCTTCCTCGATCTCCTTCAGGCCGATGCCCTCGATGCGGGAAGCGGTCCAGGTGAAGTACTTGTCGATGACCGACTGCTTCAATCCGATGGCCTCGAAGATCTGCGCGCCGTGGTAGGACTTGATGGTGGAGATGCCCATCTTGGACATCGTCTTCAGGACACCCTTGCACAGGGCCTTGAGCACGTTCTTCTGCGCCTGCTCGCCGCCGACCGGCGGTTTCCCGCCGACCGGCGGATCGATCAGGCCGTCGATGCTCATCCATTCGACGGTTTCGAGGGTCAGGTAGGGGTTCACCGCGTTGGCCCCGTAACCTATGAGCAGGCAGAAGTGCATGACCTCTCTCGGCTCGCCGGATTCCACGATGATTGCCGCGCTGGTCCGCAGTCCTTCCCGTATGAGGTAATGATGGACGGCGGCGGTGGCGATCAGGCTGGGTATCTGGACCCAGTCGGGACCGACGCCCCGGTCCGACAGGATAAGCAGCGTCGCCCCCCGTTCCCGGATGGCCCGTCCCGCCTCAAGGCAGAGTTCGTCCACGGCGGCCTCGAGCGCGCCGGGCGAAGCCGACCTCCGAAACATGGCCGGCAGTGTCTCCGACTTCAATCCGAGACTTTCGAGTTTCCGGATGCGGGCCAGTTCGCCGTTGGACAGCACGGGCCGCGCGATACGAAGCTGGCGGCAGTGCTCGGATGTCTCGGCGAAGAGGTCCTTTTCCGATCCGATCGAGGTATCCAGGGACGTTACCAGTTCCTCGCGGATGGCGTCCAGCGGCGGGTTGGTCACCTGGGCGAACAGTTGCTTGAAATAGTGGAAGAGCAGTTGCGGCTTGTTGGACAGGACGGCCAGTGGGGCGTCGTTGCCCATGGATCCGACCGGTTCCACGCCCGTGGCGGCCATGGGACCGACGAGAATCTTCAGTTCCTCGCTCGTGTAGCCGAAGGCCCGTTGCCTTTCCTCTAGCGACTCCAGGTCGAGCCGCGGCACGTCCTCCGGTTCCGGCAGGTCGTCCAGGTTCTCCATGTTTTCCGACAGCCATTCGCCGTAGGGCCTCTGCGAGCTGATCTCGTGCTTAATCTCGTCGTCTGTGACAATGCGGCCCCGCAGCGTGTCGATCAAAAAGAGGCGGCCGGGCTGCAGGCGTCCCCGCATGAGTATACGCTCGGGCGGTATCTCCAGGACGCCGGCTTCCGATGCGCCGACGACGAAGTCATCCTTTGTAACCACGTACCGGAAAGGCCGCAGTCCGTTGCGGTCCAGCGTGGTGCATATACGGTCGCCGTCGCACGCCGCGATAAGGGCGGGACCGTCCCACGGTTCCATGAGACAGGCGTGATAGGCGTAGAAGGCCTTTTTCTCTTCGGACATGGACTCGTGGTTTTCCCAGGCTTCCGGGATCATCATCATCAGTGCATGCGGCAGGGACCGCCCCGTGGAGACCAGCAATTCCAGCGCGTTGTCGAAGCCCGCGGTATCGCTGGCGCCTTCGCGGATGATCGGGCTCAACTTGGCCATATCCTCGCCGAATAGCGGCGATGAGAAAAGCGCTTCCCGAGCGCGCATCCAGTTCTGGTTGCCCCGGATCGTGTTAATTTCGCCGTTGTGGCAAAGCAGCCGGTAGGGATGGGCCAATCGCCAGGACCCGAGCGTGTTCGTGCTGTAACGGGAATGAACCAGCGCCAGGGATGTGACGATCGACTCGTCGGACAGGTCGCGGTAGAAAGAATCCAGCTGGTCGGCCCTAAGCAGGCCCTTGTAGACGATAGTCTTGCTCGACAGACTGGCGATGTAGAAGTCGTCGCTGTTTTCCTCGGGGAGGCGCGCGTCCACGGCGTTTTCGATAACCTTGCGAATGACGTAGAGCTTGCGCTCGAACTGATCCTGGTCCGCCGCCAGTTCGCCACCGCCGATGAAGAACTGCCGGATCATCGGAGAAACCTGCGTCGCCAGTTCGCCGGCCTGGGTGAAGTCCACCGGCACGTCGCGCCAGCCCAGGAACACCTGGTCTTCCTCCCAGACGGTCTTCTCGATCGCCCGCTCGCACCAGCGCCGGTGTTCGGCGCCCCTGGGCAGGAACACCATGCCGACGGCGTACTCACCCTCGTCGGGCAGGGATATGCCGGCGTGCCGGCACTGCCTTTTGAAGAAGGCATGGGGAAGCTGGAACAGCAGGCCCGCCCCGTCGCCCGTATGGGGATCGCATCCGCATGCGCCTCGATGCTCAAGATTGACCAGTACCCGGATGGCATTGCGAATGATGTCGTACGATTTATGACCGTTGAGATTCGCTACGACACCTACGCCGCAGGCATCATGCTCATAGGCCGGATCGTACAAGCCCTGGGGCTTTTTCATAAAAACGGCCCTTTAGTCGCACCCTTTCGGTTGCGAAAAATGAATACAGGAACGCTATTTCCAGATTCTCATATCAAACCGGAGTACTGGAATACCGTTGATTTGCAATAACAGACACGGTTTCTTGAAGGAGGAAAAAGAGAGGATAGTCCGTTATTCGCACATTGTACCTAATTCCGATTGAATCTACGTATATAACTTGCGCGGTCAATTAAGTAAAGTGGAAAATCCTGCTCACTGCGTAGATTTCTCGCTGTTTTATTGCAGGATGTGGCGAAATTCGAAGTTTAATCTCGTGCTGAGCGGATTCCCGACTCGACGAACACAGCGGGATGAGTTCCGATTCAGGTAAGAAACATGAGCATCACCAGGCATAGGCTTCCGGCGCAGGACCACCAGTTCCCACTCCCGGGAAAACAGCATCCAGCTTGTCAAGTAACTCTCGGCTAAGGGGAAATTCGCTAGCTTTCGTCAGTTGTTGTAACTGCTCAACGGTACGTGGGCCAACAATTGGTGCGATCACGGCTGGATTATGTAACAACCAGGCCAACGACACCTCTGCCTGTTTATGTCCACCCTCCTGACATAGATGTCTGTAGACTTCCAGTTTTTCACGATGTCTGTCATGCCATTCTAAGTAAATGCTATCGGACCGTCGCCCCTTAGAATCTGAGGGTACGTTACCCGCCAACAGTCCGCCACAAAGCGGACTCCACGGCATGATACCCATCCCATACGAATTACAAGCGGGTATTACTTCCAACTCTATGGTGCGTTGCAGTAGATTGTATACACTTTGTTCGGACACGAACCCCGTGAAACGACGTTGTTTAGCCGCTTCGTTACCCTGCACGATTTGCCATGCCGCGAAATTGGCGCTACCCACGTTTGTGACTTTGCCGTTCCGCACGAGTTCTTCGGAGGCCTGCCAGATCTCATCCCAGGGTGTATCGCACCTGTGATCAAACTGGATCAGATCGATATAGTCGGTCTTAAGACGCCTTAGACTCTTGTCGCAAGATTGACGTATCTTCAAGTTAGAATAAGGACTTGAATCCGGATCCTGTGATTCGTTGCGAGCAAAAGTAGCCAGAACTACCTTCTCGCGTCGCCGCTTATCCTGTGACAACCAGTTCCCAATCAGTTCTTGCAGACTTGCTCCACCAATGTTAAAAAAGTTGATTCCCAGATTGAGTGCCTCATCCAAAATAGAAATTGCATCCTCCTCACCTATTACCCTATGCACATAGAGGTTCTCAAGTCCTAAACAGAATCGACTTACTTGAAGACCGCCACGGCCTAATTGGGTATACTGCATAAGCCTCCCGGTTTCATGCTTGGTTTACTGCGTTACTTATACAATACTATACGACACTATACGTCCTGAAACTTGAATCTATGCTCAACCGCAGAAGGTTACAAGTGACCATCCGTTCCGTTGCGGACCTTGAACTGCGCGGCCGGCGCGTACTCGTCAGGGTGGACTACAACGTACCCCTCGACGACGAGGGACGCATCACCGACGATACGCGCATCCGGGCGTCGATTCCCACGCTCCGGCATATCCTGGACCACGGCGGCAGGGCCATTCTGATGACCCACCTCGGTCGGCCGAAGGGCGTCACTGAGAACCTGAGACTGAAACCGGTGTCCAATCGGCTGTCAACGCTTCTCGGTTGCCTCGTCGGTTACGTTGGTGAGACGACCGGGCCCGGCGCGGAGCGTGCGGCAGCGGCTTTGGAGAATGGTGAATGCCTGTTGCTGGAGAACGTCAGGTTTCACGAAGGGGAGACTCGTAACGATCCCGATTTCGCGGCGAAGCTGGCTGCCCTGGGCGACGTATATGTCAACGACGCATTCGGAACGGCCCACCGCGCCCACGCGTCCACCGAGGGTGTGGCCCGGCTCGTGCCCGTGCGCGCGGCCGGGTTCCTCATGAGGAAGGAACTGAACTACCTCTCTGGAGCGATTGAAAACCCGATGGGTAATCTCGTCGTCGTACTCGGCGGCGCCAAGGTTTCGGATAAGATAGGGGCCACCCGCCGGTTCATCGAGATCGCCGACGCGCTGGTCATTGGCGGCGGCATGGCCTATACCTTTCTCGCAAGCCGAGGCGAGCCCGTCGGAAATAGCCTATTGGAGGAGGATCGCCTAGGCTTTGCCGGGGAGATTCTGGACCGGGCCGACGCCCTGGGAAAACCAATGCTGCTTCCCGTCGATCATGTCGTTGCAGACTCCCTCGATCCGGCAGTGGCCGCGCGACAGATCGACCGGATTCCCGAGGGTTCGATGGGGCTCGATATCGGTTCTGAGACCCGCCGCCGATTCACAGAAGCCATCGACGGGGCGGGCACCATACTTTGGAACGGACCCATGGGTGTTTTTGAAATGGAAGCTTTTGCGGCAGGTACGTCAGCGGTGGCAGACGCCATTGCGGAGGCCACCGGCCGCGGCGCCGTGTCCATCATCGGGGGCGGAGATACGGCGGCGGCCGTCAACGCGCTTGGCCTGGAGACTCGCATGAGCCACGTATCCACCGGCGGCGGCGCGTCGCTGGAATTGCTGGAGGGCAGGACGCTGCCGGGGGTCAACGTGCTGGAAGCTGGTTGATGATGCCCTTCACCACACCCGTCGAGAGTAAGAGTGTTGGATAAAGTTAGAAGGATAACTCGGTCGCCAGTCCTGAGCCGTGAGTCAAATCCCCAAAAACCCCACACGGACCAGGTTGTCGGGGAATCGACCGAAATGCTGGGGCACAAGTTCGTAGGAACGCCACGGTCGATCCACGACGCGACGTGGGGTGCCTATCCTGCTGGCGATCGGTCCCGCGATGGGTTCGATCATCGTCGTGTTCCCGCGAAAATCGGTGACGCGGATTTTGATCTCGCCCCTGTTTTTAGGCGTATCGCTGGCCAGGACCAACTGCAGGACCCGGAATTGGGTAAATCGTTGTCCATAGATGTTGCCTCGCAGGGAGACCCGGATACCCTCGGGTGTCTTCCGCTGGATGATCTCGTATTCCTCGGGCAGGGCGAGAACCTTGCATCCCTCCAGGTCCGGCGAGATGAACTCCACGTTCGTCAGGTACTCGGCGTGCTTGGTCTGGATCGTGTAAACCCAGTTGTGTGGTCCGGCCGGCATGACCGTCACCGCAACCAGGTCCTTGGACTCCGCGAACGTCGGTCTATGGGCGGCACAGCCTGCTGCCGATATCAGGAAGAAGGACAGCAACACGGCTAAAGCCGCGATACGTTGGCTGCTGAGTTTAGACATGTGGCACCTCCTGGCGCGCGTACATGCATGATTGATGTTTGAGTACGAGCATTACTTGCTTGAGTACATGCCGAACTGATTTGGAACGATTTAACAGGTCTATTGGATTGTACGCCGGATTACACAGTCGGTTCCACCGCGCCGCCGGGCTAGGCTGACTTCTCGAGCGCGGTCTTAGCCGATCGTCCACCTGGCCTGAAGTACGCCTGCAGGACCTCCAGAAAACTGCGGGCCGCTCGCGATAGATACCGTCCTTTCAGGTAGATCGCGCCCATGCTCTGTCGGGGCCGGTTGCGGAAATCGCCGATCGTGACCTGCGCGAGCGTGCCATTTTCCAGTTCTTCCTGGATGGCGACCGAAGGCACGATGGACAGGCCCGCATCGATGCGCACGAAGTGCTTGATCACTTCGATCGAACTCAGCTCCATGGCGACGTCGAGTTGCACCCGCGACTTCTCGCACAGGTCGTCGATCAGGCGCCGCGAAGCGCAGTACCGGTCGAGCAGAATGAGCGGATACTGCTCCATGTCTTTGAGGTGCACCGTCTTCCGGCCAGCGAGGGGATGACCGGGCGGCGTGATCAGCACGTCGTGTCTCGAGAAGAGGGGAATCGATTCGATCTCCCGGGGCAGGTAAGCCAGCGTGACAACGCCGAGATCGACCTCGCCTTCGACGACGGCCTGTATGGTCCGGAGCGACGTAGCGTTCTTTACGACGATGTCGATGCCGGGGTACCGGTCCTGGAAGGATTTGAGTATGGCCGGCAGGCGGTAGCAGCCGGTGGTATCGGATGTACAGAGCACGAGGCGGCCTGCCTCGAGTTGGTCCAGATCCTCCAGCTCCTGAACGGCCTCTTTCATCAGTCCTTCCATCTCGCTCACGTACTTGAGGAGCACCTTCCCGGCCTCTGTAAGCGCAAGATGGCGCGTGGTCCGGTGGAACAGCGGCTGGCCTATTTCCCCCTCCAGTTTCGCCACCTGGATGCTCACGGCCGACTGGGACCGGAAGAGGGATTTCGCGGCCAGGGAAAAGCTGCCGTGACGGGCCACCGCGTGGAAAGTGACGGCCTGATCGTAGGATAGATTCATTTATTGAGTAACTTAATGGTGTATATTTAAATTATTAATTTGACTAATATATTTCTTTCCCTATTATGTCAAGGCAAATCGGTGGTTTCGTGATGTTTTCCGAGTCGCCGGTTATTGCGAACTTTGGAGTAACATAACCTCATGTTAACGCGCCGGGAATCCGGCCGGAGTATGGTCTCACCGCCCGATTCCCACGGAGGACATACATGGCTCACATCGCTTCCACCGTTTCTCACAGTCTGAAGGAGTATCGCCTGCTGCCCAGGTTGACTCAGGCAGACGCGAACGCCCAACTCGTTTCGCTGGAGACACGTCTCTGCCGGCAGGGCGACGGCTACCTGGTGTTGCGCACACCCTTTCTCAGCGCGGCCATGCAAGCGGTCACCAGCATCGAACTGGCCATCGCCATGGCCCAACTGGGCGGTATGGGTGTTTTCGCGGTGAGCCAAACGATCGAGGAGCAATGCGCCAAGATCGACGCGGTTAAACGGTTCAAGGCCGGCTTCCAAACGGATATCGTCACCCTGTCGCCCCAACAATCCATCGGCGAGGTGATCGGAATCATGAACGATACCGGTTACCACACTTTTCCGGTGACGGATACCGGCGTCTTCCACGGAAAGCTGGTGGGCGTGATCACGGACAAGGATTTCGACGAACGGTACGATCAAGATATGCGGGTAGGCGACCGCATGAAGACGGACGTGCAGACCGGCGCCGCGGAAGACGACCTGAAGACGGCCAACACCCGGATGATCGAGTACGGCCGCGGATTTCTGCCCATGGTGTCTTCAGAAGGGACGCTGGTATCGGTCGTGTTCAAGCGGGATCTCGACAAGCACATCCGCCATCCCCATTCCACGGAGGATGCACATAAACGCCTGGTGGTCGGCGCCGCCGTTTCGACCCATCCCGAGGACCGCGAACGGGTGGAGGCGCTGATCGAGCACCAGGCCGACGTGATCGTCATCGACGCCTCCGACGGGCACACGGAATACCAGGGCGAGACGCTGAAATGGATCAAGGCCCACTACGACATCCCGGTGATCGCGGGCAACGTGGTGACTCGGGAGGGATTCGACTACCTGGCCGATAGCGGTGCGGATGCCGTCAAGATCGGCATGGGCATCGCGTCAGGCTGCACGACGCAGATGGTGAAGGCCACGGGCCGCGGACAGGCCACTTCGATCCAGGAAGTCGCGGCGGCGCGGGACGAGTGGGCACGGACATCGGGGGATTACCTCCCCCTCATCGCGGACGGAAGCATACAGGGTCCCGCGGACATGCTCATCGCCCTATCGCTCGGGGCGGACACGCTGATGATGGGCAATCTCCTGGCGCGGTTTACCGAGAGCCACGGCGAACTGGTCCGAAACGCAAGCGGGGACCTGGTGAAGGAATACTGGATGGAGGGCAGCCGGAAGGCCTTCAATAACCGGCGCTACGCGCAGCTTGCCAGCACCTTCTTCGAGGAAGGGATCGTCGGCCAGGTACCCCACGCGGGGTCGGTATACGACAAACTGCCGATCATCGCGCAGATGCTCAAATCGGGCATGGCCACCGCGGGCTGCGCCACGATCGAAACGCTTCACCGGGATGCCATATTGGAACTCCAGTCCTCCGTTTCCCTGGAAGACAGCGGCGTACACGACATGTCCGCCATCCAGACCATACAGGAATTCGGGATAAGTTAATCGCGAGGATTCTTAGCCAGGAAATGCAGGTATGAAAACGGTGTTCTTCGATTTATTCGAGACGCTCATAACCGAAAAAACCAGAAGAGCATACCGGACAAGAACCCCGCTATGCGAAAGACTGCGCACGACGCAGGACCGGATGTCGCGTTGGTGGTTGGACTATGGCGACAATGTAATGACCGGCAAGTTCCCAGATAGCCTCGCCAGGATCTCACATATGCGCGATGTAGTCGGGTCGCCGCTAACGGACAAGGAAATCGCCGTGGTGGCACGAGAGTACGAATCGTGGAAAAAACGTGTACTTAGTGTTGTTGATGCCCAGGTATATGAGATGTTGAGTAAGGTAAGAGCGAATGGACTCAGTATAGCGATCATCAGCAATGCCATGCCCAATGAAGTCCTTGCGTGGGATTCCTGCCCGCTTCAAGATCACGTGGACGACGTGGTGTTTTCCTGTAGCGTTGGTGTAATGAAACCGGACAGAAAGATATATGAACTCGCCTGCTCGCGCATGGGCGTTCGACCGTCGGACGCGTACTTTGTCGGGGATGGAGGTTTTGACGAACTGCGAGGAGCGGCATCTGCCGGCATGAAGGCGATCCAGGCGGCGTGGTACCAGCAACAGGACGTGGCATGGCCCTGGAACCATCCCTTGCCACGGGCAGACTCGATGGGAAACTTACCTTCGTTGCTGAATTAACGGCCTTCGCCTTACCGGACCGCGCCATGACCATCCCACTGCTGAAACGCAAGTTACGCCAGCTCAAGCAGACCGAGTGCCAGATCCGTTTCCGGGATCAACCAGCGGAAGATCACCAGGAACTCGTTTGGGACACCTTCTTCTCCACCCGGTTCGTGGACGATGCAAGTGTCGAATACCCCCTCAACCAGCTGATGAAGATGGACCGCGACGAGATCAGGCTGGTCTACGAGGCCTTCTTCTACCGCGTCTACTTCCAGTATTTCAAGGAACACGGCCTCTCCATGGCCGACGCGTACGACCCTTCGATGCTGTCTCTCCTGGGCCTCCCACCCCATGCCAGCCTAAAGGACATCAAGCGGCGGTACCGCGAACTGGCCCAGGTACACCACCCGGATCACGGCGGCGATCACGACGCTTTTATCGATGTCGTTACCGCCTACGAGCGGCTGACGGACAAGGGCCGTCCTTGATCTTTCGCTTGAAGGCGGCCATAATACTATTTACCGATTCGACTGCTGTTAAACCCAACCGAAACCCGATGCTTAATCCCGCAGGAGCCCTTCCATGAAACCCGTACCATGTCCCGTCTTCTTCGTTGGTCTGCTGGTCCTCTTCTTGCTGCCCGGTCCCGTCTTCGGCCAGGCTACCGCCGACGCGCGGTACGTCGTGGAAAACTACGACAAGATGGAGCGCTACGTCCCCATGCGCGACGGCGTCCGTCTGTTCACCTCCATCTACGTACCGAAGGACGATTCGCGGACCTATCCCATCCTGCTGCAGCGCACGCCGTACAGCGTGGCGCCCTACGGGGAAGCGTACAAGTCGCGGATCGGACCTTCCATGCTGTTCGCCCGGGAGGGGTACATCATCGTCTACCAGGACGTGCGCGGGCGCATGATGTCGGAAGGAGAATTCGAAGCGGTGCGCCCCCACATTCCGGAAAAGGCTTCGGACGTCGACATCGACGAAAGCACCGATACCTATGATACGGTCTCCTGGCTGCTTGAAAACGTTCGTGGACATAACGGCCGCGTGGGCGTCTGGGGCATATCGGCGCCGGGATTCTACGCCACCCACGCCCTGATCGACGCCCACCCCGCGATACGGATCGTGTCTCCCCAGGCCCCCGTCACCGACTGGTGGATAGGAGACGACCGCCACCACAACGGCGCGTTTCAAATGCAGGCCAGTTTCAGTTTCTTGTCCTTCTACGGTCATCCGCGTCCCGGTCCCACGACCGAACGCGCCCCGGGTTTCCGCGACTACGGTACGCCGGACGGCTACCGTTGGTACCTCGATCTCGGTCCCCTGTCGAACATCAACGATAAGTACTTCCACGGGAAGAACAAGATCTGGAACGACATGGTGAACCATCCCGATTACGACGCGTTCTGGCAGGCCCGCACGCCGCTTCCCCATCTGAAAGACGTCAAGCCGGCGGTGCTGGTGGTCGGGGGATTCTTCGACGCCCAGGACCTGTACGGCCCGCTGAAGACCTACGCCGCCGTCGAAGACAATAATCCCGACTTAGTGAATCACCTCGTCATGGGTCCGTGGTGGCACGGCGGGTGGTCGCGCGGCAGTGGACTGCGGTATCAGGACATCTACTTCGACCAGCCCACCTCGGTACACTACCGGGAGACCATCGAACTGCCCTTCTTCAACCACTACCTGAAGGACGGTCCCGATCCGGAACTTCCCGAAGCCAGTATCTTCGTCACCGGTTCGAACCAATGGCACGCATTCGGCCAATGGCCACCCGCAGAGGCGAAAACCGCGTCCCTCTTCCTGGCGCCGGATGGTGGACTGTCCTTCGACGCGCCGGCCGGGGAGGACGACTACGACGAATACCTCAGTGATCCCGCCAAGCCTGTGCCCCACACGTCCCAGGTCGTCATCAACCGGGACGACCGGTACCTCATCCAGGACCAGCGGTTTGCGTCATCTCGTACGGACGTGCTGGTTTTCGAGTCGGAAGTGTTGCAAGAGGACCGGACCGTGACGGGCGACCTCTTCGCGCACCTCTACGTATCCACGACGGGGGACGACGCGGATTACATCGTCAAGCTGATCGACGTGTACCCCGATACGGCGAGCTACGCGGGAGAAAACCAAATGAACGTGAAGATGGGCGGCTTTCAACTCATGGTGCGGGGGGAGGTCATGCGGGCTCGGTACCGAAACAGCTTCACCCATCCGGAGCCAATGAAGCCGGGGGAAGTCACGAAAGTCGTCTTAGACATGCAGGACGTGGCACACACGTTCGAGGCGGGACACCGCATGATGGTCCAGGTACAGAGCACCTGGTTCCCCATGGTCGACCGCAATCCGCAGACCTGGGTACCGAATATCTACGAAGCGAAGGAGGAGGACTACCAGACGGCGACACACCGGGTGTACTTCTCCCGGAACGCGCCTTCCCACCTGAAATTGAAGCTGCTGGAATAACGGAGGGTGTTAGTCAGACGAAGTTGAATCCGTACCAGGGCAGTTGAAGGGGAAAGACGATTTCCAGCGCGGTCCGGAGGGGACCGGAAGAAACCGTCTGGAGGGGATCATCGTCGGGCGAAACCACGCCGAAGACGAGCGCGCCCAGATCGTACGATGCAATCGTATGTTCCTGGCCGTCCCATCGGAAAACAACCGATTCCTCTGATACATCCCACGCCAGCATACCTGGACCCAGTACATCCCCGATGTATTCGTCGAACGCGCGCAGCAGCCGTTCGGGTTGAAGCACGAGGACGGTGCCATTGAATCCCTGGGGAGCCGCGGCCACGCCGTGAGGCCGGAGCAGGGAGGCCAACTCGAGGTCGGATTCGGTGGTCACGATCTCGATGCAATCCACGCCATAGCGGTCGTAGAATTTCGGCAGCGCCCCCAGGAACGCCGAACGGGAACCCGCGATCTCCGCCAGCCTGGCCCTGGGGCCTTCTTCTTCCACGCCGGACCGACGCTTCTGGATGCCCGCGTAGGCCACAAGTCGGCCTCCCTCGCGAATCACCACCGTTTCCCCGTCGAGGTCGCAAATCCATTCGGCGTCGACCGCCGTCCCGAAATCAGCCGTAGATCGCACGTAACGACTGGGCTCTTCCGCGTACAGGCGCGACATTCCGGGCAGGTCCACAGCTTCCGCGCTACTGACATCCGTTTCGACCACGGGCAGGACACCCCGGTGAACGGCATAGAGGGCGTATTGACCGATCCGCTTCGCACCCAGGCGAGTGTAAAGACCTCTTCCTCCCGATATCGGCATGAGCACGGCGTCCTGGTCGAGGGCCTTGCGGATCGCGGCATCCATCAACCGGGTCGCCAGGCCCTGTCCCCTGTGCGACTCGTAGGTCGCCACCGCGCCGATGCTCATGGTGGACATCCGGCATCCGAGTACGGAGATGTCCCGCGTCAACGCGCCCACGTGGGAGACCACGACGCCCTCGTCGACCATGACGAGGAGGTGGTCGTAGTTCTCCGGTGTGAACATAAGCGGATACTGTTCCTCCATGCGTCCAGCGCCGTCGCTGCGGAAAACGGTGTTGACCAGGGTGCAGAGCGACCCGAATTCCTGCGCCTTTAATCCCCGCGGACCTTCCACTATGCTGACTCCTCTGTCTGCTCCGCTGTCCCACACTAAGCGAGCTCATCGTTTGCACAGGCCCGTTTGACAAACAGTTCACGGTCTATATATTCCCAATTGGAAGGGGTGTCAAGAACGGCGACAGGCCGCAAGCCGACGGCCGGTGTCAAGAACGTCGGCAACTCGCAAGTCGATCGCTGCTCGCTTGCCGACGGCCTACGGGACGGCCGAGCCACCGTATGGCCGGCGCACACCTTCAAACGCGCACCTCCAACCGTGCACACAATCAAACGCGCACCTCCAACCGTGCACACAATCAAACGCACGCACCTCCAACCGACCGCATAGACGATCCACGCCATGTACATATCCGAGATCTTTCATTCCATACAGGGCGAGGGCCTGCTGACCGGCGTTCCCTCGGTCTTCATCCGCACTTCCGGATGCAACCTGCGCTGCCGCTGGTGCGATACCCCCTACACGTCCTGGTCGCCCGAGGGCGAAGAGCAATCCGTGGACGAGATCATGGCGGGAATTGCCGGCTTTCCGGCCCGTCACGCCGTGATCACCGGCGGCGAACCGCTGCTCATGAAGGATCTGCCTGAACTGACGGAAACACTCGGCGCCGCGGGATACCACGTTACCATCGAAACCGCCGGCACCGTATACACCGACCTGCGCTGCGATCTGGCCTCCATCAGCCCCAAACTGTCAAATTCCACGCCCTGGACCGAAGAAGACGGGAAGTATGCCCGGAATCACGAACGGCTCAGGATCAACCTCCCCGTCCTCTGCCGTTTCATGGCGACCTACCCCTACCAACTCAAGTTCGTGGTGGACCGCCGGGAAGACCTGGACGAAGTTGAATCGCTGATCGCTGAATTGGATGACGTCGACCGCACCCGGGTGCTCCTCATGCCCCAGGGACGCACGGCAGAGGAGTTGAACCACAGGGGCGTGTGGGTCGCAGAAGCCTGCAAATCCCGCGGCTTCCGATACTGCCCCAGGGTACACATCGATCTCTACGGGGACACGCGCGGGACCTGACGTCGAACCATTTCTTGCTTGTCTTCGAGCCCCTTCCGACATATCTTATCCGGTCGCGTCGAAGCCGGGCGAATAAGCCGGAACGGCATCGGAAGTAGGCTTGTAAGCGGACGTTTCGGCCCGCGTTGATAAGGTCCGCGATTGACGCGATGAAACGGCCCGCACGGCCCGCACCATCCGGGAGAAGACATGGACGACCATGGCAGGGACTGGGACCGGGGACTCGTCAGCTATCCCGATCCCAATGTCGAGACCTTCGACCCAAGGTTCAAACCCTACGTGCTTCACACGGCGGGGATCGAGCGGCTGCATACCGGGGCGCGGTGGGCGGAAGGACCCGTGTGGATCGGCGACGCCCGCTGCCTGGTCTGGAGCGACATCCCCAACAACCGCATGCTGCGCTGGACGGAGGAAACCGGTTCGGTCAGCGTTTTTCGGCAGCCGTCCAACAACACAAACGGAAATACCCGGGACCGCGAAGGACGGCTGGTCTCCTGTGAACACGACACCCGCCGGGTGACCCGAACGGAACATGACGGGACGATCACCGTGCTGATCGACCGGATCGACGGGAAGCGTCTCAACGCGCCCAACGACGTGGTGGTGCACTCCGACGGCTCCGTCTGGTTCACCGACCCCGGGTACGGCATCCTGATGAACTACGAGGGACACAAGGCCGAATCTGAACAACCCACGCGGGTGTATCGCCTGGAACCGGACACGGGCGGGGCGACGGTCATCGCCGACGACTTCGTGAAACCCAACGGGCTCTGCTTCTCGCCCGACGAGACACGTATATACATTGTAGATACGGGTGCTTCCCACGATCCCGACGGACCCGCTCACATCCGGGTGCTGGACCTCGATGGCGGCAGGGTCACAGGCTCGCGGGTGTTCGCGGACATGAAGCCTGGTTCGTCCGACGGCGTCCGGACGGACGTGGACGGCAACCTGTGGGCCGCCTCCGGTTGGGGCGGACCCGACACGAACGGCGTGATATGCTTCTCGCCGGAGGGCAAGAAACTGGGTATGGTCCATCTTCCCGAACCCTGCGCCAACCTGTGCTTCGGCGGCATGAAGAAAAACCGGTTGTTCATGGCCGCCAGCCAGTCCCTGTATGCCCTCTACGTCGAAGCCCAGGGGGTACAGCGGCCTTGACCGGTCTACATTCTTCCGATAACGGATCCATGCTCATATTCGACTTCGACGGGGTACTGCTGAACTCCGTCGTCGAGATGTCCATAACGGCCTACAATACCGTCACCGGCGGTCTCGCGACTTCCCCGGCCGATCTTCCAGGCAACGCGGCGGACCTGTTTCTGACCAACCGGTACCACGTCCAGCCGGCGGGAGACGCGATCAACCTGATGGCGTGGTGCGCAGATAACGCCGAACTGCCCGGCGAACACAGGCTGGAGCCGGCAGCCTACCGAGCGATCCGCAACGGGTCGGACGTCCCCTTGGTGGAACGCACGGGCCGATTCTTCGCGGCCCGGAAGCGATTCGTCGAGCATGACCCCTTACAGTGGCGGTCGCTCAACACAGTCTACCAGCCGGTCTGGGACGTACTGAAAGGACAGGACGCCGAAGGGATCGTGATCCTGACCAACAAGAACCGGGAGGCCACCGTGACCCTGTGCCACCACTTCGACCTGCCGGTCCGAGAGGAAAACGTGTATTCGGGTGACCACGGAACGAACAAGATCGAGAACCTGCTGCGGATTCAGGCGCGGTTCGGCATGGCGAGGTACGGATTCGTCGACGATTCCATCGGCAACCTGGAAGAACTCGACGCCCATTTCAACACCGATGAACCCATCCTCGAACTCATGCTGGCTTCCTGGGGATACATCGGACCGGACGACCACCTGCTGGCGCGTCGCGCTGGATACCCCATCCTCGAACAGTCAGACCTCATCGCCCGCATCGCGTCGATGAAAGGCGTCGAACTGGGAAGTTCATGAACCGGAAACCGAAGGAAACCCGCTCCAGGGAACTCCAGGTTATAGACCGTTTCCCGGTACTGCGCGCCCTGGTCGTCGGGGATATCATGCTCGACGTCTACGAGTTCTGCCGCACCGGCGACAGCAAGCCCATCGATTCGGAAAAGGCGGGGAAACGAGCCTACATGGCGCAGGAAACGATCAAGGTGCTCGGCGGCGCAGGCAACGTGGCCGCCAACCTGGCCTCCCTGGACGTGCGCACCGCCCTCGTGGGCGTGACGGGCAACGACGAACACTACTTCAAGATACGCGATCTCGCTGACGGCCTATCCATACAACACGGACTGATCCGGGACGAAATCCGTCCCACCACGACCAAGGCCCGGCTTTACCTGGACGACAGCTACCTGCTTCGCCGCGATACCGAATGCACCGACCGGTTGGACGGCAGGACCTCCGCCGCGGTGGTGAAGGAAGTCCTGCGCACACTGCCCGACACCGACGTGGTTATTCTGAGCGACTACGACAAGGGCGTCTTTACCGTAGAGAGCGCCAGTCAGATCATCCGGGAATGCCGCCTGCATGAAATACCCGTCGTGGTAGATTTCAAGCCGGCCAACCGGGAGGCCTTCGCCGGTGCGGACATCATCGCCCCGAACACCGCCGAAGCCGCCGAACTCAACGATGGTTTTTCGCTGGACCGCCTCGCGTCCGACTGCCAGCGCCTGCATGCCACGCTGGGTTGCCGCAATACGGTCGTCACCCTCGGGGAACATGGGATTTGCGGAGTGAGCGCGAATGGCTTCTTCCATGTGCCAGGCCATCGCGTCGAGCCTGTGGACAAAGTCGGATGCGGCGACACCGTGCGGGCCGGACTCGCAATCGGCGCGGCCCTGGGGCTTCCCCTCCGGGAGGCGGCGGAACTCGCCAACGACGCTGCGACGGTCATCGTGCAGAAACCGGCCACGTCCGTCCTGTCACGTCAGGAACTCCACGATTTCGTGTCCCGGAAGATCGGAGGGGAACCGCAATCCGCGGCTATCCTCGCTGGACACGAAGGAGAGCAGGACCGGTGAAGGCGACATCCATACTCGATGGAAATGAAGGAGAGCGGGACCGGTGACCGCAACCTCGAGTGGAGGAACTTCATTTCCACCAGGACGTTTAAACGTTGACACACACCATGAAACAGGTTAGCACTGACATGAAAGATACCGTTTACAATAGCATACCCGGTATGAGAGGGATTATGGTCCGCCTGAGTCTGTTTATCGCTTGTTTTTTCCTGGTTTCAACGGCCTGCAAGACCGGTCCCACCGTAGATGGAACGGACACCGAGACTTTCGATGCTTCCATCGCCGCGATCAAAGTCTCCCTCCCCGAGGAAGACCAGGAGAAACTGAACGAAGTGCTGAAAGGATTCGAATACCTCTACAGCGACAACGTGATCAGCGCGCTGAACGCGTCCGAGGCCATCCGGAACCGGATCCGAAGCCGTCTGGACGGCATGGACGCGCGGGATATCTTCGCGGAATGGAACGAACGGCTTGAAAAAGCGATCACGGCCCTCGAGGAGAAAAGGGAGAATACGGAATCCGCCATGGAAAACCTGAAGGACGTGAGGGTGAGAAGTGCCGAGTACTACGTCCAGCGGGGCCAGTCCGTAGCGAAACTCTCTATTCACAACCGGACTAAGCACACCATCTCCAGGGTGTATTTCCGCGGAACGCTCCGCAGGCGGGAACCCCGGCAGTGGATCCTGGATGATGATTTCAACTACAATATCAGGTTCACGGAAGGCAAGGACCTGGCGCCGGACGAGAGGGCCGTCTGGAATTTCGCCCTGCTGTCGCCGGTCTGGAAGAAGGCTCCGGAAGATGTGGACAACCTTTACCTGAGCGTGATCGTCACGAGAATCGACGGGGCGCCGGAGCAGCCCATCTACGACGCCTTTACAGACCGTTTCACGCGCAAGGACTCAAGACGGCTGAGGAGACTGGTCTCCCTCAAGGACTCCATCGGGACGCATGAACTTGAACCCGAGGAAACCTCCCTACGTAACTGACGCCGTCATCCCGATCCAGCGGCCTCCTTCGCCGACTCAATGTACTTGTCTACCGTCTCGGCGAAGATCAGGAACTGGGGATTATGCCTGTGGGTTTGCCTCAGAGCCTGCACCGCGGCGCCTTCCGCTCCCTCCTGTTGAACTCCCCGGCAGTACGCCTCCATCAACGCCGGTTCCAGGGGCTGTCGAGAGTCGTGGAAACTATCCGCGAAAAAGCCGAAAATCATGCCCACGATACCGATTCCCACCATCATCATCAGGACGCTGATCCCCTGTCCCAGTGGGGTGACCGGGTACTTGTCTCCGTAGCCCACGGTCGTGGATGTCACCACGGCCCACCAGATGCTGTCGCCATATACCCGGAACACGTCAGGCTGGGCGCGGCGTTCCACCTCGTAGATCACGGTGGAACTGATCATCAGGTACATGATGGTGATGAGGAAGATGGGAATGACCCGAACCCGATTGGTGTACATGGATCGGACGAATTCGGCCAACTTGGGGTTATAGCGGAACATCTTGAGCAACCGGAGCGTCCGGGCGCCTCGGACCAGACCGAGCTGTTCCTGGGACAAGCCGGGATAGAACCCTATCCAGAAGGGCAGGATGCTGACCAGGTCGATCAACCCGAGGGAACTGAACAGGTACTTCCCCTTACGCGGCGCCAGCCGGATGCGCAGGGCGTATTCCAGGGTGAAGAATCCGGCAATGACCCGTTCAATCCATATGAATCCGGACCAGGCGTCGACGTCCAGGCTGCTGCGCGTCTGGTTGTACTGGAGTTCGATGAAGTAAAGGATCATGTTGACGGCCAGTACGTAGGGTCCGACGCGGTGTGCGGCCGCCAGGAGGGAGGACAGGATTCCCGGCATGGTTGCGCCTCCTTGGGGAATGCGATTGGGGCTTGTTATTTGAGTTCGCGGTGCTGGTTCATATGACAAAGGCCCACCGTCCGCCTGCGCATCGGGTGAGCCTTGTACAAAAAAGATCGGCGATTGAATCAGGATTTACGGGTGCGGAGGGCGGACAGCCGGTCCCGGGAAGAGGACGCGGGCAGCGCGGGTTTCTCCGCCGCTTCCAGGGCGGCGGCGATGTTGGGATCGTCGGTGATCTCCTGCTGTCCGAAGGCGCCGATTTTCAGTTCCGCGGCGCGGGAGGTCGTTTCCGCCTTCTCCGTCTCCTTTTCCATGGCGTTCAGCGCCGTGTCCAGCCCACCCAGGGAACTGCTCAATCCCGCGGCTTGCCGCACCCCCTCGGCGCGCTCGAGGGACCGTTCCTTCTTCATCTGGGCCTGCTCCATGCGGCGCTGGGCCTGCTTGAGTTGGGTCTGCGCCTTCTTCAGCTTCTCGGCCGCGACATCGTAAGCCTGTCGAAGTTCCTTCGCAAAAGCCTCCGCTTCCTGATCTTCCTGGCGTTCCCGGTCGATTTCGGGCTGCAGGCGCTCCAATTCTGAAACCAGCTTGTCCAGGCTTTCCTCCATCGTGGATTTCTGTCCTTCCTCCACCCCTTCGATCTGGCCTTCGAGCCGCTCGGCGGCCGCCATGTACCGGTCGTACTGCGTTAGCAGGGCCTGGGTCTCCTCATGGTCCTTCTTCACGGCCATCTCGGCCTTGCCAACCCGCTTGCCAAGCTTGTCGAGCTCTTCCTCCATGAGGGAGATCTGCGCCTCGGACGCGGTTTCCGGATCGAAAGCCACCACCGCCTGGGTGAAGGATTCAAGGGCGTTGCCGGCTTGCTTTTTGCCGACGCGGGAAAGAAATCGCCAGATCATGTCTTTGTCCTTTCTCGTTTCTCCAACGAGTGTAATTGGTCAGGTTCGTCGTCGGTCAGGTTCGTCGTCGGTCAGGTTCGTCGTCGGTCAGGTTCGTCGTCGGTCAGGTTCGTCGTCGGTCAGGTTCGTCGTCGGTCAGGTTCGTCGTCGGTCAGGTTCATTGTCGGCAAAGGTTCATATCACCGTGACTTCCTCGAGCATCAGGTCCACGCCCAGGTACAGTTCTATAACGCCCTCGCCCGCGCTGATCAACAGGAATTCGTCCACGCGTTCGGGGTCGTCCTGATTGTAGGGGTCCCCGCTCGCCACCCGGAAGTAGGACATCGCCTGCTGGGTTTCCACGAAGATCTGCTCGCCGTACGAGTCCCGTACGATCCGCTCGCTGACCTGAATCGGCTCCGACTGCCCGTCACCTTCCATCCATTCCCGGATGTAGGAGAGTTCCTCCCCTTTGCCGTGAAGCACTTCCGGCGAACCGATGATACCGTCTTCGTTGTTCAGCCAGAGTTCCCAGACATCCTCCGAGTGGGGATAGACGTCCCGGTCGAGGACGTACAGGCGGCACTCCACGGCTTCCCCGTTCTCCGCCATGACCTGGAGGAAAGACGAGGTCCCCTGGAGGTAGCAACGATAGGCCATCGCGCCTTCGCCGAGGTCGATCTTGCCGATCGCTTCGACGGCCAGGGGGAAGGAGGGAAATTTAAATTGTACGAGTCCGATAAAGGTGGACAGCGCGGCGCCGTCGATGTCGATCAGCCGATCGATGGCGACGCCCAGCGGAAGATCCTGGTCAACCCGCGTAGGCTTTTTCCGAAAGAAACCGGCCGTCTCTTTCGCCTTCTTCTTCGCTACGGAACGAATGATGTGGAAGCTCATCGGGGCTTGCGCTACTCCTCGCCAACGATGGGCTTGATGTCGTCGATGGACCGCCACAGGGCGTCTTCGAATAGCGTCATCGGCTTGCTGCCGTAGGTATCCACCCATTGCTTCGACAGGATCAGGACGGCGTCTACCGTCAGTGTTTCCACGCTGCTGTCGAGAAAGCCGAAAAGCCAGCCTTCCTGCAGATCGGGATAGGTCTCGTGGGGGATCGACGCCACTTCGTATATCGTGTTGCCGAACTGGTCCACTGCCGTGCTGAAATAGTGCTCGTCCACGGCAACCATGCTCAACTGGCTTCCGTATTGCCTGTCGGCTTCTTTGAGCAGTTCCGAGTTGAGGCCGGCGACGAACAGCATGACCGCGCTGGGGTCTGCCGACACCTGGCTCAGGGCCTCCTCGTAACCGGCGAACCGTGTCGTGAAATCACCGTACCTGGGATCCTGCAGGACGAAGCCTTCCCAGGCCCTGTGCGTACCGGAGCCTTGGGGACCGACGTACACGATATGGGCGTTCGAATTGAGGTCGGAGATGCTCGCGATGCCTCCGTCTTCATTGACGATCAGCTGCACGTACTCGGTGTACAGGGTGGACTGCAATCCGACCAGCCGGTCTTCCGCGCCTGCATTCTTACGCAGGTAGGCGTTCAGGATGTCGCTCTGCACCAGGATGGCGTCGACCTCGTTCTGGACCAGGTTGTTCAGGTTCTCCTCCGAACCGGCCGTCGGTTTTAGCGTCACGTCGAAATCCGGCAGGTGGGATTGAAGGATCTGGCCGAAACGATGGTAATTGCCGTTCTCCACCCCCGTGCTCACGGTGATGCGTGGTTGATTCGGATCAGCCGTGGCCACCACTTCGGCGGCAAGGGCGATGGCCGGGGTCACGCCTGGAGGCAGGTATTCGGGATTTCTCGGCGTGCCTTCCAGCGTAGCGACCTGCTTGTCCAGTTCATCCAGTTTCGCGCGCAGTTCCTCGTTGTCCTCGGCCAGGCGCTCGGCCTCGCCGCGCCACTCCTTGTAACCCTCGTCGTTGGCGTGGTGATGGGCCATGGCGTAGTGTCGCCGGCCGCTCATCATGTCCAGCATGGACCACATGATCAGGGCGTCCCACATCCCGAAGCTGGGATAGGACCTGAAGGCGTAACCCGGCGTGCGCCAGCCCATGCCCCCGTAGTAACTGTCCCGGCCGGCATAGTAGTTGTCATAGGATGTGCGGTTCTGCGCGCCCCGGTTGTAGATCCCGTTGTCCCGGTAGCTGCTCGTGTTGGCGGCCGAGTTGGACGACCTGGCGAAACCGGACTGGCGGGACTGGTGAGTGGCGAGGGACCTTCGGGCCGTTTCGCTCTGGACCCGCCGGCCCATGACCGACGACCTGGCCGTGGCCCGGCCGGTGGAGGCGCCTGAGACCGCGCTACCGGCCCGGGTGGACCTGGCCGCTGTAGCCGTGGACCGCTGTGCGGAGGTGCTGCGCGCCGACGTAGCGGCGGGTGTCTGGCGTGTCGCGGTGGTTGTACTTCTCCGGGAGAAGGGACTGCGGCGACCGAAGGAACTGCGGCGGTTCCAAAGGGTCCGCGAACTCCGGAACCCGCCGAAACCCCGGCGGGCGAAGGCTTCCCCTGGACCGAACAGCCCGGTGACCGGCCGTATCGTTCTTTCTGCGCTTTCCGCGGGTGGCAAGGCATGGTCCGCCGAGCGCACGCGATCGGTCATAACAGGGCTTTTTCCGCCTGGGCCGATCTGCAAAAATCCACCTGTTAGCGCGAGCAAACCTGCAATCAAGACCAGTTTAAGATGTCTAGGCATGAGCTAATTCCCCTATGTAGTCGATATGAGTCTTCGTATACTGGCTTATTAAATTCATAATTGTGAACTTAATAAAGATATAGACTACATACCATATAAGCAAGTTGCAAACCTGTACAGACCGGGCGATTCGCGATCCTGAGCAGTCGATTTGCAGCCCGCGCTACACGAGGAAGTACCGAGGCTTACCACCGGACGTCGACGGGGAATGCTGCATCAACGCCTGAACCTGCCGAATCCACCACCCGGCATCTGTTCCGCCTCCGCCGCCAGTTTCTCGAACGTCTTCATCTCTTCAGCGGAAAGAATCCCGTTCAGATTCTCCTTGAATTGCTTGCTCGTTTCGTTCAGCTGGTCTCTGAGCCAGGACCAGTCTTCGGACTTTTTGGCCCGCTCCATGAGCGCGTCCTTCTGGGAAGAAGCTTCCTTTGCAAGGGCGCGCAGCTTCAACACCTTTTCATCCGTGGTTTCCATGCGTATGCTGAGTACGTGCCAGAGCCGATCGACAGGGAAGGTATTCACCGCCTGCATGCGTTCCATCATGTCACTGTTCGGGCCGCGGCCGCCGAACCGTCCCATACCACCACGCTGGGCGGTCGCGTCGTTGGCGATCCACACGGCCAGCACCAGACAGGAAACGATAACGTATATCAGGGATCTCATCGATACGCTCCTTTCAAGAAAGTAGCCGCGGAAGGGCATGATGTCCTTCCGCGGCGAGTTCACATCCACAAATTCCCACAGTTATACTTCTTCTTCATTATTGATTTCGCTGGCGCAGCCTCAACGACGGTTGCGGAATTCACGGCGGCCGCCCCGGCGCCGTGTATCGGAATCCCGGGGTTCGCTGCGCCGCTCGCGGTAAGCTTCACGAATAGACTCCTGCTGTTCCGGTGTGAGGACATTCCGCATCTCCACCCTAAAGACTACACGCCGCTCGAACTCGCTGCCCTGGGCCTTCGTAACCCGCGCGACAATATCCTTTACCTCGGAAACGTCCGCGTGAGCCTCGTTCAACTGTTCACTCAGATCGATGCGCGCGAGCCTTGTTTCGGCGCGCAGCCGGACCATATCCCGGGCGTACTGGGAACGCAGCGCCTCGATCTGGGCCTTCTGGGCATCCGTCAAATCGACTTTCTCCAGCATCCCCCTGTAAAAGTACATTTGCGGGCCGTCCACCCGGCTCTGTGAAGAACGCCGGGCGTTCCGCCAGGACCGATTGCCCGTCCGCTGGTCATCCACCGCCTCGGCCTCCGCAATGGCCGGGTCCGCCGGTCCGTTTTTTCCCACCGCGTCCTGTGCCCAGGTCAATACGCCCGCGCACATAATCCCGATAATGATTCCTGAAATGGTCTTTTTCATCTTCCCGCTCCCTTCGAAGTACAACACTGGCAAGAATTGACCGCGATCTCCGGAGATCGTATTCGTGCTACTTACAGAATTAGACAGTGTTCGATCGGGTTTTATTCCAACATTCCGTATTTCCGTTCTTTGTATCCGTCACCGGACCCTTTGGATCACCGCGCTAGGGGTCTTCCGGTCTGCGCCGTTCGTCTGTACGACTGTCCTCCTGTCGGAATGTACGGTTTCGATCGCGAGAGCTGTTTCTCTCCTGGCGAGACTCGTTGTCTCCCTCCCGGCGGAACTCGCGTCTTTGTTCGCGGCGCTGGCGGATCCTGTTCACCCGTTCGCGCTGCCTTTCGGTGAGAATGGGCTCCAGGTCCTGGTGCAACGAATCGACCAGGGTCTGCATTTCTTGCCGGTGACGCATGTAGTTTTCCCGGAAACCGGGTTCATGCTCTCCCACCACTTCCCTGATCCTGCGCCTCTGTTCCTGGTCCGGCCGTACCATCCTGACCCACCGTTCCACGAAGCGTTCCCTGGTCACCTGGGGTGGCGGCTGCAGACGGTCCCTGGCGAAGGCGCCCAGGATCAGCGCGCCGCAGACCATGCCGATGATCAACGTGGCCAGCAGGATGGCCGCGGTCTTCAAGTGTATGTTCATAATGCGCCCTCCGTTTCCAGCGCGATCCGTGCGTCGTAGAGGTCTTCAGGATACAGTTCCTCGGATAAACCGAACGACGCCGTGAGGGAAACGCTGTCTGACGTGGCCAGGTTGTAGGTCAACAGCAGAATCGCGGCAATGGACGCGGCCACCGCCACTCTGCGGAACATAAGGGACAGCGAGTCCTGGAAATCCAGCGCCGGGCCGACCGTGGATTCCAGGTCCAGGCGGTCCAGGCGGTCCAGGCGGTCCAGGCGGTCCATAACCCGCCGGGAGAAGCCCTCCCGGAAAGATGGTGACTCCTGTCCTTCTACAAGGCCGCGCAGACGCATCAACCTTTCGTATTCGTCCCGCAGTCCGGGATCGCGCTGCAGCGCAGCATCCAGGCGGCTTTGTTCACCGGGCGTCAAGGATGAATCCAGCGACCGGTGAAGCAGATCGTGGTCAGACCTTTTCATGGACATGCTCCCTGTGGGTTGTCAGTATGCGCTTCAGCTTTTCCTGGGATCTTCTCAGGCGGGAAAGGACCGTCCCGAGAGGCAGGCCCAGGATCTCGGCGGTTTCTTTCGAAGAATAGCCTTCCATCAGCCGGAGTACGATGACGGACCGGAATTCGGGTTTCAACTGGTTCAGCGCCCGTTGAATCCGGTCGGCCGTGTCGTCGTATTCGGCGCTCGCCCGCGGATCCTCGAAATCCAGGTCCGGTGCATCGTTATCTTTGCCAGCCGGGGTAAACGGAACAAAGATCGATCGGCGACGGCGCTTTTTAAGTTCATTCAGCGAAAGGTTGACGGCGATACGGGTCAGGTAGGTACCGACCGATGCCTGTCCCCGGAATCTCCGGAGGCTCCGGTAGAACCGGATGAAGGTCTCCTGGCCCACGTCCTCCGCTTCGGCCGTGTCCCCGAGCATGCGGATGACGACGGACGCCACGCGGCCTTCGGTTCGTTCCACCAGTTCCCGGAAGGCGTCCTCGCTGCCGTCACGGGCGGCTTTGACCAGTGCTTCGTCCGTCAAGGCGTCTAACCTCATCCCGCTCCCCTCGAAAATCAGGACCAGTATGGCCCGAATCGAACGGATCATCGACCGGCGTGGCCATTGTCCAAACCCCCGGAGAACCGGTATTCGATCCGGTACGGATGCCGCTGCCTAAAGTTTAGACCACCCCGACGCCGTTTTTATTCCCCAAAAATCAAAATCGCGTTTAATTTTGAACAGAATCAAACGCCTGAACATCCAACTCTGAATAGAGCACGGCCTCACAGTATTCGTGGTATGGATATTCGGTCAGGAAATTTATTGACTTTGTCCGGATGTTGTGTCACAGTTGGAGACAACTGCCCGTTCGCGGATTATTCCCTTACCAGCGTGGTACAATGGCCTTCGACTACATGGAACAACGGCGTATCATGGGGCATTTCGCTACCGGCGTGACCGTCGTAACCACCCGTTACGAGGAAAAACCACAAGGCATGACCGCCAACGCGGTGGCTTCACTATCCCTTGATCCCCCGCTCATCCTCGTATCGGTGGACGTCCAGGCCCAAATGAATATCTGCCTTAAGGCCAGTGACTGCTTCGCCGTCAACATACTGACGGTCGAGCAGGAAGAACTGTCCGTACGGTTCGCCAAGCACGGTCCGAAGGACTTCGTCGGGATCGAATACCGGACCGAGGCCACGGGCTCTCCCGTCTTCGACCTGGCGCTGGCCTTCGTCGACTGCCGGGTCACCAACATACTGCCTGGCGGGGACCATGACATCTTCATCGGAAAAATCGTGGCGGGAGGTACCCGTGAAGGACGTCCGCTGGTTTTCTACGGTGGTAGATACGGAAGCCTTTCCGTCTGAAGTGCTGCCATCTTCAACCCGCAACATGACAAACCCGGAGCGTTCATGCAATACGGCTTCATCATAGACAACCGAAAGTGTATTGGATGTCACGCCTGCACCGTCGCCTGCAAGTCCGAGCACGAGGTGCCCCTGGGCGTCAACCGGACGTGGGTAAAGTATATCGAAAAGGGATCTTTTCCCAACACCTCGAGACATTTCTCCGTCATGCGGTGCAACCACTGCGAGGACGCCCCCTGCGTGGAGATCTGCCCGGTGACGGCGCTGTTTACCCGGAAAGACGGCATCGTCGATTTCGATCCCCAGCGCTGCATCGGATGCAAGGGTTGCATGCAGGCCTGTCCCTACGACGCCCTGTATATCGATCCGAATACCCATACCGCGGCCAAGTGCAACTACTGCGCCCACCGGGTGGATATCGGTCTCGAACCCGCCTGTGTGAACGTTTGCCCGGAACACGCCATCATCTCCGGGGACATGGACGATAGTTCGACGGAAATCGCCCAGTTGCTCTCCAGGGAACAGGTGACGGTCCGCAAGATCGAGAAGGATACAAAACCCCGTCTGTACTACATTGACGGTGACGAAGCCTCTTTGACGCCCGGCGAAACCGAAACGTCCGACGCCTACATGTGGAATTCGCAGTCTGACGGCGTCGGCCACTTCTCCAGGTACGTGGAGGAACGGACCGCCCGTTCGAACCCGGCGGATATGGTCAGGCAACTCTCCGGGGAAGGGCAAGGCGGCCTGAACGATGCCGGCGGACGGTCTGGGCAGGATTCCCGGGACGAGAAAGGGACTGGTAAAGACGCAGCGGCGCGGCGGGTCTACGACGCGCCGGACAAGGGCGTCCTGTGGGGAAGGGACGTGGCCGCCTATGTGTGGACCAAAGCTATCTCGGCGGGGGCTTTCCTGGTCCCCTTTGCGGCCTCTGCTTTCGGATTGTCCGTCGATCCCGTCCTCGCGTGGACCGGCTGGGCCGTCGCCCTGGCGTTTCTCCTGGTGACGACGGTGCTGCTGGTCAGCGACCTGACCCGACCTACCCGCTTTCTCTACGTGCTCCTCCGTCCCCAGTGGAAATCCTGGCTCGTGCTGGGAGGCTATGCGCTGACCCTCTACGGCCTTGCGCTCACGCTATGGGCGGTGGCCATGCTGACCGGCCGAACCGAAGCGGCGGAAATCATCGGTTGGGGCACGGCGGTTCTTGCGGTCCTCGCTGCGGTGTACACGGCCTTTCTATTCGCCCAGGCCAAGGGGCGCGATTTCTGGCAGAGCCCGACCCTGGTCCTGCACATGCTGCTGCACGCCGTGCTGGCCGGCGCGGCCGTATTCGCCGTGGCCTTCCTGTTCAGGATGCCCGGCGAAGCCTGGACCGCCTTTATCCGGAACACCCTGATCATCGCCGTCATCCTGAACCTGCTGGTCATCGCGGCCGAGATGCTGACGCCCCATCCGACGGCCGACGCCCGGAAAACCGTGCAGGCCATCGTCCGGGGCCGGTACCGGGGGTATTTCTGGTTCGCCGGTCTCGTTGTCGGCAATCTATTGCCCGTCGTCCTGGCCTGGATCGGCGGCGAAACGATGCTCGCAGCGGCGGGTTTAGGCGTACTGATCGGTCTCTACGCCACCGAGTACGTCTGGGTCAAGGCTCCCCAGGACATACCCTTGAGTTGAAAAAGCGCATCTGAAAAGGAACCGCCAACATGTCCACACGCCATAGACCGGGACTGATCGAATCCCTGGCCGAGAAAATCGGCCTGATTCCCAACCTGCACGAAGAGGACGGACCGGATCTTCCGAGTCTGACCGAAGGTGGCGCGCTCACGGATTATCCGCCGCCAGATCAATGGGACGACTGGGTGGAATACGAGGCGCAGGACTGGCCGCGGCAACAGACAAAGCACTACATGGTGGTGCCGACGGCCTGCTTCAACTGCGAAGCCGGATGCGGACTGCTCAGTTACGTGGACAAGGAAACGATGGAAGTCCGAAAGTTCGAGGGGAATCCCTACCACCCGGCCAGCAGGGGGCGCAGCTGCGCCAAGGGTCCGGCGACCATCAACCAGATCCGGGATACCGACCGGATACTCCATCCCTTGCGCCGGTCCGGACCCCGCGGGAGCGGGGAATGGGAACGGGTGTCCTGGGACGCCGTTCTGGACGACATCGCCGCAAGAATACGGGAACGCCTGCAGCAGGGCGCCAACAACGAAATCGCCTACCACGTGGGCCGGCCAGGCCACGAAGGGTACATCGAACGCGTGCTCAAGGCCTGGGGCGTCGACGGGCACAACAGCCACACCAATATCTGTTCATCGGGCGCCCGTTTAGGCTACGCCCTCTGGCATTTCTTCGACCGTCCGTCGCCGGACCACGCCAACGCGCGGTTCATCCTCCTCATCAGCGCCCACCTGGAATCCGGACACTACTTCAATCCCCATGCGCAGCGCATCATCGAGGGCATGATGAACGGCGCCAAACTCGCGGTAATGGACCCGAGGTTGTCCAACACGGCCAGCATGGCCGACCACTGGATGCCCACCTATCCCGGCAGCGAGGCCGCGGTGCTGCTGGCCATGGCCAACATCATCCTGCAGGAAGACCTCTACGATGCCGGATTCATGAAGACGTGGGTGAACTGGCAGACTTACCTGGAAAAGGAACACCCGAACGCGCCGCGTACCTTCGAACGGTTCATCGAGGCGCTCAAAGTCGTTTACCGGGAATACACGCCCGAATTCGCCGAAAAGGAAAGCGGGGTACCGGCGGCGCAGATCGTCGAGATAGCCCGTGATATCGGCCGGGCGGGATCGCGTTTCGCCACCCACAACTGGCGGAGCGCGGGCAGCGGAAACGCCGGCGGCTGGGCCGTGGCTAGATGCCTCCATTTCCTGAACGTGCTGACCGGCAGCGTCGGCACGGAAGGCGGTACCTCGCCGAGCGGGTGGAACAAGTTCAAGCCCAACGTCTTCGACCATCCTCCGGACCAGAAGTTCTGGAATGAACTGCATTTCCCAAAGGAATACCCCCTGTCCCACTACGAGATGAGCTTTCTCCTGCCCCATTTCCTCAAGGAGGGTCGCGGAAAGCTGGCCGTTTACTTCACCCGCGTTTTCAACCCCGTATGGACGTTTCCCGACGGGTTCACGTGGGTCGAGGCACTCCGCGACGAGGACAAGATCGGGTTGCACGCGGCCCTGACGCCCACCTGGAACGAGACCGCGTATTTCGCAGACTACGTGCTGCCGATGGGACACGCCAGCGAACGACACGACATCATCAGCTACGAGACCCACTCCGGCACCTGGATTGGATTCCGCCAGCCCGTCCTGCGCGAAGCGCGGCGGCGCATGGGCGACCCGGTGAACTTCACCTACGAGGCCAATCCGGGCGAGGTCTGGGAAGAGGACGAATTCTGGATCGAGCTGTCCTGGCGTATCGATCCCGATGGCAGCCTGGGCATCCGGGAACACTTCATTTCGCCCTACAGGCCGGGCGAGAAGATCACCATCGACGAATACTACAGGTACATCTTCGACCACGTGGACGGTCTGCCCGAGAGAGCCGAGGCGGAGGGGCTATCCACCCTGGACTACATGCGCAAGTATGGCGCCTTCGAAGTGGAGAAAACGGCCTACGCGAAACACCTCAAAAAGCTGGATGACGAGGCGGTCGCGGGCGCCGAGGTCGATCCGGAAACGAACACCCTGGTCGCCGGTGGCAAGGCCGTCGGCGTCATGGTGGACGGGGCGCCGCGCGCGGGATTCCCCACACCCTCGTTAAAGCAGGAATTCTACTCCCAGACCATGGTGGACTGGGGCTGGCCCGAATACGCCATACCCACCTACATCAAGAGCCATGTGCACCCCGATGAACTCGACCGCGAGAACGGGGAGTTCCCGCTTGTGCCCACTTTCCGCCTGCCCACGCTCATCCACTCCCGGTCCGGCAACGCCAAGTGGCTCAACGAAATCTCCAACCGCAATCCCGTGTGGATGCACCGGCAGGACGCCGACAAGATGGACGTACGCACGGGCGACCTGGTCCGGGTGACCACCGAAATAGGCCATTTCGTGGACCGCGTCTGGGTGACCGAGGCCATGAAACCCGGCGTGGTCGCCTGCTCCCACCACCTGGGGCGCTGGCGGCGGAAACAGGACGCGGAAGGCAACAGGTGGTCCGTCAACCTGGTGGATATCCAGGAAGAAACCGGCGGGAAGTGGAGCATGAAGGTGGTGGACGGCATCCGGCCGTACGAGAGCTCGGACCGCGACTCCTCCCGCATCTTCTGGCGGGACGGCGGCGTGCACCAGAACATCACCTTCCCCGTGCATCCCGACCCCATAAGCGGCATGCACTGCTGGCACCAGAAGGTCCGGGTCGAAAAAGCCAGAGAAGAGGACGCCTACGGAGACGTGATGGTCGACACCGATAAGTCCTTTGAGGTGTATAGAAAATGGCTGGACCAGACGCGCCCGGCGCCCGGTCCGGGCGGCCTGCGCCGGCCCCTCTGGCTCAACCGTCCCCTGCGCCCGGCCGAAGAAATGTTCTACCTGGAAGAATAGTTTCCCACAGGATTTTCCGGACGGCGGAACGCACCTCCTCGTCGACCTCCGGCATGGCGCCGGTCTGTGAGGCCACCCAGGCGCCGAGCCGGTTGGCGGCTTCGCTGATTCGTTCAAGCGGGGCGCGGCGCAGGTATCCGCTGGCCAGGGCCGCGGTGAAAGCGTCTCCGGCCCCGACGGTATCCGCGACTTCGACAGGCACGCCCGGGTGAGCTACCGTGTCCGACTTAGTAACCAGCAGGCTGCCCTCCGCGCCGCGGGTGACGCAGACCAGTTCCAGTGCGTAGGCCTTCAGCAGCCGTCGGGCCATGGATTCGAGATCTTCTCCCCCAAGGTCCAGCAGGGGACACACCCGGCGCAGTTCCTCGTCGTTCAGCTTGACCACGTGGGCGCGTTGGAAGGAATCGTGAAGCAGGTGCGGCGTGAAACGATCCTGCCGCAGGTTCACGTCGAAGATCCGAAGGACCGAGGGCTGGAGGGCCTTGAGGAACGCGACGACAGCGCCCGTAGAATCCGGTTCGTACCGAGACACCGTACCAAAGCACACGGCGTCCGTCCGGTTGGCCAGCGTCTGCCATTCGGGCGTCCAACGCATGTGCGCCCAGGCGACATCGTCGTTGATTCGGAAATCGGGCTGTCCGTCCGGTCCAAGGGTTACGTCGACCGTACCGGTGGGATGGACATCGTCCCGCTGTATCGCATCGGTGGACAGGCCGAGATGGGCGATGCGATCAACGGCTTTTCTACCGAGTTCGTCCTCCCCGACCCGGCTCGCTATGACGCCGTTTTCACCCAGAAGAGACGCGAAGTAGGCGAAGTTCGCCGTCGCGCCGCCCAGTTGAGGGCCCGACGGCAGCAGGTCCCACAGCAACTCGCCCAGGCCCACGATGACGTAACGGTCTTTTATTTTAACTCCAACTCGATCGTGCCGAGCGTCGTGAAGCTCATGAGGGCCTTCCCGCCGGCGCCCATGCGGGGCGGGGGGAACACTGTTCCGGTGATGACCAGGTCCCCTTCGCGAAGGTACTCGTCGCTGTACCTGGGCAACTCGTTGGCCAGCCAGGTAAGGGCTTCTACGGGATCGACACCCATGTTCATGGTGGCCGGCGCGGAGGCTCTTTCTTCTCCGTTGATCTCCACGGTCGCGTACTCTTTCGTGAAATCCATCTCGTCGATCGGTACGCGCTTCTCGCCGAGCACGATGCCCACGTGGAAGACGTTGCCCGTGACGTCATGACTGCGGGTCGACGGGGTTCCTTCCGGTCCTCTCGTCCACGAGGAAAGCGTTTCGATCACTCCGCCGACCGCTGTGATGGCCTCGGTGACCTCCTCGCGACTCACCTCGGGACCCGGCAGATCCTTGCCGATCCAGAAGACGAACTCGCCTTCGACCACCGCCGTATCGGCCGCGAACATGGACGATTCCACTGGGACACCGGGTTCGAAATTGTTCGAAGCCATGATATGGCCGTAAATTGGATCTAACGTTGCAGGATCCTCGGGCATGCGGGAGAAACCGATCTTCCAGCCTATGCGGTCTTCGGTCTTCAGCTTCTCCGCCAGGATGTCCGCCTGGATATCGTAGGCGGTCTGACGGTCCAGGTCGGGGTGATTAAGGACCATGGCGCTGGTATTGACCTTGATCCGTTCGGCCTCCAGCAGATGGGCGACGATGGCGGCCCGGTCCGCGTCGGGCGCCAGGGCGCCGGTGAGATCTTCGGCGGCGCGCATACCCACCATAGGCGTTGTATCGCCTTCCGTTTCGGACGTATCGCTCGTCGTCGCATCTTCGGATGTGCCGCAGGCGACGGACACCGTCAGGCAGAGACCTGCCAGAATGCCCCACAGTTTGACTTGCATGTTCCAGTCCTCCGGTAACTAACATGATGAAAGGGAATGAGGCGGCAGCGAGGCCGCTAACTAACGGTATTTTAACTCTAACATGCCAACTGTCAAGTCTTTACCCTTGATTTACAGGCGTTCCAAAGGTACTTTTCCCCCTGTGTGTCTCTTCAATTCGAGGAGTATTGTTTCAAGCTTACGAGGAGCTATCCATGTCCCTTGAAGATCGTGTGGTTTCGCTGCTTCAGGAACTCGTCTACGCCCGGGGTCCGTCGGGTCAGGAAGACGAAGTGCGGGTGGTTTGCGAGCGGGAACTGGAGCCGCTTTGTGACGAGACCCACGTAGACGCCGCCGGAAACGTCATCGGCCTGGTCCGGGGATCGTCGTCGGAGGCCCCGCCGATCCGCGTGATGGCCCACCTGGACGAACTGGCCCTGGTCGTCAAGCGCGTCAACGAGGACGGTACGCTCCGCGTCAACCCCCTCGGCGGCATCTACCCGGCCAGTTACGGACAGGGACCGGTTGAAGTCATGGCGGACGGCGGGATCATTCCCGGTGTCCTTTCCGTCGGTCCGCAGCATACGACGGCCGATTCCGCCCGGATCTGGGAGACCAAGACAAAGGGCGGCAACCTGGCCATGGACTGGCGCCACGTGTACGTGTTCACCCGCAGGACGCCGGCGGAGCTCAAGGATGCGGGGGTCCACGCCGGCACCCGCGTCGTCATCGCCCGGTCGCGGCGCACGATATCCGAAATCGAAGACTGCATCGGCGGATATTTCATGGACAACCGCGCGGCCATCGCCATCCTGATCGGCGCGGCTGCCCGAATGAAATCCGAAGGCACGCGTCCTGCCGGGGACACCTACCTGGTGATGACCACCAGCGAGGAGATCGGTGGACACGGCGCCGCGTATGCCGCGCGGACCTTGCCCGGCGAACTCTCCCTGGCCGTGGATTCGGGTCCGGCCTGTGAAGAATACGGGGTGGTCCTGTCCGACGAACCCGTCGTGGTGTACGGCGACGTCCAGGGACTCTACGACAAGTCCGTAGCGGACCGCCTCCTGGCGTGCGGGCGAGGGCTGGGCATGGATCCGCAGTGCGCGTACTGGCAGAGCTACGCCTCCGACGCCTCCATGGCCAAGGCCCTGGGCCAGACGCCCCGGGCCGGATTGCTATGCATCCCCACGGAAAACACCCACGGTTACGAGATCATACCCCGCAACGGTCTCCACCGCTGCGTCGAGCTGTTGGCCGCCTTCCTGGAAAACCCGGAATGACCCATTGGTCCGGAGGATCGACATGCCGCTTAAGATAACCAACGTAGAGCGCTTCGTGGTCAGCGTGCCGTTTACGCTGGGACAGCGTCCGGTCGCGGAGCGAACGGTTTACAACTGGTCCGTATTCGAACTCTGCAAGGTCACTACCGATGCAGGCCTGGTGGGATGGGGCGAGACCATCGTCCACTATGTCCGCTACCGGGTCACCGACGCGAGCGTGGCCCGCGTGATGGGCCGGAGTCCGGCGGACCTGATGATGGACGATTCCATAGGCTTTGGACTGCAGATGGCCCTTTTCGATGTCGTCGGTAAGGCCCTGGAGGTGCCGTGCCACAAGCTGATGGGCAACAAGGTACGGGACTGGGTGCCCATATCCTGGTGGTCCAACGAAGGACCGCCGGACGACTGGGTCCGGCAGGCCCGGGACGCGGTGGACGCCGGGTACACCACGATCAAGCTGAAACAACGGCCCTGGCACGATATCATCGAGCAGATGAAAGCGGTCGAAGCAGCCGTGCCCCCTCACTTCAGGGTGGATCTCGACGCCAATGGCACCCTCCACAACGCGGCGGCGGCCGTGCCCGTCCTGCGCCGACTGGAGGAGTTCGACATCGTAGCCATGTTCGAGACCCCCATACCGCAGACTGATTTACTCGGAAACCGCCAGTTGAGGCAGGTCGTCAGCCGACCCATCGCCATGCATTTCGGCCAGCCTCCCTACACTACGGCCATCCGCGAAGCGGTCTGCGACGGATTCGTCATCAGCGGCGGCGTATCGGAGGTCCTGCGAAGCGGCACGCTCAGCGCGGAAGCCAACATGCCCTTCTGGCTGCAGATCGTCGGCAACGGGCTCACCACCACCTGGGCCGCCCACTTCGGCGCCGTGCTCTCCCATGCCACCTGGCCGGCGATCACCTGCATGAACCTGTACCGGCATCAGTTGCTGAAGAAACCCATAGAGGTCATCGGCGGCTTCCATCGCGTGCCCGAGGCGCCTGGAATGGGCGTCGAAGTCGACGAAGAGGCCATGAAGGGCTTCCTCGTTCCCGAAGAAGTGCTGAGACCCTTTCGCGACAGCGACGAGCCGTACGATTTCCCGCGGCCCCGTTTCATCCTCACGGCCATCTATCCCGACGGGCACCGTGTCCACTTCCCCGGCGTTCGCGCGGGTTTCAAACTGGAAGCCTACACGCCCGGCGTCCGCACGGAATACTGGCGGGAAGACGGCACCGAAGAGTTCGAAGACCTGTGGCGCCGCATACTGGACTCACCGGTGAGGGAGGGATGACATGCAATTGGCGGACAAAACTGCGATCGTTACCGGTGCGGCCTCCGGAATAGGCCAGGGCACTGCCGTCATGATGGCGAGGGAAGGCGCAAGGGTAGTAGCGGTCGACATCAACGCTGAAGGGCTAGATCAGACCCTCGACGAGTTTCGACGGGACGGCGGCCAGGCCACGGCGTGCGTGGCCGACGTGGCCCGCGACGATGACGTGCGACAGATGATCCACTGTGCCGTAGACACCTACGGCGGCCTCCACGTGCTGCACAACAACGCCTACTGGCACATGTGCCGGTTTCAGGGACTACGCCGCCTACGACGCGGCCAAGGGCGGTGTCATCGGCATCACCCACTCCGTCGCCGTGGATTACGCGCCGGATATCCGCAGCAACGCGGTGCTGCCGGGCGCCATACTTACAAAGGCCTGGGACGGCTCTGACGAGGGGATACGACGACCATACATCGACCGTTGCCCGATGAAACGACTGGGCCTGCCCGGATAGGCATAACTCCGCCGTTCCGTGCAACCTTGCCGTACGCCTCGTGACCCGGCCAGATTCCCCAATTCAACATGAGCGATTCCGAAACATCGAATCAGACGGTTCATAAAACCGAAACGGTGGTTCATCCAACCTCCGGGAGTGTGCACCGAGTATGGCTGCTTGCCTATCCCATCATACTGGCCAACATGTCCGAGACTCTGCTGGGCGTGGTCGACACGTACATGGTCGGTCAGCTCGGTGTAGCCGAAATTGGCGCCGTCGGCCTCGGGACCATGCTCGCCTGGCTCTTCTACCTTCCCATCCTGGGCCTGGCGATGGGCGTCAGCACCTTCGTCGCCCAGAGTTACGGCGCCGGCAACCGGAAGGCCTGCGGGTACATGACCTGGCAGGGACTGTACCTGGCCCTGATCAGCGGCGCCATGATCCTGATCGTCATTCCCCTGGCACCGTTCCTGTTCGCCCTGGCGGGTCCGTCCGCCGAAGTACAACGTCTCGGCGTCACCTATCTCCAGTGGCGCCTGATCGACGGTCCGGCGTTCATGATCGCCATGACCGTCGCCAGTTTCTTCCGCGGAATCGGCGACACCAAGACGCCGATGAAGGTCGGCATAGCCATCAATATCATCAACGTCATCCTGAACTACGGATTGATTTACGGAAACTTCGGCCTGCCGCGCCTGGAGGTGCAGGGTTCGGCCATCGGATCGGCGCTGGCGGGCATGCTGGGCGGCGGGATCTACCTGGTCCTGTTCCTGTCGAGACGGTTAAGGCCCTACGCCACCCGAACGGTCGTGGGACCCAGGCGGCACGATTTTGTCCGGCTGTTCCGGGTCGGGGCCCCGATCGGCCTGCAACGGTTTCTCGATATCGGCAGCTTTGTCATCTTCAGTGCCGTCATCGGTCGATTGGGCAACGCGCAGCTCGCCGCCAACCAGATCGCCATACAGCTGATGTCCATCTCCTACATGATCGGCCTGGGCATCGGGATGGCCGCATCCACCCTCGTAGGCCAGTATATCGGCGCCAGGCGGCTGGAACTGGCGGAACGCAGCGCCTACAGCGCCTTGAAGCTGGCCATGGGCATCATGGTGTTCATCGGCCTGGTTTTTCTGATATTTCCCGAACCGCTCATAACCCTGTTCAACAGCGATCCGGACGTGATCCGCTACGGCCGGACTGGTCTGCTGTACGCGGCGTTATTCCAGGCCTTCGACGCCCTCGCGGTTATCTTCATCGGCGCCCTGCGCGGCGCGGGCGATACCCGGTGGTCCGCCGTGGCCGCCTTCATCGGCGCCTGGGTTATCTTTTTACCGATGACCTATTTGCTCACCTTCACGCTGGGTCTGAATTTCTGGGGTGCCTGGCTGAGTGCGTCCATCTACATTTGTCTCCTCGGTCTGGCCTGCGTATACCGGTTCCGCCAGGGCGTATGGAAGACGATGATCATCTGATCGATTTCAACCAGATGATCGACTTCAACCAGATGATTGACGAAGACCGGGTTATTGCAGACAGGAGCACGGAATGTCCGAAAAGAAACGTTGCCTGATGGTCGGCGCCGGCGGCATGGCCGGCGGCTGGATACGCAGTTTTTATCCCGGTTTCAACGATCGGCACGTAATCGTGGCCCTGGTGGACATCAACGCCGAAGTACTGCACAGCGCCGGGGACTTCCTCGAGCTGCCCCGGAACCAAAAGTACACGGACATGGAGACCGCCTTCGGAGAAGTGGACGCGGACTACTGCACGATCGTCATTCCCCCGGCCATTCACAAGGACGCGGTGATGCTGGCTGTGGACCGGAAGATGGACATACTGAGCGAAAAACCGATTGCCGATACATGGTCTGCGTGCGTAGATATATACAATGCGGTTTCGAAGGCCGGCCTGAAGATGCACGTGATACAGAACTATCTCTACTCCCGCCGCATGCTGACCATGCGGCGGGAGTAGCGGGACGGAGAGTTCGGGCGAATCAACTACATCCAGGGGCGCTTTGCCGCGGACTACCGGGAGTACGGCGCCTGGGGCGCCTTCCGATATGACATACCCCACACCCTGCTCGTGGAAGGCGCGGTGCATCACTTTGACATGATGAGGAATCTATCGGGGGGAGACTGCAGGACGATCGCCGGATGGGAGTGGAACCGGCCGTGGAGCAGTTTCCAGGGGGACTGCTGCGCCATGTACCTGATGGACATGACCAATGGTGTGAAGGCGGCCTACGAGGGATCCTGCCTGGGCGCGGCAGAACAGAACAGCTGGCACCAGGAGTATTACCGGGCCGAGTGCGAAGGCGGCGCCGTCGCCATCGGCAAAGACGGCGTAACGCGAATTTACCGGCACACGCCCGGGACCGGAATGCGCGTCGAGGATGTAAAGCCTGTCGTGCCGGAATATGACGGGCACCGGTGGTTGATCAACGAGTTTCTTGAGTGGCTCGATGGCGGTCCGGCTCCCGATACCCGCCTGGAACAGAACATTAAGAGTGTCGCCATGGTCTTTAGCGCCATCGAAGCATCCCGCACCGGTACCGCCGTCAACGTGGAGGAGATGGTCGATTCGGTTGTTCAGGCCGAATAGGGAGGAAACAGGGGTTACCATTCATGCAGAATCACAAACCTGCGTTTATCGATGCTTTCCTTAGACTGGAATCCGCCAGCGGTATCCTGCTGATGCTCGCTACGGCGCTGGCCCTGGTGGTTGCGAACTCGTTCCTGGAACCGCTCTACCACCTCCTGTTTAACATGCCGATACAGATCCAGATCGGCGCCCTGGATATCAATAAACCGCTTCTCCTCTGGATCAACGACGGTCTGATGACCGTCTTTTTCTTCCTCGTGGGCCTGGAACTGAAGCGTGAGTTCCTCGAGGGAGAATTGTCGAACCGGAGAAACATCATCCTGCCGGGCGTGGGAGCCATCGGCGGCATGTTGGCACCGGCGCTGATCTATCTACTTTTTAACAGCGGCGATCCCGCGGCCGTCCGCGGATGGGCCGTCCCGGTCGCCACGGACATCGCATTCACGCTGGGGGTGCTGACGCTGCTCGGTTCCCGCGTGCCCATTTCGATCAAGGTCTTCCTGACCTCGCTGGCCATACTGGACGACATCGGCGCCATACTGATCATCGCGCTGTTCTACACATCGGACATATCTACCACAGCCCTCATGGTCGCGGGCCTCTGCATTCTCGTCCTGATCCTCCTCAACAAGTTCAACCACGTCTCGCACAGTTCATACATGCTCGTAGGCCTGGTGTTGTGGATCGCGCTGTTGAAATCGGGCATCCACGCGACACTTGCCGGGGTTATCCTGGCGGTTTTCATTCCGATGCAATCCAAGAAGGATCCGGACGTCTCGCCCCTTAAAGTCCTCGAACACGATCTGCACACCGTGGTGGCCTTTTTCATTCTACCCGTTTTCGCCTTTGCCAACTCCGGGGTTATTATAAGCGGCATTACGGCCGAACAGGTGTTTCACAACGTGCCCGTCGGGGTCGCGCTTGGTCTGTTCCTGGGGAAACAGATCGGCATCTTCGCGCTCTGCTGGCTGTTCATTAAAATGAAGGTGACTGCCCTGCCCAACGGAATGACCTGGTCCGGCCTATACGGGGCAAGCGTCCTGTGCGGGATAGGGTTTACCATGAGCCTGTTCATCGGGTCCCTCGCGTTCGGCGACGTGCATACGGACTTTGACGAAAGGCTGGGGATCATCGTGGGATCGCTGGCTTCCGGGGTTCTGGGCTACGCGATTCTGCGCGCCAGCCTGGGTCCGGGCGAACCTGTAAAAACGAAAGAGAAAACGACCGCGAGGCCACCCGAGGTCGTAGCGGGTTCCTGAAGTATCCAATTCAGGCATTTCCAGAGAAGGCGTATCCCTTCGAGCGAAACCGAAGACTGACCGCGCTACGCCCCCTTCAGCGCCTGGTCCAGGTCGGCGATGATGTCGTCCGGATCTTCGAGGCCCACCGATACGCGTACCGAGAAGCCGTGTTCTGCGTCCTCCCCTGAAGGAAGTACCAGCGTCTCTACATCTCCCAGACTGTACCAGGGCTTGCACATCTGAAGACGGCTGATGAACGCGTCGAGGGAGACGCCGGGCCGCGAGAAAAACCGCATCATTCCTCCAAAACCGCGCAGGTACCCGGTCGCGATCTCGTGATTCGGGTGGGAAGGCAGCCCCAGGTAGCTGACGCGGGTAACCTTCTCATTCCGTTCAAGGAACTCCGCCACCTGTTTAGCGCTGGAACAGTGGCGCTCCATGCGGAACGCCAGCGTCTTGAGTCCCCGGTGCACGAGGTAGGCGTTCATGGGAGCGAGTATCCCACCCATGAGAATCCGCATGTAATGGATCTGCGCACGGACCTCTTCGTCGCGCCCGACCACGACTCCGGCCAGGGCGTCCCCATGGCCGGCCATGTACTTGGTCATGGCATGGAGGACCACGTCGGCGCCAAATTGCAGGGGCCGCAGCAGGTAGGGCGACAGGAAGGTGTTGTCGACCACGGCGAGCGCGCCGGTTTCATGGGCGAGGTTAATGGCACGTTTCAGGTCGATGAATTCCATCGAATGGGCATATGGTTCGAAATAGACCATCCGGGTCGGCTGTTCAAGGGCGGCCGAAAGGGCGTCCAGGTCGCACATGTTGACCTGTTCGACGTCGACTCCCCACTTCACGGGTAGTACTTCCTTGAAGAACATGCTGGTCCCGGCGTACACCGTCTCGTGACCGACGACCCGGTCACCGCTTTTTAGCAACCCGAAAAGAGTCTGGCTGATCGCCGCCATGCCGCACGAGGTGGCCTGGGCCCACTCGGCGCCTTCGAGTATCCGTACCTGTTCTTCGAGCGCCCCGCCGGTGGGACCGCCGGCCCGGTCCAGACCCCGACCGTAAGAGTTTGTCCCTTCGAAGCCCTCGCGATAATTGGTATTCCCCTGGTAAATCGGAACGGCGGAAGACGTGCCATGGTAGCCGCCATGGATAGCGTCTGTCGTAAAATCCCGGTTCTCCGGAGACTGGTAGTCATCGGCGGCGAACCGCAGTTCATGGTCGTTGGACATGGCGGGTTTCCCTTTCAGATAGGTTCCGGAATAGGCAGGATGAATAACAGATTCCACATTCCAGTTAGGACTAAATTCTTATTGTCGGGACAAGTTGAAGGTAAGTATCCGCCAAACCGGGTCAAGTTCTATGCGTCTGTATTTCTCAGCGATATAGACTTTACAATACCCTTGTTCATTCATCCAGTAATAGGTTTGTTTTTTCGAATCAGGACGTGAAGACATCGTTGATCTGGTAGACTATTGTGGAGACCAAAACAGTAGTACTGGAGCGTGTATATTGAAGCGCAGGGAATCCAGATCGGTTATTGCGTCCCTCCTGGCAAGTGCCGGCATCAAGCAAACCGTACGATGTGTTGAGCCGATCAACGAAGGTGTAACCAATCGGACGCGTTTGGTCACGCTTCAGGACGGTCCTCGGTACATACTACGCGAATACCAGTGGCCTCACCCGTCACCCGATGATCTGCACAGACACGAAAAAGAGCAATACCTGCACGAACTGCTTTTAAAAAACGACGTACCTGTGCCCTCGATAATCGCAACATACGAGGATGAGAACACGCGTGCTGCACTAATGGAATTCAAGCCAGGGATTCTTCTGGGAGACATCGTAAGCACACTAGACGATGACGAGTGTGCCCGGGCCTGGAGGGCGACCGGAGTTGCGTAGCGTAAGGCTCACTTGATCCGCTTGCCTGAAGAACGTCCAGGAGTAATCGTCGGGGAACGAGTCCAACCCTTTGAAGAGGGTTCCTGGGGCGATTTTCAATTTCATCAGGTCCTGTTACATGCAGAAAGCCTGCGCAAGCGGGGGAAGGGAATCCGAATTGATATATCGAATTTGGAGAACGTGCTAGCACTGGCGGTACCCAAACTGAATGCATCGTCAGCGGTCCTGTTGCACAACGATCCTCACCCCTGGAACGTGCTTGTTCACAGAGAAAACGGGCAATGGACCTGTTCCGCCTGGCTGGACTGGGAATACGCGTGGTCGGGAGATCCGGTATGGGATCTGGTGCGCATGGACCTGTTTCGAATGAAACCGATTGGACCCACGCCGGCCGCTTTCTACGAAGGATACGGATCCGTTCCGAGTGAACCCAATCGGAGTATCTACGAACTGTCGATCTACCTGTGGATGGCCAACCAATACCTGGACGGGGAGGGGGAGGAAAGGGCGCTCATGCCCACCTACGAAGCTGCGCTGGACTACCTGGAACACATCGATGATTCGTTAGAGAAGATCCGTGCGGAGTGTAGTACATTGAATCGCTTTCAGGCTTTTTCCAACACGGCAATGTAACCGGGGCCGGGAGTGTCTATGTAAGTCCCGACTTGCCAGCCAGTTCCTTCGAGAATCTGCTTCATTTCCACTTTTGACACGTAGAGATATTCAAACCAGGGTGTATTGAGATTCTTATAACGAATTCGGATGCATATCTGCCCGCTCAATCTCCCTCGTTCTCTGTTTCTTCTATGGTACTCCTTGTGACAGTTCTCCGAAGTTTGATGGGGGTCCTTTGTTTCTGCTATGATTCTGGCCGAGGGACTGGTCATGCTGTGGAATTGTTTGAGCAGCCGTTTCGCACTCTTGCCATCTCCAAAAATGCCGAAGTTGTTTCCCAACATTAAAATGGTATCAAAGGTCCCCAAAGTTGGATCTACTTCCGTAACCGACATCACCTTCCCGTCTCGCAGACCCCTTCGTTGCGCGACCTGGATCGCGGGAGGTGAAATATCAATGGCCAAGACGCTGTGCCCCTGGTTCTGACAGTAGATCGAGTGGGAGCCGGCACCACATCCAACATCAAGTACTTTACCGTTTACGTATTGTATCGCCGACCTTTGATGAGAGGGCCAATCTTCGGGGGAGGTAAAATACCGGCTTCCATCGCCTATTCTAATGAAGCCGTCGTCTCGCTCGATGATTTCCAACGTGTCTTCCATGCGATGGCAACTTACAAGAAACTGTCCAAAGGTGTCTTGAGTTTCGATCACTGCACGACCACCAGAAAATAGAGAAACGGTTTACTATGAGGAGGCCGTGCTTCTATGAGTTGCACCTGGCCAGATTCCTTGTTTGTTACACCGGCGCTTCTATATATATCGTTCCGCCGCAGCTGGACACGATCCCATTTTTTTGCCTGATAAGTGTAACGCAATTCCCAGTTCAGGTCAACGTTTTAATGCACATTTAGTGCACACTTTTATGCATTTTATGCACAGGGATCACGTTTGCAAGAAGGAGACCGAATCTCAGGTGTAGTCAGGCGGATTCAAGTTACATTAGTTGCGTTATCAATAACAAAGTGTGCAGGAAACCTAGAATATCAAAGTCACCTTTGAAAGGATAGAAACATGAAGATCAGACATCTCTCCATCACGGCGAAAAACCCGGAAAAAGCCGTCACGATCATGGCGGAATTGACAGGCGGGACCGCTAGTCCCTTCCCATCCAAGACCATGGAAGGTGCTTGGGCGTGTGTCTGGGATAAGCAGGCGAGCGAACTGATTGAGTTTATTCCGAAAAACTATCTGCTCGTTCCCGGCAAATATGCGGCCGAGTACAGGATGTTCGAAGTCGAACAGAACTTCAATTCGACCCATTTCCTGCTGGAGACAGCACAAAGCCTCGACCATTTGAAAACGGTGACAGACGCATATGGCCTGCAACATCGTTTCCGGCCGAGGCTTGGTGGCCCGCTTTACGAGGTATGGTTGGAAACTCAGATTCTGACTGAATTCGTTTCCGACGAGATCAGAAACCTCAGAAGCTGATTATAACTTCAGAACCGTCTGACTGCAACACCATTACCTGACTATCCGGAAATCATGCCCAGGATCTCTACCAGGTGGTCGGTCGACGGCCGGTCGAAGGGATCGGAACCCACGTACTTGAACCGAAGTACGCCTTCCTTGTCGATGATGAAGGCGGTGGGAGAAACCTCTTCTCCCTTTTCGGTCGGTTTCTTGATCTTGAACTTGGTGGGTATGGTCCGATCTGGGTCGGCGAGTACGGGAAAGGAGAGTTCCTCCCGTGTGACTTTCGACTTGGCGACGAAATCCCTGGTCTGTTCGAGATCTTCGGGATTGATGAAGAGAAGTTCCGTGTCCAGTTCTGCTATGCGTTCGTACTCGGTTTGCAACTGCCCCAGTTGCCGTAAGCAAAGGGGTCACCAGTAGCCTATCCAGCCGCGGTCGACGACCACCAGTATGTTTTTCCTGCCCTTGAAATCGGCGAAGTTGACGGTCTCGCCGTTCACATCCTGCAGGCTGAACTCCGGGGTCGGCTGGCCTACCCTCGGAGCTAGGTTCCTCGGTTGTGCGTCTGCGGATTCCGCCAGCAGGCCGATCAGCGCCAGGGCGAAAATCGAACGCAACAGTACGTGTATCATGTGGATCCCTCCCTTGTTCCGTAGCAATTCACTTGCGTTTTGTATCGGTTAATATAACCTACCCCGATGCGCCTGTGAACTTCAATTTTAATGTAACACGTATTTTGTTCCACAACGATATCGAGGAGCCGATTACACATGAAACCGGGCATTACCCAACTCTGTCTCAACCGCCAGGATCTTGAACACGACCTTACGAAGGCCAGGGAACTGGGCTATGAGGCCATTGAACTGGTTTTCTCCGATGACGGATCACCGAACATAGACTCCTCGACAACGGAAATCGCCGCGGTCGGGGACGCCTGCAGGGTTCATGGACTCGAACTGTGTTCCATAATCGCCATCCGCCGGGATGCCGGTTCACTGCTATCGCCCTCGGCGGACGAACGGGCCAAACGAGTAGCCATCTTGCAACGGGGCTTTGAAATAGCCGAGATACTGGGCGTGGACGCCCTCCTCCTTCATCCGGGAGCGCTCGATCCTAAAAGTTCCTACGGAACGACCTGGAACAACTTTAGAGATGCCCTGCGCGGCCTCGCCCCCGATGCGGAACGCCGCGGAACCCGGATCGGCATCGAGAACGTGTGGAATCAGTTCATGCTGAGTCCCGGGGAAGCGCGCCAACTCGTCGACGAGGTCGGATCACCCGCCGTCGGCATCTACCTGGATACCGCCAACATGATCCTCTACGGCTACCCGGACATGTGGATTCGGGAACTCGGAAACCGGATCTTCAAGGTGCACGTAAAGGATTTCCGTCGCGGTGAAGGCGCGTGGGTACAGTTGATGGACGGCGACACGGACTGGCCGGCGGTCATGGCCGAACTGCGTGGTATTGGTTTCGACGGCGCACTGGTCAGCGAGGTCGGCGGCGATGACGCCACCATGCGGGAGACGGCCGAGCGCATCCGCCGGATTATCACCCTTTAGATTCAGACGGCAATGGGCCAGCGCCTATCGCGATGCCGAAATGGCATCGGCGTACTTGATCACGCCGTTGACGTACGAGGTGATGGGATTGTAACTGAAGATGGCTTTCCGCCTGGCGGAGTCGTCCTTAGCGTACTTCCCGCGTTCCTTGAGGTACCGGGCCACACTCATCACGGCGTCGGGCCACGAATGAAGATCTATCGTACCGTCACCGTCGCCATCGGCGGCGTGGGGCATGCTGGCCGGCATGAACTGGGGGTATCCAATAGCCCCTGCCCACGAGCCGTGGAGGGACAACGGGTCGACGCCCGCCGCCTTGGACTGCCGTAGCAAGGCCACCAGGTTGCCGACGCACCGTCGGCGTATTTTGGCAAAGCGTTCTTCCTGCGTGCTGGCTACCCCCGCGTTGGCCAGGGGATCAGCCTCTCCGTTTGCCGTAATCCGTCGAACCGCTTCCTGCTGCGCCTCTTCCATGTACAACAACTGGGCGACCAGGACGTTGAACACGCGGTAATTACCTGTAAATTCGCCCAGACCGGATTCCCACATCAGGATGGATACGATATCCTTTGCGGCCACGCCGTATTTCTGTTCCGCCGCATTCAGCAGCTCCTTCTTTTCCTCGAGAAAATCGACGCCCCGTCTCACCCTCTTTTCCGTAAGGAACACCCGGGAGAAATCCTCGTGTGCCTTGTTCTGAATCGAGACGCTGCGGGGCGTGGCCACCTTGATCAGTTGAGACGAGTATACCTGCCGGCTCTCGGGCCGGTCGAATAGTGCCAGGAACTCGGCTTCGGAAACAGGTGATCCCCCGCCGCTATTGGATGAGAGCCGTTTGACCAGGTCCGGAAGGAAGGACGCCGCCGGATGGGTTCGCGGCAGGTCGACGATCATCGACTTGCGCAGCTCCCAGGAATTGCTGTTCTGCGCTGCCGCCACGTCCGGCCGCACCCACGCCGCCGCTAACAAGGCGGTAAGGGCAGCGATCGAAAATGTAGTCCAGAAAGAGTTGTGCGCCATGCCTATTCCCCATGTGTAAGGTGACCGGATCTTCCCTTTATTAACCGGATTCTACAGAGTGCTGTCAAGCGGATAATGCCCGTTGAACTTGACAGATTGACACGGCGCCGGGAGCTGACGTTATCGTCCATATGTTTACCGCAGTTCAAGGCAACGATTCCGTCGATACACGAGCCAATATATCCGCGACACCAGCGAAGGATTGCCTTCCTTACCAGGTTAGTTTCTTCAGTTCGTGTTTCTTCGTAAAGTAGACTCCGTCTTCATCCATGGGACCGGTATTCTGGAAGGCACCTGGTTCCTCGTGTATGGTGGCCAGGGTGAAAGTGGATGGATCGAACCGGAAGAAACACCCGGTCGTGAATCCATACATGCTACCCTCGGGACCCGTCTGCAGACCATGATCCAGCGGGCGCCCGCCGGTCAGGCTGGTCGTATGGACGAAATCCCGGTCATCGGAATCGAATACGAAGAGGAAGGAGCCGGATTCACCCGCCGCCGTCCCGCAGAGCAGGCCTTCTTTTGAAATGGCCAGGGCGCTGATGGCGGTAGCCGGGACCGTCAGCGTGCTTTCCCAGACCTTTTCCTCCGCTTCGTAGTCCCATAGAAACAGTGTAGCCTGGTTCACGCGCGGTTGCGTACCCGTACCGCCTTCGATCGTCGTGCCCACGGCGAGCAGTCCGTGGCCGGAGAGCCACGCCAGCGCCCAGCAACTGGCCTCCCCGGCGATATCGCGATAGGTCCCAAAACGCTCCGTGGCCGGATCGTACCAGGACAGCGGTCCGCCCCACATGCCGTAGTTCGGTACCGAGGCGGTCCACACGCGGCCCAGGGGTCCGGCGACCATGGATCGCGGACGATAGGAAACCTCGTCCATGCGGCCAAGTTCGCGAGGGTTGCTGTCGGGATCCTTCCCGAAGACGTAGGGTCGGGAGGGATCGTATACGGACAGCATGGCGCCGGGGTAGGAGCAGATATACATCCGGCCGTCCATGTTAGCCATAGAGTAGGCTTCCCCCGCGGCGGTGGTACACATGCCCAGGTCGTCCATGGACTTCGAACGAGGATCGAAACGGAAAAGATGCAGGGGCAGGATGCTCGAACCGTAAATGTTGTCGTCGGGGCCGCGATGCAGCAGGAAGATCTCGCTTCCCGCGGATTCGTAGTCTACGGATAACGTTCTTGTGGTTCCCGACCCAGGATGGGTTATGGCCAACTCGTGGTACATCTGCGTTGCCCGGTCCGCGAAATCCGCCGTGGATCCATCGAACAGGGCCAGGGGCGGCGCAGGGGCCGGGAGGCTTTCCACGGGCACGACTTCGAATCCATCCAGACGAAAATCCCCTTCGGTAGACTGGATGTAGAGTTTCCCATCGGCCGCCCTGTACAGCGACATAGATCCACCGTCCTCCGTAACCACGACGGGTCCGACGGTCTTGCGTACGCCCGATTCCGGATCGTAGACGACCACGTGCGGTCGGGTCACCATGATGTAGCAGGCGATCGTTCCACCGGTACCAACATGGGGATAGCAGTACATGTCCGTCTCGTCCATCCGTCCGTGGCGGACGAATTCACCAGTCGACGGATCGTAGCTGGTCAGGCCGGCCGACCCGTAGCACCCGATCCAGATCACGCCGTCTGGATCCTCATCCATGTTGCAGGGAAAGGTATCGTCGGGCAGATTGACGGCGCCCACGTCATCCAGCTGTTCCAACGCCGGATCGTAGCGGTACAGGTGACCGGCATAGGCCGCGCCGACATAAATTCGGCCGTCTCGACTGCGCAGGGCGCTCGTCGGGAAATTGGCCGTGGGATCGGACGCCGTTACCTGGGACGTGCCGCCCGTGACCGGATCGATCTTCACGATGGTAAACCCAGCCGCCTGCTGTCCCATCACGGCGACCAGGCAGTCACAGCCTTCCGCGTCCAGGGTGGGGAAGACGCGGACCCAGTTTACGCTGCGGACCGGCACGCCGACGGTCTGCACGGAAGCCATCGTGCCTCCCTATCCTTTCCGATCTTTGTTACGGTTACGCCGCGCCTGTTCGGCAAACAGGGCGATCGTTTCTTCCAGCCCGCGGTCCCGGTCCACGGTCTCCGGACGTTCGTGGCCGATGGGACTGTCGGCAATGAGCTGAAAGATATGGGCGGCGCCTTCGTGAAAATGGGGGGTGACCCCGGCCTGGTCGTACGTCGCCGCGATCTCACGCATCTCGCCGACCCATCGAAAGGCCTTGGCCGACAGACTCTTCAGGCCGCCCATCGCCTTGAGCCGCTGCGACTGGCTCTCTTCGAATTCAGCCAGCAGTTCTTTATTCAGCCCCATGACCTCCGCCGCGATCAGCGCGGCGGCATGGAGGGCGGAGGTGCCCTTCGTCACCGAGGCGTAGCACATCTTGATGCCGGACGCCCTACCCACTTCGCCGCCCAGGGGGCGGACGAGGATACCGTGGCCGTCGAGTTGCGTGAGCACCGCTTCATGGGGACCCGAAGCGTAGAAGCGCGTCTTTTCGCTGCCGCCCGGCGGACCACCTATGATGCCCGCGTCGATAAAACGGCCGCCCGCACCTGTGATGACCTCATCGATCTCCCGGGCCGTGGCTGGCGATACCGCGTTGCAGTCGGCGTAGGGGGGAGAGGATCCCGTCCGGCGCAGCGCGTCGGCCACCTCTCTCGCGAGCGACACCGCCTGGTCGGGCACCAGGATGGCCAGGATCAGATCGGCCCCGCGTACCAGGTCGTCCAGGTCGGGCACGTCCCGGATGCCCGCGGCGTTAGCCAGTCCGCGCGTCCGCTCGCTACGACCTTCCAGGCACGTCATAACGTCGAATCCACCCGCCAGCAGGCTTCGACCCACGGAATGGCCCATTTCTCCCGGGCTCAGTATCGCCACCGTGTTCGCCTTCATGCTCGTCTCCCGTCAGGTTGAATTGCGCCTGGCAACCATGCGTCGTATGACCCGGTGGCCTTCATCGACCTCTTCGTCGTGACGCACGGTGAACTGATCGCCGGGCAGCCGGCTCGCGGGCTCGCCCTCCTTGAAGCACCAGTCGCGGTTCTGCGAAGGTCGGTAGCGCAGATGCTCCATGGTGAAGCCCTGCCACGCGATGAGACCGCCGGCGGCGACCACGGGCCAGGCGTAATCGAACACCGCTTCTTCCCAGTACATCACGCTGATGACCAGCGCGAATGGCCGGCCTTCGGGCGGCCGCCACGTGTTCAGGTCCGCCTGCACGCAGGTGAGGCTGCTGTCCGGACCGTTGTCCGCCGCCCTGGTTCTCAGTCGGTCCAGTGCCACATCCGATATGTCCACGGCGAGCACTTCCTGGCCGGCAGCGGCCAGTGACAGGGCCTGTTCCGACATACCGCAGGCCAGTTCCAGTATGGGGCCTTCCTCTACCCCCGCGGACAAAGCGCTTTCGTACAGCGGACACGTATCCCGCGTCAAAGATCGCTTCGGCGCCAGGTAACGTTCGTTCCACTTCAGACGATCGGGATGGTTTTCAAGACGACCCGGGTGGTCTTGGGGTCGATCGGGGCGTCGGTCCGAGTTCGCCAACTTTATTGATCCTGTCAGATTTCCTGAGCCACGACGAGGATGTGGCTGCCCTGCCTCACCGGCGCCCGGTAGGCCTGCGAAAGCACGTATCCTTCCACGCCGGCCCGCACCGGCCAGGGCGCGTCGTCGATGCGGTAGAAGTCGTGAAGGTATCCTGCCGTCTGGTCCGCCTTAATCCGCTCGCCGCAGGACATCAGTGGTTCGTAGTGCCCCGGAAAGGGAGCGGGAACATAGCATTCCCGGTCGATGATGGCCGTCCGTACCTGGGTTCCTTCGGCGTGATGGGCGATCGGCTGGATTTCTCCCACTAGCTGGCCGTGACGAATCGCCGCGGCGCGGATGCCGTGCCGGGCGTACCGCACGCCTGCCGGGTTGACGGATTCTCCCCAGCCCAGCTCGGTACCGATGGTGATCTTACCCAGCCGTTCCGCTTCGCTGACCATCAGGCCGGGGGTCTCGTTCTGGTAGACCATCACGAAGGGCGTCCCGAACCAGCGGGCCGTTTCGTCGATGACGGCCGCCTGTTTCGGGTCATCCACCTCGTGATAGCTCACGCAGTGCGCGAATTCCAGCTCGGAACCGCCGGAATGGATGTCGGTTACGACATGCACCCGGGGCCAGAGATACTCCCGCACGAAGGCGGCGATCCGGTGCGTAATGCCTGCAAGGGCCGGTGATGTGCCGGCCTCATCCACGAAGGCTCTGTTCAGATTGACGCCGTCGTCTGCGTCGCTCGCGCGGCGACCCGCGTGGAATGCGGCTGGATTGAGCACCGGAATGAAGACAAGGCGCCCGACGACGTCCTCCAGGCGGACCTCCCGCATCAGGTGCCTGATCGCCACGGGGCCTTCGTATTCGTTGCCGTGATTGGATCCGCTGGCCAGAAGCCCTTCGCCCGCGCGGACATCCGGACCGACCATGACCGAGAGCGGAACGAGGTGATCTCCCCAGAGTGAATCGTGTTCAAGGGCGACCCAGTAGTCCCGGCGTCCGGGAGAATCGAGATCAAGCTTGTCAGGACGAACGATGATGCGGGGCATTCATGTCTCCAGGTCAATTAACCTTGGTGGAAGGGCGAGGTGGAACGGATGGTCGGAAGCCTTCTGGTCATACCGAGACGCCGAGGAGACCGCGCGTAATCTGGAAGTCCATGTTGCCGAGCACCGCGGCGCGGGGTGCGTGCGCCCGGGCCACCGTGTCCCGAATCAGGTTCAGCAGGCTTTGGCGCCATTCCTCCGGAGGACCGGTGAGAATGAGATCGACATCTTCGCGGAGGGGACCGGGAAGACCGTTATCGCTCACCTGTACCACCGGAACCATGGGATTGCCCGGCAGTATATGTCCGCCCACACCGGCCAGCATGATCTCCACGCCCGCGGCGCCCAGTCCGGTCAGGGTCTCCACCCAGTGGGTCGTCTGCGTCTCCATGACGTGAAACCCCGGTATCTTCACGGGTTCGCCGTAGCTCAAGGTCGGGCGGGGACGCTGTTCCTTCAGACCCTTCCTGAACGCGGGATGGTCGAGCAGCGCGGCATTGTCCGGTACGACGACCGTGCCGCCGCTTTCCACCACGTCATGGGCCAATCGCATCAACGCGCCGGCCAGGTCAGGGGAGACGGGCTCGTTGGCGGAAAGGCCAATCCGAAGCCGGGAAAGTCCGCTTATACCGGTGTCCGGTCTTTCACATCCGTCCAGGACATCGACAAACCACGCTTCGATACGATCCAGGACTTTATCAATACCGCCGTCCATCTGCACGCTGGCCCACCCGTAAGCACCCGGATCGATCCCCCGCTCGATCAACTGCTGACGGTAGAAATCGTTGTGGGTGCGTTCGCAGCCATGTTCCAGGAGCAGGGCTACCGCCGTCATCGGGTGCGTCAGATAGCCGGTCATGGTACGAATGTACATTTCCTCCGACACGCCGCCCGATACGCCGCACCCCTCGGTATGCACCAGGGTGACGAACCGGGATATACCGGCGTCGCGGCCAACACCGCTCTCGGTAAGCCGTTCCGCTGCCATGCGTGCGATCTGTCCCGAGCACAGGCTGGTGGGCAGGATAAGGCCGATCCGGTCGGTGGCGAAGGAACCGTTCGCTTTGTACATGGGCAGTTTGACCGGAACGGGCGGCGGACGCTCATCCGTCCTGATCGGCAACGGGCTTCCGGTTGGTTCGGGCCGGGCGCGGAGGATCCGAAGCCTGCTGCTGTCCGTCTGGCGCCAGTCCCGCCAGATCTGGGTCTGGCTGTGGCCCGCCCGTTCTCCACGGGTAAGCTGGCCCGAAGCCGAGCGAAGTGTCAACTCGAGGGTCTTCCGGCCCAATTCTTCCATGGCCACGCCATCCAGGTAAGCCCCCGCGTTCACGTCCATTTCTCCGGAGAGCATTTCAAACCGCTTCGTGGTCGTTACGATCTTGATCGTCGGTACGAACGGGAAATTGGTGATGGAACCGTTCCCGGTCACGAAAAAGATGAGATTGCCGCCCGACGCCACCTGTCCCGCGATGCTTTCCAGGTCATTACCGGGGCTGTCCATGAAATAGTAACCGGAATTTCTCATACGGACGCCGTAGTCTATGGCGTAGTCGAGGCGTACGTCCGGATGGCGTTTGTGCGCCGCGCCGATGGACTTGAGCACGATGTTGTAGATGCCCCTGAGTTTGTTCCCGCCCGACGGGTTGGCGTCTACCGACTGTCCATGCCATTTCGTGCGTTCCTGGAAGCGCTCGACCATGCGCAGGAAGGTGCGGGCCGTATCGATATCCCGGACATTCTGCAGCACGTAGGGTTCGCCGCCGATGAGCTCGTCCGTTTCCGCGAGATTTGCCTTTCCGCCGAAACGGATGATGTCACGAGCCACCAGGGCGGCCAGGGGATTTCCGGAGATACCCGAAAAGGAGTCGGAGCCGCCGCATTGCAGGGCGATGTTCAGGTGAGCTGTCGAAGCCGGCTTTCGGGACACCCCGTTGGCCGCTTCGAACCATCTGGAGACGGTCTTTGCGTTGCGTTCCAGGTCGTCGTTGAACCCACCCCCGAGCGTGTCGAATCGGTGAAGCACGTCATCGAGCGGATAGGCGTGCTTTCTCATGTAGGCTTCCAGCATCCGCCCCGTGACCGCTTCGGTGCCGCGGTCTATAGCCAGAACCGCGCCTACGTTGGAATGCACCATGAAGCCCGCAAGCGTCCGCAACACCAGGTCCCGGTTGTTGGGGTCTACGCCGGCGCCTCCCTCGGTGTGGGCTACGGCGACCACGCCGTCAATGTTCGGATATCCCTCGGCGCTGTTCCTCAACCTGGATTCCAGTTGTCTTACGAAACTGGCCGTCTGCGAGGTAATACCGAGAAGAACGATGTAGTTGCGGGTTCCCACGCCCCGGTCGCTGCCCCGGTCGTATCCGTCAAACGATGGCGGGTTGTCGGAGACCTGGATCGGCTTTCCTGAAACGAAGGAGGACTCGTCCAGTTCGTAGGGCACCACGCGGTCTTCGAAGTTCGGCTGGTCCGGGAGGGTGAAATCGACCCTGCGCACCCGAAGCGCATCGAGCATGTCGGCGTTGCAGATGTAGTCGCCGGGAGCAATATCCCTGGTTGCCCGACCGAAGGGCAGGCCCCAGGACAGGACCGCCTCGCCGGTGCGGATGTGCTGGACGGCGAATCGATGTCCTTCGAGCAGCGTATGGCGCAGCGAAAAGGAAGCTCCGGTGTCATCGACCACCCTCGTTCCGGCTTCCATTCCCGTGGAAACGATGGCCACGTTGTCGCCCGATTCGGGCAGACGCGCGATATCATTCAGCCGGAAGGCAGACAAGATACAGAAATTCCTCTCGTGGATGATTCATGGATGGGACAATCAGCACGATGCTGGACTGGAAAGGTAACACCCGTATCGATTCAATGTCAAAGGTTAATCACCGGGCTCAACCCTGGCCGGCCAGGGTTGTTTCAGCCTCGCTGACGGTATTGACTACGGTAGCGTATGGTGTACATTACTGCGCAGACGCGCGCCGGGCAGTATCCGTCATGCCGGACCCGTCCGGATCATTGGCGCTTCCTTAGATAACCATTCATTTCACCAGTCGACCGGAGGTCCTCGATGCTCGTTGGGTACGTCAGTGACGAACGATACGTCGCCATTCCTGAAGTCCTGCTCGAGTTCGAAGCAGGAGGGGAGTCCATCGAGGCGCGCTCACGGGCCACGGGAGCGGTTTATGCGGAAGTGACGCCGGGGCGGGAGTACAAGGTCACGCTGGCGTGCCGCGATTACGGTTTTAAGAGTGTTCGCATGACGCCGCACGACGACCGTGCCTATCATTTTCGCCTGCTGCGGGACGGGCTGCTGGGGTACATGTGGCCCAAGTGGATCCAGTCCGGTGAAAAATCGGAATTCCGGGTACACGCCGTGGAAGCCTACAAGCTGGAACTGTACCGGTATGGCTGGGAAAAAGAATACGTCCGAAACATCGGCTGGTACGACGAACACGGTCCTCGCGCCACCATGCAGATTACGCCGGACGGCGACTACACCAGGACCGGTGTTCGTTGGAATACCCAGGGCTATACCAATCCACACCACAAGCAGTACATCGAAGCGCCGAGCCGGTCCGGTTTGTATTACCTCCATGCCTCTACGGAGAACGGTGGTTTCTTCTCCTTCCCTTGGATCGTCGCCCCGGCCGCACCGACATCCGACGTGGCCGTGCTGGCCGCCAACATCAACTGGAACGCGTACAACAACTTCGGGGGTCGCAGCAATTACATCCATGCCGACGAGTTTCCCCCGACCCCCACGGTTAACGCCCGGTACGATCTGAAACGGTACACCGACTCGTCACACCGTGTATACAGCGCGGACGACTACGCGCCTCTGTCCTTCGACCGGCCGGAACTGATCAACCACGTCCCGGAAGACGTCGAGGCCACTGATATGATCAGCGGCCGTGCGGCGTGTCACGTCGCCCCTACGGAATGGCGGTTCCTGGCGTGGATGGAAAGAGAAGGCTTCGACTACGACCTGTACGCGGAAACGCAGTTCCACGAAAGCATCCTGCCCCTGGACAATTACAGGGTGCTGATCACCACTACCCATCCTGAATACTGGTCACGGGACATGTACTACCGGCTCAAGGCCTGGGTGTTCGAATCCGGTGGAAGGCTCATGTACCTGGGAGGCAACGGACTGAACTGCGAGGTCGAGTTCACGGACGAATATACGATGAAGGTCAGGAACGGCAATGTCTTGGAGCTGGACCGTCCCATGGAAGGCGCGGAAAGCCGCTTCGACATTTACAACGAGTCCGAGGCCCATCTCCTCGGCGTAGCGTTCACGCGATCGGGGATCATGACCAGCGCACCGTACCGGGTGGTGGACGCGGGGCACTGGGTCTTCGAAGGCACGGGTGTCGCGAAAGGCGATATCTTCGGGGAGGCGAGTCTACACGAACGAGTGCCGGGCGGCGCTTCGGGACACGAAACGGACAAGATCACGCCCAGTTCACCCGCGAACACCCGCCTGCTCGCCAAGGGAACCAACGTGGACGAAGGCGGCGCCGAGATGGTCGTGCATGAAACGGATAGCGGCGGGATGGTGTTTTCGGCAGGATCAATCACCTATCCGTCGTCGATCCTGGTCGATGGCGTGGTGTCGAAGGTCACGTCCAACGTGCTGAAGCGGTTTCTTGGTGGCTGATCACCGCTTGCGCTTAACCTGGACGTTTCGAGTCAACTGAACCTGGGGATTTCGTGCGCTCTGGTTACGGCGCGCGCTTGATCACCACAAGCATCGGTCACAACTTGCGCTGGTAGACGCCCGTTACCCTGTGATTGTGACCTTTTTCGAGAATCAGGTTCGCCCGTTCGCGGGTGGGAATGATGTTCTCGCGAAGGTTGACCAGGTTGATGTCCCGCCAGATACCCCTGGCCGTCTCCACGGCCTCTTCCGTGCTTAAACCCGCGTAGTGGTGAAAGTAGGAATCGGGATTCTGGAAAGCGGTGTCGCGGAGCCTCAGGAAGCGATCGACATACCACTGCTCCAGGTCTTGTTCCTCGGCTTCCACGAAAATCGATAAATCAATGAAATCGGAAACGAAGACGCGGGGCGGCGCGGCGCCGGCGGCATGATGGCCGGTCTGCAGGATGTTCAATCCCTCCAGGATGATGATATCCGGCTGTGAGATCGTCTTCTCGACGTCCGGCACGATATCGTAGATCAGGTGCCGGTACACGGGCACGCTTACCGTTGTGTGTCCCGACTTCACGTCGGCCATTAACTGCACCAGGCGCCGGAGGTCGTAGCTCTCCGGGAATCCCTTCCGGTGCATGAGCCCTCTTTCTTCCAGGACGCGGTTGGGGAACAGAAATCCGTCCGTGGTAATCAGATCCACCCTTGGATGGTTCGGCCAGCGGCTGAGCAGGGCCTGCAGGATTCGTGCCGTCGTGCTCTTTCCCACCGCCACGCTGCCGCCGATGCCGATGACGTAAGGCACCTTGGCGGCCGGTTTGCCAAGGAAGGTGTCCATGACCTGGTACAGGTGCTGCGCCGCCGCCACGTGGAGATTGATGAACCGCGACATGGGCAGGTATACCTCGGCGACCTCGTCGAGGGAGACCATTTCGTTGATGCCATGCAGTTCCTGCAAATCTTCTTCAGACAGGGTCAGCGGCGTCGCGGCGCGTAGTTCCGACCACGCTTCGCGGGAGAGGTAGTTGAAGGGGGAAAGGGATGAGGATGGGGACATATGCGGCGTTCCGTCAGGGGCTCTTGATGGCCGAGGTCATGGCCGTGAGGGCGACCCGTCAATCACGGCTCTATCGACCGTTTGTTGTTCCAGCAGTTCCGCCACGGGTTCCGCGCCGACGCCCGGTGAATCGGACAGGACCATCTGCGAAGGACCCGATAGTTCCAGTGCGGGCGCGCTCAGGTCCCGCTCGTAGAACCGCGTGCTGGGAAATACGTCCGACGGGTATTGCATGTTGGTCAGAGTCGCCAGCGCCTTGCAGACCGAAGCGCCCAGGGCAGATTCGAGCATCCCGCCCGTCCAGCAGGGAATACCCTCCTCCTCGCATACCCGGTTCACTTCCAGCGCCTGGGTCACTCCGCCGACCCGCGCGGGCTTGATGTTGATCCAGCGGGCGGCGCCGATCCGGATCGCCTTGCGGGCCTTTGCGGGAGAAGTGATACTCTCGTCCAGGCAGACCGGGGTCTCGATCGCCTTCTGCAATACCGCGTGGTCGACCAGGTCGTCGCGCATCAGGGGCTGTTCGATCATGGCCAGGTTGTACCGGTCCAGCTTTTTAAACATGGGCACGTCGTCCAGCGTGTAACCGCTGTTGCAATCAATATGAAAAACCGTATCGGGAAAGGACGAACGGACCGCGGCGACCATATCGAGGTCCCATCCCGGACAGTACTTCAGTTTGATCCGCTTGAATCCCGCCTCCACGGCCCGGTCGATGTTGCCCAGCAACATGTCGACGCTGTCCTGTACGCCGAAGTCGGCGCCCACGTCGATGACCGGCCCCTTGCCGCCGATCAGTTTCCACAAAGGCTTGCCCTCCTGCCGCGCGCGCAGGTCCCACCAGGCCGCGTCCAGGCCGCCCTTGGCGAAGAAGTTGCCCGCGACCCAGGAGCACGTCTCGTGCAATTCATGGCCGCTGTCGATCTGCTTGCCGATGAGCAGGGGGGCGAGCACGTCCCGTGTCGCGGCGAAAACGCCGGCAGTATATTCCGGGCTGTACGTCGGCCTGGCGAGCGGCGTCGTCTCCCCCCAGCCCGCGGCATCGCCGGCATGCATCTTCACCAGGACGCTTTCGATGACGTCGTCACTTCCGTAGGCCGTGCGCCACGGATAGATCAGGGGCATGGCGACATGATAGAGCTCGACGGCATCGATGACGGGCATTGCGGCCTTACTCCTTCAAATCGGCCAGCAGCCGCCCGGTGACCGCCTCAGCGAACGCCTGATCGTTGATGTTGCAGTCCATTTCCGTCACCGACACGTTGCCGGATACGTTGGACTTTATGGCGTCGAACAGGGCCTGATCGGCTTCCGGCCACCAGAACTCGTTTCCAGGGCTGTCGAGAATGGACACGCCTCGCAGGGGCAGGAAAATCGTTACCGGTCCGCTGGAAGCGTTGGCCTTTTCCGCGATGATCTCGCCGAGGCGGGCGTTCTCCTCCACGTTGGTCCGCATCAAGGTGATGTTGGGATTCCACTTGTACAGTTTGCGGTCCCGGTACTTCTCCGGCACCGTGTCCGGCGCCCAGAAGTTGACCATGTCCAGGCAGCCAGGTACGATAACCTGGGGTATGCCGGTCCTGCCGGCGGCGTCCATTCGTTCGGGGCCGGCGGTCAGCACGCCTCCGGCCAGTTCGTCGGCCCACTCCGTGGTGGTGATGTCGAGCACGCCCTCGATCAGGCCTTCGTCGATCAGGCCCTCCATGGTCCGTCCACCGGCGCCGGTACAGTGGAAGACGAGCACCTCGTAACCTGCTCCTTCCATGATGGCGCGGGCCTGGTCCACGGCATCGGTGGTATTGCCGAACATGCTGGCGGTAATCAGCGGCTTGTCGGCCGCTTCCTGTACTTCGGTTTCCACCATGCCCACGATAGCGCCGGCGGCATTGGCGAATATCCTGCGGCTGATCCGGTTGATGCCGGCCACATCCACCACGGAGGGGATCATCACCACGTCCTTGATCCCCACGTAGTTGGTCGTGTCACCCGCCGCCACGGTGGATACCATCACCTTGGGCACCCCTACCGGCAACGCCCGCATGGCGCTCGTACCCACCGCGGTGCCGGCAGAGCCGCCCATGCTGATGACCGCGTCAAACACGCCTGCTTCATATAAACCCTGCACGATCACCGCGACGCCCGCCGCCATGGCGTCAATGGCCACACCACGGTCGTCCCGGACCTTCAACACCTCGATCGTCGTCCCGGCTGCCTCGGCCACCTGGTCCCGGGATACGTCCGCTTCGAAGGCGGAATCTCCAATGACACCCGTATCGATGATCAGCGTGTCGTGACCCCGGCGTTCGATCTCCTGACGGACGAAGGCGAATTCTTCTCCCTTGGTATCCAGCGCGCCGACTATGGCTATGGTTTTCGGCATTGAATTCCCTTTCCAGGCAGTATTGACCGTTGTTAAAATCCCTCAAGGTCCGACTTATCAAGTTACAGGTACGCGAATCTATTGTACATACCTTTATACCAAGCGTCTCGAGGTCATAACGCCAAGATTACTTCGCTCCCGGACGCCTTGGACACCTGGTGAATAGGTATACTGGGACGGAGAACTGATGTACTTTGACTTCCGACGTATGGACAAACAGAAGCGGATAGTTTTTGATTATAGTCCCTTGACAAGCGCGAACAAAAACATTACCTATTACGTAACAAGTAAAGTTACCGATTTGTCGTGGTGTAAGGATGCGTAAAACAGTGAACGGTTTAACCCTTGGATATCGTCTTCAAATCTCAGAAGCTTGCTCAGATATTCAATTCCGAGTTCATCCTCACCAAGAAGTACGGGATAAAGGTGTCACGTGCAATAATGATAAGATTGTCTGTTCTGAGTAACGCTCGGACTTTGGACTTAGTACCTAAAACACCACCTGAAAGGTGTCACCAACTAAAAGGAAGTCGTAAGGGGAAGTTCGCGGTAGCCCTGGATAGAACGCTTAGGCTCGTCTTCAAGCCGAACCATGAACAGACTCCCCGCTTAGACGATGGCGGTATAGACTTGAACGGAGTAACTGCGATAGAGATCCTCGATGTAACGGACTATCATTGAAGGAGGAGATTCAAGGGAATATCTCTGAAGGAGGGAGTAAATGGCGGCAGGAAAAAGCCAATACCATCCTGACTACGCGGTGTCGCCAGGATGGGTCTTGGAAGAGAGATTGGACGCACATGGTATTACGCACGCTGAATTTGCTCGCAGGTGCGATCGTTCACCAAAGCTCATCAGCGAGATCATCGCCGGGAAGGCGCCGATAGTACCACAGACCGCTTTTCAATTTGAAATGGTTTTAGGTGTTGATGCCAGTATCTGGTTAGGTATCGAGGCTGACTATCGTCTTTACAGGATCCGTGCAGCTGCTGAAAAACAAGCAGAAGCCTCCTGTTCGTGGTCCAAGTCATTTCCAGTTAAAGACCTTGCAAAACGAGGGGTAATCCGAAAAACTGCATCTGAGGGTAAAGCTGTATCTGAGCTACTGGCTTTCTTTGGAGTAGCTTCTCTAAACGCATGGAAGATGAAGTACGAGAACGTAAACATCGTATTTCGTCATTCACCGTCATTCGAAAGCAACAGAGCTGCACTAATGGCTTGGCTTAGACTCACCGAGATTGACTCTCGAGATCAGAACTGCGACAGCTACAACGTTTCTAAATTCAAAAAAGCACTGGCTCAAGTACGCCAGCTTACCCGGACACCAGTCCGTGAGGCGTTGAAACAAACCAAAGAACTTTTTAATGAGGCCGGGGTTGCCTTGTCGTTGGTTAAACCATTACCAAAAACAAGGGTGAGTGGCGCCGCATGGTGGGTTTTCCCTAACCGACCTGTTGTTGCACTTAGTGTGCGTCACAAAACAGATGATCACCTATGGTTCAGCTTGTTTCACGAAGCAGCACATATCATTCTGCATGGCAAGAATAACGTGTATGTCGACGGATCGAACGGAGGGTCCGACAAAACCGAAACTGAAGCTAACCAGTGGGCGGTCAATTTCCTGATTCCAAGTACTGCTTGGAGTGGCTTTGTAGCCAAGGGAAGTTTTAGTAGTACAGATGTTTGTAGTTTTGCTGACGAACACAACATCGCACCGGGTATCGTGGTAGGGAGACTACAACATACGAAACCGATAGCATCGAGCCACCTGAAAAGTCTCAAAACACCTCTGCGGTGGTCGGACGAGCAAGAGATAGGGTAACCGCATCCAGATTGTGGTGCTTCAACCGATTGGCTTCATCCCTGTTGGCATGACCCAGTTACCACGACCCGTTAATTCAATCTCACCACCAATAGTCACACCGAGTCCCTTCCGCATAGCCTGATACCTTGACGCTCGAAAGCGATTTCGCTATACTCCACCGGATGCAAAGGAAAGTGCCTCCATGTCCATCCTGCGGAGGGCAGCTGCTCCACATCCGGGGCGTCCGGTATTGCTGCAAGTCCTGCCAGGAAGATTACGGTTTATTCCGAAAACGCGCTCCATACACGGGCACGCACTGCGTCCGGCTCAGCCTGCCGGCCCAGGTCAGACAGGCCGAGGAGGAACGGTACTGAACCTGCTCAAAAAAGCCTGGGGATGGCTCAGGTGGCTTGTCGCGCTGGGTATCCTCGCATACCTGTTCTATCTCTATCGCGACCAATACGCCGATTTCATCCGTCGCGAAATCGATTTTACCTACCTGGGCCTCGGTGTTGTCCTGGCCACCACGGCGACCATGCTGGCCTTTTCCCGGTGGTTCCTCCTGGCCAGGGGCCAGAAGCTGGTGCTGAGATTCCGCGAGGCCATCCGCCTGGGTTTTGTCAGCAATTTGTTCAACTACCTGGCCCCGGGAACCGCGGGCGGCGACATCGTCCGGGCCGTGGGGATCGCGAGGCATCAGAAGGCAAGGCGGACCGTCGCGGCGGCCACGGTGCTGCTCGACCGGTTGTTCGGCCTGCTGGCACTGCTGATCATCGGATCGGCGGCGTCCCTGTTGCACCAGGACCTCTGGCAGCATCGCGAGATCATGCTGGCCGTGCTGGTATTCTGGGGCGGCGCCTTGATCGGCCTGATCTGCCTGGTCGTTTCGCTCCAGGCGCGCGTCCTCAGGTGGTCCCTGTTTCAGCGGCTCATCCATCTCAGGTTCGTCGGACCGATTGTTGCCGAGTTGGTCAACAGCCTGGCGCTCTACCAGACGCACCGCAGCACGCTGACCGGCGCCCTGCTCCTCAGCCTGGCCGGCCAGGTCTTCATGCTGTCGTCCTTCTATTTCTGTGCAATGGCGTTACTGCCCGGACCGGCCGCACCGGACTATTGGGCCCACCTGATGCTGATCCCCGCCGCCGAGATCATCAGCACCTTCGCACCGGTGCCGGGCGGTGTGGGAGCATTGGAAGGCGCGGTCATATACATCTACCACCTCGTCAGCACGACCGCGGATGGTTCGATCTCCGTTTCCGTCGCCCAGGCTACGGGACTGGCGTCCGCCTTTACGTACCGGATCGTACGGATCTCCGTCGCCGCCGTGGGCGCCGTGTACTACATGGTTTCGGATAGAAACTGGAGGGACACGCTGGAGATGGAGGAGTCCTGACCGTACGGGCACGGAGAAGGTGCAAACACATCCCCGCACCCGGTCAGGGCCGAACCCCGGGTACTTTATTCCCCGGTGTCCGGCGATTCAGCGTGGTTGGCTGACTACTACGTTCGTCTGATTCCCAAGGTTTACCGCCGCTCCCCAGGTGGTGAACAGTCGCTGTTCCCACCGGATCAGGAGCAGCCGCTGGTCGATCCGCATTCGCGGCATACGTAGCAGGAACCGTTGCGGGTCATCAGGCTTCCACAATCAGAACAGGAAGGAGCATCCGCCTGTGCGGTGAAGACGTCCCGTTCCTGGTTCTCCTGCGCGCTCATCGACTGGTCCATGGCGTTCGAATGCATGGTGGAATCCATATCCACTTCCGTCTCTATTGCGGACTGGTTGTCTTCCGGCAGGAACTTCACCGCGAGCCACCGGAAGATGTAGTCGGTGATGGACTTGGCGATGGGCACTTCCTTGTTCCCCGTAAACCCGGCCGGTTCGAACCGCATGTGACTGAATTTCCTGACGAGGCTTTCCAGGGGCACGCCGTACTGCAGTGAAACGGATACGGCGGTGGCGAAGGCGTCCATCATTCCGGAAACCGTGCTGCCTTCCTTGGACATTCTCAGGAAGATCTCGCCCGGTTGGCCGTCTTCGAAGAGACCCACCGTCAGGTATCCCTCGTGGCCGGCGATGCTGAACTTGTGGGTCACGGCCTGGCGTTCGTCCGGCAACCGGCGGCGTACGGGTAGTACCTCGGCCGCCTCTTCTTTCTCCGATGCCTTCGTGCTGAGCGGCTGCGTGCGCTTCGACCCGTCGCGGTAGATGGCCAGCGCCTTAAGCCCCATCTTCCCGCCCTTCAGGTACACATCCATGACGTCATCGGTCGTGGCCTCGTTAGGCAGGTTGACCGTCTTGGAAATGGCCCCCGAAATGAAGGGCTGCGCGGCCGCCATCATCTTCACGTGTCCCATGTAGTGGATGGAACGCATGCCCTTTTCGGCCCGGAACGCGCAGTCGAAAACCGGCAGATGTTCCTGGAGCAGGTGCGGCGCGCCCTCGATCGTCCCGTTCTCATCGATGTAGGACACGATACGCTTGATCTGCTGCTTCGAATAATCCAGTTTCTCCAGGGCGGAAATAACGGTGCGGTTCACGATCTTCATCGTCCCGCCGCCCACCAGGCGCTTGTACTTGACCAGGGCGATGTCGGGCTCGATGCCCGTCGTGTCGCAGTCCATCATGAAGGCGATGGTACCCGTAGGCGCGAGCACGGTGGCCTGGCTGTTCTTGTAGCCGAACTTTTTGCCATGGGCAAGGGCGTTGCCCCAGGCGGTTCGAGCGGCATCCAGCAGTGCCTTGTCGACCATCTCCGCCTGGATATCGTCCACGGCGTTCCGGTGCATCTGCATGACCCGGAGCATCGGTTCGCTGTTGGCTTCGTACCCGTCGAAGGTGCCCAGGTGCTCGGCGAGTTCGGCCGACCGGCAGTAACCCTGGCCGGTCATCAGCGCCGTTATGGCGCCAGCGAAGGCGCGTCCCGTATCGCTGTCATATGGCAACCCCATGGCCATTAGCAGCGCGCCTAGATTGGCGTAACCCAGGCCCAGTTGCCGGTACGCAAGGGCATTCACGCCGATCTCGGCCGTGGGATAACTGGCGTTGTCGACGATGATATCCTGCGCCATGATCATAATATTGACCGTGTGCATGAAACCCGTGACGTCGAAGGTGCCCTCATCGGTCAGGTACTTGAGGAGATTGATCGAGGCCAGGTTGCAGGCGCTGTTGTCCAAGTGCATGTACTCCGAACACGGATTGCTGGCGTTGATGCGGCCCGTGTTGGCACAGGTATGCCAGTCATTGATGGTCGTATCGTACTGCATGCCGGGGTCGCCGCACTGCCACGCGGCCTCCGAGATCCAGGAAATGATATCGGTCGCCCTAAGACTTTCCACGGGCTTTTTCGTGGTAACAGACTGGAGTGTCCAATCCTCGTCCTGTTCCACTGCGTCCAGGAAATCCTGCGTCACCCGGACGGAATTGTTGGCATTCTGAAACTGGATGGAGCTCCACGCGTCGCCGTTCAGGGTCATGTCCCATCCGGCGTCCCCGAGGGCGTAAGCCTTGCGCTCCTCGTTGGCCTTGCACCAGATGAACTCCACCACGTCGGGATGATCGATGTCGAGGACGACCATCTTGGCGGCCCGCCGGGTCTTGCCCCCCGACTTGATGGATCCGGCCACCGAGTCCGCCGCCCGCATGAAGGATACGGGTCCGGAAGCCTGGCCGCCCGAGGACAGTATTTCCTTCGAAGAACGGATACGCGACAGGTTAACGCCGGCGCCGGAACCGCCCTTGAAGATCATGCCTTCGACCTTGCACCATTCCAAAATGGAGTCCATAGAATCGTCTACCGACAGGATGAAACACGCCGAACACTGGGGTTTGTCCTCGACTCCAGCGTTGAACCATACGGGACTATTGAAGGTGGCCCGCTGGTGGAGGATGATATGTTTCAGTTCGGTATGGAATGCGTCGGCGTCTTCTTCCGTGGCGAAGTATCCCTGGGCGCGTCCCCATCCAGCGATCGTATCCGTTACGCGATTGATCATGTGCTTCACGCTACGCTCGCGCTGCGGGGTCCCCAGTGGACCGCGAAAGTACTTCGATACGACCACATTGGTGGCCAGTTGCGACCAGGAAGCCGGGATCTCCACGTCTTTCTGTTCGAAAACGACTTCACCGCCGTCACCGGCGATGGTGGCCGTCCGCTGTTCCCATTCCACCCCCTCGTAGGGGTCTACACCGGGGTTGCTGAACAGACGGTCGACGGAAAGTCCTCCCTCGGCGAGCGGCGCTTCGGATGGCGCGTCGGCTTTTCCTTCATCCATCTCCCGTACCAGGAGATCGGGCTCTTCGCCCAATTTTAAAACCTGTTTCTCTGTAGCCATTAAGCGCCTCCCTGAATCACCATCTTTGTTCTATGAGATAAAGAATGAGACATAAGAACTTTGTGTTTTCAATACTTCTTAAAGTTTTGTGACTTGTTAAACTTTCGCTAGGCGCTAGTACGGATTGAGAGATATTCTTTTTACTAAATACACTATCCAGACTGTTGACATTACTAACAACTCAATCAAATTGACAATTTATTAACTGTAAAATACTGACTTTTTATTCACTTCTCTACAACACCAAGGACAAACATCAAAAAATACTCGGCCTTAAAATCATTCGTATTTTAATAACTCATTACTAAAGAGTCTCTTTCTCTTTTAAGGTTGTATTTATTCATTATTCAGTCACTTGAATAAAAACGTTCTGAAGTATGTTCTGAGTACTTTTTTCCTTAAGCGATCTATTTAACCATATGCTCCTATTTTTTTTCTCATCACAAAGCGCACATTGAGGTTCTTAGAAGTTCTTGAGTTATTTAAGTCTGCTTTTACCAACACTGGTTAGTCGTACATTATTTTCTATTAACATAGTTTCGATTATATCCTTAAAACAGTCATAGTTTTACTACAAATGTTATTCTTTTCTTGATAGATTATTGGGTTAAGACCTCCTAGTTTTAAAAACAAAAGATAGTACAAAATGGCAAGTCTTGGCATTCGAAAACGATGTAATTCGATTCGGTGGTCATCTGCATGGCTACAACAAAAACTATATTCTACGTCAAACTAGATGTCACTTGAGCGTAATCAAATTATTGACTGAAGTCTAATTTTGATTGGGCTGGTCCTTCACATCCGCAGCCAGTTCCTGTTTTTCCAGCTGCTCGAGCTCTTCCTGGAACTCGCTTCGGTCCTTGAAATCACGGTAAACCGAGGCAAAACGTACGTAGGCGACCTCGTCGATCTTACGCAATTCCCGGATGAGAAATTCACCTATCTTGTCGGAAGAGACCTCACGGTCGTTCAGATTGCTGACGTAGTAAACCACCCGGTCCACGAGTTCGTGCAGTTGATCCGTGGACACCAGACGCTTCGTACAGGCCAGTTTCAGTCCGTGCAGTACCTTGGCGCGGTCAAAGACTTCCCTGCGACCGTCGGATTTCACAACCATCAGTTCATCTTCTTCGATGGCTTCGTATGTAGTGAACCTCTTGGCGCATCCCAGGCACTCTCGCCGCCTGCGGATTGTACGTCCGCTCTGGATGGTGCGTGAATCGACTACATGGCTGTTCAACGTGCCACACGCCGGGCATCGCATGAGCGATGAACCTCCAATATTTGATGTGTTAATTAGGTAGTTTTTTTAAAGCCAGAAAATCAATCTATTGGGGTAGTAGATCTAAAATAGACAACATATAGTATCGATTGTATAAGTCTAGTCAGATTGTGTCAAGTATGAAAACCAAATAAAATCAACTTTTAAAGGACTCAAATAAAAGTTTCTAATACGCTTTGTCAGAATAAAATCGAGAACACCCAATTCTGTTGCGACTATCGTTATATCCTTAGTCTTCTTCGGAATTAAACCAACATCGAATCCGTTAATCGGGATTGCCGAAACAACCTGGGTTTCAATGGAAGCCTCTATTCAGAGTCCTGTTCCCAACTGGCGACTTTTCAATGAAAACTCCACAGTTTTGTTATTCGTCGTTCTCGTCGTTCCTGGTTTCATCATTATATTCGTACGGTCGCAATTCATAACTGGCAGAATCCCTACATACCCGGCAGGATTTCTGTCGTACTTGACTACTTCTACTGTATATTGGGCGATCCTGATATTCCTAGCATTGCCGATTGTTAATTATGTTATTTCAATCTTACTTTTTTATGGAGTTTGGTGGGAAGGTCTCTCATTCTACCTTGCCTCAATAAAATACTTTGGGCCTTTCGTTCTTATTGTTTTATTACCTGCGTTGATAGGGATTAGTTTCGGATACAACTGGAAGAAAAACTGGATTCGTAGTATTCTGGCTAAACTTCAACTGAATCCTGTTCATCCGACACCCAGTGCATGGGACTGGACATTTGAGGATTTGGGTGAACAGTTCGTACTTGTCGCGCTTAGTGATGGATCGTATATCGGTGGTCTAATGGGGTCTGATTCCTTTGTATCTTCAGATCCAACTGAACGCGATATTTACATACAACAGATTTACGACATTGATGATCCCAATAATTGGCATCCGAGATACCACGGAGTACTCATAACTGGCGGTGAGATCAGTACTATAGAATTCTGGCCGTTGTTAGACACCGAGGAGACTCTTAATGGATGAGTCCAATAGTTCTGACCTTCGAAAAAGAGTAACAACAAGAGGATATCAGCCCAAGCCTTCCCCTAAAGGCTCCTCGAAATCAAACAAACCGCCGACCCCTCCAAATCAAGGTACTGCAAGAAAGAGACCAAGCGGCTGAAGTTTGGTTAGGACAACCATCCGAAGTAGTCCTATTCGCTTCGCAGGGACTCGACCGGATTAGCCGTGGCCGCCCTCAGGGCCTGGTAACTCACGGTCAACTGGGAGATCGCCATGGCGAGCGCGCCAGCCAGGATGAAAGTCATCCAGGTCAGGTCGATCCGGTAGGCGAAATCGTCCAGCCAGCGGTTCATCGCAAAGTAGGCGATCGGCCACGCGATCGCGTTGGCCACGACCACGAGCCAGACGAATTCGTTGGACAGCAGGCGGAACAGGTTGGGGATGGTTGCACCCAGGACCTTGCGGACCCCGATTTCCTTCGTGCGTCTTTCCGCGGTGAAGGAGGCTAGACCGAAGAGACCCAGGCAGGCGATCGATACGGCCAACGCGGCGAAGGTAACGAAGACCCTGCCGAAACGCTGCTCGGCGTTGTACAACCGCGCAAAGGTCTGGTCCACGAAGAAGTATTCGAAGGCGAAATCGGGGTTCACCTCGCGCCAGGCGTCCTCGGCCGCCGCCAGGCCTTCCGCCAGGCGACCGGAATCGATTTCAATCAACATGTGACCGCCCTCGTGGTCCGGAAAGAGGGCCAGGGGCCCGATCGGTTCATGTAGTGACGTGTAATGGTAATCCCTCACCACGCCGACGATCGTATGCTGGCTTTTTCCTTCTTCTTCCCACCCCTGCCGCTCCTCCATAAGGCGCTCGAAAGTCATTCCTACGGCGTCGTCAGCCGAACCATATCCCAGTCTCTTCACCGCCGCCTCGTTCAGTACGGTCGAACCGGATCCCAGCCAGTCGCTCGCAAAGGATTCATCGAAGTACCTGCCCGCGACCAACTCTATACCGAGCACTTCGGCGAAGTCTTCGTCCGTCCACGCCTGGTACATTTCGATCTTGTCCACTTCATCTTCGCCCGCCTTGCGGACCGTGAGCGGAATCACCGGGTATTTGTGGCCCGGCAGCGTGAAGGTCGCGGAGACAGTTACCACGTGGGGACTCGCCTGTACCCGTTGCTTGTAGGTACGTGACTTTGTTATGACGGGTTCGAAGGTCTGTGGAATGGCTATGACCTGGTCCGTATTGAGCCCCATGTTCTTCGCACGGATGAATTCGAGCTGGCTGTATACGATACCGGTACAGATGATGAGCGCGATCGAAATGACGAACTGACCCACAACCAGCAACCTTCTCAGTCGCGCACTACCAGCGCCGGTGGACAGCGATCCCTTCAAGGTCTCAATGGGTGCGAGGCCGGACAGGTAAAGCGCGGGATAGCTGCCCGAAACGCATCCGATCAAAATCCCGATGAATACCGCGGCGGCCAGGGCGAACCCCGTGGTGCCCGTATCCAGATACATGGTCTTACCCGCGAGCATATTGAACCACGGCAGACTGACCGCCGCGATGAGCAGGGCGAGACATACAGCCAGCCCGGTCATGATAAGCGACTCGATCAGGAACTGACGCGCCACCTGGCCTCGGCCGGCGCCGAATACCTTGCGCAGGCCGATTTCTCTCGCACGTCCCGCGGACCTCGCCGTGGCCAGATTCATGTAGTTGATACAGGCGATCAGGATGATGAACACGGCGACGGCGATAAAGAGGTAGATGTACGAAATATCGCTGTTGGGGGTCAGTTCGGTTTCCAGGTGGGAGTGAAGGTGGATATCAGTGACCGGCTGCAGGCTGAGGGCCAGCGACGCTTCGTCGTTGTCGTAACGACTACCCAGGTGTTTCTGAACGAAGGCGGGCAGCTTGGCTTCCAGTTCGGCCGGGTCGGCGCCTTCTTTGAGCAGAATGTAACTGTGTGACTTGCGCCAGCCCCATTCGTCGACCTTCAGGGCCGAATAGGCTTCCTGGATCCGGAACGAAGCGAGGATGTCGAATCCCAGGTGCGTATTCGACGGCAGGTCCCGCATGATCCCCGTCACCTCGAGATGAAAAGTCCCTTCGGCGATCACGATCTTCCCAATGGGATTCTCGTCTCCGAAGTACTTCCGGGCAATGGATTCGGAAAGGACCACCTTGTCGTTTCCGGAGAGTGCGGTCCTGGGATTGCCGGTCACCAGGGGCACGTTGAATACGTCAAAGACCGTAGAGTCCGCCAGGTAAAAGGACCGTTCGTAGAACCCCTTGTCGCCGTACTTGACCATCCAGGCGTTACCGGGGGGTACGAAACGGACCGATTCTTCCACTTCGGGGTATTCGTTCTGCATGAACACAACCGTGGGAAGCAGGACATCCGCCGTACGGGAGACCTGGTCCCCCTGACGCTCATCAGTGATCACCCGGTAGATCCGGTCCGCATGGTCGTGGAATCGGTCATAGCTCAACTCGTCGCGAACGTACAGCACGATGAGAAGGCAGCACGCGATTCCGAGCGCCAGGCTCATGACGTTGATGAAGGAGTAGCCCTTCTTGCGGTTCAGGTGGCGGACGGCCACCGTAATGTAGTTGCTGAACATGGGGATTCCTGCGCAGGTATCTGTTATGGGACGTAGTGCTGATAAACTAATGCCTGCTATTCGCTACGCAAGGACTCGATCGGATTGGCCATGGCGGCCCTCACGGCCTGGTAGCCGACCGTCAACTGGGCGATCGCCATCGCGAGTATGCCTGCCAGGATGAAGGTCGTCCAACTCTGGTCGACGCGGTAGCTGAAATTACCCAGCCAACTGTCCATCGCGCCAAAAGCGATCGGCCACGCAAAAACATTGGCCACGATCACGAGCCAGACGAATTCGCTGGAAAGTAGTCGGAACAGGTTCGGAATGGACGCGCCGAGGACCTTGCGGATCCCGATTTCCCGCGTGCGCCTTTCCGCGGTAAAGGAAGCGAGGCCGAAGAGACCCAGGCAGGCGATGACCACCGCCAGTACGGCGAACGTCCCGAATATGCTGCCGAATCGTTGATCGGCATCGTACAGGCGTGGGAATGTATCGTCAACGAAGGTGTATTCAAAGGCGAATTCAGGATTCACTTCATTCCAGATGTTCCCGATCACCGCCAGGCCTTCCGCCATGTGTTTGGCATCGATCTTAATTAACGCGTAACCGCCTTCGTAATCCGGAAAGAGGATAAGTGGTTCGATGGGTTCATGCATGGACGCGAAATGGAAATCTTCCATCACGCCGACGATCTTACGTAGTTCCCCACTTTGCTCCTCGTATCCCTGGCGCAGTTCCCTCAGCCACTCGATGGTCACGCCCACGGCCTCGTTCGCCGAATCAAATCCCAGCCTGGCAGCGGCCGTCTCGTTTATCACGTACGGACTTTCCTTCACCCGCTGTTTGTAAATCCTGGACTTATCGATGACCGGGACAAAGGTCAACGGCACCGCGACGACCTGGTCCGTATTGAGCCCCATGTTCCTCGCCCGGATGAAGTCGAGCTGGTTGTAGACCACGCCGGTACATATGATCAGCGCAATCGAAATAACGAACTGGCCGACGACCAGCATCCTGCGCATACCGGCGTTTCCGGTGCCCGCGGCCGGCGTGCCTTTCAGGTTCTGTATCGGCGCGAGCCCGGACAGGTAGAGCGCGGGGTAGCTGCCCGAAATGCACCCTGCGACGATACAGATCACCACCGCGGATCCCAGGACGAACCACACTGTATCTGAATTCAGGGACATGGATTTGCCCGTGATCATGTTGAACCAGGGCAGACTGAACATCGCGAGAATAAGGGCAAAGCATACCGCCAAACCGCTCATGATGAGTGATTCGCTCAAGAACTGCCCTATCGCCTGCGTCCGATCGGCGCCGAAGACTTTTCGCAGACCGATTTCCCTGGCCCGGCCAGCGGATCTTGCGGTAGCCAGGTTCATGAAGTTGATGCAGGCGATGATGATGATGAATACGGCGATGGCGGTAAACAGGTAGATGTACACGATATCGCTATTCGGGGTCAATTCCCGTTCCAGGTGAGAATGGAGATGTATATCCGTGACCGGCTGCAGACTGATGGTCAGCGATGACTCGCCGGGTACGTAGCGATCACCCAGGTACTTCTCCACGAAACCGGGCAGCTTGCTTTCCAGTTCGGCTGGATCGCTTCCCTCCCGAAGCAAGATGTAGCTGTATGACCTGCGCCAGTCCCACTCGTCGATCGACCGGTCCGAATAGGCCTCCTGGATCCTGAACGACGCGAGTATGTCGAATCCCAGGTGCGTATTGGAAGGCCGATCCCGCATGATGCCTGACACCTCGAAATGGAAAGTCCCTTCGGCGTCCAGGATCTTCCCCATGGGATCTTCATCCCCGAAATACTTGTGGGCAATGGTTTCGGACAACACCACCCTGTTGGTTCCGGACAGCGCCGTGCGGGGATTGCCCGCGACGAGGGGTACATTGAATATGTTGAAGACCGAAGTATCGGCCAGGTAGAAGGACCGTTCATAGAACCCGTTGTCGCCGTACTTGATCATCCAGGCGTTTCCGGGAGGGATAAAACGCACCATGTCTTCCACTTCGGGATAGTCATCGCGCATGAACTTGACCGTGGGTGCCAGGACCTCGGCGGCCCGGATCACCTGGTCCCCCTGCCGTTCTTCGCTGATCACGCGGTAGACGCGGTCCGCCTTGTCGTGGTACCGGTCATAGCTCAACTCGTCGCGGATATAGAGCAGAATGAGAAGGCAGCACGCGATCCCGAGCGACAGGCTCATCACGTTGATGAACGAATAGCCCTTCCTGCGGTTCAGGTGGCGTACGGCTATTGTGAAGTAGTTGCTGAACATTAACCCCTCTACGCCGGTTTACGGGTCAGGTTCACAAAGTAGGGTTTCATATCAGGATGGCTGCGTTAAAGGATCTGGTGTCTCCCAGAATGGGATGCACAGCATCGGTCGATTGTAAAGTGGATGATCGGACTGGGTTGTAACGACACCTAGTCGCCGGTAGCAGGCTCGATATAGTGCGGCGCCGTCCAATCGGAACACCAGTTGGCTGGTACCTGGTCGAGTCCGGGGATGGAGTAACAGGCCCGGAGTTGGAATACATACTTGGTGTCCACTCTAATATCCCCAATATCCAGAAACTCGGCAGTTTCGCTGTGGAAAAAGAAGTCTCGGTAAACCTTCCACCCGGTTCGACCGTCGTCGTCAATACGCAACTCGTATCGTATCGGGAAGTTGAAACTGTCCGGGTAGCCTTCCGGGTAGTTCACAAACACGAATGTCGACACTCGGTTGGCTTGTAACTCATAGGACGGAACGGGCGGGGCTTCCGGTCCGTCATCCGAATTCGAAGGGCTGGAACAACCCACCATCAACATGGAGGCGCACAGGACAGCAACGTAGAAATGGTATGGCCACCTTGATGGACTAATCACGGTACTCCTCCAATCCCAGTAGTATTCTCTATAGCATGTCATATAAAGGGGGTTATATTCCTAGGTATTCTTTCCAACGCTACTTCTAACGTAATATCCACAAGGGATTCGCCCTACCCGTTTCTTACTAACCCGGCAGTAATTCGCCATGACCGATCTCTTCTCCGAACAGGCCGAGCGTCTGCTGCGGCAGGAAGCGCCGCTGGCGGCCCGCATGCGGCCGGACACGCTGGAAGGCTTCCTGGGTCAGCAGGGACTGGTCGGCCAGGGGCGCCTGCTTCACGAGGCCATTGAACGGGACACCCCCTTTTCCATGATCCTCTGGGGGCCGCCGGGCTCGGGAAAGACCACGCTCGCCTTCATCATCGCCCGCGCCACGGATTCCCATTTCGTCCCGTTGAGCGCCGTGAACGCCGGCGTGAAGGATCTGCACAGGGCGGCTTCCGACGCCCGCGACCTACTGGGCATGCACCGCCGCCGCACTATCCTTTTCATAGACGAGATCCATCGTTTCAATAAGTCGCAACAGGACGCGGTGCTTCCGACCGTAGAGAACGGAACGCTTACCCTCATCGGGGCGACGACGGAAAACCCGTCCTTTGAGGTTAACGCCGCCCTGCTGTCCCGCTGCCGGGTACTGCGGCTGGAAGCCCTTTCGGAAGACGATCTGGCAGATATCGTGCGGCGGGCGCTGGACGACGACGAGCGGGGCCTGGGCGGCCGGGGTATCCTGATGGAAGGGCAGGCGGTCGCCTACCTGGCCTCCGTGGCGGGCGGTGACGCGCGCGTGGCGCTCAACACCCTAGAGGTGGCGGCCATGACCACGCCGCGCGACGATGGGGACCGTATACAGCTTACCGAAAAGGAGATCGACGAGGCCCTTCAACACCGCGCCCCGCAATACGATAAGGGCGGCGACTGGCACTACGACGCCATTTCCGCCCTGCACAAGAGCGTGCGGGACTCCGATCCGGACGGCGCGCTGTACTGGCTCGCCCGGATGCTCATCGCCGGGGACGACCCCCTGTACATCGCCCGGCGGATCATCCGCATGTCGGTGGAAGACATCGGCCTGGCCGACCCCTTTGCCTTGACGCTGACCACATCGGCCCAGCAGGCGGTACATTTCATGGGTCAGCCCGAGGGCGACCTCGCCCTCGCCCACGCGGTGGTCTACCTGGCTACCGCGCCCAAGAGCAACGCGGTCTATTCGGCGTTTTCAAAGGCGCGGCAGGACGCGGAAAATACCCGCAACGAACCCATTCCGTTGCACCTGCGGAACGCTCCAACCCGTCTGATGAAGGAAATGGTCCACGGCAAGGGGTACCGGTACGCCCACGATTACGATGGAGCCGCCGTGGACCAGGAGCATCTGCCGGAAATCATCCGGGGTCACCGGTATTACGAACCCACCGACCGGGGCCGCGAGGAGAAAATCCGCGTATGGATGGAGAAGATGGGTAAGATCAGGGATGGGGGTTGATCTACGCGTGTTGCGGGTGGATCGACCTGCACGCTAAACGTGGACTGATCGACGTGCGCTGCGAGTCGATCTTGTAGCACCGAGTCGATTTTACAGTATCGAATCAATCTTGTAGCACCGTTCTGGGGTACCACGTGCGATGCGCACAGCGCGAATTGAAACAGCCGTCCCCCGTTACCCTATCGCCTCTCGGTAGCAGTAGTCGAACAGCATTTCCCACTCGCGCTGCTGGATGCTCCGGCAGAGATCCCCGGCGGGTCCGCCGCCCACGTTGGCAGTTTCGCACAGGTCGATGAAGGCGTTTGGATCCCAGGAGGTCTGCGTTGTCAGGAACGCGGCCTCGTCGGGCAGGTCTTCTGCGGCGGAAGCAATCGCGGCCGCTTCGTCACTCAACGCAGGGTAGATGGCGTGGTCACCGACACGGCCGAACCAGTGCTTTCCATTGGGATAGTCCGGTTCGCGGCGGTGCATGGTTCCGTGCCAGTAACTGCCGGTGGGCGTGGTGATCTGCTGGCTGAGGGTGTGGGACGTGACCAGGAAATCGTGGTACAGCCACAGACCTGACACGCATCCCTCGGCCATATTCCGGTCCCGGATGGCGTTCGGCGCGAAGGCCTGATCCAGGTCCAGCGCTTCCAGGCCGGCCCTGGCCGAACTGTTCTCCTCGCCCGGGCCAAGGGGCATGATGCGTGGCGTCTCGATCAGGTCCGCGAATGCGGGGCCGTAAGCGCTGGCGTCAAAGGCAGGCATGGTCGTTCCTTTCGTGGTTACGGGCTGAGACCCAGGTCCGGCGTGAGACTCGGGACCGGTTTTATTGCAGTATTTCCGGGGACTTCATTTTCCGGTTTTTGAGCACCTCGTTCATACTCCCGGTGCGGTATCCTTCCAGGTCGAGCGTGACGTAGGCGTAACCGATTTCCTTGAGATATGCCGCGATCTCGTCGTGGTGTTTAATGACGGTCGCGAGATCCCCCGGCTCCGTCTCGATCCGTGCCATGTTCCCGTGATGGCGCACTCTGAACTGCCGGAGGCCCAGGCCACGGATGAAGGCTTCTGCCTTCCCGACCTGTTCGAGGGCTTCGATCGTGATGGGATCGCCATAGGGAAAGCGCGACGAAAGGCACGCCAGGGATGGCTTGTCCGCGGTGGAAAGCCCCAACCGCCCGGACAGCGCGCGGACGTCGGCCTTGGTAAACCCGGCGTCCTTCAACGGACTGCGCACGCCGTGTTCCCGGATCGCGAGCATACCGGGGCGGAAGTCGCTGACATCGTCCACAATGCTGCCTTCGCAGATCTGAGCGGCTTCTTCCTCCAGGGCGATCTCCTTCAGCCGGGTGTACAGTTCATTCCGGCAGAAATAGCACCTGCGCGGGTTGTTCTGCATGTACTCCGCGTTGTGGATTTCCTCCGTGTCCACGTAGCGGTGCCGGGCGCCCATCCATTCCGCCAGTTCGGCGGCTTCGTTCTTCTCCTCTTCCGGAAGCGACTCGGAAACGCCGGTTACGCCGAGGGCGCGGTCCTCCAGCACGTCGGTGGCCACCTTGAGCAGCAGCGTGCTGTCCACGCCCGCGGAGAAAGCGACCAAAACGCTGCCCATGGCGCGCAGATCTTCCCGGAGCGACCGGTACTTTTCGTCCAGCGTGGATGTATCGTTCCGATTCACGTCCCTTGCCCCCTGGAGAAACCCCGTCCTTTACCGAGTTAAAACAACCTTTGTAATCGATGGAATCGCCGTCACGGCTCTGTTTCGGAAACTGAACTCCCGCCATGATTTCGCTTGACAGAAGCGGGTGTCCCACCGCTTTTTAACACGTCTGTTTTTGATTGAAACAAGATACGGTGAACACGCCGTAATGACAACGGTTTTTTGTAGCGAGGCGCCGTGAACGCGGGACCTCGAAGGAGCGAGATCAGGGATATGAACGGGGATGAACGGACCCAGTCAACTGCCACGGCGAAAGACGGAACGGCGGGGGCTTCTGAAGAACCGACCAGGTTGTACAGCGGCATCCAGCCCACCGGTGACATCCACATCGGGAATTACCTCGGCGCCGTAAACAACTGGGCCAAGCTGATCCAGCGGTACGACTGCATCTACTGCGTCGTGGATTACCACGCGATAACCATCGAGTACGATCCGGATTCCATGCGGGATGCCGTGCTGGATACCGCCACGATGGGCATTGCCTGCGGCCTCGATCCTGATCGCTGTACACTATTCGTGCAGTCCCACGTAACCGAAACGCTGGAACTCGCCTGGGTGTTCAGTACCGTTACCGCGCTGGGCGCCCTGGAACGCATGACGCAGTTCAAGGACAAGGCCGCCCTGCACAAGCAGAACATCAACGCGGGCCTGTTCACCTACCCCGTGCTCCAGGCCGCGGACATCCTGGGCGTCAAGGCGGACGGCGTGCCGGTGGGAGACGATCAGTCCCAGCACCTGGAACTGACGCGCGAAATTGCCCGCCGGTTCAACCATCTGTACGGGCCGGTATTCCCGGAAGCCAGGACCCTGTACAGTCCCGCTCCCCGCATCATGGGACTGGACGGCCAGTCCAAGATGAGCAAGAGCCAGGGGAACTACATCGCGATGAAGGACAGCAGCGACACGGTTAAAAAGAAGCTCAGCACCGCCTTCACCGACCCGAACCGGCTGCGAAGATCCGATCCCGGGAATCCGGACATCTGCAACATCTTCACGCTGCACAAGTCCTTCTCGAGTCCTGACGAGGTCGCGACCATCGATACCGAGTGCCGAAGCGCGGGCATCGGCTGCGTCGACTGCAAGAAGAAACTGGGCGACAACATGGAAGCCACGATGACGCCGGTCCAGGACAAGTACCAAGACCTGACCCGACGGCCCGACGACGTGCGGGACGCCCTCGCCGCGGGTGCCGGCAGGGTAAGGGCGCTTACGGAAGAAACCATGACGGAAGTACGTCAGAACCTGGGACTGCGTTAGACCGGAATCAACGCGAGGCGGCATCCTTTGCCACGGTCGGTCGAACAGTCTAGCGGAAGAGATACACTATAACGCCATGTTTCTACACTGGATGGAACCTCCAGACATTCGCCGCGTCTATTACAACGGTGTTTATATCCTCAGCAAGTAATGGTGTGAATAACCCCATGAAGGTGCGTAGTACCCCGTGAAGGCACACTGTACCAGATTGGTTCGCGTGCCGGCCCGCGGTCTGTACGCCCGCTTGTAATCCTATCCTAAGAATCATGCATGGATATTTACTCAAAAGATTATACCCACCATTCGCGTCCCCTGGGACGGACCGTTTCCTTTCGCCGCAATACGACCAAGTACCTCCTGATCGCCTTCGTAGTCGCCGGACTTCTCCATAGCGTTTCCCTGTTGGTCCTCCTATCCACCGGCATGCTGGAAGACAAGGACATGATCGAACTCACGCTCGCACCCTTCGAGCGGCTGGAGCAGTTCGAGAAAGCCTACATGGAAATGCAGAACCCGCCAACCCTGGTCGACGTGCCGGAAGAGGCCCGCGTTGAGGAACCGCCAGACGATCCGGAAGCTGACGTGGCCGACAAGAACGCCGTCGCAAGAGATTTACTGGAGGATACCGAGTTGCCGGAGGGACCGGCTTTTTCCGAGGGCGACCTGGAGATCAGGACGATGGAGGAAATGGATGAAGAGGACGAGCAGCAGCACGATCCCTTCGCCGGCGGCGCCCCGCTCACGCCCCGGCAGGGAGGCATCGAGGATTTCGAGGAGTTGGAAGATCCACCCCTGTGGACATCGGACCTGATCATCCGGCCCGAGTACCGCGGCACGGGCGGCGAAGAAGGACGAGGCGAAGGCGGGGTGGAAGGCGATGCGATTGCTTCGACGCCCCGGCCAACCGGCCCGGACGCGCCGGTGTACATTCCCCAGGACGATCTGAACGAACTGGCGCAGATGCGCCGCGAACCCACTTATCAACGGCACCGGCGGTTCGGTTTTGGCTTCGGAAACACCGGTCCACGGGTACCCCGGACGGATAACCGCCATACTTCGGTAAAGGACTATGGTGATTTCTCGATCAGCACCTATGCCTGGGACTACGCGCCTTACCTGTACATCCTGCGCGAACGGGTTCGCCGGCGCTGGTTCGCCCCGGAGGCTTTTAATCTCGGCTTGGTAAGCGGGCGGGTCATCATTCGTTTCAAGATCATGCCCGACGGCGCCCTGCGCGACCTCGAGGTCCTTTCCTACCGGGAAAATGACATACCCTACCAGTCCCTCGTATCGTCAAGCCGCAACGCCATCGTTTCCTCCAGCCCCTTTCCGCCGCTCCCCAAGGATTTCCTTCATCCGTTTCTTGAAATCACCGGCACCTTCTATTACCAGATTCTGCGCGCGAGGTAGGTACGGATGTGTTAGGCGTCCGGCCACGCAACGCGATTACGATATAGGCGTGGGCTAAGTATGGACATGTTGTATCGACCGATAAAATTTAGTATAAACCATTGTTAATATGGAGCATAGTTCGTTGATAGAACGATTGGGACAACTGGTGGATTCGAAGGGATTCCAGCATACTGTCCTTGGGGTCATTACGGCGGCTGCCGCGCTGGTGGGGCTCGAAACTTCGCGGGACCTCGTGGCCCGGTACGGCTGGTGACCGCGGTGCCGAAACTGCAACTGCTGGTCAATTCGCTGCTCAAATCGATCACATCGTTGGGATATGTCGGTCTGCTGTTAGGCGTGCTGTTCTACGTCTAAGCCGTACTCGGCGTCTACCTCTTTCGCGGCAACGACCCTGTGCATTTCCAGGACCTGTCGTCCGCGTTGCTGACGCTCTTTCGGGTGGTGACCCTGGAGGACTGGACGGACGTGATGTACATCCAGATGTACGGCAGCGATGCCTATCCGGGCTACGCCGACTTCGCACAGGCCCATCTCCGCGAAGCGTCTCGGGCGTTTCCGTTCCTCGGCGCCGCCTTCTTCGTTTCCTTTGTCATGGTCGGCACCATGATTATGCTGAACCTCTTCATCGGGGTAATCATCAACTCCATGGCGGAGGCCCAGGCCGATCGGGAATCAGAAGACAGGCGACGGCATCTTGAACGGGATGGACGGATCAGCGTGGGGGATGAAATCGGGTTGATCGAGGAAGAAATACAGATACTCTCGAGGCGGCTTAAATCCCTGCGTAAGCGGACGGATGATCAGACCTGCTCTCCGCCGTCCGGACCATAGAAGATGACCCACGTCTTCATCGACGCTCCGTAATCCAGAAACCGGTGCTCAACCCCCGCGGGGACAAAGAAGAAATCGCCTGCCTGGAACGGCACGACCGCTCCATCCATCTCGAAATTTCCTTTCCCTTCCACGATCACGTAACATTCGTCCCGTCGGTGAGGCGTCTGGTCATCTACCGCACCGGGCATATACAACTCGATCTGCAGTTCACCGCGCTCCAGGGCGACGAAGAACCGGTCACCGTTCGGCGCGGGAATCTTCGCCGCGATCTCCTCATGGGTCAGCTTTCTGCACTTGTTTCTTTCCATTGTTCCCTTTCGTAAACGTACAGCCAACGTCGACTTGGATCCATTATACCTGATTGGGACTAAAAACCAAAGTGTCATAGCGGGATAACATATAAAAGATACTGAAATGGTACGATTCATGCCACCGAATTGAACTGTGCGAGAACGGTATTACGAGACGCCGTTGACAGCAAACGAGCACCCCATTAACTTGATCATGACATTCGTTTTCTGATTATGTGGAAATCGGCTTTGCCCTCCGGCACCGAGTGGATACGCTCCTTGAGCCGGGAAGCTATGTCTTAAAGCATGGAGGTCTTGATGGCCAGACTTTGTACGGCAATTATAGAGCGCGAAGGCGATGGTAACGTCGCTCTCTGTCCCGAATTGGACGTTGCCAGTCAGGGTTCTAGCGTGGCCGAGGCGCGGGACAACCTGAAGGAGGCACTGGAGTTGTTTTGTGAAACGGCTTCGCGTGATGAAATACAACGTCGTTTGCACGCAGAGGTTTATGTGAAGCACGTTGAGGTACCTGTTGGCTAGACTCCGCCGCCAATCCGGACTCCCTCGATCCCTATTTGAATAAACCAGATTTAACGCATTAGGACTCCCCTCTATTCCCTCCATTTAGTGCAGTATCCACACCCATCGAAAGCACTCCATGCCAACTCATCCCACGCTCCTCGATATCGTCAAGGCACGTCGGCTGCTCGACAAATACCTGGCGCCGACGCCAATGTACCGATCGGCCGGGTTCAGCGAGATGCTTGACCTGGAACTCTACGTCAAGTACGAGAATTTCCATCCCATCCGCTCGTTCAAGGTAAGGGGCGGCCTGTACACGATGTCCCTCCTCGACGAAACGCAGCGCGCCCGCGGCGTCACCACGGCGTCCACCGGCAACCACGGACAGGGCATCGCTTACGGGGGTGGCGCGCTCGGCGTGCCCGTCACGGTGGTCGTTCCGCATGGAACGCCGGACGTGAAGAGCGAAGCCATTCGACGGCTGGGCGCCGAACTGGTCGTCCACGGCGAAACGATCGCCGACGGATTCGATCGGTCCCGTGAGATCTCGGCGGAAACGGGCATGGTGTACATCGAGGACGGGGAAGATTTCGGCCTCATGGCGGGCGCCGGCACCATCGGCCTGGAGATCATGGAGGATCTGCCGGACGTGGACGTGGTAGTGCTGCCGGTGGGCGGAGGAAACCTGATCGCGGGGGTCGGTACGGCAATCAAGGCCATCAATCCGGTCGTGCGCCTCATTGGCGTCCAGGCGTCCAACGCGCCGTCGGTCTACCGGTCCTGGCAGGAAGGGCGGACGGTGACCACCGAGTCCTGCGACACCTTTGCCGGTGGCCTGGCGACGACCTACCCGGGCGGCCTGGCCTTCGCCGTGCTGAAAGACCTGGTCGACGAGATGCACCTCGTCACCGAAGAAGAAATGAAACGGGCGATCCCCGTCGTCCTCGAACACACCGGTTTCATCGCGGAAGGCGCAGCCGCGGCGGTATTCGCCCTGTGCATGCGCGAGGCTTCATCGTGGCGTGGAAAACGCATCGCCACACTGTTCAGCGGTGGGAACCTGGGGATGGACGGCGTGCGGGAGATGATCCAAAACCTCCCTGACGGAGCATAGCGAGTCCCTTCGGCCTGTCTCGGAACGGACGCTCGTACACTACCCTACCTACATGATTGTTTATATTGAGGAGCCATGACATGAACGTTGCCCAAGCGGTTGCCCAGGTGTTGAAGCGGGAGGGCGTCGAGTACCTCTTCGCGTACCCGGTCAATCCTCTGATTGAATCTGCCGCCGAACTGGACATCCGCACGGTGATCGTGCGCCAGGAACGCATCGGCCTCCACATGGCGGACGCGATCAGCCGGATGTCGTCGGGGCGCAAGATCGGCGTATTCTGCATGCAGAGCGGGCCGGGTACGGAGAACGCCTACGGCGGGGTGGCTCAGGCCTTCGGCGAATCGGCGCCCATCGTGGTGCTCCCCATGGGTTACCGGAGAAAAGTCGCTCAACTATCGCCGAATTTCCACGCCTATCTCAACTTCCAGCACATTACGAAGTCCTGTGAATACCTCGTGCTTCCCGAAACCGTGCCGGAGGTCATGCGCAGGGCGTTCACCCAGGTTAGAAACGGGCGGCCCGGTCCGGCGCTGGTCGAGTTCCCAACAGACCTGTTCGACGCAGAGGTGCCAGAGCCATTGGATTACCGGCCGACCCCCTCCGTGCGCGTCGGACCCGATCCGGACGCGCTCCGCGAAGCCGCCGAGGCCCTGGTCGCTGCGCAGCGGCCGGTAATCTACGCCGGCCAGGGCGTGCACTACGCACAGGCATGGTCCGAGTTGAAGCAACTGGCCGAACTGCTCGAGGCCCCGGTGACCACCAGCCTGGGGGGCAAGAGCGCCTTTCCGGAAACCCATCCCCTTTCCCTGGGTTCGGGGGGCAGGTCGATTCCGGAGCCCGTTCACGTCTTCCTGCAACAGGCCGACGTGATCTTCGGCATCGGCTGCAGCTTCACCCGGACGAACTTCGGAGTGACGATGCCCGAGGGCAAGACCTACATCCACGGGACCCTGGATCCAGGAGATATCAACAAGGACGTGGAGGCGGCCTATCCCATCGTGGGCGATGCCGCGCTCATCCTCCGGGCCATCATCGACGAGGTTTCGGACCGGTTGAAGAACAAGCCCCGTGGAAGATTCGAAGGCGTCGCGGAAGAGATTCGAACGATCCGGCAGCGCTGGATGAAAGTCTGGATGCCGAAACTCAAGGATGCCTCCACGCCCTTTTCTCCGTACCGGGTCATCGGCGACTTGCTGGATACGGTCGATATCGACCGGACCATCATCACCCACGACGCGGGCAGTCCCCGCGACCAGTTGACCCCCTTCTGGTCATCGACCACCCCCTTGAGCTACATCGGCTGGGGCAAGACCACCCAACTCGGTTATGGGCTCGGCCTGGCCATGGGCGCGAAACTGGCCCACCCGGACCGGCTCTGCATCAACGTGTGGGGCGACGCGGCCATCGGGTTCACGGGCATGGACTTCGAAACGGCCGTGCGTGAACGCATTCCCATCCTCTCCGTCCTGTTCAACAACCACTCCATGGCCATCGAGATTCCCGTCATGCCCACGTCGCAGGCGAAGTACGGCGCGACCGACATATCGGGAAACTACGCCATGATGGCGGAGGCCTTCGGTGGCTACGGTGAACGGGTTGAATCCCCGGACGAGATCATCCCGGCCTTGAAAAGGGGCATACGTAAGACGGAAGAAGGCGTGCCGGTGCTGCTGGAATTCATGACCAGCAAGGAAATCGACTTTTCAATCTTCTGATTCGGTCCGCGCTCTTGTATAGTTTCACGTTTCCGAATCGTTCCGCGCTTCTGATTCGATCTGGGTTTCTGATACGGTCCGCGCTGCCTTCTTGCTGAAGCGATCCAACAGGAACGGGGTCATGGCCGCCGGCACCGCGCCGGTGGACAGGTAATCCGCGACCAGGCGGCCCGTGATCGGCGCGAGAAGTATGCCGTTGCGGTAGTGGCCGGTGGCCAGGACGAGGTGTTCCAGGCCCGCCGGTCCGAGTATGGGCTTGCCGTCCTTCGACATGGGACGCAGTCCCGCCCAGGTCTCTACGACGGGCGCACCGGCCAGGCCGGGCGCCATGCGAAGCCCCTCCTTCATCACGGCGGACAGGCCACCGGCCGTCACGGTGGCGTCGAATCCGGTCTTCTCCACAGTGGCGCCCAGCAGCACGCGGCCATCGCGGCGAGGCACGATGTACTGGCCCAGCCCGTTGATGACCCGGCACAGCGGAGTCAGGGCGCTTCCGTCGACGCAGACTATCTGGCCGCGCACCGGCTGCACCGGCAGCGGCAGGCCAGGTATCCAGTGCAGAAGGCCGGACCACGCGCCCGCCGCGATGATGACCCGGTCCGCCCCGATACGCTCACCGGGCAGGACGACCCCGGCCGCCCGGTTTCTGCGTACGATCAGGTCGACGACCGGATTCCCTATGCGAAATTCCCCGCCACGGCCTTTCACCGCCTCGACCAGGGCCTGCACCAGGCGCCTGTTTTCCACCTGGTGCATCCTTTCGAACAGCAGGCCGCATCGGGTTTCGGGCGAGAGCATGGGTTCAAGTGTGCGGACTTCTTCTCCCGTGAGCCGTTCGATCGGAAGGCCCAGTTCCTGCTGGTGGTGGTATCGCTGGGACAGTTCTTCGGATTCCTCGTCGTCGAAGGCGACCTGCAAACCGCCATCGGTCCTGTATTCGACGTCGATACCGGTCTCCTCCAGAAGATGGGCGGACCAGTCGGCGAACATGTCCAGGCTCGCCAGGCACAGGTCCAGGTAGGGCCGATACCAGGGAAGGGCGCCCTGCGGCGCCAGTACGCCCGCGGAGGCCCAGGAGGCGCCCCTGCCCGGTTGACCCGGATCCACGAGGGTTACCCGCATTCCCCGGCACAGCAGTTCATGGGCGATGGCCAGGCCGATTACGCCCGCGCCCACGATCACGGTGTCCGTTTTCATGCTGAAGGTCCCGGTTATTGTGAAATTCTGTTTTAATGTTGATTTGTAAATCTATCAACATTGGCAATCTGTATTTAGACGGTTTCAGGATATTTCCCCGGGCGAGACAGCACGGTGTTCCGCCATGGACCGGTAGCCGGCGTGAACCATCTGGAGCGTCTTAAGGTTATCCCTTCCGTTGGTCTCGGGCAGCCGGTCCTGTTCGATAGCCGCCATCAGTTCTCCCATCGGGCCGATGAAGGAGTCGGGTATCCACCGCTCTTCGAACCGGTGATCGATGGTCTTGTTGGGATCGATCTTTCGGCTCGAATAGGACAACGTGTCCGGCCGGCCGTGGGGATAGTCGTACAGCAACCCGAACGTGCCTGCCGCGTATCCTTCCGTACCGTCGATGCGCAACGTCGCGAACTGCTCCTCCGTCCAGTTGTTATGATTGACGGACACCATGGCGCGGAAGGTGTCGGAGTACTCGAACACCGTGATCGTCCGCGTTTCTCCAACCGGCGCCTGGCCGGGATAGCCGGAACCGGACGACCATACGCGCTCCGGCAGGCCGAAAAGCGAACGCATGCTGTCAAAGTAGTGAATACTGTGGAACATCAGGTCCAGACCCTCGACCGTGAGCACCCAGGGCCAGGCCCGCCATTCGGTCAGGATACTGATGTCGATCACGGCCGAGGCCGGATCTCCCAGCAGACCCCGGTTCAGCAAGGTGCGAGACGCACGGACAGCCTGGTCCCACCGCATCTGCTGGTTGACGGCCAGCCGTACGCCGCTCGCTTCCGCCATTTCCACGATTTCAACGGCCTCGGCGTAGATATTGGAAAGAGGTTTCTGGCAGAGCAGGTGCTTGCCGGCCGTCGTCACCTGCCGAACGAGATCCTTCTGGTTCCAGGGAGGAACGGCGATGTCCACGATTTCCACGGATGGGTCCTCAAGCAAGGCTTCCACGGTGGCATATACCTTACGCACCTCGAAAGTCCGGGCGGTCTGTTCCGCCTTGTCACGATCCTGGTCGGTCAGACCGATCACGTTGAATCCCGCCTTGCGATAGGCCGGCAGGTGCGCCGCGTTGACGATCCCGCCCGCCCCGATGATGCCGATACCGTAATCCCGCTTGTTTCCCAACACTGGCTGGTAGTCCAGATCCAGGTTCATGCCGTGTCCCTCCGTGTCGTTTAGTCGATTCGAATTTCAACCAGATTGCCAGGATGCATTGCTCCCAAAACGCCGATACAAATGTCACCCGGAAAGCTTTGTATTTTTAACCCTGAGCGCAGTTATATTACGGACGCACGACCCGGTCCGACAGGAAAAACACTTCAAATCCGCTGGTCCGGGGACGGATCGGGGCGTATCATTCAAAGCGAACGCAGCGTGGGCATGAAGAATGGGTGTACTTCGACGGGGCCCTCCCATGAACCTGAACGATCGTCTCATCGCAAATCCACTGTTTGGCAGGCCGTTCCTGGCCGCTACCGCGGTGCTGACGGTGGCAGCCCTGGTGATGACGCAACTTCCCCTCGTGGGGGATCTCGGGTTCGAGTTCACCGTCCTGACTGCCTTCATCGCCGCCTTCGCCACGGGTTTCATGGTTATCCATCTCGTGGCCGCGTGGCGTCGGTCCCACGGCAAAGAAAACACCCCTTCGACTTTGCTTGCCCGGCTCTTCGGCCTTTCGCTTTCGACGCTCATCCTGCCGCTGGCCGTGATGTTCATCAAAAGCTGGATAAGCGGTTTCTGTAACGTGTCCGAAGGCCTCGCTTTCTACCTGCTGCTGCCCGCCATCACCGTATTGTGGTCGACCTCGGTCGCGTCCCTCTGTGCGCTGACAACCGAAAGAAAACTGCGCGCCACGCTGCTCTTTCTCGCGGTCATGCTCGTCTCGATCGGCATAAGCGTCTATCGCCTGGCGACCCAGCCGCCCGTCTTCGCCTACAACCCGATCATCGGGTACTTTCCGGGTCCGATTTACGATGAAGTGGTCGTCATTACATCGACGCTGCTAGCGGCGCGAGGGATCGTGCTCGTCAGCGTCCTCGCCATGGTCGCCGGACTGCACGCTTGTTTCGACCCCGCAACCCGGAAGATCCGACCGTCGCTGTTCCTGGCGTTTCGTGGCGGGCCGATGGACAAAAGGCGGATCGCGACGCGTGTTCTTTTTCTGGCGTCCCTGGCCGTCCTGGCGACAGCCTACGTCTACCGCGCGCCCCTCGGCATAGTCATTGATCGCGAACACATCCAGCAGACCCTCGGGGGCCACGAGCGAACGGCCCACTTCGACATCTACTACGATCTGAACGCCGATACCGCGCAGAACATCGAGCTCATCGCCCGGGAACACGAGTATCAACTGTCCACCATCGCCGAATACCTGGAAGTGCCGCTCCCGTCGACGCGCATCGCTTCCTACATCTATGCAGACGCGGACCAGAAAAAACGTCTGATGGGCGCCAGGCATACGTCCATGGAACGCCCGGGCTCGGATGAAATGCACCTCAACAACGCGCGGTTTCCCCATCCAGTGCTGAAGCATGAACTGGTTCATGTCCTGTCCGCCTCCTTTGGAAACGCGCTGTACGGCGGCAGTTACTGGATGGGTTTCCACGAAGGCCTGGCCGTGGCGGTCGACTGGCCGGACTCGCCCATGAATCCACACGAGTGGAGCCGCGCCATGCGGGAACTTGATCTAGCGCCGCCCCTGGAGAACCTGCTCGGCACGGCGGGATTCTGGTCGGCCGCGTCCTCGCGCAGCTACACCCTCTGCGGTTCGTTCGTCCGTTTCCTGATCGAACGGAACGGCCTGTCCTCCTTCAAGCAGGCCTTTCCGAACGGCAACGTCGAGGAAGCCTACGGGCAGGGACCGGGGGAACTGATCGCCGAGTGGGAAGCGTTCGTGGATGGCATTGAATTGCGGGAAGACAACCTCCGTGCCGCTCGCCAGCGATTTATTCGTCCCGCCATCTTCAGCCGCCACTGCCCCCACGAGGTGGCGGCACTGAACGACCTGGCGTGGCAAGCCTTCGGCGCACGCCGGTATGCCGAGGCCGTGGGCGGTTTCGATAGTGCTCTGGTCCTGGAACCGGAAAACCCTTCCTCCCTGAGAGGCTTGCTGTACGCGACCTTCCGGCTGGGGGACTACGAACGGACCGAAACGGTCGCCGCCCGTCTGATCGACCGTCCCGACCAGGTCGTCGGCCTGCTTGCGGACGCCCACCTGGTTCGTGGTGATAAAGCGTGGAAACTGGGGAGACTCGAAGATGCCCGGCGGAATTACGGCGCGGTCGTGGAATTACACCCGTCGGAAGACATGTCGCGCGGCGCGACCATCCGGCTGGACGCCCTCGACCGGGAACCCGTACGGGATACGATCATGGCCTACCTGACGGCCGAGGGGAACCAGTGGAGCCTGGTCCTGTCCGTCCGCGACGCAGTCGACCTGGCGCCGGAATACGCGGCGGGTTATTACCTCGTCGGACGCTGGCTGTTCCTCGCCGAATCCTACGACCAGGCATTGACGTACCTGTCGAAAGCGGAAACGCTCGGACTGCCGGAGGACCTGCTGCGCCGTGAAAACCTGCGCCTGGCGGCGATGAGTCACTTTTACTTGAAGGATTACGAGCGGTCGGCCGAGACCTTCGGACGCCTGGCGGCGCTGGCCGGCACGAGCGGCGCGGCCCGTACATCGGAAGCGTGGATCGAAAGGTGCCGGTGGTTCCAGGAAAGCAAATGACCATCCTGGTTTACCAACCTGAAATAGACTGGTTCAGGATCTCTTCGGCCATCTTTTCGATAGCGAGTTCAATGGCCGGTTCCCGGTCGGTGTCCGATCCCGTATCTATCGTGTAGTCTCCGAAGGTCCGCAGTTGCCTTTCCTCCCAGATCACTTCCCGCGTTTCAGTGGTTTCGAAACGCACGTCCACTTCGATCCAGATGCGCACTTCCCGGGCCGTCGTTCCCTCCGAGAAGGCCACGGACTCCTCCTGGATATTTGTAATCGTACCGATGATGACCGCGTCAGCCTGCCGCATGTCTACGATCCGGTATTGGCCATCGGTCAAAAACCGTTCGATAACGGCGTCCGTCAGTGGCTCCTGGATGCCAGCCTCCACGGTGACGCTTTCAAAAAGCGGAATGACCACGTTCCGGATGTTTCCCGACCGGGATCCCTGCGAAGTGGAATAGTAGCATGCCGGGAAAACCAGCATGCAGCAAAGAAAGGCGGTTAGCAAGAAGATGGGATTCAACCGTGGTTCACGCATGCCCTTTCTCCTGATTCAGCGCGGCGCAATGTTACGCGGCACATATAGACTCGTGGCATCAGTTCATGCGGTGCAGCGTTACGCCCAACGCATCAATAAACGCGGCGCAGATCGATTCCGCGATAGTAGTGTTTCAGGATCTTATCGTGTTTATATCCCTGTACTGCCATCCCGATGGCGCCCGTCTGGCAAAGACCGATTCCGTGGCCGTACCCACCGCCTTCGGCCACGATGGTGTCACCCCTGATCTTCAAGTCGAACTTCGTGCTGCGGAGGAGCGGCTGGCCCCGGATAGGCCGGCGTAGCGCCGAGCGTATCTTATCGCCGCGTAGTGTCGTCATTCCTTGATTCGATTTGATTTCGAGCACCTGCACGCGACCACTCGGGGATCGTTTCCGAACATCCATATCGCGAAGAGAGAATTCCCCGGCCTTGCTTCGATCCAGGCCGGGCAACCTGTTCGCCAGGATGTTCTCCAGTGTCTTCCGGTTCCATTCCACGCGCCACTTGTAGACCGGTGAATTCCGGCAGAAGTCGCCGCTCCTTCCGTCCCGGTCCCGCACGTTGCGCAGGTATGGAACAGGCCTGGAATCCCAGGCATTCTCGATGGATTCGGTTTCGCCCCCGCAGGTCGACGAGTAGAAGGCGTCTATTGGTTTTCCGTCATAGATGGCCACCATGCCCCGGGTCTCTGCGATGGCCCGGTCGGCGACGGTCCATTCGGCGCTAAAGCCTTCGTACACCTGGTCGGCCACGGTACTGTACAGGTCGAAACCGAGGTCCCTGCGTCGACCCAGATTCGCTATGGCGTAGGTACGTGCGGCGACTGCCTGGGCTTTCAGCGCCTCGATTTGCGGGTCCTTGAGCTTACCGATTTCCAGGGGAACGACCCCGCGCAGGTAGGTCTCCAGATCGAGGATGTTAACGGCCGTCAGCGTGCCTTTCCGGTTGACGGTCACCTCCACGGTGCCCCGGTATTCTTTTTGGGATATCCAAATGCGCCCTTCCCGTTCAGCCGGTCTCACCTGTATCGGACCGGTGTACAGTCCCTGGGCGTCGCCCTCCGGGGTGGAAGCGTTGATCCACGCGCCATTGGCCTGCAGATTCCACTCCTTGCCGCGGGAGGACGTGCCTATCACTTCCCCACTGGACTGATCCACGACTTTGAAACTCCCGGTCCCGGTCACCCGTACCGAGGACCTGTTGACGAGTAAACCGATCCTGACCAGGGGAAGCCGGCCGGGTCGAAAAGTATCGGACGGCCGTGAAGGCGTGGAAGGGGCGGAAGGGGTGGAAGGCAGGGATGGATGCGGCCTGCCGGCGCAGCCGGAAACCACGAAGAGGAGTACAAAGGCTGCCAACCAAACAGTCCGACTCTCGGTCCAGGCATAGTAGTAAGGGTACCGAAACCACGATCCTCCGCGTCTGCCGGTCATGCTTTCCTGATGCGCCATACCCGCTACGTACATCATTACTCCGTTCATCAGCCGGGCAGGCATATCTTGCCCAGCACCGCGGGCCGGTCGGCCCCCGTGGCGCCAGGCAGACTGCCCGGCCTTCCCCTGACCGTCTGATCGGCCAGGATCGCAAACGCCACGGCTTCTTTAGCATCCGACGAGAGACCATGTTCATCCGACGTCGACACCTCGACAGGCGAAAGAACCTTTGAAAGGCGATCCATAATGAAACTGTTTCGGGCGCCACCTCCACTCACGATCAGTTCGTCGAGGGGGGTGACCGGTCCGACGAACCGGTGGTAGGCGTCCCGGATGGAACGAACGGTGATTTCCGTGGCCGTAGCCAGCATATCGTCAGCCTTAAGACCGGCTTTCTTTCCCGCGCACACCAGGGCTTCCGCGCAGGATCCGCCGAACAACTCCCGGCCCGTCGACTTGGGCGGAGTTCGTTCGAAATAAGGCATGGAAAGCACGTTTTCAACCAGTTCTTCGGAAGGAGTGCCGCGCCGCGAACCCGCGCCGTCCCGGTCCATGGCCTGCCCCGTTTCAGCCTCGGCAACGGCGTCGATGAGCATGTTGGCCGGACCTGTATCAAAGGCCATGACATCCGCGGGATCCGGGTTCGCGGGCAGTACCGTGAGATTCGCGATGCCCCCCAGGTTCAAAAGCCCCCTCGCCTTTGTAGGGTGCTTGAAGAGCAGGTAGTCCACGTAGGGTACGAGCGGCGCGCCCTGGCCGCCGCGGGCCACGTCCGCCGTGCGAAAATCACCGACTGTAACCACGCCCGTTCGCTGGGCGATCACCGATGGATCACCGATCTGAAGCGTCGCCCCGGTCTCCACGCCGAATCGCTCTTTTCGTTCCGGTAGATGGTGCACCGTCTGGCCATGGGACCCTATCAGATCGATATCCTTCAAGGCGAGTCCCGCCGAATGGGTTACGTTGACGGCGGCCGCGGCGAACAGTTCACCCAACTCGAAATGCAGACGGCAGAGCTCGTCGATCCGGCTGGTCTCAGGTTCGGAAACGTCCATGATCCGTGCGCGTAATCCGTCCGGGTAGGCCACTGTTTCGAAAGCGAGCACGGCCAGCGAAAGTCCATCGTCCATCTCGCGCAAACGTATGACCGCGGCGTCTATGCCGTCGGCGGACGTTCCCGACATCAGTCCAATGATCCGGCGGTCCTGCTCTACCTGAAACCCTGATAGCACGGGCTGTACCTCTCCCGGCCGTTCTGGCCATTTCTTTGTCCTGGTTGCTGAATTGGCTGCTGAAATATGCCCCGGTCCCCGCCGTATGTCAAGCCGGTTGGGGTCGTCCGCAGACCACCAAAAATCCGTTGCGAAAACGCCAACGATTCTTATTTTAACGAGAAACGGCACATCCTAAGGAATCGTATGGTCTCGTCCACTCCGGTGGTTTTGTCTGCTCCGGGACGACGCCATGCCCTACCACCACGCAAAGCGAGGATTCTCATGAAAGATACGAATCGGATGAGGTGGGTCGTCTACGCGGCGGCCATCGCGTTGATTACCCTGTTCCAAAGCACCGTAATGGCCCAGAACAACGCGCCCAATCCTTACAACACGGTCGAAGGCATCTGGGGCAAACTTTCCGGGGAAAGGACCTGGGGCGCCACGAGCGCGGTCTTTCCCGCCCAGGACGGCAGCGGGAACATCTGGGTGGCCGAAAGATGCGGCGAGAACCTGTGCGCAGGTAAAGAAGACGTGCCGCCTATCATGCTCTTCGACAACGACGGCAACCTGCTGAAGAGCTTCGGCGCGGGCATGTTCGTCTGGCCCCACGGCATCTTCGTGGACTCGGGGAACAATGTATGGGTGACGGACGCCCGGGGCGGCGAGGGTATCGGGCACCAGATTCACAAGTTCAGTGAAGACGGCGAACTCCTGATGAGCCTCGGCGTGGCCGGTGTCGGGGGCGAAGGGGAAACCATCTTCAACGCGCCTTCCGACGTCCTGGTGGCGCCCGATGGCAGTATCTTCGTGGCGGACGGACACGGTGCCAGCGGCAACAACCGCATCGTCAAGCTGGCGAGCGACGGGACATTCATCAAGGCCTGGGGCAAGACGGGACAGGCCGCCGGTGAGTTCCGGGATCCCCACGCGCTGGCCATGGACTCCCAGGGCCGGCTGTTCGTCGGCGACAGGGGTAACGCCCGACTCCAGATCTTCGACCAGGAAGGCGAGTACATCGCCACGTGGACCCAGTTCGGCCGTCCGAGCGGACTGTTCATCGACGCAAACGACGTGCTCTACAGCGCCGACTCCGAGTCGAACGCGACCTGGGGCGCCAACCCGGGATGGCTGCGCGGTATCCGCATCGGCAGCATCAAGGACGGCGGTTTTGTTTCGGCCTTCATCCCCGACCCCGTGGTGGATGCCGATAACGCTGGAACGACGGGCGCCGAAGGCGTTGCCGCGGATGCCATGGGCAATGTCTACGGTGCGGAGGTCGGTCCCCGCATGCTGAGAAAATACGTCAGGGGCGGGGAATAGACGAGCCGTTTATAGTCGTGCCATTCTCTGACTGTGCAACTGGATGACTGAAATAGCCGGTCGTGGTCCCGTGCCTCGGCCGGCTATTCTTCTTCGTACAGCGCCTCGCCGCGGCTCAGCCTCAAAGCGATCTGGGCGGTCTGATTGAGGGCCCGCTGCGTCGGTGCGTGGGCCGCCAGGTACCGGGCCGTGGCGATTAGCACGTGGTCAGCAGCAGTGCTTCCCTGCAGTTCCTCGTACTGCCGGACGCCCGCCTCCAGCATCTGGAAGCTGTGGAACTCGGCATCCTCCCGCAGCAGCGAGACCGCCAACGTGCGGAACAGCCGGTTCACCGGGTGACCGTCGACCAGGTAGCGATAGACCAGCCTGGCGGCCGGTTCTACCTGCTGCTGCGTATCCAGTTCATTTAAAAAAGCGGCGAGCATCGCGTCCGTGTCACCGGCCAGGTCAGCCGTGGCCCTTTCACTCGGGAGACGCGCGGGCGGCACGTTGAGAAAGCGATCCAGGTACACCGCCATCGCGCCGTGGAATACGCCTCGGACCAGTTCGGGCGAACCCGTGCGTTTCAGGGCCTGGTGCAGCGCGTTCGCGTAGGTGAAGGTGTGCAGCACCGTGATCCAGTCGCCGAATTCGTTCTGCGTATGAAAACGGGCGATGCGCAGTGCGGCGGCGTAGGTGACGGACTGGCTGAGTTGGATCGGCGTCATGCCCTCGCGAAGGCGGGCAAGCATGGTGTCCACCGTAAGCTGGGGATCGTCCCCCAGGATAACCTCGGCCAACTCCCCGGGTCCCTCCCAGGCGTACCCGTTGGACGGAGATGACATCGCACCGGGCAACGCGTCGTTCACCCCGCGGAGGACTGCCGCCAGGTCGTCGGGATGACGCCAGGCGTTGGTCTCTTCGCTGCGCTGTGCGGCGCACAACTGGCGCACCAGGCTGGGCAGCACTTCGCCCGCGTGTTGCCAGCCGATGTGATCCAGCAGTTCCGTGGACTTGTTGATGAAATCCACGACATGTCCGCCGTCGAGGAATACGCGGTCGGTGGCCGCGCACATCATCATGTCGACCAGCCGGGCGGGTTCGCCGCCCATGGATACGGCAGTAAGCAGACAGCGTGTGGCGCCATCGGTATCGCGCACCTCCACGAAGCGGCGGAACCACCGCTTTAATCGTTCATACGTCAGGTTTTCAGTGTCCAGAGGCTGGAGATCGAACCTCGGCGGCTGCCCGTTGCTGTCGCGGGCGACGTGCGTCAATCCCTGGTAAAGCGGAAGGATCTGCTCGTCCGGGGGTAGATATTCGCACAGGTTGGTCATGGCGGTCAGGATGGTCAGTCCCGACCCCCATCCCGACGACCGGTACCGTACCCCGTATCGCCCGCCGGTTTCCGCGATTTCCTTGAAGGACACGCCCGATTTCAACAGGGCGATCACTGCCTTGGCGTTCACAAGCGATATGTTCTGCTCCAAGCCTTCCCGCAGGCGCTGCTGCCAGTACGCCGCGTCTCCGGACTGGTCCCGGGTACCCGAGACCCATACGTCGCCGTTCCGTGTTTCCACCGCGAATACCGGCACGTCGTCCGCAAAGAGATCGAAAGTACATCCGCTCTCCAGGTCGAAATCCGCGTGGTGCCAGTGGCAGGTCAATATGCCGTCCTTGATCGTGCCCCGGTGCAGCGGAAACCCCATGTGAGGACATCGGTTGTCCACGGCGTGCACCTGTCCGTCGTCGTGGTGGAACACGGCGATCGGTCCATCGTGGCCGTTGACGACGATGCACCCCTTCTCTTTCAGTTTGTCTACCGAAGCGACCCGGATCGGGTCACGCAAATCAGTACCTATCGTGTCGGTCATGATCGCATCTCCTCAACGCGTATTTTCATTGATCGTGCCGTCTTATCCTGTAATTTGAGTAAACACTTCCTATTATATGAGTACACATATCTCGTATTTTGTCATTCATATTTATCTACCTTGACGGTCTTGTGCCCATCATGAGAACGGTGTAATCCAATAAAAAGAACGACCTAGAACTACCATGAGAACGGTGTAAATCTACCATGAGAGCGGTGTAAACCTACCATGAGCAAACCTCGTATCTGGTACCTTCCGACGCCATACCACACCGGAAACGTGTTTAAGGAAGACACCTACCAACTGCTTCTCGGTAGTTTCGACGTGGTCGAGAACGACAGGGACCGTGCCGTGACGGCCGCCGAGGTGGAGGAGGGGATATCCGCATTCGATGGCCTGGTCACCGGCTGGGGCGTGCTGCCGTTAAGTGCGGCGGCCCTGGAGCTTGGGCAGCAACTCAAGATCATTGTTCATTCCGCTGGATCGGTCAAGTACCTGCTCACCCCGGAGATGGTGGCCGGGCAACTGGTGCCCAGGAAGATCCGCGTCGTCAGCGCGAACGGCGCCATCGCCCTGAACGTGGCGGAACACACGGTAGGCGCCCTGATCATGATGAGCCGCCGGTGGATTCATCACGCCCTCAATATCCGGGAACGGGGGATGTGGCGGGATCCCAACCAGGCCGGGTCAAACCAGTTTCTCCGCGGCGCGGTGGTAGGGATCGTCAGCGCCAGTTCGGTCGGCCGGGAGGTGATCCGGCTCCTTCAGCCCTTCAACGTCCGGATTCTTGTCTTCGATCCCTACCTGAGCGAATGGGACGCCGGTCGACTGAACGTGGAACGGGTTGGTTTGAATTCGCTGTTCGAGGAATCCGACGTGGTGACCATTCACGCGCCGTCCATTCCGGAGACGGACCACATGATCGGAGCCGAGCAACTGCGCCTCCTGCGGGACGACGCCGTTCTGGTCAACACCTCGCGGGGATCCGTCCTGGACCACGACGCCTTGTACAAGGAAGCGAAGACCGGTAGGATACAGGTTCAACTCGACGTGACCACGCCCGAGCCTCTGCCGCCCGATCACCGATTGCGTTCCCTTCCGAACGTGGTCCTCACACCACATACCTCGGGTACCGGCGCATTTGGCCATCTCGAGATCGGCGAGATTTTGCTGGCCGCGCTGGAGCGCTTCTTCAGTGGACAGAAGCCGGTACCAGGTGAGGTGGATCTGTCAAGCTGGGCGCTGCTGGCGTAGGTCCTATGGCCGACGGGGTGGGCAGGTGCCTCGTCATGCATACCCGGCGACGAGCGGTATTCGCGGTGGTCCGTCCCGCCTTGCGTCAGACGCGGCGCCGCGCAGCACGCACCGTATTCTCCATCAACATGGCCACGGTCATGGGGCCGACTCCGCCGATTCGGGGAGTAATCCAGCCGGCCACCTCCGCCACGTCGTCTTCCACGTCGCTGAGTAGCTTCTTTCCCTTACGCTTGATGCCCGCCGCGACGACCGCCGCACCGGGTTTTACCATTTCCTTCTTGATCAGGCCGGGCGATCCCGCCGCTGCCACGATGATATCGGCTTCGCGCAGGTGAACAGCCATGTCCGGCACGGCCGAATGCAGCACCGTGACGGCCGCGTTGCAGTCGGGTCGTTTCAGGGACAGGAGCAGGGCCAGGGGACGGCCGATGGTCAGTCCACGACCGACGATCACCACGTGTTTTCCTTTGATGGGTACGTCGTAATGTCCCAGCAGGGCGAGGATACCATTGGGCGTGCAGGGCAGGGGACCCGGTTTTCCAATTACCAGCCGGCCCAGGTTGATAGGATTGAGTCCGTCCGCGTCCTTGTCGGGCGTCACGGAGAGCAGCGCCGCATCCTCGTCAAACCCTTCCGGCAGCGGAATCTGCACGAGAATGGCGTCAACCTCCGGGTCTCCGTTCATGCTGCCGATGATCCGCATCAGTTCTTCCTGCGGTGTGGATGCGGGCAGGTGGGTATGGATGCTCTGGATGCCGATCTCGGCGCATGCCCGGTGCTTCATGGCGATGTAAGTTGCACTGGGGCTGTCGTCTCCGACGAGGATCGTGGCCAACCCCGGTGTCACCCCCTTCTCGTGCAGCGCGGTGACTTCCTGTGCGAGCTTCACCTGCATCTCGTCGGCCAGCTTGCGGCCGCTCATGATGATCGGACCAGGTCCGGATTCCATCGACTTACCCTCTATTCGATTCCCGCGGCTTTCTTCGCGATGTCCATACACCGCAACAGGTCGTACCCTCGGAAGATCGTGATTTTCTGCGCTTCGAGTGAACCCTCGGCATGGATGGCCAGCAGTTCGTGGTAACCGCCGAAATCGGACGCAGTCAGATCCCGTATGAGATTGATGGCCTTCATCCGGTCCATCGTCGGCACCCCCTTTCGGCCTCCCAGGTACCGCTCCAGGTCGCCCCGCGTCTCCTCGTTGTGCCAGTCCGCTTCAGAAGGACCGGTAACCAGCAGGGCTCCGGCAATGTCCTGCACGTCCCGCACGGCCTCGTGGTAGTTGTTGGCGAAGTGGTACTTGGCGATGTTGGTCGTTAGCGTGTCCGGCACCGCGATGCCGTCCACCACCTTGCAGTCCATGGCGGCCGCGCGGGTGAGGGCGCGGACCGTCTCCGTGTAAGTGATGAGCCTCGTAGCCTTGTCGCGAATGTGACTGGCCTTCTCCACGCCGTTGTACACGGCGATCAGCGAGGCGGCGCCGATGAAGAGGTCGAGGAGCGGCGGCTTGTAGGACACGGCCGTAAACCGGTGGAACTCCACGAAAGCATTCGCCAGCACCCCGGCGAAATCCCACTCGCCGGCCAGGAAAACCCGTTCGTTGGGGACGAACACGTCATCGAAAACGGTCAGGGTTTCGACGAGGTGGTGTTTCGAACTGACCGGGTGGAGATAAGTGCTATCGCCCGAGAAACCGAAGGGACTTGCGATGAGGCGGACACCCGGGGTGTTGACGGGCACGGCGAAGGCCACGGCGTAGTCCTGGTCTTCTTCCGATATCGCGCGCGTCGGCAGCACGACCACTTCGTCCACGAAGGCGGTTCCCGTGGTATGGGCTTTGGCGCCCCGGACCACGATCCCGTCGGACCGTCGTTCCACGATACGCACGTAGTAGTCGGGGTGGACCTGCTTGGAGGGCAGGAGACTGCGGTCCCCCTTGGCGTCCGTCTGCGCCACGGCCATGCTCAGATCGCGGTCGCGGCACTCGGCGTGGTAGTTTTTCACGCGTTCCAGGTATCCGGTGCCGTACTTTTCGTCGATCTGCCGCGCGACGAGGCGCAGGGAAAACAGGGCGTCCGTGCCGATTTCCTTGATGAGCAGGACCACGCCGCTGCCCTCGCGGGTGCTCGTCTCGATCATCTCCCGGCGCAACAGCAGGTCTTCCGTGTTAGCAGGGGGAATGAAGTAACGGCTGACGCGCTCACCCGTCTCGGGCGACACTGCGGTGAACAGGTCCCGGTGAGCCTCGTCTTCGGCGAGGCGGTAGTCCAGTGCGGTATGCTCGGCACCCGCCCGCAGTTCCGGATTCTCCATGAGATCCGGCACCCGCTCGCCGCGAAAGTAGATCGTCCTGCCATCCCGCAATCCTTCCAGGTATGCTGCAGCCGTTCTCAAACCCATGACCCTATCTCCAAATTCTGATTGGCAATCTATTCCCTCTACTGCCCTGGTTTACATAACGCTGTTACGCTATCTATGATGTTGTCGCCATGCTGCGATCTTATTGGTACCGCCAGATTGCCATGTGTCTTTCGCCGTCAAACTGAGATCCACCCCAGGCTACTACTATGTCGCGGTCCATCCTCCGTCGACGGACAGCACGGCGCCCGTCGTCCAGGCGGCTTCGTCTGAGGCCAGGTACAGGATGGCATGGGCCACTTCGTCTGGTGTTCCAAATCGGCCCATGGGATGGCGCTTCTTCAATCGATCGTACATGCCCGCATGGGCCTGGACCGACTCCGTCATGGGCGTGTCCACCCAAGCCGGTGCCACGGCGTTGACGCGAATGCCGCGGTCCGCGTACTCTACGGCCAGGATGCGGGTCAACTGGTCGAGACCCGCCTTGGACGCACCGTAGGCCGCCGTCCGCTTCATGCCCGACTGTGCGAGGACGGAACTGACGTTCACGATGCAGCCGGACTGGCGGGAGATCATGCCGGGCAGGACTGTACGGATGAGGCGAAACGCACCCGACAGGTTGGTACTGATCGTCTGGTCCCAGAGTTCGTCCGTGGTCTCGTCTGCCTCCATCAACGTCGCCGTGCCCGCGTTATTTACCAGGATATCGACCTGTCCGAAGGCGGATATCGTCTCTTCAACCATCCGCTGGCAGTCCGCCGTGACCGCCACGTCTCCCGAGACGGACATCGCGCGGCCATCCGCTTCCCTCACGGCAGCGACCACCTCGTCCAGCGGGGCCTGCCGCCGGCCCGTTACGCAGACGGCAGCGCCTGCTTCGGCGAAGAGCCGGGCGGTTGCCGCCCCTATGCCCGTTCCGCCTCCCGTGATGAGCGCGACGCGATCGTTCATTTACGAAAGACTCTCCTGTAACACACCACCGGTCAACGCACCTTCTCCGAAGATGACGGGGAAGGTCTCCCCTGTTTCGACTGCCCGCGTGGACGCGTCCATGAAGGCGATGCTGAAGGCACGGCGCGGGTTGCCCGTCGGATTCCGGGCCGACCGGTGCAGAAGCAGGTTGTTCAGAAGTATGGCCTCGCCAGCCTCGGCTTCAAGGTAGATACAGTCTTCCTCGCGCGCGTACCTGGCCTGATCAGCCTCGGAAGGGAAGTGCATTTCATTGAGGACGCCGTGTTTATGGCTGCCCGGCACCACCTGCATGCAGCCGTTTTCGATCTTCGCCTGATCGAGGGCGGTCCAGATGGTCACCTCCGGGTTCGAATCCAGCCCCCACCCGATACCGACGTCCTGGTGCCAGGGGAGATGAGTGCCATGCTGGGCCGGTTTGTTCATGAACATGGCCCGGAAAATGGAGACGTCGGGACCGATCAGGGCCGACGTGATCTCCCGGAAAAGAGGATGCTGCATATACCCCAGGAAAAGTGTGTCCAACTGCAGATCGTCGACACGGCGGTATGCGAGCGTTTCCTCGCTGTCCTCGTACGTCCTGGTCGGCAGTGCGCCGTACTCTCCCGTGGTCGTATCACGCTGCATGGGCATGCCTTCATACCGGACATTTCCCAGCATGATGTCGTCGATGCGATCGCACATCGCCTGCAGCTGGTCGGTGGAAATCACCCGGCCGAGACGCAGGTAGCCATCTTCGGCAAACCGCGCCAACTCGCTCAAACCGAAATCATGGATGGACATAGGCACCTCTCTCTGCATCAATTCGACGGATGGAATACGTGGTCCACAACAACACCACTGGTAGGCCGCTACGACACCCAGGTAGCCCACTGCAACAGCGACCTCGGCAACAACCTGGGCGGCAGCTGCAGAACACTGGAGAACCGCTACAACACCCCGGCGAACCGAAAGAAGTTCTCCAGGATCTTTCGGCCATGGGGATAGACATCGACATAGTATTCCGGGTGGAACTGTGTGCCGTACAGGGGCCGCTCCCTGTGCTTCATCGCCTGTATTCTGCAGTTCTCGTTCGACGCGATGAGGTCGAAATCCGGGGGTACAACCTTCATCTCCGCGTAGTGGGACTGCCTTACAACTACCGGGTCGGGCAGCCCTTCGAACAACGGATCCGGCTGCAGTGAGGTGACCGGGTAGAATCCCTCTTCGCAGAAATACCCCAGGGCATCGGGATTGGGATCGAGCACGTCCGGTTCACCGGGCAACAGCGGCCGCATCATCTCGTCTTCAAGCTTCGACAGTTTGCGAAAGCCGTGGTTGAACATGAAACCCATGAGCTGGTGACTGGCGCACAGTCCCATGGTCGGCACGTCCGCCATCGCGTTCAGCGTATCTTCGAAATCGTAAAACGTCTTGGGATTGAAATGCTGGAAGAAGGTGCCGCATCCGCTGAGCAGTATGGCCTGGGGTTTCAATGGACCGATGATATCAGGCGTCATCTGCGACTGGTGCAGCATCAGGCAGGGTTGACCGGAAACCTCCTCCAACCGCCTTTTCAGCCGGAAATCCCGGTCGTCCTTGTTATACGATTCCAGCGTCCCGATGCGAATCCAGATGATCAATTGATCCTCGCACTCCGAAGCTGAACGGCTTCATAAAACGTGGTCATGGGGTCTGCCAAACTGGTTATTCAGGATAATTAAACGAGTGGAAATTGCAAGTCATTTTGACACTCGGTCACATCGCTGTCGCAGCGATCTTGAACGCACCTTCAAGACCCTGTAGAATATACCCTTGCTTTTCACAACCTCCTATTTACTATGCATGGGATATCAACCCTTTAACCACCAATACTAAGGAATACGCGATGATTGTCATGGCGACGAACAACGGCGACGTGGGCATCCGGCAGGCGGTAGCCGCACTCAAGGAAGGCAAAACCGCGGTGGACGCCATCGAGATCGGCATCCGGGAAGTGGAGATCCACCGTCCCGACCGCAGCGTCGGACTCCATGGATATCCCAACATCCTCGGTTATCCCCAACTGGACGCGCTCATCCAGGATGGCCGCACCCGCAACGTAGGCGCCGTGGGCGCGGTGACGGGCTACGATCATCCGATCTCCATCGCCCGCTGTGTTATGGAAAAGCTGATCCACGTGTTTCTCGTGGCCGAGGGTGCGGAGCGGTTCGCCAGCGAAATGGGCTTTGAGAAGAGCACCTACGTGGATCCCGAGATGCCCGAAATTTACGCAAAGCACGTACGTGAACAACTGGGGATCGACGACCCGGAAGAACTTCAGAATACCAGGGAACTCTGGAAACTCAGCCACCTGGCGGTCGATCCGCAGATTGCCGGGGGGACGACCAACTTCATCGCACAGGACTGCAAGGGTGACATCTGCGTCGGCGTCAGCACGAGCGGCTGGGGATGGAAGTACCCGGGCCGCCTGGGTGATTCGCCGGTCATCAGCGCGGGAGGATTCGCCGATAACCGCTACGGCGCCGCGGCATGCACCGGAACGGGCGAACTGGCCATTCGGACCGGCGCAGCCCGCAACGTGGTGACCTACATGAAGATGGGGATGTCTCTCGAGGAAGCGACGGCCGAGGGACTGCGGGACATGAACGAGCTCGATACCCAGCGCGTGGGGGGCGTGCAGATCATCTCCATGGACGCGAACGGCGCCCACACGGCGGGAACCACGAGTGATCGTGCGGGCAGCCACGTCTACATGACGGCTGACATGGACGAACCGGAATTCGTTGAAGGGATATCGGTACCGTACGAGAGCAAATAACGAAAAGCGGAGAATCGCAGATGAAATTAGAGAACGCCATCGCCCATCTCGACGAATACGGTTACGTCGTGCTCAAAGAGGCGTTGTCCCCTGAGCAGGCCAACGCACTGCGCGATCGCTCGGCCGAGCTGGCCGCAGCGGAAAAGGCAGGCAGCGGAGAACACGTTTATTTCGACGGGCAGGCACAGCGGGTATGGAACCTGGTCAACAAGGGGCGCATTTACGAGGAGATGATCCAGCTTCCTCAAGTGCTCGCACTGCATGAATACCTGCTGGGCGACGACTGTATATTGAGCAGTTTTACCGTCAATCTTATCGGCCCGGGCGCACCTGCCGGCGGACTGCACGTTGACTTTCCGCTTGGGCGATTCCCGCAGACGACTCCACCGATCGCCTTCTGCTCCAATACGATCTTCGTGCTCGACGACTTCACGCCTGAAAACGGGGCCACGCAGATCGTGCCGGGCAGCTACAAGCGCGGATGCCCACCCGATCCGGAAAAAGAGTACGATGACGTTATCCAACTGGACGCCCGCAAAGGCGATATTGTCATCATCCACGGCTCGACCTGGCACAGCAGCGGCGCCAATCGCACCCAGCAGGAGCGGATGATACTGTTGGGGTTTTTCTGCCGCTCGTTTATAAAGCCGCAGCAGGACCAGTTCAGGCTGGCGAGTTCCGAGGTCGCCGACCGGGCGACGCCGACCCTGAAAAGGTTGCTGGGATTCGAATCACAGTCGGGATTGCGAACCTGAGCGAAAGAAAGGATAGACTTGGCCGACACACCATCCCCGGGTATCGTCCCCAAAACCTACACCTGTTACCGCGCCTGCGGCCCCATTGCCATCGACGGGAAGCTGAACGATCCGTCCTGGATCCGGGCGCCCCGCACTGACCTGTTCGTTGATATTGAGGGCGACCTTAAGCCCATTCCCCGGTTCGGCACGCGCGCCATCATGGTATGGGATGACGAGTACTTCTACGTCGCTGCCGATATGGAGGAGCCGGACGTCTGGGGCACGCTGACCAAACGTGATTCTGTCATCTGCAACGACAACGATTTCGAAGTGTTCCTGGATCCGGACGGTGACACCAATCACTACATGGAATTCGAGATCAACCCCCTGAACGCCGCGTGGGACCTGTACCTGCTCAAGCCGTACAACAAGGGCGGGCAGGCTGACCACGACTGGGATTTCGAAGGCGTGAAGCATGCCGTCCACATCGATGGTACGGTCAACTGCTCCCACGACGTGGACCGGGGATGGTCCACCGAAATTGCCTTCCCGTGGACCAGCATGGCGGAATATGCCGATGTCGACTGTCCTCCCAGGGCTGGTGATTCCTGGCGGGTTAACTTCTCGCGGGTGGAATGGGAATACGATCGCTATAAGGACGGGTATCTTCGAAAAGAAGGTGTTCCCTGCGACAACTGGGTATGGTCACCGCAAGGCGTGATCAACATGCACGTCCCCGAGATGTGGGGACACGTCGAGTTTTCGGATGTGGTGGTGGGTACGGCGGAGATGTGAGGGGTTCTACCTTCACTCGGTTTCGGCTTTTTCGTTCGCGTCTGTTACGTTAGTCCATTAAGAGCAAGATACGCGGGTCGGGGTGGGGCGGGGCGGGTCAGGTTAGTTTCAAAACAGTCAAGATTACCCCCGCGACCGATACAAACAACCCGACAGTCCATCGAAACTGTGTATTCGAGTGGGCAATCAGTTCCGATTTCTGCCGCTCCATGTCCATTTTGAGTCGCCCCATATCTTCGTGTGTGGCGATTTTAAACCTGTCCATATCTTCGCGTGTGGCGACATGCTCCAGCTTTTCTTCTATCCTGGTCAGGCGGATCTTGATATTGTCCGAACTGTAATAAAGATCATCTTCGATCCGCTTGATGGACTCCGCGGTTCCGCGTCGACTCATCCCTGTATCGCCGGCTGGGCGTTTGCTTTTGGGATTATTCATTTACGTCTGTCCGATCCCCGCAATGACTTGGGTTTATTCAGGTTAGTTTCAAAACAGTAAGAATCACCCCCAAGCCCGATACAAAAACCCCAATAGACCATCGAAACAGTGTATTCGAGTGGGCGATCAATTCCGATCTCAACCGCTCCATATCCGATTGCAATCGCCCCATATCTCCGCGCATTGTGACTTTAAACTTTTCCATATCTCCACGCATTGTGGCTTTGAACTTTTCCATATCATCCCGCGTGGCGAAATTCTTCAGATCATCCCGCGTGGCGACATGCTCCAGCTTTTCTTCGATCCTGGTCAGGCGGATCTTGATATTGTCCGAACTGAAATACAGATCATCTTCGATCCGCTTGATGGATTCCTCGGTTTCCCGTGGACTCATCCCAGTATCGCCGGATGGAGGTTTGCTTTTTTGCATGCAGCACCGCCTGCGATTTAGATCGGAAGGTAACGGTTTATGGCAGTAACCATTTGAAAGCCGTAACCATTATCCCCGCGAGAGTCAGAATGCTTCCTATAAACCACCTTATCACACTGATCTTCATGTTTGCAATGTCTTCTCTAGTGGCGACGTCCTGCAGCTTATACTCGATCCTGGCCAGGCGAACCTTGATGTTATCAGCACTGTAATACAGATCATCTTCGATCCGCTTGATGGAGTCCTCGGTTTCCCGTGGGCTCATCCCCGCATCGCCGGATGGGAGTTTGCTTTTTTGATCATTCATTTTCGTCTAACCTGGAACCAATTGCAAGTAGCCCCGTAATCAAAACGGGAAGAATGGGGCGCCGCCAACGATTCAGTTCGATCAGTTTCTCACATGTTGAAACTCAACCTGTAAGAACGCCGATTCGAATTCCGCAGGATTAAATTCCATCTCCAGTATAACAGTAGTCGAGATACGGATTATCTCGTGTTTTTTCTTCGAGCAAGTGATCGGGGAGAAGCAGATGCGGGGAGTCGAATCTGCAGTTGGTTCTGGTTTACCGTCCGCATCTGGTACGTTCGGTCATCTTCGTACCAGACGCGGGTCGGGTAAAATGTGAAATTTATCTTGCGATAATTATAGTATTAACTTAACTTATCTAAAACGAATTTGAACTTCAATGAGCAATGCTTATTCTTTTTGAATGATAATGAATAGTGAGCATCAATGAATAACAACCCTGATCCAATTCAGAACCCACGTTTACCTTCCCATTGCCCGGGCTGTGGCGCGGCCCTGAAGGTCGCACGCCTCGACTGTACCGAATGCGATACGGCCGTGATAGGCGGTTTTACTATGCCGCCATTGGCCCGCCTTGCCCCAGAAAATCAGGCTTTTGTGCTCTGCTTCCTCCAGACCGGCGGCAATCTCAAACACATGGCCAATCAGTATGGCGTCTCCTACCCTACGCTACGGAACCGCCTCAATGCCTTGGTCGAGCAACTAGAGTCGTTGGCATCGGCGGAGAGCCCCAAGGACGACCTCGGTAAAGCAAGCAGTTTCTGATGCACATTTCATAGAAAGATGCTAGCCATGGACGTTTCTCACACCCGCACGACTTCTGACTGGCACCTGTGGCTGTTTAATCCCTTTCCCTTCCTGACCGGCGGCCGGGCCATGGTGTGGGCATTGGCATGTATAGCTCTGACCGCGTGGATCGGGGGCATGTTTGATTACCGCCACACGGGTGTTGTTTCCTTCCAGAACACGGGTCCGGCTCCGCTCTGGCATGCCTTCGCACAGGGCCTCATGGCCTGGGCCATCCTCGGTATCCTCCTCTACATCGGCGGCCGCCTGATCAGCCGCAGCAGCGTGCGCCTCATCGACGTCTTCGGCACCCAGGCCCTTGCCCGGGCTCCCGGACTACTCATAGCCCTTATCGTGGTGTCGCCGCCCTTTCACAACCTCACCACATCTTTGATCGCCCAGGGTACCTCGCATCTCTCCATCGCACAGTGGGCCCTCCTCAGTTCGTTGGGCATAGTGCTGATGTTACTGCTGGTCTGGATGGTGCTCCTGATGTACCGCGCGTTTGCCGTTTCGTGCAATGTCGCCGGTGGTCTGGCCATTGCCGTATTTATCGCTGCTATTGCCGTGGGCGAGGTCGCCACCGGAGCGGCAGGACGTATGTTGACGGGGACCGTTGCCACTCAGACCGTTGCCAGCGCACCCGTCCAGTCCGAACAACACCAACATGCCGAACAATTGACCACCCGGATCCTCCAGGCCCACGAGCAGGGTCGCTTTGAAGCCCTGGGGTCGGAAGAGGCCACCGAGGCATTTCGCAAGGCATTCACAGCGGAGGTCCAGCGCCAGAGCCACCAGGCCATCCGGCAGCTCTTCGGCGCCTTCGAGGGGCTGGAGTTCGTCGAGAACCGGTCCATAGAGAGCCAGCCGAACCTGCTGATCCATCGCTTCAAGGGCCGGTACGGAGCCGCGTCCCAGGCACCCGAAGTGCGCGTTGTCCTCAACCAGGACGGCAAGCTGGCGGGCTTGTGGATCAAGCCCTGGCAGGATGAGATGCAGTGAACACCTATCGCCATACCCAGTTCGGCACCGTCAACGTCGTCATCACGGTCGCCGTCATTCCACTGGTCATCCTGCCCCTGTGGCTGACCGGATTAGCCATCATCGCCCTGTTGAGCCTGGGCGTTCTGTTAGTGATCCTGGTCCTTTTCTCCAGCCTGACCGTCGAGATTGACGCCGAGCAGCTCCGCATCCACTTTGGCATCGGCCTGATCCGCGAGCGCTTCCCCCTCGATCAGATCGAAACCTGCCGGCCGGTCAGAAACTCCTGGCTCCATGGCTGGGGTATCCGCCTGACATCCCACGGATGGCTCTACAATGTCTCAGGACTGGATGCGGTGGAGTTGAAAATGAAGAACGGCAAGGCCTGTCGCATCGGCACGGATGAGCCTGAGGCCCTGACCGCTGTTCTCCAAGTGGCGCTGGACCGCGCCAGGACAGCGCCGGAGTGAGGTTCTGCCCAGGCGAATCTTGAGACTGTCAGAACTGAAACACAGGTCGTATTCGGGGTAAACTAATAGTTCTATACACCTACAACTTTTCTCGCAATATGGCCTTGATTTCAGACACGTCGGATTCAATGTTTTTCAAGCGGTCTTTAATCTCAAATAGATGACCGTTTATTTCGGTCCACAGTTTTTGAACGGTACCGAATCCTTTTTCGAGTCGATCGACTTTTTCATAAATGCCATTCATCGATAGCCTCATTCAAATATCGCCATTAACTCCTGACCATCGGCAGTCACGACAGCAACGCACTCGCGCTGTTCTCCGAAAAATCCGGTATGGGTTAGGGGAACTTTCTTGTCGATAGCCTTCCGAGAGGAGGACATGCTAGTTTCTCTGTTATAGCTTGCCACATCCCGGTCCTCGACTGGGTTTTCGTGATCTCGGGTTGATCAGTCGCAAACCACCTATTGTCATTTTGACGGATGTTTCGGAAAAGTCTCGCCGGTATAGTTGGCGTGTAAATTCTTTTACAAGCCCTGCCAACACCTTACAAACCATAGATCTTTAACTTTGCAATTATGAGGAATAAGTCAGGAGATCTTCAAAACTGTCAGTGATACTCCTGCTCCTACAATAAAAATCCCAATAGTCCATCGAAACTGTGAATTCGAGTGGGCTATCAGTTCCGATTTCAATCCCGTCGTTTTCATTTCCAAATCTTCCTTCGTTGCGACGTTCTCCAGTTTCTCTTCAATTCTCGCCAGGCGGACCATAATACTATCAGAATCGTAATACATATCGTTTTCGATCCGTTTGATGGACTCCTCGACTTCTCGTGGGTTCATTCCTGTATCGCCAGGTGGTAGTTTTCGTTTTGGATCATCCATTTGTATCTTTCCTGCCATACAAGCAACTGATCCATACCGGCAAGGATGCGGTACAGCCAACGATTCGGTCGGGATGATGGCGATTCATGGCAATAGCCATTTGAACGCTGTAACGATTATCCCTGCGAGAGTCAGGCTGCTCCCCAAAAACCACCTTATCATACCGATCTTCATATTAGCAATGTCTTCTCTTGTAGCCGTGTTACGAAGTCTTTCATCCATTCTGGTGGCCGTGTTTCTGAGTCTCTCATCCATCCGAGCCAACACCACCCTTACATTATCCGGTCCGAAGTACAGATCCTCCTGAACTCGTCTGACGAATCCGCGGATTTCCGCCTGTGTCATTTCCGGTTCTCCAGGCTCCCTTCCGCTTTCAGATTCACTCATTGTGTCATCCAACTCAAAAGATCGGCAGCGCGAAATCCGTAGTTTTTGATATCTTCTTTAGAATACAGTAGTCAAGAAGCGTACAATCTCGAGTTTTTTATCAGAATTATACCTGCCCTCAGCCCCCCACCTCCACCTCAATCCCGATCGGACAGTGATCCGAACCTATGACGTCAGGCAGGATCCACGCGTTCGAGACGGCGGGCATCAGGTCTTCGGTCACGTAGAAGTAATCGATCCGCCACCCTACGTTCCGCTTTCTCGCCCCGGACATCAGGTGCCACCACGTGTAGTTATCGGGTTCCGTGTTGAATTGCCGGAAGGTATCCACGTACCCTTGTCCAATGATCTTGTCGATCCACTCGCGCTCCATGGGTAGAAAACCCGATATCTTTACGTTCTCCTTCGGGCGGGCGAGGTCGATTTCGTGGTGGGCCGTGTTCACGTCACCACAGATGACCAGCTTTTTGCCATTCGCACGGAGCGACTCCCAGTGCGCCAGGATCGCATCGTAGAAATCCATCTTGTACTTCAACCGTGTCGCGTTCTGCTTGCCGTTCGGAAAATACACGTTGAACAGGGTAAAATCAGGATATTCCAGCACCAGGGTCCGACCCTCTGAATCGAAGCGGTCCTCGCCGAATCCCTTGTGTACGCTGATAGGTTCGTGGCGCGTGTAGACTCCCACGCCGCTGTATCCCTTCTTCTCTGCCTCGGACCAGTAACTGGTATAGCCGTCGACCTCGGTGATCTTGGCGTCCAGTTGCGACTCCTGGGACTTGGTTTCCTGGATACAAAGGATGTCCGGGGTCTCCTCCTGGATCCAATCGATGAATCCCTTCTTCGCCACCGCCCTTACTCCGTTCACGTTCCAGCTCAACAGTTTCCATGAAGACATGAAATGCACCTTTCCTGGTTGTTCCAGTACCTGGTTTATTGGGTTACTGGTGTCAGTCCCCTGGCTGCTCTACTTTTAGTCGTACATTCCCTAGCCGCTCGTCCCTGCTGACTCTTCCCAATTCGCTCACCCGAACTCACTCATTCTTCGTTGCTCACCCCTTGTCCGTTTGCTCCTCCGTGATCGGATTCCTGTTTCTTCTTGATCACAAACTTGACAGCCGAAATGCCGGTCCGCTCGATTCGTTCGCCCCTGGCACGGTGACTTCGGATGGCGAAATCGTCTGCCTTAAGGTACTCTCGGGTCTCCTGTTCAGTCTCTCGCCCATTCTCCGCACCAGTATCCTGACCCGCCGCGTCATCCCTGACCGTCAAAACAATCTCCGGATCTGCCTCCGGCGTGAACGCCAGTAGCGAAGAATCCCCCGGTACCAGTTCGTAAAGCTGGTTGATCCGGCATCGATCGAGGGAGCAGCGCTTGATGCAGACGTAGTCCTCGAGGTCTCGGTAGGCGATGGTGAACACTCGCCCGGGTTCCTCCATGGCGCAGTACAGGATATCGAGGTCGACGTACATTTTGTCAAGGGTATTGTGGACGCCCGCGACGCCCCCGGACCGGACGATGACGACCCGGTCGTAAAGGGAGACGTTGAAGAGCGGCTGGCCGCTTTCGATGGTATAGCCCATGTACCCGGTTTCCGTATCGTACCGGAGCACCAGGTCCCGTGCCGCGGCTTCGCGTTCGTCTACGGGTGTGAAGGGTTTGACTTCCGATCGGCGGGGATACTCGTCCCGGTAGGTCCGGATGAGCTGTACCAGGAATTCTATGGCGAAATCCGTCAGGTGGTGCAGGTGATGCAGCACCGTACGAAGCTGCCCCTCGATCTCCCGCATCTCCTCCTCGGCGCGGTCGATACCGTACCTGGAGATACGTAGAATCGGGATGTCCAGGAGCCGGTCCATGTCCTCCCGCGTCAGGTTGTCTACCGTGATGATATCCTCTACGGCGGCCATACGCCCCGACTCGGTCAGTTCATGCCGGATCGCCGACAACAGCGACCTCACCACACGTCGATGTTGCACCGGTCCGTGGCCGATCGCGTCCAGGTTCCGGGCGATCATCTCACGGCTGGGACCGTAGTGTTCGAAGGCGAGGCTCCGATATATGGTCGTCAGCAGGCTGCGTGCCGCGTCGCGAACTTCAGTTACGGACCGGTTCAGTTCGTTCATTCCCCGGTCCAGGGCACGGGCCGTGGTTGAAACGGGAGTAAACTTCCCGATGGCCTCCCGCACGGCAGTGTACACGCCCTCGATATCCTCGATGTCCTCGATGTCCTTGTACACCCGGTTTTCGATGAAAACCTGCTCGAGTCTCCGGGCTCGGAGTTTTGCGCGCAGTTCCTCTTCTTCAATCTTGAGCTCGGCTTCCAGTATCTCCAGCAGTCGGTTCGTGCTGTGACGCACCATCTCCGTGACCGTCGTCACACGGGGATGGCCGTCGCTGATGACCAGCAGGTTGGCGTCTATGGCGGCCTCGCAGGACGTGAAAGCGTACAAGCCCCTCAGGACATCCTCGGTGTCCGCGCCGCGGTCGGTTCGGATTTCGATCTCAACGCCATCGGTGGTGTAGTCAGTCAGCCCGGTCACCACGATGCGTTTCGTCCGGGCTGCCTCCTCGATCGATTTCATCAGGCTTTCCGTCGTTTCGCCGAAGGAAAGCCCCCGTACCAGCACCACGCCTTCCTCCCGGGGCTCCAGCACGGCCCGGGAATACACGCGCCCGTTACCGTCGTCGTAGGCGCTGACGTCCATGAGCCCGCCGGTCGGGAAGTCGGGGTAGAGATGGAACGGCTCTCCCTTGAGACAGGATACCTGGGCTTCCATGACCTCGATGGGATTGTGTGGAAGTATGCGGGTGGACATACCGACGGCGATGCCCTCGGCGCCCAGGATGAGCGCTACCGGGATCTTGGCCGGAAAGACCACGGGTTCGCGGGCTCGACCATCGTAGGAATCCACGTATTGCGTGATGTCCGGACTGAGCAGCACTTCCCGGGCCAGCGGGGTGAGCCGGCATTCGATGTACCGCGCCGCCGAGGCTTGGCCCCCGGTAAGCACCGACCCGAAATTGCCCTGCTTGTCGATGAACAGGTCCTTGTTGGCCAGCGAAACCAGGGCGCCGAAAATGGACTGGTCGCCATGGGGATGGAACTGCATCGTCTGGCCGACGACGTTGGCGACCTTGTGGTACTTGCCGTCGTCGATCTCGAAGAGGGTGTGGAGAATGCGGCGCTGAACCGGCTTCAGTCCGTCGTCGATTTCAGGAATAGCCCGGTTTTTTACGACGTAGGTGGCGTATTCGAGGAAGTACCGGTCGTATAGGGTTTCTACATCAGCCAAGATCAGGCCCCTGTAGAGATACGGACGCGAATCGGTTTCCGGGGTAATAAAGCAATCGCTATATTGAACTTATACGTTCGGATGCCAAATTACAATACATTTGTAGTGTTGTTTCCGGGTCGCTTTAAGTAAGATTTTCATGGCCACGACCAGTGTTCTTCCCAGAACCGCTTACAGGGTTGCCACCAAGCCGCTTCGCATGCATAATATCCCTTGCCGTAAAACACCCGCAAACGCCATCAAGTCGCATATCGAATTGAATTAAGGAGCGCATGACCATGCCTTCCCCCTGGGAACGAATTGAAGAAGGTATCTACCGGTTTCAGGATAGCTGTCTCGTTTACGCTGTCGACGGACCGGAGGGCGTCGTACTCGTCAATGCCGGCACCGGCTTGGCCGCGGATCATCTCGACGAAATCTCCAGGGGCAAACCGGTTACGGTCCTGCTCACCCATCACTTCCGGGACCATACGGACGGCGCTATTCGACTGCACGAGAAAGGGGCCCGGATACTCGGACCCTACTGGGACCAGGAGTACCTCGTCGACCCGGAGCAGCATTTCCGGGAACGACAGCAGTGGAACTCGTACGACAACCGGTGGGACCGCTTCTCTCCCGTCCGGACCGTGCCGATCGACGGCTGGATGATGGATTACGAAACGCGCGACATCGCGGGGCTGTCCTGGGAGGTCGTGCCCTCGCCCGGCATGACCAACGGCGCGAGCAGCTACATCGCGACCATCGGCGACCGGCGCATCGGGTTCGTGGGAGAGGTGATCTGCGGCAGCGGCAAGACGACCCGGCTGGCTCCCCTGCAGTACAATTATAACGATTACACCGGGGCCTGGAACCTGTACCACGCCGCCAACCGGCTCCTCGCGGCCAACACGGACCGGCTTTTGCCCAGCCTGGGCGATCCGGTGGAAGACCCGGCCGGTGCCATCGCGGTCTTCAAGGCTAATCTAAAGCGCCTCGAGGAGATTTCACCTGGCGTGAGCGCGCCGCTTGAGGATCCCGACGAAGACGATATCGAAGAGGTGCTGCCCCACCTTTACCGTTCGAAGTACGCCGGCGCGGAGACCCATTTCGTTCTAAGCGACACCGGCAAGGTCATGTCCATCGATTATGGCTACAATATGAAGACCGGTTTTCAGCCGTCCAAATCTCACGTTTCCAACCGCCGTCCGATCCTCCATGGAATAAACGGCCTGAAAAAACGCTTCGGCATCGATCGTATCGACGCGACGCTCGTCTCCCATTTTCACGACGACCACGTCAACGGCATCCCCATGCTCCAGCGGCTCTACGGGACGGAGGTCCTGGCGGGAGGACACTTCAGCGACCTTCTCGAGAACCCGGTCAAGTACGACCGCCCCTGCCTCTGGCACGAGCCCATCAAGGTGTCCCGGCATATCCCGAACGAGACGACGGTACACTGGGAGAACATCCCCATCACGCTATATCCCATGTCGGGACACACGCGCTTCGCCACGATGATCTGCATGGAGATCGACGGTACCCGCGTGGTCCACACCGGTGACCAGGCCTTCTTTGCCACCGAAGGCGGCGTGGGCTACCAGGCCGGTGCGCGCATGTACACCAATCACGTCTACAAGAACGGCCTCGACCTGGGATGCTACAAACGGTTCCTGGAGGACCTGAAACGCTTCCAACCTGAACTGGTTATCACGGGCCATACCCGCCCCTATCGCACCTCATCCGACTGGTACGATGAGATCAGCCGGGCCGCCGAGGCCTTCGATGACGTGCACCAAACACTCATGCTGCTGGATGACGACGATGCGCATTTCGGCGCCGAGTCCCAGGGCGGCAAGCTGGTGCCCTATCGCGCCCACGCGCCGGAGGGAGGTCCCGTCGAATTCAGCGGCTGGGTGCTCAACCCCTTCCCCACGGAGCAACCGGTACGCATACGCCTCGTGGGTCCGGAAGGCTGGCAGAGCGAGACCATGACCATCACCCTGGGCCCAAGGGAGCAGAAGGAGATCCACCTGGTGCTCCACGTTCCAGACGACACCCGGTGCCGGCGCCAACCCGTGGGGCTTAACCTGACCGTGGGCGGGCGCCCCTTTGGACAGGTCACCGAGGCTTTGGTGACGGTTGGGATGCCCAGGTGGTAGGGGAAGACGATTTCTTTGACCAGCAAGGATTTGGATGACGCTCCGTTTGACCAGTAAGGATATGAATGATGCTTACTTTGACCTGAGATGAAAAGCACCACGAAAGGAATGATCCATGATCGGACAAACCAGCCTGGCATCGCTACCCACGCTACGATCGTATGAAAGCAAACGGATATCCAGTTGGGACACCACCGGTGCCAACACCGACGCCTGGCGGATCGAGGCCGGCGAAAAGCGAGTAATCGGGCAAATCGAAGGTCCGGGGTGTATCAAGCATATCTGGATGACGCTCGGGCTCCCCGAGGAAGACTACTGCCGACGGATTGTATTGCGCATGTACTGGGATGGATCAGCGGATCCGAGCGTGGAATGCCCCATCGGCGACTTCTTCGGACTCGGCCACGGCATGCGCAAGGATTTCACTACCGCCCCGCTCCAGATGAGCCCGCAGGACGGCAAGGGATTCAACTCCTGGTGGCCCATGCCATTTAAGGAAAAGGCCGTGCTGGAAGTGGAAAACCAGGGCACGGAAGGCTATTTCCAATACTTTTACATAGACTACGAGACGTATCCGACCGTTGACGCGGTGGCGGATCAGGCGTATTTTCACGTACAGTGGCGCAGGGAAGCCGATACAAAGGGATGGGCCTACGAAGAAGGGCTCAAACCGGAATCCTATCGGAACGACCCCCGCTGGCTAAATACAGGCGACGGAGACAACTACGTCATCTGTGACGTCGAGGGTAACGGCATCTACTGCGGCGCTCACCTGGATATCGACTGTTTTCAACGAAACCCGAACGACTGGTATGGCGAAGGCGACGATATGATGTTCATCGACGGCGAGGCGTGGCCGCCTTCACTGCACGGGACGGGTACCGAAGATTGGTATCACGGCGCTTACGGTCCGACGCAGGAATTCCAGGCGCCCTATCACGGGATCATACTCTACAGCGGCACCCCGGAGTGGAGGTTCAAAGGAAAGAACACCGTCTACCGGTATCATATCGAAGATCCGATCCGGTTTCGGAAGGGTTTCCGCATGTCCATCGAACACGGCCATGCAAACAAGCTGAGCAACGATTACGCCAGCACGGCCTACTACTACCTGTCCGAACCAGGGCGCGGCGGCCCGGCCCTGTTGCCGGTTGAAGACCGCTTGCCGCGACCGAACGAAGCAAAGTACGGCTGACGCCGATCAGCGAGGCTGACACCGAACAGCAAAGCTGCCGCCTGCAAGTTCACTGTATGGAGGACTCCATGTTATCCCAGACGCAGGTTGATTTCTACCACGAGAACGGGTATCTGACCGTGGACCGCGTGTTCTCTTCCAGTGAGACCGCGGATCTGCAGCGAGTGACCGAAGAATTGGTCGAGAAGTCCCGGTCCGTCACTGAACACACGAACCTGTACGACCTCGAGCCCGGTCATACTCCGGACGATCCAAAGGTGCGACGCCTCAAGAGCCCGATCGATCACCATGACGTGTATGCCCGCACTATCCGGCACGACGGCCTGCTCGACATCGTCGCCCAACTGATCGGCGAGGGGATCCGCACCAACGGCAACAAGCTCAACATGAAGTCCGCCGACTACGGCAGCCCGGTGGAATGGCACCAGGACTGGGCCTTCTATCCCCACACGAACGACGACGTGCTTGCAGTGGGTGTCTGTATAGACGAGATGAACGAGGCCAACGGCGCCCTGCTGGTCATTCCGGGATCCCACAAGGGACCGACCTATGACCACCACCACCAAGGCCGTTTCTGCGGAGCTGTGACCGATCCGGACTTTGCTCCGGAAAACGTTGTGCCCCTAGAGGTTCCGGCGGGCGGCATATCCATCCATCACGTCCGGACGCTGCACGGTTCGGCGCCTAACTATTCCGGCGCCCCGCGGCGCTTGCTTCTGTTTCAATTCTGCGCGGCCGACGCCTGGCCGCTATCGGGAGCGGGCAACTGGGACGCCTTCAACAGCAACATGCTGCGGGGTGAACCCACGAACGTGCCGCGCATGGCCGACCTGCCTGTCCGCATGCCCCTTCCCGGGGCGGAAAAAGGCGGTTCGATCTACGAGAACCAATCGGTTCTGGAAGCCAAGACCTGGGCAAGGTAGACTCATCACTCAGAACCGACGGATACCCTCGGCCACCAGCCTCTACCGTGAGACCGCAAAAGGGGTAAGGGGATGAAGGCTGCCAGCCAACCTGGCCCCGCGCATGATGAAGACGGACAGACCCATCCCGTCCTGTTCTTTGATGGCGTGTGCGGCCTTTGCAACCGGTTTGTCGATTTACTGCTGAAGGCAGACAACCGGGATCTCTTTCGATTCGCGCCCCTCCAGGGCGAAACCGCTTCGCGAATGCTGGGGCGCCAGGACGGCGATCCCCGGTCCTTCCTGCTTCTGGATCAAGTAAAACAATACGAACAGTCTGATGCGGTACTGCTGGCCGTGGGTAGGCTGGGCGGTGCGTGGCGGCTGGCCGCGCTGCTGTTCGTTTTCCCAAGACCCCTACGTGATCTTGTATACCGGTTCGTCGCACGAAACAGGTACAGTTGGTTCGGCAGACGAGATGTGTGCAGGCTGCCCACACCGGAAGAACAGGATCGGTTTTTGCCCTGAACATCGAATTGCACCAGGCTTCAACTGCTTTGCATTCTCCCATTCAAATAGATCCCGATTAGTGTGATCTTCGAACGATCTCCACAACGTAACCTGTGCAAGCTACTTTTCGTTGCATTCACAGAAACAGTGCCAAGGACCATGGGTAACTGCCCTGAAGATATGGAAGAACAAAAGCCATTATGGAACTATCAATTGATCGCTTGACTGAGTGCATAAGTGAAGCTGTCCAAGGTCTGTCACGGATTTTGTGTAACTGACAGTTTCATGTGATGGGCACTCTGTCTTCGTACATGATGACGAACTGGTTGATGGCGGCCGTCCAGTGGACAAGGGGCCGGGTCCACCTTCGGGACAGATTGAGCAGGGCCAGATAGAGCAGTTTCCTCACCGCCTCGTCTGTGGGGAAAGCGCCTTTGGTCTTGATGATCTTGCGCAGGCCCCGGTTCATGGATTCGATGGCATTGGTGGTATAGATGACCTTCCTGATCTCCTTTGGGAAGGCGAAGAACGGGGTCAGATGGTCCCAATGTCTGCGCCATAGCCGGCTGATCGTGGGATATTGCTTATCCCAGTGTTCGGCAAAGCGATCCAGCGCGGCCTCGGCCTGCTCCAGGGTAGCGGCCTGGTATATCACCCGGAGATCCTTGGCCACCTGCTTACGGTCCTTCCAGGATACGTAGGTCAGGCTGTTACGCACCATGTGTACGATGCAGAGCTGCACCTGGGTCCTGGGATACACCGTCTCTATGGCCTGCGGAAAGCCCGACAGGCCGTCGCAGCAGGCGATGAAGATATCAGCAACACCCCGGTTCTTCAGTTCGGTCAGTACGTGGAGCCAGAACTTTGCCCCTTCGTTCTGCTCGATCCAGAGCCCCAGGAGTTCCTTGTCGCCGCGCAGGTTAACGCCCAGGGCCAAGTAGACTGCCTTGTTCCTGATGCTGCCGCTATCACGTATCTTGACGAACAGGGCATCCAGGAACAGGATCGGATAGATCTCATCCAGGGGCCGCGACTGCCGGGCCAGGGCCTCGTCGGTCACGGCGTCGGTGATCCGGGAGACCAGTTCGGGCGAGATGGACACCCCGTAGAGGTCTTCGATATGGCCCTGGATATCCCGGGTGCTCATGCCCCTTGCGTACATGGAGATGATCTTGTCATCGAAGTCCGGCCAGCGTGTCTGGTACTTGCGGATCAACTTCGGATCGAAGCTGCCTTCGCGGTCCCGGGGGATCTCTACCGGCAGAGCGCCCTTGTCGTCCTTGAGCGTCTTGGTGGTCTTGCCGTTGCGACTGTTGCCGCGGTTCCTGCCATCGGGGGCATGCTTCTCGTAGCCGAGATGATCGGTGAGCTCGGCTTCCAGGATCCGCTCGGCCATGCGCTTCTTCATGCGCTTGAGCAGGCCGTCTTCGCCGAAGAGGTCCTCGGCGTCCACCCCGTCTTCCATAAGCTCATCGAGAAGACGGTCGATCTTACTGGGATTCTTTCTGTCTCTGGCCATAGCAATTCCTCCTTGTGAGCAAGATACAGGCTATTGCCAGTTACACAAAACTTGTTACAGACTCGCTGTCCAAAAAACACATTTCAGAAACGTATTCGATAACAGTTTCGATTCGTCAGTAATGTCTGATCTTTACTCTAGAAACGACATGCATGAACACTGCCGCCTAACCAATCCGGATGCCATTATCACTCGTGAAAAAGAACTAACTGCACTCGTCTCCGTATTCATGCCCTCTATTACTCAATACAGATCGTCTGAGACTGGTGCAATCGGCAATGGATTCTACAATCTGTTGGGATCAAGTGCTTCACCACGCCTACCCTCTATCGAAGATTACGCAAAGTTACTTATTCTTGCAGGCTCGAGGATCGATCCCGAACGAGTAGCTTGCATCTTTGTGGGATGGCTGGAAGGCCATCCTATTAAGGTCTGGCAGCGGTCCCTACTTAAGGGTGTGATAACTGATGAGCAGCTTTCTCCAATAGATGGTTTAAGAGTCGAAACATTACCCAAAAACCACGATGAGTTTCCCAGGTCCCTCTCCGTCCAGATCAACAGACATGATATCTACCACGAGCAGTACGCTCAAAGAGCCATGCTGTCTTTCGAACACCAAATACGACCTGCGCTTTATACGCCGGATGAAACAACTGAGGACGAGCTAAGGTTATCTCAACGACCCATTATCCGAAATTCGGAGCTGTCGTCGGTGGCGCTAGATAGCCTATGTCGGGCGATGTCGCTTCAAACCAATAATCCCGTAGAATGGTTTATGAGTTGGTGGGACTACGGAGAAGTAGACTCATTTTTTCTCAATCCAGGGCATTCGAGCATTCGTAGGAATACTGGAAACCAGTCGCCAATCCATTTATCCGAGGAGCATTTAACAAGGTGTCTCGAAATTCATGAATGGCTAGCTAAGTTAACTACATTAGATCTAGCAATTGCCAGATGGCGTAGATCTAAACTGGCGACCGCCAAGGAAGAACAGTTAGTCGAATTAAGGATAGCGCTCGAGTCAGTGCTTCTAAGTGAAGACCAAGGTGTAGTCGGAGAAAAGCGGCACCGTCTCGCGATAAGGGGGGCTTGGCTACTTGGGTCTGAGTTTGACGAACGTAAGGAACACTTTCGCACATTGCGAGACGCCTATGATAAGGCCTCAAGAGTACTTCATGCTGGCAGCCTCGCAGATATGGATACAGAATCTCTTGAGGGTGTTATCCGGAAGGCTCAGGATTTATGTAGGGAGGCTATATTGAGAATTGCAAAAGCTGGTAGACTTCCAGATTGGACCGAAGTTGTTTTGGGCAATGGGTCGATTGGTTGAGAAGATGGAACTTAACCGTAAGCGCTTTCAGTGATCGCAGGACTTTTTTTTGACCTTGCAGATCAAACATAAATAGTCGCAGTAAGGTTTAGTAACTCGCTCTGGACAACTTATAAGTATTGTAAGCTCAATGAGTCCAGGGCCGTCACATATACTGCTGTCGGTGCCCTCGTTAGTCTGATTCCCTAAAGTGAAGTACAACAGAATCTGCCACTCTTCCCGCCATGCCCGCCAAATTCACATCTGATAATCATCCCTTCGTAACGTCCGACAAGGTCAATGCGCTGCCGAGTAAACCGGCGGATTTCCGATCCGCGTATGGGCCAGCGCTTCCGCAGTTTGGGGAATTACGCTTGCCGGCGGCGAAGGGCCCTCATCCCGTGGCCGTGATCATGCACGGAGGCTGTTGGCTGTCTATCTACGCAGATCTGCGCAACGCGGACGCGCTGGCCGATGCCCTGCGTTACGAGGGCATCGCGACCTGGAACATCGAGTACCGGTGCGTGGATCAAGAGGGAGGCGGCTGGCCGGGGACGTTTCTCGACGCCGGCCGGGCGACGGACCACCTTCGCACGCTGGCGGCGAACCACTCCCTTGATCTGGATCGCGCGATCACCATCGGCCACTCGGCGGGCGGCCACCAGGCACTGTGGACGGCCGCGCGGCACAGGCTGCCGCAGAATAGTCCCCTTTGGATGTCAGACCCGCTGCCGCTGCGTGGTACGGTGGTACTGGGCGGTCCGGGAGATTTGAAAAGGTTCACGCCCCACGCGGACGCCGAATGCCGACAGGGGGTCGTCGAACAACTGCTTGGAGTACCTGGTGGTCCGCCCGGCAAGGTGGATGAACGGTGCCGTTGCGGGTCGCCAGTTGAACTGCTGCCCCTCGGCGTAAGACAGGTCATGATCAGCACGGAACACGACTGGGTCGTGCCGCCCGAACTGGGAGCAGCCTACGCGGAAGCGGCCCGTGCTGCCGGGGACGATATAGAACACACGGTAGTCCCGAACGCCGGTCACCACGAACTCATGGTTCCGGGTTCTGTGACCTGGCCGGCCATACTCCGATCTGTGCGATCACTACTCGGATTCTAAGACTGTTAATGTCGATGGGAGATCTTCGGTTGGTATAAGTAGAGGATTCTTACATTTCAAAATGTACCAACTCTATTCATCGAGGCTCAAAACCCAGTTATTCCATTTGCTATCGGAGTAACCGCCCTGGGAACGGTAGAAACCCTCGGCGGCGGTGTTCCCGGACATGACGGTCCAGATCAGTTCAGCCGCACCCATGGACCGGGCATGTACAATCACCGCTTCCATCAAGGCCTTCCCCGTACCCATATTTCGCGCTGACTCAACAACATACAGTTCTTTAAGCACGAGCTTTGGTCGAAGGGTGTAGGTCCAAAGAATCGGATAGGTAACGGCCATTCCGACGAGATCATCGTCGTGTTCCGCCACAATCGCGGTGAATAACCGCGCATCGCCAAAACCGTACTCAAGAATGCTCTCCCGCGTCACGGCGAATTCGCTGATATACTCCTCGAATCTCGCTAACTCACGCATGAGTTCGAGCAGACGATCAGCGTCTTGCGGAACAGCCAACCTAACATGCATTTAGTGGAGTCCGTTGTTTTAGGGTTTTGTACGTCCCGGGACAACCGGACAGACACGAACAGGCATGTCGGTTCAATGCTGTTTTCACAGGCACACGCACCTAGTCGTCCAGCACGGCCCGTAGCGCTTTAAGGAAGGTATCGTTCTCTTCAGGCAGGCCGATGGTGACCCGCATGTGCCGGTCCAGCATGGGGTACCGGCTGACGTCGCGGATGAGCACGCCGAGGGCAATCAGTCCATGGAAGATGTCGGCAACCGGGCGTTCCGCCTCGAAGAGTATGAAGTTGGCGTGAGAGGGGAAGGGTTGTATGCCGGGAAGTTCGCGCAAGGCTTCAAAAACCCGCTGCCTTTCCGATCGGATCAGCGCCGCCCGTTCCTCGATGAGCATCTCGTGGGCGATCAGTTTACGCGCGGTGATCAGGGAGATGATGTTCACGTTGTACGGAAGCTTTACCTTGTCAATCTCCCGGACCAGGGCCGGATCGGCAACCAGGTAGCCCAGCCGCAAGCCGGCAGCCCCGAGAGCCTTGGAGAAGGTACGGGTAATGACGACGTTGGGATAGTCTGCGATCAGTTCAAGGCTGGACACGCCCCCGAATTCGTAATAGGCCTCGTCGACTACGACCAGGGCCTCGGTCGCGTTGGCGATCCGGGCTGTTTCCTCTGCCGTGATCAGCGAGCCCGTCGGGTTGTTCGGTGAGCATAGCACCACCAGTTTGACGTCCGGGTGGGCACTTTCTTCGGCGAGACGGTCTATGTCGAAGGCCAGGTCCTTCTGGAGATAAACGGTCCGCTGGTTGGCTTCTGCGATCCTGCCCATAAGGGTGTAGAGCGAGTAGGTGGGGGCGGGGAGCACTACCCGGTCCCCAGTCGCTACCGTAGTCTGGAAGATCGCCTGGATAAGCTCGTTCGAACCATTGCCAACAAGTACGTGCTCGGGACCAAGACCGTGCCGGCTTCCGATCGCCTCCCTGACCTCCAGGGGCACGAAACCGGGATATCGGCCCCAGTTACGGGCCATGGCTTCGTCCACGATCTCTCGCTTAAGGTCCTCGGGCACATCAAAGGGACATTCGTTCTGGTTGAGCTTGACCGGGCAGTCCGGTTGAACCAGGCTGTAGCCGGACATGGCGCGTACCGCCGCCTTTACGGCCGGGGGGCGCACATCTCCGGGTTTCTCTCCACTCACAAAAGGCCACCCCTCAGTATATCACCTTGTTCAGCGGATACTCCACCAGACCCTGGGCGCCGGCACGTTTAAGCGCCGGGATCAGCTGCCGTATGGTGTGCTCCTCGATCATAACCTCGATGGCGACCCATTCCTCGTCGGCCAGGGGAGAAACCGTAGGGTTCTGCAGCGCGGGCAAGAGTTCGGCCACGGCGTCAAGATCCGTACGCTTCACGTTCATCTTGAGGCCAACCATTTCCTCCGCAAGCATGGCGCCCTTGAGCAGCATGGCGATGTTCTCGATCTTGCGCCGCTTGGCCGGATCCTCCCAGCTCTTCCTGTTCGCGATAAGCCGGGTGGTGGATTGCATCAGTATATCCAGGATCCGCAGTTTGTTCGCCCGAATGGAACCACCGGTTTCGGTGATTTCCACGATCGCGTCCACTAAATCTGGCGCTTTAGCCTCCGTGGCGCCCCAGGAGAACTCCACCTTCGCGTTCACGCCATGTTTATTCAAGTAGTTCTCGGTAATGTTGACCACTTCCGAGGCAATGCGCTTGCCTTCAAGATCCTTTATAGTTTGGATTTCTGAACTCTCCGGCACGGCCAGCACCCAGCGAAGGGGTTGGCGGGATTGCTTCGCGTACACTAATTCAGCTACTTCAACCACGTCGGCGCCGGTTTCTACGATCCAGTCCTTGCCGGTCAGCCCTGCGTCGAACACCTCGTCCTCGACGTACCGCGCAATCTCCTGGGCCCGGATCAACATGAGTTCCAATTCCTCGTCGTCCACCCACGGGAAATAGGAACGGCTGCTAACCGAACAACGGAATCCAGCTTTGCGCATCAGTTCAAGGGTGGAATCCTGCAGGCTGCCCTTGGGTAGCGCCATTTTGATCTTCATTTCAGATTGCTCCTTGCGACTCTTGAAGGGATCGATTTCCTTTGCTATCTTGCTTTTGACCATCAGACTTTCTAACACAAAGCCGCCAGAAAATAACACGACTTGCTCGAATTGTCCATTCCTAAAGGATAGAATGCCGGATAGGATAGGGCCGAAGCCTTGCAGAACCTCCAACCCAAAACCTCAGTTCGCCAGCTTCCCCTTGGATTACGCAGGGGCGAGTTGCGTCTCTCACTCTACTGTGAAGAATGGCCGGCGCTATTCGAATCAGAGATGAAGATCATCGTATCGGCTATAGGAGACTACGTCGCGGATATCCAGCACGTAGGCAGCACGGCGATCGGGGGAATGCCCGCCAAGCCTATCCTGGATATCGCGATAGCGGTGGAGAACTTCGAGAAAGCCAGGTGGTGCATCGATCCCCTGGTAAAACTCGGGTATACATTCCGAGGCGAGAAAGGTATTCCCCGGAGGCACTATTTACAAAAGGGCGAGCCCTGTACCAATCATATCCACATGGTCGAAAAAACCAGTGACGAATGGAGAAAGTTTGTTCGGTTCAGGGACATGCTGAGAGCAGATCGTAGTACCGCCGCGGACTACCGGCGGCTGAAACTCGATCTGTGGGAGAGACTTCACGGAGATCGCAAAGAATACCAGGCCGCCAAGGCTACCTTTATCGGGAAGGTCTTGCAGCGGACAGACAAGGAAAGGGACTGAATATCCGGTCACGCTGATACTGGATTTAGTGACATAGCATGGACACGAATAAGAAGATTGCCACGATATTCGATATCGATGGTACCCTGGTCGAAACTGCCGGTTTCGAAGATGAGCTTTACATTGCCTTGGTTAGGGACGTTCTGGGAGAGGTCTGTATCCGCCAGGACTGGCGTACTTACAGGCACGTAACCGATATCGGTGTTTTGCGACAGGTGATGGAAGAGAACCAGGTCCATGACGAGAGTAGAATCCAGGAAGTTCGTGCGAAGTTTGGAGAAACCGTGAGTCAGTACCTTTACGACGGTGGTGAGTGTCTTCCAATCAACGGAGCCATCGGTCTTGTCGATATACTCCTCTCTTCAAACCAAATTGCGATGGGCATCGCCACAGGGGGTTGGGGACATACCGCCAGAATGAAACTGAACCATGCAGGGTTTAACTTGCAGGACGTAGTCTTGACTTCCAGCGACGATAGTGAAGAGCGCATAACGATCATGCGGAAGTGTTTACATGCCCTGGGGGATTCTTACCATCGAATTGTCTATGTAGGCGATGCTGAATGGGATGTACAGGCTACCCTGGAACTGGGATGGCACTTCATTGGAGTCGGAACACGATTGAAGGGTAAGTGTGAATACTGGGTTGAAGACTTCTCATGTACAGATACGTTTTTCAAAATGCTGCATGCCTAGCAAGGATATGCCGCCGCTTGTACCTGATCCAGGTAGGATCAAACTCTCTGATGGGGCCTGTGAATTCAAAGCAACCCGGCGTTTCCCAGTCGAGTCCGCAAACCTGATATACCGTCCTCCACCAGGTCCGATCTTCCTTCTTCCAGTCCATACAACATCTCGTGACAGGATGCCATCCAGGTGTAGAAACTTAGCCTGCGCTCGAAATTGACGTCCAACTCAAGACGGTAGTAATCTCGAACCCTTTCAACGGCCTCCATGCCATATGTGACATAGATACCGACGAAATCGATTGTTGGGTCGCCTACGGTAGCGTCTTCGAAATCGATCAGGCCGGCCACGGCCTCCCCGTCTGCATCCATCAAAATGTGTTCACATCCCAGGTCGCAGTGCACCAGGGCGACATCTTCCAGCGTCGCGAGTTCCTCCCGCAGAAACCGTTCGAAACCGTGTTCTACAGCTTCCTCATCTTTCGGTTCAAGCAGTGGTAATACACTGGTACGAACTTCATCTCTCAATGAACGGTAGCGCTGCCGCCAGGCATCGACCGAGGGTTCCACGTCGCAGGCCTCAGCGACCAGCAAGGACGGTATTCCGTGCAATTGTGAAAGCGCGTTTGCCAGTGATTGGGACGTTTCCGCGGCGAGTTCAGGATGATCCAGCGGACGGTCCGGTATACGACGGTACCCTACAAATGGATGGCCGTGCCAGATGCCTACGTGTTCGAAACGAGGTACGGCAAAGTCTACACGTGAGGCGATGGTGGGTATTACCGCTATTTCTTTCTTTTGATTGTCGGAAACGACACTGTTCCTGGGAAAACGAAAGATCCAGCCGGGCTTGTGGGGCTCGACATGCTCACCATGATCATCCAGTTCGACTTCGAAGGTAAAGTAAGCCCAGCCTCCTGCGATGGGACTAACTCGACCGTGGTCCAGTCCAAGGCTGACGAGCAGTTTTTCAACATCCCTGGTTGTTACAATGGAGTACTGAATGATCGATCGGCCCTTTACATGTCAGGTGATTTGGAACAAGTGATCAAACCTTCCAGATCTTAAGCTGACCCCGACGTCCCATTGAGAGTCGTGCACCGGCTTTCGATTTTGACAATCGAGGGTACGAAAAAAGCAGCGACACTTAACAGCGTAGCATACAGTCCACCTGCCAAAAACCAGAACTGAAGGCCCATATAACCCGTCACAGGGGCGATGGTGATTAACCCCAATACCGTGGTGGCCTGCACGGAACTGTTATGGGTGCTGAACACGCGTCCCTGCAGATCAGGGGGAACTCGGACCTGTATCAGGGCTTTGAAAGAACCATTGACCGAACCGCTGGCTATACCGCTAAGCAACATGCCGCCCCAGGCCAGCCAGAAGGCTTCTTCCGGCGCTGCGCCTACCAGCAGGAATCCCAGGCCCGCCAATACTTAACCCGTTAGTATGGTCAGAATGCGTTTGTTGAAACCACCCCATATCGTCAATACCAGGCCCCCAACGATAACGCCGATTCCAAAACCCGAGTTAAGCCAGCCAAGCTGTATTGCGTCACCCTTGAAGTGCTCGGTTACCAGTAGAGGGATAATGGAAATCGAGGCGTTAAAGAAGAGAGGGACATCGGCAAAAGCTGCGGTGGCGACATCGAGCTCCATGATGGCGTGGTAAGGTAAAATGGCCAGAAGCAACGCCCCCAGCGGCGGTCCCCCGATGTTCAAAATGCCATTGAGGGTTTCATTGGCGCCTTGAATACGGAATAGGTGTCTTTCCGGGACCATCAATGAAGTGGACGCTATCATTGCATATGCTTGAAAGTTGCGCCCGAGACTGCTGACTATGTTGATGGCATAGACATGCCAGACCGTAACGCTATCTACCCAGAACAGCTGCGGACCCTGTGGTCTCAGCCATCCACCAGATCAAGGCGAACTGAGCCGCCCGGCTGCCGATCAAAGACAGGGCCTGACCAGTCCATAGTGTAAAAAAGAAGGATGCCCAGTTCGAACGGACCTCGTTATTGGTCGTCATAGGTTTGCCCATCGGCTCATGCCGACATGAAGGCCGGTCTCAAGGACGACATTCAAGTCATGGTGTTCCTCGTTGATCAGAAGGAACTTTACATTGTGGGTCAGAAGGGTGCGCTTAACTGTTTAATTGGTGGTCAGAACAGCCTTGAACCTCTCTACACAGAACTGAGCTTCACGCCTGTCGCCGGTCTCCAGGCAATAGCACAACCCTCTGAGTTCTCTGTAGGGGCGGTGCAGCTCAATACGAGAGATGGCATCAGGACCGAATCCGCCTCCCTTCGCCTGGTATGCCTCAAGCATATTGGTCACATATTCACGGCCCAGATTCATCTGAGACACGAAATCGACAATTGGATCGTAAAATCCCGCGTGCTCCCAATCAAGGATCCCTGCTATCCTGGGTTCATCGGCCGCGTCGAACAGAATGTGTTCATGCCACAAGTCACCGTGAGAAAACCGATGGTCCGGACAACCCTGTTCCAGGTCTCGGCGGTACCGTTCCCACCAGTCTTCCGCTTTGCGCAACTCGCGCGGTGTAAGGGCTGTTTTCAAGAAAGAGTGGGCGTATGACCATGTCTCCTCTGGAAGATGAGCCGAGGATGACGACAACCCCGGCAGGTCGTCCTGCCTGATCGCCTGTATGGCGAGAATCAGCGCTCCCATTAAACCAGCGATCGGCTGAACCCGCGGCGATCGCTTGAGTACTGAGCCAAGGTGCTGCCCTTCGATCTTCTTCTGCATCATCACTCCAAAAGGGAATTCTTCTGATGCCTCGCAGTAATCCAGGATATCCGGCAACTCAATCGGAAGAAGGGACTTGAGCCTTGAAATGATATCGCACTCCCTTCTGTGCCCTGATTGTGCCTTCTCGTTAAGCGCCACTCGGAAGACCAGGCCAGCGGAGCTTCCCAGAACGACGCTTTTATAGCCTGCACCTATTCTGTGAAGTGGAAACGCGGAATCGCCGAGGCCAAAGGTGCGCCGTATGCGTTCTGCTAACGCGCTGTCATCTTTGGGTAACTCTGAATAGGTCATTCGGATCGTGTCGACTGGAGGAATTCCTGAATCCTCTGGGCATGACTCAGGTGGCGTTTGCCAGTCATATCGGAGTGCCGCTTCAAAGGATCAACGAGATCATTCGCGGCAAAGAGGGGTAACTCCTGAAACTGAGGAAGTTTGCCTTCCGAGAAAAGTACATCCACAATCGAGGATCAACAACTACAATCCCTGACGTGTGCTTCCTGGTCCATCGCCTCAGTCGTACCATAATGAGTATCTGTTCATATGGAGGACGAATTAAGTAGGAGGGCTGTTTGAAAAATCAGGACTCCAATGTAATCTGACATGTTGACGTAGCATGGATGCGGGGCTATTATGCTATTATGATAGTATCGTTCCGCAGTAATGGCCCTGAGGATATCTTCAATGGAAAGGATACACGTGCGGCACGCTCCACATGCCCGTCCTCACTGTGGTCCGTTGCCGTACGAAAACTTGAACAGTTGGATTCGGTCGACAAATTACGTGACCTGAATAGTCCTCCAGGCAACCGTCTTGAGCTCCTGCGGGGTACGCGTTCCGGGCAATACAGCATTCGAATCAACGACCAGTACCGCGTTTGCTTCGTTTGGTCGGATGCTGGTCCTCGGAATGTTGAAATCGTCGACTATCACTAAACCGAGTTGCGAGGTGTCTATTATGGTACTTGTTCCTACAGATCGTATTCCGACCCACCCGGGTGAGATGCTGCTGGAGGAGTTCTTGATTCCGATGAGGCTGACTCAGCGCGAGTTGGCTGAAGCCCTTCACGTTCCCTACCAGCGGGTGAACGAATTGGTTAACAGCCGACGAGGTATTACACCAAGCACGGCGCTGCGGCTGGGTAAATACTTCGACGTATCGCCCTCGTTCTGGCTCAATCTCCAGCTACGTTGGGATCTTTATCACGCCATGCGGTCAGAGGCCCGGGAGTTGGAAGCGATCGAGCCTCGTGGCATTGGCACCGAAGTATAAACGACAGGCGGAATCGGAACAGCTATTAGTAGAAAGGCACATGAGTTCCTGGAAACTTTAATCCATTCATCAGAGAAATCCACCATAGGCGAGGTTATGACGCTTCGAAATGTTTAGAAGATAACTGTATTAGTCTTGAAAACCTTTGGCGTTCCACCCTACTCGCCATGCAGCGATTCCGCGGGATTGGTTGTCGCCGCATTGAACGCGTGGTATCCCACCGTCAGCCCGGCAATTAAAAGAACGGCAAGTCCAGCGAACAGGAATGTCCAAAAGCTCAGATCTACTCGGTAGGTGAAGTTCCCCAGCCACGTCTGCATGGCATAGTAACTGACCGCAGCGCCAACAACGAACGCAAGCAGGATCAGCTTCGTGAAGTCCTTCGATAGCAGCAGGATCACGTTCGTTATCGAGGCGCCGAGGACCTTGCGGACGCCGATCTCGCGGGTACGTTGTTCAGCCATGAAGGACGCAAGGCCCAGAAGTCCCAGACAGGCGATCAGTATGGAGAGCACCGCGCCTGTGATGAATACGGAACCCAGCCTGTGTTCGGCAAGGTACAGTTGCTCGAGGTCCTGATCGAGGAATGTGTATTCCATGGCGGGATGGCTTGGATACGTTTCCCGCCACTGATCCTGCAGGATTTCGAGTCCGCGTGACAGGTTCTTTCCCTGCAGCCGGACTACCATGTACCCGCCTTCTTCCCAGAACATAACCATCAAAGGCTCGATAGGTTGATGTAGAGACTGGTTATGGAAATCCGCCATGACACCGATGATCTTTATGGATGGATAGGATTCGGATGCGCCGGGATATCTGAATGTCTTACCGATAGGATCTTCCCAGCCAAAGGTACGCGCGGCTGTTTCATTGATAAGAGCGGCGTACTCGTCCGAGGTGAACTCTCGTGAAAAAGTACGGCCCGATGTGATCTCGATGTCCATCGTTTCCATGAAGTCGAAACCTACCCAGATCGTACGGACATAGGGACTCTCATCCTTGAGAAACCCTTCCGGTTGAACCAGGCTGAGAGAAGTCTCGCTGCCAGGCACGCTGGTCGATGCACTCACATTGATGACTTCAGGATACTGGAGGACCCCGTTCTTGTAGGCCTGATAGCCCAGAATGGCATCTTTGTCGGGCAAACGAACGACTACCAGGTGTTCTTTATCAAATCCCAGTTTCTTGTTCTGCATGTACTCCATTTGATCGTTAATAACGACCGTTCCGACGATCATGATGATGGAGACGGTGAACTGGAGGGTGATCAGTGCCTTTCTCAGTAACGAATGGGATGCTCCCGCTTTCAACGCGCCGCTGAGCACGGCAACCGGCCTGAAGGATGAAAGGATAAACGCGGGATATCCTCCAGCGGCAATCCCTGCAAAGAGTGCGATGGCTGCCAGGGAAGGAACCAGCCAACTCGATCGATAGTCCATCGCAAGGCCTTTACCGGATAACAGGTTGAACTGCGGGAGGAGCAGATGAACCAGACCCAGGGCCACGCACAACGCAATCATTGCAAAAACGACGGATTCGCCTGTGAACTGTTTGATCAGTTGATTTCGTTGGGCTCCAAGGACCTTTCGAATACCGACCTCCTGCGCTCTTCGGGCGGATCGGGCGGTGGAAAGGTTCATGAAATTCACGCATGCGATCAGCAGCACGAAACCGGCCAGAGAGGAGAAGATGTAGACGTACCGGATGTCGCTGTTTGCCCGGATTTCAGCCTTGATGTTTGAATGCAGATGGATCCCGGTGAGAGGCTGGAGGTAAGGCCTGATTTCAATGCCAAGGGTTTGAAGCCGTTCGCCGAGGTGTTTTTCCAGGAATCCGGGGAATTTACGCTCCAGGTCGTCGGGTACAGATCCTTCCTCGAGTAGTAGATAGGTATATAGGGATAAATTGGCGTTCTCCATGGTGCTCGGCTCAAAGTATATGCCAGCCGCCGCCATCGTGGCAAAGGAAGCCAGAAAATCAGCATGGAAGTGCGAGTTCTTCGACAGATCCCGCATGATGCCGGTAACCGTAAACTCAAACTGGTCATCGGCGGAAATTACTTTGCCTATCGGGTTTTCATCCCCGAAAAACTTTTTTACCATGGCCTCTGAGACCACGACGGTATGGGGTTCGGCCAAGGCCGTTTTCGGATTGCCCTGGACCAGGGGGATGGTGAATACGTCGAAGATCGCTGGATCCGAAAATACGAAGTTCTTCTCGTAAAACCGCTCTTCTCCATGTCGAACCAACCAGCGGGAGTTTGGTGGTTTTATCCGGGTGATCTGCTCGATTTCGGGGTATTCCTCCGCCAGAACCGGGGCCCAGGGCGGTGGCGTGGTCGCCCAATCATGGGTGACGCCTGCTACCGTCGAGGATATCGCCATGCGATATATCCGGTCTTTGTTTTCGTGGTGCTGATCGTAACTGAGTTCGTCCTGCACGTAGAGCAAGATCAGCACGCAGCAAGCCATGCCGATGGCCAGTCCCATGACATTGATCGCCGAATAGCCCTTGTACCGGAGCAGGTGCCGTAAGACGACGGTCAGGTAGTTTCTGAACATGGGTTATTTCAATTGTGGTATCTGAGAGACGTATTCAGATTCCATAAATTCCGATCGACGTTTGTTGAAGGTATTTCCGGTGGTAACAGGATGGATACCTGGCAATCTACCAATGCGGAAGACGTTGAGCCAGTGCATTCCCCTGGTTGTTGAGTATACTGCCCTATAACGCTTGACGTTTAACGATTTCCGTTATATACACCCAATGGCGTGTATGCTTCAAGTGGAGAAACGGTGACGCCTACATCGTAGAAATTGTCTACTATCATTAGGAGAACAGCTCATGTCCACACGGAAACTCGAACCCGTACATCCGGGAGAAATCCTGTTGGAGGAATTCCTCAAACCAATGAACTTGAGTCAGAACCGTCTTGCCCTCGCCATCGGCGTTCCGCCCCGACGCATCAATGAAATCGTGCTGAGAAAGCGAGGCGTCACCGCTGAAACCGCGCTGAGACTAGCGCGTTACTTTGGCATGTCGCCACAGTTCTGGATGGGGCTGCAGATGGATTATGCACTCGATGTGGCTGAGGACAAACTGTCAGACCGATTGGAGAAAGAAGTACGTCCACATACCGAGGTGATGCAGGCAGTTCATTCGTGAATATGTACCGATTCGTGTATCGTGATTCTACTTCAAGAGCAAGAAACTGAATGATCGTTTAGGACATATCCCTTGAACATCTCCGCGATTTCATTCGATGTAGACATGACCTTGATCGACACGGATCGGGTCATAATGCGGTCTATGAAGTCGGTTCGCGATGAATTGTTAAAGTGTGTTCCAGGTGAGAGAGTCCACCGTCTTACGGTAGACGAGATGTGGTCGATTCGTGACCGGGAGGAAAAAGGGTTCACGGGTAATCTGAAAGACTACGACGAGATTCGGCGGAAGTCTTTTCTCAAGATGCTTGAGTTTGTCGGTCATCCTGGACCTGAGCTGGCGACACGTCTCAACGAAGTATACCTGAAGAATCGATTCAACGAAATCGAACCGTACGAGGATGTCGTGCCCTCGCTCGATGCCCTTGCGCCGCATTTCAAACTCGGACTGTTGTCGAACGGCAACAACTACCCGGAACTGTTCGGACTTGAAGGTCGTTTTGATTTTGCCGTTTACGCTCAAGACGTCCGTATTGAGAAACCTGATCCGAGGACATTTCAGATCGCGGCACGAAAGGCGGGATGTGATCTGGACCAGCTATTGCACGTGGGAGATTCACTGGAAACGGACGTTTCAGGTGCGGAGTCTGCAGGTGCACGCGGTGTCTGGCTTAACCGCGAGGGAATAACGAACGATTCGGGAATCAGCCCGGACTATGAAATCTTGTCTTTAACCGAACTGCCGGCAATGTTAGGCACAGGTTAAATTGGCTGACACCGGCTGTTGGATGGAATGGCTGGTTGAAATTCGTATCATTTCTGTGGTCATGTCCGGACCGGTTTTGTCTATACTGATCTATTCCAATCGGCGAAACGCCAGCCGCTCTCCTGCAAATCCCTCACGCCAGACACTATTGCACGCCTCCGCCATCTCCTCAAGATTCTCAGTTACCTCGGCAAAACGATTGCCGGGGACCAGTCCCATGGTGGGCGACAAGATCAAATTGTCCCTTCCGTAGAATATCGCAAGATCGACCAGGCCCGTGCTGTGGGCAGCCTCACGCAACGATGGAACGTTGACGGCGCCGGGTGGAAAGAAGAAGTAAAGCAGATCGCCGGTGGTCGGCGTAATCGTTGGATTCTCAAGACCTGGCTCACTCGGCGCGAAGGGTGGGACAAGAGCGAATACTTCGTTGCTTGCGTACTTGGCATGAAAGGCGTCGCCTTCCTGTGGCAGTGCGTTCCATACCGTCTCGCACGTTCTCGGCGCAAGGTCGTCAAGCATCCGCGCAACGCATCTCACATCGCGTTTCCTGAGGGTCACTTCAATAAATCGATCCATGCTGATCTCCTTAGTTACCTGCCAAACTACTTAGAACAAGGTTAGCATCCAGGCTTCCGTACATATCGTTTCGGCCAGAGTCGGTGGCGATCGAAACCGATGGCACCTGAAGTCGGTGGCAATTGAAATCGGTGGTAATCCGAGTCAGGTGACTACCGTCATCAAATGTCCCAGATCGGACTGCGGCGTTAAACAGTTCGCAAGGCGCAAGGCTTCCCACATCGTCACCTGGTTCGCAGTCAGCACCGTCTTGCCGACCGCTGCCTCAAGTTCAGGCAGGAAACCAACGGTGTGCAACGCGGTGTCGGGGATCAACACCGCTTCAGCGTCGGGATGATCGTTGGCACGCACAAAGCGCACCACCTCGTCGCGTTCAATAAGAGCGACCTCATCCCCCGTCCAGACACCCAGGCACCCCATGTGAACCACTTCAATGCCACCCGTCTCCAAAAAGTCGCGAAAGGCGTTGGACAGTTCTTCGGGGTAGGTTGCGGCAACGGCAACACGCTTCAGTCCGAGTGCCTTGCCGGCACTGAGGAACGCCAACGATGTGCTCGATGCCGGGACGCCGAGCGCATCGGCCAGATCCTGCGCCTGGCGCCGCGCTCCCTCAACGCCAAAGGCAAAACTCGCACTTGTGCAAGCCCACATACAGACAGCGACGTTGTGAGGACGCAGCTCCTCCGCTCCCGCCAACAGGTATTCCCGACTACCGGTCACAAGACTCTTGTCGATTCGATGCAGGTTTGGACCATCTGTATGAACCACCTTAACCTCAACCGCAGGCTTCAGCGCGGCGGCAAGACGCGGGTAGTCGTCCTCCGCGGAGTAATGAGGGTAAAGAATACCGATCTTCAACTTGTTTTCCATACGTAACGATTCCGCGCTCATCCGTTACGGTTTGTCGCTTAAATAGTCATAGACAACCCGCGCATATTGCTCGGAGTAGCTGCTCTCCATGTAGTAGGCATCGCCATATTCCACCGGTGACAGCGGGGTGAGGTCGCACCGCGTGGAAGCGCCAAGGTCAATCCTGCCCTGTCCCTTCGCGGTGTGGTGTATTTGCACATCCTGGGTTGTTTCGCTGCAATCGATCAGTTGTTTGACGGCAGGGCCCGGACCGTCGGCCCTGGGGATGATCTTCAACCGCCAGGCCGGGGTAAGGGAAGGCATCGCTTCGTGGGGGGCATCGGTTTCCATGCTGGTGCTGATATTCAACACCGGCGCTCCGCCGAACGAGGTTTCCGTCACCATGGACCGACCCGCATACGAAACCTTCAAATCCGCATACACCTTCGGCGTCCCGTAAATCTCCCTGCCCGCGGCGATACCCGCGGGACCATTATGAAACACATGGGAACAGTAGAATCCGGACTGATTCCTGAATCGGCACTTCATCACGATGAAGGACTCCTCGAAGGGGCCGTAATTCGGACAAATAGGCACCTCCAACCCTGAGGCCACGCACAATCCGTCCTCCGCTGCTTCCAAAGGCTCCGGGAGATAGTCCTGAACGGCGGCAGGCGCAGCATGAAAGAAGACATATTGGAATCGCACATTTCGATAGACCGCCGGCAGCGGCGGATAAAAGGGGCTGTCCGCCGGTATATTCCAGCCATCATCGTGTTTAATTCCCATGTTCGGATCCCTCCTCTCCGCTGCTGATGTAGTTCGCGCACATCATGGCAAACCAGGTCTGGCTCACGTTCCGCCAAGTTAGCGAAAGAGTGTTCATGGTCAAGAGATTCGTAATCCCGGCGCAGTCCAGACCCGGCGCGATCCGGGCACTCTGGAAAGTTACTTGATTTCGAGACCGTCCGGGTAGAATATGACTAACATCACCGTGTACGAAACGAAGTGCCAACCAGTATCACGGAGAATGACTTCGTATGGCAAAAAACAGGCCCAACATTATCTACATCCTCGCAGACGACATGGGATACGGCGACATGGGGTGCAATAACCCCGATTCCAAAATCCCGACGCCCAACCTGGACCGGCTTGCGGCCCAGGGTATTCGTTTCACCGACGCCCATGCCCCCTCGAGTGTCTGCTCGCCAAGCCGCTACGCCCTGCTGACCGGCCGCTACGCCTGGCGCACTCCGCTGAAGACGAGCGTCCTGTGGCCCTACGATCCGCCGCTGATCGAACCTGATCGCCTGACCGTAGGCGAACTGCTTCGTCAGCAGGGATATCGAACGGCGTGCATCGGCAAGTGGCACCTGGGGTGGGATTGGGCTACCCTTGACGGCTCGCCGGCACATGCAGGTACCGAGATTGGCAGGCCGGACAGGGAACTCCGCCTGGAACTGGAACGGAACGTCGACTTTGGAAAACCCATGGGCGGGGGTCCTGTCGACCGTGGATTCGATGAGTATTTCGGCGTGGACGTGCCGAATTTCCCGCCCTACACCTGGTTCGAGCAGGATCGGGTGACCGACAAACCGGTTGTACCTAAACCCGATGACATGTTCGGTTGGCCCGGCATCATGAAACCCGGTTGGACACTCGAGGAGATGATCCCCGAATTCGTTCGCCGCGTGGTCGAATTTATCGAATCGTCCGGTTCCGAACCCTTCTTCCTCTATTTTCCGCTCACGTCACCCCATACGCCCATCGTGCCCAACAAACGCTTCAAAGGCCAAAGCGGTGCAGGGCTGTACGGCGACTTCGTGTGCGAGGTGGACTGGGTGGTGGGCGAGGTCATGGCGGTACTTGAGCGGCGTGGGATCGCCGATGAGACCCTGCTGATCTTCACGAGCGACAACGGGCCGGAGTGCATACCAGCCGCGGACGGCGGAAGCTATGAACACGCGCGAATCCACGGCCACTACAGCATGGCGAACCTGCGCGGCGTAAAGCGCGATACCTGGGAAGGCGGCCACCGGGTTCCCTTCATCGCCAGGTGGCCGGGCGTCACACCCGCCGGTGCAGTCTGCGATCAACTCACCATCCTGGGCGATTTCATGGCCACCTGTGCCGAGTTGACCGGAGTCGAACTTCAGGAGGATGAAGGCGAGGACAGTGTTAGTATGCTTCCGCTGCTGCAGGGAAAGACGGATCAACCTGTGCGGGAGTTCGCCATACACCACAGCATACGGGGAAACTTCGCCATTCGAAGGGGCAACTGGGTCTACATCGATTCACCGAGCGGAGACGACAATCGCGAGCCCGAATGGTTCAAGGAGGAACGGGGCTATACTCCCCATGACTACACGGGTGAACTCTTCGACCTCGACGACGACATCTCGGAACGGGTAAACCGGTACGGCGACCACCCGGAGATCGTCCGTGAGATGTCGCAGATGCTTGAACGGGTGAAGTTGGAGAACTTCGGAGACCGGCCGTCGCCCACAATACCATTACCGTCCGGGGATTAATGCTCTCATAGGATTCGATTGCTTGACCTTTCTGTCTATTGGCCGCAGTGACGGTGCGAACGTTTTGAATTAGTAGGGTTCATCGCCTACTGGTCCGTTCCTCATGAGCGATTCCAAATATCCGGAGCCTACAGCAGGTGCGTTGATCCAGGATCCGGAGGGCAGGATCCTTCTGCTCAGATCCCACAAGTTCAATGACCTGTACATCATTCCGGGTGGTCATATTGAACTCGGCGAGACGGCGGAAGAGGCCCTGCGACGCGAGGTGAAGGAAGAGACCGGCCTGGAGGTCTACGACATCGAGTTTTTAATATACCAGGATTTCGTCTTCGACGAGACCTTTTGGAAACGAAAGCACTTCGTTTTTCTGGATTTCACCTGTAAGACGGATTGTACAATTGTACAACTCAATGACGAAGCGCAACATTACGTGTGGACAACCCCCGCTGACGCGCTGAATCTACCTGTCGAAACATATACGCTCAGGGCAATCGAGGCCTTCATGACAAGCCGAGGTTCCAACGGTAAATGAAACCTGTTGTTCTTTTCGACCTGGACGGAACGCTGATCGACACGTGGCGCCTTTACGTCCAGGCCATGGAGCGTACCATCAAAGAGATCGGCCACGACAAAATCCCCGTAGACCGGCTGGCGTCACTCCGGCTGAATTCCGAGCCGCGTCTTCTGGGGTATTTTGTTCCTCCCGACGAAGTGGAAGGTACCCACCGTCGGTTCCTTGAGAATTACCGCGTCCTCCACGACACGTGCTTCGAAGGAGTGTATCCGGGTATTCCGGATCTCCTGTCATCCCTCCGGGGCCGCGATGTCAAGACGGGTATCATCACAGGCAAGAGCCGGGGCGCCTGGGATATCACGCGCCGGCATGTCCGGTTGGGCGAATTCGATGTCATGGTTTTCGATGATGATGTATCCGAACCCAAGCCGGACTGCGAGGGACTCTTGAAGGCGGTGTCGGACCAGGAAACCTCTCCGGATGAGACCGTTTACGTGGGAGATTCGGTGGACGACCTGAAAGCCGCGGCGGCCGCCGGGATCGGATTCCTCGCGGCCCTTTGGTCCAAAACCGATCCGGAGATACGATCATTCAAATCCGCTGCTGAAACGGTGGGCGATTACACATGCATGGAGCATCCCCTTGACGTCGACCGGTTACTAAAGGATTCCTTGAATGGATTGCAGGGCTCCTTGATCGCATCGTAGAGCCAGGCTTCGCACCGGACTTCACGGGATCACGGGACCATTGACTCGAAGAGCATGATGCTGAAGCACCTGGACACCTGGAGACCACGTTATGCCCGACTACAACTACCACTTCGACCGCGACGATATCGAGTCCGCATTGGCCTGCGTGGAAGAATACGGGTTCTGTGTCATACGCAAGCTGATCGAACCGGACATGGTGGAGGCGTTGAAGGACTCCATAGACCGGCACCTGGATCCCGAACGCGATCTGGGTCCGGCGTCCAACCGGTATCACATGGCCTTTGCCGAGGACAGCGAGCCCGTCTGGGATCTCGTCGACCAGCCGGCCTACATGCGCTTCATCCAAACAATACACGGCGCCGGCGAACTCTGCCTGCACCGTTCGGCGGCCATTCTCCGTACTCCTGGTGAAGGCATGGGCCGCTGGCACCAGGACCACCGGGGTCACATCGACAATCCCCAGACCGCCAACGACGTGCTCAACAGGTTCCCCATCCCCAGCGGCGCCTGGTTTTACCTCAACGGCAGCCATCCCGACCAAAGCGGTATCGCCGTCATAGAAAAATCCCACTGTCCGGACTGGGAAGGTCCCGACGGGTATGTCCTCGGACCGGAACGCGGCGGCCTGTACCCCGAAGGCGCGACGCCGGACACACCGTACGATGGAATGGCCGTGCCCGGCTGCGTCCCGGTCGAGGCCGACCCCGGCGACCTGATCTGCTTCGCCGCGCTTACCTGGCACGCCAACATGGCCACCCACGAACGTCGGTATTCCTGCGGCATCGGGTTCCGTCCCAAGTCCTGGCGCATTGACGCTCCCTGGCCCCTGCCCGATTCGGCCGCGTCCCTGGCCGAACGACTGCCCGAACGCCTCAAGCACTATACCGATGGTTATACGGGATTCGACGGCGAGTGGAGAGCTGAGTGAACGGGAGAGTGGGAGGTGGTCAGAATCCACCAGTCAGGTATTAAATGCTTACAGTCCCTCCTAAGTTTTTCGTCACAACTGGCATCCTCGTAGGGCACGAAGAAAAGGTACTCCTGGTTCGTACACCGCGGCGTGGATGGGAGTTTCCCGGAGGCCAGATCGAGGAAGGCGAGACCATCGTCAATGGAGTAATCCGTGAACTCCAGGAAGAAGCAAACATCGCGGCTTCGGTCGATCGACTCGTTGGGGTGTATACCAACCTAAGTGAAGGCCGAGTAATCTTTGACTTCCTCGGTACCTGGCTGTCCGGTGAAGCCCGGGCGGGATACGAAACGACCGATGTCGCCTGGGTTTCAAAAACAGACACCGAGAAAATGATCGATCATCCCGGTTACCAGCGAAGGCTCCAGCAGTTGTTGTCGTTTGATGGGAGCGTCCTGTTTCTTTCTTACACCACACAGCCGTTCACGGTGTGCCATCAGATGTACGTGTGAGTCATGAGTTCACGCTCGATCAATCCAAGCAATCTCCCAGATCCCGTACAGTCTCGCCTGAGGGGCTACACGTCCGATGGCCGAAACCTCCGGACCGAGTCCTGCTCGGACGTGTTTCTCTACACGCACACCCTGAAGCTCGGTTTGATCCTGAAGACAAGAGACGTCCGGTTAAGGCCACAGGAATCGGATCTCCTCACGGAGACGGTAGCCCTTTCGTGGTTGCGGGACAAACTCTCCGTACCCGAGTTGCAGTGTTTTCACGTCGAAGGCGATACGCAGTTCCTGCTCATGACGCAGATGGAAGGCGTCTCGGGGATTCAACCGGAAGAGACTGGCGATCCAGCGAATCTCGTGCGGGAATTCGCTAAGGGGTTGCGCGAAGTGCATAGCCTGAGCACCGAGTCCTGCACCCTGGATTGGCGCATGTCGAGTTTCTTCACCTGGGCGGAAGGGTTGATCGAAAACGGCGTGTTGGACGAGTATATCCCTGAAGGCGCGACCCGAACCATTTTCAGTGATCAGCTATCTGATATAAAAAAGGGCATGCCCGAGGTGGAAGACCTGGTCTTCACACATGGAGATTACTGCCTGCCCAATGTCATGTTCCAGGACGGCAGACTGAGCGGTTACATCGACCTAGGCTACGCCGGGGTCGGAGACCGGTATCTGGATTTCGTTGCGGCCCGCGGAACGATCCGCCGGAACCTGGGCGAAGAATGGATCGGTCCGTTCTTCCAGGCATATGGTCTCGAGGAACCGGACCAGGAAAAACTGAAAGCGTATCAAAAAGTACATGATTTTGGATTCAGGTGAGCTTCGGCCGATTAGATCGCAGCTTTCGGACCAGATGATTCGTTAAAAGTACAACCACATACGAGCCTGAATTGAACCGTAATCTACCAGGACCACTACAGTATCAGTACGAATACGCCACACGCTTCAAGAATCGAAGTATGGCGGAATCGTATGAGCGTCGGCCCCCTTATCCTGATGAAACGTATACGATTCTCCTGAGTCTGCTTGGAGAATCGCATGGTAGAGTGCTTGACGTCGGGTGCGGTACGGAAAGGATAGCTCGATCGCTCGTCGATCATGTGGCCTCGATTGACGCCGTTGATTTCTCCCGGGAAATGATCCGGGTAGGTAGATCGCTGGACAAGGGAAACCATCCGAACCTCAGGTGGATTCTGGGTCGAGTCGAAGAGGTTAAACTGGAACCGGGTTACTCTTTGGTGACTGCCGGGGGAGCATTCATTGGATGGATTGGAGCGTGGTGTTCCCAAGATTCAATGAGATACTGTCACCGGATCGATACGTCGCAATCATTGAGGGAGATCGGCCCTTCGATTCACCCTGGAATGAAACGGAACGCGAACTCATTAGACAGTACTCTACCAATCGCCATTATAAGGAAATCGACCTGATAGGTGAGCTTGTGAACAGGAACCAACTGCGCCTGATCGGAGACAGGTGGACGGCCCCAATTGGCTTCTGCCAGACGGTAGACGACTACGTAGAGTCTTTTCATTCCAGAGAAAGTATGTCCAGGGAACACATGGGTGACAGTAACGTCTCGGGATTTGACGTCGCATTATCCCGAATCCTGGAAGATTATGCAGATGGCGAAGGGGTTCTACACTTTCAGTTGCGGTCGAGAGTTGTCTGGGGAAGGCCGATAGCATAGGGATGTATGGATTCAATAGCATGACGCTTAAAACCATGAATATCCCCCACGCCCTGGTTGAGGCCCTCCTTCGCGAGGCGGCCGAGCAGATCATCCTGCCGCTTTGGAGAAACCTCGGACAGGATGATATTAATGAAAAAACTCCCGGTGATTTAACGACCATTGCGGATACCAAGTGCGAGAGATTCCTGGCATCTCATCTGCCCGGGTTAATCAGCGGCTCGTTGGTCCTTGGAGAAGAGAGTGTGCACGACGATCCGGACCTGTTGTCCTCACTACACGCTGACGCTCCCGTCTGGGTTGTCGATCCCCTGGATGGAACTCGGTACTTCGCGGCTGGCAAACCAGAGTTTGACATCATGGTTTGCCTCATTCACTCGAGCATTACAATCGGGGCATGGATACTCAACCCACTGGAAGGCACATTGGTAAGCGCTGAAAAAGGATGCGGGGCCTTTGAAGGAAGTGAGCGCCTGGTCGTCGAATCCTCCTGCCTACCCCTGGATTGTGTTCGCGGCGCGGCGATGACGTCGTACCTGCCGGATTCCTTGCGCCTCACCGCCGAAGCTTCGTTCAGCTCCTTCCAGTCCATTGGAAGAACTCGATGCGCAGGCCACAACTATCCTTCCTTCGCGAAGAATGAAACGCAGTTCCTGTTTTACTACCGCACCCTGGTTTGGGATCACGCACCGGGTGTACTTATCGCGCAAGAGGCGGGCGGATTCGTTCGAAGACTGGATGGAACCTTGTACTCGCCAGTGGATGACCGAAAGGGGCTGCTGTGCGCATCGAACAGGAACTTGTGGGTGTCCATTCAAAGGAAGTTGGTACCGTCTATATCGGTAGTTGAGTAAGTTCCGCAACTGGATTCCCTCATCCCTCGTTAGAGCTCTAAAACCGCTTGGTTTCACCCAACTAATCCCGTTTATCCACCAACGCATCCATTAACGCGGTGATTCAGATCATCGGGCAAACCGGTGTGGTGGAGGCACGCTTTAGCCCCATCGGAAACAGCGTTGATGGATCCCCCATTCAGGCTTACCTGGCCGGCAAAAACGCACAGTCCGCTTCTATCCCAGTCGCCTTTACCTACGCGGTATTTAAAAGAAAGATGCACCGTACCCGATCCATGATCGTAGTAGGCCTTTTGGGTACCGGGACTGCGCAGTTCGAGTAACAGATAGGGACGGCCTAAGACCTGCATCGGTTCGTCGTATTTCGCCTCGATCTCTATGACTTCGCCGTATTCATAGATAGCCTCCAAACGGGGCGTTGAGGTTAACCTGAGTCCCTCAATAGCCGGAATCATTCTTGACGGTCCAAGGTCCATACCCCGGGTCGCAAGCACGGAAGGCATGGCGAACGCCGGTAGACCTCCGGACATCTGCCGGATAACTTCTTCATCACCTTTGTCCCGGTCTGCATCCTGGAAAGCCATCATGGAGGATGGCCGCCTGCTTTCCTGCTGTGCATTCATCATTCCGGATGACATGCCGACGTCATGGACCCTCTCGGTCTCATGCTGAGTGGCCCAATCCGGCCGGTCGATGCATGCTTCAGGTAAAGCTCCCGCAGCGGGAGTCCAGTGAACCGGTTGTACCGGTTGCGTGGGTTCAATCGAATCGGATGGTTCACCGCAGGCGACCACAAGCGGCGTAAGCATCAGTAAGAGGTATGAGAAAGACCGTGTCATGGGTAGCTCCCTTCAGCTTGATGGGAAATGGCGAGGAACTACATGCGTCGGGATGGAGGAGATCTGAGTTCCTCCGCTAAGCAGTGCCGGCGGCTGCGTTATCCATCCGCACAGCTGCCACCAATCAATCGGGCCACTATCTCAGGCATCCGTCAACCCGGTGATTCAAGTCATCCGGGAGCCCATTCTGATGTAAATCCGCTGTCACACCGCTGGAAATGGCGGTGATTGACCCATCGTTGGGCTGGATGTCGCCACTGTCAACTCCTACACCGCTTGTGTCGAAGTCGTGTAAGCCTACACTGTACTGAAAATAGAGCTTATTCGTGCCCGTTCCGTGCGAGTATCGAGCTTTTTTCCTATTCGGGTAGTCTATCCTGAGCCAAACGTAAGGTCTGATCGCAGCTACTACATCGACCGGTTCACTGAAGACCACTTCAACCTCAATAATCTCTCGATTATCATAGTATGATCCTTGTTCCGGTGTGGAAGAAATCCTCACGCTTACGATCGTAGGTTTCGATGGCTCGTCCTCCAGCACCACCTCGGCGGATGCCGGCGATTCCGTAGAGACGTTTTCAGGAAGATCGACTAACGTCATCCGGATGAACTCTTCTGTACCTTCATCCTGATCCTCGTCCGTAAGGGCTACCACGGAGAAAGTCTTGACGCTTTCGTCGGGTTCGAAGGTCACACTGGACGGCACACCGATGTAGTCGTCCGGCCCGGCACCGTTTTCCTCTACAACCTCAATGGGCACCGTGACCGGCATGCTTCCCGCCGCAGGGTCCAGATGTACCTCGATCTCGACACCATCCGGGCTTCCCTCGACGGTGGTGTATTGGGTCGCGCCAAAGCAGACCGTATGGGTCAGCTTTGAGACTTCAACGGCAGGTGACCATTCTCCGAAACCTTCCCGGTTACTGGCCCGTACCTGTACCTCGTAGGCCAATTCGGTCAAGCCGTCGATCGTGACCGAGGTGTCCGTCAAAAAGTCGCCCACTTCCTCGGTCCAGGCCGCCTCCCCGAAGGGACGGTAACGATAGTCGTAATCGTTTACCTCGAAACCTTCGGGGAACGGCACCAGGGAACCGTCTTCAAAAAAACCGGCCGGATCGAGCCAGGACACCTCGAGCATGGTGTCGTCCGATTCCAGGAACCTTGCATTCACGATAGAGGGTGGCGCGGGGACGCCCACGTCCTTGACCCGGATGGTAAAGTCAAGCAGCGATCCGCTGCATCCCGTTGGATTTCCTTCCAGGTTGATGTTATTGATGTCATGCGTGTTTACCGCACGTAACCGGTATACATTGTCCCCATCCTCGTCAGCGGGCGATTCAAAGTCCGGAGTCGAATTGAAGGACAACCGCACCGTACCGGAAGTCGACCTGGCCTCTGACGCCACTGTAAACAGGTCATTGTCTTCTCCCCAGTCTTCGAAGGAATAAAAGCCTGAGAACGTTACGATCTCGCATCGGATCGTACGAGGCGCACGGTCCAACCTCCAGTCTCTGTGCCCGGCTGTAACTCCGGTCCACGTGGGAAACGCGCCGTCAGCGGGCGCTGATGTGCCCTCGTACCAGTCGATGGCATTGGGGTTTTCCCATTGCTGATCTGCCACGTATTCCGCGGGTGCCGAGAACTGGGCGGAAGCGTCGTATACTACGAACAGGCCATAGACCTCAGGGATGCTTTCCGCGGTTCCGTCGCTGGCGTAGATTGCAGACTGTACAACGGGTATGTTGGCCCGCCCTCCGTAGACTGCGGAGAACACTGCCGGCGTGATGTCACCATCGGGCAGAATCCCGAAGCGGTTACCCTCTCGGGTGATACTCAACAGGACTTCTTCAGGTGTCTGGATGCCGTTCCCGTCCGACAATGCGAACGCAAACCGATATGACAGATCGTCTCCATCGGGATCCGTAGCCGGTTCTCCCGAAAACGCCAGAAACGCCGCAGGGCCTCTCGGCATCAGGAGGACCCGGTTCCCGTTAGTTTGAGGCCGGTTCAATACAGGGGGATGGTTCGATCCGTGCGATTTCCCCACCATCCCGGATCCGGTTTCGCTGCCGGGAAACTTTACTGCAGCATCCGTATCCCCAGTGGATATCTCGGTGCCGGAGTTGGTTTTTGCACTTCCTGCATTCGGATCAGCCGCGGTCAATCCAGGCTGGCTGTCCGAAGTCACCGCCACCACTTTCCCGGCGGGAATCCGTTCCACCGTCTGAGCTGGTTGCGACGAGTTTAGCGGATTGGAAGACTTGCTGCAGGCGGCTGCAAGAAATGTAATCATGAAAGAAAAAACGAAGAAGAGTTTGGTAGGCCGATACATAGGGTAGCTCCCTTGTAGCAAGATGGGGGATTGGGGAGGAACTACGGCTATGTCGACCGGGGGGCGAACGGGGCTGCCGGTTGCGGTTTACTACGGAGAGGATTTGCGGTTTTTCATCGGTATCCTCGAGAGTGAATGGAGTCGGCACCGGGTCTGGTGTCATACAATCCGCGGCGGATCTTGAATTGACGTGAAATCCTGCTATTTCCGCCAACAGAGTCTGTAACAAGTTTTGTGTAACTGGCAATAGCCTGTATCTTGCTCACAAGGAGGAAGTGCTATGGCCAGAGAAAGAAAACCCTCAAGTAAGATCGACCGTCTTTTGGACGAGCTCATGGAAGACGGGGTGGACGCCGAGGACCTTTTCGGCGAAGACGGCCTGCTCAAGCGCATGAAGAAGCGCATGGCCGAGCGGATCCTGGAAGCCGAGCTCACCGATCATCTCGGCTACGAGAAGCATGCCCCCGATGGCAGGAACCGCGGCAACAGTCGCAACGGCAAGACCACCAAGACGCTCAAGGACGACAAGGGCGCTCTGCCGGTAGAGATCCCCCGGGACCGCGAAGGCAGCTTCGATCCGAAGTTGATCCGCAAGTACCAGACACGCTGGCCGGACTTCGACGACAAGATCATCTCCATGTACGCAAGGGGCATGAGCACCCGGGATATCCAGGGCCATATCGAAGATCTCATGCCGGGTGTCCATCTCGCCCGAATTGGTCTCGCGGATCACCGACGCCGTGACCGACGAGGCCCTGGCCTGGCAGTCGCGGCCCCTGGATGAGATCTACCCGATCCTGTTCCTGGATGCCCTGTTCGTCAAGATACGTGATAGCGGCAGCATCAGGAACAAGGCAGTCTACTTGGCCCTGGGCGTTAACCTGCACGGCGACAAGGAACTCCTGGGGCTCTGGATCGAGCAGAACGAAGGGGCAAAGTTCTGGCTCCACGTACTGACCGAACTGAAGAACCGGGGCGTTGCCGATATCTTCATCGCCTGCTGCGACGGGCTCTCTGGCTTTCCGCAGGCCATAGAGACGGTGTATCCCAGGACCCAGGTGCAACTCTGCATCGTACACATGGTGCGTAACAGCCTGACCTACGTCTCCTGGAAGGACCGTAAGCAGGTGGCCAAGGATCTCCGGGCGATATACCAGGCCGCTACCTTGGAGCAGGCCGAGGCCGCGCTGGATCGCTTCGCAGAACACTGGGATAAGCAATATCCCACGATCAGCCGGCTATGGCGCAGGCACTGGGACCACTTGAGCCCGTTCTTCGCCTTCCCACAGGAGATCAGGAAGGTCATCTACACTACCAATGCCATCGAATCCATGAACCGGGGACTGCGCAAGATCATCAAGACCAAAGGCGCTTTCCCCACAGACGAGGCGGCCAGGAAACTGCTCTATCTGGCTCTGCTCAATCTGTCCCGAAGGTGGACCCGGCCCCTTGTCCACTGGACGGCCGCCATCAACCAGTTCGTCATCATGTACGAAGACAGAGTGCCCATCACATGAAACAGTCAGTTACACAAAATACGTGACAGACCCCGCCAACATGCCCAGTGTCAGTTTCTGCTGTTTAAACTCACCGAAGACATACATCAGAAATCTAACCATTACAACTCTCCCGGACACGCGGTCACTGGCGACTACTCTTTATGTTAGACGTTGACCAAAACTCAGGAGTTCCCGTTGGCAAACGAAAAGGTTTCAATGCAGGCTTGTGATTCATGAGGTGACATCCGATCAGCACCGATTAGCACTGGCATGCCGGCCACGAAATTCGCATTTTAGGTGTCATCTCATTCAAATGAAACTTGCATTTGAAATACGATTTGATGTACGAAAGGAACGATCTCATGGCGATGGTTGACATGAAGCAGATCCACTCCCTGGAGGACGCGACCAATCTCCTGGCGAATCCGGGTGAACTCCGGCAACGGGCAAAAGAGGACGGGTGCCTGTTCTTCCGCGGCCTGTTCGACCCGGAGTGCGTACTTGAGGTGAGACGACAGGTGCTTGAAGTGTGCCGGGAACACGGCTGGCTCGCGGATGAATCGGACCTGATGGAAGGCATCGCGAATCCCGGTATCCGCGTGGGCGAAAGCGGCGTCCCGCGGTGGCAGGCCTTCTACGAGGACCTCCTGCGTGTACGCGATTTTCACGCGCTTGCGCTTGAGCCCGCGATTATCCGAATGTTCGAAGCGCTCTTTGGTGAATCCGTACTTGCCCACAGCCGGAATATCTGCAGGGTTGTATTCCCCGACATGAACACCCATTCGACCCCTCCACACCAGGACAACTATTTCATCGGTGGATCGGACGAGACGTGGACGGCCTGGATTCCCCTGGGCGATTGTCCCGAGAAACTCGGCGGACTCGCCGTCAACCGGGGATCACACCGTCACGGCATCCTGGAGACGTCCGAAGGCGTGGGTCCGGGCGGCCGTCAAGTAGCCGTCGAAGACGATTCCTCCTGGGTCGGTGGCGACTATGCGTGCGGCGACGTGATCGTACTCCACAGCCTGACGATCCACCAGGGCCGGGACAATATCACATCGGACCGCCTCCGGTTATCGGCCGACTACCGGTACCAGCCAAGAAGTCATCCTGTGCGAGAGGATTCGCTGCAACCCCATATGAACTGGTTGACGTGGGAAACGGTATACGAGCAGTGGGATAAGGACGATCCGGTGAAGTACTACTGGAAGGACTGGAACCTGGACGTGGTCGAGCGGGAACCGTGATGAGCGCTGACCCGCAACGTGGACATGCCCAATAACTTCTCCAAAGTCATCAAGCACCTGGTGCGATTGTTCCTCCGCAAACAGATGGCGGTACCGGTAGATATGTCGGGACGCCATGTGATCGTGACCGGGGCGTCACCTGGTTCGCTCGGGTACGAAACCGCAAGGATCCTCGCAGGCTGGGGGGCAAAGGTCGTGGCGACCCGTGTCCGCAATGTGGCTCCGATGGAAGCGTCGCTGAAGGACGACCTGCGAAAACGCGGCGCTGAAGAGAACAACATCACGGCGCACGCGCTGGATCTCCGTGATCCGGACAGCGTCAATGGCTTCGTCACTTGGTATGGCGACAAACACCAGGGTAAACTCCATGTTCTGGTCAACAACGCGGGCATTTTCAAAAAGACCCTCACACAGCCCAGGAAACCGCCATTAACCGAGGATGGCGTCGAAGTCCACTGGCGGACCAATTACCTCGGCGCTTTTCACCTGACATGGGCGCTGCTTCCGCTTCTGCAACGGTCTGGGCTCGAAAGCGGCGACGCGCGGGTCGTCAACGTGTCTTCCGGTCAGCACGACCGGGTCGGGAACGAGGACCTGTTCAATGAGGGACCGCGCAACGGAGAGCCGCGCCACGGGGAGCCGCGTTACCACTCCTGGGACGCGTACGGAAAATCGAAACTGGCGATGATTCACATGGCATATGAAATCGAAAGACGATTTGCTGAATCACACAACCTGCACGCGATGGCAGTACATCCGGGAGTCGTAATGACCAACCTGACCCTGCCGCAGGCGTTTCGCGGACGGATCGGCAAGGCATTGTATCGAATCAGTTCCGTGCTGACCTCGCTGGTCCTGCTGTCCCCGAATGCCGGGGCGCAGACCTTCGTGATGTGCGCGAGCACAAAGTCGATCCAGGGTGGGAAATACTACGAGCGCTGCGCCATCGCCGAGCCGAGCGCGGACAGCCATGACGCAGACGCCTCGAGACGACTGTGGGACCAGTCTGAACAGTGGGTAGGGACCCTCGCACAGCACGCACGGTAAAATCCGGAATCGATACACAGGAACATCTAATTTGGACAACGAATTACTGAAAAGGGGGTTCGTACCCCGGCCACTGACGGACGCGCAACGCAGCGCGCTGGACACCGATGGCTTCATCGTTCTAAAGGAGATCATCTCGCCAGACTGGCTCTTCGAGCTGCGCCATGCATTTGATGCGGTATTCGACTGCGAGGACGATAAAGCCGGCGCGGAGGTCGCCCAGATGGAAGGCGTGCGCCGGCTTGCCGATCTGGTCAACAAGGGATCGGTATTCGATGCGGTTTACCTGCAGCCTGAGCTCTTGACGGCAGTCTTCCATGTCTTGCAAAGGCCGTTTAAGCTGCACTCGCTCAACGGGCACGACCCGCTTCCCGGCAGTGGGTTACAGGCGCTGCACGCCGATTGGGGCCAACCTGCCGCGCCTGGCGGACCGTATCATGTCGCCAACTCCATGTGGATGCTCGACGATTTTACCCAGGTCAACGGTGCGACACGCTGCGTGCCCGGCAGCCACCGAAAACCCGGCAGGATTGCCGACCACGTAACCGATCGCCTGGCGGACCACCCCGACCAGGTACATCTGACAAGCCGTGCGGGTTCGGTTGCGGTATTCAACGGCAGCCTCTGGCACAGCTCGTATCTCAACCTCAGCGGCGCCCCTCGCCGGACCCTGCACTGCGCCTTTATAGCCCGTGAACACCCCCAGCAGACAAATCAGCGGGAGTACTTGCAGCCCGCGACCGCCCAACGGCTATCCCCGCTGGCACGCTACATCCTGGACGTCCCTCGGTAGCTCATCTGATCGTCTATCCAAACAACTCCTGTACCTGGTCCCGTGCCCGCTCAATCACGGTTTCGAGACAGCCTGGGGCAAGCTTGGCCCAGTAGGTGACATCTTCGTTGGCTTCGTGTCCACCGCGGGAATAAGCCTCCCTCGTCGGCAGGTAACCGACATAGTGCGTCGTGAGGTGCGCTGGAAATAGGTAGGAAGCTGGCGAGTTTAATTTGAGCGCCAGTTGCCCTTCCACAAAAGGCTCCCCGGGGAGGCCTATAATACAAAGATCACCGATGCGAAAGGCCTGGATCTCATAGCTGAACTCGCCGTCCCGCTGCCGGCATAGTTCGACGCTGCGGGTCGATGCCGCACGAAACCAGCGCGGTTCCACTTGCCCGTTCGCTTCGCGCGGCGGTTTTGGATGCTCGGCGAGTATCGCATCGACTTCGCGCAGACGCTCGTCCGGTACCTCGCGAAAGGGCAGGCCGATCTTGTCGATTCTGGTATCCAGCGCAGCGTTGCCGGCGAACGCCATGTTGTGCACAATTCGTTCGCTCAGACAGGATAATCCGCGCCCCATACGCTGGTGGTCCGGCTGGAAATCCTGGTCGAAGGGGTGCCAGGGGTTGATGTTGCCACAACATCCGTTGACGACCAGCGGCACGGCGTCGTGGCCGAACATCTGCTGCATCTCCCAGGCCCAGGCGCCAGGCCAATCCGCCGACGCGGACAGGAAGGTCTCCCTGTTTCCATATGCATTGACCGGGTGACACGTGTAGTGCAGGAGAAAGGCCAGCGGTTTCCTATCCATATCCTGGACGCAGCACACACCTACCTCCGGGTCCATCGGTCCTTCCAGGTAACATATATCCGAGATCCCGAAAGGCTGATGCTCCCGGCCCAGCGGCTTGGGCATGGCTATGGTGCCGTCCCTGCGAATGCCGCGCCGGTTGAAAGCCAGGTCACCCAACACGCCGCGGCCCAGACCGATGCGCACGGGTTGCAGCCTGCCCGCTGCTTCGACCGCGGCCTCCACTGCAGCGGCTGCAGCCCGGTCGCCATAGGCGCGCTCGGCTCCACGCAGATACTCCGTCTCCTCGCTGGTCACCAATGGAAAATCCGGATCCAGCATAAAGTAACCGAGGCTCGGGGCGGAATGCGTCTGTGTCGCCTGGACCATGATTGCGTCTCGTGCAATGCCTGTTTGCTCGCAGATGGCTGCGCGGATCTGGTCCGTGTATTCGCCGGTGACAATAGTGAGATCAAGAATCACCAGGCAAACGCGCCGCCCGTCCGCCTCAAAGACAATTGCTTTGGCAAAAAGCGGATCCATCACGGCCTGGGCCGGACGGTGGTCACCGGCTCCGCTACCCGCCAGATGTGTCCCCACCGGAGGGGTTATGTCGATCATCGCCGCACCGGCACTCAACTGGTTTGACTCGTTCATGGGTTTCCTTTCGATTTGTCAGTGCCGTTTAGACTTGACATATTCGTAAATTTTAATTGGGTCACAGTAGACAAGAATTGTGTTAATCAGCGTGGCATAGCGGCGCGATCGATCTGAAGGTGAAGCAGGTAACCAGGGATTTTGCCGCCGGCTAGATGATGAAGACTGACATACAGAATGTACACACCATTTGTGAAAGGGGTATTCGATCATGATAGAATGGCTTGGTATCGGCCACCTTTTCGAGTTAACCCGGACGGAAGCCATTGCGGGTTATTTCACTCCGCTCGTGATCTTCGCCGTGTTTTTCCTGGTGCAACTCATTCTGCCAGGCAGGCGGGTTCCCGGCTACGTCATCAATCCCGAGACCGGTGAACCGCGCAACTACCGGCTCAACGGCATGCTCGTGTTCCTGATCATGCTGATCGTCTGGGCGTTCGAACTCACCGGATTGCCTCGCGACTGGTTCTACCGAACCTCGATTTACGCCGTGGCCGGCGGAACGGTCTTCAGCATAACCTTCACCCTGATTGCTGTGTTCACCCAACCGGAAGGCAAGGTAAAGAATCGGTTCCTGGCGTGGTGGTATGGGAGGGCACAGGAAATCGCGTTCTTCAACGAACGTATCGATGTGAAGATGTACATGTACGTCGTAGGCGGGTCGATGCTGTCGCTCAACGCCCTGTCCGGGGCGGTGTACCACTACGAACTATTCGGCGAAAACTCCAACCCGGGCGTATTCCTCTATGCGGCGTTCTTCACCTTCTACATACTGGACTACTTCGTCTTCGAGCGCGTGCAGCTTTACACCTACGACCTGATTCACGAGAATGTCGGCTTCAAATTGATCTGGGGTTGTCTCGTGGTCTACGGATGGCTGTTCATCCTTCCGCTGTGGGGCATGGCCGCGTACCCGAACCCCGGCTTTTCACCGGCATGGACGAACTTCTGGCTCATCGGAACGTCAGCGCTGTTCCTGTTGGGATGGAGCATATCCCGCGGCGCAAACCTGCAGAAATATACGTTTAAACGGTGGCCCGAACGCAAGTTTCTCGGGCTCATCGAGCCCAGGTACATTGAGGCTGGAGACCGCAAGATCCTCTACAGTGGCCTGTGGGGCGTTGCCCGCCATTTCAACTACATGGGCGAGGGATTCCTCTCCCTGTCCATCGCCCTGATATTCGGCCACTTCACCAATTTCTGGGCCTGGACCTATTTCCTCTTCATCGTCTCGATGTTCTCCTACCGTCAACTTGATGACGACAGGCACTGCGCCGAGAAATACGGCGCCGAAAAGTGGGCAGAATATCAGAAAAAAGTGAAGTACCGGATCGTGCCGGGGATTTATTAAGAGGGGTCTTGCGATGGATTACCAAAAGGGGGTCGTTGTGGATACTCAAATCTTCCTCGCCACATGCCGGTCTTCGGATTCACCCTTCACGAACCTTTCCAGGTTGAGTTCTTCGGGTAAATAGTGCCATGCCGTGCTATAGCGCGTACGACTGCTGAGGTTATCATAGGCGCCGTGCAGGAGATTGGCGGAAAACAGCACAACCGTACCCGCGGGTATGACCAGGTCCACGGCCTGCGATTCATCGACCTTCGTCCAGCTGCCATGCCTGTTTAGTTCCTTGCGGTGCTCGACAATCTCCCCCATCCGGTGGCTGCCGGGCACTACCCGCAAACAGCCATTCTCCACGTCCGAATCCTCCAGGTAAATCCCGCAGCTTACGATGCGATCCGTATCAGTTCCAAAATAGAAATTGTCCTGGTGCCAGCGCGTTGACGTGCCGCCATTGGGAAGCTTCGGGAAAAACTTGGTGCCGAAAACATCGATGTTTTCACCAATCAGTTCAGCAACACGGTCTACAATCACAGGTTCACGCACGAGTTCCAACACACGGGCATCGACCACGCAAACCCCCTGGACTTTGTGCAGCAGACCCGCCCGGGGTTCACCGCGCCCGTCCAGCTCGAGCCCCCAGTGTGGTACATGCCCGGTCAATTTGCTTCCCTCGGCGACCAGTTCATCGAACACCTGCTTGTAATAGGCCAATCGCTCGCCTTGTATCAGGGCTTCAAAAACGAGATAGCCATCTTCTCGAAACTGCCGTATCTGTTCGTCATTTAACATATGAACCTCTACAGATCCTTTTAATATCCGTGGCCTTCACCAACTCGCGCTCCAGCAATCGTCAATAGGCTGCGGGATCATTCGACAAAAGTCTGCTCGATTGTCTCCAGCCAACGATACCCGTAAGCCGGAACAGTGGGTGACCCGGCCATACCATCGGGAAACATGTTGAACCGCTCGACGCGCAGGCGGTATCCGTAGTCGTGCAAGGGCTGGAATCCCACGATCTCGCCGCGAAAGGGGGCACCATTGACGACCTTGCAGTTCCCGGTATAGCCGTCGTCGCACCTTACCCTGTGGCGATCGATGGTGATCTCCTCCTCCGTGCCTGCTGCCCTGGTTCTCGAGACGACTTCATTCAACACGTACCGGCCATCCGCATACCTGTTTGCCTCGAGGATATAGTGATAGCCGGCCTCGTAATCGAAGCCTGTAATCAAGTCGTCGTACGGCGCGCCGTCCACCACCATGCAGTAGTCGTCACTGAGGGCGCATACCACCCGTGCGGGACCTACCGACAGGGTTGCCGGCGTGGATGTCACCGGGGTCTTCTCCAGTTGCTCCAGCAGGCGGTAGGCATACCGGCCGGCGTCCTGCGGCGGTTCCCCTCCATCCCAGGGATCGTACTTGCCGATCCGCAGGCGATAATTATAGCCGGCCTCGTACTCGAAACCTTCGATTGCATTGTAGAACAAACCGCCGTCGACCACCATGCATGACCGCTGACCCACACCGTAGCACTTGGCCAGGGTAGGACCAACGGTAACGACCCTTGTCTCGAGGAACCTGGGTCCTACCGGATCCGTGGAACGGTCGCAGTTGGCAAAGACCAGGGTCAGCAAGAAAAGCGGAACACATCTTCTGATGCGCATCGGAGTCCACCATAGGTAAGGCTGAGGACTGTTTCAGTCCGACCTGTTTCATCTGTCATAGAGTCCACGAAACTGGATCGTCCCGACACCAGCACATACCCATCTCGGTCCTATTGCGTCGGCTGCTCCTGTGAGAGCATTGACTACTTCTGTAATATCTCGGATTTTGTGTAGAATATCAAGGCAGCGATATGGGTACAACGCAGTTCGCTGAAAACTACGCCATTTCTCCCATATTCCCCTTGCTTGAGAACGAGAGAACCTGGTATTTTTCCTAACCTAAAGGTTGTTTAGTAAGGCATGCAACGAATCCTAAAGTCGTACCACTATCAGAAAACTTAAACGGAGGAAGGAAATGACTACCAACCAGACCTGGTGGCCGGATCAGTTAAACGTGAAACCGCTTCGCCAGAATTCTCCCATGTCCGATCCCATGGACGAGGATTTCGACTATGCCGAGGCGGTCAAGTCCCTCGACGTCGAAGCGCTGAAGAAGGACATCGAAGAGGTTATGACCACCTCGCAGGACTGGTGGCCCGCCGACTACGGCCACTACGGACCGCTCTTCATCCGCATGACCTGGCACGCCGCGGGCACGTACCGCATCAGCGACGGCAGGGGCGGAGGCGGTTCCGGCCACCAGCGCTTCGCGCCGCTCAATAGCTGGCCGGACAATGGAAACCTCGACAAGGCCCGCCGCCTGCTCTGGCCGATCAAGCAGAAGTACGGCCGGAATCTATCCTGGGCCGACCTGCTCATCTTCACCGGCAATTGTGCACTCGAGTCTATGGGGTTCAAGACCTTCGGATTTGCCTTCGGACGACCGGACGTCTGGGAAGCCGACGAGACGGACTGGGGCTCCGAGACGACGTGGCTCGACGACGAGCGTCACGGCGAGGACGGCGAGCTCCAAGGACCTCTAGGTGCCGATCACATGGGCCTGATTTACGTGAACCCGGAAGGGCCGAACGGCAATCCGGACCCGGCCCTCGCAGCCAAGTACATCCGCCAGACGTTCAAGAACATGGCGATGAACGACGAGGAGACCGTCGCTCTGATCGCCGGGGGACACACCTTCGGCAAAGCCCACGGCGCCGGTCCCGAGGACCACGTCGGTCCCGAACCGGAAGGCGCCGACGTCGAGGAGCAGGGACTCGGCTGGAAGAGCAGCCACGGATGCGGGAAAGCCGGTGATGCGATCACCAGCGGCCTGGAAGGCGCGTGGACGAGCAACCCGGTAAAGTGGGACAACGAATTCGTCGAGAATCTATACAAACACGATTGGGAGTTGACCAAGAGTCCGGCAGGCAAATCTCAATATACCCCGAAGAACGCCGCCGAGGCGGCCAACGTACCGGACGCGCACTGTCCGGTGACGAAGCACGCTCCGATGATGCTCACCACGGACCTGTCGCTGAAGGTGGACCCGGACTATGCGCCGATCACGAAGCGTTTCCTCGAGAATCCGGCAGACCTGGAAGACGCTTTCGCCAGGGCGTGGTTCAAGCTGCTCCACCGCGACATGGGACCCCGCAGCCGATACGTCGGGCCGCTGGTTCCTGAAGAAGCGCTGCTGTGGCAGGACCCGGTCCCCGCCGTGGATCACGAGGTGATCGATGAGCATGATATCTCCGATCTCAAGGCGAAGGTCCTCGCCTCCGGCTTGTCCGTTTCCCAACTGGTCTCTACCGCCTGGGCGGCGGCGTCGTCCTACCGCGGCACCGACAAGCGCGGTGGTGCGAACGGGGCGCGCGTCCGTCTCGCTCCGCAGAAGGACTGGGAAGTGAACGATCCTGCCGCGCTCAACGAGGTGCTGCCGATACTCGAACAGATCCAAACGGATTTCAATGGCTCGCAGACCGGCGGGAAGGAGGTCTCCCTCGCCGACCTCATCGTTCTGGCCGGATGCGCAGGTGTCGAACAGGCCGCCCGGAACGCCGGTCATGACGTGCAGGTACCGTTTGCACCCGGACGTGCGGACGCGACTTCGGAGTGGACCGACGAGGAGTCTTTTGCCGTGCTCGAACCCACCGCGGACGGGTTCCGTAACTACCTCCAGGCAGGACAGGACGGCAATCCGGATGAGCTTCTGGTTGAGCGGGCTTACATGCTGACGCTCACCGCTCCTGAGATGACGGCGCTGGTTGGGGGCATGCGCGCCTTGGACGCAAACGCCGGGCAGTCCCAGCACGGTGTACTCACCGACCGGCCGGGGACACTGACCAACGACTTCTTCGTGAACCTGCTCGACATGGACACCGAGTGGAGCGCGTCGTCGTCGCAGGGTGTGTTCGAGGGACGCGATAGCCGGACCAGTGAAGTCAAGTGGACCGGTACCCGTGTGGACCTCGTCTTCGGTTCAAACTCCGAGCTTCGCGCCTACGCGGAAGTCTACGGTTGCGACGACGCGCAGGAAACGTTCGTAAGCGACTTTGTGAGCGCGTGGGTCAAGGTGATGAACCTCGATCGCTTCGACCTGGCGTAATGGAATAAAACCTCCATGCTAATCGTCGATTCCCACCTGGATATCGCATACAGCGCGCTCGAATGGGACCGGGACTTGCTTCAGCCCATCGCCAGGATACGCGAGGCCGAAGCCGGAATGGGGCAGAAAGGCCGTGGCCTGAACGTGGTGAATTTCGCCGAACTGCGCCGCGGCGGGATCGGCCTATTCTTCGTTACGGTGCACTGCCGGATTGCTTCGATGGGAAAGCGCTTCCCCGGTGTGCGCACCCAGGATATCGCCTACGCAAGGTGCAAGGGCGAGTTGGCCTATTACCGCCTGATGGAAGCCAGGGGAGTCCTGCGTCAGATACGCAATCGGACCGAACTCGACGCCCACCTGGCCGAGTGGGACGACGATCCTGAAACCACCCCGCTGGGGTTTGTCCTCACCATGGAAGGGGCGGACGGGATCGTAGCGCCCGATCAGGTGGCCGAGTGGTGGAATGAAGGCCTTCGAGTTGTGAGCCTGTGTCACTACGGGGTCAGCTCCTACGCCCACGGGACCCAGGCCCCCGGCGGCCTGACGGCAAGAGGTCGACCCATGCTCGAAGCCCTGGAGGAGGCCGGTGTGATCCTCGATGTGAGCCACCTGGCCGAGCAGGCATTCTGGGAGGCGCTGGAGATCTTCACCGGTCCCGTGCTGGCCACCCACAACTGTTGCCGGGCCCTGTGCGACCACGACCGCCAGCTTGACGATAAACAGATCAAAGCCCTGGCTCAGCGCGGAGGCGTCATTGGCACAGCCATGGACGTCTGGATGATCTCGCCCCTGTGGGACCCGATCGCCATGGACAACTCGGGCATTACGCTTGAGACCGTGGTGGACCACATAGACCATGTCTGCCAGCTGACCGGGAGCTCGCGTCACGCCGCCATCGGCACCGACCTCGACGGCGGCTACGGCAAGGAACAGTGTCCCTCCGATCTGGACACCATCGCCGACCTGCGGAAGATTCCCGCCATCCTCGAACGCCGCGGTTACTCACAAGCCGACGTTTCAAACATCATGCACGGCAACTGGGTTGGCCTGTTGCGCAAGGCGTGGAATTGATCTACTTGGAGTTGATCCAGACGATCACGTATTCTGTTCGACTTTAGTTTCTCGGTAGCAGGCTGAAGAAGGTATCAGGAGGCCCGATTAATGCCAGAAATACCCGTGTTTCGGCGCCACACGATCTACGAAGGCACCCCAGCCGAACGCATGTCGTGCATCGTGGGCGATCTCGACAACGATGGCGTGCCCGAGTTCATCATCCCCACCCGTAATCCGGATGAACTCGTCTGGTTCGGGAGAACGGACCAGGGCGAATGGGAACCGCACCTGATGGACGATACCTTTCCGAGTATCAGCGTCGGCGCCGCCATGGTCGACCTGACCGGTAACGGCAAACTCGATCTGATTTCCGGCACCAGTGAGCGGGGCAACTTCATCTACTGGTGGGAGTGTCCCGACGACCCCACCCAGCGGTGGACGCGTCGCGTGGTTTTTGAGCTTCCCCACAACCGGATCCACGACCTGATCCTGGCGGACATCGACGGGGATGGAAGACAGGAACTATACGTATGGAACCCGGACGCCGAAACGATCCTCTCGGTCCCGGTACCCGACGATCCGTACGTAACCCCCTGGCCGGGCGTTAACCGCGTCTTTAACGGCGTCAACGAACAGGCCCTCGCGGCAGCCGACGTGGATGGCGACGGGCGGCTCGAGCTCATCGCCGGCACTTCCTGGTACCGCCTCCTGCCGAACGGTGAGTGGGAACGACACGTCTTTGCCGAAGGGTACGGCGGCGTGCGGGTTGGAGTGGCCGATTTCGACGGGGATGGACGGGTTGAAATCGCACTCAGCGAGGTGGCGCTCGACATCGGACAGACTTATGGCCGACTCGCCCTGTTCAGACCGGGGACGGACGTCGAGAAACCGTGGGAAGCCGAAGTGCTGCACGACCGGCTGCTCGATGCGCATACGCTCCAGGTGGCAGACTTCGACGGCGACGGACGACCCGACATCTACGTGGGAGAGATGGGCCGGGGAGACTGGACCCAGCCGCATCCACCCCAGCAAATACTCTTTCTGAGCCGCGGAGACAGGATGGAGCAGCATGTCATCGACACCGGTATCGGAACCCACGAAGCCCAGGTCATTGAACTGGACGGGAAGGTCGGCATCATCAGCAAACCCTACCGGTGGCTCCAGGACACCGCGCCGAGACCCCAGTTGGTGGATAACCTCTACCTGTACCTGCCGGAATGAACGCTCCTTTCACCAATCCCCGCACGTTGCCACCGAAACCATACATTGGATGCGCACAGCGGGAGTTAGCCTATGCCGCAACTGGACTTTCGAAAGAAGCCCATTGAGGAAGTAAGAAGCCTGCTTGGGAGTCATAAAGGGCTCTTACCCGTTGAGATGCACTGTGATACCCACGAGATAACGTGGGTTGATTTCGGGGATATGCACCTTCGCGAAACCTTCCTCGAGATATCTGCTGAAGAACTGCTTCAAAGTAATCCCGATACACATACGGCAGTCACCGATCTGGAAGTACTTGAGCAGGCTGATCTCTATGATGATTCACTGCCGCCTGCGGGTTTCATCTTCCAAATCGGACGATGTGGCTCGACCCTGCTTGCCAAAGTGTTGTCGAAATTGGGGCGACACATCGTCATCAAGGAAGCGCCGCTGGTTGAACAGGTGCTGGGGGTTGAATTCGAAGAGTTATTTAAAGAATCACGTCCGGTGTATTTTCAGTCCTTGCTGAACGTCTATGGACACAAACGCCTGCCGGAACATGAACGTTTCTTCGTAAAACTTTCCAGCAACCACGTCAAGCGACTGGGTATGATCCGGAGCCTGTATCCCGGAGTGCCGTGGCTCTTCCTCTATCGCAATCCTCTTGAAACCATTCCAACTTCCCTCGACGGACCTGCGTGGAACGTCCGCAACAAGGATACGCCCGAAGGATCTTTCGAAACGGCTCTTCCCATCGAAACAGTTAAGCGGTTGAGCGATGTGGAATTCAGCGTACAGGTAGAGGCTTCCAGTTTCAGGATAGCCATCGAGAACATCTGCGACCACTGTCTCTTTGTCGACTATACCCAACTGCGACCGGAAAATATCCCTGGCATCCTCCGCTTTTTCGATCTCGATGTGACCAAAGAGGAATTAGCCGAAATGGTTGAACCATTCGGGTTTTATTCGAAAAGCGATGCAGAATCCGTGCCCTTTGAGTCGGACAGCGCGTTGAAGCGGAGCAAAGTGACGGATGATATCAAGCGGGCTATCGATGTGGAATTGTGGGATCTGTATCTCGCCCTTCAGGATTCAGCGCGGAACATAAGTCAGGTCTATGGTACCCACTGAGGAGCAAAATGACCGAAGTCAGACACGACCGGCCAATCTGGGCGGGCAGAATTCCTCAACGCAAGATCGCTGAATTGTATAAGAAGGATGCCCTCGGTGTTTGTGATGAAGATCTGATCGACGAAGTGGGTATCGGCTTGCTTGTGAGAATCAGGGAGATCTTCCGGGCAAGGGATGCGAACAGTGGTCTCGCAAGATGTCCGCTCTGCAGGCGCGAGATCGAGCACAACTTCGACAAGGCCTTCCTGCTTCGATGCGAATCCTGCAACTGGGAACTGGCGTGGCCGGAATACCAGAAGTCTTTTCAGGGCAAACACCTCATTGCATCCGGCATGACCGCCTTTCTGAAGGAATACGTGCAAATGTATAGCGTTGCAAGGTCACCCCAGGAAAAGATGATCCTCATCGATACGCTGATCCACAGGTATCACTGGGAACTCGAAGGCGGACTGACTGGACCAGGCGCGCGTGATCTGATCGGAGGGAAGACCCAGGATGTGATCGATTTTCTGAATCAGCTCAGCTATGGGACTGAGAGCAATCCGGAGATCCTGGCTACCCGCCAGGACTGGCTGGACAAAGTGCAGACAAGTCGAGCAAAGCAAGCGGAAGCGATCTTGGAGCGAGAAAGAAAAGCAGAGAATAAAAGAAGCAAAGCAGAAGAGAAAACCAGGCGGGATTCGTTGAAAAAGAATGTGCGTCAGGAAAGGCTCGGCGACTGACACATTGGAAGTACGGACTAGAAAGGCGCAAGCTGAAACCAGATAGGATTACATGCCCTGGACGATCAGTCCAGATCCCATACCGCTATCTGTTCCTATAATGAAACTCAGGAAATTACCATGAAAATCACAGAAATAGAGGTCCACGAGATCACCCTTGAGTACGAGGACTGGATAGCGTACCAGCTGAACCACTTCTACGGTCCGGCAAAGCGGACGGTCTACGTCGCGCACACCGATGACGGGCTCACCGGGTTGGGTGAGGGACACGAACTGGAACCGGAAGAGGTGATCGACCAGTACGTAGGTACAAATCCGTTCGAATGGATCGGAGACGAAACCTCCCTGGCGCTGGGCACGGCGATGTACGACCTGATGGGCAAGGCCGCTGGCGTACCGGTTTATAAGTTGATCGGACAGAAGGTCCGTTCCTGGGTGCCGGTGGGAAGCTGGACGGTCTCGACGCATCCGGAACGCATGGCCGAAGCGGTACGGGAATACGCGGCCCAGGGCTACACCTGGATGAAATACCACCTCTCACCCTTCGAGAACGTCATCGACCAGACCAGGGCTATGCAGGAGGCAGCACCCAAGGGCTTCAAAATCCACTACGATTTTACCATGCACGGCACCGACGACCACATGCCCGCACTCCTGGACAAGCTGGAGCAGTTCCAGGTAGCCGGTTGCTTCGAGGACCCCCTGCCCCCGGGGGATATACAGGGTTACATCGAGCTTCGCAAGCGCTCCAGGCTGCCGATCGTGCTGCACCATTTCCCTACTGAGGCGACGTACGAAGTGTTCATGAAACCCGCGGATGCCTACATGCTGGGGCACCAGAAGATCAGAATCGCCATGAGCCGCGCCGGCCTGTTCGCCGCGGACAACAGCCCCTTCATGTTACAGAACGTGGGCGGCAATATTACCCGGGCGATGACCACCCACATGATGGCGTCTTTTCCCTCAGCCAACTTTCACTTTATCAGTGATACCGAAACCTGGAAGAGCGACGTGGTCAAGGAACGGCTGGAGCCAGTAAATGGATTCGTGCGGGTTCCGGAATCGCCGGGACTGGGCGTCTCGCTCGACCGCGGGGAACTGGAGCGTCTCAAGCAACTCGAGTTGCCTCCACAGGAAAAGTGGATCATCCGTTCGCGGTTCGAGAACGGAACGCGGATGTACAACATCGCCGATCCGGAGGATTCCATTTTCATGGTGAGGCCGGACAGAAGGCGTGGGATGGTACCCATGAGCTACGACGCGCCCATATCCACCGAGTACTGGGACGACGACGGCACCGATGCGTACCGGGAGATGTTCGACCGGATCGTACGGGAAGGCGTCGTGATTGAGAAGTAACCTTGGCTTGTTCAATCCCGGAGACGACCATGCAGAAACCCAAGCTCATCCACTACAACGACGCCCGTCACTACAGCATATACCGATACGAGCCGCCCATGAGCCTGCACCAGTGGCGTCAGCCCGTGGACGAGATCCTGGGGACCGACGTGGATACCCTGGTCTACGGCCTGGGATCTGGCGAGACCTTTCTTCACGGTACCCAGGCCGGACTGAAGTGGGGCGAGGGGGTCGAAGAACACAACATGAGCATGATGTGGTGGACTGCGACGGAGAATCTGAACCTGGCGCTCGAAGCGGGGATCGATCCGCTCGTCGTGGCGGTGGAGAGGGCGCATGAAAAAGGGAGGCGCATCCTGGGAAGCCTGCGGATGACCGAACCCACCTCTCCGGGCGACGATAATCCCTACATGCTGGGCCGCCTCAAGCGCGAACATCCGGAAGTCATGATCGGCGAGAACCATCCCGACTACCCCCGGGCCTCTGGCTGTGCTGATTACACCCTCGAAAGAGTGCGCGCGGAACGGCTCAACGTCATCGAGGAGGTGTGCGGCCGGTACGGCATGGATGGGCTGGAATTCGATCCGTATGTGGGCGTGTTCTTTAATCCCTCCGAAGCCCGGGAGAAAACGCCCGTGCTCACGGAGTTCATCAGGGAAGTGCGAAGGCTTCTTGATCGAGTCGGCGATGCCCGCGGTGAATCGCTGAGTCTGACTGTGAGAGTGCGTAGTACCGAGGAGGCGAACCTCGCGTTGGGCATGGACGTACGCGGGTGGCTGGACGAGGGTCTGCTGGATATCGTCGTCCCCTGGACCGAGAGCTTCCTCTTCGACCAGCAGATGCCTATCGGATGGCTGGTCGAAGCGGCGGCCGGCTCGGAGACGCCGGTCTACCCCATGCTGGGACGAACGCCGTACGACGACCGCCACCACCTGCCGACGATCGAAATGTACCGGGCCGCGGCGACCAATTACCGCACCATGGGGGCGGACGGGCTGTACCTGTTGGACCTGCCCTGGCCGCACACGGAACGTGAATACCAGATCTTCCGCGAGATGGGCGATCCGGATATACATCTCCGGAAGAAAAAACACTATTTCCCGTCGCACAGGGAACCAGGCCCCGAGCCGCACATGCCGGAACGGTACCTTCCGGTGGTTCTCGTAGAAGGGGTGCCCGTCCAGGTACCGTTCCTGGTTGGCGACGACTTGGACACCGCACGGGACGACGGTGAACTCAAGGCGGCAAGACTCGGGGTGCGGATCCTACGATGCTGCCCCGAGGACGTGTTCATGTTCCGGTTCAACAGCGCGGTGATCGGTCCAGCGGAGATCACCCACATCTATGGCGGTGTGGTGTCATACGCAGCCCACAGGTCCGGTCTCCCGGAGCGTATCGACACGCACTACTGGTTCAACTTCGATCTTCCCATCGAACTGATTCGGGAAGGACGAAACGAACTGGAGGTGGTCCTCGAACAACGCTACGCACCTTTAGGCAATAACCGGGAACTTCAGCAGGTCGAGTTGATCGTGGAATACAGTGAGCCTGTACAGCCGGTGAGCGGTCAGATGTGAACGTCGGCCTGGCGGATATGTGAACAGTTTGGTTACATGATCGCATCAAACTTAAACAGGTTTATACCGATCACCAGGTGAACTACAAGGAACACCATCCCTGAAGATCTGTGCTGTACAACCCCACATGTCGGATTCAATAGACGAGAACGTCGGGGCAGTATCTAAGTGGATACAGAGGGCCTCCGAATCCGACGCCGACGTGGTGCTGTTTCCTGAAATGATGCTGACGGGCTATGACCAACATTTACATAAACTATTTAAGACTCCCGATTGGTATGCACAGGTAGAAGAAGCGTTACAAGAGCTGGGCAGAACCGCACTCGAGGCCGAGATCAGTGTATTGGTTGGTTCGCCCTACCGGATAGGCAGCGGTTACCTGAACGCGCTCGTATTGCTTCAGTCTGGAAAAACGCCGATTCTGGCCGGTGGCAGGACGCAAACAGAGGAAAACCTTAAGAAACTCTGGGGATTAGTAGAAGCCGAGGACCGCACTCCTATAGACATCCACGGCATCACTCTGGGTTCTGTATTCTGTAACGAGGCCTTCTCTCTCGATGTCACACAGGGGAAAGGGCTCGAAAAGAGCGACGTCATTCTGTGGCCGAGCGGTACGATCAATAGTGAAAAAAACAAACGAAATGAAATCACCACGGATAACTCTAGAGTAGGAGCGCGGAATATTGCCCGGTGTTACGGAGTTCCCGTGATACAGACCAACTACATCTCGCACGCCACCGAGGAAACATCCAAACAAGTGGAATCCTGGGGCTACATAATCGGCGGTTCCGTGGTCTGCAATGCCACAGGACGGGTCCTGGAACAGGCATCCTGGACGAACGAAGATATGCTGTTGATCGACATCGATCGGGTCGATGGTACAATCGTCGTAAAACCATCTGGAAACAGCACCGATAGGGCTGGTGCTGGATATCGAGTAACTCCACGCGCCGACCAGTGAACGGATGGGATGACGCTTGCCAGTTGTAAACTCAGTCCGTGAATCATCCAGATTTTGGGGGCACCCACCTTGAAGCTTTGCACAGTACAACCTCACATGTCGGATTCGATTACCGACAGTGTGAGAGAGATCACCAGGTGGATCGAAAAGGCTGCCAAATCCGGTGCAGACATAGTCGTTTTTCCCGAAATGATGCTGACGGGTTACGACCATCATCTACATGATCTGTTCAAGGATACCAGTTGGCACAGGCAGGTCGATGAAGCGCTGACTGAACTAAGCAGCGTGGTCGACGCATCGGGAACCAGCGCGTTCGTAGGATTGCCATATCCGTACGGCGAAGGACATCTCAACGCGCTGGTGCTGCTCGAACCGGACAGTCATGCCGTTCTCGCTGGCGCGAGGTCGCATTTGCCCATAGGGGACAGAAAAGTCTGGGGATTCGTAGAACCCGAAGACCGCGTGCCCGCGGACTTCCAAGGCATCGCGTTCGGTTCGATATTCTGTGCCGAAGCGCACAATCTCGACTACACCCAGGGTAAGGGTTTGGAGAGAAGCGATGTCATACTCTGGCCCGGCGTGATCGGGAGCGACTATAACGAAAATAGAGACATCATCAGAGATTGGAACGCTGAGTTGGCAAGGGAAATCGCCAGTTTCTACAATGTCCCAGTGATCCAATCCAACTACCTAACTTATGCCACTGACATTAGCAGCCAAGATGCGTTGGAGAACAACCGAATGCTGGGCGGCTCCATTTCCTGCGATGCAACTGGACGTATTCTCGACCAGGCCTCAAGAACAGACGACGAAATGCGGTGGTTCGAGCTAATTCGTGTAAACAGCAATGTCCAAGTAACCGCGTTGGATGCGACCCGTTTGGTCGAACGCGCTGGTGAGGCTCTTCCAAATGAGTAACCTACCCAATTTTGACAACCTCTGGGACTACAACGACCCGGAAAAAACGGAGAAGGCATTCCGGGAACTGTTGGCAGTCGCCGAGAACTCCGCAGGCCCCGAATACCACGCCCAGCTTCTCACCCAGATCGCTCGAACCCACAGCCTTCGGCGCGACTTCGAGTCCGCTCATCGTATTCTCGACGACGCAGAATCATTGATCGGGGATATTGACACCACGCCCGGGCAAAAGACTTCAGTTGCACATATCCGCTATCTCCTGGAACGCGGCCGCACCTTCAATTCGGCAGGGGATGTTGAAGCCGCGCGCCTGCTCTTCGAGGAAGCCTGGAAACTGGCGCGAAGTATCGGTGAAGACTACCACGCCGTCGACGCGGCCCACATGCTCGGCATCTGCGAGACGGAAGATGCATCCCTTATGTGGAATAACAGGGCGATGGAAGCCGCGGAAGCGTCTGACGATCCCCGCGCACAGGGCTGGCTGGGCGCCCTGTACAACAACATGGGGTGGACGTACCACGATTCGGGCGAGTATGAGCTCGCGCTGGAACTCTTCGAGAAGGGATTGGCCTGGCGGAAGGAACGGGACAACCTTCAAGCCACGAAGATCGCAAGCTGGACCGTTGCGCGGGCACTGCGTTCGCTCGTGAGAACAGACGAAGCTCTCGCCATGCAACAGGCCCTCCTCGAGGAACACGAAGCGGCCGGCACATCGGACGGTTACGTCTTTGAAGAAACCGCCGAGTGCCTGTTTGCGCTGGACAGGCCGGATGAAGCCCAACCCTACTTCATGCGCGCCTACCTGGAATTGTCGAAAGATGATTGGCTGACGGAGAACGAACCCGATCGTCTGGAACGACTCAAACGATTAGGCGATGGATAGTCATGTTGACCGCAGCACAGAAATCCGATTTCAATGAACATGGCTGGGTTCGCGTGCCGGGCATGATTCCAGATGAGGACGTCCGGTGTGTGCTCGATCGGGTCTGGGACGACCTGGAGCAACGGTGCGGGATTCCCCGCGGTGACCCGGAAAACTGGCCGGAATCAAGACCCAAGGGCTTCAATACGTTAACCCGTTCCGGAGCCTTCGAACCCACGTGCAATCACGCCGTTCGAGACGCCATAGACGATTTGATTGGACCTGGCCACTGGGAAAAGCCAACCCCCTGGGGTGCGCTTCTCCTTACCTTCCCTTCTAATGGTCCGTGGTTTCTGCCCAATCATTCGTGGCACATGGACTTGCTCGCTGGTGTGCATGCCGCCGCGGAAAAAACACCCGGAGTTGAGGTTTTCGCCGTGTTGGAACCGCTTGCCGCCCAGGGTGGCGCGACAATCGGACTATCCGGTTCTAACCGACTCGTCCGCCACCTCGCCCAGGACGCGCAACTCATCGGGAGAGGTCGTTCGGCGGACATCAGCAAGGCGGTCAAGAAGGCGGTCCCGAATCTGCGGGGTCTGTGGTCCCACGATTCGGGTGGTGACCGCGAGGAACGTTACCTTATGAATCCGGTCGATGTATTCGGCATCCCGGTGCAGGCCGTCGAATTCACCGGCGAACCCGGCGACGTGATCTTCATGCACCCGTGGATTTTGCATACAGCTTCTGCCAACTGCGGAAAGCGACCTCGCATCGTGATTACGGAACGCAATTACAAGATCGAAAGAGACGTCGACGACGCTACTTGAAGCATTATCCGAAAACGAGCCTACGAGAACAACACCCTCGAACCAGAAGAGGCATAAGTGTTCCAGAACTACCTCAGTGTGGCCGTACGCAACCTCCGAAGGCATCCCGCCTACTCGCTCATCAACATCTCCGGGCTTGCCATTGGCATGGCCACGTGCATCCTGATCCTCATGTATATCCAGGATGAGCTCAGCTACGACCGGTATCATCCTCATGCCGATCGCGTATACCGGATCGTCGACGATATCGAAAGCGGGGGGCAGACCGTTCAAACGGCCGGGACTCCCTCCGGCTGGGGACCCGCCCTGAAGCGTGACTTTCCGGAGATCGAGCTCCTCGTCCGGATGAGAGGTACCGGATCCGCGTGGCTGGTCGACCTCGGAAACACCATCTACTATGAACGCAAAGTCATCTGGGCGGAATCGGACCTGCTCAACATGTTCAGCATACCATTGGTCGCGGGTGATCCAGGCACCGCGCTGGCCGAGCCGTACTCGATGGTGATCTCGGAGGATCTGGCGTTCAAGTACTTCGGCGCGGAAGTTGCCATCGGGAAAGTCGTCAACCTCGACAATCGCTGGGACTTCACGGTGACGGGCGTCATGAAGAACATTCAGACCAATTCCCACCTGCGGCCGGACATGTTCGTATCCTATACAACGATGTATGCGATTCAGTCCTGGAACCTGGACGACTGGGAGTATCACCGAAACCTGTATACCTACATCCGGCTCCGAGAGAACGTGTCGCCTGGTGATTTCGAAGCGAAACTGCCGGCTTTCCTGGAGCGTCACGCGGGAGACCAGTACCGGGAGGCGGGCATCAGCATTCGGCCCTCGCTCCAGCCTCTCGTGGACATACACCTCTATTCAAACATGGAGAGTGAGCACGAACCCAACGGCGATATCCGGTACGTGGCTCTCTTCATGGCCATCGCGTTCCTCATCCTGATAATCGCAGGCATCAATTTCATAAACCTGGCCACGGCCCGTTCCGAGATGCGCGCCAGGGAAGTGGGCGTGAGAAAGGTGCTGGGCGCGAATAGGATCCAGTTGTTCCGGCAGTTTCTGGGAGAATCGGTCCTCATGGCAGGTCTCGCCGCGATCGTGGCGGTAATACTGGTCCATCTCGCCCTGCCTGCCGTGAACGAAATCGCGGGAAAACAACTCGCGTTGCCACTTACTGACTGGATGGTGCTGGTCGCGCTGGCCCTCGGAACGACCCTGATCGGAATGGCCGCCGGCAGCTATCCAGCGGCCTACCTTTCGGGTTTCCTGCCTGCCGAAGTAATGAAAGGCAGCCCGGAGTCGGGAAAGAAAGGCCTGGGGATGCGGCAGGCACTGGTGGTGATACAGTTCTCCATGTCCATCTTCCTGCTGGTCAGCACGGCCATCATCTATGATCAGCTCGAATACATCCAGACCAAGCAGCTGGGCTTCAACAAAGAGCACATTATGGTCGTCCCAATCACAGGCTCCCCGCAACTGCCAAATACTCCTGTGCTGAAGCAGCGCCTGTCGGGATTACCCGGTGTCGTGGGTATCTCTACGACCACCGGCGTACCGGGCATGCGGGCTATGCCTATCCTGGAGGTACGTCCCGAAGGAATGCGGCCCGAGGATCACCTGATGATAGCCACGCTGCATGTGGACGAGAACTTCCTGGATGTCATGAACATCGATCTCTTCGCCGGCCGGAACTTTTCACCGGACTGGGGCACGGATACGACCAATGGGATCCTGCTGAACGAGACGGCTGTTCGGTACCTGGGATGGGGAGCGCCCTCCGACGCCATCGGCAAGCAATTCGAGCGGCTCAACGAAGACAGGACGACAGGCCGTGTGATCGGCGTGGTACGGGATTTCCACCTGCGGACGATACACGAAGAGATCGAACCTGCCTTGATCATGACCAGCTCCTATCACATTTTTGTGTTAATTCGTATCGAGCCTGAGGGAATCTCAGAAACCATTGGACGCATCGAGGAAGTATGGAGAGATGTGGATCCCAGGTTCCCGCTTGATTATACCTTCCTGGACGAGGATTTCGACGCGCTGTACCGGACCGACCGGCAGCTTGGCGAGATCTTTGCGGTCTTCGCGTTTCTCGCGATCTTCGTTGCCTGCCTGGGTCTGCTGGGACTCGCCTCGTTTTCGATCCAGCAACGCACCCGGGAGATCGGGATTCGCAAAGTCGTCGGTTCATCGGTTTCCGGTATCGTGATACTCCTGTCGAAGGATTTCATGAAGTACGTGCTCCTGGCGAACCTGATCGCCTGGCCGCTGGCCTACTTCGTCATGAGCAATTGGCTGCAGAACTACGCCTACGCCGCGGAAATCCGGTTCGAGTGGTTTATTACAGGCGGCGTCATCGCGATGGCCATCGCTTGGCTGACGATCGGGGCGCATGCGGTCGCGGCGTCGCGTAGAAATCCGGTGAATGCATTGAGGCAGGGGTGATTTAACGGTTGGAGGTTTAAACGGCTGGAGATCGATTAGGAAATGTCCGAATACCAGAACGCGAAATTGATCATCCTATCCATCCTGGAGATTTCAAAGGACGCGATCCATATTCATATAGGATTGATCGTATTTTTTGCCGCGGTGGTACTGTGGAGAAAAGGCTCGATTGAAGCTCGTTGTCTGATCCCGGTCGTAGTTGTCGCATCCTTGATGGAAATGCTCGATCTACGAGATCTCTATACCCAATTGGGCTATTTACACATCGCTGCCCTTACAGCAAGCATACACGATTTACTCAATACAATGTTGTGGCCGGTGGTCATCGTAGTACTTGCCTGGATGGGTAAATTGAATGATCAGCGTAAATGCGAGAAACGCTTTGGAGATTAGTGTGGATTGGGTACGTGATTTCTATTCCAGACAACACACTGCGCTTGCTCATGCGTAGTTAGTCTCAAAAAGACCACTCATTCCCATTAACTGAGCATGTCGTGCATCCGCTCAATTTCCAGCACATTTTCTTCCCTCCACGAGTACACTCGATCAAAGGCGCTTATGGTATTCCATTACCTGAGAATTGCCCTGCGTAACATGATCCGGCAGCCTGGCTACGCCGCCATCAACATCTTCGGCCTGGCGATCGGCATCACCTGCTGTATGCTGATTCTGCTGTATATCCGGAACGAGCTGAGCTACGACCGTTACCATGAGCATGCCGACAGGATCTACCGTGTGGTAAACGGCAACTCCGCCCGCACGCCGCCGGCATTGGGACCGGCGCTCAAAGAACTGTTCCCGGAGGTAGGGGAATATGCCCGGATGCGGGGCACAGCCAATATCTGGATGATGGCCTATGGGGACAACGCCTTCTATGAAAGCGATGTCTTTAGGGCAAGCAGAGGCTTTTTTCAGGTCTTTTCTTTTCCGTTTATACGGGGCAATCCCCAAACCGCGCTGGACGACTACGCCCATCCGGAACAAACTGTCGTCATCAGCGAAACCATGGCGATTAAACTATTCGGTGATGAAAATCCCATGGACAAGCTGATCCGCGCTGATGATGAGGAAGACCTCCGTGTGACCGGTGTAATGAAAGCTGTGCCGTCCAATTCCCACTTCGCCGTCGATTATCTTGTTAGTGAGCGTCTCGATGTTGGAAATCTCGGCGAACGTTACGCAGCGAACTGGTTTAGCGCGGGGCATTTCACCTACGTTCTGTTGGCAGAGGGAACAGACCCCGGTGAATTGGAGGATAAAATCGCCAGGTGGGCAGATAGCTTTGAACCGCTGATGCGGCTCAAGGCGCGAGGCCAGCCCTTCACTCCCCGGCTACAGCCCATGACCGACATCCATCTGCGGTCGCACCTGGAAGAGGATATGGCAAGCAATAGCGATATCAGCTACATCTACATCTTTTCGTTCGTAGCGTTTTTTATCGTACTGATCGCCTGTATAAACTACATGAATCTGGCCACGGCGCGGGCTACCATCCGGGCTAGAGAAGTGGCCATTCGGAAAACAACAGGCGCTTCGCGGACCGAGTTGATAATACAATACATGGGCGAGTCCATGATGTCGGCCGGGTTGGCCTTTGTAGTAGCCATGGCCCTCTTTATCGCCATCCTGCCCTGGTTCAATACGCTGGTGGGAAAGGCGTTTCAGATCAGTTACTTTGACAGTCCGCAGATGTTGCTCTGGCTGATGGGCATTACGTTGTTTGTGGGACTGTTGTCCGGCAGTTATCCTGCGCTGTTTATCTCCGGATTTCATCCGGTAAAGATACTCAAGGGTGAAATGACGAGCGGCATTACGGGTTCCGTGCTGCGCAGGAGCCTTGTGGTGGCGCAGTTCACGCTATCGATTCTGCTGATCATCAGTACGGCTATTGTGTATCAACAGCTGGATCACATGCAAAGTAAACAATTGGGATTCGATAAGGACCAGGTCGTGGTAATCCCGCTTATCGGAGGTGTGGAGCGGGATTTCAATGCCTTCAAGGAGCGACTTTCCCAGAGTCCACATATTCAGCGTGTTACTCGATCTGTACTGATGCCGGGACGTATGGCCAGCTCCGTTCAAATGCCCGCCTTTCCGACACGTCTGGCAGATCAGCCTGAAGAGAAAATGGTCAGGATTCCCGCCCTGTTTGTATCTACCGATTTCGAAGAAACCCTTGGCCTTAAATTGCTTGCCGGACGTCCATTTTCCAGTGAACTGAACGATGATTCGAACAACGCGGTGATCCTTAACCGGTCCGCGGTTGAACGATTGGGCCTGACCACGCCGGAAGAAGTCGCAGGACTTCATATACGTTACATGGGAAGCCCTCCTATCAGGATCATAGGTGTCGTAGAGGATTTCCATATGCAGAGCGTTCATAGTGCGGCAGGGCCGGTGCAGCTGAGGTACTTGAACCGTGGCGGCGGTGGACAGGCGGCGATACGATTACAGGCGCAGAACATACCGGATGGGATTGATGCGATTGAAGAAACATGGGCTTCGATATTCCCCCATTTCCCCTTGGCGTATTCGTTTCTGGATGAAGATTTCGAGCGATTGTACATATCGGAGCAACGCACCGGTAATCTGCTCAGCGCATTCAGCTTTCTGGCCATCTTCATCGCGTGTCTGGGTCTGTTCGGCCTTGCTGCGTTCACTACCCGGCAGCGTACCAAAGAGGTCGGTATCCACAAAGTTATGGGGGCTTCGGTGCCCCGCATTGTCCTAATGCTCTCAAAAGATTCCCTCAAGCTGGTGGCGATTGCTGTGCCGGTCGCCTGGGTCCTGGCCTACTGGGCCATGAGCAACTGGCTGCAGAACTTCGCGTACCGTGTCGATATCGGCCCTGAGTGGTTTCTGATCGCCGCGTTCCTGGCACTGGCCATCGCCCTGGCTACAGTCAGTGCAAAAGCGATTACAACGGCGTTGGTGAACCCGGTGGAGAGCCTGCGGTCAGAATAAGGTCGGTGCAGGACCTGAGCTTCTGGCGATTCGTTGTTTTACTGAGCTCGGATTGCCTTGATCCTCGCGGTCGCTCCATCCACTTTCTCAGAGGTACCAGCACCTGGGTTGCGACACCGAGAAAGAGGAACCTTCCAAGCAGGGCATACAGCATATCGGCTGACGTTCTCCAGCCGTTACCAGGTAGATCGCGGACTTAGCCAACCACAAGGATTCTTTCGGGAATGCAGCCTCAGCCGTGAAGAATGCAACCTCTGAACTGTGACAAAATCATGTCTAGGGTAGGGTTTCACCCTATTTTATCTGACTGCCTTGTTATGTTTCTTTAAATTACTCTTACAATCAGATGGCAAAATACGGAGATAGGAGGTGTCTGCAAGGTTGGTTGTAATGGAGAGTCTCCTCATATAAGCTTTAGTAAAGGGTCTGTCACGGATTTTGTGTAACTGACAGTTTCATGTGATGGGCACTCTGTCTTCGTACATGATGATGAACTGGTTGATTGCGGCTGTCCAGTGGACAAGGGGCCGGGTCCACCTTCGGGACAGATTGAGCAGGGCCAGATAGAGCAGTTTCCTGGCCGCCTCGTCCGTGGGGAAAGCGCCTCTGGTCTTGATGATCTTGCGCAGGCCCCGGTTCATGGATTCGATGGCATTCGTAGTGTAGATGACCTTCCTGATCTCCTGTGGGAAGGCGAAGAACGGGGTCAGATGGTCCCAGTGTCTGCGCCATAGCCGGCTGATCGTGGGATATTGCTTATCCCAGTGTTCGGCAAAGCGATAAAGCGCGGCCTCAGCCTGCTCCAAGGTAGCGGCCTGGTATATCGCCCGGAGATCCTTGGCCACCTGCTTACGGTCCTTCCAGGAGACGTAGGTCAGGCTGTTACGCACCATGTGGACGATGCAGAGCTGCACCTGGGCCTTGGGGTACACCGTCTCTATGGCCTGGGGGAAGCCGGTGAGGCCGTCGCAACAGGCGATGAAGATATCGGCAACGCCCCGGTTCTTCAGTTCGGTCAGTACGTGGAGCCAGAACTTTGCCCCTTCGTTCTGCTCGATCCAGAGCCCCAGGAGTTCCTTGTCGCCGCGCAGGTTAACGCCCAGGGCCAGGTAGACCGCCTTGTTCCGTACGCTGCCGCTATCACGTATCTTGACGAACAGGGCATCCAGGAACAGGATCGGGTAGATCTCATCCAGGGGCCGCGACTGCCAGGCCAGGGCCTCGTCGGTCACGGCGTCGGTGATCCGCGAGACCAATTCGGGCGAGATGGACACCCCGTAGAGGTCTTCGATATGGCCCTGGATATCCCGGGTGCTCATGCCCCTTGCGTACATGGAGATGATCTTGTCGTCGAAGTCGGGCCAACGCGTCTGGTACTTGCGGATCAACTTCGGATCGAAGCTGCCTTCGCGGTCCCGGGGGATCTCTACCGGCAGAGCGCCCTTGTCGTCCTTGAGCGTCTTGGTGGTCTTGCCGTTGCGACTGTTGCCGCGGTTCCTGCCATCGGGGGCATGCTTCTCGTAGCCGAGATGATCGGTGAGCTCGGCTTCCAGGATCCGCTCGGCCATGCGCTTCTTCATGCGCTTGAGCAGGCCGTCTTCGCCGAAAAGGTCCTCGGCGTCCACCCCGTCTTCCATAAGTTCATCGAGAAGACGGTCGATCTTACCTGGGGGTTTTCTTTCTCTGGCCATAGCACTTCCTCCTTTTGAGCAAGATACAGGCTATTGCCAGTTACACAAAACATGTTACAGACTCTTAGTAAAACGGTTATTTCGGTCTTCCTATACTGCACCCTTGACCGGAACACAGCGTTAAGTTTCCATTAATACAAACACCATTCCTATCCCACTGCCCAACCGTCAAATCTCCGACCGATTTACCAGTCACCTATCTGATCTCATGCGATACAAAAACGCACATATGAATCCAGGATAGATTCAGTTGAACTCCCTTGTCGCTCGCTACCTTACACTTAGTACGCTTATCATATTGGTCTGCGTAAGCACAGGCCTGGCGGTGTGGACTCTGTTCAGGTTCACACAAATCGAATACTGGTCACCCGGTTTACGGTTTTACGGAAATGACATGATGAAATCGCAGGGGGTGGCGATAAGTGCGGCAAGCAATCTGCAGGAGGGCACGTGGTTCCACCTCCTGCGAGTTCGCAAGGATGGCGGCGTCATGGTTGAGTGGATTGACACTGGTAGCCCCGCCGATCTCGCAGGATTACGGCCGGGTGATGTGATCATATCTGTTAACGGCCTGGATCTGCAATCACATCCCGAAGCATGGTTTCAAATTCGGTTGCAGAGTAAACCCGGCGACATTCTGGATGTAATCTGGCTTCGTTCCGGTATAACCCACAGTGGTAATATGACGCTGAAGCCGAAAGATGACGTGGATAACACATTGGAGGTTAACAGTCAAAAACTCGTGATGAGCATTGAGGCAATGACCTGGTTTCAGCGAGGTCCCTACCTGATCTACCCTATTGTACTTTTATGTTTCGGTTCATGGATTGGATTCAGGCGCCCAGGTAATAGAATCGCGTTTCATTGCGCGCTACTCTTCCTCGCAACGGCGCTCTCTGTGTCGCCTGCGTTTCATCCCATGATCGCTGGATGGCCTGATTGGCTACTATCACTCAGTATCATTATCATTACCATGGCGTACTTTCTTGAATTCTTGCTCCTGTTTAGAATCCTGACCGTCTTTCCAATCGAAACCAAAATCGGAATATGGTTGCAAAAACGGGCGTGGTGGATCCTGATACCGCTCTTCGCCTGGATCATCATTCGTATTATCTATTTTCTAGGTCTGACTAATGGCTGGAATAGTGCATCGATACAAACCATCATCTCTATGGTTGAATCTGTTCCAGTCCCTACGTTACCCGTTCTCGTTGTTATCATGGCGGCCTGCCTGCTTCTCGCCCAACGTTCCGTCGCGCGTCGACAGCAGTACACGCGCCTGCAGTTCATCAACGTCGGATTCGTGTCAGCCTTTGTGTTCGCTCCGGTTTGGACCATAATTCAACCAGGCACATTCATGGCCACATGGGTAATGGTACCGCTGCAAGGTGCCTTTTTGCCATTGCTCGTCTGGTTGCTCGACCATATTGTCCTCGTAGGGTTGAAATGCATTCTGCCACTTTCCTTTGCGTATTCAGTTCTGGCTCACCGGGTATTCGGCCTCAGGTTCATCGTCGGAAAAAGCCTTCGGCGATTTATATCCAACCAGGGCGTGAATCTCTTACTGAGTCTCGGGTTGCTCCTGATTATCTATGAAACAATAACCTTCTGGTCTACCGGTGTAGAAGTCTCCGACCTGTTGATTACGGTTGTTACTGCGGGATTCATCCTGATACTCGTCGGTGGCTGGATCTTGGCAAAACCAGTAGTCATCCGGTTTATAGACAGATACCTGTTTCGTGATGAACTCGAGAACCGTCAACGACTTTTCAGGCTCAGACGTGAGCTAACGCATTTTCAGGAACGAAACGCCCTTCTTAACTGTACCGGAAGTGAACTGCTTGAGGTGCTGGACATCTCATATGTAGCAATCTACCTCAGCGATGGATCTCGGAAGTCGACATCGGTTACCTGGTACGACGTAAACAAGAAGTTCAACAGTGAGCCGAAAAAAGACGGATCCTTCTTCAGTGAGTCAGTTGTCAAAATCGAAGAGTTGTTGAAGCTGATGTCTCCAGAACGACCATTAGTCGAATCTGAAGACCCTTATGTCCAAAATCGGGTTTCAGATCTCGGTTACGAACTCATAATCTTACTACGTGGTGAATTGCATACTCAAGGTTGTATCGCAATCGGAGCCAAAGTTACGGAAGAGCCATTTACCGGCGAAGAAAAAGAACAGTTACTGGTACTGGCTGCTGAACTGGAGATGGCGCTGAAGAATATAAAAACAACTACATCGCTGAGAATGCAGACACAACGCCTCAAGAGACTTTCTAACCGACTCATCATCATTCAGGAATCTGAAAGGCGTCGGCTGGCACGGGATCTCCATGACGATACCGGACAGGCGCTTACGGCGCTGAAGATGAGCCTGGAAATAACCCGGAACGAGTTGTCCGGTGTTGCCGATCATACTGCAGAACGGCTGAATGACGCCGTGGCGCTGGCCGACGAGACGCTGGAGAAACTACGTGCGATCTCCCATAATCTCCGTCCCCCGACACTGGATACAGTCGGGCTGAATTCAGCATTGGAAGGACTATGCAGGAGTTTCACAAAACGAACTCAAATGCCGGTCTCATACGTTGGCATGGATACTACAGAGATCTCCAATCCAATCGATATCTGCCTGTATCGTATACTGCAGGAAGGGCTGACGAACTGTGTGAAACACGGACAAGCCTCTCATGTGGAAGTTAGCTTGAAATGCAATGGCGAAGTTGTACAACTATCGATACAAGATAACGGCCAGGGCTTTGATCTTGCAGATACACTTTCGGATCAGAATGAAACAGGAATCGGTTTGATAGATATGCAGGAACGCCTTGAATCGCTGAATGGCCGTATGAATGTTTACTCGAAACCAGGCGCGGGAGCCCGTCTGGTCGCTACAATTCCTTTGGAGGAGAAATGATCAGGATCGTTATTGCTGACGATCACCAACTGGTCCGTCAGAGCATCATATCTCTAATCGAAAAAGCCGAGGATATGGAAGTTGTCGGCGAAGCGGCCGATGGTCACGAGACACTGAACCTGGTACAACGGAAGAGACCGGACGTAGCAATGTTGGATATCGCCATGCCTTTGCTGAACGGTATCGAGACCACGCGGCGGATTCAGACACTATCCGTCGATACCCGCGTCGTCATACTATCCATGCATTCGGATGAGGACGTGGTGCGCCAGGCACTCAGATGCGGGGCCAGCGGGTATCTCCTCAAGAGATCCGTTGTGGAGGAACTCCTGATCGCTATCCGGTCCGCCAACAAGGGCGAAATCTATCTTTCTCCTTCGATTGCTCAAACCGTGCTATCCGGATTCCTGCAGACGGAATCGACGAATGAGTCATCGACCGTTCTGGAGCAGCTTTCATCCCGCGAACGGGAGATACTTCAGCTCATAGTCGAGGGACATACCAATCAGGCCGCGGCGCAGGTTCTGAGCATCAGCGCCAAGACCGTGGAAAAACACCGCGCGATCCTGATGAAGAAGTTGGAAGTTCACAATCTGCCGGATCTCATACTCCTAGCCCTCAAGCACCGTCTCGCCTTCCTGGATGAATGATCCGTTGTCTTTCCCCGTTTGGTAGCAATCCGGTTGGCCGCAGTCTATCTCTAGCCTTTCAACCCCCCAAATACCGTCCGATAAATGTGGAACATAGGGAAACACCCTATGGATAATCTTCTTTTTCAGTGTTAGTATTGAGCGAACGACGAATTTTGTCATACACCGACATCAGGAAGGATCACGGACTTCATATGATACGAGTAGTGATCGCAGACGATCATAATCTGATTCGGCAGGGGCTGCGGGACCTGCTCGAAAAAGAGTCCGATATTCAAATAGTCGCCGAGGCCAAGGACGGCCGGGAGGTGATTGATGCCGTGCATCGAGTCCGAACGGACGTCATAGTGATGGACGTTGAGATGCCCGGTATCAACGGTATCGAAGCGACGAGGAGGATACGCGCGTCGTTTTCCGAGATCCAGGTGGTCATGCTGTCGATGCATTCCGATCCCGTACTGATCCGGAAAGCTCTGGACAACGGCGCCAGGGGCTACGTGCTCAAGAAATCAGCCGGCGAAGAGTTGGTCAAAGCAATACGCACCGTTTGCAGAGGCGTCACTTACCAATCCCGGGCCATGGATCATGCCGATTACCTGTATGGGGAGTACCCCCATGGCACACCGCCCCGGCTTACTCCCCGTGAGCGCGAAATCCTTCGACTGATCGCATCGGGGCGATCCAATCGCCAGATAGCCGAAACAATGCGAATCAGTATAAAAACCGTGCAAAATCATCGCATAAATCTGATGGCGAAACTAGACACGCACAGCCTTCCCGATCTGATCAGAACGGCGATCAAACTTGGTCTGATCAATCTGGAAGAATGAAATCCGTCTGTTTTAAAGAAACGCTCCACTCCGTCCAATCCTGGCATCAGGTTTTTTCGATTCCGGTGAAAAAACCGGGCAAATAGGGATACACCCTATAGATATCCGGTCCGGCTTTCCTTTCCTTAATAGGTAGATCGTTCCAGTGTTCTATCTCTTCATATCACTGCACTAATGATTTACTGAAGAAGGCTTTGTAATCTGTCAGTTGGATCGGACCAATGAAGGCTGTTAAGGAGGTACACGCCATGATACGCAACTATATTACGACAGCATTACGGAACCTTTTAAAACACAAAGGGTATTCCCTGGTCAACGTAATCGGTCTCGCCCTTGGCCTGGCGGGCTGCATCCTGATGCTGCTCTACATTAGGTATGAGACCAGTTATGACGATTACAATTTGAAGAAGGACCGCATGTATCGGGTTGAAGCCAATCATCTTTGGAGCGGTAGCGTCAACAAAGTCGCTACAACGCCATCGGCCTGGGGCCCCGTTTTACTTGCTGACTACCCATCCATAGAAAACTTGACCAGGCTACGGCCGTTGTTGGAACAGCAGTCGGTACAACTTGCAAACAGGTCGTTACGCGGCAAAGCGTCTTTCTTTGCCGATTCGACCCTATTCGATGTCTTCACGCTGCCTCTGACCAGAGGCACGCCTGCCACGGCCCTGACCAGGCCTCATACGGTCGTCATATCGGAATCCATCGCGAATACATGCTTTGGCGAGACGGATCCCGTAGGTTCTCTGATCACCCTGGACCTGGGGAAGTGGGGAAACCCGTTGCCGCTGACTGTAACGGGCGTCGCGCGTGACCTTCCGGAGAATTCTCATGTGCACTTCGATTTCCTGATCTCCTACGTCACGCTTGAGTTATTAGGTTGGGGCGAGCCCGCCACCATGCAGGATCATGGTGGCGATTACACCATCTATACGTACCTCCTCTTGCGTGAAGGATATTCCGCCCGGGAACTGGAAGAGCAATTACCCGGTTTCATCGAAAGATACGTCGGAGATCGACTGCGGACTTTCGGCATCGAAGTGAATCCCTATCTGCGACCTGTCGGTGATATACACCTATACACCTACGATATGACACGAGGTGGCGGTACCGGGGATATCCGCACCGTCTATGTCGCCTTCCTTCTGGCGGCCTTCATACTGGTTCTCGCCTGTGTCAACTTCATTAATCTGACAACGGCCAGGTCGATCAGTCGCGCGAGTGAAGTAGGTATGCGAAAGGTGCTGGGCGGCACGCGGGCTCACGCCATGCTGCAATTCATAGGCGAATCTATGTTGTTGACTTTGTTTGCCCTTGGATTGTCCATCGTACTGCTTCAGGCGCTGCTGCCCTTCATCAACGAACTGTTCAACCAGAACATCATCCTCGAATTAACGACGGACACGATGCTGATGCTGGCGGGTGTGGTCTTGCTCGTCGGGATGCTGGCGGGTACATATCCCGCGTTCGTCATTTCATCCTTCCAGCCGACGGCCGTGCTGCGAGGCTCGTCCGTATCCGGGCCAGCGGGCGCGCTCTTTCGCAGAATACTCATCGTATTTCAGTTTACCATCTCAGTCGTCCTGATCATCGGCACGTTGACGATCTCGGATCAGCTTGACTACATGCTGAGTGAAAACCTGGGGTTTGAGAAAGACGGCGTCGTCATCATCGATATGCCAGAGCGCGCCTATGAAGTATTCAGAGATAACTCGCTCAGAAATCCCGATATCCTGGCGATGGGACGGTCGTCAACGATCTTCGGAGAAGCGTTTTCCATCGGTGGAGTAGGTCTGGAAGGCGTTCCGGATAACCAGCTAACGCCTTTTCAACGTTTCAGCGCAGATTACGAATTCGCCGATGTAATGGGGCTTGAGTTAGTTGAAGGGCGTTTTTACGCTCGAGAGAAGTCTACGGACGCCGAAGCGTGCCTGATCAACGAGACGGCGGTCCGCACCCTGGGTTTGGAACATCCCGTCGGTACGGAACTCTTAGGGCCAGACAGGCTCGACAATGTGTGGGTTCGGTGCGAGGTGATTGGAGTCGTACGGGATTTCAACGCGGAATCGTTGCGTCAGGTGATTCATCCCATGAGGATCGCTTTGGCTCAATACGGGGGTCAATACGGTTCTATTGTAGTTAAGATAAACAGTAGTAACGAGGCAAACGCGCTCCGCATCCTGAGGGACCAGTGGAACCAGGTCTATCCCGATCTTTCAGAGCCGGAGTTCGCTTTATTGAAAGATAAGGTAGCAGGGCTGTATGAAAACGATCACATTCTCCAGACCGTTTTCACGGCTGGGTCCACAGTATCGATTCTGATCGCCTGCCTGGGACTCCTGGGCCTGACCGCCTTCATGGTTCAGGGTCGTATCAAGGAGATAGCCGTTCGTAAAGTGATGGGGGCTACGGTTGGGCAGATCGTTGTTCTCCTGTACCGGGAATTCACGCTGTACGTCCTCATCGCGTGGGTTGTCGGCGTCCCGTTGATCTACTATATGGCGGATGTGTGGCTGCGCGACTTCGCCTACCGCATCGAACCGAATCCGTGGACGTTCATCTTCACCGGCGTCGTCGTGATGCTGATTACCTGGTTTACCGTGGGATTCCAGACTGTGAAAGCGGCAGAGACGAACCCGGTTGAAGTGCTCAGGGGATAGCGTACGACTGGCTGTGTTTTTCTCGCTGCTAGAACAGAGAGTTTATCAGGAATAGATAGGTAATGTTGAAAAGGTAGGGAATCTCCCAATGGAAACGATTCTGAGTTCCAGGCATTCTGCTGATAGGGCGCGGCGACAACCGCGATCAGGATAAGGGAGGACATTATGGAAGAGCCAACACGTAACGGCGGCGAAGATCCCAAGGGTCTGGTGGATATGTTCACGGATGAAAAACAGCGTGAGCAACACGGTACCATTCATAACCTCCATGTACGACAACTTTGGCGACATGGAACAACTGGTGTTGAAATAGCGCGTGTGAAGAAACAGGGAAGTACTGTTGTCTTATGACGCAGAGCCTTCATGACGTCCGGACGAAACAATGTGCATTGTAAGCAAGTCGAATGATTAAGGAGCGGAGAGTACAGATAAACCGCAAAGGGGGCGTGTGATGATAGCGACACAGCATCTCAAGAAACTCTACGCGACTGAAGAGGTGGAGACGACGGCGCTGAACGACGTGACCATGGCCGTGGACCAGGGGGAATTCGTGGCGGTCATGGGACCATCCGGTTGCGGCAAGTCCACGCTGCTCAACATCCTCGGCCTCCTCGACCACCCCTCTGGCGGGGAATACCATTTCCTGAACGAGGAAGTGTCCGGTCACTCCGAGCGGCAACGGGCCAACCTGCGCAAGAACAACATCGGCTTCGTCTTCCAGAGCTTCAACCTGATCGACGAACTCACCGTCTACGAGAACGTCGAGTTGCCGCTGATCTACCTGGGCACTTCCAAGGCGGAGCGCAAGGCTCGGGTGGAAGCGGCGATGGAACACATGCAGATCCCCCACCGCCGGAACCACTTCCCGCAGCAACTCTCCGGCGGCCAGCAACAGCCTGGGGTTGCCGTGGCCAGGGCGGTCATCGGCAATCCCAGGCTGATCCTGGCCGATGAGCCTACCGGAAATCTGGATTCGGCCAATGGCGCCGAGGTCATGGAACTGCTGAACGGCCTCAACGAAGCGGGAACGACCATCATCATGGTGACGCACGACCAGACACTGGCCGACCATGCCCACCGGACCATTCGGCTCTTCGACGGACGCATCGTGAACGAAGCTGCGTAGGAAGCGGTCCGGAGGAAGCTCGGTCAACGCAGATTTTCTTCGCAGGCCGGTAGTCCAATTGTAAAGGCGGTTCACTTTCAATACGCCGTGGACCGGGACTACATCTTGTTTTGAGCATCTCGAGCACTTAAGACTAGGAGGCCTTCCATGTTCTACACACATCTGACTCACTCGATACGTTGGATAGGCCGTAACAGGGTTTATTCCGCATTAAACGTCCTGGGGCTTGCCCTCGGTTTCGGTTCAGTGCTGATCATTGGCCTGTATACCTACCAGAGTATGCAGTTCGATGACTTTCATACGAAAGGAAACCAGATATACCGGACCACCCTCCAGGTCCAATTGCAGGAATCGGATCCCTATTTCATAAGTGGCGTAATGTCTCCTATCGGCCCGTTGCTCAGAGACGAACTTCCCGAAGTGACCGACTATGCCCGATTACGAAGCGCCGCTGCAACGGAAAAGATGTTCATTCAAGCCGATACGGATTTGTTTGAAATCGAGCAGTCGTTTTATGCGGACCCGCAGATACTGAGCATATTTGATTTCGAAATTGTACGAGGCAAGCCGGATAATCTGCTGAAATCCCCTTTCACGGCGGTAATGACCACAACGCTGGCTCAAAGTGTTTTCGGCGGACAAAACCCCGTCGGAAAGATCATTCAGTGGCACGATGACACTTACACGGTAGAAGGTGTCGTGGAAACGCCGCCATGGAATTCATCGATTCAATTCGAACTCCTGATCTCTTATTCGACCGCCCAATCTCATACGACGGATCGGGAACGGGGATGGAACGGCGGCAATACCTATACCTACCTTCTACTTCGAGGCGATTCGACAACATCCGAGGTAGAATCCAAAGCCCTGTCGTTGGTCAAGGGCCGCGGCCGGAGCGGGTTAGGATCGGCAGTCACGGAGTTAGTGCTGCAACCGCTTGCCGATGTCCATCTGCATTCAGCCCATATCGGCGGGGAAGATCAGGCCCGATGGGTCAACTGGAACAAAGGCGACATCGAAGATATCAGGCAACTGGCCGCCATCGCGGCGCTGGTCCTCATCGTATCGACGCTGAACCTGATCAATCTGTCTGCGTCCAAGCTCACGTCCCGGTTCAGGGAGATGGGCGTTCGGGCGGCTTTGGGCGCGGACCGCATACAACTCGTTCTTCCAACGGTTGCCGAAACCGTCATCGTCTACGCGTGCGCGCTGATCGGTACCTTTTCCTTGATGTACCTGGTGATTTCGATCCTGAGCAGCATGGATCTCATCGTGATAAAACCGGAGTTATTTGCATTAGCGGATTATGTCGTCATTGCAGGCGCCGCTGTTTGCATAGTGGTCCTCCACAGCGCCGTTATCAGCCTCGCTTCGTCGTGGAAGCTATGGTTCCAAAAACCGTCCGCTCTACTTCAACCGGCCGATACGGCAACCCATAGAAAATCCGTTCAATACGCATTCATCTTTGTCCAGACGACGATATGGACGCTGCTGGTGACGTGCGCGATATTCGTCGTTGAACAGGCCCGGTACATGGAGGAGAAAGAGATCGGAGTCGAGAAGCAGGATATCATGCTCTTGCCCATCGGCACTGACGTCGACTACCGAACCGCCAAGCAAGAGTTTGGCAAATTCGCCGGCGTTGCCGAAACCGCCGCGTCAGGATGGGAGTTTGGCGGCACGACCCAGATGTACATGAATATGAGATTCGGAGATCGCGAGGAACAACCGCAGGTACACTTGTTGCCGGTCGACGGCGACTTCATGGGTCTGTACGGCCTGAGTGTCATGGAAGGACGCGCGTTTTCTTCTTCCGGTTCGGACAATCCGCTGGAGTTCGTCGTGAACCGGAGTATGGTCAGGCAAATGGGATGGCAGGACCCGATCGGCCAACAGATGGGATTCCCTTTTTCGGGTGAATTCGGACGGGTCGGCGGCGTGATCGACGATTTTCACTGGACGTCGTTACACAACCCCATCGGGCCTCTTGCGATGTATCTCGGTCAGATACCGCCCCGGTTCTTCTTCCTGCCGACGGAACTTCCCATGTTATCGGTCAAACTGAATCCCGGCACGCGGACGCAAACGATAAGAGACATGGCCGGGACGTGGCAGGACATGATCCCGCAGCGGCCTTTCACCTATTCGTTCATCGAAGACAATTTCACCGATCTGTATCAGTCCGAATTCAGGACAAGCAGGATAACGGGTATTTTCGCTTTGATTACGGTCCTCATCACCTGTATCGGATTGTTCAGCGTGATCAGAATAGCCGTAATGCGCCGAATGAAGGAAATAGGCATTCGCAAGGTCCTGGGCGCCTCGTTCCGGAACGTGACCTGGTTGTTGCTACGGGACTTCGTCGCGCTTGTCGGGGTCTCGGTCGCAGTGGCCTGGACGATAGCCTTCTATCTCCTCAATCAGTGGATCCAGGATTTTGCATACAGGATAGAACTGGAATCGGTCACATTTCTAGCGGCAGGAGTGAGTACGCTTATCATCGTAGTATTGACGACATTATACCATGTCCTGCCTGCTTCTTCTGCCAACCCTGTAGATATACTAAAGAACGAAGAACGGATGTAAGGAGCTTATAATGAGCAAACCTACTCAAAACGGCGAAAACAAAAGTGGGCTCGTGGATATGTTCACGGAGGAGCGACAACGTGAACAGCACGGCACCATGGACCGCCAGATCGAGAAAAAGCACTTCACGCCGCGCCGCATCGCCCTCGGCGTCCTGGCGGTAGCGGTGGTCGCCTTCGGCGCCTACGCGCTGCTCAGCGTCAACCCATCCTCGCTGAACGTGGAAGCCGGCAAGCTGGCCACGGCCCCGGTCACCTACGGTCCCTTCCTGGAGTACATCGTCGAGCAGGGCGCGGTGATGCCGCTCACGACGATCTACCTGGACGCTGTCGAAGGCGGGCGCGTGGAAGAGGTCTATGTCGAGGAGGGCACGCACGTGGAACAGGGCATGCCGATCCTGCGGCTTTCGAACGCCAACTTGCAGCTCAACGTAATGCAGCGGGAAGCCGAGTTGTTCCGCGGAGTGAACTCCCTGCGGCAGACGCGGGTAACCATGGAGCAACGGCGCCTGAACCTGCGCGGGCGACTGGTGGAACTGGACTATGATTTGCGCCAGGCCGAGCGCGAGTACGAGCGGCAGGACGCGCTGCTGAAAGCGGACCTGGCCTCACGCCAGGAGTACGACGCCGCGCAGGACAACCTCGAATATCTGACGCGCAAGAGGAACGTAACCCTCGAAACGATGCGCCAGGATTCACTCTTTCAGGCGGTGCAGATCCAGCAGTTGGAGGAATCGATCGACCGGCTTCGCCTCAATCTCGACATGGTGAAGGAAAACCAGGAGAACCTGACGCTACGCGCGCCCATAACGGGGCTGCTTTCATCCTTAATCGCCGAGGTGGGCGAGTCCAAACCCCGTGGCGAACGGCTTGGTCAGATCGACGTGGAGGACCAGTTCAAGGTACGAGCGGCGATCGACGAGCATTATATTGCCCGCATACGATCCGGCCAGGCGGGTTCCTTCGATTTCGCCGGTGGGACCTACAACCTGGTCATCGGCCGGGTATATCCCGAGGTGATCGAGGGTCAATTCGAGGCGGACATGATATTCCTGGAAGGCATGCCCGACGGTCTGCGTCGCGGCCAGACGCTGCAGGTACGCATAGCCCTGGGCGAACTGGCCGATGCGCTCCAGGTGCCCCGGGGCGGATTCTACCAGAAGACGGGCGGGCGGTGGATCTACGTACTGGATTCCTCGGGTGAAATCGCCGTGCGGCGACCGATTCGGCTCGGCCGGCAGAACAGCCAGTTCTTCGAGGTGCTCGAGGGGCTGGAAGAGGGAGAAACGGTCATCACGTCCATGTACGACAACTTCGGCGACATGGAAAGGCTGGTTCTTAATTAACACCTCCAACCCCATACCATGAGGAGAACGGATTATGATCGCGACAAAAAACCTGCAAAAACTCTACAGGGCCGAAGAGGTGGAGACAACAACGCTTAACTACGTGACCATGGCCGTGGATGAAGGGGAGTTCGTGGCGGTCATGGGGCCGTCGGGATGCGGCAAGTCCACCCTGCTCAACATCCTTGGGCTTCTCGACAACCCCACGGGCGGGGAATACCATTTCCTCGACCAGGAAGTGTCCGGCCACTCCGAACGGCAGCGGGCCAACCTGCGCAAGGCCAACATCGGTTTCGTCTTCCAGAGCTTCAACCTGATCGACGAGCTGACCGTATACGAGAACATCGAACTACCGCTGATCTACCTGGGCTCTTCCAAGCAGGAAAGAAAGGAGCGGGTGGAATCGGCAATGAAGCATATGCAGATCCCCCACCGTAGGAATCACTTCCCGCAGCAGCTTTCTGGCGGCCAGCAGCAACGGGTGGCCGTGGCCAGGGCGGTCATCGGCAATCCCAGTCTGATTCTGGCCGATGAGCCCACCGGTAACCTGGATTCGGCAAACGGTGCGGAAGTGATGGAACTGCTCAACAGCCTCAACGAAGCGGGTACGACCATCATCATGGTGACCCATGACCAGACGCTAGCGGATCATGCCCACCGAATTGTCAGGTTATTTGACGGACGAATTGTAACCCAGTAAGTGCAGTTATGGATGAGAGATAGGGTCTGTCACGGATTTTGTGTAACTGACAGTTTCATGTGATGGGCACTCTGTCTTCGTACATGATGATGAACTGGTTGATTGCGGCTGTCCAGTGGACAAGGGGCCGGGTCCACCTTCGGGACAGATTGAGCAGGGCCAGATAGAGCAGTTTCCTGGCCGCCTCGTCCGTGGGGAAAGCGCCTCTGGTCTTGATGATCTTGCGCAGGCCCCGGTTCATGGATTCGATGGCATTCGTAGTGTAGATGACCTTCCTGATCTCCTGTGGGAAGGCGAAGAACGGGGTCAGATGGTCCCAGTGTCTGCGCCATAGCCGGCTGATCGTGGGATATTGCTTATCCCAGTGTTCGGCAAAGCGATAAAGCGCGGCCTCAGCCTGCTCCAAGGTAGCGGCCTGGTATATCGCCCGGAGATCCTTGGCCACCTGCTTACGGTCCTTCCAGGAGACGTAGGTCAGGCTGTTACGCACCATGTGGACGATGCAGAGCTGCACCTGGGCCTTGGGGTACACCGTCTCTATGGCCTGGGGGAAGCCGGTGAGGCCGTCGCAACAGGCGATGAAGATATCGGCAACGCCCCGGTTCTTCAGTTCGGTCAGTACGTGGAGCCAGAACTTTGCCCCTTCGTTCTGCTCGATCCAGAGCCCCAGGAGTTCCTTGTCGCCGCGCAGGTTAACGCCCAGGGCCAGGTAGACCGCCTTGTTCCGTACGCTGCCGCTATCACGTATCTTGACGAACAGGGCATCCAGGAACAGGATCGGGTAGATCTCATCCAGGGGCCGCGACTGCCAGGCCAGGGCCTCGTCGGTCACGGCGTCGGTGATCCGCGAGACCAATTCGGGCGAGATGGACACCCCGTAGAGGTCTTCGATATGGCCCTGGATATCCCGGGTGCTCATGCCCCTTGCGTACATGGAGATGATCTTGTCGTCGAAGTCGGGCCAACGCGTCTGGTACTTGCGGATCAACTTCGGATCGAAGCTGCCTTCGCGGTCCCGGGGGATCTCTACCGGCAGAGCGCCCTTGTCGTCCTTGAGCGTCTTGGTGGTCTTGCCGTTGCGACTGTTGCCGCGGTTCCTGCCATCGGGGGCATGCTTCTCGTAGCCGAGATGATCGGTGAGCTCGGCTTCCAGGATCCGCTCGGCCATGCGCTTCTTCATGCGCTTGAGCAGGCCGTCTTCGCCGAAAAGGTCCTCGGCGTCCACCCCGTCTTCCATAAGTTCATCGAGAAGACGGTCGATCTTACCTGGGGGTTTTCTTTCTCTGGCCATAGCACTTCCTCCTTTTGAGCAAGATACAGGCTATTGCCAGTTACACAAAACATGTTACAGACTCGAGAGATATTCAACATGATGCGTTACTACATTATGGTAGCCCTACGCAGCTTCTTAAAGTTCAAAGGTTATTCCTTGATCTACGTCATCGGACTCGGTATGGGACTGGCCGGTTGCATTCTGATATTACGGTAAGCCTGGAACACAGCTTGCCAATTCTTCACTGACAAGGGGTCAATACGAAGATAGAGTATCGGGGGATAGGCTATGTTCAACAACTATATGAAGGTCGTGATCAGAAACCTGCTCAAGCACAAAGGCTATTTGGTTACAAACGTCTTCGGGTTAGCCATCGGCATAGCCAGTTGTGTTCTGATAGTGCTCTACATTCAAGATGAACTCAGCTTCGACCAGTATCATGAGTATAAAGATCGGATCTATCGACTGGCAGTTTCCGAAACTGCAGGAGATAAAGTTGATGAGTGGGCGATGTCACCCGCACCCTGGGCGCCGGTACTGGTTCAGGATTACCCAGAAATCGAGAATGTCACCCGTGTTAGACCTCCCGCTTCTCGTTGGTTGATTCGACATGAGGAAAAGCGGTTTTATGAGGCTGATTTCGTTTTTGTAGATTCAACATTCTTCGATCTCTTTTCTATTCATCTGATTCGCGGAGATGCAAAGACTGCATTGGCCGAACCTAATACCGTAGTGTTGTCAGCTTCTGTGACGGAAAAGTACTTCGGGGACGAAAACCCAATTGGCGAAGTGATTACAGGCGATAACAGATATGAGTTTACCGTAACAGGCGTCATGCAGGATATACCCGACAACTCGCATTTCCATTTTGATTTCCTTGCTTCCTTCGCCTCACTGACGGCGACCGGTTTATACGGCGAACCGTCCACGATGCAGAACCATAACCATTCGTTATATACCTATCTAATGCTTAGGGAAGGCGCTGTACCCGAAGCGCTCGAGCTGAAATTGTCCGGTTTTCTCGAAATGTATCTGGGCGAACGACTTGAGACTCTGGGTATTGAATTAAGACCCTTCCTGCAGCCACTCACAGAAATCCATTTGAATTCCAACCTAAGAGGTGAACTCGAAGCCAACAGCGATATCCTGTATGTCTACCTATTCTCGACATTGGCCGGCTTCGTGCTCCTCATCGCCTGCATTAACTACATGAACCTGTCCACCGCTCGCTCTGCCCGCAGAGCCCATGAGGTCGGCATACGGAAGGTGTTGGGCTCCCATCAGGTACAACTGATAAAACAATTCATGAGCGAGTCGGTCCTGTTCTCTTTGCTCGCACTGGTCGTAGCGCTCGGACTCGTTCACCTGCTTTTGCCCCAGTTCAACCTGCTATCGGGCAAATCATTGGAGATGAACTACGGATCATCTTGGTTGGTGCCGACCTTAGTGGCTATCACGTTTGTAACGGGGATCGCCGCCGGGGGTTATCCAGCGTTTGTTCTGTCGTCCTTCAGACCGATCGCCGTATTGACCGGTTCACTGAAGGCGGGTACATCGCATTCGTTACTAAGGAAAACACTGATCACATTTCAGTTTGCCGTCTCGATCATCATGATTATCGGAACGGTCGTGGTCCTCTATCAGTTGGAATACATGCAAAACAAGAAACTGGGCATTGACAAGGATCATGTAGTGATCGTTCGACTGCCGGATCCAGAGGCCATTGAAGGGTATCAGACTTTCAAAAATGCGGTACTGAAGTATCCCGACATTATCAATATGAGTTCAGCGACCAGCGTACCCGGCACTGAAGCTTCTCGCAGCTTGATTCTTCCGGAAGGATACCAGGAGGATCAAAGTACCAATGTCCGAACAATCTATGCAGACTTTGATTTCATAGAAACGCTGGGCATTACGATGAAATCCGGACGTTCGTTTTCCCGTGAATTCGGTTCAATCGATAACACTATCCTTATAAATGAAGCGGCCGTACGCGCCTTCGGTTGGGATGATCCTGTTGGTAAGACCTTCAGGTTTCCAGGACCGCGAGGTGCTAGTCCGCCTTTAGAGGTCAATGGGGTCATGAGGGATTTTCACAATCAGTCTTTGCATCAGCCAATAGAGCCATTGATGATCATGCTTTCACCATGGACGTTTTCGTTCTTGGTTATACGGATAGACGGAAATGAAAGTTCACGTGGACTGGAATTACTGCAGGAACAATGGAGGCAGACGTATCCAAATCATCCCGCCATGGACTATTCATTTCTCGATCAAGACCTCGAACAACTGTACCATGTTGAACGTAGGCTGGGGTCCGTGTTTGTCGCCGGCTCAATGCTCTCCATTGTAATCGCCTGCCTTGGGCTACTGGGTCTTTTGTCCTTTATGAGTGAACAAAGGATCAAGGAATTCGCAATACACAGAGTCGTTGGGGCATCAGTATTGAACATTGTCTTTTTGTTATCCAAGGATTCTATGGTTCTCATATTTCTCGCGTTTATAATCGGTGCTCCGATCGGTTATTACAACATGAATGCATGGCTAGAAGATTTCCCTTATCGAGTAGACCTGAGTGTATGGGTTTTCATGTTCTCAGGTATTACAGTTCCTGCTTTAGCATGGCTTACTGTAGGATATCACGCCTTGAAAGCGGCTACAGCGAATCCAATAAATGCACTACATGCCGAGTGACACTGTAGCGCACCCCAATTCGAACTCGGCAGACAGTATGTACCCTAGGCTGAGCTCATATGAAGCGTAGTACTCGGGTGTGGTTCACTTGGAATTAAAGACATAAAAATCAAGCGGATTATAGAACGATAGCCGTAGAAAGACCAAGAAAGAGGGAGTTTCTAGTTTCTGTCTCAAATTTCAAGTTCCAAATCCGTACGGCCATTGCGAGTACTGTGATAGCTAAATCGACTGATCGAGGACGTTTTCCGGATTTACTAACTTCGGCATGATCTGTGGTTTCAAGTTATTGTACGATTAGGCAGACGATGGGTGTCGCCCTTTGGTTCGGAATGAGCGTGGAATAGAACTAAGGACCCAGGGCTGACTGACTGACCAACCACATTTCCGAATCGGCTAACTGCATACTATAGAGCTTGAATACGCGTGTAAGTTGACGGCGTAACAGAGTCATAGATTGCTTTTTCGATCAGATAGAAGCTTAACTCTGTGTCCCGGTCAAGGGTGCAGTACAGTGCAGTACAATTTAATGGACTTTTGTATGCATCCGGATCGAAGTGAATGTACTGGAGAGCTTCACCCCAGCAAGAAGCCAAAGTATCCGGACGTAAGGTGTAAACGGCAGTTTGGTCCAGTGACCCGGGCTATTTATTACATTTCATAGGTTATCGTATTGAAATAACCAATTTGACCACAGTGGCTCATTAGGTGAATTTGGTTGTTAACTTGAGAAGGATATTGAAGGGCAAGGCGTCGAACGAATCCAAGTTGAATTCATCAGAGCAAGCGAGCTTTTTAAACCCAAACTGTTTGACGGAGTGCACCATGTTAAAGACGCAGAATCTCGAAAAACTCTACGCGACCGAAGAAGTGGAGACGACGGCGCTGAACGACGTGACCATGGCCGTGGACCAAGGAGAGTTCGTGGCGGTCATGGGGCCTTCGGGCTGCGGCAAGTCCACCCTGCTCAACATCCTCGGCCTACTCGACAACCCCACGGGCGGGGAATACCATTTCCTGGACCAGGAAGTGTCCGGCCACTCGGAGCGGCAGCGGGCCAATTTACGCAAGGCCAACATCGGCTTCGTCTTCCAGAGCTTCAACCTGATCGACGAACTGACCGTGTACGAGAACATCGAACTGCCGCTGATCTACCTGGGCACTTCCAAGCAAGAACGGAAGGAACGAGTGGATGCGGCGATGGAACACATGCAGATCCCCCACCGCCGGAACCACTTCCCGCAGCAGCTTTCCGGCGGCCAGCAGCAGCGTGTGGCCGTGGCGCGGGCAGTCATCGGAAATCCCAGCCTGATCCTGGCCGACGAGCCGACGGGCAACCTGGACTCGGCCAACGGCGCCGAGGTCATGGAACTACTCAACGGTCTCAACGAGACGGGCACGACCATCATCATGGTGACCCACGACCAGACGCTGGCGGACAACGCCCACAGGATCATCCGTCTCTTCGACGGGCGTATCGTACCTGACTGACGTTTCATCAAAGTAATGATATTATGATCCGTAACTACCTCACGGTTGCCATACGCAACCTCCTCAGACAACCCGGCTATTCGCTGATCAACATCATCGGGCTCGCCATTGGCATGGCGGCCTGCATGCTGATCGTGCTGTACATCCAGGACGAGCTCAGTTACGACCGGTACCACCCGAAGGCGAATCGGATTTACCGGATCGTCGATGATATCGAAAGCGGTGGGCAGACCATCCAGACGGCGGGGTCGCCCTTGAGCTGGGCACCAGCGCTGAAGCAGGACTATCCCGAGATCGAACAGTTCGTGCGGATGCGGGGCACGGTTTCCACGTGGCTTTTCAAAGTGGGGGAGTCTCAATTCTATGAGAAAAAGGTCATCTGGGCGGAAGCCGCCCTGTTCGACCTGTTTGACATCCCGCTTGTCGCCGGCAACCCGAAAACCGCGCTGGCGGAGCCCTTTACGATCGTGATCTCGGAGGAAATGGCGGCCAAGTACTTCGGCCGGGAAGAAGCCATGGGACAAATCATGGGGGTGGATAATGCATATGAATTCAGGGTCACAGGGATCATGCGGGACATACCCGCCAATTCCCATATGCGGCCGGACATGTTCACATCCTATTCCTCCCTCCCTGCTTTCGGCGATTTCTACCTGGAAAACTGGGAGGTCCACGACAACTTGTATTCCTACATCCTGTTACGTGAAAACGCGAAGGCGGCTGTTCTCGAAGCGCGGTTGCCGGACTTTCTCGAACGTTATGCCGGGGACAAGTATCGCGCGTCGGGCGTAGTGCTGAGTCCGTCGCTGCAACCGCTTGCCGACATCCACCTGTATTCGCAACGGGAAGGCGAGCTCGAGCCCAACGGCGACATCCGCTTCGTGGTCCTCTACACGCTCATCGCGTTCCTGATTCCGCTGATCGCGTGCATCAATTTCGTCAACCTGGCCACGGCCCGTTCGGCCATGCGCACCCGGGAAGTGGGCGTCCGGAAAGTAATGGGCGCCAACAGGACCCAACTGCTTGGGCAGTTCCTGGGAGAAGCCGTCGTCATGACGGCACTCGCCATGGTCATTTCGGTTATCCTGGTGCAGCTCGCCCTGCCCGCGGTGAATGCGATCGCCGGGAAGCAGCTGATCTTCCCGCTCTCGAACGGACTGGTACTGGCGGCACTCGCATTCGGTACGATCGTGATTGGACTGGCTGCCGGAACCTATCCGGCGGTCTATCTTTCCGGGTTTCTGCCCACCGAAGTACTGAAAGGCAGTCTGGAATCAGGGACGCGGGGGCTGGGACTGCGAAAAGTGCTGGTCGTCGTACAGTTCGCCATGTCCATTTTCCTGCTGGTAGGTACGGCGGTGATTTACGACCAGCTAGAGTATATCAGCACCAAGCGCCTGGGATTCAACAAGGAACAGGTGATGGTTCTTCCCATCACGGGACCCCTGCAGCGCCGGAATACGCCCGTACTGAAAGAACGACTGTCCCAGTTGCCCGGGGTGTCGGGAGTAGCCACGACAAACGGGGTTCCGGGTATGCGGGTGATTCCCATCATGGCGGTCCGGCCCGATGGCATGCCGCCTGAAGACCACTTGATGATGGCCACGCTCGAGGTGGACGAGCATTTCCTGGACGTGATGGAGATCGAACTCGTCGCAGGCCGTAACTTCTCTCCGGACTGGGGAACGGATTCGACCACGGGGTTCCTGCTCAACGAGACGGCCGTCCGCTACCTGGGTTGGGGAACGCCGCGCGACGCGATAGACCGGCCATTCGAGTGGCTTTCCTTTGACGGTGCAAAAGGCCGTGTGATCGGTGTCGTGAAAGACTTCCACCTGCGTACGATACATGATGAGATTGAACCGGTCGTCATACTGTCTCACCTTTATCACCAGTACGTGCTCATCCGGCTTGAACCCGGTGGAATACCCGAGACCATCTCGCGTGTCGACGAAACGTGGCGCAACGTCGACGCCAGTTTTCCCCTGGAATACACCTTCCTTGACGAGGATTTCGACCAGCTGTACCAGGATGACAGGCGGCTCGGCGAGGTCTTCGCGATCTTCGCGATGCTGGGCGCCTTCGTGGCCTGCATGGGACTCCTGGGCCTGGCTTCGTTTTCGATTCAGCAGCGCACCCGGGAGATCGGGATCCGCAAGGTGCTCGGCTCATCGATCTCCAGCGTTGTCGTGCTGCTGTCGAAGGACTTCATGAAGTATGTCCTGCTGGGCAACCTGATCGCCTGGCCACTCGCCTACTTCGTCATGACGCGCTGGCTGCAGAATTATGCCTATGCGGCGGACCTGAATTACGCGTGGTTCGTGGTTGGCGGCATCGTTGCCCTGGTCATCGCCTGGTTGACGATCGGGGCACATGCGGTCGCGGCGTCGCGGCGGAACCCGGTGAACGAGCTCAGGCAGGGGTAACGGAAAATCAACAAGAGTAAGCCCCACCATGTTCAGACACTACCTCACTATTGCCGTCCGCAATCTCGTCAAGTACAAGAGCTATGCGCTGAACAACATCCTTGGATTGACCATAGGATTCGCGTGCAGCATTTCAATACTTCTGTATGTCCAGAACGAGTTGAGTTACGACCGGTATCATGAGAATGCGGAACGGATCTATCGCATAGTAGAGGGAAACGACGTCAAGACGCCGCCCCTGCTTGGACCGACGCTTGAAATCGAATTCCCGGAAATCGAGCACTTTGTACGTATCCAGGGTACCGCCGGTATATGGTTGATGGCGTATGAGGACAAGGTGTTTTACGAAACGCGGGTTGCCTGGACCGATGGTACACTATTCAACTTATTCTCGTTTCCGCTGTTACGGGGCAATCCTGATACCGCTCTGAAAGATCCCTACTCCGTAGTCATCTCCCAATCGACTGCCCGAAAAGTGTTCGGGGACGAAGACCCCATGGGAAAAGTGATCGTAGCGGACAATGGACTCGCAGACCTGAGGGTCACCGGCGTAATGGAGGATATACCGGACAATTCCCATTTCCAGATGGATTACTTCGTTTCGCTGTCTACGGGGCCGCTCGTAGGCAATCCGAGGACCTTGACCCGCTGGTCCGTGCGCTACTTCTATACCTATCTCCTGCTAACCGAAGACTACCCGGGAGAGATGCTCGAGGACAAACTCCCCGCGTTCGTAGACAAACATATGGGCGGCTACCTGGAGTCTACAGGAGGCCACTTCGAACCGTATTTGCAGCGGCTTACAGACATACACCTGCATTCACACTTGGAAAACGAGTTGGGCGTCAACGGAGACAATACGTACGTCGCCATCCTGTTGGTCGTCGCGGCTTTCGTCATCGTATTGACCTGCGTGAATTTCACAAATCTTTCGACTGCACGCGCCATGGTACGCATCAGGGAAGTCGGTTTTCGCAAAGTGGCCGGTGCACAAAGATGGGAGCTGATCCAACAGTCCATAGGCGAAACCATGCTGCAAGCCCTATGTGCCTCGGTCATAGCGGTGATCATCGTATGGCTGGTCCTTCCCACGTTTAACGACCTGTCCGGCAAACAGCTTTCGCTGAGCTTTCTAGACAATCCCATCTATCTCGTCACGTGGTTCGGATTGACCGTACTGGTGGGCCTGCTTGCCGGCCTCTATCCCGCGGTATTTGTGTCGTCCATTAAACCAACCGGATTGCTGACTGAAAACCAGCCGGTTCATCTCAGGCAGGACTACATGCGAAAAGGGCTGGTCATGATTCAGTGCACGATTTCAGTCGCCCTGATCGTAGGTACCCTGGTGCTGTACCAGCAACTGGGTTTCTTGCGAAACGTAAAACTGGGATTCGAGAAAGAACAGGTAATGGTCATACCCAGCGGCATTCGCGAGGTTGAAGACGCCTTCCCCGTCCTGAAACAGGCGCTGTTGCAACATTCCGGCGTGCTGTACGTAACGGATGCCAGTTCGGTGCCCGGCGTTGCAGGCAGTCGAGGGTTCATCCGATCGATGCCCGCGGAAGTCATTGAAGGTACAGGTACTCATCGGATCGACCTGGGATACATAGAAACTGGGCCGGATTTCGTCGAGACGCTGGGCATCGAGTTGATGGCCGGGCGAAGCTTCTATACGGGCGAACAGTCCATGTCGGATATGGGGACAATGATCTTGAATGAATCGGCTATAACCGCACTGGGATGGGCCACGCCGGAAGAGGCGATAGGCAAGCAGATATCACTTGAGAATCAATACAGGATGGATGTGGTCGGCGTCATGAAAGATTTCCATATCAAGTCACTACATCAAGTGATCCGGCCTTTGGCACTGCTACATTATCCATACGGAGGAACGTTTTTTGCGGCAAAGCTAAGCCCGACCGACCTGGAGAACACCCTGGATTTCATCCGGGAAACCTGGACATCTGTTCTGCCAGCGTTCCCGTTGAGGTATTCATTTCTTTCCGACGATTTTGACCGGCTGTATCAAGCCGACCGCCACTTCGGGCAAGTGTGCGGGCTTTTCACCAGCATTGCCGCATTTATAGCCGTACAGGGACTGATTGGCCTGGCTTCATTCAGTGTAAGGCAGCGTTTAAAAGAAATCGGTATTCGGAAGGTTCTGGGCGCCTCGGTCTCCCAGTTACTTGGCCTGCTATCCAGGGAGTTCGTCGTGATGATCATCATCGCAAACGCCGCCGGATGGCTACTGGCCTACTACGGACTCAGTTACTGGTTGCAGCAGTTTGCTTATCGAATCGATATCGGCGGCGACACGTTCTTGATGGTAGGTGCACTGAGTCTGGTGGTGGTGATAGGCGTAATCGGCTACTATGTCATCAAAACGGCAACGGCCAATCTGGCGGATGTTCTGAGGAATGGTTGATAACGCAGGCGTATCAGCAGGACGAAGACCAACGGGTTTACCAGTGCATGGACGGGAATCATGAATCCACCATTCGACGAAGCGGTAGAGGCCATTATCACGGGGGACGCGGCCACCTTGACGAAACTGCTGGTGAAACACCCCGATCTCATCAAGGCCCGATCCAGGTCCAGTCACCGGGCAACCCTCCTGCACTATGTGGCCGCAAATGGCGTCGAGAACGAGCTGCAGAAGTCGCCGAAGAATGCCGTGGAAATCACCCGGATACTGATCGAAGCCGGGGCGGAGGTCGACGCCCTCGCCGAAACCTATGGCGGGGGTACGAATCAGACGACGCTATGCCTGCTGGTTTCCAGTATCCATCCGGCGGTAGCGGGTGTTCAGCCGGCGCTGGTGCAGGTTCTGTGCGATGGGGGCGCAGCTGTTAACGGGGTCGCGGATGACGGGGCGCCACTGGCAACCGCGTTGCTGTTCAGCTATAGGAAGGCAGTCGACATGCTGGCGCAGTGTGGCGCGCGCATCGATAACCTGTTGTTCGCTGCCGGCACGGGCGACCTCGAAAGGGTGCAGTCCTTACTATACTCTGACGGTCGGCTCAGACCCGAAGGGACTTACCATGGGTCCCATCTCCCATCCGCGGCTGATGTGAAATCGCAGGTCGACCTGGCATTCGGTCTGGCCTGCTACCACTTGAGGATCGAAGTGATCCGGTTCCTCCTTGAAACGGGCGTAGATGTCATGTCGCGGTCCTTTATTTTCGGTAGATCGGAGACCGGTCTATACTGGGCAACCCACGGTTTTCATTCGGAGGAAGAGGAGCGCCCCATCGTAGATTTTCTGCATGCAAGGGGCGCTACTTCGTAGTACGGCGAACCGTTTCATTGTAGCACGGCGGAGCGATTTATTGTAGCAAGGCGGAGCTGGTTGATATGAAACGACTCGGCATGAATGGAGGCTGTATGACATCCGATACCGTTACCAACCTTCACCAGCGCGAGCACGCGCGCTACGGGGCCGCATCCCAGCAGGAGTTCGATGGACCTCTGCCGCAGCCCTTTCCCCGCGAGATCGGGCCGCGAGCCATGGAGTACCTGGCTGAGGTCGTCGATTCGGGTCTCACCTGCGACATGGTGGGCCGGTTCGAGCGAGCCTTCGCCGAGGCGTACGGTATCATGTTTCTGCAACAACGGTGGGTAGTTCAGTGATGTGTGACCGAAAGAAGTGGATTGCAACAGTATCGTCGTGGACCTGGGATGCGGAGAGGCCAAGTTCCTGGCTGCAATCGCTCCAGGTATTTGCAAGGGTATCGGCGTTGACGCCTCAATACATATGCTCGCATCAGCCAGGAGATCTTTGACGGATCTCAACATCAGAAATGTCGAGTTGGTCCATTCGGACTTCAGGGAGTTTGACGTGGGTTACAAGGTCGCCGACGCCGTGATGTCCAATTACGCCATACACCACGTACCGGATGCAGACAAAGAAGAAGTGTTTCGACGTATTCACGCAACTTTAAGACCTGGTGGTATCTTTCGCCTTGAAGATGATTCATTTAACTTCCCACGGGAAGAGTTTGGGGAGCGCGTCCCCGAATTCATGACCCAATGGGAGCATCATTTCGGGCCCGAGGGATGGAAGTCTATGAAGGAAAAGTTGGCGGGCGACGACTTTGAAAACACGCCTTACCTCGACGAATTGAAACAAATGATCGAATGCTCGGGGTTCGAATTGAATAGTGTAGCGCCTTACGGACTTGACGGGGCGGAGATTCTGGCCAGGAAACCTGTATAGTTGACGCTTATTCCTCCGGTATTAAACTCATCGAACATGTTATCAACCATTGTCCAGGTAGATATTGGATGACCTGGAGATGAGATGCGCGATGCCTCGCAGAGCGACCCGTTAAAATGGCGCAAAGCTAAACCCGATGGGGTTCGGAGACTGCAATTACTCACATCATTAGCACGAAACGCTTGGAGTTAATTTCTATGGGGCCTCCGTTGCTGGAAGCCCTGCTAGGCCGCGACCATGAATTGGCAGAAAAGATTGGCGGGTTTAATGTCCCAAGGGATATAGTTCTAAGTGCCCGAACGATACAAATGCGATTAAGGCAGCTACATGCTAATCCAGAAATACAACCCTGGTTGATGCGGGCTATCGTGCTAAAACGAACTCAGACGATGTGCGGGCGAATCGGATTCCACTCGAAGCCTGGTCCTGAGGATCTGTGCAATGTAGCGGCAGACGGGGTGGAACTTGGCTATGCTGTTGGTGAATCCTTCCGAAGACAGGGCATTGCCAGGGAAGCGGCGATTTCGTTGATGGAATGGGCGTATCAAGAACATGGCCAGCGATGTTTTGTGCTCCCTATCGACCCCAATAATTCGGCATCCAAGTCCATGGCTCGGTCGATGGGGTTCACAGAAACCGGCTCACATATTGATGATGAGGACGGACTGGAACTGTACTTTGTGCGTCGGCTGGAATGTTGGCCTGGCGAATGGAAATTGATATAGAAGCCGTCATCCGAAGTGGATCAGTAATGGCATGGGTATTGCATCCGAACAAACCAAGCAGAAGAACTCGAGTGTGCGGAGATTAGTGACCTCACCGTGTCGGAGGACGCTCGCGGTAAGGGGTTTGACCTTGCGAGCAATCAGGTGTGTCGAATGGAAACTGGTGAGACGTTAAGCGTTATGCTGAGAGTGGTGTCCAAAAACAGCGTGAATTCAAAGGCAAAATGATGGTAGAATCCCCTAGGCGCCCCGTCGCTCTCATTACAGGAGTAAGCCGCAAAACCGGCATTGGAGCAGCGATTGTTCTTGCCTTGGCTAAATCTGGTTGGGATCTAGCCACAACATACTGGCGACCGTACGATGCTTCCATGCCATGGGGTAGCAACGCTACTGAAGCGAGGGAAATCTCTGATCAGATCCGTGGATTCTCTGCAAGAAAAGTTTCCATTGAAGCCGACCTGTCAGACACCGCTTCACCGAGGATCATTTTTGATAGCGTTGAAAATGACCTCGGACCCGTAACTGCTCTGGTAATGGCTCATTGCCATTCGGTAGACAGTGACATAGAATCCACAACCGTCGAGAGTTTCGACCTGCACTTTGCAGTAAACGCTCGTGCTGCCTGGCTACTGATTCGTGAATTTAGGAGACGTTACCGGGGAGAACATGGGCGTGGCCGGATTATCTCGATAACGAGCGATCATACCGCACACAACATGCCTTACGGGGCCAGCAAGGGAGCGATGGATCGAATTGTCCTTGCGGCTGCGCAGGAATTCAAGGATCTGGGCGTCACCGCGAACGTTATCAATCCAGGTGCAACAGACACGGGCTGGATGTCGGATGGTCTAAAGGAACGGGTACGAAGTGAGACCCCGCTCGGCCGTATCGGTCTGCCGAAAGACTGTGCTCATCTTGTTAGTTTCCTCTGTTCCGATGAAGGTGGATGGATAAACGGCCAGTTGGTGTACAGCAATGGCGGTGTTAAGTAAGAAATCGGTCCTTGATGCACGTGATGCCCACACTGCTTAAGAGCGCGGTTAGCAGCGCGTAGATTCGCTCGGTGTTCTCAAACCTTGAGGTAAAATCAGAATAGGTGCAGTCTGAAAGAGTTAACATGCTAAGCGAATCTGTCAGATGCTTTTATAATGAATTAGCTGCTGACTACCATCACGTTTATCCAGACTGGGAGTCAACAGAGTAGAGACAAGGTGCCACTGATATGGGACCAAGTTACAAACTGCCAGGCCCCGAATGGTTTTTTGAAAAGTACGGGGTTCGATGGGATGGGCAGTATCAGGACTTAACAGGCCACTTGGCGCAAGTCGTCAAGATCGAGACGAAGGATCGTGGAGAATCGTACGTCGTCCGGATCTCCAACCCCAAGCGAATCTCGCACGACCGGTTATCAATGGTACACCGGTTCCAGGCTCACTTGAGCACTAAGGGTGTCCGGACAGTTCTCCCACTGAAGACTCTTAGCGGCGAGGCCTATCTGACAACCGAGCAGGGAATGACGATCGAGGTCTTCCCATTCGTCCATGGTAGACCACCCAGGAGGTGCAACGCTTCCGACATTCGTCGAGTGGGAAGCGAAATTGGTCGACTACACAGTGCTGGGACCGGATACATGGGCCTGGGTGGTGAAGAAAGTCTCTATCAAAACCACCTCGCAATCAATCGCCTGCTGGAGGAAGTCCTGGAGAAGCGGGAGTCAACCAGAGGGAAGTCTTTTCACAAACAGTACAATGAGTATGTGGCGGAGACAGAACGTTGGGTCGAAGTGATCGAAGATCTGCGCCCTGGCCTGGCCGAAACGGGTCTGCATATGGATACCGGTCCGCAGAACATGATCATCGACGGCGAAGGCCAACTCTGGTTTATCGACTGCGCTCATATGGTGAGAGGTCGGCGAGTTTTCGAAGTATGCGTTTCCATGTATTACCTCGACCAAAGTTCTGATGTGCCGTTAGGCGAACCGAGACGTTATCAACCTGTAGACGAAAAGATGGAAGCTTCGTTTCTCAAAGGATACTGGGAAACTTGTGATCCTCCATGGAGTCGGTTGGAATTAAAAGCTCTCCGGATCGAACGTATGCTCATGTTCATTCACGGAGTCACTTACTGGACTACAAAGTGGCATGAAGAGATCGTTCTATACGAGTTGGCTCGATGGAACGAGTATTATTCCAACTTGAAAGAAGGACTTCAAAATCACGCGTAACACGAGCAAGAAGAAGCTTTTGGGGATAAGCAAGAGTCTTATAAAGGCTGCCGACCACATACTGATCGTAGAGGAAGTGAAGGACAAAGAAGTTCAACTGAGGGATGCACAATGAAACCATCTCCGATTAAAGCAACCGTCTCATTTGAAGATTTCGAGAAACTTGACATCCGGATCGGCACGATTTTGTCAGTCGATGATGTAGCCAAATCAAACAAACTAATGAAGTTGGTTGTCGACTTCGGTGATCATACTCGGTCAATCCTTGCAGGAATAAAGCAGGAGCGTACAAACCCGCGGGAAATCGAAGGAAAGCAAGCGCTTTTTGTTGTGAATCTAACCGAAAAGAGGATGGCCGGCGAGATCTCCCAAGGAATGCTTTTCGATATCGGTTATGCTGATCATATTACACCTTGCCTCGCAGAACCGGAACTACCCGTGCCAAATGGCACACGGGCAGGTTGACACGAGAACACCAAGAATGGAGCCGCCCATGACATCCAATTCAGGTACCGTCCACCAGCGCGAGCACGCGCGTTACGGGGCCGCATCCCAGCGGGAGTTCGAGGGGCCACTGCCGCAGCCCTTTCCCCGGGAAATCGGCCCGCGCGCCATGGAGTACCTGGCGGAGGTCGTCGATTCTGGTCTCACCTGCGACATGGTGGGCCGATTCGAGCGCGCCTTCGCCGAGGCCTACGGCGTCGCGCACTGCATCGCCACACCGGGATGCACGCCGGCCCTGGCCGTGCTGGCCGCGGCCTTCGACTTCGAACCGGGCGACGAAATCGTGGTCAGTTCGGTCAGCGACTTCGGCACCGTGCAGGGCCTGATCAGCGCCGGTTACATCCCTGTGTTCGCCGACACCGCTCCGGGCACGATCAACGTCAGCGCCGAGACGATCGAGGGCTGTATTTTCGATCGCACACGGGCGATTCTTGTCGTGCATCTGAGCGGCCTGATCTGCGACATGGACGCCATCAACGAGGTAGCCGCGCGCCACGGTCTGGTAGTCTACGAGGACGCCTGCCAGGCGGTCTTCGGCCGCTACAAGGGCCGCTACGCCGGCACCCTGGCGACAGCGGGGGGTTTTTCCTTCGACGCGGAGAAGACCATGGGCTCCGACGTAGGCGGCTGCATTCTTACCGATGACGATACGTTGGCCGAGCGGGCGCGCTTCATCGGGCATGCTCGGGCCGGAGAGATGGTAGAGCACTTCGGGCGGGTACACACGGTCAATGGATTCGCTCACCGCATGACGCAGTCCACCGCGGCGATCAGCCTGGCCCAATTGGAGATCATCCGGCCGCAGGTGGAGAATCGCGACCGCATGGTCCGTTTGTTGAGCGCTCTCCTCGATGAAATCCCAGGCGTATCAGCGTTGCCGATTCCACCGGAGACCGAGGTGTATTCGTGCTGGATGGCGGGGTTTACCATTGATCAGGAACAGTTCCGATGCGATGTGGAGGAGTTCGGCGCGCAGGTGGCGATCGCCGGCATTCCCGGGGCGAGCCCAATGCGCTACTACCTGCTGCCCGTAGCCCTGCCCTTCCTTAACGAAGCGGCCGAGCGACAGCGCTTCCCCTATTCGCAACCGCCTGCGTCACGTACCTATCGTTACGAAGCCGAATCCTGTCCAAACGCGCACGGGATACTGGAGCGTTTCATCCGCTGGAGCTCGTTCTGCGACAAGTACGAGCCCCACCACTGCGAGCAGGCGGCCGCGATCGTGCGCTGCGTTGCCGACGAGAATCGGAAATGACCAGGAACAAGAGCAGACATTCGCAAGAGAACACACTACAACTCGCCGCCCGTTACTACCGGTCCACGCCGACGGATAGCTCTGGTTACGAACAGGTCACCCTTTCGCTGCCGGTGGAAAAGACGGCCCTGGTGGGTATACACTGCTGGAACATCGGCTGTCCCGACGGTCCGCCCGCGGACGCCGACTACTGCGTTGGCATGGGCTGGCCCCAGGCTACCCGGGAGGCCGGGCGCATCATGGCCGAGGTCATCCGTCCGGCCATGGATCTTGCCCGCGGGATCGGGATGCCGGTCTGCCACGTCGAGACAGACTGGATGGATCGGCAGTATCCCCAAGTCGAGTCCCGTCGCACGGAAGCGACAGGATCCGTACATCCACTCAGGCAGGAGTTATTTGAACGTGCCCACGGCGTGGACTACATGCAGCGCTCACCGCTGGCGAAGATGCGGCGGGCCGAAATCGTCTCACCGGTCGGAGACGAGCCTCTCATGTTCTACTCCGACGTGCTGGATGAGTACCTGCGCGAACGCGGCGTGGATACGCTCATCTACATGGGGTTCGCGGCCGACATGTGCCTGCTCGGCGCCGAGGGAGGGGCCCGACCGATGCTGCAGCGCGGATATCGTTGCGTGGTGATGCGAGACGCGACCGTCGGCGTTGAGTCCCCGGACACGTTCCCGCAACGGTTGGCGACCAATTACGGCCTCCACATCTTCGAATGGACCCTGGGATACGGCTGCACCTTCGAACAGTTCCAGCAGGCCGTCGACGAAATGAGGACTGCGTTGAGTTGAGAGGCCCGTAGCGACGAGGTGAGAGCCTCGTAGTGAAGAGGTTAAATAGACGAGCAACTATGAGCCTGGAAATCTGTCCCTGGAAATACGGAAAACGCTGGGTTTACTCAATCACTTACGACGAAGCTCTCGCCGACCTGCACCGCTTCGCTGTCCCCATGCACGAGGAGTACAGAATCCCAGGCCACGTCGAAGTGGTCGTCGGACAGATAGGCGAGATCCGTAATATTGGAAACTCCAGTTTCAACGGCTTCCGTCACATGAACGCGGACGAGTTGCGCGACCTGCTCACTCGGGGCTGGGGCGTGGGAAACCATTCGTGGAGCCACGAGATTATCACGCCGAAGACGGTGGAGAAGGAGATTGGCCGCGCCAAAGAGGTGCTGGAAGAGGCCCTCGGCGAGCCGATCATCCTCTATTGCTCGCCCGGGGACAACACGAACATGGCCGATCACATCCTCGAAGCCTGCCGCCGCTACGGCTACCTGGGCGCCATAAGTATAACGGACGCGCTCAATCTCCCCGGTGACGAACTGTTTTGGATCAACCGCACGGCGCTGCACGACCACTACTACCCACCCTTCTACAACGCCTTCGACCCTTACCGAAACATCCTCCAGGCCCAGGCCACGCAGGGCTGGCTCATCGACTATTGCCACTGCCCCTTGGAAACGGCCGTGCATCCCAACAAGGACTGCTCCGAGACCCAGCTGAGACAGCGTCTTGAAACGGTTATGGCCGAAGGCGGAGATGCGGTCTGGTGCGCCGTGCCGGAGGAAGCGCTCAGCTACCATCTGATGCGGCGTCACGCCCGGATCGAGATGGTGGATGGCGCTGGGACCATGGGCGACGGGAGCTATGGAGTCGGTGGTGATCGGTCCGGGATCGGCGAGGCCGAGGTTCAGCGCTATCGTATCGGCCTGCCGGGGCTTCCCGAGCAGGTGCCGTACCGCAGTCTGACGTTAGAGGCCAGTGTGCCGGCTGCCTGGTGCCGCGAACCTCGCGTGGAGGTGGATGGGCAGGTACTGGCGGCAGAGGTCGTACGGGCCGGCGTGCTGCGGGTTACAACTCAGGTGCGGGACGGGACGCGGGTAGAGGTGCGGGCTACGCCCCGGCGGTGACTGGATTCTTTGCTGCCCTGCGCATGCCTGCGCTAACTGTCCACCAGACCCGAGCAACCGGGGTCATTTAATGCATCGGTCATTTATTGTCTCGGTCAATTCGGTTTCGGGAGGTGGAAAAACCGCCCTCGCCACAGTATTGCATCGCTCTCTGCCGCAGTCGGCACTGTTCTGTTTCGATGAGTTCGATGACTCCAACGTTTATCCAGAGGACTTCTACGAATGGAGCTGCCGAGGGGCCGATATAAACGAGTTTGACTGTCCTGGAATGAGAAAAGCGGTCGACGCAGAAACCCGGAGAGGAACTTCAAAGCAGATCATACTCGACTATCCATTTGGACGTCGACACCCACGGTTCGCTGATATCATCGATCTTGCCGTATTCATCGATACGCCTCTCGATGTAGCCCTGGCTCGTCGGATCCTGAGAGACTATTCCGAAGACATGCTGGAATCCTCAGAAGAGTCTCTGGGGCATCTACGGTGTGAATTGGACCATTACCTGGCGAAAGCTCGACATGCGTACCTGGAGACTTACAAAGACAAGGACTTTAGTGATCTTGTATTGGACGGGTGGCGCAGTCTTGACGATTTGAAGGCCGATGTGCTGACCAGGATAGATTCGGAACAGAATCCGATTGAATTGATTGTGTAGAAGATGTGGATTTAAAGAAAGAGGGGATTAAAGGAATGATAATGCGTAGTCTTTACGCTCTGACGATTACGTTCTGCTGCCTGATTTTGAGCGGCCGCCCATGCGATGCCCAGTCTTCTGAACGACAAGTTGCACAGCGTCTGGCGCTAACCAACAATGGAGAGACCACTGAGATGCATTACCTGCTGTATTTACCACCCGCATACAACGGAAGCGAAGAGAACTGGCCGTTACTCCTCTTCCTGCACGGAGCGGGCGAGCGTGGAGTCGATCTCGAGCAGGTGAAGGTCCACGGTCCGCCGAAGATGATCGCGCAGGGGAGGGACTTTCCTTTCGTCGTAATCTCGCCGCAATGTCCTGAGGATGTCTGGTGGTCAATCGAGGCCCTGCATGCTCTCCTGGATGAGGTCGTCCAGACCCATCGCATCGATGAGTCTCGCATCTACGTAACCGGTCTGAGTATGGGTGGATACGGGTCGTGGGGACTGGCGTATGCCTATCCCGAGAGGTTCGCCGCGGTCGTTCCCATCTGCGGGGGTGGGGAACCCGAGAAAGCGCCCTTGATGAAGGAGATACCGACCTGGGTCTTTCACGGTGCGAAAGACACGGCCGTACCGCTGCAACGATCACAGGAGATGGTTGACGCGCTCGAAGAAGCCGGAAGCGACGTACGCTTTACCGTGTACCCGGAAGCAGGTCACGTAGGGGCATGGGAAAACGCCTACGGCGATCCTGAACTGTGGGAGTGGTTGGAGGAGCAGCAGAAGGATTGAGGAATCCAATACCTCATGTGTTCGACCTATAGTACCACTAATACTAAAGCGCTCTCGGTCCGGGAGCCAATAAAGCGTCTTCCCAATAAAGCACGCCCTCTGGCTGGTTATAATGTACACCTTCAGAACAATCCTACAAAAAAGTGTTAACGAAGTAGGTAAATAGTTTTTATATTAGGGTAAATGGAAATAGCGTTCGCGAACAGGGAACTTAAAAAACTGTGCAACAGGACAAACTACGCAATCCGGAAACTCGGTGACATAGGAGCAAGGAAACTTCAATCTCGACTTGCGGATATAGAAGCCGCACACGATGTGACCGAACTGATCGCGGGTTCGCCTCATCCCTTAAAAGGAGACCGGGAAGGTGATTTCTCACTCAAGCTCCATGGCCCTCAGAGATTAGTGTTCCGGCCGGCACACAATCCACTTCCAAGGCTTGAGGATCGGGGGATCGACTGGCAAAACGTGACAGCGGTTCAAATCGTTGAGATCGGCAACTATCACGATTGCTGAATACACGGAGGGATTTCAATGGGCAAAACAAGGGAAGATTTCTTAAAGCGAGACTGGATCTCGCCGCCCGGCCACACCATAGCGGATCTGCTCGAAGAGCGCAATTGGACGCAAGCCCAGTTGGCAGACCGGCTTGGTGTGTCGCGCAAGCATGTGAGTGAACTAATGACCGGAAAGGCTACGATCTCGGAAACAAATGCCATCAAACTGGCACGAGTTCTGGGAAGTACAGTCGGTTTCTGGTTGAATCGTGAGTCTGGTTACCGGGCGGCTCTTGCCGATCTCCGTGCTATCGAACAACTACGTGATGACGTGAGTTGGTTGAACGAGCTGCCCATTTCGCATATGCGCAAGAAGGGATGGATACGGTCCTCTAGGGATAAAGCGCAGACCGTGTCCGAGTGTTTGCGGTTTTTCGGTGTGGGATCGGTCGATGCGTGGCGAAGCTGGTCGGATGGACTGGGACAAACGGCCTATCGCATGTCTGATAGCGCTAGTAAAGCTTTTGGTTCTATCGCAGCCTGGCTGCGATTCGGAGAAATTCAGGCGTCCAAGTTGGAATGCGAGGACTATTCAAAGGATGTCTTCAAAACAAATCTAGCATCACTTCGTGCACTTACGCTCGAACCGGACCCTGATGTCTTTGTGCCACGTATGAAAAAACTGTGTTCCGATGCCGGTATAGCAGTAGTATTTGAACCCATACCCAGGGGATGTCCCGCTAGTGGTGCAACGCGCTGGCTAGCTCCTAACAAAGCGCTGTTGATGTTGAGCTTACGATACAAAACCAATGACAATCTCTGGTTCACCTTCTTTCACGAAGCAGCCCATATCCTGCTGCACCGCAAGAAATTGATGTTCCTGGAGTTAAATCAAAACGGAGACGGAGAGGAAGAAGCAGAGGCAAATAAGTTCGCTGCGGATGTGTTGATTCCGTCACCGTATTTCGACCAGCTCCTGACCCTAGCTAATACCAGAGCAGAAGTCACCCAATTTGCCAGAAAGATAGGGATTCCACCTGGTATTGTCGTAGGACGGATGCAGCACGAAGGAATCTTACCCCACAGGCAACTGAACGATTTAAAGGTCAAATACGCCTGGGCGTGATTGCTTCCGCTATCAAGAGTTCCTCAGATCAGACGCAGAATCGCACCGCCCCGCCGAGAAACCTCAAATGAATACTCCCGGCCTCCCGCGCTCAACCTGAACCGGTCATCCTCTCTTGTAATACGAGCTTTCGCCGAACTGCTGCAGAATGCAAGGACCATGACGTTGCCGTCCGTACCCGCCACCAGCCGCGTTGATGCTTCGGTAGCATTCGGAAGGAAGCTGACCAGACTGCCGGCGGCGAGCCCGGAAGGCGCGTAGGGCACTTCCTCCTTCCGAAATTGAAGTCCCCTACCTAAAACTGAAATCACCTCCACCGCACGTGATCCTGTACTTAGCTGGGCGCGGTCTCCCTCCAGGCCGCGCAGTTCCACGGGATTGAGCTTGCAGGCCAATTCACCGCCTCCGGTCTCAGGTCCCAAGCCAATTGCCGGATCCACGATTAGCCGGCGTCGGCCCGGACATTGAAGGTCGATCAGGGCCAGATCGCAGTCCGCGGAAACACCGGGCGTCTGTACCGATCCGCCAAAGGCCAGGGCGGTATTGGGCCTGACGTAGAACGTGCGCGGTTCCTTCCGCGAAGCGAGTCCCTGCGTGTCCCGTTCCATCTCGCCGAAGACCGCCGGGTCGTCCAGGCGACTCGACCTGCCATCTAGGGCAATCTCCATCCACGGCTTGCCGCCGCGCCGATTGAAGCCGCCCCAGGCGATTTGCACGTCGTGCCAGGCTCCTTCTTGCACAGTACCCGGTGCGTGTACGGAAACCAGGTTGCTGTTCTGGCTTTGCACGCTGAAATGCAGTTGGCCGCCCGTATCGACAACCAGGGCGAATGTGTTGACCCCCGTCCCACGATGCCCTCCGACACCGTTCCCGGTGTTGAACAGCACCTGGGGTCCGCTCGCCTGCCCCCGCAACCGGAAGCGAAGCCGCAGGCGTCCATCGTTGGCGCGGAACCAGGGTTTTGCTTCGTATTGCAGGGCGTCGCCACCACGCAACCGGATCAGCGGACTACCGTCCTTTATTACCCGCACGCCGCGCGGGCGACGCCTCAGCGCCACGAGCAGGACCGGATCGTCCCCGCGGGATATCCAGTATTCGTGCTCGGTTCGCCGGGAGGAGACGCGCAGCAGCTGCCAGTGCTTCATGCGTTTCAGGCCGCCCGGCAAGGCGACGGTCTCGTTCTGGCCGCCCACGCAGGGCAGGCTGCCGCATCTTACCGGCTGGGCCTCGAAGGCACTGATCGTGCACATCAGAGGACTGCCCGCCCACTGAACGTGCAGATCCATGAAGCTCGCGGCCAGGCCGCCGTCGTACCCGCTGACGCAGAGTATGGCCGCGTTGGGTTCGTGGCTGCTGCGCATCACGGCAAATCGGCCCGTGTACATATCGAAACGACCCGCCAGCGAAGTCACGCGCCGCGCCCTGGTCGAGCGGAAAGCGGGATCGTAGTAGCAATAAGCGTACGGCCCGTAGGAAATCATACACTCCGCAGTCGAACCCTTGACTCCCATTCCGAATCGAAACAGCCGGCCCAGGCGGGGATCGGCAAGGGCCACATCGCGCAGCCTCCCGTCTCCAGCCTCCTGGGCCAGCCTCAGGAGCACCGGCGAATTGACGTTGAGCTGGCCGCCGAGCACTATGTTCGCATTGATGGGATAGTAGAGCTGATCGGGTATATCTCGAGGCGCCGTCCAGTGGGCACGAAACCAGTTAAGCGGCAGACGCAGCCTGGCTGGTCGCTCACCTAAAAGGTCGATACCGGTTACATTACGCAGCGCATCGGCAAAATGCAGGAGCCAGAGGTTTTCGAACCCCCAGAAGGTGGGTCCATCCACAGGCTCGCCGCCGGGACCGCAGCCGTGGGGCAGGATACCGCTCCGAGAACGATCGATAACCGCCTGCACCCATGCATCCGCCCTGGGGTGCTCACCCAGCAGGTGAACCGCGGCTACCCCGAAGTGCCCATAGTCGACGACGGTGTGGTGTCCACCTGCCCTGGAGTGGCGTTGCTTGTCCACGTACGGCCACCAGCGATCCATCAACTCAACGAGGCTGTCTCGGACCTGACGCTTCTCGGCATCAGGCAATACCTCGTCCATCAGGTCGAGGGCGAGAGCGAAAGCGTGCATGTAGCGGTTGGCCGTGTAGAAGTGCTCCTCCACATGGTCCCCGTGGTCCCAGCCCGCCGCAGCCCGCAGCCATGCGCGGGCTCGTCCAAGCCAGCGCACATCGCCGGTGAGCCGCCAGGCGAAGGCGTAATTCTCGATAAGTGCCGAGGCCTGCATGGCGGTGTAGAAGGTCAGGTAGAGTTGGTGGTTGGGGTGTGGGCTGTGGGCCCGACGTGGGACCCGACGCCACGGCCGCTGACCTGCATACAACGCGCAGTCGTCAAGGAGGTTGGAGAGGATGCGACGGCGCACTGGATCGGCCGGAACCTCAAAACGGAAACCGGGATCGTCGCTGGGCCTGAACAACCGGGGTCTTTCGTGGCGGATAACAGGAATCGAGACCTGTTGCGATGTGTCGATCGTAGGGTCGGACATCGTTAATTACCGGGATTTCAAACATCAGATTCGGGGTCTAGAAATGTTCCGAGTGATTTTCGCTATGAACTAAAATAAAGCATCCCCAGACCGAAGGAAGAGATTCGTGAACTGACCCAAACCCCGGGCATTGCGTCGAAAGATAGCATCGAAAGAGATCATCTCCAGCATATAGGGTCAGATCCTGGTCCAGGCCAGAAGGGAGCGAATACTGAGTTTGAGTCTGTAACATGTTTTGAGTAACTGAAAGTAGGGTGTATCTTGCATAAATACCACGTTACATTCCAGGTCAGAACTTGGTAACCCTCCACGCGAGATACAAGTGCTCCAAAACTACCTCACCATAGCCATACGAAACCTGCTCAGGTTTCCCGCCTACACACTCATAAACATTATCGGCCTCGCAATCGGCCTGGCGGCATGCATGCTGATCCTGCTCTACGTCTGGGACGAGTTGAGCTATGATCGGTATCATCCGCATGCCGATCGGGTGTACCGGGTCGTCGATGACATAGAAAGCGCCGGGCAGACGGTCCAGACCGCCGGGTCGCCCGCGGGATGGGGACCCGCCCTGAAGCGTGATTTCCCCGAAATCGAGCTGTTCGCCCGGGTGAGAGGCACGACTTCCGCCTGGTTCATCATGCATGAAGAGAAACGTTTCTATGAGAAAAAGGTCATCTGGGCCGATGCCGCCCTGCTGGACATGTTTTCCATCCCCTTTGTCGCCGGCAATCCCCGGACCGCGCTGGCCGAACCGTATTCGATCGTGATCTCGGAGGATATGGCCTTCAAGTATTTCGGCAATGATGATCCCATGGGGGAAGTTCTCAGGGGAGACAATGTCTGGGACTTCACGGTGACCGGCGTCATGCGGAACATCCCGGCCAATTCCCATTTGCGCCCGGATATGATCATATCCCTTTTGACAAGGAACACCATTTATCCGAACAGCCTGGATGAATGGGAGATGCACGAGAATCATTTTACCTACATCAGACTGCATGAAAACGCCTCTCCGGATGAACTGGAAGCGCAACTGCCCGCTTTTGTGGAACGAAATAAAACAGGCAGGCTCCGCGATTCGAGCAAAGTTTTGAGACCATCGCTTCAGCCTCTGGTTGACATCCACCTCCATTCGCATAGAGACAGCGAGCTCGAGCCTAACGGAGATATCCGCTACGTGGCGATCTTCCTGATCATCGCGTTCCTGATTCCGCTCATCGCGTGTATCAACTTCGTGAACCTGGCCACGGCACGGTCGGCCATGCGCGCCAGGGAGGTGGGCGTGCGCAAGGTGATGGGGGCCAACCGGACCCAGTTGCTGAGACAGTTTCTGGGCGAAGCCATCGTCGTGTCGGGTCTTGCCATGATCGTAGCGATATCTCTGGTGTACCTCGCCCTGCCCGGTGTTAACGTGCTGGCCGGCAAGCAACTGGACTTTTCCCTGTCGAACGGTTGGGTGCTGGGAGCGCTCGCCGCGGGCACAATCGTGATCGCGTTAGCGGCCGGCAGCTATCCCGCGGTCTACCTGTCGGGGTTTCTGCCCACCGAAGTACTTAAAGGAATTTTGAAGTCGGGAACGCATGGGCTGGGACTGCGGCAGGTCCTGGTGGTGATCCAGTTCGTCATGTCCATCTTTCTGCTGGTCAGTACCGCCGTCATCTACGACCAGCTCGAGTATATACAGGACATGAGACTCGGTTTTAACAAAGACCACGTGATGGTCGTCGCCATTACGGGGCATGAACAGCGGGTTAGCGCCCCTGTCCTGAAACAGCGCTTAGCGCAGTTGCCCGGCGTGGTCGGAATGGCAACGACCGATGGCGTCCCGGGCGAGGTCGCTCCGCGGATTATGGCCGTCCGTTCCGATGAGATGAGTCCCGAGGACAACCTTATCGTGTCCGTGTTCGCGTCGGACGATCAGTTCCTGGACCTTATGGAAATCGACCTCGTGGCAGGCCGGAACTTTCCGGTTGAATGGAGTATGGATTCGACCATGGTTATCCAGCTGAACGAAACAGCGGCGCGTAAACTGGGCTGGGATGCGCCACCGGACGCGATAGGCATGCCTGTGGTATGGACTGAGTACGGTGGATTGACAGGCCGCGTCCGGGGTGTCATGGAGGATTTCCATCTGCAATCGATTCGCGAGGAAATCGAACCTATTGTTTACATACACGATCCCAAGTACTTTACCGACATACTCATCCGGATCAAGCCTGAGAACGTATCGGAGACCATCGCCCGGATCCAGGAAGTGTGGCGGGAAGTCGATCCCCTTTATCCCCTCGCATACACGTTCCTTGACGAGGATTTCGACAGCCTTTACCGGGGCGAACGCCAACTGGGTACGGTCTTCGCGGTCTTCGCTTTTCTCGCGATCCTGGTTGCGTGCCTGGGCCTCCTGGGACTGGCTTCGTTCTCGATCCAGCAGAGAGCCAGGGAGATCGGAATCCGCAAGATACTCGGGGCCGCCGTTTCAGATATCGTGCTGCTGCTCTCTAAGGATTTCATGAAGTATGTGCTTCTGGCCAATGTCGTCGCATGGCCGCTAGCGTACCTCGCCATGACGCGATGGCTGCAGAATTATGCCTATACGGCTGAAATCAACTTCATCTGGTTTATCGCCGGAGGCCTTCTCGCACTGGTCATCGCCTGGTTGACGATCGGAGCACACGCACTTGCCGCCGCAGGCAGAAACCCTGTTAACGCCCTGAGGCAGGGCTGATTCCGCAGGCCGCATCCGTCAGGCTGTCGTAATTGTGTACGTACTTCACGCCGTCGATCACGAGCCGGTCGGCGTGCGGTAGATCCTCTTCCCACGTCATTTCAACGCCCCAGGAATGGGGCGGCGCCTCCCGCTTGCCCCAGCGATTGCCGTTATACCTCCGGAACAAGAGAGTACGGCCCTCACAGGTGACATACGCCATGACCATCACCGCCCTCTCCGATGCATCTTTATCGATCTCAAAAACACGCATGCATTCGATTTCCCGTCCGCCGATGCACACCGTGTAAAGGCCGTGTGAAAACACCTCCGGAGCATCCGCTTTTCTAGTAAACATTCCTTCCGGTTGCTCAATCAGGTAGCCCTTGTCTTCTACAAGGCGAGGAGTCATCCCAAAATCCCATCCAAAGTCTTCGTCGAGACAGGTCAGAAGCTCCCTGGTGCCGTCCGACTTCATGCTCTCGACCGCCAGCCACTGTACCTCCGTCTCTGCCAGACGGCCCCAGACTTTGGTATGGCGAGCCCTCTTCTCTGGCTCATAGTTGAGGGGAAGTAGACCGTCCCGGTCCCGGCAACGTTGTTCCTCAATCTCGATCTCTACGCACTCCCGCCCGTGTATGATGGCGCGCCGTCGGGCAGCAAAGGATCTGGTCTCGGTCAGCTTCCAGGCGGACTCATCGCGGGTTGGCTCATAGTCGGCGCAGCGCACTTCATCGCCGATTTCGGGAACGATGAACCACCATGACAACTCCCGAAGATCGATGGCGAATGGTTTTCCCGAGCTTTTCGTGACGGTGATCTCGGGCCGGTATTCGGGAAAGGACTCCTTCCTGGTTTTTGTGTCGTCGCTCATGTCCATACTCCTTCTAGTCGTGGTTACGCCCAATTCGCTCCGAACCATGTCCCTGCCATGGGACAACCGTCGCTTGATGGTTCCCTGTGGAGAGCGGTGACGGGCCGCGATTTCCGCTATGCTCAATCCATCCAGGTAGAACGACCTCAGTGCCGCTCGTTCCTTCTCCGGCACCTGATCGAATGCTTCGACCACCTTCTCAGCGGCCCGACGCTGACGCGCCGCCGGTATGCCGAAACGGTTTATCATCGTCTCAAGTTCCTCCGACTCGACAAAACGCTCCCGGCGTTGCGCGGAGCGCAGGTAGTCGCTACAGCGGTTGCGCGCCACCTGGTATAGCCAGGCACGCACGTTCCTGGGTTCTCGATCGCGTAATCCCATCCAGGCGTGTACCAGGGTCTCCTGCAACACGTCTTCTACCGCGTCCACCGACCCCAGCCGATCCCTGATCAAAGCGACCAGCGATCGCTCGTAACGCCGGATCAGCTTCACGAAGGCCTGTTCGTGGCCGTCCCGGATCTGTTGGACAAGTGTCTGATCGCTGAGGAACCCCATTAGATCGCTCTCCCTTCATCTAACAGGGCGATGTTCGAGGGGAATAGGTTCACGGGCTGCTGGAATCAGCGACAGTCAGGAGCATGGCGGGAGAGTTCGGTCGCTATACCTTTCAAATGTAACGGCCTTTAAAATTCATTTCATCGTTGGACTGAAAACAAGCGTTTCAAGGTGTTCAGCTTAAAGATAGAACATCACAGCGTGCGACATGGCTAAGTTTCAATTCATCAGCAAAGCAAGCACCTTGCTACGACCCAATCAAAACACCCTTGAATTCAGGATCATCCAGAACATCCTCAAACTCCACGGCAATACCATGTCTCCCAAAGCGAGAGTATACAACACCTTGCCTGAGTAGTGACAACACTTGAGTTCTATCCCCATCGGTTGCCCAAATCGATGCGGCAAGCCACAGGTAGGCGTAATTCGAAGGAATGCCTAATTCAATTGCTCGGTTGAAAAGTGGTATCGCTAAATCGTATTGCCGGGCACGGTAAATCGGGGCAGCCGTATTATGGTATAATCCCCACAAAGCTCTTAATTCCTCCCTCTTCAATTCTGCACGGCGCCTATACTGCTGTTCCAAACGAGAAGTGACGATTCGTGCGACCCTCCACAAGCTGGGGATATTATTCAGCATTCGATATGCCTCGATTTCAACAGCCCTTGCATCAAATTCGGTTTCTGCAGCCTCCTCCCAGTGGTTTTCCTCCTGAGAGAGACGATCCAGTGCCTCTACTTCCTTAATTGCTTCGGCCGGTCTACCTGAGTAATTCATAACAGAGCATGCTGTGCGGATGTAGTAACGCCTCTCCACGCGATTGTGGTCGGTCGGAGGAACTTCACTGGACAGCTCTCGGTAGATTTGTAGCCATTCGTCCGATCGGGACACCTCAATCCAGCATCGGGCCTGGGTCCCATCATACATGATTCTAAACAGCAAACATTCGTCTACGGGCACTTCTTTTCTGTAAGGTCTCCAATCGTGCCCGAAATCGAAAGGCCATTCCGCCGGAAGACGCCAACCCGGGGCAGAAAGCATTTGACGGCCCCAATCCAGATACGCCTTCTGACTGTTGACTGCGTCTTCGCATCGGCGTAACATCGCCAAATTGTCTGTCAGATTCCACCTAGCCCAGCTCTCTTCTGAAATCTCCAATGATGGAGTACCAAGGTATCGATTTAAGAGGTCAACAATCGCTTCTTTGTCGCCCAGCCGATAAAACAGCTCAAATCCACTGTGAACGATCTTCGAATTCCAGGATGTTTCTTCGAGTTCATCGTAAAGTAAGGCTCGACTGTTTTCTAGGAGAGCACGGTCTGCTTTGCTGGCATCCTTCTCGAACTGTCGTCTGTACTCCTGGACGATCTTAACAACTGACTGATTCTGTTTTGCTCGCACGAAACATCCTCCTCTAAGTCGAACCGATGAACTGGAACGTACTCTCGGGTCAGGGTCATATGTTTCCAGTTCGTTTGTTATCGTCCTGTTTCAGCCAGTACCTTATGCCTTTACCTGCAAGAGGTTCGTCGGAGAATCTGGGAATGACGTGCAGATGCGCATGAAAAACCTCCTGACCAGCAACCCTTCCACAGTTCCATCCAAGATTGTATCCCGATGGCGATTTTTCTTCGTCAATCCTTCTCTTCGACTCAACAAGCAACTCTTGAGTTGCTCTCCATTCGTCTGGCGACAGTTCAAAGGGGGTTCTCAGATGTCTCTTGGGTATGATTATACCAGATTAATGTAGTATCGGATCATCTGATTGTATGAATAGACAAAGGGAGTTCTCTCCCCTTATCTGGAGTTCTTGGACCCTCGGACAGCAAAAGGGACAAGATTCTTCTCGTTCGTCCATAGCGGACATCACCACCCTATTCACCATACCGAAATCCCATTGGAAACCAGATAGGATTCCAGCGCCTCCATGGTTGTATAGTGATGGGTATTCAGCCCAATGGAAATAGCAGTCTCGACGTTTTGCAGCCTGTCGTCGATGAAAAGAGACTCATTCGCAGCAGTACCCATAGTTCGCAGCACATGTGTGAACGCACGTGGATCACTCTTGAGGAATCCGGTCTCATATGAGTAGAACTGCCGTTTAAACGTCTTCAAAAAGGGGTGGGTTTGTTTGACGAAGTTACCCCATTCCAATGCATGATCTGAAAGAATCACTACATCCATCTTTTGTACCAGCGATGTAACCAGTGCGATTGCACGATTGTCGGATGGGTCTGTCACGGATTTTGTGTAACTGACAGTTTCATGTGATGGGCACTCTGTCTTCGTACATGATGATGAACTGGTTGATTGCGGCTGTCCAGTGGACAAGGGGCCGGGTCCACCTTCGGGACAGATTGAGCAGGGCCAGATAGAGCAGTTTCCTGGCCGCCTCGTCCGTGGGGAAAGCGCCTCTGGTCTTGATGATCTTGCGCAGGCCCCGGTTCATGGATTCGATGGCATTCGTAGTGTAGATGACCTTCCTGATCTCCTGTGGGAAGGCGAAGAACGGGGTCAGATGGTCCCAGTGTCTGCGCCATAGCCGGCTGATCGTGGGATATTGCTTATCCCAGTGTTCGGCAAAGCGATAAAGCGCGGCCTCAGCCTGCTCCAAGGTAGCGGCCTGGTATATCGCCCGGAGATCCTTGGCCACCTGCTTACGGTCCTTCCAGGAGACGTAGGTCAGGCTGTTACGCACCATGTGGACGATGCAGAGCTGCACCTGGGCCTTGGGGTACACCGTCTCTATGGCCTGGGGGAAGCCGGTGAGGCCGTCGCAACAGGCGATGAAGATATCGGCAACGCCCCGGTTCTTCAGTTCGGTCAGTACGTGGAGCCAGAACTTTGCCCCTTCGTTCTGCTCGATCCAGAGCCCCAGGAGTTCCTTGTCGCCGCGCAGGTTAACGCCCAGGGCCAGGTAGACCGCCTTGTTCCGTACGCTGCCGCTATCACGTATCTTGACGAACAGGGCATCCAGGAACAGGATCGGGTAGATCTCATCCAGGGGCCGCGACTGCCAGGCCAGGGCCTCGTCGGTCACGGCGTCGGTGATCCGCGAGACCAATTCGGGCGAGATGGACACCCCGTAGAGGTCTTCGATATGGCCCTGGATATCCCGGGTGCTCATGCCCCTTGCGTACATGGAGATGATCTTGTCGTCGAAGTCGGGCCAACGCGTCTGGTACTTGCGGATCAACTTCGGATCGAAGCTGCCTTCGCGGTCCCGGGGGATCTCTACCGGCAGAGCGCCCTTGTCGTCCTTGAGCGTCTTGGTGGTCTTGCCGTTGCGACTGTTGCCGCGGTTCCTGCCATCGGGGGCATGCTTCTCGTAGCCGAGATGATCGGTGAGCTCGGCTTCCAGGATCCGCTCGGCCATGCGCTTCTTCATGCGCTTGAGCAGGCCGTCTTCGCCGAAAAGGTCCTCGGCGTCCACCCCGTCTTCCATAAGTTCATCGAGAAGACGGTCGATCTTACCTGGGGGTTTTCTTTCTCTGGCCATAGCACTTCCTCCTTTTGAGCAAGATACAGGCTATTGCCAGTTACACAAAACATGTTACAGACTCTGTCGGATCGAAGAAGGTTTCTTCTTATAGTTTCTTTCAGATCCTCCGTAGTGATTGGCCAGCACTTCCCGGAGATAACCCCGCTTAGATACTCTGCTTCCGATTTACGACCCAAAAACAGATTTTCGAGCGGATTCCCACCAAAGCATGGCAGAACCTCATCTTGTGGGATTCCCAGTAATGGCTCGAGTTCTGTTTCTATTCCTTTCAGGCCAGAAACAAGTACCTCAGAGAGATCGGAAATGATGAGCCTTATCATTGAATTTCATTCTAACGGTTAATAACCACTTCCAGGCGTTAGTTAAGTTTGCCGTAGTCTAAACTAAACAAACTTGTGTGAACGACGACAACCGTAACGCCTAAAAAAGCAGCAGTCTCAGCTGTAGAAGGAAAGGAGTTTTAAAGCCAACGCCCGCAAACGATTCAGGTTGAAAACGAGGTCTGTTTGTGGCTCAACAGGTTACTTTCTCAATAGGAATCTTGACCCATCCACCGTACCGGCAACATTACGCGATGCCGGTACCGAACAGCCGTTGTGTGAAGGCCAGGATGTGATACTCAGTTAGGGATAACCGCACTGTTATCAAACATTGAAGAACTTACTGACTATTCAACGGAAAGTACTTGATCATTCTGACTGTTTTCATCTTTTTTCCCGATGTCATTTCCGATAGTACATGTTGCAACTTTCGAAAGCCGTTTTTCTCGTAAAAACCTACTGCTGCAAGCGAAGAGTTGAGTAAGATACACTCCGCGTCTGCCCGCAAAACTTCGTATTCTGCCGTTCTGTAAAGTGCTGAACCGACCCCTTTTCTATTCGCGTTGCTTGAAACGAAAACAGCAGCGTTGTACTCTTTACCCTTCGCTCGATGCACCTCGGAGAATCCTAATATTTCCGAAGTATCTTCAGCCACATATATAGTCGCTCCCTGCGAAACGGCATCAAGATACTTCTCTCGAGCAATCGGAGCGATCCATTCCTCGATAATCTCCTTAGAGTAGAAGGGTCCGCATTGGGTTCGTATCGATTCTTCGTGTACAGTAGCCAGCTTGTCAAAGTCGGCCTCGATTGCCTTGCGGACACAATATGAGTGCTTCGTCATTTCAACCATTTGCGCGAAGGCGCTAGGATTCTGAGGATTTTCGAGAGCCTTCAGAACCCGTGCACAAGCATCCTCTGGTGTATCCGTGGATGTATCCACCTCGATATCATAGACCGCATATCTGTGTACCTGATCGTACTGGAATCTGGCCAAGCCTATAGTCCGATCTCCCCTCTCAACTTCCCGTCGCTCCAATTCACCGAGCGGACAGAATACTTTTACAAACAGTACATCGAAAGGTCTGAGAATGTCCACACGTTGACGTAACAGATCAAGGGCATCGAACTCTTGCCCTGACGGGAGATGTTGAGGTGGAACAATAATATCGTCTACTATCACATTATTTCCACTGCTAGCTAAAGCAGCGATGCACTTCGCAAATCCCAACTCGAAGTACGAGATGTCGGGAATCAGTCCGCGCTTTATCTGTTTGCGCGACGGAAGCTCGTCAAATAGGTTTAGCGAAAAATTGAGGTATGGTTCCTCCAGCACATCGAGCAGTGCTTTCGCCAGCGTAGTTTTGCCTGCACTGGAAGTCCCATTGAGGTAAATTACACTTCCGCTATCTTTGGGAGTTCTCAAAACCGTGTCCCCATGTCACATATCGTTCTCGTGGCGCGTTATCTGGCACCTCAAGTTAATAGAAAGATTCGGACACACCCAAAACAGAGTGCGGTCGTGTTTGCGCCCGGCACAACTCGACTGCGGAAGTTCAGTTAGCTTTCCTCAACGCATTGCCGAGACGTTCCAGACTCTCTTGTGGCCACACCTTGTTTCTGTCGTATCCTTTTTCAAACCGAGGAACATGAGCCGGCAGCTCAAGCCAGGCGTGCTTCTCTTCGATCCAGATATGCGCGTTTATCTCAAGAACCCGCATGTCGTCCAAAGTCTGCGACCTCAGTAACGCAGTGGCCGGGTGATTAGATGCAGTCCGGTAGACAACATCTTCGCAGGATTCGCAGATAAACCTTGTTCTGTGTGCATCAGAAAGCTTCGGGACGAATCTCCCCTGATCTGATACGATGTCGCTTTCCAAAACAATAGTCGTAATCCCGAAGGCAGATCCGGAAGCCTTCTGACAGTCAAGGCAGTGACAAGCATGCACAAAAAGAGGCGGGTTCTGGAGAATGTATCGCACCTCTCCGCTGCCACAGCCTCCAGAAAACTGGCGGCTCTTACTCACTTGTTTCTCCATGTCAGGTCGACCGCAAATTTACCCAAAGGAACAAGGGGCAGTTTATGGGCCTGGCTTTCGGTGAAAAACTCACAGCGATCCGTCGATCCGTCTTTTTCGGGTCTGAGATCCAGCTTGCCCAGCGTAACTTCGTAGAGGATTCCGATGTGATGAACCGAGTCATGCGGTCGTTCCACACTTCGTATGTACTTATGTGAATATATCGCGGCGACCTGGAACGTCTTGATGTGAACAGCGCCCGTCTCCTCTTCCAATTCCCGGAGCAATGCGGCATCCGGATGTTCACCCCATTCAATTCCACCGCCAGGCAAGGTCCAAAATCCCTTATCCAACCCGCCGGCGATGCGAACCAGGAGCAGGCGGCCCGACGGATCACGACACAAGCCATAAGCACCATAGTACATGTATGGATTATCTGAAACTTGAGACATTAGACGCCCTCATTCGATTCTGTCCAGGCATACTGCGTTTCTTACTGAAATCTCACACAGGGTATCCGCGCTAAATCTATATGGTATCTTTGTGTATGTCCATGGCTACAGATTGTTTAGATTGAGCGGAGGCTCCTACTGAAATAGATTCAATTGCATGCGAGGAAACCCTGTTTTGGCTCAGATCCAACCTCTTGCAGAAGAACACTTTACCGGGATTCTCACCATTGTGGAGAACCTCCCTGAATGGTTTGACGAGACTGCCCGAAGCAGGTCCGTTCCTACTGATATACGACATCAGCACGGATTTGTTGCCGTTGCAGATCAGAAGGTCGTCGGATTCGTTACGCTGTACGTTACGGAGGGTCGTCTACACATCGGTTGGCTCGCGGTCGATATGGGATATCAGAGGCAGGGAATTGGCAGCCAGCTTCTTGAAGCCGCGGAAATGAAGGCGCGGGAGCTGGGAATAAACGAGTTGGCGACTTATACGCTGGGTGAAAGTGTGGAGTATCAACCCTATGATTTGACAAGAAGTTTCTATTGGAAGTGTGGCTTCAAAGTGTACAAACGATCCAGAACCGACAATCCTGGCTGTCCGGAAGAGATTTGGATTTCGAAGCGGATTAGAAAGTGAGAGACATTTGCCAAGTCAAGCATCTGTGGAACATTTTTGACGATTATTGACAGCCTGAGCCTTTGCTCACATGGTTACATAGGGATATTGTGTAAACGCCTGGAGCCCACGGCGGCAATAATGTCGACCCCAGCAAGCTGCGAAGGAGTAGGCATATACCTCAGGGTATGGACGAGGCCAATCGGAGAGACAGAGCAGTGGTAGAAGTGTTTTCCATCACGCGCGTCAATCGCCTGCGGCGGGCTGCTGAAAGGGCCAGAGAAATACCCTTCGAAGAGTCCGACTATTGGCCAGATGGGTACCTACCCAAATGGTGCCAACCCATAGTTAGCAAATACGCCTACGACCTGTTGCGTGTCTTCGACACACTTAGGCTCAAGCCAGGATTCGAACTGCGTGCCTCTGTATACCGGTCAGGCGGAAACGGAAACGGAAGTATCTGGGCGGTGCCGACCGATACCCCGCCTGTTACTTCGGGCGAGGATTCCGAGCTAGAAGACAATGGGAAGGATCGTTCGTCCCGGGTCGTCCCGCTCATGCAAGCAATTGAGGGCGACGGGAGTCCGTGGTCCTACTTGTCTGCATCGATCCTTTCCCGCGAGGCCGAGGAATTCGGAGCGATGTGGCACGGCTGTGAATGGAGCGATCAGAAGATTCTCTCCAAGCCTCCGCGGCAGGTCGATGGCCAGGATTCGGTTGACAGGCGGGAGTGGACAGGCGATCCACCCGTCAGGAACTGGAGGTGGTGCGGCGCTGTTTCTCGCACATGGAAGCCGACCTATGCGGACACTGGAACGAATAAGGTGGTCACTCTGCACATCTACAATCCTATCGCACTAGAAAAAATCTATCTGGCTACGGACACCTATCCCACTTGCAGCTATGATAGCAAGACCGAAGACACCGTGTTGTGCTGGGGCGAGGGGGGTATCATCTACTGACCGATCATGCAGTTGCTTGAGGTCACGCGGACAGTATCCTCTGCCAGTAGTCTGACAGTGCCCTCAGCCTATAGGATTGAACGCAATGCCTGTCCGTCCGTGCTGTGTACTTGGCCATAGACCCAGTGTGCGATCCGACGAGTCGTGGACTAGTCATGCAGAACTTTGCGCCCATCCAAGGCTTTCGCCAGTGTGTCCCGAATAACCTCCATCTACTAGAGGCAACAACCTTGTCGATTTCAGCGATTTCCTTCGATGGCGACATGACCCTGTGGGACTTTCAGAAGGTCATGCGGCATTCGTTGAAGAAAGCCCTGGTGGAGCTGCGTAGCCTGGTTCCCTCTCAACCTGCCGAGGACCTCTCGGTGGAAGATATGGTTGCGATTCGCAATCGGGTCGAGGATGAAGTGAAAGGCAGGATCTGGAACCTCGAGGAAATCAGGCTACTCGCATTTGAGCGGACGCTCGAAAGCGTGGGTTGTCCCGACAACGATATGGCTTCCCATCTAAACAAACTTTATCTGAAACATCGTTTCGAAGACACGGAATTATATCCTGATGTCGTACCCGCTATCGACCAACTGGCGTCTCGTTTCAAGCTGGGCCTGCTGTCAAACGGCAACAGTTACCCCGAGCGTTGTGGACTCGAAGGGCGATTTGCCTTCGTGGTCTTCTCGCAGGACGTGCAGATCCAGAAACCCGATCGGCGGATCTTCGAGATCACTGCACAGAAGGCGGGTTGCCCATTGGATCAAATGTTACACGTGGGTGATTCTCTTAAAAACGATGTTGCAGGGGCGTATGAGGCCGGCGCTCAAACGGTCTGGCTGAATCGCGAAGGTTTGACGAACGAAACTGAGACCAGGGCTGATCATGAAATCAACACGTTGGCCGAATTGCCTGGGATATTAGGTGTAGGTTGAATCTGAGGGTAAATCTTTCTTGCAGTGCTTGATTGCGACGCTAAAACCAGAGATGTGGCGAAGGGAGGACAGGTAGTCCGATACTTCAGATTGAAAAATCAGTTCATTATCCTGAGATGGGTTTTAAAAGAGGTGAGAACATAGACAGCGGAGGAGTGTACAAAATGAACAGACTCAAATTAGTCATTGGTTTTTGTATGATTGGTATCGGTATTAGCAGCTGCATAGAGTCGGAAACTCCGCCATCCCAGACAGAGCAGGTAGAGTGGGGCTACGAAGAAGAGAACGGGGCGCACGTTTGGAGCCAGCTAAACCCCGAATTTGCTCTCTGTGCCGAGGGAACACTTCAATCTCCCATCGATCTAGTGAATCCCACGACGGCAGAGCTTCCCGCTATCGCCTTCAACTACCAGCCCACAGTACTGGATATCCGCAATAACGGCCACACGATTGAAGTAGCGTCCACCGAAGATAATCGGATCGAAGTCGATGGTACAGGGTATGAGCTATTACAGTTCCATTTCCACGGGCCAAGCGAACATACGATTGACGGAAAACTATTTGATATGGAGATGCACCTCGTCCATAGAAACGACGATGGCACGTTGGCGGTAATCGGGGTTTTGATCGAGCAGGGCAATGACAATGCCGCGTTTAATACACTGTGGGCGCATTTGCCAGACACGGCGGGCGAAACGATCCGCACTGAAAATACCACCATTGATGTCGATGATTTACTTCCGAGCGATCGGGGCTCCTACCGCTACGACGGTTCGCTGACTACCCCTCCCTGTTCGGAAGGCGTCAGGTGGATTGTACTGACAACACCCATCGAATTATCCGATATGCAAATCGCCGCGTTTAAGGCCATTGTCCATGACAACAATCGGCCGATACAGCCGCTGAATGAACGTGAACTACTTCTGGATGTCACCGAGAATGGTCAGGACGGGTAGAATGGCGGCTGCGTACGGAAACTCATCCACGTAGTCGGTAACACGGTGCTGCATTTATCTTCAGTAGCCTGACAGGTTAAGTCTGGAAATATCCCAGTGTACCGCCTCAACCCCGCCCCTGCACCGGGATCCCGTACCGTTGCAGCGTGGTCTCGAGCGTGGGACGCCCGATTCTTATCCTTCCGTCGTTCAACAGGTATGAGAACAGGTACCCGGCGCCGAGCATCAGGATCCCTATGAGGAAGCAGTACATAACGGCCCGGTCGGGATACATGTCCTTCAGATATCCTACGTACAGCGGCCCGGTGATCCCGGCGGCTGCCCAGGCCGTCAACACCGCGCCGTAGATCGTGGACATCTTTTTCGTGCCGAAGACGTCGAGGACGAAGGAAGGCATGGTGGCGAAGCCACCGCCGAAACAGAGCAGGACATAGCAGACCAGCGCCGAGAAGACCCAAGGGTTGGTCTCCGTCATGAGTATACCGAAAACCAGCATCTGGCTGGCGAGCAGCACCCTGAAGATAGTAACCCTCCCGAAACGATCGGATAGCAGTCCCCAAAACAGGCGTCCCAGCCCGTTGCAGATAGAACTGACCGCGATGAGCGTCGCGCCGTATTCGGCGAGCGTGGACGGTTCGATGTTTCTGTCCGCCAGGCCCCAGATCTCCTGGAGGATCTCCGACTGGAAGCTGATGACCGAGATCCCGGCCGCTATGTTGAAGAAGAAGACGATCCACATGAAGACGAACTGCGTGGTACTCAGGTAGGTACGGGCGGACTGCGGCTCGTCGACCTCGCCGGGATCGGTGGTGCTTCCCGCCAGTCTGATGGAAGCGGGGGGATCGGACAGGGCCAGGCTGCAGGGGATCAATATCAGTGCGAAAATAACCCCGAGCCATACGAAGACCAGGGGAAGGGCGCCCGCCGTCCGCACGATCAGCATTGGCGCGAGTCCTTTGCTCAGCAGAAAGGCCCCGATGCCGAAACCCATTACGACGATCCCGGTAGCCAGTCCCTTGCGGTCGGGAAACCACTTCGCGATGGTCGCGACCGGCGTGACGTATCCCAGGCCGATGCCCACTCCGCCGATCACTCCGTATCCGAGGTAGAAAAGAGGGATGAATTCGAGACGCAGCGCCAGTCCGGCGATCAGGTACCCGCTGGAAAACATGAAACTGCCAATCAGCGCGAGTTTTCTCGGACCCATCTTCGGCAGCATGTTTCCAGCCCACGCCGCGGACACGCCCAGTGAGAAGATAGCGATACTGAAGGCCCAGGCCGTCTCGGTATGGGTCCAGCCGACCTGGCGTACCAGTATCGTCTGGAAGAAACTCCAGGCGTACACCGTACCGAAACAGACCTGCAGTGACGTGCAGAAGAGCGCGATGGGGGTTCTGGGTATACGCACTGGTGTCCCACCCTCCTACCGTAGGTTCTCCTGAGGCGTCCCGGGACTGTCGGAACCCGGCGATTGATCGGAAATGTGCCGGAAAAGGCGGGCCAGATCGCCTACTTCATCGTCGCGAGCCAGGAGTTCGCCGTCTTGCGTGCCATCTTCGTTCTTGCCGGCGATGTTGACGGCGTACGCGAGAAGGTCCGCCAGCGGTTTCGCGGCAAGATTGACCAGCCAGATCGACGCGAGTACGCCCACGACGAGGAAAATACAGATGAGGATGACCTGCTGCCCGATGGCGCGCTGTATCTTGAGGGCGACGATATCAAGATCCATGCCTACGTGCACCGTGCCCGCGACACCGGTCAGGATCGGGCTCCCGACTTCCATGAAATCGCCCATTCCCGGGATGCTCCGCTCCACGCGCTCCGTATTCATATGGTCGCTCGAGAGTATTTACGCGGGAATGCCCGGGACGAAAGTATGGGCGAGGTACTCGCCGTTTTCGTCTGTGATGTAAATATAACGTATGCCCTGGATCTCGACGAACTGGTCGATCATCGACTGAAGCGTGGCCAGGTTCCGGTTGAGGATGATGTCGACACTGGAATCGGCGATACTCTTTGCGATGTTCCGGCTGTTGGTCTCGTACTCCACCGTCAACTGTGTATCTACCGTGTATATACATAGGATGGACGTGGAAAGGACGATGATCCCGAAGAGCAGGAAGATACCGAAACGGGTTCTTTGAAATAGTTTCTGGATTTTCATTTTACGAGACCCAGCCTTGCCAGTCGTCCAGGGTCACGAAGCGCCCTTCCTGGACGACGGTGTAGTAGACCGTTTGAAGCCCCTGGCGGCGGTCGGGGCTGAAAGAAACCCTTTCACCGATCCCGAGGTCATAGTCCTGGACCGAGAACACCGCTTCCTCCAAACCGTCCCGGTCGAGCTTTCCTCCCAAACGTCTCAGGATTTCGGTCATCAGTTTGGCGTCCAGAAACCCCTCTAAACTGACAAAACTCTGCGGAAACGGGCTGTAGGGCTCCTTGACGAGTTCTTCGGGCACCGCCGGATCGTAGCGAGCCATCAATTCGCGGTACTCCCGCACGGCCGGAATGGAAGTGTCCTCGTAACTCGGGACCACCTGGGAGTTGACGAGAAAACGGGTGTAGGTCTCCGCGTCCTCCCGGCCCTCGCTGAGCAGTTGGAGTAGGTTCTCGCTCCCCACGAAAGAAAGGTTGGCGATCGGAACCCGAAGGGCCAGGTCGATGGCGTCCCGGGCGAACGCCGCGCAGGCCGCGTACGACCCGATGCAGATCACGGCGTCCGGGGAAGCGGCCTTGAGGATCTCCACCTGTTGCCGCATGCTGCCTGTAAATCTCTGGCCCCGTCGGTACGTCGCCTCGCCCGCGAGTTGTTCGCCTTGCCTTTCAAGTGCCGCCCTGACCCCGGCCCAGCCGCTTCTTCCATAGGCGTCGGCCTGGTAAAATACGGCGATTCGTTTTTTGCCCGTTGCGAGGAAATTGGCGACGAGCCCGGCCGTCTCCTGGCGATAGGAGGCTCTGAGGTTGAAGGCGAAATCGCCATATGGCGGTTCACGCTGGGGCTGGGCGCCGGTGAAAGGGAAGAACAGGTAAACCTGCTCGTCCTGGAACTTCTTCAGCAGGGGCAGCACGCGCGTTACGGTCGGCGTGCCCACGTATCCGAAGAGCAGAAATACGTTGTCTTCGATCATGAGTTTCATGGTGTTTCGGACACATGGATCTGGCTGATATCCGTCGTCGTAAAGCTTCAGGACGATCTTGCGGCCGGCCACACCCCCATTTTCGTTGACGAAATCGAAATAGGATTTAGCCCCCCGGTAAAGCTCGCTGCCCAACCCCCTCGAGGGTCCTGAAAAGGCGGCCGACATGCCCAGGACGAACGCGTCGTCGGATGAGTCGTCCGATCCGGTTCCGCTTCCCATTTCCTGTGCTGAGACCGTGTTCAATCCCCCCAATACGGCATCGGTGTCCTTCCAGCCCAAACTGGAGACCGCCAACAGTCCCGCAAGGCCACGGCGCAGCAAGGTCCTCCGCGTTAACAACGGCGCAGGCGTCTCCGGCGTTTCCCCAGCATGGCCGTTACCGTCACGCGTTTTCATACGTTTCCTCGTCAATTTAGGAGCCGTACGACAAATTCCGCCAGGTTGGGTAGGACTACCTGACAGCCTGGCTGACCCCTGACCATTCCGGAAATCGCTGTATTAATGTATTTCGATTATGTCGATGATTACGCATTGGAATCATTTGAGATGAATCAAAATGATAAAACGGGCCATGGCATGTTGCAAGGTATTTTTATGACGGCGTGGTACGAGCCGGAAGTGGCCACATACGCGCCTGTAGACGTTGGACCATGTATTCGAAACTGGCGTCCACTGGGCAATGCCAACTGCATCCGTCAACGTATCTTCTTGGAGTTGATTTACGCAACGAGTACAATCAGTTAAAACAGGTCGCACGCATGCAAAAGTTACCCTTCATGGTACCGTCTTAACTTACAGTCCCGGGTCGGAATGGCCGATGGTCAGTTGCAGTCACTCGGGAATCCTACAACTCGGTCGTCCATCCGGTGTTCGAGCAATGAAACCATGAGCGAAGCAGACGTCATTCAAAACACGTCTTTCCCGGTCACGGTCGAGTCACTGCGCCACGACCTGGAAATCCTGGGTGTACGCCCGGGCATGGTCCTGCTCGTTCACGCATCCCTGAGCGCCATGGGATGGGTTTGCGGCGGCCCGGTCGCGGTTATCCTCGCCTTGCAAAACGCGCTTGGTCCGGCAGGAACCCTGGTCATGCCCGCACACTCCGCCGATCTTACAGAGCCGAGCAAGTGGCGGGAACCGCCCGTACCGGAGACCTGGTGGCCGGTCATTCGCAAGAACACGCCAGCTTACGATCCGGATCTGACGCCTACGCGCTCTATGGGCATCATCGCGGAGACGTTCCGCAAGCAGAATGGCGCGCTTCGCAGCGCGCATCCGCAACATTCATTCTGCGCAGTGGGACCTCGGGCTTCGTTCATAACGGACGGACATACGCTGGAATTCGGCATGGGCGAACGCTCCCCGCTGGCCAGGATTTACGAACTGGACGGACATGTCCTGCTACTCGGGGTGGACCATTCGCGCAACACGTCCTTGCACCTGGCGGAATACCGGGCGTCCTATCCTTCCAGGTGCGTCGTCGAAGAAGGCGCTCCGCTTTCTGCGGCCGGAGCATCAGGAAAATGGACCACCTTCGAAGACATCAACCTGGACAGCTCCGATTTCGGTCGTATTGGTGAGGATTTGCTGCGATCGCCGGGTGGCGGCGGTGTCTCTCGCGGCGAGGTCGGCCAGGCAAATTCCCAATTGATGCGCCAGCGGGATGTCGTGGATTACACCGTCGAGTGGCTGGGAAAAAATCGAACGTAGTAGCGGGTGTGTAGTGACCGGAATCGAACTGGCAGGCAAGTTCTACGTCGAAGTCGTACGTCCCCTGGTAGAAGATCATCCCCACAGCGCCGCCAGGTTGGGAAAGGGATCGGAGGTGTGCGGAAATTAGAAAGTGTATTTGAAGATTGACCAGGTGTCGCTATTGCATTAGAAATACCGGGACACGGGACCATACCGCTACACTGGACAATTCCGCAGCGAGGGTCATTGGTCATCGCCGACCAATCCTGATTCCATACCTGACCTTACCACGTTTCAATATCAGGCTGTATCAGCACGCAGCCCTGGGAGATCGATCAAACATGGACCCACGCCTCCGCCGGAGCATGAACGACTATTACAACGAGAGAGCGGCCGAGTTCGACGATATCTATACCCTTGGAAAGCCGCCCGGTAAGGTATCGGATCCGAAACTTTACGTGGATGAGGCCAGGTCCCTTTCAAATCTTGTTAGTGAACATGCTCACGGCCGGCTCCTGGACATCCCCTGCGGTACCGGTTACTGGCTTCAGTTTTACGCCGCCAACTGCTCTTCGATAACGCTCGTGGATCAATCGGAAAAAATGCTTCGGAAGTGCCGTAAGGCGGCGCGTGGTCACGAGGTAGAAACGATCTCCGAGTTTATACGGGCTGATGCCCTCGAAGTGCCGTTGGACCACAATTCCTACGATACAGTGCTTGTGGGGTTTTTTCTCAGTCATCTCACGGACACCCAGATGGACCTGTTTCTCCGGAATTTAAGAAAAGTGCTGAAACCAGCCGGACGGATCATCATCATGGATTCCAGTTGGTCCCAATTTCGTAAGTCGCGTCCCAAAAAGGGTACCGCCGTACGCAAACTCAACGATGGGCGTACCTACGAGATCTACAAAAGGTACTTCGATAGAGACGATATCGAGCTGATTTCGGAATCCTACAACATGGACCTGACCGTTCATCACGACGGCCAGATCTACCTGGGCGTCGCTGGTGTGCTGAATGACTGAAACGGGGTAGGAGATCCAATTCGACCCGTGCACAGTTTTCGGACCTACGTAGATATTGACACGGGAAAGACCGTATGCAAGACGCATTGCTTCCGGAAAAACTGCACCGAGCGACGATCAGTTACTATGACATTCGACAAGTCCATGGGGACATGCCTCACAAAATACCCAGGGGACCGGCGCCCGACATGCCCGCTGAGCACGCCCGGATGGTGAGTGAATCCAGGGAGGCCATGCGGGGACGCAGGGTACTTGAGGTAGCGAGTGGCACCGGCACAGCTTCGCGTGAGATCTCGGAAACCGCCGCATCTGTCACAGGCGTGGAGGTCGCTCCTAACATGCTCCGGTTAGCCAGGGAGAGTGAATACCCGGCAAATGTAACCTACGTAGCCGGCGATGCCTTCAGCCTCGGATCCCTGGAGCTTGGAGAACGATTCGACGGTGGATTCGCGGCCGGCTTCCTGCACACCTGTCCTACTTCGAGATACAACGAGTTTCTGGACGGATTTCACGCCAGGCTCGAGCGGGGTTCCACCGTGTTCATGCGTTCGTCCCGTCCAACCAGTCCGGACGCTGTGAGCAGGCTGTTCAGGGTGGATGGTCACCCGGACCAGTACATGACAAGACAACTGTCCGACGGATCCGAATACGTGATGGTGGAGAATGATCCGACCGAAGACGATTTAAGGCGTGTATTCCAACCCATTTCCAGATATCTGGAGATTGACATTGGCAATTACTGGTGGTGGATCCGTTACGATCTGCCCTAAAGGCCGCGCCATGCTTGAAATCGTGCACCATGACCACGCGAAGGAACTCATCGAGCTTTCAGGCGACTACCTGGAAAAACGGGAGACCGAGAACAACCTGCCCTTCGGCCTGGCACATACCCTTGCCGCGGATCCCGGCTATTACGGCCCCGAACCCCAGTTGCTGTTGAGCATCCGGGAGAACGGCGGCACGGCAGGTGTGGCTGTCAGGACACCGCCCCACAGGATCGTCCTGGTGGTCGACGTCCCACTCTCTCCGAGTCGGCTGCGCCATGCTGAAATGGAAGACCTGCCGCTCATGGCAAAGTGGATCGCAAAGTTTTCTTCAGAGGCGATAGGGGAGGAGCCCGAACCCGGTAGAGCGGAACGCAACGCGGAAAAGTACATTGCGGAAAGGAAGCTGTACGTCTGGGACCACGATGGACCGGTATCCATCGTCAAGGAATCACGGGCCATGAAAAGCGGCACAATGATCGCGTTGGTGTATACGCCGCCGGAGTTGCGCAACAGGGGATACGCGACTTCCTGCGTCTACCATCTGACGAAGAGACTGCTGGCCGGCGACTACAAGTTCTGCAGCCTGTTTACCGACCTGGCCAATCCGACCTCCAATCATATATATCCGAAAGTCGGTTACGCGCCCCTGGGTGATACGCTCGAATTCGATTTTGATTTCACGGGAGTGCATGACGGCAGTCAAGTTGTTACCTGAATATCACCAGGCAGCACCAACAAGAAAAGGAGCGTCAAGCTTATGGCGAAGATTACTGAATTCAAAGGATACACCAGCGCGGACCAGGCTAAGATCCCCGATATCCCCAAACCGGAGACACCGCCGGATCCCATGATCGTCAATGTCCAGGATGGCGTGCCGGTCGTCTATCCCGGATGTGCCGGTCTGGGGGTCAGAGTGGTACATCCTGTCAATCCTGACGCGCCGGCGGAGAACATGGGGCTGGTGATGTTTTACCTGCCGCCTCACGTCATTCTTGAACCTGGTTCACATCCGACCGAAGAGACGTACGCCATCCTTGAGGGTTCCGGGGAAATGACGTTCGCGAATTATAAACGGAATATCAAAAAGGGCGACTTTGTCTATTTGCCTCCCTGGTGTCTGCACGGTATTGAAAATACAGGTACTGAGACACTTGTCGTACTTATCTGTACCTCGCCTCCCAATCCGTAAGCTATAGGAAGGAAACACCATTCGTCCCCGTCGACTCCTGTGGAGTAAAGAAACATAATGATCCGCGTTTAGAACGTAGATCCCGCACTGCAAGCGGGCTTTCTGCTCAAAGGAGCCATTTGGTTATGGATAATCAACTAACTGAACAGCAACTCGCCTTTTATGATACTTTCGGTTACCTGGGGTTTCCCGGTCTGTTGAACGATCGTATCGACGAGATTATCAGCGACTATGAGGAGGTGTGGGCACGTCACGGGGGCGGTCACCATGGGCGGCCTCATGACGGCAAGGCACGTTCCTGCATCGTACAGTTCATAGACCTGCATGATCGCCTTTCTACACTGCTGGACGACAAACGGATTACAGGGATTGCATCCAGTCTGTTAGGCGATGATTTTAACTACATGGGCAGCGATGGCAATTACTATGCCGGTGATACAAGGTGGCACTCGGATGGCAGGCACGTCGATATAAAGCATATAAAGATCGCCTTTTACCTGGATGAATTAACAAGAGATACCGGCTGTCTCCGGGTCATTCCAGGCAGTCACAAGATGGATGATGTTTATGCAGATGCATTACAGCAGCATATCGGTGAGAGTTCATCTTTGTGGGGTACGGATGGGCCGGATATACCCGCTGTGGCGCTGGAGACCACACCAGGTGACATCGTCTGTTTCAACCACAATACCAAGCATGCCGCATTCGGCGGCGGTACGCGGCGGCGCATGTTTACCATGAACCTGTGCCAGCGCTATCCGGAGCGTCGTATTACGGACTTGCGCGATTATATCAGCGGCGGGGCCCGTTTCTGGATAGAGGAAGCATACGGCGATGCGATGATACGCAGCGCCTCGCCCGAACGTATGTGTCACCTGGAGCAGGTCATGGCCAATGACGATCATTTGCCGGAATTGAGCCGGCAGGCCAGGGAACGCATGAGCGAACCGTCGAGGGGCTGATCTCAAAGTTCAATGCTCTGCGATAAATCTTACTTCGTTCTACCCCGCGCCGCGCTAGAAGATATCTCATCGCAGACTCGAGACGTTTCCTGGTTTCCGGCCTTCGATGGCGAAGCGCGGTCGGCATATTCGGTCTACGATGCTTCTTTTCGTGTTTCTTACCTTTGGAATCGACTCAGGTCGGGTTCGATACTTCTGTAGGGTTCCGGAAGACCGTTTTCCGCAGTCTCTTCCATCACATCGCAGAAGTAATCCAGGTCGGGCAGCGTCGTGTATAGATTCGGCGAAACCCTGACCCATCGCATACTGTAGTCCTCTCCCCCATAATAACCCCTGGCTGTCAGAATCTGATGCTCCTCCCATAGATAGGCTTGCATCGCGCTCGGATCGACACCTTCGATCCCGACCGAGGCGATACAACAGCTCATTTCAGATGCTGTCGACGTGTACACGCGGATTTTGGGGTGTTGCCGAAGCCGATCCGCCCAGTGATTCTTTATATATCGGAGCCGTTCTTCCTTGCGCTTCGGTCCGATGGCATTGTGGAACGCAATGGCCTCGCCGATGGCCAGACGCGGCGCCTGGGACTGGGTACCGACGGATTCGTATTTCCGCATGCTTGTGGTGGCGTCAAACCGGCGGCTGGTGTATGGGCCGTATATCGGCTCTATCTTCTCGATATGTTCCGCGCGAATGTACAGCATGCCGGTCCCTTTAGGCGCATAGAGCCATTTATGCAGGCTCGTACCGTAATAATCGCAGTCCAGATCCGAAACGTTGAAATCCAGATGTCCGACCGCGTGCGCGCCGTCTACGACCACTTCGATACCGTGCTGATGCGCCAGGTCGCAGATACGCCGGACCGGGAACACCTGGCCGGTGGTGTAGGTGACGTGGGACACCAGGATCAGACGGGTCTTTGGCGTAATGGCGCGTTCATAGATCTCTACCAGGTCATCCATCGACTTCGGCGGTGTAGGCACCCGTACCCGAACCAGTTTGATCCCCTCCTTCTTTTCCCTGTTCCGCAGGGCACTCACCATGGAGCTGTAATCCTGCATCGTGGTGAGGACTTCATCTCCCGAGTTTAGGGGTACGCCGTACAGGACCGTCTTGAGCGCCTCGGTGGCGTTGCGCACGATGGCGATTTCCTCGGGACTGCTCCCGAAGAGACGCGCCAGGGACCTCTTCACTGTACCCAGACGGTCTCTGGCCTGCCGAACGTACAACCCGTAAGGGCCTTGTTCCTGCTCCCAGATATACCGTACAACCGCTTCAGTGACAACGCGGGGTGTAGGGCAGGTATAGCCGTTATCCAGGTGGATCAGGCTGCGATTTACGGTAAAAGCCTGACTGACTTCGCGCCATAGCCCTTCCTCTCGCGCGGCCTGCTGCGGAGTTAGATTCGACGTGTCGTTTACCGCTGCTTCGATACCCCGGTACGAATCGGGACCGAGAAACGTCGCTAATCCGGCAGCTACACCGGCGGTTTTAAGAAAACCACGTCGTTCCATTGTATCCAGGCGTTCATTACGGCTTTGAGGTGCTTCATCTTTTGATTGCATCATACTTCTCCTGTGATTGTACCTGCTGATCCCGAATCGACGACTGTTAATATAATGACCAATCCGCCATGGTACGCGTCGTGTACTTATCCTGATCGGTAATGTTCTGCTTGTCCGGTGCGTAGACCTCACACCACGCTGTCCGGTTGTCCTCATCGAAATGCCGGAGGAGAAATCCACCCCGTCGTTGCGATCCTGAAAGGAACATCGACCTTTGTACTATCAATATACAGAAGTGTGCAAGCCACTACGTCATCTTCCACTTAGTATCCGGCGTTTCGCCGTGCTGGTCCCGCCGTTCAGGTAGTGGCGTCTGGCGCAGTTCCCGGATCAATTCGATCAGTCCATTGATGCCGGCTTCCAGGAACTGCTCCCCCTTCTCCCGTGTAGCCTTGGTGGCGTCCCCAATCACACCGCTGGCGGTTATTGAACTCCAATACGGCACCATGCGGGCGTCGGAACCATCGGGATGCCCACCTGCAAGGAGGTCGGTCTTGAAACTGGGAGTCATCGGGCTCCTTTCGTCCACGGCCTTGTCCATGTCGACCAGGTCGGGCTTCAGGGCCAGGTATAGGGAGGTCTCGAATTCCCCACCGTGGGAAGTGCCGCCGTAATCTGAATCCCGGAGTTCCATGCCCATGTTTCTGGCCTGCCTCAGTCCCCAGTGATTGGCGCTGGCGCACAGGATCCGACCTTCGAAATCGATGACCGTCAGGCGCGCGGCCATATCGAGAGGCGAGGTATTGCTACCGTGTCCGTTGATGATCAGGATGCGCTTGAAACCGTGATAGGCCAGGCTGCAGCATACGTCCCGGACATAGTTGATAAAGGTGTCCCACCGGATGGTGATCGTCCCGTGGAAATCCATGTGATGGGGGCTGTAACCATGGGTCACCGGAGGGGCGAGCACGACCTCATCCGGTATGCGGGCGGCGGCGCGCCGGCATATTTCCGTCGCCAGGACCACGTCTACGTCCACGGGCAGGTGAGGTCCGTGATCCTCGTAGGTCGCCACCGGCAGTAGGGCAACCCGATCCTGGGCGGCCGCGTCCCTTATCTCGTTCCAGATCATCTCCGCATAGTCATACTTGACCGATGTCATCACACCCTCCTTTAGTCCGTTGATTGCATCATTAACCACCGACCATCACTTCCTGTCGAACGAGTAATCTCAAATTCCATTCGAAACCAGTCATATCAAATCGAGTTTTCGTAACGTTTCCCGGTAACGTTCCAATGTCGATCCGTAATCGGCATGACTTCCATCTTCGACGATCGTCCGCCCCCCGACGACAACGGTCTTAACCGCCCGCGGTGTCGCGCCAAACAGAATCGCGTCGGTAGCGAGATCCGGGCCGATGGCCGCGATGGACGGATCGTTGGGATCCAGGCAGACGTGATCGTCCTTCCAGTACGGGTCGAGGCCGCAGGCGGAGTATCCCTGCCTCGTGGCCGCATCCAGCAATACCGGCGCTTCCGCCGCGGCATGCCGTTTCTCCAGGAGGGATCTTTCATCCAGTTCCACGGCACGGATTTCCTCGAAGGCGTTCTCGCAGGCGTGGCTGTCTATACCGACGCACAGGCGAATGCCGGCGCTCAGCAGATCGGACGTAGGCGGCAGACCGTCGCCGAGATCCCTTTCCGTCGTTCGGCAGATGCAAACGAAGGACTGGTTTTCGCCTAGTGCCGCCACTTCTGCTTCATCCAGGTGCGTAGCGTGCACGGCCACGAAACGGGACGACAGAATCCCCTCGGCGGATAGCAACGCGACAGGGGTGGTCCCGTACTCTGTCCTGCATTCCTCCAGTTCGCTTCGTTGTTCGCTGACATGCATGTGAAAGGGCAAACTATGCTGTTCAGTGTAGGCGGCCAGCGTCTGGACCTGGGGCAGGGGCACCGCGCGTACGCTGTGCGCGGCCGCGGCAACGGCTACGTGGGGATCGCCTTCGTAGCGGGACCGCAGGGCATCCAGGTCATTAAGGACTTCATCGATCGACGGGTCTATGAACCGTTCCTGCGCCGGGACCGGCGCCTGGCCGTATCCGGCGCGCAGGTAGGCGGTACGGATCAGGCAGATGCGGATGCCGACGTCCCGCGCCGCACGAATTACAGCGTCCGCCAGTTCGGTGCGCTCGGCATAAGGACGACCTCCGGTACCATGGTGGACGTAGTGAAACTCGCCGACTGCCGTAACTCCGGACATCGCCAACTCGGTGTACGCGAAACGCGCAATCGCGTACAGGTCATCCGAACGGAGCCCTTCGACCAACCGGTACATCTCGTCCCGCCAGCCGAGGAAGGTGCCCGCGCGGGTCGCCCGCCGCTGGGTCCGCCCGCGAAGCGCGCGCTGGAAGGCGTGGGAATGGGCCGTGGCCAGGCCCGGCATTACCCAGTGGGCATCCACGTAACGAACGCGGGATTCTACGTTCATGGGTTCATTACCTGACCCCGCTTGATCACGGTCTGCACCGGGTTTCCACCGAAGAAATAGGGAATGTGCCGGTAATCGCCCTCTTTCAGAATGAGGATGTCGGCCCGCTTGTCGACTTCAATGGATCCCGCTTCACCACCCTGGTCGATGGCGCAGGCCCCGTTGATGGTGGAAGCGTTCAGCGCTTCCGCGGGGGTGAATCGCTGGTATCTGCAGGCAATGGCCATGACCATGGGCATGGAAGGACAGGGTGCGGATCCGGGATTCAGGTCGGTGGCGAGGGCCACGGCGGCGCCGGCGTCCAGCATCGTCCGTGCGTCGGCGTAGTCCGCCATACCCAGGTTGAAGTTCACGGCGGGCAGCGCAACGGCGATCGTCTTCGTCCCGGCGAGCTTCTCTATTTCTGCCCGACCGGTCACGTCGAGATGGTCCACCGACGCTGCGCCGAGTTCCACTGCCATGGAGACGCCGCCGAAATCGTTGAACTGGTCCACGTGCATCTTGGCCCGAAAGCCGGCTTCGATCCCGGCCTCCAGCACGCGGCGTGACTGTGAGAGATCGAAGGCGTGGTCTTCACAGAACACGTCGATGTACATGGATACGCCCCGCGCCGCGAACCGGGAGGTTCGATACCAGTTCGCCGCTTCCGGAAGGATCTCATCGATAACGCAGCGCGTGTACGCTTCGGCATCCCGGTCGAACTCCGGTGGGACCGCGTGGGCGCCCAGAAACGTGGGGACGATGTCGCAGGGATGGTCCCGGTCGAGCCGTTCGATGACCCGCAGCATCTTCAGTTCGTCTGTCACGCTCAGGCCGTAACCGGTTTTGATTTCCACGGTCGTGGTGCCCAGCGCCAGCATCTCGTCAAGACGCGTGGTTGCAGACGACACGAGTTCGTCCACTGATGCCGCTCTCGTGTGCCGGACAGTTCGGACTATACCCCCTCCGGACGCCATGATTTCCAGGTAGGAAGCGCCCTTTATTCTCATCTCGAACTCCGCGGCGCGGTCCCCACCGAATACCGTATGGGTATGGGCGTCCACAAAACCGGGGCAGAGGGCCCGCCCCCTGCAATCAATGGATCGTTCGGCCGCGAATCTTCCTTCAAAGTGCCCGGTTGGACCGACCGCCGCGATCCGCCCGTCAAGGATGGCGACAGCCCCATTCTCGATCACGTCGACCGTGGCCATGTCCGGACCGCGCCGGGGAGCCCCCGATGCGCAGGTTACCACCTGCTCCGCGTTGTGCAGGTACAGATCTACGGTTTCCATGGTTCTCGTCAGTAAAAGGTGAAACAATCCCGTTGGCGGGCGGTTCTCGCAACTGGACCGGCGCCGTGACCGACGCACAGAAAACCGGCGCCTAAACCCTGAGCGTCGGCGCTTACTGTTCAACAGCTGGACGGCTCAATCCAGCGTGGGCCCGGGCACTTCCACTTTCTCCCTGACCGCGTTGACTACGTCGCCCTGGACGACCAGCCTTCGAATGGATTCGATCAGCGGGGCAAGGGGGGCGTCGCGGTCCAGGAAGGAAACATGCCGGCGAATCAACCGGTACGCCAGGCCGGTGCCCCGGCCCATATCGCCGGGAGTGACTCCAGGTTCCCTGCATCGAAAATCGATGGCCTGGGCCGCGGCGATCAACTCGATGGCGACGATGGTCTCCACGTTTTCCAGTACCTGCAGCGTGTGATGTACGGCGGTGGCGCCCATGCTCACGTGATCTTCCATGTTGGCGCTGCTGGGAATGGAGTCCGCGCTGGCGGGATGGGCGAGCACCTTGTTCTCCGAGGCCAGGGCCGCCGCCGTGTACTGGGCAAGCATCAGGCCGCTCTCCAGGCCGCCATGGTCCGTGAGGAACATGGGCAGCACGCCTCCGTTGGAGTCGGCATCCACCAACCGGGCCGTGCGCCGTTCGCTCATGTTGCCCATGTCCGTGAGCGACAGTTTCATGCTGTCCATCGCCACGGCGATGGGTTCCCCGTGGAAGTTTCCCGCGCTGATGATTTCAGCGGTGCCTGGATCATCCTCCACAAACACCAGGGGATTGTCGTTCGCGGCGTTCAGCTCGATATTGATCACCCAGCGGGCGTAGTCGATGGTGTCCCTGACCGTGCCGTGAACCTGTGGGACGCAGCGCAGCGTGTAGGGGTCCTGGACGTTGCCGGGATCGTCGGAACGCAATAGCCGGCTGTTGCGCAGAATACCCCGCAGAAATTCCGCGCAGGCGATCTGTCTGGGATGGGGACGGATGGCGTGCACCCGGGCGTCGTAAGCACGGTCGGTGCCGAGCAGCCCCTCCAGGGTCATGGCGGCCGCTATATCCGCCGTCAGCGCCAGGTTTGTCGCCCGGTGTACCAATAAAGCGCCGAGTCCGGCCATGAAGGTCGTGCCGTTAGTAAGGGCCAGCCCCTCCTTGGCCCCCAGGCTGACCGGCTTAAGCCCAGCTTCCCGCAGGGCCGACGCCCCGTCGAGCCGTTGATCACGGTACAGGGCCTCGCCTTCTCCGATCAATACCAGGGACATGTGCGCCAGAGCCGCAAGATCTCCGCTCGCGCCGAGGGAACCCCGCCCGGGTATGCAGGGATGCACGCCCCCGTTGAGCATGTCCACCAGCAACTGGACGACGTGAGGCCTAATGCCGGAATACCCCATGGCGAGCGTATTAGCCCGGATGACCAGCATGGCGCGCACGGTCTCCTCGTCCAGTTCACGGCCCGTACCGGCCGCGTGACTCCTTATAAGGTTCAACTGTAATTCCGCGACCTGATCAGACGATATCAGCTTGTCCCGGAACCGGCCGAATCCGGTGGTGATCCCGTAGGCGATCCGGCCCTCCGAGACCAGAAGGTCCACCGCTTCCCGGGAACGTTCCATGCTCGGAATGGCATCGGGGTGTATGGCGACGCGGCGACCCCGTGAAACGGTAACCACCTCGTCGATGGTGAGATCGTAACCTGTTAGGGCCAGGTCATCCCTGGAGTGATCCATATCCGACCATCGCCTTCCGGATTCAATCCGACATGGGAATCTTAACGCCCTGGGTTCTCGCCACGGCCATGGCCTCTTCGTAGCCGGCGTCGACGTGACGTGCCACGCCCATCCCCGGATCGTTGGTGAGCACGCGCTCCAGGCGGGCCGCCGCCTCGGGCGTACCGTCTGCCACGATGACCTGCCCGGCGTGCAGGCTGTACCCGATGCCCACGCCGCCGCCGTGATGGTAACTGACCCACGTGGCTCCGCTGGCGGTGTTGATCAGCGCGTTCAGCACGGGCCAGTCGCCGATGGCGTCCGAACCGTCTTTCATGGCCTCGGTCTCACGGTTGGGACTGGCAACGGACCCGCTGTCCAGGTGGTCGCGGCCGATGACGATGGGGGCGCTGACTTCGCCCGACGCGACCAGCTCGTTGAACATCAGTCCCGCCCTGGCCCGTTCCCCGTATCCCAGCCAGCAAATACGCGCGGGCAGCCCCTGGAATTCCACCTGTCGCCGTGCCATCGTGATCCAGCGGAACAGGTGATCGTCTTCCGGAAACAGTTCAAGGACAGCCTGGTCGGTCCGGTAGATGTCTTCCGGATCTCCCGACAGGGCGACCCAGCGGAAAGGGCCTTTGCCTTCGCAGAAAAGGGGACGGATATAGGCCAGAACGAAGCCGGGATAATCGAAAGCTTCCTTCAATCCGTTGTCATAGGCGCGCTGGCGCAGGTTGTTGCCATAGTCGAAGACCACGGCTCCCCGCTTCTTCCACTCGAGCATCGTCTGAACGTGGACCGTCATGGAAGCTGCTGAGCGTTCCTGGTAACGGTCCGGATCGTTCTCGCGCAGCGTGCTCGCTTCTTCAGGTGAAAGCCCGGTGGGTATGTAGCCGTAGAGCGGATCGTGGGCTGCGGTCTGGTCCGTGACCACGTCGGGCACAATGCCCCGGTTCAGCAGTTCCGGGAGCACCTCCGCGGCGTTGCCGATCAGGGCGATCGACCTGGATTCCCCGGTCGCCAGTGCCTCGTTCGCCCAGGTCAGCGCAAGGTCGAGGTTCTCCGCCACGGTATCCACCTGGCGCAGTTCGAGGCGCCGCCTGGCCCGCCAGGGGTCCACTTCCACCAGCAGACCGACCCCGCCGTTCATGGTGATGGCCAGCGCCTGGGCGCCACCCATTTCCCCCAGGCCGGCCGTCACCACGAGTTTGCCCGAGAGGGTTCCCCATCCGTGTTTGCGGGCAAGGGCGCCAAAGGTCTCGTAGGTACCCTGCAAAATACCCTGTGTACCGATGTATATCCAACTGCCGGCCGTCATCTGGCCGTACATTATCAGCCCTTCCCGCTCCCAGGTATCGAAGTTCTCCTGGGTAGCCCAGGCCGGCACGATATTGGAGTTGGCGATGAGAACGCGCGGCGCGTCCTCGTGGGTGCGAAACACCGCCACGGGTTTGCCCGACTGCACCATGAGGGTTTCGTCGGGTTCCAGGTTGCGCAGCGCATCCAGGATGGCGTCGAAGGCTTCCCAGTTCCGGGCCGCCTTCCCCCTGCCGCCATACACGATGAGGTTATCCGGATCGAAGGCGACCTGGGGATCCAGGTTGTTCTGGATCATTCGATAGGCCGCTTCGATGAGCCAGTTCTTACAGCTCAGCTTCGTCCCCGTGGGGGCTTTCACGTTATGTACCAAAACAGTGCTTACCTGCTCGATTCCCTCTGCTTCCACCTATCGTAGGAGAAATCCGGACTGGTTATCCTGGCGAAATGGGACTGTTCCCAGGTTCTGATCTCACCCGCCACTCTCAGCGTGTCTTCCGCGATGTCGAGGGGAATCTTCACCGCTCCGTCCACGTCGGCGATCAGCAGGTCGCCGGATTGAACAAGCACCTGGCCGACGACGAGAGGCCGGCCAATGGCGCGAACGTTGAAGGGACCGTGGCCGGATACCGTGCCGATGCCCCAAATGGGCAGTCCCGCTCCCCGTATACCTTCGAGATCGCGGACGCAACCCTCCACCACGGCGCCTACTGCCCCGAGGGCCCTGTGGATGTGCGCCATCCCGTCGCCGAAGAGGGCGGCTCGCTTCGGCCGGACGTCGACATCCTTCATCACGGCGATCATGGGACCCGGTGTTTCGTTCAGCACGTCGTAGTAGTCCGACCAGCTCAGGTTAGGTTCCGTCCCGTCGAGCGGTGTGACTTCGGCGGTTACCGCATAGCCGATCACGGCACCGAATTCGGGCGTCAGGTACTGGATTTCCGGACCGGTATAGTCTTCGTTGGAAACACCCTGTACTTTTTCCACGGCATTGTAAACCGTGGCCGAGTCAAATCCCGCCAGTCCGGTCAATATGGAATCGTCCACACGGGTCATTCCTGTAACTCCTTAATTTGAAGGAAATGAAGACTGTCTGCGTATAATGAATTGTCGCACGAGGGAAGGTGGATCGTTCGTTGCGCCTCGAAGGTTAAAATCGATACGGAACGGGTAAAAATCAAGGGAAATACACCGCGTCCTCCCAGTACCGAAAGGCCGTCGACTGCCGCTTGAAGGGTTCGTCTCCCTTCCGCATCCTGCGCGTCGACTAGTCGGCGTAAATGCGTTGACAAGAGCGCGTAATTGCGGCATAATCATTTTTGTATTGCCAACTTCTACTGGTATGGCAGAATAAACCATTTAAGGAGGGTTTTATATGCGTCGCATCACCCAACTGTTTGGCGTTCTGGCCCTGTCCGCCGCTTTCCTGGCCATGGGCAGCGGATCCGCCGGTGCACAGACCACCATGCCCATGGGCGACCAGGGCGGAGAAAGCATGGACCCCAGCCGCGGCATGGTGGAAGTCATGTTGATGGATAGCAAAGTCTCCATCGACTACGGACGTCCGGAGATGAAGGGCCGGGATATGCTCGCCATGGCACCCGCCGGATTCGTCTGGCGTTTAGGCAGCAACAAATCCACCACCTTCACGACGGACTCCGATCTCATGTTCGGCGACATGACACTGGCCAAAGGCTCCTACAGTGCCTGGGCCAAGCACGTGGACGGCGATGAGTGGACACTGATTTTCAATAGCGAAGTGGGTATCTGGGGCGCGCCGGGCTCCAAGCGGGAAAACGACGTTTTAGAGGTTCCGCTGCAGTACAGCGTGGAAGACGAGATGATTGAACGCTTTACCGTGGAACTTATGAACGTGGATGGAATGGGCAAGCTGGCCGCTTCGTGGGGAACCCACCGCCTCGTGAGCAGTTTCTCCGCCAAGTAAGCTAAAGCCATCGAAGCCCGGCCAGGTAGACTGACTCGGCCAGGCGAATACGTACGACGAAACTCAGGGGGGAGCGGGTCTGACGACCCTGCTCCCCCTTTCTTTTACCATTTCTCCTGGCCCACCCCGACTACCAGTTCTCCGGATTCAACCCTACCCTTATCCCGGCGTCCCTGATCTGCTGCCAGGTGGTGTCGTCGATGCTGATCCCCTCACGGCGACGCTTCTCCGCCAAGCGGAACTCCGGTTCTCCCGGTATGAGAATCTCATTGAATCCCGGCGCTGTCCTACTGGATTTCACGTGCCGGATCAACCCCTCGATTTCCTCGAAATACCAGTCCAGATCTGAAAAGAAAGGGATGTTGTACACGGTGAAAAGCACGCCGTTGCTTTCCACGATCTGCTCGCCCTGCGCGCATCCCTGTCCGCTCAGCGCCCCACCGAGAATCTCCACGAGCATTCCCAGACTGTATCCCTTGTGGGCGACGATACCGCCCATGGGCAGTATGGCGCCGTTGGGCGGCGGACCTTTTATAACCGTCGGATCCGTAGTCGGTTGGCCTTCGTGGTCGATCAGCCAGCCTTCGGGAACACGCTCCCCTTTGTTTGCGGCGACACGGACCTTGCCCTCGGCGACGACGGACGTCGTCAGGTCCACCAGGACGGGATCGGCGTTTCGACGCGGCGCCGAAAAGGCGATGGGGTTGGTGCTGATGCGGCCGTCGATACCGCCAAAAGGAGGGATCTGGCGTCCGAAGCGGCCCGCGTTTACGAAGGCTAACCCGATCATCCCCTCCCTGGCCGCCATCAGTGGATAGGCGCCCACTCGGCCCACGTGGCTGGTGCGACGGAGCGTGACCGTCGCCGTGCCGTGCTTTCGCGCTTTCTCCATGGCCAGTTGCATGGCGAAGGTCCCGCCCACCTGGCCTAGCGCGCCTCCGTTGTCGACCAGGGCCGTGCACGGGCTTTCCCGTACGATTCGCACGTCGGCCCGGGCCTTGAATCGGGCTTCGTCCTTGATGGCCTTGACGTATTCGGGGAGACGGATAGCGCCGTGGGAATCGTGGCCGAAAAGGTTGGAATCCACGAGGTGGTCCACGACTTTCAAGGCATCGTCCGCCGTGCATCCCGCTGCCTCGAGCATCTCGCAGCCGATTCGATGCAGTTTCTCGGGGGAAATTAAAGGCATTGTTTTCCTTTCTGTGAGTTACATCTGTTCAGGGTCTTGCTTTTGTCGAGACGGGTCAGGGGCCGAATTTTCCCAGTTTCTTCCTCAGTCCCGGTCTCTCGAGTACCGCCCTGTTGACTACGTAGGGGGGCTCTTCTCCCCTGGAGACGGCCATGGTCGCCTTGACACAGTCGTGTCCGATATCGCGAAACAGTTCATGGGTCCAGCACGACGCGTGGGGCGCCAGGATGACGTTCGGGAGCGATAGCAAGGGATCATCAAGGGCCGGCGGCTCCTGTTCGAAGACATCGATCGCCGCGCCCATTATCCAGCCTTCCCGCAGTGCCCGGGCCAGTGTTTCCTGGTCGACGATCGCTCCGCGTGCCGTGTTGATCAGGAACGCGTCTTCCCTCATCATGCGAAGCTCCTTTTCGCCGATCAGGTGCCGCGTGTGTTCGTTCAACGGGCAGTGGATGGTGACGAAGTTGCTGCGCCGCAGCAGGGATTCCCGGTCCACCAGTGTGACGCCGAGCTGCCGGGCCTCTTCCGCGTTCACCACCGGGTCGGTGACGAGTATCTCGGACGGCTCGAAGGGTGCCAGCAGGCGCACTACCTCGCGGCCGATCATGCCCATGCCGATCAACCCGACCACGCGGCCCCGTATTTCGCATCCCATGTGATCGAAGCGGATGTCCCACGTATGATTCCTGACGATGGCGTCCTTGATCGTCACCCGGTGGCAGAGTCCGAGCATCAGGGCAAGCGTGGCACTGGCGACGGGCCTGCGCGTCGCTTCCGGGGTTATGGTCACCATGACGTCCGCTTCCGTCGCCGCATCGAGATCGATCATGTCGTATCCCACCCCCGTCCGGGCGATGAGCGCGAGGCGTTCGACACCCGCGAAGCTGTCGCGCGTGTAAGCCTGGCCCATGGATATGACCACGTCGAAATCGACGAGTTGATCCGGGGTGACCGGACTCCGGTCTTCGGCCAGGAACGCGTGGGGGACTCCGGCCTCGTCCAGCAGGTCGATCCCGAATTCCTTGAACACGACCTCGCCGTCGGGACCGAGCAGGTCGGCGACCAGGGCTACGCGGAAACTATCGGACATATGAGTTAAGTTTCGTTATTACAACGACTTGATGTTCACCATTAACGATGCCGCATTCATTGGACGAGTCGATATCGACCCCTCGCCAGCCTAAACTGGAAACACGTCGAATAAGCGTCCGTACCGCGTCAGAACATGATCTGGGACGTGGACTTGGCGATCAGCACCAGGGAGACGGCCGCCATGCCGATCAGGCCCAACCCGCAGCCGTATCCAGCCAGGATGACGGGCGCGTAGGCGCGCCACCTGTTCTCCCCGAACCGGCGGCGGAAATAGAACCGGCCCAGCATGGCGCCGATGAACGTGGGCAGCGTATAGTGAATCCACGCGCCCGTGCCCAGTCCGGCGACCAGGCCGTAGAACAGCAGCGGTGGCGCCTTCAGCAGGCTGAGCACCCCGTACATCGCGACCGTGAATCCCATGCCGGCGCCGATGTACTCCCATCGTATCAGCTGTCCGATCACGTCCGAACCGCCCGGAAGGGTCGACTTGATCCAGATCGTTTCCATCGTCGCCTGCAGCGGCCACATCTTTTCGACGAAGGGATAGGCCGCGGACGGTATGGGCGCCAGTTTCCAGATCAGCGCGTAGAACAGGAAACTGAAGACGATGAGCAGCAACAGGCTCAATATATACAACTTGACGAGGCTTGGGAATCGCGTTCGAGTGAGTTCCAGTTGCCGGAAGGTCGCCACCACGCCGCTGTGATCGAAGAGGGGTACCGGGGCGAACCAGATCGCCACCCCCTTGTATCCCGAAAGGTAAAACGATCCCTCCCGGGCATAGGGGAAGGAGGAGCCGTAGGGAGATCCGGTGAGGCCGATCATGCGTGCCCCGATGTAGGAGAAGAAGGGTGTCCACAGAAACCCGAAGATCACGGAAATCCAGACCGGAAACGACGGTTCCAGGTAGTACACCAGGAGAATAAAACATATCGTGGAGACCGCCCAGAGCGCAATGGGAATGGGTAGCCTGAAATCACCCCGGTCCGGCGGCGGACTGCGCGGGCCCCGTTCACCGGATCCGCCGGGGTCCCTCCGCAGTGCGCACACGAAGGCCACCAGGCCGATCAGGCCGATGACCAGCGAGGCGCCGATGGAGGAGAAACTCAACCAGAAGTCGATGGTGTTGTTGATGGAGGTGGGGATAGTGCTCATCCCCGGCGACCAGCTGTGCAACAGGCCGAAGTGGTAGAGGCCGGGATTGGCGATGAAGGTGATGACGAAAGAACTGATAAAGGTGCCCACCACGATCCAGAACGGCAGGACGAAGCCGACCAGGAGCGTGGCCAGGTCCGTGCCGATGCCGATGGGCGTCGCGGGCAGCACGTCCCTGAACCGCGGCGTGAAATCCGCGAAGGGAATGGGGAAGACCTCCACCCCCTTGGTCAGCACCACGCCGGACACGGTCGGCACGACGACGTAGAGGATGCCCCAGCCCAGGCCGATCATGGCGCCTACGGTGAATACGCGCCACCTCCAGGTCTCCTCTCCCGACGAAGATTCCGCCAGCGCGGTGGCGCCGGCCGCCTGAACCGGCGCCAGGGGAAAGGGCAGGCGTTCCGTGTCGGCCGTAATACGGAAGAGCACGTATCCCAGGGAAAGGGCGTTGACCAGGCCGAGGATGGACACGAGAATGGCCAGGAGAATCGGTTCCAGCCATTCCATGGAGAAAAGCGTCCGCGTGATCAGCGAATCGGAACCCCGGGCCGGCGACACCCACTGGGGCATGAGTTGGGCCAGCCCGTCAGCCTGGGGCGACTGGATCAGGTATTGGAACCAGATCATCTTGGCAAAAGGCGCGCCGTGCACCGCCGATCCGGCTGCCATGCCGCTGGCGCCCAGTCCCGTCGCTGCGAGCCCGGCGGCGAGCCAGTAGAGGATGATGGCTTCCTGGGGCTTCAGCTTGATGAACAGCCGCTTGCCGATCTCGATGAACATGATGATGGTGACCCATTCCGCGGCGCCCGCGAAACTCTTACCGGTCACCAGTTCCAGGTAGATCGCCCCGGGAAGCATGACCAGCCCGACGAAGAAGGCGGCCCAGATGATCCGCGTGCTGAACCCGTCCTCGTAGGGCAGGTCATCCGGCACGATCTGCCACCGGTCTTCCCTGTCGGCAGACTTTGCGTCCTGTTCCTGCTGTTCTTTCCCGGTTCTATCGCTCATCCGGTTATTCGGCCCTTGTGTAGTTGCCCGACTTGTCCCAGTCCGGCCGCGTCAGGCCGTTCAGGTCCCAGACCACCTGTCCCCCGCGAACGGTCAGCAGGCACCGCAACCGCCTGTCGCCGCGCATGCGGGCGTGGCCCGAATCTACGAATCCGAACTCCCCGTATTCCAGTTCCAGCACGGCGATATCCGCCTCGGCGCCTATGCTCAGCGTGCCCAGTTCGGGGCGCCGTATGACGCGGGCGGGATTGCGCGTGGAGCGCATCACCACGTCCTCGAGGGTCATCCCCATGTTGAGGCATTTCGACATCGTCGTATTCATGCTCGCGTTCGGCAGCAGGGCGCTGACCTTGTGCAGGTCCGTACTGACCGTGTCCGGCAGGAAACCCTGGGCGACGGCCGGTATGGCGATGCGGAACCAGAAACTGCCGCCGCCGTGGCCCAGGTCGAACAGGATGCCCCGGTCCCGGGCTTCCCGGACATAGTCGTTCACCTTGCCGTTCTTGTCGAGCAGGGGTATGTGCTGCGCGTACAGGTGGGTATGGATGTCGCCGGGACTGAGTTTTTTCAGCAGCAGGTCCCGGTAACTGCGGGTCGGTTTCGGCGCGAAATCGATCATGGCGATGGTGCCACTCTGCCGGGCTGCCTCGACGGCGCCGTCGACCGCCTCCCAGCCCGGACCGCCGAAATGGGCGGTCTTGGACCCGATGACGTGTTCCGGGTACCTGCTGATCATGGCCGCGCAAGGCGCGGGATCCATTTCAGTTATATCCTGCTCCACGGCCCCTTCCATGCCGGCGCCCACGATGTTGATCAGGGCCAGCACCCGGGTCATGGAATCGGCGATGACGGTGTCCTTGAAGTGCTCGAATTTCTTCCAACCTGCGCCTCCCGTATCCACCACCGTGGTCACCCCGTTGGGGAGCACGTGGGCGTCGGGGAACACCCATCCCCGGTAGCCGCCATAGGCATGCATGTGTATGTCGATCAATCCGGGCGTTACATAGTGGCCGTGGACGCGGGCGACCCGCCGGCCTTGTTCCGCGGGGATGTCGTGTTCCACCGCCGCAATCAAACCCTTCGTGACGGCGACGTCGCGATTCCCGTAGATGCCGTTCTCCGGATCGATTACATGGCCGCCCTTGATGATGAGGTCGAACATCGCTGCTCCTCTCTGCCTATTACGGCGTCGCGACCGGCTCCGGTTCCTCGACCTTCCGGTACCTGTCCTTTATGGACTCGGATAGGGTCCGCCAGACTAGAAAACGCTTCCGCAACACCTTGAAAAACCGGCGGTTGATCGTCTGCCACTGCGCGAGGTCCCCGCTGCGCCGGTGGATCACGATCAGGATCCGGTACAGATTTTCCTGGGTAACGGGTTCCAGTACCAGTTGGACGTCCTGGCTGATGGCAAGGTCGTAGGGCGCCAGCCAAACCGTCGCCGAAACGCGGTAGCTTTCGAAAGGATGGCCCGGGATCACGTCGTGTCCAGATCCCTCCGCGACGAAATCCTCTGCTGAGCTGTCCTCGTGGGTCTGGAATATGTGGGTCAGGTATCCCGACAACGGGTACGCCTCGACCAGGCTTACGGTGAATGGAAACTCGAAGCGCCAGTCGTCGCCTTCGGGTAGAGGAGGCGACCAGCGTCGCGTGACGTCCTCCACCGTCATGTCCGCGGCCTTCTTCGCCGGATAGAGGGTGGACAGGAAGACGACGGCCATGACGACCACCGTGGCGTACACGGTCGACAGGGAGGAGTAGTTGAGCGACATGCCGCCCAGCAGGTCCCAATGCGAGAGTCCCATGGTGATGATCTGGCCGGAAAGGTACCCGAACACAGCGCCGAGGGTCGCGAATACGGCCGCTTCGGCGATGAACAGCGCGGCGACGTGGTTAGGCGCCAGCCCGACCGCGCTGTACACGCCGATTTCCCTGAACCGCTCGAACACGGCGCCCATCATGGTGTTCAACACCAGGAAAGCCGCGATGAGCACCGGAATGATCAGGTTGGTCAGGCCCGAGACTGAAATCGCGCCCAGGGAACTGTAGACCTTCACACCGTCTTCCATCCCCACGAAAACGGCCAGGAGGACGCGCGACATGAAGGACTCCACGGATTCGCGGAGCCGATCGCCGTCGGCGAACCCCGAGATAGCCAACGACCGCGTGGACCCGCTCAGATCGAGGGTCTGTCGATAGGGCAGCACCAGCACGTTGCGGGAACGCACATGCTCCGCGGCCCGGACGGTCGACATGAACACCTCTTCGTCCATCTCGGTCAGGTTACGGGTCATGGAGAAACTGGCGGGCATGATGCTTTCATCGTCCATGTCCCGGTAGGCGTCGAGTCCATCGGAATTCAGCAGTCCGATCACCGTATAGCGGCCGCCGAGGATCTCCACCTCCGCCGTTCCCACGTCTTCCGGCCCCACGTTCAACCTCGCGGCCAATTCCGTGGGCAGCAGGCATACCGCCCTTTCGTCCGGGGCGAACCATCGGCCGCCCGGCAGGAGAAACCGGTCCAGGCCCGTGATGGAAGGTTCGTCGGCATGTAGACCCAGGAGGATCTGTACCGTGGTGGCGGTCTCCTTGCCAGGGACTCTCAGGTCGATGTACGGGCTGCTGATGTCCTCCGCCTCGTACCAGGACCGGGGCACCACGTCCGCCTGGTCGCCGAAGGCGTTTTCCACGTAAGGCAGGAAGGATGTGGGCAGCGAGTGCCACGACAGGCTGCGCATGAGGACGCCGTTGTACGGGGGGGTGTTCTCGCGGTCCAGCGTATAGAACTGTATGCCGGTCTTGAATGAAGTGAAGGACAGCACGGTGAAGGTCAGCAGGGTCAGCGTGACCGCCGTCAGCGCCGTACGCAGCTTCCGTTTGCGCAGGTTGGATATTCCCAGGGATATGGCCACGGCCGTGGCGCTGAGCCGCCCGATGTCCGTTTCGTGGAGACCGGCCGCCGACCGGGTCAGGTTCTTCATCTCCGTGTCGAACCGGGTGACGATCAGCGTGATGATGATCAACGCCATCGCAAGTATGATGAAGGCGAGAAAGACCATGTACGGCGTCAGGCTGAGTTGAAAGGCGGGGTGAACGTTCTGCAGCAGCATAAACACCGCGGCAAAGATGACGCCCACCGTTAGCAGTTGCTTTCGAATGTCCGTGAATCCGAAGAATAGCCGCTCAAGGAACAGGCAGAAGGGGACGAGCAGCATGAAGTAGAACACGATGCCGTCCACCGTGTCGTCCGCGGCGTATCGAACATCGGGATAGGCCCGCGCCTCGTAGCCCCACGCTTCCCTCGACCGGGCGGCAAAAGTGTCGTAACGGCGGTTTTCCAGGGCTTCACGGGCGGCGCGCAGTGCTTGCGTGCTTTGCTCGTGAAGCTCGGCGGCACGGGCGTTGGTAACGCCGTGGTCCTCCAGTTTCATCAACCGAGCGCCGTTGAGTGACCAGAGGTCCAGGGCGCTCTGGTAGAAGGGGTGGAGGATCAATCCCTGGTCCGGCGTGAAACCGCGCCCCTGCGCCATCGACATGACGTCGTCGGATATGTGTTCCGGTGGATCGTCGAGCCACGACTCCGGCGTGTTGGTCAGCAGGTACTTGACCCCACGCGGACCGGCGCTCATGAACATTTTAACCTGGTCCTCGGGCTTGGCGAAGACCACCGCGGCATTGGTCATCCAGTTGCCGAAGAAACTCTGGTTTTCCACGAAAGCCGCGCCGTACTTGCGCAATGGACTGTTGTCCCGGCCGAGCACAGTCAGGTTATCCAGGGCGACGAAGACGCCGGGATCGACGATATCGAAGAGGTTGATCTCCTCGCAGGGAAAGAGGACCTGTATGGTATTGTTCACCTTGGACGAGTTCGGCACCGCGAGGGGAAAGGTGGCGTTCCCCTCTTCACCCAGGTCCGGCGCATACACTATCTTGCCCTTGGAATCGAGGCCGTAGCTGCGCAGTTCCGTCGAGCCCCTGATGTCGCGGACCATGGAAAAGCGAAAATATCCCAGCGAGTCGGCCTGGGTAACCATGAATCCCCGCACGCCGCTGTGACTCTGGTATCCCGGCTCGTAGACGACCAGGGCGTCGGAAACCGGGGTATTGGGCTTGAAGAAATCCACGGTGCGGTCGAACTCCAGGACCCGTCCCTCGATGTCGCGGCCTTCATCCTTGAGCCGTATGGACTCATCAATCTCGAAGGCTTCGGGATCCGCCAGCATGGCCGGAAGCAACGTGCCGACGGTCCTGATCTGCCGGACGAGATTGGGGAAATCGACGTGCTCGATCCGATCCCTGGGGGTATCGATGAGCAGCCTGTTGTCGTGCGCCGTGGCGAAGGTCATGCCGTGCAGCCCGGCGAGCGTGACCATCTCGTGGTCGAAGGCGGGGGCCGCGGGCATATAGCTTTCCTGTGACCGGAGAGAGGGGATAAGCGTGTTGAGGTAGGGCGTGCGGCTCTCTTCTTCATCGTACACCCCCGCCTTGCGCGCGTAATTCTCATACCGGTCCGCGTAGGGTACATACAGGATCTTCAGGTTCGGACCGAAGAAGATAAAATTGCCATAACTGAACAATCCGACCTGGTCCATCCTGCTGGTCAGGTCCAGGCCCAGGAACAGGGTGAAGGGGATCCGGTCCTCCTCGGGAATCCGTTCCAGGAAGAAATCGTCCTTCCGGTAGTGGCGGTCCAGGAAGTCGTTTATGCCCTGCAGCCCGTGGAAATGGGCGGACGTGGCCAGAAAGAGGACGGTGTATCCCGGCGGATGGGCCCTGAATACGCGCAGCAGTTCCAGCATGGCGGCTATGCCCCCCGCGCTTTCGGCGCCCGGCGCCAGTCCCGGCACGACCGACATGGCGTCGTAGTAGGCCGAAAGCACGACGATCCGGTCTTTCCACTTTTCCTCTCCGTCGCCGCCCGGAATGGGTTCGTCCAGGCCCGGAATCCATCCCATGACGTTCCAGGTCTCGGCCCGTTCCCAGGTCATGCGCCCCTTGATCGACACTTCGACGGCGCCGGCCTGCCCGGTCGGCCCGGCCCGCCCGGGCTCCCCGGACTTTGCGGACTCCAGGACCATCGCCGCATGCTGGTCCGGTATCCAGAATCGCGGGACGTCGGCGGGCACGTCCAGAATTTTGCGCTGGGCCTGGTTGTTGGTCACGGTGCCGGGACCGCTGTCGTAGAACAACACGGCCTGGGCGCCGAGCATCCGCGCGTTGAGGTACTGGTCGCGTCCGTCGAAATCAACCAGGACGATACTGCCCTTGACTTCTTTCCCGTTGAAGGCCTGGAATTCACCCCGGCGGCCGTAATGCAGTTGGCCCCTTATCCCGTCCGGAAAGGAATTCAGCCGGACCAGGTTGGGCCAGAACTGGTACACCGGTATTTCGGTTTCCACGGAGTCGTGGATGGTCAGTGTGAAACCTTGGTCGACGGGGGAGGATACGGTAAAGGTGTCGATGGTGACTTCGGTCAGGCCCCCGGCCTGGAAGGCTTCGGCCACGTATTCCATGGCCGCACGGTTACCCGGATAACCAACGACGCGCGACGAATGGGCGCTCATTGACCGGACATGGGCCTCGACGCGGTCCCGGGTGATGATTTCGGAGACCTCCTCCCAGGACACCGGCGCCTCTTCCAGCGGCTTCGGCTGCACGTCATCGGGAAGCGAGACGATCTTAAGGATCACGTGCTCGGTCACCCAGGCCGGGCCGGCAATGGCCACGGCGAGGAACAACAGGACGCCCGCCATGAGGAAAAAGTAACCGAATATCCGTGAATACACGCTAGTCTATCCCATAGATGTGATGTCCCGCGTGGGGAAACCACATGTAGTCGACGAACATGGAAATCACGACACCGGTCGCTACACCGAAGATCAGGCCCAGGAAAAAAGGCTGACCCTTCCTGTACAGCTCGATGCCGCCGACCCACATCATGATGCTCTTGATGACCCAGCATACGAACATGGACGAGACGATCGCCCGGGCGGGCCAGGAATATGACAGAAAGAAACCCAGGGGATGCAACGGCCAGCCGGGCAGCCGGGCCCTCAGCGTCATGAGCAGAAACATCAGCGAACCGCCCACCATGAAGAACATCAGTCGCGCCGTGTCCGGCCCGAAGGGATCCCGCATCTTGGTGAGCGTTTCCGTGTACGGGATGGTCGAACCGATCCGGCCGAACCACCATCCGTTGGTGAACTGGCGCGTGCCCTGGTCGAATCCCAGGTAGATCGTCCAGACGAGGGAGATCGCCACGCCGACGACCGCGGCGGAGAGGATGCTCCATCCCAGGCCCCGGTGCCAGCGCACACCGATTTCAGACAGCTTGGCCACCTGCATGAAGGCGGGCATGAAGGTCGACTTGATCTCGCTGATCGGTCCGTAGGTCTGGGCCATGGCCGTCATGGTGGACATGGACAGGTTGACAGACCCGACCGAATAGAATACGAGCACCTGGGCGATCATGGGCGAGCGTACGAAGGGAAGGCCGGCCTCGGCGATGATGCGGGATACCCCGATATAGATGATGAAGACCCCGGCGAGGAGGAACACGGCGATGGGCACGCTCATGCCCAGCTGGTTCAGCCAGACCACCCCGTAGACGAATCCCCCGATGAAACCGAAGACCGCGACCCGGTAGGGCAGCATCTCGTCGCTGTCGTCCAGGCCGGACCGCCGTCCGAATGCCTGGGCGAACACGTCGCGGATGTGAAATCTCGCCCGCCAGAGTCCCCAGCCCACGAACACGATGAAAGCGCCCATGTTCTGCCAGTCCAGCATGGGGTGGATCGACGTGTAGTTGTCCCTTCCCGGGATGTCATACCCGATCCGGTGGGCGATCCCCACCTGTATGATGCCAATCATGTAGAACACCCAGAACCCCGCCAGCACGTCCAGGTTGACGAAATAGGAAATGCCGAGGATGGCGGGCCGGAAGTTGATTTCCAGCGGGGGGGAGCCCTCGCCGAAGACGATCGGCGGCGCCGAGCCGAAATAAGGGAACTGGGGCACGACCGGGGTGAAGAACCCGACGATGTTGTACATCATCACAGAGAAGGGAATGGAAAAACCGATCCAGAACCGCTTTTCCAATAGAAAGTCGGGGATGCGGCTCGGCGAATCCATGCCGCGGGTAAGGGCGAGGGGGATCTGCATCATGGGAAAGACCAGTTTCTCGTGTTCCACCCACTGCCTCCTGAGGATGACCACGAGACAAAGTCCCATGAAGATGAGCGGGACGATGAAGGTCAGCCACCAGAACAAGGGGATGCCCCAAACGCTCCAGGGTATGGACGCGTCTGGCGGTATTCCGTCGACGAACCACGTCAGGGCGTTGCCCTGGTTCGTGACGGTCGCCCAGGGTTTCAGGTACGGATAGAAGTACTCGGCCCACTGGTTCTCGGGCGTTGCCAGCAGGTGTGGGGCCATCAGCGTGGAGATGAACGGTGCGCCCATGCCGTTGGTCGTCAGCCCGGAAGCCGCCATTCCCATGGCCAGAGGGATGACGAACTCATGGGGGGTCAGGGCCCAGTCTTTCTTCCACCGGGCCAGTACCACGTTGAACAGGATGAGGTACGTGAAGGCCAGGAACAGCGCGCTGATATGAAGATGATCAGCGCCCAGCATGGACGAGGCCATGGTGTATTGGAAATAGGGGACGAGCAGGGAAATCAGTACGACGCTCGCAAGGCCAAGTAGAATCGATCTCGGCGTAATGATCCGGGTCGCTGTCGTCGGGACAGCGTTGGTGGAAACACTGTGCTGAACTGAGGCCATGGAAAGGGGGCCGGGAACGATATTTGCGTTGTTTGAGCAGCGGTTGAGAACGAGAGTATGGGTCCAGAATATGTAAGGGTGTGAAAGGGATATGTCAAAGAAAAACAGTGGTGGCGGATGTCCTTGAACCCCTTTACGTCGACCGTTTTCGTGGTTGACATAATAGTGGTTAACGGGGATATTTCCTTTCCGTGATGTGCCCGTTTCAAACGAGGACTTTCCAGTGAAGGTCGAAACCAGAGCATCCATAGACCGCTGTTTGAACAGGTACATCGCCTTTGTCTGCCGCCATCCGGGAAAGATCCTCCTGGGCGCGCTGCTGACCGCCTTCCTCTCCGTCCATTTCACCTCCAGACTCCAGATCAAAACCGACTTCGTCGAGCTGCTGCCCGAGGGCTACCGAAGCGTCGATGACATTAACCGGCTCACGGAACGTGTCGGCGGCATCGGCAACCTTACCGTCGTCATAGAAACCGAAGACCTGGCCCCGGCCCAGCGGTTCGCCGACGACCTGGCCGACAGGATCCGGTCCGATCTCCCGGAGGGATACGTCCGTTACATCGAATACCGGGTGGACGCGGAGAAACGGTTCTACGAAGACCACAAGTACCTGTACGCGGAACTGGAAGACCTGGAAGAGATCCAGAGCCGCCTCAGCCGACAGATCTTGAAGACAAAACTGGAACAGAATCCCCTTTTCATTTCCGTGGAAGACCTCGGACTGGAAGTGGAAGACGAACCCTTCTCCGTGAGCGACCTGGAAGAGAAGTACGAGAAAAAGGCGGGAGAGAAGCTCGACAAGTGGGTCGACGGTTACTTCACGGGAAACGACGAACAGGGGCAGTTTCTCGTCATGGTCCTGAAGCCCTTCGGCTCGTCGACGGGCGTTGGATTCTCGCGGGACCTGTGCGAGCGGATCCTGGGCATCGTGGAAGGGCTCGACCCGTCGTCCTACCATCCATCGCTCAAGGTCGGCCTCACCGGAAAGTACCGTCTTATCCTCGACCAGTATTCGTCCGTCCAGCGTGAGATCTTCTCGTCGGCGGTCTTCACGCTGTCCCTGGTCGCCCTGGCTATCTTCCTCTACTTCAGGACCATCGTGCCGGTCATCAACATCACGCTGGTCGTGGTCGTCGGCATTCTGTGGACGTTCTGCATCACCTATTTTCATATCGGCTACCTGAACATGCAGACCGCCTTTCTGGGTGCCATCATCGTGGGGAACGGCATCAATTACGGCCTGATCCTGATGGCCCGGTACAAGGAAGAACGGCTACGGGGAGAAAACGCCCGCGACGGCGTGCAGATCGCCTTCAGGAATACCCTGACGGCTACCGTCACCTCGGCGCTGTCCACCGGCATCGCCTACGGAACGCTCATGATCACCGATTTCCGGGGATTCAACCACTTCGGATTCATCGGCGGACTGGGCATGCTGCTGTGCTGGATATCGACCTTTTCCATCCTGCCGGCACTGCTGATACTCTGGGATCGCACCGAGTTCGGCCGGAAGACCTGGACCCGGAAGGTCTCGCGGGGAAAGGCGCTGACCCGTCTCGCCAACCTGATCCGTAAGGCGCCGCAGGCGGTGGTGGGCTCCAGCATTTCGCTGGTAGTCCTGGGCGCCGTCCTGTTGGCGTGGTGGCTCCCGAATTCCTTCGAGTACGACTTCTCAAAGCTTCGAAACGAACCCCGGGGCGACACATACGAGCGTATCCTCAACCACCGCGTCAACGCCCTTTTCGGTATATCGCAGTCGCCTGCGGTTATCCTGGCGGACCGCCTGGACCAGGTGCCGGGCATACAACGGGCCGTGCTGGACAAAAAAGAAGCGGAGAAGGAGGTCCCGAATCCGACCATCGACCGCGTGCGGACCGTTTTCGATCTGCTGCCCGAGGACCAGCAAGACAAGATCGACGTCCTCTGGGACATCGAGTACATGCTCGACACCAATCCGCCGGATGAACTCGGTATCCCGCCCGACCAACTGGCCAAGATCAACGCCTTCCGCGACAACCTCAGCCTGGAAGAGATTACCGTGGAAGACCTGCCCCAGACGCTCACACGTCCCTTCGAGGAAAGAGACGGGACGGTGGGCAGACTGGTTTACGTCTACCCGAGGTCGGACGCCGGACTCTGGAACGGCAGAAACCTGATACGATTCGCGGAAGCAGTCCGTTCCAACCGGTTATCCGATGACGAGGTCATCTATTCCTCCGGCGAAGCGGTCGTCTTCGCCGACATGCTGAAGGCCGTGGGCAGGGACGGACCCATCGCTACGGTCGCCTGCTTCGTGGGCGTGATCACGCTCCTCGTGCTGGCGTTCCGGAGCTTACACGCTTCGGTGGTGATCCTGGCCTCCCTGTTGGGCGGCATGCTGGTCATGGGAGGTGTCATCGCCGCCTTCGACATCAAAGTGAACTTCTTCAACTTCATCGTCATTCCCACCACGCTGGGGATCGGTGTGGACTACAGCGTGAACCTCTATCAACGCTACCGCCTTGACGGACGAGGATCTATACATAATATGGTACAGCATACCGGCGCGGCCCTGGTCATGTGTTCATCCACGACGCTGATCGGGTATACCTCGCTCATGCTGACGTCCAACAGGGGTCTGCATTCCTTCGGGATCATGGCCAACGTGGGAGAGATCGCCACGTTGACGACGGCCCTGATCGCGCTGCCCGCCTATCTGCTCATCATGGAAAAGCGGATGGGGAAAAGGGCGCCGGAACCCGATGAACCAGTCAGCGCCGCGTGACACCGCATTCGGTACTGTACCGTACTCGCAAAAGGCCGGCCACATGAATCCATATGCAGTTGATTACCGCGAAGTGCTGCCGGAACACCTGCTGCATACCTTTCTCGGCGGTTTCGAATCGCTTCTGCCCTTCTACGAGCACAATCCCCGCGACCCGGATGTCTGGCCGCGGATGATAGAAGCCGTGCGGTCCCGCACCAGTCCACCGCCTCGAATGGCCCTTGCCCGCATACTCGAGGCACAGAACACCCGTTACGGGGCGGACGAGACTGCCCTCGGCAACGCCCGGTCACTTGCCGGGGAGGACACCTTCGTGGTTTCAACCGGGCAGCAGACGGGACTGTTCACCGGTCCGTTGTACACCATATACAAGGCCGTCACGGCCGTTAAACTGGCCAGGAGGGTGTCGGAGGCGACCGGTGTGCGGGCCATTCCCGTCTTCTGGATGGCCGCCGATGACCACGACTACGCCGAGATCAACCATGTCCATGTCTGCCGCTCGGACGGGGAAGCCCTTCGGTTCGAATTGGGTCCCGACGACCCCAATGACCGCAGGTCCGCCGGCGACAGAATGCTTGGTCCCGGGCTAGGACCGCTTCTCGAGCGGTTCGAGGGGGCCCTGCCCGATTCTGAATACAGCCGGTCCGCGTTCGACACGCTTCGGCGGCACTGTACCGCGGAAACGCCGCTTTCCGATTCCTTCGCCCGGCTCATGACCGTGCTTTTCAGGGGTCATGGCCTGGTCCTGGTCGATCCCACCGATCCAGCGCTGAAACCCCATATGATGCCTGTTTTCGAAAGGGAAATCCGCGATCCATTAGCTTCCACGCGTTCGGTCCTGGCCACCTCAAACAAGTTGGCGAAGGCTGGCTTCGACCCCCAGGTATCCCGGTCCCCCGACGCGGTGAACCTGTTTCTCTACCAGGACGGACAGCGTAATGCCCTGAGTTACGAAAACGGCCTGTTCGCAACCCGGGACCGCAGCCTGTCTTATACCTCTCCAGATCTGCTTCAATTGCTCGAGGAGGCCCCCGAGCGATTCACGCATAACGTCATTACCCGGCCCCTGGTGCAGGACACGCTGTTCCCGGCACTGACCTATATCGGCGGCCCGGCGGAGATCGCCTACTACGGCCAGCTCGGCGGCGTCTACAGCCAGTTCGAGCTGCCCTTCCCCGTGGTCTATCCCCGCGCCTCCCATACGCTGGTGGGCGCGAGAACCGCCCGGGTCCTGGAGAAACACGGCCTCACGATTTCCCATTTCGTCCAGGGCATCGAATCCGTATTCGACCGGAAGCTGCGGGATGACATGCCGGTACAGATCACCGAGGGACTCCGGGCCGCCCTTGGCGACGTGGAAGCCCACTACAAGAACCTGAAGGGGCACGTTACGGCCATCGACCCCGGCCTGAGCCGGATCGTGGAGGCTTCGGAGCGAAAGACCAACTTCGCCCTGGGCAGGCTGGAGGAGAAGACGCTGCGCGCCTTGAAGAAAGCGGACGGGGTCATGCGCAACCAGATCATGAAGGCTGACCACCAGGTTTATCCGAATGGGCAACTCCAGGAACGGGTGGCCAACATTTGGCAGTACGTCGCACTCTACGGCTTCGATATTATAAAGACGCTGTTCAAGGCCACGGACGAATCGGACTTCAGACACAGGATTACGCCCCTATGAAACTTGATATCCTGGCCGTATCCCCCCATCCCGACGACGTGGAACTGCACTGCGGCGGATTGATGATCCGTTTCGGCGACCTGGGATACGCCACTGGAATCGTCGATATGAGCAGGGAGAGATGGGTACCCGGGGAACGGTCGACGACCGGAACCGGGAAGCAGCTGAAGCGGCGGAGATCCTGGGACTGTCCAGCCGGTTGAATCTCGAACTGCCGGATTCACGCGTCGGCGCCAGCGAGACACACCGCGACGCCCTCGTGAACGCTATACGCCGATTCCAGCCTGAAATGCTCCTCCTTCCCCACGAAATAGCCCGCCATCCCGATCACGGGGCGACGTCGCGACTTGCACGGGACGCGTCTTTTCTCGCCGGCCTGGAGAAAATCGAAACGGACCATCCGGCCTTCAGGCCCCGGCAGCTGATCTTCTACTTCACCCACCACGCCTATCGAGACCCACAGCCATCCTTCATCGTCGACATCACTTCGACGTTCAGCCGAAAGATCGCGGCCGTCAAGGCCCACCGGTCCCAGTTCCACGACCCGGACTCCACCGAACCGGTCACCTATATCAGCCGTCCGGAGTTCCTGGAAGAGATCGAGGCTCAAAGCCGCTACTACGGCTCGTTGATCGGGGTTCAATACGCCGAACCCTTCGTCGTCCGGGAATACCTTTCGATAGACGATCCCATGGCCCATTTCGCGAGGCGCATGGGATAGTGCACACAGCATATCGAGACGGATAACCTGCAAGCAGAGGCAAAACCAGATGAACATCGGTATCACATGCTATCCCACCTATGGAGGAAGCGGAGCCATCGCCGCCGAACTGGGACAGGCACTGGCCCGGAAGGGCCACATGGTCCATTTCGTGAGCTATTCGATTCCCTTCCGCCTGCAGGAATACAATCAGAACATCTCGTTCCACAACGTGGAGGTGATGCCCTACCCACTGTTCAAGTATCCTCCCTACACCCTCGCGCTCGCGGCGAAAATGGCCGACGTGGCGTCCGAGGCGGAGCTGGACATCCTGCACGTGCACTACGCCGTCCCTCACGCCACTTGCGCATTCCTGGCGCGTCACATGCTGCGCGAACGGGACATCAAGGTCATCACGACCTTGCACGGGACCGATATCACGCTCGTGGGCAGCGACAAGTCCTTCTTCCGGATCACGCGGTTCAGCATCGAGGAAAGCCACGGGGTCACGGCGGTCTCCGACTCCTTGAAGCGCGATACGCAATCGCTGTTCGGCGTTGGCCAGGATATCCGGGTGATCCCCAATTTCGTCGACGTCAACCGGTTCCGCCGGAGGGATGGACACTGTGACATCAGCAAATTCGTGGACGATGACGAGAAGGTCATCGCCCATGTCTCGAATTTCCGGCCGGTCAAACGGATCGGGGATATCATCCGCATGTACGCGGAGGTACGGCGCAGGGTCAAGTGCAAGCTGCTGCTGGTGGGGGAAGGTCCGGAGCGGATACCCATGCAGGAACTCGCCCGCGAACTGGGACTGCAGGACGGCGTGGTTTTTCTTGGAGAACAGGAGGGGGTCGACCGGATCCTGTCCTGTACCGACCTGTACCTGCTACCCAGCGAACAGGAGAGTTTCGGCCTGTCGGCGCTGGAGGCGATGAGCTGCGGCGTTCCGGTGATCGGCTCGAACGTAGGCGGTCTGCCGGAACTGGTGCGCCACGGAGAAACGGGATACATTACCGAAGTGGGCGACATCCATCAAATGGCCAGGCACGCCACGGACCTGCTGACCGACGACAACTTCCGCCAGACCATCGGCAGACAGGCGCGGCAGCGGGTACTGGACAACTTCGCGGAAGAGGCCGTCGTCCCGCAGTACGAATCCTATTATGAAGAGGTGCTTCGCGGATAGCCGCGCCGTTCACGATCCGTCCGCTTTCGACTCTAACGACTCGTAGCTCACACCCTCTCCGCTGTCGTGGCAAGCCGGAAGTCCGACTTCCTCCCAGCCCGGATTGACCACCTGGCCGAAGGGCGTCATCTCCCCGCTGAATCCGCAGCGCATGTTGACCACCGTCTGGTATCCCTGCGACTGCAGCAACTGGGCCGCATGGTTGGACCGCTGGCCGGTCCGGCAGCCCAGCACCAGCCTGGCATCCTCCTTGAAATTCGATTTCACAACCCGGACGAAATCGGGGTTGGGCGTCATCTGCCCGGTCCGCTCGTCGGCGTGCAGAAGGGGGATGTTTACCGCCGGCGCGGGGTGTCCCTGGTCGAATTCGGGAACGGATCTGACATCGATGTATACGTAACCCTCGGACTCGACCAGCCTGGCCGCCTCGTCGGGCATAACCTGCTCCACGTTCATGATGTAACTCCTTTAAGGAACCTCTGATCAAGTTTCTGGCATTGCATTTATAAATGAAGTACTATGCAATCGTTCCAAGTCCACTATTTTGCAGCGCAGTCTCACCGAACAAGCTGAAACGGGGTAGCCGTCCATGAAACAGCGTAGCTTTTCCGACATGGCCTACGATCAGAAGAAGAAAAAGACGCGCAAGGAACGCTTTCTGGGCGAGATGGACGCGGTATTGCCCTGGCCGGTCCTGCTCGCGCCAGTTCTGGAGCATTATCCGAAAGCGGGCAACGGCCGTCGTCCCATCGGGGCTTCGGTGATGCTGCGGATCTATTTCATGCAGCAATGGTACGGTCTTAGCGACCCGGCGATGGAAGACAGCCTCTACGACGTAGAATCGATGCGCCGCTTCGCCGGCGTGGATCTGAACGGCGTGCCGGACGAGACGACGATCTGCAAGTTCCGACACTTTCTGGAGGCGCACGGCCTGACCGAAACATTGTTTCGCAATACGAAGCGCTACCTTTCCGATCGGGGGATGATGATCAGCGAAGGCACGATCGTGGACGCCACGATCATCCATGCGCCGGCGTCGACGAAGAACAAGGATCGGAAAAGGGACCCCGAGATGGCCAGCACGAAGAAGGGCAACACCTTTCACTTCGGCATGAAGGCCCACGTGGGCAGCGATCCCAAGGGGCGGGTGCACAGTGTGGCGACCACCCCCGCCTCGGTGCATGACTCCCAGGTGATGGAGGCTTGTCTGCATGGAAAGGAGAAGGCCATCTATGGCGACAAGGCCTATGCGGACGACAAGCGAAGGCAAAAGGCCCAGTCCGAAGGCGTTACCTGGCGGGTGCACCGCAAAGCAAAACGCGGCAGGCGCCTTACCTGCGCGGACCGGTCGTTCAACCGCAAGAGCAATCGCGTAAGGGCCAGGGTCGAACATCCCTTTGGGATCATCAAGCACCTGTGGGGCTATCGCAAGGTAAGATATCGAGGCTTGGCCAAGAACACCGCCCAGCTCTTCACCCTGTTCGCCCTGGCCAACTTCTATATGGCGCGGCGCGAACTGGTCGCCACATAGGGACCGGTGCGTCCAAACCGGACGTAACAGGGCAAAACGGCTCAAAAGGACCGCATCCTGAGCCCCAATGCCCCGTCTAAACCCGTTAATCGGCTTCGCTTTCATCAGAAACGTCCGTTGTATCGACTCATATCATTCCACCCGATCGTATAGTCGGGTTGATCAGAGCTTCCTTAAGTGTATGGCCTCTTATCCTGTGCGGCCTGTAATCATGTCTAGCCTGTAACCTTGTCCAGCGTGCTACTAAATCCAGCCTGTCACCATGTTTCCACGATGTGTCCGGAGTTCGGAAACCAGATCACATCTACGCAGTACGAAAGCGCCACGCCCAGGACGTAACCCACCAGCATGCCGATGAAGAACGGCTGTGCCTGGCGGTAGAGTCTCGTGCCGCCCAGCTTCATGATCACGGCCTTGACGAGCCAAACGAGAAAGATCGACGTGGCGATCATCCCGATTCCCCAGGTCTTGGCAACAGCCCAGCCGATGGGATGCAGCGGCCACCAGTGGAAATTGTGGTGGGCCATGATCAGCAGCCAGGCGACGAAGGCGCCGACCCCGAGCCCCATGTACTCGCCTCCGGTCAACTGCCGCTGGTTGTTGATCCACGTAGCCAGGGTCTCGTACCCTCGCTTCGCGTTGCCGAAGGCGTCCTGGAACCCATCCGCACCCGTGGTTTCGTAACCCAGGAAGACGGTGTATACAACCGATATGACCGCGGCCATGAGGAGCGCCAGGATGATCACGGGGAAGATGCCGCGACGGGCGCCGCCGACCTCGTCGCCGATCTTGTTGACGTGGGCCATGGCGCACATGCCCAGCGTGCGCCAGTTCCGCGAGAAGGTCTGCGAAAGGGTCAGGATGGTGAGGTCCGCCCGGTGCAGGTTCGCCGACCCGAAAGAGAAAACGGTGAATTCGTGGGCGTTGTACGGCAGGTCCAGATTGATCAATCCTGCTTCCGCCACCACGCGGGTGACCCCGAGAAACAGTAGCATGCAGGTTGCGAGAAGCGTGGCAGCGGCGGCGAAGGACATCCCCATGCTGATCAGGAAGAAGAACATGTAGATAACACCGAACACCACGCCCGCCATGGCGGTCCGGTACGAGAAGAACTCCCCCGAATCGTCGATGTCACGACCCCTTCCAATGGCCTTCCGCACCACGTCGTAAAGGTGGCGCCGCGCCATCCAGAGCCCGAACAGGGTGTACATGAAGAAACCGCCCAGATGCTGGGCCGTGACGATCTCGGCCGTCTTCGGCACACCTAATCGAGCCATGATGCCGTGCTGGATCGTAGCCAGCAGGAAGAACACCCAGATGCTGAACAGGATGTTTAGATTCGTAAAGAACCCGATGCTGATGAAGGCGAAATTCACCTTGAACTGAATCGCCGGAAAAGATTCGGCCAGGGTGATCGGGATGCGGTAGTCCCCGCCCAGTCTGATGGGTGGCACGACGTCCCAGTACGAGACGATATTCCACAGGATGACGAAGAGGGGGATGGAAAAACCGTACCAGAATGTCCTGGACCGGGCGATCCGGGGCAGCACGGAATCGCTCCCGTCTTCTTCCACGAGCAGCAGGGGCACGCGGGCCAGCGGGAAGGTCAACCGCTCTCTTTCGATCCACTGTTTGCGCAGGATCACCATGAGCGAAGCACTGGCGAAGAAGAGCGCCAGGAAGAAGGTGCCCCACCAGCTCATGGGGATGATCCAGTCCCGCCATGGGATGACGCCCGAAGACGGCAGGCCCTCATAGAACCAGTGCACGGCACGGCGCTCGTCGGGGACGATCAACCAGGTCGGCAGGTATTCGAAGAACAACTCGACGTACCTGTTCTCCGAGTTGGCATAGTAGTGGGGGATGGAGGGGACGGCGACCCAGTAGGTGGTAAAGGCCCACCCCGGGATGGCCGAGGCCGTGAATACGATGAAGAAGATGATAATCAGTTCCGGGGCCGTGAAAATCCGCGTGGGCGCAAAACGCTTCAACAGGCCGTTTATGACGAAGACGACCAGCATGAAGGGGAAAAGCGCCGCCATGGGCATGTGGGTAATGGAAAGGTAGGAGGAGTGGGCTTCGAAGGCGGAATGAACTACCCACCAGGCCATGACCGCGGAAAGCACGAGACCGAGGGCCACCGCCCTCACCGTCATCCCGGATGCCAGTCCCTCTTTTCTCACGGGAGGACCGGTGCCGCTGGGATTCGGCGCCGACTTTCCGGCCGACGGGGAGGACCGCTTGATCGTACTCATATGAAAGGCGCTTTAAGGGATGGACATCACTGGGAGAACACGTCTATTCCAGGTGTTCCGGAACGTGGATATTATATCCTTCCGACCACGTGGAATCAAGGACTAAAAGGGATGCTGCACCGCCGTGGTTTCCCTTGACACAGGCGGTTTCGTCGGCTAAAATGGACGTGATTTTCAACCCTTCCACCCCGAGATCATCGAGAACAGGCACCATGCGGTATCTACTCACTGGCGGATATGGCTGTATAGGATCGTGGATCGTAAAGAACCTCATCGACGAGGGGCACGATGTCGCGATCTACGACCTCGTGGAACATACCGCCCGGATGTCCCTGATTATGGGCGAAGACGAGATAGCAAGGGTCCGGTTCATCGAGGGCGACATCGCCGACGGACCGCACTTCAGCAGGGTAGTCGGGGAGACCGGCGCGGCCCGGATCATCCACCTCGCGGGACTGCAGGTGCCCGTGTGCCGGGCCGATCCGATCAAGGGCGCCACGGTCAACGTGATCGGCACTCTGAACGTATTCGAGGCGGCGAAGGACCATGGCGATATCGTGCAGCGCATGGTCTACGCGAGTTCCGCGGCGGTCTACGGAATGGAAGAGGACTACGATTCGGGCCCCGTCGGCAACGACGCGGTGCTGCGCCCGGTAACCCACTACGGCGTCTTCAAGCAGTGCAACGAGGCAAATGCCCGGGTGTATTTCCTGGATCACGGCATATCCAGTATCGGTCTGCGCCCCTGGACGGTGTACGGCCCCGGACGGGACTTCGGGCTTACGTCCGATCCCACGAGGGCGGTTAAGGCCGCCCTGCTGAAACAGCCCTTCGTGATCAAGTACGGCGGCAGGAACAACATGCAGTACGTGAACGATACCGCGCGGACCTTCATCCGATGCGCCGAGGCCGGAAATGCCGGCGCTGCGGCCTACAGCATCCGGGGAGACGTCGTGACCATCGACGAAGTCATCGCGGGAATCGAACGGGTCGTGCCCGGCGCGGAAGGCCTCATTTCCCACCTGGACATAGACCTTCCCATCGCTCCGGACCTGGACGACAGGCAATTGCAGGTGGACGTCGGTGATATCCCCTACACGCCACTGGACGAAGGGATCCGCCAGACCTGGGGCATCTTCAGGCGACATTATGAAGCCGGCACATTGAGTGTCGACGATATGAAAGACTGACTAAAGCCGGTCTTGCCTCTTCACGAGGGGACTCCATGACGCTGGAACTGCAGATATCCCGCATGCTGATCGATGGGTGGTGCGTACTGGACAACGTCGTACCCGGGGACCGCCTGGATGAAGTGCGCGACCAGGTTGTCGCCTCCACGAACCGCCACCGGAATCCGGACGCGCCGGCGAACATCGGCCACGTGAGCGGTTTCCTCAAGTACGACCAGTCGCTTGCCCCCTATCTCGCCGACCGGCGTATGCTCGATCTCGCAGGCGCGCTGCTCGGGCGCCACTTCCGCATCTCCTTTACCACGGCCACCATCAACGAGCCGGGAAACGACCGCGGGGGATGGCACGCCGACTGGCCCTTCAACCAGCGGAACGCGGGGCATGTCCCGGCGCCCTACCCCGACACGGTCATGCACCTGACAACCATCTGGATGCTTTCGTCCTTCACCGGAGACAACGGCGGCACCCTCATCGTCCCGGGCAGTCACCGCGCGTCCAACAACCCTACCGGCGGCAACGGCGTACCGGCAGACGAACCGTATCCGACCGAATTGAACGTAACCGGCGAGGCGGGGAGCGTCCTCGTCATGGACAGCCGCCTCTGGCACGCGACGGCGGCGAACACGTCGGCGGATCCTCGCGTGGCCGTCGTCGTTCGCTATGCGCCCTGGTGGCTGAACCTGAACGTGCTGATGCCAGGTTCGGAAGAACGCCGAATCCTGGTGGACGAGACCGGCGGAACGGAGAACCTGGTTCCCGCTCTTCCCAGGGACGTCTTCGACGGCCTGCCCGGTGAGTTGAAGCCCCTCGTGTCTCACTGGGTGGAGTAGAATTCCGTATACCTTTAAATTCCTCTGATCTATTTCTATGGCATGTTTTCAAGGTCGCATCGCACCTTCGGAATGGTGTTGACCTCAACCAGATCCGCTTAGGTCGAGTATACCTGCCTGGCAGAATCCAATGTCCTGGAATCACACTAACGCGGTACCACGAAACTTTTTTTTCGTCGCAACAGTCCAATGTGTTAGTACCGTAGCAAACTTTTTCGATTTTAATAACGCGATTGGGGGAAGTTATGAGCCGGACTGGAGTTGTCGCGATTTTAAGTACATGTATCTGGATTTCAAGCGCGTGCAGCACCCAAGAGATAAGACTTGAACGTGACGGGCGGGACTATATCGAAAGCATTCGGCAGAAATACGAGGTGAACCCCGGTGATTTACTGACGGTCGATGCCGAATTGGGGGCAATTCGCATCAGAAGCTCGATCAATGATGAAGTAGATGTCCTGGTGAGAAAGCGATTTCGGGCAACCGATGCTGACCAGGTTCGAAAAGCCTTCAGTAATATCGAAGTCGTAATCAAACAGACGTATAACGGGGTACGAATCGAAGTCGATCAGATCAGGTACCCCACGTACACGAAATGGTTCTGGCAGGACGACTGGCCGGATCGGGTCTATGTCGAAATCAATGTTATGGTGCCTGAGGAATACAACCTCGACCTCATTACCATAAGCGGTGATATCCAGACGGGGAATATCGCAGGAAATGTGACGGCTGAGACTCTTACCGGGGAAATTTCGACCGGTCCCACTGAAGGTGACTTGAGCATAAAATCGAACGGTGGAAGAATCGTGACGAGTAGCGTAGTAGGCGATGTACACACTACTACACTGACCGGTAACGTCGATATCGGCCCCGTGGCAGGTGATGTGATGATCCGTTCGAACTCTGGCAGTATAGAAACACGTAACATAGACGGGGGCCTGCACGCCAAGTCCTTAACTGGGCGCATCAAGATCGGTCCAGTGGATGGTGATGTGAAGGTCTATTCGAACTCCGGCAGAATAGAAACGGATATCGTACGGGGGGATCTGCATGCCGGATCCCTGTCGGGTAACATCGAAATCGGCCCCGTGGATGGCGATGCGACGGTCGGTTCGAACTCTGGCAGAATAGAAACGGGTACCGTACAGGGGGATCTGCACGCTAAGTCCTTAACTGGCAACATCAAGATCGGCCCTGTGGATGGCGATGCGACGGTCGGTTCGAACTCCGGAGATATCCAAACCAGTTATGTGCAGGGAAAATTGAAATCCACGACGCTTAGCGGCAACATCACAAACTGGTACCATACTCGGTAACATTACGGTTGTGGCAGAACGATCACTCCCAAAACCTCTAGTGGTAAACTACGAATCAGCAAATCAATCTGCTGAACGGTTCAGTTTACATGTATAGTTTGTTAGTATTTGAGCTTAACCTGCTATATTAGTAGGTATGAAAGGATAGTCGCGGTTATGCATGCATTCCAACACGACGTTTCAAATTCTGCAAGGCAGTGGATATGGAGGTTTCTGGGTATCACGGTATTGGCTTGCGTTTTAATATTCGAAGTGGAAACGCGCAGCGCACAGGAGACGACGATTATGCGTGATGGCACGGACTACGTTGCGCAGACGCAACACAATCACCCGGTGGAACCTGGGGGTACGCTGACGACGGATAACGGGTTCGCATCGATTGAAATCAGCAGCTGGACGAAGAACGAAGTACAAGTGACGGTTGAAAAACGTTCGAAGATTACCGTCGAAGACCGGGTGCGCAGGGCATTCGATGACATCGAGGTTAAAACGGAAAAAAGGGACAACGATGTGCGCATTATCGTTGACCGGTCCAAATCGCACCGGCGGAACAGGGTAGCTGTAAAAATCACGGTGCAGGTCCCCGAACATTACAACCTCGATCTCGAATCCTCCGGGGGAGATATCGAAATCGAGGACCTTCGGGGTGACGTCCGCGCCAGATCATCAGGCGGCGACGTGGTCATGGGAAATATCCGGGAGGCGACTGTCGATGTCCGCACGTCTGGAGGCGATATCCGATTGGAAAGCGGCGACGTGGACACCAGGATGACAACGTCCGGCGGGGACATTCAGATCGAAAACGCTAAAGGACGGACGGAAGCGCGTACTTCAGGAGGAGACATCACGATCGAACACGCCGATGGCGAAGTGGACGTCAGGACGTCCGGCGGAGACATTCAGATCGAAAACACGACGGGAGATTTGACGGCAACGTCCTCCGGTGGCGATATCCATATCGAAAACGCTATGGGAGGGTTGTCGATAACAGCATCGGGGGGCGATATTCAGATCGAAAACGCCATGGAAGGTGTGAATGCCGAAAGCAGTGGCGGAGACATCGCCATAGAAAACGCTCGAAGAGCCGTGACGGTAGCGTCTAAAGGCGGAGACATCGATATCGAAAACGCAATGGGAGGCGTGACGGCAACCACCTCGGGGGGCGACATAAATATCAGCCTTACCGGCGCCGACACCTCGATTGATCGCAGTTGTCATTTGAGATCGACCGGCGGCGAAGTAACGATCTATCTCCCGGATGACCTGGCTGCAACCATCGATGCCGAAGTCAAAATCGGTACTTCAGGATTCTGGAGACGCGGCGATTATCGTGTCCATTCGGACTTCGACCTTTCCGGGAACAATGCCGAAAGTCACGATCGGACACGTGCAAGGGTATCAGCACGTGCCGGCTACGCCAGGGTCGCCGGCGACATAAACGGCGGTGGCGACCTGATCAGGATCGAAACCACGAACAGCAATATCAAAATCAAAAAACTGTGAAGCTGAGCATACCTGCGGAAGCGCATCCAAAAGGGACATGTTTTGCAATAGCGAGTGAGGTAAACAATGAAACCGTCAGGACTGTTGACGATTGTATTCGCGTGCATCGCTGGCGGATGCAGCGCACAGGAGGTTACTTCCATGGTGGATGGACGTGGACATATTGAGAAAATCGAGAAGAAATACGCGGTTGAGCCCGGCGGTACGCTGACCATCGATGCCGACTTTGGATCCATCGACGTCGAGCCCTGGTCCGACAACGAAGTGGATATCCTCGTGGAGAAAAGCATCCAGGGCAACGGCGAAGCGCAGGCCCGTCGGGAACTCGAAGAGGTTGAAGTGAAGATTACGCAACATCAGGATGGCGTGCGCATCGAGGTCGATCGGCCGGGTTGGTTCAAGAGAAACCGGGTTTCCGTAAAGATGAAAGTGCGGGTGCCGGAAACCTACAACCTGGATCTCAAGACATCGGGAGGGGACATTGGAATCGGCGACCTGAAGGGCGACGTCAACGCAAGGACCGCCGGAGGAGATGTAAATATCGGAACCGTCTCGGAAGGTGACATCAAGGCCAGTACCGCCGGCGGAGACGTCAGCGTACGGGGCGGCGGTAGGAATACCGCGTTGTCAACGACCGGTGGGGACATCACCGTCGATCGCGCGGAGGGCGACGTGACTTCAAGGACGACGGGTGGAGACATTGAGATCGGTGACACCGGCGGAGATGTGAACGCGAAAACGACGGGTGGAGACATCGAGATCGGAAAGGTCCAGGGAAACGTTACCGCGGTGACGACGGGTGGAGGTATCGAAATCGGGCCTACCCTCGGCGATGTCGACGCGAAGACGATTGGTGGGAATATCGAAATCGATGAAGTGGGGGGCACGGTGAACGGCAATGCCCTGGGGGGACGCGTTACGGTTGGATCCTCGTAAAACTATTCGTCGTGATCAAGCCGTTCACAACGCGAGTTAACCCGACCGCCATGGGACCTATATGATGATAAAACCCCTGAATCGCACGGCGATTCTCTGCACATGCGTCGCCGTATTCACCACCGCGCCCGCGCCTTGTGACGCGCAGGAAACAACCTTCATACGCGATGAAAACGGGTTCGTGGAGCGAATCGAGCAGTATTACGAGGTCAAACCGGATGGATCACTGACGTTGGATGCCGAAATCGGATCGGTCCAGGTGGATAGCTGGACGAACGACGGGATGGAGATTCGCATCGAGAAACGGGTGAGAGCGAGGCTTGAAGAACGGGCTCGAAGCGCCTTCGATGAAATAGAAGTGGTCCTGTCGCAGCGGGATAACGATGTTCGCATCGAGGTCGTCGATGATGGATCGCCTTCCTTCTTTCGTAAACGCGCATCCGTGGAAATAACGGTACGGGTGCCCGAATTCTGCACACTGGATCTCAAGACCGTAGACGGGAGTATCGAGGTTGAAGACATGAAAGGTCCAGTGACGGTCAGTGCCGTGGACGGCGATATCGAAATCGGTCCGGCAGACAGTCAGATCAACGCGGGCACGACGGACGGAAATATCGAGATCGCCGATGTGAAAGGGTCTATTACAGCCAGAGCCGTGGACGGCGACATCGATATCCGCAACACGCAAGGGACGGTGAACGCAGACGCTGTGGACGGCAACATCGATATTCGTCACTCCACAGGCGAGGTCAGCGCCAGTACCACGGACGGCGATATCGAAATTCGCAACACGCAAGGCGCGGTAAATGTCAATACCGTTGATGGCCGTATCGAAACGATGACCACGGCGGGCAACGTAGACGCCAGCACGCTCAAAGGTGACATCGGTCTCTTCGACACGCGGGGTTACGTAAAGGCGCAGGCCACTCGTGGCAGCATCGAAGTGGGCGTCGCACGCACGAACCGGGTTTCAGATCCCAACAACACGGGTGAGCCATCGCTGCCGCCGGACTCTGTATCGCCGGATACGGATCCGCCGGATGCCGATCCGCCGGATTCGGATCAGGACCCGGAAACCCTATGTAACCTGGAAACTACCGAAGGAAACGTCACCGTCTATCTTCCCGATGACCTGGCGGCCTCTATCGAGGCGGAAGGGTCGTCGGGTGGACTCCTGTTAAGCCGGCTGTGGCGCGAGGAGGTGGGCCACATCAATTCGGACTTTGGCCTGAACCAGAGCGAGTGGGGCGTGTTTTTCTACCGACAGAGCGAAGCCAGCGGCGACATCAACGGCGGTGGGGACCGGATCCGTCTCAAAACGAACAGCGGGAATATCTACATCAAGGAAAGGATCCGCTGAGCGGCCCGGACATCAGGATCCACCCAGGTACCCCGCGAGTTGCCCGGGCATGATATTGCCGCCGCTCAGCAGGGCAACCACCTTTCTGCCCTTGAGGTTTACAATCCCGTTCAAAAGGGCCGCAACGCCCACGGCGCCTCCCGGCTCAATGACGAGCTTGGTCGTGCCGATCAGGTACCTGACGGCGTCTATCGCCTGCTCGTCGGTAACCAGGACCATCTCGTCCACGTAGGTTATCACGTGTTCGAAGGTGAGTACGCCCGGACGGGGCGCCACGAGCGAATCGCATACCGTGTTCGGTTCCGGCACCTCGCAGATCTCTTTCCTCAGAAACGACTGGTAAACGGCCTGCGAGCCTTCCGGCTGTACCCCGATCACCATCACGGAGGGATTCAGTGTTTTCACGGCCGTGGCGACACCCCCGATCAGCCCACCGCTGCTGACGGGGACGATCACCGCCTCCAGGTCAGGCGCCTGTTCCATGATTTCCACGCCTATGCTTCCATGGCCCCGGACTACGTTTTCGTCTTCCCACGTATTGATCGCGGTGATCCCGCGCTCCCTGCCCAGCCTGTCCAGCGTATCCCAGCGGGCCTGGTTGTGGTTCTCGCACAACATCGCTTCGGCGCCGTAGTCCCGGGTACGCTGCACCTTGTACGGCGAGGTTTTTTTCATCATTACGATGGCGGTCGGAATCCCCAGCAGCGATCCCATGTAGGCGAAAGCCGTCGCGAAATTGCCCGAGGAAGAAATGGCGGCGCCTCTCTTCTTCTGGGCATCCGTAAGGCGGTTCAGGATGGTAAAGGCCGCGCGCGACTTGTACGAACCCGTCACCTGGAGGTTCTCCGCTTTCAGCCACACGTCCGCCCCGGTCTGGTCGGATACCGCCGGAGACCGCAGGAGGGGCGTGTACACGACCTCCTGCGGAAGTTCCTGTCTCGCCTGTTCGATTTGCTCAAGGGTTATCATTGTTGTTCCCTCTAATTTTCACTGACCACGCACTACATGTTGAACTACGGGAAATCCGTCGCAATCCCGCTTCATCCCAATCTGTTTCTTGACTGTACATCGTCAAGCAATATATTGTCACGCTCAGTGAATTACACGGGTATTGCTTGAAGGATTCTGTTCGCTGGATTGTAAAAGATAAGATGGAAGCAATCGTTCACTTGAGTTGAATTCGAACACTTGTCTGATTTTGGAGGATTGAATGTCTCTTCGCTCGCCCGTCCGGATATTCGGCGGCCTGTGCTCCGTCTGTGTCTGTTTGCTTTTACTTCAGAGTATCGCGCTGGCCCAGTCTTCGCAAGATCAGGCCACGGTTGAAACTGGCATACCTGAAACTGTAGCAGCGATATCGGAAGAAACCGACCGGACCACGGCTCCGGGTCCTTTCAGCGTACCCCTGCCCGTGTCCAAAACGCCCTTCGACTATCGAAACCTGGATCCTGCAGACTACATGCTCGAGGCAAAGCGGGTGACCTCATCCATCAAGGTGGATGGTCATCTCGACGAAGCCGAGTGGAAACAGGCCAGGGTCGCCGGCGATTTCTTCCAGCTCGAACCGACCGAAGGCGCCCCGGCGTCCCATCCGACCGAAGTCCGCGTGCTTTACGATGACAGGAACCTGTACGTGGGTTTCACCTGCTTCGACCCGGAACCGGAACTTCTCATGGCGCCGGATATGAAACGCGATACGAGGATGAGTTTCTCAAACGACATGGTCACGGTTGTGATCGCCTCGCTCGATCAGTTTCGTGAAGCCTACGAATTCCAGACTAATCCAAACGGGGCCCGGTCCGACTCCTTCGTCAGCCAGGAGGGCAATAACTCGGACAGGGACTGGAACGGTTTCTGGAACGCGGCGAGCCAGGTCTACGACTACGGCTGGTCGGCGGAATATGTGATTCCTTTTCATACTCTGCGCTTTCCCAAACGCCGGGAACAGAACTGGGGCATAAATTTCGGCCGGCGCATTCAACGCATCCGGGAGGAATCGTACTGGGTGCCGCTGAGCCTGAAAGACGGCGACCAGGCGCTTTATCGCTTCGGCAAGGGCGGACGTCTGACGGCCCTAGCCGATATCACACCGGGGGGTCGCGCCCAGGTGACGCCGTTCACCGTGCTCGGGGCCCAGTCCACGCGGTTCACTGAACGTGCGCCGACGCCTGCGACACCCATAGCCGTGACCGACATTGATAACGGTATGCAGCGTCAACTGGGTGGAGATCTCAAGGTTAGCATCACATCGGGATTGACGCTTAACGCGACCGTCAATCCGGATTTCGCCCAGGTGGAGGCGGATGATGAAGTCGTAAACCTGTCCCGTTTCGAATTCCAGTTCAACGAAAAGCGCCCTTTCTTCCTTGAACGAAGCGATATCTTCCGTCTCAACCAGCGCCGGCAGCGGCGTGGACCGCAGCGCGGCGGCGGCGACCTGACGCCGCAACTTTTCTTCAGTCGACGTGTCGGCCGCCAGTTACCCGACGGACAATCCGTGCCCATCGACCTTGGCATGCGTTTAACGGGGAAGATGGGACAAACGACCATCGGGTTCCTTAACGTCCAGACCAGAGAAATCCAGTACGAAGATGACGGCGAACAGAAGAGGGAACCACTGACCAACTGGCAAGCGCTGCGCGTTGTAAGGGACCTGGGCACACGGTCGAGCGTAGGCATGTTGGCTACGTTCAAGGAACCGAATCCCCGTTTCAACGACAAAATCGGCATGGCCATCCCCCGGTACGCCAGCGAAGATTACAACCGGGTGGTGGGGTTTGATCTCAATCTGGCCTCGCGCGCGACGAATCACCAGGGGCAGATTACCTTTGCAAAAAGCTGGACCGATACACTGAGCACCAGCGCACAGGATTGGACCTTCCGAGCTAGGGAGCTATGGCAGAATCGCTGGCTCAGCTACGGGATGTCCTACCTGGATATCGGAGACGATTTTATTTCACACACCGGGTTAGTCCGGGACACCGGTCTGCAACGGGTAGCTTTCGGCGCTACGGCGAACGCCTTCATCCGGCGGTTCGGCATCCGTCGAATCAACGGGGGATTCCGAAGCAATTACGTGACCAAGAAGGACACGGATTTCTTCGACGCCGATTCCTGGTCTTTCCAGCCCAACATGTTCCTCGAGCTGGAACGCGGTATGTGGATTACAGCTTCATATAACATGAACTTCGATACGCTTGGCAAAACCACGCGCATCGGCGGGGTTCACTTTCCCGCCGGGTCCTATTCATTTGACCAGGCAAGTGTGTTTCTTTTTACCGATAGTGGACGCAAGGTCTCTTTTCGCGGCAGTGTGCGGTATGGAGAGTTCTACGGCGCAGACCTGCTCAGCCTGTCGAGCGAATTTTCCTTCAAACCGAATCCCCGCCTCGCGATTGAACCTGGAATCACACGGAGCCGCGTCGACCGGGGCGGCAGAGAAGCTCTTGACGTCGATGAGTACGACCACAACACGCGACTCATTCCCAGTATGAGGTTGAGCTATTCTTTCACGCCGAACCTGTCCTTTTCCTCGTTCGTCCAGTTAAACTCCGACAGGCAGCGGCAGAATGACCAATACCACCTGAACACGGTAACGATGAATATCCTGCTCGCCTACCGGTCGCCCTTCGGCCACTCGTTCTTCCTGGCCTTCAACCAGTTTCGCGATGACGATCTCGATACCGGCGGCGACTTTGGTATCTACGAACGAACGCCCCTGCGTCTGAGGGACCAGCAGATCGTCGCCAAGGTTTCTTACCTGTTGAACCTGTAGAATACGTCCACTCACGTTGGTAGGATGTCACATGTGCTCGGCAACCACCAGGCTGTATATCCTGAGCTTCATGATGACGGTCTTGGCCATCTTGGTCACGGAAACGGACGCCAGGGCTGAAGATCTCAGGCGCTCCGGCTGGTACGCATCGGTGGGGCTGGGCGGTAACCTGGTTTCGGGGTTGGCTCAGTCGGGGTCGAACACGGAATCCACCTGCTATCCCACCGCTGCCTGCTTCCATATGAATCCCCCGCTGGAGATCCCCGGCTACCGTTGGCGTTATACTCCATCCACTGACCGAGGCATCGGTTTCGACGTTGCAGTCGGACGGAGATTCGATCGTACCCGCCTGGAGGCTGCGTTTTCACAACGGAAGAACAACGTCGACCAGGGTGAGCCGGTCGAGGTGACCTACCTGGATGGTTCACCCACGGGAAGAGGCTACTTTGGTGAGCTGGTACAGGCCACCAGCATGGCCTTCATAGATGATCTCGTAACCCGGACAGTGACCCTGAACGCCTATTACGACCTGCCCATCGGGCTGCGCAGGATGACTCCCTACGTGGGAGCGGGAACCGGCGTCGCGTTCGTGGAACTGACCCGGATCTTCTTCTCGATTGAGTACACCGACCCGTCCGGATCGGGGCTCACCTACGATCCACCGCTGTCGTTCTACAACAGCAAGCAGGACACGGGACTCATGGAAACGGTTTTCGCGGCGCATCTATACGCGGGAGCCGACTACAGCCTGAACGAACGGGCCGCAATCGGCCTGAAAGTGGCCTACTCCAGGGTGGACGACATCGAACACACCGGTACCTACGAATACCATCCCTATTTCGAGACGGACCCTTCGCTTACAAACAAAAATACGTTCAGCGCCACGAACCATTGGTCCCTGACGCTGAACGTGAGATATCAGTTTGGAAACTGACGCGGGATGCGATAATTTTACCGTGTACGCTTTCTCGCGTGCCCCCGACGCTCATTGAACCGCATTGGATGCATGATCCTCAAAACGCTCAAAGCAGCTCTGGAAAAATCGGATGGCCGAAAACTCGCGCTGGTGGGCATCCCCGACGACTCCAACTCTTCTTTCTTCCGTGGCGCAGCCGAAGCACCTCCGACGATCCGAGAACAGCTCTTCTCCGATGCCTTCAACATGTGGACGGAAACGGGCGTCGATCTCGGCGAGCACGTTTTTTTCGACGCGGGCGACCTGAACCTGGGCGAGGATCCCGATTCCTGGACCACGATCCAGAGCGCGGTCGAAGTAGTGCTCGATCATGGACTCCCTCCCATCTGCCTCGGCGGTGACCACGCCATCACCTATCCGATCGTGAAGGGATTCCAAAACAAGTACGACACGCTCAGCATCCTCCACTTCGACGCTCACCCGGACCTCTACGACAACTTCGACAACAACCCCCACTCGCACGCATCTCCGTTCGCACGGATTATGGAAAATCACCTGGTGGACCGGCTCGTCCAGGTGGGTGTCCGCACGGCAACGGGCCATCAGCGGGAGCAGGCCAAACGGTTTGGGGTCGAGATGATCGAGATGCGGGAACTGTCCGAGGATCTACGTTTGGAATTCGACACGCCCGTCTACGTTTCGGTGGACATCGACGGCCTGGACCCGGCGTACGCGCCAGGCGTCTCTCATCCCGAACCCGGTGGCCTTTCCCCACGGCAGGTGATCGACACGATCCAGCGTTTGAACGGCAGGCTCGTCGGGGCGGGTATCGTCGAGGTCAACCCTCGGAGGGATTGCCACGATCTGACAGCGGTTGTCGCGGCAAAGATCGTGAAGGAAATTGCTGGAAAGATACTGCTGCAGGCATAGGTGCCCGCACAATCCTAACTTTGAGACAAAGTTACGCGGACCGTATAAATATGCTGCCGGTCCGTGTGGCTGCCCCTGATCTATCCCGCGGATTCGACGAAAACCTGGTGCGCGCCACGGTCCTTTCCGGCATCTTCGGCATGCTGGTAAGACCTGTGCGTGGATGGCTTGCCGAGCGCGGTCAGCGCCAGCATCTTCTCCGCGGTCCTGGTAGCTACGTAGGGCCGGCGGATGTCCGTGGGATTCGCCTGAATATGCAGCTTCCAGGCGCCCAGGTCCGTCTTCGCCTGGATCAGTCCCTTGATCATGCCCATGTCGTTCAACATGGCCACGTCGTCCGCGGGACCAAGTATGACGGCGCCGGTGATCGTGGATCCTTCCCAGATCAGTTTGCGGTAAACCGGTCGATTGGCGTTGATGACCTCGGTGACGTCGCCGCTACCCGACCACTCGCCGAAGCTGGCGCATTGCAGACCGCATACGTCCAGGATGTTCATCAAAAGACTGCCGGGATATTCCACGTCCTGTCCCGCCATGTTGGCGCCGGCGATCCGCCCGTGGTCGACGGCGGTCGGCTGTATGGCGTGTACCGCCTGTCCGCCCGTGGACAGGTCCGGTCCTTCGGCCACGTCACCGGCGGCGTATACGTTGGATACGTTGGTCTGGCAACGATTGTTGACCAGGACGCCCTGGTTGGTCTCGATGCCCGATCCATCAAGAAACCCTATATTCGCCTTGATGCCCGTAGCCATGATGACCACGTCCGCCCGGGTGGAGGACCCGTCGGACAACTGCAGGGTCTTCACGCCGTCACTACCGTGCTCTATGGCCTGAACACTCACCCCGGTATGGGTCTCGACACCCTTGGATTCGAGCCATGAATTGACGAGAGACGCGCCCTGGGCATCCAGCATCCGGGGCAGCACCTGTCCCTCCAGCTCGATTACCTTGAGGCGGGCGCCGCGTTTGTGCATCGCGTTGAGAATGATAAAACCGATGAACCCGGCGCCGATGAAAGCCACGTCGGCATCGCTCCCGAGGGCGCTCACGGTTTTTTCCGCATCCGCTACGGTCCACAGGTTGTGGACCCCGGCGCCATCCGCTCCCGGTATGTTCAGCTGCTGGGCGGACGAACCGGTGGCGATCAGCAGGTTGTCGAAGGGTACCATCGAACCGTCGCTCAGCGTGACCATGCTCGCATAGGGGTTCACCTCGGTAACCCTGGCGCCGAAGCGGGTTTTCACCCCCAACCTGGTGAAATAGTCGTCATCGCCGGTATTCACCTGCTCTACCGGGATGCTTCCCGAAATGTAGTAGGGCAGAGCCATGCGGGAATAGGCCGGCTCATCGGAAATGAGGGTGATGGATGCGTCCGCATCGTAACTGCGAATCGTCTCGATGGCATTCATCCCACCCGGTCCGCCGCCTATAATCACGTGTTCTGTCGCCATAAGCCGTTCCTCCAGAGAAGGTGCAGAAAAACGAAGTACCTGTCATCCGTGGTTTTCGATCATTCACGCGAGTCCAAGATCCATCAGTTTTTCGGTAGTAGGCCGCCCGTCCTCGGTCCATCCACGGGCCGCGTAGTAATCGGGCAGCATGGCGTCGAGATTGACGGTCACGCCCGCTGAAGGTCCTTCGGCGTGCGCCTCTTCCAACAACCTTTTGGGCAGCGTATCATCAGCCGCGGTGAGACCCGCCTTGAGATTCCAGAGTCTCTCGATATTCCAGATCCGTTCGCCGATATGTACGAAGTCGTCCATGGTGTAGTCCACGCCGGTAGCGGTGGACAATACGGGTATCAGGTCGTCGAGGGGCGCGCCGGCCGTGGTGAACATGCAGATACCGGTCGCGTCGTGGGCCGTGGTCCTGTTCTGCTCCTCGGCTACCCAGGCCGACTTTCCATCGGTCCCGTGGGGATCGTACTCGCCCGTGGTTTCGATACCAGGGGTCCAGGCCCTGAGGTGACAGGCGCCGCGGTTGCACGTGGCGTAGGCCACCCCCATCCCCTGGAATCCGCGGGGATCGTAGGCGGGGAACTCCTGTCCCTTGACGCCCATGAAGTATTCCGGATGTTCGAACTTCTCGGTCATCCGTTTTGATCCCTCGGCCAGTTCGTCGCCGAAACCTTCCCGGTATCCCGTGGCTTCGGTCATGGCTACCAGGGTCCTGCCGTCTCCGAACCTGAGCGGCATGCCGGTCTGTGCATCGCTCAGCAGGCCCCGCTCGGACATCTCCATGGCCGCGGCCAGCGTCGCCCCCATGGATATGGGATCCATGCCCAGGTCATTGCACAGGTAGTTGGCCATGACGATGGCGTCCATGTCATCCACGCCGCAGTCTGCCCCCAGCGACCATAGATTTTCGTACTCCGGCCCTTCACCGGCGACCTTCCAGTTGCGGGGATGCATGTTGACCATGTACTTGTCCGCGTTGGGCGAGACCTGTGTTACGCGTCCGCACGCGATGTTGCAGGCGAAACAGGCCTTGTTGGCGACCAGCCAGTTATCCTTGATGGCTTCGCCGTTGATCGCCTCGGTCCCTTCGAACTGTCCAGCCGTGAAATTGCGCGTCGGCAAACCTCCGAAAGCGTTCACGAGGTCGATCGTAGGCGCCGTGCCCAGTTCGGTAAGTCCCTGCCGGCCGGGACTCTCAGCCAGGTGTTCATGGTAGGACCAGATTGCGGACATGTAATCTCTTGGCCGCGCGATCTGCACGCCCCGGGTTCCGCGCACGGCAATGGCCTTGAGGTTCTTGGATCCCATGACCGCACCGACGCCGGAACGCCCGGCGGCCCGGTGCTTGTCGTTGATGATGCACGCGAAACGCACCAGGTTCTCGCCCGCCGGACCGATCCCGGCCACCCTGAGCGCGGGTATGCCGGTCTCGTCGCGGATCGCGTCCTCGGTCTCCGAGACCACCTTGCCCCACACGTTGGCGGCATCGCGGATTTCAACGCGGTCATCGTCGACGAGCAGGTAACACGGATGTTCCGCCCTGCCTTCCACGATCACCATATCGTAGCCGGCGAACTTCAGTTCAGGACCCCAGTGGCCACCGGAATTGGAAGTGGTTATGGCGCCCGTCAGCGGTCCTTTGGTCACCACCATGTACCGGGAACCACACGAGGCATTGGTACCCGTCAGCGGCCCGGTAGCCATGATCAGCTTGTTGTCCGGACCGAGGGCGTCTACAGAAGGATCCATCTCCTCGTACAGGTACCGTGCCCCAAGTCCCCGTCCGCCGATGTATTCCTCCGCCCAATCGAGCCTCAGCGGTTCCGTTGTCACGGATCCCCGCGTCAGATCGACCCGCAGAATCTGGCCAGCCCACCCGTAAGTCATGAAGGAAGCTCCATTGCACCACGCATGCCGGATCCCGTGCTACGACAGACCCAGCGACGCCAGTTTTTCCTGTGTGGGCTCGCCTTCCGCGTTCCAGCCGCGGAGTTCGTAGTATTCAGGCAGCATCTCGCCGAGCCGGTTCACTTCGCCCTTGGTCGGACCATCCGGGATCGGTTCTTCGAGCAACCGTTTCGGGAGGGTATCGTCCTTACCGGAGAAGCCGGCCCGCTGATTCCACATGCGTTCGATGTTCCAGACGCGTTCCCCGACTTCCAGCAGTTCGGGAACTGTGTAGGAAACGCCGGTCACCGCTTCTATCTGCGGCTGCATTTCGTCCAGGCCGACGGCGAAGGTGAGGAACAGGCACAGGCCCGACGCGTCGACGGTACTGGTGGCGTCCTGGAAGATCTTCGTGATATTCGCTTTTCCTTCCGTCACGGCCGGATCCATCTTTTCCGGGATACCCAGTATCTCGGGAGCGACCGTGTAGCTCTTCAGGTGGCACGCGCCCCGGTTCGAGGTCGCGTAGCCCAGGCCCATGCCCTGGATCGCCCGTGCGTCGTACGCCGGGAATTCCTGTCCGCGCACGCCCATGAAGTACTCCGGATGGTTGAACTTGGCGGTCATACGCTTTGAGCCCTCAGCCAGTTCGTCACCAAAACCTTCGCGGTAAGCCGCCGCTTCCGTCATGGCGACCAGCGCCGCGGCGTTCCCGAAGTTGAGCGGGATCTCGGTCTGCTCATCGCTTACCGCGCCGTTCTCGTACAGTTCCATGGCTGCGGCCAGTGTCGCGCCGAAGGAGATCGGATCCATGCCGAGTTCGTTACACATGGCATTGGCCTTGATGAGCGCGTCCAGGTCGTCGATGCCGCAATCCGCGCCCATGGCCCACGCGTTCTCGTACTCCGGTCCCTCGACCGCGATCTTCCAGTTGTGCGGCCGGGTAGTCACCGTGAACTTGTCCTGCGCTTCGCCCGGAAGTTTGGAAACCCGTCCACAGGCTATCGTGCAACCGAAGCAGGCCTTGTTGGCCACCAGCCGCGTATCGGCCAGGGTTTCACCGCTGATATTGTCCGCACCTTCGAGCTGGGACATCTGGTGGTTGTTGGTAGGCAGTGCGCCGCTCTCGTTGATGATGTTGACGAGTACCGCGGTACCGTATGCCGCCAGGCCCTCGCCCGTCACCGGATGCTCGACCAGTTTGCTCTTCATCGCCCACATGGCCGACATGAACTTTTGCGGATCGGCGATGGGTACGCCCCCGTTACCACGTACGGCGATCGCCTTGAGATTCTTGGATCCCATCACTGCGCCTACCCCGGACCTTCCGGCGGCCCGATGGCGGTCATTTACGATGGCGGCGAAGCGTACCAGGTTCTCGCCGGCCGGACCGATACAGGTAACGACCGTATCGTGCTGACCCGATTCTTCCCGGACCAGGTCGTCCGTCTCCCAGACGGTCTTGCCCCACAGGTGTTCCGCGGAACAGATCCGGACATCGTCGTCGCAGATGGAGATATACGACGGAACCGGTGCCTTGCCTTCCACGATAAGCATGTCGTAGCCGGCAAACTTCAACTCAGGTCCCCAGTGGCCGCCTGAATTGGACGTGGTTATGGCGTTCGTCAACGCCCCCTTGGTGACCACCATGTAGCGGGCACTGGTCGAAGCGTTGGTACCGGTCATGGGGCCGGTCGCGAAAATCATCTTGTTTTCGGGGCTCAGTGCGTCCGCCGCCGGGTCCATCTCTTCATACAGGTATTTGGCCGCGAGGCCGCGGCCGCCCACGAAGGCCTCGGCCCATTCCATGTTGAGGGGCTCTTTGGAAATCCGACCGGTGGTCAGATCGACGCGCAGTATCGTTCCTATCCATCCGCCTTTACTCATGCCGCGTTCCCTCCCTCTATTGATGCCACGTAGGAAGCGTTGACCTTTTCGGCCCAGCCGCCGAGCCAGTCGGCGGATTCGCTCTCGGTGTACTCGATGGCACCCGTTGGACAGGCGACCGCACAGGCTGGATTGCCGTCGCACAGATCGCACTTGAAGGCCTTCTGCGTGTCGGGATTGTAGAAGACCGTGCCGAAGGGGCAGGCGATGGTGCACAACCCGCAGCCTACGCAGTTTGAATCCGCCACGACCTTGGCGCCGGTTTCCGCGTGAACGCTTATCGCGTTCACGGGACAGGCCGTCATGCACCATGCTTCGTCGCACTGGAAGCAGGTGTACGGCGCGTAACTGGCCTGCTCGTCGAAAATGTTTACGCGGATGAGCGACCGGGATGGTTGAAACATGCCGGTCTGCACCCAGGAACATGCAAGTTCACACTGCATGCATCCCGTACATTTATCGGGTATAATACGCAGTGATTTAGCCATACCGACTCCCTTTCTGTATCGATGAGTTGGGTTTGGAGGCGTAATTCCCTAGTCTGAATCAATTACAACGATAGCGTACGTGGGGGCCGTCAGAACTTGGATTTTGGGCCCGTCATCGCTAGGTACTAACGATGTGATTCTTAAAGATGAATAACAAAACAACAGGGGTTAACAGTCAGTATAATACGGTTTCGGTGGAATGGCAATAGCAAATAATCCAGGCAGCGAACGATTGCCGCTCCGCAGGCAATCTCAACGAGCAAATCCTACCTGGTAACCGGAATCGGAAGACGAATACGAAAGCCCGTGGTCTTCGACTTCGCTTAGGCGCCGGGCAACCGGTACGGAACGCTCTTTTTCGCGGCTTCGTCGATGGTCTCCGGGGATATCAGCACCGTCGTAGAAACTTCGAGCGCCCCGGCCGCGCCGATGTTGAGGGCGATGGCTGTTGCGGTCGCTTCATCGGCAATCTCGGCGATAAGGATGAGATCATCGTCCCCGATGGCGTAGTAGAATCCTTCCAGGGTGCCGCCCATTCCTTCGATGGTCTGCGTCAGTGCCGCGCGGCGCCCGGTACCCCCTTCTCTGAGCAGGCCCTGGAGACCCGACTGCGTGTATTTTGTGCGATACATGTATTTCGCCATGGTTTACCTCCTATAGCAAGTAATGAGTAACAGATCCTTGATGTCGTACAACGCCGGACGAAGGCGAGAATACAGACGATATTCGAATGACCCGGGTGGGTAATGCTTCATATAACGCAGCACATACAATTCTTCAGGTGAGTTATAACGTTAATTTAGATGCGGGATTACGACGACTGTCAAGCGGTTTTCGGGGCCGAATGGCTTGTTTCCACCGGTAAACTCGGGTAAGCCACCGGCGGATTCCGTTGATCAGCGTACTTGCGCCTGGGATTCGCACTGATCTATATTGTTGGGAACGCTGAGTGGAATCAGGTCCTCCAAACCGAAACGAGCCCATACCATTGCCTTCCACACCTTCTGCCAGCCGTATGCACGATGCCAACGGACGGTCCTGGGACTCCTCTGCCGCGTGGTGGGCCGAACTGCGCGACCGGGACGGATTGTGGCGCCGTTGTCCTACAGAACCCGAACTCGGATTCGCGGGCGGAGCGCTGGAACTGATCGGCGATTTTGCGGGTGACGTGGAAGACAGGGAAGTCTGCATCATCGGCAGCGGGGACAACTACGCGGCGTTCGCCCTCGCAGGCATGAAGGCTCATGTCACTTCGGTCGACATATCCGGTGGACAGTTGGAAACCGCCTCTGAACGCGCGGCGCACCTGGGACTTTCCATCACCTTGGTTCAGGCCGACGCCTCCGATCTCAAGTCGCTGGCCGATAGGACCTTCGACCTGGTCTGTTCAACCAACGGATTCTTCGTCTGGATCGCGGACCTGAGGGCCGTATTTCGCGAGGTTTTCCGCGTGCTGAAACCGGGTGGACATTACATCTTCTACGACGTGCATCCGTTCCAGAGGCCTTGGACCGATCAGACCATACCGATCGAGGTGGAAAAGTCTTACTGGCAGACCGGGCCCTTCCGGGATGAGAAGGACGGGACCTTCGAGTTCAACTGGACGCTCGCCGATATCCTGAACCCGGCGGCGGATGCCGGTTTTGTCCTTCGCCGCATCCTGGAGAGCCCCGCCGAAGACCCGAATTTCTGGGAAGGATCCTCCTATCTGGCGGGTGACGACAGCCGGATGATGGACTGGAGGGAAAATCCACGGGCCGCCCTGCCGGTCTGGCTCTCGGCGGCTTTGCAGAGACCGCCGTGATTCATGGGAGAAGAAAAGATGCTCACCAAAGCCACATTCAAGATCTTAAGCTGGGACGAAGCCCCATTTGACGAACCCGAGGACGGGCCGAAGCTAACTCGGGCACACGTGAAGAAGTCTTTCCATGGTGACCTATCCGGGACAGGCAACCTCATGTACATAATGACGCATCTTGACAGTGGGGTCGCCTCGTTCTCAGGTTTCGAGAAGGTTATAGGCAACCTGGGTGGGCGAACCGGCAGCTTCGTGCTACGACACACGGGGTCTTACGACGGAGAGAAGGCCACGGCGGAGTGCGAGGTGGTGCCCGGGTCAGGTACAGAGGAACTGGCAGGGCTTTCGGGTACCGGCAGGTTCTCTGCTGGACATGCCGAGGAGCACGACATGACACTGGAGTATGAAGTGTGACTCGCCGGCGGCCTACCTTACGCCGGTATAATATCTCCTATCTGTACGGGGAACCGGGGCTTGAAGGATCACCCATGCGAAATGACCATGCCGGGTTCTATCGAGGCGTACCGATCGGCCGGCGGATCCACGTCACCGGGAACAGTTGCTCGGGCAAGAGCACGTTGGGCGCCGGGCTGGCGGCCGCCCTTCGCGTCCCACTCGTGGAACTGGACGCGCTCAACTGGAGGGCGGGATGGGTCAGTCTCGCCGAAAAGGATCCCAAGGAACTTGAACGGCGCCTGGCCGAGGCGACTACTGGCGACGGGTGGGTGGTCGCCGGTTCCTACATGACCTTTTCGCAACGGGTTTTCTGGCCGCGGGTGGAGACGGTCATATGGCTGGATCTGCCCGCGTACCGGCTGGTCTGGCGCATGTTGATCCGGTCCTGGAAACGCTCGCGATCGAAAGAACTACTTTGGGGAACGAACTACGAGAGATTCTGGCCCAACCTCAAGTTCTGGAACCGGGAAGACTCCCTGGCCTGGTGGATCGTTACCCAGCAGAAACGAAAGCGAATGGGCATGTACTCCCGCATGGAGGACCCTGCCTGGCGGCATATCAACTTCATCAGGCTTGAATCCAACGCGGAAATCGATGCTTTTACGCGGGCTAGAATACGGGTTGGGACTTGATTGGAAACTGCCTGCCTGATAAGGCTAATTCAAAATCATATCTTGATTTAGCCTAATTATCTCTGTAAATTGCAGATTATGATAAAACGAGATCTCGCCGCGGAGTTGTTAAAGGCGGCACGCCAGTTCCCTTCGATTACGCTTACCGGACCCCGACAAAGTGGTAAGACCACACTGTGTCGATCCTTGTTTCCCCGGCATCCCTACGCAACCCTCGAAGCGACGGACGTTCGCTCTTTCGCAAGGGATGATCCCCGTGGGTTCCTGGCTCAGTTCACCGAAGGCGCCGTCATCGACGAGGTGCAGCGCGTCCCTGACCTGCTTTCCTATTTACAGGGCATAATCGACGAAGAATCGGTGCCAGGCCGCTGGATCCTTACGGGTTCGCAAAACCTGTCTTTACTCGAGTCGATCAGCCAATCGCTTGCCGGAAGGACGGCCGTATACCATTTGCTTCCGTTGAGCCGTAGTGAGATCATACGCTTTGACCGGTATCCTGCCAGTCTCGAAGAGACTCTTCTCGCTGGGACGTACCCCCGTATCTTCGATCATGGACTGGAACCGGCGGACTGGTTCAGATCCTATGTCGCCACTTACATCGAGCGCGACGTGCGTTCCTTAAACAACGTAGGGGACCTGACGACATTCCAACGATTCGTGGAGCTATGCGCAGGGAGAACCGCGCAACTGGTCAACTACTCGTCACTGGCCAACGATTGCGGCATATCGCAACCAACTGCCAAGGCCTGGCTCAGCATACTCGAGACAAGTTTTCTCGTTTTTCGCCTGCCAGCATTTCACTCGAATCTGCGAAAGCGACTGGTGAAGATGGCTAAACTGCACTTCTACGATACGGGTCTTGCCTGCTGGCTGCTGGGTATTCGTACGCCAGAACAACTGCGAAACCATCCCCTTCGCGGTCCGATCTTCGAAACCTGGGTCGCTTCGGAAATCGCCAAATACAGGATGAACCACGGCGACTTCCAGGGACTCAGTTTCTATCGCGACCGCAACGGCGCCGAAGTCGATCTCATCATCGAACAACCGTCTCGTAGAACACTCGTCGAGGCAAAGTCGGCAGAAACGGCATCATCAAATCTTTTTGCCGGGACGCTAAGGGTCCAAAGACATATCGGCCAGTCAACCCACCCGGATTCCGTAGTCGTGGTCTATGGGGGCGATCAACTCCAACATCGTACGTCGGGGTGGCTGGTACCCTGGAACGGTCTCCACGAGGCGGATTTCTGGAAAACGGGGCATTGAATGCATCGGGTCGAACTACCAGGATTCAAACCAGTTCTTTCCTACATCATGCACCTGGCGATCTGCGCCGCGGCAGCCGTAACCGTTTCAAACGGTGCCGCCCAGGAAGAATCAGAGGAAAGTTCCATGTTCTGGTCAACTACGCTGAAGATGGTCCGCGCCAAGTTCCCCGAGGTTGCCCAGGTTTCGACCGACACCCTGGCTTCCTGGCTCGACGAATCCGGTGGGGCGGACCGCCCCTTGATCGTCGACACGCGGGAACAGGGGGAATACGAAGTCAGCCACCTGGAAGGCGCGCTTAAGGCTTCCTCGGAAGACGAGGCGTTGAAGGCGTTGGAATGGGCGACACCGGGCCGTAGGGTCGTGCTGTACTGTTCCGTGGGCTACCGCTCGTCCGAGATGGCCCGGTTTCTGATGAAAAAAGGATACGCGGAGATCTACAACCTTGAAGGCTCGATTTTTGCCTGGGCTAACGAGGGTCGTCCCGTCTACCGTGGAGACCTGCAGGTGGATGCCGTCCATCCCTATGACAGGGTCTGGGGCAAGCTGCTGAAGAAGTCCCTCAGGGCAAAATAGAGCCAAACAGCATCTACTGCGCCAGCTTTCCAGGCTTCTTCCGGCCCACCAGGAGGAGGATGGACGGCATCCGCTCCAGGGGCGCGCCGCCTTCCCAACCCTGGCTCTCGTCACCGTACTCCCTCAGTGCCAGGAGTTCGAATCCTCCGTCGAGCATGGCGCATGTCATGTCCGCGATCGTCCAGTGGAACTCGTAGCTGGGCAACGGACCGGATGCGCCGTCTGGCAAGTCCTCCGACCGGTCGTACTCGAAGGGACCGTGGTCGAAGTAACCGAACTCCTGCTTCAGCGGCCCCGGCGCAAGCCGCCACAGCCGGCGGATCGGGTGATACTCGTTTATCATAAAGAGCCCGCCGGGCTTCAGAATGCGGTAACCCTCGCCATAGTATCGCTTGAGATCGGACACCCACACGGCGACGTGGTCGCCCGTGTAGACGAGGTCGAAGGCATCATCCCGCAGTTCGTGCAGATCGGTCACGTCGGCCCGGTGGAATTGGATCGAAAGTCCAATTCCCTTCGCCCTTTCGCCGGCGACATCCAACTGAGTCCCGGAGATATCGACCGAGGTGACCTTTGCCCCGGCGCCGGCCAGGGCGAAGGCGACCAGGTTATCCCCGCTTCCCAGGACGCAGGCGGACCGGCCGGACACGTCGCCGAAATACCCTAGCTCTTCCTCGTCCAGCACGAGACGGATATTCTCCGGTACCCGGCGCCAGTCCATCCTGGCGTCAATGTTCGCCTGCCATTTGGCCGAAACCGCGTCCCATCCCTTCCGGTTCGCATCGTGCATGGTGTTTTCTGATTTTGACATACCGTATACTTACCACACTTA